>CAWEXJ010000003.1:0-22172 GCA_963813035.1 uncultured Solirubrobacteraceae bacterium | reverse complement strand
CGCAGTGCCGCCAGCGAGCTCAGCTCCGAGAGGCGGCCCGCGAGGCGGTCGCGGGTCTGCTCGAGCTCCTCGAGGTCCGGCAGTCGCGGACCGGACACCGGCGCCCCGGCCGACCCTGCGGCGATGAAGGGGAAGCGCTGGGTGACCATCTGCGAAAGCTCTGCCTCGAGCTTTGCGATCTGTGCACGCAACGTCTCGCGCGCGCCGCGCTCGCCCGGAGCCGAGGAAACTCCAACTCCGGCCTGGGAGCCCCCGACCGGCAAAGCTCCGCGATCGACAACCTGCTCGTGCTGGGCCAAGACCCTCTCTCCTGCGGCAGACTCGAAGTGCTGAGTCTACCAGCGCAAGCCCGCGCCCGACAGCCGTTCAGGGCGACTCCAGCGCGCTGGCGGCGCTCCACAGCGCCTCCTCGACATACAGCGCCGGCACCCCCGGGACCTGGAGCGCGAACAGCCTCAGACGCTCGCTGCGCGAACCGGGCCGGTGGCCCGGAGCGCACTCACCGAACAGCGGTGCAAGAGCCGCCGAGGCATCCGCGACGACCAGCCTCCCGTCGGGCAGCAACGGCGGGTCCTTCGAGCGCCCGAGCGGCTCGCCCTCAAGGCTCGGGCGGATCCCCAGCGGCCCCTCGACGCCCGCCGCGTCCAGTGCCCAGACGGGTACGCCCGTGTCCATCAGAGCGATCAGCAGGATGTCCTCGAGCATCCCTCCGCTGAGAAAGCCTCCGTGCAGCATCCGCTCCAGCACGGCCGCCTCGACCGGAGTGCGCTCGACGTCGGGGTCGAGGCCGATGTGACGGAAGAAGACCCGGTAGGCGCTCGGCACGGGCTCGGTACGGATGCCGATCGCACGGGCGCCGCGAACGCGGCTCGAGAGTTCCCGCAGCCGCGCCTCGACGTCCGGTGGGGAATCGCCGGTCAGCGGGCCTGGACGCCCGACGCGGACCTCGGACTCGATCAGCAGCAGGCCGGGGAGCTCGCGCTCGAGGACGGCCGAGCGCCACCCCTCGGCCGGCGCGCTCATCCCCCGGCCCCACCCGTCGCAGGCGTGGTGGCAGTGCCCGTCGAGGTGCCCTGGCCTTCGCTCGCCGCGAGCAGCTCGGCCACCCGCACGCGGAGCGTCGCACGCGAAGGACGGTTGAGAAGCGTCTTTGACTGGACGGTCCCGCCCCGCATCGCGAACGTGATCTGCGGGCATGTCGCCAGGCGATAGAGAGCCGCCAGATCGCCCTGGTCATCCCAGCCCACCGGGAAACTCAGGCCGCGTGTGCTGATCAGCCTGCGCAGCGCCGTGCGCGAGCCCTTGAGCGCCACAGCGGCGAACCGGACGCGCGGAAACGCCGGCGCCAGCGCCTGCATGTCCGACAGGACCTTGGGGCATGAGCCGCCTTCGACGAACAGCGCCAGCACGACGGGACCCTGTTCGTAGAGTTCGCAGATGTTCAGAACGCCCGGTTTGCGCACCGAGCAGGCGGGATGGGGACCGTCCGTGGCGACGTTGGCATCACCCGTTTTGTCTCCCTCGACAAGCGGCACGGCGAATGCCGGCAGCGATTCACCGGGCGCGAGACCGCCGACGCCGTTGGACTTGGTCAACAGCGTGTTGAGCGTGATGAAGATCAGAATGACGACCGCCAGCAGGCCGACGTAGCGCCCGTAGCGAGGCGGCTCGGCCGGCTGGGCGCCACGCGGCGTCTCGCGCTCGGCCTCCTCCGGCTCAGGCAGGTCCATGCCCGGATCCGGCCCGCGAGGGCGCGAAGGCGCGCCCGGGACGACGGGCCGCTCGCCGCGGCGTGCGGTCGGTGGCCCGCTCGGCGATCATGACGGCTGCCGGCAGCGCCACGAGGACGCCCAACAGCGAGACGCTCAGGTCGATCAGCGTCACGAAGCCGAAGTCGCGCAGCATGCGGATGTCCGAGAGCGTCAGCACGCCGAAGCCGGCGATGGCGGTCACTCCCGAGGCCGCCACGGCAGCGCCCGTGCGACGGTAGCTGCGGCGCAGCGCCTCCGCGATGTCCGCGCCCGCCAGGCGCTCGGTGCGGTAGCGCTCGGAGATCAGCACGCTGAACTCCGTCGAGATTGCGATCACGAGCGCGCCGAGGGTCACCGACATCGGGTTCAGCGGCACCCGCACCGCGAACAGGATCAGGGCCGACCAGCCGGTTGCCAGGAAGATCGGCGCGAGCGGCACCAGCGAACGGCGCAGATCGCCGCGGAAGGAGATCAGCAGCACGAGCGCCACCGCCGCGAGGCCCACGAGCAGAGCCTCCAGCCGCCGCCACGGGTCGGCGACCTGTGATCCCGACTGGGCGGCCAGCACGGGCAGCCCGACCAGCGTGGCGCTCACTCCGGGCGGCGGATGCAGCGTCGAGCGCATCTGTTCGATCACCCGCTGCTGGTCTGTCAGGCTCATCTCGCGGATGCCGAAGGACAGTGTCGCCACGCGGCGGTCTGCCGTGATGACGTCCTGGGAGAAGTAGGGCGGGATCGTCCGCAGGACTCCGTCCACTGCCTGTTGGGTCAGTTTGGCCGGCGCGCTCCCCGGCGTGGCGGCCTGCGTCTGAAACAGGTCGGGCAGCGAGAAGGCCGGGCACAGCCGGGCCTTGCCACAGCCGCGGTTCTCACGGTAGCCGAAGCGCCGCAGCACAGACGCCTGATATTCGGTCATCCAGGCGATCGTCGAGGCCTTGGCAAGGTTCGAGCCCGACAACAGCACGGCCACTTCGCCGCCCACGCCCGTCTGGTGCTCGAGCGAATTCAGTGCCGCCAGCGAGCCGAGGCTCTGAGGCACCAGCTTCGTGATGTCCGTCTCCACCCGCGTCTGTGTGTCAAGGCCCCAGCCCAGCACGGCCAGCGCCAGCCCCACGGCGAGGACGCGGCCGGGACGGCGCAGCGCCCCCCCGAGGGCGAAGCCGAGGACACCCCGCGTCAGCGGGTTCTCGCGCAGTAGCTCGCCGGCCCCGCGCCAGGATGCCCCCAGCGAGCCGCCCGCGAGCGCAGGCGCCGGCGCGGCAGGCCCGGCGCGGCGCGGCAACACGCCGAGGACGGCCGCCCCGACGGTGAGAGCGCAGAGCAGGGCGATCGCGACACCCGCCACCAGCAGCACGGCGAATCCCCGCACCATCGGCACCGGCGAGAGGAGCAGCACGAGCATCGCCGCGGCGCTGGCGGCAGCTGCCGTCAGGAGCGTCGGTCCGCCCGCTGAGCCAGCGGCCGCGATCGCCCGCTCGCGCCAGCCCGTCCCCGTGCCTTCGGCGCCTGGGCGTTCGAGCTCCTCCCCCACCCGCGACTGGAACTGGATCGAATAGTCGACGGCCAGCCCGATCAGGATCGGCAGGACGGCGATCGAGGCCACGGTCAGGGAGGCGCCGAGGAGCGAGAGGGCGCCAAAGGTCAGGGCCGCCGCCAGCAGGGCCACGAACAGCGGCAGCAGGCGCGGGCGGCCGAGGAAGATCAGGCCGAGCGTCAGCGCCATGACGATCAGCACGGCCACCAGCAGCAGCTCGATCGAGCTGCTGATCGATTTGCTGAGGTCCGAGACGATCACCGGCTCGCCCGTGACGAGGTATGGCTGGCCCTGCTTCAGATGCCACTGCGTCATCTTCACGGCTGCCCTGATGTCGGCGATCGTCTGGTTTCGCTGCGCCTGGGAGAGGCCCGGGCGCATACGGATGGAGACGAGGGCCGTGTCGCGGCTGGGGAACAGATAGGCGAAGCGCTGCTTGGGAGTGCCGGCGGGCTTGGCGGGATCGAAGACGACATCCGTCAGGAATTCGGCGTTTTCCAGGCTGGGCCGCGAGGTCAGTCCGTACTGCAGCGCCAGGGAGACGATCCGCGAACGCTGTTCGGCCAGCGTGACCCGACGTGCGGCCTGGCCGAGCTCGTGCGCTTTCCCGGCGCTGAGGCCCGATCGGATGGCCTGTTTGTAGATCGACTGTTCGGCCGCTCGCGCTCTGGCTTCCGATGCTTTGTTCTGGATCACCAGCTGTCGGGAGAGCTGGCTGGCGGCCTCGTTGAGGAAGGTGCCCGGACCGAAGACCACCTTGACGGTGTGCAACCGCACGAGCTTTCCGCAGGGCCCGCCGACGCCTCCCTCGGCGGGGAGTGCGGCCCTGGGCACTTTTCCGGACAGGCAGCCCTCCAGGCCGATCAGCCGGTCGAGATCCGAGCTCAGGACCAGCTGCTGCAGGTCCTCGTGAACGAGCACCTCGACGGGCTCTTCGCCGAAGTTCCGGTAGAAGGTCTGAGTCGATCTGTAGGTGGCGCTGGAGGTCGAGACGAACGTGCTGGTGGAAGCCGACGTCTTCAGCCCCAGCGCGAGTACGACCCCCCCGAGACCGAGCAGGACGGCGAGGCCGATCAGCAGCCGTGGCCTGCGGGCGGCGGCGCCCGCCAGCGTCGAGAGCAGCCGCGCGGTCATCTCAAGCGAGCCCTCAGCGGGCCGACGCCGGTACCGGCGTCACTCCATGCCGAGCGGGCCGGCCGATTCGCCGGACAGGAACTGCCGTACGAACGGGTTTTCCGAGGCGAACAGATCCTCAGCCGGGCCGGATTCGACGATTTTGCCCTTCCACAGCACCGAGATGTGCTCGGCCACCCGGCGGGCGCTCATGATGTCGTGGGTGATCACCACATAGCAACCGCCGTTCTCGGCGTGGACTTCCTTGATCAGCTCGCACAGCAGCGCCGTGCGGACCGGATCGAGGCCCGAGTCGGGCTCGTCGAACAGCACGATGTCCGGTTCCATCACCAGCGCCCGCGCGAACCCGGCACGCTTGCGCATCCCCCCGGAGAGCTCGTTGGGCATCTTCTCCTCGGCGTTTGAGAGCCCCACCTCGCGCAGCCTGCGGTCGACGATCTCGCGGATCTCATCATCGCCCTTCTCGGTGTGCTGGCGCAGCGGGAATGCGACGTTGTCATACAGGTTCATCGAGCCGAACAGGGCTCCGTCCTGGAACAGGACGCCGAACTTCTTGCGCAGGTCGAACAGCTCCGCATCGGGGAGGCTGGGGATTGAGCGGCCATGGACGACCACATCCCCCTGGTCGGGGTAGAGCAGCCCCACGATGTGCTTGATGCAGACTGACTTGCCGGTCCCCGACGGGCCGAGGATCATCGAGATCTTGTTCTCCGGCAGGCCCATGTTCAGGCCGCGCAGGACGTGGTTGCGACCGAAGGTCTTGTGGACGTCGATGAACTCGATTGCGTCGGGCTCGCTGTCGGGCCGGCCCTGGCCGCGGTGGTGGGCGTACTCCTCTGATGGGCCGGGGCCCGCTGCAGGCACGTCGGCCATCCTCAGCCCCCGATCGGGGCGCGCGGATTGGCGCCCCAGAAGATCTGTGTTCCGAGCATCCCGATGACGTGCACGAGCACTAGATTTAGCACCATCGACTTGGCGGTCGCCTTGCCCACACCGACCGGGCCGCCGCTGGCGTTGTAGCCGTAGTAACAGGCCACCAGCACGATCGCCGTGGCCATGAACATGGCCTTGATCAGGCTGTATAAGAAGTCCGGTGGATTCTGGAACTGCCAGAAGATCAGGAAGTAGCCACCCGAGGAGACGTAGCCGATCTGATCGACGACCGCGATGTAGGAGGCCAGGAAGGCCGCCCCGATGCCCGCCATGTACATGAACGGCAGCACCAGCCACGAGGCCAGCAGGCGGGTGGCGCAGAGGAAGGTCATGGAGTTGATGCCCATCACCTCGAGCGCATCGATCTCGTCGGAGATGCGCATGGCGCCGAGCTCGGCAACGATCCCCGTGCCGACCTTGGCGGACATCATGTAGCCGAAGGCGTAGGGGGTGATCTCGCGCAGGTCGCACCACGCCGTGAAGACGCCCGAGTACGCCGGCGCGCCCTGGGCCGCGGTGAAGTAGGCACCCTCGATCCCGCACTGCAGCCCGAGGATGAACATCAGCGTCCAGATGATCGTCGTCGAGCCGACGATCAGGATGCCGCACTGGCGCAGCGACTCGCCGAAGAAGCGAAACACCCGCAGCCCGTAGACGTCGCGGACGATCTGCCCTGTGAAGCGGCCGATCTCCCCGGTCGCCTCGAGCCATTCCCGCGGCATGGCGAACAGCGAGTTCACTTGATGACCAGGATCTGCGGATGTGTTGCCAACAGGGTCTGGGTGAAGACGTAGTCGAAGGAGAAGATGGCCGTGAAGGCGAGCACGACGGCCTCGTTGACGGCCCGGCCCACGCCCTCGGCGCCGCCGGAGGCGGCCATGCCCTTGTAACAGCAGACGATCGCGATGATCGCCCCGTAGATGGTCGTCTTGAGAACCGACCCCCACAGGTCGGTCGTCGAGGCGTTGGCGAACAGCGTCGCCCAGAAGGGTCCCAGCGACTGCCCGTTGACGAGCTCGGCGATGATCCCGCCGAAGATCCCGAACAGCAGCGCGTAGATGTCAAACAGTCCCGTCACGAGCATCAGGGCCAGGAAGCGGGGCACGACCAGGTTCTTGACAGGGTCCACGCCAAGGACCTGCAGGGCGTCGAGCTCCTCGCGCACCTTGCGCGCGCCGAGGTCGGCCGTGATGGCCGTGCCGGCCACACCCGCCACCACGATGGCGGTCACGCTCGGGCCGATCTCGCGCACGGCGCCGAGCACGAAGAACCCGCCCAGCCGGTCAAGGGCGCCGAAGATCGTCAGGAAGTTGGCTGCCTGCAGGCCCGGGGCGGCGTAACAGATGCAGACCGTCGAGACCAGCAGGGGAAACCAGCACAGGCGCAGCGCGAACAGGAACTGGGAGACGAACTCCCCGCCGTAGGGGTAGGGCGGCCTGAGGGCCGACCAGATGGTCTTGCCCGTCAGGATCATCATGTCCCCGAATTCCTCGAGGACGTGCCTGGCCGGGACAAAAGCCCGCTCGGCGACGCTGCGAACCATCTCTGCCTCGGCCCTCCCCGGGTCGCGATCGGTGGTCCGGGTAACTCTACGCCATGCAACGACCGACTTGCACCGTCGAACCCCGCCCCGGCCGGGTCCGGCGCTCCACCGCCACTGGTAAGGTGGCCCGATCGTGAGGGGGAGGCGGAGACTCTTCTGTGCAGTCCGGGGCCGCGCTCGCGTCGCGCTGGCGGGTGGTGCACGCCCACTGTGCCTGAGCGCCGGAGTGCTGGCGCTCGCGACGCTCGCGGGCTGCGGCGGCGGCTCCGCCCAGGACGCACACGAAAAGTCCGCGACCTACCACGTACAGGTCGTTGCGGCCCACTTCCCGGCCAAGCAGGCTGTAGCCCGCCAGACGCGGATGGAGCTGCTGGTGCGCAACACCGGCACCACGGCCGTCCCCGACCTGGCAATCACGGTCAACTCCTTCGACTACGCCTCCAACTATCCCGAACTGGCCGCGGACAAAAGGCCGATCTGGGTGATCGAACAGGGCCCCGGAGTGATCGCCAAGCCGCCGGTGGAAAGCCAGGAGGTCAGCCCCCCCGGCGGCGGCCAGACCGCCTATGTGAACACCTGGGCGCTCGGACCCCTGCCAGCCGGCAAGACGACCGCGTTCATCTGGAAGGTCGTGCCGGTCAAGTCCGGCCAGCACACGGTTACCTACACGGTCTCGGCGGGTCTGGCCGGCAAGGCGAAAGCCGAGCTGAAGTCCGGGGGCGCCGTCACCGGGCGCTTCACCGCCCAGATCGCCTCCGCCCCGCCGGCGACCTACGTCGACCCGACGACCGGCAAGGTCGTCGCGGGCGCCTATCCGGCGACGCCCGCGACTCCCTGACGATCAGGCGCCCGGGGGCGCCCCTTCACCCGCCGGGGGTGCGCCTTCACCCGCCGGGGGCGCCCCGGCGCCTGCCGGCGGCCCGCCATAGGCACCCGCCGCACCGGCCGCGGCTCCCGGCCGGGCGAAGTGCAGCAGGCTCGCGCATTTCGACTCGGCCGTTTTGAACTGAGCCGTTTTGATGTTCACCTTGCTGGTGTCGAACACGGGGCCTTTGCCCGACGTGTTGGGCGTCGGCAGGGTGATGCCGTCGCTCGACATGCATTTGACGAACGAGGCCAGCGACTTCTTGTAGGCGGCGCTCGAGACGCGCCCGCCGAAGTTGCCGCGCTGGAAGCCTCCGCCGCACTTCTTGAGGGCCGCTTCATACTGGGCTCTGGTCACGCCTTTGGGCAGTTTCAGACCCCCGCCTGGGGCCCCGCCGCCGAAGACGCCTCCACCGGGACCACCCGTGCCCGGTTTACGGGCCTGGGCGGCTTTGAACGAGGGCAGTTCGATGCCGTCTTTTTTCAGGCATTCGCGCAGGGCCGTGAAGCGAGCGGCGCCTTTCGCTTTGCTCGTCGAGGCCGCCGAGGTGGCGGTCGTCGTCGAGCTCGAGGACGAGCCGCAGGCCGCGAGCGCCAGGCTCGCCGCGAGTAGCAGCGCGAGCACGAGCCCCGGCCGTGAACGTCTGATGCGGATGAGTTTCATTCGTTTCCTTTTCTGCGTTGGTGCGGTGGTCAGATCGGGGGCGTCAGCCGCCGGGCCCGAAGAGCTGCGGTTCGGAGCTTGATTTGCCTGTGGTGGTGCTCCCCGCCGTCGTTGCGGCGCGACCGAACAGCCCTGCGGCACCGGTCGAGCCGACCCGGATCGATTCCGCCTGGACGGCGCCGCTGGATGCCTTGCTGCCGGTCACTAGAACCGTTTCGCCCGGTTTGATCGAGTGGACGGTCCCTTTGACGGTCTTGGTGACGGCGGAGGTGGCGGAGGTCTGCACCTTGATGCTCGTCCCTTCGGTTGTTTCGACGTAGAGCGTCCTGCCCTGGACAAAGGTCACTTTTCCGCTTGTCGCGTTCGTGGGCGCGCCGAAGCCGCCCGTCCCTGCCGCCCCCGTCGTCCCGGTGCTCGAGCGGCTCGCCGCTTTCAGGCCGGCCAGCCGCGAGGCGAACCCGCCGGCGCCGCTGGCTCCCGAGGTCGAGCCGCCTTCCTGGCCCTTCTGCACGATCACCCCACCGATGAAGCCGAGGGCCAGAAGCAGCACGCCGAGCAACGAGCCGGTCAGAGGTGTCATCAGCCGCCGGCGGGGGCGAGGAGGCAGCGCGGGCTCGTCCTCCCAGGATTCCTCCACGCGCACCGGCGGAGGTTCCTCAACGGCGAGGTCCTGGGTGTTCTCTTGGCGTTCTGACATCAGTGGTTCTCCTAGCGCGCTCGCTTCACTCGAAGCGCAGCGCCTCGATGGGCCTCAGACTCGCCGCGCGTGCGGCCGGATAGGTGCCGAAGAACAGCCCCGACGCGGCGGCGGCGCCGAACGCGAGGAAGATCGAGTAGCTGGCGATCACGGGTTTGACTCCGGCGATTTCAAATTGGCTGGCGAGGATCCCGACCCCGACGCCGAGCAGGCCGCCGAAGATCGACACGAGCAGCGCCTCGGTCAAGAACTGGGTGAGGATGTCCGCACGCCGCGCTCCGACCGCCTTGCGGATGCCAATCTCGCGTGTGCGCTCGGTGACCGAGACGAGCATGATGTTCATAACGCCGATCCCGCCGACCAGCAGTGAGATGGCGGCGACCTCCCCGAGCAGGGTCGTGAAGACGCCGCTGGTCGAGCTGGAGGCTTCGATCAGCGATCCCTGGTTGAGGATCGAGAACCCCGGTTCGGAGGTGTCTTTGACTTTGTGGCGTTCCTCGAGGATCTGCGTGACCTCGGCTTCGGCCGCGTTCAGCGTCGTCGGCGAGGAGGCCTCGACGGTGATCGAGCTGAGCGCCCCGTAGCCGCTCAGTGAATCCTGGACGGTCGTGATCGGCGCCATCACGACGTCGTCCTCGTTGGTCGAGCCGCTGGCCCCCTTTGAGGCCAGCACGCCGAGGACCGTGAAGTTGGCGCCGTTGACCTTGATCGACTGTCCCACGGCGCTCGATCCCGAGAACAGTTCTTCGACGATCGTCTGGCCGATCACGGCCACACGCCGGTGGTTGGCGACGTCCTTGGCGGTGAAGGATTCGCCTTCGGCGACCTTGTAGCTGTGAGCCGTCACGTAGGACGGCGTCGTCCCCACGAAACTCGACGGTTCGAAGCTGGTCGATCCGTAGACCAGTTTCACCCCGCCGGCATCGACGACCGGCGAGGCGCTGACCACATCCGGCGCTGCACTGTGGTTCTGGAGCGCGCCGGCGTCGGCGCGTGTCAGCGAGATCGACGAGGAGGAGGAGTTGCCTGCACCCAGCCCGCCCCGGGTGCTACCGGCGTTGACGATCAGCACGTTCGTGCCAAGGCTCTGGATCCGCGACTCGACCGCCTTTGAGGAACCGTTTCCGACCGCGATCAGGACGATCACGGAGGCGACTCCGATCGTCATGCCGAGGATCGTCAGACCGGAGCGCAGCTTGTTGGCGGTGATTCCACCCCAGGCGATTCGCAGAGTCTCGATGCCCATCAGAGGGCTCCGGGCTCGGCCGTCGCCGAGGTGCCGGCGCCCGTCGGTCCAGCGGGCCACCCATGGCCGGCGCCCGTCCGGGTGTCCTCGATGATCTCACCGTCGCTCAGGCGGATCACCCTTGCGGCCTGCTCGGCCACCTCGGGCTCGTGGGTGATCAGCACGATCGTGCGTCCTTCGCCGTTGAGCCGGGCGAAGATCCGCAGCACCTCCTCGGTGGTCCGCGAGTCCAGGTTTCCCGTCGGCTCGTCGGCGAGCATGAGCGAGGGGTTAGTGACGATCGCCCGCGCGAGCGCGACCCGCTGCTGCTGCCCGCCGGAGAGCTCGGAGGGCTGGTGGTTCATGCGAGCTTTCATTCCCACCGCCGCCAGTGCGCGTTCGGCACGCAGGTGGCGCTCGTGACGGTTCAGGCCGGCGTAGGCGAGCGGCAGCTCGACGTTTGCCAGGGCGCTCGTGCGGGCCACCAGGTTGAAGCTCTGGAAGACGAAGCCGATCTTGCGGTTGCGCAGGTCGGAGAGGTCGTCTGCATCGAGGTGGCTGACATCGGTGCCGTCGAGCTCGTAGCGGCCGCTGGTGGGAATGTCCAGACAGCCCAGGATGTTCATCAGCGTGCTCTTGCCGCTGCCCGAGCTGCCCATGATGGCCACGTACTCTCCGCGCTCGATCCGTAGCGAGACGCCGCGCAGCGCGTGCACCTGGACCTGCCCGAGCGAGAAGGTCTTAACCGCATCGAGCACATCGATGACGGCGCTCGCCCGCCCCGGGCGGCGCCTCACGACTGGCGCCCGGCGAGGGAGGCGCAGCCGTCCGCCGGAGTTGACCGGGCCGCTCATGGCGCGCCCGGCGGGCCTCCACCCCCGGCGCCGCTGAAGCCTCCACCCGTGAAGCCGCCCGCGGGGGACCCTCCCAAGGTGCCCGCGCTGCGGCTGGAGGATTTCGAGAACCTGGAGGTGACGCTCGTCGAGCTGCTGGTCGTGGTGGCGATTTTCTCGACGACCTGTTCGCCGGCCCTGAGGCCATTGAGGATGATCGTCGTGCTGTTCCCGGCCAGGCCGGTCGTGACCGCCTGGGAGACCTGTTTGCCGCCCCGCATGACCGTCACCGAGTCGCCGCTGAGGGCGCTGGTCGGCACGTTGACGCCTTCGGCCTGGGAGACGACGACTTCGGCCGAGGCGCTCATGCCGGGGCGCAGGTCGGCCGTCGTCTGGTCGAGCTGGAACGTGACGTCATAGCTGACGACCGTCGAGCTCGAGCTCGAGAGTGTCGCCACGCTCGCCACGTGCGCGGCCACTTTGGCCGATTCGAGCGCTTCGATGGTCACCGTTGCGGGCTGACCGACGTGGACGTGAAAGATTTCCGACTCGCTCAGACCGACAACCAGCTCCATCGAGCTGAGGTCGCTGAGGACGGCGAAGGACGAGCTCGAGCCGGTGCTGGCGGTGGAGGAGGTCCCGGCGCTCCCGGTCGAGGCGCCGGCGCCCCCCGTCGCACCCGTGGTGGCGCTTGAGCTCGTGGAGCTCGAGGAGGTGTCGGCCTTGCTCGTCCCCGAGGCCGAGACCGATTCGCCGACCTCGCCCGAGAGCGTCACCAGCGTCCCGGTGCTCGGCGCGTAGAGCCTTGTGTCTGTGAGGCCTTCTTCGGCGCTCTTGACCGAGAGTTCATCGCTTGCGATGCCCGCTCTGGCCGAGGAGAGGTTCGCTTCGCGGGTCGCGGCGCTCTGGGTTTTCACTTCGGTGGTCGTTTTCTCGGCGGCGCTGCCCGAGGCACTGGAGCCTTCGCCCGTGCCGGTCGAGCTCGTGCCTTTGCCGGACGCCTTCGAACCCGTCGTTTCGCCGGCTGTCGATGCTTCGCTGCCGGCGGAGGTCGGCGTGGTCGTGGTATTCGTGGTCGTCGTCGAGGGCGAGCTCGCTGTGACCGTTTCCCGGGCGGGCGCGGCTGCGGCCGTAGCCGTCGCGGCTTTGGCCGTCGCCCCGCCGCCAGAGCTGCTTTCGCCTTCGTTTTCTTCGAGCTCGGACAGGGAGGCCCGAGCGCTCTGCAAGCTCGCCCTGGCCTGTTGCAGGGTCACTTCGGCGGACCTCGGGTCAAGCCGTGCGAGCAACTGCCCGGCGAGGACATGCTGGCCCTGTGTGACGTATATCGCCTGGATGACTCCGCTGGCCTTGAAGCCGAGGTCCAGCTCGGTGTCCGGCTCGAGGTTGCCCGAGCCCGAGATTGTGCTCTGCACAACACCCTTGGTGGCCGTCACGAGGCGGGTCTCGGTGCTGGGCCTCGCTTCGGGCGTGCCGACGAGCAGAACGCCGGCGACGATTGCGCCGGCGCACATGAGGGCGAGCACGGTCGCCGGGGCTTTTTGTCCTTGATTAGCGGGCACTTCCTGTCGAGGTCATACTCAGCCAGCGATCTAAGCCGAACGTAATAGGTCGCTATGCCTCACGTAGGAGCGTGGGGCTTTTGGCCGCGTGTCGAAACGCCGGGGCCCAGATTTCGCCAGACGGTGATCCCCAGCCAGACGGGTCGCATTACGATTGGCTTCCGTCGTGCGCTCGAGTGCGGTCGTGCGCCCCATCATCTCCAGGAGGAATCAGTCACCTCATGTCAAGGTCCCGCCAGCAGAACGTAACCGCCGCGCAGTGGAGTGCCAACGGATCCGCGCTCGGAACCAGCGATCTGACCCTGCAGAGCAACCAGGTCTTCGGATCGAACGTCTTCTCCGCCGCCGTGCAGCGCCACCGGCTGCCGAAGCACGTCTACCGCGCGTTGCAGGCCACCTTCGCCCGCGGTGAGGCGCTGGACCCCTCGATCGCCGACCAGGTCGCCCAGGCGATGAAGGAGTGGGCGATGGAGAAAGGTGCGACCCACTACACGCACTGGTTCCAGCCGCTGACCGGCTCCACCGCGGAGAAGCACGACTCCTTCTACGGCCCCGACGGCGAAGGCGGCGCGATCGCCGAATTCTCCGGCAAGGAGCTGATCCAGGGTGAGCCCGACGCCTCATCGTTCCCCAGCGGCGGCATCCGCGCCACCTTCGAGGCCCGCGGCTACACCGCCTGGGACCCCACCTCGCCGGCCTTCGTCCTCGAGAACCCCAACGGGACGCTGCTGTGCATCCCGACGGCATTCACCTCCTGGACGGGCGAGGCGCTGGATAACAAGATCCCGCTGCTGCGTTCGATGGATGCCCTTTCGGGCGCCGCGGTCAGTGCCCTCAAGCTGCTCGGCGTCGATGACGCCAAGCATGTCTTCACGACGACCGGCTGCGAGCAGGAGTACTTCCTGATCGACGAGCAGTACTTCTTCGAACGTCCCGACCTGGTCACGACGGGCCGCACGCTCTATGGCGCCAAACCGCCCAAGGGTCACGAGCTAGACGACCACTACTTCGGCTCGATCCCCGAGCGGGTCCTGGCCTTCATGCTGGAGGTCGAGCTGGAGCTGGCCAAGCTCGGAGTGCCGATCAAGACTCGCCACAACGAGGTCGCGCCGAACCAGTTCGAGGTGGCGCCGATCTTCGAGAACTCGAATGTCGGCTCCGACCACCAGATGATCACGATGCAGATCCTGCAGAACACCGCGCGCCGCTACGGCCTGGTCTGCCTGTTGCACGAGAAGCCCTTCGCCGGCGTCAACGGATCGGGCAAGCACAACAACTGGTCGATGGGCACCGACACCGGCTCCAACCTGCTGGATCCAGGCGACACGCCATCGGAGAACCTCTCGTTCCTGTTCTTCTGCTCAGCCGTGATCCAGGCAGTCAACACGCACCAGCAGCTGCTGCGCGCGTCGATCGCGAGCGCCGGACAGGACCACCGCCTGGGGGCCAACGAGGCGCCCCCGGCGATCATCTCGATCTTCCTGGGCACCGACCTCGAGAAGGTCTTCACGGCGATCGAGGCGGGCAAGGTGCAGCCCTCCAAGCCGGGGTCGTTCCTCGGCCTGGGCACACCCGTCCTGCCGAAACTCCCGCTCCACGGGGCCGACCGCAACCGCACCAGCCCGTTCGCCTTCACCGGCAACAAGTTCGAGTTCCGGGCCCTCGGCTCGACGGCCGCACCGGCATTCCCCAACACGGTTCTCAACACGATCGTGGCCGAGGCCGTGGACGATCTCGCGGCGAAGCTCGAGACGGCTCTCAAAAAGTCCGGCGCCACGCTCGAGAAGGCTGTCACGAGCGTCGTCAAAGACTCCTGGGTCGCCAACAAGAGGGTCGTCTTCGACGGCGACGGCTACTCCGAGGCCTGGCACAAGGAAGCCGAGAAGCGCGGGCTGGCGAACCTCAAAACGACGCCCGACGCCCTGTCCTGGATCGTCGACAAATCGACCGTCGCGACGTTCAAAAAGTACAAAATCCTCTCCAAGCGCGAGCTCGAGTCACGCTTTGACGTGTCGACCGAGCAGTACGTCATGAACCTCAACATCGAGGCCGAGACCGCGGCCTCGATCGCGCGGACCATGATCCTGCCCGCCGCAGTCAGGCACCTCAATGAACTCAAGGAGTCCGAGCTCGACGAGCTGATCGCCGAGGTCGAGCCCGTCATCAAGGAGCTCCACTACGCGATCATCAAGCTCGAGGACGCCAACCTCGACGAGAACCACCCGGAGGACTCGGCGATGAAGGAGGCCCTCTACATGCGCGACTCGGTGATCGTCGCAATGGACGATGTCCGTGAGGTCGCGGACCGTCTGGAGAAAATCGTGGCCGACGACCTCTGGCCGCTGCCCAAGTACTCGGAGATGCTGTTCATCAAGTAGCCGCTCCAGGGTTCCCTGATAGGCGAGTCGGCCCGCTTCGGCGGGCCGACTTGTTTAAGGCGAGCCCATCTGCAGGGCTTTCACCGCAGCACCCCCGCCGACCAGACCCGCTGGTCCTCGGAGCCCAGGCGCCAGAGCCCCACTCCGAGCCCTGCCTGGCGGCCGATCTCGAGCACCGAGTCGACCGCGTGGGCGTCCATGTACCACACGGTGTGACGGGCGCCGTCGGCGGCGATGTAGGTGAAGGTCAGCTCCTGTGAGGAGGGGTCGCGCTGGGGGTGGGCGCCGACACGCGCGGCCAGCGCCAGAACTTCGTTGTACTGGGTGGCCATGGCCGATCCTTCACTGGAGGATTCGGGCCAGTCGAGCGCATACATCGGCGCGCCGATGCTGAAGTGCGAGGCGCTTGGCAGCGTGGCCACGTACCGAGCCACGCCGCGGACATAGTCCAACGGCGCGATGGGTCCGGGTTCCGAGCCTTCCCAATGGGTGCCCCAGGCCAGCACGAAGACCCGGTCGGCGGCGGCGCCGATGGCGCGGTCGTCGTAGAAGCCCGTCGAGCGGCCGGGGTCATCGTGGGTGACGCCCACGACCACGACCGTCAACAGGCGATGACGGCGATGCAGCAGCCAGGCCAGTCGGGCGACGAACGAGCTCATCGCCTGGCGGTCCTCGGCGCCGTCGTTCTCGAGATCCAGGCAGACGCCTCGGTTGCCCGGTTCCACGGCGATCCTCGTGAGCGCCGCGAGCGTCGCCGCACGGCGGCGCGGATCGGTGAGGATGCGGCTCACCGTGGGGCCGTCCTGGCAGTTGAAGCGGGGCATCACACGCAGGCCCCTGGTGGAGGTGTAGCCGCCGATCGCCGCCACCGGCGTCCCCGTCATGGCACCGCTGCCGGGACGGCATTCATAGAAGGTCGGATAGACCACGCCGATGGCGCCTGCGTGGCGCTGCAGATCGGCGAAGGAGTCCGGTGAGCTGGAAAGCAGGAAGACCTGGGGCACGGCCGACTGGGGGCTGCTCGCCAGCGCCTCGGGCGCGAGGCCGCCGAGCGCGCACACCACCAGCGCGGCGCCGAGAGCTCCAAGCCGGGGGCGCCGGGGAGCCCCGGCGGAGCTCACCCTTCTCCGCCGAGCTGCGGCAGTTGCCAGACGTTCTGGTCCTCGTTGCCCAGTCGCCACAGGCCCACGCCGAGACCCAGCGAGACGGCCAGTTCGGCGCGCAGCCCGATCGACTGCTTGTTCGTGTACCAGACTTCGTGGGACACGCCCGCCGCATCCACGTAGGAGTAGTGCGGGCTCAAGGCCGTCGGGTTCCATTCGTAGGTGCCCGGATACAGGCCCTGCAGCGCGACGATGTTCGCGTACTCGAGCGGCGTGCCCGGGTCGGTGGGGCCGCCCGAGCCGGCCCAGTCGATCCCATACATGGGCATGCCGAGCGTGAACCTGCCGCGGTTGGGCATCGTCGAGGTGTATTCGGCGACTTTCTTGAACCACTGGTATTCGTCGATCGAGCCCGGGCTCGAAGTCGTCCAGTGAATGCCCCAGTCGAGCACGAAGATGTAGTCCGACTGGCCGGCCAGGGCCGCGTCGTCATACATCGCGGCGCGCCCGGTGGGCACGTTCCAGGTCTTGGCGGTGACGATCGTGGAGAGCTTCTGCCCCTGGGCGTGGAGCTTTTCGGCGAGCATCGTGATGAACGCCGTGAAGGCGCTGCGCTCGCTCGGCGGGGCACCCTCGAAGTCGATCTGGACGCCGCTGTAGCCGTATTCGTTGCACATCGCGGCGAGCCTGTTGATCATCGTCGTGCGCACCGAGGACACGTTCAGGATCTGTTCCTCATCGGCCACGTTCTGGCAGTTCAGGCGCGGCAGCACTTCGACCCTGCGAGCCAGCGCCCATTTGGTGATCAGCGGGTCGTCGTTGCCGGTCACGCTACCGCCGGTGCCACATTCGAAGTAGGTCGGGTAGACGACCCCGATCTGCTGGTAATGGGCCTCGAAGTCGCTGAAGCTCTGGTCGGTGGAGGCCAGCAGAAAGGCCTGGGCGTGTCCGTGCGTCGGCGGCGGTTCGGCCGTCTGGACCCTCAGCGGCGCGGTGGGTTCGCTGACGGCGCCCAGCGAGTCCACGGCCGTGACGGTGATCGAATAGCTCGTGGAGGGCGCGAGGTTGGCGAGCGTCATCGACGAGCTCGAGGTCTGCCCCACCGGGACTTCGTTGCGGAACACCCGGTAGCCGACGATCGTCCCGCTGACAGGCGTGCTCGGCGACCAGCTGGCGGTGATCGAGTTGCTCGTCACCGAGCTCGCCGCCAGGTTGCCCGGTGTCGAGGGCGGCGTGTGAGTCGTGACGACCGTGAGGTTGGGCGCCGGCGCGCTCAGGGCGCCCGCGGAGTCCAGCGCCCGGACCGTGAAGGTGTAGGTACGCGCCGAGGCGAGCGCGACGGTGTCGCTCTGGCCGTGGATGACACCGACGGCAACGCCGTCCTTGAACAGCTCGTAGCCCACCAGCGTCCCTTCGTTGGCGGACCCGGCGTTCCAGGCCAGCGTGGCCGAGGTGTCCGTGACGCGCAGGGCGGCCAGCTGCGTCGGACCCTCGGGCGCCTCGTGATTGAGGGACAGGTGCAGCGGCGCTGTCTGTGGGCTTTCGCGGCCGGCCGAATCCACCGTGGCGACGGCGATCAGGTAGGTGTGCGAGGAGCTGAGCGAGGTGATCCGCATCGAGCTCGCCGAGGTCTGCCCGACCAGTCGCCCGTCCCGGAACAGGCGGTAGCCCGCGATCGGAAGCGCGCCACGCTGTGCTGGTATCCACGAGATGGTCGCGCCGTTGGAGCTGATTTCCGAGGAGGCCAGACCCGTGGGGGTGCCCGGCAGCGCGCCCTTGGCGCCACCGTGGGCCGACACCAGCAGCGTCCGGCCGCGGGCACCTAGATGGCCGTCCACGTCGGCGGCCACCACCTCGACGTGCTGGCGCCGGCTGGAGCTGACCCGGATGGCGTAGCGCAGCCGGTGCGTCTGCCCGACGACGGCGCCTTCGCGGATCACCCTGTAGCCCTCCAGAGGCGCGTCGCCGCGCGGCGCCGCGCGCCACTGCAGAACGACCCCGCCGGGGGTGTAGGAGACGACGCGCAGGTGCCCCACGGCGCCGGGGACCCGGAAGGGAAGCGCAGCCCGCAGCGTCGCGCTGCAGTTGCGCCCGCCGGAGGAGTAGCGGGCCTGGACGGTGTAGAGCGCCTTGCGCCCGGGGGTGATGCGCACGATCAGCCAGTGGTCGGTCGTCTGCCCGACGGTCTCTCCGGCGCGCTTGACGCGGTAGACGACCCCGCCGCCGGCCGGGGCATGCCAGCTCAGCTTGCCGCGCGGACCCGAGACGCGGCTCAGATGCAGCGCAGCGGGCCGCTGCCCGGCGCAGCTGGCGGCCGCCTCTCCGACCACTCTGGGCATGCTCGCGCCCGCGGTGGCGGCCGTGAGCAGCACCGCGCCTGCGCTCGCGAGCAGCGCCGCCAATCTCGGGCGCGCCATCACAGGGAGCTCCTCCTCTTGCGGGGACCGGCCCCGCGGCGCATCGCCGGGCTCATGCCCGGAACTTCGGCCGGTGCCTGGGTGACGAGCCATTCACGCGGGGGGTGGGCGGCCGGAGCCTCGAGGCGCTGGACCTCGGCCGCGGCCTCGCGCGAGAGATGACCGGGCGCGCGCAGCAGCGCCGGGCCGAGAAAGGGCACGGGGATGATGGCGGCGGGCAGCAGCAGCATGGCCAGCGCACGGCGCAGCGAGGGCCGTGTGGGGCGTGCCTGCCCCGGGGCGCCCGTCATCGCCTCGGCGGCGCTCACGCGTCCCCTCCGGCCATCCCGGCCGTCGCCGGGCGGGTGCCCCACGATGCCGTCCGGCAGGTGGCGATCGCGTAGTAGGTCTGCCACAGCATGATCGCCAGGTAGAAGAAGACGAACAGGATCCCGTAGATCCAGACGAGGCTGTACTCGTCCTCGAAGATGACGTAGTAGAGCGAGTAGACCATCGCCAGCGAGTAGATCCCGGCGAGATAGATCAGCGGCAGCCCGCCGCCGTGGGACAGCGGCCCCCAGACGAGCGCGTGGATGGCAGCGGCCGGCGCGATCAGCGGCAGCACGATGGACAGGTAGACGAACAGCGCGGCGATCGGGTTCTTGCGCCAGATGAAGCGCGCGACCAGCAGCGACTCGCGCGTCCAGGAGCGCTTCCAGCGCGTCTGCTGCTTGACGAAGGCGCGGAAGGTGCTCGGCACGATGGTGTGCGAGACGGCCTTGCGCTCGTAGACGATCCGCCAGTCACGCAGAACGCAGTTGGTCAGCGAGCGGTCGTCCCCGAAGGTCGACTCGACGCCCAGGAAGGTCTGGCTCTCCCACCACTCCATGCGCGGCAGGATCGCCTCGCGGCGGTAGGCCGAGAAGCAGCCCGAGCAGCAGGTGACGGCGTTGAAGACCGACTCGGCGGCCTTGACGACGCGGAAGGCCACGAAGTAGCGCACCGCCTGCATGCGGGTGAGCCAGCTCTCGCGCACGTTGAGTACGTTGGCGTGGCCGCAGACGGCGCCGATCTTGGGGTCGGCCAGTGGCTGCACGAGCAGGCGCAGGGCGTCGGGCTCGACCGTCGAGTCAGAGTCGACGAAGACGATCACCTCCGCCTCGGTGGCCCGGATGCCGGCCGCCATGGCGGCCCGCTTGCCCCGGTTCTCGGGGAAGTTGATGACACGCACCCTGCCGCCGGACTCGGCCGCGACGAGCTCCATCTCGGCCAGCGTGCCGTCGGTCGAGCCGTCGTTCACGGCGATCAGTTCGAGCTTCTCGGGCGGATAGCTGAGCGCCAGCAGCGAGCGCAGCGAGGTGCCGATCGCCTCCTCCTCGTTGAAACCGGGCATCACGATGGCGATGCCCGGCTCGATGCCCGCGTCCGGCTTGGAGCGGTAGAAGAGGCTGAACAGGAAGCGGCTGACGATGTAGCTGGCCACACAGACGCCATAGATGCCGAAGAAGACGTTGTGGAACATCAGACCGATGAAGGCGGCCTTGTAGGCCATCACGGCCACCAGCAGGATCACGAGGTAGACGGCGGCGCAGATTTTCAGCGCACGGTTGGCGAACATGGGTTCAGGGCACCATCCGCTCGCGGCCGGCCTGCGTCCGGTAGGTGCAGTCGAGCACCCGCGGGCAGCGCGCCATCCAGGCGTAGTCAAGGTTCGGGTGCACCGTCACGATCAGCGTCAGGTCATAGTCTTCGGGCCCGAAGCCGGAGGCGTCGCGGCGCGGATCCGGATCGACACTTCGCAGCATGCGCCCGCCGATCGAGATCTCGGGCACCAGCGGGTCGTGGTATTCGACCTCGGCCCCTTCCTCGAGCAGCCTCGCGATGATCTCCCGTGCCGGCGCCTCGCGGCTGTCGGCCACACCCGGCTTGTAGGACGCGCCGACGACCAGCACGCGGGCGTCGGAGAGCCGCATCCCGGCGGCCACCAGCTCCTCATGTGCCCGCCAGACGATGTGCCGCGGCCGGCCGTTGACCTTGCGCATGGCCTCCTCGACCAGCAGGGCGGGACGGCCCTGCTCGCGCAGTGGGTGGATCAGGTAGTAGGGGTCGACGCCGATGCAGTGCCCGCCGATGCCCGCCGAGGGATAGTGGGGCATGAAGCCATAGGGCTTGGTGGCGGCCGCCTCGGTCACCTCGATCGGGTCCAGGCCCATCGTCCGGCAGGCTTCGCCGAGCTCGAAGGCGAGCGCGATGTTCACCGCCCGGAAGGTGTTCTCCTGCAGCTTGACCATCTCGGCCGCCTCCGGGGAGGAGACCCGGTGAAGCGTCTGGCAGGTGTGGCGCAGCAACTCCGCGGCCTTGCGGAAGCAGGTCTCCGACTCAGCGCCGATCACGCGGGGGGTCTGCAGCTGCTCATGGCCGATCACGCCCGGGTCGATCCGCTCGGGGGCGAAGGCCACGTGGATGTCCTCACCCGCGAGCAGGCCGCGCTCGGCCAATGGCTCGATCAGCATCTCGCGGGTGCTGCCGACATAGGTCGTCGAGGTCAGCACCAGCGTCTGCCCGGCACGTGCGTGAGCGACCACGGAGGCACAGGCGGCCTGCACGAGCGCCGGTTCGGGGCGCCGCTGATCGTCCACGGGAGTCGGGACGCAGATCAGCACCAGGTCGGCCAGGCCGATCGCATCGGGCGAGCTGGTCAGGACGAAAGCTTCCGCTTCAAGGTGCCGGGCCAGGTCCTCGCGCTCGGAGTCCAGCAGCTCCGCCTCGCCGCCGCGGATTGCCTCCAGACGCCGCTCGGAGGAGTCGATCCCGATCACCTGGGCGCCGGCGTTGCGCAGCGCCACCGCGGTCGGCAGCCCGACATAGCCGAGACCGACAACGGCAACGACGGACTCTGTGGTGGCGGGCTCCGCAGCCAGGGCTCGGTCGAGGTCCTCGATGACGTTGACGTCCTCGAACAGCTCGACCTCAGCGGTCGTTTCCTTCAGTGCGAGCTCGCGCGTCATAGCTTCCCCTTTGATCCAGCGGTCGGTTGGTCGGTGACGTTGGCCCCATCGACGCTGACTCGACCCGATGCGGGGAGCCTCGCCGGCTGCTCGTCGCGGTGCAGTTTGCAGGCCGCGGGGCGCCTGCCAAGCGTGACTGGACGTTCGTTTGGCGACTCGGAACCATTGGGCCGACAGGCCCTCGTCACAAACGGGCAATCGGCCGGCCCGAAGGGCACGCCGGGCGTCGCGCCAAAGGCACCACGGGTTCGCTGCGGCATCGCGGGGTCGGTCCTGATCACATCCGCTCCAGTCATCATCGAGGGTCGATGCGGACGATCTGCAGTCCTGTTCGTCTCCGGGACCGCCCGCCTTCGCTGACCCCTGCATCGGCGCCGCGCGCAGAGCACCGGCCGGGAATCCCAGAGGCGCCCGGGCGATCTGCCAAGCGGGGGGCCAAGGACGCAGACAGGCCCGCCGCTAGCATCCTTCAGACATGCGCGACTACCTAGATGCCATCAGCCGCCACGTCGTCGTTTACGACGGCGGCATGGGCGCGACGCTCGAGCAA
>CAWEXJ010000002.1:0-2778129 GCA_963813035.1 uncultured Solirubrobacteraceae bacterium | reverse complement strand
CCGACAAGATCCCTGCAAGACGCATGGTTTCTGTCTGGCAGAAAGCAGCTTGTCGGGCTCGGGAGATGCCTCATGTTCCACGAACATGTCCCCCAGGTGCCTCCTAGGAACACGTAACCCGAACGAGCCACGCGTTCACTCCGGACGCTTGACGGCGCTCGGGTGCCTCCGCCGGGCCGGCAGGTCAACCTCCGTTGGGGGTCGCGGACTGCGTCCGCTTGACATGCCGGCCCGCCTCCGGCGGGGAGCAATGAGGCGGCAGGGCCGAGCATGCCTCCTGCGTGGGTCCAGCCCGGATCATTCCGTCGAGTTAGGGCGCCGGGCAGGTCCGACGCCGCGAGGCCGCCGACGCTGTGTCAACAGGCCCGCTTCACGGCTGGCTCACGACCGTCGCGCCCGGATGAGCACTCGTGACTGCGAGCAGGGCGTCGTTGGCCGGGGTCGCGGGAAGGTGTTCATACGCCGAGAACACAACCTCGCCTGAGGTGGAGTCGGTCTCGAGCGGCCGGTAGTCGCTCTGGGCGACGTACGCGGTGCCGTTGAGCGACGAGTCACCGGGCGGGTTCAGGGTGAGCTCGTACGCCGGAATCCCGTGGTAGGTGGTCGGTGTCGCGGTGGCCTGACCCGAGTCGATCATCCGCTTCAGTTCCTCAGCGAGGTCGATCCCCCGTGAGACCTCGCTCTGGTGGATCGCCGGTGGGAGCGGCGAGACCGTGACCGTGTTCGTGGAAGGGTCGTAGATCTCGTTTTCGGTGACTGACAGGCTGACCTCCTGCCCGTCCTTGATCACGCGGTAGACGCCCGTCCCGGTCCGGGTCCAGAGCTCGAACGGCATCGAGGAGCCATCGGGGAGCGTGACGGTGGCGGACTCGTGCAGGATCGAGCCGGGCGGGGCGGCGGTCAGCTCGGCGCGGACGTGGTGGATGATCGCGGCGCTCGCCAGGCTCGGCCCGGGGGCACCGCTGGCCGTCAAGAGCACTGTCGCGGTGGTGGCGGCCGCTGCTGTGGCCGGAACGCCCAGCGCCAGCGCCCGGCGCTTCAAGCGGCCGCTGCGGGTGCCGCGGGCGAGATCGCGCTCGATCGCGGCGTGGAGTTGGCTGCGAAAGCTGTCGAGGCTGTCGGGGATATCGGTTCTCACTGGTTTCCTCCGGTCGCGGCTGTCGGGATATCGGTTCTCACGGGTGTCCTCCACTTGCGATGTTCAGACGGCGTAGTGCGCGCGAGACCCGCAGGCGCGCGGCGACCTGGGTGCAGCTCAGCGCCGCCGCTATCTCGCTGTAGGGCCGTCCCTCGACGACGCGCAGGTCGAGCACTTGGCGGTCGGACTCGGGTAGATCGGCAATCGCCTTCAGCGCGGCCTCGTGCAGCGACAGCCGCTCCTCCACGAGCTCGTAACCCGCATCGGTTGCGAGCTCGCGCGGCAACGCGAGCCGTGCTCTCGCCCTGTCGTCGATCCGCCGTCTGCGCAGCGAGTCACGCAGCAGGTTTTGCGCAATACCGAGCAGCCAGGGAAACGCTGAGCCCTCGGCACCGTCCCTGAACGAGCCGCGCGAGAGCCAGGCGCGGGCGAACGTCTCGGCGGTGAGATCGGCGGCGTGCTCGCCGACCCTCGACCGGCCCCAGTTGTAGATCGCCGGGGCATGCCGGTCGTAGACCACGGCGAACGCATCAGCGCGGCCAGCGCCGATCAGCTCTGCGTCGCGTGCCTTGGCGTAATCGGGTACCACTGCCTATAAATCGCACTCCCGGGCCAAAGTGTGTCAACGGATCGATCGGCGACCGTCCCGCCCTCATCAACCGGTGCGTAAAACTAGAGTGAAGGCAGATTGGCGCTTATCCGCTTGGACAACATGGGTGTCGTCGTGGAGGACCTCGATGCGACGATTGAGTTCTTCCTCGAGCTTGGCCTCGAGCTGGAGGGGCGAGCCATGGTGGAAGGAGAGTGGGCTGGGCGGGTTACCGGGCTGGGCGAGCAGCGCGTCGAGATCGCCATGATGCGCACGCCGGACGGCCACGGCCGGCTGGAGCTCTCGCGCTTTCTCGAGCCACTGGTGGTCTCTCATCACCGGCATGCCCCGGTGAATGCGTTGGGCTATCTGCGTGTCATGTTCACAGTGGACGACATCGATGAGACCCTGGCAAGGCTCAGCCGGCGAGGCGCGCAACTCCTCAGCAGCGAAGTGGTGCAGTACAAGGATGCGTACCGGCTCTGCTACCTCCGCGGCCCTGACGGGCTTCTTATCGGGCTCGCCGAAGAGCTCGGCTGAACGCCCCACTGATCTGGGTCACTCCTGCCCGTGCAGCACGGGAGCGTAGGAGATTCCGATGATCGCGCCCTCAGGTGACTGCAACCTGGCGACCGTCTGACCCCACGGCTCCTCGCGCGGCGGGTGCAGCAACTCGTGGCCAGCCTGCTCGAGCTCCCGCGCAGCCTGGCGTACCGCTGCGGTGTCCACCACGTCGAACTCGATGCTGACCTGGGGCACCGGCCTCGTGTCCGGCCATCGAGGCGTCCCGAAGCACGCCTCGGCAGCTTGAGAGAGTGGCCAGATGCCGAACGACTTGCAGCCCTCGATCTGCTCGCTGTGGCGATAGTCGTCGCCGTGGCTCTCGAGCGCAAGCCCGAGCGCGTCGACGTACAGCTTGCAACTGGCGGGGGGGTCGGGTGCGATCACCGCCACCGTCGAAAGGAACTCGATGTTCACGCTGCCTCCTTCGTGCTTGTGGCTTGTTCCGGCCTTCCACCGTCAGTCAGTCGACGCGGTAGGCCTCCTACTCCCGCTCGGCCTACCTACCTCCGCATGGGCAAGACTCTCTTTCAGCGCGGCCATCAGGTCCGGCGCGGCCGCCGGTTCGGGCTCCACCTCCGGGATCTCGACCTCGCCAGTCCTGCGCTTGGCCTGGATGATCTTCATCAGGCGCTTGCGGTGGCAATCCTCGTAGCGGGCGCCATGGAAGTGGCGGGTCATGGCGTCGATCACCTTGACCGCCTGGGCGATCTCGCCGCGCCCAGGTGTGCCCGCGCGCCCTGAGGGGACGGCCTGGATGTCCTTCGGGTCGCGGATCTCGTCCGCGAACACCATCGTCGTCAGCGAGAGCACCCCATCGCGCTCACGTACTGCCACGAGATACTCCTTGGAGCGCAGCACCACCCTGCCGATTGCCACCTGCCCGGTGTTGGCGATTGCGTCGCGCAGCAGTCGGTAGGCGCGGGTGACTCCCTCCGCGGTGGAGTCGGGCAGCAGCAGGTAGGGGTGGTTGAAATGGGCCGGGTCAATGTCCTGCAGGTCCACGAACTCTTCGATCTCGATCGTCCTGGTTCGCTCGGGGGCCGCGGCCGCCAGCTCCTCATCGGAGAGCACTACCTGCTTGCCGTCGAGCTCGTAGCCATGGCCGATGTCCTCCCAGGCCACCTCGGCTTTGCTCTTCTCGCAGGTTCGCCGCACCTCGATGCGCTCACCGGTCTTGCGGTCGATCTCGTGAAAGTGGATATCGAGGTCACGAACGGCGCTGACCAGGCGCACCGGCACCGCCACGAGGCCGAAGCTGAGCGTCCCCGTCCAAAGACCGCGTGCCATCAGCGCGATCTCGCCTTTGTCTTGGCCCTTTTGCCGCCGGCCCGCGTGGGGGCTCTGCGGCGCCTGGGCTTGGCTTTGGTGTGGCGGGTTGCGTTTCCCTCGAGGCTCTGCTGCAGCGCCGCGAGCAGATCATCGGGCGCCTTGGGCGGCTTGTGCGCGGGCGCTTTGACCTGCTCGCCTTGGGCCTTCTGACGGATCAGCGCCATGACGTCCGCGCGGTAACGGTCCTTGTGGGCCGCCGGCCGCCATGTCTCGCCCAGGGTGTCGATCAGCCGCTCGGCCATCTTCACCTCCTTGCTGGAGGGTTCGCGGCGCAGCGAGGGCACCTCCAGATCCTTGTGATCGAGGACCTCGTCGGCGAAGCGCATCGTGTGCAGGACCATGGCGCCCCGGCGCGGCGCCAGTGCCACGAGCTGCTCGCGGGTGCGCATGACGAACCGCCCCACGCCCACCTTTCCGCTGCGTTCCAGGGCGCCCTTGAGCACGCGGTAGGCGCGCTCGGCGCCGTCTTGAGCGCCGACGATGTATGGGTGCTCGTAATAGACCGGGTCGATCTCCCCCGCCCCGACGAAGTGCTCGATCTCGATCACCTTGGGCCGCGCGCCACGTGCCGCTGCGATCTCGTCGTCCTCGAGCACAACCTGATGGCCGCGACTCGTCTCGAAAGCCTTGCCGATGCGCTCGCCGGGGACCTCCCGCCCCGACTCCGAGCCGACACGGCGGTGCACGATCCGGCAGCCGTCGCTGAGGCGCACCTCATGGAAATGCACGCTGTGATCCTGCACGGCCGAGAACAGCTTGACGGCCACCAGGACGTCGCCGAAGGCGACCGAGCCGTTCCAGATCGAGCGCGCTGCCATCTCAGGCTCGCGGCGCCTGCAGCGGGTCGAGCATGGTCGGCGCTCTTTTTTGCGTGACGCTCACGTTTGGCTGCTACCCCGATCGCCCGGGGCCCTACCGGCGTGCTCTCTGCGTCAGGACTTCCGGCGGGAGCCCCGGTCCCGGTAGGCCCGGACCTTCTCCCGATTGCCACAGATGGCCATGTCACACCACGTGCCCGAGTGGTTGCGGGAGAAGTCATAGAAGCCCCAGTGGCAGTCCTCGGCCCGGCATGCCTTGACACGCGGCCAGGAGCCATGGGCCATCGAGTCGGCCACCGGGACGAGCAGCGCGGCCAGCGCCCCCGGCAGGCCCGTGGCCAGCGGCATCAGCCGGGCCTCGCCCGCGGTGAAGCTCACGCTGAGCTCACCGCGCCGCGCGGTCTGCTCGAGCAGCGCCGTGTCAGCATCGGCAGCGGGGCCGCCGTTGTGCGCGAGCATGGTCCGGCGCAGGGCTTCGCGCAGCTCGATGGCCGCCGCCAGATCCGCGGGCCCCGGGGTGGCATCGTCGGGAAGCAAGCCATGGCCAGCGAGCCAGCTGCCCAGCTCGGAGGGCCCGGCCAGGGCCTCGGCGCCGGTTTCGAGGTCGGCCGTGTTGACGAAGTCCAGGACCAGGTCGAGGCCATCAGGGGCGGGCATTTTCGCAGTCATCGGACGGTCTTTTATGAGTCTCGTCGACACCGACGTATCGATTTGATAGGTTACAGACACCTGCTAAACGAGTTTGGAGGTGTCCGAGATGTTAGCGCGAGGTTCGACTGTCAGCGCCCAAACCACGAGATGGACCCTCGCGCCGCAGCCGGCCGGGCGGCGGTTCTCGCGGATCCTCGCCCTGCCGCGTTGGATCGCCGGGCTCCGCCCTCCGGCGCGGGGCCAGCGGCTCCACTCCAGCGCTGCGCCGCCACCGCAGCGCCCGGGGTTCTACGGCGACTCGTTCGCCCTTCCCGACGGCTCCTGGTTCTACGGCCGCCGGGATTCCGTGTGAGGGCCGCCACAGGGGTAACGATCGCGACCTACCGGCCGGACTGGGGGCCGCCTCGGCGGCGGCCCCCAACCGGGCACGGTCCCAGGTCGGCCCAACCCTTCAGGCCGGCGTCGGGGCGAGCGTCTGAGCGCTCCTGACCGGCGGGCTTTGCTCGCCACCGGGACGGCGCAGGGCGCCGCCGAGAGCCAGCACGGCAAAGCCGATCCCGCTGAGGAGCAGCGCGATGCCCACGACGATCCCGAACAGCGCGGTCTGTGAGGCCATGTAGCCCGCGTTGAGGGCTGTGGAGAGTGCTGTCTCCTGGATCCAGACGTTACGGGCCGGGTTTTCGGCCGGCTTGCCGCCCTGTTTCAGTGCGGCGCCTTCTTCGTTGGTCCCCTTGCCGTCGGCGGTCGCATAGCGGGGCATCTGAGAGTAGAGCGCCCCGCCCGTCGCCTCGAGGGCGTGGATTTTCATGTATTGCGCGAAGCACCGGGCCGTGGAACCGTTTGTGACGGCCTTGTTTGCCACCGAGCAACTCGGAATCGTCGTGCTCGCCGGATTCAGGCCGGACTTGACCATCTCGGCCTTGATGCCCGACGGTGTCATGTCGGGCGTACCCACGATCTTCTGTTCCTTGATGCTGTTGTTGACCGTCCCCCGGCCGCTTGCTCCCATTGCGATCGAGGCGATCCCGAACGCGATCAGGACGACCGCTGCCGCAATCCCGCCAATTTGTGCTGCACGTCTCATGAGCGCCATCCTCGTTCGTTGATTGATCCTCCCCACAGTCTCGGTGAGCAGGGGCGGGGCGGCATCGGTGCAAACGCCGCTTCTGCAGGGGAAAAGTACGTATCGCGAAATCTCCTCCCTGCCCGCCGTCGTCCAGCACCTGCAGGTGCTCCAGGAGAGCGGCCTGGTGGGATCGGAGAACGTCGGGTGCGTTCGCACCTGCAGGCTCGAGCCGGCGGCTATGCGACGGGCCGAGCGATGGACGTCCGGGCACCGCGCCTTTTGGGAACGGAACCTTGACAGCCTCGGTGAGTACCTCGCCGAGATGAGGTTTATGGGGCCTGGTCGAACCCGGCCACCAAGACGCGGTGGTTCGGTCCCAGCGAGAAGCCGGCGGGGAGCTACTCGCTCGACTTTCGCGTGGGCGGGCGCGAGCACCTGATGATCAACATGGCCGACGCAGTCGAGATCGAGTCCCGCAATGGCGGAACGCGGCTGACGCTGGTCGAGCACGGCGTCTTCCTCGACGGTCTTGACACCTCGTCAGAGCGTGAGCACGGCACCAACGGGCTGATGGACGCGCTGGGAAGTCACCTGGAGCGGACGGGTAGAGCCGTGAGCTGAGCTGAGACTACCCGGGTGCGGGGGCTGTCTCGCGCACCACTTTCCAGCCCGCCTTCAGTGGCGCCAGGAAGTAGGGGGGCTCGTCGGTGGCGAGACGGTCGTCGTATTCGTAGGCCTTGTAGTAGCCCGTGCCGCCACTGCCGGTGGTCCCGACGATGCCGCGGTAGTTCTGTCCGATCGCACCGGTGACGCTGAGTTCGCCCAGGTTGCTTCCGCAGCCCGGGTTGTCGACGACCCAGGAGTGGCCGGTCGCGAGGATAGCCGCGTAGATGAAGGGGTTTTTGAGTGAGCCGCTGCCGTTGGTGTTGCCCGAGCAGGGGTGGTAGAGACGAACGTAGTTGGTGGCGATCAGCCCGAGCACGGCGGTGCCCGTCGGGACGGCGCCCAGTTTGCCCGAGACGCTCGTGGGATAGACGTTGCCGTTGACGATCACGTTGTTTTCGCCGGCGATCGTCAGCGAAGAGGTGTAGCTGCCGCTGACGTACACGTCGCCGCACCCTTTGGCGCCGGCCACTTCAGCGCTCGTGTCGGCGCTTTCCGATTCAAAGGACCAGCCGCAGCCTTTTTTGTTCTGCTGGACGAAGATCAGGCCGTTCGGTGGAAGTTTGACGGACGGTTTTTTTTCTTCGACGCCCGCTTCGCTCCACGTCGTGACGGCCATTTCGGTGCCTTTGAGTTCGATCCTGGTCATCCCCGAGTACTCGTATGCCGGTTCGACGTAGAGGGCAAGACTCGTATCGGTGGGAGGCGGGAGCATGGTTGGGCCGGTGGTGGTGTAGCAGCCGCTGGCCGTGTAGTAGGTGGCGCCTTTGCAGCCGGAGTTCGAGCCGTAGGTGCCACCGTTGATTTCGACGGCGTCCTTCGGTTCGTGGCCCGAACGGCCGAACGTCGCGTTGCCGCTGACCAGGGCGGTGTCGTTGGTGTGCATGGGGCCTTCGATGTGGTCGCCCGTGATGAAGTTGATGGCCGGGCAGCTCAGGCTGGCGCTCCATTCTTTGTAGTACTTGCCACGGCACTGTTCGGCAAGTTTTTTCGCCGCGCTGCTTTCGCCTTCGTAGAGGCCCGGGTCCTCAGTTTCGAAGTTCGTGTAGTAGACGTAGTCGAGGAAGCCCGCGACGCGGAAGGTCGCGATGATCGAGCGCGAGGCGCCGGTGGACTTCGTCGTGCCGCCCGAGTAGCCGGTGGACTTGACACGGAAGGTGTTGGCCAGCGTCCCTTTCGCCTCGATCATCGTCGAGAACGGGTTTTCAGTGCTGCAGGACGAGGTTCCTTTGGGTGCAGTGCTTGCGACCATCGGCGTGACCACATAGCGCTCTTCGGCGGATTCGAGCACGTTTTCTTTGGCTTTGGTTTCGACGGATTTGCAGTTCTGCCAGTAGTTCGGATTGGCCTGCAGCAGGTACTCGTACTGCTGAATGCCCGCCAGAGCAGCGAAGTAGGCCTGCTTCTGGGCGACGTTGGTGTGGGAGTTCTGCACGTCGCCGTTGGCGACCGTGAAGGCGGCCACAAGCAGCAGGCTCGTGACGAGCATCACGCCGATGGCGATGATCATCGTGAAGCCCTCCTGGGCGCGCAGGGCGGTGGGGGAGAGTCGCTTGATCATTCGCAGGGCCCCGCTTCGATTTTGGATTCCGAGTTGGGTGCGCTGAAGGCGAAGGTGGTCTGGGTCGAGAGGGTCGCGGCCTCGTTCGCTTCCGAGCCGGCGCCGAGCTTGACTTCTTTATCGCCCGGGGCGGTCTTGTATTCGACCAGCACCGAGGAGACTTTTTCGGCCTGTTCCTTGGTCAGCGTTTTCCCGGCCGTCAAGTTGATTTCTTTGAGCGTGGCGGCGGCTTCGGTGGTCCCGGTGCTGGAGACGGTTGAGTATTCGTAGTAGCGGAAGATCGACGGTTCTTCTTTTTTGGTCACCGGGTTGACCCATTTTTCGGAGCTCACGTGTTCTGAGAGGCGCACCGTGGTGGGGGTCGCGGAGGCCTGATATTCGCCCGAGGCTTCCGTGCCGATGGACGGCCAGGTTTTGTCGATCAGCAGGCCCGATTTTTCGACCCATTCGATCGAGTCCTTGCGGGCTCCTTCCGTCTTCAGCCCGGTCGAGCCACCTTTGGCGGTATAGACGCTGGGGACTTCGGCTTCTTCGCTGTAGCCGTTCCAGAAGATCAGGTTCGTCATCGAGCTGCCTTCGCGCACCGGGGCAAAGTTGCTCGACAGGCAGGCCGAGTGGAGCTCGTCGACGATGTGGGTCATCGAGCCCCGACTGACCTGTGTCGCCTGAGCCACCTGTGAGATGCGCGATGTCTGTTCGACCGAGAACTGCAGGATCGCGAACAGCGCGCCCGTGACGATCACGCCGGTGACCATCGCGACGAGCGTTTCGACAAGCGTGAAGCCGCGCTCATCGCGCGCTCGATCGAGTATCTGGGAGGGGCTCAGCATGATGTCTTGGATCCTTCGACGGTCACTTTGTTGGCTTCTTCGTATCCTTCGCGTTTTTCGCGTGTCGCCTTCGCTTTTTCAGCGGCTTTTTCTTCGTTGACGCGGGTGGTTTTTTCGCCCGGAGCAGCGGCGTTTTCGGCGACGATCGTTGCTTTGGTCTTTTCTTTGAAGGTCAGCTGCGTCGCGGTGATTTCGCCTTTGCTTTTCTGCCGTTCCCAGTACGCTTTGGTTTCCGGGGTTTTTTCGGCCGTTTCGCGGGCGGATTTAGAGAGTTCTTTTTCGAGCGTGGCTTTGGTCCGTTCTTTTTCTTTCAGCTGCGTAGGCGTCGCTCCGAGTTTTTCCCAATAGAATTTGGATTCGCCTTTTTCGACCGCTTTCCGTTCCGTTTCCGCGGCTTTCGCTTCGTTTTCTTCGGTCACGCGTTCGGATTTGGCGGTGTTTTCTTCTGTTTCTTCCGCCGTCTGTTCTTCCGCCGTCTTCTGTTTGAGATAGATCGTCGGGGTGCCGCCGACCGCTTTGGCGTTTGTGTAGCTGGTCGTGTACGTCCGTTTCTGTTTCGGTTCGTAGAGGCACACAGAAAACGTCCCGAACGGCTGGAAGGGGTTTTCCAGGCGCCCTTCGGTCAGCGTTTCCTTCTGTTCGTGCGTGTAGACCGCCCCGTAGGCGTTGAGCGGTTCTTCGGCGCCGGCGCAGCTCGAGTCGGTGATCTTGACGACGTTCTTGCCGGTTTCTTTGATCGCTTCTTTGTCGGGTTCGCCAGGTTCGTAGCCGCTTGCGATGCCCGTGTAGACACTCATTTTGGTGTAGGAGACGGGCACGTTGACTTTCGTCGTGGCGCCTTCGGTCACTGTGGCTGCGGCGGTCGTTACTTTGTTTGCGGGACAGTCGCCCGCATAGACGGTCCAGGGCCCTTTGAAGTCGAACAGGCGGCCGGTGGGGTATTTGGAGCCGATCGCCGTTGCGGCGGAGGCCGCATAGGTGCCCGTCTTGGCGAGGTAGGGTTCTTCCAGTTCGGCTTTCCATTGGAAGGCAGTCGAGCCCAGTTCGTATTCCGGTTTGATGCCGGTTTCGGTATTGAAGGCGACGAAGGTGTCGCTCTTGACTTCTTTGCTGAGGTAGCTGGTCGCGCCTTCGTAGGTGAATTTTGCTTCAATGCGGCCCGCTTCGGCATACTGGACGGCGTAGTGGGTCGTGATGTTCGGCGCGATTGTCAGTTCTTTGGGTTTGACGCTGAGGGCCCCGGTTGGAGTCACGTAGCCGGCCTTTTCGACGATGTAGACCTTGGCGGAGGTCGCCTGGATGCCCGTCAGCACGACGCAGCCCGCGCTGCTGGTGGTGCCTTCGACGGTGTTGTAGGACCCGGCTTCGTTGGGGATGAATTCGGCTCGCGCGGTGACGCCTTCGACGCCTTCGTTGGTCCCGTTGAGGACATCCACCTCGATCGCAGAGCCGGTCGGGGGGGAGATGACGCTGGTCTGTTTGACTTCGGGCCGGTGGGAAGAGACCTGCCGTGCCCAACTGACGCTTGATGTGATCAGGATGTTGGCGCCCGTCTGCGCGGTCGTTTCGGTGGCGCTGCAGCCGGTCGTGTTGCCGGTGGCGCTGACGGCCTTTGCCTGTTGGGTGATCGTGTAGGTCGTCCCCCCGACTTTGGTCGTGTATTTGTGCGGGGAGGTCTCGAGCACATCGAGCGCACTGGCAGGCTCGCTTCGCAGCTGCTCCTGGGACTGCGCTGCGAGCAGAGCGGCCTGGCCACGCGTGCGCTGGTCGGAGGTGAGCCTGTTCGCCACACTGAGGCCGTTGAAGGTGGCCGTGACGATCAGAGCGACCAGCAACGCGCTGATCATCACCTCGATCAGTAGGAAGCCGTCCTGGCCGCGCGAATCAAGGCCTCGCAGGCGTGCGAGGACGGCCGCGGCTGGGCGGTGCCCGTGACGGTGACGCGTGTTGGGCGTCTCGGAGAAAGTGCGCATTGATACGTGAGAGTCCTTGACCTATAGGACCTGTCGGCATCCCCCCGACCGTGCTTGAGCCCCGGCCGGGGCCCTTCGGCGCGTTGATCGCCGCGCGTGGGCAGCCGCTGAGGCTTCCTTCCGGGCCCGCGTAAGACCGAGCGGGAACGCCGCGCGAAGGGGACGAGGGGACGCGGGCGCCGAGACCCTACAATTCGCCACCCCGGGGGACTGGTGTATCGGTAACACGGTGGTCTCCAAAACCGCAACGCCAGGTTCGATTCCTGGGTCCCCCGCTCGGCTCTAGCAAGCTGGATCACGCTTGCTAGAGCCAATTCCAGCCTGGTTGCGCCTTGGGGCTACTGCCGCTGGAGGGGGGCTGGAAACCGCTGTAGAGCGGGTTCGACTTTCACTGGACTTTCACCGGCCAGATCGGTCGCCGCGCCGCCGAAGCTTGCGACGCAGCCTCAGGCCCGCCCACCACATGAGCATCCTCCGAACCAAACCGCCTTCTCGGCTCAGCCTTCTCACGGCGTCGACGGCGGCTGGGGTTTCCGTGTTCATTAGACCCACCCCTGCGCCTATGACCCCAAGGATGCTGGAGTCGTGCGCGGCAGCTTCCAGGGTCGGAATCCAAGCGTCCGACTTGGATTCGCCAAGCGCTCCGGCGGCGTTCATCCGCACTGAGGCATGAGCAGAGCCCGTGGCAAGCCTTGCCATCCCGGGCCACGCATCTGCGACATGGGTCGTCTCCAAGGTCTTAACCGCAGCGCCCTGTACGGCCCAGTTCTCGTCGTCCAGCGCGACTACGAGAGCCGCAGCAGCATCAGGACCGCCGATCCGTCTCAGGGCCTCTGCGGCGCATCCGCGAACGGCAGCCGTCTCCTCGGGGCTGAGGAGACGGGACAGGCGAGAGACTGTTGCGTCGGTGCCGATCGAGCCGAGCGCACACGCTACGAGCGCCCGACCGCTGAGGGTGTCCTCCTCGTCCGGCCTGTCTGGCGCGTCAAGCCGGGCGAGGAGGCCGTCCAAGTCGTCGTGGAGGGCGAGCGCGCGTACCTCAGGGTGGGTGATCCACAGCAACCGCGAGCGCGCTCTTCCTACGCCGGGCGGTCGAGGCAGTTCCATGCCGCCTTTTTACTACGACACGCCCACGCGCCGCGCATTCGTACCCCGCGCGGTGTCCAGATAGTTGTCCAGTAGCTCGGCCGCCTCGTCCTCAGCGCCGGGCATCAGGTGCCCGTAGCGGTTGGGGCGCGCTTTCACCGGGGGCTTTCACCCGCGGCTGTCGTGCCTGCAAACGGCCACAAAACGCGTCGTCTCCAAAACCGCAACGCGAGGTTCGACTCCTCGGTCCCCCGCTGGGCTCTGGCAAGCCGAATTGCGCTTGCTGGGCCAGTTTCTGGCTGTCGGCCTGCGAAAGCTGCAGGCCTCTGACGGCGCGCAACCGGGACTTTGCGAGTTAGACCCGCTCAGGATCCCTGCTCGCCCTGACCCAGGAAGGGCGCGGCTGCCGCGCAGCCTGAGTCCGAAGCCGAGCAGCGTCAGCTGCCCGAGAACCGCAAGGCTCTGCGCCAGCCCACATGCAATCGAGGCGGCAGCCATCGGGCTGCTGCCCGATCGGGCATCCGCTCCCCGCGCGAGAACGGATGAGACGCGTCGGACCTCGGACTACCGTGTCCGGTCTGAGACCCTGAGGCGCTCGAGACCGTCGAGGATCAGATCGAGCCCCCATTCGAACTCGAGGGCGCTGTTGTAGCCGGCGGAGGGGAGCTCGGCAACGATCTCGGCGAGGTAGGGATAGTCCTCGAGCGCGCCGACCGCGTCCGCCCTGCGCGCCGCTGCCTTGCCGGCGCTGTCGGGGTCCTCGAGCGCCAGGTCCCGTTCCTGCAGGGCGAATCCGTAGATGTAGGCATCCTGGATCGAGTAGGCGTGGATCGCCATCTTGAACGGGAAACCGGCCTCCCGCAGGCACCCCATCACCGCATTGTGGTTGCGGAGGTTGGCCGGCCCCGGGTTGGGGGACTCCATCCGCCCGATCGCCCAGCTGTGGCGCTGAAGGGCCGCGCGCGTCGAGTGGGCCCGGGTTCGCATCGCAGATCTCCAGTCGAGGTCCTGCGCGGGCAGCTCGATCTCGCTGAAGACCATGTCGACCATGCCCTCCAATAGCTCGTCCTTGCTCGCGACGTGCTTGTAGAGCGCCATTGGCACGACCCCGAGATCCTGGGCGAGGCGGCGCATGCTGAACGCCTCGAACCCCGCCTTGTCAGCCAGGGCGAGGGCGGCGGCGAGCACGGACGCTCTGTTCAGGGGCTTGCGTGTCGGGCTGAGCTGTGAGCTGGTCATCGGGCCTTGACAAGTGTACAGCGTACGCCTATAGTCGCCGGACGAGTGTACGCCGTACACCCCAACGAAAGGCACCGATGAACCCCGACGTTCCCTACCCCGTCCAATACTCCGTCGACTACCCTGACCGGCCGCTGAACCGACTGACGACGTTCTTCCGTCTGTTCATGCTCGTCCCGATCGTGATCGTGCTCGCGCTGATCGAGGGCGGCGGTTATGCCTCGGGCGGCGGTCGTGCCACGGGGGCGATAGGCGCTGCCGGCTTGGTCGTTCTGCCGACGCTCCTGTTGATCCTGTTCCGCCAGAGGTACCCGCGCTGGTGGTTCGACTGGAACCTCGAGCTGATGCGATTCTCGGCTCGGGTCGGCGTCTACGTGGCCCTGATGGAGGACCGCTATCCGTCCACCGAGGACCATCAGGCCGTCCATCTCGAGTTCTCCTACCCCGACGCGCGCAATGAGCTGAACCGCTGGCTGCCACTGGTCAAGTGGCTGCTGGCGATCCCGCACTACATCGTGCTGTTCTTTCTCTACATCGCCGCGCTCTTCGTGGTGATCGCGGCCTGGTTCGCGATCCTCTTCACGGGCCGCTTCCCGCGCGGGATGTTCGACTTCCTCGTCGGCGTCGGCCGCTGGACCAACCGGGTGATCGCCTACGCCCACATCCTGGTCACCGACCGCTACCCGCCCTTCCGGCTCACACCGTAGGGCCCGAGCTCTGACGCCGGCGTGGCCGGTGCCCCTCTTGGCTCCAGTCCCTGCTTGGCGTCTTTCGGGGGACTGGAAAGTCAAGGGGTTGCCGCCATATGCCGATCGGAATCAGAATGGCCCTCGATGATCGGCATGTCAGCGCGCGGTTCTTCACGGCGCTGGCGGCACTGCTGGTGGTTCTGCTCACCGCAGCGGCCCTGGGACTTTCGGGCCTGTCGGCGGTTGATCACGCAAACAACCAGGTGTTCGACGATAACTTTCGGACCGCCGAGAGCACGAGCCGGCTCGCGGTGGACCTCGGGAGAGCGCAAACCCTGAGCCTGCAGATCGTGGCTGCTTCGGAGCCTCCGACGGCAGAACACCTCAGAGCAGAACTCGCCGTTTCGGTCCTGCCCGCGGTGGCTCGCGACATCACACAGGTTCTGCGGCTACACCGGCGAGACCCAGCCGGTGAGCGTGCGCAGATCGCAAAGATCCCGGGCGCGTGGCAGCCCTTCGTGGAAGAAGCCCGCCGGGGTGCGCTGAGGCCAGGCGCCCCATTGCCGCGGCCTGCCGAACGCGCCCATGACGTGGAACGCCTCACAGGCATCCTGAGCCCGCTGATCGAAACCATGGTGGCTCGCCAGGGAGTGGAGGTGCAGGCGGCCTCCAGCGCGCACGCCTCTGCGCACCATGTGTTTCAGGCCCGCCGCACATGGCTTCTCGTCGTGGCTGCCGTCGGACTGCTGGCGAGCCTCTGGCTGGTTCGATCGGGGCTCACGCTGCGGCGGCTGATAGCCGCTCAGGCGCGGGAGCAGGGCTATGGAAAGCTTGAGAGCGAGTACATCGAGGTCCTCCAGGGTGCCGAGAACGAGACCGAGGCCCAGGAGTTGCTGGGGGCCCAGATCGAGCGCGCCCTGCCGGGCACGGCCGTCCTCGTCCTGACCAGGAACAACAGCGACCAGCGACTCGAAGCCCGGACGGCGCTGCGCGAACTCGAGGCGCTGCGAACCCCGCTTCTGAGCGCCCAGCCAAGGTCCTGTCTTGCCGTGCGGTTCGCCCGGGCGCACACCGAGCACGACACCGAGGAGCAGCTCGCGAGCTGTGATCTGTGCGGCAAGCTGCCCGGAGCGTCCGTCTGCGAGCCACTGCTCGTGGGCGGTCAGGTGATCGGCTCGGTCCTCGTCAACCGGGCCGACCAACCCGACGCGGAAGCACGACGCCGTATTCATGAGATCGTCGGGCAGGCGGCGCCGGTGGTGGGCAACCTGAGAAACCTCGCTCTGGCCGAGCGCCGCGCAGCAACAGACGCACTCACGGGACTCCCCAATCACCGCGCGGTCCAGGACACGCTCAAGCGAATGGTCGCCCAGGCGAACCGGACATTGGCCCCTCTGGCCTCGATCCTTGTGGACCTGGACCATTTTAAGGACGTCAACGACGTACACGGGCACGAACGCGGCGATCAGCTGCTCGCCAGTGTCGGTGTCGCGCTCCAGAATTCGGTTCGCGAGAGCGACTTCGTCGGGCGCTACGGCGGCGAGGAGTTCCTGGTCCTGCTACCCGCCAGCGACCGTGAGGTCGCGGTCCGCGTCGCAGAACACATTCGTGGGGCCATCGCCAAGATCAGGCTCCACGAGCTCGACCTGAGCATCACCGCGAGCGCCGGCGTCGCAGCTCTCCCTCAAGACGGCGGGGACGCGACCACGCTCTTCAGGGCGGTCGACCGGGCGCTCTACACCGCAAAGCGCGCCGGCCGCGACCGCGTGCACGTCGCAACCGACGAGCGCGCGCCAGCGTCGCCGGCGCCGGTCGTCCTTGACGCATAGGGCGGCGGGCAGCCCGACCGGATCGCTCCGGAGGACTGCCCGCCCCGCCTCGAGCTCCTAGCTGTCCTTCTTGGTGATGATCGGCAGGCCGGTCGGGTTGTTGGTGTAGACCGATTCTTCGACCGTCGGGCCGGGGTTGCCGCTGATGGCGCTCTTGGAGATCGTCAGCGAGCTCGGCTGATCGCCGGCGGTGAGGTCCGAGACTCCCTCGAGAGCCCACTGCGAGGCGCCCGTGATCGTGTCTTCGCTGCCGCTGCCCACCGTGCCGAACGGCGCACCGGCCAGCTGGATGGCCTCGATACCGACGTCGCCGCCGGAGATTTCGTTGCCGCTGGCCTTGGTCAGACCCTGGTTCAACAGGATGCCTGCATAGCGGTTGTCGGTGAAGCGGTTCTCGAGGATCGTCACCGGTGCCTTGCCGGGCGCCGTTGAGCCGGTGTCATAGGCTTCGACGCCGGCGTCGTTGGCTGAGAGCCGCGAGCTCTTCAGGCTCGAACCCGCCGCGGCGCCGTAGAAGTAGACGCCCTCGGCCTGGTACTGGGTCAGCACTTCCGGCCCACAGCTCGGGTTGTCGCACTCGTTGGCACTGATGATCGCCCCGCTGATCGTGGCCTTTGCGCCCAGCTGGACGCCGATGCCGTTCTGCGCGATCACCGCGGTCTCGCCGGCGCCTGTCACGCCGACCGACACGATCTTGGCGCTCGAGCCCGTGCCGTCGATCGTGATGCCGTTCTTCTGGTAACCGCTGACGACGTCGCTGGTCAGCTTGGCCACGCCGGCCTGGGCGGGCACCGCATAGGACATGCCCACCTGGATCCCGACGCCGTACTGGCAGCCGTTGATCGTGCTCGGCGCCGCCCCTGTGACGGTCGTCGAGTGCAGCTGCAGATCAGCTCCGCCGGCGACGAGAATGCCGTAGAGGTTGTAGGCGCAGGATTCACCTGGGCCGTCTGGGCTGCCGGGCCAGATGGCGTGGACGTTCAGCCCCGCGATCTTGACGATCCCGGGGGTGCAGATCGAGATCAGGTCCTGGTCTTCCAGGCCGTCGCCGGCTTCGGAGGCCGCGTCACAGCTGGTTTCAGACTTCTGCGGCGTGGCGGGCACGTCGACCGTGGCGCCGTTGCCGGCGAGTGTCACCGAATGTTCGATCCTGAGCTGTTCGGTGTAGGTGCCGTTGCACACGTTCACCTCGGCCGCGGTGCTGCTCAGGCCTTCCTGGATCGAGCTGTACTTCGGGTGGGCACAGCTGTCAAACGGCGCACTGGGCGCCACCCCCGAGTTGACGAATGCGACCGTCTTCGCCGATGCCGGCAGTGCAAACGCACCCAAACCCAGCAGCGCGGCCATTGCGGCGCCGCTCAAAATTGCAGTCCATCGCTTGAACCTCATCCGTCCCACCCTTTCTCGCGAACAGTGTCCATCCCTTGACCGTTCAACCATGCGGTGTTCGCGGCCTCGAACACCAGGTGGCCTGGGGCCGTCCCTGGTGATCGCCGACGCGAGCATTCTCCCCCGCATGACACCCGGATACGCCTGCGATTCTCCCAGTGTCCGAGAGCACTTCTGTTACGAAGCTGTGTCGCAGGCTGGGCCCGCCGGAGCGCTGGAATACCGGCATCGAGCAGCGACCCGGCTACAACGGGAGAGAACCCCTACCCCTGGAGGAAGCGATGACGACGAGCCAGCGAGAGATCAAACAGCCGGGGCCCGATCACCCGATTACGATCGTGGCCAACACGGCGCACATCACGGTCTCGATTGCGGGCCGGGTGGTCGCGGACACACACAGCGCGCTGACGCTGCAGGAGGCGGACTACCCGCCGGTGCAGTACATCCCGTTCAGCGACATCGACCAGTCGCTGCTGCAGGCAACCGAGCACTCGAGCTACTGCCCCTTCAAGGGCGAGGCCGGATATCACAGCATCCCGGTTGGCGGTGAGCGCTCGGCCAATGCCGTGTGGAGCTATTCCGACCCCTATCCGGCGGTGGCCGCCATCAAGGACCACGCGGCCTTCTACCCGGACCGCGTGGACGAGATCACTGAAGAGTCCGCCTAGGCGTACGGGGGGCCTCAGCCGGTGGCGCCGCCCGCGCGGCGCTCTACTCCGGCACCGGTCCCGATCAGCACAAGCGCGGTGAGCCCGGGCTCGAAGAGGCCGTGCTCGATGACCCCGGGAGTGGCGGCCAGGCGTGCGGACAGCGCGCCGGGATCGCCGATCGTGCCGAGGTAGTCGGCGATCAGGCCGCCATCGGGGCTGGGGGGGACCTCCCGCAGCCGGGCGGGCGTGAGGGCAGAAAGGGTGCTCCGGACCGCGAAGTCGAGGAGTTCGAGCGGTACGGGGGCGCTCAGCTCCGCGACGGACTTCTCGGCGGAGGCGATGACGATGAAACGCCGGGCGTGGCATGCGACGATCTTCTCCCGGGTGTGCGCGCCGCCGCCGCCCTTGATCAGCCAGCCGGCCGGATCGATCTGGTCGGCCCCGTCGATGGCGATGTCCAGCTCGCCCAGCTCGTCGAGGCTCGAGACGCTCAGGCCGAGGGCCAGAGCGGCCTGTTCGGTGGCGGGCGAGGTCGCCACGCAGCGCAGCCCCCCAAGCCGCCGCCCGGCGATTGCGGGCAGCAGGTGTGCGACGGTCGACCCGGTGCCCAGGCCGACCTTCATGCCCTCCTCGATCAGCTCTGCAGCGGCTCGCGCCGCTTCGGCCTTCTGGGCCTCGCGGGAGTCCCGGTCGTTCAGTGGCGGCTGCTCATGCCGCCCAGTCGCACCAGAGGGCGCCATGGGGCGGACGTTACAGGCCCACCCGGGTCCCTGAGGCGCACACTGCCCGCGGCCGTGGGGCCGTGCAGCAAAAAGCCCTGTCCGACCGAGCACTGCAACTCGCGCGCAAGGGCCAGCTGGCGGGTGGTTTCGATGCCGACGGCCACGGCCGTCAGGCGGGCCTCCTTGGCCAGGGCGATGGTGGCCGCGAACATGGCCCGGCGCTCCTGGTCGTGGTCGAAGCTGCTCGTCAGGCCTCGGTCGAGCTTGACGATGTCCAGCGGCAGATTGCGGGGTAGCCCGAGCGAGAACTCCCCGGAGCCGAATTTGTCGAGGGCGATCGAGACGCCCAGGCGCTTGACGTCGTTGAGCGCCTCACGGGCACGCTCGGGGTCTCTGAGGACGGCGTCCTCGCTGACCTCCAGACAGAGCGCGCGGCCGGGCAGCCGGCAGTAGGCCAGCTCCTCGCGGACGCGCTCTGCGAGGTCGAGCTCGGTCAGCTCGCGGGCGGAGATGTTGACCGAGATGGGGATCTGGATGCCGGCACGGCGCCATATCTCCGCCTGTGCGCAGGCGGCGTGCAGGACCCACTTGCCGATCTGGACGATCAGCTCGCTCTCCTGGGCGGGTCCCAGGAAGCTGCCGGGAAGGACCTCGCCGCCGTCGGAGCCCTCGCTGGTGGGACGCCAGCGAACCAGTGCCTCGATACCGATCGCGTGCCCGCCCGTGAGCGGCAGGATGGGCTGGTAGGCGAGCTCCAGCTCCTGACGCGGGAGGGCGTGGCGGAGCAGGCTCTCGATCTCCATGTTGGTGCTCAGTTCCTGGCGCAGGCTCGCGTCGAACATCTCCAGACGCCGGCCGCCGGCACCCTTGGCCTTGTACATGGCCAGGTCGGCCTCGCGCAGCATCGCCTCGGGATCCACGTTGGAGTCCCGCGAGACGGCCACGCCGACGCTTGCCAGCATGGCGACGTCGGCGCTGCCGAGTGGGAAGGGCCGCTCGAGGGCGTCCAGGACCCGGCCGGCAAGCGCCATGGCCTCGGCCTCGCTCTCGATTTCCTCGGCGAGGATGACGAACTCGTCGCCTCCCAGGCGGGCGATCGTATCGCTGTCGCGCATCAGCTCGGCAAGGCGCTCGGAGACCAGGACGAGCAGGCGGTCGCCGGCGTCGTGGCCGAGGTTGTCGTTGACGGCCTTGAACTTGTCCAGGTCGATGAAGAGCATCGCAAGCACACCCGCGGAGCGGTCCAGGCGCGCGACGGCCTGGTGGGCGCGGTCCATCAGGAGCATCCGGTTGGGCAGGCGCGTGAGCGGGTCGTGCATGGCCTGGCGCTCAAGCCACACGCGATCAGTGACGTCCTTGGCGGCCGCGTACCAGGTTTCGCCGTCGCGCCTGGCGCTCCACAGCAGAGAATGCCATGAGCCGTCGCGGTGGCGGTAGCGGGTTGTGAAGTTCTCGATGTCGGCGGGGTGCCCGTTGCCGGCACGCATCGGCCCGAGCAGCTGCTCGGCGTCCTCGGGGTGGACGAACTCGGCGACCGGCCGTGACTGCAGTTCCTCGCGGGTCCAGCCGAGCAGTTGTTCCCAGGCCGGGTTGAGCAGCGTGAAGCGTCCGTCCAGGCTGATCGTCGCGAGCAGGTCGCTGGTCATCTCGAACAGGCGGAAGACCCCCGTTTCGGGGGCGGACGCAGGCGCCTGAGCCGGCGGTGCGGGCATGCTGAAGTGCTCGTGACCCATCGGTATTACCCCCTCGACCATCGCGGGGGTCTGCAGGGCACCAGGGTCCGGTATTGGACGGATTGACGAGTCGAAACCTCCGCAATGCGCATGTGCGCCCGAACGACGACGCGTCGCGTGCTGCCGGTGTCGAGGCTAGGCGGCGGCCACCGGGGCCGTCTGCTCGGCCTCGGTGGCCGTCGGCGGAAGGGAAGAGGGCGGCCCGCCGGGGCTGCCGCGCAGGAAACGCCAGACGGAGAGCAGCATGATGATCGTCATCAGCACCGCGCTGCCTACGCACCACTCGCAGATTTTTTCCAGTGTGAAGACCTCGCGGTAGGTCAGGTACATGCTGAAGCCGAATCCGCCCAGGGCGATGGCGGCCGTCGCCAGCCGCGAGGCCTCGACTTCGGGTGCGAGCAGGGTGCCCAGGATCAGGATGTATCCGATCAGCCCCATCAGGGCGACCGGCACGCCGGCGAGCTCGGAGTACTTCGATTTCTGCACCTGGCTGCACGGGTTGCCCTTGATCGAGCAGGGCGGTTCGATGCCCGTGTAGTGGACGTAGGTCAGGTAGGCCGCCAGCCCCACCCCGATTATGCCGAGCACGATCAGGGTGGTTCGCAGCGTTTTGGCGCTCATGAGAGGTCTAGCTCTTGAGGGCGTTCTTGAACTGTTCTTCGAAGCCCGAGGGATCTGTCAGCGAGGTGTATTCGTACTTTTTGAGCGTCCCGCCGCTCTTGCCGATGAGGAACGCGGGTGTCCCGGTGAAGCCCTCGTTGTTGGCTTCTTCGTTGTCCTTGGTGATCTGCGTCGCCAGGGCCTGGCTGGCGCGGTCGGACGTCCACTGGGCGAGGTTCAGGCCGGGTACCTGCTCGGCCAGACCCTGCAGGAAGCCTTCGGTGACATAGCCGCTGGCCTCTTCTCCCTGGTCGTGGTAGAAGAGCTCGATGTAGTCCCAGGCCTTGTTCTGCTTGCCGGCGGCCAGGGCGCCGATCTGCTGTTTGTTGAACATGCCTTCGGGCTCCGAGCCACCTCGTTCGGCGTTGCCCGTGGCTGTGATCAGCGAGTTGTATTCAACCTTCAGTTTGCCCGTCTTGACCCACTTCTGGATGATCGTGGGGAAGGCGCCGAGTGTGAAATCGCGGCAGATCGGGCACTCGAGGTCGCCGAAGTACTTCATCGTCACGGGTGCGGTGGGGCTGCCGAGCACGTTGGCGTTCTGAGTCGTGCCCGCAAGTAGGCTGGTCACTTCCGTGACGGTTGTGCTTGCTTCTTTGCTGTTCAGCAGGACGGCTTTTTTGCCACCGCCACTGGTGGCGATCAGGATGACGACGATCGCGATGACCACAACGGCCACCGCGCCACCGAGCTGTGCCAGCCGTTTGCGCCGGGCCGCCTCGCTGACGGCGGCTTCCTCGGCGGCTTTGCGATCTGCGCGCGCCTGTTCGCGCCGCTGCTTGCGAGTCAGGTCCTCCTCGTCATTCCCCACGGAGCTCATGGATGGAACTTTTACAGGTTTCTGATCAACGGTGCCTAAGTAAGTGCTGGCCCGCTTGGCGCGGAGTTGCCATGGCGGGGGGCCTACCGCCTGCTCCAGGCGCGAAGATGGTGTCGAGCCCCTGTAGCTCAACTGGATAGAGCGCCGGCCTTCTAAGCCGGGGGTTGCTGGTTCGAGTCCAGCCGGGGGCATCCATCGCGCGCCGGGTCGCTCAGCGCCCGGCGCGCCGCTGCAGTTCGTCCACGAAGGCGGTCAGGGCATCGGTGGCCGCTGCGAGATCCTCCAGCTGCTCCTGTCCCAGCTCCTGCAGATCTGCGGCCAGGGCGGCCGTGAAGAGGGCCCGCAGCCGGACCTGTGCGGCGAGACCGCTCTCGGTGAGGGCCACCATGACCACCCGGCGGTCCCCGGCAAGCCCTTCGCGCTCCACCCACCCCTTGGACTCCAGGCGCTTGACCAGGACGGTCATGGTGGGCTGGGCGGTTCCCTCGAGCTCGGTCAGCGCGGAGATGCTGCGGGGACCCTGGGTGAGCGTGGATAGGACCTCGAGTTCGGTTCGCGATACCTCGCTGCTGCGGACCTGGCGGATCAGCAGCCGCACCAGCCGTGCGGCGCTCGGCAGCAGCTGGTCGGCCACACGCTCTACCTGCGCCGCGCGCGGCGTGGTGTGCGAGTTCATACAGTAACTATATAGTTGTTGATATAACTGTCAACGATAGAGGACCACGGCGCAACAAAGGAGCGGACCATGTTCCACAACATCCTCGTCGCCATCGACGGCTCTGCGGACTCGCAGGAGGCGCTCACCCAGGCAATCGACCTGGCCGTCTCACAGAATGCACGCCTGACGCTCTTCAGTGCCGCCGTCGGGCCGCCCACGACCGCCTACATGGGAGGCGGAGCCGGGGTGGCGGCGACGATGGCCGCGGAGGCGGAGGCCGACGCCTCGAAGCTTCTGAGGGAGGCCGTCAAGCGCGTCCCGGAGGGTGTCTCGGTGACCAGTGTGGAGAGCAACGATCCCGTCCGCGCTGCTCTGATCGCACAGGTCAAGGCCGCCGACCACGACCTGGTGGTGATGGGTTCGCGCGGCCGCGGAGCGGTTCGCTCCGTACTGCTGGGGAGCGTCAGCCACTTCGTCCTGCATCACAGCCCCGCGCCGGTGCTGGTTGTCCACGACGGCCAGCGCGCCCCCGTCGAGAGCAGCAGCGTCTCGGGCGAGGCGGACGGGCTCGCGAACACGGCCGCCTGAGAGCTATCGGGAGGCGGACATAACCTCCCGGCGGTGAGGCGTCCATCCGATAGCCAGGGGAGCGACCGAATCCTGCTGGGCGAGAACCTCGAGCTGCTCCCGGAGCTGCCCGACGAGGGCTTCCAGCTGATCTATATCGATCCGCCCTTCAACACGGGCAGCGAGCGACGGCATGCGGCGCTGAAGGTGAGCGCCGACGAGCAGGGCGCACGAAGGGGCTTTCAGGGCCGGCGCTACCGCTCCGAGACGGGCCGTCGTTTCAGCTATGCGGACAGCTTCGAGGACTATCTCGACTTCATCGAGCCGAGGCTCGCCCAGGCCCACCGCCTGCTGGGACCTGAAGGAACGCTCTACTTCCACATCGACTACCGCGAGGCGCACTACTGCAAGCTGCTGCTCGACGAGATCTTCGGCCGGGCCTCGTTCCTCAACGAGATCATCTGGGCCTACGACTATGGCGCCCGGGCCAAACGCCGCTGGCCTGCCAAGCACGACACGATCCTCGTCTACGTCAAGGACCCCGAGCGCTACCACTTCGACTCCGAGCAGGTCGACCGTGAGCCCTACATGGCACCGGGGCTGGTGACGGCCGAGAAGGCCGCGCGGGGGAAGCTGCCGACAGACGTCTGGTGGCACACGATCGTGCCCACGGCAGGCGCCGAGCGGACGGGCTACCCGACGCAGAAGCCCGAGGGGATCGTGCGGCGGATGGTGCAGGCCTCGACCCGGCCGGGGGAGTGGTGCCTGGACTTCTTCGCCGGCAGCGGAACGCTTGGTGCGGTGGCCGCAGAGCTGGGCCGCCACTACGTCCTGATCGACTCCAATCCCGAGGCGGTGGCGATCATGCGCCGGCGCCTGGAGGGAGGAGGGCCCGCGCGGCGGGCGGGCGCGGGCGCGTAGACTCGGTGGCCGGATGGCGACCTACCACATCGAGCTGCGCCAGTTCCCGCGGAACTTCTCGCGCTTCAACCTGACCGGCCCGGAGGTCGGCGCGATCGCCTTGACCTGGGCGCAGGACAAGATCCTCAACTACGGCGACCAGAAATGGAGCCCGGCGGAGGCCTCCATAATCATCCTCGAAGGCCCGGCCATCCCAGTGGAGCGACTTTCGATGGGACGCGGCTGGACGACGGCGCAACGCGAGGGACAGGACGTCACCAAACGGGTCATCGCCGAAGCGCGCGAGGAGGTCGAAAAGGCCGCGCCGGGTGCCGCCAATGGGCCTGGTGAAGCCGCGCCCGGCACAGCGGGGGCGGCCGTCGCGGACCCCCTGGCGCTGGGGGTCGAACTGGCGAGCCTGCTGGGCCCACAGGCGGGAAGCCTGCTGGCGGCATGGCGCACGGCCGCGGCCCGCGCTCCGGGGACGGCACCGAGCGAGAGCCTCGCGCTGGCCGAACGGGAGCTGGCCGGCGCCGAGGACCCCGCCGTATGAGCCGACGCTAAACTTCTCGACATCGCATGGTGGGCGTAGCTCAGTTGGTAGAGCTCCTGGTTGTGGTCCAGGCGGTCGGGGGTTCGAGTCCCCTCGCTCACCCCTAAGAAGGCAACAGTCATCGGTGGTTTTGGACCCGGGGCGGACAGGTGGCTGGCCCCGGGGTCGAAACTCATTCGTCTGGTCGTGGCATTCGCCGCTCCTCGTCGGACGATCGTGCTTGGCTCATGCCTGTTTAGACCGAGAGCGGCCCAGGGCGGCCACGAGATTTCAAGCTCCACGCGAACGGTTCCATCGCGGACGAGGCGGTCGTGTGCCAAGGCGGGCAGTGCTCGTCTGGCTGAGTCCAAAGGTTTTGGACTGCGGACGAAGCTAAGCCCCTGTCGTCCAGCTCAACCCGCGGGGAAATGCGTCGTGGGCCGGGATCCCCCAATTGCCTCGCGTCTACGCGCTACCTCGGGCTCGGGCAGGAACGGTTGCCAAGTTCTACCGGATGGCCGAACGTCAGGGACGGGCACCGGAGGACTTCCTGCCTCGCCAGATGGACCCCTAAGAGGTAACGCTGGCCGCCGCTCTGGAGCAGATCCAAAACCGCGCGGGACTCGCTGGATCTCACGCCAGCGGCGCTGAGCACCCTGGATGCAGGGCGTTGCCAAGAGAGCGGTGCGGCTGCCCACTGCCTCGGCTTCGGGGGGATCATCGCAGTCTGCGACCGGGACGGTGCTTGCAGTGTTCTTTGAGAACCTTCGAGCCGAGCCGAACGTCATCAGCGCCGAGGACGAAGAGAGGACCGCCCTCCCGCCCGAGCCGTCCAGGCTACCCGCGACATAGCGCCGGATGTCAGACACCGCATCAGCCCGCGATGCGTGCGAGTTCGATTGACACGACGAGGAACCAGGCGATGGAGGACACGTAGTAGAGCCGCTCGATGAGCCCGAAGATGCGCTGTAGCCGGGGGCTTGCGAGGGCGATGCCCGTGGCGATCGCGGTTGCAGTGATGACCCAGGGCAGCCAGCCGTCCACGAGACCGTTGACTGAGGACCAGGCGGCCTCGTGCCCGAGAGTCCCGCCGAGGTTTGAGGCTGCGACAGCGATCGAGGCAAAGATCGTAACCGCCAAGACCATGTGAATGGTGCCCTTGGCCGTCTGGACGCGGCTGCCCTCCTGATCGGTAGGGAACAGAGGGATCAGCAGCCGCGCTGCTCCTGAGAGGAGCAACATCACGATGGTGAGCGTCGGCTTGGGCGGGCTGGACTGGGCCAGAGCGACGGCGAGCGCAACACCGGAGACTGCCCCTGCGGTGGTGAAGACCCAGAATCCCGCGCGATACCGTCCGATGGCGTAATCGCTCACGGCATCATGAGTCGGGTCATAGCCGGTCGGTAGCAAGTGCAGCGCCACCAGCGCCCCGGTCCCCATCACCATCGAGACCGCGGCAAGGATGCTCAGGGCTTCAACCAACGCGATCTCCTTCGACGCGAGCCGCGGCCACGCTTACGGCTCGGCGCGGCTCAAAACGCCGCGGGCTCATGCCGGCACGCCTACGGCGATCGCCGGCTCTGAGATGCCGGGTACTTGGCTTCCCTCGAGCACCACCTTCAGCGCGGCAGTGTGCGCGGCATCGGCGAAGGTGTCATAGGCGCTCATCGTGTCCTCAAGCGCGAAACGATGGGTGGCGAACACGGTCGGGTCCAGCCGCCCGTCGGTGACGAGTTTCATCAACCGCGGGATCGTGTTGGTGTCGACCAAGCCCGTGGTGATGGTGACGTCGCGGGTCCAGAGCCTCTCGAGGTGAAGCGTCGCTGAGTGTCCATGTACGCCGATGTTCGCCACCCGTCCTCCCGGACGGATCAGCTCGCAGGCCAGCTCGAACGTGTCGGGCAGCCCGACCGCCTCGAGCGCGACGTCGGCACCGAGCCCGTCCGTGAGCTCCATGATCCGCGCAAGGGCGTCCTCGTGGCCGTTGTTGATCGTTGCGTCCGCCCCGAATTTCCCTGCGCTCCCCAGACGGCTATCGGCGAGGTCGATCGCCACAATCCGCCCGGGCGTGTAGAGCTGTGCGGTGAGCATCGCGGCGAGGCCGATCGGGCCGGCGCCGACGATCGCGACGACGTCGCCGGGCGTGATCTTGGCGTTCAGCACGCCGACCTCGTACGCCGTCGGCAGGATGTCGGCGAGGAATAGGACCTGCTCGTCGGTGAGGCTCTCGGGCACCTTGAAGACCGAGTTATCCGCGAACGGGACGCGGGCGTATTCGGCCTGTAGACCGTCTATGAGGTGGCCGAAGATCCAGCCTCCCCCGCCGACGCATTGTCCGTAGCGGGCTTCCTTGCAGTAGCGGCAGCGCCCGCAGGAGCTGATGCAGGAGAGGAGGATCCGGTCGCCGACCGCCACGGTGGCGACGCCGGCGCCGATCTCCTGCACGGTGCCGACGGCCTCGTGTCCGAGCACTGTCCCGGGTGGGGTCTCCGGTACGTCTCCCTTGAGGATGTGCAGGTCCGAGCCGCAGATCGTTGAGGTGTCGATCCGCACGACGATGTCGGTCGGGTCGATGATCGTCGGGTCGGGTACTTCGTCCCAGCCGCGCTGGCCTGGGCCGTGGTAGACGAGAGCCTTCATGGTGATCTCCGATTTCTGGTGGGCGATGGGCGTGCGGGTTGGCCAGCGAGACCTGAGTCGGAGGCCTAGGCGTGCGCTCCGACAGGCTCGCGGCTGGTCTCACGGACGTGCAGCTCCTCCTCGGCTGGGGTCAGGCGGGCGTGGCGGAACCCGAGCAGGACGAACCCGAGCATCACGAGAGCGAGGATGAATGAGGCGATCGAGCCGATCAGCATGATCGTGCCGATCTTTGAAAAGCCGTAGGCCTCGAGCAACAGACCGCGGAGCGTCGTGCCCTGGAAGGACGTCGTCTCAAGTGCCGCGAGTTTGGTGTTCGTCGGTTCTGCGCGGGCGGCTGTGCTGATCTTCGAGTAGACCCCGCCATAGGGCATCTCCGAGAGGTGGATCGCGATGAAGTGGTCTGCGTAGGCCTCGGCCTCCGGGCCGGTGAGCAGCTGCTGGCCCGCATACTTCGAGACGGACGGGATCATCGCCGGGGTGATCTCGGTCCCGGCCTTCGGGTGCTCGAAGGCGGCCTCGGGCGGGAAGAAGATCTGCTGCTGGGCGAGCTGGTTATGGACGTTGGTATGGGTGTAACTGGAACCCCACATCAGCAGTCCCCCCGCGATCAGGAGCACGACCACCAAGACCAGGCCGACGGCGCTGGTTAGAACATCAAAAACGGTACGGCGCATGAGAGCGGCTCCTATCGACGGGGAGGGAACGCGATGACGGCTGTAGGGTCTCGCGCTGCCGGCCGCTGGTTGGAGCCGGTGAAGCAGGTGCCCGCCGGGGATCAGGGCAGGGACAACAAAAACTGTACGCCACCGGGTCTTCGCGACCATGGGTAGTTAGCACGGAGCCTCAGAAACGCACCTCGATCCCATCCCCGGATAGTTGTCGGGGCCGTACTGGGGGCTGGCGCGGCCACGCCTGGGAGCGGGAGGCGCTGGTTCTCCAGCCTTCCCGGACGGCAACTGTCCGCCGCCCAAGTTCCCAAAGTCGAGCCCGCCCCTCAGCCGCGGTCCGAGGGCGGCCAGCCGGCGCCGAACCCGCAGGTCGGAATGTGGAGATCATCGTCCGTCACCTGGTGAGTGGGACGTCGTGACATATTCCTGACGCGGCGGACTCTCTCCGACACTGGGTCGGGACGAGCACGCCGGCCAAGCGCTGGAGCCGTTACAGGATCCCGCCGAGGATTGGGGCGGAACAGTCCGTATCCTAAAAGCACCGTCCGGTCCGCATGACCGGCTGGGCCTGGATGAGCTCCCGAGAGACCAAGCACCTACGCGTCCTGATCGCCAATGAGCGAAAGGACCGTCTGGCGCTTGTCGCGCCGATCGTCGTCGGACTCGGCCATGAGGTCATCGCACGCGAGATTGACGTCGAGGACGTCGGGCCGGCGACCGCCAGAGAGCGGCCCGATGTCGCTCTCGTGGGCCTCGGAGACAGCCCTGACCATGCGCTCGAACTGATCGACAAGATCGTCACCGAAGCCGCCTGCCCGGTGATCGTCCTTCTCCACGCCCGCGACCCGGAGTTCATCAGCGAGGCCTCCAAGCGAGGAGTCTTCGCTCACATCAGCGACGCCGATGTCGAGGACTGGCAGAGCGCGATCGACATAGTGCTCCGTCGTTTCGCTGAGTACCAGGACCTCCAAGGGGCCTTCGGCCGCCGCGCCCTGATCGAGCGAGCCAAGGGGATCCTTATGGAGCGCCACAGCATCGACGAGACGGGCGCGTTTGAGATGCTCCGTGAGCAATCGCGTGTCGACAACCGCAAGCTGATCGACCTGGCAACCGCAGTCGTCGACGGCCACCGTCTGCTGCCCAGAGATCCTCATTCGCCTGATCAAGTCTGATCGGCCCCGAAGTGGGCCCCACCGGCAATCGCACGCCCCCTACGCATCCCAGGCTCCAAGGGGTCCCGAATGAGAATAACCCAGAGGAGCCGAGCGCCACTACGATCAATGTGGACGGGCCTCGAACACTTAGCCCCACCGGCTCGTTCATGTTGTGGTCCAGGCGGTCGGGGGTTCGAGTCCCCTCGCTCACCCTGAGGAAAGCAGTTGCACATACGTGACGCGTCAGCCGCGCGGTCACGGCACCGTGGTGCGCGTGGGAGGACGTGGGCGAACACGCGACTTGAGCCGACGCACGAGAGCACGAGCGCGGACCTTCAATGGCTCACCCGCCACCGCACCTGGCTGCTGGCGTATGCCGCCAGGGTGCACCTTGCGCATTGAGTGGCACGGCCCTGCCAGCACCGAGCAGGGTCGTCAGACGCGGGGGCGCAGAGAGTTGGAAGATATACTACTTGTTCGAGAAAGTGGAACTTCAACGCCGGCTGGAACGGATGTTTGCAACCTCGGTCATCATGGGGCAGTCGTATCGTCAGCAGCGGAACTGGCTGGGAGCGGTTGTTCTGGTCGCTGTTCCGGCTCTCGACGAACCCCGTCGCTCTCATCGATACTGAGCGCCGATTCGTCGAGGTCAACGATTCGCTCGTTGAGCTGTTCGGCCGCACCCGGGAAGAAATCATCGGCTCAGAAGTGCCCTACACGGTCAGCCCGTCCGAGCGGTCATCCTCGGCGAGGCGATGGGACTCATTCCTCCTGCGAGGTTCATCCTCCGGCACCGGCCACCTTGTTCGCGCCGATGGGGCCAAGGTAGAGTGCGACTTCGCCGCGCGTATGGTGGTCCTCGATGGGCGACAGCTCGCCGTCTACGTCTTCTCGACGAGGAGCACGGCCTGGCCTTCTCCGCGCGCCAAGCGCTCCGCGGCCAAGTCGCTGACCAGACGCGAGCGAGAGGTCGTCACGCTGATCGCACTCGGGCGCGAGACCGACGGGATCGCCAGGGAGCTCTGCGTCTCGTCTGAGACCGTGCGTAGTCACGTGCGCAACGCGATGTCGAAGCTCCACGCCCACACCCGCGCGCAGCTGGTCGCCAACGTCCTGACATCCGATAGCGACGTCGACCTACTCCACCTGGAGGAGAAGAACGGCCACTAATCCCCCGCGCATGGGATGGGGCGCAACTCTAAAGCGCCCGATAATCCGAGTATGTGGATTAAGGAGAGGTTGGAGGCTGCAGGCTGGGGGGTGGAAGGTCCACGAGCTGTACTGGGCAGCAGGGCGTGGGTGATAGTCGCATGCGCGATCTTCGCGGTCGGTTCGGCGGCTTCGCTCGCCAGTGCGCTCCTCTGGCGATCGAGCGTGCGAAAGGACCAACATCAGGCCTTCCAGACAGCAGCCACGGAGGTCAGCGACACCGCGCAGACACTCCTGCGCCGCGATACCGATTTCCTGGGGACGCTCAACACGGTGCTGACGATGCAACCGCACCTGACACAAGGGGCCTTCAGCCAGTGGTACACCGAACTGGAAGGATGGCAGCGTCAGGTCGGAGGGCTGGGCACCGTAGTGGCAAACTCGGTGCCGGCCGGGCATTTGAAGGCATTCCTGTCGCGCCGAAACGCCGAGCCTGCGTTTGGCGTCGAGCTCGGGAAAGTCCTACCGGTTGCCGTCGACGGGCGGCGCCGCTATTGCCTGGTCTCTGCGGGCGAGTCCGTCATTGGCCCCCTGAGCCCACATATGGCCCGAGAAGTGCAGGGATACTGGTGCCAGTCGAGCTCCGCGACGGGCAGAACCAGTGCGTCACGCCAGCGCCTCGCGGCTGAAAGCGGGGCTCTCCTCGCCTTCCCCATATCTGTTGCCGGTCTGCACACGCTCTTCCTCGAGCGCGCTTTCTACCGGCGGGGCGCGAGCCTGAGCACGATTGCACAGCGTCGGGCAGCGGTGAATGGGTGGGTGCTCGGCACATTCGACATCGCCACCCTGCTGAACACCGCGCTCGGCGGCCACGCCGGTCTCGGGATCTCGCTCTACCACGCCAACGCGGGACGTGGCAGCGAACTCGTCGGGCACGGCGGGCCCCGCAGCGCCGCCAAGGCTTACTCCCTGACATCGACCGCGGACATCGAGGGGCCATGGACGACGAACGTGCAGGGCGCCGTCGCAACGGGCGGGGTATCCGCCACTGCCCAGGGGCTTATCGTGTTCGCCGCCGGGGTCCTCGTGAGCCTCCTGCTCGCGGCCCTGGTGCTCGTGCTCACGCGCTCACGGAAGCGCGCGCTGGAGGAGGTCGAGGAGAAGACGGGGCAGCTCCGCCACCAGAGCCTTCATGACGCGCTCACCGGTCTACCCAACCGCATCCTCGCGGTGGACCGCACCGAACAGCTGCTCGCCCGCGCACGCCGCCAAGACACCCCCGTGGCGGCGCTTTTCGTCGACATCGACAGATTCCGGGTCGTCAACGACACGTTCGGCTCCGCCATAGGGGACGAGCTCCTGGGGATAGCCGCCAAGAGGCTCACCGACGTCGTCCGCGAGGGCGAGACAGCGGCACGGGTGTTGGGCGACAAGTTCCTCGTTCTGGTGGAAGGCTCCACCCTGGACGCCGGCCCCGAGCTCGTAGCCGAACGTATCCTTGACGTGCTGCGCCAACCCTACGACCTGAATGGCACTTTCGACCACCGGGTGTCGCTGACTGCCAGCGTCGGCATCGCGGTGGGCGCCGGCGCAACAACTGCCGATGAGCTGTTGCGCCACGCCGACCTCGCCCTGCATGACGCCAAGGGATCAGGTCGCAACTGCTATGCGATGTTCGAGCCCGGCATGAAGACGGCCTCCCAGGACCGCCTCATGCTCGAGATGGACCTTGCCGAAGCGCTCGGCGAGAAGCAGCTGTTTCTCCTCTACCAGCCGACCTTCGACCTGCGCAAAGAAGAGATCGTCGGTGTCGAGGCGCTGCTGCGGTGGCAGCACCCGACTCGTGGCATGATTCCACCCGACCAATTCATCCCGATCGCCGAGCAGAGCGGGTTGATCGTCCCGATCGGTCGCTGGGTTCTCAAAGCGGCCTGCGGGCAGGCGGCGAGCTGGCACCGACAGGGTCAGAAGCTCGGCATGGCTGTGAACGTCTCAGCACGCCAGCTCGATGACGACGAGTTCATCGAGGACGTGCGCCGGGCGCTCGCAGAGACGGGTCTCGCTCCGGAGGCGCTGACGCTCGAGATCACCGAGACGGCTCTCATGCGCGACACGGCCCTTACGGCCAAGCGCCTGAGCCTCCTGAAGGCACTGGGGGTGCGCATCGCCATCGACGACTTCGGCACCGGTTACAGCTCCCTCGCCTACCTGAAACAGTTCACAGCCGACACGCTGAAGATCGATCGCTCCTTCATCAGCTCGATCGCCACCAGCAGGGCATCCGCCGCGCTTGTCCAGACGCTGGTGCAGCTGGGCAAGGCTCTCGATCTCGAAATCGTCGCCGAGGGCATCGAGAATATGGCCCAGCTCAAAGCGCTCCAACAACAGGACTGCGACCAGGGCCAGGGGTTCCTGCTCTCGCGCCCACTTCACGCCCAAGGGGTGGAGGAGTTCATCAACGCACCCGGAGCGCTCGCACCGTGTACGGGTTGACCGCGCCGGACCCGTGCCCGGTCAATACGCCGTCGGGTTCGCTCGACCGGGTGGCGCGCTCGGCGCGGCACGTGCCCACCACGGTGGGGACAACCATCGTTCTCGCCCATGAAGGCAACCTGGTGCGAGGCGGACTGAGGATGCAGCTCGAAAGCGTCGAGGGCTTCACGGTGGTGGCAGAGGCAGACGACTTCGACTCGGTGATGCGCTACGTCAGGGGCCACCGTCCCGACGTGCTCGTTGTTGATCTTGATCTGGGAGGGCCCGCGCGCCATGGGATCCAGGCGGTTGTTCAGGTTGGCGCACAGCTGCCCGAAGTCGCTGTCGTGATCGTCAGCCACGAGGAGTCGCTGACAGAGGTCCGCGACGCGATCGCCGCAGGAGCGCTTGGATGCGTTCCCACCACTGCCACGACCCATCAATTCGTGGAGACAGTCAGGCGTGCGGCCGCGGGCGAGACGTGTGTGCCGCCCGAGATCCTGGTTGCCATCGCAAATCGTCCCAACGACCCTCCCGATGGGCTCTCTCGGCGTGAGGTGGAGATCATCGGGCTCCTCGCCATGGGCCACACCAACGCTGAGATAGGCGGACTCCTGTTCCTCTCAGTACGCACGGTCGAGTCCCATCGGGCCCGGTTTCAGATGAAGATCGGTTGTAAAACGCGTGCCCAGTTGGTCGCGTACGCCCATGCGCACGGGATGACCCAAGCCCCGGCTGTGATCGACGCCGTTTCCCGCGCCCATCGAGGCCCGAGAACGCCTTCGCACAAGGCTCGTCTCGCCAGAAAAGCGGTCCGCCCGGCCCGGATAGGCTGAAGCCGTGAGTGCGACGGCGACGGCCCTGATCACCGGTGGGACGAGCGGCCTCGGCCTGCGCGTTGCGAGAGAGATCGCGGCGGAGGACTCGTGGAGCGTGGTGATCACCGGCAGAGATGCGGCTCGGGCCGATGCCGCGGCAAACACCGTGGGAGCGTCGGGACTGGCCCTGGACCTGGGCTCACTCGAGGATGTCCGCCGCTTCGCCTCCGCCTATGGGGCGCTTGGGCAACCGCCACTGCGGGCGCTGATCCTGAATGCCGGGACGCAGCACATCAGCGGGCTGACCCTCAGCGCCGACGGCTACGAGGCGACCTTTGCGGTCAACCACCTGGGCCACTTCCTGCTGGCCAACCTGCTGCTTGGAGAGCTGGCGCCGGGGGCGCGCGTGATCGTGGTCTCCTCGGACACCCACGACCCGGCACAGCGGACGGGCATGCCCGAGCCGAGGCTTGGCAGCGTCCGCGAACTGGCGCTGGCCCCCGAGGAGTGGGCGCTCGAGGACTCCCCGGCGACGGCCGGCCGTCGCCGATACACGACCTCCAAGCTGTGCAACGTCATGTTCGCCCGGGAGGCCGCCCGGCGGTGGCAATCCCGGGGGGTGACGGTGGCCTCCTTCAACCCGGGCCTGATGCCCGGAACGGGGCTGGCCCGGGACTACCCCGCCTATCAGCGCCTCGCATGGCGCTACGTGATGCCGGCCCTGACGCTGGTGAGCAAGGGGGTCAACACGCCGCGGGCCTCCGGCAGGGCATTGGCGCGACTGGCTGTTGACGAGTCGCTCGAGGTGGCCGGCGGGAGCTACTGGTCGGGGGGCCGGGAAGTCGATTCCTCGACCGAGTCGGAGGATGGTGCCAGGGCGCTGGCGCTATGGCGGGAGAGCGAGGAACTCTGCTCGCCCGCACATGCCGCAGGGAGGTCCTTGGAACCCCCGCCAGACCCCGCCGAGGCGGTCATGGACGGATTCCCCGGCCAAGCTGGCTAACCTGGAAACCCATGACTGCCACCGAGCCCTCAGCCGCCAACGGCGCCCACTACACCGCCCTGCTCGAGACGATGGATCGCCAGGGTGCCACGAAGCTCCACACCCACGAGCGCGAACAGCTGCTGGCCGCGGCCGATGCCCTGCTCTTCGGCGAGCCCGACAGCCGCGCCCTGCTGCGCGGCGCGGAGGAGCTGATCGAGTCACTCGAGACCAGCGACCGCTGGTCGGCCGAGAGCTGTGACCAGCTGCGCGAACACCTCTACGGCTGCGATTCGGCGGCCGGCGTCGCCTGAGCCGCCGGCACCGCCGGCGCGGAAGGACGGCGCCCCGATGATCGAGCTCGCCGCCGGCTTGTGGCGGTGGACGGCGCCTCACCCCGCATGGAAGCCGGCGAGCCCGCCGGGCAGCGCAGATGAGTGGGATCAGATGGTGGGATCGGTTCTCTACGAGCAGGCGCAGACCGTCACCCTGTTTGACCCTCTGCTTCCCAGGGAGGGCCGCGGAGAGTTCCTGGCCGACCTCGATGACCGCGTCGCTGGGCGGCCGGTCAGCATCCTCACAACGATCCGCTGGCACCGCCGTGACCGCGAGCTTCTGGCGGAGCGCTACCGGAGCAACAGCTCCCGCGCCTGGAACGCCATTCCGGAGGGGGTCGAGGCAAAGCCTCTGCGCGGCGGGGGGGAGACGGTCTATTGGCTCGCCGGCCCGGCGGCTCTGATCTTCGGCGATTCGCTGCTCGGCGCGGACCCGGGCGAGGTCCGAGCGTGTCCCGAGAGCTGGCTGGGCGATGCACGCGTCGACAGGGCGGGGTTGGCTCACCTGATGGCGCGGCTGCTCGAGCTGCCCGTCGATCTGCTGCTCGTCTCCCACGGCGAGCCGGTCCTGCACGATGGCAGAGCAGCCCTGGCGAGGGCACTACGGGCGGCCGGCGCACAGGCCCCTTGAGCTGCGTCCCGGCGCTCAGCGCTCGATGACGAGCTTGGTCCAGCCGCCCTCGCCAAGCGCCTGGGGTGCCTCGCTCCAGGACACCGATCGCGAGGTGACCTTCTCCGGCTGCAGGGTCCCCGAAGCGGCCAGGTCGAGCACGTGGGGCATCGCCTCGCGGGCGTTTGCCCGGCCGGTGCGGTAGGTGATGCCCTTGGTGTACATCTCGAGCAGGGGCAGCGATGGCTGCTCGCCGAAGTAGATGGCGCAACTCGTGCAGATCCCGTCCGGTGCGGTTGAACGCAGCGCCAGGGCGAGGCCCTCCGGGTTGGCGCTCGCATCGACGGTGACCGGGAACGGGCCCAGACGTTTGGCGACCTCGGCCATCGTCTGGGCGCCCAGCGATTCTGCGCGCGCGCGACGTCCCTCGTCGGGGTCCACGTAGAGCACCCACTCCGAGCCGAGCGCCCTGGCGATTCCCGCGGCGTAGAGGCCGATCGACCCTGCGCCGGCCCCGCCCACAACCAGCACCGGCGAGCCGGGATCCATTTCGAGGCCGGGGGCGACCGTCCGGTAGGCGTCGGCGATGTTGTCTGAGGCGCTTGCCACGGCCGCCGGGGCGAGGCCCTCGGGGACGGGCACGAGCATGGAGGAGGCGTAGGGGACGCAGACCAGATCCGAGAGGAATCCGCCCCACTCGGCCACGGCCGGGCCAAAGCCGTAGGTCGCCATGAAGGGGACCTCCGCGCAGTTCGACGAGCGGCCCCGCAGACATTGGGGACACCGGCCGCAGGAGATCTGAAAGGGGACACTGACGAGCATTCCGGGCATCAGGCCGTCGCCCGCGGCGTCACCGAGCTCGACGACTTCGGCAACGCACTCATGGCCGATGGGAAACGGCGGCGGAAAGGGCGAGGCGCCTTCCACGATCAGGGCATCGAGGTCACAAGTGGCCACCGCGACGGGCCGCACGAGCGCCGCTCCGTCGGAGGTCAACCTCGGCTCCGGCACTTCTCTCCACTCCAGCCTGTGCGGCCCCAGGTAGTTGAGCTGCTGCATCGCGAACCCCCTCGCTTGATCGGTAGACCGATCGGTATAATAACGGTATGCCCGAGCGGGAGCGGACACGTGCACCGGGCCGCGCCTCACGGGATGCGTTCCTCGAGGCCACGGGCCGGCTGTTACGCCGCCAGGGGTATGCGGCGAGCGGCCTGAATGAGATCGTGGCTCTCAGCGGCGCGCCGCGCGGCTCGCTCTACTTCCACTTCCCGGGCGGCAAGGAGGAGTTGGCCGCGGCGGCCATGGAGAAGGCCGGGGCCGAGCTTCGCGTGGCGATCGCAGCGATGATGGCCGCTCGGCCGCGGGCCTCGCAGGCGGTGGGAGATCTGATCGAGGCGTTGGGGTCGGGCCTTGAGGCGTCGGGCTACCGGGATGGCTGTCCCATTGCGACCGTGGCGCTCGAGGCGGCTGGAACTTCCGAGCCTCTGCGGCTTGCGGCCGACCGCGTCTTCTCGGCGTGGGTGGGGGAGATCGAGAGGGCCCTCGCCGCCGAGGGGATGAGCCCTGAGCGGGCGCGGCCAAGAGCGCTGCTGATGCTCTCGGCGATCGAGGGGGCGCTTTTACTGGCGCGGGCGCGCCGGGACCTGGCCCCGCTGCGTGCGGTCCGCGAGGAGTTGGCCGCTCTGGAGGCCGTTCCCTAGGATCGCCCTCAAACCGCCCTTCCAGGGCTCGACCCAAGAGGACACGATGCTTAAGGACTTCAAGTCATTTCTATTGCGCGGGAACGTCGTCGACCTGGCCGTCGGCATCGTCATCGGAGCCGCTTTCGGGGCCGTGGTGACGGCCTTGGTGGCCGACCTGATCACCCCGATCATCGCGGCCATCATCGGCAAGCCGGACTTCTCGGCCCTGCAGTTCACGATCAACGGCAGCGTCTTCAAATACGGCAGCTTCCTCAACGCCCTGTTGGCATTCGTCTCAATCGCCACGGCGGTGTTCTTCTTCGTGGTCCAGCCGATGAACGCGATGATGGCCCGGCGCAAGACCAACCCGGACACGGACTCGGAAGTCATCCCCTGCCCGGAGTGCCTGAGCGAGATCCCGCGCCAGGCTCGCAAGTGCGCCTTCTGCGCCTCGCCGGTGGCGCCGCTGCCCGCTGTCTGAGGGTCCGGGCCGCTTGCGGCCGTGCCCCCGTGCCCGACCTGCTCAAGGCGGGTCGGGTGGCGCAGCGGGGGAGCCGGGACTGCCTTTCAGATAACCGGCTGCGAGGGCCCCGGCGAGGGCTGGGAGGGCAGATCGGGCCCGGGTGTGGGCGGTTCGGGGTCCGGCCGCGGCGTGGGCGGCAGCGGCTGGGGCGTGGGTGGCCCCGGTGGAGTCTCTGGGTCTTGGTGGGACATAGCTTGTCGTTACCCGGCTCCAGCGACTTGACACGTGACCAAATGGTCACCTATAGTGGAGAGCGTGGACGACGTGTTCAGGGCCTTGGCGGACCCCACCCGGCGCGGGCTGCTCGACGAGCTCTTCCGCGAGGACGGCCAGACGTTGAGCGCCCTCGAGCAGCGCCTGCCGATGACGCGGTTTGGCGTGATGAAGCACCTGAAGGTGCTCGAGGAGGCCGGCCTCGTCGTGAGCAAACGCCAGGGCCGCGAGAAGCTCCACTTCCTGAACCCCGTCCCGATCAGGCTCGTCCATGACCGGTGGGTGAGCAAATACACCGAGCCCTGGGCCGCCGCACTGGCCGGGCTCAAGAGCGGAATCGAGGATGAGCAGATGGAGAAGGTGTTCGAGATCTACATCAAGACGACGCCCCAGCGACTGTGGGAGGCGATTACCGATCCACAGCAGCGCGCCCGCTACACATTCGGTGTGGCGAGCACCGGCGACTGGTCGCCCGGATCGGGCTACGAGGCTCGCCACCTCGCCTCGGGAACGCTGATCTCCGACGGCGAGAACCTGGAGGTCGATCCTCCACGCCGGCTCGTGCAGAGCTTCACGGCACGCTGGAGCGAGCAGGTGCAGAGCGAAGGGACCTCCCGCGTCACCTGGGAGATCGAGCCGGTGGGGGATTCCTGCCGGCTGCTGGTCACCCACGACCAGCTGCGCGAGGGCGCCAACAACGAACTCTACGGCGGCTGGCCGATGATCCTCTCAGGGCTGAAGACCCTGCTGGAGACCGGGGAGTCGCTGACGACTCCCGGCTCGCTCATGTACGAGCGGGCCGCTCCGGCGGGCTGAGGCTCAGGAGCCGCGGCCCGAAAGCGTGACGGTCATCGGGCCGCGGCCGTCGGTGCTGTTGAAGCGATAGCTGCCGAGCGCGGCTCCCGTGCTCGTCGGGGTGAAGACAAGCGGGATGTGGACCGCGGTGCCTGGGTCGAGGGAGATGCCCTCGGGCAACGGGTCGGGCGTCGAGAACGGTTCCAGCGGTTCGATGGCGCGGGTGATCTCAAGTGGCACGGTCCCGGTGTTCGAGAGCGTCAGTGTCGAGTAGGAGGACTGGCCGACTTTGACGGTCCCGAAATCAAGGCGCGTGCCCGAGAGCGTCAGGTGTGGGGTCCCTGTGACGGCCGTTCCCGATACCGGCACGGTGACCGAGCCCGTGTCCGTGTGGATCGAGAGGCTCGCCGGATATGAGCCGGCCTGCGCGGGATCGAACCAGATCGAGGCGGCCACCGACTGGCGCGGGCCGAGGACCGTGCCGGCCTGGGGCAGCCCGGTGAGCGTGTATGGGCCCTGCGGCAGGGTGTAGGAGTCCAGCGTCTCCGGCTGGCTGCCCGAGTTGCTGAAGGTGAAGCTCAGTCGCTTGCCGCCGGCGCCGGTCCTGATCGTCTGGAAGTCCAGTGGCGGTGCCGAGAGCAGCAGCCCCGGGCTGGTGCCGTAGCCGGTGATCGTCACCGTCCGGGTGCCGGCGCTGGTCGGGATTTCAAGCTCGCCCACGACCGGGCCGCGATGTGCGGGAGCAAAGCGGACCTTGACACGGACGTTCGTGCCGGCCCGTAGCGCCCGCCGCAGTCGCGGCTGGGCGATCGTTATCACGCCGTGCGCCAGCGGAGAGGTGCCCGAGGGCTCGATTGTCCGCGGGCCCGCAGTCCGCGAGCCCTTCTTGGCGGGCACGGTGATCGCCTTGACAGGTCCTGGGACCCGTTCCACGCCATGGGCCTTCAGCGATGCCGTGAAGCTCAGCTCGCGCGCGGCCGCGATCGGCAGTTCGACCGTCCGGCTCTGCCCGACCGGCACGGCGCCAAGCTGCAGGCCTTCGGCCTGCACGGGCGCGGAGCCGGAGTCCCCGAAGGCATACAGTTTGCCCGTGTTGGTGCCGACGTAGACGCGGCCTTCGTAGGCGGTCGCCACCGAGAACTTCGCCGCCCTGCCGATCGCTGCCGAGAACAGCAGCGGCAGATTTCCTTCGCTGGGGGCGGCGTTGTAGGCCCGCAGCTGGGCGCCTCCTTCGGTGGGGCCTCCCGGCGAGTAGACGACCCAGACGACCGCGCTGCCGGCGGTCGTGCCGTTGCTGGTCACCAGCGGCGAGCCCGAGGTGTAGCCGAAGGATTCTGAGCTCGTGCCGGCCGAGCTGAGCTGCGGTAGGCCTTCGCCGTTCAGTCCGTAGCTGAGCGCACGCAGGAAGCCGCCGCCGGCGCTTCCCAGCACGTAGACCCAGCCACCCTGCCCGCCGTATGCCGCCGGGTGGCCCCACACGCCGTCGAATGGGCCGAGTGTCTGCAGCACCGCGTCGCCTTTGCCGGGGCCCTGGCGGTAGCCGCCCATGTTGTCGGCGTCGATCAGGAAGATCCTGCCGTCCTTGCCCACCTCGACGACCAGGTGGGGGTGGGCTTTCGTGCCGAACGTTTCGGTCGGGAGCGCGATCGGGCCGCCGGAGCCGAGGTCCTCGTCGTTCTGATCGAGGGTCGGCGCGTCGCTCGGGGCGAAGAACTGGCTCGGCGAGATCTTGCCTTCTGTGCCGATGCTCAGACCGAGGACCGACTCCGAGAGCGTGGCCGGCGGTTTGTTCGACGGGGCCGGGGACGGTGAGACACCGTTGCCGCTGGCCAGAATGATCCGTCCCGGGATGTCGGACACCAGCCCTCCGCCGCTCTGCCAGATGCCCGCCTGGGAGTTTTCATCGGTGCCCACCCCCGACTCGTCACTCCACATCGAGGTCACGGCACCGGTGCTCTCGCTCATCCCCACCACGATGCCGCGGTAGGGCGTGATGTCGCAGTCGGAGGCGAACGCCACATAGACGGCGCCGCCCAGCAGCAGTAGGGCCGGGCGCTGCGCCTCGAAGCTTTCGTTGAAGGGTACGCCCGGCGTGTTGTAGGGGGTCCCGCTGATCGGCACCGGGAACCCGGTCTTCTCCTGGCCGGTCGTGGCCGAGAGGGCCTGCAGATACCAGTGGCCGCCCGCGATCCCGTGGCCGGTCTGCAGCCGCGTCGTCATGTACATGGTCCCCGTCTGCGGGTCGATGACCGGTGTCGAGGTCGCGCCCAGATCGGGCTTCAAATCAGAGCAGCCGATCGTGCTGGCCTTGAACGGTTTGCCGAAGCTGCGGCTCCACTCGATCGCGCCGGTGGCCGGATTCAGGCCGTAGGCCCGCGCCTGCTCGGTGGTCGCGATCAACGTGTTTTCGAATACCAGCGGCTGGGCATAGATGGCGCCCTTCAGATGGGCCGTGAACACCTTTCCGAAAGCCGTGGAGCCGATCGTGGCGGGAGTGAGGGCCGGCTCAGCGGCGTCCCAGTTGTCGCGCAGGTTGCCGTAGCCGGCGGTCGTGACGTTGCCCGAACCGAGGGCGGGAGCGATCGTGGCGAAAGCCAGCGCGCAGCAGCCCCCGAGCATCACGATCATGGCCTTCAGCGCATTTCTCATCCCGCCTGTCCTCCAAGCTCGCGTTGAGCGGCGGCCGCGCCGCCTGTGCCTCGGAGCTCGCTTCTCCCGGGCCCGCGCAAGTGTGGCAGAGCAAAAGGCCTCATGCTGTGATCGGCACGTGACCGGGCTGCGCGGCGACGCGCTGCATCCAGGCCCCGATGGCGGGATAGCCGCCGAGCTCGAATCCGCCCTCCCCGGCGACGTGCGTGTAGGCGTAGAGGGCGATGTCGGCGATCGTGTAGCGCTCGGCGACGAGGAACTCGCGCGATCCGAGGTGGCGCTCCATCGCGTCCAGCGCTGCATATCCGCCGGTCCGCTTGGCCGCGATCTCAGCGTCCGGCGGCGGGTCTGCCGAGAAGGCCACCCAGAAGCGAACGACGGCGATGTAGGGCTCGTGGGAGTACTGCTCGAAGAACAGCCACTGCAGTACCTGGGCGCGCAGGTAGCGATCGCCGGGGAGGTAGGGGGTGCCCTCGGCAAGGTAGGTGATGATGGCCCCCGACTCGGCCAGCGGCCGCCCGTCGGGGAGCACCAGCGTCGGTACGCGCAGCGCCGGGTTCAGCTCGCCGAGCAGCTCCATGCGCCCCAAGCGGTGCACGACGTCCACCTCGCGCCGCTCGAATTCGATGCCCAGATGTGCGAGCAGCAGCCGGACCTTGTAGCAGTTGCCCGAGACCGCCGAGTCGTAGAGGAGCATGGCGACGTCGCTCATCGGCGCGGACCGTCGCCGGCGGGCCGCGGCCCGATTGTCGAGGGGCTTGACAGTTCGCTGCGGCTGGTGGCCCGCATCGTCGCCAGTGCCCCGGCGCAGAGAACGCCGGCGAGCAGGAAGGGGATTGAATCCCCGGTTGCCGAGGCGATCGCCCCGCCCGCGGCCGGCCCGATCATCGCGCCCGCCGCCCAGGCGCCGTTCATCACGCCGAAGGCGATCCCCTGCGGCAGTTGCGCGAGCTCGGCCCCCTCGGAGATCAGCGTGAAGGAGGGCGTGAAGAGGGCACCGAAGCAGACGCCGGCGAGGACCACGAGCGCGGCGTAGACCGCCGCGCTCGGCCCTGCGGCGAGCGCCAGTGACACCAACAGGGAGCCAAACAGGGCGTAGCGGATCGGCACGGGCGCCCCCAGCCGGTCGCTCAGACGGCCGACGGCGGGTGACTCCGATGCCTCGAGGGCGGCGCTCGCCAGCCACATGGCTCCGATCGCGACCGCTCCCCAGCCGGCGGCCCCCAGGCGCAACGGCGCCAGCACGTCGAGGACCCCGAACAGCAGCGATGCCAGTCCCATGACGGCCAGCCCGCCGGCCAGCCGGGGATGGCGCAGGGCGCTCGCCAGCGTCGTCCGCGAGGGTGGGATCGGCGCCGGGGGATCGTGCTGAAGTGCCGCGGCGCCCAGCACGAGAGCGAGGGCGGCCAGGGCCGAGAAGATCGTCTCGCGTCCCGCGACGTCGGCCGCTGCCCCGACGACGGGCCCGAGCAGCGAGCCCACCACCGCTGCGCCCATCGCCTTGCCAATCAGCTCACCGCGGCGCTCGCCGGCAGCCTCGAGCAGCCACGCGAAGCTTCCGGCCCAGGTGAAGGCGCTGCCCATGCCCTGGCAGATCCGGGCGATCAGGAGCGTGGGGTAGGAGTCCGCCATGGCGAAGCCGAGGCTGGCCAGGCACATCAGCGTGAGGCCCCCGAGTACGGCGCGCCGCGGGCCGAAGCGGACCGCTGCGCGGCCACCCGGGAGCCCCGCCAGCAGAGCACCCGCCGCATAGGCGGCCACCAGCGTTCCCGCACCGGCCTTTGAGAGGTGCAGTTCGCGGGCGAAGCGCGGCAGCATGGGCGTCAGCGCGGCATAGAGCATCGTGTCCACGAGGACCAGCAGGGAGACGAGCAGCAGTAGCCGGCGCACGTCCCCAAGCTAGCAACGGCCCGGCCCCCTGGAGGCCCGGCGGGGGCAGGCTCAGGCCGTTGCGGTCTCGCCGTCGAGCGCGGCGAGGTAGGGCGTCAGGTAGCGGGCCGTGATCTTGTGCTCCATGCCCTCGGGCGGCGTTTCGCCGAAATATGAGCACTCGCCCTGGCCGCCGATGATCTTTGCGCTCATGTAGCGGGGCCGGTCGTCGGTCAGGAGCATTCCCCGGATGACCGGCTTGAACGGCCTGGCCACGATCTCGGCGCCGGCGAGAACCGCGATCGATTCAGCCACGGCATCGGCCTGCTGGGAGCCGAGGCCGCCCTGCTTGATTGGGAAGTCGATCGCGTCGCCGGCGGCAAAGACCGGCCCGGCGTCGGGAACGTGCCCGAAGCGGTCGACGTGGATAAAGCCGTGCTCGGCGACGGGCAGGCCTCTGACCGAGGGCCCGTATAGCTCCGGCAGAGCCACGATGCGCCTGGCGTGCAACCGGCGGTCACCGGGGTTGACGATCAGCTGCCCGGGCCCAGGCACCTCGACGTAGGCGGAGTTGATCGTCGTGATGCCGGCCTCGGCAAGCAGCTCGGAGACGCCGCGGGAGACCTCGGCCCCGAAGACCGACAGCGGACTGTCCTCGGAGGTGATGATCGTCGCCTCAAGCTTGACGCCCATGTCGAAGGCCCGCCCCGCGCTCATCAGCGCGAGCTCATAGAGCGGAAACGGCCACGCCATCCGGGGGGGCGCGATGAAGGCGATGCTCTCGAGGTAGCCACCCTCGATGTCCTGGATCAGGCCGTGAAGCGCCTCGTCCATGTGACGGTCGTCGATCGTCACACAGTGCTCGTAACGCGCGTTGATGTGGGCGCCGAGCGCCAGCACCAGCGCGTCGTAGGGGATTTCGCGTTCGTCGGCCGTGTGCACCACCTGCGCGGCGCGGTCCACCCAGCCCAACTCGCCCACGATCAGCTCGGCACCGTTGTCGTCGACGATCGGGGCCAGCTCGTAGTGGCCGGCACAGGCGTATGAGAACGGCTCGCGGACCGTCAACGGCCGGTAGACGAACTCGCTGTTGGGCGCAAGCACGCTCACCGCGACCCGGTCGGCCGCGAGATCCTTCAGGGCGAGGATCGTCTCGATCGCGGCGACGCCGCCGCCGACGACGAGGACCCGGAGCTTCTCGGTGGGATGGGGATCTGGATTGCTCATGGAATGAAAGCTAGAACCCCGCGGTGCGCACGCAAGCCGAAAAAGTCCGTCGCCTGTGGTGGATAAGTACGTAGTCTCTCGTCGAACCGATCATATGGATGACGCCGGGGCGGGCCGGGCGAGGCTTGGCCCCTGGCGCACTGCGGCGGGTGCCACATCCAGCGTCGGTCGGTGGGGTATCTGGGCAATCGGTATGACGCCGCAACATGAGGCCGATTGGATCGGAGTACTCTCAGGCGAGGACGATGAAAACGCAGTCAGCCGAGTCGTGGAGCACGCGTCTGCTCGAGGTGGGCCGGTCGCTGATGGCGGATCTGGACGAGGAGATGGTCCTCGACCGGGTGCTCGAGACCGCGCGCGAGTTGACCGGGGCCCGTTATGCGGCTCTGGGCGTGCTCAACGACGAGCGCACGGAGCTGGAGCGCTTCCTGACCTCGGGGATGGACGAGGCGGCGCACCGCGCGATCGGAGACCTGCCGCGCGGACGCGGCGTCCTGGGAGTGCTGATCGGCGAGCCGGCGGCGTTGCGCCTCGCCGACGTCGGCGAGCACCCTTCGAGCTACGGATTCCCGGCAGGGCACCCGCTGATGCGCAGCTTCCTCGGCGTGCCCATCGTGATTCGCGGCGAGGCCTGGGGCAACCTCTATCTGACCGAGAAGGAGACCGGCGAGTTCACCGAGGAGGACGAGCAGGCCGCTTCGATCCTCGCCCAGTGGGCCGCCATCGCGATCGAGAACGCCCGCCTGTACGAGACCAGCGAGAGCCGTCGCGGCGAGCTGGAAAAGGCCCTGCGGGGACTCGAGGCGACCCGCGACGTCGCCGTCGCCATCGGTGGTGAGATCGGCCTCGAGCATGTCCTGGAGCTGATCGTCAAGCGCGGCCGGGCCCTGGTCGGCGCCCGCAGCCTCGTGATCATGCTGCGCGAGGGGGACTCGCTGGCCGTTCACTCGAGCGCCGGACATGCCGTGAGCGTGGCGGGTGTGCGCCTGCCTATCTCCGGCTCGACCTCGGGGCAGGTGCTCGAACGCGGCCGGCCCGAGCGCATCACGGACGTCGCCACGCGGCTGAGGATTGCGCCGCGCGAGTTCGGCGTCCCCGATGCGCAGACGGCGATGCTGGTGCCGATGCTCCACCGCGGTGAGGGCGTCGGCATATTGGCGGCCTTCGACCACGGGGAGAGCCGTGGCGCCTTCAGCGAGGACGACGAGCAGATGCTCGGGATGTTCGCCGCCAGCGCTGCGACCGCTGTGGCGTTGGCCCAGAGCGTGCAGAGCGACCGGTTGCGAGCCACCCTGGCGGCGGCGGACGCCGAGCGCCGTCACTGGGCGCGGGAGCTTCACGACGAGACGCTGCAGGGTCTCGGCGGCCTGCGGCTGCTGCTCTCCTCGGCGATCCGCAGCGAGGACGGCGAGCGGATGGTCCAGGCCGTGCGGGAGGCTGTCGGGCACATCGAGCAGGAGATCGAGAACCTTCGCGCGATCATCACCGAGCTGCGGCCCGCGGCGCTCGACGAGCTCGGCCTGCAGACAGCCGTCGAGGGCCTGCTCGAGCGCCAGCGCGCGCAGAACGGCCTGTTGGTAGATGCCACCATCGAGTTGGGCGGCACCGGCGGCCTCGACGGCGAGCTCGAGACGGCCGTCTACCGCCTCGTCCAGGAGGCGCTGACCAACGTGGCCAAGCATGCCCGGGCGGACTCGGTGCGGGTGAGCGTTATCCGCGGCGAAGGCCGGATCGCGATCGAGGTGGCCGATGACGGCCGCGGCTTTGACACGGACGGCGCGAGCGATGGGTTCGGCCTTGCCGGGATGCGCGAGCGGGTTCTGCTCGCGGGTGGCTCCCTGTCGATCGAATCGGGCGAGAGTGGAACGACGCTCAGCGCGACGCTTCCCGAATCAGCCCCCGCTGCGCTGTCAGCCGGCCAGCAGGCCGCGGGCTAGCGCGTAGCGGACCAGTTCGGCGCGGGTGCGCAGGCCGAGCTTCTGGTGGATGCGGGCGCGGTGAGTCTCGACGGTGCGCGGCGAGAGCTTCAGCATGCGGGCGATTTCGACGCTCGTGTGCCCCAGGGCAATCAGTTGCAGTACCTCCGCCTCGCGCGGGCTCAGCTGTTCGTCGGTCTGTGCGCCGCGCAGCGCGGCGAGGCGGGTTGCCACGTGTGGGGTCACGTAGCTTTCGCCGCGGGCGGCCATCTTGACGGCCTCGGGCAGCTCCTCCTCGGCGTGGTCCTTCAGCACGAATCCGGTCGCGCCCGCGGCAAGCGCACGCTGTGCGAAGCCGGGATTGTCCTCCATCGTTATCACCACGATCCGCGTCTCGGGCTCGCTGTGTATCAGCCTCCCGATCGCCGGCAGCACCGACCCGTCGGGCATGCCGAGGTCAAGGACCAGTACACGCGGACGGTGCTGGTGGATGGTGCGTTCAACCGCCGCCAGATCGTCGGCCTCCGCCACCACGGCGATCGAACCGTCGCCCTCGAGCACGAGGCGTAGGCTGCGCCGCATCAGCGCGTGGTCGTCAGCCAACAGAACGCTGATCAGTCCCGGATCGGCGATCGGCGGCCCGTCGGGGATCTGGGGGGCGAGCTGAAGGCGAGGGTTCATCTGGCCCACCCTAGGCCGCAGGAGCGTCACTGGGCACCGGGTTAATGTGCGGACCGGGCGCGGGAAACGACTGATCGTGAGCTGGTGCCTCGCAGTTGGCCGCAGCGTGTGAGGCGGCCCCCGCTCGGGCAGAAATCATGGCGTTCATCGGCGCGAGGCTAATCGCGTGAGGGAGCCTTGTCGTCCGTAGAAGACCGCCGCCCGGCGCCGGTAAACACCCGGCCCGCCGGGGAGCGCCGGGGCTCTGGTGCGCCGGGATGCGCGCCGCGCAGTGCGGATGCCCGGCTTCAGTAGTTGACCGCAGAAGAACCGGTGCGGACCCCTGATCCCTGTTTCCAGAAGCACCAATAGCTTCACTGGCGTGAACACTCTGGAACTCGCCCGCCTGCAGTTCGGCATCACGACGCTCTTCCATTTCATCTTCGTCCCGATGTCAATCGGCCTGGTCGCATGGGTCGCCTACTGCCAGACACGGTGGTACCTCTCCGGCGACGAGGTCTACCTGCGCATGACCCGATTCTGGGGCAAACTGATGCTGATCTCGCTGGCCATCGGCGTGGTCACCGGAATCGTCCAGGAGTTCCAGTTCGGCATGAACTGGTCGCAGTACTCGCGCTATGTGGGCGACATCTTCGGAGCTCCGCTGGCGATGGAGGGGCTGGCCGCTTTCTTCCTAGAGTCCACCTTCATCGGCCTGTGGCTGTTCGGCTGGGGCAAGCTCTCGCCCAAGATCCACCTGGCCACGATCTGGCTGACGGCCTTCGGCACGGTGCTGTCGGCCTACTTCATCCTGGCCGCCAACTCGTGGATGCAGCACCCCGTCGGCTACCGGCTCAACCACGTGACCCACAAGGCCGAACTGACGAGCATCTGGAAGGTCCTGACGAACTCGACGGTCCTTCTGGCGCTGCCCCACACGGTCTTCGCCGCAATGTGCACCGGTGGCTTTTTGGTGCTCGGGATCAGCGCCTTCGCGATCATGCGCGGCCGCGGCAACGAGGTCTACTCGCGCTCCGTGCGCAAGGTGCTGCCGCTCGCGCTCGGCGCGGCCGTCCTGACGGGCGCCTTCGGCCACACACAGGGAATGCTGATGGAGAAACAGGAGCCCATGAAGATGGCCGCCGCCGAGGCGCTTTACAGGACGACCAAAGGCGCGAGCCTCTCGATCTTCGCCGTCGGGCCTTTCGAACATTTCCCCAAGCGCCTGGAAACGGACGTGCGGATCCCGCACCTGCTTTCGGTCCTCGGCACGGCCTCCTGGAACGGGGAAGTCAAGGGCGTCAACCAGCTTCAGGCCGAAGACGTCAAGAAATTCGGGCCCGGTGACTACGTTCCGATCCTCGGCGTCACCTATTGGACCTTCCGCCTCATGGCCGGCGTGGGCGTGGCCCTCCTGCTGATCCCGATCATCGGGCTGATACTGCTGCGCAAGGGCGTCTTCGAGCGCCGGCGCTGGTTTTTGCGGGTGGCCGTCGCCGGGGCCTTCTTGCCGCCGCTGGCAAACCTCACGGGCTGGATTTTCACCGAGATGGGGCGCCAGCCCTGGGTTGTCTATGGGCTGTTGAAGACCAGCGAAGCGCGATCGCCACTGGTCGGCTCGGCCTCGATCATCATCACGATCGTCGGCTACACGGCGCTCTACGGGACGCTGCTCGTGATCGGCGGGAAAATCTTCCTGCGCGACATCGCCGAGGGGCCCGAAGCGCCCCCCGAGGACGAGGGCGAGAACCCGAGCAGGCCCGCGCGTCCCGTCCGCGACGAGTTGATCCTCGCCTACTGAGAAGGGAGCTTCACGTGCGCGACCCCAACTTTCTGCAGACGCTCTGGTTCATCCTGATCGGCGTCCTGTGGATCGGCTACTTCGTCCTCGAGGGCTTCGACTTCGGCGTCGGCATGCTGATTCGCGCGCTCAGCCGCGACGAGACGGACAAGCGCATGATCATCCACACGATCGGCCCTGTCTGGGACGGCAACGAGGTGTGGCTGCTGACCGCCGGCGGGGCGACCTTCGCAGCCTTCCCGGGATGGTATGCGAGCCTGTTCTCAGGCTTCTACCTGGCCCTCTTTCTGATCCTCGCCTCGCTGATCATTCGCGGAGTCTCGTTCGAGTTCTGGGGCAAGGAGGACTCGCCCCGCTGGCGCGCCACATGGGAGTGGACGGCCGTCATCGGCAGTGGTCTCGCGGCGCTGCTGTGGGGGGTCGGCTGGGCCAACATCATCCACGGGGTCGCGATGAACGCCCAGCACAATGTGACCGCGCAACTGTGGGACCTGCTGCACCCCTACGCGCTGCTGGGCGGGCTTGTGACGCTTTCGCTGTTCCTCTCACATGGCGCCATCTTCCTGGCCCTGCGCACCAAGGGAGAGATGGTTCTCCGCGCCCGGCGGGTCGCCGAGTTGGCTTCGGGTGTGTCCACCGGCCTGATGACGGCATTCCTGCTCTGGACCGCGATCGACCAGAACGGCGGCGGCGTCAAGATCTCCGCGCAGGTCCTGGCGGTTGCCGCTGTCGCAATGGGGATCTGCGTACCCCTTTCGCTGGGTCGGCACCGCGACGGCATCGCCTTTGCGCTGAGCGCTGGTGTGATCGTGGCGCTGTTCGCCAGTCTGTTCGTCGAGGCCTTCCCGTTGGCGCTCCCCTCGACGACCAGCCACGCCTTCGACCTGAGCCTCAGCGCAGCCTCCTCCAGCAATTACACCCAGACGGTCATGACGGTCGTGGCGGTCATCTTCGTCCCGATCGTCCTGCTCTACCAGGGCTGGACCTACTGGGTTTTCCGTCATCGCCTCGGACGCGACGACTTCGAGGGGCCGCTGACGCCGGTGGCGGTGCTCAGCTCGCTCGGGGGCAAAGGCGATGGAGCAAAGCCGGCGGCGGTGAGCCCCGCCAAGCCTTCCAGCCCCGTCTGAGGTGCCTGGCCCACTTGACAGGCGGCTGCTGCGCGAGAGCCGGGCCGCGCGAGGGCACCTCTCGCGGGCCGCTGTGCTCGGCCTGGCCTGCGCGATCCTGATCGTCGCCCAGGCCGTGCTGCTCGCGCGGATCGTCGATCGCGCAGCGTTGCACCACGCATCGGTCGGCGCGCTCGAAGGCCTGCTCGAGGCGCTCGGCGCGGTGCTGCTCGCGCGTGCCCTGTTGAAGGGGGCCTTCGAGCTCTCGGCGCGGCTCGGGGCAGCGGGGGCGATCTCCGAACTGCGCCGGCGCCTGGCCCGTCATCTGCTGCGCGACGGCGCAGTGGCCGGTGGCGCGGAGCTGCCCACCGGCGAGCTCGCAGCGGCAGCGGTCCAGGGGGTAGATGCGCTGCAGTCCTACTTCGCCGGCTACCTGCCGCAGCTGGTCCTCGCGACCGTCGTCCCCGTGGCGGTGCTCGCCTGGACGGCCGTGGTCGACCCGATCGCGGCCGGCATCCTTGCGTTCACAATCCCGATCCTGATCGTGTTCATGGTCCTGGTCGGCAAGGGCGCGCGCGAGCAGGCCGGCAGGCGCTGGGCCGCGCTGTCGCTGCTGAGCGCCCATTTCCTGGACGTCGTGAAGGGACTTTCCACGCTGCGCGCCTACGGGCGCGAGGAGGCCCAGGCGCAGACCCTCGCGACCGTGGGCGAGCGCTACCGCAGCGAGACGATCGCGACCCTGCGCGTCGCGTTCCTTTCCGCCTTCGTGCTCGAGCTGTGCGCGATGATCGGCACCGCGATGGCGGCGGCGGCGATCGGCGTCCAGCTGGCCGGAGGCCATCTCGGCCTGACCGCCGGCCTGACCGTCCTGCTGCTGGCGCCCGAGCTCTACGCCCCGCTGCGCCAGGTGGGCCAGCAGTTCCACGCAGCGCTCGACGGAACCGGGGCCTCCGAACGGATCTTCGCGGCCCTCGAGCGCCCGCCCGCGGTCAGCGAACCAGACCGGCCGGCGCGTCGCCCTCTGGGGGACCCCGCGCGGGAACAGTCGGCCCTGCGAGGGGTCACCTACGCCTATCCGGGGCGCTCAGACCCGGTCCTCGAGCACCTGGACCTCGAGCTGGCACCCGGCCAGATCACTGCGCTCGTCGGTCCCAGCGGCGCCGGCAAGAGCACGGTCGCGAGGCTGTTCATGCGCCTGGCCGATCCGGACGCCGGTTCGGTCCGCTGCGGCGCCGGGGATCTCCGCGATATGGATCTGCGGCTCTGGCGCAGTCAGATCGCCTGGGTTCCGCAGCGCCCGGAGCTCTTCACCGGTACGGTCGAGCAGAACCTGCTGCTCGGCAGCGCGCAAGGCCGGCGCGGGCAGCTCGCCTGGGCGCTGCGCGCCGCCGGCGCCGAGCGGTTCGTCGATGAGCTCCCGGAGGGCCTTCAGACGCGCGTCGGCGAGGCCGGCAGGCGCCTGTCGGTGGGCCAGCGCCAGCGACTGGCATTGGCGCGGGCGCTGCTGCGCGACACACCATTGTTGATCCTCGATGAGCCTACAGCCCACCTTGACGAGGCCGGCACCGACTGGATCGCCGGCTCGTTGAGCGAGATCGCGCCGGGCCGCACGACACTCCTGATCGTCCACCATCCGGCGCTGGCCGCATGCGCCGACCATGTGCTCCGGCTCGCCGGCCCGACCGCCGAGCCATCACCGCAGAGGCGCCCGGCGCTGGTGGCGGCATGAGCGCAGGGCTCCGCTCACTGCGTCACCTCGGCGCGCTCGCGCCCGGCGAGCGGGGCCGGCTGGCCCTCTCGATCGCGCTCGCGGCCGGAGCCATGGCGGCGGCGATCGGGCTCCTGGCCACCTCCGGCTACCTGATCTCCCGCGCCGCCCAGCGGCCCCAGATCCTCGAGCTGATGGTCGTGATCGTCGCCGTCCGGGCCCTGGGGCTGGCGCGGGCGCTGCTGCGCTACGCCGAACGGCTCGCTTCGCACGATCTCGCCCTGCGCCAGCTGGCGCGCCTGAGAGTCCGGTTCTACAAGCGCCTCGCGCCGCTCGTGCCCGGCCAGCTGCGCACGCGCCAGGGCGAGCTGCTGGCGCGTTTCGTGGCCGATGTGGACACGCTCTCCGACCTCTACCTTCGCGCACTGATCCCCACCGTGGTGGCGCTTTGCGTGATCCTCGGGGCGGCGCTGGCGGCGTCGCTGATGCTGGCCGCGGCCGGGCTCGCGACGTTGGCGGCCCTGCTGGCAGCGGCGATCGCCGTGCCCTGGCTGACGACGCTCGTCGGTGCCCGCGCGGATCGCCGCCAGGGCGCTGTCCGGGCGAGCCTCGTGGGTGAGCTCGTGCAGTCGATCGACGGCGCCGAGGAGCTTCTGATGTGTGGGCGCGGCGAGGACCAGCTCGAACGCCTGGACCGGCTCGACAGCGAGCTGACCGGCCTGGCCCGCCGAGATGGGATCGCGCTGGCCCTGGCCGAGACGCTCGGCTCGGCGATCACGGCCGCCGGGCTGATCGCCGTGCTCATCGTGGGAATCGAGGGAGTGCATCGGGGCGCCCTGCCCGGCGTGCTGCTGGCGGCGCTCGCATTCCTGTTCCTCGCCTCCTACGAGGCGGTTGCCCCGCTGCCGGCGGCGGCGCGCAGCCTGCGTAGCTGCGCGGGCGCCGCCGCTCGCGTGCGGGAGATCTGCGAGATGCCGGTGGCGGTCGAGGAGCCCCAGGCGCCGCGGCGTGCGGGCGCCGCGGGTGCACTGACCGCCGAACAGCTCGCGTTTCGCTACGGACCAGAGGAGCCGTGGCTCCTCGAGGACTTCGGCCTGACGCTGGCGCCGGGTGAGCATGTCGCCCTGCTCGGGCCGAGCGGAATCGGCAAGAGCACCGTTGGCGAGCTGCTGGTCCGCTTTCGCGACCCGGACCGGGGTGTGGTCCGCCTCGACGGAACGGACGTCCGCGAGCTCGCCCAGAGCGAGCTGCGCCGCGCCGTGCTGCTGTGCGGGCAGGATGCGCACCTGTTCAACACGACCATCCGAGAGAATCTTCTGATCGGCCGGCGCGAGGCCGATCGGGCGCAACTGGAGGGGGCGCTTGAGACGGTCGAGCTGGACGCCTGGGTGGCGAGCCTGCCGGAGGGCCTTGACACGATCGTCGGCGCAGGCGGCTCCCGCGTCTCGGGCGGCCAGCGCCAGCGGCTGGCGCTGGCTCGTGCGCTGCTATCGCCGGCTCGATTCCTGATCCTGGACGAGCCCTCCGCGCACCTTGAGGACGAGCTGGCCGCGCGCATCGGCGCGCGGCTGTTGGCGGCAGGGGGCCCAGGACGCTCGCTGCTGCTGATAACCCATGACCGGGCGCTGGCAGCAGCCTGCGGGCGAATCCTCGAGCTTCCCGGCACGCAGCGCCGAGATGCTGGGGGAGAGCATGCGGCGCCGGCAGGGGAACTGGTGGCGCTCACGGCCTGAGCAGTCGCGGCGCCCGGAGCTCCACAGCCACCAGCGGGGGATGGCAGCCGACCGCTTCAGCCGCTACGGTGCCAGAAGATGGATGGTGAGGGCGCAGAGCAGGCGACGGACGAGGCCGATCCGGCGGCTGCGATCCGGATCGTCCTTGCGGATGACCATCAGGTCGTCCGCAGCGGCCTGCGCATGCTGCTGGACGCCGAGGACGGCCTTGAGGTGGTCGCCGAGGCAAGCGACGTCGACGCAGCGCGTCGCTACGTCCGCGGCCATCACCCGGCGGTGCTGATCCTCGACCTGAACATGCCGGGCGGATCGAGCCTCGAGGCGATCCCGCTGATCCGCGAGGAGTCGCCGCAGACCCAGATCGTCGTGCTCACGATGCAGGAGGAGCCCGCTTTCGCCCGCGAGGCGCTGGGCGCAGGCGCACTCGGATACGTGCTCAAGGAGGCGGCCGACGATGAGCTCGTCGAAGCGGTCCGCAACGCGGCCGCCGGTGAGAGTTACCTGAACCCCCGGCTGGGCGCGCGGATCGCCTCCGCGCCGCCGCCGGGGCCGCCGGATGACCTCTCTGAGCGTGAGGTCGAGGTGCTGCGCCTGATCGCCCTCGGGCACACCAACGCGGAGATCGCCGAGCAGCTGTTCCTGTCGGTGCGGACCGTCGAGACGCACCGCTCGCACATCCAACAGAAGCTGAGGCTCTCAACGCGGGCCGAGCTTGTCGGCTACGCCCTCGAGCGCGGCCTGATCGACCCGGCCTCCCGCCGCGAGTAGGCACCCCCCGAGCGACTCAGCCGCGGCGCGGCTTCTTCTCCCGCTCGATCAGGAGCGCGAACGTCGGGCAGGCCTGGGCGGCCCGACGCGCGTGGTCGAGCAGGTCGGGCTCTAGGGGGCGAGAGTCGAACATCGGGTAGCCCCACTCGTCCAGCTCGATCCGCTCGGGCAGCAGCTCGTGGCACATCCCATGGGCCTCGCAGGTGATCGGGTTGACGCGAAGTTTGTAGCTCATCGCGATATGCCCGGCAGCGGCAGGCGCGCCGGCGAGGTGCATGCCTCGCAGCCGCCGTGGTTTGCATGCTCGAGGAACTCATCGGGAAAGGTCTGCAGGGCGCTCAATGCCAGACGGGTGACGCCGTCGGGGTGGGCGCAGGCCCCGCGGCCGCGGACCATCGCGGCGAGGTGCGCCAGGCGCTGCGGGTGAGCGGGGCCGGAGCGGCCGGAGGTCAGCTGCTCGAACTCGTTGGCCATCGCGTCCAGGCCGTGCAGGCAGGGCCCGCATTGGCGGGCGCTCTGAGAGGACATCCAGCGGATCACCCGTGCGGTCTCGGCCACCGGGCACGCCGCCCGGTCGAGCAGGACGATCACCCCGGCACCCAGTGAAGCGTCGTGTGCGGCCAGGGCCGCGTCGCTGAGCGTCAGCTCGGCGAGGTGCTCGGCACCGATCCAGCTGCCGCCGTAGCCACCGAGCAGGGCGGCGCTTGGAACGCTCGTCAGGCCGCCCGCGGCCCGGACCAGTTCGCGCAGGGGGGTGCCCCACTCGATCTCATAGACGCCCGGGTCGGCGACGACGCCGGAGATCGTCACGAGCGCCGAGCCGGGCTCGGACCGTGTGCCCAGGCCACGGAACCACTCGGCGCCGTAGCGCCCGATCAGCGCGATGTGCGCATACGTCTCTGCGTTGCTGACCATCGTCGGGCGTCCCGAGACGCCTCGTTCGAAGGGCATCGGCGGCGTGAAACGCGGCAGCCCCGGGCCGCCCTCGAGGTGGCTGATCAGGGCGGACTCCTGACCGGTCAGGTAGCCGAAGGGGATCTCACGCAGCTCGAGCCGTGGCTCGTGCCGCTCCCCGCGGCGTTCCTCGATCGCCTGCGCCAGCGCATCGATGTTCTCGCCGGCGGACTCGCAGACCGCTACAAGGACCTGATCGGAGCCCAGGGCGCGCGCGGCGAGGACGGCGCCGTCGAGCATCAGGTGAGGGGCGGTCGTGGCGAGCGTGGCGTCCTTGCTGCTGGCGGGCTCTCCCTCGGTGGCATTCAGGACTACGATCGGCCGGCGCCGGGAGGCGGCCACGGCCTGGAGCTTTCGCGCGGTGGGGAAGCCGGCGCCGCCGCGGCCGCGCAGGCCGGCCTGCTCGATCTCGCTGATCAGGGTGCTGTCGCGGCCTCGCCTGCGGGCCTGCGGCAGCGGCCCGTTCAGGCTCAGGTGCTCGGCGAGCGTCAGTGCCCGGTGCGGGGCGCTCGAGTGCAGGAGCCGCGGCAGCCCGCCGCCGGCCTCGAACGAGGGACGCTCGGTGTCGGGCATCGTCGAGGTGGGGTTCACCGCCGGGCACCGCTGGGGACGTGGTGGAGGTTCGACGTCGGCGTCCCCGAGCGCTTGGCCCAGTCGCTTGCCAACGGCCCGCTGGGCACCCAGATGGCGAGGAACACCAGGAACGCGCCGCTGACTCCCAGGGTCAGGCGCCCGCGGTCGGGATAGGAGGACCAGATCGCGCCCAGCCGTGTGCCGATCGCCGCCAGGACGGCCACCAGGCAGATCACGTCGATCGCCAGCATCCACGAGCCTTTCGCGTCGCTGCCGGTGCCCAACCCATGCACGAGCGCCACCGGCCAGCTGGCGTAGGAGAGCCAGTGGACGGCCCGCCAGGTCCCGTAGCCGAGGCGCTGGCGCAGCAGGCTGGTGATCGTCACGGCCAGCAGCAGGTCGAAGGAAACGGCGCCGAGGCCGAGCCAGAAGGGCCGGTATGAGCCCACGAACGGCACCACCGCATCGACCAGCGGGATCGAGGTGAAGCTGTCCAGGACGGCCGTGATGATGTGGATGGCCAGGAAGATGACGGACAGCAGCGCCACGTTGCGGTGCAGCGCGTCGATCACGAAGCGCGGCCAGCGCTGGCTGCCCACACGCCTCACGTCGGCGACGCCCAGGGCCACCGACGCGCTCAGCAGCAGCAGGGCCACGGCGCCCGTTGAGCGCGTCATGTACCAGTCGAAGCTCCCGGCAGCCAGGGGAAGGTTCACGAGCCCCTCTCCTCGCCGCGCGGCCAGGCACCGACGCAGCGCACCTTGCCGTCGTGGGCGACGAGGCGGGCGGGCAGGCGCTGGGCGGCCAGCCACTCGGGCACACCGGCGCCCTTCACGAGCGCCGCTGTGGCTGCGATGTTGGCGTCGGCGCAGCTGGCCGCCGCGACGCTGGCGGTGCGCCAGGGCGAACGGGCCGGAGCGCCCGTGCGGGGGTCGATGATGTGATGCATCGGCTGGCCGTCGCGCTGCCAGCGACGGACGGTTGTGCTCGAGGTGGCGAGGCCCCCGTCTGCGAGCCTGATCGTCTGCCCGGGGGCGTCAAGCGTCGCGCGGTGGTCGTCGGTGACCCTCACGGCCCAGCCGCCCCCCGGTGCCTGGCCCGCGATCGCAAGGTCGCCCCCGATGGACACCAGGACTCCCCGTGCCCCGACGGCGTATGCGGCGGCCGCAGCGCGATCGGCTGCCCAGGCTTTGGCGGTCGCGCCGAGGTCGAGGCTGACCCCCGCGGGGATCATCGCCGTGCGCGACTCGGGGTCCAGGCGGATACTGCGCCAGCCGCTCAGCCGCCGCAGGCGGATTTCGGGCGCCGCGGGCTTGCCGTCCTGCTCCAGCAGGCTCCAGTCGCGGTCATAGCCCGCCAAGCGCAGGCTCTCGCCGATCGTCGGGTCGACCGCCCCGGCTGTCAGCGCGGCCGCTCGCAAGGCGAGCTCGAGCGCCTCGTTCAGCAGCGGCCCGACGGCTGTCGGGCGCCCGGCGCGGGCATTCAGGCGCGAGAGCTCGGAGTCGGGACGAAAGCGGCTGCATGCCAGATCGATCGCGTCCAGCTCGGACCTGACAGCCGCCTCGGCCGCGCCCAGCAGCTCGGGGTCGGTGACCTCGAGCACGGCGGTGCTGGTGGCGAAGACCTCCCAGCTGCTCCGGGCCAGAGCCGGGGCGGGCGCGCTCATCACGATCCGCCGGAGACGACGGGAGCTTCTTCGCGCGACGGTTCGGGTGCGCTTTCGACGGGCTGTTCGACCGGGGCTTCGGTGTGCTGTTCCACGGGAGCTTCGGTCCGCTGTGCTTCGGGAGCGGCTTCCTGGGCGGGCGCGGATTCGCTCGACTGCGGCGTGCTTTCGCCGGAGGGCTGGGCAGGCGTCGCTTCCGGTTCGGCTTCCGGCGTGGTGGACGGGGCCTGTTTGGGGGCTTCGCTCGGAGGCGCCAGCGGGACACCGGATGTTTTGTGGTGTGTCTTGTGTTTCGCGGCCCGCCCCCCGAGGGCGCGCACATCCTTGGCGTGAGTGGTGCCGCCGGCGAACGTGTTGGCGGCGGTGTCGGCAAAGATCGCCGTCAGCGCGACGCTGCCGGCTATGACCGAGCGGTTGACCCAGCGCAGGCGGTCCAAGGCCGCATCGCGGCCTTCGCTTGAGTGGCGCAGATGCGAGCGAAGCGACATGCCTAGTTGTAGCGAATGGACGGGGTTTGCATGCTGGCAACTATCGGCTGGAGCATTAAGCAGCCGCTAACCCCGTCGTGAGAAACCTCATGTAATGAAATGCCTGCAGTTTGCGACCCCCGTTGCCCCTAACCTTGGGTGATCGAGTCCCTCAAGCCCACCGATCTCGAGGAAAGCCCTCCCAGCACCGACGGGCAGGCCGTGCACGAGTTGCGCGTGCTGGTCGTCGAGGATGAGCCGGGTATCCGCGATTTCCTCGCGCGGGGTCTGGCCAACGCTGGCTTCATCACGACCACGGCATCCGACGGCATCGCCGGCGAGCAGTTGGCGCTGGCCGAGACGTTCGACGCGATCGTCCTTGACCTGATGCTTCCGGGCCGCAGCGGCCTCGAGGTGCTGGCCTCGGTGCGTGCCGCCAAACCGAACGTCCCGGTGCTGGTGCTCACCGCGCGGGGGCGGGTTGCCGACCGCGTCGGGGCGCTTGAAGCCGGGGCAATCGACTATCTCGTCAAGCCCTTTGCCCTGCCGGAGCTCGTGGCGCGCCTGCGCGCCCAGGTGCGCGCGTCGGCGCGTGTGTCTGAAACGGTGGTCCGCGGGGCCGGCATCGAAGCAGACCTCGTCACCCGCAAGGTCCTGCGCGAGGGACGCCAGATCAACCTCTCGAGCACCGAGTTCGACCTGGTGCTGTTTCTGTTGCGCCACCGCGGCCGCGTGGTGACCCGCCAACAGATCCTCAGCTCGGTCTGGGGCTATGAGCACGACACGGCGACCAACAACGTGGATGTCTATGTCGGCTACCTGCGCAAGAAGCTCTCGACTCCCGAGAGCCCTGCGCCGATCTTCACCGTCCGCGGGGTCGGTTACCGCCTCGGCGACGCGGGCTGAGGGCCGGGGTGCGCCGGCGACTGGCCTCGTTGGGTCTGCGCTGGCGGATCGCGGGATGGGCGGTCACCGTGATCGTCTGCTGCCTGGGCATCGCCTTCGCCGCCGTCTATCACGGGACCGGAAGCGAGCTGCGCGGGCAGATAGACAGTGAGATGAGGGGCGACACGGCGGACCTGTCGCAGTTCATGAAGAGCTCTGAGAGCTCCTCCCCGGCGCGACTGTCGAAGCTGGCCGGTCGCTACGTCACGAGTCGTCCCTTCAGCTCCAGCGCGACGCTGATGTTTGTGACGGTCCCAGGCCACGGTACGAGCACGAACCGGCCCGAGCTGTTCAGCAACGGACCGCCCGACAGCGGCGAGACCGCCGGTGAGCAGCAGCAGGAGAACCACCTGTCAGGCCATCTGCTGGAAGCGCCCGACGGCTTCACGACTCTCCTGCTGCCCGACGTGGGAAACCTGCGCGTCCTAAAGCAGCGGCTGACCGTGCGCGGGGCCGGGGGGACGGCGACGGTGCTGGGGATCGGGGTGGGGGAGCCGCTGGCGAGCGTCAGCCGCGCACAGGCGGGCGTCGCGCGGGCATTCGTGCTCGCGGGCATCCTCGCCGTGCTCGGTGCCCTCATCGGGAGCCTGCTGGTCGCCAGTCGCGCATCGCGGCCGCTGCGACGCATGGCCGGGGTGGCCGAACGGGTCGACGCCGGCGACCTGCAGCCACGGATCCACACCGATGCCGGCGTGGCCGCCGAGATCGCCGTGCTGGCGGGAGCCTTCAACCACATGCTCGACCGGCTCACGACGGCCTTCGCCTCCCAGCGCGACTTCGTGGCGGACGCCTCGCACGAGCTGCGAACTCCCCTGACGGTGATCCGCGGGCAGCTCGAAGTGCTCTCGGAAACCGAGGCCCCGCCCGCCGAGGAGGTCCGCCGGGTCGAGCGGCTGCTGCTTGCCGAGGTGACCCGGATTGACCGGCTGGTCGACGATCTGCTGCTGCTGGCACAACTCGAACAGTCTGAGCTGATGCAGCCGCAGGAGATCCCGATCGGCTCCTTTCTGGACGAGCTCTGGCAGACGACGACGCTGCTGGCTGAGCGGAGCTTCGAGCTCGCTGCGATCCCGTCGGGAACGCTGGTTGCGGACCCCGACCGTCTGGCCCAGGCGCTGCGCAACCTGCTGACCAATGCCATCAAGCACACCTCCGCCCCCGACGGCCGTGTCTCGTTGGCCGTCACTCCGGGGCCCTCCGGACAGCTGCAATTCGTCGTCGAGGACGATGGCCCGGGCATCCCCGCGGACCAGCGGGAACGGGTCTTCGACCGCTTTCACCGCACCGACCCGGCGCGGGAGCGATCGGCTGGTGGCGCCGGGCTCGGGCTGGCCATCGTCAAGGCGATAGCGCAGGCACACGGAGGCAGCGTCCAGGCCGGCGAAGCCGCGGGAGGCGGTGCTCGGATGGTGATGGTGCTTGCCGGCTTCACCGCTCATCCCGAGCGCCGGCCCGCGCGGGCTCCCGTGCGCGCCGAGAGCGCACGGATAACCGCTCGCTGAACGACCTGCTCAGCGCGTAGAGCGTGCCGAGAGGCCGCGCGCACCGCGCCACGCGCCAAATCCTGCCAGCAGCGTCCCGAGCGCCATGATTCCCGTCTCGAGCAGCAGCGGAGCCGCGATCGTCCCGCCCGCCGGCCCGCCGGGAGGTCCATGCAGCGCTTCGGGGGCCACCTCGGCGAGGGCAGCCCACCAGAGCGCCGCGGAAGTCGTGGCGGCGAGCGCCGCGAGCGCCACGCCCAGCGCCAGTCTGCACTCGAGCCTCAGCAGCCATCCGTCCAACTCGATCCGCCGCGCACAGCGCGCGGCCATCGAGGCCCAGGCGAGCAGGGTGAGGCCGATCAGGCCCGCCCAGAGCAGGAAAGCGTCGGCGTAGGCGGGGCTCCCCCCGTTGCGCTGAGAGACATCGAGCGAGTGCGCCCAGAGAACGAGTCCCACTGTCGCGACGCCCGTCAACAGCGTCAGGACGCCTGCCCTGCGCGCCGGGCGCCGCAGATCTCCCGCTCCGCCCGCCAGCAGCAGGGCGATCAACCGTGGCAGTGCCGCCGCGATACCTGCCGCGACGAGCAGGCAGCCGATCGCGCCGGAGATCACGAGTGCATCGAAGGCAGCCGCCGGGAGCGCCTGCGAGGAAGCGGGAGCGAACGCCTGCCAATGCTCTGAGAAGCGCTGGACCCCGGCCCCGCCCAGCACCAGCAGCGCCCATGAGAAGAGCACCATCAGCACGCCGCCCCGTGCCTGCGCCCCGCGGGAGGCCTCCCCACCCAGTCCCAGCTCGCGCAGCCACTCGCGCAGTGCGCCCATGAGCACATCGAGCGTGGTTCTCCACATTGGCTCGCCGTCGGCGCCGCCGGCCATGATCAGGGTCTCGAGCTCCTCGCCATAGCGTGTGCGCCAGGCGGGCGGGTAGCAGCGCAGCAGTGCCGAGCGCAGCCGGGGGCTCATGCCGGTGCTCCGGCGGGGCGCGCCGTCGCGGGCAGGCTGAGTCTCGAGACGCCCTCCTCGACCACTGCGCTCAGCTCGCGCAGCGTCCGTTGGAGCGCCGCGCGGCCCTCTTCGGTCAGCTGGTAGGGACGGGTCTTGCCGTCGGGCTCGAGTGCCTCGATCAGGCCGCGCTCATCGAGGCGGCTGATGGCGCCATAGAGGGTGCCCGGGCCGAGCTTCGTTCCCGCGAACCCCTCGATGTCCTTCAGCAGCGCATAGCCGTGCTTCGGGCCCGAGGCCAGGCTGGTCATGATCAGCAATCCCGCATCGTTGGGGCGGTTGTTTGTCGCCATCAGCCCAGCATACTACGTTTGACGTACTATCGCCAGACGTATCAAATGATCACGCCATGGGCCCGCGCCCGAAGCGAATCGCCCGGCTGCCGACCGTTCGGCGCGGCATGTCATGATCGAGGCCCGAATCGGCATGCCGGAGCGGGGCAGAGGAGTGCGCGCAGGATTTGATGTTGATCGGCCTGTTTTTCGCCTTCCTGGTGGCCGGTTTCACGGAGCTCGCAGCCAGTCCCTATTTCGCCAGCACGCCGGCAATGCGCCGACCGATGATGTCTACTTCTGGCTCGTGACCCTGACGACGGTCGGCTACGACGTCTACACCCCCGCACTGGGGATCGGCCGCGGTATGTCCATCCTCGGGCGCGTCAGCGAGCGGCTCTATCTGGTGACGGATGTGGCGTTGCTGATCCGCAACCTCCGCGGCCGCCGCGACGAACGGACGTACCGCCGAACCACGGGGGCGCAGCGTTGAGGCGCGCCGCCGCCCCACCCGCCGCGCCCGAGTTGCCCGAGCGCCTTGAGCCCCGCGAACTCGCCGAGCTGGGCCACGATCAAACGCTCACCGAGGTAGAGCTGGACGGCGTGCAGCTGCCCGGCCAGCTGGCTCGCGGTGTCTCGCTAAGCCTCTGCCGGCTTCTCGGCGTGGACCTCTCGGGCTCACGCATGGAGCACCTGCGGATCGCCTCGGCGCTGTTGCGCGAGTGCAACCTCGCCAACCTCCAGGCGCGCGCCGCGCACCTCAGCCGCGTTGCGATCGAGTCGGGCAGGCTGACCGGCCTCGGCCTGACCGCGGGGAGCATCAGCGACGTTGTCTTTCGCGGCTGCCGGATCGATCTGGCCTCGTTCGCCGCCAGTCGCCTTGAGCGAGTGCTCTTCGAGGACTGCCGGCTGACCCAGAGCGACTTCCTGGATGCCAGGCTCGAGTCCGTCTGTTTCAGCGGCTGCGATCTCAGCGGCGCCGACCTGCGTGGGACCCGGCTCGAGCGCTGTGAGTTTCGCGGCTGCACGATCGCAGAGCTTCAGGGCGTCGAGAGCCTGCGCGGAGCCGCCTTCGAGTGGCCCGCCATCGTCGAACTCGCCGGCTTGTGGGCGGGGGCCCTCGGGATCGAGGTCCTGGAGGAGGACTGAAGTGAGTCGACAATAAAGATAGACGATCGTCTATCTTTCAGGCCAATCCCGAGGAAGGAGTTCAGGATGGCCGCACCGCTCGATGGCGAGGACGACCCGCTCGAGGACTTCGAGCACCCCACGATCGAACTGGAGGGGAGAGCAAAGACGGTCTATGTCTCCGGCAGCGGGCCCGGCGTAATCGTGATGAGCGAGATGCCCGGCATCAGCCCGCACGTGGCGCGATTCAGCCGCTGGGTCAGGGACGCCGGTTTCACCGTCTACATGCCGTCGCTGTTCGGGCGCGACGGGGCGGTGCCAAGTGCGCAGGAGGGAATCGAGGTCGTTCGCAGGGCCTGTGTGAGCGCCGAGTTCCGCGCCCTGCAGGCAAACAGCTCGAGCCCCGTGACCGTCTGGCTGCGTGCGCTTGCCCGACTTGCGCACGAGCAGTGCGGCGGCCCGGGGGTGGGTGCGATCGGGATGTGCTTCACCGGCAACTTCGCCCTGACGATGATGCTCGAGCAGGCCATGCTGGCACCCGTGCTCTCGCAACCCTCGCTGCCCCTCAACGACCCGGCGGGCCTGGAGATCTCACCGCCTGAGCTGGCGCAGGTCCGAGGCCGGCTCGAGCAGGTGGACCTGACGGTGCTCGCCTATCGCTTCGTCGGGGACCGCCACTGCACAGCGCAGCGATTTGCCGCCTACTCGCAGGCCCTGGGCGAGCGCTTCATCGGCCGGGTCCTGCCCGACAGCGCCGCCAACCCGCAGACGCCGCCGTTCTTCGCGCAGGTCGTGGCGAGCCCGCACAGCGTGCTCACCGCGCATCTGATCGACGAGGCGGGCCAGCCGACGATCGCGGCACGCGACGAGGTCCTGGCGTTCTTCGCGGCGCGCCTGGCGGGCGAGGGGCAGGCTCCCGCGTCCTAGCCGCTCTGCCCGCGACCCCTCTCGCCGGGCGATCGATCGGGCTTGCTGTAGCGTCGTGCGCGATGGAGGGGAGTGAGGAGCGACCCAACCTGATCCTGCTGCTGACAGATCAGCAACGGCAGGCCCAGCACTGGCCGGACGATCCCGCCTGGCTCGAGCAGCTGATGCCCAACGACGCCGAGCTGCGACGGAGCGGGATCAGCTTCACGCGTGCCTTCACGGCCTCGGCGATGTGCTCGCCGAGCCGGGCGAGCCTGATGACCGGCAAACGTCCTTCGCGTCATGGCGTCACGCTGACCATGACCGAGGGAAACCTGTGGCCCGACCGGGCCAACGCGCCGGCCGCCCTGCGCGGCGCACTCGCCATGGCCCGCAGTGGCGAGGTTCCCCTCGGCAGGCTCGGGCGCAGCATGGTGCGAAACATCCTGCGCTCCGGGCCGAGGAGCGGCAACGAGCCCGAACTGCCTCCCGGCATCGCCACGCTGGCGAGCCTGCTGCGCCGCCAGGGGTACCACGTCGCGATGAAGGGCAAGTGGCACCTCTCAAAGCCGATCGACGGCCGGCGCTGGGGCGAGGGGGACTCCGAGCGCGTCGAGCGCGACTACGGCTTCGCCGAATGGGAGCCACCTGACGCGGGCGGTGACACGAAGGCCGAGAACTTCGGCGGCGGCAACGCGGGTGCGAGCGCGGCGGGCTTCGACGAGGATTACACGCGCCAGATGGAGGCCTGGCTCTCGCGCACGGAACTTCCGGAGCCGTTCTGCCTGGTCTTCTCGCTGGTCAACCCACACGATGTCCTCGGTTTCCCCGGCTCCTACCTGAGTGGCGGCTATGACCGTGAGCGCTTCCGTGGCCTGGGCGTGCCGCTGCCGCTGCCGCCGACGCTCGCCGAGGACCTGCGCGAGAAGCCGGCCGTGCAGGCGCTCTCCAAGCTGGGCATGGACAACTACCTGGGCGCGCTCGGCGATCGCGCCGCCAAGCAGGACTACGTCGACTTCTACGCCTATCTCCACAGCCTCATCGACGAGAAGATCGGAAGGCTGCTGGCTGTTCTCGGATCTCCCGGGGATCCTTCCTCGCTGCGCTCGCGTACGGTCATCGTGAGGACCTCCGATCACGGCGAGATGGGTCTCTCACACGGCGGCCTGCGCCAGAAGATCTTCAACGCCTACGAGGAGACCATCCGCGTGCCGATGGTCATCTCGAACCCGCGGATGTTCGCCGTGGCCCGCAGCAGCGAGGCGCTGGTTTCGCTGCTGGATGTCCTGCCGACCATGCTGGGCCTGGCCGGTGCCCATGTCCCTCACGAGCCGCTGGACGGTTTCGACCTCGGGCCGCTACTGCGCGGCGAGACGAGCGCTGTGCGCGAGGCGGTGCTGTTCACCTACGACGACCATCAGGCCGGAACGGCGCTGCAGGACGGACCCGGGCAGCCCAATCGGATCCGCGCGGTGCGCGAGGAGCGCTACAAGTACGCGGTCTACCTCGATCCAGCCGGCCGCGCCGCCCCCGAATATGAGATGTATGACCTGGAGGCCGATCCGCTGGAGCTCCGCAACCTGCTCGACCGTTGCAGTGGCGTTCCGCACAACCGGGCAGATGAGGCGCAGAGGACGCGTCTGGCGGGACGTCTCGCCGACCTGTGCCGGGACTCGGGCACCCTGACGCCGACGCTGCCGGCTCTACGGCCTCCCACCGGGTCGGGGTAAGGACCGGCGATGAGGGGCGCCTGAACGCCTCAACCTGGCGCCCCCCGCGAAGCGGCTTGCGTGAGGCGGTGGGGCTGGATGCCCAACAGGTCGTCAAGCTCTGAGGCCGGGCGTGGCATGCAGATCGTCTGTCCTTGCACGAGCTCGCAGCCGGCGACCCTGAGCTGTTCCCAGGTGCGTTGGTCCTCGACTCCCTCGGCGACCACACGGATGCCGATTCCGTGGGCGAGCTGGATGGTGGCGTTGACGATCGCCGCATCGACCCGGTCGGAGGTCATCCGGGCCACGAAGGAGCGGTCGATCTTGACCTCCCCTACGGGCAGGACCTTGAGGTGTGAGAGCGAGGAGAAGCCTGTACCGAAGTCATCGAGGGCCAGTCCTACTCCCAGCTCGCCGACCTTGGCCAATACGTCTCCGACACGGACCGGATCGGCAAGGACGACGTTCTCGGTCACCTCGAGGATCAGAGTCGCGGGCGGTAGTCCGCGGATGGCCAGCATCGCGGCGACCTCGGCCGGGAAGCGTGAATCCTGCAGATCGGCGACGGTGGTGTTGACGGCAACATTGAGTGTGAGGCCCTCCGCTCGCCAGAGGACCAGCTGGTCGAGAGCCAGTTCGAGCATTCTCCGTGTCAACGCCCGTCCCAGGCCTGCCTGCTCGGCGACCGCCACGAACTCGCCCGGGCCGATCAGGCCGCGAACCGGGTGCTGCCAGCGGGCCAGCGCCTCCACCCCCACGATCCGCCCGTCGGCCACAGTGGCCTTCGGCTGGTAGTGGGCGACGATCCCCCCATGCTGCAGGGCGTGCGAGAGCTCGCTGGCCAGGATCAGGCGCGCCGGTGAGTGGGTATCTCGCTCAGGTGCGTAGAAGGCATGGCCCGCCTGCGCCGCCTTGGCCTCATACATCGCGACGTCCGCATGCTGCATCAGCTGCTGGTCGTTGCCGGCGTGGCGAGGGTAGAGAGCGACCCCGAGGCTGGCCGTGATGCGAATGCTGAGATCATCCAGCAGGATCGGGTCGCCGATCACGCTCAGGATCTTGGCAACGATCCGTTTTACATCGGCGATCGAACCGGGGGAGCAGAGCAGGACACCGAACTCGTCGCCGCCCAGGCGGGCTGCCAGGTCAGAGCTTCGCAGCGACCCGCGCAGGCGAATACCGATCTCCCGTAACAGGCGATCGCCTGCGTCGTGACCAAGCGTGTCGTTGAGCTCCTTGAAATGGTCGAGGTCGATCATCATCAGCGCCACCTCGGTGCCAGTGCGCTCAGCCGACGCGATCTCGCGCCGCAGACGAGCCAGAAAATGGCGGCGGTTGGGCAGCGAGGTCAGATCGTCGGTCAAGGCCTCGTGGCGGCTTGCCGCGAGCGCTTGGACATCCTTGAACGCGATCCCGGTCCGGGCGAATGCGACGACTATGGTGCACACAGCAAGTGCCAGGGCCGGTAGGTCGAGGCGGTGAAAATGGTCGTAGAGCAGCAGTGCCACGGCGCTGAGGGTGAAGGCTGCCGGCATGGCCAAGACGGCGGGACCCGGCGTGGCACGCGCACGGACCCTGTGCGAGGGCTGCCATGAGGCCAGTGCCAGCATCACGACGCCGAGCTCGTAGGCGAGATTGGTAAGGCTGCTCGGCGCACCCGCGCCGTTGGCAACCTGGACGGCGTAGAGGCAGTCGGCCACGGCCAGCGCCAGGAAGCCGGCTCCCAGCATCGCCCACATACGATCGACCCGCCAGCCGCGCAGAGCGAGGATCCCGACGACCACGGCGGCCAACAGCAGGTCGCAGACGGGGTAGGCGAGCTCGGTGAGGACAGCGGCGGTGCCGCCGCTGAGACTCGAGAGGACCGGGTGAAGAACGACGGTCGCGCCGATTGCCGTTACTCCCAGGCCGGCGATCAGCGCGTCGAGCCACAGTCGCGCCGGGACCGGGCGCTCTTTCAGCTGCGCAAGGCCGGCTAGGCCGAACCAGCAGCACGGGTACAGCGCGAGCCATAGCGCGTCGCAGAACGAGGGAATCGGTGGATTGGCCAATTCTTCATAGAGCATGCTCCAAACGAGGTTGCCGATGCCATACAGCGAGATGCCGATGGCGAAGACAATCCAGGGGCCCCGCCCGTCAGTGCTGTAAATCGCCCGCCAGCAGACGATCACACCGACAAGGACGTAGACCGCGGGGGTCAGCCATTTGCCGGCGAAGTTCGCGCCCGCGCTGGCGTCGAAGCCCGAGACGGCCTGCGCGGCCGTGCCCGCCACGAGCAGGCCCAGCACACCTGTCATGGCGCGGAGCGCAGTGCGTTCCCGCGGACGCAGCAGCGCGCTCATCGGCAGCAGTCCGCCGCGGATCCGTTTCGCTTCGATCATCCTCGGCGATATGGGTCAAGGCCACTGTCAGATGGGTTGGCCATACCCGCGTATCGACGGCGGCTCCGAGGGAAGGAACGGTAGAAAGCCGTATCCAGAAGCGCACTGGGATTTCGCTCAGGCGGGTCCCGCGGGGAGCCTACCCTCGGCGTCCAACTCCACCCCGATCGCCGCCGCAGCCTCCTGGAGGGTGGGGAACCAGGCCGTGTAGGCGATCAGGCCGTCGCGAAAGCGATAGGCGCACACAACGCGCTGCTCGATCGGCGCACGGCCGCCGGGCAGGACCCCGCGCCAGAGGATCTCGGCCAGCAGCGAATCGCCCTGTTCGTAGAAGGACTCGGGAATCAGTTCGCTGCGCTCGAAAGCGGCCATGATCGATTCGAGGTTGGCGATCAGCCCCTCGACTCCCTGTTCGGAGCCCTCCCCCTCCGGCCACATCCCGCCGCCCTCGGCGACCACGTCGGCCGTGTACATCTTGCGGTAGATCGAGATGTCGCCCTCACCCCATGCCCGGCAGGCTTGTCGGACCATCTCGGGGTGCGCACCGTCCATCAGCCGGGGAGTATGTCAACTACTCGATCCGCTCGAGTATTCGTAATGCCATCTTCCGCCGGGAACCCGGCCTGCGCCACGGCCGAGCCCTACAGCAGTTGCTTCCAATCGCCATGATCCTTCGATGGCCGGGGGAGGATGCGCACGATGCGGCGCCGCCAACAGTCTCAATGCGAGGTTCTGCATGGCCTGCGGAGCGCCACTGGCGCGCAGCTGCCCGGCCTGCTCAGCGCCCGCCACGGTCGAGGCCCGCTTCTGCAGCGCCTGCGGCTGCGCGCTCGATGTGGGTGTGCGCAACGGCGGCAGGGTCGCGGTGCCGGCCGAGGAACGCCGGCGGGTCAGCATCCTGTTCGCAGACATCGTCGGCTACACGACCGTCGCCGAGCGCCTGGACCACGAGAGCGTCAAGGCCCTCACCGAGCGCTACCTTTCGCGGTTGGCCCTGGAGGTGGAGCGCTTCGGCGGCTACGTCGACCAGTACATAGGCGACAACATCATGGCCGTCTTCGGCGCGCCGATCGCGCACGAGGACGATGCCGAGCGGGCCGTCCGGTCGGCCTGGGGCATGCAGGGGGCGATGGCCGAGCTGAACCGCTCGGTGAGGGCGCAGTACGGGCTCGAGCTGGCCCTGAGGGCAGCCGTCAACACCGGCGATGTCCTCGCCGGTCGGATCGGGGACGAATACACGGTCGTGGGAGACGCCGTCAACGTGGCGGCCCGGCTGGAGGGGGCCGCCCCGGTCGGCGGAGTGCTGGTGGGGGAGGGCACCTGGCGCGCAACCGGCGGCGGCGCGGTGGCCTACCGGCAGCTGGGATCGCTGGCGCTGAAGGGCAGAGCCGAGCCGGTGAGTGCCTGGCAGGTGGTCTCGGTGAGCGAGCCCACCGCCGCGCAGCGCCCGCCCGACGCGCCACGGGCGCCGTTGGTTGGACGCCAGGCCGAGCTCTCGAGGCTCGTCGCTCTCAGTGACCGTGCGGCGCGCGAGGGAGCGGCGCAGACAGTCACGATTCTCGGCGAGGCGGGAGTCGGCAAGACACGCCTCGTCGCGGAGCTCGAGCGCCGCCTCCAGCGCCGCGTGCCGCCGACGCGCTTCCTGCGCGGCCGTGCACCCGGCTTCGGCTCGGAGTCCGCCTTCGGCCCGCTCGCGCAGATGCTCCGCAGCGAGTGCGCGGTCGCCGGCGGGGACGACGCGCAGACAATCGTCCGCAAGCTCCGTGCGAAGCTCGGACCGATGCTCGCGGATCGTGGCGGGGCCGACGCCGAGCAACGGCTGGCGCCGTTCGCGAGGCTGCTGGGCGCGCCGTCAGATCTCCAGCCGAGCCTGGCAGAGGATGACCGGCGCGCCGCTCGCGACAGCTTCTTTGGCCTGGTCAGGGCCCTGGTGGAAGGGCTCTCCGAGGGACAGTTGCCGGTGCTCGTCTGGGAGGACGCCCAGTGGGCCGATGAAGGGACCCTGGAGTTGATCGGCTATCTCGCCGCGCGGACGCAGCGCCCCCTGCTGCAGATCTGCCTGGCCCGCGACGAGGGCATCGTGCGCTCGGTGGCGTCGGGTCTGCCGGGCAGCGCCAGGCTCGTGCTCGAGCCGCTCTCGAGCAACGAGTCGCTGGAGTTGATCGAGGCGTTGGTAGACGGTGCGGGCTTGCCCGACGGTGAGGGTCCTTCACGGCTGGCCGAGCGCTGCGGTGGCAACCCGCTGTTCGCCGAGGCGCTCCTCGACTCGCTGGGCGAAGCCGGTCCGACGGGCGGCGAGCTCCCGGGGACGATCCGTGGCCTGCTGGCCTCGCGCCTGGATGCCCTGCCTCCGTTCGAGCGCCAGCTGCTGGGCCATGCTGCCGTCCTCGGACCGAGCTTCTCCAGCATCGCGCTCGAGCCACTCGCCCGAGCGTCCGGCGCCGAGTTACAGGAGAGTCTCGGCGAGCTGTGCCGCAAGAACCTGATCGTGGCCGACCCCGCCCACAACGGTGACGGGGAGGGCCAGCTGGCCTTCAGACACATGCTGATCCGCGAGGTCGCATACGAGATGTTGCCCAAGGCCGTCCGGGCACGCAAGCACGCCGAGGTGGGAGCGCTGCTCGAAGGCGCGGCGATCGGCCCGCCGGACGCGGCCGCCGCGGCCCTGGCCGAACATTTCACGAGGGCCGCGATGCTCGCCGCCGAGGCGCGCCTGCCGGTAGCTGAGCTTGCCAGGCTGCGCGCGTCGGCGGTCGGGCACTGCCTGCGGGCGGGGGACCTCGCCGCGTCTCTGTTCTCCAACGGCGAAGCCCTGGTCCGTTACCGGGCCGCGCTCGATTTCGCGGCGGCCTCCGATCCGGTGCGCTTTCAGATCACCGAGCGCATGGGGGAGGTCCAGTCGCGTCTGGGGCGCCTCAGCGAGGCGATCGAGGCCTGGGCCGGATGCATCGAGTACCACCGCCATGAGGGACGGCTCGAGCAGGTCGCCGAGCTGCACAGGAAAATCGCCGCTGCGCTGGCCCATGACGGCCGGCGTGACGAGGCCGTCAAGCAGCTGCAGCGCGGCATCAAGATGATCAAGGACGGCCCGCCGTCGGTTGCCCTGGCACGACTGTTCGGGGAGGCCGCCACGCTGTACATGCAGGTCGGCGCCAACATGCTGGCGGCATACGCCGCAGAGCGAGCTCTCAATGTGGCCGCTGAGCTCGGCGATCCGCGCTCGGCCAGCCGAGCCCACTGCATCAACGGCAGGGTGCTGGGACGGATCGGCGAGGACGAGCGCGCCCGGCGCAGTCTGGAGCGGGCGGTGGAGCTGGCGCGCGACAGCGACCAGGAGGAGACGGTCTTCGCCCTGCTCGCCGCGGGGCGCAACCACGAGACCTGCGAAGGCGACTATGAGGCGGCTGAGCGCCGCTACCGCGAGGCGCTCGCGCTCGCGGAGCGCGTGGGCGTCCTTCCTGCCCAGATCGAACTGCACGCGGCGCTTGCCCGGATCGCGCTGCTGCGCTGTGAATGGGATCTCGCGCGACGCTCGGCGGCTCGCATCACGCTGCTGGCCGAACGTGAGGGCCTGTTCAGCAAGCTGTGCCTTGCGGACCTGCTCAACGGCCGGCTGCGCTGGTGTGAGGCTGAATGGGAGGAGTCGGAGCGGATCCTGCGCCGCGCCCACCAGGAAGCGAGCCGGCTGGGCGCCTTGGAGATCTCCGCTGAAGCGCTGTTGAGCCTCGCGGATACGCTTGCCGACGGCGGCGATCCCGATGGCGCCGAGATCGTCCTCGGTCAGGCGGGCGCCCTCTGCGAAGCGGCCGGGCTGACCCCGCTGGCGGTTGAGGCCGCGTGTGCGCTGAGCAGGCTGGCCGCCTCGGGCGGCAGGCTGGAGGAGGCTCAAGCCGAGGCCGAGCGAGCGGGGAGGCTGGCCGGGCAGGCCCACGATCCGGTCTCGCGGGCGGCGGCCCTGGAGGCCTCGGGGATCGTCGTTGCGCTCACCGACGGCCTGGCGGCGCTCGAAGGCGCTCAGGCTGGCTGGCAGCAGCTGGGCCGCAGGCTTGACGGCGCACGCTGCCTCGCGCTCCGCGGCGAGCGCCTGCGCGAGCGCGACGCCGGCGAGGCCCGGGTACTGATTCAGGCGGGCGCGGTCCTCTACGAGCAACTCGGCCTCACACATCTGGCGCTGCGCTGCTGGGATCTCGCGAGCCTCTGAGCGGGCCGTCAATCTGAGACGCTGTCGGCGTGAGCGTGCCGCTGACCTTCCTGCAACGGCTGACAGACACCGAGCGCGATGCGCTGATCGCGCTGGGCATCAGGCGCCGCTTCCCCAAGGAGTCCGTCCTGATGTTCCAGGATGAGCCCGAGGAGCACCTGCTGCTGCTGCTGGGCGGGCGGGTCAAGGTGACCCGCGCGGCGGCCGGCGCGCACGAGCTGCTGCTTGCGATCCGCGACCGGGGCGAGCTGCTTGGGGAGCTAGGTTTCATCGATGGGCAGCCCCGGCTGGCGACGGTGACGGCACTCGAGGATGTCGAGGCGGTGCTGCTTGGAGGTCGTGAGTTCCGGGCGCACCTCGAAACCAGCCCCCATGTGGCGATCGCTCTGCTCGAGTCGGTGGCCCTGCGCTTCCGGGAGTCGACGATCAGGCGGCTGCAGTTCGCCGCCTCGGACACGCTCGGGCGTCTGGCGGCCCGACTGGTCGAGCTGGCCGATCGCTACGGCGAGCCGTGCCGGGAAGGGATCGCCGTCACGATGCCGATCTCACAGGATGAGCTCGCGAGCTGGACAGGCGCCTCGCGCGCCGGCGTGGCCGCCGGGCTGCAGACCCTGCGCGAGCTGGGCTGGTTGACGACCGAAAGGCGTCGTGTCGTCATACACGACCTCGAGTCGTTGCGGGTCCGGGCGGCCTGAGCGGAGTATCACCCAGTCCAATTCTGGACCTTCGGGGCGCCAGGATTGGGTAGAGCGCACAATCGCGAAGCGCGACATTGAGTCGGGTCCAGTGCGTTGCCCGGCCATCGTTGCCGGGTGCGCCGGGTCCCAGGATCCGTCGTTGAACGGAGTCGCGCGATGGTGCTGAAGCACAGCCAGCTGAGCTATTTCGTCAAGGTCGCAGAGATCGGCCAGATGACGCGCGCCGCCAGCGCCCTGCACATCGCTCAGCCGGCCCTCTCCCAGTCGATCTCCCAACTTGAAACCCAGCTGGGTGTGAAGCTGTTCGAACGCCACCCCCGCGGGGTCTCGCTGACGCCCGCCGGCGCAGTCTTCCTCGAGAAGGCAAAGCTCGCATTGGAGGCGCAGGCCGACGCCGCCGCGACGGCCGCCTCTCTTGCCCGTGACCTCCGCGGCGCACTGCAGATCGGCTTTTTGAGCATTCCGCCGATGTTGATGGCGCCCGAACTGCTCGAAGCTTTCGCGAAGGCCAATCCCGCCGTGGAGGTCTCCTCGCGCGAGCTGCGTTTTCCGACCTCCTCTCCCTCGAGCTGGTTGGCGGACGTGGACGTGGCGCTCTGCCACGCGGCTGTGCCCGATCCCGAGCTGGGCATCCTGACGCTGCGCGAAGACCCACGTGCGGTGGTGATGCGCGCCGATCACCCGCTTGCCGGTCGCAGCGAGCTCAGCTCGAGCGAGATTCTCGAGGAGACCTTCTACGGCTGTGACCCGTCGGTCGACCCGGCCTGGTGCTCCTTCTGGAACCTCGACGAGGAGCGTGGCGGGCCCGCAACCGTGACGGGCGACCGGCCCGGCAACACGCTGGAGCAGGTCGCATCGATGGCATCGAGCCAGGCGATCAGCACGTTCCCCGCGTCGGTCGCCTCGATCATCGTCGACCTCGTGCCGGGTCTCGTGGCGCTGCCGCTGCTCGACGCCGCACCGGCCGGCTGTGCGCTCGTCTGGCACCGCTCGCGGCCGAGCTCGGTGGTGGCCGAGTTCCTGGAGGTGGCCCGCACGGTCGCGACGGGGGCGCCCGGCAGCCCCGAACGCGACCTCGCCGTGCCGACGGGCTCGACCGAGCGCTCGGCGCATGCCCGCAACCAGGGGCGCCACGCCCCTCCTACGGGGCGAGAAGCGGCCGTGGCGACGCGCGCGCGCTGAACAGGGCGCCTCGCACGTGTCTAGGTGATCCTGAGCCCCTCGGGCGTCAGCTCTGACTCGATCGCTGCGCGCAGCGCGTCCAAGAGCTGCGCGCGGGCGCGCAACTTGGTGGCAGCGTGGGCGGGGCCGTTCAGCTCGGCCATTTCGAGGGCGGTCGCCCGCGCAGCCTCGAGGACCTCGCCCGCCGGCAGAATTCGATCGAGGAAGCCTGGCTCCACGGCCTCCTGCGGCCCGTACATCGCGGCGCCGATGACGCCGCGGTCGAAATGGGCCGGGTGCAGGCGGTGGCGCGCAAGCTCGATTGCGAACCAGGGCATCGTCAACCCGATCCGGACCTCGTTCATGCCGATCCGGAACGGCCCGTCGGCGCCGATCCTGGCGTCCGCCGAGAGGATCAGAAAGGCGCCGGCGGCCACGGCGTGGCCGGTGCAGGCCAGAACCACCGGCGCGGGGAAGGAGAGCATGCGCTCGTAGAGCGTGGCGCCGAGCCTGAGCATCTCGAGCACCCCGTCACCGCCGGCCGCGAAGACCTTGAGGTCAAAACCGGCCGAGAGGTAGCCCTCGCGGCCGCAGAGCAGAACCACGGCGCCGTCCTGCTCGGCCCGGGCGAGCGCCTCGTGCAGCTCACCGAGCATGGCGATCGACAGCGCGTTCACCTTGCCGTCATCCATTGTGATCGTCGCGATCGGCCCGTCCAGCTCGTAGGAGAGGAGGGCGCTCATGAGAGTCCCCGCTCGATGCGGCGGGTCGCAGTGATCGTCGGGTCCGGCTGGGAGGTGCTCACGGTCTGGCTGCCTTTCTCGTGCCCGCAGGGAACAGAATCATCGGGCAGGCGGGCGTCCGGTGTCTTCCAGGCGCCCGGCGAGCAGCGCCCGGACCCGCGTCAGCTCCGCTGTGATCTCGTCCTCACGTCCTTTGAAGCGCTGGGCGGGGACCGGGACCGACAGGGCCGCGATCCGGCCGGAGAGATCCCGGACAGCGATGCCTGCCGCGCAGATTCCCGCAGTGTGCTCCTGCAGGTCCAGGGCCACGCCGCCGCGTTCGATCTGCTCGAGCTCGGCCGACAGGTCCGCACGCCGGGTGATCGTCGCCGGGGTGAAGCGGGCCAGGCGCGCCGGCAGCAGCGCCAGGGCGCGCTCGCGCCCCAGCAGCGCCAGGGTCGCCTTGCCGTTGGCCGTGCAGTGCAGCGGGAAGCCCGCCCCGACCGCCGAGACGGCCCGCAGGCGATGAGGGGCCGGGAGCTGGTCGATGAAGCGCATCTGATTCCCCTCCAGGACGGCGCAGTCGACGGTCTCAAACAGGCTCGCCGAGAGCATCTCCAGGAAGGGCCGCAGCTCCGTACGCAGATCCGGTTGCCCACCGCGGGCCAGGCGCCGGATCTCCGGGCCAAGCCGCAGCCCGCCGGAGGACGAGGCGGGCTCGAGGAGACCCTCCTCGAGGAGGGCCGCAGCCAGACGGTGAACGGTCGACCGAGGCAACGAGACCTCGCGGGCGACGGCGGCCAGGCTGAGGCCCTCGGGGTGTCCGTCGAGTGCCCTCAGCATCGCCGCGGCGCGGCCGACTACCTGAACCCCGCTGGCCTGTCGGGACCCGGTCATAAGTCTCATCCTATAGCAAGTGTCCCACTGAGCGGGACAGTACGACCGTACAATGGGACGAATTCCTTGACATGCCTGCTCCCCCTGACATACAGTGAGCGCGCTCGGGGGCCCGTCCCGCCTTGTGGACGAAGACCTGTGGGAGTGAGAAAGGGCAAGGCATGGCTGCAGGGGTCGAGGAGTTGGCGCTGGCGCGCGAGGATGACGGCTACGAGCCCGCCCGCCGGGCAACCATGTGGAACGCGCGAACCCCCGAGCGCTATCCGGACCTGATCGTCCGCGCGCGAGATGAGGGTGACGTGGTCGGCGCGGTCTGCCTGGCACGCGAGCGCGGGGTCAGGCTCGCGGTGCGCTCGGGCGGGCACAGCTGGGCCGGCAACCATGTGCGCGACGGCGGTGTGTTGCTCGATGTCTCGGCTATGAACAGCGCCAGTGTGGAGCCTCACGCCATGAGCGCTTCGATTGCGCCGGGATGCCGGGGAACCGATCTGCTGGCGCAACTTGCAGGGCACGGCCTGTTCTTCCCCGGCGGGCACTGCGTGGGGGTGGCGCTGGGTGGCTATCTGCTGCAGGGCGGCTTCGGCTGGAACGGGCGCGTTCACGGGCCGGCCTGCCAGAGCGTGCGGGCCATAGACGTTGTAACGGCGGCCGGCGAGCTCGTCCGGGCCGACGCCGAGAACCACCCCGAGCTGTACTGGGCTGCCCGGGGTTCTGGTCCGGGCTTCTTCGGCGTCGTGACACGCTTTCATGTCGATGTCTTTCCGCGTCCCAAGGTGATGGCGAGCGGGGTCTACAGCTACCCGATCGAGCTGCTCGATGAGATCTTCGCCTGGGTCCACGACCTCGGCCCGCGGGTGCCCCGGACGATGGAGCTGATGGTCCTGATCCACCGCGACGAGGCCGGCCTGCCCGAGATCGCCGTCACGGGGCCGGTGCTCGCAGAGAGCGAGGCCGAGGCGGGAGAGGCGCTGGGACTGCTCGAGACCTGTCCGGCGCTGGGGCGCGCCAAGATCGCGATCCCCTACGTACCAGTGTCCTTCGATGACCTGTTCGCGGGCAGCGCTGCGATCTACCCCGACGAGCACCGGTGGGTGACCGACAACATGTGGACCCATGCACCGGTGTCGGAGCTGCTCCCCGGCATCCGCCGTATCGCCGAGACCCTGCCCGAGTCGCCCTCGCACATGCTCTGGATGAACTGGGGCGCAAGCCCGGAGCGGCCCGACATGGCCTTCAGCATCGAGGACGAGACCTACATCGCCTGCTACGGAGCCTCGTCCGATCCGGCGGGTGACTCAAGGACGGCCACGTGGGCAACCGAGCGGATGCGCGAGATGGAGGGCCTCTCCAGCGGCATCCAGCTGGCCGACGAGAACCTCGGCCGGCGCCCGGCCCGCTTCGTAAGCGACGCCAACCTGCGCCGCCTGGACGAGGTGCGCGCCGCCTATGACCCCGATGGGCTGTTCCATCCGTGGATGGGCAGGCCGTTCGAGCACGGCCGGTGAGCCCGGGTCTGGAGGCATATCTGGAGCGCCCGCTGACGCCGGTCGACGCGTCCACAGCCGCCGCCGTGGCAGACGGCCCGATGGACCCCTCGGCGGCGCTTGGCAGAACGGACCTCGACCGGCTGCTCGACCCGAGGCCCCTGGCGGTCGAGACCGGCTGGTGCACGCTCGCGGACGGAGTCGGCTATATCGCCGTGCGCACCGCCATGCCGGGCGTCAGCACCCAGATGATCGACTGGTGGTTCGACTGGCATCCGCGCGAGCCGATCCGCTATCGGATCTGGCACCCGCCGGCCCACCGGAGCAACTCCGTCGAGGAGCCCGCGCCCGGCGCCTCCAAGGCGCACTGGGGCGCGGTCCACCATCCGGTCGAGGACATCGGCAGGGGCACCATCCATGCCCGTATCGCGTTCCGGCGCCCGACCGAGCTGGGCATGTCCTCAGATCTGCCGCCGCGTGCAACGGTCATCGGCGGCTACGCAGGTGACGATCGCCGCCGCATGCAGCACACGCTGATGGTGCACGTCTTCATCGAGCAGGGCGACGGCGTCCTCCTGCGCAGCCGCTTCTGGATTGGCGCGGCGATCCGCCCCTACGGTCGGATGGGTGGGGCGGGGGCGCCGCTCTTGAACAACCGCACGGTGCGCCGCGCGATGATCCCCGATGGGACCACACGGGCACTGGCGGGTCACTGCACGGAGGAGTACGCAAATCTGGCGGTACTGCTGCCCGAGCTCTACGAGCGCTTCGGGCCCGGGCAAGCTCAGGCCGAGGGCCGCTGACTCAGACGCTCGCGCGCTCGAGCTCGCTCCGCCAGGCACGGCGCGCCTGTTCGATGCCATCGAGGCCGCCGAACAGCTGGTGCTGCCAGTTTGCGGCCATGCCCAGGGCATTCAGGCGGAAGGCCATCCCGCCGGCGTCCACGGCGCCATCCATCTCGCCCGCCGCCGCGGCCGCGCTGACGTTGGCGCGCAGCACCTGCAGCCATTCCCGCATGACGACCTGGACCGCGTCGCGAACCGGACCGGGCCGTCCGTCCATCTCGGCCGAGGCGGCGCAGAGGAAGCAGCCGCCGGCGAAGGCTCCTGAGGCCAGGTAGTCGAACCACGCCTCGCCGAGGGCCGTCAGGCGCGCGGCGCCCTCGCGGGACGGAGCGGCGGGCACCATGACCAGCTCGATCAGGATCTCTCGGGCCGCGGCCAGTGTCGCGAGCTGTAGCTCGAGCTTGGAGCCGAACAGGGCGAAGACGTTGCTCTTGTGGACCCCCAGGTCGGTCGCGAGGGCCCCGATGGTCAGGCCTTCAAGGCCCACGCGCGAGCCCATCTGCACCGAGCGCTCGAGAATCGCCTGGCGGCTGCGCATGCCCCGTGCGCGCCGCCCGTCGCTCGGCTCCGGCGGCGAGGGCGAGCCGGCAACCGGGAGGACGGGCGGGTCCGCGCTCATCGCCGGCCGGAGCGCCGGCGCGCTTCGATATCCGTGGGACGGCTCATCGCACCAGTCTAATAATGGCTTGATGACCGATCGGCTATTTGGTCCTCGCGCCGCGTCAGCGGCTCATCCGCGGGTCGATGTAGACATTGAAGAGCTCGTTGGTGCCCTTGCGGCCTTCGAAGATGGAGCGCACTTCGCGCGGCGCTTCTTCGGTGCCACCGAGCGTGGGGGCGATATCGAAGCGCCCGAGGCTCCAGGACCCCTTGCCGACGACCTTGCCGACTTCCTGGGGTGCTTCGGCGCTGAGCGTGCCGGCGTATGACACCGACACGGCGATGCCCTTCCCGGTGGTCGCTGTGCCGGAGCCGGTGACCCAGGCCCTCGCCATGGGATAGGCGAGCGTCACGCACATCGCAGAGCTGATGGCCTTCCCACCCACGGGGATGCTCAGGACGCCGCCCGTGCTCCCGTCGGGACGAACGGCTTTGATGATGCCCGCGCCTGCGCTCAGCGTCCAGCCTTCGCCTTCCTTGTTGAATTCGCCTCCGGGCACCGGCGTATAGAGCTTGGTGTCTCCGTAGGCCAGGAACTCCTGGCTGAAGCTCTGCCCTTCACAGAGCAGCTTGGCGGTCTTGGCCTGGGCCATGGCGGACGGTGCGCCGACTCCGAGGGTGGCGCCGGCTGCCGCGAGGGCGAGGGCGGCGGCGCCGATGGAGCACGATTTCCTGGCTGATTGGGGCATATGAGTCCTCCGTGACGTAATGCTGGCGGCCGAGCCGTCTCGGGATCGAGACCTCTTGCTTTGCGTCCCCGCCTCACGGCGGGTTTGCCCTTTTCAGTCTTTCCTTGTCGTCCTTTTCGGGCACGCCCGGACATAGCGTCAGCTTTCGGACCGGATCCTGGACACTGGTTGGAGGCTCGGCCATGCCCCACCGACGTTTGATAGCGGCGCCCGCTCCTCACGCACACGCGTTCTCGATCCGATGTATGGGATCGACATGTCCCTGCAGCCCGACTTGGCCGATCAGCAGCTGCTCGCGGACTCATACAGCCGTGCCAAGAGCCATCTGAGCGCCCGCGAGCGGCTCCTCGCGGCGGCCGTGGCGAGCGGCTTGTTGGCGGTCAGCGCGGCGATGTGGCTCGCCGCTACACCCGGCGAGGTGGATCTTCTCCCCGCGACCCTGTGCCTCTTGGTGCTGGCGGTCTCCACACGGGTGCGTTTCGACACGCCGCTGGGCTTCACCGTGCCCACCCAGCTGGCCTTCGTGCCGCTGCTCTTCACGATTCCCGCGGCGCTCGTCCCGGCCGCCTGTGTCGGGGCGCTGATGATTGCCGAGCTGCCGGGGATCATCAGACGCCAGGTGCATGTGGACAGGCTGTTGCTGGCCCCGGGCAATGCCTGGTTCGCGGTCGGGCCGGCGATCGTCTTCATCGCCGCCGGCGTTAGGGCGGTCGACGCCGGTCCGGGCCTGCTGCTCGTGGCGCTGGCCGCGCAGTTCACCGGGGACTTCGCGGTCTCGACGGTCCGCTACGCGATCGCGCGCGAGGCGACTGTCTGGTCTCAATTCCGCGAGACCTGGGTCTACGGGGTCGACGCGGCGCTCTCCGCCGTGGGCCTGGTCGTGGCGCGCCAGACGCAGGGCTCGCCGGCGGCGGTGCTCAGCCTGCTTCCGCTGCTCGGCCTGCTCGAGCTGTTCGCGCATGAGCGCCACCAGCGTCTGCAGGGGCTGCTCGAGCTAAGCAGGGCCTACCGCGGCACCGCTCTGGTGCTCGGCGATGTGGTCGAGGCCGATGACGGCTACACCGGACAGCACTGCAAGAGCGTCGTCGCGCTGGCCCTGGAAGTCGGGGGCCGGATCGGGCTGACCGCCGAACAGACGCGCAACCTGGAATTTGCCGCTCTGTTGCACGATGTCGGCAAGGTTTCCATCCCCAAGGAGATCATCAACAACCCCGGGGCGCTTGACGAGCGCGAATGGGAGATCATCAGAACCCACACGGTCGAAGGTCAGCGGATGCTCGACCGCGTCGGCGGCTTCATGCAGGAGGTCGGCCTGATCGTTCGCTCCCACCACGAGCGCTGGGACGGCGCCGGGTATCCCGACCAGCTGAGTGCCGCAGCGATACCGCTGGAGGCGAGGATCATCACCTGCTGTGACTCGTGGAACGCGATGCGCACCGATCGTGCCTATCGGGGAGCGCTCTCATATGAGAGCGCCGTGGCCGAGATCAAGTCCAACCGCGGGACCCAATTCGATCCGGCCATCGTGGACATCCTGCTGGAGGCCGTCGCCGCCGAGACTTCGCAGGCCTCGATCGAACCCGTCTCCCCAGCCGGGCACGAAGCCCGTGCGGGCGTTGCGCTCGGAGCTCACTGAGCCCGGCGCAGCATGTTGGTGCGGAGGGCGATCAGGGGCTGGCGATCTCCATGAGAAGCTGCTCGAGAAGTGTCTCGATGCGTCCGAGGACTGCCAACCGCTCACCCAACGCGTATTCGTCCGCCAGTGCGCTCGGCGGCCTGTAGGCAAGGACGGTCCTGCCGCCGTCCTCGCGAATCAGCATCCGCAATGGCAGCTCATAGCCGACCTCGCCATCGTCCTGCATCAGCAAGGTGCCGACCTTAGGATCGCCGAAGATCACGACGACCTCCTCGGACAACTCGAGCCTGGCCTGGCGCGCGCCTGCGCCGTGGTCGATCGTCGCAAACACCTCGATCCCCCGGCGCTCGAGGGCCGCCAGCAGACGTTCGACGCTGACGCTGACGCTGTGCGGGCTGACGGCAGTGGTCAAGCTCATTCCGGTCGCCGCCAGTGTTGCAGGCACCGGCCCAGGCCGTCGTCGGCGGAGTCTGTGTCCTGAGGACCGGGTGCCGCTTGAGCCTGTCGGCCCTCAGCCGACGGCGACGCGCTCCACGCGAGCGGGTTCGTGCTCGAGCTGGCGACGGGAGATCGTGCCGGGACGGCGCCCGGTGCCCGGCGCGACGCGGTCGAGCGCGGCTGCAAACAGCTCTTCATGGCCCGGGTCGAGGGTCTGGCGTCGAAGCGAGGCGTCGCCGCGGCCGGCCGATACGCACAGGCCCGTAACCACCGCCAGGGCCACGATCCAGGTTGCGAGGACGAGGATGAGAATCATTTGAGGGCTCCTGGTCGGTGGTGGACGGGACTATCAGGCCGCGATGGGGGGACGGGCCTGCTGTGTCGTTTGGCGGATGGGGTTGCGGACGTGCGAGACGCCGTCTCGCGCTCCCTCGAGGTGCTCGGCGTCGGTGACGGCCCACGCGACGCGCTCAACGAGTTGAGCGGAGGCATGGTCGGTGCTGAGGTGTACAGAGCTCACCTGCTCGTCGAGCAGTACTGCCGGGCGCACCTGGTCTTTGCGCGCGTCGGTTACAACGATGATGCGGGGCATTTCAGATCCTTCCGGAGTCGATCGAGTTTCTCCACCTGACCCCGAACTGGAGAGCAGGAGGCGGAACGGGGAGGCTGCCGGCGCCGGAACAGGCGCGAGCGGGGACGGCGCGCGAGACGTCAACGTTCGGAGTGTCCGGGCTCCCGGACTGCTCGCACGCGACGTACTCCGCGCCTGATACAGCCTGCGCCTGCGAACCGGGGGAGGGAGAGGGTCAACTCGATCATTCCTCATCAATCTTACTCACAAAGTGTAGATCGTCAAGGGACGTCATGATCATGCTCAGGAAGCCGCGACCGCGACGGGGGAGGCCGGAGGCGGTCGGAGCTCCTCCTCATAGGACATGGTGTGCCGGGCAAGGACACCATCCTCTCCGACGAGATAGGCGCCCATACGCAACAACGGCGGGGAGTAGACGTGCAGCGTGACGGCCGGGTCGGCGCCCGCATGGCGCACCCGGTGGATGTCGGCGGGCGAGAAGTGAAAGCTCTGGCCGACGGATGCCGTGCGCCGGCGCGGGGGGCCGTCGATGGCGAGGCGCTCCTCGCAGACCGTGCCGCTGACGACCGCCACCGCGCCCGCCGAGACATCGTGATCGTGGAAGCCGGTGTCGTGATCGTCCATCCAGCAGATCAGCCACGCCGTCAGGTGTGCGTCGCTGAGCAGCTCCTCGTACTGGCGCTGGGAGGGGTCGTGCCTCACATACTCGATCCACAGCTCGGGTCGATCGGCGAGCTCGTTGGCGAAGGCCTCCAGCTCGGGACCCGAGAGATCACGGCCCCGGGGGCGCGGAACCTCGCCAAGCGGGGCCTGGGAGGCCTGGAACCCCAGCGCCCCATCGCTGCGGAGGCTCCGAACGGTGGCGCTCATCGGAGCGCCGCCAGCTGCTGGGAGCCGAGGGCCAGATCGGAGCCCGCACGGATCGCATCCCAGTCGAGCGCCTCGGGCATGCCGAGCTCGCGCGGGTCCACCACGGGTCGATCGGAGCCGTAGAGGAGCTGGGAGGGGCCGACCAGGTCGGACAGGAGGGCCACCGTCGGGGCCCCGAAGGACGAGGTCTCATAGAACGTGTGCGGATCGGCCAGGTCGGGTGTGAGGCAGCCGCGCGAAGCCAGGCGCTCATGTTGGAGCGGCGCCAAGCCGGCGAGCATAGAGAAGACGACCCGCAGGCCGGGGTGCCGAACGCGCCCGGCGGCCAGGAAGGCCATCCAAGCGGCCTGCATCGAGGCCACGTAGCTGGTCATCGCGGGCCACCAGAGTGGATCGTGAAGCGATGCTTGGCATGCGGGCTGCTGATTCGGCGAGAGCGGGCTCTCGGGTCCCGGGTGCACGAGCAGCGGCGCACCGCTCAGACTCAACTGTGAGAGCACCGGCTCGAGGCGCGAGATCGCGTCCACGCTGGCCAGCGCGCCCGCGGGTAGTGAGATACCCACGCAACCGAGGGCGATGGCGCGCTCGACGTCGGCGCCGTCGGGCTGCTCGAGCGGGATGCTGCCCCAGACACCGAAGGGCTCCCCAAGTGCGAGCGCCCCCTCGTGGTAGGCGTTGATCAGCTCCACGGCCTGGGCGTGCGGCAGCCACTCGATCCCCAGCGGGCTTGAGAGGCAGATGAGCGCACGTTCCAGGCCGTCCTGCTCGACGAGCTGCCCGCGCCGGGCGGCTGTCTCGCTCGACATGTCGATCACGTAGGGCCGCTCGCCCGCGAGGTAGAGGACAGCCAGGCCGCTCTCGCGGCGGATGAAGGGGAACTGACGGCGTCCTTCGAGCGCCGCCACGAGCGGCTCGGACCACAGGTGCTGGTGGACGTCCACGCGGGTCACCGGGACGACACCTTTCTGCGGAGCCCGTGCCGGGCGCGGCGCACGCTCCGCTGTGCCCGGGCGCGGCGCACGCTCCGCTGTGCCCCGGCCCGATCCGCCTGTCCGCCGTCGCGCTCATCGACGGCGTCCTCGCGCCTCGCAGGGCTATGGAACGCGATCGCGATGGCCACCAAGCCGGGCCAGGTCAGCATCAGGAGAATGAGGAGCATGGGGGACAAAGTCTTCTTTCCCTATCGAATTTATGCAGTTTAGCATACAGCGGTGCATCCGAGCTTGCAAACCAGGCTGAAAATGAACTGTTCTGACGGTCGCGGTTCCGGCCGTCAGAGCGGTGTCTCCACGGGCCCGCGACCCTCGAGCGCCCGCCTGAGCGTCGGGCCGAGGGTGCCTCAGGGCACGAGTGCGGCGAACTCCTCGAACAGTGCGCGCGCGGCAGAGATACCGAGCGGCACGTACTCGGCCAGAAGGCGCTCGTTGGGGGAGTGGACATTGGCGTCGGGCAGGGCGAACCCGGTGATGATCGTCGGGATGTCCTTCGCCGTGAGCGCGGGCACGAGTGGCAGCGAGCCACCCGAGCGGACCAGGAGCGGGCGCACGCCGAGCGCCCGCTCGAAGGCGGCCGCCCCAAGCTGGATCGCGGCCGAGCCGGGAGCGACGATGCCCGGCGCGGCGGCGGCCAGAGCTTCGATCTCGAGCTCCGAGCCGGCGGGCGCCGCTTCGCGCAGCAGCGCTTCGAAGGCGCTCGTGATCTGTGCGGGATCCTGGCCGGGGGCGAGCCGGATGGAGACGTTGGCGACCGCCTCGACGGGCAGTACGGTCTTGACGCTGTGAGGCGAGCCGCTCTGGATGCCGTTGACGTCAAGGGCCGGCTCGGCGAAGGTCCGCAGGTAGTGCTCCTCGGCGGCCGCTGGGTCCATCGGGCGCGCTCCCTGCGCCGCCAGCTCGTCGTGGCCGCTCGGGAGCTCGGCCCAGGACGCGAGCTCGGCCTCCGTCGGCTCCACGATTCCGGCGCGCAACGGCTCCGCCAGGCGCCCGTCGAGGGCGATCACGGCGTCGAGCATCCGGATCATGGCGTGGCAGGCGTTGAGGGCCGAGCCGCCGAACAGTCCCGAGTGCAGGTCGCGCTCGCCGGTCCGGAGCTTCAGGTGGAAATATGCGATGCCACGTGTCGCGATGTCGAATGCCGGGACGCCGCGGGCGACCATGCCGGTGTCGAATATCACCGCCGCGGCCGCGCCGCGCTGATCGGCTTCGAGGAACTCGACAATCGCATTGCCACCCGTCTCCTCCTCGCCGTCACAGGCGAAGCGCACGTTGACGGGCAGCTGCTTGGCCTGTGCGAGCTCACGCGCAGCCGCGAGCAACATGTAGAGCTGGCCCTTGTCGTCGGCGACGCCCCGCCCGTAGAGGTACTCGCCGCGAATCTCCGGCTCGAACGGGGGCGACTCCCACAGCTCCAGCGGATCGGCTGGTTGCACGTCGAAATGCCCGTAGCAGAGGATCGTGGGGGCGTTCTCAGCGTCCGCCGTGGCGCGCAGCTCGCCGAGCGCCAGCGGCTGGCCCTGCCAGTCCAACAGGTCACTCCTACCGCCGGCCCCCGTGATGAAGTCGCAGACCCACTGTCCTGCGCGCCTGACGTCGGGGGCGGCCGCAGGTTCGGCGCTGACCGACTGAATGCGCAAAAACTCGGCGAGCTCATCGAACCACGGTGGCATCCCTCGACACTACTTCGCCGGGAGGTCGTGCCGTAGGGCGCCGGAAAGCCGGTGCCGGTGAAGTGCGCCATGATCGTTCGATCGAGCACATGGCCGATCTCAGAGCGAATGCCCGATACGCCCGCCAGCGCTATCAGCTCTACATGGCCAAGGCCCACGGCTCACGTCCCACGAGCCCCGAGCGCCTGCGAGAACTGGCGCGTCAGGCCGAGCAGGCCGAGTCTCGCCTTGAGGCGGCCGAAGCAGAGGAGAGCCGCGTCCGCGCCCTGCGGGATGCCGAGACAGGGCACCCCGGCGAGGAGCGGGGTTCAGTCGAAGGTTCCGGCGGGCAGCACGAAGCGCAGCGGGGCGATTGAGCCCGCGCCCTTCGTCAGTTCCATGCGCTGGCCATGAATACCGCGCTGGGCAAGGTGCGGCGATCTGGACTCGGCGACCCCGCCGTGCTCGGTGATCCATGCGGTGGCGGCGCCGAAGCCGCTGCCCGCCGCCAACAGCGCCGCACGCTCGACGACGTGCCCGCCTCCCGGGTAGGGCCGCGCGAGGCGCCGGACCAGGTCACGGGCCTCGTTCTCCTGGGGTTGGAGATCGCTCATTGGCACTCGGTCACCGAGTAGACGGCAGGCCGCGTCACGAGAGAGGGCGGGTCCTCCGCGGACCCCGAGAACACCCGGTAGGGCTCGAAGCGGCCATTGTCGAAGATGGCGAGCACGACATCCTGCTCGCCCGTCAGTGGCTGGCCGACCTCGATCTCGCGGTCCTCGCCGTCGAGTCGGCAGCTGAGCTTGACGATGCGCTTGCCACGGACCGGACAACCGCTGTCGGCCGAGGAACGCTCACTCAGCAGCCGGTAGATCTCCTCTGCACCGGCGTCACCTGCGTCACCGCTGCCGGTGGAACGGACGCTCATCCGTGTCGAGTCTTGGTGACCGAAGAGACGGCGGCGGGATGCCGTTGCATTCTCTCTGGCTTTGCGCAGCCGCGCTCGGCCGAGTCACACATGACTACAGGCTAGCGGGTCGAGCTGCGACGCCCGGAGCGGGCATCGGCGAAGATCACCTGGATGGCGCCCTCGGCGTCGCCTGGGAGAAGGGCCGCCGCGGAACTGGATAGCGCAGGGTCGGAGGGCTGTTGGACGTCGCCCCGGGTCAACGCCACGTAGGCGACAAGCACGACGAAGGCAACCAGTGCCAGTCCGCTGACAGCCCCGTCACCGAGGCCGAGCCCGGTGATGCGGTGGGGCTTCGCAAACCAGTCAGCGAAGGACGCCCCCAGCGGCCGGGTGAGGATGTAGGCGAACCAGAAGGCCACGACCGGGTTCATCCCCAACCGTGACCATCCGATCGCCGGGACCAGGATGATCGCGCCGAACACCAGGACCGAGTCGAAGAAGCCGAGGTTCAGCGAAATGGCCGTCAGGTCGCCGGCGGCGGTGCCGAGGGCGAAGGTCGACAGCACAGCTGCCCAGTAGTAGCTCTCGCGCCGGCGGGTGTTGATGCCGTGGATTGACAGGGTGCCCTCACTGCGGTGCCAGAAGAAGAAGACGGAGGCCGTGAGAGCGGCGTAGCCGACCGTCGTCACGGCGTAGGGCAGGCTGGCCCCATCATGCACCCCGTCAGCCGCCATCGTGCCGAAGATCGCGACCATCATCACCGCGAACCAGTAGACCGGCGCACGGTACTCGCGCTGGCGCAGCTGCAGCCACAGCGCGAAGATCAGGCCGAAGATGCCGATGGCCCCGGCGATAGGCACGTTCTTGGAGCCGAGGAAGTCGGACATCGACTCTCCCATGCCGGTCGTCAGCAGCTTCATCGCCCAGAAGATCCCCGCGACCTCGGGCACCTTGGCCGCCAGCGGCTCGGCGGCTACTCTTCTGCTCGGCATGGGGTTCTTCCTTCGGGGGGGTCCAGGACAGGGAGCGGCGAGCTCCCGGTGGCCGACCGAAGCTAGAACCACGACTTTAGGGCGGGCTAAACGACTCACGGGAAACACCCGGCAGGGTGCTGGAGAAGTCCGCATGTTGGGCGAGGATTAGAGGATCCTCATGTTCAATCGCCTGTGGCTTTAGAAACGGCTTAGCCGCCGCGCCTAGCTTCGCCCCCGTGAGCAGCGAGACAATCGGGGCAGGGCGAACTTCGGGGGTCGACTGGCGCCGGGCGGAGTTCGTGCTGACGGCGCTGGCCTTCTTGGGCTTCCTCACGCTGCCGATTCGCATCACAACGGTCTATGAGGGCCTGCCGGCGCACCCGCTGTTCGTGCACGTGCCTGTGATCCTGATCCCGACGACGGTCGCGGGCGCCCTCGTGTTCATGTTCAAGCGCGTGTGGTTCTCGCGCTACGGCATCGCGCTGTGCCTCGCTTCGATCGTCGCAATGAGCTCGGTGTTCTTGACCATGCAGGCGGGCGCGGCCTTGCGCGACGAGCTGAACCTGCAGGGCACGGCCGGACAGCTGATCTCCGAACACTCGCAGGCGGCGCACATCCTGGCCGTCATCTACGTGGTGTTCACGGCGGTCCTGATCGTGACCTTCGCGGCCGAGCGAATCTCCGGAGGCATGCCGACCGGCCTGACCGTGCTCGACGGCATCCTCTCGTCTGCTTCGATCTACACGGCCCTTCGAGTGGTGCTGGTGGTGATCGCGCTCGGCGCCGGCTATATGACCTTCAGAACGGGGGACCTCGGTGCCAAAGCCGTCTGGCAGGGCCGCCTGCACGGCGGGCAGCCCGGGGGGCCCGGCAGCGGAAAGCCCCTGTTCGGACCAGGCCCTGGCACCCCCTGATCGCGATGCTCAGCTCGGGTCAGCCGAGCTGTCGGCCCGCTCTCGCTCGAGGGAAGCGATGTTGGGCCGACGGCGCGATCGTTCAGACAGCCGACAGGGCCGCGAGGAGCAGGGTCACGAGATAGACGGTCCGCTCGAACTGTCCGACATGGGCGAAGCCGGTGTTGAACGGGACGATCAGCAGGAACGCGAACAGCACCTGCACCCCCGTGACGACGACGCGAAGCTCACCGGTCATTTCCTCGGGGTTGCACGCTGGTGAGCCCGGGTATCAAACACGAGATCAGGGGACGATCGATCAAGCCGTAATGGAGGCGAGTAGGTGCCACCCCGTGGAGTGAAAAAGGGCAGCAAGCGCGAGCGCCAGTACGAGCACATCAAGGACAGTGAGCGCAAAGAGGGCGTGTCGCTCAAACGGGCCGAGGAGATCGCGGCGCGGACGGTCAACAAGGAGCGCGCCCGCAAGGGTGAAGCGGAAACCAGCTCGAAGGCATCACGCAACGACATCTCCTCCGGGCGCCGCGGCGGTCTGCGCTCGGGCAAACCGGGGCCGCGGGGGCGCACCCGCGAACAGCTCTACGAGGAGGCCCGCAACCTCGGCGTTGACGGCCGCTCGCAGATGAACAAGGCGCAGCTCGAGCGGGCCGTCGAGAACAAGAAGCGCTGAACATGAGTGTTTCCAACTCCGCCTGGCGGGTAACTCCTCGGCATGAGCATTGGTAGTTCAGTTTTCCTGATCGCCGTCGGCGCGATCCTTCGTTACGCCGTGACCGAAACGGTCTCCGGTGTCTCGATCCATACGATCGGCCTGATCCTCATGCTTGCGGGGGTCCTCGGGCTGTTCCTCTCGTTGTTCTACCTGTCGGTGTGGCGGGGCAGACGTGTGGGGCGCGAACGCGTTGTCGAACGCCCCCCGTACGACCCGCCCGAAGCCTACTGAGCGGCCCGTCGCGCGGCCCGTTCAGCGGGCCCTCGCGCGATCAGCCGGCCCTGTCGCAGTGACCACGCGGCGCCGTTCAGGCGGCTGGTTGCCTGCGCTTGGGGTGGGGTAAGCGTTGACCAGATCACGACCTGAATGGAGCCACCGTGTCAGCAGTCCAGAGCAGAACAGGAATACTCGCCGAGGATTCTCGCGAGGAGCGCGAGCGGATCGTCGAGATGCTCCAGAGGGCCTACTGGATGGAGATCGAGACGGTCATGAGCTATCTGGCCAATTCGGTCAACCCTGACGGGGTCCGCGCTCAGGAGATCATCAAGTCACTTAGAGAGGACATCCAGGAGGAGCTAGGGCATGCCACCCGCTTCGCCAGCCGCATCAAGGAGCTCCGCGGGATCGTGCCGGGGTCGATGGACTTTCAGGCGGAGCAGTCATACCTGCAGCCCCCGGAGCGCCAGACGGACATCGTTCACGTCATCAAGGGCGTGATCGAGGCCGAGTCCGGCGCGATCGACTACTACAACCAGATCATCCAGGCCACCGAGGAATCAGACCCGGTGACCAACGACATGCTCGTCGCGATCCTCCACGATGAGGAAGGCCACTGCCGTCTCTTCGAAGGGTTCCTGCGCGAGTATCAAGAGCAGTCGTGATCGACGCGGACGCCGGCACGATCGCCTCCCAGCGAGCCTCGGGTGCGGTGCTGAACCTGACCTTCGACGATGGCCCGGATCGCATCTGGACCCCGATGATGCTGCGCCAGCTCGCGCGCTGCGGGGTCACCGCGACGTTCTTCATGGTCGGTGAGCGCGTGCTCGAGGAGCCCGGGATCGTAGGCTCGGTCAAAGCCGCGGGGCACGAGATCCAGCTTCACTGCCACCGCCACATCCGCCACTCAGAGCTGACCGAAGCCGAGCTTCAGCAAGACAGCGAGACTGCGCTCGGGGCACTTGCGAGCCTGGGCGTGCAACCGTCACTCTGGCGAGCGCCGTGGGGCATCTGCACCGAGGCCTCCCGCCAGGTCGCCGGACGGCTCGGCCTGCAGCTCGTGGGCTGGACGATCGATACGCACGACTGGCGCGGCGACCGGCCCGAGGCAATGTTCGAGGACATCGCCCCGCTGATCGCAGGGGGCGGCTCGGTGCTGATGCACGACGCGCTCGGCCCCGGCTCCCGCCGGGCCGGATGCCAGAACACTCTCGACCTGGTGGCAAAACTCTCGGGTGCAGCCCGGGCGCAGGGGCTTGCGCTCACTGCCATGGGCCCTGAGAGGAATTCCGCCGGGTCCGCGCATAACGCCGTGGGGGCCACGGCGTGAGCGTCCAGGCACTCGCGACCAGCTCCGCAGGCGGTCCCGTGCAGAGCATCGAGTGGGCTCTCGCTCGCATCGCCGACCGGGCAGGCGAACTCGACAGCATGCCGAGGTTTCCCGCCGAGAGCTTTGCCGATCTGGCGCTCGCCGGCGCCCTCGCCTTGCCGCCGGGCGATCTCGCCGCAGACGTGCGCCTCGTGCGCAGGGTGGCCGCCGCAGATGCTTCGACAGCGCGCATCCTGGACGGGCACCTCAACGGCGTCGAGCGCCTCAGGCTCGCGTCCCCTGAGCCACTCCGCTCGGAGGAGCTCTCCCGGGCACAGGCAGGAGAGCTTTTGCTCGGCGTCTGGGGCGCCGACCCTGCGCCCGGCGAGGGGCCCGCCGCCGTGCTGGAGCACGTCGAGGGTGGCCTGGTGCTGCGCGGAGTCAAGACGTTCTGCTCAGGCGCCGGCGGCGTGCAGCGGGCGCTCGTGATCGCGGCCGACGGAGAGGGCTCCCGGCGTCTGGCCTACATCGACACCTCCCGGCGGATCAGCATCGACCGCGACTGGTACCGGGCCTCGGGCCTGCGCTCCTCCGAGAGCCACCGCGTCGAATTTCACGACACACCGGTCCTGGCGCTGCTCGGGGAACCCGGTGAGCTCTCCCGTGAGCCCTACTTCTCTCGCGACGCGATTCGCACATCCGCCACCTGGGCCGGACTGGCGGACCGCATCCTGGCCGAGACGCTCGCGGCGCTCGACCCGGCGCGCAGCGATGGGGTTCAGGCGTATGGCCTTGGGCGTATGCGCGTCGCCCGTGCGACGATCGATCGCTGGCTCGCGCACACGACGGCCGCGCTCGCGCTGCCGCAGGGCGCCCCTGCTGATGGCGGCCCAGCGGCACTGGGCGTCGAGTGTCGCGTGGCGCTCTACGAATGCGCCCTGTTGATCTCAGGCCATGCGGCACGCGTGTCCGGGTCGCGGGCCCTGGTCGGTGCGAGTGCGCTGGACCGCGCCCGGCGCGACCTCGACCTGTTCCTGCTGCAGCACCGCCTGGACCCAAAGATCACCCAGCTCGGCTCCGAAATGCTCGATCTGCGAGAGCCATGACGGCGCCGGCGGCCATCGAGCGTTTCGAACGCATCTACCGGGAAAGCCCCGACCCCTGGGGGTATCGCACGAGCGCCTACGAGCGCGAGAAGTACGCGGCGACCCTGGCCGCACTGCCGAAGGACAGGCACGGCCACTGCCTGGAGGTCGGCTGTTCGATCGGCGTATTCACAAGCCTGCTTGCGGCCCGCTGCGAGCACGTGGTCGCGATTGACTTCTCCCTGGCGGCGCTCGCGATCGCCGCCAGGCAGCTGCGCGGAGCAAGCAACGTCGAGCTGCTCCGCGCCGGCTTTCCCGAGGAAGCGCCACCCGGCTCGTGGGATTTGATCGTGTGCTCGGAGATCCTCTACTACCTGCAGCCGAAGGCACTCGAGGAGGCGATCGGCTGGATCTCGGCACAGCTCGCCTGCGGGGCCAGTGTGCTGGCTGTCAGCTGGCGCGGCATTGGTCGCGAGGAGCCGCTGCTCGGCGACGAGGTGCACGACCGCCTGGCGTACGAGCTTGCGGACTGGCACGCGCTGGACGCGCGACGGGACGAATACCGCATCGATCGCTTCGACGGGCGGTCAGGGTGAGCGAGCGGGGCATCGTCATCGTCGGCGCCGGTGCGGCGGGGCTGGCGACCGCGCGTGCCTACCGCGAGCACGGCGGCAGGCGAGCGGTGACGCTGCTGGGCAAAGAGCAGCTCGTCCCATACCGCCGCCCACCGCTCACCAAGGAGTTTCTCCGTGGCGAGCTGGAGCCCGAGGAGCTTTCAATCCAGTCGCAGGAGTGGTTCGGCGAGCAGGACATAGAGCTGCTGCTCGGGTGTGAGGTCGACTCAATCGACCCGGACTCCGGGACTGTCGACTTCGACGGGGGCGAGCTTCGCGGTGAGGCGATCGTGTTGGCCACCGGCGCCGAGCCGGTGCGTCCCGAGATCCCCGGCCTCGAGGATCCGCGGGTGCAGACGATTCGCGAGCGCGCCGACAGCGAAGAGATCGCCGCCCGTGCCCGGAGCGCCACGCACACCGTTGTGCTCGGCACGGGCTTCATCGGCTGCGAGCTCGCGGCGTCGCTTGCGCTGCGGGGCGAGGCGGTCACGCTCGTCGGCCAGCAGCCCGCGCCGCAGCAGCAGCGTTTGGGAGCAGAGGCGGCGGCACACATTGGCCGCTGGCTGGGGGATCTCGGTGTGAGGTTGGAGATGGGGGTGCAGGTGCGGGCGGTGAGCAAGGGCCAGGCGGTCGAGCTCGACGATGGCCGGCAGCTCGAGGCCGAGAGCGTGGTGCTCGCCATGGGCGTGCGGCCGCGCAGCGAGCTCGCCGAGCAGGCGGGGCTCATAACGGCCAAGGGTGCCATCCTCGCCAACTCCCAGATGCGCGCCGCCCCGCGGGTCTTCGCCGTGGGCGATGTGGCATACGCGCAAAACCGGAGTGCAGGGCGGAGGCTGCGCGTCGAGCACTGGGGCGACGCGCTTGGCCAGGGTGAGATCGCCGGGCGGGTGCTGGCCGGCGAGGACGCCCATTGGGAGGCCGTGCCGGGCTTCTGGTCGACGATCGGGCGCCAGACCCTCAAGTACGCGGCCTGGGGGGACGGCTATGACGCCAGCAGGCTGAGCGAGCACGGCGGCGGAGCCTTCACCGTCTGGTACTCACGTCAAGGGAGGCTTGTCGGAGCGCTGACGCACTGCCGCGACGAGGACTACGAGCACGGTCGCGAGCTGATCGCCGCAGGGCGGAGCGCGCCATGAACGTCCGGACGCCCGGGCCCGAGTGGCTGCAGAGGCTCGCCGAGGATGCCGTAAAGGCACCGCCGCATCCGGGCGTGGAAGCGGTCGTCGTCGTTCCGGCCCGCGACGAGGCGCCGCGCATCGCAGCATGCCTGCATGCGCTCGGCGCCCAGCTGGGCATGGCTCCTCACAGCTACGAGGTGATTCTGATCCTCGACGGGTGCCGTGACGGGACCCTCGAGGTGGTCGAACAGGTGGCCCTCCGACTCGAGCAGCCCGTCTTTCACACCGTCGCCCTCCAGGATCCCCAGGGCGTCGGACGGGCCCGTCGCCTGGGGATGGACATCGCCTACGGGCGCCTCGCCCAGATCGGCCGGCAGGACGGGCTGATCGCGAGCACGGACGCTGACAGCACCGTAGCCCCCGACTGGCTGACGGCGCAGCTGGCGCTGGTGAGGGCGGGCGCAGAGGCGATCGGCGGGCTGATCGAGCTCGACCCGGCGGAGGGCGGGACCCTCGCCCCACAGGCCCTCAGGATGCGCGAGCACGGTGTCACCCGCCGGCTGACGGACGCCCGCGAGCAGGCCCACCGCGCCGTCGCGGTCGAGCATGCTCACTTTTCCGGCGCATCGCTCGCCCTGACCGCCGAGGCCTACGGGCGCTGCGGCGGACTGCCTGTACGCGCCGCCCTCGAGGACGAGGCTCTCGCGCAGGCACTGGCACGGCAGGGCATCGCCATCCACCGAAGCGGAAGCGTGCGGGTTCGGACCTCCGCTCGCACCGACGGCCGGGCCCCTCGGGGGCTCGCCCAGGACCTCGCCCGCGCCGACTGGCGCGCCCGGCGCAGCTATCACGCGAGGGAATTTCCACTGGAGCGGCTGCTGGCGGCGAAGCAGCAAACGGTGGCGCTGGTGCTGCCGGCCCGAGAGGTTGCGCAGACGATAGGCCCGATCGCCGAAACAGCCGCGCGCCTGCGCGACGCCGGCCTGCTCGACGAGGTGCTCGTCGTGGACGCTGCCTCTGCCGATGACACCGTTGCGATCGCGCGCCGTGCGGGCCTCGAGGTGGTCCAGGAGAGCGAGATGCTGGCGGAGTACGGCGCCGCCCAGGGTAAGGGGGACGCGATGTGGCGGGGCCTCTACGCCACCGCCAGCGAGATCGTAGCCTTCGCCGACACCGATACCGAGGACTTTCACGACGGCTTCCTGCTGGGGCTGATCGGCCCGCTGATCTGCCACCCCGAGATCCAGCTCGTCAAAGGAACATTCCGTCGCCCCTTCCGCAGCGGTACGACGGTCTCCGCTGAGGGCGGCGGCCGCGTCACCGAACTGATGGCCAGGCCGCTGCTTAACCTTCACGCGCCGGAGCTGACGGTCTTCGAGCAACCGCTCGCCGGGGAGACGGCCGCGCGCCGCGGGCTGCTCGAAGAGATCCCCTTCAGCTCCGGCTACGGCGTGGAGATCGCGATGCTGATCGACAGCTGGCGGGCCTGCGGGCTGGATGGTCTCGCGCAGGTGGACCTGGGGGCAAGACAGAACCGCCACCAGTCGCTGCGCGACCTCTCGGCCATGGCCTACGCCGTCCTGGTGGCAGCCCAGACGCGTTTTCTGGGTACGGCCTTTGCCGACACCCACGCCTGCGCATCGATCATCCTGCCCCCGGCCGCGGGTGCACCGGAGTTGATGGAGAACCGCCCTGTCGCGCTGGAGGAACGGCCACCACTCTCACGCCACCGAGCGTCCGCGGGCCGAGCTGCAGCGGACGCTCTGCTGTCCGGGTTCGTAGCACCTGCCGGCGGGTAGGTCTGGATCATGGCCAGAACCGAGCGGCGACAAATCTCGTGGGGCAGCGCGGACGTCGAAGACGCCACCCTGACGGTAGAGCTCACCGGCTCTTCATCCAAGGCGTGGAAGCAGCGCTTTGAGAACGTCCTTGCGCTGCTGGAAACCCGCCACAGCGGCTGGGGCGCGGTGGAGCTGAGCAGGAGTCACATCCAGGTCACCGAGGTGCGCCAGGGAACAGAAACCGAGCTACGCCATTTCCTCGAGAGCATCGTCATGCAGGTCAACTCCGAGCTACCCGAGCCGGAGGAGCCGCCAGCAAGGACCGATGATGACAATCAGCGGGCCGAACAGGCGCAGCGCGACCGGGAGATGGGCGCCGTGTTCAGAGCCTTCGCCGAGGACGGAGCACGGGGACGCCAGGCAGAGCAGGGGCCGGCCCGGTGATGCCCGACAGCGCCACGACGGGCCAGGCCACAGACAGCCCCGGGCGCAACGGGTCGCTGACCTCGCACTACGCACCCGGAGAGGAGCGCCCACTTGCCTCCTACGCAATCCTCGCCGGAACCTACGGCGCCGGCGTCGCCGCCGGGCTCCTTGCGCTCCGGGCCCGCCAAAAGGAGCTGCCGGAGGGCCCGACGCCAGCCGACCTGCTGCTCGTCGGCGTGGCCGCTCACAAGATCAGCCGATTGATCACCAAGGACAAGGTGACGAGCTTCGTGCGAGCTCCGTTCACGCGCTTTCAGGAAGCCAGTGGGCAGGGCGAGGTCGAGGAGGAACCGTGTGGCCACGGACTGCGCCTCGCCGTGGGCGAGTTGCTGGTGTGCCCCTACTGCCTCTCGCAATGGGTCGTCACCGGCCTCACCTTCGGACTCATCGGCGCACCACGCCTCACACGACTGGTCGGCTCCGTGTTCGTCGCGCAGACGATCTCCGACTTCCTGCAGATCGCGTATCGGGCGGCCGAGGATCAACTGTGAGATGCGCCGCAGTCGGCCACCCGTTTGGGGCCAACGGGCGCGGGTAGACGATCAGTAGTGAGCCGTGCAACACGGCGGAAACCAAGCGAGAGATACCAGGGAGGTAACCCAATGGCATCCACGCAACTAGACGGACAGAAAGTCGCCTTCCTCACTGCCCAGGAGGGCGTCGAGGAGGTTGAGCTGACGGAGCCCTGGAAGGCCGTGCTCGAGGCGGGAGGAACCCCGCAGTTGATCGCTCCAGACGGCGGTGAGGTCCAGGCCTTCAACCACTTGGACAAGAGCGAGAAGTATCCGGTGGACGAGTCGCTCGAGAGCGCCGACCCGGAGAACTACGACGCGCTGGTGCTCCCCGGGGGAGTCGCCAACCCCGATCAGCTGCGCACGGACGAGCGGGCCATCGAGTTCGTGCAGCGGATCTTCGCGGCGGGCAAGCCGGTCGGCGTGATCTGCCACGGCCCATGGACACTCGTCGAGGCAGACCTCGTACGTGAGCGCAAGCTCACCTCGTGGCCCTCCCTGCAGACGGACATCCGCAATGCCGGCGGGGAGTGGGTGGACGAGGAGGTCGTGGTCGACCAGGGCCTCGTCTCCAGCCGCAAGCCCGACGACCTTCCGGCCTTCTGCGCCAAGCTCGTCGAGGAGATCGCGGAGGGCCGCCACGAGGTCGCGCACGCTGGCGCAACCTCCCGGGCCGGCTAGCACGCAGGGTCGCTTGGAGGTCTCCACGGAGCCAACCTCAACGGCCGTTTCGCTCGGAAATCTCGGGCGGGACGGCCGCCGTGGAACAGACTGCCCGCCAGGGTCGCCGGCTGCGACCTGGCAGCTGGCCGCGGGCAAGGTGAGTGTGTCCAGCCCTTCAAGCGGCTGAGCCGCGAGCACAGAACGGCGCTCGCTGTCGACGCAGCGCTCGGTGGAACTCGAGCGCTACCTCACCCCCTGACGCCGGGTCGGGGGGGACCGGTTCACACCCCCTCTCCACCTCCAACTTATACCACCGCCGAGGCAGTCATGAAGCCCCTAGCGGCTCTGTATAACCGCCAGGCGGAGACCGAAGCTACAGAGAACGGAGTTGCCGGATGCGGGTGCCGGTATCGAATTCAGAGACGGGAGCGTGGCTAATGAGGGGGCATGCGGTGGTGATCGCCGGTGGCGGCCCGGCGGGGATGATGCTGGCGGCCGAGTTGGCGCTGGCGGAGGTGGACGTGGCGATCCTCGAGCGACGTCCCGATCACGTGCTCGTCGGCTCGCGTGCCGGGGGCTTTCATTCGCGGACGATCGAGGTGCTTGATCAGCGCGGGGTCGCTGACCGGTTCCTGGCGGAGGGGCAGGTGGCGCAGGCCTCGATGATCGGTATGACGGTTCTGGACATGAGCGACTTTCCCACCCGTCATCCTTACTCGCTGGGGATCTGGCAGAACCACATCGAGCGGATCATGGCGGCCTGGATCTCCGAGCTGGGGGTCCGGGTCCACTACGGGGCCGAGGTGACCGGCTTCGCGCAGGACGACGAGGGCGTGGACGTCGAGCTGTCGGGTGGCCGGTCGCTGCGCGCCCGGTACCTCGTCGGATGCGACGGGGGACGGAGCCTCGTGCGCCGGGTGGCCGGCATCGAGTTCCCCGGATGGGATGCGACAAAAAGCAATCTGATCGCCGAGGTCGAGGTCAGCGAGGAACCGGAGCTCGGTGTGCGGCGCGACGCCGCCGGCATCCATGGCATCGGCCGTCTGGAGTACGAGATGCGCGACGGGGAGGTGGTCTACAAGGACGGGGGGCCCGTACGGGTGATGGTGAGCGAGCGCCGGCTCGGGCCCTCCAGCGAGCCCACGCTGAGCGATCTGAGCGAGGCCCTCACAGAGATCTACGGCACCGACTTCGGGGTCCACGATCCCACCTGGATCTCGAGGTTCACCGATATGACACGGCAGGCCGCGGCCTATCGCGCGGGTCGCGTTCTGCTCGCCGGCGACTCGGCCCACGTGCACTACCCGGCCGGTGGCCAGGGTCTCAGCCTGGGGGTGCAGGATGCCGTGAATCTGGGGTGGAAGCTGGCTCAGGTGGTCAGGGGCACTTCCCCCCAGAGCCTGTTGGACACCTATCACGACGAGCGTCACCCTGTGGCCGCGCGGGCGCTGCGGCACACGATGGCTCAGACAGCGCTCCAACGCCAGGACGAGCGCACGAAGGCCCTGGCGGAAGTGGTCTCAGAGATGGCGGTCATGGACGAGCCCCGCAGGCGGCTCGCCGGCATCGTCTCGGGCCTGGACATTCACTACGAGCTCGGTGAGGGCCATCCGCTGCTGGGGCGGCGGATGCCTGATCTGGATCTCGTGAGCGCCGGCGCCACGCTGCGGCTCTACGAGCTCCTGCACGCCGCCAAGGCGCTGCTGCTCAACCTCGGCCGGCCCGGGAGTTTCGAGCTCGGCCCGTGGTCGGACCGGGTCCTGATGATCGACGCCCGGTATGAGGGCCCTTGGGAGCTTCCGGTCCTCGGTGCGGTCAGCCCCGTGGAGGCCGTTCTTGTGCGTCCGGACGGATACGTCGCCTGGGCGGGCAAGCCGGAGGATCCGGCGCTTCACGACGCGCTGGGCAGGTGGTTCGGCCCGTCCGCTGCGCCGCTGCGCTAGAGCGCCGGCAACCTATGATGCCCCGACCGAACGAGCTCGAGGAAGCGTGATCGCCGGCAGCTCCGCCACCAGCGGAGACCCGCGACCCCGTTGATGCTTGTCTGATCGCGCTCGGGTCTGCGGTGAGGCACTGTCCCACCCGGTGAACCAGGCCGGTGGCAACATGCTCCTATGGGCGAGCGCCTGTGGGTGGCGCGGTCCTCACCACCGTGAGCGTCGCCCTCTGCCGTACGCGAAAACCGAGCTCCTCATACAGGCGGATCGCTCCGGTGTTGGTGCTGAGCACGTGCAGGAAAGGACGTTGTGAACGATGCTGGATGCCCGCGATCAGCGCCCCCACGAGCCGCGAGGCCAGGCCCCGTCCGCGGTGCACGGGCTTGGTGCAGACGGCACTGATCTCCGTCCAGCCGTCGAGGCATAACCGCTCGCCGGACATCGCCACGAGCTCCCCGTCGCAGCGAATACCGAGGTAGTCGCCGAGCTCGATCGTCCTGGGCAAAAAGGGTCCCGGTTCGGTCTGGGCGACGAGCTCGAGCATCTCAGGGACGTCGGCTGCGCCGAGCGGGATCGCCTCCGGGCAGTCGGTCCCGGCGACCCGCTCCCCGATCATCTGAACCAGATCGAACGCCGTGATCGTCTGCCAGGCGGGTGGCAGCTCGGCGCCGCTGTGCCGGACAGCCGCGTAGCCATCCGGTCCCATGAGATCGACGGCATCCAGCCAGTCCTGCGTGGACGGCTGTGAGGGGAGCGCGAGGAACGGTGCGACGTCGGCCGGATACCGCCGGGCGCGGCCACGCACTTGTGCGAAGCGCGCGTGCGGTCCGCAGAGTGCTGCGTACGCCGGGTTGTCGAGCGCGGCTTCGTCGGTCTCAGTCATTCGCTTCGCTATCACCCGGCCTCCACCGGCGGTCGCCGGTGGGTGCGGCTGGATCGTTGTGATTTCGGCAACGTATGCGCTTGGTAGGACAGCTTTCAAACCCACCGAACGCATCAGTAGAGATGGTTTTGGAGGCCTTTGCCGGTGGGATTCCGCGTCGAATCGCGCCCGAGGGTGTGCCCTTGGGCGCGAAGCGGCTGGGCAACGGTGTTGTCCAGAGGGCCCTCGTCGAGGTGTTCTTGGAGGCCGGTCGTCCGATGGGCGTCGGTGAGGCACTCCTGGCGCTCGAAGTGCTCCTCGGACGCTCGGTCTCCCGGGGTTCGGTCAACAGCTGCCTCTCGACCGGCGCGGTGCGGCTCGACACCGTTTCGAGCGTGTCGCGACCAACTGGTGCGGCCTTGCTGAGGCGCCGCGTCGCACCCGCCGCGGCGCTTCTGCTTTCTTCCGTTGCCGGCGTCCTCCGGGTGCGCTGATTGCCGAGCGACACCGCCGACGCTTGGGCGCGCCGGCCTATTTGGTTTCGTAGGTGAACTGGTCGGCGGGGACGCTCACGTTCGTGCCCCCTGTGGTCGTGACCGTTACGGCCACGGCTCCTGTCGCTGTGGACGCCGGGGAGACCGCCGTTATCGAGGTCGGCGAGGTGACCGTGAAGCTCGTCGCCGCTGTTTTGCCGAAGCTGACGCTCGTGACCGTCGGGTTCTGGAAGTTCAGGCCAGTGATCTTGACTTTCGTGCCGCCCGCGATCGGGCCCTTCGCGGGCGCGAGCTTGCTCACCACCGGCGCAAGCGCCTTGCGCTGCACGCACGTTTCCGTAGCGTTGCTGTACAGCTGCTGCAGGTAGTAGTCGTGACCGTCGATCACCTGGTTGTAGAGCGCGCCGTCGGGGGCGGTGCCGAGCGCCGTGCCATACGCCATTTTTTCTTCGAACGGAATATTGCCAAAGGCCCAGAATCCTTCTACGCAGATGTCGGCGACCTCTTCTTCCTCGCTCGTATTACGGTTGAGCCACCCGACTCCATAGGGGTCGGTGGCCGCCTCGGCGAACTCGTGCTCGATCGACGGGAACTCGTCTTCATAAGCGCTGTTCGGGTGCTGCGGGTCTCCGCAACCTTTGACGCCGGGCAGATACGCCATAACCGCCCACACAGGGCTTTCGCGTTCTTCGGAAGAGTTGGCGAAGTTGTCGTGGTAGGCGCAGAACCGTTCGCCTGAACAGCCGCTCGATACGTGTTGTACGCCATGTGTTTCGTAGCGGTAGTCACACACCGAGACCCCCGGCGGCAACATCACGAAGAAGATGTTCGTGGCTTCGAACTGACCATCTTCATTGACCTGCTTGGGCAGCTTGTGTGTTTTGACCAGTTCCTTGACCTCGGCTTCGATCTGCAGGACTGAGATGCATGGCCTGGACGGCGGCGCCGGTTCTGCAAGGTTGCATCCGGAGCTTTCAGCTGGGTAGGGATCCTTGTCCTTGAACGCCTTGCCGAAATGCGTTTCGTCATTCACCCCATACTGCGAGAGCACCGAATAGAAGTCCTGGTCGCTCCCGTTTTCATGTTCAAGACCCTTGAAGAAGTCCGTGACCGCAGTCTCATACCCCGTCGGGAACGCCGGCGCGCCCTTCGGCTGCCAGTACACAAAAGACGTCGTCGTCCTCGGCATGAAGAAGACGCTCGTACTGGCTGCCGGTTTTTCGAGGTGCTGCAGGGAGCCCTGAGTCGCGCATTGTGAGCTGCCGCTATAGCATTCATACGCCGAAGCACTGGACGCACCGAAGCTCGCAACCATCACAGCCAGCACAGCGAACAGCCCGACAGCAAAGCGTCGCGGGCTCCGGGCGGGCAGAGCCGCCGCCGACCGTCCACTGTTGGTGCATCCATGCCCCTGCTGTGATGCGCTCATGCCACGCCCCCTCGCTTGCGATCCCGGTGCCCAGCCTCTTGGCCGACGCACCGCATCATCCCATAGGAGGACCCCGCGACACAAGCCAGGCGACGCAGCATCCGCACGCGTGTGCTTGTAACAGAGGTCACAACATGACCAATGCGCTCGAGTGGACTCGAACCACCACGGGCCGTTAAGCCCACAAGGCCCTCAACCTTGCGCGTCTACCAATTCCGCCACGAGCGCAGAGTGCGCGAGTATAGCCTCGGGCCTCCGTGGCGGAGGGCTGTGGCAGGCCGCCGGCTTGAATCCGTCCACGGGCACCGCTAGATTACGAACACATGTTCGTTATCGAACGTAGACCACACGAACGGGGAGTCAAGCGGCTATGGACCTGACGAAGCGCCAGCAGGAGATCTTCGACTTCATCCGCAAGTACTCCGCCAAGTATGGCTACCCACCGACGGTGCGGGACATCGGCAAGGCCGTCGGTTTGGCCTCCTCGTCGACAGTCCACGCGCATCTTGCCAACCTCGAGAAGATCGGTCTGCTGCGCCGTGATCCCTCGAAGCCCCGTGCGATCGAGCTGCTCGATCGTGCCGTGGGTGCGACGGTCGACAGTGTGCGGGGGATTTTTCCCTCCGAAGGGCTGCCGGTGCTCGGTTCGGTGGCGGCCGGGCAACCGATGCTGGCCGAGGAGAACATCGAGGAATACGTGCCGATCCCCGACATCGCCGGCGGGCGCGAGGGCGAGTATCTGCTGCGGATTCGCGGCGAGTCGATGAAGGAAGCGGGGATTCTCGAGGGCGACCATGTTGTGGTGCACCCTCAGGACACCGCGCGCGACGGTGAGATCGTGGTCGCACTGCTCGGCGAGGAGGCGACCGTCAAGCGCTACTTCAAGGAACCCGACCACATCCGCCTGCAGCCGGAGAACGTGACGATGGAGCCGATCCGCAGCAAGGAGGTCAGGGTCCTCGGCCGGGTGGTGGGCCTGCTGCGCCAGGTCTGATCGCGGAGGTGGCTCGCCGCCCCTTCACAGAGGCGCGGCGAGGCTGTAGCTTGAGAGTGCAGGTCAGGCAGCCGCGGAGGCGTCAGCCTTCGAGGAAAGTCCGGACATCACAGGGCAGGGTGGTCGAGTTATCGACCCGGGGAAACCCGCGGGAAAGTGCCACAGAAACAAACCGCCTACGTCCGCCGTCCCACGTGAACGGCGGGCCGGCAAGGGTGAAATGGTGCGGTAAGAGCGCACCAGCGCCGCGGTAACGCGGCGGCTGGGCAAACCCCGCCCGATGCAAGGCCAAACAGGACCGTTTGCAGGCTGCCCGCCGAGGTCCAGGTAGGCCGCTCAGATGGATGGTTGCTCAACGACAGAATCCGGCTTATCGACCCGCTAAGGGAAAGCCCCGCCCCGGCGGGGCTTTCCTATTTCGAGCCGCTGTGCGCTCCTTGGTTACAGTCGGGCGGGCCGATGGATCGAGGTGAGCCATCCAAGGAGGCGCTGCTGAGAGCGAAGGCTCGAGAATCCCGCCGACGCCAAGATCGCCATCGAGAAAAACGGCGGCGCCGCGTTTGGCGCGGGAGTCTCACGGCCATGGTCGTTGTGGCAGCGCTTGCAGCGCTGACGGTCGTGGTGGCGGTGGACGGGGGCGGTGGAGGGCAGCGCCCCGTCCGAGGCGCCGCGCGCGAACCCGCCTCGAAGGCCGCAACGACGCGGGTGGAGGCGGCCGTCAGCATTCCGAAGGGTCCCGGTACGGCTCGCCCCGGGCCCAGCGGCCCCCCGCCCGGGTCCCTTCCCCAAACCCACACGTTTCCATCCGCTGCGACAGCTCGATTCAGGACGCTCATGGGCGAGCTGTGGGAAGGAGTCGTTCACGATTCGCTCAGGGCGGCGCTGCCCGCGTTCTTCCCGAAGTCCGCCTACGTGCGGCTGAAGGCGATCTACGGCGCGGCCGCGGATTGGGACAGCCGTCTTGTCGGGGACTACCGCCTGGACATCGGCGCGGCGCACGCTCTGCTCGGCCGCGAGCCCTGGCTGGCCCGGCTCGTGGGGGTGCGGGCCGTCTCCGGTTACGGCCACTGGATCGAACCCGGTGTCTGTGACAACGCGATCGGCTACTACGAGCTGCCCAACGCACGGGTGATCTACCGCGAGGGCGGCAGGCTCCACTCGTTCGGCATCGCCTCCCTGATCTCATGGCGAGGGGTCTGGTACGTGGTTCACTTCGGGGCCATCCTGCGCTCCGCCGACACCGGCATGGTCGATCGGCCAATGCTCGGCAGCGGCACCTCCGAATACTCGGGTACATGTTGAGAGACACCGCGCACGGCCGACAGGTCGCGCGCCCTCGAGCGAGGACGGGTGCTCTCGTTGTCGGCAGCGTCGGCTTCGTGCTGTTCCTTGCCGGTTTCCCGAGTCGTTCGCTACCGGCCGGTGCGCGGGCCCCCGGCCGCTCCGAGGAGAGTGGTGTCACGCGCACGAGCCAACCGCCGACGCGGAAGGAGAGGACGGCGCCGGCCTACGCGGTGGGCGTGCGGACGGTGACGCTGATCGACCCCAGCCGGACGATCAAATTCAAGGGCGGGAGCCGCGAGCCGCGACCGGTGCTGAGCTACATCTACTACCCGGCCGAGGGCGTGCCCGGCGGTGCCGAGCAGCCGAACGCCCCGGCGGACGCCACGGCGGGACCATTCCCTTTGGTCGTGTTCGCACACGGCTTTGGGGTGACGCCCGCCATCTACGCCGGCCTGTTGGACGCCTGGGTGCGCGCGGGCTTCGTGGTCGCCGCTCCGCTCTTTCCCCTGGCCAATGCGCACACGCCGGGTGGGCCTGAGGCCTCGGATGTGGTCAACCAGCCCGGGGACATGAAGTTGGTGATCTCGAGCATGCTGGCGATGAGCGCCTCATCCACCGGCCCGCTGGCGGGGACGGTCAACCCTGGGGAGATCGCTGTGGCCGGTCATTCCGACGGTGGCGAGACGGCGCTCGCCGTCGCCTTCAGCCGGCGTCTACGCGACCCCCGCGTGCGCGCCGCCCTGATCTTCTCCGGCGCGGAGATGTCGAATATCGGTGGCTACCGCTTCCCGGCGAGCGGTCTGCCGCTGCTGGCCGTGCAGGGTACCGCGGACACCGACAACGAACCCAGATACACCTACGAATACTTCGTCCGAGCGGGCCGGCCGAAGTTCCTGCTGCGCCTCCTGGGCGCAGGGCACCTGGCGCCCTACACCGACGAGCAGCCTCAGCTCGGCATCGTCGAGCACACCAGTCTGGCCTTCCTGGATCGCTACCTGAAGGGGGAATCGGCCGCGACGGGGCGTCTGCTCTCCTCGGGCTCGGTTCACGCCAGAGCCGCGCTGACGAGCGATCCGTGAAGCGACGCCGAGCCTTGTTCCGAGCTCCCAACATATGGCAGCTCTCACCAATCTCTGAACGGCGCATTAGCGACGCCCAGCAAGCTGCTCTGCGTGCCTCGGGTATTCACAGCCATCGCTGCGCGGCGTCTGGTCGGCGTCGCCGTGATGGCTCTACTCGTCGCTGTGACCGTGGGCATCGTTGGAGTGGACGCGGACACGCCCTCCCGCGCCCAGCTCTCCTCCACATCTGAGCCACTTCCCTCCGGTCCGGCCTGTGGCGTGCAGAGCGCAGCCACGATCGCGGCGGTGGATGAGATCGCCGCTCGCAGGATCTATGGCGGCGAGCTTCACGGCACCGAGACGCGCTCCGACGTGGCTCGTGTGACCGGATCAACCGCCCTGCTGCGAGCGCTGGCGGAAGACAATCAGCCCGGCGTCCAAGCGGCGGTTCACGCGCTCGTCTATGCCCCTGGCTGGCACATCGTCAGGCTGCGTGTCCTGCAAGCGGGGCGCGTCGTATCGGACATCGGCGGGCCCTACATCATCGCCCCCGTCAGCGGCACGCTGAGGTGGCACGGCAGGACCGTCGGGCACTACGTCATGTCGGTTCAGGATGACGTCGGCTACGTCAAGCTCGAGACACGGTTCATCGGCGCCCCCGTCGAGCTCTATCGCAACGGTGGGCCGCTCATGGGGACGGTGCACCCCGTTCCGCTGAGCGTCTCGGGCGCCGCCACGATCAGCCTCGCCGGGCGGCAGTTCACGCCCGCTGTGCTGAACACGAAGGCCTTCCCTTCCGGCAAGCTCCGCGTGGCGCTGCTCATTCCTGCTCCGGGCGAAGCGACGATGCGGCAGAGCTGCGAGGCGATCCGCGTGCAGGCGTGGGGCTCGATCGCACGGCACATTTCTGCTCGCCTCAAACCGCTATCTGCCCATTACTACGATCTTCTCAGCGTGCTGCGCGCGACGACGGGCCTGCGCGCCTACGTCACATCGGGATCGCGGCGCATCGCCGGTGGCGCCGGCCCGAGCACCTTGCCGGCCTCGGGTGGCGTCAACTTCGCCGGCCGGCGCTGGTGGGTGTTCTCCTGGTCGCCCTCCGCGGGCGTTCGCGTCCACGTGTTGATCCCGGCCGCCTGAGCGCGGCGTGGGGCCGGGGTCGAACGACATCTACCTCCGTCGCCGTATGGGCCTGGGTGCCGTGCTGATCGTGGCCCTCGGCCTCGGTCTGATGCTGGCCTCCGGTGTGGGCCGTTCGGCGCGGGCGCCCGGGCTCGCGGGGAGTTCGCCTGCGGGGGGTGCCGAGACCCCGAGGAGCGCGGTCCTCATGCGGCCGCCCATGGCGAAGACCTCGGGGGCCACGCAGGCCGCGGCGCCGGCCCTGACCGTCCAGGCTCCCCATCCCGGCACCGGCTGGTCCACGGTGGCGCTGGTTCACGGGCGCCCGGCCGCGTGGATCACCCAGCGGGGTGACGTGACGCTGATGCGCTTCGAACAGCGGGCCGTGCGTTTGGACCTCCACGCCGGCTCGAGCGACGGCGGGGTGAGCGGCTGGAGGTATGGAGATCAGATCTCGACCAGCGAGATCCATCATCTCATTGCGGCGTTCAACGGCGGCTTCAAGCTCACCTACGCGGATGTGGGATTCCTCTCGGGCGGCCACGTGGCCGTCCCGCTCAAGCCGGGCCTGGCGTCGATCGTGACCTACACGAACGAAACTACGGGCATCGGCGCGTGGCGCGCGGGGGTCCCGGCGGCCGGCCTGGGCGTCTTCTCGGTCCTGCAAAACCAGCGGCTGCTCGTGGACCACGGGGAAGTGGCGGCGGATGCGTCCAGCTGCGTGATCGAATGCTGGGGGCAGACCGTCGGCGGGCTCACATCGGTGGCACGCTCAGCGCTCGGCATCACCGCCGGCGGGCAGCTCGTGTGGGCGGCAGGCGAGCCACTGCTGCCCAGTCAGCTGGGCGCGGCCATGCTCGCCGTGGGCGTCGTCCGAGCGGTCGAGCTGGACATCAACCCCGATTGGGTGGCGGGCTACATCTACGTCCATCACGGCGCCGGGCCGCAAGCCATCCAGGCCACGCCCGGGCAGATCGGTATCGCCGGAAAATTCCTCGAGCCCTACAGCCGGGACTTCCTGACGGTGGTCGCGCGCCCCTAGTCTGCGGGCGCCGGGCGGGCGGCGCGGCTCAGTGGGCCCGGCGGAGCCTGCCCTCGAGCCCGGAGAGCTCCAGCAGCCTGCTCACCTGAGTGCTCATCTCGCCGATCAGAAGCTGACAGGAATTGACACCGCAGAGTTCCTGGCTCGTGAGAAGGGCTCGCAGCCCGGTCGAATCCATGAACTCCAGTCCGCTCATCTCCAGCACGATCCGCCCGGCGCCGTCGGTGCAGAGTTCGGCGATCCGTGTCTCCAGCATGCCGGCCGAGACGAGGTCGAGTTCACCGCTGAGCCAGAGAACGTAGTTGGCGTCGTCTGCCTCGACCCGGATCTCGAGACCGGGAGAGGGAGGGGTTCGGCCGCTCACAGGCGCGCTCCCACCGCTCGCTTCGGTCTGCTGTCACGTTTCTGTGTCACGCCGCAACTTCGGCCGTCGGCTTTGGACATCGTCCCTCCGCACACTTCATTTGGTCTGTGTGCGACGGTCTGCCCTGGACTGCCGTGGGAACGGCAGCGTGCTTCCCGGTCGCTTGGCGATTCGGGCATCCCAAACCGCCCGTACGAGGACCATTGTAACCGCCGTGACCGGCTTCACTCGCCGACAGGCAGAGCTCTGGCAGCTCAGGCCCTGTCCGGGCCTTCGCGTGAGGCTCTCCGCGGCGCGGTCGGCGGTGTGTGCCGCGGCGCATCGCGGCGGCGCCTGAGCAGCCACCGGGCGACGGTCGTGATGAGCAGTCCCGCCAGCGCCCCCAGCAGCACCAGAGCGACGATCGCGAGGCCGGGCGCGATCAGCAGGAGCGCCAGCCCCAGGGCCGCTCCGACGGTGAGATCTACCGTCAGCAGGCGCTTGCGCCGAGCAGCCGCCGCGGCGGCGCGCCGTCGCAGGATCGCCGGCGAGACCAGTTCCTCCTGCTGTGGCGCGCGGAGGGGCGGTGCTGCCCGGCGGGCCTGCGGACGACCGCTCACAGCGCCAGCCTTCGCAAGAGGGGCCGCGGGAGGAGGCGCAGGACCAGCATCACCCAGCGCAGGCGTCCGGGGGCCCAGACGTTCTCCGAGCCCCGTTCGAGCCCTCGCACGGTTGCCCGCGCGACCGTCTGTGCGTCACAGGCCATCGGGGGTACGGGGAGCCCCGCGGTCATCCTGGTCTTGACGAAGCCGGGACGGACAACGAGCACCCTGACGCCATCGTCCACGAGCGCGTCGCCGACGCCCTCCGCGAGGAAATCCAGTCCGGCCTTGGAGGCGCAGTAGACGGCATTGGCCGCCCGGGCGCGCTGCGCGGCCACCGAGGACAGCACGACGATCGTTCCATGGCCCTGCTCGCGCAGCAGCCGAGCGCTCTCCAGCAACAATGAACCGGCTCCGGCGGTGTTGAGCCGCAGAACATCCGATGCCGCCACGATGTCCTCGGGCAATGCCCCACGTTCACCGAGCACACCCACGGCGAGGATGACCAGATCGACCTCGCCCAGCTGCTCGCCCGCGCGGTCGATCGCTTCACGATGCGAGCCCGTCTCGAGCGCGTCCACCATGATCCGCACGGCGGGCACGCCATGGCGCTCCAGGCGCTCGGCGGACGCATCCATCGCGGGGGACTCGCGTCCCAGCAGGGCGACCTGGCGACCCGGCCGCGGGGGAAGCGCCTCGAGTACGGCAGCTGCGATCTCCGAGCTTCCGCCGATAACCATGACCGTGCGAGGCGACGCTCCCTCGGCGCCGGGCCGGCTCACGGCCGCAGCTCCAGCCGGCGGGCCATGTCGGAGGCGAGCAGGCCCTCGGGGTCCACCCGGGCGCAGATATCTCGGAAACGGCCCAGTTCGGGGTATGAGGCGGCCATCATCTCGGGCGCCATCCTCGCGTCCTTTGCCAGGTAGAGACGCCCGCCGCCCGAGAGGAGCAGCTCATCCGCCTGGCCCAGCCCGCCCGCCAGGCCCGGTGCCGCCGCCGGCAGGTCGATGGCGACTGTCCAGCCCTGCTGTGGGAAGCTCAGCATGCCCTCGCTGCGCGGGCCGAAGCGCTTGAGGACGGCCAGGTACATCGGCAGGCCCAGGCGCCGCAGGAGTTCCGGGATCTGGCGGACCAGCGCGGCCGAGCGGTCCGGGACCGCGAACTGGTATTGCACGAGACCCCGCGGGCCGTAGAGGCGATTCCAGTCGCCGAGGACATCCAGCGGAAACAGCTGGGCGCTCATCGTGAGGATCCGCCCGCGCTCGCTGCGGGGAGCAGAGCGCCAGTGCAGCGTGTTGAGAGCACGAACCGTGGCCGGGCGCAGCACTCCGGCCGGGAACCAGCGGGGAACAGCCAGCGCGGGATGGTCGGGGAAAGGGGTCGGGCGGCGACCGGCTGCACCCGTGAGATGTCCCAGCCGCTGCAGCGCCTGGCCCACGATCCCGTCGGAGCTCCGACGCCCGTTGACGTGCGCTCCCACCTCGGCCTGGCTCGAGCGCGTCACGACGGCTCGCCCGAACGACCGTCCCCCATCGAGCAGGTCAAGCCAGGCGATCGAATGACTGTGCCCGCAAGGCTCGCTCATCAGGGCCATCGCATCCTCGATCGACCCTACGCGATCCACGTCGGCCCGCGACTCGGCGCTGTCCATGGGTACGGCGCGGATGCTCGCGTCGGTGATGACGCCGGTGAGGCCCATGCCGCCGACGCTGGCCGCGAACAGGTCGGGCTCGTGCTCGCGCGAGACCTCGATCGCTCCGAGCGCCGGCGTGCAGAGGGTGAAGCGCGCCAGGTTCGTGGCGAAGCTGCCGGCGGCGGGGTGGTTCTTGCCGTGGATGTCAGCCGCGATGGCGCCGCCCACGGTCAGGTGCTTGGTTCCAGGAACGACGGGCAACGTCCAGCCCTGGCCTGCCAGGCTCAGTAGCAGTTCGGAAAAAGTTGTTCCGGCGGCGGCGGTGACGAGGCCGGTCTCGTCGTCAAGCCGGGGTGCTCCGCGCAGGCCGGTCATGTCGAGGACCGCCCCCGCCCCGTTCTGGGCGGCATCGCCATAGCTGCGCCCCGCGCCGCGCGCGATCAGGCCTCCGGGCCGGTGCGCCGCGAGCGCCTCGGCGACCTCATCGGGTGCTGTGGGACGCTCCAGCGAGACCCGCGTGAACCGCGTCCGGCCCCAGCCACTCAGCATGGCCGACTGCTCAATCAACGACGTAGACCCCCACGACGAAGATCACAAGCCACGCCGCACCCATGCCGAGCAGGAAGCGGTCTCGGGTGATCAGCTCTTCGGGCGCCTGTCCCTCGCCCTGGTCGATCAGGAGCCCATACCGCATCAGCCACAGCACGAACGGGATCACGGTCAACTCATACCAGGACAGTTTCGCCTGATGGGAGCGCTGAAAGGCCCACAGGCAGTATGCGGTCGTCGCCACGGACGCGGAGAGCGCCGTGACGAACAGCAGGTAGCGCTCGGAGTACTGGCGCAGCGCCGCCCGCATACGGCGTTTGTCATCTGCCTGGCGCAGTTCGGCATAGCGCTTGCCGGCCACCAGGAACAGTGCGCCGAACGAGGTCACAAGCAGGAACCAGCGTGAGACGGTGACCGATGTCGCTACGCCTCCGGCCAATGCCCTCAGGATGAATCCGCCCGATATCGCCGCGATGTCGGCGACGGCGACGCTTCGCCACCACAGGGTGTAGCTGCCCGTCAGCAGCAGATAGGCGAGCGCCACCACGGCCAGCCACGGGCGAACGAACATCGCGATGGCGAGGCCGGCCGCCACCAGGGCGATGGCGGCGGCGATCGCTGCCCCGACCGGCAGTTCGCCGCTTGCGATCGGCCGGTGCCGGCGGGCGGGGTTCTCGGCGTCCTCAAGGCGGTCGTGTATGTCATTGAGCAGGTAGGTGGCACTGGAGAGCGCGCAGAAGCAGATGAAGGCGAGCATGATCTTGCCGGCGATCTCCGGGCGCCCGAGCGCACCGCCCGCGCCCGGGGCGGCCACGACCAGCACGTTCTTGACCCACTGCCGGGGGCGACACGCTCGCACCAGCGCGCGCAACAGCGACCGCCGCTGAGGTGGAGGGGAGGCCGGCCGGTGCCGGCTGGCGCCAGGCCCTTGGTGCGAGGAGGCGCCGCCGGCGGCGGCGAGGCTCCCATCGAGCGGGCGCTCAGCAACCGGCACCGGCGGAGCCGGCTTCGATCGGGCAGCTGCGTCAAGCGGGTTGATGCCTCCCAGAGCTCCTTGATGTCGGTTCCGGCGAGGTCCAGTTCCGCGGCCGCGGCTGCCTGCGACGCCCCCATCAGGCTAGTCGCTGTTCGCCACGACTAAGGACACGATAATTCCGTTAGCCGTAGGTGTGGAGCAGGTGAAAAAGCTCTCATGTCAGCGGAACGGACGGATCAGCCTCCTACGATCCTCCGGTGGAGTCCTCCTCCCTGACGCGTCCTGCCCGCACCGCGGTCAGGCAGGCGACGGTGAACGTCTACGGGCCGCCGCCCGTCCGGCGCATCCGACGCGTCATGCTGGCCGCGTTCGTCTTCGCCGCGGTGCCGGTCCTCTTATCGTATGTCATGACGATGCTGCAACCGTCCAACTCCAGCCTCGGCATTCGCAGCGTGGAGTGGCTGCGCGACCACGGAGCCGCTCAGTTGGTGGCAGACGTCGAGTCCGTCTACTACTCACTGAACGCGCCCGCCAAGGGCGGTCCACAGCTGAAGGCGCTGCCCAGGGTGGGCGTGGCAGGCGGTCTGACCGTGGGCGATTCGCTCGAACGGCCCGCCCGCATCGTGCCCCTGACGAGCGCCGACCCGCTGCCGGGAGAGGGCGTCTGGCGCACAACCCAGCGCGGCGAGAGCCAGCGCCGCCCGCCGTTGCTCGTCACCACATTCCGCAGCGACCCCTCTGAATACCCGCGCCTGGTCGCGGGGGTGGCCTGGATCAACACGAAGCGGACGCTCATCTCGCTGATCCCGGGCCGGCAGGAGCCATCGGTCAGCCTGCCCGCGCGGGGCGCCATGGACATCCCCCCCGCCCAACGCCAGAAGCTGCTGGCCACGTTCAACAGCGGCTTCAAGCTGTCGGACTCACATGGCGGCTGGGGCTATCTGGGCCATGCCTATGCGCCGATGGTGGACGGCCAGGCGACGTTCGTGCGCTACAGGGGCGGGAGCTACGACGTGATCGCCTGGAGCGGGGGGCCGTCGCTGCCGGCAAACGTCGAATTCGCGCGTCAGAACCTGCCCCTGATCGTCGCCGGCGGACAGCCCACGGCGCACCTCGCCAACGGCTCGGAATGGGGCGCTACCGTGGGCAACGCGGTGCGGGTCTGGCGTTCGGGCCTCGGGATCGACGCGAAGGGCAACCTGATCTACGCGGCAGCCAACGACCAGACCGTGCAGAGCCTCGCGCGAATCCTGATCCACGCGGGCGCGGTGCGGGCCATGGAGCTGGACATCAACTCCTATTGGATCAGCTTCAACACCTACGGCGCGCCCGGGGCCCTGGAACCGTCGAAGCTGCTGTCGGAAACCGAACGCCCGGCCGAACGCTATCTCTCCCCTGACGACCGCGATTTCTTCGCTGTCTACTCGCGCTGAGCGGGCCGCCGCCGCGTCCGGCGGGCCAACAGCTACTCGGCCAGGTGCTCCTCGTCGGCCTCGCCGTAGGTCGCCTCGTCCGCATCGCTCTCGGCGGCCGCGTCACGCATGATCCGCGCAGGAGAGTGTTCATCACCGTGCGAGGAATGCTCGATCAGTTCCTCCTCGGCGAGCTCGAAGCCCTCGGACTCGCCGCCGCCCGCCTCCTCGACGGCCCGCCGCTCCTCTCGCCTGCGCTGCTCAAGATCGAAATCGTCCACGCTCAGGCCTTCAGCTGACGGCGCGCCAGGTCCATCAGCGTCTCACTCCGGTGCAGCTCCTCGAGCGCGGAAACCATCGCGTCGCGCTCACAGTCGACCTTTGCGGGCCACTCCTTCGGCGGATGATCGTCGAGCGTCTTCATGCCGTTGCCGGTGATCAGCGCCACGATCGTGTCATCTGGGGCGAAGGTGCCGGCTGCAGCCATTTTCTCGAGCACCGCGATCGTCGTACCGCCGGCCGGCTCGGTCAGCAGCCCCTCGGTGGCCGCCAGCAGGTCGATCCCCGCGAAGATCTCGGGGTCGCTCACGAAGCCGCTGGTGCCGCCGCGTTTGAGGACCGCGTCGATCACCAGGTAGCCGTCTCCCGGAGCGCCGATGGCGAGCGAGTGGGCGATCGTCTCGGGTGTCACGGGCACGACCTCGGCCTCTTCGGCGAGGATCGCGCTGGCGATCGGGTTGCAGCCACCCGGCTGGGCGATGTGCAGGCGCGTCCCGGAGGTCTCCGAGAGCCCCAGCAGCTCGAGCTCGATCAGCCCCTTGTGCATACGGGATGAGAGGGTGCCCCCCGCGGCCGGGCTGACGATGTGATCGGGAGACTCCCAGCCGAGCTGCTCGACGATCTCGAAGGCGGCAGTCTTGGCGCCCTCGGCATAAAACGGGCGCAGGGTGATGTTGGCGAAATCCAGCCCGGTTGCTTCGGCCACTTCGCGGCAGCGCCGGTTGGCTTCGTCGTAGTTGCCCTCAACCTGGCAGACCTTGGCGCCCAGCGCCATGCAGCCGCGGGCCTTCTGCTCCTCGAGACGGTTGGGATAGACGATGTAGGCGTCCACGCCCGCCTTGGCAGCGAGCGAGGCGACCGCCGTGCCAACGTTGCCGGTGGAAACGCAGCCGATCTCGCTCTTGCCCCGCTCGAGCAGCCTGGCGATCGACATCGAGACGACCCGATCCTTGTAGGAGAAGCTCGGTCGCGAGGACGAGTCGTCCTTCAGATAGAGATTGCTGAGTCCCAGCTCGGCACCGAGACGGTCGGCATGGATCAGCGGCGTGTAGCCCGAGAACTGCCCGACCCTCGCCTGCGCGCCCTTGTCGAGGATCGGCAGCAGCTCCTCGAAGTGCCAGATGTTCTGGGGGCGCTCGCCGCTCGGCACCTCGGCGAAGTGGCGGGCGGCCAGCTCGTAGTCGTAGACGATGTCCAGGCCCTTGCCGCAGTCGGGGCAGGCGAACACGGTGCTCTCGAGCGGGTAGTGGTTCTCACAGCGGTGACAGACCAACTCGGTCGCGCACGAGCGCGTCCGCTGGCCGGCCTGCATGGGGCTCTGTGCGGTCTGTGTGCTCATACGGACACCTCCAACGATACGCCGGGCCACGGCGTCTGTGCGCCGCCCTCCTCGTTGCCGAGCGCCAGCCACAGCTCCTCGGCGACGTGCGGGGCAAACGGGCCGAGCATCTGGGCAAGGATCGACAACGCGCCGAGTGAGGCCTCGAGGTTGGCCGCGCTGAGCGCCGGCTCGCGGGCCAGGACCCTCTTCTCGAAGTCCTTGATCCGGTCGAACAGCCGCATGACGTTGCGCACCGCGCTGTGCATCTCGAGCTCCTCCATGTCCGCCGTCGTCCGCTCCACGGCCGCATCGCACCACTGCGTCAGTTTCAGGCGCAGGTGCTCGCTTGTATCGGCCGGGGGCTCATGTGGGCCCTCGCCGCGCGAAAGGGCGAGCTTGGCGTGGCTGTAGTCCCACACCTGGTTCAGGAAGCGGTGGCAGCGGAGCACGGCCGAGTCGCTCCAGTTGAGCGACCGCTGGGGGCGGGCCGCATAGAGGACGGCCAGCCGGACCGTGTCCGCGCCATAGCGCTCGAGCAGCTCGTCGGGGTCGACCACGTTGCCCAGATGCTTGCTCATCTTGCGCCCGTCACGTATGACCATCTCGTGAAACAGGCAGCCGGCGAACGGCTCGCCGTCGGCCAAAAAGGCCAGCGGCCCAATGTCGCGCAGCGCCTTGGTGACCGTCCGCTGGTCGAACACGAAGTTGCCGCTGTCGGACCCGGCCACGAGTCGCTCGGAGGGAAGCCAGTGGCGCAGATCGGGAAGCGCCAGGATCTCCTCGAGGGAGTCCTCGCGTGACTCCGGTGGCACGCAGGCGGGGATCCACAGCCAGAAGGCGTCGAAATGGCAGTCGAGCGTGTCGGTCTCGCGCCGTGCCGGGCCGCCACAGGCCGGGCAGTCGGTGTTGACGAAGTCCTCGAGCTCGGCCAGCGGATTGCCGGTGCCGGTCGGGCGGATGTCCAACGGCAGGCGGATCGGCAGCTGCTCGGGGGGGACGGGGACCGTTCCACACTCCTCGCAGTAGACGATCGGGATCGGCGTGCCCCAGGAGCGCTGGCGTGAGATGACCCAGTCGGAGGCCTTGTAGCGAACCGCGGGGCGACCGGCCAGCCCACCCGCGGGCTCATCGTCCTCGGAGAAGGGGAGGCCCAGCCGCTGTGCGATGACCGCGTCGGTCCGGTCGCGCCCGGGCACACCCAGCGCCACGGTCGGGCCGAAGCGCGCATCGACCACCGGCGATATGAGCACCGGCAGCTCGGACCCGTCCGGGCCGCTGAGTGCTCGCCCCGTCTCGACCACAGGGATGGTCTCGGCATCGCGTGCGCTGCGCTCCCAGCCCCCCGAGCGCAGCCGCTCGAGCTGCTCGGCCACCGAGGGCTCGGAGGCCCAGGCCTCGGCCTCCGGATGCCGGGGGGAGAGGACCACGAAGCGCGCGGCGGCGAGGTCCTCGGCATGTGGCGTGAACGCGGTCACGGTCGAGCCGTCGGCTGCCGTCAGGTCGAGCTCCACTCCGTCCACCCGTCCCATCACCTCATTCTGGGAGTCCAGGGCGACCTTGTCCCATTTGCCGCTGCCCTCGCGCTCCGCGAGCCGGCTGTCGTTCTCCTCGACGTAGGCGCTGACCCTGAAGTACCACTGCGGCAGCTCGATCAGCCGCACGGGGTTGTGGCAGCGCCAGCAGGTGCCGCCGGCCTCGACCTGGATCGAGGCAAGCGTCGTCTGGCAGTGATCGCACCAGTCCACCGTGCCCGCTCCGCGGTAGACCAGGCCGGCCTCATAGAGGGTCAGGAAGAGCCACTGTGACCAGCGGTACATGATCGCGTCGGAGCTGAGGAAGGAGCGCTCCCAGTCGAAGGAGAAGCCGAGCCGCAGCAGCTGTCCTTTCATGTGCGTCGCACAGCGATCGACCCAGTCGCTGGGCGGCTCGCCACCAGCGATGGCGCCGAGCTCGGCGGGCAGGCCGAAGGCATCGAAGCCGAAGGCGAACAGGACATCCTCGCCACGCGCTCTGCGGTAGCGCGCGTAGGCGTCGCCGATCGAGTAGGAGCGCACGTGCCCGATGTGGACGTTGCCCGATGTGAAGGGGGCCGAGGGCTTGATGTAGAGGTGCGGCTGGTCCTCGTTCAGCGGAGGCGTGCGGAATGCATCCCGGTCTCTCCAGGCGGCCTGCCTGGCGGCCTCGACGGCGTGCGGCTCATATCTTCCCGGGGTGCCCTCGCTCATGGTCGTTCGAGGATATCCGAGGGCCATAGGGCCAACCGGTCCGTTGCTATGCTCAGCTTCCCCTTGGCCGCCGTTGCCCACAAGGCGATAACGCCGCTGCGCCGTGCTGTTTCAGGCCCCGCCGAGAGCGGGGTTTTTTCGTCCGTGCCGACTGCGAGGATTCCCCGATGGAGATAGAGATCGGACGTGGAAAGAAGGGTCGTCGGGCTTATGGATTCGACGACATCGCGATAGTTCCTTCCCGCAGGACGCGGGATCCCGACGACATCGACATCTCGTGGAAGCTCGGCCCGTACCAGTTCGAGCTGCCGATGCTGGCCTCGGCGATGGATGGGGTCGTCTCGCCGGAGACCGCCGGCATCATCGGCCAGCTCGGTGGGTTGGCCGTCCTGAATCTGGAGGGCATCTTCACCCGCTACGAGGACGCCGACGAGCAGCTCGAGCGGATCTCCCATCTGCCCAAGGATCTCGCCACGCGCGAGATGCAGGAGATCTATCAGGAGCCCGTCAAGCCCGAGCTGATCACCCAGCGGATACAGGAAATAAAGGAGCAGAAAGTCGTCGTAGCAGCGTCGCTGACGCCCCAGCGGGTCCTGCAGTACCACGAGCTGGCGCTCGAGGCGGGGCTGGACGTGCTGGTCATCCAGGGCACGGTGGTCTCCGGCGAGCACGTCTCGACGGTCTCCGAGCCGCTGAACCTGAAGGAGTTCATCCCCACGCTCGAGGTGCCGGCTGTTGTTGGCGGCTGCGCCTCCTACCACACGGGCCTGCACCTGATGCGGACCGGGGCGGCCGGGGTGCTCGTGGGTGTCGGCCCGGGGGCCGCATGCACGACGCGAGGCGTCCTCGGCATCGGGGTCCCGCAGGCCACCGCGATCGCCGACGTGGCCCACGCCCGCTCTACGCACATGCTCGAGACTGGCGAGTACTGCCAGGTGATCGCCGACGGCGGCATGAAAAACGGCGGCGACGTATCCAAGGCGATCGCCCTCGGCGCCGACGCCGTGATGATCGGCTCCCCGCTGGCCAGGGCCTACGAGGCTCCCGGCCGGGGCTTCCATTGGGGAATGGCCACGTTCCACCCGAGCCTTCCCCGGGGGGCGCGCGTGGCGACGCACCAGAACGGCAGCCTGGAGGAGATCCTGGTCGGCCCGGCACGTGAGAACGACGGCACGTTCAATCTGTTCGGCGGCCTGCGCACCTCGATGGCCACGTGCGGTCACAAGGATCTGGCCGAGTTCAACCGCGCCGAGGTCGTCGTTGCTCCGTCTCTTCAGACGGAGGGCAAGTCTCTTCAGCGAGACCAGCAGGTGGGCATGGGCGCCACCAACGGAAAGGTGGCCGCGCTCGTAAATGATTGAGACCGCTGCCACGGCCACCGAGCCGGTCAACGAGCGGCAGCGGATCACGCCCGCCGGGGCGGCGACGCAGGAGATCGTCGTCCTGGATTACGGCGGGCAGTACTCGCAGCTGATCGCCCGCAGAGTCCGCGATTGCGGCGTCTTCAGCGAGTTGCTGCCCCACCATGTGGGGATCGAGGAGATAGCACGGCGCAACCCGCGGGGGATCATTCTCTCGGGCGGTCCGGCCTCGGTCTACGCCGAGGGAGCGCCGGCGCTCGACATGGGGCTCCTCGAGCTGGGCGTCCCTGTGATGGGGATCTGTTACGGCATGCAGCTGCTGGTCCACACGCTGGGCGGACGCGTCGAGCAGGCCGAGGTCGGTGAGTTCGGTCGCTCTGAGCTGACGGTCAGCGAGCCGGGCGTTTTGCTGGCCGGCCTGCCGCGCGAGCAGACCTGCTGGATGTCGCATCGGGACACCGTCTACGAGCCGCCTCCGGGTTTCACGGCGTTGGCCTCCTCGACCGGCTCGCCGGTGGCCGCGGTGCAGGAGACCACGAGAGGCATCTACGGGATCCAATTCCACCCCGAGGTCGTACACACGCCGTACGGCCAGCAGATACTGACCTCTTTTCTGACCGACGTCTGCGGCTGCGAGCCGGACTGGTCGGCCGCTTCGATCGTGGAGGAACAGCTGCGCCGCATCCGTGAGCAGGTGGGGGAGGGCAAGGTCATCTGCGGGCTCTCGGGCGGCGTCGACTCGTCGGTGGCAGCCCTGCTGGTCCACCGTGCCATCGGGGATCAGCTGACCTGTGTCTTCGTCGATCACGGACTGATGCGCAAGGACGAGGGCGAACAGGTCGTCAAGACCTTCAGGGACACCTTCAAAGTGCCGCTCGTGGCAGTTGACGCCGAGCGCCGATTCCTGGACAAGCTCAAGGGTGTAACCGAGCCCGAGGCCAAGCGCAAAGCGATCGGCGCCGAGTTCATCCGCGTGTTCGAGGAGGAGGCCGCGAGACTGGCCGGCGGCGGCGAGGGTGCCCGCTTCCTGGTCCAAGGGACGCTCTACTCCGACGTCATCGAGTCCGGCGGGGGCACCGGGGCGGCGACCATCAAGTCCCATCACAATGTCGGCGGCCTTCCCGACGATCTCCAATTCGAGCTCGTGGAGCCGCTGCGGGCCCTGTTCAAGGACGAGGTGCGCGCCGTGGGGGCTGAGCTCGGCCTCCCCGAGCGACTGGTCTGGCGCCAGCCGTTTCCGGGTCCGGGACTCGCCATCCGGGTGGTTGGTGGCGAAGCGACCCGCGAGCGCCTCGACGTGCTGCGCGAGGCCGACCACATCCTTCAGGACGAGATCCGCAAGGCGGGCCTCTACCGCGAGCTCTGGCAGTCCTTCTGCGTACTGCCGGACATACGCACCGTCGGCGTCCAGGGCGACGAGCGCACCTACGGCTATGTCGTGGTCGTGCGGGCCGTGACCAGCGACGACGCCATGACGGCCGACTGGGCACGGTTGCCCTACGACCTGCTTGAGACGATCGCCTCGCGCATGATCAACGAGCTGCGCGAGGTCAACCGGGTGGTGCTGGACATCACCAGCAAGCCTCCTGGAACCATCGAGTGGGAGTAGGCCGGGCTCGGTCTCGTGACGCCTGCCGGCGTCCTCGGCCGCCCGTCTAGGTCCTGAGGCCCCGCAGCAGGCCGTCCACAGGGCCGCGGTCACGGCGGCGGCCTGCTCCAGGCGGACATGTGCCCGCACGCGTCGATCGTGGTGGGCCGCGCGCCGGGAATGGCGCCGGCCGTCTAACTGGCCTGGTCGAGCTCGATCACGCCGTCGCCGCACCCGTGGAAGACGGCTGTCGGGCAGTCGCGCCGCGACGGAAGACAGGGGTCCCGGGGGTTCTGGAGGCTCTCGCCGCGGACCGGGGCGGACTTCGCCTATGATGTTCGCTCCGCCGCGCTGATGCGTGGCCTTTTTCACGCCATGGCACCCTCTCAGAAGACCTACGTAGCGAAGCCGACAGACCGCGAGCGGAACTGGGTGCTGGTCGACGCCAACGGCAAGACCCTGGGCCGCCTGGCGACCCAGATCGCCGACCTGCTTCGGGGTAAGCGCAAGCCCGAGTACACGCCCCACATCGACACCGGGGACTTCGTCGTGGTAGTCAACGCCGAGAAGATCCACGTCAGCGGCAACAAGCGCCAGGACAAGCGCTACTACCGCCATTCCGGCTATCCCGGGGGACTGCGCTCGCGCACCTTCGAGGAGATGATGGCCCGCCGACCCGAGGAGATCATCCGCCTGGCCGTCAAGGGCATGATGCCCCGCAACCGGCTCGCCCGGAAGCAGATCACGAAGCTCAAGATCTACGCCGGTCCCGAGCACCCGCACGTGGCACAGCAACCGCAAAGCATTGAGATCGAGGTTTGATGGCAGACGAGGACACACCCCAGACGCCCGCCGGCGAGAACCCTGAGAGCGAGACGCCTCAGCACGCCGTCCCCACCGAGGAGGCGACCGAGATCGCCGGCTCCGTCGAGGATGCCGCCCTCGAGGCGGCCCAGGAGCACGCGGAGGCGCCGGTGCCCGAGGAGCCCGCTCAGACCGAGGAGGCCGAGGAGAGCACACCGCGCGAGAAGCCCGCGGTCCCCGGCGCTCACCTCGAGGTGGACATCGTTCCCGAGGGCGTGGACCCGCTCGGCCGAGGCGGCGAGGAGTACGTCGATCCCTACGCGGTCGACGAGGAGGGCGAGCAGCCGCAGGGCAGCGAGGAGGGCGAGCAGGAGGAGACGCTGTCCGAGCCGATCGCGACCGCGGCCATCGACCTGGCCTCCGGGGCTCGCTACCGCGCAACCGGCAAGCGTAAGACGGCCATCGCGCGCGTCACACTTCGGCCCGGCACCGGCACCTACCTGATCAACGGCAAGACGCTCGACGCCTACTTCCCACGCGACACCCTGCAGCGCAACATCCGCCAGCCGCTCGAGACGGTCGGCTACCAGGACCGCATGGACGTAGTTGCTCGGCTGCACGGCGGCGGCATCTCGGCACAGGCGGGGGCGCTGCGCCACGGTGTCTCTCGGGCGCTGCTCGAGGCCGACCCCAATCTTCGCGGTGAGCTCAAGCGCCGGGGCTTTCTGACACGTGACTCGAGGGCCAAGGAGCGCAAGAAGGCCGGCCTGAAGAAGGCGCGCAAGCGTCCGCAGTTCTCCAAGCGCTAGGAGTAGGGCTCCGGCCGGGAAGGGGTAGAGGGATGACCCGTCAGTTGTTCGGGACCGACGGTGTCCGCGGAATCGCGGGCGAGTTCCTGACCGCCGAGCTGGCTATGTCCCTGGCGCGGGCCGCCACGACCCAGGCCCCTTCGCAGCGGCCTCAGGTGCTGGTCGTCCGCGACACCCGCGAGTCGGGCGAGATGCTCGAGTCGGCGGTCGCCGCGGGCGTCAGCTCGGCCGGTGGCGACGCGCTGCTCGGAGGCGTGCTGCCGACGCCCGCAGCACCGCTGCTGATCGGCCGCTACGACTTCGATCTGGGCGTTGTGATCTCGGCCTCGCACAATCCCTACCGCGACAACGGCATCAAGTTCTTCGCTGCGGACGGCTACAAGCTCTCCGATGAGACCGAGTTGCAGATCGAGCGCTCGCTCGAACAGCCGGCGGCCGTGCCGGCTGCGATCGGTCGGGTACGGCGCCTGCGTGGCGCCGCCGAGGACTATCTGCGCGAGCTGCACAGCCGCTTCAGCTCGCTGGATCTGGAGGGTCTGGACGTGCTCCTTGATTGCGCCAACGGCGCCACCTACGAGGTCGCGCCGGAGATCTTCAGCCGGCTGGGAGCCAAGGTGACGGTGCTGGCCGCTGAGCCCGATGGACGCAATATCAACGACGGCTGTGGCTCCACGCACATCGAGGCCCTCGACCAGCGGATGCGCGACGAGGGGCACGACATCGGCTTCGCCTTCGACGGCGACGGCGACCGGGTGCTGGCCGTGGACCGAGCCGGTGCCGTGGTGGACGGCGATGAACTGTTGGCTCTGGCGGCCCTGCATCTGCGTGACACGGGACGTCTGAAGGGCAATGGAGTGGCCGTCACGGTCATGAGCAACTACGGCTTTCACTCCGCCATGGAGCGCGAGGGGATAGCGGTGGCGCGGACCAGCGTGGGCGACCGTTATGTGCTCGAGGAGCTGCGAGCAAACGGCTGGACGCTCGGAGGGGAGCAGTCCGGGCACCTGATCGAGCTGGGCTTCAACCGCACCGGCGACGGGATCGCGGGCGCCCTGCTGACGCTCGAGGCGCTGCAGGGCCGCGACCTGGCCGACCGCAACGCGATGCAGAAACTGCCGCAGCGGCTGGTCAATGTCCGCGTCCGCGACCGCCAGGCGATTGCCCAGGCCGAGCAGGTCCACGCCGCCATCCACGAGGCCGAGCGGGAGCTCGAGGGCCGAGGACGGGTTCTGATTCGCCCCAGCGGTACCGAGCCGCTCGTCAGGGTCATGGTGGAGGCGCCCAGCGAGCAGGAGGCCGAGGCGATCTGCGAGCGGCTGGTGGCCCTGGTGGAGAGCGAGCTCGGCTGAAGCGCGCAATCCGTCCACCCGCCCGGACGGCGCTGGTATCGTCGCTGGGGTGTGCGGGATTGTCGGCTATGTCGGAGGTCGCCCCGTCCGGGAGCTGTTGCTGACCGGGCTCTCCAAGCTCGAGTACCGGGGCTATGACTCAGCGGGGATCTCGGTTATCGCGGGAGACCACATCGAGGCCGTCCGCGCCGTCGGCAACCTGAGCGCGTTGAACGAGAAGATCGCTGCAGGCCGGGCCGGGAGCGTCGCGGTTGCGGAGATGCCGGCCACGACCGGCATCGGGCACACCCGCTGGGCCACCCACGGACGCGTCAGCGAGGAGAACGCGCACCCTCACTTCGACAGCCAGGACCGCGTCCACGTTGTCGTCAACGGGATCGTCGAGAACTACCTGGCGTTGAAGGAGCGGCTCCTGGAATCGGGCAGCGTCTTCACCTCCGAGACGGACGCCGAGGTCATCGCCCACCTGATCGCCGAGCTCTACGACGGCGATCTCGCCGAGGCCGTGCGGCTCGCCTACGGGCAGCTCGAGGGCCACTATGCCTTCGTCGCCATGAGCCTCGAGGAGCCCGGTGTGCTGGTGGGGGCGCGCAAGGAGTGCCCCCTGATCATCGGCCGCGGGGAGGGGGAGCAGTTCGTCGCCTCCGCCGTACCGGGCTTCCTGGCCGAGACGCGCAGCGTCCAGTTCGTCGAAAACGGCGAGATCGTGATTCTCGAACGCGACGGCGTGCGGATCATGACCGCCGACGGCGATGCGGTGGAGCGCGGCGCGGTGACCGTGGACTGGGATGAGGAAACCGCCGAGAAGGGCGGCTATGAGACCTTCATGCTGAAGGAGATCCATGAACAGGCCGACGCCGTGGCCGATGCGATCGCCGACCGGACGGCCCGCCGCGACGGCGTCGACCTGCAGGAGGAGGGTGTCTTCGACGAGGCCCTCTTCGACGGCGTCAGGAGGATTGTCATCGTCGCCTGCGGAACCTCCTACCACGCCGGGCTGATCGGGCGCTACGCAATCGAAGAGTGGGCCCGGCTTCCGGTCGAGATGGACATCGCCTCCGAGTACCGCTACCGCAATGCCGTCGTCGGTGAGGGCGATCTGGTGATCGGCATCTCCCAGTCGGGCGAGACGGCCGACACGCTGGCCGCGATGCGCCTGGCACGGGAGCGCGGCGCCAAGGTCCTGGCGATCACCAACGTGATGGGCTCGCAGGCGACACGCGACTCCGACGGCGTCATCTTCACCCGTGCCGGTTTGGAGATCGGCGTGGCGGCGACCAAGACCTTCATCTGCCAGGTCGCGGCCATGTATCTGATCGGTCTGCGCCTCGGCGAGCTGCGCGGCGAGCTGATGCCCGAGCGGTTGACCGAACTGGTCCGCGAGGTCAAGCGCCTGCCGCGCTGCATCGACGAGGTGCTGGCGAGCGCCGAGGAGCAGATCGAGCCGATTGCCGAGGCCAACTGGCAGAGCGAGTTCTTCCTCTACATCGGCCGCCACGTCGGCCTGCCCGTGGCGCTGGAGGGGGCCCTGAAGCTGAAGGAGATCTCCTACATCGCAACGGACGCCTACGCCGCGGGCGAGATGAAGCACGGGCCGATCGCGCTGCTGGACGAGTCCACGCCGGTTGTCTGCGTGGCCACGGATTCGCCGGTCCTCGACAAGGTGCTCTCCAACATGCAGGAGGTCAGGGCCCGGGGAGCGCGGGTGATCGCCGTCGCCACGGCCGGCAACACGTCCATCGTCCAGCAGGCCGACGCCGTCATCACCGTCCCTGATGTCGACTGGATGCTGCAGCCGATCCTGGCGACGGTGCCGCTGCAGCTGCTGGCCTACAAGATCGCCCGCAGGCGGGGACTGAACGTGGACCAGCCGCGCAACCTCGCCAAGACGGTAACGGTCGAGTAGTCCCGGCCGCCCCGCTGGCCGAGCATCTAGCATCGCTCAGGTGGAGTCTCTGCCCGCTTGGCTGACACCGCTGCCCGACGCCGAGACGATGCGGGGGGTTGACCGCTGGGCGATCGAGGAGCGCGGAGTCGAGGGACTCGATCTGATGGAGCGGGCCGGGGCGGCCGTGGCCCGTGTCGTCGAGCAGCTGGCCCCCGCCGGGACAGTGGCGATTCTCTGCGGCAAGGGAAACAACGGCGGTGACGGGCTGGTCGTGGCGCGCCTGCTGCGCAGCGGCGGGCGCGATGTGACGGTCATCTGCACCTCCGACCCGCGAGAGCTCGCCGGCGACGCGGCAGCCAACCTCGAGCGCCTGCCGGGCGAGCGCCCTGTGCGCCTGGACGGGTCCCGTTGGGACAATGCGGCCGAGTCCGCAGGGCAAAGCCGAAATCCACTCGAGGGGAGCGTACTGCTGCTCGATGCGCTGCTGGGGACGGGCGCGCGCGGCGCGCCCGGCGGCGAGACGGCGGATGCCATCGAGGCGATGTCCGCGTGTGGTGTGCCCGTGCTCAGCGTGGATGTGCCGAGCGGGGTCGACGCCTCGACGGGGGCCGTCGCCGGCATCGCCGTGCAGGCCCGGGTGACGGTCACCTTCCATGCTGCCAAGCCGGGTCTCTGGATTCATCCGGGAAAGGAGCACGCCGGTCACGTCGAGGTGGCCGACATCGGCATTCCCCGTGGCGCGCCGATGGACGGTCCCATCGGTCTGATCGCAGACCCGCTGCTGGCGCTGCTGCCCCGGCGCGGTCCCGGCTCGACCAAGTTCGCCTCCGGTCACGTGCTCGTTGCGGGCGGCTCGCGCGGACTGTCGGGTGCACCGGCGATGGCCTCACGGGCGGCCATGAGAGCCGGCGCGGGGTACGTCACGGCACTCGTGCCGGCCGGCCTGCAGCCCGTGCTCGCGGGCAGCGGCACACCGGAGCTGATGACCGTTGCCCTGCCCGAACAGGACGGCACGCTCAGCGATGCGGCGGTCGAGGCGGCTCTGGATGCCGGAGCACGAGGGGGCGTGCTGGCACTCGGACCGGGCCTCGGGCGTAGCGAGCAGGCGGTCGCCTTCGCGCGGCGCCTGGCCCGCGAGTCCGACCTCGCGCTGGTGCTCGACGCGGATGGCCTGAACGCGCACGCCGGGCGCCTGGGGGAGCTTGCGGGGCGCGATGCGCCGACCGTGCTGACACCGCATGCGGGCGAGCTCGGCCGGCTGCTGGGCCGGGACTCCAAGACGATCGGCGCCGAGCGCCTGGCCGCCGTGCGAGAGGCGGCCGAGATCTCGGGTGCGGTCGTGGTGCTCAAGGGTGATGACACGCTGATCTCAGAGCCGGCCGGCCGGGTGGCCGTCAGCCCCGGCGGCAGTCCGGCGCTTGCCACGGCCGGCACGGGGGATGTCCTGACCGGTGTCGTGGCAGCGCTGCTGGCGGGCGGCTTGAGTCCCTTCACCGCCGCCGCGGCCGCCGTGCTCCTACACCTTCGCGCAGGCCACCTGGCAGCCCTTCGCCTCGGCAGCGCCGAGGGGGTAATCGCGACAGACGTCATTGATGCGCTGCCCGCCGTGCGCGCGGTCCCCGGGGGAGAGGCGGGCGCAGATGTCTGAGGCGGGGGCGGCGCCGATCGTCGAGGAGCCGGTCGCCGAGCGCGTCCAGGCGCGCGTCAACGTCGCTGCCATCGAGCGCAACTGCGCGCGCCTGCGCCGTGGGCTGGGCGGCGGCGCCGCCCTATGCGCGGTCGTCAAGGCCGACGGCTACGGCCACGGTGCGTCCGCCAGCGCCCGGGCGGCCATCGCCGGGGGAGCCGAGTGGCTGGCTGTGGCGAGCGCGCGCGAGCTGCGCGAGCTGCGCGAAGCGGGCCTGCGGGACGTGCGGGTGCTCGTGATGGCGCCGCTGACCCCGGTGGAACTCGCGGAGGCGTTGGCGGCGGGAGGCGAGGTGGTCGTCTGGAGCGAGGCCTACCTGCGGGCCGTGGTGGCCGCCGGGGGAGGGCGGGTCCATGTCAAGTACGACTCCGGCATGGGGCGGATGGGAACACGCGACCCCGACGAGGCGAGCGAGGTGGCCCGCCTGGCCGCCGAGATGCCCGGCGTCGAGCTGGCGGGGGCCATGACGCATTTCGCCACTGCCGACGAGCTTGATGACGGCGGTTTCTTCGCCTCCCAGCTGGCGGCGTTCACGAGCTGGGCCATGGGGATCTCCGAGCGCCACCCCGGGGTGCTGATCCACGCGGCCAACAGCGCGGCCATGCTGCGCGACGTCGGTGCCCAGTTCGACATGGTTCGCTGTGGCATCGCGATCTACGGCATGGACCCCTTCGGGCGCGACCCGGGACTGCGCGGCCTCGAGCCGGCACTCGAGCTGAGCTCCTACGTGGCCGAGGTCAAGCCCTGCGCGGCCGGCGAGAGCGCCGGTTACGGCAGGCGCTTCGTCGCCGAGCACGACACCTGTATCGGCGTCATCCCGGTCGGTTATGGCGACGGCTGGCGCCGGGGGCTGACGAACAACGCCGACGTGCTGATCGGCGGCGAGCGCCACCCGATGGTGGGGACGGTCAGCATGGACAGCATCACCGTTGACCTGGGACCGGACGAGTTGGCCGCCAGGCGGCTGCATGGCGCCCGGGCGATCCTGATCGGCATCCAGGGCAACCAGCGGATCACGGCCGAGGAGGTCGCACGGCGGCTGGAGACGATCAACTATGAGGTGAGCTGCGCGCTGACGCCGCGGGTTCCACGCATCTACCACCGCGACAACGCCGCCTGCTCCTGCGCCCAGACGGGTCCGGCGGTGTCCGGCGAGGGATCGTGAGCACCGGCCTGGAGGCGGCCCGGACGGCGCTGGACGGCGGCGAGGCGTGGCTGGTGGGCGGCGCGGTGCGCGACCGGCTGCTGGGGCGTCCCTGCAGCGACCACGACATCGTCGTGGCGGGTGACCCCGAGCGTGCCGCCGCGGCCGTCGCCGCAGCCGCCGGGCGGGCCGTCAGCTTCGCCCTCTCCAGGGACTTCGGCTCATGGCGCGTGGCCGCCCGCGACGGCAGCTGGCAGCTGGACGTCGATCCGCTGCGAGCCGATACGCTCGCCGGGGACCTGGCCCTGCGCGACTTCACCGTCAACGCCATCGCCGAGCCGTTGTGCGGGGGCGAGCCGATCGACCCCCTCGGAGGCGCCGGGGACCTGCGCGCCGGGCGCCTGCGGGCAGCCGGGCCGGCGTCCTTCGCGCTCGACCCGCTGCGCGTGCTGCGGCTGGTGCGGATCTCCTGCGAGCTCGGACTGCAGGCCGATGCGCCGACGCTGGAGCTCGCTCGCGGCGAGGCGCACGGTCTCGCGGGCGTCTCCGGCGAGCGGATCTTCGCTGAGCTACGGCGGATCGTCGCTGCCGAGGCCGTCCGCGGCGGCCTCGAACTGGCCGGCTCGATCGGTGCCCTTGGGGTCGTGCTGCCCGAGCTCGAGCGGCTCAAGGGGGTCGAGCAGAGCCGCTTTCACCACGCCGACGTCTACGGGCACACGCTCGAGGTTCTGGACCGGACCGTCGAGCTGACCGCCCCCGGCGGCCCCCGGCTGGGTGAGGCGGCTGCGGCTCTGGAGGCCCATCGGGGACAGCTCGGGGATCTGCTGGCCGAGCCGCTGGCCGACGAGATGAGCCGCGGCGAGGCGCTTCGCTGGGGGGCGCTGCTGCACGACGCCGCCAAGCCTCAGACACGTGAGGTGCGTCGGATGGATGGGCGCGTGACGTTCATGGGACATGACCGCCAGGGCGCCGCGCTGGCACGCCAGGTGCTAGAGCGGCTGCGGGCGAGCGAGCGGCTGCGCCGTCACGTCTCGGGCCTGGTGCGCCATCACCTGCGCCTGGGCTTCCTCGTCCATGAGCCTCAGCCGCTGGACCGGCGGACCGTCTACGGCTACCTGCGGGCCTGTGAGCCCGTCGAGGCCGACGTGACCCTGCTGTCGGTTGCCGACCGGCTGGCCACCCGCGGTGATCGCTCCCAGGACGCCATTGCCGCGCACCTCGAGCTGGCGAGCGCGATGTTCACGGATGCCCTGCGCTGGCGCGCCGAGGGTCCCCCCGCGGGCTTGCTGGCAGGCGACGAGCTGGCGCGCGAGCTCCAGATGGCGCCCGGTCCTGCCCTGGGTCGGCTTTTGGAGCAGCTCTCCGAGGCCCGCTTTGCCGGTGAGATCGCGACCCGCGAGCAGGCGGTTGCCCGGGCGCGCGAGCTTGTCGGCGCCCCGGAGCGCGGTGGGAGTTGAAATAGGATTCCCGCGATGGCCGACCCCGACTGCATCTTCTGCAAGATCCTCGCCGGCGAGCTGCCGGCCCGGATCGTCGATGAGGATGAGCTGACGGTCGCCTTCATGGACATCGCTCCCGCGACCCGGGGGCATGCGCTGGTCATTCCCAGGGCACACTCGCGCGACCTGCTCGAGATCCCCGCCGCGGATCTTGCGGGCGTGACGGCCGCGGCACAGCGGCTGGCCGGGCGCATGACGGAGCGTTTGGGGGCCGACGGGGTCAACCTGCTGAATGCCTGCGGCCCGGCCGCCTGGCAGACCGTCTTCCACTTCCACATCCACGTTATTCCGCGCTACCGGGAGGACCCGTTGCGACTGCCGTGGGTACCATCGCAGGGCGATCCTGAGGAGATCGCCGCTGCCGCGCAGGAACTCTCCGGCGGGTAACGAAAATAGTTCACCGCTACCTCCGGCGGTCGGGCGTGTTGAATGGCACACATGAGACGCACAAAGATGGCTTTAACAGCGAGCGTGATGCTCGCCCTCGCGCTGCCCGCAGTGGCGCCCGCAAAGCTCACCGAAGTGGGAGTGCTCGGCGTGACCAACCCGGTCACGGTTCCAAGCTGTCCCGGCAGCCCCTGCCTGGCGGTCAGCCACACCACGGGCTTCCAGGTCAAGGTCGGCACGACGCGCAACCCCATGGGGGTGCCTCGCAACGGCACCGTCGTCGCCTGGACGATCACCCTGTCAAAGCCCAATGCCACCCAGATCAAATACTTCAACGCCAACGAGGGGGGCCTGTCTGAAGCGGCCATCGCCGTGCTGCGGCCCCAGCCCAAGCCCAACCTGACCTACAAGCTGATCGCGCAGAGCCCGCCGGTCAAGCTGCAGAGCTACTTCGGTCAGACGGCCCAGTTCCCGCTCGAAACAACGATTCCCGTCAAAAAGGGCGATGAGATCGCGCTGACCGTCCCGACCTGGGCCCCGGCGCTCGCCCTCGGCTTCGGCAACGACACCTCCTGGCGGGCCAGTCGCTCCAAGAAGCAGTGCACGACCACCAGCACACAGACGGCACAGAGCGCGATCGGCGGCACCGTCCAGTACTACTGCCTGTATCAGACCGCCCGTCTGACCTACAGCGCCACGCTGATCTCGACCCCCTGACAGCGCCCGCCGACCCGTGCGGCGCCACCCTCCCCGGTTAGAGCGACGGCCGCGCCGCTAAGGCGCGCTGGCCCCGCCGGTCGGGCTGCCCGAGCCGCCCGTGGCTTCTTCTTTTTTGGTGCTTTCTTCGGCGGGTTTTTCTTCCGCCCCGGTTCCCCCCGATGGCGAGGCTTCGGATTCGCCCGTGGATTCCGAGGAGGTCGTTTCGCCGCCGGATTCGGTTTCCGAGCTTTCGGTCGAGGTTTTGGCTTTGGTCGTCGAGGTCGACGTCGAGGTCGTCTGAACAGCCGCCTTTTCCGCAGAGGTGTCCGTCGGTGGCGTCAGTTCCGGTGTGCTCTTGGGCACCTGGTCGGAAACGGAGCTCGACCCACAGGCCGTCAGGGCAAACCCGGCGAGGAGCGCGCTGCAGACGGCCAGGGCGATGCGCGAGCGCACCAGGCTCACGGCTCAGCTGGACCCGGCGGAGTTTCGGAGTGGTCCCATCCGCCGGCCGCAGGTGGGGCAGTCGTTGAGGTCCTTCTGGGACATCTGTTCGCACCAGGGGCAGAAGCGCAGGTTCTCCACGGCCCAGGGCAACTTGGAGGCCGAGGGCGCCAGCGGCAGGATCTTGCCGAGGACTTCGAGCGGCTCGCCCGTCTCGCGGTCGCGGTAGACCTCGTGCGGGTCGGCCTCGAGCACTAGCTCGCGGCCCGACGAGGGGCTGCGCAGTCGGTAACGCTGCTTGGGGCTCATGGGCGGCACTTTACCGGAGCGCTCCGGCGGCGGCGAGCCGGAGCACGCGCCGGCCGAAGGTAGGGTGCTGGCGGTGAGGATTCTGATCTTCCACGGCTATCTGCTTGGCGGGACCGGCTCGAATGTCTACAACGCCAGGCTGGCGGCGGCCCTGGTCGGCCTCGGCCATGAGGTCCACCTGCTCTGCCAGGAGCGCCACCCCGAGCACCACCCGTTCCTTGATGTCGCCGGGGACTGGGACTCGGGGCGCCTGGAGCTGCGTTCGCTCCCCTCCGCAGCCACCGGGGGGCCGGGCAGGGCGACGCTCTACCGCCCCGCCCTGGCGGGGCTGCTGCCCCTCTACGTGGCCGACCGCTACGAGGGCATCGAGGCGAGGACCTTCGCGGAGTGCTCCGAGCAGGAGATCGCCGCCTACGTGGCCGCCAACGTCGAGGCGGTCGCCGAGGTGGTGGGGCTGGCTCGCCCCGAGATCGCCCTGGCGAACCATCTGGTGATGGGACCGCTGATCCTGGCCCGGGCGCTCGGCGGGGAGATACCCTATGCCGTCAAGGTCCATGGCTCGGCGCTCGAGTACACCGTCAAGCCCGAACCCGAGCGCTTCCTTGGAGCGGCCAAGGAGGGGATTGCGGGCGCCCGGGCGGTGCTCGTAGGATCCCATCACACGGCGATGAGCCTGTGGCAGGCCCTAAGGGACCCCGACCTGCCGGCGCGCACGCGCCTCGGCCCCCCGGGGGTCGACGTCGAGCACTTCACCCCCCGCGAGCCCACCGCGGCCGCCGCCGCGGTGAGAGCGCTGGCAGCGCGCCTGCAGGCCGAGCCCCCGCCCCGCCAGGCACAGGGCAGCGCCTTCGATCGCGATGGTCCGGCCGCCGGCGCGGCGCTGTCCTCGCTGGAGCCGGAGCATGAGCTGCTGGTGGCCTTCGTCGGCAAGCTGATCGTCAGCAAGGGCGTGGACCTGCTGCTGGCGGCGTGGCCGCTGGTGCTCGAGCGGGTGCCCCAGGCCCGGCTCGTGGTGGTCGGCTTCGGCGCCTACCGCGAGGGCGTTGAAGATCTCATGGCGGCCCTGGCGGGAGGCGATCTCCAGCGCGCCCGGGGGATCGCCGCCGCGGGACGCACGCTCGAGGGGGAGCCCGGGCCCGCGCGCCCGCTCACCCATCTGGCGGCTTTCCTGGACGGGCTGGAGGGCCAGGCACTCGCGCGCTACCTCGGCGCCGCCGCGAAGCTCGGCCAGAGCCTTGTCATGACCGGCAGGCTCGATCACGCGGAGCTGACCGAGCTGCTACCGGCCTGCGCGGCCCTGGTGGCCCCCAGCACCTTCCCGGAGGCCTTCGGAATGGTGGCAGCGGAGGGGGCAGCCTGCGGCGCCCTGCCCGTCTGTGCGCGCCATTCGGGCCTCGCCGAGGTCACGGGCGCGCTTGCCGCGGCGATCCCCGCCGAGGCGGCCCCCTGGCTGTCCTTTGCGGTCGACGATGGTGCCGTGGAGGCCCTGGCCGGCTGCCTCGTCAGCTGGCTGACTGCCCGCCCGCAACTGCGTGAGCAGGTCCGCGCAGGCCTTGTGGAGAGCGTCCGCGAGCGCTGGTCGTGGGACGGCGTGGCCCACGGCGTCATTGCCGCCGCCCGGGGCGAGCTGGAGACCCTGGGCCGGCCCTGACCGGGGCGTCGCGGGAGCCTGCTCGAAGCGGCCCATCAGCCGGTCCTTCGGATAGTGTTCGGCCCTCCGATGAGCTCCTCCTTCGATCACCGCGCCCAAGCGGGCGCCGCATCGCAGCGCCTGCGCAGGCGCGCCGGCCGAGCTGTGGCGGGCTGCCTGGTGGTGGGTGTTGGGCTCATCGCCTCGGGTTGTTCGGTCAAGGGGGCCGACAACGCCAACGTGATCGAAGGCAAGAAGGCCTTTGTCGCCAAATGCGGCTCCTGCCATACGCTGGCCCGCGCGGCCACGAAAGGAATCGTCGGCCCCAACCTCGACGAAGCCTTTCGAGCGAGCGTCAACGAAGGCCTTGAGCGCTCCACGATCCGTAGCGTCGTCGAAGGACAGGTCGCCTACCCCAACAAGGGCGGCGTGATGCCCAAAGGCCTGGCCAGCGGAGCCACGCTGCGTGACATCGCGGCCTATGTCTCGGAAGTTGCTGCGCGGCCCGGCAAGGACACCGGCCTGCTGGCGAGTGCCGTCGAAGCTCCCGGGTCGGGCAAGCCGGCCGTCGAGAGTGCCGGCAAGCTTGACATCGACGCGAGCCCCAGCGGGCAGCTCGCCTACACGGCCAGCAAGGCGACGGCCAAACCGGGTGCGGTTACGATCAGCATGGCCAACATGTCCGGCGTCTCGCACAACATCGCGCTCGAAGCGGGCGAACACGGTGCCACCGGGAGCGGCCCGGTGGTGGGCGCAAGCACTTTCACCTCCAAGGGAACCGTGTCGGTCAACGTGACGCTCAAAGCCGGCACCTACACCTATTTCTGTCAGGCTCCGGGCCACCGTGCCGCGGGCATGTACGGCACGATCACGGTCAAATAGGCGCTGGCGCCGTGTCTCTAGACCGAACGATCCTGGGCAATGTGGCGGCCGAACAGATGCAGGCGCTGGAGGAGAGCTACGGCGACGACGACACGGTGGAGATCGGCGCCGTCCTGACGATCGTCCAGGTCGTCAAGAAAGTCGGCGACGGTGAGGAGTACGCGTCGGTCGTGCGCATGCGCCACAACGTCGGCGATCCCTATGCGGCCATCGGCTACCTGCGGGCGGCCGAACAGACGCTCGTGCAGGCCATCAGCGGCGGAGACCCCGGCCGCTAGAAGATCGCCCGGGCGGCCAGGATCACGACGATCAGCGTGATGATGGCGGCGAGCGCATAGAGCAGAAGACGAAAGGCCTCGCCCTCGGAGCGCAGGGGGTTGAGCATCGTCGGTTTCTCCGCCGCCCCGTCGCCGGGGCTAGAGGATGTAGACGGTCGTGTAGACGACCAGCCACATGATGTCGACGAAGTGCCAGTAGATCCCCGGCACTTCGACGCCGCGATGCTCCTCGGGGCTGTAATGACCGCGGAAGGAGCGGATCGTCACGAACAGCAGCAGCAGCAGGCCGATGAAGACGTGGGCGCCGTGCAGGCCGGTCAGCGAGAAGAAGATCGTCTGTTGGGCAGCGTCCTGGGGCGCGAAGCCGATGTTGGCGTACTCGTTGATCTGGATGAACAGGAACGAGCAGCCCAGCAGGAAGGTCAACAGCATCCCGGCCTTCAGGCCGAAGCGGTTACCGCGCTTGATCGACTGCTCGGCCCAGTGGATCGTGAAGGAGGAGGAGACCAGGATCGCCGTGTTGAAGCCGGCGACGCCTACGGGCAGCGTTGTGTGCGGGGCGGGCCACGGGTCCCCCTGGGCGACCCGGATGAAGAAATAGGCCGTGAAGAACGCCCCGAAGACCATGATCTCCGAGATGATGAAAAGCAGCATCCCCAGCAGCTGGGGCTCGGCCCGCGAGCTGCGGTTGGCCGGCGGCGGGCCGTGATGCTCGCCGTGCGCGTGGGCGATCGAGGCGGCCTCCATGTGCGCCTAGGCCGCCGTGGCCGGCGTCGGAGCGGCGCTCGGATCGACGACGACATGCTCGACCTTGGCCGAGGTGGCGCCGCTGACCCGCTCGATCAGATTGGCACGCAGCCAGCCCGAGCGCTCGTCGGGCAGGGTGGAGATGACGACCTCATCGACGCGGAAAAGCTCCAGCGCGTTGATCGTCGCCGTGTAGGGGTCGGGGTCGCCGATCATGCCGGAGCTGAGCAGGCCCGCCTGGCTGAGCCTGTCGAGCATCTGGGCGAGCCGTTCGCGGGCCTCGCGGGCAGCCTGGCCGCGGCCGTCCGCCTGCGGAACCACAGCGATGAACAGATGCCGGCCGTCGCTGGCCTTGCCCTTGAGGTGCTCGATCAGCTCCTCGCCGGTCGAGGTCTTGTTGGCCACCACCAGCGTCACCTTGAAGAGGGCGCCCTCCTGCTCGAGGTCGACGACCACGTGCTCGACGGGCAGGCCCGTGGCGTTGCGGATCCGCTCGATCAGATCGCGGCGCAGCCAGCCCGAGCTCATGGCCGGGTGCGTCGAGACGATGATTTCGTCCGGCCGGTGCTCGGCGACGGCGTCCATGGTGGCCGAGAAAGGATCGGAATCGCCGACCTCCCCGGTCGCCTCCAGCCCCTCGGCGGCCACCGCTGAGAGAGCGAGGTCGACACGCACCTGCGCCGATTCGCGGACGGCCTCGTCGTAGGTCAGGAGGCCCGCACCGGGGTTGGTCTGCGGCACGACCAGGCGAAAGCGGGCGGCGCCCTCACTCGTGCGCGCGCGAACCGCCTCCAGCAACTTTGCTCCACCGAGGGTGCGGTTGGCTACGACCAGGACCTCTTTCACCGTCTGCTCCTCACTGGCTCGGGGCTCTCAGGACGCCACCGGCCGCTGCCGGCGTTGGGGCGAAAATGCCGTGGACCGCGCCCGGCACGCCGTACTCGTAGGGGCCGCCGACGACCGTCGGCAGACGATCGAAGTTGAACACGGGCGGGGGGGAGGAGACCTGCCACTCCAGCGTCAGCGCGCGCCAGGGGTTGGAGACCGAGATCGGGCCGCCGCGCCAGCTCGTGATCATGTTGTAGATGAAGATCAGTGTCGAGGCGCCCAGCGCGAAGCTGGCCAGTGAGATGAACAGGTTGAGGCCCGAGAATTCGCTGGCGTAGGTCGAGACGCGCCGCGGCATCCCCTCAAGGCCCAGGATGTGCATCGGCGCGAAGGTCAGGTTGAAGAACACGAACGTCGTCCAGAAGTGCCATTTGCCGAGCTTCTCGTCGTACATCCGCCCGGTCATCTTCGGGAACCAGTAGTAGACACCGGCGAAGATCGTCATCAGCGAACCGCCGAACAGCACATAGTGGATGTGGGCGACGATGAAGTAGGTCGCGCTGACGTGGATGTCGAACGGGATCATGGCCAGCATCACGCCGCTGATGCCGCCCAGCGTGAACGTCGTCAGGAAGCCGAGGGCGAACAGCATCGGTGTGTCCAGGTGCAGTACGCCGCGCCACAGGGTCGCCAGCCAGGAGAAGATCTTGATCCCCGTCGGCACTGCGATGATGGCCGTTGTGACGGCCATCGGGATGCGGATCCACGCAGCCATTCCCGAGGTGAACATGTGGTGTGCCCAGACGGTGAAGCCCAGGGCGACGATTGCCAGCAGCGAGAAGGCCATCATCCGGTAGCCGAAGATCGGCTTTCGGGCCTTGACGGCGATGACTTCGCTGATGATCCCGAAGCCCGGCAACATCATGATGTAGACCGCCGGATGGGAGTAGAACCAGAAGACGTGCTGATACATCAGCACGTCCCCCCCGTTGGCGGCGTTGAAGAAGTTGAACCCGAGACCCCGGTCAAGCAGAACGAAGAACTGCGAGGCCGCGATGAAGGGCGTTGCGATGACCACCAGCAGGGAGGTCGCGAAATTGGCCCAGACCAGCAGCGGCATACGGAAGAAGCTCATCCCCGGTGCGCGCATGGTGATGATCGTGACCAGGAAGTTGAGCGCCGTCATGATCGAGGAGGCGCCCGCGAACTGGACCGCCAGCGAGAAGAAGGTCTGGCCCACGGGGGCGCTGTCGGACAGCGGCGCATAGGCCGTCCAGCCGTCTGCGAAGGCGCCGCCGGGGGCGAAGAAGCTCAGCAGCATCATCAGCCCCGCCACCGGCAGCAGCCAGAAGGAGAGCGCGTTGAGCCGCGGGAAGGCCATGTCCGGAGCCCCGATCATCAGCGGGATCACGAAGTTCCCGAGCCCCGCGAAGACGGGGATGATGAACAGGAAGATCAGCAGCGAGGCGTGCACTGAGAACAGGCCGTTGTAGGTGTTTGCGCTGACGAAATGCGAGCCGGGCTGGGCCAGCTGCGCGCGCATCAGCATCGCCATCAGGCCGCCGATCAGAAGGAAGATGAACGAGTTGACCGTGTACTGGATCCCGATCACCTTGTGGTCGGTGTTGATCCGGAAGTAGTCCTTCCACGAGTAGGCGCCGTGGCCGGAGTGGTCCTCGGGGCGGGTCGGCCGGCCGGCCGCCCAGTAAAACCAGTAGTCGAAGCCGCCGATGCCGACCAGGAAGGCCAGTGGGACGGCGATCAGCGAGACCGTCAGGACCGCTTCGCCGTCGAGAAAGTGGCGGAAGGTCTCGTGTCCGGTGGACATCCGAACGATCCACGTCAGGCCGGCCGCGAAGGCGACCCCCATGACCATCATCACGCTGGCCCGATAGAAGCCGGGCGCTTTGAACTTGGCCACCATCAGCTTGTCCTCGAGGAGCAGGTCATCGACGTCGCGCACATTATCCCGAACTCCCGGCGGTCGTGGTCGAGCTTGCGCCGGCAGAGCTCGTCTTGCTGGCGATCCAGGCCTTGAACGTAGGTTCGCTGACGACATGGATCGTCGAGCGCATCAGCGAGTGCCCGACGCCGCAGAGCAGATTGCAGACCACCGGATAGCTGCCGATCCTGTCCGGTGTCGCGCGCCAGTGGGTCGTGATGCCCGGTACGACGTCCTCCTGGATCCTGAAGGCGGGGATCCAGAAGGCGTGGATGACGTCCTTGGAGATCATGTTGAACTCCACCGACTCCCCCTTGGGGACGTAGAGTTCGGTCGTCTTCAGCGGCGCTCCGCCGGTGACCGAGCGTGGGTATTCGTAGGACCAGGCGAACTGCTGGCCCGTCACCTCGACCTGGATCTCGCGAGCGGGTTTCTTCTCGTTGTCTTTGAGGACCACGAACGAGTAGCCCACCATGCCCAGCAGCAGCACGCTGGGAATTGCCGTCCAGAAGACCTCGAGCCGGGTGTTGCCGTGGATCGGCGGGCCATCCTTGAGCTCCTCGCCGGGCTTCATGTGGAACTGCCAGACCGAGTACAAGATGACCGTCACGACGAGCACGAAGATCGGGATCGTGACGATCACGAGCACGTGGTAGAAGGCGTCGGTGTTGTGCGCCTGCGTCGAGGCCTGCACCGGGAACCACTTGATGACGTAGCTGAGGACGATCCCGATCGCAGTCGCGATGACGGCCGCGATGGCCGCCACTGTGATGGAGCGCTGCCTAGACATGGAGGACGATCAGGGGGCTCGGGCTCGGCGGCGCTGGGAGGTTTCCGTGCATCGGGAGCGTGATCCTAATGCCTGCGTCCACGGACCGCTCCGAGCTTGACGCCCAAGAGCTTGCATAGTAGATTGAGGCAATAGTTGCAATCCCTCGAACCAGTGCATGCATGCGGGTTTGCCCGGGTAAGCAGACGGGCGGGACGAGGTTTCGCGGAGCCATCCAAGGGGAGGTGCAGGCGAGCAGATGCAAGTCCATGAAGGCATGAGCCACTCGGTCCTGACCGTCGGGCCGGGACACTCGCTGCGCGCGGTCGCGCGGCTGATGTCCGAGCGCCGCGTGGGAGCGGCGGTCGTGATGGATCCCGAGAGCCACGGCCCGGGGATCATCACCGAGCGCGACATCCTGATCGCGATCGGCCGCGACCAGGACCCCGACAGCGAGCTGGTCGCCGGGCATCTGACCCGCGATGTTGTCTATGCCGCACCCGACTGGTCTCTGGAGGAGGCCGCCGCGGCGATGGTTCTTGGAAGCTTCCGCCACCTGATCGTCCTTGACGGGGGAGAGACGGTCGGGATTCTCTCGGTCCGCGACATCGTTCGCTGCTGGACCGAGGATGGCGCCATCTGTCCGGTGCCAGCCCGGGTGGCCGTGGGGTGAGAGGGGAGGTGTGCCCGCCGGGGGGGCGGGCACACCCTCGCCACAGCGACCGGGCGCGGATGAGGGACCGCGTCCGGCGCTCCACGGAGGGCGTCTGCAGCCGGCGGCTCAGTGCTGGGTCGAGTCGAGCGGAAGCTCGTCGATTTCGCTGCGCGTGTCTTTGATCCAGCGGACGATGCAGGCCAGTGTGAGCACCCCGCCGACGATCGTGAGCTCGATGAAGGTGGTGACGCCGACCAGGGCCAGCGTGATGCCGACGGCCGTCAGCACTGGCAGCATCGACGGCCCGGGCAGATGGATCTCCTCGCCGACCGGCGGGACCTCAGGGTCGAGCGGGCTCATGCCACATAGACCGCGGCGACCACAAAGGTGATGCCGAACATGAACATGCAGATCGCGGTCACGATCAGGGCGGTGCGTACGTTCTTGTTGGCCAGGCGTCGGTTCATCGGCTGCGGTGGCGCATTCTATAGATGGGCGTCGGCGACCATCGCGCAGAACAGCAGCGCCAGGTAGGCCAGCGAGTAGAGGTACAGGCGCAGCGCCGACGGGCGGTCCGCGCGCCGGTACAGGCGAACGGCCCCGGCGACGAAGCCGATGCCCAGCGTGAGGGAGGCGACGAGATAGATGCCGCCGAAGCCGCCTGCGCAGAAGGGCAGCTGCGTGACGGCATAGAGCAGGATCGAGTAGAGCAGGATCTGACGGCGCGTCTCATCCTCGCCGCGGACCACCGGCATCATCGGCACCCCGACCGCCTTGTACTCGTCCTTCATCAGCAGTGACAGGGCCCAGAAATGCGGCGGCGTCCAGAAGAAGACGATGAAGAAGAGCAACAGGGCCGTGCCGCTGACCGAGCCGGTGACGGCGGCCCAGCCGACCAACGGAGGAACCGCGCCGGCGGCGCCCCCGATGACGATGTTCTGCGGTGTCCGGCGCTTCAGCCAGACGGTGTAAATGAAGACGTAGCCGAGGAAACCCGAGAAGGACAGGGCCGCCGCGAGCGGGTTGACCGTCAGGGAGAGCTCGAGCAGCGACAGGCAGGCCAGCAGGCAGCCGAAGATCAGTGCCGCGCGAGGGGCGATCCGCCCGGCCGGGATCGGCCGCGTGGATGTCCGCTTCATCATTTTGTCGATGTCACGGTCGTACCAGTGGTTGACCGCACCGGCGCCGCCGGCCGACAGGTAGCCGCCCAGGCAGGTCAGCGCAACCAGGCCCGGCGAGGGGTCGCCCGCGACATACATGGTCGTGATGGTCGTCAGCAGAAGCAGCGACTGGACCTTCGGCTTTGTCAGCTCCAGGTAGTCGCCGAGCAGTTGGCGCGTGCGGGGCGCCAGCCCGAGACGCGGCGCCTGGAGTGCGGGCGCTGCTCCGCTCGGGGGCGCGACTGGCATCAGACCCCGACCTGTGTGGCCCCGGCCGGGACTGTTGCGCCGCTGTCGGGCGCGCCGGCGCCGCTGCGCCGCTCGACCTCGCGGCGGATGTCCTTCATGGGCTCGGCCGAGCGGACCCGGGGCACGGTGTCGAAGTTGTTGACCGGGGGCGGCGAGGCGGTGAACCACTCGAGCGTGTTGGCCTTCCAGGGGTCGGGCCCGGCGACGACGCCGTGCTTGAGGCTCCTGGCGACGTTGATGACCGTCACCAGCACGCCGGCGGCGAGGATGAATGAGCCGCCGGTCGAGATCGCGTTGTAGAGCCCCAGGTGCCCGATGTTGTCGTACTCATAGACCCGCCTGGGCATGCCGTCGAGGCCGATCACGTGCTGGATCAGGAAGGTCACGAGAATGCCGAGGAAGATCAGGGCGAAGCTGAGCCGGCCGAGGCCCTCGCTCATCATCCGGCCCGTGATCTTGGGGAACCAGTAGTAGATGGCGGCGAAGATCGGCATCACCGCACCGCCCAGCAGCACGAAGTGAAGGTGCGCCACCACGAAGTAGGTTTCGTTGACCTGCCAGTCGATCGGGAAGGTCGCCAGGAAGACACCCGAGAGACCACCGATCAGGAAGATGGCAATCGCCCCGGCACAGAACAGCAGCGGGGTCGTGTACTCAATCGCCCCGCGCCACAGGGTGGCGATCCAGTTGAGGATCTTGACTCCTGTGGGCACCGCGATGAAGTACGAGCTGAGCATCACGAACACCAGGATCGCCTCGGGGATCGGCGCGGTGAACATGTGGTGCGCCCAGGTCAAAAAGCCCAGGAAGGCGATCGCCACCGTCGAGGCCGCAATCGCCTTGTAGCCGAAGATCGGCTTGCGCGCGAACACCGGCAGGATCTCCGAGATGATGCCGAAGCCCGGCAGGACCATGACGTATACCTCGGGATGCCCAAAGAACCAGAACAGGTGCTGCCAAAGGATCGCGGAGCCGCCCTCGGTGGAGTCGAAGAAATGCGTCCCGAAGTGCCGGTCGGCCAGCAGCATCGTCACGGCTGCCGCGATCACCGGCAGGGCGAAGATCAGCAGTACCGAGTAGGTCAGGATCGTCCAGACGAACAGCGGCAGGCGGCCCCAGCTCATACCCCGCGCGCGCATGTTGGCGATCGTCACGTAGAAGTTGATCGCGCCCAGGATCGAGGAGAGCCCGGTGAGGTGGATCAGATAGATCCAGGCGTCCTCGCCGCCGCTGGGCGAATAGGTGGAGCTGGCCAGCGGCACGACGCTCGTCCAGCCGGCTTCGGGCGGGTTCCAGAAAATCGAGGAGTAGAAGACGATCCCGCCGGCAAGCAAAAGCCAGAAGGAGAGCGCGTTGAGCCGCGGGAAGGCCATGTCGCGGGCACCGATCATCAGCGGCAGGAAGTAGTTGGCAAGGCCGGCCATCATCGGCACGACGAACAGGAACACCATCGTCGTCCCGTGCATCGTGAACAGCTGGTTGTAGGTCTCGGGCGTGACCAGCGTGTTGTTCGGCGAGCCCAGCTGCAGACGGATCATCAGCGCCTCGACGCCGCCGAGGAGGAAGAAGACGAACGTCAGGACCATGTACATGATCCCGATCCGCTTGTGGTCGGTCGTCGTTATCCAGCTCGTCCAGCCGGTCGCCTCGCGCTCGACGTGATGAGCGCTCACCTGGGGGATCGAAGGTGCGTACGTGGCCATTTGGTGCGCTGGTCTCCTGACTCTCTCTACGGGTTCTCGACCTGTCCGGCGCCGGTTTCTTTGTTCAGTTTTTCACGGGCCACGTGCGCGGCGGCGTTTGCTTCGGCGATCTGCTGTTTCTGGTTGGCGAGCCACGCTTCGAACTGCGCCGGGGGCACCGCTCTGACGGTCGCGATCATGCGCGCGTGCCCGCGACCGCAGAGGATCGCGCACTGGCCCCGGAAGACGCCGGGCTTGGAGATCTTGAACCAGGTGTAGTTGTGGTAGCCGGGGACGGCCTGGAACTTGCCGCCTAGTTGGGGGACCCACCATGAATGGACGACGTCCGAGGAGACGATGTCCAGCGTCACCGTGGTGTTCGTCGGCACGACCAGTTCCTCGTACGAGTAGGGCGCACCGAGGCCGTCGGGTTCGCTGGCTCCGGGGTAGACGAACTGCCATATGTACTGGCGGCCGATGACCCGGATGTTGAGCGATTTGCCGTCCGGCGGCAGCTTCTGCGTGGAGGAGGCGTACTCGCGGCCGTTGGTGGAGGAGGCGAGTTCGATTCCTTCCGAGCCGGAGTCGGGCGGGTTCTGGATCGCCGAGAGTTTCGTGAACGTGACCACCGCGAGCACGGTCAGGACGACTGCCGCGGCAACCGTCCAGCCGACCTCGAGGCGCGAGTTCCCGCGGATCTGGGCCGCGACGGCGCCCTTGCGGGCACGGAAGCGGACGAGGGCGTAGACCAGGGCACCCTCGACCGCGATGAAGATCACGAGCGCGATGTAGAGCGTGATCTTGTAGAGGCTGTCGATGTCGTTCGCGTTCGGCGAACCACCCGACTGCGGGGTGAAGAAGGCGAGGGTTGTCGAGGCGATGTGGCCCAAGGCGGCGGGGATTCTATTCAGCCCCGGCCCGGAGGCGCTTGATGACGAATGCCACGAGGGTTCCTAGCGGCCCTTGAAGGCGGCCGGACGCTTCTGGATGAAGGCCATGGCGCCCTCGAGGAAATCCTCGCTGCCGGACATCTCGCGCTGGATCTGCGCCTCGAGCTCCAGCTGCTCGTCCATCCGCGAATACAGCCAGTTGTTCAGTTGGCGCTTGGTGCCGGCGTAGGAGCGGGTGGGTCCCGCGGCCAGCTTGGCCGCGAGCGCGCCCGCCTGCTGTCGCAGCTCGGCATCGGGGACGACCCGGTTGATCAGACCCCACTCGAGCGCCTTGGGGGCCGGCAGCCGCTCGCCGAGCATGCACAGCTCCGTCGCCCTCGCCATACCGAGCCGAGTCGGCAGCCACAGCGACGAACCGCCGTCCGGAACGAGGCCGATGTTGACGAATGCCAACAGGAAATAGGCGCTCTCGGCGGCCACGATCAGATCGCAGCAGAGCGCCAGCGAGCAGCCGATCCCGACGGCCGGGCCGTTGACGCCGGCCACGACAGGCTTCTCCATCCGCCGGATCTCCTCCATGATCGGGTGATAGACCTCGGTCAGCTGCCTGTAGACGTCGGGCCGGCCGTCCTCGGTCTGTGTGGCGCCGATCTCCTTCAGGTCGGCACCGGAGGAGAAGCCGCGACCGGCGCCGGTGATCAGGACCGCGCGGACCTCCTGGCTGCTCTGGCAATGACGGACGGCCGCCAGCAGGTCCTGGCCGAACTGGTTCGTCCAGGCGTTCAGCGCGTGGGGCCGGTTGAGCTCGATCGTGGCGACGCCCTCGCTGACGCTGAGGTTGATCGTCTCGAGCTGCGTCTCGGTCTCGCTCATGGGGCTCCTCTCCTCGTGCGGGATGCTTCGGGATGCGCGCCACGGCCGGTGACGCTCAGTGCAGGTTGATCCTATGGTGTAGGGGATGAGACGACCCGTGATCGGTATCTGCACGGCCCTGGAGAAGGCGCGCTGGGGGGTCTGGGACCTGCCCGCAGCGCTCCTGCCGCTGAACTACATAGGCGCCGTACAGCGCGCCGGGGGTCTTGTCGTGCTGCTGCCGCCGGACGAGCAGCTGGTGGAGGAGCCCGGTGAGGCGCTGGGCATGCTCGACGGCCTGATCATGGCCGGGGGAGCCGACATTGACCCCGCGAGCTACGGCGCGCAGGCGGAGGAGCACACGATCAACACCGTGCCGGAGCGCGATCGCTTCGAAATCGCCCTGGCGCGGGCGGCGATCGAGCGCGATCTGCCACTGCTGGGCATCTGCCGCGGCATGCAACTGCTCAACGTGGCCTGTGGCGGGACGCTGCTGCAGCATCTCCCCGACCGTCTCGGTCACGGCGAGCATCGCCGCGTTGTGGGCACATTCGAGGGCGCCGAGCACGATGTCGAGCTGCAGGATGGCACCCTGGCGGCCAATGCCGCCGGCGAGCGGGTGCACTCGACCCGCTCGCACCACCACCAGGGCGTCGACTGCCTCGGCGCGGGCCTTGTGGTCAGTGGTGTCTCGGCCATGGACCAGCTGCCCGAGGCGATCGAGGTTCCCGGCAAGACCTTCACGCTGGGCGTCCAGTGGCACCCCGAGGCGGACCCGGACAGCTCGATCATCGACTCGCTGGTGCAGGCCGCGTCGCGCTCCGCGCTGGCGGGCGCGCGCGAGTAGGGCGCTCGGAGCCTCCCGGGAGCCCGGGGAGGCCGGTGAGACGGTCCTTATACTCACCGCCCTGTGCGGCTGTCGACGGCGATCCGAGCTACCGCATGGGGGATGGTGGCCGCCGGCGTGGCCGCTCCGCTCTTGCGCAAGCGGCTGCCGGTACCGGCGCTCGGGATGCAGGCTGCGGCCTTTGCCGCCCCGATCGGCCTGTCGATCGCCGCGCGCCGCACGGCCCGCCGTGACGTGGCCGTCTGTGGTCTGCAGATGTGGGCCTATCTGGCTGCCTACAAGTCCCCGCACGATGATGAGCTCGCCCAGGCCCAGCGGGTCCACGTCGGCTATCCCATCGCAGCCGACCGTCTGCTCGGCCTCGGGCGCCTCCCCAGTGCGCGCCTGCAGGCCGCACTCGCCCGCACCGGCCCGGAGGGCCCGCAATGGCGCCGGCTGGACCGGATCCTGGTCTGGGCGCACTGGTGCTGGTTTGCGGTGCCGCACGGCTCGCTGCTGTATGTCATGGCGCGCCGCCCGCAGCAGTTCCCGCGGGCCGCAGTCATGACCTACGCGGTCTTCGACCTCGGGGCGACGGTCTACTGGCTGGCGCCCACGGCCCCGCCCTGGTACGCCGCGGGAGCGCCCGAACGCACAGCGGGCGGGGACCCGGAGGTCAGGCGCCTGATGGTCGAGTACGGCGAGGACTTCTGGGGAGACGGCTGGGGCTCGCTCTACAGTGTCCTGGGAGGCAACCCTCTCGCTGCGATGCCCTCTCTGCACTTCGCCACATCCCTGATGGCTGCGTTCCTGCTCGCCGAGGTGGGACCGGTGGCCGGCGTGCTCGGGTTCGGCTACGCCGCGGCCCTGGGTTTCGCGCTCGTCTATCTGGGTGAGCACTACGTGGTGGACCTGGTGGCCGGGGCGGCACTGACGGCGGCGGTGAGAGGCCTTGGGCCCCGGGCAGCTCCGGCGATCGCCCGCTTCGGGCGCGCGGTGGGAGCACTGGAGGAGTTAGCGCACACGACCGGCTGAAGGCGAGGATGGGCAGCAGCGAGATGGCGCAAGGCGTGCAGGAGGGGGGGAGACCCGGCGTAGACCGGGAGCTCTCCGGCTACCCGGCCCCGGCCGAGGAGGAGATGCCGCGGGTCCGGCTCACACGACGCCAGGTCGTGGCCTTCTCGATCTTCATCCTCTCGGCCGTTGCCTTCCTCTACTTCGTGCTGCCCAAGCTGACGGGCGTGGGCACGACCGTTCACCGCATCGAGCGGGGCAACAGCTGGTGGATCGCCGTGGGCGTGGTGCTGGAGATGCTCTCCTTCGCCGGCTATGTCGTCTTGTTCCGCTCGGTGTTCCTGACGGGCACGGGGCGGATCGGATGGCGCGAGAGCTATGAGATCACGATGGCGGGCCTTGCGGCAACTCGTCTGTTCGCCGCCGCCGGCGCGGGCGGCGTGGCGCTGACAGCCTGGGCGCTGCGACGCTCGGGGATGGAACCGAGGCTGGTGGCCTGCCGCATGGTGGCCTTCATGGTCCTGCTCTACGTCGTCTATGCGGCCTCGCTGGTGATCGACGGCCTGGGGCTCGGCGTCGGCCTGTTCCCCGGCGGCGGGACGTTCGCCCTGACTTTCCTGCCCGCGCTCGTGGCACTGATCCTGTTCGTCATCGCGGGGGCGATCGCTCTGCTGCCGGGAGACCTCGAGCGCCGGCTCGCCCGTGGCGCCCCGGGCTCGGGGAAGGTCCACCGGCTGCTGACACGCCTGGCGAGTGCTCCAGCCCTCACGGCCAGCGGTGTCCGAACGGCGATCGGGCTGCTGCGGCGCAAGGATGTCGGCGTCCTCGGCGCCGTGGCGTGGTGGGGCTTTGACATCTCGGTCCTGTGGGCGATGTTCCACGCCTTCGGCTCGGTGCCGCCTTTCACGGTGATCTGGATGGCGTATTTCTTGGGCATGGTGGGGAACCTGCTGCCGCTCCCCGGCGGGCTGGGTGGCGTGGAGGGCGGCATGATCGGGGCCTTTGCGGCTTTCAACGTGAACCTCGAACTGGCCGTTCTGGCCGTCCTCTCCTACCGTGCGATCTCGTTCTGGCTGCCCACCTTCCCGGGTGCCGTGGCCTATTTCCAGCTGCGCCGCACGGTCGCGCGCTGGCGCGAGAACGAGCCGCCCGGGGGCGAGGCCGCCCGGGAGGGCTCCTCGGAGTCGCCCGCTACCGCGGGAGCGCTCTGAAGCGCATCCCCCGCGCCCCGGACGTCTCGGCTGTCCGCGAGGTCCTCAGGAGTAGCCGTAGATGGCGAAGTCGGCCAGCGCCCGGTCGATTTCCTGTTCGGCGCCTGCCACGCGCAGCCGCGCCGTGTCAAAGGCCTCCGCTTCTCTGGCGCCAGCCGCGCGGGCAAGTGCGGAGTAGGCGGCGGATGCGCTGCGGAGCCCGCCCTCGAGCGAACTGCGTGCGCCTCCCAGAACCGAGGGCCAGTCAAGGCCGGAGACAGACCGCTCGGTGCTCAGCGCGAGCCCGCTGAGGGCCGTCGCGGCTTCGGCGGCGGCGGCGGCGGCGCTCGGGGCGCCTTCGAGCCGCGGGCTCTGCTGGCGGCGCCCATCTTCGAAGGTGGCCAGGACGGTCGCCAGGGAACTCGCGAATTCTCGATCCGGGGTCAGTCCCTCGGGCCCGCTCTGAGGAGTCGCGCTGGCGACGATCTGGCTGCATTCGTGCAGTCGCGCGGCGGCCTGGAGGGGCGCGTAACAGGCCAGCACGTTGGCGTTTTCCCCCGGGGACGGCTGGACGTAGAGTTCGACGGCCTCCCCGTCGTTGAACCTGTAGCGATAGAAATCCTGCCCGCCGAGGGCTTCCACGACTTCAGCGCGGGGGGCTGAGTGCAGCACGGCGATCAGGGTTTCGGGGAGGGGACTCTCTCGAGATCCCGCGAGCACCCCGAGGACCAGCCCGGCATTCGAGGCGCGGCCCCCGGGTGTGAGCGCCACCGGATCGAGCACACGCAGCCCGGGGAGCGCCGGCGCGTGGCGCACGGGCCGCCAGCCGCCCGAGTATTCAAGCGTCGCCAGACCACGGACGGCGGATGGCGAGGATCGCGACACCGAGAAGATGCCCACCAGGCAGCCGACCATCACGAGCACCACGAAGGCGAGCAGCGGCTTGGATCGCACGAACGGAAGGTGCGGCCTCATTCGGAGCTGTCAAATGTTTTGGGGGTCGAGGTTCGCGGTGCCGGAGGCGCCGCCTTGGTCGGGGCCGGCCGGGTGGGTGCCTGCTTTTTCGTGGGCGCCGCCTGTTCTTCGCCCGCCGGCGTTGTCTTGGTTTCGGTCGTCACGCCGGTGCCCGAGGATTCTCTGGCGGCCGTGCCCGCAGGGACACGGGGGCGGCGTTTCACCAGCGGTTTGATCTGCGAGAACGTGACGATCGGAGGCGTGGCCGCGAGCGAGGAGGGGACCCCCGGAGCGGTGGGCAGGACGGTCAGCGTCGCTGTGGGACGCCGGTGGGCGCTCGGCGAGACGAGCAGCCGGCCGAGCAGGAAGGACCCCAGGAAGGCAATCGCGCCCAGCGCCAGCCAGATCGCTGCCACCCGCCAGCTGAAGACGCGCTCGTAGGTTGCTTCGGTGCCCATCAGTAGGGGCAGGCGACAGGCGAGTCACCCTTCGGGGCCAGGCACTCGTCCACTCGCTTGGGAAGCTGTCCGTTGCGGATTTCAAGCCGCGTGTACTTGCCGAACTGGCCCGCTTTCGCGACCTCGATCTGGAGCACGGCTCCGGCGTGCCAGGTCCGCTCGTAGCGCTTCAGGACGACCAGTGCGAGACCCGGTTTGCCGGTCGGCGCGGTGGCACGGAACCTGCGCACCGGTCCGGGGCAGCCGGTTCCGTGACAGAACACGGTGACCTCCGAGCCGAGCGGCGCCAGCACGCTCAACAGGCGCAGGTGGACGGCGTGCGAACTGTCCGTCCCGGCGATGCGCACGACCGGGAAGGGTGCGATCAGCTGTGTCACGGCGGATATGACATCGATCGTGTGTTCGACCTGCGAGCTGTGGCCGAGGGCGTCTGAGATCAGCAGCCGCACGTGCCGTTCTCCCGCTTCGGTGAAGGATGTGGTGAGCGTGACCTGGCCCGCCTGGAACGGCGCGCCGGACGCGAGCGCCCACGAGTAGGAGGTGATCGCGCTGACGAGGTCGGTCGAGGTTGATACGAGCGAGACCGGTTCGCCCACATGCGGTTGGCGTGGGAACCATTCGAATCCCGCAACGGGCGAGGAGGACCCGGAGGCGGTGGAGGAACTGGGCACCGTCACGGCCGCGGCGGCGGTGAAGGTGACAGGCCCGCTCAGCCCCAGGTTGCCGAAGTCATCGCCCTGCTGCGCCTGGACGGTGTAAACGCCCGGTGTGAGGTTGCCGAAGGCGGCCGTCCAAGCGCCTCCCGTGACGGGAACGACCAGGCTCTGCAACGGGGTGGCGCCGACGGCGCCACCGGCGTAGAGGTTCACGGTGACCTGGGTCTGGTCGCCTTCGTCCTGCCCGGCGGTACCACTCAGGCTGACCGAGCCCCCAGTCACGGCTGCTCCCGAGGAAGGCGTCTGGAGCGTCACTTCCGGGGGACTCGTCACAACGTCGAACACCACCGGTGCGCTGGTCCCGCCGTGGCCGAAGAAGCTGCCGTCCTGCTGTTCGGCCACCGCCGTGTAGGCGCCTTCCGGCAGCGCCGCTGCGGGTCCTGTGCTCCAGGTGCCCCCGGTGGATGTGGCGTGCAGCGTCTGCAGAGGGGTACCGGAGCCGACTTCGCCGGTGTAGATGCGCACGAGAATCGACGTTCCGTCTTCGGTGGCCGCGCCGGCATTGCCGGCAAAGGCGGGCGTGGCGCCGCTCGTCAGCTGCCCTGCCCGGGACCGTGCCCCGGGGAGGCTGAGAGTGACCGGGGGCGGGCTGGCTTCCACCCTGAAGGTGGCCTGGCTGGTGCCGAGGTTGCCGGCGAGGTCCGATTGTTCGCTGAGGGCGGTGTACTGCCCGTTGGGCAGAGCTCCGGCGATGTGACCGGCGCTCCATTCGGCGGGCGTGAGCGTGATCTGCTGGACAGGCGTGCCGGTCGTGGCCGTGCCCGAAAAGAGCTTCACGGTCACGAACTGGAGGTCTTCGGCGGCAGCACCGGCGGTGCCGCGCAGCGTGGGGGCCGAGGAGGAGAGCACCGAACTCGCAACCGGGCTGCTCATGGACAGCGCCGGTGCCGTCGTGTCCACCGTGAAGGTCATTGTTTCGCTCAGGCCCTGGTTGCCTGCTTCGTCGAGCTGGGTGGCCTGGGCCGTGTACTGCCCGTCGGCGAGGTGGGGCACCGGATATGACCAGCCGGCGCCGCCGACGGGAGCCGTGCCCTGGACGACGAGGGCGCCCGCGATCGAGGCACCCTGGTGGATTGCCACGGTGACGGATTTGAGGTCTCCTTCAACGATTCCTGCGGCTCCGGACAGCTGCGGGGTGGCGACGTTGGCAGGGGAGGCGATCGGATTGAGCGAGACTGCGGGTGCCGTCGTGTCGATCACGAAGCTGACGGCGGGGCTGAAGCCGACGCCACCCCCCGAGACGACCTGTTCGGCCTGTGCGGTGTAGCGACCCTGCGCCAGCGCCGCCGTGAGACCGGCGGACCAGTTGGGGAGCGTCGGCACAATGCCGACCTGGGAGACGACTGTCCCTTCGGCGCGCGAGCCCGCATAGACGCGAACCGTGATCAACGAGAGACCCGTTTCGTTGGTGGTCCCGCCGAAGACCGGCAGCGACTGGTTGATCCAGGCGTTGGCGGCGGGCTGGGTGATGCTCAGGACCGGGTTCGCAGCCAGCGATGCGGCGGGCAGCAGGAGAGACACGCCCAACAGCACGAAGAGCAGCGAAACCCAGCGCCTCAGGCGCCGCACTGTTGATCGTGCTCGGGGTGCTACGGGCGAGTTGTAGAGCTCAGCTTGCAAGAGGACCCTCCCTGGGGCATCCTGTGCCCGGCAGTCGAGCCATCTCCCGCGGAGATCTCGTACTTTGCGTCCCCGCCTCGCGGCGAGTTTGCCCTTTCGGATCTATAGGTCTCCACATTGTGCCTGACGCGGGGCACCGTGTCGAACTGCCCGAGGATCCGCGCAATCCCCAGCGCGCCGGGATACCGGCATGCAGCCCGAGACGGGCCGTCCCAGACGCCTCACGGGCCCTTCGCGGCACCGGTTTCAGGTGCCCCCTCAGAGCATTTTCCACCCCCGTTCCTGCTACGCTATACAAAGTAAAGTAAAGCCCCAGAGGTGCCTGAAGCAGGGTCCGGGCGCGAGAAACGGAGACTTGATGAGCGAGCTCGAGAATGTGATCATCGTTGGCAGCGGACCGGCCGGCTACACGGCCGCGCTCTACACGGCCCGTGCCAACCTGAACCCGCTCGTGTTCGAGGGATTCGCCTGGGGCGGGCTGCTCCAGCAGACGACCGACGTCGAGAACTACCCGGGCTTCCCCGAGGGCATCATGGGCCCGGAGATGATGAAGAACTTCCGGGAGCAGGCCGAGCGCTTCGGCGCACGCCTGGTGACCGAGGAGGTCGAGCGCGTGGAGCTCTCCGACGAGCCAGGCGGGATCCACAGCGTCTGGGTCGCAGACACCGAGTACCGTGCCCGCACCGTCGTGCTCGCGATGGGAGCCGAGCACAAGAAGCTCGGGGTGGCCGGCGAGGAGGAGCTCTCCGGACGCGGCGTGAGCTACTGCGCAACCTGCGACGCGGCCTTCTTCCGCGAGGCGCCCACGATCATCGTCGGTGGCGGCGACTCTGCGATGGAGGAGGCGATCTTCCTATCGAAGTTCGCCTCCAAGGTGACGGTCATCCACCGTCGCGAGGAGTTCCGCGCCTCGAGGATCATGCTCGAGCGGGCACGCGAGCAGGCCAACATCGAATTCCTGACCCCTTACACGATCAAGGAGTTCCTGCCCGGCGAGACCGGCGCGCTCGGCCACGCCACCCTGGTCAACACCGAGTCCGGCGAGGAGATGGTGATACCCGTCTCGGGCACTTTCATCGCGATCGGCCACGAGCCTCAGTCGGAGCTGGTCAGCGGGCAGGTGGATCTCGACCCCAGCGGTTACGTCGTCACCGAGGGACGCTCCACAAGGACGCGCAAGCCGGGCGTCTTCGCAGCGGGCGATCTGGTCGATCACACCTACCGCCAGGCCATCACGGCGGCCGGCTCGGGCTGTCAGGCGGCGCTGGACGCGGAGTGGTACCTGCGCGACACCCCGGGTGTCCCGGTTCCAGAGGGGATGCCGATGGGCGACCCCGCAGAAGCCCAGTGGGCCCCGGCGGCCGACAGCGCCTGAGCGACAGAGTCCGCTCAGGAGCTAGCCCGGGCGGCGCCCGGGGCGAAAGTGCCCTCCAGCTCGAGCAACAGCCGCTTGCGCTCGATGCCCCCGCCGTAGCCGCCGATCCGCCCACCGCTGGCGAGGACACGGTGGCAGGGGACGACGAGGGCGAACGGATTGGAGCCGAGGGCGTTACCGGCGGCGCGTGCACCGCGAGGGCTGCCGGCCTCAGCCGCGATCTCACCGTAGCTCAGATATCCGCCATAGGGGATCTCGGCGGTCGCTTCGAGAACGCGCCGCGTGAACGGGCCGACGAGTGACCAGTCGAGCTTGGTGCGAAAGCGCCGCAGGCGACCCTCGAAATAGCTGTCCAGCTCGGCGCGCAGCGGCTCCAGCCGGCGGGGACGCTCGAGGACCCTGGCTCCAAGGCCGAGAGCGAGCTCTTCGCTCAGCGCCTCGGTGTCGTGGCCGGGGAACGCCAGGCGCAGGAGACCGACGCGGGTCACGGCTGCCGTCAGCTGCCCGAGGGGGGAGTCGATTCTTCCCACCGAGATCTCGACTGTGCCCATCAGGCTGAGAGGCCGAAGAAGCCGCCGCCGCCGGCGGTCCCGGTGCGCCCCGAGGCGACCAGCCGGCGCAGGATCGGAGCCGGGCGATAGCGCTCCTCGCGGTACTCGCTGCAGAGCGCATCAAGGACGCCAAGGACATGATCCAGGCCGATCTGGTCAGCCCACCGGAGTGGACCGCGCGGGTGGCTGAGGCCGAGCAGCATGCCGGTATCGATATCCGCTGCGCCACCCACGCCCTCGCCGAGCGCAAAGGCGCACTCGTTGATCAGCTGACAGACGATCCGCCCGAGCACGAGGCCGGGGGCGTCGCCAACCCATGCGACGTGCTTGCCGAGCGTCCCCAGCAACCGCTCGGCTCGCTCGGCGGCGAGCGGCGAGGAGCTCTCGCTGCGTGTCAGCTCCACCAGGCCGGCCTCCGCGAAGGGCGGCAGCACATGAAAGCCAACGGCGCTGCCCGAGGGGTCCAACGCGCTCAGCGATCCCTCGGCGCAGAGGACCATCCGGGCGGCGCCGCGGTCGGGTGGCTGCTCGCCCGGCTCCGGCCCGCCCGGCAGCCGATCGCATTCGATGATCAGCGACGGCAGCACGCCACCGCTCGGCTGGTGGGGGCTGCGGACCTCATATCCCACCGCGGCCGCTGCCGTGCGCAGCTCCTCGGCCAGTACCCCGGCGCCGGAGATCACCAGGACACCCTCGGCGGCGCTGGGGGTCTCCAGCGGCTCCGGGTCCGGCGCGCGGTAGGTGCCGCCGCCGGCCACGGCGCTGTAGTCGTAGTAGCCACGACCGCTCTTTCGCCCATGCAGGCCGGCGGCCACATAGCGGGCCGTGATCGGCGAGGGCCGCCAGCGGGGCTCGCCGAAGCTCAGCTCATAGAAGCTCAGTGCCACCTCGAAGCCGGTGTCAACGCCGACGAGATCCATCAGCTCGAAGGGCCCCATCCGAAAGCCGCCCTCCAGCCGGCAGATACGGTCGATCGTCTCGATCGGGGCGATCTGCTCGGAGAGCAGTCGTAGCGCCTCCAGACCGAAGGGCCGGTTGCAGCGGTTGACCAGGAAGCCGGGACCGTCCTTGGCGTCGATGACCGTCTTTCCCATGGCGCGTCCGGTGGCCCGCGCGGTGGCCAGGGCCGCCTCCCCCGACTGGACCCCGGCGATCACCTCGACCAGAGCCATGACGGGAGCCGGGTTGAAGAAGTGGATGCCGACGACACGCTCGGGGTGCGCGGCACCGGCGGCGATCGCCGTGATCGGCAGCGAAGAGGTGTTGCTCGCAAGCACGCAGCGCTCGCCCACGATCTCCGACAGGCGGCCATAGATCTGGTGCTTGAGCTCGAGGCGCTCGGGCACAGCCTCGATTACCAGCTCGCAATCGGCCAGCGCCTCCAGTTCGCCGACGGTGCTCAGACGCTCGCCGGCCGCCTGGGCCTCGGCGGGGTCCAGACGTCCTTTGCCGGCTTCTCGGTGCAGTCCCTCCAGTGCACGCCCGCGGCCCTTCTCGAGTGCCTCCGGGATCGGGTCATAGAGCAGGGTCTGGGCGCCCGAGCGGGCCGCCAGTTGGGCGATACCGGCACCCATCGTGCCGGCCCCCAGCACGCCGATGACACGCGCCGGGCGTCCCGGTGCTGCCTGGTCCATGGCGGACTCTGCCATGGTTGCCCTCAGGAGGGAACCATGGCGCTGATGCCCGTCACCTGGCGCCCGATGATCAATTTCTGGATCTGGGAGGTGCCCTCGTAGATGGTCGTCACGCGGGCATCGCGGAGGTAGCGCTCAACGGGATGATCATCGACGTAGCCGGCGCCGCCGTGTACCTGGATGGCCGTGTTGGCGCACTCCAGTGATGCCTCGGTGGCGTGGAGCTTGGCGACCGAGGTCTCCAGCGTGTTCGGCAGGCCCTGGTCCTTCAGCCAGCCGGCGCGCCAGACCAGCATCCGCGAGGCTTCGGTCTTCACGACCATGTCGGCGATCATCGCCTGCACGAGCTGAAAGCTGGCGATCGGACGGCCGAACTGTTCGCGCTCCTTGGCGTATTTGATCGACTCCTCGACGCAGCCCTGGCAGATGCCCACGCAGCCGGCGGCGACCGAATAGCGGCCCGAGTCGAGGTTGGACATGGCGACCTTGAAGCCGTCGCCCACGCCGCCCAGCATGTCCGCGTCGGAGACCTCGACGTCGTCGAGGGAAATCGAAGCCGTGTCGGAGCCATGCAGGCCCATCTTGTGCTCGATCGTCTGGGCGCTGTATCCGGGCTGGTCGGTGTCGACGATGAAGCAGGCCAGTCCCTTGGTGCCGAGCGAGGGGTCGGTCTGGGCGAAGATCAGGGCGACCTTGGCGTAGTTGCCCATCGAAATCCACATCTTGGCCCCGTTGATGCGCCAGCCGGTGTCGGTCCTGACAGCACGGGTCTTCTGGTTGGCCGCGTCGGAGCCCGTGTCCGGCTCGGTCAGGCCGAAGCAGCCGAGCCACTCCCCGGAGCACAGCTTGGGCAGGTACTTCTGCTTCTGCTCCTCGGTGCCCCAGCGCAGGATGCCCGAGCAGACCAGCGAGGTCTGCACCGAGATGACCGTTCGGATGGCCGAGTCGCCGCGGCCGATCTCCTCGACGATCAGCCCGTAGGAGACATAGTCAAGCCCCGCGCCGCCGTACTGCTGGGGCACGACCGCCCCGAGATAGCCCTGGTCGGCGATCTTCTTGACCAGGTCGAGGTCGAAGTGGTGGTTGCGGGCGTTTTCACGCGACTGAAGGACGATCTCGTTGTCGGTGAACTGCCGGGCCGTCTCCTTGATCATGCGCTGCTCGTCGGTCAGGTTGAAGTCCATCCCGCTCCTTTCACTGCTTCGGGGTAGTCCAGGGCGCGCTCACGCGGCGCTCGATCTCAGCGGCGATGCCGTCGATCGGCAGGCGCTCCTGCCCCAGGGAGTCGCGGTCGCGCAGCGTGATCGTGCGGTCCTCGAGGCTTTGGTGGTCGATCGTCAGGCAGAAAGGGGTGCCGATCTCGTCGTGGCGGCGGTAGCGCTTGCCGATCGCGCCGCCGGCGTCGTACTCGGAGTGAACGCGCGAGCGCAAGGCCCGGTGGACCTCCTGTGCGAGCTCGGGCTGGCCGTCCTTGGAGACGAGCGGCAGCACGGCCGCCTTGACCGGCGCCAGGCGCGGATGCAGGCGCAGGACCGTTCGCATCTCGCCCTCGCCGGTTCCCTCGCGCTCGACCAGTTCCTCGTCATAGGCGTCCACCAAAAAGGCCAGCGTGGCGCGGTCCGCACCGGCCGCGGGCTCGATCACGTGGGGCACGTAGCGCTCGCCCGTGGCCTGGTCGAAATACTCGAGCTTCTCCCCCGAGAATTCGGCGTGGCGGCTGAGGTCGAAGTCGCCTCGGTTGGCGATGCCCTCGAGCTCTGACCAGCCGATCGGGAACAGATATTCGACGTCGCTGGTGCCCGAGGAGTAGTGCGAGAGCTCGTCGGCGTCGTGGGCGCGCAGGCGCAGGTGGTCGGGGCGGATGCCCAGCGCGACATACCAGCGCTCGCGCTCGGAGAGCCAATGTTTGAACCAGTGCTCGGCTTCGGCCGGAGGCACGAAGAACTCCATCTCCATCTGCTCGAACTCGCGGGTGCGGAAGATGAAGTTCCCGGGCGTGATCTCATTGCGGAAGGACTTGCCGACCTGGGCGATTCCGAACGGTGGTTTCTTGCGCGAGAACTGCAGGACGTTCTTGAAGTTGATGAAGATCCCCTGGGCGGTCTCCGGGCGCAGATAGGCCACCGAGCCCGACTCCTTGACCGGGCCGACGGTCGTTTCGAACATCAGATTGAAGTCGCGGGCATCGGTCAGGTCGCACTCGTCCGTTTCACCGGGGTGCTTGGATGGTTTGCGCCCGCAGGCCAGATCGCCGATGTGATCGGCGCGGAAGCGCTGCTTGCAGGTGCGGCAGTCGACCAGCGGGTCGGTGAAGCCCGCGAGATGCCCCGAGGCCTCCCACACCCGCGGGTGCTGGAGGATCGCGGAGTCGATCGCGACGATGTCGTCGCGCTCCTGCAGCATCGCGCGCCACCACTCGCCCTTGACGTTGGTCTTCAACAGGACGCCGTAATGCCCGAAGTCGTAGGTCGAGCCGACGCCGCCGTAGATCTCCGAGGAGGGGAAGACAAAGCCACGCCGCTTGCACAGCGCCACGATCTTCTCCATCGTCACCACATCGGGTGTCGTGGGGGTGTCCGGTCTATCCATGCCGATGCCCGTGGCGGTCCAAGGTGATTCCGATCTTCGCGTGGCCCATGGGTTACGGGCCTTGCTCCCGGCCCGGGCAGCGATCATAGGCGAGCCACAGCTGTTCCGACGCCGTGGTGTGCCCCCGGGAGCCAACCCTCCAGCGCTCGCCGGACAGTTGTTCGACGCGAACGGTTGGGGGTTAAGTTCTCTGCTGAGCCTGCCGAAGGGATTGATGACTGAACGCGCGGGCCGAGATCAGGCCGAGCGCCGGGAACCGCAGCCCTCGAGGTCAAGGAGTGCGTATGCAGGCCGCTGGAGACACCCGAAACAAAACGCCGAAGGACTCGGTCTTCGTGATCCGTGAGCGCCAGTTGGCGCGGGACACGGCCGTGGTCAGCGTCGAGGGGGATCTCGACCTGGCTTCCGCGCCGGACCTGAAGTGGGCCCTCGGCGATCTGCAGGCCTCCGGGGCCCGTCACGTGGTGCTCGACCTCGCCAAGGTCAGCTTCATCGACTCGACCGCGCTGGGCGTGCTGGTCGGCGCCCAGCGTGCTCTCGACGAGGGGGTCAGGATGGCGATCGCCTGCAACGAGGAGAACGTCCTGCGGATCTTCGAACTTACGGGCCTGGACTGCATGTTCGAGATCGTCCCCACACTCGAGGAGGCGCTCGAGTACGTTCAGGGGAGAACGACGGCGGCCGGCTGATGGCCCGGCGCACCCTCGCAAGCAGGCTTCCCTCCTGGACCGCGGGCTTCGCGCTCGCGCTGTCGATCCTCTGTTGCCTGATCCTCTCCGGATCGGTCCCCGCGGCCTCCGCGCGACACAGCCCCAAGAAGGCGGACGCCGTGGAACCATCGCCGGCCCCTCCCGCGGCGCAGGAACCCGCGGTGACGGATGTACCGACGGTGGCGCCCGCCACCAAACGTCTGCGAGCTCGCGGCCAGGCGAGCAGCCCGGCGAGCGCTGTCGCTCCGTCGAGCCCTGCAGGCGACAGTAGCCCTGCGGGGAGTGCTCAGCGCCACGCCACCCGCCTTGCCGAACGCCGCGCGCGCCATCAGGCCGAGCAGACGGGCCAGCCGGGCGCCACCGGCAACGCGCAGGTCCCGGCCGCTGCCGGCGTCCAGGCCCAGGCGCAGGCCGAAGCAAAGTCGAAAACCCGCCGCGAACACGAACGCGAACGCGAACAGCGCCGCCGCGAACGCGAACGCAAGGCCGAAGGCCACGAAACACGCAAGGAACGCGAAGCCCGCGAAGGCCGCGAAGCGCAGGAAGGAAAAGAAGCAGGCGGGGGCCCCCCGGTCGAGGAAACGGCTCCGGCGACGGTTGCCTCAAATGCGCCCGCGCCGACGCCGGCCCCGGCGGGTGCCACCACGGGCAGCCCGCTGCCGACGGTGGTCGGCGAAACGCCCGGCCGCGCGACCGGCTCGAGCCGTCCGGCCTCCGGCCGGGGGAGCGTTGACCGAGCCCGGCGAGCGGCCAAGAGGAGCGGCTCCGCGCTCGCCTCCCGTGGCGCGGGCCCTGCGGAAGGGATCGCGGGAGCCTCCGTCGCCGCAAAGGTGAAGCGGACCGCCGCCCGGCACTCGGTTTCGCGGAGGCCGACGCCGACCCGGAAGTCCGGTGCGGCCTCGCAGTTGGTCACGAGCGTGACGAAGATCATCGGCGTTGTCCCGACCCTGCTGTGGCTGCTCGTCGGGGCACTCGGCCTGGCCGCAGCGGTCTTCTTCGTCAGCTCGCGGCTGGCCGGCAGGCGTGCCGTGAGACTCGAGCGCCAGCGCCAGGCGTTGCTGGAGGACGTGGGGCTGCTGCAGGGCGCTCTGCTGCCCGAGCTGCCCCCGCGGATCGGCCCCGTGACCACGACGGCCGCCTACCGCCCTGCGTCCGGTCCTGCCGCTGGCGGGGACTTCTACGACGTCCTTGCCCTCCCCGACGGACAGCTGGCGGTGATCGTGGGCGATGTCTCCGGTCACGGCCGCGAGGCGCTGCCCCACACGACGTTGCTGCGCTTCACCCTGCGCGCCTATCTGGAGGCCGGCCTCGGCCCGCGCGAATCCCTGCGTACCGCTGCGCCGGTGCTCGAACGCCAGCTCGGCGGGTCCTTCGCCACCGTCGTGCTGGCCGTCTACAACCCCCGCGAGCGGACTCTCACCTACGCCTGCGCCGGCCACCCCCACCCGTTGCTGAGCGGTCTGCCCTCGGAAGCGCCCATCACCGCATGCGCGGCGCCGCCGATCGGCGCGTCGCGCGTCACCGGGACCCGCCAGACGGTCATCGAGATCCCCGGTGAGGCGCTCGTATGCTTCTACACCGACGGCGTCATCGAGGCTCGCGTCGGTGAGGAGCTGTTCGGCGTCGAGCGGCTGGACGCATCGCTGCAGGCAATCGCCGAGACGGCCACCGCTGCCTCGCTGCTGGACCGGGTCCGGGGCGAAGCCGACCGCCGGCCCGACGACATGGCCGCCTGCATGCTGCGGATCGAGGGCGACGGCACCCCGCCCGTCATCCGCAGTGAGGAGCTGGAGGTTGACCTGCACGAGCTGCAGGGCCGGCGCGTGCGGCGGTTCCTCGATGCGGCGGGGCTTGACGAGGAGACCGCCGAGTCGACGCTGCAGCTCTGCGGACGCCTCACGGCAGAAGACGGCAGCGCCCTGTTGAACATCCGTCTCGATGAAGGCTCGCCCGCGGTGAGCGTCACGCCGAACAACGTCGCGCCCTTTCGGGCGCGCTCAATCGTCCGCCCCAAGGAGGTAGCCGTATGAACGCCCAGCCCGCACCCGACCTCGACGCCGCCCTCGTGCTCGGCATGGCATCGACAGCAATCCCGTTCGCCCGCTCGCGCGCCTCGGAGGCCGAGCGTTGGCTGCGCATCCTGCGCCTGCACGGAGAGGCGGGCACGGCCCTGCAGGCCCTGGGCGTGAGCGAGGCGCCACTGGAAGCAGCCGAGCATCCCGATCCCGCCGATGGCGGCGAGCGGGCCGACCGCGAAGACGTGGTCGCGAGCGTTGGCAACAACGCCGCCGAGCTGGCCCGTGACCGGGGCGCGCCTGCCGTGGGGACCTCAGACATCCTGATGGCCGTCATGAAGGTCTACGGCAACGACTTCAGCGAGGTCCTTCGCGCTCACGGGACCGACCGTCAAGAGGTGATCGAACGCCTCGAGCTGGCCGTCGCCTGATCTGCGGGCTGACTGCGCTCGCCGGTCAATAGCATGGCCGGGCGTGGCGCGGATTATGCTTGTGGGAGGCGGTTGCCGGGGCAGGCAGCTGGCCGGTGAGCTCGTCCGTGACGGACACGCTGTGCGAATCACGACTCGCACCGAGGCCGGGCGTGAGGCGATCGAGGGCAGCGGCGCAGAATGCTGGGTTGGAACACCCGACCGCCTGGCGACGTTGCGCGGCGCCCTGGACGGGGTCACCATCGCCTGCTGGCTGCTCGCAACCGCCGCGGGGAGCTCCGAGCAGCTGGCGGAGCTGTACGGGAGCCGCCTGGAGTTCTTTCTTACCCAGGCGATCGACACCACGGTGCGGGGCATCCTCTTCGAGGCAGGCGCCAATACGGAGGCGCCTGCGGCCCTGGCCGGTGGCGAGGCGCTTACGCGGCGGCTCTGCGCCCTGAACCAGATCCCGCTCGAGTGCCTGCATACCGATCCCGCGGATGCCCAGGGCTGGTTAGGAGCATCGCGTCGCGCAATCGACATGCTGCTCGGCATCTGAACCTCGCCGATCGGCCATCCTCGCCTGCCGGTTCAAGCCGGGGCCAGAGCGAGCCGATGATCAATCGATGGTGGGGGACCGCTCACGATATGGCTTGCTCGTCTCGGCGCTTGGCGCTGTGCTGCTGATCGTCTCGGTGTTCCTGCCCTGGTATGAGGTGAGCTTCACGGCCAACGGCCTCGCCTACATCTCGCAGCTCGGCGACCAGTTCGTCTCGCAGTTCGGCAACGCCCATCTGCAGTCCTACCTGGGCTCCTTTCATGGCGGCCTCGCGGCGCTCTCCGGCCAGGGCCTCGGCGCGGTGAGCGCCCACCAGGTGCTTCACGACATGAACATCGTCCTGCTCATCCTCGGCGCTCTCGCGCTGACGGACGCCCTGTTTCCGCTGGCTCGCGGCACGAGCGTCGTCCCCGACGGTGCCGGCGGGGCGGCCGTGCTACTTGGCCTCGTGGCGGGGCTGTGCGTGCTGTTTCGGATGATCTCGCCGCCCACGCCCGAAGGCGACATCATCGCCCTCTCGCTGCGCGAGGGAGCCTGGCTTGCACTGCTGGGCTCGATGATGATGGTCCTCGGCGGCCTCTGGCCGCGCTCCTCGGTGCTCTCGGGAACGGCCGGGCTGGGGACGCCCGACCTGTGGTCGGGCCTGTCCGGCTGGACGCCCGGCTCCTGAGCCTCGCGGGCTCGCGGCAGCTGCTTCAGGCGCCCGAAAGTCCCGCCGCAAGATGCTCGAGCAGGTTCTCGATGATTCTCGCCGTAGCACCCCAGATCACCTGGTCGCCCACCACATAGGCGTCGGTCTCGAAGGTGAAGCCGCGGCGCTTGATCAGCGTCCGTGTGCGCGACCCCCGGATCTCCTCGAGGCTCAACTCGAGGACCGCGTCCACCTCTCGCTCGGAGATTGTCCAGGCAAGACCGGCGGGGACCGAGCCAATGAAGGGATGGATCACGTAGCCGGTCACGAACGTCGAGGTGGGGGGCAGCTCGCCGATCAGGCTGACCCGCGCGCGAGGCAGACCGATCTCCTCTTCGGCCTCGCGCAGAGCCGTCTCGGCGAGATCCGCATCCCCGGCATCGCGGCGCCCGCCGGGGAAGGAGATCTCGCCGGCGTGACTTCGAAGATCCGCCCGCCGGCGGGTCAGGATCAGCTGCGGCTCGCCGGCCAGCTCGAACAGCGGAACCAGGACCGCGGCCGGAATGACCGCGGTCTTGCCGTCGGGCGGTCTTCCCGCGCCGGCCGGCTCAGGCCGCCAGATGGACGCGCTCAACGCGCTCCTGGAACATGACCTCACCGTCCAGGACACGGTGCACGGGGCACTTGGCGGCTATCACACGGAGCCGCTCGACCTGCTCCGCCGGGATGTCGTCGGGCATGCGCATGACGAGCTGGAACTTCGTGGGGCAGCCCCGCTCGGCGGGGCTGTACTCGACGTCCACCTCGACGTGGCCGATCTCCCATCCCTTGCGCGCTGCGTACATCTCCATCGTGATGGCCGTACAGGAGGCGAGGCTGACTGCCAGCAACTCGAGCGGGTCGGGACCCGCATCCTCTCCGCCTGCCGCGATGGTCTCATCGACGGTCAGCTGATGCTCGCGCACCTGCACCGTGTGCCGGAGCGTCGTCCCGTCGCGGCGTGCAGTGGCTTTCATCCGTGCGAGCCCTTGCGTATCTGTCATTGACATCCCTTCGGTCTGTGCTTCCCCGGCACGTGAATCCTCCTGTATCCATGGTACCCCGCAACCCGGTTAGGAGTGCGGAGCAGACCTTTAGTCCAAAGGATTGAACAGCAGGCCGGTCAGGAGCTTGGGGTAGAAGAAGGTCGACTTGGGCGGCATGTTCTCGCCCTCGGCGGCCAGTTCGCGTACCTGGCGCACTGGCGTCGGACGCATCACAAAGGCGGCCTGATACTCGCCGGAGCGGACCATCGCAACCGCCTCCGCGGTGTCGCGCGCGTAGAACATGCCGTTGAAGTGCGAGATGTCATCGTCGCTCATCTCGAGCGCGCCCCTCAGCAGCAGCGTCTCGAGCACGCCTGTGTCCAGGCGCCGGTAGGGGGCGGAGTGCTCTGCCAGGGCCGTCTCGGCGATCGACTGATCCCTCAGGCGCAGCCTGTAGAAGCGCTCGTCCCCACCCTTGACGTATCCCATCTCCAGCGGCGTCGTCTGCTCGGAGGGCGCCGGAGCGAGCGCCGACTCCTCGACCTCGGTTATCTCGAAGTCCCGCTCCAACGCAGCCTGGAGGGCCGCGGAGCGCCGTTCGTCCAGGCCCCGTACAAGACGGTGGGTGGGGAAGATCGTCAGTCCCGGATCCTCCAGGGCCACGAGGCACATGAGGATGTAGCGGTGAGGCCCCTCGCCGCCGAGCTCCTCGGCGTAGGCGTCCATGGTCTCGTAGCGGTGGTGCCCGTCCGCTATCAGTAGCTCGGCCTGCGCCGTGGTCTGCCGGACCTCCGCGATGGCGCTCGGATCAGTCACCCGCCAGATGCGGTGACGGGTGCCGTCGGAGTCGCTCACCTCGCCCCAGGGGGCCTCGGCGGTGGCCGGCTCGAGGGCGGCCCAAGCGGCCCCGGCGGGATCGGAGTAGAGCGAGAAGATAGGCGAGATGTTGGCCCGCGTGGCGCGCGTCAGGCGGAGACGGTCCTCCTTGGGGCCGGGGTGGGTGCGCTCGTGGGGCCGGACCCGCCCGGGGCCGTAGCCCTCGATCCGGACACGGCAGAAGAAGCCGCGCCTGGTGCGGCGCACCCCGTCGGGGCCGGTGTAGTCCTGGCTGTGCGCCCACAGCGCCGGCTCGGCGTCGCGGACCAGCGCCCCATCGGCCTGCCAGCTCTCGAAGAGCCGGCGGGCCGCCTCGTAGGGATCGATCGAGCCCTCACCGGCCTGGGGCAGATCGACTGCGACCACGTTAAAGGGCGAGCGTTCGAGCAGGGCCGCCCGCTGCGAGGCGTCGATGACGTCGTATGGGGGCGCCACGACATCCTCCAGCGGCCCCGACACGGCGGGGTCGTAATGGAGGGCTTGAAGCGGTTGGATGTCGGCCATGCGGGTGGCGGAGGCTAGCAGCGCGAAGGGGCCCTGACGAGCTGGGCCGTCAGCTGGTCGGCCAGCCGCGCGAGCGCGCACCGGCGGGCCTCCGTCAGCTCGGCGAGTGCGGCGATCGCCGCCAGACGCTCCGGACCGTCCGTTCCCGGCAGCTTGCGTTTCATGGACGCCACCCCCGGACCACCGCGCCCGCCAATCAGACGGCATCAGAGACCCCAAGCAGATTCCGGGGACGAACCCGGGCTGCCGATAAGCTCAAGCTCGATCGGGGCGTGGCGCAGCCTGGTAGCGCACCTGCTTTGGGAGCAGGGGGTCGTGGGTTCAAATCCCGCCGCCCCGACTGGGTTTTTGGCTCAAGGATGCGGGTTTGCGGCATGGGGTCCCCCGGGGACGCGCTAGGCGGCCAGTTCACATCCCAGGGCTGCGCGTAGCCCGATGGCTTCAGCACGCAGGTGTCCGACGAGCAGATTGCCTCGCAACAGGGCGGGCTGGGGATCACGGATCCCCGGGACTTCACCTCAAGCCGCAAGCGAACGTTCGCGACCTAGGCGTCCGTCGAAGCGTCTTGTAGGCGCCGGAGAAACTCCTGGACACGACCGGCCTCTCGTCCGCTTCCCTCAAGCGCACGCTTCGCCACACCGTCGAGGGCTCCTCGCAGCTCAACGGGATCAGTCGCATCCAGCAGCGACGGCGAGGCCAACGCCAGCCAGCCGTCCCAGATCTCGCGACGCATTCCCTGGAGCGGGGGAGCCGACCATGCGGCGTCGCCGGCAAATGCCGCGATCGCGCCCGCATCGAGGTGCAGCGGCACCCGCAGCTCGAGCCCCTCCGGGCGCCACAGCAGGCTTGCACGGCGCCAGTCGAGCACCGGCTGCACCGGCTCTGTCTGGTGAAAGACGCGAGCGCTCGGGGGAGTCCAGCTTGTGGGCCGGGGGCTCCGGGCGCCCGGGACGGAGAGTGCCGCCAGGACCTGGCCGCGGATCGTCTCCGTGTGGGCGCCCAGCTCGAGCAGGACCCCGATCGCCACGCCTTCGTCTTGATCCACGAGGCCAAGCAGAAGATGCTCGGTGTCGATGTGGTCGTGGCCGAGGCTCAGGGCCTCATGCAAAGCCCTCTCCAGGACCTTCTTGGCCCGGGGCGTGAACGGGATCTGGCCAGAAATCGGCCCCTGGCCTGCGCTCACCTTCGACAGGACGAGCTCGCGGACGCGCCCAAGCGTGACACCGAGCCCTCCCAGGACCCTCGCCGCGTGCCCCTGTTCCTCGCGCAGCAGTCCGAGCAGGATGTGCTCGGTGCCGATGTAGTTGTGCCGGAGCGTACTAGCCTCTTCCTGCGCCATCACGATCACCACGCGGGCTCGTTCTGTGAACCGCTCGAACACCAGCCAAGGATCCCACAGCAGACCGACGGGGTTCGCGCTTCCGCGCCCGGCAAATGGGACATCGCTGAGGGGGGCGGCCCTCGCTCGCGCCGGCGTGCAGCTGTCCTGCCGGCTGAGCTTCATCGAGCTGGGCGGCCGCAGCCTCAAGGGGTGATCGCGATCGATCCGATAGGCCCCTATGCAGGCAGCGCTGCGACCTTTCACGGTCTTTCCGGTCCGCCGGGCGGCCTTCTGCGTGCTGCTTTGCGCCGTGCTTGCCGAGCCACATGTCAGCAGCAGCGCGTTCGAGTTTCCTGCGATCACACACGCCTGGGCACTGGTGCCGTTCGCCCTGCTGATGGTGCTCCCCGTCTTCGACCGGGGCCACCGGCGGAGGCTCCTCAACCTGGATCTCACAATGATGATGTTGCCGGTGGCGGCCATCGCGCTCGAGCGCGCACCGCGCCAGTGGCCGGTTCTGCTCCTCTACGTCTCCCTCGCCTACCTGGCGCTACGGATGGTGGCAGCGGCCCGCTCATCCTCCGGCCAGCCAAGCGATCTGCCGACCCCGGCAATCCCGCGGGCCTGGCTGCTCGCCGGAATAGCCATCCTGGCGCTCGTACATGTCAGTTGGGCGATGCAGAGCAATGTCAGCAGCGATGTGGGGGAAGGTGGCGTCAACGGCGCGCTGCGGATCGTGCACGGCCAGAGTCTCTACGGGGCCCGGGCAGGGACCGTCTCGGGCACCGCACAGCACACCGACACGTACGGCCCATTCAATTACGAGGCCTACATTCCCCTGGCTCTCGGCGTGAGCAGGAAGCGCGCGGCGCTCCTCACGGCACTGTTCTTCGATCTGTTGACGGCCGGCCTGCTGTTCGTGCTCGGGCGAAGGACCCGCGGCGAGGGGCTCGGCATCACGCTGGCCTTCTGCTGGCTGGCCTTCCCGCTGACGCTCTACGAGGATGCGCTGGGATTCAACGACTCGATCGTCGCCGCCACGCTGGTCGCCATCGTTCTCGTGGCCCACCGCCCGGGCCGTCGCGGCGCCATGGCTGCGCTGGCCGTCTGGAGCAAGCTCAGCCCGCTGGCGCTGGTTCCACTGTTGGCCACCTACCAGCTCTCCGGGCGAGACCGGGGGGGCAGGTCCGCGGCCTTTGCCGCGGCGTTTGCGGCGGCGACGGCAGTGATCTTTTTCCCGGCGCTCGCGCATGGCACCCCGGCGGCGTTCATCTCGCGGACGATCGGGTTCCAGGCAGGGCGGGAACCCTCGCACTCCGCGTGGGGCACGCTGGAGTTCGCCTTCGCCGGGCGGCTGGCCTGGCTGAAGCTCGCGGCGGTCGTCCTGCACGGGCTGCTCGCCGCACTGGTGGGGGCCTTCGTCATTCTGTCCTTCCGCATCCGCTACCGCCAGGATGCCGCCGGTCTCGCGGCGATGGCGGCAGCGATCCTGATCTCCATCCAATCGCTGCTGGGCTATTACTCCTACTCCTACATCCTGTGGTTCGCGCCGCTCGTGCTCTTTGCGGTCCTGACGCAGCTGTGTGCTTCCTTCGAGGTGCCCGAGAGCACGGGTACCGGGGCACGTGTGCGGCCGCGAGGGCACGCGGGCGAGCAGGTGCCTAGCGGCGCACGAGGTAGTCACTCTGCAGCCAGGCGAGGGTCGCCTGCAGGCCGGTGGCATAGTCCACGCGAGGTTCCCAGCCGAGCAGTTCGCGCGCCTGGCGGCTGCTGAAGTCCTGGTCATGGCCGAGCACCTGGACGGCCTGTCTTGAGAGCAGTGCGGGTGCGCTCAGGCCGGTGGCCCGGCGCAGCAGCCGGTAGCCCTGCTCCAGCGAACTGCCGATTGCGCTGGCTAGCCAAAAGGGCATGCTCCAGCGGACGCTCTCGCAGTCCAGGCCCTCGGCGAGACCATCGGTGAACTCGCGCCAGGTGACGGGGAGCTCGTCGCTGACGTTGAAGGCCCTGCCCGGTGCCTGCTCGTGGCGCTGGGCGAGGAGCGCGGCGTCGATCAGATTCTCCACGTAGCAGAGGCCCGCAATCGCTCGGCCACGGTCGATCAGCAGCATGTTGTTTTTGCGGATCGCACGGGCGATCTCACCCACCACGCCGACCGACCCGGGGCCGTACACGGTCGCCGGGCGCAGGATGACCGTCTCGAGCTTCGCGTCTTGTGCCGCCCCTTGCACCTCGGCCTCGGCCTCCAGCTTGGTCTGCGAGTACCAGTTGCGAAATCCCGCGGGCAGGTATGTCTCATCGATCCCCCTGCCACCGGGATAGCCGTAGACGTCGGTGCTGGAGAAGTGGATGAAGCGGCGAACGGATGTCTCGGCGGAGGCCTCCAGCAGACTGCGGGTGCCCGTCACATTGGTCTGGACCATCTCCTGCCGGGTGGCCCAGTCGGAGACCAGAGCGCCGCAGTGGAAGACGTAGCTGGCGCCCTGGACGGCGCGGCTGAGCGAGGCCCGGTCGGTCAGGTCGCCGATGGCCAGCTCGACCTCTAGCGCCTCGAGCGCGCGCGTGTCGCTGCTCTCGCGCACCAGGCAGCGAACGGCGTGTCCGTCCTCGCTCAGGCGCCGGGCGAGGTGGCCGCCGATGAAGCCGCTGGCTCCCGTTATGAGACAGACGTTCTCCCGGCCCGGATCGAGTGGGGTGGCTCGAGCAGCTCTGGTCGCAGGTTCGCTCAGCGGTGCCGCGGGGCGGCGGCGGAGCGTGGCCGTTGCTATGTCCCGCACCACCGACCAGTTCTTGGTGCCGGGGCCATGGACGTCCGCGAGGACGCTGTCGAGCGCTTCGAGGAAGTCACCAGCCTCGCTGTCGGAAAGCGTCAGCGGCGGCAGGAGCTTGATGACGTCGTTCTTGCCGGCGGCCATCGTGATGATGCCGTGGTCGCGGTGCAGCGGGATCACGATCAGCTGCGGGAAGAGCCCCTCGCTGGCGAGGTGGATCAGGCGCCAGTTGAGCTTTGCCACACGGGAGCTTGGGGCCTGAAGCTCGATCCCGATCATCAGTCCCTTGCCGCGGATCTCCTTGATCATCTCGTAGCGGCCCTGCAGCTCGCGCAGGCCCTCGAACAGCAGGCCGCCCGTCTGCTCCGCCTGGGCAACGAGGCCGTCACGCTCGATGATGCGCATCGTCGCCAGGCCCGCGGCGGCCGACAGGCGGTTGCGCCCGAAAGTCGACTGGTGGACGTAACTGCGCTCCAGGGTCCCCACGGCGCGCTGGTAGATCTCGCGGGTGCTCACCATGGCCGCAACGGGCATGTAGCCGCCGCTCAGCGCCTTGCCCACGAGCACGAAGTCGGGCTCGAGGCCCCAGTGCTCGAGCGCGAACCATCTGCCGCTGCGACCGAGGCCGGTCTGGATCTCATCGACGACGAACAGCGTTCCGTAACGGCGGCAGAGCTCTTGGGCGCCGGCCAGATAGCCATCGGGGGCGGGCGTCACCATGCGGCCCTGGATCGGCTCGACGATGAAGGCCGCCACATCCTTGCGGCGCAGCTCGGCCTCGAGGCGCTCGAGGTCGCCGAAGGGCACACGCGCGCAGCCCGGCAGCAGCGGACCGAAGCCCTCCTTGAAGAATTCGTCACCGACCAGCGAGAGCGGCCCCAGCGTAACGCCGTGGAAACTGTCATCGCAGGAGATCAGCCGCGGGCGGCCCGTGGCCGCGCGGGCGAACTTCATGGCCGAGTCGACCGCCTCTGCGCCGCTGCTGGCGAAGAACACGGCGTCCAGAGCGCCCGGTAGACGCGCTGAGAGCTCCTCGGCCAGCATCCCGGCCATGGGGGAGTAGTGCAGCTGCACCCCGTCAACCAGGTCCGCCTCGAGGGTGGCCTGCAGGACCTCGCGCACGTCCGGGTGGTTATGCCCGAGGCTGGCGAACCCCTCGCCCGTGTGGAAGTCGAGGTACGGGCGTCCCGCCATGTCGTAGAGAAAGGAGCCTCGGGCTGAGGCGTAGTGCTTGTCGAAGCCGAGGATCCGCAGTACATCGACGAGCGACGGGTCGAGGTGTCGCGCCGCCAGCTCGAGGGTCTCGCCGGCTCGCGCTGTGGCGTCCTCAAGGACGCCCAGGGAGTCAGCTGGGGAGGATGGTCGAACGGGCTCCTTCACCGGGGCTGTGGCGGCGGGATCGTCCGGGGCTCGAACATCGCTAACGAGCGTAGCTTCCGCGGGCCGCCCGTCCCGCCGCGGATCAGCCTGCGAGCGGAGAATGCGGCATATTGCACCGGGCCAGCGGGCGGGGAGCGGCGGAGCCCCCCCCGGCTCCCCGTCCGTCTGGCCTCGGTGATCGAAGCTGATCTAGACGATCACTTCGAAGTTCTGCCGTCGTCGATCGACAGCTGAGAGTTGCCTGGTCTCGGGTGACTCGGCGTGGAAGTTCTCGGGGCGAGGCGCGGAGACACGATCCGTCGCGCCCCCGCGCCCCGTACGACACGCCCGGATCCTTGGAGGGGACGGATCCGCGCGCAACGGGAGGGGAGCAGGGAGAACATTGCGCCCCTCCAGACCTCGGCGGCCACCAACACAGGGCCACTGCCGCAGACGGTTGCCGGGGCACCAGAGTGCCTCGCGGTCAACGGGCGATATGGCGTCCCGCACGCGACGACGCTCCTGCAGCTCAGATCTCAAACCGGCCCCTCCATCGAAGGCGTCGCGCCATGCCGCGCGCCGAATGCAGTGGAGTGTCACGCTGGCGCCCCCCGGAGTCCAATAGTTGTTCAACCGGTTGGCATAGGCCCTGCTTATCAGTCCGCTGGGAGGGCTCCTCGGCCCAGAACCCTCACCGTCCTCGCCCTGAGCGCAGGTTGGCGCCGGCGCCAAGGGCGAAGAACCCGAGCACCACGCCGAGCACGATCAAAGCGGGGCGTTCGTCGTGGTGGGGGCCGATCAGCAGGATGATCAGGGCGGCTGCGAAGACGAAGACCATGGCGCTTCCGGCGGGGGTGACCCGGTAGGCGGTCAACCGCCGTTTCACAGGGAAGTCTCCTCCAGCGGGGGGCGCAGCGACGCCGCCGCGCGCTCGCGGGCGCTAAGCGCGAACAGCGGCCAGCGTCCCGGCACGCCCTTGAGCTCATGAAAGCCGCGATCCTCGAAGTCGAACGGGCCGCCCACGACGGTCCCGAAGACGGTGCCCGAGACGAGCACCTCGCCGCCTCTCGCCAGCCCGTTGACCCGTGAGGCGATGTGCACCGCCATCCCGCCCACGTCGTCACCGATCAGCTCGCACTCGCCGGTATGGATGCCGATCCTGACCTCGACCCCCAGTTCGCGCGCCGCTCTGGTGATCGCCAGGGCGCAGCGCAGGGCGCGGGAGGGCGGACCATCGAAGGTCGCAAGAAAGCCGTCCCCGACGGTCTTGACCTCGCGGCCGTCGAAGCGTTCGAGCTGTCTGCGCACCTGCTCGTCATGACGCGCCAGCAGGTCACGCCAGCGGCTGTCGCCGAGCTCGGCGGCGCGCGCCGTCGCATCGACGATGTCGGTGAAGACGACCGTCAGCAGAGCGCGCGCCAGTTCGCCGCCGCTGCGTCCGCCGGTCAGGAACTCCTCGATCTCCTCGACGATCGCATCGCTGTCGCCGACGAACGGGAAGGAGTCGATGCCGTCCAGCTCCACGTAGCGCGCACCGGCGATCTTCTCGGCCAGGTAGCGCGAGTGGCGCACATCCCAGACCCGCTCCTTGGGGCGGTGCATGACCAGCGTCGGCACGCGGATTCGCGGAAGCGCCTCGCGCACGTCGAGGTCGATCATGGCCCGCGCGATGACCCGCGCCTCGGCGGGGCTGGCGGCCAGTCGCTGCATGCGCTCGAACCAGGCGATCAGACCAGGGTCATCGCCCATCGAGGGAGCCCAGAGCTGCATCATCTCGGCTTTGTTCTCGCCCCAGCTGGCGATGTTGCGCTCGCTCAGCGCGTCGCGCTCCTCTGGTCGCATGGCCCAGTCGTAGTCGGGCGCCCAGGAGGTCCGGGCGATGGACGCGTACATGATCAGCGCGCCGATCCGCTCCGGATGGTCGGCCGCAAGCTGAGCTCCCACGAGCCCACCCTGGGCGTAGGTGATGACGGCTGCCCGTTCGCTGCCCGCTGCGTCCAGCACCGCCAGGGCGTCGCGCACCTCCTGCTCGACGGTGTACTCGTCCAACAGGCGCTCCGAGAGGCCGCTCCCGCGTCCGTCGAACAGGATCAACCGTCCGAAGCTCGACAGGCGCTCGAGGAAGCGACGGTTCGCCGGCTCCTCCCAGAGGTGCTCGATCTGCGTGATCCAGCCGGTCAGAAACATCAGGTCCAGGCCGCCCGCGCCACTGACCTGGTAGGCGATCGTGGTGCCGTCGCTCTGCGCATAGCGAGTCGGCGGTGTGCTCACGACTCTTCGATCCAGGTCCTGAAGGCCCCCGCTGCCTCGACCGTTGCGCCTGTCGCCCGAACGCGGTCGCCAAGCCAGTTGTCGGAGGTGACCACGCGCACGCGACCCGGCTCGGCGGCGGTGCGCAGAAGCCGGACGATCTCGTCGTCGGCCGAGTCCCGCCTGGGCCTGGGCGCGTGAGCGATCTCGATGACGGTCGATCGGATCGGTGGCCTGGGCGGCTGCTCGAAGACCACCGTGACGTCCTCTCCGTTGCCCGCCACCCAGCGCTCGAGCATGTCCACCAGCCCGACCATGGCCGCGTGACGATCCTTCCACCAGGCGTCCGGCCGGGTTCCGATCACGTTCATGCCGTCGACGATCCAGCGCACGGCACGCAAGGCTACGCGCTCGCCGGGCCCCGCCGCCGCTCCGATCGCGAGGCAGGATGGCCGGTGGCTGCGTTCCCGCGCTGATCCTGCTGGACTTCTGCCCCGATGAGACTCGAGGGCATCCAGACGGGCGACATCGTCGAGGTGGATCGCAAAGGACGGCGCTTTCACGCAATCGTCACCGGCGCCGCCCCCGGCGGCCTGGCGCTGCAGCCCACCGACCGGAGGGTCAACTACTACAGCTGCCGCAGCCGGGAGGTCATCGGGCACTGGTCCAAGCGCGGGCGCCCGCGGGAGACGGCGGAGCCCCTGCGGCCCTCCCCGCGCCAGCTGGAGATCGACCTCGGCCCACTGGAGCGCGCGCCTGAGTGAGATCTGCTCAGCCGCCGGCGCTCTCGAGCTGGGCCTGCGCGGCGCGCTCCAGTTCGTCATCGCCCCAGTAGAGCCTGCCGCCGAGAAGCACGGTGGGCACTCCGAAGACCCCCAGGGCCACCGCTTCGTCGGTCAAGACCCTGAGATTGCTCTTGACCTCCTCGGAGTCCAATGCCTCATCCAGAGCCCTGGCCCGGACCCCGGATCTGCGCGCGGCCTCGAGCACGGCGGTCCGCTCGCCCAGGTCCGCCCCCTCGAGGAAGGCCAGACGCATGGCGGCCATGGCGAAGGGCCGACCGGCCCCCTGGCTCTCCGCGTATGTCATGGCCCGCGCCACGAGCAGATCGCTGGTCGGCCACGGCTCGGGCCAGCGGATTGGCCCGAGCCCGTGTGCGGCGGCCCGGCGCTCACAGTCGGCCATGCCCGCCTCGCGGCGGTCGGTCAGGCCCCATGAGACACGGCCGTTGGCCTTGAAGACGGCGCCCGCCAGGACACCGCTCCAGTGCGCCTGAGGCAACAGCCCTTCGATCCGCTCGGCAGCGAACCACGAGTAGGGGGACATGGCGCCGAAGAAGAAACGGGGCGCGACCGTGCTCATGGGTCGATCATCGCGCAAACCGCCGCGTCGGGCTCCCGGCCTGCAGGCCGATGCTAGGTAGGGTCCAGGCATCGGCGACCGTGTGCTCATCCTCTCCTGGGAGTACCCGCCCGTGATCGAGGGCGGGCTGGCCCGTCACGTGCGCAAGCTGGCCGAGGGACTGGCCCGCCAGGGTCTGGGCGTCGACGTCTTGACCCGCGGTGTGGGAGATGGCGCACAGGCGGCAGGCTCACCTCGGCGCTCGCTGGGCGGGGTCGAGGTGCACCGCGTGCCCGAGCCCGGCTGGCCACGTGATCTCGAGCGCTTCGTGGCCTGGGTCGATCAGATGAACGCCGACATGCTGGCGGCGGGCCTGGCGCTGGCGCGCGAGCACCGCTACGAGGTCGTCCATGGGCACGACTGGCTCGTGGCCCGGGCCGCTGCGGGGCTAGCCCGGCAGCTGGAGATCCCCTACGTGACCACGATCCACGCTACCGAGCATGGCCGCCATCAGGGCTGGGTCTCCAAGGAGCCCCAGGCGCACATCCACTCGGTCGAGCGTGAAATGGCCCGCCGGGCGGACCAGGTGATCGTGTGCTCCTACTACATGCGCGGACATGTCGCCGACATCTTCGACATCGACGAGGAGCGGGTGACGGTCATCCCCAATGGCGTTGACCCCAGCGACCTACGGCCCGTGGCCGATCTGGAGACGCTGCGCGCGAGTTTTGCGGCTCCGCACGAGAAGCTCGTCCTGCTGGTCGGTCGCCTGGTCTACGAGAAGGGCTTCCAGCTGGCGCTGGATGCTCTGCCCGACGTCATCGAGCAGGTCGGCAACGTTCGCTTTCTGGTCGCGGGAAGCGGTACCCACGAGGCCGAGCTGAAATCTCAGGCCAAGCGGCTGGGCCTGTCCGGCCACGGCACCTTCCTGGGTTGGATCGGCGATGACGTGCTGCATTCGCTCTATCGGATCGCCGACCTCTGTGTGGTGCCTTCGATCTATGAGCCCTTCGGTCTGGTGGCGCTCGAGGCGATGGCCTCGGGTTGCCCCTGCATCGTGGCCGACACCGGCGGCCTGCGCGAGGTTGTCCCCGTGGGCGAGCGCGTGGGGCTGCGCTTCAACGGCGGGGACGCCGAGCACCTGGGTGTGATGATTGAACGCCTGCTGGTGGACACCGGCCTGCGCGACAGGCTGGTCGCCGAAGCCTCCGAGCACGTCCTGCGCTTCGATTGGGACGACATCGCGCAGCGCACCCGCGGCCTCTACGATGGCCTCGCGCGCCCGGCAGCGGCCGAGCGGAGTACGGGGAAGAACGACACCGAGAGGGTTTGAGAGGGATGACGCCGATGCTGCCTTCGTTGATGCAGGATGACTTTCCGCTGACGTTGCACCACATCCGGCGGGCCCTCACGGCCAACCGGCCCGACGCGAACGTCGTGACGGTGCTCGAGCCGGGCGTGGTCCAGCGAGCCACCTTCGCCGAGGTCTCCGGCCGCGTCGATCGACTGGCACGCGCCCTGCGGACCCTGGGGGTAGAACAGGGCGACCGGGTGGGGACCTTCGCCTGGAACAACCAGCGCCACCTCGAGCTCTACTTCGCGATCCCCTGCATCGGAGCCGTCTTGCACACCATCAACGTGCGCCTGTTCGCGGAGCAGCTGACCTACATCGCCAACCACGCCGAGGACAAGGTCATCTTCGTGGACGCCTCCCTGGTGGGTGTCCTCGAGGAGTTGGCGCCGACGTTCGAGACTGTCAGGACCTATGTGATCATGGGTGAGGGCGACGCCGGCAGCCTGCCCGGCGCTGTCAGTTATGAGGATCTGCTCGAGCAGGCGGGGCCGGGCGAGTTCGACTACCCGGAGCTCGACGAGCGCCAGGCGGCCGCTCTCTGTTACACCAGCGGAACGACCGGCAACCCCAAGGGGGTCCTCTACTCGCACCGCTCGATCAGCATGCACTCGACGGCCACCATGTTCAAGGACGGCCTCGGCCTGAGCCGCTCCGACCGGGTCCTGGCGGTCGTGCCGATGTTCCACGCCAACGCATGGGGCCTACCGCACGGCGCGGCCCTCGCAGGCTCTGATCTGGTCCTGCCCGACCGGTTCCTCGGCGCCGAGCCGCTGGCCGGGCTGATTCAGAGCGAGCGCCCCACGTTGATGGGATGTGTGCCGACGATCTTCAGCGACCTGTTGCGCTACGCGGATGCCAACCCCGACGTGGATCTCTCGTCACTGACGAACGCGACCTGTGGCGGCTCGGCGGTTCCGCGCCAGCTGATGAAGGACTTCGAAGAGCGCCACGACGTGCGTATTTTCCAGGCCTGGGGGATGACCGAGACGAGCCCCGTGGCCACCTTCTCGCGTCCGGCCGAGGGGGAGCGCGACGAGGCCTACTGGGATGCCCGCGCCAAGCAGGGCCGTCCGCTGCCCTGGGTCGAGTTGCGCCTGATGAGCGACGACGGCGAGACCGTGCCCTGGGATGGGACCTCGACGGGCGAGATCGAGGTCCGCGGCCCCTGGGTGGCGTCCGGCTACTTCCGCGAGCCGATCGGCGGCGAGAAGTTCCACGACGGCTGGCTGCGCACAGGCGACATCGCCTCGGTGGATGCTGCGGCCTTCGTGCAGATCACCGATCGCTCCAAGGACGTGATCAAGTCCGGTGGCGAGTGGATCTCCTCGGTCGAGCTGGAGAACGAGCTGATGTCACATCCGGACGTGGTCGAGGCGGCTGTGATCGCCAAGCCGGACGAGCGCTGGGCCGAGCGGCCGTTGTGTTGCGTGGTGTTGCGCGAGCAGTCCGAGGTCACCCCGGATGAGCTCGTGGAGCACCTCAGCACCCGTGTCGCGCGCTTCTGGCTGCCGGACGAGTTCGCCTTCGTCGAGGAGATTCCCAAGACGAGTGTCGGCAAGTTCGACAAGAAGGTGCTTCGGGGCCAGTTGGCCGAGGACACACTTTCTGGCCGTGTCAGGGTTTCCTGAGGTAGGGTTAGGTTTACATTTTGAGGGGAAAATCCCGCATGATGCGTGATTCGCGGTCGGTCAGCCGGATGAGCCTTTTTGTTCTGAAGGCAGGCACTTGGAGGCCGGTGGCGAACCAGAGATAGTGCTTTGCGGACTGAAATGCCATGATCGGCACTAAAGGAGGCCCCTGATGGGGCCGAAACGCTCACCACACACCAAATGGAGGTTGGCATGACTCGGACCGATGTCATGGCCTCGAGCAGGCCACGGACAGCAGGCGCAGCGCCCAAGAGGAACGGATCCCGCGCGACGCGCTGGCTGACGGTACTCCCGATCGTCTTGATGCTGGGCATGGCGCTGTTCGTGCCTGCTTCGGCACTGGCGGCCACAGAAACAAACGCCAGTTCCGGCTACGAAAGCGAACCGAACAGGCCCGAAACGGAAACGAAGCCGTCGAAAGAAACCGAACCGTCCAAAGAAAAGTCCGAACCGACAAGCGAAGCGACTCCGACGACGACGACCGCGCCGGAAAAAACGCTTCCCTTCACCGGTTTTGACCTGCGCTGGAGCTTCGGGATCGGTCTGCTGCTGATGGCAGCCGGCTTCTCGATCGTCGTGGTGCAGCGTCGTCAGCGCCGCGAAGGCGGGCGCTAGCAACCCGGCAGCACAGGCCTGACAGCATTCAGCTTCTCACGGAGCCGCCGATCCAAGAGGGTCGGCGGCTCCTTTGTTTTCCGCCCGCCATGCATCGCCGCGGAGGCCGGTACCGCTGATATAACGCCTCGCCATGGAAGGTCCTCGCGAGATCGTTCCAGGCGTCTACGGGCTGGGCTCCTCGATGGTCAACTGGTACCTGGTGGAGCAGAATGGTCGCCTGACGGCCGTCGACGCCGGGCTGTCGGGCTTTGCCAAGACACTCGATACGGACCTGGCTGAGATTGGACACACTCCCGAGGACCTCGAGGCGGTGGTCCTGACCCACTCCGACGCTGACCACACGGGTCTCGTGCGGCGTCTGCACGAGTGCGGCGCCCGCGTCATGGTGCATGCACGCGACGAGGCGACTCTGCGCCGCCCGCGCTTGAAGCGGAGCGATGCCGGCGCGATGGCCCTGTTGCCCTACCTCGCCAGGGCGCATACCTGGAAGCTGATCGGCCACATGGCCAGCCGGGGCGGCGCCAAGCCAACGAGCTTCGAGGGCGCCGAGACCTACATGGCGGGCGAACTGGACGTCCCAGGTCGGCCCCGGGTGATCGAGACGCCGGGCCATACCCAAGGCCATTGCGCGCTGCTGTTCGCCGGACATGGCGCTTTGTTCGTGGGCGACGCCATGTGCACGATGAACCCGCTTGGCGACGCGGAGGGCCCGCAGCTGATGCCGGCTCCGCTGAATACCGACAATCCGGGCACTCTGAGCGCCCTGGACCGGCTCGAGGGTGTCGAGGCGGAGGTTCTGCTCCCCGGCCATGGCGAGCCCTGGCGCGACGGGGTGGGGGCGGCGGTCCAGCGAGCCCGGTCGCTGGCGTCGTTCAGCTGACCTCGCGCAACGTCCCGGCGGTGACGTCGTAGACGAAGCCGCGAACGTTCTTGTGCGGGATGAAGGGGCTCGCCTTGATGCGGGCGATCGACTGCCTGACATCCTCGTCGAGGTCGCCAAAGGCCTCGGCGGCCCACTCGGGCTTGATGCCCACCTCATCCTGGACCGAGCGCTTGAACTCGTCGTCGGTGAACGTCAGCATGCCGCAGTCGGTGTGGTGGATGAGGACGATCTCCTGGGTTCCCAGCAGGCGCTGAGAGATCGCCAGGGAACGGATCTCGTCATCGGTGACCACTCCACCGGCGTTGCGGATGACATGCGCGTCGCCCTCCTCGAGGCCGAGAATGCCGTAGGGGTTCAGCCGGGCGTCCATGCAGGCCAGGACGGCGAGCCGCTTGGCGGGGGGCAGGGGCAGCTGGCCCTTGTCGAAGGATGAGGCGTAACGCTCGGCGTTGGCCAGCAGCTCATCGGTCGTGCTCATGGGAACCTCCGCTCGGGTTGGGGTCGGTCTGGAAGCGTCTTCAGGACCACATCAGGCAATTATAGAATAATGTCGATAGAACCAGTGAGGAATATCGGAAGGTGCGACAATAAGCGTGCACTCGAAACCCGATCAGGTTTTAGCCCTATGGCCACGACAGCTACAGACAACAGACTAAGCACGCCTCGCGGCAATGCCGCAGGGCGCCTGTTCACCTTCCCCGACCCGGTCAACGAGATCACGGCTCGCACGGTGGCCGCGGGGGTGGTGGTGCTCAGCGCGGCGACGCTGGCGAGCGACTCTCCGGTGCTGCGCCTGCTGCTGGCCTACGGCTTCGTGGCCAGGGTTTTGACCGGCCCCACCCTGAGCCCGCTCGGCCAGCTCGCGACGCGCGTCGTGACGCCGCGGCTGGGCCTCCAGCCACGCCATGTCCCCGGACCACCCAAGCGCTTCGCGCAGGCGATCGGCGCGGCCTTCTCGGTCAGCTCAGCGATTCTCGCCGTCGCTTTCGGGGAGACGCTCGCCGCCGACCTGGTGCTGGGGGCGCTGATCATGGCGGCGACGCTCGAGTCGGTCTTCGGGCTGTGCCTGGGCTGCCGGGCATTCGCTTTGGCGATGCGCGTGGGGCTGGTACCCCAGGAGGTGTGCGCGCGCTGCGCCAACATCCGGGCCGCAACAGAACTTGACATCCATCAAGCCGGACCGAAAGGAAGCTAAATGACGTTGAATCTGGGCGACACAGCGCCCGACTTCGAGGCTGAGACGAGCGAGGGGCCGATCCACTTTCACGAGTGGCTGGGCGACTCGTGGGCTGTTCTGTTCTCCCATCCCAAGGACTTCACCCCCGTCTGCACGACCGAGCTGGGCTACATGGCGAAGATCAAGCCCGAGTTTGACCGCCGAGGCGTGAAGATCATCGGGCTGTCCGTCGACCAGGCGGGCAAGCACGAGCAGTGGGCCAAGGACATCGAGGAGACCCAGGGCACCGCGCCCAACTACCCGATTATCGGCGACAGCGACTACAACGTCTCCAAGCTCTACGGGATGCTCCCGGGCGGCGTGGACGGGGACTCCGACGCTCGCACGCCGGCCGACAACCAGACCGTCCGAAACGTCTTTGTGATCGGGCCGGACAAGAAGATCAAGCTGATCCTGATCTACCCCATGACCACCGGTCGCAACTTCGACGAGGTGTTGCGGGTCATCGACTCGCTGCAGCTGACGGCGAAGTACAAGGTCGCCACGCCGGTCAACTGGAAAGAGGGCGAGGACGTGATCATCGCCGGCTCGGTCTCCGACGAGCAGGCCAAAGAGACCTACCCCGACGGCTGGGAGTCACCCAAGCCCTACATTCGGATCGTCCCGCAGCCTCACTGAGCGAGCCGAGTGTGCTGTTTCGACAGATAACCCACGACGACCTCGGCTGCGCCTCGTACCTGATCGGGGACGAGCGCGCCGGGGTCGCCGCGGTCGTGGATCCCCGGTATGAGATCGACGAGTACCTCGAGCTCGCCCGCTACCGCGGGGTTGCGATCGAGCATGTTCTCGAGACCCACAATCACGCCGATCACGTCTCAGGGCACGGTCGCTTGGTGGCGGCGACGGGCGCCAGGATCCATGTTCACCGGCTGGCCGCCCCCAGCTACGAGCATGACCCCTTCGAGGACGGCTGGGAGCTGAGGCTGGGGACCCTGCTGGTGCGCGCCCTGCACACGCCCGGGCACCGGCCCGAGCACACAGCCTTCCTGCTGATCGACACGGCCCGCGGGGAGGAGCCGTGGGCAGTGCTCAGCGGGGACAGCCTGTTCGTGGGCGATGTCGCAAGGACAGACCTGGCGATCGAGCGCTCGGAGGGTGCGCGCGAGATCTTCCGCTCGGTTCACGAGCGGCTGCTCACGCTGCCGGACGACTGTGAGCTGTGGCCTGCGCACCTGGGCGGCTCGATGTGCGGCGGGCCGGGCATGAACATGAAGATCTGCTCGACGATCGGTTTTGAGCGCCAGCACAATCCGACCCTGCAGATCTCCGAGGAGGACCAGTTCGTCGCCCAGGCGCTCGCCAAGCTCGGACCGCAGCCGCCGAACTTCCAGAAGATCGTTGAGCTCAACCGCGGCCCGCTGCTGACCAGCGGGGTGGAGGTGCCGGCGCTTTATCCGCACCAGGTGCTGCTCAAGCGCGATGAAGGGGCCCTGCTGATCGACGTGCGCACCGACCTGCAGTTTGACGACGTCCACATCCAGGGTTCGGTCTGCATTCCCTCCTTCAGTTCGGGATTCGGCTCGAAGCTTGCCTGGATCGCCGATCATGAGCGCGAGATTGTCTTCATCGGCCGCGATGACGCCGACGGTCGCCGTGCCGCCCAGCTGGCCCTGTCGGTGGGTGTCCGCAACGTGGCCGGCCTGCTGGCCGGGGGGATGACCAACTGGCGCCAGGAGCGCCATCCGGCGACTGCGACCGAGCGGCTTCCCGCAGCCGAGCTGCCCGAGCGCCTCGAACAGGACAGTGAGCTGCAGTTGCTCGATGTACGCGAGCTGAGCGAGTGGAACCAGGGCCATGTGCCAGGTTCCGTGTTCACGCCGTGGCACGACATCACCTCGATCCCCGATGGCCTTGACCCCGAGCTCCCGATTGCCGTCATCTGTGCCGCCGGCGTGCGCGCCGCCACGGCGGCGAGCCTGCTCGAGCTTCATGGCGCCAGCCACGTCATCCATGTGACCGATGGCGGTGTTCCGCGTCTGGCAGAACACGGTGTGATGCTCGAGCGCGGGGTGCTCGCGGGCTGAGAAGCCTGCCCCCGTACCGTCGCTGAGAGCCGGGCGCCGCGTCTCGGGGATCGGCCGCCAACGGCCGATATTGGAGTGGTGAGCCGCGCCCGCGAGAGCCTGGCGTCCAACAGCGCCCTGATGGCATATACGGCCGCTGCCATGTACGGCGGTGCCGCCGTCGATGAACTGATCACGGGATCGCTGCCGGGCGATCCTCCGACGGACCTGGGTGCGGTGGCAGCGGCTGTGCTTATCGCGCTCGGGCTGGCACGCTTCGGCCCTCGGATCCCGGTGCGCTGGCTGGCGCTACTGGGTCCGATCGGCGTGGTGATGATCGCCCAGGCGCTGATCGGGGCGCCACCCTCGGGTGACGCCTCCGTGCTCTACATCTGGCCGGTCGTCTGGAGCTTCTTCTTCCTTGGGAGGCGGGGCGCCGTGGCCATCCTCATCACGATCGCCGTGGCGCATGCCTTCGTCCTGCTCGAGTTGCCCGCCGGGCGCGGCTACGCGGCGCGGTGGGTCGATGTGATGGTCCCCTCCTGCATAGTGGCCTTCGTAATCGTCCGGCTGCGGGCGCTCGGGGAGGAGCTGCTGGGACGGCTGGCCGCGGAGGCCCGGGTGGACTCGCTGACCGGCCTGCTCAACCGGCGCGGCTTTGAAGAGCGGGCCGCGCTGGCAATGGCAATGGCTGAGCGCGAGGGCTCACCGATGGCCTTGGCGATGTTCGACATCGACCACTTCAAGCAGGTCAACGACGCGTTCGGCCACGAGGTCGGCGACCGGGTTCTGGCGCGCACCGGCCGGCTGATCGAGCGCCAGGCGCGCGAGACAGACGTCGTGGGGCGCTTCGGGGGCGAGGAGTTTGTCGTCCTGCTGTCCGGCTCGGATCTGGCTGCCGCCCAGTCCTTCGCCGAGCGCGTCCGGGGCAGCCTCGCAGCCGTCCCGCCTCCCGGGCTGCCCTGCGTCAAGGTCAGCGTCGGCGTGGACGCCGGCCGGCCGGCCGTCGGGGTGCAGGACCTGCGCCGCCGCGCCGACGAGGCTCTCTACGGAGCCAAGCGGGCCGGTCGCGATCAGACGGTGGTCTTCGGGGGAGGCGAGGAGGCGACGGCGATGGGGATGTTTCGGAGCGGTGGCGCCCTCGGGGGAGGACAGGCCCGATTGGGCGGCGACGCTTAGCGGGTAGCTTCTCCACAGGATGTTCAGCGGGCACATTGGTGCGTCGGGACAGCTCAGGCCCGGGCTATGAGGGGTCTCGCGGCTGCCGGCGTGCTGGCCTCGTGCCTCGCGTGGTGCGCCGGAGCCGATGCCACACAGATCGCCGCGGGCTCAAGCCATGCGTGTGTGGCGCTTTCCAGCGGCCACATCAGCTGCTGGGGTGAGAACGGCTCTGGGCAACTCGGGGATGGCAGCACGGTCAACTCGGACATACCTGTCGAAGTGCGGGGCATTGGGGATGCTGTAGAGGTCTCGACTGGCGGAGAGGATTCCTGTGCAGCCCTCTCGAGCGGTCACGTCGAATGTTGGGGCAACAACTGGTCCGGGCAGTTTGGCGACGGGCCAAGCGGCACGAGCTCAGACACACCGGTCGAAGTCCCGGGAATCACCACCGCGATCCAGGTCGCGGTGGGATTCGAGCACTCCTGTGCCTTGCTGTCGAGCGGGCACGTTGACTGCTGGGGTGCCGAAGACCTCGGACATATCGTCTACGAACGGAATCGGCCCGTCGAAGTTCCCGGCATCGACGATGCCACGCAGGTCGTCGCCGGCCGGGATCACTCGTGTGCACTGCTGTCGAGCGGTCACATCGAATGCTGGGAAGAAAACGGAAACGGGCAGCTCGGCGACGGGAGCACGCGCCCGTCGGAAACACCGGTCGAGGTGCAGGGCGTCACCACTGCCATCGAGATCGCTGCGGGCGAAGAGCATTCCTGTGCGTTGCTCTCGAGCGGCCATGTCAGCTGCTGGGGGGACAACGGACACGGACAGCTCGGCGACGGCACGACGGGTAGGTCCGACGTGCCGGTCGAGGTGCTGGGCGTCACGGATGCCACCCAGCTCGCCGCGGGCGGAGGCGACACCTGTGCGCTGCTGTCGAGCGCCCACGTTGAATGCTGGGGCGAAAATTTCTACGGGCAACTCGGTGACGGCGCCTTAGAAAGCTCGAGCCGGCCTGTCGAAGTCCAGGGCATCACCACAGCCAGCCAGGTCGCGGTGGGGGAAGGCGACTCGTGTGCACTGCTGGCGTCCGGACAAGCCGACTGCTGGGGGGACAACGAATCCGAGCAGCTCGGCGACAGTACAGACGGCGAAGACTCGCCCGAGCCGGTGGCGGTGACGGGTCTAGCCAATGCCATGGGGGTTGCCGTGGGGTACCCGCACTCGTGTGCGGTGCTGTCGAGCGGCCACGTCGACTGCTGGGGAGAAAACTCCTGGGGACAGCTGGGGGACGGCAGTAAACATCCGGCCGAGACGCCCATAGATGTGCTCGGTGTGACGGATGCGCTGCAGGTCTCAGCGAGCGAAGGCGACTCGTGTGCGGTGCTGGCGAGCGGCCACGCCGACTGCTGGGGATCCGGAGAGCTCGGCGACGGGACCAAAGAAGCCTCAGTGACTGCGGTGGAAGTGACCGGCCTCACCAACGCCGTGCAGATCGCCACGTCCGCAGGTGGCTCCTGTGCGCTGCTCTCGAGCGGGCACGTGGAGTGCTGGGGAACCAACGAAGAAGGGGAGCTGGGCGCCGGCACACACGGCGGCTACTCGGACACGCCCGTCGAAGTGCCGGGTCTCACCGAAGTTCTCCAGGTGGCGGCAGGCAACCTCTACTTCTGTGCGGTGCTGTCGAGCGGCCACGTGGAGTGCTGGGGCAGCAACCGCAGCGGCCAGCTCGGTGACGGCACCGATCACGCTGCTTATGCCCCTGCCGAAGTTCAGGGGATCAGCAACGCCACCCAGGTCGGCGCGGCATATGAGCACACGTGTGCGGTGCTATCCGCAGGCCACGTCGACTGCTGGGGTGCGGACTACAACGGACAGCTGGGCGACGGCACCAGCGTGGGTTCGGAATCCTGCGAAGAATCTGCGGGCACGTGCAACAAGACGCCCGTCGAAGTGCTGGGCATTTCCAGCGCCACGCGCGTGGCCACCGGCGGAAGCGACTCGTGTGCGCTGCTGTCCAGCGGCCACGTCGACTGCTGGGGAAGCAACCTGTCCGGGCAGCTCGGTGATGGCCTCGCCACAGGTCCTGAAGGCTGCGCCTTCTATTCGTGCGACCACTGGGACACGCCCGTCGAAGTGGAGGGTCTCACCGATGCGACCCAGATCGCCGTGGGCGGCAACGGTGCTTTCGCGGCGCCCGGGAGCACCTGTGCAGTCCTGTCAGGTGGTCAGCTGGACTGCTGGGGCAGCAGCCTGAGCGGCGGTCTGGGTGACGGTCTGGCGTGGTCGACGGCACCGGTTGGCGTCGTCGATTTGCCGCCCGAAACGCCCGGTCCGAGTTCGACCGGAACAGGTGACGGTGCCCCACCTCTGATCCCGTCCGTTCAAGAAGGATCGGCCAAGATCACCACCATCACCACCCCCCAGGTCACCGGTACCGGCGCATCGTACTTGGCATCACTGAGGAGCTCCTCGGCAAAGGCGGGCAAGAATGGAAGGCTCGCGCTGGAGTTGGGGTGCAGCGATGGGGCCGCCACATGCAGGGGGACCGTCTCGATCAGCCTCACCTACCATCCGAGCCGCCACAGGAGCAGGACAGTTCTCCTGGCCAGAGCGCGCTACGCAGTGAGAGCCTCCAGCGACGCGAAGATCATCCTCACGTTGAGCCGCTACGCCAGAGCACTGCTGGCAAGGGGGGAGACCCTCCACGCGACGGCGACCATCACCCCCACTCCCGGCGTCGCCGCGGGCAAAGCGAGAAGCAGGATTACGATCCACGCGCGAAGGCGCTGATGAGCCCTCGCGCGCCTAGCCCGAGGTCGCCCAGGCCACCGAGTTGGGCACGACGTATCGGTCCCCGGCTGAGAACTTCCTCGCTTCTGATGTCGCCAGAGCCGTCCGGGACGAGGTCCAGATGGTCTTTATACGGCGTACTCCGGCTTGTACTCCCGAAGTTCCATTCCATCCGCGAACGAAACGGCGCGTACGGGGGTCAGCGTAATGGGCCCGGCGATGTCCCTGTACAGATGATCGCCGTGTCCCAGCGCATTCGGGTAGACGTAGAACATGTACTCATCGATGAGCTGGTTCGCGGTTAGTACGGCAAACAGGCTTGGCCCGCACATCAGGAGCAAGTCGCCTCCGTCCTGCTGCTTGAGCTGCAGGATCTTGGGCGCAATGTCGCCCGAGATGACGCTGATCCCGGGTGTGGATGGGGAGAGCGAGTTCGAGACGACAAATTTGTCCATGTTCATCAGGCGCTTGGTCCATGACAGATGTCGGCCGGCCAAGGCTTGGTTATGCGCTTCGTCGCGAGGCAGGTCGGTTTCGGGCAGAATCTCCCCGGCAGCGACCTTTGAGTAATGCCCCACGTACTGCTGGTAGAGGTTGCGGCCGAAAACGACACCGCCGGCCCGATCGAACAGGTCCGTGTAGTGGTCCTGTATCTCCTCGGACCAGTGCGCCGCGGGGTTCACGTCGCGATTTCCAGTCGAAATGAACCCGTCGGTTGAGATGATCATGTGCAGGACCAATCGCCTCATGCTTGCCCCCTTCTTCTATTGAGGTGTGGGCCGAGCTTGCCGAGGCTCTCGGACCAGCCGTCGTGCAGGTCAACTGCGGTGAGGGTCTCGAGTCTGCAGGTGCCATAGTGCGCTGATTCAGACACCGGCATCTCCTTGTCGCGTCGATCCAATTTGACCGGCTGTAGTTCCCGCCGCCTCTGCGAGCAGGAGATCGAGGGCGGCGTAGCTCTGGTCGAGTCCTTCCTGCATGCCGAAGCCGAGCATCGCGTCGCGCTCTTCCGAGGTCTGGAAAAGCGAGTGGCTGACGACCTTGGTGCGGCCGTCGCCGAGGTCCTCGAAGGTCGTTGTGTCCAGCACGGCATGTCCGGCCATCCCGTCCCAGGCGAAGGTCCAGACGAGCCGCTCGGGCGGCGTCACCTCGCGATAGAGCCCTTCGAATCCGTGTACCCCGTCAGCGGCGTGCTCGACAAAGCGCCAGCGTCCACCGGGCCAAAGCTCGAGCTCTTCGATCAGCAGCTTGTTCCCGCGGCCCCACCACTGCGTGAGCTGTCCGGGCTCGGTAAATGCTCGCCAGACCACCTCGCGCGACGCATCGAACACACGCTCGACAACCACCTCGCGATCACTCGGCGCGGGGGCTCCCGGTCCTGAGTCCGGTTTGACGGACGTGTTCATTGATCAGTCCTCTCTTGCTGGTCGAGAAGTCGGCCGAGGCGGTCAAAACGGGCCTCGAGCATCTGTTGGTAATCGGCGATCCATGCCCCCGCGTCGTCGAGCGTGCGTGGACCGAGGCGGCAGTGTCGCGAGCGGCCGATCTTTTCGGTAGTTATGAGTTCGACCTCCTCGAGAACGCCGAGATGCTTCTTTAGGCCGGTCAGTGTGATGTCAAACGGCTCCGCGAGGTCAGACACCGTCGCGCTCCCCAGGTGGGAGAGTTGCTCGAGGATCCCCCTACGCGTCGGATCTCCCAGCGCTGCAAACGTCCGGTCGAGGCTCGGCTGTAGTTGAACCATATGGTTCAGTATCATTCATCGCGTGCCGTCGTGCAAATCCGAATCGCTGGGCTAGCCGTTTGAGCGGCGCCACGCAGAAGCGAACGCGCCAACTGGCACCGGCGCTGCGCGGCAGGGCGAGGGGCGCTTCGCCGATGCGACGCGCGCCAGATCAATATCGCTGGCGGAGCGCTACTGGACTAGCTTGGGCTCCTAACCGCGGGTCCGACGATTTGCTTTCGAGAGCAATGCGGATGAGAGGACTCGAACCTCCACCCCGTTTCCAGGACACGGACCTGAACCGTGCGCGTCTACCAATTCCGCCACATCCGCGTGGGGGAAGCGAAGATATCGCACCGGACTCTGAGCGGCGGGTCCCAGGACCGGATGCATCCGAGAGATAGTTCTCAGGGTGCCGGCTTTGCTAGCCTCGGGTCCGTCGCAACCCTGCCGCTATCGTCCAGGGGACTAGGACGCCGCCCTCTCATGGCGGAAACCCGGGTTCGAATCCCGGTAGCGGTACTCCGGAACGCCCCAGAAATGGGGCGTTTTCTCGTCTCTGGGAGGCCTGGCGGGCAGAACGGTTTCGGCGTCGTCCCGTGACGCGATGTCTCGGACGGCGCGCTCGAACGCCGTCACGATGCGCCTCTGGCCTCATGTCCTGCGAGGGCGCCACACGCTCGCCGCGGCAGTCGAGGGTCCGTTCTCCCAAGCCGAGGAGCATTACGATCTGGCGATTCAAAAGCCCTAGGAGGCGACATGGACCGGATCAGTAGGCATCTCAGCTACGCCAATGTCATGGCGACGATCGCGGCTTTGTTTGCGATGAGCGGAGGGGCAATCGCCGCAACGGGCGGCTTCTCGTCAGGAGGCGCACTGCACGCGTGCGTCAACGAAGAAGGTGCACTGCGGCTGCTCAAGGCTGGAAAGCACTGTGGTAAAGGTAAGAAAGCAGTGACCTGGGATGAGACCGGGCCTGCGGGCGCTACCGGTGCGACAGGTGCGACAGGTGCGACAGGTGCGCCGGGCACCAACGGCGAGGACGGCGCGCCCGGTCCAAGCGCAGGCTTCCAGGCATACCGCGACGAACCGCCGGCGTTCCTGGTCAACGAGTTCCTCGGCCAGCTGGTGCTGCCCGCTGGCAGCTATCTCGTGACGGCCAAGGTCGTGCTCGACGCGAAGGCGGGATCGAATGAGCAGTGCACGCTCGAAAACAACGAGACGGCAGATATCGATCAGTCCGCAGTGTCTTTGGAATCGTCCTCGCCAAACGCGGAAGTCGCAGGTACCGTGTCGCTCGAGGCGAGTGCGACTTTCTCCGCCACGGGGCGCTGGGTGGTCTTCTGCGCGACCAGCACCAGTGGGTTTGTGCATCCGCACAACCTGAAGATCCAGGCGATCCAAGTGGCCAGCCGATCCAACGTGCCGGGGTAAACGTTGAGCCTTTCGGCGGCAGCGCACGCGGCAGGCCCGAGCAAGCCTGCCACGTCGCACCGCTTGACTCCTCTACTTCAGGTCTAGGAGCAACGAGGACGCGACTCGGGACGTAGTCGTGCGACGAGGCTTCCGACAGTTGCGCGTTCCCGACCACTGGGGGTGGAGGAAGGCGCTCAGCGTCGCGGTGTGCTGCCACGGCGGGTCGTGTTTCGAGCGTCGTCCCGTTAGGCGTACTCGAAAGTCCTGCGAATCACAGGTGTCTTCGTCTTGCCGGAAGAGCGTGAAAGCCAGTGAACTGGTCGGGATGTATCTCGACTCCGCCGCTTTTGTGTCTCCCGGGTATCCGGAGGCCTGCGCGACGGGGTCTCGCCGCCGATCCGCGGTCAGGTCTGCGCTGGACCGCCCGCGAGCACCCGGGCCAGCAGGTCGCGTAGTTGCTCGCCCTCTCCGGGGCTGAGCGGAGCGAGCAGCTGGGCCTCGGCGGCGTCGCTGGCGGCGGTCGCCCGACGCAGGATGTTCTGGCCGGCCGGCGTCAACTCGACCACGTTGCGACGGCGATCTTCCGTATCAGGGCGGCGGGCGATGATGGCCTTGGCCTCAAGCGCGTCGATGATTGCGACCATCGTCGTGCGGTCGACGCCCAAGCGCTGGGCGACCTGCTGTTGGGAGGCCGGCTCGAACCGGTCGATCACCAGCAGCACCCCTAGATCACGTCCGTGGATGTCGAAGGGCGCGAGCGCCTCGGCATTCAACTCGGACATCCGTCTCTCTACGTGCTTGAACAGATATGCCAGCCGCCGGCTCGTCTGAGACTTCGTCTTGCTGCTCGCCCGCATCGAGCTAATCCTACGCTACGCTGACCGTCAGGGTCACTGACGATCTGTTTTGTAGACGACTTAGGGGGTTTAATAATGATCTTGATCACCGGAGGACTCGGGCACATCGGCAGCGCCACCGTGCAGGCGCTGCTCGACACCGGCGAGGAGTGCGTCCTTGTTCAGCGCCGAAGTCCCGAGATTCCGGACGGGCGCTTCAGCGCACCGGTGCACGCCGTTCAGGCCGACGTCAAGAACCTGGATGCCCTGCGGGCGATCGGCCGCGACCACACGATCACGGGCATCATCCACATGGCAGGCTCAATGCCCTGGCCACCCAACCCGAACGAGGCTCCCGTGATGGCCGCGCGCGAAGCACTCAGTGGGCTTTTCAACATCATTCAGGTCGCCCAGGAGTGGGGGGTCAAGCGCGTCAGCCTGGCCAGCACGATCGGCGTCTATGGCGGTCTGTCCAACACCGGCGCACTGAGCGAGGACCTGCCGGTAACGCTGACCGCCCCGCATGTGATTCCGACCTTCAAGAAGATCAGCGAGCTGCTGGGCCAGCACCTGGCCGGGGCCACCGGCCTGGAGATCATTCACCTGCGCATCGGCGGGGCGTGGGGACCGCTCGGGCACCTCCCGAACTTCGCATTTCCAGCCCCGCAGTTCGTCCACGCCGCGGCCACGGGCACGCCGGTCGACCTCTCCGGCGTAGCCGGGCGCCTCAGGGCCGATGACGGCCTGGACCTCTGCTATGTCCACGACCTCGGCCGGGCGAGCGCTCTGCTGCAGACGGCCGACGTGCTGACGCACGCGACCTACAACGTGGCCGCAGGCAGGATGACCACCAACGCCGAGGTGATCGCCGCGATCAACGCCGTCGTGCCCGACTTCGAGCTCGAGCTGGAGCCCGGTGCCAGCGTGCCGCCAAGCTACCTCGACATCAGCAGGCTGCACGAGGACACCGGCTATCTGCCGGAGTGGGATCTCGAACGCTCGGTCGCAGACTACATCGCGTACTTCCGCGCCGGCAACCCGCAGTAGGGCGGCACCGTGACGGCGGACCAGTTGTAGCGGGCCTTAAGCGTTCGATCGCCTCGCCGGGCCGCCGCAAAGCGACATTCCGCGCATCTGAGGCGGGTCGATGAGTCTGAACATCCTCTCACAGCTGTCTGCGTGGTTACGGGGGCGTCTTGCGTCCGCTGGACGTTCGACTGACAGACGCCGAGGAGGAGGCGTCGTCAGGTCTCGGGAACGCCTATAGTGCGCGCCTCATGGGGGGGAGGACGCGAACAACGCGCGTGGGACTTTCGCTGGCGGCTGTGACGATCGTGCTCACGATGCTCGGGTTCACCGGCTCGGCCGGCGCGCGCACCTCCTGTGCGCAGATCGGAACCGTCTATGGGATTCCGCCGTGGGGTTTCCACACGGGGGCCTACAGCGGCGAATCGTGGTTCGCGAAGGGGCACGGGAATATCAACTTCGAAGCCAACACCGTTTCGGGGGTCATGTGCCAGCAGGACGGGCGCGGCACGATCCTGATGTCGGTCCTGCACCACCTCGAGTACCACTCGCACGAAGCGATGATGTGGGGTTACCCGGGCAACATCATGAAGATCAAGTTTCGGGTCACGAGCAGCAGCGACCCGAATTGCACCGTCGGCATGGTGGGTCGCGCGACCGTCTACGGGAGCTACAACGGTGTGCGCAGTGACAGCGTCCAGTTCTTCTTTCCTGCTGCCTGCAAGGACCAGGATCGGCTCTACCACGGCTCGCAGGTCAACGTCCAGGTACCGCCGCCTTGCGTCGCGCCTCGGCCGGCCTGCGTGTCCTCGCGCCGAGGCCCCGTGAGTGCGGGCGTTTCGCGTTCGGGGACCTAAACCGGTTATCGTCTCCCCTACGGGGTGCACGTCTGCGCGAGGGGCGGAGCGATGTCTGTGGGGCGACAGACGACAAAGAGACGACACGGGATGCGTGCGTCGCTCGTCGCGCCCGTCCTGATGTGCTTGGCGCTCACGCTTCCCGCATCCGCGTCGGCGACGGCGGCGAGCGCAATCAGCGCCGGCGGTGCACACACGTGCGCGATCCTGAGGACCAGCGCGATGGAGTGCTGGGGTGAAAACACCGTTGGCCAGCTCGGTGACGGCACGACCACGGGCCGCGTGAAGCCGACGCCGGTCAGCGGCCTCGACAGCGGAGTTATCGCGATCAGCGCCGGCGCACGCCACACGTGTGCGCTGACGAGCGGCGGCGCGGCGAAATGCTGGGGCGAAAATTTCGGTGGCGAGGTCGGCGACGGCACCGACGCGCGGAAAATGATCCCCGCACCGGTCCGCGGGCTGGCGCAAGGCGTTGTCGCGATCGCTGCGGGAGGCGACCATACGTGCGCGCTGACAAGCGCCGGCGCCGTCGAGTGCTGGGGTCTGAACGACCGCGGCGCTGTCGGTGATGGCACAAAAGTGACCAGGACGACACCCGTACAGGTGAGCACCCTTGAAAGCGGCATCGCCGCGATCAGCGTTGGCGCATCACACTCGTGTGCGCTGACAGGCGCCGGCGCCGTCGAGTGCTGGGGCGCGAACTATGCAGGCCAACTGGGCGACGGAGGCACTTCCGACAGCACCGTGCCGGTTCCCGTCAACGGCCTGGGCAGCGGCGTCGTCGCGATCGGCGCGGGAGGCAATCACACGTGCGCGTTGACGAGCGGCGGCACCGTGACGTGTTGGGGCGACAACGCGACGAGCCCCGTTGTGGTCAGTGGCCTCAGCGGGGTGAGCGCGATCACCGCCGGCAGCAATGACACCTGTGCGCTGACAGAGGTGGGCGCAATGGAGTGCTGGGGCGAGAACGGAGAAGGCCAGCTGGGCGACGGCACGGTCACGGCCAAAAGCTCGCCGGCCGCCGTCTACCGGCTCGCCACCGGCGTCATCGCGATCAGCGCCGGAACGATCCACACCTGCGCGCTGACGATCGGTCCTGCGAAGTGCTGGGGGCGCCAGGGCGTCGGGGACGGGACGGAACTCGACAGGACCACCCCGGTCAACGTGGTGGGCCTCTACAGGTCGACATGTGCAACCAACGCCGGGAGCGTGAAGCTCTCGCCGGGACTCACGGTGACACCCGCCGTTCAGAGCGTGGTCGTCAAGGGAACCCTGTCGGGCTGCACCGGCGGTGCGTTCAGCACGATCAAGTACAGGGCCTCGCTGACCACGGAAGGCTCTATCTCATGCGAAACCCTCACCACGCCGGGCGCCGGCGCAACGGGCTCCGCGGCCTACAAGTGGGTCCCGACCTCCGTGCGCGCCGCTGGCACCCTGAGCACGCTCCTGAGCGAACTCCCTGGGTCCGCGTTCTCGGGCGAGATAGACACCGGCGCCTATGCGCCCCTAGCTCTGACGGGGAGCATCACGACGACCTACAGGGGCGGCTCGACATGCGGCCAGTCCGCCGGCCGCAAGGCCGCCAACTCGGTCAAGGACGGCACCTTCAGCGGATCGGCGATCACCCTCGAATGAGGCCCGATGACCGAGAGGGGCCTAGGGCCGGCCGACGATTTCGTGGACGATCCCCAAGGCCGCGGCTTCCGAAATCTTGGCCGGCGAGAGCTCTGATTGACTAGTCTTGGCCAAGCGTTGCTGAGAGGCGATCTTGTCGGAGGGGCGATGATGAGGATGGGACTGATGTTGTCCGTCGGGGTGCTGCTTGTGCTGGCGGGCGCCACGGCTGAGACGGCCTGTGCCAGGGGGCTGTTGAGGTTGAGCGAAACGGGGCGCCCGGTCGCGCGGGGCGCAGAGGTCGGCTACATACTTTTGCTGCGACCCGATGGCTATTCGGGCTCGGCCCGGCAGGAGGGCGGCGGGGCGCTCGTCAACGAATCGAAGCGTGACGGCTTTAGGACGAGAGAAGGTGGAGATGGGCAGGGGAGCTGGCTGGTCGACGGCTCGATCGAATCGATCGCCCTCACGAGCAACGGCCGGGCGACGATCGTCACAGCCGGCGAGGCCATCGCCGACAACGAACCCGAACCGGTCGAACCATGGCCGCCGTCGCTCCGTGGGTCTGTCGCCAAGTGGGAATGCTTCTACCCGCTGCCAAAGACGCTCAGGGGCACGTTCTCGACCACCGGCCTCGCGGTCGTGACGGGAAGGACGACGGCCAAGCCCTCAAAGCTCTGCCACCTTCCTGGATTCGGCGTTTCCTTCACGCTCGAATTGCTGCCCATCGGTCTCAGCGGTCCGCCGCTTGAAACGAGCCTCGTGCAGTAGGGGCTTGGCTGCCGGCCGGGCACGCTGTTGTGGGGCGACCCGGAGGCAAGAGGGAACGGATGGTTGCCTCCGGGTCGTCCCTGACGGCCGGGAAGGGGATGGCCGCCGCTCATCTATCGGCGCAGCTGCTCGGGCCTTCAGGGCTGCAACGGTTCGTTCCGAACCGTCGGTAGCTCGGGGCGTTCCTCGGCTGCGATCCCCTCTACGGAGCCCCCAGCTGCGGCACCCTCGGCGAGCGGGATCAAGCGACCTGACGGATCCCATCCCTCCGCAGAGGCTTCCGGCGGCGTCCCCACGCGCCGCTGCGGCGGAAGGGGCGGCAGCCCATAGGCGAACAAGACGCCCTCGTGCAGGTCGCGCTCGGCCACGAACAACGTCCGTTCGCGCCCCGGATATTGCCACGCCGCCGGATAGTCCCCGGCGTAGGCGCGCGAAGCGAGGAGAACGCCGTCCGCTCCACGCGCCGCGGCCCGCGCCTGCCTGCGGTCAGAGCAGAGGAAGACGACCAGCGGGGCGGCCCGCCCCCCGGCGCCGTAGCGGGCTATGTGTGCCGACCAGCCCGAGAGGAAGTGGTCGTAGCGCTCCAGCTTGGCCTGCCAGCCGGCGCCTGATGGGCGCTCGTGGCGCTCGAGCAGCACGTCGAGGCCGGGCCTGGCAGCAACCCCCGGCAGGCCCACGATCGCGTCCGGACGGAGCGTGTCGAAGCGCTCAGCTTCGACGCGTTGGCCGTCTCTGCGGCGGTGCAGGAAGTCGTGTGCCACGCGCCCGCCGGGAAGCATCAGGCCGGCGGGGGACAACGGGCCCGCCTGTGGCCCCTTGGGGCGCGGCGGCGCCAGGACCGAGCGTTGAGCGCCCCAGATGGTGGCTTTGCGCCCGCCGGCCGCGGACATCAGTGCCAGCGCCCAGGCCGCCACATGGATCTGGTGTCGGACGCGCTCGAGCGAGCGCTCGGAGGTCTCGGCGCCCGACGGGGGCTCGTGGCCCTGCTCGGCCAGCAGGCTGCGCCCCGCACTCGAGATCGAGTAGGCCATCGGCGCGCCCCCGCCGTCGGCACCGTGGAATTGAAGGCGATCGACCATCCCGGCGTCGGCCAGTCGCTTGAGTCGCCGCTGGGTCGTCGTGGCGGCGCGGCCGGGATTGAAGCGCCGGTGGATCTGGCTGCTGAGCAGGCTTCCCAGCTCGGCGGTCAGTTGCAGGATTTCAAAGTCGAGTGCCTCGGGCGAGAGCTCGGCGCGTCCGGTGCGCCCGACACGCCGCAATCGTTGCGCGCCGTCGATCACCACCAGCTCGCTGTAGCTCTGCGCAGCGGTGGCCGCCAGTGGCGGCGGCTCGACGCCGGCCGGCCGCGGCGGCTCGCTTGCCTGAGGGGCCTCAGCTGCGGGGTCGGGTGCGGGCTCCCCGTCCCAGTGCGGCTGGCGCAGGTCCGTCAGGTGCCGGGCCCCGCGGAGATGCTGCGCGCGGGCATGGTGCTCCAGTCGAGCGCTGTCCACACACATCGGAAGGGTCTGCGCGACGAAGGCCGGCTGTCGGCCCTCAGGGGTGCTCCAGCTTGCGATTGCGTGGTGCTTGGGCAGTCGTAGCCTCACGTCGGGCCGGCCCAGCGCCGAGAGCCGGCCGGTATCCGGGCGCACCGTGTCGGAGAACTCGGCCATCGTCAAGGCAACAGAGGCCCGCGCGTCCTGGGTGGAGGAGGTGGCGAAGTAGACGCGGTGGGCGAACAGGCCGTCGAGCTGTTCGCGGATCTCGCGTTCGGCCCACTGCCCATCGGTCTGCCAGCAGGCCACCGTCTCCAGTCCGGCCGAGCGCTTGAGCGCCATTGTCTCGGCGAAGCCGCGGTTGATGACGAGCGGCGCCTCGTCGATCTTCAAGGCCACGGCCACACGCTGATCGGCGGGGACGAGATCCTGCTGGCGGGCCAGGGCTGCATCGAGCATCCCCACGAGCAGCTGCATCAGCACAGATGTGTTTCCGGCGCCCATTGAGCCAAGCGCGCCCTTGACCACCAGTACCTCTCCGCCGGAGATAACGCGGTCCAGCTCGACGCGCAGCGACTCGTTCAACAGGACACGCTTGATCGAGGCCGAGTTGAGCAGCCGCGCGAGCTTGTTCACGGGCGCGTCCAGCTTCGAGGTCGTGGCGCTACGGGCGTCAGCCAGCTGGGCTGTCAGCTCGGATGTGAAGAACTGGCTGATCTCCTTGAGCTCGGGCAGCGCCCTGACCGCGCTCCCGACCCGGCTGCGATAGGCATAGCCCTCCTCCCCGACGGACAACAGGCGGGCGGCATCCCATAGGGACGAGCGGCGGTCGTAGGCGAGGACGGCGATGATCGCATTGCGCAGGTAGCGATCCGAGGAGGCACGGATGTCCGCATCGGTGAACAGGTTCTTCAGGGCCGCCACGACGTAGTCGGCGATGACATCTGGGGGCGCATCCACGGCTAGCGGGTTGAAGCCGCAGGTGGGATGGGCGAAGTCAAGCAGGGTGCATGTCCGTCCCTCGGGAACGGCGCTCAGCGCTGCATCGGCCGCGTCGCCCTTCGGGTCGAGCACGATCACGGCGCACCGCTCGCGTTCGAGGTCCTCCGCGACGCTCGCCACGAGGTAACTTGACTTGCCCTGCTCGACGGTCCCCGGAACCGCGGTGTTCTGGCGTCTCATGTGAACGTGTATCGAGACCGCTCCGAGGGAATCGCGCAGCGTGCCGCGCCCCGCGACGGGACGCAGCACCTCAGGCGGGGCGGGCGCCAGCGGCAGCCCGCTGCGGGAGAAGGGAACCCGCATGTAATCGATAGAGGGAAGCTGCCACAGCGCGGCCAGCTCGTTCGTTGCGAAGACCCCGCGGAGCGGCGCCGGCAGGGGGTTGCCCTCGCCGCGCTGGACGCGTCTTGCGTACCCGCCAAGGACACCGTGGTGCAACAGCGTCGTGCGGGTCACGAGTTCGTTCTCGCCGCGCTGGGCGCGCAGCACCGAAGCGATCTGTTCGCAGGCGCTCCGGTTCGGCGCGATGACCCGGATGTCCGTGAAGAACAATGGCCGATGCTGCAACTCGAGGCCACCACGGAGCTCCAGATCCTCGAGCATCGAACGCTCGTGCCCACCCGCCTGCTCGGCTCGGCGCGAGCCGAGTCCCGCCTCATGGTGTTTGTAAAGGGACTTCGCAAACCTCTGGAAGCTCGATGGGGCGGGTGTCAGAGAGAGCTGAACAATCCCCGGCAGAGAGGTGGCGGCCATTGCACTCAGCAGCCGGTCCATCATCGGCTCCGGTTCGCGCTCGAAGCGCTCGAGCGCTCCGGCCGCACGCGACACGAACGGACCCCGCTTCCTGATGCGTATCAGGCAGGGCGGCGAACCTGGTTGCTCGTCCGCGGGCGCGAGGCGCACGTTCGGGTAGGCCACCTGGAGTGCCGCCTCGATGCCTGCCTGCTGTCCCCTCAAGCAGGTGACCGACATCCAGGCGCACGGCGGTGCACCGTGGATTGAGGGCCGGTGGTGGACCTCCAGAGCGAGCGACGGCTGTCCGCCGATCAGCCGCTCCCACCAGCGCCGCAGCAAACGGGATTGCAGCGCCGCGAACATGCGGGTGAGCGCATGGGCGTCCGCGACATCGGTCCTGTAGGGGATGACCCGCATGCGCACATAACGACGCCGCCGCCGCGCCCGGCCGCGTGCCAGCAGAACGCCGACGCCCGCGCCGGCGAGAACCCCGAGCAGGGGCACCAGGCGCAGGACCGCCGTCCCGATCGTCCCGGTGATCAGGGCCGCACTGCCCGCCGCGCTCAGGGGGAGGGCATGCCCACCTGGGTCGCGCAGCGCGGTGCGCGCACCCCCGTCGAGCAGCCAGGCAAGCATGCCCGCCGCAACCAGTGCCCCGGCCAGTCCCAGCAGACGCCACAGGATGAAGCGAAACACCTTCGAACCCGTCCGACGGGGCCCGCCGCGCTGTGACGACGGCGCTGGTCCGACTGCTGCTGGCCGCTCAGCGGGGCCTGGTGGCGCGCTCGACTGCCACGCCGCGGGGTGTCAGTCGCCAGGCGTTGGCGGCGCCCTTTTCCTGTCCGTCGCCCAGATTCTCAATCAGCGCCAGACGGCCCAGGCGGCCCAGGAGCTTGGAAATCTGCCCCTGGTCGGTGATGCCCGAGCCGACGGCGATCTCCCGGTTGCTCGCGCCGGGGTTCTCGCCGATCACCATGAGGACCCTCACGGTCCGGTAGGTCAGGCGCATGTTCAAGCCCTCCAGCGGGTCGCCGGTCGGCCTGGAGGGTCGCACTGGCGGGTAGCTCGCGGGGCTAGGCGCGGGCAGTCGCTGCTCGCGGGCTGCCGCCCGCGGGCCGAGATAGGGGAGGGTGATCATGCTCATCAGCGGCCCGAGCAGGTCGAGTAGCGGATGTGGATCCGGTTCGAGCACCCGCGTGTGGATGACGGTGAAAACGGCGCCCACGAGGCCTTCGGCGGTCACTTCCGGCGGGTCACCCGTGGCGGCCGGGGCTTCACGTCCCGCATCGATCGCGCGGGCAAGTTCGGCGAAGGCCGTTGCTCGGGCCTCCAGCACCCTCGATCCGGCGGCCTGGGCCTCCACAACACAGAGCCTCGTCAGGCCCGGCTCGTCGTCCATCATTGCCAGCAGACCGGTCAACCCTGCCCTGATCGCATCGCGCCAGTCGGTGTGCTCGGCGTGAGCTGCTCGGACCCTGGCCCGTCCCTGCTCGATCGCCTGCTCGAAGGCGGCCAGGAAGCAGTCCTCGCGGTCGGCGAACACGTCGTAAAAGGTCTTGCGCGAAACGCGTGCCCGGCTGATGACCTCGGCGACGGTCATGTGGGAGTACCCGACCTCCTCGACCGCATCCACCGCCGCAGTCAGCATCCGCCTGCGTTGAATCTCGGCGACCTGTCCCCGCGGGAGCCCGTTTGGCCCGGGGCGCAGGCGCGAAATTCCCACTGATGTCCTCTTCCTGGGTGCCACCCGCTGCCTGTTGTTCATCTGGAATCCAGTCGTCGGGATTCGAGCCGCGCTCCACTGTGCCGCTGGTGCGGCCACCGGACGGTGACGCTTGCCGCTCCTTGTGGGGCCGCTGCTGGCGGGCCCACCACACACACTCCACAGGCAGCCGTCGCCCGGACGCACGGAAATTTCTGACCGTTATGACCGATCGTAGTCAGCCTCTACCCGTCATAAACGCGCCATACACATCAATTCTTAGACGCGTTCGCCTCAGCGTGCACAGGGGCCGCACACGGACCGTCCACACGTCTCGTCGCGGCTCCACTCTGGATCGGACGCTCCTGCGGCGTGAAAACACCACCGCAGTCGCCTCTGCCCCGAGCGCAGTCGCCCCCGTCGCACTTGCCGTTGGGTGCCCTGCGGGCCACTGAGGTGGCAGCTGGCCAGCGGCGCGAGCGGACGCAACTGCACCGGCGCGGGCGGAAGAGCCTGCCCGGCGGCCGCGGGCATCGGGTTCGTGGGGGCGCGACTCGTGCGCCACGGGCGACTGCAGGCTCGCTACCGAGTTCCGGCTCCGGGGCTGACTAGGTTGCGGGGCCCCCATCTGATCCCTCACTTCTCGCTCCCAGCGCCGCAGACATCGCGCGCCGCCACACCGTCCACAGCTTCGCCTCTCCATCCCGCTGCCGGAACGCTCCGGCCAGGTTCGTCGGATTTGTCGGGGGGCCGCCACGCAGCGGCGAGCAAGCGACGACCACAGCCACGGAGAGAGCCCATGACGAGCACAGTCCGCCCGACCGACAAGCGTCCAACTCGCCCTGCGGCGCCTGGCTCCAGACGACGCGGAGCGTCGCCCGCAATGAGCGCCCATTTGAACCGGGCCGGCGTCAGGACGCTCCTGGCCGCCGACGCGCACGGCCGTGAACTGATCGCCAGAGACGGCGCGGCAGGCAGCCTCCTGCTGATTGACCGCGATGCATCGAGCGGCTCGGATGAGCGCCTGATAGCCCATCTCTGCGCCGACGAGCTGCCCGGCAACGTGAAGCTGCTCTGCGCGCTCTACGCCGCCGCCGATCCGGCCCAGCGGCGCTGCCGTCCCGTCACCGAACAGGACCATCGTGTGCGTCCGCCTGGAGATCAGGATCGCGGTGCGGGTGAGCTTCGCCACCCTGCGCAGATCCTGAGGACGGCCGCGGCGAGCTTTCGGGTCGAGCGCCACCCGTCACGCATGCTGATCCCCGAGCTTCGCTGGACACGACGCCAGAGCGGCGCCGCGCAGCGGCAGGCCGTGAGCCTGCGCGAGTGCATCGCGGCAGCCGAGGACTACGAGCCCTTCTGCTCGGCAACCCGGGCCGCCATTGCGCTGCACGAATCCGAGCCGACGGTCTCGACGACGACACTTCGCGCCGAGTTGCTGCGGGTGCTCGACAGCCCCATCATTCTCAACCGGGGACTGCGCGAAGCGGTACTTGAGCGCGTCGGGTCGGAGCGCTCGAGCCTCAGTGAGATCGCGATCCGCTGCGGGCGGGTCAAGCGCGACGGCCGCGGCAACGAAAGCGGTGAGACCAGCTGGCTCGCGCGACGTATCGGTGTGCTCGCGGAGGGCGGCCAGCGTGAGCCGACCGTCTGGGTACACAGCGACGTGCTCGGGCTGATCGCTCGCCAGGGGCTCGGCATCAGCCCCCGCGAGGTCGAACTCGGGTGAGCCCGGGTGTGCCGATCCTGCTCGTCGAGGGCGATCGGCACTTCGCTTCGACGCTTGCCTGTGAGCTCGCCTCGGACGGCTATTGCGTCGCGATCGCATGCGACGCGAAGAGGGCATTCGAACGCGTTCCGCGTGACCGGCCACGGCTGATCCTCCTGGGCCGGCTGAACGGCTCGCATGCACCTGAGTTCCTCGAGCGCGTGCGCGCCGAGGCGGGGCCGCTGAGCCCGCCCGCGGTGCTGGTGCTCGGGGCACAGGCCGGCGGTCTTGAGGCGCTGCGCGCTTTCGAGATGGGCGCCGACGACTTCATGGGGAGACCCTTCAGCTATCTCGAGCTCCGGGCTCGGGTCCGCGCGCTGCTGCGCCGGATACCCGAGGACGACCAGAACGTGCTGGAGGTGGGGGCCATTCGCATCGATCTGCAAACGCGTCGCGTCAGCGCGGCAGGGCACCGGATTGAGCTGACCCGGATCGAGTTCGAGCTGCTGGCACACCTCGCGCGCGCACCTGGTCAGGTCTTCGCGCGCCAAGAGCTACTGCGCACGATCTGGGGCTTTCGCGCGCCGGGTAGGAGCCGGACCCTCGACACGCATGCCAGCCGCTTGCGGTCCAAGCTCGCGCACGGGGCCTCAGAGCCACGCTCGTGCCGCTGGGTCGTCGCGGTCAGGGGCGTCGGCTACCGCTTGATCTGAGAGCCCTGGCAGGACGGGCCGCGGGCCCCGTCGGCGCCGGCGTGCTTCTCCACCTCTTCGCAGTGCCGCTGGCCGGCCTGCGTCTCACCTGCCGGCCGGCGTCCGCCGGTCGGGAAAGACGCCTGCCCGAGAGCAGGCACTACAGAAAGGAAGGGCGCAATGCCTTCCCTCATCGAATCCCCGGAGACGGGGACCTCTCACGCTGTCTCCCTCGCGCCGTTGCTCGAGGGAATGTTCTCCGGCGGTGTCCGGCTGCTGGTCTCGGTTGTTCTCGGCTTGCTGGCGGCACGTCTGCTGCGTCGTCGGGGTGTTCACTGGGGCTGGAGCGTCTCCGGCGCAACGGGAGCGCTGCTGCTGCGCCCCGCGCTCGGCGGCGTCTCTGTGTCTGTGGCGCTCGCGGGCCTTGTAGCGGCCCGGAGGCTCCGTCGCTGGCATCGGCAGGACCTCGAAGCGGGCGGCGACCTTGCCGGTCGCGCCCGCGCGCGGCGCAGCCCCGCCGCGATGGCCCGCGCACTCACGCGGCGCTCATTGCTCTCCGACCCCCGAGCGCAGGGGCGCGGGGGCGAGCTCGTGCTCGGCATCTCGCCCGACGGTGAACCGGTTGCGATTCCCTTCGGCGACGCCGCGGGACGCCACACGCTCGTTCTCGGCGCGACCGGCTCGGGCAAGACGGTCACCCAAACGCTGATGGCCGTCAGCGCGATCGAACGGGATCTCGCGGCGATCGTCGTGGATCCCAAGGGCGACGGCGCGATGCGCGAAGCGCTCTGCGAGGCCGCGGCCCTTGCGGGACGGGAGTTCCTCGAGTGGACGCCGGGCGGACCGTCCACGTACAACCCCTATGCGCGGGGCAGCGAGACGGAGATCGCTGACCGTCTGCTGGCAGGGGAGCGCTTCACCGAGCCTCACTACCTTCGCCAGGCGCAGCGCTATCTGGGACACGCGATCCGCGCTCTGCGGGCCGCCGACGGCGAGGTCTGCCTGCAGAGCATCGTTCGCCAGCTCGATCCCGTCTGCCTCGAGGAACTGCTGCGTGAGCTTCCCGAGCAGCAGGCCGAGGCGGGCCATGCCTACCTGGACTCCCTGACCGCCCGCCAGCTGCGCGATCTCACGGGTGTCCGCGATCGGTTGGCCATCCTGACGGAGTCCGATGTGGGCCGCTGGCTCGAACCGGCCGGCTCCGCCACCCCTTCGATCGACCTGCTGGCTGCGGCCCGCTCGGGGGCGGTCGTTTATCTAAGCCTCGAGTCCGACAGTCGCCCGCTGCTCGCGCAGATGCTCGGGGCGGCCATCGTCCAAGACCTGCAGAGCACCATTGCCGCCCTGCAGGGCCGGCCCGCCCCGACGCTGGTGGTGATCGACGAGTTCTCGGCCGTGGCGGCCGAGCAGGTCGTCGCGCTGTTCGGACGCGCCCGCTCAGCAGGGTTCAGCCTGCTGCTGGGGACCCAAGAGCTCTCCGACCTGCGCCTCCCCGGCCACGAGCGGCTGCTTGAGCAGGTGCTCGGGAACCTCTCGGCGCTGATTGCCCATCGCCAGGTTGTCCCCCGTTCGGCGGAGCTGATCGCGGGGATGGGCGGCGTCGGCGGTGCCTGGCGCGTGTCATTCTCAAGCGACGGCCGGACTACTCGAACACGTTCCTCGGAGCGTGTGCTCCAGCCCGATGAGCTTCTGCGCCTGGAACCTGGACGCTGCTTCGTCATCGGCCTGGGCTCCGGCCAGGGGGCCCGCGCGGTCCGTATCACCCCGGCCGGAGCGGGACGCTGATGGGCCGCCCGGCGAAGAGCCAGATCTCGCACGAGATGTACGAGATGATCTCCTGGGTCGCAGGTCTCGGTGCGGCGAGCGCAGAGGCCCTTGCCCGAGCCCACGGCACAGGTGCGCCCTCAGCTCGCGCCCGGCTGTCACTGGCCGAGCGCCGGGGCCTGCTCGTGGTATGGCGCCCGCTGCGCGATCAACCGGCGCTCTACACCGTCACCCGAGCCGGTCTGCACGGGGTGGGTCTCGCGGGCGTCGAGCCGGCCAGGGTCAGCCCCGGCGGTGCGCGTCACGCCGTCCTGTGCTCTCTCGTGGCAGCCGAGCTGGCCAACCGCTACCACGGGCGGGAGGTGATCGGCGAGGCCGAGCTGCGAAGGCGCGAGCGCGAGAGTCGAACGGCGCTCGCCAGCGTGCCGGCGGCCGGGCGGGGACAAGCCGCCCACCGGCCCGACCTCGTCGTGCTGTCGGCCGGTGAGCGCGCGCCGCTCGCCGTCGAGGTTGAGCTCACCGTCAAGTCTCCTCAGAGGCTGGCGGTGATCTGTCGCTCCTGGGCGCGGGCCCGGCACGTCGGCGGAGTCCTCTACCTCGCCACCGAGCAGGTCCGCCCGCCACTTGCTCGCGCCATCGAGCTGGCCGGTGCGCAGCAGCGGATTGCCGTTCTCCCTCTCGAGACCTTCGAAGCGGGCGAGCGGCCGAGCGGTGCAATCGAGCGAGCCATCACAGGCGCTGCGTAGCTTGCCGACGGGGGGCAACCAGCGAAAGCGAGGACGACCAGATGTTCACGATCAACCGAGTTGTGCTGATCGGCCGGCTGACCCGAGACCCGGAGCTGCGCTCGACGCCGTCCGGGACCTCGGTCTGCGGGCTGCGGATCGCATGCAACTCCAGCCACCGCGAGCCCAGCGGGGACTATGTGGAGCGGCCCAACTATTTCGATGTCAGCGTCTTCGGCGCTCCGGCGGAGAGTGTGGCCGAGCACATGCGAAAGGGCAGCCGGGTCGCCATCGATGGGCGGCTGGCCTGGCGCGAGTGGGAGACCAGCGACGAGCAGCGCCGGCAGGCCGTCAGCGTCGTCGCTGACACCGTGCAGTTCCTCGACCGCCCCGGCGACCGTGACGGCGCTGGAGCCGAGGGGGGCCAGGACGGTGAGCTCGTGGGCGCCGGCGTCGGCGAGGATGCTCTGGCGATCTGAGCGGGGCCCGGCGCCGAGTGCTCAGGGGGGAGAGGCATCCATGCCTCTCCCCCCGCGGGCCCCTTGGGGCCCATTTTCTGTTTAAGGGCACACGCGCTCGTGCGGCGCGATCCGCGCGCCATGCGTAGACTGGCGCGCCGCAGCAGTCCGTACCGAGCAGTCAGGAGCCAGCGATGCCAGTCAACTGCCAGGCCATCGGCAAGCATTACGACCCCATCACCTACGCAGTGGGCAGGGAGAAGATCCGCGAGTATGCGCGAGCGGTTGGCGAGACCGACCCGCTGTGCCTGGACCTCGAGGCCGCTCGGGCCGCCGGTTACGCCGACTTGGTGGCGCCGCCCATGTTCGCTGTCGTCTACAGCGCTCCGGCGGTGGGGCCGCCTATCTTCGACCCGGAGATCGAGCTCAATTTCGCGATGATGGTCCATGGCGGTCAGGAGTTCCTCTGGGGCGCTCCGGTGGTGGCCGGTGACGAGATCACCACGACGGCCTCCGTCAAGGACATCTCGGAAGCCGAGGGACGTGGCTACTACGTGTTCGAGTCCGTATCGCTCAACCAGCGCGGCGAGGAGGTCTGCCGCGGGACCTGGACCAACATCGTCAGAGGAGTGTGAGATGACGGAGCTCAAGGAGGGTGAGTCGATCCCGGAGCTGAGGATCACACCCGATAAGTACCTGACGGTCCGCTACGCGGGCGCCTCGGGGGATTTCAACCCGATCCACATCGACGAGGAGTTCGCCCGCGCCGTGGGTCTGCCCGGCCGGATTCTGCACGGTCTGTGGACCATGGCCCAGGTGGCCCGCGCCCAAACCGAGGCGGCGGGTGGCCCGGGACATCTGCGGCGGCTGTCGGTCCAGTTCCGGGGCATGGGCGCGCCCGAGCAGGAGGTGCTCGTCACCGGCACCGTGCGCGAGCTCGCCGGCGCCCGGGCAATCGTCGATACGGTTGCCGAACAGGGCGGCAAGCAGATCATCCGCAACGCCGAGGCCGAACTCGAGCTTTAGCCGCGCCCGGCCGGGCGCCACCGCCCCGCCTACAATCAGGACATGCTCACCCCCCGCCAGGAGCGCATCCTGAGCAAGGTCGTAGAGGACTACCTGCACACCGGGCAGCCCGTGCCCTCGCGGGCCGTTGCGGCCGACCCCGACCTGGACTGCAGCCCCTCGACCGTGCGCAACGAATTGGCCCAGCTCGAGGAGATTGGCCTGCTCGACCACCCGCACGTGTCGGCCGGGCGGGTGCCGACGGATGCCGGCCAGCGCTACCTCGTCGATCGTCTGCTGCAGTCCGGCGGGGCCCTGGCGGCGCCGCGCAGGCGTCTGGAGCTGACGCTTATCCGTCGGGAGGTCGACGAGGCGATGCGCTCGATCAGCGAGACCCTCTCGCAGATGACCAACCTTCTGGCCGTGGTTTCGGCACCCTCCATCAACACGGCCACGATCCGGCACGTCGAGGTGCTGGAGCTGCAGCCGCAGCTCGTGCTGGTCGTGATCATCACCTCTGCCGGAGAGGTCTCCAAGATGCTCGCCAGCTTCGATCGCGCCGTCGATCCAGGCCTCGTGGCATGGGCGGGCGAGTACCTCAATGAGCGGCTGTCCGGTCTGGGCGTGGGCTCGCGGACGCTTGGACAACGCCTGCTGGACCCCAGCCTCCTACCCGTTGAGCTTGACTTCCTGGGCCGTCTCGCCCCTGCCTTCACCCAGCTCGCCGCCAGCGGAGAGGAAGCCCTGTATCTGGACGGCACCGCGCGGCTATTCGAGACCGGCGAAATCGTGGACACCCACCGGGTCAACGAGCTGATCGGGCTCCTCGAGCGCCGCGTGGCCCTGTTGCGGGTGCTGCGCTCGGCCCTGACGGAGCCCGGCGTCTACGTGCGCATCGGTCGCGAGAACGAACTCCCGGCGATGCACTCGCTGGCGGTCGTCGCCACCGGCTACGGCGTCGCCAGTCGCAGGCTCGGCGCGGTGTCTGTCATCGGCCCCGTGCGGATGGACTATGCGCGCACGATCGCGACCGTACGCGACGCCGCCCACGAGCTTTCGCGCTTTGTCGAAGACGCCTACGCCGAGAACTAGACGAGCCCGTGCCAAGAGACCCCTATGAGGTGCTCGGCGTGGCCCGCGAGGCCGGCGAGCAGGAGATCAAGAAAGCCTTTCGCCAGCAGGCGCGTGAGCTGCATCCGGATGTCAACGCTCACGACCCGCAGGCCGAGGAGAAGTTCAAGGAGGCCGCGGAGGCCTACGAGATCCTCTCCGACCCGGAGCGCCGGGCGACCTACGACCGTTACGGCCACGAGGGCCTGCGCTCGGGAGGCTACGCTCCCAACTTCGATGGCTTCGGCTCGATTGGCGACCTGTTCAACACCTTCTTCGGCGGCGCGGCCGCCGGTCCCGCGCCCGGCGGCGACGTCGCTGTGGCGGTCGAGATCGAGCTGATCGAGGCGGCTCGCGGCAAGAGCACCGAGGTCATCTTCGACGCAATCGAGCGCTGCGAGCACTGTCATGGCAACGGCGCCGAGCCGGGTACACCGATCGAGACCTGCGAGCGCTGCGGTGGCGTCGGTCAGTTGCAGGCGGTCACGCGGACGCCCTTCGGTCAGATGGTCCGCACGGTCGTCTGCGAGGACTGCGGCGGCGACGGCAAGATCCCCAAGGAGCCCTGTAAGGAGTGCCGTGGGCGGGGCCGCCAGCGCGTCGAGCGCCGCCTGGACATTGACATCCCGGCGGGCATTGCCGACGGGCAGCGGATCCGCATGAGCGGCCACGGCCACACCGGGGAGGCCGGCGCCCCCCCGGGTGACCTCTATGTCCTCGTCAAGGTTCGCGAAGACGAGCGCTTCGTTCGCGAAGGCGACGACCTGATCACGGCGCTTGACGTTCCGGCGCCGCTTGCGGCACTCGGCGCCAGCCTCGAGGTGCCCACCCTGGATGGCACGACCACGATCGAGCTTGCGCCAGGCACCCAGCCCGGCGAGGTCATCACCCTGCGTGGCCTGGGGATGCCTGGGCTGCGCCGCGGCCAGGGCAGCCTGCGGGTCGTGGTCAACGTCGTCATTCCGCGGCGCCTGTCGCTCGAGCAGCGTGAGCTGCTCGAGCAGCTCAACGACAGCCTGACCGAGGAGAATCTGCGTTCACAGGAAGGCGTGTTCGCCAAGCTGCGTCGCGTCCTGGGCAGCCAGCCCGCGTGATCCGGCTGGCTCTGCGCGTCGGGCGCGGGCAGGCAGAGGTCGTGCTGGCAGCGCTGCTCGAGCTCACACCCGCAGGTGTCGAAGAGGCAGAGCTGGACGGCGGTGAGACGATCGAGTACGCCGTCTACGGCGCACCGGGAGAGCTACCCGCCCTGCCCGACCTCACCGCCGCTGTGGGTGAGGCGCTGGTCGAGATCACGACCACCGAGGTTGCCGACGACTGGAACGAGCGCTGGAAGGAATTCCACCGCCCCGTGCTGATCGCCCCCCCGGCCTCGGCTCCGAGCGCCGTGCCCTCGCTGCGCATTCGTCCGCCCTGGGAGCCCGCGGCCGAGCCGGATGCCTCGGCACGCGAGATCGTCATCGATCCCGGGCAGGCCTTCGGGACAGGCGGGCATGCGAGCACACGCCTGTGTATCTCCCTGATGCTCGAGCTGGCCTGCCTGGGCCCCGAGCGGGGGCCGCTGCTGGACGTCGGCACGGGCTCGGGGGTCCTCGCCATCGCGGGCGCCCTGCTCGGCTACGGGCCCATACTTGGCCTCGACAACGAGGCCGAGAGCGTCACCGCGGCCGCGGAGAACGCCGCCGTCAACGGCGTGGAGCTCGAGACCCGGCGCTTTGACCTGCGCCACGAGCATCTGCCCTGGGGCAAAGCAGCCGACCGGCCCGCCGGGCCGTTGCTTTTGACCGCCAACCTGCTGCGCCCGCTGCTGCTCGAACTCGCGGGCGCCCTCCCCGAGCAGCCGGCCGAGCTGATCGCAGGTGGACTGCTGCGGGAGGAGGCGGACGAGGTCTCCGCGGCGCTCGCTGCCGGCGGAACGCTGACCGAGCGCCGGCGTCTCGAGGAGGGTGAGTGGGCGGCCGTGTGGCTCAGCGCAGGCTGATCAGCCTGCGTCGAGCAGCTCGGTCGCCGCGAGCACGTTGGCTCGGTAGAGCAGATCGATGGCGGGGCGGATGCCGTCGTCTTCGCGGACCAGCACCTCGGCGGCCCGCAGCGCGGCGCCGATCGTCTCGAGTGCCTCTCCCACCTCGCCCGGGTCGGGGTCACGGGTGGCGGCGATGGCCATGTCGAGCATCGCCAGCGCCGGCTCGGTGGCGCCGCTGAAGAGCGCCGGTCCCACCAGGCTCGCGTAGTTATAGACACGGATCAGGCGGCCCGACACATTGATGTCGGGCCCTCGACGCGGCGGGGTGATGGCGGGCAGCGGCCGGCCATCGATCAGCGCCGCCATCGTGCCGCCCAGCATCAGGCGGGTCGTGGCGTCGTCCAGCGCGGCCTGGCGTGCCACCCGCAGGGCCATGTAGATGCCCGTCACCGGCTGTCCGTAGGGCGGGTCGGTGGCGAAGACGATCCGCTCGGCAGGCACACGGGCGAGCAGCTCCACCACGTCCAGGGGAAAGAAGCAGGACGTGTCATAGAGGATCGCCGGGTGATCGGCCAGGCGTGTGGTCAGGATGCCCTGGTCACAGATCGCTCCGTGGGCGAGGATCAACGGCGTGCCGGGGTGGCGCAGGGCCAGGTCGGCCAGGCCGTCGGCGAGCGGCGGCAGCCCGCGCCCGGCGTGGATCAACACGGGGAAGCCGGCTTCTTCACAGAGCTTGAAAACGCCGTCGAGCTCGCCCCCGTCGAAGGTGAAGTCCTGCGCGCGGGGATGCAGCTTGATCCCGCGAGCACCGGCATTCAGCATTCGCTCGGCCTCCTGCAGCGGCCCTTCGAAGGGATCCAGGCGTGCGAACGGCGTCAGGCGGCCCTCGCTTTCCTTCGCCCATGCAAGCACACGGTCGTTGGGCACGCTGTAGGCAGGGCGGCGCTCCGGGTCATGCAGTGGAAAAACGCAGGCCCGCCGGGCATCGGCGGCGTCGAGCTGCTCGAGCAGTTCCTCGAGCGTCAGCGACCGGCCGTCCTCGTCGAGGCCCAGGTGGGTGTGGGCGTCGATCACTTCGCAGTCGGAGGGGCGCAGACGCTTGGTCTCCGCGAGAAAGGGGGCTAGGGCGTTGGCATAGAGGGAGTCGTTCATCGCGTGCAGCCTATTCTGTCCCGGTGGCCTGGCAGGTCGTCATTGCGGGGGGAGGATTCGGAGGCTTTTATGCCGCCAGGGCCCTCGAGCGCCTGTTACCCGCCCAGAGCGCCCGCGTGACGCTCGTCAGCGAGGCGAACTTCATGCTCTACACGCCCCTGCTTCCAGGCGCCGCCGGCGCGGCCCTCGACCCGCGCCATGTCTCGGTCCCGCTCCGCTCGGAGCTGCGGCGCACCGAGCTCGTCATCGGCCGTGTCTCGGGCGCCGATCCCGCCGCCGGACGCCTGCAGGTCGAGCGCATCGACGGAGAGTCTGTCGAGCTGGCCTATGACCAGTTGATCGTGTCGCTGGGCTCGGTCTCCCGGACCCTGCCGATCCCGGGACTGGCCGAGCACGGAATCGGCTTCAAGTCGCTTTCGGACGCCACCGCCTTGCGCAACCAGGTGTTGCGCTGTCTGGACATCGCCGAGTCGCTTGAGGAGCATGAGCTTCGCCGCGAGTACCTGGGCTTCGTCTTCGTGGGCGCCGGATACGCCGGCGTCGAGGGATTGGCCGAGCTCCAGGACTTCGCCGCCCAGACGATCGAGCTCTACCCGCGCTGTCGCACCCAGGGGATGCGCTGGGTGCTGGTGGAGGCCCGCGAACGGATCATGCAGGAGGTCCCCCCGAGCCTTTCCAGGTTCGCCGAACGCGAGCTTCGCCGTCGCGGCATCGAGGTCCGGACCGATACGACACTCGGTGAGGTAACAGCGCATGGCGTCACCCTCTCGGATGAAAGCCTGATCCCCGCCCGCACGGTCGTCTGGACGGCCGGCGTCAAGCCGAGTCCCGCCGTCGAGCACCTCGGACTCGCGCTCGATGACTCCGGTCGGATCGTCGTCGATGCGACCATGCGCGTGGATCGGCCCGGGCCCGCCTCGGTGGCCGGGGTCCCGGCATCGGGCATCTGGGCCATCGGTGACTGTGCGGCGGTCCCCGACCCGGCGCGCAGCGGGGAGTCCTGCCCGCCGACCGCTCAGCATGCCATCCGCCAGGGCCGCCTGGTGGCGCACAACGTAGCCGCCGCGCTCAGCGGCGGCTCGCCCAAGCCGTTTCGCTATCGCACCAAAGGTGTCGTCGCCGAGCTGGGCCGAGGTCAGGCCGTCGCAATCACGCTGGGTATCCGCTGGCGGGGCCTGCCGGCATGGTTCATCACGCGCACCTACCACCTGCTGCTGATGCCGGGCATCGGCCGCCGCCTGCGCCTGCTGGCCGACTGGAACGTCGCGCTGATCTTCGGGCGTGACACCTCCTCGCCCGGGCAGCTTGGCAACGCTACGCCGCTCGGCAGCCAGGAAATTCACGAGTGACGGCGCCAAGCGGCGTATCCTCAATGGTGGATGGCAATAGCTGAGCAGATCAAATCCGACCTTCAGGGCGCCATGCGCGCAGGCGAAAAAGAGAAGGTGGGAGCGTTACGGCTGGTCCTCTCCGAGCTGCAGAAGGACGCCAAGGAGGGCGCCGGCGACGAGCTGGCGGTGCTGCGACGAGAGCGCAAGCGCCGCCTGGAGGCCGCCAAGGCCTACCGCGAGGCCGGGCGTGAGGACCTCGCCGGGGGAGAGGAGAGCGAGGGCGAGCTGATCGGCGGCTATCTACCGGCCGAGCTCTCCGACGGGGATCTGGCCGCGATCGTCGAGCAGGCCATTCGTGACAGCGGGGCCCAGTCGGGGAAGGACATGGGCTCGGCAATGAAGAGCGCCATGGCGGCCGTCGACGGCCGCGCGGACGGCAAGCGGGTATCCGGGCTCGTGCGAGACGCACTGCAGGGATGAGGACTCAGATCGAGCTTTCAAACGAAGTCGCCGCCGAGCTGGCCGGCAGTCAGGACACCGTCCTGCGCGCGCTGGAGTCGCATCTCGACTGTCGCATCTACCTGCGCGGAAACCTGCTGACCTTCGACGGCGACGAGCACGAGACCAGCGCGGGCGAGCGCGTGGTGCGCGAGCTATCGGACCTGATCTCCCGGGGCCACCAGATCGGGCCGGGAACGATCACGGCCGTCACGGGCGCGCTTGACGCCCACGAATCACCGGCGCGGGTGCTCGAGGACGTGGTCTGGTCGCACCGCGGCCTGCGGGTGGCGCCGAAGACGGTCAACCAGAAGCGCTATGTCGATTCGATCCGCTCCTCAACGATCACCTTCGGAGTCGGCCCGGCAGGGACCGGCAAGACCTTCCTGGCGGTCGCCATGGCGACCGCGGCCCTCTCGCGCAACGAGGTCAACAGGATAATTCTCACGCGCCCGGCCGTCGAGGCCGGCGAGCGACTCGGCTTCCTGCCCGGCGATCTGATGGCCAAGGTCGATCCCTACCTGCGGCCGTTGTTCGACGCGCTTCACGACATGATGGACCCCGAGAAGGTCTCCCAGCACATCGAGCGCGGCGTCATCGAGATCGCGCCGCTGGCTTTCATGCGCGGGCGCACCCTGAATGACTCGTTCGTCATCCTCGACGAGGCCCAGAACACGACCCCGGAGCAGATGAAGATGTTCCTCACCCGGCTCGGCTTCGGCTCGCGCATGGTCGTCACCGGCGACATCACCCAGGTCGACCTTCCGCGCGAGCAGCAGTCGGGGCTGATCGTAGTCGGTGATGTCCTCGATTCCGTGGAGGGCGTCGACTTCGTGCGCTTCGGCGGCGATGACGTCGTTCGCCACAAGCTCGTGCAGCGGATCGTCGAGGCCTATGACGCGCATTCCCAGCGCGAGGACCCGCCGGCCTCGGCCAAGGCGGCCGGCCGCGCCATTCGCAGCGCCTGAGCGCAGTGATCGAAGTCGAGCTCTTGGGCGAGGATCTCGCACCCGACTCGCCGCCGGCGCAGGAGGTCTTCGAGCTGTGCGAGCTGGCAGCTCAAAGCCGTGGCGTGCAGACGGGCCATGTCGCCGTCGAGTACGTCTCGAGCGCCCGCATCGCGGAACTCAACGCCCGTCACCGCGCCAAAGCCGAGCCGACCGACGTCCTGTCCTTTCCGATCGACGGGATCGAGAGCATCGACGGCACCGGCCCACGCGAGCTCGGCGACGTCGTCATCTGCCCGGCGCACACGGTTGACCTGCGCGAGGCGATCATCCACGGGATGCTCCATCTGCTGGGGATGGACCACGAGACCGATGACGGTGAGATGCTGAGCCTCCAGGATGAGCTGCTGCGCGAGGCCGGCAGATGAGCCGCAGCGGCTTCGTGGCGCTGGCCGGCCGGCCCAACGTCGGCAAGTCGACCTTCGTCAACGCCGTCGTCGGCGAGAAGATCGCGATCGTCTCCGACCGGCCGCAGACCACGCGCCGTGCCATCAGGGGCGTTCATCACAGTGCCGAGTGCCAGCTCGTCCTGGTCGATCTGCCGGGCGTCCAGCGCCCGCGCGACGCGCTGACCTCACGCATGGCCAAACGAGTCAACGAGGAGCTCGCCGGGGCCGACGCAGCGCTGCTGATCCTCAACGGGCGCCAGGGCGTCGGGCCGGGCGATCGGTTCATCGCCCAAACCCTCGCCCGGCCGGGCGTGCCGGTGGCGATCGCCGTCAACAAGGTCGACCGGATGGCCCGCCCGGAGCTGCTCGAGATGCTCGAGCAGGCCGCAGCCCTGGGGCTCGACGGCGAGGTCTTTCCGATCTCCGCACGCAGCGGCGCCGGCCTGCCGGAGCTGATCGAGCACCTCAGCTCGCTGATGCCGGAGGGCCCCTTCATGTTCGCTCCGGAGGCCTCATCCGACCAGTCGCTCGAGCTGCTTGCCGCCGAGCTGATCCGGGAGGCGGCAATCAAGCGGACCTTCCAGGAGGTCCCGCACGCGGTCGAGGTGATCGTCGAAGAGATCGAAGCCCTGCAGGACGGCCTGACCCGGGTCCGGGCGCTGATCTGGGTCGAGTCCAACTCGCAGAAGGGCATCCTGATCGGCGCTCACGGCAGCATGATCAAGGCGATCGGGACGGCCGCCCGCAAGGAGCTTCAGAAGCTGCTGGACGCCCGTGTCCACCTCGACCTGTCGGTCCGTGTACGCCACGATTGGCGGGGCGACGAGGGCCTGCTCGACAGGCTCGGCATCACCTAGCCACTCGCGTCAGGGATCACTCGAGCCGCCCGAGCCGGTGGGCGAGCGTCCTGATGCCCTCCAGCTCGAGCTCGGGGGTCCAGACGAAGGGCATGCCGATGACATGGAACCCCCGCCGCCGCAGGCGTGCCAGCTGGCTCTGCTGGACCCGGGACTGCTCGTGCGCCTCGCGGGCGGCCGCGACCGCAGAGGCGATCACGGCCGTGGACGGCCCGCGGCCGCGGGCACCGTTGGCGGAGGCAGGCCGTTTCGCTCCTTTGAGCAGGTCTTCGATCCGCTCGAGCTCGGCCGTGTTGAAGCGCCGTGGAACGAGGCCGTTGACCAGCACCGCTGCGGGATCGCGCCCGACGGCTTTCTGTAGGCCCTCCTGGAACTCGATCGTCTCGGTCACCGCGAGCTCGGTCCCCAGCGCAACGGCGAGGTAGTCGGTCCGCCGAGGATCGGCCAGCAGGTCCTGGACCTCCTTGGTCTGACGGACGATCGGCCCCACGCGGGCGATCGCGCCGAAAGTCTTGGGCGAGCCCAGCATCGCCAGCGCATGGCCCGTGGCTGGGGCATCGAGGATGACCAGGTCGAAGCTCTCTCCGCGCCCCCGCCTCGGGCCACGGGTCAGCTGGAAGATCTTGACCATGCTCACGATCTCCCGGGCACCCGGGGCCGCGGCGGCGAAGTATTGGAAGGTCCCGCTCGAGGCCAGGATCCTCCCCGAGACGCGGCCGCCCAGTGCCTGCAGCCACTCCAGCAGGGCGCGATCGGGATCGATCGAGATGCTCCAGAGGTCCGGTGCCAGCCGCTGTTCGATGCCCGCCTCTGCGGCCGGCATGCCGAACAGCCCGGCCAGGCGCGACTGCTCGCCGAACTCCACCACGATCGTCCGGCGCCCGCGCTCGGCCGCCAGCAGACCCATGGCGGCTGCCATGGTCGTCTTACCGACGCCGCCCTTGCCGGAGATCACCACCAGCCTGCGTTCGAGGAGTGAGTCCACGCCCCGCAGTCTGTCTCAAATCCGCCCGCAACCGGCGGTACCTACAATCGTCCCAATGGGCGCAGCCGGCGAAGCTATCGAGGAGCAGGTCTCCTACGACGGCCAGGGACTGGTGCCCTGCGTCGTGCAGGACTGGTTCACGGGCGAGGTCCTGACGCTGGCCTACATGAACGCCGAGGCCCTGCGCAGGACCCGCGCGAGCGGAGAGCTGCACCTCTGGAGCCGCTCACGCCAGGAGCATTGGCACAAGGGGGAAACGAGCGGCAACATCCAGGTCCTCCGGGCGCTGCGGCTGGACTGCGACGGCGACGCCCTGCTGGCGCTCGTGGAGCCCGCCGGCCCCGCCTGCCACACCGGCGAGCGGACCTGCTTTCATCGCGGGGAGCTTTCGCCGGGGGCCCCGCATGAGACGCTGCCCGCGCTTGAGCGGACGCTGGCCCAACGCGCTGCCGAGCGTCCCGCCGGCTCCTACACGGTCGAGCTGCTCTCGAACCCCGAGCTGGTCGGGGCGAAGGTCATGGAGGAGGCCGAGGAGGTCACCCGGGCAGCGCGCGAGGAGTCCGACGAGCGGGTCGACGAAGAGGCTGCCGACCTGATCTATCACCTGCTCGTCCTGTTGCGCAGCCGCGACCGCTCGCTGAGCGATGCCGAGCGGGTGCTCGATGGCCGTCGCTCCTAGCTCCCCGGCCGGCGGCCCGCTCGGCTCCCGCGATCCGCTGGCGGTTCGTCCCGGCCTCGAGGAGGTCCGGACGCTGGCGCAGGACTACAACCTGATCCCGCTCAGTGTCAGCTCGGTGGAGGACTGTGAGACGCCCGTCTCGGCATTTCTCAAGCTCCGGGCGCTGGCGCCCGGCGAGCCGGCCTTCCTGCTCGAGTCCGCCGAGCAGGGCCAGCGTGTGGGGCGCTGGTCCTTCATCGGCTTCCGCCCGCGTTCGGTCGTGCGCTGGTCGCTCGCGGATGGGGGTGACCCCTACGCGCTCGCCGCCGCCCAGATGGCGTCGGTCCGCCAGGCGCCGCGGCCTGACGCGCCGCCCTTCGCTGGGGGGGCCGTGGGCATGTTCGGATACGACCTCGTCCGCGCGGTCGAGCCGCTCGCCGAGCCCAACCCCGACCCGGTGGGACTGCCCGACATGGCGCTGATGCTCTCGGATGCGATGGTCGTCTTCGATCATCTCAAGCACACGGTCACTGTGATGGCCAACGTCGATCTCGAGCGCCAGACCAACGTCGAGGAGGCCTACGAGGTGGCTGCCGCGACCATCGCCCAGATCCGCACGGCGCTCGCCGGGCCGGTACCCCGAGAGGAGGCCCGGGGCCCGCGGGAGATGCCGCGGTTCCAGTCGAACATGGCCCGCGAGAGCTTTGAAGCGATGGTCGAGCGGATCGTTCGCTACATCCATGCCGGCGACGCCTTCCAGGTGGTCCCCTCGCAGCGGTGGTCGGCCGCGGCACCCGTCGAGGCCTTCTCGATCTACCGCGGCCTGCGGGCCGTCAACCCGAGTCCCTACATGTACTTCCTCGACTTCGGGGACTTCCAGATCGCCGGGGCCAGCCCCGAGCCGCTGCTGACCGTTTCGGGGCGCCACGTCTCGACCAAGCCGATCGCCGGCACGCGCTCGCGCGGCGCCACGCCCGAGGAGGACCGCCGGATCGCGGCCGAGCTGCTGGCCGACGAGAAGGAGCGCTCCGAGCACGTCATGCTGGTGGACCTCGGCCGCAACGATCTGGGACGGGTCTGTGAGTACGGCACGGTACGCGTGGATGAGCTGATGGAGATCGAGTACTACAGCCACGTCATGCACATCGTCTCCTCGGTCTCCGGGACCCTGCGCCCGGATGTGGGGGCGCTCGACGCGCTTCGCTCGGTGCTACCAGCGGGCACGCTGTCGGGGGCGCCGAAGGTTCGCGCGATGCAGATCATCGATGAGCTCGAGCCGATCAAGCGCGGCGGCTACGGCGGTGCCATCGGCTACCTGAGCTACAGCGGGGACCTGGACACGGCGATTCACATCAGGACCGTCGTGGTCAAGGACGGCCAGGCTCACGTGCAGGCCGGCGGCGGCACCGTCGCGGATGCCAAGCCGGCTTACGAGTACGAGGAGTCGGTGGCGAAGATGGGCGCGGCCATGCGGGCGATCGCCCTGGCCTGCGAGCAGCCGGGCTGGCCATGAGGGTCCTCGTCCTCGACAACTACGACTCCTTCACCTACAACCTCGTGCAGTACCTGGGCGAGCTGGGAGCGGAGGTTGAGACGGTTCGTAACGACCAGGCCACCGTGGAGGAGCTGCTGGCGCGCAACTATGACCGCTGCGTCGTCTCACCCGGTCCCTGCACACCGGACCTCGCCGGGATCTCGCTCGAGGTCGTCCGCCGCCTGCCGGAGGCCGGCGTGGCAACGCTCGGTGTCTGTCTGGGCCACCAGGCGCTCGCCCAGGCCTTCGGCGGCGAAGTCCGGCTGCACGAGCCCGTCCACGGCAAGGCTGCCACGATCGAGCATGACGGCAGGACGATCTTCTCCGATCTGCGCCAGGGTCTGACCGTTGGGCGCTATCACTCGCTGGTCGTGGACGAGCGCCTGCCCGAGTGCCTTGAGGCCTCCGCCCACGGCGGCGGGGTGCTGATGGCCATCCGCCACCGCGAGCTGCCGGCCGAGGGCGTGCAGTTCCACCCCGAGTCCGTCCTGACCGAACAGGGCCACGAGCTCCTGTCGAACTTCCTGGAGCGCTCCTGATGTCCAACCTCACGCTCACCGCGGCGATCGACGCCGTGGCCTCGGGACGTGATCTGACGAGGGAGGAGAGCGCCGCCGTGCTCGCCGAGATCATGCATGGCGAGGTCTCCGAGGTGCAGATCGCCGGGTTCCTGATCGCCCTGCGGACGAAGGGTGAGACGATCGACGAGCTGGCCGGCCTGGCCTGGACGATGCGCGAGCTCGCCGCCCATGTCCCGACCGATCGCACCGATCTGCTGGACACCGCGGGCACCGGTGGCGGGCGCAGCACGTTCAACGTTTCCACCACCGCCGCGCTGATCGCGGCGGGCGCGGGCTGCGCAGTCGCCAAGCACGGCAACCGCTCGGCCACGTCTCGCTCCGGCTCAGCGGACCTGCTCGAGGCGCTGGGGGCGCGGATCGACCTCGGCCCAGAGGCGGTGGCTCGTTGCATCTCTCAGTCCGGCTTCGGATTCATGTTCGCCCCCGCGCACCATCAGGCGACGCGGTTTGTCGTGCCGGTCCGGCGCGAGCTGGCGGTGCGCACGATCTTCAACCTGCTCGGTCCGTTGACCAACCCCGCCGGCGCCCGCCGCCAGTTGATCGGCGTCTCCGACCCGGCCTTCCTTCAGACCATGGCTGGCGCACTGGCGCGGCTCGGCGTCGACCGTGCCCTGCTCGTCTCGAGCGAGGACGGCCTCGATGAGATCTCGAGCGCTGCGCCCACCAGCGTGGTCGAGGTCAACGGCGAGGAGCTACACAGCTACGTGCTGGATCCCGCCACAGCCGGCATCGAGGCCGACGGAGGCGAGCAGCTCGCCGGAGGAACACCCGAGGAGAACGCGCACCTGGCCCGGGCGATCATCTACGGCGAGCGGCCCAATGGCCGTCCACCGGCGGGGGAGGCGCTGGCCGTGATCAACGCCGGAGGCGCGATCTACGCAGCCGGGGCCGCGTCGAGCATCGCGGAGGGTGTGGAGGCGGCCCGCGCCGCGATCGCCGACGGCCGCGCCTCCGCCGCCCTGGAGGGCTATCTGGCTGCGACCATTGCCAACGCGCCGCAGGGGGCCACGCGGTGAGCGCGCCGACGGGCACCGTGCTCGACCGGATCCTCGCCGAAACGAGGGTCGCCGTCGAGTTGCGAAAGCACGCTGCCCCGCTCGCGCGGGCTGCCGCTCGCGCCCGCCCGCCGGGGCGGCCGTTCCGCGACGCTCTGGCTCAGCCCGGTATGGGGGTGATCGCGGAGTTCAAGCGCCGCTCTCCATCGGCCGGCACGCTTCACGAGGAGCCCCAGCTCCAGCGGATCGTCACCGCCTACGAACGCGGTGGAGCGGTCGCCGCCTCGATCCTCACCGAGGAGGCCAACTTCGGCGGGTCGCTGGAGGATCTCCGGACCGCGCGGACGTTCTGCGCGTTGCCGCTGCTGCGCAAGGACTTCATCGTCGACCCGTTCCAGGTCGAGGAGGCCGCCGCAGCAGGCGCGGACGCGATCCTGCTGATCGTGGCGGCGCTGGGCGACAGCGAGCTGACGGCGCTTAAAGGCTCCGCCGCGCAGGCCGGGCTCGACGTCCTCGTCGAGGTCCACGACGGCGAGGAGCTCCAGCGGGCACTTGCCCTGGGGGCGGAGATCATCGGTGTCAACAACCGCGACCTGCGCGACTTCAGTGTCGATCTCGAGCGCACCGGCCGGCTGATGGGTCAGATGCCGGCGGATGTCATCGTCGTCTCAGAGTCGGGGATCGCCTCCGCCGAGCAGCTCGCCGGTCTCTACGAGGCAGGGGTGCAGGCGGTACTCGTGGGGGAGAGGTTGATGCGGGCGGCCGATCCGCTGCTGGCGCTCGAACAGCTTCTCGGCTCCGCGCCTCTTTAGAAACTCCCTCGAATCGCTTTAGATCCCCTTCACACCGGACCCTCATCCTGCTCTGCCATGAAGCGAATGTTCGCCATACCTTTCATCTCGGCCCTGATCGGCGGAGCGATCGTGGTCGCAGTCGTTGCCCTGGCCGGCGGCCTCGGTAAGAACAAGACGACCGTCACCACCGTTGAGGCCGCGGCGGCCCCTGCACCGTCCAACGCCTCCCAGGTCAGCACCGGGCTCACCCCGCACCAGGCCTACGTCAAAGATGCGCCCGGCGTTGCCTATGTCACCTCGACGATCGTTCAGAAGACCGAATCCCCGTTCCTGTTCGGCGAATCCCAGCGCGAAGGCACGGCCACCGGCTCGGGCATCGTGATCGACACCAATGGCACGATTCTGACCAATTACCACGTCGTCGAGAACGCCATCAAGGTGACCGTCAGCTTCACCAAGGGCACGAGCGTCGAAGCGCAGGTTGTCGGCAAGGACCCCTCCAACGACCTGGCCGTACTGCGCATTCACCCCGACGGGCTGACGTTGCACCCGCTGACGCTGGGTAACTCGAGCGCCGTGCAGGTGGGCGACCCGGTCTATGCGATCGGCAACCCCTTCAACCTCGAACGAACCCTGACGACGGGTGTCATCTCGGCGTTGCAGCGCGAGATCACGGCCCCCAACGGCTTCACGATCAACAACGTCCTGCAGACCGACGCGCCGATCAACCCCGGCAACTCCGGTGGCCCGTTGCTCAACACGGCCGGCGAAGTGATCGGTATCAACTCGCAGATCGAGACGGGGGGCACGGGGGATGGCAGTGTGGGCATCGGCTTTGCGGTCCCGATCAACACCGCCAAGTCCGAGATCGCCCAGCTGGAGAAAGGCGGGACGGTTCGCGGCGCCTACCTCGGCCTGACCTCGCTGACGATCGACGGCTCTCTGTCCGCTCTGAACCTGCCCGTCAAGCAGGGGGCGCTCGTGCAGAGCGTCCAGAAGGGCGATCCCGCCGCTGATGCCGGGATCAAAGGCGGCACCACCAGCGCCTCGGTTGAAAACGGCCAGGTGGCCGTCGGTGGCGACATCATCCTGGCGGTCAACGGAAAAACCGTTGCAAGCTCGGAAGACCTGGCGAGCGTGGTCGGCGGGGAGAAACCCGGCCAGACCGTCGAAATCAAGCTTCTCCGTGCGACCGGCGGCGCTCATTACAAAGAAATGACCGTCAAGGTCAAGCTCGGCACCAGGCCCAACTCCATTCCGAACCCCAACACGCCCCAAGGCTGACGGGCTCGTCGCGGCGCGGGCCCGCGCCGCAGCGCGGGCGAGCGCTACCGTGATGGCCATGAGCGCGATGGCCGACCAGGATGCGCCGAAGCCCGGCCCCAGACCGGAGGCGGCGCCCGGCAACGCCTACGTGCCCAGGGTCAAGATCTGCGGCCTGACGAACCTGCCCGATGCCGAGGCCGCTGCCGGCATGGGGGCATGGGCTCTGGGAATGATCTTCTACCCGGGGAGCCCGCGGCAATGCTCGCTGCAGGCGGCGGGCACGATCACCGCGGCCATGCGCCGCCGGCTCGAGCTGTGCGGGGTCTTCGTCAACGCGCCGCTGGAGGACGTGGCACGTGTGAGCGAGGAGATCGGGCTGACGCTGCTGCAGTTCCACGGCGATGAGGGCCCCTCCTACTGCTCGGAGGCAGCACGTCGCACAGGGGCTCGCATCATCAAGGCCGCCCAGGTGGGTGGCCCCGGAGATGTGCGCGACCTGGAGCGCTTCCACGTCGACTTCCACCTGCTGGACGCCCGAGCACCCGAGCGCCCGACGCAACGCGGTGGCACGGGTGTGACCTTCGATTGGGGGCTCGTGGCGGCGCGGCGCTCGAAGGTGCCGTTGATCCTCAGCGGCGGCCTCGATGCGGACAATGTCGCCGAGGCGGTGGCCGCGACCGGCCCCTTTGCGATCGACAGCGCAAGCGGCACCGAGTCCCGGCCCGGCCACAAGGACCTCGGGCGGATGGCGGCCCTGTTCGACGCCGTCCGCGCTGTCGCCGACGCGACCACGTCCCTGGACGCGCCGATCGGCCAGCCGGCTTTCCCCATGGCTGGGCACACGTGAGCGCCACCGGGTCCGGCGTCGAGCATCGCTTCGGCCCATATGGCGGACAGTTCGTTCCCGAGACGCTCATGCCCGCCCTGGCTGAGCTCGAGCAGGCCTGGATAAAGGCACGCGCCGACCCCTCCTACCGCGATCAGCTGATCCTGCTGTTGCGCGACTTTGCCGGGCGCCCCACACCTCTGTATCGCGCCGGGCGCCTCTCCGAGCGGCTGGGACGGACCGTCTACCTGAAGCGCGAGGACCTGAACCACACGGGCTCGCACAAGCTCAACAACGCCCTCGGCCAGGTCCTTTTGGCGCAGCGGATGGGCAAGCGGCGCGTGATCGCCGAGACGGGCGCGGGACAGCACGGCGTGGCCACGGCCACAGTCTGCGCACTGCTGGGCGTCGAATGCGTCGTCTACATGGGCGTGGAGGACACCCGGCGCCAGCGGCCCAACGTGCAGCGAATGGAACTGCTGGGGGCCCGTGTCGAACCGGTCGACGCGGGCGCACGTACGCTCAAGGAGGCCACCTCGGCGGCGATCCGCGACTGGGTGACCAACGTCGAGAGCACCCACTATGTGATCGGCTCCGTGGTCGGGCCGGCACCCTATCCGGCGCTCGTGCGCGATCTTCAGCGGGTGATCGGCGACGAGGCGCGCGGGCAGATGCTCGCGCAGGAGGGCCGGCTGCCTGGACGGGTGATCGCCTGCGTCGGCGGCGGCTCGAACGCGCTCGGCATCTTCGCGGCCTTTTTGGAGGACGAGCAGGTCGAGCTGATCGGGGTCGAGGCAGGGGGAGAGGGCATCGAGACGCCACGCCATGGAGCCCCGCTGACGGTTGGCGGGCGGGCAGGGATCCTGCACGGGGCCCGCTCGGCGGTGATGCAGGACGAGGAGGGCCAGATCATCGAAGCCCACTCGATCTCGGCGGGACTCGACTACCCCGGCACCGGCCCTCAGCACGCACATCTGCGCGACATCGGCCGCGCCCGCTACGTGGCCGTGACCGACGCGCAGGCCGTCGCCGCCTTCCACGAGCTGGCTCGGCTCGAGGGCATCATTCCCGCGCTCGAGACCGCCCACGCGCTGGCCTGGACCTTGTCGCAGTCCGAGGGCGAGCTCGACCTGATCTGCCTGTCCGGGCGCGGTGACAAGGATCTCGCGGAGGTGCTGGCGGGAGCCGGGACGTGAGCACCGCCGCGAACACCGGCATCGAGCGACTCGCCCGAGCCTTCGAGGAGCACGGCAAGCTCGCAGCCCTGATGCCTTACGTGATGGGTGGTTTCCCCACGCTCGAGGAGTCGGTGCGGATCGGCGAAGCCTGCATCGATGCCGGCGCGGACGTGATTGAGCTCGGCCTGCCCTACTCGGATCCGCTGGCCGACGGCCCGGTGATCCACGCCGCCGGGACGAGAGCCCTGGCGGCCGGCGCCAATGTGGCCGGCGTCCTTGAGGTGGCGCGGGCGCTCGCGCCGCGAATTCCCGTGGTGCTGATGTGCTACGCGAACATGGTCTTCGCGCCCGGAGCCAGGGCTTTCCTGGAGCGTCTGGCGCAGACCGGCGCCTGCGGGCTGATCGTTCCCGACCTGCCGCTCGGCGAGGCACCCGAGGTACTCGAGCTGTGCGACTCGCTGGGCCTGGCCCTGGTGGCCCTGGTGGCGCCGACGACCCCGCCCGAGCGGATGGCCGCGATCGGCGCCAGTGCACGGGGTTTTCTCTACACCGTGTCGGTCGTCGGAACAACCGGTGAGCGTCAGGCACTCGGTGAGCGCTTCGCGGACATCGTCGCCCGCGCCAAGGCGGCCACCGAGGTGCCAGTGGCGCTGGGCTTCGGCATCGGCACGCCCGACCAGGCGCGCGAAGCGGCCGAGGCCGGCGCCGACGGCGTGATCGTCGGCACGCGTCTGGTGCGGGCAGCCGGGGAGGGCGAGGATCCCGCCGAGGCCGTCGGCGCCGTCGTGGCGGCTCTGGCCGGCGGGCTCACCGTGACCCACGCCGGGTCGGACAGCTAAGATCTCGCGCGCATGGGATTGGTACTCACCGTCACCGCCGGTCTGATCGTCTGGGTCGTCCTCTGGGCACTCGGCGCCAAGGGCGTCGACGCGTTTCTCTTGGCGACCGTGATCATCCTCGTCGGGGCTTCGCTGAAGATCCTCTCGGGCTATCTGCCCGGCCGTCGCAGCTAGAGCCCTGTGCTCGCGCGCTGGCTGGGCCTCGCCGCTGTCGCCGCAGTGGTTCCCGCCATCGCGGGCTGCGGCGGTGCCTCGCTGGCCGCCTCCGAAACGGCCGGAAGCCAGCTGACGGTCTATTCGAGCCTGCCGCTGCAGGGTGAAACAGCCTCGGTCTCCGAGCAGATCGTGGGTGGGGAGAAGCTGGCTCTGTCCCAGGCCGGCGGGCACGCCGGCCCGTTCAAGATCTCCTACGTCTCGCTGGACGACGCCAACCCCGCCAACGGGCAGTGGAGTCCGGGTGAAACAGCCGGAAACGCCAAGCAGGCCGCCCAGGACACCAGCACGATCGCCTATATCGGCGACTACAACTCGGGTGCCACGGCGATCTCGTTGCCCAACCTGAACGCCGCCGGCATCCTGCAGATAAGCCCCGCCAGCCCCTACGTCGGTCTGACGCAGTCGCTGGATGCCGGCCAGGACGAGCCGGGGCGCTTCTACCTCAGCGGAAAGCGCAATTTCGCCAGGCTGTTGCCGGGCGACCCGGCCGAGGCCGCCGCACAGGCGAGACTGATGCACGCGATGGGCGTCAAGAAGGTGTTCGTGCTCGACGACCAGGACGCCTTCCAGACCCCCCTGGCCTCGATCGTCACGGGCTACGCCGAACAGGAGGGGATCGAAGTCGCCTCACACGACTCGATTGCGATCGAACCCGGCTCCGTCTTCAAGGGGGAGATCGAAAAGATCGTCGCGAGCCACGCGCAGGCGGTGTTCGTTGCCGCCGGCAGCGGCGAAGGCACCGTGACCCTGTTGCGCGAACTCCATGCGGCCGACCCGCACCTGCTGCTGCTCGGCTCGAGCTCGATGGCCAACCAGACGTTCGTCTCCAAGCTCGGCAGCGCCGGCACGGTCACCTACCTGACCACGCCGGTGCTGCCTGAATCGCTCTATCCCGCCGCCGGGCGCCGGGTGCTCGCGCAATACCGGCGCACCTTCGGTGGGGAAGCGGGGCCCGACGTCCTCTACGGCTATGAGGCCATGAGCGTCGTGATCAACGCCATCTACCGAGCGGGCGCCCACGGCAACAACCGGGCCGCCGTGATCTCGGCCTTCTTCAAGACGACCCGTGGGCGTAACTCCGTGCTCGGCTCCTACTCGATCGAAGCCGACGGGGAAACGACGCTGAGCCCATACGGGGTCGATGACGTCAGCGGTGGACAGCTGACGTTCTACCGGGCGATCGATACCGACGGCCCGCTGGCGGGCGGCTGAGGTCTCAGCCGCCCGTTTCGGACTGGCCGGAGGATTCGCCGAGTCCCAGCGCCAGCTGGAAACGGTCGATCCCGTCCCCCGGTTCAGAGCCGCCCCCGGCGAGCGTCGTCAGCGAGCGCAGGAAGGGCAGGTAGGTGGACACAGGCGGCGATTCGGTCAGCCCGATCCCTTCGAGCAGACCCACCAGGGTGGGGAACTGGACGATCACGCTCGGCCGGGCTCCTCCGAGTGCCTTCGTCGCGGCGGCGCTCGTGGCGGAGCCGAGGAGTGTGCTGGGCGGGGACAGCGCCGCGTCGACCGAGGCCGCACCAAGGCCCAGGACGAATTTCGGGCTGCCGTCCGAGCCTTGGCCGGCCGCAATGTCCAGCGCCAGCGGGAAGCCGCGCACGCGGGCGCTGATGGCAGCTTCGCTGCCGGGGATCGAGGTGTGTGAGATCGCGTCGCCGCGCCGCGCCAGCTGCGCGCCCAGCTTCGCGATGGCGGCCTTCGAGCGAGCCGCGCTGCTCGAGTCGATGACGATGGCCCCCTTCAGTTCGAGCAGCCCGGCGCCCGAGGCGAAGATGGCCGCCGAGCGCTGCCAGCTGCCGAATTCGCTTCTCGCGCGGGCGGTTGGCGCGCCCATGATTTCGACCGGTGTGAGCAGCCCTTCAAGCAGCGTGCTGAGGCTCGAGGCCTGTGCCTGGGAGCCCAGCAGCGAGCTGACGAGCTTCAGCGCCGCCACGTCGCCCTGAAGTTTTGTGCTCAGGTGGCCCAGGCCGAGCGCGAGCCAGGATTCGCCGGGCAGCGCGGCGAGCGCCTGATCGGCTTCGGGATCGGGCGAGAACAGGCCGGCGGGAGCCGTCGCGCTCGTCAGCGTGTCGATGTCCAGTTTCAGCGCGCTCGCGCCCGCCAGCAGTGAGAGGTCAGCCTCGCGGCCGCCCGTCAGTGCGCCCAGCAATCCCGTGGCGCGTCCGGCGGGGACCGGGCTCGAGACCGCGGCGGGGTTGACGTAGAGGTGGGCGATCGCTTCGCTCGGTGCGGCGGCTGTCAGCTTGGTGTAGCCGCCACCGGCCGAGAGGGCGCTTGAGCCCTGGCTCGTGTCGATCACGCCGTGCAGTGCCGCTTCGCTGCCGATCACCGCAAAGCGTCCGACCAGGCCGAAGGCCAGGCCGGTCGTGCTCGCTTCGTATGAGACGCCCCGGTAGCTGGCCGGTTTGGCGTGTGCGGCCTTGGCCTGTTTGGAGAGGAACGACCGCGCGGCCGAGGCACTGATGGTGTCGAGCACGAGCGCCCCGTCGATCTGGCCGGCCCCGAATGACACGCCGGCCGAGCCGCCGCTGCCCGTCAGGGCACCCTCGAGGAGGGTCAGTATCGATTCGGCACCGGTGAGCGAGCGCAGGAAGAAGCCGGCGTGCGGGCCGAGCCACGGAGCCACTTCGCTCTTGTAGTCGAGCGCGGGCGAGCCGGGGGTGCGCAGCACCGCCAACAGCCGTAGATAGGGGTCGGCCTGGTGGGTCAGGGTCTTGCCCGCCGCCAGCGCATCGGAGGCCTGCGAGCCGCTGGGTCCTACCGTTGCGCCCAGGTAGAGGGGCGCACCGGCCGGGGTCACGCCCGCCGGGTCGGCTGAGGTGCCGTCGCTCTTTGAGGAGCCCCCGCAGCCGGCCACCGCGGCCGCGCTCAGAAACATCGCCAAAAATGCGATCCGCCCGGCCCGCGAGCGGCGGCGGCTTGAGAAGGAGATGGGGGAGGGCAAGGCTTGCGGTTCCTTTCAGGGCCCGGATGGGAGCCGATCGTATGTCCCGTGCGCGACGGCATTCAATGCCGCTGCTGCAAGACCTCTCCCAGGCGGCCTGCGTGCAGGGCCCGTTGCAGCCCGGGAGCAGGTGCGCCTGGGCCGTTCAGGCGAGCGAAATCCCAATGGCCGCGGGGCTTTTCGGACCTTGTGGGCGTCTGGGGATGGAGTTGTGGGAGAAGATGTGCAAATAGGGTTGCATTGTGGGAGGAAGTGGGATATGTTCGCCCGCAGCGAGCCGGGGTGGAGGGGCTCCTCCCACTCCTCCACCTCGGCTCGGTAATCAACTTGAGGTCTCCGCAGTGGTCCCTTTCCGTGGCACCTTCGACCATACGCTCGACGCGAAGAACCGCCTTACGGTTCCGGCTCGCTACCGCGCCGCCCTCGCCGACGGCGTCGTCCTGGCGATGACGGTCGACCTGAAGCCGTGCGTCGGGATCTGGCGTCCAGAGCAGTACGACGCCTATTCCCAGCGCGCCCTGGCCGAGCTGCCACCGCTGTCCTCGAAGCTGACCGAACTGGAACGGTTCTTCTACGGCAGCTCCCATGACGCGGAGCTCGATGCAGCCGGGCGGATCATGGTGCCGAGCTTCCTGGGGGAGCACGCTTCGCTTGCCAAAGACGTCGTCGTGGTCGGTGTCGGTGACCGGATGGAGCTCTGGGACCGCACGGCCTGGGCGGAGCACCGGTCGGTAATCCTCAGTGGAGTCGCGGAGGTGACCGCGGATGTCGATGCGGCTGCTTGAAATGCCAGGCCAGCGCGCTGGTGAGACGCGCACACCCGAGCTCGCCCGCCGGCGGCGAGGCGGGGGCGAGGACGGGCGCTCACGCCACGCCCGCGCCGCGACCCGTTCGGGCGACGGGTCCGGTAACGGGGTTTCGGGGTCCCATCTCCCTGTCCTCGCAAGGGAGCTACTCGAGCTTCTCGACCCGCAGCCCGGACAGACGGCCATCGACTGCACCTTCGGTGACGGTGGCCACGCCCGTATGGTCGCCGAGCGGCTCGGTCGCAATGGAACGTTGATCGCGATCGATCGCGATCCGCTGGCCGAACAGCGCTTCGAGGCGCTGGCGGCCGAGAGTGCCTGCGAGGTGCGCTTCATTCGCTCCGGCTACGCCGAAGCACTCGAGGCACTCGCCGGCGAAGGAGTCCGTGCGGAGATGGCCTACTTCGACCTCGGCATGTCCTCGATGCAGGTTGACACCCGCGAGCGGGGCTTCTCCTACTCCTACGACGCGCCGCTGGACATGCGCATGGACCCCGACCAGGAGTTCAACGCCCGTCGCCTCGTGGCCGAGTGGGACGAGCGCCGCATCGCGCACGCATTGCGTGACTTCGGCGAGGAGCGTCACGCCGGCGCGATCGCCCGAGAGATCGTCAGAACGCGCGAGCAGCAACCGATCGAGACGACGCTGCAGTTGGTCGAGGCGATCAACGCGGCCATACCGGCCCCCGCCCGCTTCGCCGGCGGCCATCCCGCCAAGCGTTCCTTTCAGGCACTGCGCATCGCCGTGAACGACGAGCTGGGGCAGCTCGACCGGGCGCTGCCGCTGGCCTGGGGAATCCTGCGCGAGGGCGGCACGCTGGCCGGCATCTCATTCCACTCGCTCGAGGACCGGCGCGTCAAGCAGTTCCTCGGCCAGCGCGCCCAGGGATGCATCTGCCCGCCAGAGCTCCCGGTCTGCGTCTGTGGCCGTGAGCCGGAGGCCGCGCTGATCGCCCGGCGCTCGATCGTCCCATCGGCGGCTGAGATCGCCGCCAACCCGCGCGCCGCCTCCGGCCGCCTGCGCGTCGCCCGCAAGCTGACCGAGGCATCGTGACGCCGCCGGCCTCAGCCACCGCCCAGCCGGTCCCACGCGTTGCGCCACCACGCCCGCGCACAGCGCCGAGTCGCCCCCGGCGCGTCTCGGGTCCGGCGAGGCCGGTCCCGGCGCGACCCCGTGGGCGTGCAGCCCAGCCCGAGCCGGTGCGCGAGGGCCTGGCGATCGGGCTGCTCGGCCTGGCCCGCTCGCTCTCGAGCCACCACCTGCTCGACCGGTTAGTCCGTGGGCGCACGTGGATCGGCATCGTCGCCTTCGCCCTGATCGGGATCGTGACGCTCCAGCTCGGCCTGCTCAAGCTGAATTCGGGGATCGGGCGGGCGCTGGAGCGCGAGGCCAGTCTGCAGCGCGCCAACGCGGCCCTGAGCATCGAAAACTCCGAACTGGCCAGCGGCACGCGTGTCGAGACCCAGGCGGAAAGGCTCGGAATGAGGGTCAGTGACATCTCGAGCCTGCACTTCCTGAGCTCCCACGCAGCCGTTGACGCCCCCCGTGCCGCGAGTGTTCTGAAGAAGCCGCTCGCCCCGGCGAGCGAACCTCCGGGCGGGTCGGAAGCATCGCTCGGGAGCACCGAAGAAACGCCATCCTCGGCCTCCTCTACGACCGCCTCCGGCGAACCGTCGTCCAGCGGTGAACCCGGCACCCAGGAAAGCTCGGCGCAGCCGAGCGGAGGCTCGGAAGCCGCGGCCGCTCCGAGCGGCCAGGAAACCTCCAGCACGCCGGCCTCAAGCGAAGGCGGGGCAGCCTCCGCACCGACCGGCGCGGCGGCCACGACCGAAACGCACACCGAAGCCGGCGGCGGCACGGAAGCCCCCGGGGGCTGACCGGGTGGAGCTTGGGCAGCGGCGCATCGGGACGATCTTCGCGATCCTCTTCGGCCTCCTCGTCCTGGCGGCCGGGCGCACCGCCTACCTCGGCGTCATCCGCGGCCCCGCGCTGCGCAAGGCCGCCAGCGATCAGCAGACAACAATCGAAACGGTCACCGCGCAGCGCGGCACGATCAGCGACCGGCTGGGCGTCGATCTGGCCGTATCGGAGCCCGCTCGCGATCTGGCCGCGGACCCCTACCTCCTGACCGATCCGCTGAAAGCCGCCGAACGCCTGGCGCCGCTGCTCGGCCAGACCCAGGCGGCGGTGCTGCACAAGCTCTCCGAGCACACGGGCTTCGTCTACCTCGCCCGGGGTCTCCCGGACCGTCAGGCGGAAGCGATTCTGGCGCTCAAGATCCCCGGCATCAGCGGCACCCCGGTCATGCGACGCGTCTACCCACGCGGCTCGCTCGCCGCGCAGGTGCTCGGCGAGGTCGGCACCGAAGGGCATGGCCTGTCGGGCGTCGAGTACTCGCGCGACAGCCTGCTGCGCGGACGCTCAGGTGAGCGACGTGTGGTCAGCGACGCCATCGGCCAGCCGATCTCGATCTCAGAACCGCGCCACGAACAGCCGGGGGACGCCGTTCAGCTGACGCTCGACGCCAACATCCAGCAGCGCGCCGAAGACGTCCTCGGCGCGGTCGCCGAGGCATTCAACCCGAAAGACGCCACGGCGATCGTGATGGACCCGCGCAACGGCTCGATCCTGGCGATGGCCAACTGGCCCAAGCTCGACGCCAACGATCCCGGCGCGGCGCCCGAAACCGCCCTGCAGAACCGCGCCGTGGGCTTCACCTACGAACCGGGCTCGACCTTCAAGGTCGTGGCCGTCTCGGGTGCGCTGCAGGGTGGCCTGATCACCCCCGAGACGCCCTTCAACATCCCGGACCAGATCCAGGTCGCCGATCGCACGATCCATGACGACACCGAACATCCCGAGGAAACCCTCACGACCTCGCAGATCCTCGCGCGCTCCAGCAACGTGGGGGCGATCACGATCGGCAAACTCGAGGGTGCGCCGGTGTTCAACGAATGGGTGCACCGCTTCGGCTTCGGCCTGCCGACCGGCGTTGACCTGCCGGGCGAGGAACGTGGCGTGACGCTGCCCCTCGATCACTACTCGGGCTCCTCGATGGGCAACCTGCCGATCGGCCAGGGCGAGCTCGTGACGCCGATGCAGATGGCGACCGCGTACTCGGCCCTGGCCAACGGCGGCATTCTGCGAGCGCCGCATATCGTGCGCTCGATCGACGGCAAGCCGCAGCCGATCCCCGCGGGGCACAGGATCATCTCGACCGCGACGGCCGCCTCGCTGCGCCAGATGCTCGAGGGCGTCCTCGGCCCCGAAGGGACGGCGAGCGAGGTCTCGATCCCCGGCTACAAGCTGGCCGGCAAGACGGGGACGGCCAGCAAGGTGAATCCCGAAACGGGCGAATACTCGAAAACCGCATACGTCGCCTCGTTCATCGGCTTCGCGCCGGCCGAGAACCCTCAGCTGCTGACGGCGGTGGTCGTCGACGAACCCCAGAACGGCTCGATCTTCGGCGGCACCGTGGCGGCGCCGGCCTTTGGACAGATCATGAGCTTCGCGCTGCCCTACCTGGGCATCCCGCCCCAGTAGAGGCGCTTTCGGCGGCTCCTTCGGAGGCGGAAACTAGACTCCTCCGCATGCCTGCGCGGGGGACTGACGTTTGAAGCTCAGCGAGCTGACCGCCACGGTCGCGGGCTCCGTGACGCCCGCACCCGGCTCGGACGCGCCGGAGATCACGGGGCTCGCCTACGACAGCCGTGCGGTCGCGCCGGGCGACCTCTTCTTCTGCGTCAGCGGCTTTCGCAGCGATGGCCACGCCTTCGCCCCTCAGGCGCTCGCGGCAGGCGCGGCGGCGCTCGTGACCGAGCGCCCGCTCGGGCTGGGCGTGCCGGAGCTCATCGTTCCCTCCGTCCGTGCGGCGATGGCGCCGATGGCATCGCGTTTCTACGGCGAGCCCTCACATGAGCTGGCCGTGGTTGGTGTGACCGGCACCAATGGCAAGACGACCAGCGCGTACCTAATCCGCGCCCTGCTCGAGTCCTGCGGGCGCCAGTGCGGCCTGCTGGGGACGGTGAAGTCGGTCATCGGGGGTGAGGATCGCGCGGTGGAGCGCACAACGCCCGAGGCGATCGACCTTCAGGCGGACCTCCGGGCGATGCTCGACGGCGGCGACGTGGCCTGTGCGATCGAGGTCTCCTCTCACGCGCTCGAGCTCGGCCGGGCCGACGCGACGTCCTTCGCGGCGGCCCTGTTCACGAACCTCACCCAGGATCACCTCGACTTCCATCCGACCATGGAGGACTACTTCCTGGCCAAGCGGCGGCTGTTCCTGCCACCGGCCGGTCCTGCTCCGGGAGTCAGCGTCGTCAACACCGGGGACCCCTATGGGCGGCGCCTGGCGGAGGAGCTCGGCGAGGTGCTGAGCTTCGCCGTCGACGGGCCGGCCGAATACAGTGCCAGCGAGCTCGAGTGCTCGTTCGAGGGCTGCCGCCTGCGGCTGCGGACCCCCGCGGGGGAACATCGGCTGCAACTGCCGATGCCGGGGCGCTTCAATGTCGCCAACGCGCTCGGGGCGCTGGCGGTTGCGCATGCGCTCGGCTGTCCGCTTGAGCAGCTCCTGGAGGCACTCGAGCGCGGCGTCAGGGTTCCCGGGCGCTTCGAGCCCGTGGATGAGGGCCAGGACTTCGCGGTGATCGTCGACTATGCCCACACCCCCGACTCGCTCGAGAACGTTCTGTGCGCGGCGGCCGACCTGCTCGACGGTGACGCCCGCCTGATCTGTGTGTTCGGTGCCGGCGGCGACCGCGACCGGGGCAAGCGGCCCCTGATGGGCCGTGCGGCCGCCGAACTGGCAGACGTCGTGGTCGTCACCTCCGACAACCCGCGCTCGGAGGATCCGGAGGCGATAATCACGGAGATTTTCACCGGCATCGATGACGCGGGCTCCCGGCGCAACGGGTACACGGCCAACGCGGTCACCGACCGGCGGGAGGCGATCGCGTTGGCGCTCAGCGACGCCCGCGAGGGTGACATCGTGGTGATCGCCGGCAAGGGCCATGAGCAGGGGCAGGAGTTCGCGAACGGACACAAGCTGCCGTTCGACGACGTGACGGTTGCCGGCGAGGCCCTGCGAGCGCACGGCCGCGCCAAGAGCTGGGCCGGATGAGGGACTGGGACCCAGAGCAGCTGGCGGTGCTCGCGGGAGCCGAGCTGATGCGCGCAGGCAGGGCGCAGGGCGAGCGCCGGGGAGCGCGGTCGGTTGTCATCGACTCGCGCCGGATGGCTCCGGAGGCGCTCTTCATCGGGCTGCCGGGCAGCCGCGAGGACGGCGGCGCCCATGCGCCCGCGGCGCTTGCGGCAGGAGCGTGGGGCGTGCTGGTCAGACCCGAGCAGGCCCGGGCCGCGCTGGCGTCGGAGGGTGATGGGGCAGTGCTCTCCCATGCCGATCCGCTGCTGGCCCTGCAGGTCATGGCGCGGGTCTGGCGCGAGCAGCTCGTCGCCCACGGGGCACGCGTGGTCGGTGTGACGGGCTCAACCGGCAAGACCTCGACGAAGGACATCCTGCGGTCGCTGCTCGAGCCGTTCGGCGCGGTGGCCGCGAGTCCCGAGAACATGAACACCGAGATCGGGCTCCCGCTGGCGATCCTCGCGGCGCCCGCGGGAACACGGACGCTGGTTCTGGAGATGGCAATGCGCGGTCCCGGGCAGATCGCCGAGCTGGCCGAGCTCGCCGATCCTGACGTCGGAGTGATCGTCAACGTCGGCCCGGCCCACCTCGAGCTGCTCGGGTCGCTCGCGAACATCGCGGCCGCCAAGGCCGAGCTGATCGCCGGCCTTCGGCCCGGTGGGACCGTCGTGGTGCCCGCGGGGGAGACCCTGCTCGAGCCCCATCTGCGCGCTGAGGTGAGGACACTCACCTTCGGGCCGGGAGGACAGGTGAGGCTGCTCGAGCGCCGGCAGGACGGGACGGTCATGATCGCCGACGGTGAGCAGGAGATCCTGCTGCAGCCGTCCTTCGGACAGGCGCACCAGCTGGGCAACCTGCTTGCAGCGGTGGCGGTCGCGCGGGCCCTCGGGCACACGCCGTCGGGCGCCCTCGAGGTTTCCTTCTCGGCCATGCGCGGACAGCGCAGCGTGCTCGGTGAAAGGATCGTGATGATCGATGACTGCTACAACGCCAACCCCATGTCGATGCGCGCCGCCATCAACGAGCTCACCGAGACGGCCGGGGGGCGGACCGTAGCTGTCCTTGGGGACATGCTCGAGCTGGGCGAGGAAGGCCCGGTGCTCCATCGCGACATCGGCGAGCATGCCCGCGCCCAGGGAGTCGAGCTGCTGATCGCCGTCGGCCCGCTGGCCGAGTCGATCGCCGCGGGGTTCGCCGGCGAGGCGCGCACGGTGCCTGACGCCGGCGCTGCCGCCGAGCTCGTGCCGGGGCTTCTGCGCGCGGGGGACACCGTGCTCGTGAAGGGGTCGCGCGGTGTCGGCCTCGAGCTGGTTGCAAAGGCCCTGCGCGCGGGTGAGCGGTCCTCAGGCGCGGTCGCGGGGCAGCGCTGAATGGGTCGCGTCCTGTTCGGCGGCATGGCCGCCCTCTTGATCTGCATCTTCCTGAGCCCCAAGTTCATCGAGTTCCTGCGCAAGCGCGAGTTCGGCCAGCAGATCCGCGAGGACGGCCCGCAGGGGCATCTGCAGAAGGCCGGCACGCCGACGATGGGCGGCGTGCTGATCTTCCTCGCGGTGGCGATCCCCTACCTGATCCTGAGCAAATACGAATGGAAGTCGCTGGCCGTGTTCGGCACGGCGATCGCCTGTGCCCTCGTGGGCTTCGCCGACGACTACGTCAAGCTCGTGCGGCGCCGCTCGCTCGGGCTGCGCGCGCGCACCAAGCTTGGGGTGACGATCGCGATCTCGCTGGGCCTCTGGTACGTGGCTCACGAAGAGGTTCACCTGCCGAGCTATCTCTACCTGAATTTCGCCGATTACCACATCGATCTCGGCCCCGCCTACCCGGTGCTGATCTACTTCGTGGTCGCCGGCACCACCTCGGCGGTGAACCTCACGGACGGCCTCGACGGCCTGGCGGCGGGGTGCGCCGCGATCGTCCTCTTGGCCTATATCGGCATCACCTTCCTGGCCGGCGAATTCGACCTGGCGATGCTGGCCGGCTGCCTGGTCGGAGGCTGCATCGGCTTCCTCTGGTTCAACGCCTTCCCGGCGACCGTCTTCATGGGGGACACGGGCTCGCTCGGATTGGGCGGCGCGATCGCCGGACTGGCTGTCATGACCAAGACAGAGGTCCTGTTGATCCTGCTCGGCGGCATCTTCGTTATCGAGGCCCTGTCCGTGGCGACCCAGGTGATCTCCTTCCAGACGACCAGACGGCGGGTCTTCCTGATGGCTCCCATACACCACCATTTCGAGCTGAAGGGGTGGTCGGAGACGAAGATCATCCTGCGCTTCTGGATCGTCGCGGCGATCTGCGCGGCGATCGGCTTCACCGTCTACCGCCAGAGCCGGGGCCTCTGAGCCTCCGCGCGTCGGGAAGGCATCCGGCGGCTGGTGTCGAATGGGGGCTGGATGCCCTCCATACGAGCAGGCCGTCCTCGCGCCAAGGCGGGCCACGGGTCGCGGTCGGCTGGGCGGGGAGCACCTACGACGCGCAAGCCGGCCGCTCAGCAGCCGCTCGAGCACAGGATCCTGCTGACGGCGACGATGTGCCTGCTGGCCTTCGGCGCGGTGATGGTCTACAGCGCATCCTCGGCCACGACGCTCCTGCAGGGACAGGGAAACGGCAGCGGCTATCTGATCCGCTTCGTCGTCTATGGCGGCGTCGGGCTGGTGGTGATGCGGATCCTCGCCCGCGACGGCGTGGCCAAAGTGCATCTCATCACGGGGCCGATGCTGGCCATCTCGTTCGTGCTGGTCGCGGCCTCGCACGTGCCTCACATCGGCGTCTCGATCAACGGCGCCAAACGCTGGATCGGACCGAGTCAACTTCAGTTCCAGCCCTCGGAGTTGATGAAGCTCGCGCTGGTGCTGTATTGCGCGACGCTGCTCGCCAACCGCCCGGGCCGGGTGCTGGATATGAAGGACCTCGCCAAACCGCTGCTGATGGTCGTCGGGGCGGCCTGCCTGCTGATCTTCACCCAGCCCGACCTCGGGACCACGCTGGTGATCGTCTTTACGATTGCCGCGATGCTGGTCGTGGCCGGCATTCCCCTGCGCAAGCTCGGCATGATGGCCGCCGTGGGCGCGGGACTGATCGTTCTCTACGCGCTGGTCAAGCCCTACGCGCGCGCCCGCCTGACCTCGTTTCTGGACCCCTGGGCGCACGCCTCCAGCAGCGGCTTCCAGGCCGTCCAGGGCCAGATCGCAATCGGCTCTGGGGGTCTGTTGGGCGTCGGCCCGGGGCAGTCGGTACAGAAGATCTTCTACCTGCCCGAGGCGCCCACCGACTTCATCCTGGCGGTCATCGCCGAGGAGCTCGGCATGGTCGGCGTCTTTGCGCTGCTGTTCCTCTATGGCCTGATCGCCTACGCGGGCCTGCGCGCGGCCAGGGCCGCCCGCAGCCTCTACAGCGCCCTGATCGCGGTGGGTGTCACCGGGCTGATCCTCTCGCAGGCGATCCTCAACACCTTCGCCGTCCTCGGCCTGGCACCGCTGACCGGCGTGCCGCTGCCGTTCGTCTCCTACGGCTCGAGCAGCCTGATCGTGATGCTCGCAGGGATGGGGCTGCTGCTGAACGTCGCCTCCGGGGCGACGGGCCATGTGCGGGCGGTCGCGCGGCCCGCGGGGCGCCGCCGCGCATCTGCCGTAAGTCCCCCCGACACCGGCGGGCGCGAAACGCAAGGATTGAGCGGTGAGCGAAAGGCGCAAGAAGATCGTGATCGCCGCCGGCGGGACCGCGGGGCACGTGGTTCCGGCGCTGGCCGTCGCGGACGCGCTGCGGGCTGAGGGCGCCGAGGTCAGCTTCATCGGCGGCGAGCGCGCCGAGGCGGAGCTCGTGCCCGCCGGGGGATTCGAGTTCCATCGGTTGGCCGTCCGGGGCCTCAGCCGGACGAATCCCCTGCAGGCACTACGGGCCGTGGGTCTCGCGCTAAGGGCCTTCCTGCGAGCCCGCAGGCTGCTCGAGCAGATCGGCCCGGACGCCGTCATGGGCGGCGGCGGCTACGTCGCGGGCCCGGTGGGCCTGGCGGCCGTGACGTTGCGCCTGCCCCTCGTGCTGAGCGAGGCCGACAGCCATCTGGGTCTGACCAACCGGCTGCTGGCCCGCTTCGCCGGCAGCGTGTGCCTGGCCTTCCCGATCGCCGGGCGCGAGGGCCCGCGCTATCACCTCACGGGCCGTCCGATTCCGCCCCTGTTCACCGATCGCGCGGCGGCCCGCGAGCATTTCGGCATTCCCGCCGGAGTTCGCTGCCTGCTCGTCTTCGGCGGCTCGCTGGGTGCCCGCTCGGTCAACCTGGCAGCCGTGGAAGCGTTCGCCGGCTCCCCCTTCCGGGTCCTCCACATAAGCGGGCGGCGCGACCACGAGATGCTGAGTGCCCGCGTGCCCGACCCGACGGCCGCCGGCGAGGCCGGACGTGAGGGCAGCCCAGGTGGCTATGACCTGCGTCCCTACCTCGAGCTCGGCGAATTCGCCCAGGCGCTTGCGGCAGCGGACCTGGTCGTGGCACGGGCCGGCGGCTCGGTCTTCGAGCTTGCCGCCTACGGGCTTCCGGCGGTCCTGATCCCCTATCCGCATGCGGCCGGCGACCACCAGAGCTCGAATGCCGCCTGGATGGCCGAGGGGGGCGCCGCCGTGGTGATCGCCGACGAGGAGCTGACCGGCGCCAGGCTCGGCGGGGAGGTCGGGAGCCTGCTCTCCGAGCCACGCCGGCTGGAGGCGATGGCGGCCGCGGCCCGGCGTCTTGCCAGGCCGCAGGCAGCCGCGGAGATCGCCGGCGAGGTCCTCCGGGCGGCCGGAGGATGAGCGGCCTCGAGCGCGCCTGGGCGGGGCGGCGGCTGCACATCGTCGGCGTCGGCGGCGCCGGCATGAGTGCCTATGCGCGGGCGGCCCATGCGCTGGGCGCTCAGGTGAGCGGCTCGGACAGCTCACCGGGCCCCTACCTGGAGCGCCTGGCCGAGGACGGGGTGCTCGTGGCGGCAATCGGCCACCGCGCCGATAACGTCCCTGGCGGAGAGGGCGTCGAACTGGTGTATTCGACTGCTGTAGGCCCCGAGAACCCCGAGCGCCTGGCGGCCCGCGAGCGGGCCATCCCCGAGCTGACCCGGGCCGAGCTCGTGGGCGAGCTCTCCGCGCTGCGACGAACGATCGCGGTGGGGGGCACCCACGGCAAGACGACGACGGCCTCGATGATCGCGCACGCCCTGATCGGAGCGGGCATGTCGCCCGGCTGGCTGATCGGCGCGCCGATCGGCGGCGGACTGGCCAATGCCGAGTGGGGGGAGGGCGAGTGGCTGGTCGTCGAGGCCGACGAGTCCGACCGCTCGCTGCTGAGCCTGAAGGCCGAGATCGCCGTATTGACCAACGTCGAGCTCGACCACCACTCGAATTTCGCCTCGCTGCGAGAGCTGCGCGAGCTGTTCGCCCGCTTCCTGGCCGGGGCGCCACAGGCGGTGATCTGGGACCGCCCCGAGCTCCTGGCCCTGCGCGAGGGGCCGCTCGTCGCCTACGAGGCGAAGGCTCTCGAGCTGACGGCGGGGGGCTCCCGCTTCAAGTGGCGCGGACGGGAGGTGCGCCTACAGGTGCCGGGCGCGCACAACGCGACCGACGCGGCCGGGGCCCTTGAGGCGGTGCTGCTGGCGGGAGCCGCCCCGGACGCGGCGCTCGGTGCCCTGGCACGCTTTGCGGGCGCGGGCAGGCGCTTTCAGGAGCTCGGCCGCAGCCGCGGCGGGGCGCTGCTCTATGAGGACTATGCCCATCACCCGACCGAGGTCGCGGCGACGCTTCGAGGCGCCCGGACGCTCCCGCACGAGCGCCTCGTGGCCGTTTTTCAGCCGCACCTGTTTTCGCGCACGGCTCTGCTGGCACGCGAGTTCGGCGCGGCCCTGGCGCAGGCCGACATGGTGGTGGTCCTGGACGTCTACCCGGCCCGCGAGCGGGCCGAGGACTTCCCCGGCGTCAGCGGCCTTTTGCTGGCCGAGACCGCCGCGGATGCGGCCGCAGGGCGCCCCGTCTTCTGGCTGCCCCGCTTTGCGCAGGCCGAAGCGGTCCTCGCCGGGTTGCTGGGCGAGGGGGACATCTGCGTGATCATGGGCGCCGGTGATGTCGACCGGCTGGGTCGCAGCCTGGCCGGTGGGGAGGCGGTGGGCGCCCCGTGAGCGGCGGCGATGTCCCGGCCGGGGTCGAGCGCGACTACCCGCTGGCGCGCCTGACGACGATCCGCACGGGCGGCAACGGCGAGTTCTTCGCGCGGGCCGGCAGCCAGGAGCGGCTCCTGGGTCTGCTCGCCTGGGCGGCGGCCGGCGGTCTGCCGGTCAACGTCGTTGGTTCGGGGTCCAACCTGCTGGTGGCCGACGAGGGCGTCCGGGGGCTGGTGTTGAAGCTCGACGGCGAGTTGGCCGCGATCGGTGTGCAGAGCCCGCGGATGCTCTGCGGTGCCGGCGCTCGCCTGCCGGCCATCGCCGCGCGGGCGGCGCGCGAGGGATTGTCGGGCATCGAGTTCGGCGTCAACATCCCCGGAACCCTGGGAGGGGCCGTGCGGATGAACGCCAATGCCTACGGCGGCGAGCTGAGCGCTGCGCTCGAGTGGGTCGAGATCGCCACCGCGGACGGGCTTCGGCGCACCGCTCCGACCGAGCTCGGGCTTGTCTATCGCAGCTCGAAGCTGAAGCCAGGCGAGGTCGTCGCCCGCGCGGCACTGGTGCTCCAGCCGGCCGACCCGGCACTGGTCACGGGCGCGCTGGCCGATCTGCGCCGGCGCCGCCACGAGGCTCAGCCGCAGGGCATCAAGACGTTCGGGTCGACCTTCAAGAACCCCTCCGACCCGCGCGCGCACGGGCAGAGCGCGGGGCTTCTGCTGGCTGAGGCGGGGCTGAACGGCGTCGGCATCGGCGGTGCGCGCTTCGCTCCCAAGCACGCCAACTTCATTGAGAACACGGGGGCTGCGACGACCGCGGACGTCGTGGCCGTGATCGCCGAGGGCAGGCGCCGTGTGCTCGAGCGAACGGGGGTCGAGCTGGAGCCCGAGGTGCAGACGCTGGGCGAGGTTCGCTTCCCCTGGCGCTGAGCATGTAGGGGAAGTGACTCCCGGGTCGAAGACGACAGCATGGATCGCACCATCGCTGCGCGGCGGCCGATCGGCCGCCTCGGCTCAAAGGCGCCCCGGAGCAGGACGGGCGGCGCCGGCAGCGGCTTCGCTCCCGCCGCCAAGCTGCGCCGTCTCGTGGAGAGCGCGATCCAGGCGCTTGCGGGACGTCGTCGCCTGCGCATCGCGCTGATCTGCCTTGCCGTTGCAGTTCCGCTCCTGGGAGGGGGCTGGATGTGGTTCCGCCACTCCTCGTTCGTGAGCGTCCAGAGGGTCAGGGTGAGCGGAGCCCACGGGCCCCAGGCGGCGGCGATCGAAACGGCGCTCGTTGAAGCCGCGCACGGGATGAGCACGCTTGCACCCAACGTGAGCGTGCTGCGGGCCGCGGTCTCGCGGTTCCCGCAGGTCAGCGAGGTACGAGCCCTGCCCAGCTTCCCCCACGCGATGAAGATCGTCGTTCTCGAGCAGGCGCCCGCGGCGGTACTGGTGGTCGGAGGCACGCGGACCGCGATCGCGGCCGACGGGGTCGTGCTCGGCCCAGCGCTTGCGAGCGCCTCGCTGCCGGTGCTGGGCGATGACGTCGTCCCCGGGATCGGGGCCACCGTCGCCAACCCGCTGCTGCTCGAGGCCGTCACCGTCCTCGGCGCCGCCCCGGCCCAGCTCAACGGGCTCGTGGGGCGTGCCTACGTGGGCCCTCGGGGGCTCACCGTGGCGATGAAGAACGGGCTGCTGGTCTACTTCGGTGACGCCCAGAGGCCACACGCGAAGTGGGCTTCGCTGCTCAGCGTCCTCGCTGACCCGAGCTCCGCCGGTGCCTCCTACATCGACGTTCGCCTTCCCAACCGGCCCGCGGCGGGATTTGGCACGGCCGTGGCGGCGGAAAAACAGATCACCACCCAGACCGGCGCCAAGATCGCGGGTGAAGCCACCGTCTCCGCGCTGGCCGCCGGCCTCAAAGCCGACAGCCCGCAGCCCGTGACCCCGACCACGGAATCAGAATCCGAACCGGCGGGCTCCAGCACCGGTGAACCCTCCACCTCCAGCGAATCGGCGGGCGCTGCGACGGGCCAGGAATCGAGCACGACGTCGGGCTCCGAAGAAGCCGAACCGGGTGCCGCATCCGCCGGGGGAGGTTAGGCTAAACCTCAAGTTGAGATTCACAGCTGTGGAGGGTCCCCCTCAGGGGCCGCTGGAGAGTCCGGCGATCTGCAACGATAGTTGCGGGACTCGACCCCGTCGTTGACAGGGCGAGAAACCCTGCATAACGTGGGCAACCCGGCGGTTCGGCGACGAGTATGCTGCGAACCCTAAATTCCTACTGAAGGCTTCGGATAGAACCATCATGGAGAGCAGCGGAAGTTACCTCGCCGTAATCAAGGTCGTCGGTGTCGGCGGCGGCGGAACCAATGCCGTCAGCCGCATGGTCGACGCGGGCCTGCGCGGCGTGGAGTTCATCGCCGCCAACACGGACGCCCAGGCGCTCGCCATGTGCGACGCCGACATCAAGCTCAACATCGGCCACGACTCGACCAAGGGTCTCGGTGCGGGCGCCAACCCGGACGTCGGCCTTGCCGCGGCCTCCGAGTCGCGCGACGACATCAAGGAGTCGCTCAAGGGCGCGGACATGGTCTTCGTGACCGCGGGCGAGGGCGGCGGCACCGGCACGGGTGCCGCGCCGGTCATCGCCGAGATCGCCAAGAACGAGATCGGCGCGCTGACGGTCGGCGTCGTCACCCGTCCATTCGACTTCGAGGGCTCCCAGCGGGGCCGCCAGGCGACCGAGGGGATCGAGCGCCTGCGCGAGGTCGTGGACACGCTGATCGTGATCCCCAACGAGAAGCTGCTGGCGGTCGTGGAGCGACGCACCTCGATGCTCGACGCCTTTCGCGAGGCCGACAACGTCCTGCGCCAAGGCGTTCAGGGGATCACCGACCTGATCACCATCCCGGGCCTGATCAACCTCGACTTCGCCGACGTCCGCACGATCATGGCGGACGCGGGCTCGGCACTGATGGGTATCGGCACGGCCTCCGGCGAGAGCCGCTGCGGAGATGCCGCGCGGGCAGCCATCTCCTCGCCACTGCTGGAGGAGAACGTCGACGGCGCCACGGGGATCCTGCTGAACATCACCGGCGGCAAAGACCTCGGCCTGTTCGAGGTCAACGATGCCGCGGAGATCATCCAGAACGCCGCCGATCCGAACGCCAACATCATCTTCGGTGCCGTCATCGACGAGGGGATGGGCGACGAGGTCCGCGTGACCGTGATCGGCACCGGCTTCGATCACCGGCCGGTGCGCGGTGGCGCCCGTCGCGAGGGCCGTCCCGCACGTCCCGACCGCAACCCCCGCATCTCCGACCGCCAGCGCTCCACGCTGGAGATCTCAGACGACGACATCGACGTCCCTCCCTTCCTGCGCGACTGAGGCCTCAGCCCTCCTGGGCCGGGCCCTCCGCCGGCGCTGGCGGCTGCTCAAAGGGCTGAACGTGGGAGAGCAGCCGGCCGTCGATCAGAACGTGGACTGCGAAGCCGACGGGAGCGCCGGTGGTCGCAAACGGAATCGCATCGTCGGGGCGCAGGTCCAGTCGGATCGCTGAGCTCGTGGCCGGGCAGACCAGCAGCGGACGACCGGCGAAGGACGTGGCCATGGTGGTGTGAACGTGCCCGCAGGTGACGGTTCGAACCTGGGGATGGCCTGCCAGGATCTCCTCGAGTCGGACGCTGTCTGCGCCGGCCAGCGCGATCGAGTCCATGGCGGCGATGCCGGTCATCAGCGGAGGATGGTGCAACGCGAGCAGGGTCGGGCGGGCGGGCTCGGCAGCCAGCGTCTGCTCAAGCCAGGCCAACTGCTCCTCGCCCAGCGCCCCGCCGACCGCGCCGGGGACGCTGGAGTCGAGGCCGACCAGTCGCAGCGCTCCGCACTCGACGGCGAACCGGACGGGGGCGCCCGGCCGGGGGCCCTGCGGCCCGAACCTGGCGCGCAGCATGTCGCGGTCGTCGTGGTTTCCGGGAATCGCATGGAGTGCCATCCCCAGTGGCTCCAGCAGGGCGTGGGCCTGAGCGTAGGCCTCGGCGCTGGGCTCGTCCGCCAGATCCCCGCTCAGGAGTACCGCCTCCGGTCTCGGCCGCAGCGAGGCCACGAGCTGCACGGCCCGTGACAGGCGCAGGGCGCCCGCGGCACCCTGCGACCCGGCTTGCAGGTGAAGATCGCTCAGCTGGACGATCACCGAAGGGGCCGCCATCGGGCTGATGATGCCCTGCCGGCCCGGGAAAGGCGTTCCCGCCGGCCCCATCCTCGCCGAGAGCCGGAAGACCGCGGCCGACGTGCCATCCTCAGAGCAATGGCGATCGACATCAGCGAGCCGGGCAGTGAGCCAGCGCTCGCCTTGACGATCGGGTGCAGGTTCGGACTGGGCTCGACCCAGGCTTCAGAGGCGATCCTGCAGGTGGCGCCGCTGCCCCAGCTCGGCCTGGCGATCGAAAGTGAGCGCTGGGAGACGACGGCGGCCCACCACGGCTACCTGGACGGCTACGGAAACCGCTGCGAGCGGTTCTCGCTCCCCGCAGGCGACTTGGAGCTCGCCTACGAGGCGCGGGTCCTGATTCCCGAGCCGGCGGACCGCATCTCCCGGGACGCCGCTGAGACACCGATCGCCGAGCTGCCCAGCCAGACGCTCGGCTTCATAATGCCGAGCCGCTTCTGCCTTCCCGACGAGCTCGGCCACGAGGCCTGGCAGCGTTTCGGCGGCCTTCGCCCCGGCTGGGAGCGCGTCCAGGCGATCGTCGACTATGTCCACGGGCACCTCGAGTTCATGCCCGGCAGCTCGAACCCCTGGACGACGGCGGCCGACGCCTACCGCTCCGGACAGGGCGTCTGCCGCGACTTCGCCCACCTCGCGATCACATTCTGCCGCGCCCTCAACATCCCCGCCCGCTACGTGTTCGGCTACATTCCCGACCCACTGGGCGTGCTCGCGATCGAGCAGATGGACTTCGCCGCGTGGTTCGAGGTCTACCTGGACGGCTCCTGGCACACCTTCGACGCGCGCAACAACCGGCCGCTGCTGGGCCGCGTCGTGGTCGGGCGCGGCCGCGACGCCGTCGACGTGGCCCTGATCACATCGTTCGGACCACTCACGCTGACCGGTTTCGAGGTCTACGCCGACGTCGCGGGCTGAGCCGGCCCCCGGAGACCGGGGTCGATCACGCTAGCCTGCGCCGCACATGTCCTCACCCTCACCGACGCTCAGACGCACGCCGCTCTATGACCGGCACGTCGCGGCGGGGGCCAGGCTGGTGGACTTCGCAGGGTGGGAGATGCCGGTCCAGTATGCAGGCGTGCGCGAGGAGCACATGGCCGTGCGCCAGGCGGCGGGGATCTTCGACGTCTCGCATATGGGCGAGATCGAAACCTCAGGGCCGCAGGCGCTCGAGCTGCTGCAGCTGCTGCTCTCCAACGACGTGGCGGAGATACCCGTCGGCGGGGCGCAGTACAGCCTCCTGTGCCGCGAGGACGGGGGGGTTCTTGACGACCTCTTCACCTACCGCCTCGGCTCTGAGCGCTTCCTGACGGTCACCAACGCCGCCAACCACGAGCCAGACCTGGCGTGGTTCCGCGACCACGCCGGCGCCTTCCCGGGAGCGGAGGTCTCCGACCAGATGGAGGCGTGGGTGATGTTGGCCATCCAGGGCCCACTGGCGCGGGAGATCGTCCAGGCGGCGGCCGACTCGCCGCTGCCGTCGCGGATGACGGTCGGCAGCCGGCGGGTGGGGGGCGCCGAGATCTACGTCTGCGGCACGGGTTACACCGGCGAGGACGGCGTCGAGTTGCTCTGTAGCGCCGAGCAATCGCTTGACCTGTGGGATCAGATGATCCGCCGCGGGGCCAGTCCCGCCGGCCTCGGCGCTCGCGACACGCTGCGGATGGAGGTCTGCTTTCACCTCTATGGCAACGAGTTGAGCCCCGAGCGCGGGCCGATCGAGGGTGGCCTGGGCTGGTGCTGCAAGGAGGACACGGGATTCATCGGCGCCGAGGCCGTGGCGGCTGTGCGCGAGCGCGGCCCAGCGGAGCGGCTCGTCGCCTTCAAGATCGACGGCCCGGGCATCGCCCGCGAGGGCAATCCGGTCATCGGCGGGGGCGTCGTGACGAGCGGGACGCTCTCGCCGGTCCTCGAGGTGGGCATCGGGATGGCATATGTGCCCGCCGCGCGTGCCGTTGAGGGCACGCGCCTTGAGATCGACGTGCGCGGCCGCACGCGAGCAGCGGTCGTCTCGGCCAAGCCGCTGGTCCCCAAGCGCGGCTGAGCGCTCCCGGTGGCCGTCGGCTCTAACCGGCCGCGGCCGGTTCCGCTCCCGTCACCGCGTAGAGTTCGCCGCGTCCCAAGGCTCACGGTCCCGCCCTGCCAGGTGGACCGGCCAGAGTGCACCCCGATCTGAGGAGCGAAGCCGATGGCCGAGGCCAGTTATCCAGATGACCTGCTGTACCACCCCGAGCACGATTGGGCCCGGATCGACACCGGCGATGAAACCGTGGCGGTCATGGGGATCACCTGGTACGCCCAGGACTCGTTGGGCGAGGTCGTCTTCTACGACCCGCCGTCAGTCGGCACGCAGCTCACCAAGGACGAGCCCTACACGGAGGTCGAGTCCGTCAAGGCCGTCTCCGACGTGATCGCGCCGCTGTCGGGCGAGATCGCCGAGGTCAACGAGGCGCTCAGGGATAACCCGGCGCTGATCAACGAGGACCCCTACGGCGAGGGCTGGCTGGTCAAGGTGCGCCTCTCCGATCCGTCTCAGGCCGGCACGCTGATGGATGCCGCCTCCTACAAGGCGACCCTCGGTGGCTAGGCTGGGAGCAGCTTGAGCCGCTACACCGCAATCACCTCGCAGGACCTCGACGCGATGCTCGCGGCGATCGGGGTCGGCAGCGTGGCCGAGCTGTTCGAGCGCCAGATCCCCGAGGCGGTGCGGCTCTCCCGCGCCCTGGATCTGCCGCCGGGCAAGCCCGAGCAGGAGGTCTTCGAGCACCTCCGGGACCTGGCGGCCCGTAACACCAGCACCGAAGACGAGCTGAGCTTCCTGGGCGCAGGGATGTACGACCACTACGTCCCGGCCCTGATCGACATGCTGATGGAGCGCTCGGAGTTCCTGACGCCCTACACGCCCTACCAGCCCGAGATCTCCCAGGGCGGTCTGCAGGTGATGTTCGAGTACCAGACGGCCATCTCGGAGCTGACCGCTCTGCCCGTCTCGAACGCCTCGACCTATGAGGGCCCATCGGCCGTCGCCGCCGCGGGCTACCTGGCCAAGCTGCACAACGGGCGCCGGCGTTTCGTCGTCAGTGCCGGCCTGCACCCGCACACGATCGCGACGCTGCGGACCTACGCCCACGGCTATGACATGGAAGTCGTCGAGGTGGGGCTTCGCGACGGCGTCACCGACCCGGAGGCATGGGCCGAGGCGATCGACGCGCAGACCAGTGCCGCGATCTTCGCCCAGCCGAACTTCTACGGAGCAATCGAGGATGCCGAGGCGCTCAGCAGGGCCGCCGCCGAGGCCTCGGGGCAGCCGCAGGGCGAGGGGCCCGTGGTGATCGCCCAGGTCGACCCGCTGACGCTCGGCATCGTGCGCCCGCCCGGCGAATGCGGCGTCGATGTGGCCGTCGGCGAGGGCCAGTCGCTGGGCAACCGGCTCGACTTCGGCGGCCCGTCGTTCGGGATGTTCGCGGCCCGCGAGGCCTATCTGCGCCGCATGCCGGGCCGCATCGCCGGCGAGACCAAGGACATCGATGGCCGGCGCGGCTTCGTGCTGACACTGCAGACACGCGAGCAGCACATCCGCCGCGAGAAGGCCACCTCCAACATCTGCACGGCCCAGGCGCTCAACGCACTCGGCGGCGTCGTCTACCTCTCCTGGCTGGGGCGGCGCGGGATCGTCGAGCTCGGCGAACTGCTGCTGGCGAGGACCCACTACGCGCGCGAGCTGCTCGGGGCGCTGCCGGGTGTCGAGAAGCTCCACGAGCAGCCGGTGATACGCGAGTTCGCCCTGCGTCTGGACGCGGACGTGGCAGCGGTGCGCCGCCGCTGCGCCGAACACGGCATCAACCCGGGCGCCGACCTGCACGCCCTGACGGGCCGTCCGGAGGATCGTGGCGGGCTGCTCGTTGCGATCACCGAGCGCCGCAGTCGCGCCGACATCGACCGCCTCGCCGAGGTGCTCGGGGCCGCGGTTGCGGCGGACGCCGGGGTGCCCGCGCCGGAGGCAGTGGCCGTATGAGCGCCATCGACGAGAACCACCTTCACGCCGACCCCGCGATCGAGATCCATCCGGACGCTGGCGGGGCCCCAATCGCACTCGCCTCCGGTCCCTCGCCGCTGCAGCGCGACATGGCTCGCACGATCTTCCAAAAGGGCGCCACGGGACGCCGGGCCTTCATGTGCCCCGAGCTCGACGTGCCCGCCGTCGACATCGGCGAGCTGCTCCCCGAGCGCTTCCGGCGCACCGAGCCGCCACGGCTGCCCGAGGTCTCCGAGCCCGAGATCGTCCGCCACTACGTAGGCATCTCCAAGCGCAACTTCGACCTCGACTCCGGCTTCTATCCGCTGGGCTCGTGCACCATGAAGCACAACCCCCGCCTGCACGAGCGCGCGGCGGCGCTGCCCGGCCACGCCCGGCTGCACCCACTGCAGGATCCCGAGCGCGCCCAGGGGGCACTCGAGCTGATGTGGAACCTGCAGCAGGCGCTGGCCGAGATCTCGGGTCTGGCGCACGTCAGCCTGCAGCCGTCGGCTGGCTCGCACGGCGAGCTCGCAGGCGTCCTTCTGACCCGTGCCTACCACGAGGATCGGGGCGAGACACGTCGCAAGGTCCTGACACCGGACACCGCCCACGGCACCAACCCGGCGACGGTCACGATGGCCGGTCTGGAGGTGGTCAAGCTGGCGACCAACGCCGACGGCGGCATCGACGTCGAGGATCTGCGGGCCAAGGCCGATCACGAGGTCGCCTGTCTGATGCTGACCAACCCCAACACGCTCGGCCTGTTCGACCCGAACATCGCCGAGATCGCCGACATCGTCCATGGCGTCGGTGCGACGCTCTACTACGACGGGGCCAACCTGAACGCCGTGATGGGCCTCTCGCGGCCGGGCGACATGGGCTTCGACATCGTCCATTTCAACCTGCACAAGTCCTTCACCCAGCCCCATGGCGGCGGGGGCCCGGGCTCGGGGCCGATCGCGGTCTCCGAGCGGATCGCTCCTTATTTGCCCGTCCCCGTCGTCGCCCGCGAGGAGGACGGCGGCTTCGCGCTCGAAGAGGACCGGCCCAAGACGATCGGGCGCCTGCGCGGGTTCCAGGGTAACTACGGCTGCTTCGTACGCTCATACGCCTACATCTGCTCGCTCGGCGGCGACGGGCTAAAGGACGCCTCGGAGGTCGCCGTGCTGAACGCCAACTACCTGCTGGCGCGCCTGCGCGAGCAGGGGGTCGCCGAGCACCTGCCACTGGCCTACGGTGAGCTGTGCATGCACGAGTTCGTCCTGTCCGGCGGCCCGATGAAGCGCGCGCTGAAGATCAAGACGCTCGACCTGGCCAAGCGGCTGCTTGACTTCGGCTTCCATCCGCCGACCGTCTACTTCCCGCTTTTGGTCGACGAGGCGCTGATGGTCGAGCCGACGGAGACCGAGACCAAGGAGACCCTGGACGCCTTCGCCGAGGCGATCGCCGCGATCCTCGCCGAGGCCGCGGAGGACCCCGAGATCGCTCGCCAGGCGCCATATTCCACGCCGGTCCGGCGCCTGGACGAGGTCGGCGCTGCCAAGCACCCGGTGATTCGCCAGGCCATGGCCGAGAGCCGATGAGCCGATGAGCGCCCCGCGGCGCAAACTCGCCGGGACCGGCGTGAGCGTCAGCCCGCTCTGCCTTGGTGCGATGATGTTCGGCGCCTGGGGCAACACCGACCACGACGAGACGATACGGATCATCCATCGCGCGATGGACGCGGGCATCAACTTCATCGACACCGCCGACGTCTACTCGCGCGGGGAGTCAGAGGAAATCGTCGGCAAGGCGCTGGCGGACGGCCGTCGCGACTCCGTCGTCCTTGCGACCAAGGTCCACGGCACGATGGGCGATGACCAGAACGAGTTCGGCAACTCCCGCCGCTGGATCGTAAAAGAGGTCGAGAACAGCCTGCGGCGTCTGAAAACGGACTGGATCGACCTCTACCAGATCCATCGTCCCGAGCTGGACACGGACATCGACGAGACGCTCGGTGTCCTGACCGACCTCATCCGGGCCGGCAAGGTCCGCTACATCGGCAGCTCGACCTTCCCGGCCCACCAGATCGTGGAGGCGCAGTTCCTCGCCGAGCGCCGCGGTCGCGAGCGCTTCGTCTGCGAGCAGCCGCCCTACTCGATGTTGATCCGCCGCATCGAGGCAGACGTGCTGCCCGTCTGCGAGAAGTACTCGCTCGGCGTCATCCCCTGGAGCCCCTTGGCCGGAGGCTGGCTGTCGGGGCGCTACCGCAAGGACGGCGATTCGCCCGGCGACAGCCGCCGCGCGCAGATGCTTCCCTCGCGCTATGACATGTCGCTGCCGGGCAACCAGGCCAAGCTCGAGGCTGCGGACGCCCTCGGCGCCCTCGCCGAGGAGGCCGGCATGTCGCTGATCGAGATGGCGTTGGCCTTTGTCGGCGCCCACCCCGCCGTCACCGCCCCCATCATCGGGCCGCGCACCATGGAGCAGCTCGAGAGCCAACTGCCGGCGCTCGAGCTGACGCTCAGCGGCGAGCTGCTCGACCGCATCGACGAGATCGTGCCGCCGGGGACGAACGTCAACCCGTCCGACACCGGCTGGGATGCGCCCTGGCTGACCGACAGCTCGCTGCGGCGGCGCTGAGCATCACGGAGCCGAACCGATGCGCATCTTCTCCGGCATCCAGCCAACGGGGCGCAAGCACCTGGGCAACTACATCGGGGCGATCGCCCAGTACATCTCAAGCCAGGAGCGCGGCGACGGCATCTTCTGCATCGTCGACCTCCACGCGCTGACGCTGCCCTACGACCCCGGTGAACTACGCCTGCGAGTGCACGACACGACCGCGATCCTACTCGCGGCCGGCCTGGACCCGGAGCGCTGCATCCTGTTTCGCCAGAGCGACGTGCCGGAGCACACGGAGCTGACCTGGCTGCTCTCGAGCGTCACCGAGCTCGGCCGTCTGCAGCGGATGCACCAGTTCCGCGACAAGTCGGTGGCCCAGCGCGAACTGGTGGCCGCCGGGCTGTTGATCTACCCCGTGCTGATGGCGGCCGACGTGCTCCTCTACCGCGCCGAGGAGGTGCCGGTGGGAGAGGACCAGCGCGAGCACGTCGAGCTGATGCGCGACGTCGCACGGCGCTTCAACGGGCGCTTCGCCGCAGAGCGAGACGTCCTCGTGGTCCCCGAGCTGCGAATCCCCGAGGTGGGAGCCAGGATCATGGACCTCCAGGAGCCGACCCGCAAGATGTCGACCACCGGCGGCTCCGAGCAGGGGACCATCTTTGTGCTCGAGGAGCCCGGAGCGATCGAGAAGAAGTTCAAGTCAGCCGTGACCGACTCGGGCAGCGAGATCAGCATGGGGCCGGAGAAGCCCGGGATCAGCAACCTGATCGAAATCATGGCCGCCGTGCGCGGCGTCGAGGCGGCCGCCATCCAGGCGGAGTTCGCCGAGGCTCGTTACGGCGAATTCAAGACGGCCGTCGCCGAGGCCGTCACCGGCTACCTGGCGCCCGTTCGCGAGCGCTACAGCGAGCTGCGCGCCGACGAGGCGGCGCTCGAGTCGATCCTGCGCGACGGTGCCGAACGCGCCAAAGCGATCGCCGCGGCAACACTGGCGGACGTCAGGCCGCTGATGGGCGTCGGCGCGGGATGAGAACGGGCTCGCCGTCGGGGCCGGCCGGTACGGTGAGCCGGTGAGCCTGGCCACCCTCGACCTCGACCTGGACCTGTTCAGCGGCCCCTTCGATCTGCTGCTGACACTGATCCTGCGCGAAGAGGTGGATCTGCTCGAGCTGGCCCTGGCGGATGTCGTGCTCGCCTACCTCGATCACCTCGAGGCGCGCGGCGAGTTGGACCTCGAGACGGCCACCGAGTTCATCGTCCTGATCGCAGCCCTGCTCGAGCTCAAGTCCCGGCTGATGCTGAGCGCCGACGAGGAGGAGCTGCTGGAGATCGAGCCAGAACAGGCCGCCGAGGAGCTGCTGGCGCGCATGCTGGACGCGCGCCGCTACCGCTCGGCCGCCGGCCATCTGCGTGAGCGCCTGGACGCCGAGTACGGCGTGCGCTTCCGCTCCGCCCCGCTCCCCCCGGCCCTCCGGCGCCGGATCGTGCCCGCCCCGGATGGATCTGTGAACCCCGAGATCCTCGGCGCGGCCATGGGTCGGCTGCTGCAGATGCCACCCGCCATCAACCTACACCACATGGGCATCCCCCGCGTCAGCGTGACCGAGCGCCTGGCGCACCTGCGCGGCCTGCTGCGCAAGGGCGCCTTCAGCTTCGAGGAGGCTGTTCGCGGCGCCGACCGAATGACCGTCGCTGTCACCCTGTTCGCACTGCTGGAGCTCTACAAACTCGGCGAGGCGGGCTGGGAGCAGCCCGAGAGCTTCGGTGAGATCTCGGTCCGCGCCGCCTCGGCAGCCTCCGCCGGCGCCAGGCTCGCTGCGGCGCCGGGAGGCATGGCAGGTTGAGTACGCCCGAGCCCGCCGAGAACCTCGCCGATGAGACGCCTGCGCTGGCGCGCACCGTCGAGGCACTGCTGTTCCTGTCGGCCGACCCGCTCAGCCCGGCCGAGCTCGCCGAGGCGACCGAGGTGGGGGAGGGGGCCATCATGGCCGCCCTCTCGCTGCTTGGCGAGCACTACGCCCCCGGGCGCCGCGGGATCACGCTGCGCGAGCTCGGCGGTGGCTGGACGCTGGCGAGCGTCCCCGAGGCCGAGGATGCCGCGCGCAGGCTCTTCTCGAGGCCGCGACTGGCGACCCTGACCCCGGCGCAGGCCGAGACGCTCGCCATCGTCGCCTACCTGCAGCCGATCTCCAGGCCGGAGATCTCGCGGATCCGCGGCGTCAGCGCCGACTCGGCGACCGCGACCCTGCTGGAGCGCGGGCTGATCGAGGAGTCCGGGCACTCCGAGTTCGGCGCCGTCATCTACCGTACGACGACCCAGTTCCTCAAGCTGTTCGGGCTCCGGGATCTCGGGGAGCTCCCAGACGTGGCGCGCTGGGACCCCAGCCCCGAGGAGCAGGCGGAGCTACGGGAGAGGTTGCTGCGAGCCGGAGAGGCCCGCACGGGCTAAAGGGACGTGACCGCTGCGCATGGCGGCGTGCTCGATCGCTCGTGTGCGGAGCACGTTGGGGGTGGTCGGGAACGTTGCTCGCGGGTAGGGTCTGCGAATGGACGGGGTTCAGCGCGCCTTCAGCGGATTCTCGGTCGATGACCTGGCCGCCGCCCGGGCCTTCTACGAGGAGACCCTCGAGGTCGAGGTCGAGCAGATGGACAACGGTCTGCTGACGCTGCATCTCCCGGGTGGGCACGAGGTGGTCGTCTACCCGAAGCCCGATCACCGGCCGGCGAGCTTCACGGTCCTCAATTTCTCCGTCGCCGATATAGAGCGGGCCCTCGCGCAGCTGTGTGAGCGTGGCGTGGAGATGCTCCACTACGACGGGATGGGCCAGGACGAGAAGGGAATCGCCCGCGCAGGAGGACCGCTGATCGCCTGGTTCAACGACCCCGCGGGCAACATCCTGGCGCTGCTCGAGGACGTCTAGGTCAGGCGGCACTCGCCGCGAGCTGCCCGCAGGCGGCGGCGATGTCGCGGCCGCGGGTCAGGCGGACCGTCACTGGGATGCCGCGCGAGTCCAGCGCCGCCCGGAAGGCCTCGATGGACTCCCTTCCCGAGCCGTTGAACTCGGTGCCCGACGGGTTGAAGGGAATCAGGTTGACCTTGAAGATGGGGACCTCGGACTCGTGCCCCGAACGCAGCAGGCGGGCCAGCGCCAGAGCCTGCTCGTAGCGGTCGTTGACTCCCGCCAGCATCACGTACTCGATGAAGATCCGCCGACGGCGGCGCTCGTAGAAGGCGCGGCATGCCTCGATGACGTCGCGCAACGGGTAGCGGTCGTTTACGGGCATCAGCTCCGAGCGCAGAGCTTCGTCGGCGGCATGCAGGGACAGGGCCAGGCGGACGGGCATCTCCGCACGGGCCAGCTGTTCGATGCCGGGAATCCAGCCGACCGTGGAGATCGTCGTGCGCCGGTGGGTGATGCCGATCTCGGGCAGGCGCTCGCAGGCCTCCAGGACGGCGTCGAGGTTGAGCAGCGGCTCGCCCATACCCATGAAGACGCAGTGGTCGATCGCTTCGATGCGCCGGAAGTGCAGCGCCTGGTCGATGATCTCAGAGGCACGCAGGTTGCGCCCGAAGCGCATGGTCCCGGTGGCGCAGAAGCGGCATGTCAAAGGGCAGCCCGACTGGGATGAGACGCAGATCGAGCGCCGGCCCGGCTCGCCGCCGGGGCGGTCGCGGTAGCGCATCAGGACCGCCTCCAGAGGACGCCCGTCGCTGGTCTGGAACAGGGTCTTCACCGTCCCGTCACGCGAGTGAGCCTGTTCGCGGCTGCTCAGCGTGGAGAACGGGAGCTCCTGCTCGAGGGCCTCCCGCAGGGGCGCCGGGAGATTGGTCATCTCGGCGTAGGAGGCTGCGCCCCTGGCCGCCCAGGACCACACCTGCCGGGCGCGGAATGAGGGCTCGCCGCGGTCGGCGAGCAGCTTGTCGAGCAGCTCTAGGTCCATAGGGGTGGCGCCCGCAGGCATACGCACGCCACCCCTATGGTTGCAGTCGAATGGGCAACCACCCGCCAACCGCCGCATGCGGCTAGCCAAGTTCCTCGCGCACGCGGGCGTTGCCTCGCGCCGGGGGGCCGAGGCGATCATCGCCTCCGGCCGCGTCACGGTGGCGGGCCGTCCGGCAACCGACCCGGCCCTGGACGTCGGGCAGGGCGAGCAGGTGGCGCTCGACGGCCGTGCGCTGAGCGGTCCCGAGCCTCGGGTCGTCTATGCGGTCAACAAGCCTCTCGGGGTGGTCTCGACGGCCAGCGACACCCATGGCCGGCGGACGGTCATCCAGCTGGTCCCCGCGCGCGGACTGCGCCTGTACCCCGTGGGCAGGCTCGACCGTGACAGCAGTGGCCTGATCCTGCTGACCAACGACGGCGAGCTTGCCAACCGCCTGACCCACCCGCGTTTCGAGGTTCCGAAGACCTATGTGGCGGAGCTCGGCGGGGGGGTGCTGGTCGACCGGACGCTGCGCCGTCTGCGCCAGGGGGTCGAGCTGGAGGACGGCCTGACGTCTCCGGCCCGCGTACGGCGCCTGGGGCCCAAAGAGCTCGAGCTGACGATCCACGAGGGACGCAACCGCCAGGTCAGGAGGATGTGTGAGGCCGTCGGGCACCCCGTGCTGGCGCTGCGCCGCACGGCCTTCGGTCCCCTGGAGCTCGGGGGACTGGCACCGGGGCAGTCCCGGCTGCTCGGCGCGGCCGAGCTTGAGCGCCTGCGCACCGCGGTGCTCTGACAGAATCGCTCCCATGCGACTCTTCGCCCTGCGCGGGGCCACCAGCGTCGAGCGCGACGAGCCACAGGCGATCCTCGATGCCACCACGGAGCTGATGCAGGAGATCGGACGGCGCAACGGGCTCGCCCCGGCCATGACCGTCAGCTGCATCTTCACGGTCACCGCAGACCTGCGTTCGGAGTTCCCCGCTGTGGCCGCCAGGGCGATTGGCTTCAACCGCGTGCCGCTGCTGTGCGCCCAGGAGATTCCCGTTCCCGGCTCGATGCCGAAGGTCATCAGGGTCCTGATCCACTACCACGCCGACGAGGCGCACGAACCCGAGCACGTCTATCTCGGTGAGACGAAGGCCCTGCGGGCCGACCTGCACGCGGCACAATAGTCCCGTGGCGATCGAGTTCTCAGAACGCATCAGGCGACTGCCGGTCTACCCGGTGGCGGGAGGCTACGGCGAGCAGGAGAAGCTGGCCCTGCTCGCCAGCAACGAGTCGCCCTTCGCGCCGCTGCCGGCGGTTCGCGAAGCGATCGAACGCTCGCTGGGGACACTCAACCGCTATCCCGATCCCTCCAACGCGAAGCTCAAGTCCCGGCTCAGCGAGCGCTACGAGATCCCCGCCTCACGGATCGCCATCGGCAACGGGTCCTGCGATGTCCTGCTGGCCGCGGGCGAGGCCCTGCTCGAGCCGGGGGCCGAGGTCCTCTACGCGTGGCCCTCCTTCTCGGTCTATCCCCATCTGGCTGCCGCCTCGGGTGCGCGCGCGGTGACCGTCGGCCTTGATGAGCGGGAGTGCCACGACCTCCCGGCCATGCTCCGCGAGATCACCGTCGCGACCCGCCTGGTGATCGTCTGCAACCCGAACAACCCCACCAGCACCGCCCTGCCGCTGGCTGAGATCGCGGCCTTCATCGAGGAGGTCCCACCCCAGGTCTGTGTGATCCTCGACGAGGCCTACTGCGAGTACAACCTGCTCGAGGACCCCGACGCTTCCCTCGATCTGCTGCGCCGCCACCCGAACCTCGTCCTGCTGCGGACATTCTCCAAGGTCTATGGGCTCTGCGGCCTGCGGGTCGGTTTTGCCCTGTGCGGCTCGGAGGCCCTGCCGCGGGCGCTCGACCAGGTCCGCCAGCCGTTCTTCTGCAACGCCCTGGCACAGGCCGCGGCGCTCGAGGCGCTGGCCCACCAGGATGCCGTGATCGATCGCGTCACCCGCACGGTTGCCGAGCGCATCTCCGTCGATGAGCGGCTGCGGGCGCTGGGACTGAGCCCCGCCGAGTCCCAGGCCAACTTCTGCTGGGTGGGCCTTGGCCCCGAGCGCGACGAGCAGCAGATCATGGACGGGCTGCGCGAGCGGGGCGTCCTCGTGCGTGCCGGTAGCGCGCTCGGCTCCGAGCGCCCGGCGCTGCGTGTCACCTATGGGCTGCCGGAGGAGAACCGCCGCTTCCTGGATGCACTCGGGGAATTGCTCTAGCGGCCGGCCGGCCGCCCGCTTTACCTGGCGCTCGCCGTCTGCTACAAACCTTTGAGACGACCAATGACCGCGATGGAGATCACATCCTGCTGCACCCCTCTCGGCTATTGCTGGTCGTTCACCTCCGCCTGGCGATTTAGCTAGGCGCCAGGATCTGCGCCCGTCGTGAGCGGGCGCATCCTCCGAGTCCCGCTCCGGGACCAGGCGCCGCCCCAAAGGGCGCTCCATGCGCTCTTCGCTCACGGCTCCGCACGTGCCGGGGTCCAAGCCCGGCCCTACCATCTCCAGGCGTTGTTGAAAGGATGAGTTGATGATGATCGTGATGAAGGAGACGGCCACTGAGAAGGAGGTTCAGGCAGTCGTCGACAAGATCGAGGGGGCCGGTGCGCTGGCGCACCGGATCCGCGGCGCCCGTGTGAGCGTCATCGGCGCGATCGGCGACGTCGAGCAGGACGCGAGCGTCGAGAATCTCGGCCTCGAGGGCCAGCCCGGCGTTGACCGCGTGATGCCGATCCTCAAGCCCTACAAGCTGGCCTCGCTGCAGGTGACCCACGGCGAGCGGAGTGTCCTGGAGATCGCAGGGCGTAAGGTCGGCGGGGAGAATTTCGCCCTGATCGCCGGGCCCTGCACGGTCGAGTCGCGCGATCAGCTGATGCAGACCGCCCGCGTAGTCCGGGACGCCGGAGCCACGATGCTGCGGGGCGGCGCCTACAAGCCCCGGACGAGCCCCTATGCCTTCCAGGGCCTCGGCCAGGAGGGCCTGCGCCTGCTCGCCGAGGCCAAGGCCGAGACGGGGCTGCCGGTGGTAACGGAGCTGATGGACATCTCCGACCTCGACGCCGTTCTGGAGGTCGCCGACGTGATCCAGATCGGTGCCCGCAACATGCAGAACTACGCCCTGCTGGCCGAGATCGGCCGTTCGGGGCGACCGGCGCTGCTGAAGCGCGGCCTCTCGGCGACGCTGGACGAGCTGCTGATGGCCGCCGAGTACATCCTCAAGGAAGGCAACCCCAACGTGATGCTCTGCGAGCGGGGGATCCGGACGTTCGAGACCGCCTACCGCTTCACCCTTGACCTGATGGCCGTGCCGGTGCTCAAGGAGCTGACCCATCTGCCGGTGATCGTCGATCCCAGCCATGCGGCCGGGCGGCGCGAGCTCGTCGCGCCGCTGTCGCTGGCCGCGGCCGCCGTCGGCGCCGACGGAATCATCGTGGAGGTCCACCCGCGCCCCGACGAGGCGATCTGTGACGGGCCCCAGCAGTTGCCGGTCGAGGGCTTCCCCGCCTACGCCCACTCGATCGAGCAGGCCGCGGCACTGGCCGGCAAAACGCTCAACCCGAGGGAGCCTGCTCTTGCCTGAGACGCCCGCCGCCGGGGCGCACCGGAGCGCCACCGGGCCCAGCTCGATGCGCCCGGCCGACTACGTGCGTGACAGCCGCATCGAGCGGGTCGTCCCGCTGCTCGCCCCCGACGCTCTGCTCGAGGAGCTGGCGCTCGGCGATGCGCACGCCGAGATCGTCATCCGCGGGCGGAGCGAGGTCCGCGAGGTGCTGGATCGCACCGACCGCCGGCTGCTCGTGGTGGTCGGGCCGTGCAGTGTCCATGACCCCGGGGCGACACTCGACTATGCCGAGCGCCTCGCCGGGCTCGCCGGCGAGCTGAGCGGCGAGCTGTTGATCGCCATGCGCGTCTACTTCGAGAAGCCGCGAACGACGACCGGTTGGAAGGGGCTGATCAACGACCCCGACCTGGACGGCTCCTTCGATGTCAACGCCGGCCTGCATCTGGCCCGGCGGGTCCTGCTGGGCGTGCTCGACGCCGGACTGCCCGTCGGCTGCGAGTTCCTCGACCCGATCACCCCGCAGTACATCGCCGACGCCGTCTGCTGGGGGGCCATCGGGGCGCGAACGACCGAGAGCCAGATCCACCGCCAACTCGGCTCAGGTCTGTCGATGCCGGTCGGCTTCAAGAACCGCACCGACGGCAACGTCCAGGTCGCTGTGGACGCGGTCCGCGCCGCGGCCACGGCGCACGCCTTCGCGGGCATCGACCCGAGCGGCACGCCGGCGATCCTGCACACCCGCGGCAATCCCGACTGCCACGTCATCCTGCGCGGCGGCAGCGGCCGTCCCAATCACCATGCCGCCGGGGTCGCCGCCGCGCTCGAGCTGCTCGAGGCCGCCGGCCTGCCGCAGCGGCTGATGATCGATCTCAGCCACGACAACAGTGCCAAGAATCCCGATCGCCAGCCGGCCGTGGCGGCCGAGGTGGGAGCGCAGATCGCGGCCGGCAACGACGCCATTGCGGGCGTCATGCTCGAGTCCTTTCTGGTTGCCGGACGCCAGGACCTGACCCCGGGGAAACAGTTGCGCTACGGCCAATCGATCACCGACGGCTGCATCGGGTGGGAGACCACCGTCGAGGTGCTCGAGGGCCTGGCACGGTCCGTCCGCGAGCGTGATGCGCCCGGGGCGCGGCCCGAGTAGCGCTGAACGGATGCGGATAGCCATCCTTGGAGTCGGGCTGATCGGCGGCTCGATCGGCCTCGCCGCACGGTCCCGTGCCGGCGCTGAGGTCTGCGGCTACGACCTTGATGTGGCCGTTCGCGAACGGGCATGCGAGCTGGGCGCGATCGACACGGCGGTGGACTCGCTCGCCGAGGCCGTCGCAGGCGCGGAGATCGTATTCGTGGCCACCCCCGTCGGAGCTCTCGCGGGGACGGTCGCGGCGGCCCTGGAGGCGGCGGGCCCCGGCTGCGTCGTCACCGACGTGGGCTCGACCAAGCGGATTCTGGCCACGGCCGGGCTGGACGAGCGCTTCGTCGGTGGGCACCCGCTGGCCGGGGCCGAGACCGAGGGGGTTGAACATGCCCGCGAGGACCTCTTCGACGGCGCCGTCTGGTACCTGACCCCGGCGCCGGAGCGAACGGCGGGCGTTCTCTACGAGCGCCTGCACGCCCTGCTGCGCCGGCTCGGGGCGCACCCGACGGCGATTGACGCCGAAACCCACGACCGCATGATGGCCTGTGTCTCGCACCTGCCACATGTCCTGGCCAACCTGCTGGCCGCGCAGGCCGCGGGGCTGTTCGCGGGCCCGGGCGGCGGACCGCACGAGGCCACCTCGCGCCTGCCGGCCGTCGGGCCGAGCTTCCGCGACGGGATCCGCGTGGCCGGAGCCAACACGGCAATCTGGACGGACATCTACATGTCCAACAGCGACGCCCTGATCGACGCCATCGACGAGTTCGCGGCCCGTCTGCAGCAGATTCGCGGGGCGCTCGCACAGGCCGACGCCAGCGAGGTCCGGGCGTGGAACGACGTGGCTCGCCGGGACCGCGAGGCGTTGCTCGGCGCCGGGCTCACGGGCGAGGCCGTCCACGAGTTGAGGGTCCCGGTGCCCAACCGCCCGGGCGTCATCGCTGAGATCGCCTTGGCACTCGGCGGCGCCGGGGTCAATATCGTCGATATGGCCCTCTCGCCCTCGCAGGACAACAGCCAGGGCGTCGTCGCCCTGTGGATCGCGGGTGTCCAGGAGGCCGTCCGCGCCGAGCAGCTGATCGGCGAGCTCGGCCTCCCGGTCGTACGGCCATGATGTTCCCCTCATGAACCTGCGCTTCGATCCGGTGCGGGGCCTCAGCGGCAAGCTCGAGGTTCCGCCCGACAAGTCGATCTCTCACCGGGCGGCGCTGCTCGGGGCGATGTCATCCGAGCCCGTCCGGGTCGAGAACTACCTGGAGGCGGCGGACACCCGCTCGACCCTCGAGGCGGTACGGGCGCTGGGAGCGCTGGTCGAGGAGCGCGATGGGCACCTGGTGATTCGCGGCACCGGCCTGCGCGAGGCACGTGAGACGGACGAGCCGATCGACGTCGGCAACGCCGGCACCCTGCTGCGCCTGCTTCCGGGCTGGCTGGCCGCCCAGGAGGGTCGCTCGTTCACGCTCGACGGCGACGAGTCGATCCGCCGCCGCCCGGTCGATCGGATCGCCGAGCCGTTGCGGCTGATGGGCGCCGAGCTCCAGGCGCGAGAGGGCCGCTTCGCGCCGCTGCAGGTCAACGGCAAGCGCCTCAACTCGATCTCCTACGAGCTCAAGGTGGCAAGCGCCCAGATCAAGTCCTGCGTCCTGTTGGCGGGACTCGCCGCAGACGGCTCCACGAGCATCCAGGAGCCCTCCCGCAGCCGCGACCACACCGAGCGGATGCTGCTGCGAGCCGGCGTTCCGATCGAGCGAAGCGGCCTCTCGGTGGCGGTGGTCAACGTTGACGAGCTGCAACTCGATCGCATCCGCGTCCCCGCCGATCCGAGCTCGGCAGCCTTTCTGATCGCCGCCGGGGTGCTCGTGCCCGGCTCGCGCCTGTTGCTGGGCGATGTCGGCGTCAACTGGACCCGGACCGGCTTTTTGCGAATCCTGCGCCGGATGCGGGGGATCATCCTCGGCGACCTCGAGCAGGAGGCCGAGGAGATCTCCGCCGAGGAGCCGGTCAGCGACCTCGACGTGGCCCATGGAGCCATCGAGGGCACGGTCGTCGAGGCCGCCGAGGTGCCGCTCGCGATCGACGAGCTGCCGCTGGTGGCGCTGCTGGGCTGTTTCGCGGAGGGCGAGACGATCGTCAAGGGCGCCCAGGAGCTGAGGCTGAAGGAGTCCGACCGGATAGCGGGCGTCGTCGACGGCCTGCGCGGTCTCGGCGCCGACATCGAGGCCACACCCGACGGGTTTGCCGTGCGGGGCACGGGTGGCCTGCGCGGCGGGACGCTCGACTCGCTGGGCGACCACCGCCTGGCAATGGTCGGTGCCGTCGCGGGCCTGGCCTCCAAGGAGGGAGTCGAGGTGATCGGCATGGAGGCCGCCGCCGTCTCCTATCCGCGCTTCATCGAGGACATCCGCCGCCTCGCCGGCGGCTGAGCGGCGGGCCACGCGATGGTGATCGCAATCGACGGACCGGCCGGCGCCGGCAAGTCGACCGTCGCCCGTGCCCTGGCGGCGCGACTCGGCTTCACCTATCTGGACAGCGGCGCCATGTATCGCTGTGTGGCACTGCTGACGCTGGCTCGCCCCGGTGCGGAGCCCGCCGAGCTGGCCGCCGGCGCCCGGATCGAGCTGGGCGAGCGGATCCTGCTGGACGGGCGGGATGTGAGCGCGGAGATCCGCACCCCGGCGGTCTCCGACCAGGCCTCGATCCTTGCCGCCATGCCCCTCGTCCGCGAGGCGCTTGTGGCCAGGCAGCGTGCGCTGCTGGCCGGCGGGGACTGGGTCGCCGAGGGCCGCGACATCGGCACCGTCGTAGCCCCGGAGGCCGAGCTGAAGGTCTACCTCGATGCCGACCCGGCCGAGCGGGCCCGCCGGCGGGCCACCCAGATCGGCGCCGACGAGGGCTCGGTCCTGGCCGAGCAGACGATCCGCGACGAGCGTGACCGCTCGCGAGCCGACAGCCCGTTGCGGGCGGCCGAGGGCGCGCTCGTCCTGGACACGACGGGCCTGGCTGTGGAGGCGATCGTCGCCCGGATCGCGGACTTGGCAGAGGGCAGAGGCCGCTCCGGCTGAGTGAAAGCCCCGTCCGCCCAGTCATACTGGGCCGATGAAGGTCGCCATCGTCGGATACCCAAATGTGGGGAAGTCCTCGCTGATCAACCGCCTCACGGGCTCCCGCGAGGCGGTCGTCCACGAGCGGCCCGGGGTGACCCGTGACCGCAAGGACATGGACTGTGAGTGGAACGGACGACACTTCACGCTGATCGACACGGGCGGCGTGGATTTCGAGGATTCCGATCCACTGGCCGGGTCCATCCGCGACCAGGCCAGAGCGGGCCTCGCGGAAGCCGAGGTCGCGGTGCTGGTTGTCGACGCCCGGGCGGGGGTTCGGCCCGGCGACCAGGAGATGGCCGACCTGCTGCGGCGCTCCTCGCTGCCTGTGATCGTGGCGGCCAACAAGTGCGACAGCGTGCGCGAGCTGACCCTGGCCGCAGAGTTCCACGGCCTCGGCCTGGGCGAGCCGCTGCCCGTCTCGGCCGCGCAGGGTCTCGGCACAGGCGATCTGCTGGACAGGATCGTCGAGCTGCTCCCGCCGGGGGATGACGAGGAGCCCGACGACACCATCCGCCTCGCCATCATCGGCCGGCCGAACGTCGGCAAGTCCTCCCTGGTCAACCGCTTCCTGGGCGAAGACCGTGTGATCGTCTCCGAGGTCGCCGGGACGACACGCGACGCAATCGACATGCCGCTGCTAGTGGACGATCGCAAGCTGACCCTGATCGACACGGCCGGCATGCGCCGCCAGTCCAAGGTCTCGGACTCGGTCGAGTACTACACGGCCCTGCGCTCGCAGCGGGCCGCCGAGCGCGCGGACGTTGCCCTGGTCGTCTGCGATGCCGCAGACGGGGTCACCTCGCAGGACATGCGAATCGCCGAGCTGGCCATGAAAGCCGGCTGTGCCACAGCGATCGTGCTCAACAAGTGGGATCTGCAGGCCGGCAGCGGCACCGAATACGGCCCCGTGGGCCTGGACCTCGAGCACGAGCGCGCCAAGGTCACGAAAAGCCTCAGGCTGCGCCCGCGGGTGCTGACGGCCTCGGCCAAGAGCGGCCGTCACGTGGCACGTCTTTTGACCGAGGTGATCGCCCTCGGCGACCGCATGTCCGGACGGATCCCCACGCCCGAGCTGAACCGCTTCCTCTCAGAGGCCACCCAGGCGCGCCAGCCGCCGATCGGCACGCGGCGCAGCTCGGGCGGGCACCGCCTCAAGCTGATCTACATGGCCCAGATCGGCGAGCGCCCGCCACGCTTTGCCATCCAGGTCAACTCGAGGACTCGCGTGACGCGCGATTACGCCTACTACATTGAGAACCGGCTGCGGGCCCGCTACTCGATGGATGGCGTGCCGCTGATCATCGACTTCGTCGAGCGTGGTCAGCGCGGAAACGCCCGCGCCGCATAGACTTCTGCGACTTTTGCCAACCCGCCCGGCGGATCGCCGCTGCGACCGCCCACGATCCTGGAGCTGATCCACCCAGCCATGACTGAGCTTTCTGACACCGAGTTCCTATTCACGTCCGAGTCGGTCACCGAGGGGCACCCCGACAAGATCGCCGACCAGATCTCTGACGGCGTCCTCGACGCCGTCCTCAGAGACGAACCCTATGGCCGTGTGGCCTGCGAGACCCTCGTCAACACGGGCCTCGTGGTCGTCTCGGGCGAGATCTCGACCGAGACCTACGTGGACATCCAGGAGATCGCCCGAGAGACGATCCGCGAGATCGGCTACACAGACGCCGACCTCGGCTTCTCGGCCGACTCCTGCGCGGTCCTGAACGCGATCGACAAGCAGTCCCCCGACATCGCGCAGGGCGTGGACAAGGCATATGAGGCGCGTACCGACTCAAGCGACGATGACGAGCTCGACGTCGCCGGGGCCGGTGACCAGGGAATGATGTTCGGCTACGCCTCCGATGAGACCGACACGCTGATGCCGCTCCCCATCTCTCTTGCCCACCGGCTGGCCGAACAGCTCTCGAAGGTCCGCAAGGACGGCACGCTCGACTATCTGCGCCCCGACGGCAAGACCCAGGTCAGCGTGCGCTACAAGGACGGGGCTCCGGTCGAGATCGAAAAGCTCCTGATCTCCACCCAGCACCGCGCGGGCGTTGAAGCGCAGATCGCCGAGGACCTGTGGAGCAACGTCGTCGAGCCGATCCTGCCCGGCGAGCTGTACGACTCGGCCAAGCTGCGGCGCAACTTCCTCGTCAACCCGACCGGCCGTTTCGTCATCGGCGGCCCCGTCGGCGACTGTGGCCTGACGGGCCGCAAGATCATCGTGGACACCTACGGCGGCATGGCGCGTCACGGCGGTGGAGCCTTCTCCGGCAAGGATCCCTCGAAGGTCGATCGCTCGGCGGCCTACGCGGCGCGCTGGGTGGCCAAGAACATCGTGGCGGCCAAACTGGCACGGCGCGCAGAAGTCCAGGTCGCCTACGCGATCGGCGTCGCCCACCCCGTGTCGGTGATGGTCGAGACGTTCGGCACCGAGCTCGAGGGGCTCGGCCGCGGGCAGATCGCCAAGGCCGTGGACGCCGTCTTCGACCTGCGTCCGGGCGCCTTCCGCGAGGAGCTCAAACTCCACCGACCGATCTACCAGAAGACCGCCGCCTACGGCCATTTCGGCCGCCAGGAGGAGGACTTCACCTGGGAGCGCACCGAGAAGGCAGACGCGCTGCGCACGGCCGCCGGTCTCTGACCGCACCGGAGGCTACTGTCGCAGGGGTGTCTCCGACAGCTCAGCTCGAGCCGCTCGAGCCGGTTATCCCAGCCCGCGCCGGCCCGGCGATCGCCCAGGTTCAGCCGATCACCACGGCCCGTTCGCTGCAGGGGCCGTTCGACTACCGGCTTGGGGAGGAGCTGGCCGGATCGGTTGAGATCGGATCGCTGCTGGTGGTGCCGTTCGGGCGCCGCCAGATACTCGGCGTGGTGGTGGGGCTCATCGAGAGCAGCGAGATCGCCGAGGGCAGGTTGCTCGAGCCGATCAGGTTGCTCGAGCCGGGCCTGCCTACCGAGCTCCTCGAGCTGGCCGGCTGGATCGCCGCGGAGTACTGCTCGACGCTCGCCCGGGCGCTCAATCTCGTACTTCCGCCCGGCGCCGCCAAACGGCTGAGCGGACGCAAGCGACGCTCGGTGGCGCGGCCCCGGCACCGCTCGATCGGCATCGCCCGCCCGGCGGCCCCCGAACTGACCGAGGATCAGCGCAGGGTGCTAGAGCCGATGATCGAGGCATTGCGCTCGAGGGGTGCGCGCAGCCTGCTGCTGCACGGTGTCACCGGCTCGGGTAAGACGGAGATCTACCTGCGCTGTGCCGCCGAGGCGCTCGAGCAGGGCTCGGGGGCGATCGTGATGGTGCCGGAGATAGCGCTGACGCCCCAGATCGTGGCGCGGTTCATCGAGCGCTTCGGTGAGACGGTCGCGGTGCTCCACTCGCGCCTGAGCACCGCCCAGCGCTACCAGGAGTGGCGCCGGCTGCGCGAAGGCGAGGCGCGGATCTGTGTCGGCCCGCGTTCGGCGGTCTTCGCGCCCATCTCCGGTCTCGGCCTGGTCGTGGTCGACGAGGAGCACGACTCCTCCTACAAGCACGAAGGCGACCCCCGCTATGACGCGCGCGATGTGGCCGCCGAGCGCGCTTCGCGGGCGGGAGCCCTGCTGCTGCTGGGCAGCGCCACGCCGCGTCCGGAGAGCATCCGGCGCACCCCCGTCTGTGCGCTTGCGCACCGTGTGGACGGCCGGCCGCTGCCCCCGGTCGAGATACTCGACATGCGCGGCCAGCGGACGGGGCTGCACCCGGAGACCTCGGCGGCGCTGGCCGAGGTGCGTGCGCAGCAGGGCAAGGCGATCGTCCTGCTCAACCGGCGGGGCTGGTCGAATTTCCTCTCCTGCCGCTCCTGCGGGCGGGTCTGGAGCTGCCCCGAATGCGATGTGGCGCTGGTCCTGCACCGCGCGGGCGGCTACCTTGCCTGCCACCACTGCGGGCATCGCGAGCAGACCCCCTCGGCATGTCCCGACTGCCACTCGCGCACGGTTGCCCGGCACGGGGCGGGCACCGAGCGTCTCGCCCACGAGCTCGCCAGCGTCTTTGACGACGGCGACTTCCCCGTCTTTCGCCTCGATGCGGACGTCCTGACCGCGGGCGCGCAGGCGGAGCCCGGGGCGATCCTGGCGGAGTTCCAGGCGGCCCGGAGCGGCGTCCTGATCGGCACTCAGATGGTTGCCAAGGGCCACGACTTCCCGGACGTCAGCCTGGGCGTGGTGCTCGATGCCGATGCGACCCTGCGCTTCCCGGACTTCCGCGCCGAGGAGCGGACCTTCGCATTGATCGCCCAGCTGGCGGGCCGCGCCGGCCGCGGCAGCCGCGGCCGGGTGATCGTCCAGACGATCGCCCCGGAGGCCCGCTCGATCCGCCATGCCGCCGAGCACGACAGTGTCGGCTTCATCGCGGGCGAGCTCGAGCGCCGCGCCGCCCTGCGCTACCCGCCATTCGCCCACCTGATCAGGATCGTTTTTGCAGCGGAGACCGGCGAGCCCGCGCGGGCGGCGGCCGGCGCGGTGCGCGAGCTGCTCGTCGAGCGCCTGGCCTCGCCCTCGGACTCTCCCGCCGGCGCCCCGTCGGTGCTCGGTCCCGCCTCCCTGTTCCGCCTGCGCGGGCGCGAGCGCCAGGTGCTGGTCGTCAAGGCCTCCGAGCGGCGGGCAGCGGTGGCCGCGGTCGGCGAGGCGGTTGCCGCGGTGGCGGGTGATCGCCGCCACGGCGAGGTCAGCTTCAGCGTGGACGTCGACCCGCAGTGAGGGACGGGCACCCTGCGCGTGCCCGGCTCCTAGACTTCAGTGCATGAGCGAGCAGGAGCGCATCGACGCCGAGGAGCAGGATGAGGAGCTGACCCAGCTCGTCTCCAGAGACGGGGACGTTGAGGTCGAGGGGGAGCAGGATGCGCCGGCGGTCGAGGAGCTCGACGCGGAGACCCGTGCGCGCCGCGACGCTGCGCTGGCGCACGTGCGCAAGCTCGGCGATCCGGTCCTACGCGCAAGCGCCCTGCCTGTGGAGCGCTTCGATGAGGAGCTGGCCAAGGAGACCGAGCGCATGGGGGAGCTGATGCATGACGCGCTCGGTGTCGGTCTTGCCGCCACCCAGGTCGGGATCCTGCACCGCGTCCTCGTCTACCGGGCCTACGCGGAGGATCCGCTGACGGTACTCGTCAACCCCGAGCTCGAGTGGGCCAGCGATGAGTTGATCGCGGGCGAGGAGGGCTGCCTGAGCCTGCCCGGCGTGCACGTCGAGGTCGAGCGGGCCGGCGCCGTGCGGGTGCGCGCCAGGAACGAGCGCGGCGAGCCGCTGCTGGTCGAGGCGGAGGGCCTGGACGCCCGGATCATCCAGCATGAGATGGACCATCTCGACGGGATCCTGATCCTCGACCGGATCCCGCGCCAGGCACGCAAGGAGGCCATGCGCGCGATGCGCGAGGCGCAGAGGGCGCCGAGTGCGGCCTAGCCGGTGCCGGCGAGCGTAACTTGAGCACGGTCTACCTGGGGACCTCGGACTTCGCCGCCGCCGTCCTCGAGCGCCTGGCGCAGGCCGGGAGACACCGGCCCGCGCTGGTCATCACGCGGCCCGACCGCCCCGCAGGCCGCGGGCGCCGGCTCTCCTCGCCGCCCGTCGCGGACGCCGCGCGCCGGCTGGGCCTGCGCCTCGAGCAGCCGGCGAAGGTCAACGACCCCTCGGTCCTGGAGCTGATCGGCGACGGCGCGCCGGGCGAACGTCCCACTGTGGTCGTCTGCGCCTTCGGCGCACTGATCACCGAGCCGCTGCTCTCGGCCTACGAGATCATCAACGTCCATCCCTCGCTGCTGCCCCGCTGGCGGGGCGCTGCGCCGCTTGAGCGGGCGATCATGGCCGGGGACCAGCAGACGGGCGTGAGCATCATGCGCTTGACCGCGGGGCTGGACAGCGGTCCGGTCTGTCTGCGGGACGTCGAGCCGATCGGGCCGCGGGACGACTACGCCTCGCTTGCAGCAAGGCTCGAGCAGCTCGCCGGCACGCTGCTGGCGCAGGCCCTCGACCTGAGCCCGCCCTACACCGAGCAGTCCCAGGACGGGGTCACCTATGCGGAGAAGATCACCGGCGCCGACCGGCTGCTGGACCCCCTGAGGCCCGCCGTCGAGCTCGAGCGGGTCGTCCGTGCGCTGCACCCTCACATCGGCGCCAGGCTGAAGCTCGGGGAGGATCAGGCCCTCGGTGTACACCGGGCGCAGCTGTCCGCTGAGCCGGCCCCGCCCTCAGGAGAGCTGATTGCCGTCGGCGAGAGGTTGTTGCTCGGCTGCCGGCCCGGGGCCCTCGAGCTGCTGGAGGTGCAGCCGCCAGGCGGGCGGGCGATGGATGCGGCCGACTATCTGCGCGGTCACGCTGCGGGCGTGCGCCGGTAGGCGGACAAGCGCTCCGGGAGCTCGATCTCCGGGCGCAGGCGAGGGTCCGGCTGCGGTGCGCCGATCCCCAGCGAGAGCGGGATCACGCCGGCCCAGGCGTCCAGCGCATAGTCCTCCTCGTCATCGACCGGCGGTCCTGTGCGGATCTTGGCCGAGGCCTCGTCGATGTCGATGGCGACGAGGGCCGTCGCCCGCAGCTCGTTCTCGGTGGGCGGGCGCACTTCATCCCAGCGGCCCGGCACGATCCGTTCGACGATCGTCTCGAACGCCGCCAGCTTCTCGGCATGGTCCTCGACCGGGCGTCCCCGTCCGAACAGGACGGCCGAGCGATAGTTGGCGGAGTGGTGCATTGCCGAGCGAGCCAGGACCAGGCCATCGATCAGCGAAACGGTCAGACAGACTGGCCCGCCCGAGCCGGACGCCCGCATGGTACGGCCAGCGCTGGCGCCGTGGCAGTAGACGACGTCGCCCTGGCGGGCGTGCAGGGTGGGGAGGGCCAGCGGCTGGCCGTCCGGCAGGACGATCGCCAGGTGGGCGACCAACGCCTCGTCGAGGATCGCGTCGATCGTCTCGCGCCCGTGGTGGCCGCGCTCGCGCCGGCGGCGCAGGCGTACCCGGTCAGATGCCGGCGTGGCGCCTTTCGCAGCTTGGTCAGACACCGTTTGCCCCTTTCTGTAATAGTACAGAAGTATGACTGAGCTGAAACAGTATCGGATCAGGGCGCGAAGCGCGGCCGGGCTCGTGGGCGAGCTCGAAGGGGCACTCGCCGACGGGACCGTCCGGCCGGGTCAGCGCCTGCCCTCGGTCCGCAGGCTGGCCGCAGACGCCGGAATCAGCCCTGCGACGGTCGCCGCGGGGCTGGCCGAGCTGCGCCGCCGCGGCGTGGTGGTGACCGAGCCCCGCCGCGGGACACGAATCGGCGAGGGCCCGCCGGTCTCATCGATGCCCGCCCCGATGCCCGTACCAGCGGGGGCGCGGGACCTGTCGCGCGGCAACCCCGACCCGCAGCTGCTTCCCGACCTCGCCCGGGCGCTACGGCGCGCCCGGCTGCCGGTGCGCCTGTACGGCGAGCCGGCCGAGCTCCCCGGTCTGATCGAGCTCGCGCGAGACCAGCTGCTGGCCGACGGAATCCCCGGCGATGAGCTCTGCGTGGTCAGTGGTGCGATGGACGGCATCGAGCGGGTGCTGGCGGCCAACCTGCGCCCCGGCGACCGCGTCGCGGTGGAGGACCCCGGCTACTCCGCCCTGTTTGACCTGCTGCGCGCCCAGGGGCTGAACCTCGAGCCCGTCGCGGTGGATCGACGCGGGATGCTCGCCGAGGAGCTCGACGCGGCGATCTCGCGCGGTGCCGGTGCCGTGATCTTGACCCCGCGGGGGCAGAACCCAACCGGCGCCGCGCTCGACGCAGAGCGCGCCCGCGAGCTGAAGGCCGTGCTGGAAGAGCATCCCGGGCTGCTGGTCGTTGAGGATGACCACCTCGGCCCGGTGGCCGGCCCCGAGCTCCACACCCTGCTCGCGGGGCGGGTCCGCTGGGCGGCGGCCCGCTCGGTCGCCAAGGCCCTGGGCCCCGACCTGCGCCTCGCGGTGCTGGCAGGCGACGGGCGCACCATCGCCCGCGTCCGGGGCCGCCAACAGTGCGGCCCCGGCTGGGTCAGCCACCTGCTACAGGCGTTGGTCCTCGAGTTGTGGAGTGACGCAGAGGTCCAGGCGCTCGTCGCCCGTGCCCGCCAGAGCTACGGCGAGCGCCGCGGACGGCTGATCGAGTTGCTGTCCGCCCGGGGCATCGAGGCGATGGGCGCCTCGGGCTTGAACGTCTGGGTCCCGGTGCCCGAGGAAGCGGTGGTCATGGGGGCGCTGCTTCAGCGCGGCTGGGTAGTCGCCCCCGGCGCCCGCTACCGGCTCGCGTCCAACCGCCCCGCGATCCGCATCACGGCCGCCACGCTCCAAGCGTCGGACAGCGAGCGCCTGGCCCGCGACCTGGCCGAGGTGCTCTCACCCGAGCTCGCGAGCCGCACCGGATGACCGCGCCGACCGACACGGGAGGGCGCGCGGTGGCACCCGCGAGAGCCTGCGCCTACCGGGTTCTGCGACGGGTCTTCGAGCAGGGCGCCTATGCCGAGAAGGCGCTGATGGCCGAGGCCGGCGAGCTCGACCCGCGCGACCGGGCGCTGGCGATGCGCCTCTCCTACGGCGCCGTTCAGCGTCGCGCCACCAGCGACCATCTGATCGAGGGGCTGGCCGGGCGCCCCGCGGCGGAGCTCGACCCGCCTGTGCTGGCGGCGCTGCGCCTCGGCCTCTACGAGCTGCTCTATCTCGGCGGTGCTCCCGACTACGCCGTCATCGACGACGCCGTCGAGCTCGCCAAGGTGCCACGGCGAAAGGGCCATGGGCTCGTCAACGCCGTCCTGCGCCGGGCCGCACGCGAAGGACGCGAGCGGCTGCTGGGAGCGCTGGGCGAGCAGACCGCCGCGGCGGCTTCGGTCAAGCACTCCCATCCGCTCTGGATCGCCGAGCTCTGGTGGGAGGCCCTCGGCCCCCAGGTGGCCCGCGAGCTGATGGCTCGCGACAACGAGCCGGCCGAGCTTGCCCTGCGCGCCAACACCCTGCGCGGCGATGCCACCCAGCTCGCCCAGGCGCTGGAGGTGCCCAGCCACCGCGACCCGGTGATCGCGGAGGCGCTGGTGCTCGATGGACCGCTGGACATCCACGCCTCGCCGCTGTGGGCCGAGGGGGCCTACACAGCGCAGTCGCGGGCCGCCATGCTCGTCTCGATCGTCCTTGGCCCCGAACCAGGTGAGCGCCTCTTGGATTTGTGCGCGGCCCCCGGCGGCAAGAGCACCCACCTCGCGGCCATCATGCGCGCCGAGGGGGAGATCGTGGCGGTCGAGCGCAACGCCCGCCGGGCACACAAACTCGAGCGGACGGCGCAGCGGATGGGAGCGGCCAACATCCGGGTCGAGGTCGCCGACGCCGAGCGGTCCCGCGAGGACGGGCCGTTCGACCGCGTGCTTGTCGATCCGCCCTGCTCGGGCCTGGGCACGCTCCAGGCGCGGCCCGATCGCAGGTGGCGCGCCAGCAGCGAGTCGATCGAGACGATGCGCCAGTCCCAGAGCCGGATTTTGGTCGCTGGCGCCGATGCTCTCCGTCCGGGCGGGATGCTTGTCTACTCTACCTGTACGGTCTCTCCAACTGAGAACGAGCGCCTCATCTTCGAATTTCTGGAATCCCGCACCGACTTCGCTCTGGAGGACCTCGCCGCCGAGTGGCCCGCCTACGCGCAGGTCCTGCCGGGGAGCTCTCAGACGACAGGGGCGCTGCTGACGCTTCCCCACCGCGACGACACCGCCGGGTTCTTCATCGCCCGCATGCGCAGGAGCTGACCGGTGGAGGGTGAGACGCCGCACGCCGCCAGGGCGCCCATCGATCTCGGGCCCCAGTGCCCCAACTGCAGCGAGCCCTGGCTGCGTCCCACCAACCTGCCCGGACGCTACCGCTGCGTCTACTGCCTGCACCGCTTCGAGCTGACCTCGGTATGCCCCAACTGCGGCGAGCACTCGACGATCGTGAGGATGTCCTCGACGGCGATCATGAAGTGCAACAACTGCGGCGATTCAATGCTCCAAGCCGTATGAGCGTCCATGCCGGCCATACGGGGGCGCAGTTCGTGGCCCTCGGCTCGTTCGGTACCCGCCTGGATGCCGTCGCGCCGCTTTCGCTCCCCGCACCGCGATGACGGCGGCTGAGATCCTCAAGGGCGTCCGGGTGGCGCCCTCGATCCTCTCGGCCGACTTCGGCAGGTTGCGCGAGCAGGTGGTGGAGGTTCTCGGGGCAGGAGCCCGGGTGATCCACTGCGACGTCATGGACGGACATTTCGTGCCGCCGCTGACGCTGGGCCCCAACGTGGTGGCGGCGCTGGCCGAGACGGTGCACGAGGCGGGAGGCATGCTGGACGTGCACCTGATGATCGAGCGCCCGGAGCGGAGCGCGGAGGAGTTCATCCGGGCCGGCGGGGACTCGGTGACGGTTCACGCCGAGGCGACTCCCCATCTGGCCTATGCGGTCAACCTGATCCGCGAGGCGGGCGCCTGCGTGGCCGTGGCGATCAATCCGGGAACCACGCCCGAGGTGCTGCGCGAGGTGGCGCCGGTTATCGACATGGTCCTCTGCATGACCGTCAACCCCGGGTGGGGCGGGCAGCCCTTCATCGAGCACTCCATCCAGAAGCTCGGCCGCGTCAGGGACGCAGTGGGGGAGAAGCCGGCGCTCGAGGTGGACGGCGGCATCGATCCCGAGACGGGCCCGCGCTGCCTGGCCGCGGGCGCGGGCGTCTTCGTGGCCGGCTCGGCGATCTTTGGCGGCCCTGATCCGGCGGAGGCCTACAGCGCGCTGGCCAGCGCTCTCGGCGCGCTCTGAGCGCCCGGTCAGGCGGCGATCGACGGCAGCTGCTCGGTCCCGCGCCGGTAGAGCAGGGCCAGCATCAGAGCCAGCAGGCCTGTTGCGCCGGCATAGCCGATCTCGGTGCGCAGCACCTCTTCGGAGATCGCCGGGATGACCATCCAGACGACAAAGGCGACGGCTGCGACGATCCAGCAGACCGCCGCGGCCCGGGCTTCATCGCGTGCCAGTGCGGCCTGGTTGAGGGCGCCGGAGGTCAGGTGCAGGCCCATGCCGACTCCGATCAGGGCCAGCCCGAAGCGGCTGTAGGTGTAGACCTGCCCGAACAGGATGTGGCGCATGACGAACGGCCCGATCAGTAGCAGCCCGAGTGCCACGGCCATGGCGAAGGCCGTGATCGCCAACACCGTCGTGCGGATCGCGCGGGCGAAGGCCTCGTGCCCGGCCGTCGCCTCAAGGCCCGTCAGATGCGGCAGCAGGGAGGTCTGGATGGCCTGAAAGAGCTGCAGTGGCGCGCGGGCGATCAACAGGACGTTGAAGACGATCCCGGCCAGGGCGGCTCTTGAGGAGGTGGCATCCACCGTCAATACGGCGGCATTCAGGAGTGTCTGCTCAGAGAGCATGATTCCCGAGACCCAGACCGCGAACCCTCCGCCGCGGCGCAGCGAGAGCTCATCATGGGCGGCCGTCTCCTGGACCGCCTCGGTGGCCGGGCCGGCCAGGGCGGCCTCGGCCTCGTCGACCGTGATGGGTGCCTCGAGCACGACTGCCGCCCGGCCCGAGCGCGCGAAGGCGACCGGCACCACGATCAGCGAGACGAAGGGGGCCGCGGCGATTCCCAGCGCCACGGCCGTCTGGCCGCCGGTGATGCCGAGGGCGACGGCGATCGCGAAGGCGATCCTGGAGGTCGACTCCATCAGGACGAGGCCTCCGAACAAGCCGAAGCGCTGATGGCCGGCCAGCCAGCCCCGGGCGAAATAGCTGGCGGCGTAGGCCAGCGTGCCGACGATCAGCACCCAGTAGAGGGCGGTGTCATGGTCGAACAGCCGCAGGAGCGGCCCGTGGAGGGACAGGGCGAGGGTCAGGAAGATCAGCGCGAAGCCGCCCTGGATCAGCATCGGCACTCGCAGCGTGTGTTGCTCGCGCCCGCGGGCCCGCCGCTCGGCGATTGTGCGCGAGAGCAGCTGTTCGATCGGCCGGTAGATGACCGAGATGATCACGAACATGACCGACCACAGCAGGTCGATCCGCTTGGCCTCGGCTTCGCTGAGGACGTGGCTTGCGATCGAGAAGTAGGCGAAGGTCAGCAGGCCCGTGGAGGCGATGCCGATCGAGAGGATCCTGGCTCCGCTCCCGTAGGAGCGCCCGCCTGGCGCGGCCCTGCTAGAGGCGGACAAGCAACATCGTCCAGGGGAACGGCGTCCGCACCTCGATCACCCGGCCGTGACGGGCCAGCAGGCTGACGAAGGAACGCCGCGACCAGTGGTTGAGATGGCCGGGGGTGTTGCCCAGCTCGCGCCAGTAGGCCCCCCGGGCCATGTTGAGCATTCGCCACAGGGGCTCCCGCGGGACCGAGACCAGCAGGTGACGGTTGGCGCAGCGGGCCATCTCGGCCACCGTGTGCTCGGGGTCGGGGACGTGCTCGAGCACCTCGATGGCGGTCGCGAGATCGAACTCGCCGTCGGCGAAGGGGAGGTTCTCGGCCTGCATGACGCGGTACTCGAGATTGGGCGCCTGGCGTTCGGCCCAGCCGGCCTGGATCGAGGCCTCTTCGAGGTCGATTCCGACGACCCGCGCCTGGCCGAGCCGCTGGGCCCACTGGTGCACGAGGACTCCCTCACCGCAGCCGACATCCAGCAGCGAGCTCGGAGAGGCAGCGAGGAAGAGATCCTCGAGGGCCTCCTCGAAGCCACTCATCAGCCGGCGCACGACGGGGTTCTTCGAGCCGTACTTGTCATAGGTGTTGCCGGTGACGATGCCGTCATCGGAGACGGTGATGCCGCCGCTCACAGTCGCACCGTCTCTCGCCGCTCGGGCTCACCCTCACCACTCGCGGCCTGGCCCGGTTCGTAGTGGGAGGGCTCCACGCCCAGCTGCAGCTCGATCCGCCGGACACGCTCGAAGGTGCGTTGGGTCATCAGCCGCTGGGCCGCCAGCAGATCGCCGATGACACCCAGGACGAACAGGACGACGGCCGCGATGAACAGGACGGCGCCGAGGATCAGCGACTGCACATGGCCCTTGCCGTTGCCTTCGATGTAAGCGACGGCGAAGCGGATCCAGACGGCCACGGCAACCGTCCCCATCAGCAGGGCGAGGCTCCAGAAGACCCGCAGTGGCTCGTACTGGGCGTAGATACGGAAGATCGAAACGGCGTTGCGCCGCACGTAGGCGCTCATCGAGGGAAACAGGCGCGACTCGCGCGTCTTGGGGTTGGTGCGGACCGGGACGTGGTCGACGGCCACTAGCTGCTTACCGGCCTGGATGATCGTCTCGAGCGTGTAGGTGAACTTGGAGACGACCATGATCTGGATGGCCGCCTCGCGGTTGTAGGCGCGGAAGCCCGAGGTCGTGTCGGGGACCGACGTCGAGGAGGCCTGGCGCACGACCCAGGAGCCGAGCCGCTGAAGGGTCTTCTTGAGGGGGGAGAAGTGATCGATTCCCTCGACCTCGCGGTCCCCTACGACCATGTCGGCGCGTCCCGCCAGGATCGGCTCGACCAGGCGCGCGACATCGGGGCCGTAGTACTGGTTGTCGGCGTCCGTGTTGACGATTACGTCGGCGCCGAGCTTGAGCGCCGTGTCGATGCCCGCCTGAAAACCGGTGGCCAGGCCCTTGTTGTTGGTCAGCCGCACCAGGTGGTCCACGCCATGGGCGCGCGCCACCGCGACGGTCTCGTCGGTCGAGCCGTCGTCGATCACCAGCCACTCGACCCGATCGAAGCCGGGCACGTCCCGCGGGAGGTCAGCGAGCGTCTGCGGAAGCTGGTCGGCCTCGTTGAAGCAGGGGATCTGGATGATGAGCTTCATGGGCGTCAATTGCCTAGACTTGGCTTCCGGCAGTATCCCAAAGCGCAGGTCACGGTCTTGGCGCCAAGGGTCGAGAGCCTCCCATGGCGCCCGGCGCCGTCAGGAGCTCTTCTACCGCCAAGGCTAGATGGAAAGCGCGATTCCCACCCGGCGCAGGCCGGGCTCGATCAGGCTGGCGTCGCTGCGCGGGCTGCCGCTGAGGAGCTGGGAGAAGATCGGGCTGGCGGTCCTGTGCGTGGGTGCGGTGATCGGCTACCTGGCCTATCCGACCTACCCGACCTACGACTCCTTCTACGCGCTGTTGTGGGGCCGGGACCTGCTGCACCTGCACCTGCCGGACTTCGCCGTCTACCGCGGCCCCACAGAGCACCCCCTGGCGATCGCCTTCGGCCTCATCTGCTCGATCTTCGGGCAGGGCGGGGCACGGCTGATGATCCTCGGCTCGATCATCTCCTTCGTGGCGGCCGTCGCCGGCATGTACCGCCTCGGAAAGCTCTGCTTCGGGCCGGTGGTGGGGCTGTTCGCGGCGCTCCTGCTGCTCAGCCGCTTCTTCATCGAGAGCCTCGCCGCGGAGGGCTATCTCGATATCACCTACATCGCCCTGATCGTGTGGGCGATCGTGCTCGAGGTCGAACGCCCGCGGCGCGGGCCGGCTGTCTTCGCGGCGCTCGCCCTGGCCGGCCTGCTGCGCCCCGATGCGTGGGTGCTGACTGGTGTCTACTGGCTCTGGTGTCTGCCGGGCGTGAGCTGGCGACGTCGCCTGGAGTACGCCGCCATGGCGGCCTCGGCGCCGCTCGTATGGGTGGTGCTAGACGCGATCGTCACCGGCAATCCCCTCTACTCGCTGACGGCCACCTCGGGACTTGCGGCCGAACTGGAACGAACCCAGGGCTTCGGCGCCGTCGTTACCTCCGTCCTCACCTTCACCGAACGGATCGACAAGCTCCCCGTCCTGCTGGGAGCCCTGATCGGGGTGCCGCTGGCGATCTGGATGGCTCCCCGGCGCACGGCCGTGCCGCTCGTCTCGACGGTGCTGCTGTATTTCGTCTTCCTGCTCGAGGGGGCGGGCGGGGCATCGGTCATCGACCGCTACCTGCTGGGTGGCTCGACGCTCCTGTTGCTCTTCTGTGCCGTCACCCTGGGAGGCTGGGCGATGCTCGAGCCGGGGACGCTGAGCCGGCGGATCTGGATCGCCGGCGCTGCCGCGCTGGTCCTCTTTGGAACGTTCTCGGCCGCAACCACATTGAGCCTCTCGAGCCTGCAGACGACGCTGGCCGACCATGAGGAATTCCACACCGACCTGGCCCAGGCGCTGCGCAGCCCGGCGGTCGCCGCCGAGCTGCGCCGCTGCCCGCTGCTCTCGCTGCCCAACAACAAGCTGATTCCGGACGCACGCTGGATCCTCGACTCGGTCGGTCAGAACGACATCGTTGCCCGCAGCCAGGCCCGGGCGGACATCGAACACGGCTCGCGTGCCCTGCAGAAGCGGATCGCCGCGGGCAGCGTGGCGGTCTATCCGCTCAGCACCGCGGTCTTCCTGGAGGCAATCGTGGATGTCGGCGACGATCCTCGCGATCAGGACCCGCTGCCGGGCTTCAGGCGCCTCTACACGAGCCGCTACTACGCGGTCTATGGCAACTGCTGAGCCGCCCGTCGGGGCGCCGCGCGCAACGGGTGGGCGCCGCTGGATCTGGGTGGGGCTCGGGGTGGTGCTGGCGGGCGGCCTCGGGCTGCGGCTGTGGGGGGTCAACCAGGGGCTGCCCTACGCCTACAACGCCGATGAGGCCGACCACTTCGTGGCTCATGCGGTCGGGATGTTCGCCCACGGGACGCTCAACCCGCATTACTTCGCGAACCCGCCGGCATTCACATATCTGCTCCATGTGATCTATGGGCTCTACTACGGCGGCGCCCATGCGGTCCTAGATGCCTATGCGCGCCATCCGGGTGACCTCTATACGCAGGCACGCGTCGCCGCGGCCGTGCTGGGCGTGCTGGCGCTGTGGCTGCTCTATCTGACGGGCGCCAGGCTCCTCGGGCGCGGCGCCGGCCTGCTGGCGGCGGCCATCGAGGCGGTCGCCTTCCTGCCCGTCTTCTACGCCCATCTGGCGCTCAACGATGCGCCCACGCTGGCGCCGCTGACACTGTCGCTGCTGGGCACAGCCGGCGTGCTTCGCAAAGGGCGTCTGCGCGACCACCTGCTCGCGGGCGTCGGGCTCGGCCTGGCCTGTGCGACCAAGTACACGGCGGGGATCGTCATCGTCCCCTACGGCGTCGCTGTGGCGGCGCGCTGGCTGGACGGCGAACGGCGCGGAGCCCGGCGCGAGCTGGCCGGCCCGGCCGTTCTGGGGGTCGCATCGCTGGGTGCGTTCCTGGTGGCCAACCCCTATGCGCTGCTGGACTTCTCGAGCTTTCACGCCGAACTGGCCCACCAGTCCGCCCAGTCGGCGGAATCGCAGGGCAAGCTCGGCGCCTCGCGCCAGGGCGGACTGCTCTACTACCTGTGGTCGCTGAGTTGGGGCCTGGGCTGGGCACCGGCGCTGGCGTCGCTTGCCGGCGCCCTCACCGTCTGGCGCCGCGAGCGCGCGCTCGGGTGGCTGCTCGTGCCGGGCGCCGTCCTGTTCCTGGCCTTCATGGGCCTGCAGGGACGCTACTTCGGGCGCTGGCTGATGCCGATCCTGCCGCTGCTCTGCCTGCTGGCGGCGGCCCTCGCCGCACAGGCGATCGCTTATGCCCATCGGCGCGGTGCGCGCGGGCCGCGCCTGTCGATGGCCCTCGGAGTCTTGCTCGTGGTTGTCCTGTTGGGCCAGGGCCTGCTCTACAGCATCCACTCGGGCCTCGTGCTCTCGCGCACAGACACCCGTACGCTGACGCGCCAGTGGATGGTCGCGCACATCCCGCCGGGGGCAAACGTGGTTGTCGAGCCCGTCTCGCCCGATGACTGGGCGCGCGAACCGGACGGGTCCCCCGGGGCCTGCCGCGGCAGCGAGGCCAACTACCGCTGGTGCAAGTGGCCGTCCCTGTTCACCTTCATAACCCCCACGGGGGCCGTGGAGCCGGGCCAGCGACACGAAGTGGGCATCGAGGACTACGTGCGGACGCTCTCGCCGGCCCTGATCGGCTACTACGAGTCGCGTGACTACTGCTGGGTGGTGACGGGCTCGACCGAGGCGGGCCGCGCCCTCGCGGACCCGCGCGCGGTTCCGCTGGCGCTCGCCTACTACCGCGACCTGGCCCGCCAGGGCGAAGTGGTCTTCCGCGCCTCGCCCTACGCGCGGGGAAGCGCGCCGGTCGCCTTCGGCTTCGACTGGAGCTTTGACTACTACCCACTGGCCTATCAACGGCCGGGTCCCTCGATGACCGTCTACCGCTTGCACGGCGGGCGCTGCGGCGCCTGAGCCTCGCGCCGTCCCGGGGATATCCTGAGCTGTCAAATGGCGAATGTCACCGACATCGACCGGGCGCACCTGGAACGGGCCGTGGAGCTGGCCAGCCGCGGCGCGGGCTCGGTCAAGCCCAACCCCGTGGTGGGCGCCGTGGTGGCCAGGAACGGCGAGGTGCTGGGGGAGGGCTGGCATCAGGAATACGGGGGGGCCCACGCCGAGGTCAACGCGATCGAGGCCTGCGGACTGGCCGAGCTGGCGGGCACGACCCTCTACGTCTCCCTCGAACCCTGCTGCCACGAGGGCAAGACGCCGCCCTGCACCGATGCGATCCTGCAATCGGGCATCCGACGCGTGGTGGTGGCCTCCGACGACCCGACCGAGAAGGCATCGGGCCGGGGCCTCGGCATCCTGCGCGACGAGGGCGTCGAGGTCGTGGTCGCCGACGGCGAGGTGGCAGCCTCGGCGCGGCTGCTCAACCAGGCCTTTCGCAAGCATGCCCGCGTCGGGCGGCCCTGGGTCCTGTTCAAGTCGGCCATGACGCTGGACGGCAAGGTGGCGACGAGAACGGGCGACTCGAAGTGGATCAGCGACGAGGAGAGCCGCGAGCTGGCACACCAGTGGCGCGCCTCGGTGGACGCCGTGGTGGTCGGCATCGGCACGGCGCTGGCAGACGACCCCCAGCTGACGGCTCGCCCGAGCGGCCAGCCGGCCGACCCCCACGCCCAGCCGCGGCGCGTCGTCTTCGATTCGCTGGCCCGGCTTCAGCCCAGCTCGCAGCTGGTCGCGGCGGCAGCCGAGATCCCGCTGACGCTGGTCGTCTCCCGTGCGGCCGCGCGCGCCGACACGGACGCGCTCGAAGCGGCCGGCGTGCAGGTGCTCGTGGCGACCGGGGAAAACGAGCCCGCGCGCGTGCGCTCGGCGCTCGACCAGCTCGGCGCCATGGACGTGAGCGCGGTTCTGCTCGAGGGCGGACCACACCTGGCCGGGGCCTTCCTCGATGCCGGCGAGATCGACGAAATCCGGCTCTTCCTGGCGCCGATGCTGCTGGGCGGCTCGAGCGCCCGCGATCCGCTGGAGGGCGAAGGCGTCGAGCGGATCTCCGAGGCTCTGCGGGCGCTGACGATGAGCTGTGAGTCGATCAACGAGGACCTGTTGATCTCGGCCCGGCTGCGAGAGTGGTGAGATGTTCACCGGCCTGATCGCCGACCTGGGCACAATCGAGACGATCGAGACGACCGCGGACGGCGCCACGCTCGCCATCCGGACCGAGCTCTCCCAGCAGATCGACGATGGCGACTCGGTGGCCGTCAACGGCGTCTGCCTCACCGCCACCTCGGTGGCGGTCGGCTCGTTCACCACGGAGGCCATGAACGAGACCCTGCGCCGCTCGTCGCTCGGCGCGCTAGAGGCGGGGGAGACGGTCAACCTCGAGCTGGCTCTGCGTGCCGGCGACCGCCTCGGCGGCCATGTCGTCCAGGGCCACGTCGACGGCACCGCGGCGGTGGCCGCCGTCCGCGACGAGGGGTTCTCGCGCGTCCTGGAGCTCGAGCTGGAGCCCGATCTGGCCCGCTACCTGGTCGAGAAGGGCTCGGTGGCCATCGACGGGGTCAGCCTGACCGTGAGCGCGCTGCGCGATGACGGCTTCTCCGTCTCGCTGATTCCAGAGACTTTGAAGCGAACCAACCTAGGACAGATCCAGGAGGGAGCGCCCGTGAACATCGAGGTTGACATCCTTGCCAAGCACGTCGAGCGGCTGCTGGGAGCGAGCGCATGAGCGCCAGCCGCGCAGACTCGGCCTTTGCGACCGTCGAGCAGGCCATCGAGGAGATCCGCGAGGGCAAGATGGTCGTCGTCTGCGACGACGAGGACCGCGAGAACGAGGGCGACCTGACGATGGCCGCCCAGTTCGCGACGCCCGAGGCGATCAACTTCATGGCCAAAGAGGGGCGCGGGTTGATCTGTCTCTCGCTGACGCCCGAGCGCTGCGACGAGCTGGGGTTGGATCTGATGGCGGCCAAGAACGAGTCGGCTTTCGAAACCCCCTTCACGGTCTCCGTCGAGGCCCGCGACGGCGTGACCACGGGCATCTCCGCACATGACCGGGCGCACACCATCCAGGTCGCCATCGACCCGCAGGCAAGGCCGCGTGACCTGGTCCAGCCCGGTCACGTATTTCCGCTCAAGAGCCGTGCCGGTGGCGTGCTGGAGCGTGCGGGGCAGACCGAGGCGGCCGTCGACCTGGCGCGGCTGGCCGGCCTGAACCCGGCCGGAGTGATCTGCGAGATCATGAATGACGACGGGACGATGGCCCGGGTGCCCGAACTGAGCGACTACTGCGCCCGCCACGGCCTCAGCATGATCACCGTCGCCGACCTGATCGCCTACCGGCGCCGCCATGACAAGCTCGTGGAACGTGTCGTCTCGACCGGCCTGCCGACGACGTTCGGAGATTTTCAGGCGGTCGGCTACCGCTCGCTGGTCGATGACAAGCACCATGTGGCCCTGGTCAAGGGCGAGGTGGACGGCCAGGATGATGTGCTCGTGCGGGTCCACTCGGAGTGCCTGACCGGGGATGTGTTCCACTCGCTGCGCTGTGACTGCGGGGAGCAGCTGGAATCGGCGCTGGCGATGATCGAGCAGGAGGGTCGCGGGGTTCTGCTCTATCTCTCCCAGGAGGGACGGGGGATCGGCCTGCTCAACAAGCTGCGCGCCTACCGGCTGCAGGAGGATGGTCTGGACACCGTCGAAGCCAACGAGCGCCTCGGGCTGCCGGCCGACCTGCGCGACTACGGCATCGGCGCCCAGATCCTGGTGGACCTCGGCCTCAGCTCGATCCGGATCCTCACCAACAACCCCAAGAAGATCCGCGGCCTCGAGGGCTACGGACTGTCGGTGACCGGCCAGATCCCGATCGAGCACGCCCCCAACCAGCACAACGAGGCCTATCTGCGAACAAAGGCTCAGCGGATGGGCCACACGCTGCACCATCAGGGGCTGAACCTGGACTCCGAGATGCTCCACAACGAGCCTCCGATCGAGCGCCAGGACACCTCCGAGCGACGGCGGAGCAGCCGTGAGTGACCTCTATGCCGTGCCTGTGGCCCGCTTCTACGAGCAACTGGCCGAACGGCTGATAGCCGGTGCGGGGGTGGCGTTCGAGGAGGCTGGGGCGGGCTTCGAGGTGATCGACGTGCCCGGCGCCTTCGAGTTGCCGCTGGCCGCCTCCTATGCCGCGCAATCGGGGCGTTTCTCGGGTGTCGCATGCCTCGGCGCGGTGATCCGCGGCGAGACCGACCACTACGACTTCGTCTGCGCCGAGGCGGCCTCGGGGGTGATGCGCGTGGGCCTCGACACCGGGGTGCCCTGCGCCTTCGGCGTGCTGACCTGCGAGACCATGGACCAGGCGCTGGCGCGCTCGGGCGGGGGCAAGCGCGACCAGGGACGCCACGCGGCCGAGGCCGTCCTGCGCATGGCGGCGCTGCGAGACGAGCTGCGAAGCGGCTAGACTGCCCGCATGGCCAAGGTATGCCACAGCTGCGGCAAGGGTCCCTCGTTCGGGCAGAGCCGCAGCCACTCGATGGTCGCGACCAAGCGTCGCTTCGACCCGAACCTGCAGAAGGTGCGCATCCTCGTGGGTGCGGCGCCCAAGCGCGTCTACGTCTGCACGCGCTGCCTCAAAGCCGGCAAGGTCCAAAAGGCCCTCTAGGCCAGGCGCCGGCTTTTCGCCGCGCCTTCATCTCTCGCGCGGCGCACCCGAGGGGGCTCGCGGGTGGCACGACACTCCGGCTGCGCCCGTCCTCTGAACCGGGCGCCCGCGCCTGCGGGCATGCGTCGCAGGAACTCCCCGCGCCCGGCTGAGATCGCGCTGGCACGTTCGGGGAGCGCTGCAGCTGCACGGGCTGCCTTTGCGTGCGTCAAGCAACCAGCCCCGGGGGCCGATAGTGACCGCGGCCACGTATTTGTTCATGTTCGGACACGTTTCGCAACCCACGCTCACCGGAGAGCCCGCCCGCGGAGGATCGCCCGACGCCGCGCTTGCGCGGCCGCCCGCGCGGGGGCGCTGGGGGGTCACGGCGGTCCTCCTACTCGCCGTCATGCTGCCGACCGCAGCGCTCGGTGTGGCCGTCAGCGTGCTTCTCTCCGACCGTTACAGAACCGCCAATGAGGCCAGCTCGATCGCCGAACGGATTCCCTCGCTGACCTGGATCGTGGGGCTGCACGCACTGGTCGACCGCGAGCGTATCCAGACCGAGACGCGCCTGCGCGAGCGCGAACTGTGCTCGGGCACCACCGACATCGCGGGCGTCCTCGGCCTCGGCGGCGGAACGCTCGCCAGTGCCCGCGCCGCCGTCGATGAACAACTGCGCAGCCCACGGGCCGCCATCACGGTGTTCGCGAGCGGCCTGCAGGCCCTGCGGCGGGAAGTCGACGAGGGCCGTGCCAGCGCACGCCGGGTCGACGAGGGATACGCGGAGCTCTCCGGCGAGCTCACCGACGCCGTCGACCAGCGTCTCTCAGCACTCGAGCGACTCACTTCCAAGACCAGCAAGGCGGGCGGGCTTGACGCGTCGCTGAGAAGCCTCGCTGCCGCAAACGACGTTCTCAGCACCGGCTCGAACGAGGTCGGCACCCTCAGCGACGTCTACCTCGACCGCGAGCCGCAGCGCAGCGTGGACCTCGGCACGCTGACCGCGCAGGTGCCGCAGTTCGTGAGCGCCAGCGCGGAGCTCATGAGAGGGGGTACCCCGGCCGTTCGCAGCGCCTTCGCAGAACTGGTCGACAGTCGCTCATGGCGCGGGTATCAGAGCGCCGCCACGGCAGCCGTTGGCGGGCGTGCGCCGTCGCTGAGGATGACCGCGCTGGCGGCCGGAGGGTCCGCGGGGCTGCTCGAAGACAACGAGCTGCTGGCCGTCGTGGGGCCGCTGGTGTCGGGCTGGCAGGGCATGCAAAAGGTCTACCGCGTGGTCAAGCTGGCCGCCGATGACGCGCGGCATGTGGCCGCTCAGCTGCAGCGCTCGGGGACCTCGGAATATCGCGATCTGCTGCTCGAGACGATCGTCGGGATGGGGCTCATGTTCGGTGTCGCGCTGCTCCTCGCGCGCTCGATCTCCAGGCCGCTGCGCCGGCTGGAGGCACAAGCCCGCTCGATCAGCGCCGGGAACCTGGAGCTGCCCCCGCTGACGCCGAGCGGGCCCAAGCAGACCGTGGTGGCCTCGGAGGCCTTCAACGATGTGGTCGCCAACCTGCGGCTGCTCGAGGCCAAGGCCCGTGCGCTGGCGGCCTGCGCGTTCGAGGATCCCGTCCTCGCCGAGGAGCTGCCCGGCCAGCTGGGTCAGGCGCTGCAGCAGTCGATCACGGTGCTCTCGGGCTCGATCGTCGAACGCGAGCAGCTGCAGCAGAGCCTCGCTCACCAGGCGACCCACGACTCGCTGACCGGCCTTCACAACAGGGCCGCCGCCGTCGAGTTTCTCGATGACGCCGTCGCCAGGGCCGGGCGAAGCGGGATGGCCCTGGCGGTCCTGTTCGTGGACCTCGACGACTTCAAGCGGGCCAACGACACCTTCGGGCACGGCGTCGGGGACGTGATCCTCCGCTCGATCGCGGCCCGGATCTCCGTCATCGCCCGGCGCTCGGACTTCGTGGCCCGTCTCGGCGGCGACGAGTTCGTGATCATCTCCGAGGGCCTGAGGGACGCGCACGAGGCCAGCGCGATCGCGGCCCGCCTGGTCGAGTCCCTGGGGCGCCCGATCGAGGTCGAAGGGATGACGATCAGCGTCAGTGCGTCGGTCGGCATCGCCCACGCGCTCGACGGCGGCGCCGACGAGAGCTCTCAGCTGCTGGCCTGCGCCGACCTGGCTCTCTACCGGGCGAAGCGCATCGCCGGCGCCAGCGTCGAGATCTATGACGAGACGCTCCGCGAGGAACTGGTCCGTCGCTCGGAAGTCGAGAAGGACCTGATCGCCTGCCTGGACAGGGACGCCGAGGGGTTGTTCCTGGAGTACCAGCCGGTGATTGACGCCGCCAGCGGCGAGCTGCTCTCGGTCGAGGCCCTGGTGCGCTGGGATCGCCCCGGTCACGGGCGCTGTCAACCGGCCGACTTCGTCCCGGTTGCCGAGCAGAGCGAGCTGATCGTCGCGCTCGACCGCTGGGTGCTCGACACCGCCCTCGCCCAGCAGCGGGCCTGGCGGGACGCCGCTGGCGGGGAGATCGCGATCGCCGTCAACATCTCCGCGCGCCATCTGCTGACGGGCCGGCTGGTCGAGCATGTCACGATGGCGCTGAGCGCGTCCGCAGTGGACCCAGGGCTGTTGACGATCGAGCTGACCGAGACGGTCCTGTTGACCGATCTCCCGGGGGTGGCGCTGGATCTGAAACGACTTCGCGAGCTTGGCGTGAGGGTCGCGATCGACGACTTCGGCACCGGCTACACCTCCCTCGCCCATCTGCAGCATCTGACCGTCGACACGGTCAAGATCGACCGCTCCTTCACGAGCGAGCTGCCCGCCGACCGCGACCGGCGCCTGGTCGAGCTGGTGACCGATGTCGGGCATCACCTCGGTCTCTCTGTCGTCGCCGAGGGGGTCGAGAACGCGGATCAGCTGGCCGAGCTGCGTGAGATCGGATGCGACCAGCTCCAGGGCTTCCTGATCGCCCGTCCGCTGGCCGCCGAGGATGTCGCAGCATGGCGCGCCGGCCGGCTGGCGCCGGCCTCGGTCGATCTGTCCTCGGAGCGTGCCTGAGCGCACGCAGGCAGTGAGGTCGCGAGTTCCGGGTCGTTGACTGAGGCCGGCGGCTTTCGATCTTTTGGAATTGCGTCCGGTGCCTCCGGGAAGGTGGACGGATGATCGGCGCAGGGACGGCCAGCCAGCGGACCGGGGGCCGAGGTGATAGGAGTGTGGCCGTGACGGATACGAACCTGTTGCGCTTCCGGGCGGCCGTGGCGGGGGCTCTGGCCAACCTGGAATCGCGCCGGGAGGAGGTCAACGACCTCAACGTCTTTCCCGTCGCCGACGGCGACACGGGAGATAACATGGCCCTGACCCTCCGCGCCGTGCTCGACGAGCTCGACCGCCTGCAGGGCGCCGACGGCAACCGCACGATCGATGAGATCGGTCGCGAGGAGATCGTCCAATCGGTGGCCCGGGCCGCGTTGCTGGGGGCGCGCGGGAACTCCGGCGTGATCCTCTCGCAACTGATCCGCGGGGCCGCCGAGGAGCTCGTCTCGCGTCCCGGTCAGCTGATCGATGCGACCCTGATCGGGGCGGCCCTGGCCAACGCGGCCGACCGCGCCTACTCCTCGGTGCGCGAGCCGGCCGAGGGAACGATTCTCACGGTGGCCCGCGAGATGGCCCACCGGATCGCCTCCGATGTGGCCCACACCGAGGACAACCCGCGCCTGGCTCCCGGTACCGAGCCGACCGCACAGGACCGGGCCATCGCCGCGGCACTCGAGAGCGCCGTCCACGCCGGCGAGGACTCGGTCAAGCGGGGGCCGGAGCTGCTGGCGGCGCTCCGCGAGGCGGGAGTGGTGGATGCGGGTGGCTATGGCCTGACGATCATCTTCGCGGGCGTCGTGGCGGCTTTGCGCGGCGAGGACCCGCCCGATCTCGATCACCACGCACCGGCGCGGATCACCCATCCGCAGCACAGCTCCGGCACCTATCGCTTCTGCACCAACTTCGCTGTGACCGGCCGGGGTCTCAGCCCGAGCCGCTTCATCGAGCCGCTCGAGCAGCTCGGCGACTCGGTGCTGGTGGTCGGTGACGAAAGCACCCTCAAGGTCCACCTCCACACCGATGAGCCCGAGCGGGCCACGTCCCTGTTCGACGGCGTGGGCGAGGTCTCGCGCCTCGACGTGGCCGACATGCGCGCTCAGGTCGCCGAGCGGGACGGCAGGCTGGCTGCGCCGGAGCCGGCCGCAGCGGAGCTGCAGTCCGCGAGCGTCTCACCTGAGGGCTTTCGTCCCGCCCCCCGCTCCGGCAACGTCCGCTGCGGCGCCGTGGCCGTGGTCAGCGGCGAGGGCCTGCGCCAGATGTTCAGCGAGCTGGGAGTCCACACGATCGACGGGGGCCCGACGCTAAACCCCTCGACATACGACCTGCTGGCGGGTATCCACGAGGTCCCCACCGAGGAGGTCGTCCTGCTCACCAACAGCGCCAACGTGATCATGGCCGCCGAGCATGCGGCCAGGCTCTCGGACAAGCAGGTGCTGGTGGCGCCCACGACCAGCCAACAGGCCGGGCTCGCGGCGGCCGTCGCTCTGGCGCCGGACCGTTCGGTGGAGGAGAACGCCCAGGCACTGACGGACGCGCTGGCGCGGGTGCGCACCGGGGCCGTCGCCCCGGCGGCTCGCGAGGACGCCCGGGGCCGTTTCAAGATCGGCGAGGCCGTGGGCTTCATTGACGATGAGGTGCTGGCGTGGGGTGAGCCGCGCGAGACGTTGCGGGCCGTGCTCCAGCAGCTTGCTGCGGGCGCTGACGGCGCCGAGCGCCCCGAGCTGATCAGCGTCCTGGCCGGGGAGGACCCGCCGCTGGGCCTGGGCGAGCTTGAGGGAATGACAGGCGGAGATATCGAGCTCGAGCTGCGCCATGGCGGCCAGCCGGCCTACTGGTGGCTGATCTCGGCCGAGTAGCGGCCGGGCTCCTGCACGGTTACGACCGCCGTCCCGATCATCATGAGATCCATGCCGGCGAGAGTCCTTCCAGAGCCGGTGCCCCAGGCTGGCGTGAGCGACCGGGCCGGTGCGCGCCGGCTGTTCGCCTTTGCCTCGGCCGAGGGTCTCACCGAGGGTGAGCTGACGGGCGCGCCCGTCCGCTGGCCGCGACCGTCTCGGCTGGCCGCCCCGCTTGATCCGGCGGGCAAGCGGATGGCGGCAGGCCTCCGAGCACTGGGCCTGGAGACCGTGGGAGAGCTGCTGGAGCACCTGCCCGCCGACAGCCGCGAAGCCCGCAGCGTGGCGGGCCTGCGCGCCGGCGAGCAGGCGACCGTGGCGGTCGAGGTGCGGGCGATCGCCGCGCGCCCCGTCCGGCGCCGGCGCATGCGTCCGCTGGTCGAGGCCGTTGTCTTCGACGCCAGCGGCTCGATGCGCGCGACGTTCTTCAATCAGCCCTGGCTGGTTGATCGCTACCCGCCCAAAACCCGTCTGTTGCTGCACGGCAAGGCCGACGGGCGGGGTGGCTTCGGCGTCTCCCACCATGCCCCCTCCGCCGAGGCGCTCGCTCATCAGCCCACGACCCCTGAGCAGCGTGAGCCGCAGCAGGGCGCGGCGGTGGCCCACTATCCGGCATCCGACGGTGTCACCTCGACGCAGATCCTGACGCTCGTCCAGGGCGCCCGGGCGGCGCTGGGGGACATCGTCGAGTTTCTACCCGCCGGCACGAGGGTCAGCGAAGCGCTCCCCGACCGCGCCTGTGCGCTCGCCGCCATGCACTTCCCGCGGGTCCGCGAGGACCTCGAGGCGGGACGACGCCGCCTGGCCTACGAGGAGCTGCTGCTCTCCCAGCTGCTGTTCCTGCGCCGCCGGCTGCGGCGCAGCAGCGACACGGGCGCCGCCCGGCTCGGTGAGGAGCCGACGCTGAGCGCTCGCTGGCTCGAGCGCGAGCTTCCCTTCGCGCCGACGCGCGACCAGCTGCGCGCGATCAAGGCCATCGACGCCGATCTCGCGCTGTCACGCCCGATGAACCGCCTGCTGATGGGGGAGGTCGGCAGCGGCAAGACGGTCGTCGCCCTGCACGCCATGCTGCGCGCGGTCGAGCACGGCCATCAGGCCGGCCTGATGGCACCGACGGAGACACTTGCCGAACAGCACTTCGCGACGATCCAGCAGCTGCTCGGCGGGGAGAGCGTCAGCGCCGCCCTGCTGAGCGGATCGACCCCCGCCAAAAGACGCCAGGACACGCTGGCCAAGCTCTCCAGCGGCGAGCTCTCGCTGCTCGTCGGTACCCATGCCCTGATCGAGCCAGACGTGGCCTTCCGCTCGCTGGCGGTGGCGGTCATCGATGAGCAGCACCGCTTCGGCGTCCGCCAGCGCGAGGCGCTCGCAGGGGATCGGGGAGCGCACCAGGCCCATGTTCTGCATATGACCGCCACGCCGATCCCGCGCACCCTTGCGCTGGCCCGTTACGGCGACCTGGACACCACCTCGCTGCACGAGCTGCCCAGCGGACGGCGCCCGATTCGCACCCGGCTGGTGGCCGGGGAGTCCGAGCGCCCGGCAGCCTACGAGCACCTGCGGGCCGAGCTGGCCGCCGGGCGCCAGGCGTTCGTCGTGTGCCCCGTCATCGAGGAGGCAGTGGACGAAGGCCAGGGCGGCCCCGAGACCGCCGCGGGAGGCGATTCGCGCACTGCCCTGCGGGCGGCCACGGCCGAGCTCGCCCGCCTGCGCGAGGGCGAGCTGGCGGGCTTCGAGCTGGCGCTGCTGCACGGTGCAATGCGTCCGCGCGAGAAGCAGGAGGCGATGGAGGCCTTCGCCGGCGGACGCGCCCAGGTGCTGGTCGCCACGACGGTCATCGAGGTCGGCATCGACGTGCCCAATGCGACCGTCATGTTGATTGAGAACGCGGAGCGCTTCGGCATCTCCCAGCTACACCAGCTGCGGGGCCGGGTGGGCCGCGGAGAGCACCCGGCGACCTGCTTTCTGGTCGGGCCCCCAAGCTCCGCCCGCCTGCGGGCGCTGGTCGCGCACTCAGACGGCTTTCGCCTCGCCGACATCGATCTGGAGCTGCGCAGCGAGGGTGAGCTGGTGGGCACACGCCAGTCGGGTCTGAGCCAGTTCGCGGTCGCACGGCTCCCCGAGGACGGCCAGCTGCTGGAGCTGGCACGGGCGCGGGCAGAGACGATCATCGCCTCCGATCCGCAACTGGTCTCGGCCGAGCACGCCCTGCTGGGGGCCGAGCTCGAGCGGCGCTACGGCTCGCTGGTGCTCGCGCCGAACCCCGGCTGAGCGGGCCCGGCGGCTACGGTTTCCCGATGCGTGTCATCGCGGGAAGCCACGGCGGACGACGCCTGAAAGCGCCGTCGGGACGCCGCACGCGGCCGACCTCCGACCGCGTCCGCGAGGCGCTGTTCGCGATGCTGGGGCCGCTGGCTGGAGAGTCGGTCCTCGACCTGTTCGCCGGTACGGGTGCGCTTGGTATCGAGGCGCTCTCCCGCGGCGCCGGGAGGGTCGCCTTCGTCGAGCGCGACTCATCAGCGGCAAGGGTGCTGGGCGCGAACCTGGCGGCCCTGGGCATCTCGGGCGAGCAGGTGCAGCTGCGTCGCGGCGACGCCCAGGCTGTCCTTCGCAGTGCACGCGAGCTGGCAGAGGCATACGATCTGATCTTCATAGACCCGCCCTACGGTCAGGCGCGGCTGTGGGGTCCGAGACTGTCGGAGTTCCTGCCGCCGATCCTCGCACCACAGGGGCGAATCGTCGTCGAGAGCGACCGCCGCGAGCCACTCGTGATCGATGCGCCAATTCTCACCGAACGCCGCTACGGCGACACTTCGATAACAATCCACACCCACCCATGGCCAGATCAGCAAACGCCATAGCCGTCTGCCCGGGCAGCTACGACCCGGTCACCAACGGCCATCTGGACGTGATCAGGCGGGCCGCCAACCTCTACGACGAAGTCGTCGTGGCTGTCGTCAACCGCTCGGTGCGCAAGAGCAGTGCCCTGTTCGGGATCGATGACCGCGTCGCCTTCATCGAAGGTGCGCTGGCCGACCTGGACAACATCCGCGTCGAGCCTTTCTCGACCCTGGTCGTGGACTTCGCCCATGAGATGGGCGCTCGGGCGATCGTGAAGGGGCTGCGCGCGATCTCCGATTTCGAGTACGAGCTGGAGATGAACCAGCTCAACCGCCGCCAGCGTCCGGACATCGAGTCCGTGTACCTGATGGCCAGCCCGCAGTACAGTTTCCTTTCATCCAGCGGCGTCAAGGAGCTCGCGACGTTCGGTGGCAAGATCGACGACCTGGTGCCCGCTGAGGTCGCCAGGCGAATGCAGGAAGAGCTCAAACGCTGACGAAATGACATGCGATACGCGGGGCCCGGAAGCTCCGCGGAGGTGCCTAAAACGATGGATGTCCTGGTTCTCATAGACAAGCTCGACGACTTGGTGCACAACGCCAAAAGCGTGCCCATGACCGATCAGGTGCGGGTCGACAAGGAGGAGATCTACGACATCCTTGATCAGATGCGCGCCACGATCCCCGAGGAGATCAAGCAGGCACGCTGGATCGTCAAGGAGCGCCAGGAGATGCTCGCCGAGGCCAAGAAGGAGGCCGAGCGGATCATCAAGGATGCCCGTGACCGGCAGGAGCGCCTCGTGGGAGATGAGGAGGTCACCAAGCAGGCCGAGCGGGCCGCCGAGGACATCGTCGAGGACGCGCGGGCACGCGAGCGCGAGATCCGCCTCGGCGCAGAGGACTACGCCGACGAGATCCTCAACACGCTCGAGGTCAATCTTTCGAAGTTCATTGCCGCCGTCCAGCGCGGACGCGAGCGGCTGCAGGGCAAGGATGAGCCCGCCGAGGTCGGCTGACGCCGCCCTCGCACAGGCACGCACGGCCGATCGCATTGGCTAGGGTCTGCCCGTGAACGCGGCCGAGGCCAGACACAAGCTGTTCGTCGCGCAAACGCTCCTCGCCACGGGGATGATCGAGCCGATCCGCCCCGACAAGGCGCTTCGCTCGGCGCTCGCCATCCAGCGCTGGGGGCCAACGCCTGCCGCCGCCTATCTCGGCTCCGCGATCCGCTACCCCGAGCGCCTGGCGATCTGCGACGAGCGCGGCACGCTGACGTTCGCCGAGGTGCAGCGGCGTACCAATGCGCTCGCCCGCGCCCTCGGCCGGGCCGGCGTCCGCCAGGGCGACGGCGTGGCGATCATGTGCCGCAACCACCGCGGCTTCATCGACATCACCGTCGCATGCTCGAAGCTCGGGGCCAACGCGCTCTACCTCAACACAGCCTTCGCCGCGCCCCAGATCACCGACGTCCTGGCTCGGGAGGAACCCGTGGCGGTCGTCTACGACGAGGAGTTCGCCGCGCTCGTGGCCACCGGTGCGCAGGAGCGCAAACGGTTCATCGCCTGGCAGGAGACACCGGGCCCGGCCGAGGAGCCGCTGCTGGAGGAGCTGATCGCGCAGGGCGATCCGAGCGAGCTCGAGCCTCCCTCTGAGAAGGGCCGCGTGGTGATCCTCACCTCGGGGACCACCGGGACGCCCAAGGGTGCCGCGCGCAAGCAGCCCGACTCGCTCGAGCCCGTCGCATCCCTGTTCTCGAAGATCCCCCTGCGCGCCCGCGAGACGACGATGATCGCCGCCCCCATGTTCCACTCCTGGGGGTTCGCGCACTTCACCCTCGCGCTGCCGCTGGGCTCGACACTGGTGCTGCGACGCAAGTTCGACCCCGAGGAGACGCTTCGGGCCGTGGCGCAGACCCGCTCGAGCGTCCTGGCTCTGGTGCCGGTGATGCTGCAGCGGATCATGGACCTGGGGCCGGAGGTGATCTCCCGCTACGACCTCTCGGCGCTACGGGTCATCTCGCTGAGTGGCTCGGCCCTCCCGGGCGAACTGGCGACCCGTGCCATGGATGCCTTCGGCGAGGTCCTCTACAACCTCTATGGCTCGACCGAGGTCGCCTGGGCGACGATCGCCACGCCCGCAGACCTGCGCGCCGCCCCTGGCACCGCCGGGCTGGCGCCGCGGGGAACCGTCGTCAAGCTGCTGGACGAGCAAGGGCACGAGGTGACGCAGGGTCAGAGCGGACGGATCTTCGTGGCCAACGAGATGATGTTCGAGGGATACACGGGCGGTGGCAACAAGGAGATCATCGAAGGGCTCATGAGCACCGGGGACGTTGGCCACCTCGACTCGGCGGGACGCCTGTTCGTTGACGGCCGGGACGATGAAATGATCGTCAGCGGCGGCGAGAACGTGTTCCCGCGGGAGGTCGAAGATCTGCTCTCCGATCACGCCGGCGTCGAAGAGGCGGCAGTCGTGGGCGTGAGCGACGCGGAGTTCGGTCAGCGCCTGAAGGCCTTCATCGTGCCGCGCCCGGGCAGCGATCTGGACGAGGCCGAGATCAAGGACTACGTCAAGCAGAACCTGGCGCGCTACAAGGTCCCGCGCGAAGTGGTCTTCCTCGAGCAGCTGCCCCGCAACGCCACGGGCAAGATCCTCAAGCGCGAACTGGCCTGAGCGCGACCGCCTGCTCGGCGTCGTAGCGCAGCAGGGCCGGGAAGGCCCGTGCCAGCACCAGCGCGGCGAGGACACAGCCGACGCCGCCCGAGAGCACCGAGAAGCGCGGCGTGGCCAGCGATGCGACGGCGCCGGACTCGATATCTCCCAGACGCGGGCCGCTGGTGACGACCAGCGAGAAGACGGCGGACATGCGCCCGCGCATGGCGTCCGGTGTGACGGTCTGGTTGATCGTCGAGCGGCAGACGGCGCTGACGCTGTCCGCGGCGCCCGCTAGCGCCAGCAGGGCCATCGCGGCCCAGAGGCTCGTCACGAGGCCCGCCAGCGCGATTGCCGCGCCCCAGGCCAGGACGGCCCAGATGACCACCAGACCCAGACGCCGGGCGTGGGTCAGCCAGCCGGTCGTGACGGCCGCGAGGGTGGCGCCCGCCGAGACGGCCGCGAACAGGGCGCCGGTGCCCGCCGCACCGGTGTGGTAGACGGTCAGCGAGAGGACCGGAAAGAGCGTCCGCGGCATACCGAAGGTCATTGCCGCCAGGTCGATTCCGAAGGAGCCCATCAGGGCCCGCTCGGAGCGCACGAAGCGCAGGCCCTCGCGGATCGATGAGGCGATCCCTCCGCGCTCCTGGGACTCTCCGTGGGGCCGCTGGGGCGCCATCGCCACGACCGCGGCGACCATCCCCAGGCAGCTGAGCGCGTCGATCAGATACGCGGTGCCGATCCCCGCCACGGCGATCAGGATCCCGCCCAGGGTCGGCCCCAGGACCATCGTCAGCTGGTAGAGGCCGAAGTTCAGCGCCAGCGCCCCGCGCAGCTGCTCGGGGGCGACCACGTTCGCCACGATCGAGCTGCGCGCCACGTTCTGGATCGCGCTGAAGCCCGCCAGCAGCGCGGCCAGCACGTAGAGCAGCGCCAGCGGTGGATGCCCGGCGAAGGCCCCGGCGCTCAACCCAGCCGAGATCACGACGAGCGCCAGCTGGTCGAGCAGCAGCAGACGGCGCCGGTCCATGCGGTCCGCCAGGGCGCCGCCGTAGAGCGACATGGTCGCGATCGGCGCCAGCTCGACGGCACCCAGCAGGCCGGTCAGCAGCGGTGAGCGGGTCTCGACAAAGACCTCGTAGGGGAGCGCCACGAGTGTCGCCTGTGTGCCCAGGCCGGTGATGAAGTTCCCGAGCGCCAGCAGGCGGAAGTCACGCGAGGCGCGCAGAGGCGAGACGTCGACGGCCAGCCGGCCGAGAGCCAGCGCCCCGCGGCTGCGCCTGCGCGGCTGCTGGGGCTCGGCGGGGGAGGGCACGCGGGCAGTCAAGCAGAGGCCGGCGCAGCTCCCCGCGCCATCCCGGGCGACGCTAGCCTGAGGCGATGGGCCCGATCACCGCTGAGCTCGACCTGGCGAGCATGCGCCTGAGCGCCGGCGAGGGACGACGCCTTCAGCTGCGGGTTCCCGCCGAGGGCCTCGAGCTGGGCGGCGAGCGCTACGACGCGCGGCCCGCCGAGGTGCCGGTGCTGCTCGAAGTCTCGCGCATGACGGGCGGCGGATACGCCCTGCACCTGCGCTTCACCGCCTCCATCGCCGGGCCGTGCATGCGCTGTCTGAAGCCTGCCGAGCCCGAGGTCGAGGTGGACGTCCGCGAGGTGGACCGGCCGAGCGAAGGCGAAGAGCTGCAGAGCCCCTACGTGAGCAAGGAGAAGCTTGACCTGGCGGCCTGGGCGCACGACGCTCTGGCACTGGCCATGCCGGCCAAGATCCTCTGCCGTGAGGACTGCGCGGGCCTGTGCCCGATCTGCGCGGCCGACCTGAACGATCCGCCCCCCGGCCACGGGCACGAACAGGAGCCCGACCCCCGCTGGGCCAAGCTGCGCGAGCTTCGCCTGGAGTAGCGCCCACATGGCGCGGCGCAGGCTCTCCGGGCGCGGGCTGTTACCCTTCCTTGCCGCATGGCCGTCCCCAAGAAAAAGCAGAGCCACAGCCGCACCGCCAAGCGGCGTGCCCAACACAAGATCTCGCCGCCCGGGCTCAACAGCTGCCCGCAGTGCCACAGCCCGCGCCGTCCGCACCGGGTCTGCCCCGTGTGCGGCACCTACGCCGGCCGAGAGATAATCGCGCCCGTCTCCCACGGGCACGATCACGATCACGACCACGCCTAGCGGGCAGTGACTGCAGAGGCCGTGCCTGCCTTCCCTCCGGATGGAGGAGCGGGGAGCGGCGATCCCGTGGTCGCCGTCGACTGCAACGGCGCCGATCTGGGGCCTGCCGAGGTGGCCGCCGGAGCGGCCCTGGCGGTGGCCGAGGGCGCCCGCGTGATCCTGTTCGGTCCGGCCGCCGAGCTCGGCGAGGCCGGCCCGGGAGTCGAGATCGTGGACGCGCCGCTGTCGATCGCCAAGGAGAGCGACCCGGCGCGGGCCGTTCGCGCGAACCCGCAGGCCTCGATCGTGCTGGCCGCGAGGGCCGTGGCCGAGGGCCGCGCCCAGGCGCTCGTCTGCGCGGGCGGGACGGGGGCCGCGGTGGCGGCGGGGACCTTCAACATCAAGCGGGACCGCGGCATCTATCGCCCTGCACTGGCGATACCGCTGCCGGTGCCGCGCCATCCGGTGACGCTGCTCGACGTCGGTGCGAACACCGAGGCCCGGCGCGAGCATCTCGTCCAGTTCGCCTTCATGGGGGCCGCGCTGTCGCGGATCGTCCTCGGCGTCCAGCGCCCGCGGGTGGGCCTGCTCTCCAACGGCGAGGAGCAGGCGCGCGGAGGTGCCCTGCTGCTCGACACGGGGGCGGAGCTGCGCCAGCGCGCCGCTAGGGGGATCGAGGCCTTCGAGTTCGTGGGCAACGTCGAGGGCGGGGACCTCGTGAGCGGCCGCGCCGATGTCGTCGTGACCGACGGGCTGACGGGCAACATCGCCCTCAAGCTGATGGAGGGCGTCTCCCAGACGATCCTCGCCGCGATTCGCGAAGCGGCCCTCTCCTCGGCCCGCGGCAAGCTGGGCGGGGTGCTGCTGAAAGGATCGCTGGGCGGGCTCAGGGCGGAGATCGACCCGGAGGCCGCCGGCGGGGCCTACCTGCTGGGGCTGCGCCGACTGGGAGTCGTCCCGCACGGGCGCTTCGGTCGCCGCGGCTTCGCCCAGGCGATCCTGAGAGCCCGGCTGGGCGCCTCTGAGAACCTCGTCGGGCAGACCCGCCAGGCGCTCTCGCAGGCGGGTGCCCTGCGCCTGCCCCCGGCGTCCGCGGCTGACGTTAGCCTGCGCCAATGACCTCCCTGACGCGCGAGCACGTACTCGATCTGATTCGCGCGCACCTGGCCGACGAGCTCGACCTGGACGCGTCCGTGATCACCGAGCAGACACGCTTCAAGGAGGACCTCGAGGCCGACTCGCTGGACCTCTACACGCTCGTGCAGGAGCTCGAGGACACCTATGGCGTGCAGATGTCCGACGAGCAGGCGGCGAGGATCCTGACCGTCGGCGCGGCCGTGGACTTCGTGCTCGCCCACGACCCCGCGCTGGATGAGCCCGAGCACGCCTAGCCGGGTAGGAGACGAGGATGCTGCTGGCAGACCTGCTGGAGGAGCTCCCGGAGGATCTGGCGCGCCAGGTGTTCACCCACGCCTCCTGGAGCGAGCGGCGCGGGGACTCCTATTCGCGCCTGGCCTTTCTCGGCGACAGCGTGCTGGCGCTGGCCGTGACCACCTACCTCTATCCGCGCCTGGAGGCGGAGCGGTTCGGTGCCGGGCGGCTGACGAAGATCCGCGCACAGGCGGTCTCGGGCGTCTCCTGCCGCGCGGTGGCGGTGCGCCTGGAGTTGCCGGCACGCCTTCGCGCGGCAGCGCCGGAGGGGGTGCGCGAGAGCGCGGCGGCATTGATCGAAACCGAGCGGGTGCTGGCGTCGGTGATCGAGGCGGTGATCGGCGCCTGCTATCTGCATGCCGGCTACGAGCGCTCGGCCGAGGCGGTCGTGGAGGCGTTCGCGCCGGAGATCGAGGACGCGCTGTCGAATCCCGTGGACTTCAAGTCCGCGCTGCAGGAGCTCCTGGCGCGCAAGGGCGCGGAGGTCACCTACGAGGTGACGGGCGAGCAGGGGCCGCCGCACGAGCGGATCTACTCGGTTGCCGCCCAGGTGGACGGACGCGAGCTGGGCACCGGCACGGGGCGCAGCAAGAAGCACGCCGAGCAGGAGGCTGCACGGGTCGCCGTGGACCGGCTGGCGAGCGAGTCATGAACCGTCGAGAGGATCTCCCTTGAGGCTCAAGTCGGTCACGATGGACGGCTTCAAGTCCTTCCCATCGCGCACCCACCTGGAGTTCGGCGAGGGGGTGAGCGTGGTCGTCGGGCCCAACGGGTCGGGCAAGTCGAACGTCACCGACGCGGTCCTGTGGGCCATGGGCGAGCAGTCCCCGCTCGCGATCCGGGGGCAGTCGATGCAGGACGTCATCTTCGGCGGCGGGCGCGGGGTGCAGGCGCGAACGGCGGCCGAGGTGGAGATCGTGCTGGACAACTCCGACGGCACGGTCGATCTGCCGCTGTCGGAGATCTCGATCGTGCGCCGCCTCGATCGCAACGGCGAGGGCGGCTACCGCCTGAACGGGGCGCGATGCCGCCTGACAGACGTGATCGAGGTGCTCTCCGACACCGGGCTCGGCAAGGAGACCCACTCGGTCATCTCCCAGGGACGGGTCGAGGCGATCGTCACCTCCAAGCCGCGGGAGCGGCGCCTGCTGATCGAGGAGGCGGCGGGCCTGGGCAAGCACCGCAAGCGCCGCCGCCGCGCCCAGCTGAAGCTCGAACGCACGCAGGAGAACCTGGACCGCGCGCTAGACATTGAGCGTGAGGCCCGCACACGGCTGCGCCCGCTCAAGCGTCAGGCCGAAGCGGCCGAGCTGCATGAGCGCCTCGAGCGCCAGATCCTCGAAGCCCGCTGGCTGCTGGCACGCGACCTGCTGCGCGCGCGGCGCCTCGGCCTGGCTGCGGCCGAGCGTCAGGTCGCCGCGGCACGATCTGCGCGGGGCGAGATCGAGGCGGGCCTGCAGGAGGTAGTGGAGCGCCGTGGCGAGGCAGAGCGCGCTCTCTCCGAGCGAGCCGAGCGCCACGACGCCCTGGCCCGCCGCGTCTATGAGGGGCGCTCGGCCGCCGAGCGCCTGAGCCTGCGGGCGGAGCAGGTCGCTGCGGACGGCGAGCGCCTGGCGCGCCGGATCGAGCGCGCCGAGGCCGAGCTGGCGGAGCTGACGCGCTCGGACCCCGATGGAGATGGCGCGCGCGATGAGGCGTCAGGTGACCGCCTGGCGGCGCTAGCGGCCGAGCTGGCCGAGATCGAGGAGCGCCGCTCCGAGCAGCTCGAGGACGAGCTGCGCGAGCTGGAGTCCGCGCTCGTCTCCCAGCGCGAACAGCTGGCCTCATGCGAACAGCAGACCGGGGAGCTGGCAGCGGCGCGCGAGCAGGCCGACGGCGAGGCGGCAAAGGCCCGCGAGCAGCTGGCGGCGGCGGAGCGCGAGGTGCACGGAGCGCGTCGCGAGGCGGCGCGGGTGGGTGCCGAGCTGGCGGCGGCCAACCAGTTCCTGCGCAGTCATCTCGGTGTGGCCGGCGAGCACGCCGATGCACCGCGGCCTTTGAGCGAGGAGCTGCGGATCGAGGACGGCTATGAGCTCGCCCTGGCGGCCGCTCTCGGCGGCCGGCTGGACGCCGCGGTCGTGGAGGACGTTCCCGGTGCCCAGCGGGTGTTGGACCGCTCGGGGCCCGAAGGCGGCAGCGCGCTGCTCTCCCGCGGGCAGGCCGCGGCGAACCCGGCGCCTGATGGGGTCCTCCCCGCGCCCGGCGCACGGCGGCTGAGCGACATGCTGAGTGGGCCCGCGGAGGTGCTGGCGCTCGCGCACAGGCTGCTCGCCGACGCATGGGTCGTCGAGCGCCTGGAGGACCTCTCGCCGTCATTCTCGGGGATCGCTGCCACACGCTCCGGGCGCGTCTGGTTTGCCGCCTGGGGAGAGGTGCGCCAGCTCAGTGAGGGGGGCACCGAGCTGGTCCTGGCCCGGCGCAACGAACGCGACCGGCTGGTGGCCGAGGTCGAGCGTGCGGCGCAGGCCGAGCATGCGGCCAGGGCGCTCGCCGAGAACTCCACGGCGCTCGTGCGGAGCGCTGAAGCGGGCCGCGCCCAGGCTGACGATGAACTGCGTGACGGCGAGCGCCGGCGTGCGGAGGCTCAGGAGGCCGTGCGGCGCAGCGAGTGGTTGCTGGGGCAGCGTCGCTCGGCGCCCGCCGAGGGTCCGCTGGCAGTCCGCAAGGCCGAGCTCGAAGGCGAGCTGGCCGCCGAGCGCAGACAGGCCGAGCAGCTCGCCGCCGAGCTCCAGAGCCGCCGGGCGCGGATCGCACGGCTGCGCGCCCAGCGCGAGTCCGATCTCGCACTGGCGCCCGCCGCGGAGCGGCTCGGCGAAGCGATCGCGGCAGCCGGCGCCTCCGTGCGCGAACGAGTGGGGACACTGCAGGCCGAGCTCGACGGGGAACGTCAGGCGGGCGAGCAGATGACCAGCCGCCTACGCGAGTATGCCTCCCGGGAGGCGGAGATACAGAGCCGCCTGCGCCTTGCCGGCGAGCGCGTCACGGAGGCCGAGGTGGCGGCTCAGCGCCTGCGCGACCAGGCGGCTGAGGCGGAGCTCGAGGCGAGCACGGTCGCCGGGCGCCTCGGGCACGAGCCGGGCGAGGACGAGCAGGAGCGCCCGCCGCTGGGCGAGAGCGAGCTGGCCGAGCTCGCGTCGCGGGTCGAGCGCCTGATGCGCAGGCGCGAGCAGCTCGGCCCGGTCAACCCGCTGGCACAGGACGAGTACGCCGCGGCGATCGCCCACGTCGAGGAGCTCGAGACCCAGCGCGCCGACCTGGAGACGGCGCTACGTGAGCTGCGTACGCTGATCCGCGAGACCGACCGGCAGATCGCCGAGACCTTCGAGCAGACCTTCCAGGCGGCCGCCAAGAACTTCCAGGAACTGGTCGGCGACGTCTTCCCCGGAGGCTCGGGCCAGCTGCGGCTGGTCGAAGAAGAGCAGACGCCGAGGGCGGTCCTGGGCGGACAGCCGTTGCCTGCGGGGGCGGACGAGGACCGCGAGGAGGCCATCGAGCAGGCCGCCGAGGCCGAGGCGGAGGCCGAGAACCCCCAGGAAGAGCAGTTGCCCGGGGTAGAGATCGAGATCACGCCGGCGGGCAAGTCGAGCAAGCGCCTGACGCTTCTCTCCGGCGGCGAGAAGTCGATGACCGCCTTGGCGTTCCTGTTCGCGGTATTCCTGGCCCGGCCCTGCCCCTTCTACATCCTGGACGAGGTCGAGGCCGCGCTGGACGACCTCAACCTGGACCGCTTCCTGGCTCTGCTGCGCCGCTACTCCGGCCGGGCCCAGTTCATCGTCATCACCCACCAGAAGCGCACGATGGAGGCCGCGGACTGGCTGTTCGGCGTATCGATGGGCGGCGATGGCGTGTCGAAGGTGCTCTCGCGGCGCCTGCCCGCCGAGGCGCCGCAGGACGTTGAGATGGCCGCTCTCGCCTGAGGCCGGGCGCGGGAGCTATCATCGCGCCCCCCGTGGCGCGCGAATGGAGTGAGCTCTTCGTAGGTGGCGACCCCGACGGCCGGGCGGCCGCCGACGCGCCGGCCGAGCAGAAACGGGGAGGGCTGTTCCGCCGCCTGCGGGAGAGCATGAGCAAGACCCGCCAGGCGCTCGGCTCGGAGATCCAGGCGACGCTGTTCGGAGTCCTGGACGAGCAGACATGGGAACGCCTCGAGGAGGCGCTGATCATGGCCGACGTCGGCGCCGCCACGACCGCAAGGGTGGTCGAGACGCTGGAGTCCGAAGTCGGCTCGGGTGAGCTGGAGGGCGGCGAGGCACTCAGCGAGCGCCTGATCGCGCTGCTGGCCGAGACGGCCCGGGTGGGGGATCCGACTATCGACATCGGCGCAAAGCCGACGGTGATCATGGCGGTCGGCGTCAACGGGACGGGCAAGACGACGACGATCGGCAAGCTGGCCTGGCACCTGCGCAACGAGCTCGGAGCAACCGTCCTGTTGGGCGCCGCGGACACGTTCCGCGCCGCTGCGGCCGAGCAACTGGAAGGCTGGGCGCAGCGGGCCGGTTGCGCCATCGTCACCGGAGCCGAGGGCTCGGACCCCGGCGCCGTGGCCTTCGAGGCGATCGCCCGCGGACGCGCCGAAGGCGTGGACGTGGTGATCATCGACACGGCCGGACGCCTGCACACCCAGGACGACCTGATGGGCGAGCTTGCCAAGGTGCGGCGGGTCATAGCCCGCCAGCTCGAGGGCGCGCCGCACGAGACGCTGCTGACCCTCGACGCGACCACCGGGCAGAACGGGCTGCGCCAGGCAAGGCTGTTTGCCGAGACCGCCGGAGTGACCGGTGTGGTGCTGACGAAGCTCGACGGAACGGCCCGCGGCGGGATCGCGCTGGCGATCGCCGGTGAGCTCGCGCTCCCGGTCAAGCTGATCGGAATCGGCGAGTCGGTGGAGGACCTCCGTCCCTTCGATCCCGACGATTTTGCCCGCGCGTTGATCGCGGAGAGCTAACCTCCCTGCTATGGGCTGGATTCTGTGGCTTGTGGCGGCCGCCCTGCTGGGCATCGGAGAGATGCACTCCGGGGGCCTCTACCTGCTTCCCTTCGCCGTCGGCGCCGCCCTGGCTGCGGTCGTCACGCTGCTCGGCGGAGGCGCTCTGATCGGCGGCGTGCTGTTCCTGGCCACGTCGGTCGTCGTCGTGGGCGGCCTGCGCCCGGTTGCGCGGCGCCATCGACGCCAGGCGCCCTCGATCCGCACCGGCGCCGCCGCGCTCGTGGGGCACCGGGCGATGGTGCTCGAGCGGATCGTCAACGACGAGGGGGTGGGCTGCGTCAAGATCGACAACGGCGAGGTCTGGACCGCCCGCAGCTACGGCGACGATGTGATCGAGGCCGGCGAGCGCGTCGAGGTCGTCGAGATCAAGGGAGCCACCGCGCTGGTCATGCACTGACGGCGAGCGCGGGTAGGCTGACAGACGAGGGAACCTAGAGAGGACTGGCAAGCAATGGTCGCACTGATCGTCATCGCAGTGATCGTCGTCTTCCTGCTGTTCGTCGCGGCCCGCTCGATTCGCGTGATCCCGCAGGCCCGCGCCGGTGTCGTCGAGCGCCTCGGCCGCTACAGCCGGACGCTCGAGCCTGGTCTGACGATCGTGACGCCGTTTATCGACCGGGTCCGGCCGCTGGTCGACCTGCGCGAGCAGGTCGTCAACTTCTCGCCCCAGTCGGTCATCACCGAAGACAACGTCGTCGTGGGAATCGAGACCGTCCTCTATTTCACGATCACCGAACCGCGCTCGGCGACCTATGAAATCGCCAACCCGTTGCAGGCGATCGAGCAGCTGACCGTGACGACGCTGCGCAACGTCATCGGCGGCCTGACCCTGGAGGCGACGCTGACGGCCCGCGAGAACGTCAATACCGAGCTGCGTACGGTGCTCGACGAGGCCACCGGCAAGTGGGGCATCCGCATCAATCGCGTCGAGATCAAGTCGGTGGACCCGCCGCAGGACATCCGCGCGGCAATGGAGAAGCAGATGCGGGCGGAGCGGGACCGCCGTGCCGCGATCCTGACCGCCGAAGGCGAAAAGCAGGCGCAGATCCTGACCGCCGAGGGCGCCAAGCAGGCCGCCGTGCTGACCGCCGAAGGAGAACGCCAGGCGGCGATCCTGCGCGCGGAGGGCGAAGCGAAGGCGATCGACACCGTCTTCACAGCCATCCACGAGGGCAAACCGGATCACGAGCTGCTGAGCTACGAATACCTGCAGATGCTGCCCCAGCTGGCCGAAGGGGACGCCAACAAGGTGTTCGTCATCCCCTCGGAGTTCACCCAGGCCTTCGACGGCATCGGCTCGGCGCTCAAGGGCGCGGTGAAAAAGGCCGGCCCGGACGGCCCGGCCCACCTGCCCGCCGCCGACCCGGCCGAGCCGGGCGGCAGCTAGGCCGCCCCGGCCGGGCGCCGGCGGCTGCCAGAATCACCACCATGTTCGACTCGCTCGGCGAGAAACTCCAGGGCACCCTCGGCGACGTCCGCCAGCGCGGCAGCCTGACCGAGCAGGACGTCGACGGCGCCATGCGCGAGATCCGCCTGGCGCTGCTGGAGGCGGACGTCAACTTCAAGGTCGTGCGCCAGTTCACCGCCCAGCTCAAGCAGCGCTGCCTGGACGCCGAGCTCATCGGCAAGCTCAACCCGGGACAGCAGGTCGTCAAGATCGTCGGCGATGAGCTGACCGAGCTGATGGGTGGCGCCTCGGCCGGCCTGAGCTTCTCGCCGCGCCCGCCGACCGTGATCCTGATGGCCGGACTGCAGGGCTCGGGCAAGACAACGGCCACCGCCAAGCTGGCCCGCTACTTGATCACCGAGCATAAATCGAGCGTCGCCGTGGCCGCCTGCGACGTCTATCGCCCGGCGGCCGTCGACCAGCTGGTGAAGGTCGGTGCTCAGGCGGGCGCCACGGTCTATGAGCAGGGGACCGACAAGGACCCTGTCGAGATCGCCTCATGGGCGCTCGGGCGCGCCCGAGAGGAGGGCAAGGACGTCCTGATCGTCGACACCAGCGGGCGCCTGCACGTCGACCAGCAGCTGATGGCCGAGCTGGTGCGGATCCGCGACGCCGTCAAACCCCACGACATCCTGCTTGTGGTCGATGCGATGACCGGCCAGGACGCCGTCAACGTGGCCGAGAGCTTCGCCGAGGCCGTCCAGTTCGACGGGGTCATCATGAGCAAGCTCGACGGTGACGCGCGGGGAGGCGCGGCGCTGTCTGTCAAAGCCGTGACCGGCAAGCCAATCCTGTTCGCCTCAACCGGCGAGAAGCTGGACCAGTTCGAGCGCTTCCACCCCGACCGCATGGCCCAGCGGATCCTCGGCATGGGCGATGTCATGAGCCTGATCGAGAAGGCCGAGCGGGAGTTCGACGAGGACGACGCCAAGGCCCTCGAGCGCAAGCTTCGCAAGAACGAATTCGGCCTGGACGACTTCCTCGGCCAGCTCAAGATGGTTCGGAAAATGGGCCCCCTGACGAGCATCCTGGGGATGATCCCCGGCCTCGCCGGGCATCAGCTCTCGAACATGAAGGTCGACGAACGCGAGCTCGACCGAATCCAGGCGATCGTCCTGTCGATGACCCCCCAGGAGCGACGCAAACCGGAGCTGATCAACGGCTCCCGGCGGCTGCGCATCGCCCGCGGATCGGGCACCAACGTTCAGCAGGTCAACAAACTGGTCAAGCAGTTCGGGCAGATGCGCAAGGTCATGCGCCAGGTCGGAAACGGCAAGATGCCGGATATCGGCGCCCTGATGCGCAACGCCCGCTAGGCCCCCTGCGCGGAGGCGCGTCCCGCGCATCGGGCGCGACCGTCTAAGCTCTGCGGCGAGGATCCACCGATCCGAAGTCTTCAAGCACCAGAGAGGAAACCGTGTCAGTCAGGCTCAGGCTCACTCGAGTGGGCGGCAAGAAGGACCCGATATGGCGTGTCGTCGTCGCCGACCAGCGCTCTCCCCGTGATGGACGGGTGATCGAGACGATCGGCCACTACAACGCGCAGACCCACCCCTCGACGATCGTGATCGACGAGGAGCGCGCCCGCAGCTGGCTCGCCCGAGGAGCCCAGCCGTCGAACACCGTCAAGAAGCTGCTGCGCATCCAGGGCATCGAGACCCGGACGGGCTAGTCCCAACGCGGAGCGCTCGCACATGGCCAGCGAGAACCCCAAGCGGCTCCTGGAGTACCTGGCTGAAGGCCTCGTGGACGATCCCGAGGCGGTGGCCGTCGAGCAGTTCGAGGAGGATGACGGCACGGTCGTGCTCGAGCTGTGCGTGGGACCCGATGACTACGGCCGGGTGATCGGGCGCGGCGGGCGAACCGCGCATGCCCTGCGGACGGTCGTCAAAGCCGCGGCGGCCAGCGAGGACTGCCACGTGCTTGTCGACATCGTCGATTGAGCGCCGGCGGGCCTCCAGAGCGTTCGCCCGGGGCGCCGCAGGCCAAGGCCCGAGGGCTCCCGCCGCTACCGGCCGGGCGCATCGGGCGCCCCCACGGCCTTGACGGAAGCTTCTATGTGACCCGGCCCCGTCCGCGCCTGTTGGCCGCCGGGGTCAGCGTGACCGTCGCCGGGCAGCCCCGCGAGATCATCCGCCGGGCGGGAACCGACGCTCGCCCCATCCTGCGGCTGAAGGGCATCGACAGCCGCGAGGCCCTCGAGGTGCTGCGATCGGCCGATCTCTGGGTCGAGGGCGCCGACGCCCCGGCGCTCGAGGAGGGCGAATGGTGGGCGCACGAACTCGAGGGTTGCGAGGTCTTTGACTCCGGCACGCACGTGGGCACCGTGTCGCGGATGCTCGAGCTGCCCTCCTGCGAGGCGCTCGAAGTCGAGCCCTCCGGCGGCGGCGAGCAGCTGATCGTGCCGATGGTCAAAGCCGCCATCCGTTCGATCGACGCGCGGGCGCGCCGCGTGGAGATCGACCTCGGCTTCCTCGGCGCCGAGCTGCCGGGAGCGGGCGCGTGAAGATCGACATCTTCACGCTGTTTCCCGAGTGGTTCGCCTGGCTCACAGAGCAGCGCCACATCGCCAACGTCACGGCCACGGGCTCGCTCATCGAGTGCATCAACTTCCGTGACCACACCCCCCTGAGCGCCGGCCAGGTCGATGACATGCCCTTTGGCGGCGGCGCCGGAATGGTGCTGCGGGTCGATGTCATGGAGGCGGCGCTGCGGGCCCGCTATGGCGTCGATCCGGTCGTGCTCCCCTCGCGGCGGCGGGTGATCGCCCTGGCCCCCGGTGGGCGCCTGCTCGACGATGCGCTCGTGGACGAGCTGGCCGGCGAGGGCGAGCTGACGCTCCTGTGCGGACGCTATGAGGGCTTCGACGAGCGGATCGTCGAGCACTTCGCCTCCGATGTGGTCTCGATCGGGCGCTATGTCCTGAGCGGCGGTGAGCCGGCCGCCATGGTCATCTGCGATGCCGTCATGCGCAAGCTCCCCGGCGCGCTCGGCGATGAGCGTTCGGCCGCGGAGGAGTCCTTCAGCGCCGCCCTGGAAGGCAACCCTGAGTATCCGCACTACACGCGGCCGGCCGAGTACCGCGGTTGGCGCGTGCCGGAGGTGCTGCTCTCCGGCCACCACGCCCGGATCGAGGGCTGGCGGCTCGAGCGCAGCCGCGAACGAGCCAAGCAGCTGCGCGCCGCTCCCGGCGGGCCCGCGTTCGGCGGGGGCGCCTGAGGGGCGGGCTGTCCGCTACCATTGCGACTCGCACCGTTCGAGTGTCCCTCCTTACCCTGGGCGCGTAGCGGACGTGCGGTCCCCTTCTCATGAGCAGCGTTATCGCAACCATCGAGCGCGCGCAACTGCGCCGCGTCCCAAGCTTCTCGCCCGGTGACCGGGTCAAGGTCCATTTCCAGGTCATCGAGGGTTCGCGCAGCCGTGTCCAGGTCTTCGAGGGGGTCGTGATCAAGCGCCAGGGCCACGGCGCCCGCGAGACCTTCACCGTCCGCAAGCAGTCCTTCGGCGTCGGCGTCGAGCGGATGTTCCCCCTTCACTCGCCCAAGATCGAGCGCATCGAGCTGGCCGCGCGCGGCGATGTGCGGCGCGCCAAGCTCTACTACCTGCGCGACCGCGTGGGCAAGCGCGCCCGGGTCAAAGAGCGCCGCTACACGGGCCCCGAGGAGATCGTCCAGCCGGGGCTGCTGCACGAGGCCACCGAGGCCACGGACGCGGACGGGATGACGGCGGAGGAGGCAGTCACGCAGGAGGCAGCCGGCCAGACGGCCGGCGAGGTCTCCGCGGAGGAGTCCCAGGAGCAGGGGGGATCGGCAGGAGCGACCGACGGCGAGGTCCCGGCGGCCGAGTCCGAGGCGCAGCAGGACGCTCCAGAGGCGGCGCCCGAGGATCCCTCCGCTGACGCCGGCGACGCTGAGCAAGGCGTTCCCGCCGGCGACCCGCCCGCGTGAAACCCGGGCGCAAGCGCCCGAAATCGACGCTCAACTCCGTCATCGAGTTGGTCGTCATCATCGCCGTGGCGCTGGGCCTTGCGCTCGGCATCCAGGCGTTCGTCATCAAGCCCTACCGGATCCCCAGCGGCTCCATGGAGCCCACCCTCTCGGTCGGCCAGCGGGTGCTGGTCAACCGCATCGGGATGGACTTCTCCGAACCGCACGTCGGCGAGATTGCCGTGTTCCATCCGCCCGAAGGTGCTGAGCAGGAGCAGTGCGGGCCCACGCCGCATGTCATCACGCTGGGCGGAGCGGCCTGCTCGACGCCGATTCCCAAAGAGGATGCGGGGGTCAACTTCATCAAGCGGGTCGTCGCCGGCCCGGGCGATGAAATCAAGATCGAAGCCGGCCATGTCTTCCGCAAGGCGGCCGGCAAGAGCTCATTCGTGCGCGAGAAGGACTCGTATATCCGCGCCTGTGGCGCGAGCGAGGAGTGCAACTTCCCAACGCCGATCAAGGTTCCGCCCGGACACTGGTTCATGATGGGCGACAACCGTGGGGAATCCGACGACAGCAGATTCTGGGGCCCAGTCCCTACCGGATGGGTCATCGGCGGAGCCATTGCCACCTACTGGCCCCCCGACCGCATCGGGATCCTCTAGCAGGGCACCGGCGGGTGCCGGGCCGGGGCGGGCCGCCTCGGCGCGCTCGCGCAGGCGCGCGCGACGTGCCTCCAGTGGCCGGCGCCTGTTCGCCTTCGACCGGCGGCTCGGCTACCGCCTGATCTCGGGTGCCGACGAGGCCGGGCGGGGCTGCCTGGCGGGCCCGCTGGTGGCCGCAGCGGTGCTGTTCGACTACGAGGCGCTGACGACCCGCGAGCTACGGCTGCTGAGCGCCCTGAACGACTCCAAGCAGCACACCCCCGAGGCGCGCGAGGAGCTCTATCCGCGCGTCATGCGAGCCGCCAAGCGGGTTGTGGTGGTCTCGCGCTGCGTCCGCGGTATCGACGCCCGGGGCCTGCACAAGACTAACCTGGCGGCCCTGCGGGATGCCTCGATCGGCGTCACCGAGGGTGTCCATGGCGAGGTCCTCTGCCTGCTCGACGGCTTTGGTGTGCCTGAGTTCGGCCGCTCGCAGCGGGCGATCGTCGATGGCGATGCCACCAGCGCCGCGATCGCCGCCGCCTCGATCGTCGCGAAGGTGACCCGCGACCGTTACATGCACCACGCCGACGGAGAGCATCCGGGTTGGAGCTTCGCCGAGCACGTCGGCTATTCCACGCCCTCGCACCGCGAGGCGATCCAGCGCCAGGGCGTCTCCCCGCTGCACCGCATGTCGTTCCAGTCGCTCGCATACCAGCAGCTGGCCCTCTAAAAGGCGCCCTCGAGGTGCTCCAGTCGGGCCAGGCGTCCGCCTGGGTCAAGCAGTACGCCGATGGCGTCGAAGCGCAGTGTTCCCGCCGCCGGACGCTGCGGGCACTCGGCCAGCCAGCGCACCGCGGTCCGGCGCAGCCGCAGCCGTTGACGGTGATCGAGGCGCTCGAGGGGCAGATCGTGGCGGGCGGCCGCTCCGGCGCGCAGGCGGGCAGTCTTGACCTCGGCGAACACCAGCGTGCCGGCGCCGAAGGCGATCAGATCGATCTCCCCACCGCCCAGGCGCACATTGCGCGCAACGATCCGCAGGCCCAGGCGCTCGAGGTGATCTGCCGCCAGCGACTCGCCCCGGGCGCCGATGTCCGGGCCTGTCCACCGCGGATCGCCCACCTGGGGGATGCGTGCAGGAGCCATCGGGCGCAGGCTATGCGCGCCGTGCCGGGAACCAAAGGGCCCGTGTTACGGCAGTGTGAGCTCGTGTCACGGACTGTGACAAGAGCTCACCAAGAGGGGAGGCGCGCCGGCCGAGGGGGTGGCCGGCGCGCCTCTGAGGAGCTCCGCGGGCTCACGCTCCCGCGGAGTGGGGCCTGAGGAGTCAGGCCGTCATCAACCAACATCCGGTCGATCCCGGGGAACGGCCCACACGAGACGATCGTGCGCGGAGCCGGGAGGGGTATCGGCGGTCGGTCCCCGGGGTTTGATCGAACATTGTTCAGTAATCATATCGAGATTGCCGACAATGTCAAGGGCGATGCTCTCGTCTAGCCTGCCCGACCATGACAGACGACCAATCCGATGTTCCGGACTCGACCGGGCCGACCGCCGGCGGGGACGGCGTCCGGGCGCCTTCGACGGAGGGATCCACCGAGGGGGGGCCTCGCTCGCTGGATGGGATCACCAGCTTCATCGGCATGCGCTGGGAGAACGCCCAGACGGTCCGCCTGACGATCCGTCCCGAGCTGATCAACCGGGGCGGCCTGCTCTCGGGGGTCGTGACCTATGCGCTGGTGGACTACTGCATGGGCTCGACGCTTTGGGCGCAGACGGCGAGGAACGAGCGCATCGCCACGATCAGCATCTCGATCAACTACATCCAGACGGCCACCGAGGGCGATGTGATCTGCCGCACCACGCTGGATCGGCGCAACCGCACCATCGGGATCCTCAAATCGACCGTCGAGGCGCAGGACGGGCGGCTGTTGTGCACGGCGATCGGCTCCTACTCGATCCGCATCCCGTCCGAGCTGCGCGACTAGGCACAGGCGGGGACCGGCATCGGGCGGGCGGTGGTTTGTCATAATCGGGAGCGATGAAGCTCCTGCGGATGAAGCCCGGTCATGGTGAGATCGTGCTTGCCGAGGGCGATGTCGAGGTGCCCGAGCAGGAACTGGAGCTGATCGAGGCCTTCCGCCGCCAGTTGGATGAGGGGATGTGGGCGGCCGTGCCGCTGGAGCGGGGCGGCGGGCGCCGAGAGGCGGAAATGGTCCGGAGTTTCGCGGATGTGCCGCGGGACGCGGACCGGGTGATCTTCTTTCCACGCGCCGCCGGCGGCGCGTCCGTCACCGGCGCCTGACGCGGTGGACCTGGCACTGGGGACCGCCGCGGTCGTCCTCGTGGTGCTGCTCTGGGAGCTGCTGCGCCCCTCGCTGGCCGCCAGCATCACGCGGGCGCGTGCGGCCTTCCTGACGCGCGCCGCGGCCTCGCCGCTGGACGGCTATGACCCAGGCCGCGAACGACGCGCCGAGCAGCGGGCGCGCGAGCTGCTGCGTTCGTGCGTCGGTGAGGAGGATTGGGCGATGTATCGCGATCTCGGCCTGCTGCGCGTGTTGGCCGCGCCCCGACGTGAGCGCGGCGAGCTTGAGCCTCCCTACGCCTATCTGATCTATCCGCACAAGCCGATCGTCGCCTACGTCCCCGCCACCGGCGAGCTGCTCAGCGAGTACTGCGTTGCGTTCCCCGACGAGTCCCGGCCCTACGGCAGCGCTCGCCTGCCGGACTCCGATGACGTGCTGGCCAAGTGGATGGCGCTCGCCGGCGACGAGCGGCGCCTGATCGGCACGGCCAACATGCATCTGCCCGGGCGCCAGGTCGACCCGGAGCGCGTGCGGCGCGACCTGCAGCGGATCGAGCGTTGGCAGAGCCGCCGGGCCGCCGAACCGCCTGCCCGGCGGCCCGGTAGTGTGCGCGCCGCGTGAGCACACCCGAGGGATTCGACCTGAAGCACCGCAGCCGTGCCCTGACCGAGGGCCCGGAGCGCGCCGCCGCGCGCTCATACCTGCACGGGATCGGTTACTCGGCCGAGGACCTCGCCAAGCCGATCGTCGGCGTGGCCCACTCGTGGATCGAGACTATGCCCTGCAACTTCAACAACAGGGTCCTGGCGGCCAAGGTCAAGGAGGGGATCCGCGCGGCCGGCGGCACGCCCATGGAGCTCAACACGATCGCCATCTCGGACGGCATCACGATGGGCACCTCGGGCATGCGCGCATCGCTGGTCTCACGCGAGATCATCGCCGACTCGATCGAGCTGGTGGCAAGCGCCCACTTCTTCGACGCGCTCGTCACGATCAGCGGCTGCGACAAGACGATCCCGGGCACCGTCATGGCGCTGGCGCGGCTGAACATCCCCGGCCTGATGCTCTACGGAGGCTCGATCCGGCCCGGTTGGTTCAAGGACCGGGAGGTCACCATCCAGCAGGTCTTCGAGGCCGTCGGCGAGTTCGCCGCGGGCAAGATCACCGAGGACGAGCTGCACGAACTCGAGGAGGCCGCCTCACCTGGCGCCGGCGCCTGCGGCGGGCAGTTCACCGCCAACACGATGGCGATGGCCTTCGAGGCGCTGGGCATCTCCCCCGCGGGAAGCTCGATGGTTCCGGCCGAGGACGGCCGCAAGATCGAGGTCGCGAAACAGTGCGGCGAACTCGTCATCGATGTGCTGCGTCGCGGCCAGCGCCCCAGCGACGTGATCACCAAGGCGGGCCTCGAAAACGCCATCGCCGCGGTTGCGACCAGCGGCGGCTCGACCAACGGGGTTCTGCACCTGCTGGCTGTCGCCCGCGAAATGGGCGTGCCGCTGGAGATCGACGAGTTCGAGGCGATCTCCGAGCGCACGCCGCTGCTGTGCGACCTGCAGCCCGGCGGACGCTACGTCGCAACCGAGCTCTACGAAGCCGGGGGGGTCCCGTTGGTCCTCGGCCGTCTCGCCGAGGCGGGCCTGCTCAACGCAGACGCAGCCACGGTGAGCGGCAGGACGATCGGCGAACACGCCTCCGAGGCCCAGGAGACAGCCGGCCAGCGGGTCGTCAGGCCGCTGTCGGACCCGCTCAAAGCGACCGGGGGCTTCGCGATCCTGCGTGGCAACATCGCACCCGAAGGCTGTGTCGTGAAGCTCTCCGGGCACGAGCGTCGTAAACACACGGGCCCGGCACGCGTGTTCGACGGCGAGGAGGGCGCGATGGCGGCGGTCCTCGCTCATGAGATCAAGGCGGGGGACGTGGTGGTGATCCGCGGCGAGGGGCCGGCGGGCGGGCCCGGGATGCGCGAGATGCTGGCCGTGACTGCGGCGATCGTGGGGGAGGGGCTCGGTGAGGAGGTCTCGCTGATCACCGACGGACGCTTCTCCGGCGCCAGCCGGGGCTTCATGGTTGCGCACGTCGCGCCCGAGGCCGTCCGCGGAGGACCCATCGGGGCTCTCAGCGACGGAGACATCGTGACGGTCGACGCCGATGCGGGCCGGCTGGATGTCGCGCTCTCCGACGAGCAGATAGCTGAACGGACGGCTGCCTATCGTCAGCCCCCTAGGGCCGACGAACACATCGATGTGGCGATTCAGAAGTACGCCAAGCTCGTCGGCAGCGCCTCAGAGGGCGCAGTCGCCCGATAGCCGCCCCTCAGGCCCTGCTCAGCTATCGAGCAGTTCGCGCAGCAGGGCGTTGAACTCGGCCGGGCGCTCGAGCATGGCCATGTGGCCGGTGTCGGGGTAGATGACCTTTCGCGATCCCTTGATGCCCGCTGCGAAGCGCTCGGCATCCTCGACGGATATCAGCCGGTCATCGGTGCCCCAGACGATCAGCGACGGGCAGGAGATCAGCGCCAGACGGTCGCTGACGTCGTACTCGAGGATTGCCTCCAGGGCGCCCAGGAAGCCCTCGGTCCCGGCGCCGCGCACCTGCTCGGCCGCCAGCTGGGCAGAAAGGTCGCCGGGGTGTCGCATGACTCCGTTCAGGGCCAGGGTGCGCAGCCGCGGACGGCGCGTGATCGCGTCCGAGTTGGCGGCTGTCCAGGCAGCCCCCAGGGCCAGGACCCGGTTGAGTCTGCGCACAAACGGCATCGCCCGGCTGGTCAGCCGGTTGCGGAACGTGGACATGCCGGCGGGAGAGACCAGCACGAGGTGCTCCACGCGCTCAGGATGCGATGCGGCCAGCTCGGCCGCGATCAGGCCGCCCATCGAGTTGCCGACCAGCGTCGCCCGCTCGGCGCCGAGCTCCGCCAAAAGGCCGTCGAGCAGCTCGGCGTAGCCCTCCATCGAGATCTCTCCCGCGTGCCCCGGTGAGTGCCCGAAGCCGGGTAGATCGACCGCGACGACGCGGTTGGTGGCCGAGAAGGGCACGAGCTGCTCGAGCCAGTTCGGCCAGGAGCCCGAGAGGCCGTGGACGAACAGGATCACATCGCCGGCGCCGAGCTCGATCGTGTTGACGGGGTGCCCGGCGACGCTCACCCAGCGCTGGTGCTCGCGCCAGTCGATCTGCTCCCACGGCGCAGGTCCGGCCCCGTTGACCGAGGGAGAGGCAGCTGCAGCGGTCCCGGCTCGTCGTTCGGCGCCCATCCGAGGCAATCTATCCCAGTCGCTAATAATGGTGAAGGTGAAGACAGCCACGGAGGGCCTGAGCAGCGGCTGGGGCAGGCCCAGCACCCATCGCGGCGAAGAAGATGCCGTGATGCAGACGCCACCGAGCGAAAACGACGCCGCCGTTGCCGCGCTCGGCGCGCCCTGGCGCGAGGCGCTGGCGCTGCTCGACGGCGATCTGGTGCGCCGCGACGCGGCCCCTCGGACCCGCCGGGCATACCGCGTCGATGTCGAAGGCCTGGCCCGTTGGGCCGAACCCCTGCGGCTCGAGCCCGCCGGCGTCGGCCCGCGCGAGGTGCGCCGCTACGTCGCCGCGCTGAGCAGGCAGGGCGCCGCCCCCAGCACCTCGGCGCGCAAGCTCGCGGCACTGCGCGCGCTCTTCTCGAGTCTTCGCGAGCATGGCCGGGTGGCCCAGAACCCGGCTGAGCTGGTTTCGACGCCCAGGCGCGGATCGCATCTCCCGCGCGTCCTCAGCGCCCGTGACGCAGCCCGCCTGCTCGACGGCATCCCCGCCTCCGGGGCGCTGGAGACCCGCGACCGGGCGATGTTCGAGCTGGCCTACTCCTGCGGACTCCGGGCGGAGGAGCTCGTCTCCGTGGCGGTTGCCGACATCGACCACGACGGCGAGCAGGTACGCGTTGAGGGCAAGGGCCGCAAGACCCGCTTCGTTCCTGTCGGCGAGCCCGCAATGGCCGCCCTGCGCGTCTATCTCGAGCGCTCGCGCCCGCAGCTCGCGGCGGAGGCGGGCGCCGTAGCGCCGGCGAACCTGTTCCTCAGCCGAACCGGCCGCGGGCTAGGGACCAGCGACGTGCGCCGGCGCCTGAGACGGTGGGCCGAGCGGACCGGGGTGGCCATGGACGCCTCCCCGCACGCGCTCCGCCACAGCTTCGCGACGCATCTGCTCGACGGCGGAGCGGACCTGCGGTCGATCCAGGAGATGTTGGGGCATGCCAGCGTGTCCAGCACTCAGATTTACACTCGGGTAGAGTCCGCCCGGCTTAGAAGCGCCTATGCGCGCAGTCACCCTCGGGCCTGATTACAGGGGAGGAAAGCCCTGGAGACGAACGTCAAACCGATCGAGCTGCGCGAACTCTGGCGGCGATATAAGGAGGATGGGGACAACCGCGTGCGCGAGCGGCTGGTCGTCGCCTACTCGCCCCTGGTGAAGTACGTCGCCGGGCGGACCGCCGCGGGGCTGCCTCCGCACGTGGAGGAGGCGGACCTGATCTCCTACGGCCTCGTCGGCCTTATCTCGGCGATCGAGCGATTCGATCTGTCCCGCGACATCAAGTTCGAGACCTACGCGATCATGCGCATCAAGGGCGCCATCATCGACGAGCTCCGCTCGCTCGACTGGGTGCCGCGCAGCGTCCGGGCTCGCGCCCGCGAGGTCGAGCGGGCCAACTCCAAGCTCGAGCACCTGCTTCAGCGCGCTCCTACCGACCAGGAGATCGCCAACGAGATGGGGATCACTCTGGAGGAACTCAACGATTCGCTGCTGGCCATCTCGCACTCCTCGATCGTGGCCCTGGACGAGCTGTGGAGCGTCTCGGACTCTTCGGGTGACTCGGTCTCGCTGATGGACACGATCGAGGATCCCGGTGCCCCCGATCCAGCCAAGGCGCTTGACGTGGGCGACCTCAAGGACCGCATCGCGGACTCGATCGCCAAGCTTCCCGAGCGCGAGAAGCTCGTGATCGCCCTCTACTACTACGAGAACCTGACTCTGCGGGAGATCGGGGAGGTCCTCGGGGTGACCGAGTCCCGTGTCTCGCAGATGCACACCAAGGCAGTCCTGCGTCTGCGCTCGCGGATGCAGGAGGAGAGCTTCGACGACTAGCTCCTAGGGCGCAGGGCCCAGCCCGGCGTCGGAGCAAACGATCGCGCCGGTCTAGGTCCTGCGGCGGTGCGCCACAGCCGTCGTGAGGGGTTGGAGAGCCGGGTTTACCTCGCCGATCACCGGCGGTATGGTGAATCGACCCCGACGAAGGAGACACCCATGCACCCCGCCGCGGACAGGATTCGCAACGTCGCCCTCGTCGGCCATCGAGGGGCGGGGAAGACCTCGCTGCATGAGGCCCTCCTGTTCGAGGCGGGAGCCATCAACCGGCTCGGCTCCGTGCCCGACGGCGGCACGGTCTCCGACGCCGATCCCGACGAGCAGGCCCGCCAGATGTCCATCTCGGCCGCGCTGAGCTCGTTCACCTGGCAGGAACGGAAGGTCAACCTGCTGGACACGCCCGGTGAGCCGAGCTTCGTGGCCGACGCGCTCGGCGCCCTGCGCGTCTGCGAGTCGGCCGTGTTCGTGGTCAACGCTGTCATGGGGGTGGAGGTGGGGACGACGCGGCTGTGGGCGCGGGCTGCCGAGCTCGACCTCGCCAGGATGCTGTTCGTCAACATGCTCGACCGCGAGCGGGCCGACTTCTTCCGCACCCTGGAACAGCTCAAGCGCGCCTTCGGCCAGCACGTCGTGGCAACCGAGATCCCGATCGGGACCGAACACGAGATCAGCGGCGTCATCGACCTGGTCGACATGAAGGCCTTCCGCCACGATTCGCCCGGACGAGGCGCCTGGAGCGAGATTCCGATCCCGGCCGAGTCCGCAGCTCTGGCCGCCGAATACCGGGAGAAACTGATGGACGAGGTCTCCGAAGTCTCCGATGCCCTGATGGAGCGCTACCTGGAGGGCGAGGAGATCTCCCACGGCGAGATCGTGGAGGCCCTCAAGGAGGGGACCAACCACGGCAAGATCTTCCCTGTCGTCTGCGGGGTGGCGACGGCCAACCTCGGCACCGCGCGCCTGCTCGATGCGATCGTCGAGGACCTGCCCTCACCCGTAAAGCACGGCGCGCTGCTGGTCGGCGAGCAGGAGCTCCGCGCGGTCGAGGGCGTGCCACTGTTCGCCTACGTCTTCAAGACCCGAGCGGACCCCTACGCCGGGCGCATAAACCTGCTCCGTGTCTACCAGGGCGTAATGCGTGCCGACAGCCATGTGCTCAACACCCGCGCACACGTCAAGGAGCGGATCGGGCAGCTCGTTGTCTCGGCCGGAAAGACGGTCGAGCATGCGGACGAGTTCGGCCCCGGCGACCTGGGCGCGGTTGCCAAGCTCAAGGAGACGCGGGCGGGGGACTGGCTGGCCGACCGCGACGAGCCGATCGAGATGCCCCGCCCGAAACTGCCTGCGCCGGTGATGGCCTTCGCCGTGGCTCCCCGCAGCCGCGGCGATGAGGAGAAGGTACTGTCCTCGCTGCGTCGCCTGCAGGAGGAGGACCCGACGATTGACCTTCACCGCGACCAGCAGACCGGCGAGCAGATAGTCGCCGGCCTCTCCCAGGTGCACGTTGAAGTGATCGTCGATCGCCTGCGAGCCCGGTTCGGTGTCGAAGTGACGCTCAAGCCTCCGCGGGTCCCCTATCGCGAGACGATCAGGGCCGCGGCGGCGGCGCACGGGCGCCACAAGAAGCAGTCGGGCGGGCGGGGCCAGTTCGGTGACTGCCAGATCGCCATCGAACCGCTGGGCGGGGCGAGCGAGCGCGGTGGCTTTGAGTTCGTCAACGAGATCAAGGGTGGCGTGATCCCGAGCTCGTTCATACCGGCCGTCGAGAAGGGCGTCCGCGAGGCGATGGAGAGCGGCGTTCTGGCCGGCTATCCCGTTCAGGGCGTTCGCGTCAAGCTGTTCGACGGGGCCTACCACTCGGTCGACTCCTCGGAGATCGCCTTCAAGCTGGCCGGGGCGCAGGCGATGCGCCAGGCGCTCGGCCAGGCGGACCCCGTGCTGCTCGAGCCGGTCATGACGGTCACCCTGTCGGTGCCCGAGGATCATGTGGGCGAGGTGATCGGTGATCTCAACGGCCGCCGCGGCCGCCCACAGGGGATGGAGCCGGCGGGCGGGATGACCGAGATCCGCGCCGAAGTCCCGATGGCCGAGATGCTCACCTACGCGCCCGACCTGCGTTCGATCACCCAGGGACAGGGCGACTACACGCTCGAGTTCCTGCGCTACGAGGAGGTTCCCAGCCACCTCGCGCAGCGTGTCGTCGAGCAGGCCGGAGCGGAGCAGCAGGCCACGCACGCCTGAGGATTCAGGCGCATCGCTGGTGAAGGCATCCCGCTAACGGTACGCTGCTGAGCGATGACAACCCGGACGATCGTCACATCCCAGCCCGACGTGGAGTGTGATGTGTGCGAGCGCCGGCTCCTGCGTGGCGAGCAGCCAGACATCTTCCTGGCCGCCGGACGGCGACGGACGGTCTGTGAGCTGTGCGCCCCACGTGCAGCGCACGAGGGCTGGCTGCGGGAGACCGGACAGTCCTCGGTCGAGTTGCCGCCCACCCGGGCGCGCCGAGGCCGCAGCCTCTTCGACCGCCTCAAACAGGCCGCTCGCCCCCCCGAGTCGGTGGCGAGCCACAGCGAGGACCCCGCCCAGGCCGCCGACGGCTATGACCTGTTCGACGCGATGCCCGCCCAGTCTTCGGGCAGGCCAACCGCCCAGCCGGTAGGCGCGGTGGCGTCGGCCGCGCCCGCGCCCGAACCGCCCCGCGCACAGTGGATCCTGGAAAAGGCGATCGAGGTCTTCAATGCCGGTGAGTACCCGCGGCGGGTCTCGGGCGTCGCCCGCTCGCTGGGGGAGCCCGTGATCTGTGTGCGCTCGGCTGAGCACCACGACGAAGTGGTGCGGATCGTCGTGGCCTGGGAGCTCTGCTGGTATCGCTACGAGGTCGACCTCGGAGATGGCCCGGCCGCAGTGGCGGTGGCCGCCGGCCAGGGCACCGAGCTCTCAGAACTCGACCGTGACGAGTACCAGGCCAACGCCAGCGCGTCCGACACGGGCACGCTGGCGCTCGCGATCTAAACGGTTGCACCCCTTGTTTCTGAGGTCGCAGGGAGTAGGATTGATCGTCTGATGATCTATTGCGTGGTTCCAAGAGCACTGGCAGACGAGCTCCTTCCGCGGATGGAAGAGCGCTACAAGGACGATGAGAATGTCACCGTCATCGTCGAGCGCCGTGAGTTCGACCGGCGCGCTCGCAGCGCCAGGAGCGCCACCTCGGATGCCGACCAGCGCCGCCTGATCCGCGACCGCCGCCGCGCGCGCGTCGCGGGCGACCAGCTGCCGCTCGCCCAGGCCCTCTAGCCGTACCGCGCTGCCCCGGGCACTTGAAGGCCGCGCCATAAAGGTGATCGTCCACGTCGACGGCGGCGCCCGTGGCAACCCGGGCCCGGCCGCGGCCGCCTGCGTGATCAGCTCCGCCCAGGGCGAGCTGCTGGGCGAGCATGCCGAACTGCTGGGAAGGGCCACGAACAACGTCGCCGAGTACCGTGCGCTTCTGCTGGGACTGAAGAAGTCAGCCGAGCTCGGCGCCGAGGAGGTCGAGGTGATCGGCGATTCGGAGCTGATCGCCAAGCAGGTGCAGGGTCTCTACAAGGTCAAGCACGAAGCCATGCGTCCGCTCTATGAGCAATCGATCGCGGCTTTGCGCGGCTTTGCGTCCTGGACCATCAGGACCGTCCCGCGGGCCCAGAACGCCCGCGCCGACGCGCTCGTCAACGCCGCGCTGGATGGCGCCCGGGGTTAGTGCAGCGGCTGCGCTGATTTGGCGATCGCGAGCATCTGCGCGTTGGTCAGATCCTCGAGCAGCGTGTTGGTGAGCCAGTAGAGGGTGCCGCGGTGGCGCCAGCCGATCACGTGGATGTGCGAGCCGTCGTCCACCAGTTTGTATTCCCGTCCGTCGATTCTCGCCGTGCGCGAGTCCTTGAACAGTGGCGGATCGAGCCAGTTGGTTCCCTCGAAGTCGTAGTAGCCGCCGATCGTGTTGACCTGCCAAACGACCGTGTAGGCGAAGCGCACTTCGTGCTGGAGGTTGCGCAGCGCATACGGGCGGACTTCCTGCTGCACCGCGGGGCCGGTCTGCAGGGTGGGGTAGAGGACCGGGAAGGGCACGTGCAGGGCCGCGCTGACAGCCTTACTCTCGCCGGTGCTCGACACCAGGTCGAGCGCCCGCGGGCTGGCGCCGGGAGTGGGGGAGCCGTGGTGCTGGTGGCCCTTTCCAGAATGGCTCGCGGCGTGCGAGGCGGGTAGCACGACGTGGGCGCCCGGGTGCAGGAATTCCGCGAGCGTTTCTTTCTCCAGTTCGGGCGTCGAGGTGACGAACGATTCACCGGCTGGCCCGATGGCGTCGGCGTTGGCGAAGCGGAACTTGACCTGGCGCAGGGGCTTTGACTGCGAGAAGGCAATCAGCTTGGAGAGCAGGATCAGCTCGCTGGCCGAAGCATGGAAGTTGGTCCTGATCGCGTGCCCGACGGCCTTGGCGATCCGGTCGATGCTGTCGATTTCAGGAGAGACCTGCTCGCGCAGGTCGCGCAGGAAGTCCTGCTGGCGCGCCACCCGCACGAGGTCCGAGTCGAAGTGGCGGAAACGGACGTAGGAGAGCGCGTTGTTGTAACAGAGCTTCTGGTAGCCCGCCTGGAGGTTGATGGCCGAGAAGTTTTCATCGAGTGCGCCCCCGCCGAGATAGCGGTGGTCGACGTTGACGTAGGCGCAGCCGAGCGCATCGACAACTTTGATGAAACCCGCGAAGTTGACGTCGATGATCCCGTTCAGCTGGCCTTTGAGTTCCGGGAAGACTTCGCGCTCGATCGTTTCGGCCGCGAGCACGCTGCCGCCGTCGGTGCCCCTCTGGAGGCTTCCGATCGTGTAGGCGGCGTTGATCTTCGATCCGGCGTAGAGCTCGCCCGAGGGGGTGCGGATGTCGACCATCAGGTCACGCGGGATCGAGAGCACCGAGGTCTGGCCCTGGCTCGGGTCGAAGCGGACCAGCAGAATCGTGTCGCTGTGCGCCGCCGCGTCGCGTTCGCCGGCGTTTTTGGAGCCCGAGCGCCGGTCAGAACCGAGAATCAGAAAGGTCTGCGGGCCGCCGCCGTATTCGGGCGTCACGAGCCCCTTGGGTGTCTTGATCTCGTTGCGCGACGGGAACAGCTCTTCGGCGATCGAGCTGGCCTTGTTGAGCGTCACGGTCGCCGTCGCGGCGCCGCTGAGGCCGACGATCAGCACGGCCGCGATGGCGAAGCGCAGCCACATGCCCCGCGAGAGCGAGGGTGGGCGCTCGTCGTCCATGGGTTTGAGCTCTCGGAGGTGCATAGATGCCGTGGCGGCAGCGCCGGCCCCCCGCGTTGCCGGCCCCAAGGGTAGCGGCCGTGTCGGAGCGCAGCGCCGGAATGGGGGGTACGCTCGGGACGGTGTTCAGTCCTCGCAATCGGGAGCTCCTGGGCCTGATTCCGTCCGCCCTGCTCGTGACGGCGGGCTTCACGGCGATCTTCATCCAGTCCGAACAGGACACCCCCGGGGCGTCGACCAACCTGACGCTCAACCACGCTTCGAGCGTCTCACTGACCTACGGCCTGCTGTTTCTCGGAATCTGCCTCGCCGGTCACCTGGTGATCCGCTTCGCCCTGCCCGATGCGGACCCCTATCTGTTTCCCCTCGTGGCGGTCCTGTCGAGCGTCGGCATCGTGATGATCTACCGGATCGATCCCGTGTTGGCCCGCCAGCAGGCGCAGTGGATGGTGGCCGGCGTGGCACTGTTCGCGGTCACGATCCTTGCGCTGAGACGCAACGGAGTAGCGGTGCTCGAGCGGTACCGATACACGATCGCCGCCGCCGGCATCGCCATGACATTGCTACCGCGGCTGCCCGGGATCGGCGAGGAAGTCAACGGCGCCTATCTGGATATCCACCTGGGCAGCCTCTCCTTCCAGCCGGCCGAGTTCGCCAAGGTGGCCATCGTCATCTTCCTGGCCAGCTATCTGCGCGACAACCGCCAGGTTCTCGTCACCGCCGGACGGCGTTTTCTCGGCCTGACGATCCCGCCCATGAAGCAGTTCGGCCCGATGCTGATCGTCTGGGGAGCCTCGATGGGGACGCTGCTGATCACGCGCGAGCTTGGCACGTCGCTGATGTTCTACGGCGCCTTCCTGGCGCTGCTCTACGTGGCGACGGGCCGCGTGTCCTTCCCGCTCATCGGCCTGATCCTGTTCGCACTAGGGGTGTGGTACGTGACCGGGCACGTGAGCCACGTCCAGGCCCGCGTGGAGGCCTGGGAACACCCGTTCAACGAAGCGCTCTACAAGCGCCAGGTCGGGGGCAGCTACCAGCTCGCCCAGTCGCTCTTCGCGCAGGCCGACGGCGGGCTTCTGGGCACCGGCTTCGACCGATCGCTTTTGCGCTACGAACACCACGGTCCGCCGATCCTGCCGGTGCCCGAAAGCGACATGATCTACGCGGTCATCGTCAACGAGCTGGGTCTGCTCGGTGGCGTCGGGCTGCTGGTCGTCTACCTGCTGCTGGCGGCTCGCGGGCTGAAGACCGCGGTCCTGGCCCGCGACTCGTTCTCGAAGCTGCTCGCCACGGGCCTGTCGTTCGTCATCGCCCTGCAGGTGTTCGTGATCGTGGGCGGCGTCACACGGGTGATCCCGCTGACGGGCGTGACCCTGCCGTTCGTCGCCTACGGCGGTTCCTCGGTGGTCATGAACTTCGTCCTCGTGGCGCTGCTGCTGGTCGTCTCCGACCGTGCACGAAGGCCCTCTCGGGCCCGCCGCCGGGCCTGAACGGGCTGCGCTCGATCGAAGGTGGACGGCCGGTGCCGTCGAAGATGACCGGAAATGGGCAGCTCGACCGGGACAAATGCGATGCCGCGGATCTCCATCAGGACCCCGCCGGCAGCCAGGCATGGCCGCTACCGCAGCGGATCGGCGGGTGCTGCCCTGTCATCTCCCGCAGGGTTGCACGGGCGCCCGTGGGTGGCGCGCCTGCGCCGGGCCCTGGAACGCGACGAGTTCGAGCTGCACTTCCAGCCGATCGTCTCGCTGCAGGACGGCACGATCTCCCACTACGAGGCGCTCCTGCGTCTGGTCGAGCAGCCGAGCGGGCAGCTGATCGCCCCGGGCCGCTTCCTGCCGGCCGCCGAGCGCTACGGGCTGATCGGCGAGATCGACCGGATGGTCCTGGCGCGGGTCACGCGGATGCTCGGCCGCGAGCGAGCTCTGGAGGGAGCCACGGTCGCCGTGAACGTCTCGGCCCTGTCGGTGACCGACGGCAGCATGCTCTCCTTCATCGACCGCTGCCTGATCCGCGGCGGAGTCGAGCCCGAGCGTCTCGCGGTTGAGATCACCGAGACCGCCGCCATCTCCGACATGGGCCGGGCAAGCGCCTTCTGCACCGGCGTCCTGGACTTGGGCTGCGGCCTGGCACTGGACGACTTCGGTGCCGGCTTTGGCTCCTTTCAATACCTCAAGCAGCTCCCGTTCAGCCACCTCAAGATCGACGGGGACTTCATCCGCAACCTGCCCTCCTCGCGAACCGACCAGCTGGTCGTGCGGGCGATCGCCCGGATCGTTCGCGGAATGGGGCGCCAGACGATCGCCGAGTTCGTCGGCGACGGCCCGACGCTCGAAATGCTGAGGGCCTACGACGTCGACTTCGCACAGGGGTTCGAGGTCGGCCATCCACTGCCGCTGACGGCGCTCAACGCCTGAGGCCGCGCGCGGGCGCAGGGGCGGCGCACGCGGGTGCCATGGAGGTAGGCTCCAGCGATGACCACTATCTCTGCGGACTCCCTCCCCGACGCGCTCGGCGCCCCAGCGCGTGAATTCATCGCCCAGTCGCACAAGCTGCTGATCGGCGACGAGCGCCTGGATGCCGCCGACGGCAGAACGTTCGCGACGCTCGACCCGGCCACCGGACGCGAGATCGCCCAGGTCGCCCAAGGCGGTGCGGAGGACGTCTCCAGAGCTGTGACGGCCGCCCGTGAGGCATTCGCCAACGGTCCTTGGAAATCGATGCCCGCGGCAGGACGCGAGCGCTTGATGCACGCGCTGGCCGGCGCGCTCGAGGACCACGCCAAGGAATTCGCGGAAATCGAGTCGCTGGACAACGGCAAGCCCGTCGGCCTGGCCCAGTACGTGGACGTCAACGGCGCCGTCGCTCACCTGCGCTATTTCGCAGGCTGGCCCACCAAGATCGAGGGGGGCGTCCTGCCGGTAGCCGCGCCGAACATGCACTGCTACACGCGCCGCGAAGCGGTCGGCGTGGCGGCCCAGATCATTCCCTGGAACTTCCCGCTGCTGATGGCCGCATGGAAGCTCGGCCCGGCCCTGGCGGCGGGCTGCACGGTCGTGCTCAAGCCGGCCGAGCAGACGCCGCTGAGCGCCCTGCGCCTGGGCGAGCTGGCGCTCGAGGTCGGCTTCCCGCCCGGCGTCATCAACATCCTGACCGGCGACGGCGAGACGGGGGCGGCGCTCGTGGAGCACCCGGATGTCGACAAGATCGCTTTCACCGGTTCGACGGCCGTGGGCCGCGAGATCGGCGCCAAGGCGGGCCGGGCGCTCAAGCGTGTGACGCTCGAGCTCGGCGGCAAGTCACCGAACGTGATCCTGGCGGACGCCGACATCGACGCCGCGGTCAAGGGCTCGTTCCAGGCGATCTACTTCAACTCGGGTCAGGCCTGCAACGCGGGTTCGCGGCTGTTCGTGCCCTCCGAGCGCTACGACGAGGTCCTCTCGGCGCTCGCCGAGGCCGCCAACTCGGCGCGGCTGGGCCCGGGCCTGGACGCCGGTACGCAACTCGGCCCGCTGGTCTCCGCCGAGCAGCAGGAGCGGGTCATGAGCTACATCCGGTCCGGCCTGGATGAGGGCGCCGAGGTGCTCGCCGGCGGCGAGATGGCGCTCACGGACAGCGGCGGCTATTTCGTCTCCCCGACCCTCTTCAGCACGACCTCCGACGATCTGCGGATCGCCCGCGAGGAGATCTTCGGCCCCGTCCTCGTGGCCTCGCCCTATGACACGCTCGAGGAGGTGGCCGAGCGCGCCAACTCAACCGAGTACGGGCTCGCAGCCGGCGTCTGGACGCGCGACGTGGGCAACGCTCACAAGCTGGCTGCCCTGCTGCGCGCGGGGATGGTCTTCATCAACACCTGGGGGGCTGTCGACCCCGCGGCGCCGTTCGGTGGCTTCAAGTCCTCCGGCATCGGCCGCGAGCACGGCCATGACGGCCTCGACGCCTACCTCGAGAGCAAGACGGTGTGGACCGCTTTGTGAGCCCCGCCGTTTCGTGAGCGCCGCGATAGAGAGCGAGCGCGCCCCGGCCGTGGCACGCTCCGATCGCCGGGCGGCGCTCGCATATGCGCTGGGCGCGCTGCTGCTGGCGGCCCTGCTCGAGGTGGCCATCGATGCAGCCTCGGGGCACTCGCCGCTGGTTCCCCGTTCCCCGGACACCGATGGCTGGCTGAAGGGCCTCGGCCAGCACCTGGGCTTCCGGATCTTCCTGATCGCCCTGCTGGCATCGTGCGCCTGCTACGGGGGATTGCTCGCGCTGGCCGCCCGCAGCGCGGGGGCGATCTCGAAACGCTTCGCTCTCGGGCTGATCGCCCTGATCCATCTGGTCCTCTTCGTCGGTCCCGTCCTGCTCTCGACGGACGTGTTCAGCTACATCGCATACGCCCGGATGGGGGTCGTGCACGGGATCAACCCGTACACCCACGGGCCACTGTCGATCGACGGGGATCCGATCTTTCACGACGTGGGCTCGGACTGGGTGCGTACGGCCACCGCCTACGGGCCCATCTACACGCTGCTCTCCTACCCGCTGGGCCTGCTGGGGGTTGCCGGTGCGCTATGGGCCATGAAGCTGTGGGCGACCGTCGCGAGCATCGCGACGCTCGTCCTTGTCTGGCGTTGCGCACGGCTGCGCGGCCTCGACCCGATGTTCGCCCTGCTGGCGGTGGCGCTGAATCCGCTCTACTACCTCTACGGTCTCGGCGGCGCTCACAACGACTTGATCATGCTGGGCGCAATGATGTTCGCGGTCAGCCTGACGCTGACGGCGAATTCGGGCGCGAGGCGCGAAGGGGGGGCGGCCGCGGTGGTCGTGGCCGGCGCGCTCGTCAAGGCGACACTCGGTGCCATGTTGCCCTTCATGATCGTCTCGCGGCGGCGGCTGGCTCCGGTCGTGGGTATGGTGGCCGCGCTCGCCACCGGCGCCCTGATCGGCTTCCTCGCGTTCGGCATCCATGGGGTGGACATCGTGGCGGCGCTGAACCGCGACGCGGCCCTGGTCTCGACTGACAGCTTCGCCACCGAGATCGCCCATCTGTTCGGCAAGCCGGGGGTGTTCCCGATCGATCACGACCTGCTGAAGGGCGGGCTTGTAATCGTCTTTCTGTACCTGCTGTGGCGCACCTGGCGCGGCTATGACTGGGTCGCTGCGTCCGGCTGGACGCTGCTTGCGATCTCGGTTACCAGCACCTGGCTGCTCGCCTGGTACATCCTGTGGCCGTTGCCGCTCGCGGTCATCTCCCGCGACCGGCGCCTGCTCGCCGCGACCCTGGCGGTCCAGGGCCTGTTCGTCGCCCACCAGCTCTCGCCCCTGTTGGCGCCGGTGCAATGAGCGAGACCCCCGCCGCTGCCCCGCGCCGGTTCTGGGACCGCCTCCCGCCGCGGCTGCGCCCGCTGGAGACCGAACGTCCGGGGGCGGGCGAGCTGCGCCTGATCGAGACGGCGGTGCTGATCCTCGTCGGACTGGTGCTCGCAACGGCCACGATCGCCGACGATGTTCGCAACGTGGGCGTCAACAAACGCCTGATCGCCGACATCGCCACGTGGCGGGCCTACACGAGCCACGACTTTCACAACGTCGGTGTCGAGCAGCAGCTGTTCGGCATCTCGAGCACACGTGACGTCGCCTGCGGCAACACCATCGGCGGTGCGCCCGACAGCCACCCGCAGATCTGCCTGCTGATCGCCGGGGCGATCAAGGGCGGTAGACGCCAGGTGCTCGGCGGGTGGTACGTACCCGCCTATGTCCAGCACAACGACTACCAGTACCGCTACGGCTGTTTCGGCACCGCCGCGAGGGGGCTCTGCGCGCGATGAACGCCGTCGCGCGGCCGGCCGCCGAGCGCTCCCGTGCCGGGGCCCGGAGCCTGCCGAGGTGGTGGCCACTGGCTGCGCTGACGCTGCTGGCTGCCGCGCTGCGCCTCTCGACGCTCGATCTGCAGAGCTTCTGGTACGACGAGGCGTTCACTCCCGTCCATGTCCTGCACCCGAGCCTCGCGGCGACGATGCGGGCGATGTCCCGCACCGAGAACAGCCCGCCCCTGTGGTACGTGCTCGAGTGGCTCGACTACCGCATCCTGGGCAGTGGCGTGCTCGCCCTGCGCCTGCCCTCGGCGCTGGCCGGAATCCTGACGGTGCCCGTCGCCTGGGCGATCGGCGAGATGCTCGCCGGCCGGAGAGCCGCAATCTGGAGCGCCGCCCTCGTGGCCGTCAACCCGCTGTTCGTCTGGTACTCCCAGGAGGCACGCGCCTACAGCCTGTTCGCGCTGACAGCGTCACTCGCCATCCTCTGTTGCCTGCGCCTGCGCGAGCGCCCCGGCGCTCGTCGCACCGCGGCCTTCGCCCTGGCGGGCATCCTGGCGTTGGCCAGCCACTATTTCGCCGTCTTCATGCTGGGGGCGATGGCCATCTGGCTGCTGGCGGACCGAAGAACGCGGCGCGCCTGCCTGCCGGCCCTGGCCGCGCTCGGGGCCGCGGGTCTCGCGCTGTTGCCGCTGATCTCCGCACAGGGCGGGCACGGCACGCAGTGGATCGGCCGCTGGCCGCTCTCCGAACGCCTCCAGGCGATCCCGCAGTACTACCTCACGGGCAACTCAGGCGCCCCCCTCGGACGGGGCATCGAGCTGCTGCTGGCGCTCCCGGTCCTGGCGGCCGCGGCGATCGGGATCTGGCACATCTTCGAGATCCCGGCCACTCGCCCCGAGTGGGGCCGCGAGGCCCCGGCCCGGGCCGGCGCCGGGGCGCTGCTGGCGATCGCGGCGGCGGGGGTCCTCACACCGCTGGCGATGGCCCTCCTCGGGTCCGATTATCTGGCTCCACGCAATCTCGTGGCGGCAATGGTCCCGCTGACGGTGCTGATCGTCCTGCTTGGCTGCTGGCCGCGCAGCGGGGCTCTGGGCCTCGCGGCCCTCGCCCTGGCCGCCGCGGGCTTTCTTGCGATCACCCTCGATGTTGATCTCAGTCCGCGCCTGCAGCGCGGGAACTGGCGCGACCTGGCCAAGATCGTCGGCGCGGGCCCCGGGCCGAGGGCGATCACCACCGTCGAGCTGGGCTCCGCGCCGCTCGAGTACTACCTGCCTGGTCTGCACTACCTGAGCCCGGGATCTCAGGTGCGGGTGGACGAAGTGCTCGAGACGGGCTATCGGCCGCTGCGCGCCTCGGCCTCCCAGCCGCCTGCCGCGGGATTCCGGCTCGTCGAACGTCGCGAAGTGGACGGCCTGCTGGTCTACCGCTTCCTGGCTCCGTCGGCCCGCCTGCTCGACGAGGCACAGCTGCGCCGGCACGTCATAACCGACGCTCATCCCGAGGTTCTCGTTCCGGAAGGCGTAACGGCGGCGCGCTAGGTTAGCTTTTCACCATGCTGCAGGTGACAAGTGACGCACTCAGTCAGGCCGGGCGGGCGCTCGAAGCGGGCCGCGATCACCTGCTGTCCCTGCAGGACGAGAACGGCTGGTGGCGGGGCGAGCTGCAGACGAACGTCACGATGGACGCCGAGGACATCCTGCTGAGGGAGTTCCTCGGAATCCGCCGCCCCGAGCAGACGGCGCGCTCGGCCGCCTGGATCCGCTCGCAGCAGCGGGCCGACGGCACGTGGGCGAACTTCTTCGAGGGTCCTGGGGACCTCTCGACGACGATCGAGGCGTACTGGGCCCTGCGTCTCGCCGGGGATGAGCCCCAGGCCGAGCACATGCGGATCGCCGCCGAGTTCATCCGCGTCCAGGGCGGGATCGAGAGCGCTCGCGTCTTCACGCACCTGTGGCTGGCCCTGTTCGGGCTGTGGTCCTGGGAGCGGGTGCCGGCGCTGCCTCCGGAGATAATCCTGTTGAGTCCGCGGGTGCCGCTGAACGTGTACGACTTCGCCTGCTGGGCGCGGCAGACGATCGTGGCGCTGGCCCTGGTCAAAGCGCACCGGCCGGTGCGGGCGCTGCAGTTCGACCTCGCGGAGCTGTGGGCGGCCCCGGGCACGCCGGCCGCGAGGCCCGAGCGCGGGCGTCCCACGAGCCGGGGTGGCTGGCTGGGAGTGCTCGACCGCATGCTGCGGATCTATGAGCGCCACCCCGTGGCGCCGCTGCGGCGGCTGGCCTGCGCGCGGGCCGAGCGCTGGATCGTGCGCCGCCAGGAGTCCGACGGCTCCTGGGGCGGCATCCAACCGCCCTGGGTCTACTCGCTGATCGCCCTGCACCTGTGTGGCTACCCGATGGAGCATCCGGTGATGCGCCGCGGCCTCGAGGGCATCGAGCGCTTCATGGTCGAGGACATCGACGATGAGCGGGCGGTGGGCGCCCCGGCCGGCCCGAGCCGGCGTCTGGAGGCCTGCCAGTCCCCGGTCTGGGACACCGCCCTGGCGATCGTGGCGCTCTCCGATGCCGGCCTGGCGCCAGACCACCCGGCCCTGGTGCGGGGCGCCGAGTGGCTGCTCGGCGAGGAGATCGTGCAGGACGGCGACTGGTCGCGGGTGCGTCCCGGCCTTGCCCCGGGAGGATGGGCATTCGAGTTCGCCAACGTCAACTACCCCGACGTGGACGACACGGCCGAGGTCGTGCTGGCGCTCGAGCGAGTGCGCCACCGCACCGTCGGCGCCCGCCATCGCGGTGCCCGCTCGCGTGCGCTGGCCTGGGTCGAAGGGATGCAGAGCACGGGCGGCGGCTGGGGCGCCTTCGACGCCGACAACACCCGATCGCTGGTGCGCGAGCTGCCCTTCCTGGACTTCGGCGAGGTGATCGACGAGCCGAGCGCCGACGTCACCTCCCATGCCATCGAGATGCTCGGTGTGCTCGGTCTGGGCGACTCCGAGTCGGCCCAGGCCGGTGTGCGCTGGCTGCTTGAGAACCAGGAGGCCGACGGCTCCTGGTTCGGGCGCTGGGGTGTCAACCACGTCTACGGCACGGGAGCTGCGGTGCCGGGCCTGGTCGCAGCCGGAGTCGACCCTGGCCACAGCGCCATTCGCCGCGCGGTCCAATGGCTCGAGCGCCACCAGAACGACGACGGCGGCTGGGGGGAGGACCCACGCTCCTATGAGGATCCTCGCTGGATCGGCCGGGGCGTGAGCACCGCCTCCCAGACGGCCTGGGCGCTGTTGGCGCTCGAGGCGGCCGGCGAGCGATCGCCGGCGCTGGCCCGAGGGGTGGCCTGGCTGACCCGGACGCAGCGAGCGGACGGGAGCTGGAACGAGCCGCAGTACACCGGCACCGGGTTCCCGCGCGACTACTACATCAACTACCACCTCTACAGGCTGACCTTCCCAGTGATGGCGCTCGGGCGCTGTCTGCCGGCGATCTCCGAGCTCGAGCTGCAGGACGGCGCCGAGGCTGCGGACGAGAGCCGGGGGTGACGCTCCTGGCCGACCCCCCCTTCCTCGCTCCAGCTCCCGCGGCCGTCATGGCCAGAGCCGGCAGCGAGAACTTCCCGGTCGCGAGCCGTCTTTTGCCGCGCTCGGCTCGCGCCCATCTGCTGGCGATCTACGGGTTCGCCCGGCTGGTGGACGAGCTCGGCGACAGCGCCCAGGGTGACCGCCTGGCGGCGCTCGACTGGCTGGAAGGCGAATTGGACGCGGCGCTCGCGGGCCGCTCGGTGCACCCGCTGCTGCGCGCGCTCGAGCCGACGGTGCGCGAATGCGGGCTGGCGCGGGAGCCGTTCGTACGTCTGATCGAGGCCAACCGGCTCGACCAGCGCAAGACGAGCTATGCCACCTGGGCCGAGCTGCGCGCCTACTGCGGGCTTTCGGCCGACCCCGTGGGCGAGTTGGTGCTGGCGGTGCTGGGCGTCTCGACGCCCGCCCGGATTGAGCTCTCGGACCGGATCTGCACGGCGCTGCAGCTGACCGAGCACTGCCAGGACGTGGCCGAGGACTACCGCGCCGGGCGCGTCTACCTGCCGCTCGAGGATCTCGAGCGCTTCGGCGCTCGCCTCGAGCAGCTGGCCGCACCTTGTACCGACCCGGCGCTGCGCGAGACGCTCGCCTTCGAGATCCGGCGGGCGCGGTCGCTGTTCGCAGAGGGTGCGCCGCTGGTCGGCGAGCTGAGCGGGCGGGCACGCATCGCCGTGGCGGGTTTCCTGGCCGGTGGACGCGCCGCCCTTGACGCCATCGAGCGAGCGGACTACGAGGTCATGGGTGGCCCGCCGGCGGTCCCGCGCCTGCGCCTGCTCGGCGCCCTGGCACGGACGCTCGCCTCCAGCGGGACACGGGTCAAGTGACCGGCGAGGGCGCCCTCGAGCGGGCCTATGCGGCCTGTGAAGCCATCACCCGCGAGCAGGCGGGCAACTTCTTCTACGGCATCAGGCTGCTGAGCGGTGAGCGCCGCCGCGCCATGTGCGCCGTCTACGCCTTCGCCCGCCGGGTCGATGACATCGGCGATGGATCGCTCACCGACGCCGAGAAGCTGGCGCGGCTGGACGCCGAGGCCGCCATGCTGGCGGCGCTGGTCCGCGGCGAGCACCCGGAGGAGCCCGTGGCACTCGCGCTCTCAGACGCGGTGTCGCGCTTCGGGGTGCCCCTCGATGCGCTGCAGGCCCTGATCGAGGGCGTGCGGATGGATGTGGCCGGCGTCAGCTATGAGTCCTTCGAGGAGCTGGTCCTCTACTGCCGGCGCGTGGCCGGCGCGATCGGGCGGGCCTGCCTGGCGATCTTCGGCCTGCGCGAGGGGGCGGAGCCCGACATGCAGGCGGCCGGTGCGCTGGCGGATGACCTGGGGGTGGCCCTGCAGCTGACCAACATCCTGCGCGACGTGCGCGAGGACGCCCAGAATGGCCGGATCTACCTGCCGGGCGAGGATCTGCGGCGTTTCGGCCTGCCCGCGGGCGAGCAGGCCCTGGCCGCACCGGCCCTCCTGGAGGCCCTCGGGCACGCCGCGGGGCCCGGGCAGGAGGGCGCCGAGGCGTTCGCGCAGCTGGTGCACATGGAGGCCGAGCGGGCACGGGAATGGTTCGCCCGGGGGATGGAGCTGGTGGGGCTGCTCGACCGGCGCAGCGGCGCCTGCGTGCTCGCGATGGCGGGCATCTACCGGCGCCTGCTTGAGCGGATCGACGCCCAGCCGGCCGGGGTGCTGGCCGGGCGGATGTCGGTGCCCGCTCGCGAGAAGGCCCTCGTGGCCGTGCGTGGGCTGCTCGGAGCCGGCTCATGAGCGAGGTGATCGTCGTCGGAGGCGGGCTGTCGGGGATCACGGCGGCGCTCGACTGTGCCGAGGCGGGCGCCGGAGTGACGCTGCTCGAGGTCCGCCGCCGCCTCGGCGGGGCGGCCTACTCCTTCGAGCGCGACGGTCTGCAGATGGACAATGGCCAACACGTCTTCCTGCGCTGCTGTACGGCCTATCTCGGGCTGCTCGAGCGGCTCGGCAGCTCGCACCTCGTCGCCGTCCAGCCGCGGCTCTCAATCCCCGTGCTCAGCCCCGGGAGGGCTCCGGCGCGCCTGTCACGGGGCCCTCTGCCCGCCCCGCTTCATCTCGCGGGCGCCCTGGCCCGCTACTCCTTCCTGAGCCCCGCCGGGCGCTTGGGCGCCGCCCGGGCGGCCCTGGGCCTGATGCGCCTGGACATCGATGACCCGGCGCTCGACGGGGTCACGTTCGGCGCATGGCTTGCCCGTCACGGGCAGGATGACCGGGCGGTCGATGCGCTGTGGGATCTGATTGCGCTGCCGACGCTCAATCTGCGCGCGGGCGAGGCCTCGCTGGCACTGGCTGCTTTCGTCTTTCGAACCGGCCTGCTCTCCAGCGCGGCGGCCGGCGACATCGGTTTTCACCTCGGCACGCTTCAGCAGATCATCGGAGATCCCGCCCAAGCGGCACTCCAACGTGCTGGCGTGAAGATACGTCTGGGCTGGCGCGCCGAGCGCCTGGAGCGGGGAGGCGCCGGCTTGGAGGTGCACGGCCGCGGCGCGGAAGGCGAGGAGGCACTGAGCGCCTCGCGGGTGATCGTGGCGCTGCCCCACAACCGCGCCGGGGCGCTGCTGGAGCCGGTCCTGGGCGAGCACGCGGGCCGTCGGGCCGCGCTCGAGAGCTCGCCGATCGTCAACCTCCATGTCGTCTACGACCGGAAAGTCCTGGACGAGCCCTTTGCGGCGGGCGTGGGGACGCCCGTGCAATACCTGTTCGATCGCACCCGGGCAGGTCGGGCGCCGGCGGGATGTCAATATCTGGCCGTGTCGCTCTCGGGTGCATCCAGCGAGATGGAGATGAGCGTCGATCAGCTGCGCGAGCGTTTCCTGCCCGCACTGGCGGAGCTGCTGCCGGCGGCCCGGGGCGCAAAGGTGGAGCGCTTTCTGGTGACGCGCGAGCACGCCGCCACGTTCAGGGCCGCGCCGGGCAGCGCCGCGTTGCGTCCGGCGGCCCGCACGAAGCTGGCGGGCCTGTCCCTGGCAGGCAACTGGACGGACACGGGCTGGCCGGCGACGCTCGAGAGCGCCGTCATGAGCGGCCACCGGGCCGCGCAGCTGGCGCTGGCGGAGATCCCGGCGAGCCGCGGCGCGATGCCGGCCGAGGCACGCCCGTGAGCGATGAGCTGCTGGTCGCGGCGCCGCTGCGCGTCGAGCAGGCCCTGATCGCTTCGGCGGCGCGCAGCGCGCTCGTACGAAAGACCGGCATGGGCCCGGCCAAGGCACGCCTGGCGGCGGACGGACTCGGCGTCCAGGCCGCCCGCGCCATGCTTGTCCTGGGCTTCTGCGGTGGCCTGGACGAGAGCTCGGTGCCGGGCGAAGTCATCGTCGCCGAGGAGGTCTACGCGGCTCCCGACGAGAACCATCCCGAGCAGCCGATCGTGTGCGACCTGGCAGGCGCCCTGCTGGGCCGCCTGACGGGCCTGGGGATGAAGGTCCGGACCGGCCGGCTCGTGTGCGTCTCGAAGCTCGCGCTGGGCGAGCGGCGCGCCGAACTGCACGCCGGGGGCGCGATCGCGGTGGACATGGAGTCCGTCTGGCTCGCCGCCGGCGCCCAGGGCCGGCCGTTCGGCGTCGTCCGGGTCGTTCTCGACAGCCCCGCGCATGAGCTGATGCGCGTCCAGGCCCTCGGAGGGGCCCTGCGGGCAGCTTCCTCGTTGCGCAAGGTCGCGGGCGCCCTTCATGAGTGGGCTCCGGCGGACTAATGTAGGGCGCCGATGGCCGCCCGCTTCAAACAGAGCACGCGCATGGGCTGGTATCTCATGCGCCAGCGCCTGGCAAAACGCGAAAAGTTCCCGCTGATCGTCGAGCTCGAGCCTCTGTTCCAGTGCAATCTGGCCTGCTCGGGCTGCGGCAAGATCCAGCACCCGGAGCACGAGCTTCGCCGCCGGATGCCCGTCGAGCAGGCGATCGCGGCGGTCGAGGAGTGCGGCGCCCCGATGGTCTCGATCGCGGGCGGGGAGCCCCTGATCCATCCTGAGATCCACGTCATCGCCGACGAGCTGGTGAAACGCAAGCGGTTCGTGTACCTGTGCACGAACGCTCTGCTGCTCGAGAAGAAGCTGCCCGACTTCAAGCCGAGCCCCTACTTCTCCTGGGCGGTGCACATGGACGGGCTACGCGAGCGCCATGACGCCTCGGTCGAGCGCGAGGGCGTCTTCGATAAGGCGGTCTCGGCGATCAAGGCGGCCAAGGCGGCCGGGTTCAAAGTGACCACCAACACGACTTTCTTCACGCACGACTCCCCGAAAACGGTCCGTGAGGTGCTCGATTTCCTGAACGACGACCTCGAAGTGGACGAGATGATGATCTCGCCGGCATACGCCTACGAGAAAGCCCCCGACCAGGAGCACTTCCTGGGCGTCCAGCAGACGCGCCAGCTGTTCAGGGAGGCCTTCGCCGACGGACACCGGCGCAAGTGGCGTCTGAACCACAGCCCGCTGTTCCTCGACTTTCTCGAGGGCAAGGCAGAATTCGACTGCACCGCCTGGGGCATCCCGAGCTACTCGCTGTTCGGCTGGCAGCGGCCCTGCTACCTGATGGCCGATGGCTACACCAAGACCTACAAAGAGCTGATCGAGACGACCGACTGGTCCGCCTACGGCCGCGGTAAGGACCCTCGCTGCGACAACTGCATGGCCCACTGCGGATATGAGCCCACAGCGGTGCTGCAGACCACGCACTCGCTGCGCCAGTCGCTACGCGCTCTCGTCGGCTGAGCGCCCGACCTCCTCGCGCAGATCGCTCCAGCTGAGGCCCTCGCGCAGCAGCGCCGGGAGGCCCAGGGCGATCGCCGTGAGCACCTCGATCGCCTGCAGGATGATCCCGTAGGCGACCCCCTGACCCGCGCCCACGCCGTAGGCCGCCAAGACGACCAGACAGGCTGCCTGGAAGACGCCGATGTTGGAGGGCGTTGCGGGCAGGACGGCGCTGACGTTGACCACCAGCAGGATCGCCGCGGCTCCGGCCAGGCCGGCGTCGCCCGCCAACCCGAGGGCCAGCAGGACCGAATAGCAGGACAGCCACTGCAGGGCCCAGGCCAGAAGCTGGAAGCCGATCGCCGGAGCGCCGTTGCGGGGGCGAGCAAACACGATCAGCCCGCGCCGGGCGAGAGCCAGCACATGGGCCAGGCCCTCGGCGGCGGCGCCGAGGCGCGGAAACCGCGAATGCCGGGCCAGCGCGAGCAGTCGCGGCCCGCTGACGAGCAGCGCGGCGATCGCCAGCGGGATCGCCAGCGCGATGATGACCGCCGTCAGGTGGCCGTGTTCGAGTGGCACCGAGGTGAATGTCACGGCGGCCAGCGCGGCCAGTGCGAGCAGGTTTATCAGCGTCTGGGAGAAGACCGTCCCCGCGACGACGGCCAGCAGATGCCGGCGCGAGCCGACGAGGTGGCGTGTGAGGACGATGACCCGCGTGGGCTCCCCGACACGGCCCGGCACCAGCGCCGAGGCCATTACGCCGATCATCGTGGCGCGAAGAACCGGGTACCAGGGCATCGGCGAGTCCGGCAGCGCCGCGCGCAGCGTCTGCTGCCAGGAGATCGAGCGCATCACCAGCGAGATGCCCATCAGCACCAGGGCCAGCGCCAGCCAACCGGGGCTGGCCGTGATCAGGGCGTGGCCGATGCCGGAGAAGTCCAGGCGCGAGATTGCGAAGGCGACGAGCCCGGCGACCAGCACGGCCAGCGCAACCGCGCCGGCACGCCGGCGCAGGTGCGCGCGCGGGGTGGTGGCGGGGGGCTCGCTCGCTCCCATCGCGGGGGTGTATCACGTCCTCCTCTGAAAACCCGGCATGGCGGCGCGCGCTATTCTCACCGGCGCGGCGATGAGGCCCGCTCCATAACCGCGGCTGGTGGCGCTGATGGCTTCTGCCTCACCCGCACGCGAACGCTTCTGAGACAGCCGTGGAACGCCCGCTGAGCATCCCGACAGATCTGCCTCCCCTCCGCTCGCGCCCCGGAGCCCGTGAGCTGGCGGCGATCTTCCTCGGAGGCTTCCTTGGTGCGCTTGTGCGCACGGGCCTCGAGCACACCTTCCCGGTCCGCGCCGGGGAATGGCCGTGGCCGACCTTCGCGGTCAACGTGGCGGCTGCGGCGCTGCTCGGCTACCTGGTGGCCCGCACCAGGACGAGTCCCTCGCCGCCATCCCTGCACGCCCGCGCGTTCATCGGCGCCGGGCTCTGCGGTGCCCTGAGCACCTTTTCGACGCTGATGGTCGAGCTGCTCGGGATGCTCGAATCCTCGCGCTGGGGACTCGCCGCGGGTTACGGGGGCGCGAGTCTCGCCGCAGGCATAGCCGCCGTGGCGCTCGCGGGCCGCCTGGGCCGGCACAGATCGGCGGGTCGGTGAGCTTCGCCGGCCTGTGGCTGGCCGTCGGGGTCCTCGGCGGGCTCGGCTCGATCGCCCGCTTTCTGCTGACCCGGGCGGTGGCGGGCGCAACCGGCGGTCGCCTGACATTCGGCACGCTGGCCGTCAACCTCTCGGGGACCGTCGTGCTCGGCGTCCTCGCCGGCATGTCGCTGAGCGCGAACGCCTATCTGCTCGCGGGCACTGCCGCGATCGGCTCCTACACGACCTTCTCCACCTGGATGCTGGAGGCCGAGAACGACGGGGAGCGGGGCCTCGGGGGCGCGATGGCCGCCAACATCATTCTGAGCTTGCTGCTGGGGCTCGCGGCCGCCTGGCTGGGCCGGCAGATCGGTGCCGTTTGAGCCGCCGATAACATCGCCGGACAAGCCGACCGGGAGCGTGCCTTATGGATGGTGCAGGCCGAGGGCGAGTGAGTGGACCATGGACGCTCGGCAGCCGACTCCTCTGCGGCGCCCTGGCGACGCTGGCCTGCTGTCTGACGCCCGCGCTCGCGATGGCCGCACCGAAGCACCTCACCCTCGGCACCCAGAAGCTCGTGCTGTGCTCAAAGACGCCGGTGGCCTACTGCGGCAGGTTCACGGTTCCGCTCGACTACTCCTCGCCGGGGGGTCCTTCGATCAGACTGCACTACTCCTGGTATCCGGCCTCCGAAGTCCCGGCCCCCGAAGCCAAGGGCACCGTCGTGCCCGTCGAGGGCGGACCCGGCTACGGCTCGACGGGGTCGGTCGAATACGCGGGCGGCGGGGGCGTGACGGCCGGCTACCGCACGATGTACGGGCCGCTGCTGGGCCGACGCAACCTGCTGGCCGTGGACAACCGTGGCACCGGGCACTCCGAGCCGCTCGACTGTCCCGCGCTGCAGGAATTCTCAGGGCCCACCGGCACGAGCGCCTTCCAACAGGCGGTGGCCACGTGCGCGCAGTCGCTCAACGACCGCTGGCGCTATCCCAACGGCAGCCGGGTCCATGCCTCGGACCTGTTCAACTCGGCGCCGGCGGCGGAGGACCTGGCGGGACTGATCCATGCCCTGGGGCTCGGCAAGGTCGACCTCTACGGCGACTCCTACGGCTCGTTCTTCGCCCAGGTGTTCGCCTCGCGCTTCCCGCAGCTGGTGCGCAGCGTCACGCTCGACTCGACCTATGAGACGACCGGCCTCGACCCGTGGTATCGAAGCTCGATCGAGTCGATGCCGGGCGACTTCAACGCCGCCTGTGAACGCTCTGCGGCCTGTTCCGCCGCCGCGGCGCCCGGCGCCTCATGGGCGAGGATCGGGGCGCTCGCCGCGAACCTGCGCCAGAAACCGATCTCCGGGCGCGTGCCGGGACCCACGGGGCGGCGCGAAACGGTCTCGATGAACGTCGTCGGGCTGCTCGACCTGCTCAGCGACGGCGCCGAGGACACGGCGATCTACCGTGGGCTGGACGCGGCCGCCCGCGCATACCTGGACGAAGGCGACGCGGCGCCCCTGCTGCGCCTCTACGCCCAGCGCCTGGCGATCGACGAGGCCTACTTCGGCGAACCGCTCAGCGAATACTCGGTCGCGCTCTACTTCGCCGATTCGTGCCTGGATTACCCGCAGCTGTTCAGCCTCGGCTCATCGCAGTCGGTGCGCGAAGCCGAACTTCTGAGCGCCGAGCAGTCCGTGGGGGCCACGACCTTCGCTCCCTTCACGGTCGCCGAGTGGCTCTCGATGGACCAGAACACCGAGGCTCTGACCGCCTGCCTGGGCTGGCCCAAGCCGACGATCGCCGAACCTCCAATCGACGGCGGCATGCCGCTGCCGGCGTCGCTTCCGGTGCTCGTGCTGGGCGGTGAACTGGACACCTGGACGCCGCCTGTGGACGCTCCCAAGGTGCTGGCCGAGATCGGTGGCAACGCGCGCTTCGTCGAGCTCGCCAACTCAACCCACGTGGTGGGGGAGGGGGACACGGTCTGCGGCGCCACGATCGTCCAGGAGTTCGTGGGAGATCCCGCGGCCGTGCAGAGCATGGACGCGTCGTGCGCAGCTTCGGTTCCGGCCGTGCACACGGTCGGCCTATACCCCGCAGGGCTCTCGGGCGAGGCGCCCCTCAGCCCAGCCCCGGGGATCGAAGCGAGCCCCGAAGACCTGCGTCTGGCGGCCGCCGCTGTAGCGACGGCAGGCGACGCGGTGGCCCGTGATGAGGCGCTCGAAGTGGAGAGCGACGTCGGTCTGCAGGGCGGCACCGTCACTGCCTCTCACGGGGGCGGGCGGCTGACGCTGGTGCGCGATCAGCTGATCGCGGGCGTCCGCGTGAGCGGCACGGTCACGCTCACGCCGGCGCCGGATCCAGAAGACGGCGAGGCGGTCCTCGCGCAGCTCACCGCGGTGGCCCCGGGCCTGCGCCGCTCATCGCTTCATGCGAGCTGGACGACCTCCGGCACCGGGGCCCTGGCCCGCTTGACCGGCACGGTCGAAGGCGCGGCCGTGAGTGGCACGATGCCTGCCCCCTGAGCGGCTCGTCAAGCCTCCGGGAAGCGCAGCGCCCATGACTCGAGCTCGAGTCCAAGTCCGTTGCACAGGTAGGCGATCGCGTGATACCAGCCGGCCGTCACGATCAGCTCGATGATCTGCTCGTCGTCGAGCAGCTCCCTTAGCCTCTGCCAGAGGGCCTCGGAGATCTCGCTGCTCGCGTGCAGCTCGTCGGCCAGCTGCATGACAATCGACTCGGCCGCCTCCCAGCAGTTATCCGATGGAGCTCCATGAACCGTCGAGCGCAGCTGCTCGTCCGTCAGGCCCACAGCGGGCCCGAAGGCGGCCGCGTGGACGCCCCACTCGTACTGGGCGCCGGTCAGGGCGCACGTGCGCTCGATCATCACCTCGCGCAGCCGCGGGGCAACGGTCGCTCCGGAGCCGAGTATGGCCGCGCCCAGGGGACGCATGCGGGCCCCCAGGCGCTCGTGGAGCATCAGCGTCCTGAACAGGGCCAGCGGCTCGATCGCGGCGCCCGGTGGCATCCACCGGGTCAGCTGCTCCTCCACCTCGGGTGTGTAGGGCGCTGTCAGGGGTGCAAGACGCGGCGCTGAGGGCGGGGTGTTCATTAGACTCCCATCGGTCATGCTTCGATTTTCACAGCGGCGAACATATCGCTTTCTTTTCCGAAGCGCAACGGAAGGTGTGCGTTGAGCGCCGGGGAGCGCCCGCCGGCCGCGCCGCGGCCGGGGCGGCCGGTCCGGGGTTCGCAGAGCGGTCGCCCGGTGATGGCTCTGCTCGACCTGCTGGGGCGTCGCTGGGCGCTGCGGATCCTCTGGGAGCTGCGCGAGGGGCCGCTCGGATTTCGTGCGCTGCAGGGGCGCTGTGACGGGATGTCCTCCAGCGTCCTGAACCAGCGCCTTGCCGAGCTGCTGTCCGCCGAGGTGCTCGAACACGACGGGGGCGGCTACCGCCTCAGCGGCGAAGGGGTCCGGTTGCTCGAGCCGCTTTCCGGCCTGAACGACTGGGCCGAGCGCTGGGCCGGGCGAACAGGCCCCGGCTGACGGCGCTCAGGCCTCCAGGATCAGCGTCACCGGCCCATCGTTGATCAGCTCCAACACCATGTGGGCGCCGAAGACGCCGCGCAGCGCGCCGGCGCGCTCGCAGAAGAGCTCGTACAGCGGCTCCGCCTGCTCGGGGCGTGCCGCCTCGATGAAGCTTGGCCGGTTGCCGCGGCGCGCGTCGCCGTAGAGCGTGAACTGACTGACGCAGAGGATCTCGCGCTCACCCAGCGGCTCGTTCATCTGGCCCTGCGGATCGGCGAAGACCCGCAGCGCCCGGGTCTTCGCCGCGAGCCGCTCGGCCTGCCGCCCGCCATCCTCGCGCGATATCCCCAACAGCACCAGCAGGCCCGGCCCGATCGCGTTGACGAGCTGCCCGTCCACGCTCACCGAGGCCCTGCTCACCCGTTGCACCAGCGCACGCATCGGGCGAGTATCGCCGAGGAGCCTCTCGGCGGCGAGGGCGGCTTCCCAAAAGTGGCGTTTCAGCGCTCCAGCGGGGCACCCGGGATGCCGACAGGTCAGGATGGACCTGCCACGGCGCGCGCGAAGCCTGCTTGGGCATCTCAGCCTGAACCGCCAGGTGGCTCTGCTCAGCCTGCTGCCGATGCTCGTGCTCGGCTTGGTGCTAACCCGCGTGCTGCAGAGCCAGGTGGTCGACCGGGCGCTCGCCGACTCGACGCGATCGGCAGAGATCATCGCCCACCTGGGCGTCCAGCCGCGCCTCAGCGCGGAGAACATGCGGCGCGGTCTTTCGACCGCCGAGGTCGCGACGCTCGATCGTCTCCTTGGAGGCCCGCAGGTTGGCGGCGATCTGGCCCGGATCAAGGTCTGGAACGCGGCCGATCAGGTCATCTACTCCGAGGACCACACTCTGATCGGCAGGAAGCTCGCGCCGAGCGATGACCTCGAGGCCGCGCTTGACGGGCATCCGGAGCCCGCCGTCCTTGTCAATCCGAGCCTGCACAGCGAGACGGCCAGCGAGGTCGGGCTGGGTGAGCTGATCGAGGTCTATGTGCCGTTGCGCTTCAGCGCCGGTGGTCCGCCCGCGGGGGCGTTTGAGATCTACCTGAGCTACAAGCCGCTGGCTGCGAAGATCGCGAGCGACAAGCGCACAATCGCGCTGCTGCTCGCGGTGGGCCTGGCACTCCTCTGGGCGATCCTCTATCGCATCGTCGCCCGTGCGTCCGCGCGGCTGCGCCGCCACGCGCGCGAGAACTACCGCCTTGCGCATTACGACACGCTGACGGGTCTGCCAAACCGAAACCTGTTCGCTGAAGAGCTGGTCCGCGCAGCAACCCGGCCAGGAGACGGGCGCCCGGCGGTGCTGCTGATTGACATCGAACGGTTCACTGCGGTAAACAACACGCTCGGGGCGGAGAACGGCGATGAGATCCTGCGCGAGGCGGCACGCCGCTTCGAGGCCGCCGCAGGGGGTTCCACGGTGGCCCGCGTCGGCGGCGACGAGTACGCGCTGCTGCTGGGAAACGTCGCCGGCACGGATGAGGCACTCGAAAGCGCGGACGCCGTCCACGCCAGCTTGGAACGCCCCATCGCCGTGGAGGGCGTTGAGCTCGATGTGGGGGCAAGCATCGGCATCGCAGTCCTCGGCGAGCACGCCGAGGACCCGGGGGTGCTGCTTCAGCGTGCCGACCTGGCGCTTGCCCAGGCACGCTCGCGAGGTAGCCGCGTCGAGGTCTACTCTCCCGAGTTCGAGCGCTCGGACCCGGCTCGACTGAGGCTGCTCGGCCAGGTCCGGGGCGCGTTGTCGAAGGGACAGTTCACCCTCCACTACCAACCCAAGGTGGCCCTCGGCGACCGCAGGGTCCTGGGTGTCGAGGCGCTCGTCAGGTGGGAGCACCCAGAGCTTGGCCTGCTTGCACCGGGCCGGTTCGTCCCATTCCTCGAGCAGACGGCTCTGATCGGGCCGCTGACGCTGGGCCTGATCGATCAGGCCGTGGAACAGGCAGCGGCATGGCAGCGGCGCGGCATCGACATCGAGGTGTCGGTCAACCTCTCGGCCCGCAACCTGCTCGATCCCGACCTCTCCGGGCGGATCGCCGAAATCCTCGCCAAGCACGAGATCACGGGCGATCGCCTGCTCGCCGAGGTCACCGAGACCGCTGCGATGGCCGACGCCGATCGTGCCGTCAGTGTGCTCGAGGACCTGCGCGCGCTGGGGCTGGGAGTCTCGATCGACGACTTCGGTACCGGCAACGCATCGATCGCCTATCTCGCCAAGCTGCCGGCCACCGAGCTGAAGATCGACCGGTCCTTCGTCTCGGGCATCGCCACCAACCCGCGCTCTCAGGCGATCGTCAGTGCCGCCATCGACCTGGCGGCGAACCTCGGCCTGCGTGTCGTGGCCGAGGGCATCGAAACCGAGCCGGAGCTCGAGTTTCTCCGCCGCGCGGGCTGCGAGATAGGCCAGGGCTTCCTGTTCTGCACCCCGCTGCCCGCGAAGGAGCTGATAGAGAGGCCGGCCAAGCTTTGCGGGCTCGCCGTGGCCCCGGCGCCGTTTGCTGGTGGATTCCACGAAGCGAGCGGGGGCTGGCAGCGATCACCCGGGGTCGCACCCGGTCCATAGGGCCGGGTCCCTCAGGCGTGCTGCAGCACCCGCCCGCTGAGCGTGGGGCGCCCGCGGGCGTCGCGGCTCACCCGAACGACCGGCGCACGGTCGATGACGGCGTGTGAGCCGTCGTCGTACACGATCACGCCACCCTGTGGCAGCCAGCGCCGGGCCGTTCGGGGGCCGGCGAGGACCGCCGCCTTGGCGCGGATCTCAGCCAGCAGGGCCGTTGGCGCCAGGGCGGTGACCTGGACGATCCCCGTGAACGCCGGGCGCCCGCTCGAGGGGTCGAGCAGATGGTGGGCCGGAAGTCCGTCGGGTCCGATCCAGCTGCGCCGGCCGATGCCGCTCGTGGCCACCCCGGCCCCGCGCTCGTGGAAGACATGCAGGATGCTGCCGTCGAAGGGGCTCTCCACCTCGATCGCGCGGTCGACGGCGCCCGTGCCGCCGAGCAGGAGATCGCCGCCACAATTGACGACATAGGCCGAGTGCCCGCCAAGCAGCTCGCCGAGGACGTCGGCGAACATGCCCTTGGCAAGGCCACCGCTGTCGAGCATCGTGCCCGGTGCGCGCCTCAGAGTCCCGGCGAGGGGATCGACCTCGAGATCGCGCCAGCGGGCTGACAGGGCCGCTCGCGCAGGGTGGCGGGGCGGCGCGAGGGCCAGGGCCCGCTGTGGCGTCAGCGAGACCGGGAGGTCCCCCACGTAGCCCGCCGCCTCGATCTGCTCGAGCAGCGTCCCGTCAACAAGCCCGCCGGTCAGTCTCCCCGCCTCGGTGACGGAACGGGCCAGCCGTGCCATCAGCGGGCTGACCTCCAAGGTTTCGCGCGGGTCGCGGTTGACGCGCGAGAGCTCGCTGGTTGCGATGAAGCGTGAGAACTCCCCGTGCCACTCCAGCAGCCGCCGGCGGGCAAGCGCCGCGGCCTGTTCGGCGGTGCCGGCCGGCCCCCCGCCGGCCACCAGGACCGTGCAGGTCGTGCCGAAGCAGTCAAACCGCTCGATCGCCTCGGCGTTCATGACTGGGAGGTGGTGACGGAGGAAGCCGAGCTCGATTCCGATGCGCCGGTCGATTCTTCACTCGAGCTGGAGCTTTCTTCTCCCGAGCTGCTGCTTTCTTCTCCCGAGCCGCTGGATTCGCCGCTGCTTTCTTCTGCGCCTGAGCCGGTCGAGCTGCTTTCGGCCGAGCTCGAGCTCCTGGAGTCGTTCGAGCCGGTCGTCGTGGCCGATCCCGTGGAGCTTGAAGCCGTGGTTGCCGATGTCGATGCACTTGAGCGCTTGGCTGCCGCGGTCAGCGCGGGGTCGTGGCCGGAGGCCAGCTGGACGTATACCGCGAGAAAGGCGGCGACGAACAGGGCCGTGGCGAGCGTCGCGATGGTGCGCCTGATGCGGCGGGCGCGGCGACGCATCAGCTCGCGCTTGTGGCGGGCCAGCGCCTTGCCCGCGCGCGCTCTGTCGTCGCTGCGTGAGGGGCGGGACGGAATCTCGTGGTCACTCTGCATCTTCACTCCGATCGGGCTTGGATTGGGTTGGCAGGGCCAGTCTCGGGCGCTGTGCTGGCCGCGGGGCGAGGGCTGGCTGGGAAGCTGCTGAGGGTCATCGTCCGGCGCCGGCGGCGGCGCCGGTAGCGGAGCCGTTGCCGATCCAGCGCGTGGCCAGCAGGATCAGCGGCGGACCCACGACGATCGCTGTCATTGCCAGGAACCATGTCTGCCCGGCGTCCGTCCCCTCACCGAGGGAGTGGACGATGCCGAGCAGCCAGGCGAGCGCGGTGAAGCGGTGAAGCTTGCGCCAGCGCCCGTTGCCGATGAAGCGTCGCGCGTAGTAGGAGAGCCCGAGCAGCGCGAGGGCCCAGAAGGCGATGATCCCGGTGCTGGTCCAGAGCGTCTTGTAGGAGCTGACGAACGGCAGCGAGACCGCGAGCAGGCTCGGGTGCATGAAGCTGTCACCGATCAGCGTAAGCCCGTGGACGAGTAGCGCAGCCAGCGTCGCAAGCGAGAGCGCCTCATGGGTGACGCGCAGGTCCGGGCCGGTGATCCCCTTCAACCGCCGGCCCATCAGCAGGCCGATGCAGACACTGGCGCTCGAGAGGATCAGTGCGGCGATCCCCGCGGCCCTGCTGGTGAGCCAGAACAGGTGCGGGCCGACGGCGGTGGCGAGGGGGGTGAATCCGAGCGAGTTCATAGTCAACATCCAACTCGGTGAGCCTGTGAGCTTGCTGAGTGGGACCTGGGGGGCCGCTCAGAGGTTCAGGCCGAGCTTTGCGAGGTAGCCGCGGACGGTGTCGGAGGAGATCGCGAAGCCGACGCCATTTGAGCCGGACTGGCCGGTTGAGCTGCTGCCGGCGGATGCGATCTGTGAGTTGATCCCGATCACCGCACCGGCCGCGTCGATCAGCGGGCCTCCCGAGTTGCCTGGATTCAGTGAGGCGTCCGTCTGGAGTACGTGGTGGATGGCGGCCCCGCTGGGGGATGTGATCTGGCGGTTCAGTGCCGAGATCACGCCGGTGGTCAGCGTCCAATCGAGGCCGAAGGGGTTGCCGATCGCATAGGCGGGATCACCGACCTGAACGCGATTGGAGTCCGCCAGCTGCAGTGGGCGCAGCGTCAGGCCGCTGCTTTCGATGTGCAGCACCGCCAGGTCGAGCGCCGGATCCTCGCCGACAACGCTCGCCTTGCGCTGCAGCGAGCTGCTGCCGTCGAGGGACACGGTGATCGTTGCGGCGCCGCTGACGACGTGATCGTTGGTGAGGATGTCACCGCCGCTGTCCAGGACGATGCCGCTTCCGGTGTCGATCTTCGTGGTTCCCTGTTGGGCCATGCCGCCGAAGAACCCGGCTGCCGCGGCGGCCTTGGAGGTGGCGCGGATCGCGACCACTCCCGGGGCGGCCGATTTGTAGATCGTGCTCGCCGAAACGCTCGCGCTGCTCAGCGACGCGAACGCCCGCCCGCCGCCGGCCGGTACGAGCACGCGACGGTGGACGTTGCTGTCGAACGGGTGTGCGACCAGAAGGACGAGCGCCGCCACGGCGCCGCCGAGGACGCTCGAGGCGAGCGGTACTGCATATTGGCGGCGCATGCCGGTCGGACCTCCGTCGTAGGGTCCGATCACTGTGGCCCCATTCGCTGAACGGCCGCTGAGCTGAAGCTAAGCGCCCGCTAAGAGTGCGTGGCCCCGTCCCCCACCGGCGTGGCGCCCGGTCGGCCGGCGGGCAGGCGGACCGCGAAGGTCGCGCCACCGCCGGGGGTGTCGGTGATCGTGACGCTGCCGCCATGCGCCGACACCACTCCGTCGACGATCGCGAGGCCCAGGCCCGAGCCGCCGCGGCCGCGCTCGCGCCCGCCCTCTTTGCGGTAGAAGCGCTCGAACAGCTTCTTCCTTGCCTCGGCCGGTATGCCCGGACCGTGGTCGCTGACGCTCAGGGTCACCCATCCCGGCTCGTCCGCCACGCCGACCTCGATCGGCGTGCCCGGCGGCGTGTGAATGATCGCGTTGCGCAGCAGGTTGGCGAGCAGCTGGCGCATCCGCAAGGGGTCGCCCGTGACCATGGCGGGGCCCCCCGTATCCAGCGAGATCGTCCGGTCGGGTGCGGTGGCGCGGGCGTCCGCCGTCGCGTCACCGGCCAGCGCGGCCAGATCCAGCCGCTCGGGCTCGCGTTCGGGCTCCTCGTCAAGCCGGGCGAGGCTCAGCAGGTCCTCGACCAGCACCCCCATCCGCTTGGCCTCTTCCTCGATGCGGCGCATCGCCATCTCGGTGTCCTGTGGCCCCGTCGTCGCGCCCATCCGGAACAGCTCGGCATAGCCGCGGATCGAGGCCAACGGCGTGCGCAGCTCGTGCGAGGCGTCGGCAAGGAACTGGCGCAGCCGTTCTTCGCTCTGCGTGCGGGCGGCAAAGGCCTGCTCGAGTCGCTCGAGCATCGCGTTCAGCGCCAGGCCCAGGCGGCCCACCTCGGTCTTCGGGTCGGCCGGGCTGACGCGGCGGTCGAGCTCGCCGGCGGCGATCTCATCGGCGGTCACCTCGATCCTGTCCAGAGGCCGCAGCCCCGCTTTGACGACGAAGTAGGCGCTCAGGCCGAGCGCGAGCAGCACGCCCCCGATCACCAGTCCCTCGACGATCAGCAGCCGATGAAGCGTCTGGTCGACATCGCTCAGCGGGACGGCCACTATCGTGACGCCGCTGTCCTCCGGATCCTGCTGCGCATAGACGCGGTAGCGGGTGCCGGAGCTGCCGTCACTGCCGACGGTGATGACCTTCTGCAGCGCGACCTTCGTGGGCAGGCGCGGGGTGGGGGGGACCGCTTCGCTTTCGCTGTATTTGATCCGGATCGGAATGCCGATGACTTCGCCCGAGGCGCTCTGGCGCTCGCCCCAGATGCCGGGCGGCAGGAATACGTTGGGCCCGTGGCCGCCGTGCCCGCCGGCGCCCGCTCCCTGAGGGGCGGCGCTCTGGTTTGAGTTGTCGTCCCCGTCGGGGGGCACGAAGCCTTCGCTGTCCAGCCGTTGTGAGACGGCGTTGACCGCCGAGCGCGCCTGTTGATCGACACGGCCCAGCAGGAAGGAGCGCTGCTCGGCGTAGGTGACAGCGCCCAGCGAGACGAGCCCGGCTCCGGCCAGCGCCAGCACACTGAGCATCAACCTCGCCCGCAGCGAGTGCATCAGGCGGGCGGTGCCTGCAGTCCGTAGCCGACGCCCCGCACCGTCCTGATGAGCGACGGCCCGTGCGCGTCCAGCTTCTTGCGCAGGTAGCTCACATAGGTCTCCAGCACCCGCCCGTCGCCGCCGAAGTCATAGTTCCAGACGTGATCGAGCAGCTGCGCGCGGGTCATCACCCGGCGCGGGTTGAGCATCAGGTAGCGCAGCAGGCGGTACTCGGTAGCCGTCAGGTCGATGACCGTCCCGGCGCGGCGGACCTCGCGCGACTCCTCATCCATTTCCACGTCGGCGAACTGCAGCACGCCGGTGTCATCGGCAGTCGCCTGACCGGTGCGGCGCAGGATCGTGCGGATCCGGGCCAGGAGCTCCTCCAGGCTGAACGGCTTGGTCATGTAGTCGTCGCCGCCCCCGCTGAGGCCGCGGACCTTGTCCTCCGTCGAATCCCGGGCGGTGAGGAAGATGATCGGCACGCCCGAGCGCTGCGCCCCGAGCCGGCGCGCCACCTCAAAGCCCTCCATGTCGCCGAGCATCACGTCGAGCACGATCAAATGCGGCTTGAAGCTCGACACGGCGGCGATGGCCTCGCGTCCCGAGCCGGCGGTCTCGACGGTGAAGCCCTGGAAGCGGAGCGCCATCGAGACGACCTCGACGAGATTGGGTTCGTCGTCGACCACCAGCACGCGGCTGCCGGCAGTCTCATCTGCCGAAGGTGACTGGGTTTGGAGTTGATCGGTCATGGCCATGGGGTCCTCCTGGCATCCTGGGTTTCCATGGAGCTGAAGATCGCGCCCGGTGCTGGGCGGGCTCTGGGTGGAAGCTGGGAGATTGCTGAGAGGGTCCGAGGGGATGCTATCCCCGCCGCGGGCCCGCCGGCCTTGGTGGACGGGGACTTGGAGTGCGGCCAGCATCGAGACTGAGCTCTGCTCAGTCACCTTCGACCACGAAACGCGCGAGGCCGGTTCGGATCCAGTCGGGAAGCTCCGTCTTCTGCCAGGTCTCGGTGGACACGCAGACGTGGCGCAGCCGCCCAGCGACCAGCAGCTCCCCTGCGCGCATGATGTCGATCTCGGTCGTGATGGCTGTGTGCCCGAGCTTCGTGACCCGCGCTTGCAGCTGGAGCACGTCGTCGAAGCGAGCCGGGGCACGGAAGTCGATGTTGGCGTTGGCCACGACCGCGTCCACACCGCGCTCGACCATCTCCTGCCACGGCCCCACGCCGGCTCGCCACAGCTCGGTGAAGACAACGTCGAAATACAGCAGGTAATTGGCGTTGAAGACGATCCCCTGGGGGTCGCACTCGCCGTAGCGAACGCGCAGCTCGTGGATGAACGGCGCGGGCAAGTCAGGGACGCTGCTCGGCGGGGGCGGTGTGAGCGACGATCTCGCCCATCAGCTCGCCGAGGTCGTGGTTGGCCTCGAAGACCATCTGCTGGCGTTGAGCACCGTTGCCTGCCCGCAGCAGGTCCTCGATGCCTTCGAGATCCACGCTGCAACCGAGCTGGGCGGCGTGGGGAGTTAGGCGCGCCAGGAGATCCTCGGTCAACTCGCGCACGGGGCGCCGGCGTCCGCTCCCAGGCTCGAGCAGCTCCGCATCGAGCCCGTGGCGCGCCGCCAGCCAGCGGTTCTCGTCAAGCAGCTCCCAGGCTGGGTCGACGACCTCGCCGCCGGCCTGGAACTCCTCCGTGAGCAGCTTGACGAGCGACTGTACGAGCGCCGCCAGGGCCAGCGTGTGCTCGACCCGGGTCTGGCTGTCCATGGCGCGGATCTCGATCGTGCCAAGCCGCGGATGGGGGCGGACGTCGTACCACAGGTAGGTGTAGTCGCCGATCACGCCTGCTTTCGAGAGCACCTCGACGCGCTGCACGAAGTCCTCCCAGCCGTCGAACCGCGGCGGCAGCCCGACCCGCGGGAAGGCCCTGAAGATCGGAACGCGGCTGGACATCAGGCCCGTCGCCGTGCCCCGCCACAGCGGCGAGTTGGCGGCCAGGGCGATCAGCAGCGGCACGTGCGAGCGCAGGTTGTTGGCGACCGCGATCGTCTCCTCCGGATCGGCCATGCCGACATGCACGTGCATGCCGAAGACGAGCTCCTGCCGGGCAACGAAGCCGAGCGAGCGGATCAGCCCGCGGTAGCGATCGTCGCTTACCACCCGCTGGTCCTCCCAGCGGGCGAACGGGTGGGTCCCGGAAGCGCCGATGCGCAGCCCTGAGCGCCGCGCCCTGGTGCTCGTCTCAGCGCGCAGCCTGGCCAGCTCTGCACCGGCCTCGGCGACCGTGGCGCATGGTGAGGTCGCGATCTCGAGCACCGACTCGAGCAGCTCGGGCTTGATGTGCTCGGAGGCTCCTTCGGCTCCAAGGATCGCGTCGATCGCGCTGGCGAGGTCGAGTGACTCCCCGTCCAGGATCATCAGCTCCTCCTCGATGCCCACGGTGTAACGGGGACCTCTGAAGTTGTGCTCCATCGGCTGACCCTACCGGCGTGCCGCGAGGTCCTAGGGCAGCTTCAGTGCTGGACGCGGTTCCACTCGACCCAGCCGCTCCCGGAACGCCCGTCGGCGCAGCGCGCCCGGCACATCGCCCGCGGGAACAGCGAGAGGCGCCCGTCGGGCGCCTCCAGGCGCAGCGCCCCGAAGGCCAGCGGCTCGATCTCGAGCTCGAGCGCGTCCGGGCCGCTGGAGATCTGCGCGCGCTCGACCAGCCCGTTGGCGAGGTCCTGCTCGCTGGCCGTGACCGCCGTGATCTCCGAGATCTCGCCGTCGCGCTGCAGGTAGCCGACGCCGTAGCCGGGCATCTGCGGCAAGCCCACGGCGTGGGTGTGCGTCCCGTCATCCAGGTGCAGGGCGCTCCACATCCAGTCGACGGCCCACCAGTCGCGCGAGCCCCAGGAGTGGTCGCGCTGGCCGGGGCCGGAGAACTCGATTCGCTCCTCGCCGATCCTCACCGTCCCGGTCACCCGGCAGGGGATCTCGTACCGCGTCGACTGGCGCCAGGCATAGGGGATGCCGTCGGTCTCCCAGGTCAGCTCCAGCTCGATCCATGTCGGCTCACCGGCCTCTCCCCGCAGCGGCGCCGAGTGATCCGTGTGCGCCCGGGCACTGCCGCGGACGCTCACCTGGAAACGCTGCAGCGCCTCGAGGCACTCCTGGGTCGCCCGAAACCCAGCGGTCGCGATCGTCTGGCGGTCGTCCTCGACTGCCGGCAGGGGGGCGGCCGCGTCGACGAGCATGACCGACGGGCGCCCCGGGCCGCAGATGCAGGCGGTGTAAAGGCACACGCCTTCGTTCGGCAGCCGCCCGAGCCGCACGTACAGGCCAAGCTCGCCCGAGTCACCGACCGCGTCGAAGTACCAGCTCTCGTTCCACAACGCCTCAGGCCCCGGAGGGTGACGCCCCTCATCGGCGGGGTCGGGCCGCAGAGGAGCGAGTCGTTTTACGTTTGCCTCCGGGAGCACCGCGATCGCATCCAGGTCGATGACCTGCTGTGCATTGCGTGCCAGCCAGCTCATGAACATTTCATCGCCGCGGTCGGTGCGAGCGACGATCATCGACGCCGCGATTGTCATCAGCAGCCCGTGAAAAGAGGCGCGCCGGTATTCCTCCCAGCACTGCTCGAGGCTGAGGCTCTCACAGCCCTGCTGGAGCAGCGCCTGGCGGTAGATGGAGATCAGCTCGTCCTCGTGATCTCGGCGCAGCTCAACGGGCAGGCAGCCGCCGATGAAGTAGGAGACATCGACGAGCGCCGGCCCCCAGGAGACGGTCTGCCAGTCGACGGCAGTGCAGCGCTCGCCCTCGAACAGCAGGTTGTCCAGCCGGTAGTCGCCATGGATCAGTCCAAGCGGGGGCCGGCGGTCGGCCGCCCAGGCGTCGATGCTCCGCACGAAGCGCTCGCAGACCTCGGCGTGCTCGGGGGCGACCCGCGCACCGTAGCGCTCGAGGAACGGCCCGATCAGCTGGGCGAGCAGTGCCTGGTCAAGCGGGTTGGGCTGGTTGAGGTAGTCGGCAGTGCCCAGTGCCAGGTCGCCGAGCACAGGGCCGTGCAGGCGTGCCAGGCAACGAATTGCGGCCCGCGCCTGGCCGATGTCGCAGCCGGTGATCTGGTCCCCCACCGTCGCCCCGTGAAGATCCTGCAGGACCAGCGTGAACCAGCCCTCGGCCCTGTCGTAAAGCGCAACGTGGCAGTGTGCCAGCGGGCCGCCGATGCGCTCGGAGAGGTTGTTGTAGAAGGCGATCTCGCGGTAATAGGCGCCCATTCCCACGCCCGTGGCCCGGCTCATCGGATCATCCGAGGCCAGCTTGATGATCACCGAGCCCTCGCCGCCTGAGCCACTGAAGCTGACCCGGTGGCTCTGACTCATCTGGCCTGTACCGATGCGCTCGGTCCCGAGCAGCTCGAGCCCATCCTCCTCGCCCAGCGCCTCGGCCAGCCACTCGCCGTCGATCTCCCCGGGCTCGGTGAGGATCCTCATGGCCGCCATTCTGTCCCGTCGGGCCATCGGTTGTCCACCCTGCGTCAGTCGACCTCGTAGCGGCGGGGGACCTCGCGCTGGCCCTCGAACGGGGGCCGCTTGTACTTGCGTTTCTGGCGGTGGGGGAGCTTGATCGCCTCGGGTGTCGCCAGATGCTCGTAGGGAACCAGGGACAGGAGGTGGCTGATCAGATTCAGCCGGGCGGTGCGCTTGTCGTCTGCCTCCACGACGTACCAGGGACTGTGGTCGGTGTCCGTCCGCGCGAACATCCGGTCCTTGGCCTCCGCGTAGTCGACCCAGCGCGCCCGTCCCTGCAGGTCGGTGGGGCTGAACTTCCAGCGCTTGCGCGGATCCGTCAACCGCTTCTGAAAGCGCCGCTCCTGCTCGGTGTCGCTGACCGACAGCCAGTACTTCACCAGCGTGATTCCTTCATTCTGGAGCGACTGCTCGAACTGGGGGCAGAAGCGCAGGAACTCCTCGTACTCCTCCTGGCTGCAGTAGCCCATCACCCGCTCGACGCCGGCGCGGTTGTACCAGCTGCGGTTGAACAGCACCGTCTCGCCCGCTGCGGGCAGAGCGGCCGCGTAACGCTGGAAGTACCACTGGGTTCGCTCACGCTCATTCGGCGTGGGCAGCGCCACGACCCGGCAGGTACGTGGGTTCAGGTAGGCGATGATCCGCTTGATGACGCCATCCTTGCCGGCCGTGTCGCGACCCTCGAATACGACCACCAGCCGCCGGCCGGTGTCAACCAGCCACTCCTGCATGTAGACCAGCTCGGTCTGCAGACGCAGCAGCTCGCGTTCGTAGCCCTTGCCGTCCAGATGCTCGGTCGCCTGCACCGTCTCTGATCTTCGCGCATGCCGGCGCGGAGTGCCCGTTGCAGGCCCGGGCTAGCATGGCTGCGATGGCAGACCCTTCCGAGCAGCCCGTTCCCAGCCGCAGCAGCGAGGCGCACCCGCCGCTGCCGCGCGACAAGCGCGGCTGGCAGGTCTCGCCCGCCCCCGACGGACGCGGCATGCCCGAGCAGACACCGACCGGGCCTCCGCCGCACCGGCGCCCGGCCTTCCTGTATTTCGTCCTCGCCCTGCTGGCGATCAACCTCCTGTCCGTCTTCTTCTTCCAGCCCTCGAGTCAAGAAACCCGCGTGACGGTGCCGTTCAGCCCCTACTTCCTCGAACAGGTCAAGGACGGCAGGGTCAAGTCGGTCAACACCAAGGGCGACACCGTCCAGGGCAATTTCAAGGAAAAGCTCGCCTACCCGCCGAGCTCGAAGAAGCCCACCAGGACAAAGCTGTTCGCGACCCAGGTCCCGAGCTTCTGGAACGGCGGTGCCCTGTCCGCCCTGCTCGAGGAAAGGGCCGTTGAGATCAACGCCGAATCGACGACGAGCAGCCAGTCGCTGCTGGCCGAGCTGCTGCTCGGTTTCGGCCCGACCCTGCTGATCGTCGGCCTGTTCGTGCTGTTCGCCCGCCGGGCGGCCAAAGCGGGCGGTGGCATGGGCGCGCTCGGCAGCTTCGGCAAATCGCAGGCGCGCCGGATCGATCCCGAGAAGATCAGGGTCACATTCGCCGATGTCGCCGGCATCGATGAGGCCAAGGCCGAGCTGTCAGAGATCGTCGACTTCCTGCGAACCCCCGAGCGCTACGGCCGCCTCGGCGGGCGGATGCCGCACGGTGTTCTCCTCTCCGGCGCTCCCGGCACCGGCAAGACCCTGCTCGCCCGGGCCGTCGCCGGCGAGGCGCATGCCGCGTTCTTCTCGATCTCGGCCTCGGAGTTCATCGAGGCGATCGTCGGGGTGGGCGCATCGCGCGTTCGCGACCTGTTCGCCAAGGCCCGTGAGGCCGAGCCCTCGATCATCTTCATCGACGAGCTCGACGCGATCGGCCGCTCGCGCCAGGGCTCGGTCGCCGTCAGCGGGGCAAATGACGAGCGTGAGCAGACCCTCGATCAGATCCTCACGGAAATGGACGGCTTCGAGAGCTCGGAGGCGGTGGTCGTGCTGGCGGCCACCAACCGGCCGGACGTTCTCGACTCGGCTCTCCTGCGCCCCGGACGCTTTGACCGGCGCGTCGCTGTCCAGGCTCCCGACCGGGATGGACGCGTGAAGATTCTCGAAGTCCATACGCGCTCGATTCCGCTCGATGCCGACGTGGACCTGGGGGCGATCGCCGCGAGCACCCCGGGGATGGTCGGTGCGGATCTGGCCAACCTCGCCAACGAGGCGGCCCTGCTGGCGGCGCGCCGCGAGCACGCGAAGGTCCAGATGGCCGACCTCACCGACTCGCTCGAGAAGATCATGCTCGGCTCCCCGCGCGGGATCCTGCTCTCGCCGGCCGACCGTGAGCGGACCGCCTACCACGAGTCCGGCCACGCCCTCGTGGGGATGCTGACACCCGGCGCCGACCCGGTTCGCAAGGTGTCGATCATCCCGCGTGGAATGGCCCTGGGTGTCACGCTCTCGACGCCCGACTCCGATCGCGTCTCCTACTCGCTCGAGGAGCTCGAGGCGAAGATCCGCGTCGCGCTGGGCGGGCGCGTCGCCGAGGAGGTCGTCTACGAGGCGATCACGACGGGTGCGGAGTCCGACATCCAGCAGCTGACCCAGATCGCCCGCCAGATGGTCGGCCGCTGGGGCATGAGCGAGGCGATCGGGCCGATCGCCGTCCTGCCTTCCGATGGAGAAGGGCCGTTCTTCCCTGGTTCCTCGGAGACATCTGAGACGACCCAGCGGCTCGTCGACGAGGAGGTGCGACGGCTGGTGGAGGACGCCCACGGCGAGGTCACGCGGCTCTTGCGTGAGCACCGCGTCCAGCTCGAGACCCTCGCCCGCGCGCTGCTGGCAGCGGAGACCCTGGACGCTCCCGAGGCCTACGCCGCCGCCGGTGTCGAGCCGCTCCCCAGCCCGCCCGCGCCGGTTGCGCCGCAGGCCGGCAGTCCGGGCACACCCCAGACGGCCCCGGCCTGAGAGCCTCAGCCGCCTGCCGGCGCAGGGACCGGGCGGGCGGCTTCGGCCCGGGCCATCAGGTCGACACCGGCGGTGCACACCGCCAGGCTGAGCAGCGCGGCGGCCACCACCGCGGTGGCGGCGACCGAGGAGAGCACATGCTCGGAGAGTCCGAGCGAGGCGACCGCGGCGGGAACGCCGAGCTGTGCGCTCGCGGCCATGGCCCCCGGAGCGGACCCGCGGCTGACCAGCGCGGCCAGCAGGTGGATCAGGACGTTCAGAGCCAGCAGGGCTCCCGCCAGGGCGAGCATCGAGGGACTCGAAAACAGGCCACCGAGATCCAGCCGGGCGCCAAGGATCACGAAGTAGATCGGCACGAAGAATCCGTCGGCGACGCCCCGCATCTGCGTCGAAAGCCGTTTGGGACCGCCGATCAGGGCGACCGTCACACCCGCGCCGAAGCCCGCGACCAGGATGCTCGTCCCGCCCTGCTGCGCGAGCCAGGCGAGTACGAACAGGAACAGCAGCGACAATCGCAGGTCCAGGGCCCAGTGGCGAGTCTTTGACAGATGGCGGATGCGGTGCGCCCAGGGGTGCCCCCCGATCGCTCGCGTGAGTGCCCATGTCAGCGCTGCCGCCGCGGCCACCAGCAGGCCGCCGAGCGCCGCGTGCCCGGCCCGGCCGGGCTGGAGCACGATCGGAATCGAGATGATCGTCAGGATGTCCGCGATCGCAACCTGGGCCATTACCCCCAGCGCTGCGGGGCCCTGGATCTTCGCCTCCTCGAACGCGGGAATCAGAACGGCCGCTGAGCCTGAGGCCAGCACGACGGCGTAGACGGCGGTGTGGCCCGTCCCGGCCAGCGACGCCACGAGCATCCCGCCGGGAATCGCCAGCAGGCACACCAGTCCGGCGCTCAGCGCTCCTCCTCGAACTGAGGAGGCGAGCCGCGAATCGCGCAGCGGCAGATGCATTCCCGCGGTCAGCATCAGCATCGCGAAGCCGACTTCGCCGAGGAATGACAGCGAGGCGTTGGCTGGGTCGACGGCACCGAGGACCTGTGGGCCCGCGAGGATGCCAGCCAGGATCTCGCCCGCCACGACCGGTACGAACCAGCGCGGCGTCAGCCCCAGCAGAGGTCCGGCGAGTCCCGCGAGGACTACCGCGACTAGCGTTCCGAAGCCGAGCATCCCGAGCATCATCGCGCTCCGGGCACAGCGGGCGCCCGCGGCGGTCATGTGCTCTGCGCGCTTGCGCTATCTTCGCCGCAGGGGAAAATCGCGAGAGGGGAGCTTCAGCGATGTATGACTACGTGATCGTCGGCGCGGGTTCGGCCGGCTGTGTCCTGGCGTCCCGTCTGAGCGATGACCCGGCCGTGAAGGTGCTGCTGCTCGAGGCCGGGCCACCCGATCTCAACGAGAACATTCATGTCCCGCTCGGCTACCTGCAACTGGGCGCGACGGAGGTCGACTGGGACATCCACTCGGCGCCCGAGGAGCACTGCGACAACCGGCGCATAACGCTGCCCCGGGGACGAGTCCTCGGAGGGTCCTCCTCCATCAACGCCATGGTCTACATCCGCGGCAACCGGCTCGACTACGACGAATGGGGCGTCCCCGGCTGGGCCTACGAGGACCTGCTGCCCTATTTCCGCATGGCCGAGGACAACGAGCGCGGAGCCGACGAGTTTCACGGCACCGGAGGGCCGCTCCCGGTCTCCGAACAGCGCTCGGGCAATCGCATCTCCAAAGCCTTCGTGGAGGCCGGCGTCGAGGCGGGCCTCGATCGCAATCCGGACTTCAACGGCGCCTCCCAGGACGGGGTGGGCCTTTATCAGGTCACCCAGCGTGGGGGGATGCGGGGGAGCACAGCCGTCGCCTACCTGCACCCGGCCATGGAGCGCCCCAACCTCACCGTGATGCCCTACATGCACGTCCACCGGATCCTCTTCGATGGCACACGGGCCGTCGGTGTGGCCGCCAGCCAGCTGGGCCAGCTGCAGGAGTTTCACGCCGAGCGGGAGGTCATCCTCTGCGGTGGCGCATACAACTCGCCTCAGCTGCTGATGCTCTCCGGCGTCGGGCCGGCCGAGCACCTGATGATGCGCGAAATCGATGTCCTGCTCGACCAGCCTGCCGTGGGCGAGAACCTCTCCGACCATCCCGCCACGCAGCTCGTTTGGACGACGCCCGAGCCGGAGAGTCTCCTGCTCGCGCTCGAGCCCGCGGCGCTGGAAGAGTTCGAAGCCACACAAACGGGTCCCTTCACCTCGAACCTGGCCGAGGCGGGCGGTTTCGTGCGGGTCGCGGACGACGCACCGGCGCCGGACATCCAGTTCCATGTCGCGCCGGTACACATCGTGAATGAGGGGATGAGCGACCCACAGGCCCACGGGGTGTGGGTTTCCCCCTGCCTGCTGACCGAGCACAGCCGAGGCACCGTGAGACTCGCATCGAGCGACCCCACCGCCAAGCCGATCGTGCACAACGCGTTCTACAGCAGGGGTGATGACATGGACCGGATGATCGCCGGCCTGCGTAGCGCGCTTGAGATCTGCGCCCAGCCCGCCATGGCGCCCTACTGCGCAGAGCCCTTCAACGTTCCCGCCGGAGACTCGCGCGAGGATCTGCGGGCGCACGCGGCCAAGACCACGTTCGCCGTCTACCACCCCGTGGGAACCTGCCGCATGGGCACCGACGCGGGCGCCGTGGTGGATGACAAGCTCCGCGTCAACGGCCTCGAGGGGCTCCGTGTGGTTGACGCGTCGGTGATGCCGACTGTTCCCCGTGGCAACACCAATGCCCCCACGATCGCTGTGGCCGAGCGTGCCGCCGGGCTGATTGCGGGTGGCGCGGGCGCTTCGACCGGGCAGGCCACCCAGCCCGCTGTAGCCTGACGCCCTACCCACCGCCACCGCAGCGCATAGGGTTCGCACTGTGATGGCGATCGAGAAGCTCCGCAGGCGCCTGGCCGAGTTGGTCGACCTGGGCTCATTGGAGATGCTCGCCTCGTGGGACCAGCTGGTGATGATGCCCGGCGAGGGGGCCGCGGGCCGCGGGCATGTGCTTGGAACGCTGGCGCGAATATCCCACGAGCGCGCGACGGCCGAGGACATCGGCGAGTGGCTGGCCGAGCTCGACGGCGCCGAGCTCGGTGACCTCGAGCGCGACATGGTACGTCTTGCCTGCCGTGACTGGGGTCGCGCCCGCAGGGTCCCCGCCGACCTCGCGGCCGAGCTATCGGAGGCCCATGCGGACGGGCAGGAGGCATGGCGGGTGGCTCGCGCCGAGGACGACTTCGGCCTGTTCGCGCCGACCCTCGAGCGAAACATCGAGCTGGCCCGCGCCTACTCGCACTGCCTGCGCGACGGCGAGGGCGATGGGCTCTACCAGCCCTTGCTGGACGACTTCGACTTCGGCTTGCGCGCCGATCATCTGCGCACCCTCTTCGGCTCACTCTCAGAGCAGCTCTACGAGCTGCTCGGGGAGTCGCGTGACAGGCCGCCGGTGCGCGAGCCGGCCGTTCCCGCCGAGGCGCAGCAGCAAGCTGTCAACGCCACCCTGAGGCGCATTGGCGTCGATCAGGGGAGCTGGCGGGTCGATGTCTCAGCGCACCCCTTCACCGCATGGATGGGTCCGCGTGACACGCGTGTCACGACCCGATACGACGATGGCGGAATCGAGTCGCTGCTCAGCTCGCTGCACGAGTACGGGCACGCGCTCTACGAGCGCCAGGTCGATCCGGCGCTGCAACGGACGAACCTCGGCACCGGCACCTCGATGTCGATTCACGAGTCCCAGTCAAAGCTGTGGGAGAACCATGTCGCACGCCACCCGGCGTTCGCCAATGTCCTGGCTGGTGATCTCGCCGCGGCCGGCTTTGACATCGCACCGGCCGAGCTCCACACGGCGCTGGTGGCCGTGCAGCCGTCGCTGATCCGCGTCTCGGCCGATCCACTGACCTATCCGCTGCACATCGTGCTTCGCTTCGAACTCGAGCTGGCTCTGATCGAAGGCGATCTGCCCGTGGCGGAGCTGCCCGGGGCCTGGCGGGACGGGGTGAGGCGGCTGCTCGGCCTGGAGGTGCCCTCGGACGCCGTCGGCTGCCTGCAGGACATCCACTGGGGCGGAGGGAGCTTTGGCTACTTTCCCAGTTACGCGGTCGGCTGCCTGATCGCAGCCCAGCTCTGGGAGGCGATGGAGCGTGAGATCGGCTCGCGCGCAGACGATCTCATCCGGGGCGAGGTCGGGGCGATCCAGGAGTGGCTCGGTGAGCGTGTCCACCGCTTCGGTAGACGCCTGGACACGATCCCGTTGGTCGAAGAGGCGACCGGCTCGAACGTGGAGATCGGATCCTTCCTGCGTTACGTGCGGCCGTTCGCCACGGCGGGCTGAGCGACGGCCGCCGGCTCGCCGGCCTGGGCGTCCCGAATCGACGCCTGCGCGGCGGCGATCCGGGCGATCGGCACCCGGTAGGGCGAGCAGGAGACGTAGTCGATCCCCGAATGGTGCAGGAAGTCGATCGAGTCAGGGTCCCCTCCGTGCTCGCCGCAGACGCCCAGTTTGAGCTCCGGGCGCGTCTTGCGCCCAAGCCACGCGCCCATCCGGATCAACTGCCCGACGCCAGGGGTGTCGAGCGTCTCGAACGGTGAGCGGTCGAGGATCTTGACGTCGATGTAGCGCGCCAGCACGCGGCCCTCGATGTCATCGCGGCTGAAACCCAGTGCTGTCTGGGTCAGGTCGTTGGTGCCGAAGGAGAAGAAGTCTGCGTCGCTGGCGATCAGGTCCGCCTGCAGGCAGGCGCGCGGGAGCTCGAGCATCGTGCCGATCTCAAAGCCCGAGTAGCCCTGCTCGGCGGCGACACCCGTGATCATCTCGCGCGCCAGTTCCAGCTCGCGCTCGTAGGCCACCAGCGGGACCATCACCTCCACGCGGCTGCCCGGCACCCGGGCGGCCGCCGCGAACAGCGCAGCGCACTGCATCTCATAGAGCGCCGGGAACAGGATCCCCAGCCGCACGCCGCGTGTTCCCAGCATCGGGTTGGTCTCCTGCAGCTGCTCCACGCGCCGACGCTCGGCCGAGCCCTCGGGCAGGGAGTCGGGTTGGGGGAGGAACTCGTGCAGCGGCGGGTCCAGTAGCCGCACCGTCACCGGGCGCCCGGCAACGACCGTCAGGATCTCCTCGAAGTCGCCTTCCTGCAGCGGACGCAGGCGGGCAATGGCCGCCGCGCGCTCGGCGTCGGTCTCGGCCATGATCACGGCGGCCATCAGAGGCTGGCGCTCGCCGAGGAACATGTGCTCGGTTCGGCACAGGCCGATCCCCTCGGCACCCAGCTCGATCGCCTTGATCGCATCGGCGGGGGTGTCGGCGTTGGCTCGCACACCCAGCCGGCGCAGCTCGTCTGACCAGCCAAGCACCGTCTGCAGATCGGCGGACACCTCCGGCACTACCAACGGCACATCGTCGGTGGTGATCGTTCCGTGGCTGCCGTCGATTGCGATCCTGTCACCGCGGTGCAGGCGCCGGGCACCGATGCGAACCTCGCCCGAGGACAGGTCGATCTGCACGCCCGAGGCACCCGTCACCGCCGGGCGGCCCATGCCGCGCGCGACCAGTGCGGCGTGGCTGGCCTTGCCCCCCTCGCTGGTGAGGATGCCCCGCGCCGCATGGAATCCGGATACGTCGTCGGCCTCGGTGAAGGTCCGCACGAGGATGCAATCGCGGCCCTCCGCGCCGGCCTCGACGGCCTCCTGAGCGCTCAGCACGATCTCGCCCTTGGCGGCGCCGGGCGAGGCGGCGACCCCGCTTTCGATCACCTCGAAGTCGGCTTGGGGATCGAAGGTTGGGTGCAACAGCGCGTCCAGAGCCCCGGGGTCGATCGTCATGATCGCCGCCTCACGACCGAGCAGGCCCTCGGCGACGGCGTCCACGGCAAAGCGCACCGCGGCCTGCGCGGGGCGCTTTGCGTTGCGCGTCTGCAGCATGTAGAGGCGTCCCTCCTGGACCGTGAACTCGGTGTCCTGCATGTCCCCGTAGTGGCGCTCCAGCGCCTTCAGGATCTCGCGCAACTGGGCGTCCACGGCGGGCATCCACTCGCGCAGCTCGCGGATGTCGCGGGGCGTACGCACGCCCGAGACGACGTCCTCGCCCTGGGCGTTGGCCAGGAAGTCCCCCGACGGCTCGGGGGCACCTGTCACCTCGTCTCGCGAGAACGCAACACCGCTCCCGCTCGTGGGGCCGAGGTTGCCGAAGACCATCTGCTGGACGTTGACGGCGGTGCCCCACTCGTCGGGGATCCGGTTCAGGCGACGGTAGGCGATCGCCCGGTCGCCCTGCCAGGAGTCGAATACGGCTGTGATGGCCCGTTTCAGCTGCAGGCGCGGGTCGGCGGGAAAGTCGTAGAAGCCCTTGAAGTGCTCGGTCAGGCTCTGCAGCGCGCTCGCGTCCAGCTCGATGTCCTCGCTGACCCCACGCTCGCGCTTGGCGGCCGCGATCGCCTCCTCGAAGCGCTCCCCGGCTATGCCCATGACAACGTTGCCGTACATCTGCACGAACCTGCGGTAGGAGTCCCAGGCGAAGCGCTCGTCACCCGAACGTGCCGCCAGGCCCACTACGGTCTCGTCGTTGAGGCCCAGGTTGAGCACCGTGTCGAGCATCCCGGGCATCGACTCGCGGGCACCGGAGCGGACGGACACGAGCAGCGGCGCCGCCTGATCACCGAGTCCCAGCCCCGCAAGTTGCTCGAGTCGCCCGAGCGCCTGCAGGACCTCGTCCTCGAGCCCCTCGGGCAGCTCGCCGCCGCCACGCATGTAGGCGACGCAGGCCTCCGTGGTGATCGTGAAGCCGCCGGGGACGCGCTCCGGGCCGAGCACGCGGGTCATCTCGGCCACGCCGGCTCCCTTGCCCCCAAGCAGATCGCGAAGCTCCCGCGAGCCGTCCTGGAAATCCATCACCCAGCGCATCAACCGGAGCCTATTGGCTTTGCGGCGGGTCCTCCGATTCGGGCGCCCCCGGCCGGGCCGGGCGCTGTTCGGGGGTAGGCTGGCGCTGAGAAGCGCCGGGCGGCCCCGCCCCCGCGCCGCCAGAAATCGAAGGAGGACACCCCACATGCTTACCCTCAACGGCCTCGAGGAGGTCAGGGCCCACGTCGGCAAGGAGCTCGGCGTGAGCGAGTGGCTCGACGTGACCCAGGAGAAGATCAACGAGTTCGCCGCCGTGACCGGGGACGACCAGTGGATCCACGTTGACGTCGAGCGCGCCAAGAAGAGCCCCTTCGGCGGCACGATTGCCCACGGCTACTACACGCTTTCGCTGGCGCCGCGGTTCTCCTATGACATGTTCAGCTTCGAGGGCTTCGCCTTCGGCGTCAACTACGGCCTCAACCGGCTGCGTTTCCCGGCGCCGCTGCCGGTCGGCAGCAAAGTCCGAATGCGCGCGAAGCTCCTGAGCGTCGAGGAGATCGCGGGCGGGGCACAGCTGACGACCGAGCTGACATTTGAGCGCGACGGCGGGGAGAAGCCCGTATGCGTCGCCGAGAGCCTCTCGCGCGTCTACTCTGGCTGAGCGCGCCTATTCATATGTGAATCGATCGCCGGCGTTGACGGTGCCCTTTGCTTTGGCCGAGAGCACCGTCACATCGACGGTACCTGGGGCCCGGGCGGCCGGTGCGATCGCCGTGCAGCTGGTCGTGCTGGCGCATTCGACCGATTGGGCCTTGCCTTTGCCGAACTTGAAGCTTGTCCCGCTTGTCCCCGGGACGAAGCCGTAGCCCGAGATCGTCACGGCCGTGCCGCCGGCCGTCGGGCCGCTGGAGGGGCTGAGGCCTTCCACCTCGGGCGTGTACTTGAAGTGGTCCTTGGAGCTCGCGGCGCTGGCACCGCCGGTGGCGATGACCTTCACGTCCATGGTGCCCCCGGAGTTGGCGGGCGAGGTGACGGTGATCGAGGTGTTGGAGTTGACCGTGAAGGCTTTGGTCGCGACCGTCCCAAAAACCACTTCGCTTGCGCCGGAGAATTCGGTGCCGGTGATCGTGACGGTCGTGCCACCACTCGCGGGACCGCTCTTTGCCGAGAGCTTCAGGACAGTGGGCGCAACGCGGTAGCTGAAGCGGTTGCCCGGGGCGGCGGGGCTCGTGCCGCTCGAGGTCGTCACGGTGACGTTGACCGTGCCCGTGCCGGCGGGGGAGACCGCCGTGATCGAGCTCGAGGAGTCGACCTGCCAGCTGGCTGCGGCGCTTGAGCCGAAGTGGACGGCGCTTGCCGCGCCGATGTCGGCGCCGGTGATCGTTACCGTGGTCCCCCCTGACACGGGCCCGCTGGAGGGACTGAGGGATGTGACGGTGGGGAGCGTGGCACCGAACGCAAGCATCTGCGAGCCGCCCGCCGAGATGCCGGCCGCACCGCCGATGCTGTGCACTTCCACGGGCACATCGCTCGGGGACCCGTCGGCGCCGATGCCAAGCGTGCCGGAGGTGTTCGACCCCCAGGCCTCGATGGCGCCCGATCCGAGCAGCGCGGCGCTCTCCTGATCGCCGGCCGTGATCGCGGTCACGCCCCCGATGGCGCTCACGGGAACGGGGGTCTGCGCCAGGGGTTCGATGGCCCCGTTGCCGAGCTCGCCTTCGGCGTCGTTGCCCCAGGCCGCCAGGGTTCCACCGGAGAGCAGGGCCAGCGCATGGGTTCGTCCGGCGGCGATGGCGCTCACACCCGAGAGGCCTTCGACCGGCAGCGGCGCGGTGCTGAAGAGGTCTTCTTCGTTGGCGCTTTCGAAGAACACCCGGTTACCGAGCTGCCCGTGCTCGTCATCGCCCCAGGCGACCACGGTGCCGTCGGTGTTCAGCGCCAGGTTGAACTGCCCGCCGGCGGCGATCTGCTTGACCGGGGCGAGGCCTTTGACTTCGGCAGGGCTGGTTTTGTTGCTCCTGTTTCCGGTGCCCAGCTGGCCGCGTTCGTTGTTGCCCCAGGCCATCACGGTGCCGTTGGCCAGCAGCGCCAGGCTGTCTTCTTCACCGGCGGCGATCGCGACCACACCGGACAGCCCCGGTACGGCGATCGGGACTTCGCTGTCCAGCGTTTTGCCGTTACCCAGCTGGCCGCTTTCGTCGTCGCCCCAGGCCATCACGGTGCCGTTGGAAAGCAGCGCCAGGCTGTGGTTGCCGCCGGCGGCCACCTGCGTGACCCCTGTGAGGTTTTCGACCAGGATCGGGGTGCGGGTGGCAACAACGCCTTCATCGCCGAGTTGGCCGTGGCTGTCAAAGCCCCACGACTCGACCGTGCCGTTGGCCAGCAGCGCCAGGCTGTGGCGCATCCCGCCGGCGACCGAGGTCACGAAGCCGAGGCCTTCGATCGGCAGCGGTGCGGGGATCGTCGGTTCAATCGAGCCGACGCCGGCCTGTCCGTGCGTGTTCAGACCCCAGCCGAAGGCGCCGTAGTCGGTTGCCGAGACGACCAACCTTGCCGCCGCGCTGTAGGCGGTGCCGGCGACGTTGGTGAAGGCGGCGCGGTACCGGTTGCCGTTCTCGGCCAGCGTCGTCGAGGGGACGCTCAGAAGCTTGTTCGTGGCGCCTTCGATCGCAGTCCAGTGGGCGCCCGAGTCGCTCGAGACTTCCCACTGGACCGTGGGTTTCGGATAGCCGCGTTCAGCCGCCGCTTCGAAGGTCGCAGTTTCCCCCACCAGCACGAGTGCGTCCTTGGGCTGCAGCGTTACAGTCGCAACCGACTCGACTGTGAGAGTCGCCACCGAGCTGGTGGCGGACCCGGCCGGATCCGTGAACCGGGCGCGGTACTCGTTGCCGCTCTGCGCGCCGGTCACGTTGACGAGGAGCAGCGAGGGGGAGTTGCCGTAGGGCGCCGGCTGCCAGCTCTGGCCGCCGTCCGCTGAGACTTCCCATTGCACGCTGGGGGCGGGAAAGCCCGAGGCGCTCGCTTCGAAGGTCACGTTCGAGCCTTCGGTGGCGACCTTGCTGGTGGGCTGTTTCGTGACGACAGGCGGCTCGGAGACCGTCAGCGTTGCGGCCTGCGAGGTCGCTTCACCGGATGCGTTTTTGAAGTGGGCCCTGTAGCGGTTGCCGCTGTCGGCGTTTTTGGGGGCTGTGATCGTGAGAACCGTCGAGGTCGCTTTTGAAACGTTTTTCCACGTTTCTCCGCCGTTGGTCGAACTTTCCCACTGGACGGTGGGGGTGGGGGAGCCCGTGGCGACCGATTCGAACCTTGCAGCGTGACCTTCTTCCACGGTCACGCTCGCGGGCTGCTTTTCCACCACCGGGGGGGTCGATTCGGCAAGTGCCGGAGCAGCGAACATCGCCGAGAGGACAACTGCCACGGGCGCGAGCCACGAGAACCGGCCCAGGCGCCTGGCTGCGCTCGGCCCACGAGACCGGATGCCGGCACTCGTCCGTGCGTGCTTGCTGCTCATCTCCATCTCCGCTCCCCTGTTGACTGGCCGCGCACCGGCGCCCAGGACGTGGCTCGATGAGCCGCTCCCGTGCACAACTCCCCTCGAGCAGCTAAGAGTAGGGCACCGCGACGATTCTGGCCAGCTGCCGAACCTGCGCTCACATCTGGCGCTGCTCGCGGCGCAGGACCTTCAGCAACTCCTCGCTGGGCCCCACGAGGAAGGCCCGATCGCCGGGGGCGAAGCGGGTGTCGCGTCGCGGCGGATGCTCGAGGCCCGACTGCTCGGTCGCGCGGCGGATGGCGACCACCCGCATCTCGGCGGAGAGCTCGCGCATCGCCAGGCCGGCCAGGCCGCCGTGACGCGCCACGGTCAGCCGAGCGACGAGGAAGGGCTCGTGATCGACATAGAAGGTCGCCAGAACGTCCAAGCCGAGGGCAGCGCCGATGAACCACGGTGCTGCGATCGCCGAGGTCGACCAGACGTGGTGAAAGCGAAAGCTCCGCTGCACGCGCTGACTGAGTTCCGTGTCAAACACGCGGAGCACGATCGGGACCTCGCCGAAGCGGCCCGCCAGCGCGTCCCGCACGGCCAACCCCGTCTCGATGTTCGTCAGGTCGTCGCTCGTGAGGATCGCAACCGCCCCGGCCCCGCTGAGGTTGACGAGCTCCAGGGTCCTGGGCAGGGTGGCGTCTCCGACGATCACCCTGACACCAAGTGCCCGGGCCTGATTGAGATACCGGTTGCCCTCGTCCTGCTCGACCACCACCACCTCCTGACCGCGTGCGAGCAGTCCCTCCAGGACGCGCATGCCGACGGCCCCCAGTCCGACCAGAATCGTGTGCGAGGACACGCGGGTGACGCCGGCGCGGCCGAGGGACTGGTCGATCCGGCGCCTGACCAGGGCGTTGGTTATGAGGCTGAACAACGTCGTCAGCACGGCGGCGCCGAGCACGATCAGCAGTACTCCGTAGGCCTCGAGCCACTGCGACTGGCCGGAGAAGGAGAAATCGCCGAAGCCGACCGTGGAGATCGTCTCGACGGTGAAGTAGACGGCGTCCAGCCACGGCAGATGTGAGTGCCCGCCCTTGGGGTGGTAGGCGAAATGCAGGACCACCGCGGAGACCAGCACGAGCACGGTCACGGCCGCCAGGATCGCCAGGATCGAGCGGTCGGGTAAGCCGAGCACGCGCAGCGGGTTCCATGGCGGCTTCGCCGGACCGACGCGCTCGCCGGTGCCGGGCCGCTCCGCGGCCAGACCTGCCGACGAGAGCTCCTCGACCGTGCCGAACACCCATGCCCGGTCGCCGGCGGCGATCGGCGTGTCGCGGCCGGGGCATACGAGCAGGCTGCCGTCGGCAGCGCTGGCCAGGCCCATCGGTGCCAGCGCCGCGAAGCGCTCGCGCAGCGTCGAGGGCTCGGAGATGGCCGCCTCGGCCAGCGCGAACTCGTGTCCTTCCAGGATCAGCCGGTGGGCGTTCTCCCGTGTGCAGGTCTCGATTACGCTCGGCGCGAACAGGCCGGCGATGTCCAGCACGCTCCCGGCACCCAGCACGCCTTCGACGCCGCGACCCACCGCGGGGTTGTCCAGGCCGAGGATGACCCGGGTCCCGGGGCTCAGTTCGTTCACAAGCAAGCCCGTCTCCAATGTCCGCAGGTCGTCACGCTGGACGCAGGCCACGGCGACCGCGCCGTCGATTCCTGCAGCGAGGAACGACGCTGTGTCGCGGGAGGAGCCGCCGAGGCGAGGCACCCCCAGAGCGGCGATCGAGCGGTCCAGCAGCGGATCGGCTTCCTCGTCGATGACCACCACCCGCGCACCGGCGCCGTGGAGCTGCTCGACGATCCGCAGACCGACCCCACGCAGGCCGCAGACGATCACGTGGCCGCTCCAGGCGCGGCAGTCCGGCCCGCCGTGTGCGGGCGCGGGCGTTTGCTCCGCTGTCTGTGCGGGAGGGTTCTGTGGCATCTCGGTCTGCTCCCGCCCCGCCGGGAGGGTGCACCCACCCATCGTCCTTCCTGTGCACCGGTCCGAGCATCGGACCGCCGTCGAAAACCTCGTGCGTGGCCTTGGACGCCTGGCGCGTGGTCCAGCTGTGGCGCCCGCGCTCACGGCAGGGTAGCTTTGGGGAATGAGCGAGAGCGAGGTGAATCACCAGGTCCGCCTGGCCCGCCGCCCCCACGGGATGCTGACCCCGGAGGTATGGCATCTGACCCAGGAGCCGCTCGCGAGCCCCTCGGCGGGGCAGGTGCTCGTGGCGGTCGAGATGATCTCGCTGGACCCCGCGATGCGCGGCTGGCTCAATGACGTTCCCTCCTATGTCCCGCCTGTCGGGATCGGGGAGGTGATGCGTGCGGGAGGGATCGGGCGCGTGCTCAGTTCGGCCGATGAGCGTTTCCGCGAGGGCCAGTGGGTGAGTGCGGTGACCGGCGTGCAGCAGTTCGCGTTGCTCGAAGGTGATGCTCTGACGCCGATCGACACGGCCTTGGCGCCGCCGGAGACCTACCTCGGAGCCCTGGGGATCTCCGGGATGACCGCCTACTTCGGACTGCTGGACGTGGGGCGCCCCGAGGCGGGGCAGACGGTCGTCGTCTCTGGCGCCGCCGGCTCCGTCGGCAGTCTCGTGGGCCAGATCGCGCGGATCCGCGGCTGCCGGTCGGTGGGTATAGCCGGCGGCGGAGAGAAGTGCGCCTGGCTGACGGGCGAGCTCGGCTTTGACGCCGCGATCGACTATCGATCAGAGGACGTGCGCGGGGCGCTGCGCACCGCCGCTCCGGACGGCATCGACGTGTTCTTCGACAACGTCGGCGGCGAGATCCTCGACTCTGCACTGACCCGCATGGCACGCGGTGGGCGGATCGTGATCTGCGGCGCCATCTCCCAGTACAACGCGGCTGAGGCCGTCGCGGGCCCGAGCAACTACCTTTCGCTGCTGGTCAAGCGGGCCACGATGGCGGGCTTCGTGGTCTTCGACTATGCGGGCCGCTACCACGAGGCCGCCACGGAGATCGGGGGCTGGCTAGCGGATGGATCGCTGATCGCGCGCGAGGAAATCCTCGACGGCGGCGTGGGGGCCTTCGGGGAGGCACTGATGCGCCTGTTCCGCGGCGGGAACACTGGGAAGCTGATCCTGCGGATGACGACGGCGCAGGCGGACTAGAATCGTCCACTGATGACCGCGTCAGACGACGAGCTTTTCGGCGGCGAGCATGTCCGTGTCTACCGCGAGACCGGCGGCGAGCGCGGTTATCACTGGCGCGGCACGACGATTCTGTTGTTGAGCACTGTGGGGCGCCGCTCCGGCCAGGAGCGCACGACTCCTCTGATCCACCGTGTCGACGATGGGCGCTACATCGTCGTTGCCTCGAAGGGAGGTGCACCGGCCAACCCGGCCTGGTTCGAGAATCTGATGGCCGACCCCTCCGCGAAGCTCCAGGTCCTCGGCGAGGTGTTCTCGGCCCGGGCGAGTGTGGCCGAGGATGGCGAGCGCGAGCGCCTTTGGAAGCTTATGAGCGAGGTCTGGCCCGCGTACGACGAATACCAGCAGAAGACCGACCGCCAGATTCCCGTGGTCGTGTTCGAGCGAGCCTGACCCGGGCGGCTGCTTGGGGGCCCCGCCTGTGGGGTATTGGCTGGCCATGACGAGCTTCGGCTACACGATGATGTGCGAGCAGGCCGGACCGCTGGAGCTCGTCCGGGACATCGCCGCCGCAGAGGAGGCAGGCTTCGACTTCTCGGTGATCTCCGACCACTACCAGCCCTGGCTCGGTTCCCAGGGGCACTCGCCCTACGCGTGGGCGGTACTCGGAGCGGCGGCCCAGGCGACCTCGAGGATCGGCCTCATGACCTACGTGACGTGTCCGATCCTGCGCTACCACCCGGCGGTCGTCGCGCAGAAGGCAGCAACTGTGCAGATCCTCTCGGGCAACCGCTTCCGGCTCGGCCTGGGGGCGGGGGAGAGCCTCAACGAGCACGTCGTCGGCCAGGGCTGGCCCAGCGTGGGGACGCGCCACAAGATGCTCGCGGAGGCCGTCGAGATCATCGGCGGCCTGTTTGACGGCGAGGGAACGTTCAACTACCACGGCAGCTATTTCGACGTCGACACAGCGCGCCTGTGGGACCTGCCCGAGCAGCGCGTGCCGGTCGGCATCGCCGTCTCCGGCGCCGACTCCTGCCGCTTGGCCGGCGCGCGCGCGGACATCATGGTGGCGACCGAGCCGAAGGCCGAGCTGGGCGAGATGTTCGACGCCGCCGGCGGCTCCGGGAAGCCGCGGGTCGGTCAGGTGGCCATCTCCTACGACGAGGACCGCGACGCCGCCGTCGTCCGGGCGCACGAGCAGTTCCGCTGGTTCGGCCTCGGATGGCGTGTCAACGCGGACCTGCCCAACCCCGAGTCCTTCGAGGGGGCGAGCCAGTTCGTGACACCCGAGCAGGTCTCCGAGCAGCTCGCCTGCGGCCCAGATGTCGAGGAGCACGTCGAGAAGATCCGGCCCTTCATCGAGGCGGGCTTTGACGAGGTGGCGCTGGTGCAGATCGGCGCCGAGACCCAGCAGTCGTTCATCGGCTGGGCGCAGCGCGAGCTGTTGCCCGCGCTGCGCTCGCTCTAGGCCGACTCGCGCTCAGGCCGCGGCGGTGCTGCGGCGACGCGTGGCGCCCGCTTTGGCTTTGCGCGCCGGTCCGGCTTTGCGGGCGACCGCTTTACCTTTGGCTTTGGCTTTGGCGCCGGCCGCCCGGGCCGGGGAGCCGGCTGCGGGTGCGGATTTGCGACTCGAGGAGGCTTTGCGGCTCGTTGTGGCTTTGCGCGTGGAGGATCCTTTGCGGGTTTTCGGGCGGGAACGCTCGCCACTGGGGATCTCGGCTTTCGCCACCTCACGGACAAGCTTCGGAATCTCCTTCTCCAGGAACGAGGACATCCGCTGCTCCTCGCGCAGGATGGCGCGTGCCAGCTGCACGGTTTCGCGCTCGCCGAGCGACTCGGCCAGCACGATGATCGCGGTGTAGGTCGCGATCTCCTCGGCCTCGGAGGCGTACTCGGTCTTTGCATTCTTCAGCTGGCGCTCCTGCTCGCTGGTGCCACGCAGCATGTGCACCGGTCCCTGCGCGGCTGCGGCGGCACGCTGGACCCCCGCGACCGCGGTCTGGGCGACCTCGCTCAGCAGCTCCGGGCCGGGCAGCTCAATCGTCTCGGCGGTGCCGCCGAGTCGTTTGATCTGTTTCGCCACCTCGCGGCCATGGCGTTTGGTCTCGCTCAGGTGGCCGCGCAGCCGTTGCTTGTAGGGCGCGCGCGTGGTCATCGCCAGATGCGCCTGCAGGGCGGTCTCGAGGCGGCGCTCTAGGCCGTAGGCCTCGTTGAGGTACTGGATCAGCTTGGTTGTGCCCGCGGGCAGATCGTCCATTGGACGCTCCTTCGTGTCGTTGGCTGCAGAGGGAGGCTGCAGTGGGATTGCATCCTCTCCTCTATGCCCGTCATCGCACATGTCCACGCGAGACATGCGCACGGGTTCAGGAACAGCGTGGAGTTCAGGCGGCCCGGCGGCGCTCGTCGGCGAGCATTCGCCGGCCCTGAGCGAGGCCGGCGGCGATTACAGCTGCCCGTCGGCCGGCGGCCATCAGGTTCAGGCCCATGGCCGCGGCGGAGTCGCGGTCGGGCGAGACGGTGCTCACCAGCGCGCCGTGGTGGCGCAGAGCCAGTGCCTCGGCAGCCGCGACGCCGCGCGAGACCGAGCCGAGGGCGCCAAGCACCGAGCCGATCGTGGGCCGCATCGACCCCGTGGGGTTCAGGCAGGTGACGAGCGTCCCGGGGCTGACCTCGAGCGCGTCCATGTTGGTCGGGCTCCAGGCCCCGCCGTCCACATACGAGCGCTCGCCGATCCTGACGGGAGCGAAGACGCCGGGGATCGAACACGAGGCCTCGACGGCCGCTCCGACGTCGCTGGGCGGGGCCCCGGGCGCGCCGAAGATGACCCGGCGGCCGCTCTGGAGGTCGACCGCGGTGATCCAGAGACGCCCGTCGAAGCTGGCGCCGGCGCCGTCGACCATCGCGGCGAGCCCCCTCAGCGAGCGCCGGCCGCGCGGCAGACGTGTGAGCGCGACCCGCCGGACCAGCGCGCCCCCGCTGGCGGTTGACCCGAACGCGAGCGAGGCCAGCGAGCCGGCGGCAGAGGCGCCGAGGCCGGCCGCCGTGGCCGGCGGTCGCCAGCCCGGCCCCGGGTCGCGGATCGTTTCGTCGGCCTCCACCTCGGGCTGCTCGGGCAGCGTTCCCAGGCGCGATCCCGGCGCGATCCCGCTTGCCAGGGAGGCCGCCACGATCGAGCCGGCCGAGGTACCCAGATATAGGCCGCATGAGCGCGAGTCGAACCGCTCGCCCTCGTCCAATCCCGTCAGCAGGGCGCTCATCCAGGCCTCGCCCAGGATCCCGCCGCCGCCCAGAACGAGGACGTCGGGGGTGTTGGTGGCGCTCGGCATCAACGGCCCAGGTTAGGCGTTCTCAACGCCATCCCGGGCGCGTCCTCGCAATCGGGACTCGCGAATGATGAAGTTGGGCTCGTGATCGGGAACTCCCTCTACGCCTACTCACCGGATCTCGAGGCGATCGCCCGCGACGTCGAGAGGCTGGCGGCGCTGGAGCGCTCCTCGTCCCGGCCGGGCGAGCGGGAGTCGGCCACCTGGCTGGCCTCGCGTCTGAGCCATATCGGCGCTATCGAGGTGCGCGTCGAGCCCTACCGCTACCAGGGCAGCTACGCCCTTGCCCACGGGCTGCACAACGCGGCGGTCCTGATCGCGATGGCAATCGGGGGACGTGCCGGAGCAGCCCTGGCCGGGGCGGCGAGTCTCTCCTACGAGCGCGAGGTCAGCGGCGCGTCGCAGTGGGTCAGGCGCCTGCTGCCGGCGGGCGAGGGCGCCAATGTGCTTGCCCGGGTCCCCGCGCGCGGTGCGTCGCGTTCGACACTGGTGCTGCTGGCTCACCATGACGCAGCCAACACCGGCCTCTTCTGGCACCCGCGCCTCTCGGCGCTGGGGGGCGCGCGCCACCTGCGCCGACGGCGCGCCGACCCGCTTATGGGCCCGGTCGAGCTCGGCCTCGGCCTGGCGCTCGTGGGCTCGCTGGCGCCGGGCTCAAGGACGGGACGCCTGGCGCGCTTCGGGGCGGGCGCAATCCTGACGCTGGCAACGGCGGTGGATCTGGACATCGCGCTCGGGGCGACCGTCCCCGGAGCCTCGGACAACGCCACTGGCGTCGCGGTCTGTCTCGACCTCGCCCGGGCGCTGGTGGCCAAGCCGCTGCCCGCCGCCGACGTGCTCGTCGTCTTCACGGGCTCCGAGGAGGCGGGCATGGGCGGCATGGCGGCCTTCCTGGCCGCCCACGGCCATGCGCTCGCGTCCCGGGAGGCCTTCGTGCTCGGTCTCGACACGCTCGGGGCCGGTTCGCCGATTATCTGCAGCGGTGAGGGGGCGATGCGTGAACGGCGCTACCGGGAGGCTGACATCGAGCTGGTCGAGGAAGCCGCCCGGGAGGCCGGCATCGAGCCCCCGGAGCGCTGGAGAATCGCCGCCTGGACTGATCCTGTCCTGGCAGTCATGCGGGGGATTCCGGCCGTCTCGCTGCTGGCGATGGGACCCGGCTACTACCCGCACTATCACCACCCCAGCGACCGGCCCGAGAACGTCGACTGGCATTCGGTTGCGGCCTGTGCGGAGATCGCCGCCGCCACGATCGGCGCCTACGCCGGCCGTCACGAAGTGATGTGATGTGTCGCGCCCGAGGAGAGGAGCATCGATGACCGAACCCACCGCCAAGCTAGAGGCGCTCGAGCGCTTCGCGCGCTTCATCAACCCCCAGCGCGTCCGCGTCATGAAGGCGGCCGGTCTCGACCTCATCGAGACGGAGCGCTCGGGGCCGTGGGTCTTCGACGCCGACGGCACCCGCTACCTCGACTGCTTCACCTCGGCGGGGTCGTTCAACGTCGGCCGGCGAAACCCCCGAATCGTGGCGGCCGCCCACGCCGCGCTCGATCACCTCGACCAGGGCAACTTCCTGCTTTGCTCCGCTCCCAAGGCGGCGCTCGCGGAGCGCCTCGCCGCACTGACACCGGGTGAGCTGTGCTGCACGATGTTCGCCAGCGGTGGCGGCGAGGCGATCGACTTCGCGATCAAGCTGGCCCGCGGCGCCACCGGCAGGCCGCGAATCGTCTCGACTGTCAACGGCTATCACGGCCACACGGGCTTCGCGCTTTCGGCAGGCGGGCGCGCATCCTTCCGGGACCCCTTCGAGCCCCTGATGGCGGAGTTCGTCCAGGTTCCCTTCGGCGACCCGGCAGCGCTCGAGGCGGCCGTCGGCGAGCATACGGCGGCGGTCCTGATCGAGCCGATCCAGGGCGAGGGGGGCATCGTCGTCGCGCCGCCCGGATATCTGGCCGTGGCGCGTGCGGCCTGCGACCGCTCCGGGGCGGTGCTGATCCTCGACGAGATCCAGACCGGCCTCGGCCGCACGGGGCGCTGGTGGGCCTGCGAACACGACGAGGTCCTGCCAGATGTGATGACGACCGCGAAGTCCCTCGGGGGATCGCTGTTTCCGATCGCTGCGACCGTCTTCACGGAGGAGTTGCGCGAGTTCCTGATCCCCAGCCCGTTCATCCACCTGTCGACCTTCGGTGGCTCGGATATCGCCTGTGCGGTCGCCCTGGAGGTGCTCGCGGTGATCGAGGAGACCGGCCTCGTCGGGCACGCCGCAGCGATGGGCGAGCTGCTCTTCGCCGGGTTGGAGCGGATCGCCGCGGCTCACCCGGAGGTCATCACGGAGGTCCGGGGACGCGGCCTGATGGCCGGTATCCAGTATGCGGAGGACTCGATGGGGCCGCGCATGTCCTACCACCTGGCGCGCCATGGAGTGCTGGCGATCTACAGCGGCAATCAGCCGGCGGTCATGAGGCTGATGCCCGCCCTGGTCATCGAGCAGGCCGAGGTCGAGTTCCTCCTCGATGCTCTGGAGCGGGCCGTGCAGGACCTGCTGGCCGGCGCGGGGCCCGACGAGAGCGCGCCCGCACGTCCCCGGCGCCGTCCCGTTCGCGCGAGCGCCGGCTGAGGGACGGGATGGCCGACTGGGATGAGCTGGGTGAGGCGCTGGCCGACTACACGGCGACCTGCAACGGCAACGAGCGTCTGCGCAAGATGCAGCGGGACTGGTCGCGCAACCTGCACTTCGTCTGCTCCGACAACGAGCTCAAGTTCTCGATGGAGGTCGAGCGCGGCGAGATCCTCGCCACCCCGGCGGGTCATGAGGGCGTGCCGGACATCGTCGTGACGACCGACTCGGAGATCTTCTGTGACATGTTCTGGGGCGATCTGAATCCGGTCCAGAAGTACCTGCGAGGAGAAATCACAGTCCAGGGCTCACAGGAGGACGTCATGCGTCTCGACGCGATCAGCGCCGTGATCTGGCCTGACGTGTGACGGCTGGATGAGCGCCCGGGGATCGGCCGCTGCGCCCACGGGGGGCGGCCCGGTGCTGCGCCGCTCGGTCGGCCTGGCGACAGCCACCGCCACCTCCGCCGGACTGGCCTTCGCCGCGATCGACTACCTGGGTGTCGTCTCGGTACTCGCCTACGCGCCCGGCGCGACGGCGGCGGTGGCAATCGGCATCGGCGGACTGCTGGTGCTGCTCGTGGCCGGGATCTTCTCCGAGCTCAACGGTCTCTATCCGACGGCCGCCGGGATCAGGCTCTACCTCGGCCGCGCCGTCGGCAACCGCACGGCGCTGTCGGTGACCTTCACCTACATGACCACGGTGGTGCTGGTGATCGCGGCCGACGCGTTCCTGATCGGCGCGGCGGTGCGCAGCGTGCTGCACGAGCCGAGAGGGCTGGCCTACCTATGGATCGCGGTCCTGCTGGCGGTGGCCCTCGCGGCCAACCTGCGCGGCGTGCGGCTGGCCGGCTGGATGCAGACCCTTGTCACGTACTCGGTGCTGAGCGGAACGGTCGTGCTCTCGATCATCGCCCTGTTCCATGTCGGCGGCGCCTTTCACCATCCGTTCGACCTGTTCGGCAAGGGTGCGTTCTCGGGTGTGCAGGCGCTTGCCTTTGCGTTGTTCCTCTATGCCGCCTTCGAGTGGGTGACGACCACCGCCGAGGAGGCGCGAACGCCGCGGGTGATCACGCGTGCCCTGTTCATCGCCCCCTTCCTGATCTGGCTCGCGGCGACGCTGTTCGCCCTGGCGGTGACCCATCTGGTGCCATTCTCGAAGCTGCACCACAGCACCATCCCGCAGCTGCTGATGGGCAAAGCAGCACTGGGGCAGGTGGGGCAGCTGTGGATGCTTGCCCTGACGGTTCTCACGGCGCTGAACACTTTCAACGGCGGCTTCCTGGTCGCCTCGCGGTTCATCTACGCGGCTGCCCGTGAGGGCAACCTGCCGCGCCGGTTCGCGCTGCTGAACCTCAACGCCGTGCCGTGGCTCGCGGTGACCACGCTGGCGGGTGTCTCGGCCGTCGTGGCGGCAGTCGTCTTCGCCACCGGGCAGTGGCTGCTGCTGGTTGCAGTCGGTGCGGCAATCGAGTCGGGCATCTATGCGCTCGGTTCGATGTGCCTGCTGGTGCTGCGCAGGCGCGAGACCCGCGAGCGGCCGTTCCGGCTGATCGCAGGTGAACCACTGGCGGCCCTCGGGGCCGTGCTGTTCACCCTGCTGTTCCTTGCCACGGGCTTCTCAGACCCCTCCAACGCCAGCCGCTTCTCGCCGGCACCGATCGCTGTCATCGTCATTCTCGGCTCGATCTCGGTCCTGTATATGCGGATCTTCGTGCCCCGCCTGCAGGCTGCGGCCGCCGCCCGTGCCGCCGCCAACCGGCCACGCCGGCGCCCCGAGCGCCGCCCGACCGCGGCGGACCCGCAGCCGCCCGCGAGCGACCTCTGAGGGTGCAATAACGCTGGCGGCGCGTCCAGGCGCAGAGGGCTTTTCTCAGCCCCGCGGCCGCCTGGACCGAGGGATCCTGCGAGATGATGAGCGCGCCGCGCACAGCCGCCCGCCCGCCCGGCGCCCGCCGTGGCCCCGTCGTCGGGGGCCGGCGAGCGCCCGCGCCCCTGGCTGCCGTGGCAGCGCTCGTCTTGGCGGCAGCGTGCGCGGCTCCGAGCGCATCAGCGCTCCCGTCGCGCAGCCAATACCGAACCCAGCGGCTGTGCTCGGCGCCGCGGCCCGGGGCAGCTGAGTGCCTGGGCATGCGGCTGATCGCCAGATCCCTCACCAGGGAAGACCTGTTGGCGGGCGCCAGACGCCAGGCCCAGGATCTCGCGGCGGGGGTGACCCCCGCGGTCGGCGCCAAGGCGCTGCCCGGCGGGTACACGCCGGCCGCTCTGCACGAGGCCTATGACCTGCCGAGCGAAACACCGGCCGCTGCGACTCAGACGATCGGCATCGTGGATGCCTACAACGACCCGACCGTCGAAACGGACCTCGGCGTCTATGACAAGCAGTTCGGCCTGCCTGAATGCACTGCCGCCAATGGCTGCTTTCGCAGGCTCAACCAGTCCGGCAAGGCGAGCCCGCTCCCGGGGAAGAACGGACAGTGGTCGACGGAGATCTCGCTGGATGTGCAGATGGCCCATGCCATCTGTCAGAGCTGCCGCATCGTGCTCGTCGAGGCGAGCAACGAAACCTGGGGCAGCCTCGGAGCTGCTGTCAACGCGGCGGTGGCCGCCGGGTCGACCGAGGTCAGCAACTCATACGGCGGCGCCGAGTCCAGCGGTGACGGCGAACTGGGCAAACCTTTCTACGACCACCCCGGGGTCGTGGTGACGGTCTCATCCGGCGACTGCGGCTACTTCAACCAGGGCTGCTCGGGAACACCCGCCGCCAACTTCCCGGCTGCTGCGTCGCACGTCGTGGCGGTCGGTGGGACCTCGCTGCACTCGAGCGCCGGCGCCTGGGCCAGCACGGCGTGGAGTGACGGCGGCAGCGGCTGCAGCGGCGTGTTCAGCGCAGCTCTCTGGCAAAGCGCCGCCGAAGGCTTCCCCGCGACGCGGTGCGCGGGCGGGCGCTCGGTCGCAGACGTGTCGGCGGTGGGGGACCCCTACACGGGCGTGGACGTCTACGACAGCACCCCCGCGGGTAGCGGTGATCCGACGGGCTGGGGGGTCTGGGGTGGAACCTCGGCCTCCTCGCCGATCGTGGCCGCCGAGTTCGCCCTCGCCGGCGGCGCGCGCGGCGTGAGCTATCCGGCCGCCACGCTGTACGCCCATCTCGGCCAGAGCAACGCGCTCTACGACGTCCTCTCGGGCAGCAACGGCAGTTGCGCGGGCGCGACGGCCTGTCAGGCGTCGGCGGGCTATGACGGACCGACAGGGGTAGGCAGTCCGGTCGGCCTGGAAGCTTTCACGCTCGCCGGCAGCCCGGCCGAGAGCTCTGCACCGGCCATCTCGGGCACCGCGGAACAGGCACAGTCCCTGACGGCGGCGCCCGGCGAATGGAGCCCGGCAGCCACGTCTGTGGCCTACCAGTGGGAGTCCTGCAACAGCTCGGGAGTCCTCTGCACGGCGCTGGCGGGCGCCACGAGTCGCACGCTGGTGCTCGGGAGCGCGAATGTCGGCAGAACGATCAGGGTCGTCGTGACGGCCGCCGATGCGGCCGGAGGCGGCACCCCGGGCGCCTCGGCGGAGAGCTCGGTGGTGAGCTCCGACGAACCGAAGCTCACCGGCTTCAGCCCTGCGTCGGCCATCACGGGTGTTGCGATCAGGATCCTCGGCAGCGGCCTGGCACGAGCCAGCCAGGTGCGCTTCGGCGCCCTGCCGGCGAGCTTCCATGTCATCTCCGGCAGCGAAATCGAAGCCTCTGTCCCCAACGGGGCGTCAGCGGGGACGATCACGGTGACCACGCCCGTCAAGTCGGCAGCGAGCGCCGTCAAGTTCACGCCGTCGCTCTCGCTCGTGGGAGAGTCGCCGAGCCGGGCGGCCGCGGGCGCGCTCGTGACGGTCACCGGCATCGGCTTCAACTCCTCCGCGAGCGTCACCTTCGACGGCACGCCCGCTCCAGGCGCCACGGTCCTCTCCTCGTCGACGATCAAGGTCAAAGTCCCGGCCGGGGCCGCCACGGGTCCGATTGCCGTGACCAACACTGCGGCTCCCACGGGCACGGTCGACTCGGCCGGCAGCTTCGTGATCGCACCCTGATCGCCGCGACGCGGCGATCGCCGTGCCTGGGAGACTGCCCCCATGGCGACGAGGTGCAGCAGAGTTGGCGGGGCGGCGCGGGCGGCCACGTTCGGTGCGATCCTGCTGGCCGGCTGCGGCGGCTCCACCGGCACCGCGCATACAACGGGCGCCACCCGAAAGCGGGGCGGGGCGCCGGTGCGGAGCACGGCGGCGAGGCCTCCCGCCAAGCCGTCCTCGAAGGTGAGCTCGATCGTCGCCAAGGTCGATGTGACATCGGACAAGATCGTCGCCGAAGGCAAGCTCCACATCGCCTCCGGCGCGCCCTCGGACGCTGAAATCCGGCGCGAGATCGAAGCGGCCAAGAAAGCCGGGATCATCCTGCCGTCGGGCGAATCGGCGGCCTCCTTCGAAGCCGGCGCCAAATACACGGCCAGCGCGCAGATCGAGACGCCCGTGACGAGTTGGAACCCGCGATCGAAGCCGATCGCCAGCTGGATCGTGCCCGTCCTCGAATGGGCTGTCGAACACGGCTGGAGTGGCACAGTCACAAGCGGCTATCGGACCTTCTACGAACAGGAGCAGCTCAACGCGGCCGGTGCCTTCAGCGCGCCGGCCGGCCTGAGCAATCACGAGACGACCGTCTACCCGGGGGGCGCGGTGGATGTGACCCAGCCCGGCCGCCTGATCGAAGTCCTGCGCGCCTATCCCGGCCCGCGCATGCTGATCGGCGGGGTGCTCGGCCCAATCGACCCCGAGCACTTCTCGGCCACCGGCGACTAGTCCGAGCCGCGCTTGCGTAGCGCTCCCAGCAGGGAGTCCTCGGTCTGGTCGACGAGGCCGAAGCCTCTGAGTGTCAGTGAGGCCTGCATGCCGCCCGACTCCGCCTCGGGGAACAGGTCGAGGTACTCGGCGCGCTCGAGCTGCTCGAGCAGCTGTCTGATGGTCGCCTCGTCGCAGGCGGTCCGGTCGGCGAGTTCGGCCACGCTCAGCCCATCCGGGCCGGGGGGGTAGAGCAGCGGCAGGTGCGCGGTGGTGACGGCCTCATAGCGGGCGTTCCTCCAACCGGCAACGATCTCCTCGATCACCTGCGGGTCAAGGTTCTCACTGCGCTTGGGGATCTCGGCCACTTCCTCACGCCGTCGGTGCTCGCGGTGGCGCCCGTAGAAGAAGAGAGCCACCACAGGCACGATGAACGGCGACCACTCCTGGACCGGTATTCCGGCTATGTGAGCCAGGGGGGGGAGGGCGGAAAGCGGCGTCATCGGCTGTCTGTCAACGCCGAGATTAGCCGTCCGGGGCGCGGGCCAGGCTGCCCGGCGCCGTCCTCTCTGCGCACGCCACGGGGGCAGGTGGCCCGGACGGCGGGGACGGCGTGGAATAATCGCCCGGTGCCCGAGACGCCCGAGCGCCCCAACCCGTTCGGGCTGAAGTTCATCCTCCCGCTGGTCGTCCTACTCGTCGTCGTGGCGGTCGTGACCCTGCTGCTCGCCGGCGGCTCGTCCTCTAAACCGACGTTGCCCGGCAACGTGGGCACGGTCAAGCTCTCGAGCTTCGAAGGCCAGACGCTCGACCCGCCGCAGCCGGCGCCGGCACTGGCCACGCTGCGCAACTACAACGGCGAAAGCTTCGACCTGGCCGCCGACCGTGGCAAAGCCGTCTACGTGACCTTTCTATATGCCCACTGCCCGGACGTCTGCCCGCTGATCGCCTCGAACCTGCACAACGCCTACGCCAAAATGACCGCTGCCCAGCGGGCAAAGGTCGCGATCGTGGCTGTCTCGGTAGATCCCAAAGGCGACACGGCGAGCACCGTGGCCGTCTTCATGCACGAGCACCAGCTGGCCGGCGAGGGCAAGTACCTGATCGGCAAGGCTGCCCAGCTGGTGCCGGTCTGGAAGGCGTGGCAGGTGGGCTCCGAACGCGACGTCTCAAAGCCCGAACTGGTCAGCCATTCGGCGCTGATCTACGGGGTCAGCGGCAGCGGCAAGCTCTACACCATCTATCCCGCCAACTTCGCCCCCGAACAGATCGTCCACGACGTCGAACCGCTGGCCGCCCACTAGGCGGCGCCGCCGGGCGAGCGCGAGGACGGCCCGAGCCCGCCGCGCAATGAACGCCCGACGCCCGCTGCTCACGCGCTCACTCGGCGTCCTGACGCTCGCGTCGTTCGTGTTTCCCGCGAGCGCCAGCGCACATGGGATCGTCGGCCGGGCCGATCTGCCGATCCCGGTCTGGCTGTTCAGCTGGGCCGCCGCGGTGGTTCTGGTCGTCTCCTTCGTGGCCCTCTCAGTGCTGTGGAGGACGCCTCAGCTGCAGGGCGGGCAGCGCCGGCGGCTGTGGCGCATCCCGGCCGCCCTGCGGTGTCTTGCGAGCCTGTTGGCCTCCGCCGTCTTCGCGCTGGTCATCTACAGCGGCTTCGCGGGCACGCAGGTCTGGTCGGCCAACTTCAGCGTGACGTTCATCTATGTGATCTTCTGGGTCGGCGTCCCCGTCGTGAGCGCCGTCTTCGGCGACATCTTCGCGGCGCTCAGCCCTTGGCGGTCCACTGCGCGGCTGATCCGCTGGGGGGGCGGGCATGTCGCTCCCGGCGCCTTTGCCCGTCCGGCGCTCCGCTACCCCGCGCGTCTCGGCCAGTACCCCGCGGTGGCCAGCCTGATCGGCTTCGCCTGGCTCGAGCTCGTCTACGTCGAACGTGACAGTCCCTCGACGCTGGCGGCGCTTTCGCTCGGCTATTTCGTCGTGATGCTGGTCGGCATGCTCGCCTTCGGGATCGAGGAGTGGGGCGAGAAGGCGGATGGCTTCGGCGCCTACTTCGGCCTGCTGGGAAGGATGTCGGCGCTCTGCACTGACGCCGACGGTGTCCTCTTCCTGCGCCGGCCGCTGAGCGGCCTGACGGACATGCCGGTGATCCCGGGGACGGTGACGCTTGTCTGCGCCATCATCGGCACGACCACCTTCGACGGATTCTCCAACGACGTCCTCTGGCGCAAGCTCGAGCCCCACCTGCAGAGCATCTTCTCGAGCGTCGGCTTTCACCAGACGCCGGCAATCGAGCTGGCATACACCGTCGGGCTGCTGCTCTGTGTGGCGCTGATCCTGGCCATCTACGCCGCCGGCATCAGCGGGGTGCGCAGCGTCTCGAGCCGCTACCCGGCTCGCGAGCTCAGCCACACCTTCGCTCACACGCTCGTTCCGATCGGCTTCGCCTACGTTCTGGCGCACTACTTCTCGCTGCTGATCTGGCAGGGGCAGGCGATCGGCTATCTCGCGTCCGATCCGCTCGGCAACGGCGCCAATCTGCTGGGCACGAGCTCCTACCACATCGACTACAACATCATCTCCTTCGCGGCCATCTGGTATGTCCAGGTGGCGGCCCTGGTGGCCGGTCACGTGGGCGGCCTGACCCTCGCCCACGATCGCGCTCTGGCGATCTATCCGGGACCGCAGGCGGCCGTGCGCTCGCAGTATTGGATGCTGACGGTGATGGTGGCCTTCACGAGCTTCGGCCTGTGGCTGCTCTCGGCCGTCGGGACTTGATGAGGCGGTTCGGCGGCCGCGGCCGAGGAGTAATGTTGGAGCAAGCGTGTTCGAGCGGATGAACCCGGCCAAGCCGGGCTCCCCGTTGATGCGGCCCCGGCCGTTGATTGGGGCAGCGTTCGTTCTGTTGGCGATCGGCGCGCTCGCCACCGTCTGGGTCGACGCCACGGCCCTGTGCGCGCTGCCGGCATTGGCCCTTCCCCTGCTGATGGCCCTGCGCCCCTATCCCGGGGAGCGGGTCCTCATCGGAATGCGCGAATGTCTCGCTCTTCCGCGCCGCCGTGCGAGCCGATCATGCCCGCGCCTGGCCCGCAGCGAGATCCTGCTCCCACGCGGCGGGCAGCTGCTGGGCCGTGCGTTGGCAGTGCGCCCGCCGCCGGGCGCGCTGCTCGGCGCAGCCTAGAGCCTCCCACGGGCTCGCCGCGGCCCCGCCGGGAGCGCGTCAGCGCGCGCCCTCGTTGTCCCGTCCTTCTTTCCGAGCTTAAGAGGAGCTGCGATGTCACGACGTTCGCTGTTTGCCCTGCCGGGAGTGCTGGCGCTCGCGCTCGGGCCGGCCTCCGCGTGGGCCGCTCAGGCCACCACCCAGGAGAGCGGCAACCCGATCAACGACCAGGGATCCAGCTATCACTACCGCACCTACGTCACCTCGATCACCCCCGCGGTGCGGGGGCTGAGCGTCGAAGTGCTCGAGTTCGCCGATCGCCTGCTGCTGCGAAACAACACCGGCAAGCTCGTGACTATCTACGGCTACTCCGGCGAACCATATGCGCGCGTGCTGCCGGGCGGGGCGGCCGAACAGAACATTCATTCGCCGGCCGTCTATCTGAACACCAATTACTACGCCGAAGTGACGGTCCCAACGAGCGCCAGTGCGTCGGCGAGGCCGAAGTGGGAAACGGTGGACAGGACCGGACAGTTCGAATGGCACGACCACCGCATCCACTGGATGAGCCCCGTCACGCCGCCGCAGGTGAAGGACACGAGCAAGCGCACGAAGATCTTCAACTGGTCGGTGCCGATCAAGGTCGGCGCCGTGCCGGGTGTGATCAGGGGCGAACTGTTCTGGGTGCCTGAGAGCTCCAAAGCATCACCGGGGGCGCTCATCGCGCTGGTCGTGATCGTCCTGGCCGGATTGGCGCTGGTGCTCCTTGTGCGCCGCAAACGGAGCCGCACCCCCGCTCCGCCCGCCGGCCGTGGCGGCGGCGAGCGAGCCGAGCGGGAAGCATGGTGAGCCGCTGATGAACGCCGACATCTGGCACCTGCGGCGGCTGGCCCTGTTCGCCTGCGCGGCCGTCGCGGTGATGCTCGCCGCGGCGGGGCAGGCGTCTGCCCACGCGGAGCTGCTCGGCAGCAGTCCGGCCTCCGGAGAAACGCTTCAGCGCCAGCCCGCTGAGGTGATCTTCAAGTTCGACCAGAACGTCGGCGGCACACTTGGCGCGGTGCGCGTCTATGACGCCCAGGGCGCCGAGGTCGACGACCTGGCGGTAGGGCACCCCGACGGCAACGAGCGCTGGATGGGGGTCGGGCTGAAGGCACATCTGCCACAGGGCACCTACACGGCCACCTATCGCGTCATCTCCGCCGACACGCACATCGTCTACGGCGGGTTCGAGTTCAACATCGGCCGTGCCGGGGCTCCGGCCAAGTTCACCGTGGCGGGGCTGGTCGGGCGCAATTCGAGCGGGGAGGTGACAAGGCTCGCCTTCGGCGTCGTCCGCGCCCTGGATTACCTGGCGATCGCCCTGATGATCGGCGGCCTGGTGTTCCTGACCCTCGTCTGGCTACCGGCGCTCGCCGCCGAGGCTGGCGCAGAGCCGGCCTGGGCGCACGCCTCGCAGGCCTTTGCGCGCCGCATCCGGTGGCTGCTCGCCGCCGCCGTCGGCCTCGGGGTCATCTCCAGCGTGCTGGGCATCCTGCTCGAGGGCGCGAGCGCGGCGGGTGTCTCGCTGTGGAGTTCGGTGAACGGCCCGGTGCTCGAAACAACGCTCGAAGGCCGGTTCGGCGAGGTGTGGGGGCTGAGGACGCTCGACTGGATCGTGCTCGGTGCGCTGCTGGCGCTCACCGGACTTGCGCGGCGTTCGGCGGTGCCGGTGATGCGGCCGATCGCGCTGGGCGCCGACGGTCAGGTGCTCGCGCCCGCGCCCGCGAGATGGGCGCTCGCGCCGATGGGCCTCGGCGCCCTCTATCTCGCGCTGACTCCGGCGCTGAGCGGGCACCCGAGCGTTCAGAGCCCGACCTGGCTGTTCCTGCCCTCCGATTTTCTGCATGTGCTCGCCGCGAGCGTTTGGGTGGGGGGGATCCTCTGCCTGCTGGGAGGCCTGCCGGTGGCCACACGCGAGCTCGAGCCGGCTGACCGCACCCGTCTTCTGCACGGCACTCTCGCTCGCTTCTCGCCGCTGGCCCTGGGCGCCGTGGCGGCGATCGCGCTGACAGGTGTGCTGCAGGCCTACATCGACGTGCGCACCGTGGACGCGCTCTTCACCACGACATATGGCGTCCTAATCCTCATCAAGACGGCGCTGCTGGGGCTTCTGATCGGCTTCGGCTGGATCAACCGCCAACGGGTGATCCCGGCTTTGAGGCGCCTGGTGCCCGACGGTGCGACGCCCGGCGCGATCGGCGTGCTGGCGCGGCGGGCGATGCGCGGCGAGGCGCTGGTGATGACGGCCGTCTTCGGCGTGACGGCCGCCCTGATCAGCTACGCGCCGCCGATCGATGCCGCCTCGGGGCCGTTCTCCATCGATACCTCGCTGGGCCCTGCGGAGCTCGAGATGACAATCGAACCGGCGCGCGTCGGGATCAACACTGCCCACATCTACCTCATAAACGCCCGGACGGGGCTGCAGTTCACCCAGACCAAGGAATTCACGGCCACGGCGCGCCTGCCGGCCAAGGGCATCGGGCCGCTGGCGCTGAAGGCAAATGCGGCCGGCCCGGGTCACTACATCCTCAATGCCGCCGAGCTCTCGCCCGGCGGCGCCTGGCAGATCGAACTTTCCGATCGGGTCTCTGAATTCCAGGAGTACACGAAGACGATCGCCGTCCCGATCCGGTGATCGCTGCCGCCCTGCCCCACAAGCCCCGACCAACTTTCCCAGGAGGAATCGACGGATGAGAAGACGGACAATCGCAGCGCTCGCAGCGGCCGCTGCGCTCGCGCTGCCGGCGGGCGCCGAGGCGCACATCAGCCTGCACCCCAACACGATCCCAGCGGGAGCCTTCGCGACAGTGGAGGTACGTGTCCCCGGCGAGTTGGAAGGCTCCTACGTCAAGCGGGTCGATGTCCTGTTTCCGCAGGGATTCACAGGCGTGGACTACGAAAATGTGGCGGGCTGGAGCACGAAGGTGATCGAAGCGAAGCTCCCTACTCCGATCACCGAAGACGGCCAGACGATCGACAGCGAGGTCTCTCAGATCGTGTGGACCTGGACCGGGCCGCTGGGCAAGGTCGAGAATGGCCAGTTCATCGACTTGCCGCTGTCGGTGGCGATTCCCGCCGGTGACGCGGGCAAGTCCCTTGAATTCAGGACCGTGCAGAGCTACGGCAACGGACAGGTGATTCACTGGATCGAGCCGTCGCTGATGAGCGAACATCCCTCGCCGCGCATCAACGTGACCGCCAAGGGCGGCGTCATCCAGGACATCGCCGGCGAGGAGGCGGGGCCCGCAGCGGGTCAGATACCGGCTGGCACGAGTGGCTCGGCCACCCCGGCCAAAGCGAGCGCTACGGGGGCGAGCAAGGGCCTGGCGATCGCGGCGCTGATCGTCGGTGCGCTCGGGTTGCTCGCCGGTCTCGGCGGGCTGAGCATCGCCTCAAAGGCGCGCGGCGCCTGAAGAACGAGGACACGGATCGACCAAGCGCCGGTTCGGCGCCGCGCTACCGACGGAGTGAGGCGACGGGCGGCGCGAGCTTGGCGACCTGGCGTTCGGGCTCGATCCTCACGACATCCCAGGCCAGGCCAAGCCGCTCGAGTGCCCTGATGATCATCGCGGAGGGATCGAGCTCCCACCGACGCAGGCCGTGCTCTGCGCTGCGCGGGAATGCATGGTGGTTGTGGTGCCAGGACTCGCCCAGCGAGGGCAGCGCCAGCCATGCGACGTTGGTCGAGCGGTCGTCGATCTCGAAGCGGCGCGAGCCGAAGAAATGGCAGACCGAGTTGACCGACCAGGTGACATGGTGCACCAGGAAGATGCGCACCAGCCCGCCCCATACGTAACCGCGGACAGCGCCCTCCAGCGTGAAGCCGTGCAGGATGAAACCGGCGAGGGTGGGGAGGAGCAGCGATAGGCCGACGAGGGCCGGAAAACGCCTGCCGATGGCGCGCATCTTGGGGTCCTCATAGAGCTCGGCGGCATACCTCTTCCAGTCCGCCTGGCCCTGCGTCTCGATCAGCCAGCCGACGTGGGCGTGCCACAGGCCGCCCAGGCCGCTGCCGTGACCCACATGCGGTGAGTGCGGATCGCCCTCGCGGTCGGTGTGGGCGTGGTGTTTGCGGTGGTCGGCGACCCAGTCGAGCACCGATCCCTGGACGGACATCGAGCCGAGCACCGCAAAGGTGCGCTCCAGCCAGGGGTAGGTGCGGAAGGAGCGGTGGGTCAGAAGCCGGTGGTAGCCGACGGTGACGCCCATCGCGGAGAGGAGATAGAAGACGGCGAGAATCGCGAGGTCGGTCGGGTCGACCCATGAGTCCCAGAGGAGCAGGACGGCGGCCAGCACGCCGAAGAACGGCACGATGACGCCGGCTAGGTTTGCGAGCTTCTCGGCTCTCGACATGCCCGCAAGATAACCGCCTTCAGATCGCAATTCTCTGCATGACCACGCGAATCTTGCGAGATTTATACTGAGATTTGTGACAAGTTCTCTGGATTGGGCGGATCTGCCGCCGCGGCTGGCCGACGTCCTCGAGCCCGAGCTGGCCCCCATGGCGGATGAGATCCTGCAGGCGATCGCCGAGCAGGTTCCTGAATATTCCCGTCCGCTCGAGGGGGCTTTCGGCCGTGCCGTTCGCAGTGGCGTCACCCAGGCGCTGGAGCGGTTTCTGGCGCTGGTTCGAGACCCGGAGATCGACGATCTCAGGCTGAGCCGGGTCTACATCGCCCTCGGGCGGGAAGAGCTGCGGGCGGGCCGGACGCTCGACGCGCTGCAGTCGGCCTACCGGGTGGGCGCCCGGGTCGCCTGGCGGCGGATCGCCGCGGCAACGGCGGCTGCGGGCTTCGAGCAGGAGGTGATCAGTCATCTGGCCGAGGCGATCTTCGCCTACATCGACGAGCTCTCGGCCGAGTCGGTGGAGGGCTACAGCCGCGCTCACTCCGAACTGGCCGGAGCGCGGGAGCGGCTGCGCCACGAGCTCACCCGAGCCCTGCTGCGAGCAGCGCCATCGGGCGAGGTGGCTCAGCTGGCCGAGCAGCTGGAATGGAAGGTGGCGCCATCGGCCGCCGCCCTCGCCTGTCCGGCCGAGCGAACAGCCGGTCTGGCCGGGCGCCTTGGCGCCGAGACGCTCGCGAGCGTCATCGACGGCCGAGGCTGCATCGTCGTCCCCGACGCCGAGGGGCCCGGCCGTAACGCGATGGTTCGCGTGGCGGTCGGTCAGCGCCCCGCGGCGCTCGGTCCCGAACTTGCCCTGGAGCATCTGGGCGACTCGTGGCGGCTCGCATCGCGGACGCTCGAGCTCGAACCGTCCGGACCGGGGCTCCAGCTGGCCGACGACCATCTAGCCCCGCTGCTCCTGGTCGAGGCGGCCACGGTCGTCGCGCGCATCGCTCATCGGCGCCTGGGAGGGCTCGAACAGCTCACGCCGCGGGCACGGGAACGCATGGCCGCGACGGCGCTCGCCTACGTCCGCCACAGTGGCAACGCGGCCGCCATGGCCCGCGAGCTGGAGCTCCATCCGCAGACGGTGCGCTACCGCATCGGAGGGTTGCGCGAGCTGCTGGGCGAGCAGCTCGAGGACGCCGATGCACGCTTTGAGCTCGAGGCCGCGCTGCGTGCGATGAGCTGAGCTCGAGCCTGCGGGGCTTCCGAGCGAGGAAGATATAGCTGTCCACCGCCGAGCCGGGAGATCCAATGAGCACCGAGACCACACTGCGAACGATCGAGCACTTCATCGGAGGGGCGGAAAGCACGGGCGAATCGAACCGGACCTCGGTCGTCTGGGATCCGGCGACGGGACAGGCGCAGGCACAGGTCCTGCTGGCGGAGCCCGGGGACGTGGAGCGGGCCGTCAGAGCAGCCAAGCAGGCGCTGCCCGGGTGGGCGAACACGTCACTGGCCCGCCGCAGCAAGATCATGTTCCGCTTCCGCGAGCTGCTCGATGAACACGTCGATGAGCTCGCCCGGCTGATCGCCTCCGAGCACGGCAAGGTGGTCGAGGACGCCAAGGGCGAGATCAGCCGGGGACTTGAGGTCGTCGAGTTCGTCTGTGGTCTCGCGCAACTGCTGAAGGGGGAGTACTCCGAGGAGGTCTCGACGAACATCGACGCCCATTCGTTCCGCCAGCCGCTCGGCGTCTGCGCCGGGATCACACCGTTCAACTTCCCTGCCATGGTGCCGATGTGGATGCATCCCGTTGCGATCGCCACGGGTAATACGTTCGTCCTGAAGCCCTCCGAGCGCGATCCCTCGGCCTCCAATCTCGTCGCCGAGCTCTACCGCGAGGCGGGCCTGCCGAATGGGGTCTTCAACGTCGTCCACGGCGACAAGGTGGCCGTCGATGCTCTGCTCGATCACCCGGAGGTCGCGGGAATCTCGTTCGTGGGCTCGACGCCGATCGCGAAGTACGTCCACGAACGGGCTACGCAGCGAGGCAAGCGCGTGCAGGCGCTGGGCGGCGCCAAGAACCATGCCGTCGTGATGCCCGATGCCGATCTCGAGTTCGCCGCCGAGCAGCTGACGGCGGCCGGCTTCGGCTCGGCCGGCCAGCGCTGCATGGCGATCTCGGTGGTCGTGGCCGTCGGGGACGCCGGCGACCCTCTGATCGAGCGTCTCGGCGCGAAGGCGAGGGCGATCAAGGTCGGTCCCGGACTCGAGTCCGACTCAGAAATGGGCCCGGTCGTGACGGCCGAGGCACGCGAGCGGATCGCCGGCTACATCGGTCAGGGTGTCGAGGATGGCGCCGTGGCCGCGCTCGACGGACGCGAGCTGCAGCTCGAGGGCGAGGGCTTCTTCGTGGGCCCCACGCTGTTCGATCGCGTACGGACCGACATGTCGATCTACACCGACGAGATCTTCGGGCCGGTCTTGGCGGTGGTGCGGGTCGCGACACTGGACGCGGCCATAGAGCTGATCAACGAGAGCTCGTTCGCCAACGGCACGGCCATCTTCACTGCCAGCGGCCTGGCCGCGCGCCGCTTCGAGCGCGAGGTCAACGTGGGCATGATCGGAATCAACATCCCGATCCCGGTGCCGATGGCCTACTACTCCTTCGGTGGCTGGAAGGACTCGCTGTTCGGCGATCATCACATGCACGGGGCCGAGGGAATCCGCTTCTACACCCGGGCCAAGGCCGTCACCACCCGCTGGCCAGACGACGCAACCGCGGGCGCCAACCGGGGTCTCAACTTTCCGACCTCCAGCTGAGCGGGTCACACCGCCGGCGTGTGAGCGCCGCGCTCAGCGTACGTCGACGATGTCGCCGAGAGCGAGCATGCCGAAGATCCTGCGAGCCGTTTCGATCGGCACCTCGACGCAGCCGTTGGACTGCGGAAATCCGTAGGAGGCACGCGGGTACCCATGGACGGCATCCCCGCCGTTGAAGTAGTTCACCCAGGGCACGTCGGGCGCGACGTATTTGGTCCCGTCGGGGTCGGTGCCGGTCATGGTCGTCGAGACGAGCCGCGAGTAGATGGGGAAGATGCCCAGTTCGGTCTCGGCGCCGGGAACGCCGGTGTTGACCGGCGTGCTCAGCACAGCGTGGTGACCGCGATAGAGCACCAGCGTCTCAGGCAGTGACTCGCTGACGTTGACCCAGGTGTAGGGCTGTGGGTCACGGCGGTAGTAGGTCTCTGCAGCCAGGACCGAGTCCCAGGTCGCAACGTTCGGTTCCCCCGTCACGGTCATGTTGTGGTCGGCCTGGTAGACCTGGATGGCTCCCTTGGTGGTTGCATCCAGCACGCCAAGCCGGACAGGCGGAGCTGGCGCGGGGTTCGGCGCGAGCCTGCCGCGGGCCGGGTGATATGCGGCGACAGCGGCTTCCCGGCGACTCACCTTGCCGCGCGGCGTCACATAGTGATAGCTGGGACGGAAGACCGCGCCAAGGTAGCCGAGACGGGCAAGGGCCTGTTGCATGCCCGACAGAGGCGGGCATGCAACGTGCAGCGGCAGGACCACCCGGTGCCCGAGCTTGGAGTGGCCGGTGGCGGTCGTGCTCGACCAGATCGTCAGGGTGTAACTCGAGCAGGGGTTGAGCGTGGAGGCGGCCGTGAAGGACTCGGTGGCGCCCGAGACACTCCAGCTCCCGGCCACGGCAGGGGTGAGCATCGGCGTCGGCGAGCCCGGAGCGGGCGCCGCGGAGAGCTCGATCGTCACGGGAAGCGTCCCGTTGACGATCGCCTTGGACGGAAGCCCGAGTATCTTGGTCGCCGTCAGCACCGTGGTGGGCGTGGTGGCGGTGCTCGTCGGCACGCTCGTGGTCTGCCCGGCGGGTGCGCTGGCGGAGCTGAGCAGGACGGCGATGAGCAGCACCAAGAGCAGCACCGAGACGGTGCCTCCGATCCCCAATAGGCCGCCGCGAGGTCCTCTGATCGCGCGCCAGACAGCTCGACCGCTCTTTAGCACGCCTCCAGGGTAGGGCAGAAACCGGCGCTTGACCAACGCTGCAACGACTCTCAGCTTCGTGTTTGCGCTTCGACTCCGCGGGTATCTGAACGCTTAGCCGGAGGGGAGGACAAAGCGCTCCGGTGCGGCGGCCACCGCCAGCCCCCGGCGCGTGGCCGTCGCCCTATCAGTGCCCCTCACAGCAAGTCCTGGGCCCGTCGTCTGGCCGTGACGAGCACGGCGAGCGTGCTGGCCCGGATCGGGCGCCCCAGCCGCCGCTGCAGCGCGTGGTTCTCGTTCTCAACAGCCTCGCGTTCGCGTGGGGAGAGTCGCGCCCAGAAGGACAGCGTGGCGAGCAGTCCGTTCAGCTCGGCGGCAGTGTGCTCCGCCAGGACTGGGACGGCTGCGAATTCGAAATCCTCATACAGCTCGGCCGCGTAGTCGCGCCCTATGTCGTAGCCGCCCAGCCAGCTCCAGGCGTCCGAGACATTGCCTCGCCGCTCGTGCAGACCCGCGATCGTGTGCTCGAGGTCCCGGTAGACGGGCCAGGCGGCTGCGACCCGGGGCGCGTTGCTGCGCAGGATCGAAAGCAGAGCCTCCTGATCGTCGGCGCGGCGCCGCTCTCTGAGGCCGAAGTATTGGATCAGCGAAAGCGTTCCCCCGCGAACCAGCGCATCCGCGATCATCCGCCAGCTCAGATCGGGGTCGGCCCAGTGGATGGCCGACGCTGAGAAAATTGCCCTGTAGGCGGCTTTCGGCAAGGGGACGTCCTCGAGGCGCGCGTGAAGGAACTCCACTTCGCCGGCACCCGCGAGGCGTTCCTCGGCGATGTGAATCAGTTGAGCTCCCGGCTCCACCGCGGTCACCCGCAGGCCCCGCGCGAGCAGGCCACGGGTCAGCTGACCCGTTCCACAGCCCACCTCGACCACGGGCTCGCCGGCCTCGATCCCCGCCAGCGCCAACGCCTGGTCGAGCAGGGCATCTGGATAGGACGGGCGGTTGCGCTCGTACTCGACCGCAACGTCGTTGAAGACCTTGCCGTAGCTCCTTGCAAGCGTCCCGTCGCTCATCGGCAAAACGTACACAGCGACCTGGATGGCGATGAAAGCAACGGCTCGCTGAGCGGGCCGGCCGCCGGATGCACGGGCTTGACAGCTATACCTACTGAAGCTAGGTTATCTAGCATCATGCTGGTTGCCCTGGACCGATCCGACCGTTCGCCCCTGCACAACCAGGTGGCGGCTCAGATCCGGCGCGCCATCGCCGAAGGCGATGCGGCGCCCGGTGAGCGTCTCCCTCCCGCAAAGGACCTCGCTGCCGTGATGGGGGTCAATGCCAACACGGTGCTTCGAGCCCTCCATGTGCTGCGTGACGAGGGACTGCTCGAGTTCCGTCGCGGGCTGGGAATACGCGTGGCGGGAACGGCTGAGCAGGGCGCCGTGCTCGCCCGCGCCAGAGAGCTCGTCGCGTTCGCACGTGAACGTGGCTACAAGCCCGAGGAGCTGGCGGCGATCATCCTGGGGATGGGCTGATGCCGGCGCTGCTCTCGGACGAGCCCACACGCCCGCGCCCGGCACCGCCGACACCGGAGCAGGGGGTTATCGAGGAGGCCCGCCGACGCCGGCGCAGGCGTTGGCGCCGTCGCCTGCTCGGCGCCGCGCTGGGAGCCATCGCCCTCGGCGCGCTGACGTTCGCACTCTCCACGAGCGGATCGTCGATCTCAGCAGTCGCAGAGCACACCCACACGATCACGCCCGGTGGGGTGCAGAGCGGGAGTCACGTGGCCGGGTTCGACGTTCGTCTTTCACCGGCCCTCGACGGCGGACAGTCCGGGTGGTGCGTGGCCATCGAGGAACCGGGCTCTGATCGAGTCGGGGACGGCGGGTGCGGCGCACTGCCGATGGCCTCGCAGCCGATCACGATGCGGCTCTCCTCCGCCTCGGCGCACAAGCGGCAGGCCGTGTTCCTGGTGCTCGTGACCCCGCAGGTGACCGCTCTGCTCGTCAACGGGAGCCGCCGCGTCCCGACCTTCGAGCTGCCCGGTCTGCCTTACGGTCTGCGAGCTGCGCGGATCGTGAAACCATTGACCGAGGTCAGATCGCCCTCGGGCAAGCTGAGCATCGCCGAATCGCGCGAACCCGCACTGACGCCGCTCGACGCCGTGGGCCGGGTGGTTCCTGCCGCTCCGGCACGGAGGAACCCGCGGCCGCTCAACCTCTCCCCATCGGGCCCCTGTTCGCTTCAAGCGAGAGGCCTTAAGGGCCTGAGTGCGCAGTGGAGCCACATCGCCCGGGCGATCACGCCATACCCGGAAACACTGGTCGGCCGGGCCTTCTTCTCGTGCATCGACACCGAGTACTACCTCCACGGGTGGCCGCTCGACGTGGCGCTCCTCGTGGATGCAGCCCACCCGGGAAGCTTGCCCGCGCCGATCCCCGGCCTGTTGCCCGTCGAAGGGGATGGTGCCTATGTCAACGGTCCGGGCGACTTCAAAGGCGCGCTGAGCGCCACGCGCACCGGAGACGCCTGGCTCGTAGTGGCTGGCGGCAGCGGCCTCGCTCAACGCCTTGAGGTGCTGAAACACCTCAAGGGCGTTGTCAAGCCGGGGGCGGTTGCTCCGGGGAGAGGGCTCGGCTAGCCTGCCGCGCCGGTTCCGTACTTGTGGTGGAACGAGTCGTTGGCGACCAGGATTTCGTATTCCGTGCCAGGTGTCAGCCCTATGAAGGTGTAGGAGCGGGTACTCGGCGACAGGTGTTCCCTGCCCGTCGACCACGGACCGAGCGGGCTCGTCAGCGGGCGGATCGAGACGTCCCATCGTTCGGTCTCGCTCGTGGACATCCAGTTGACTGTCAGCGACGCCGGGCCCGGTACCACCGAGATTTCTGGTTCGATCGGCGTCGGGGTGAGCGCGAACCCGTTCAGATAGCCGCCCGCGATGCTCGTCACTCCGGTCAGCGCGATCTCGACCGGTGCGTGTTTGTCTTCTTTGGTGCCGTCGCCGAGCGTCGAGTACCGGTTCAAGCCGAAGGTGTACACGCGGCCGGCTTTCAACACAGCGCTCCAGCACACCGCGGCGAGAGCCTGCGAGACTCCCGAGAGCCCCGGCACCGGCCGCGGAGTGAGCGAGCACGACGTCCGCTTCGGGCCACATACGGAGCTGCCCGGAACGCCGAGCTGGCCGAACTGGTCGCTGCCCCATGCCGCCACGGTGCCGTTGTTCAGCAACGCGAGGTTGTGATCTGGCCCGGCGGACACCGCCGCGACGCTGGACAGGCCCTTCACGAGCACCGGTGTGGAGCTGTTGAGCTTTGTCCCGTTACCGAGCTGTCCGCGGCCGTTCTCGCCCAGGGCGAGAACGGTGCCCGATTCGGTCAGCGCCAGAACGTGGCTCCCCGAGGCGGCCATGCCGCCGACAGAAACCTGCGCGATGTGCGCGAGCCCGGCAATCGGGGTCGGTGCGAGTTTCATGTTCGTGCCGTCATCGTCACCGAGCTGTCCCTTGTTGTCTTCGCCCCAGCCCATGACGGTGCCGTTTGCCAGCAAGGCCACCTCGGTAGCACCGCCGGTGGCAATCTGCTTGGCGGTCGTGATCCCGGGTACGAGATGAGGCGTCGGCACCGAGGCTCTTATCCCGTGGGTGCCGGTCGCCTGCTCGCCGAACATGTTCGCGCCCCACGTCTCGACGGTCCCGTTGGCGAGCCGAGCCATCATCTCCTCGCCGGAGCCGGCCACTTCGACCACTCCGGAGAGACCTGGCACGACGATGGCCTTGGCGGAATATGGACCGATCGTGCCGTTGCCGGCCTGGCCACTTTCGTTGCCGCCCCAGGTCACGACGGTGCCGTTGGCGAGCAGTCCGCCGCCCCACTCGCCGCCCGTCACGACCTGGGTGAGACCGGACACTTCAGCGGGGACAGGAGTCATCGAGCTGGGAGATTTGTAACCGGCGTCGAGGTCGTAGTGAAAGTTGACACCCCAGCCGGAGACGTAAGCCGCGTGCACGGGGGCCGCGCCGAGCGCCAGCATCGCGAGCCCGAGACCGAGGGCGGTACGGACCTGCCAGGCCACGATGCGCCTGGCCGCTCGCGCATCGCGGAGGCCGCAAACCGGATCGGCGGTCGCATTGCCGCTGTGTGAGCGAGGGTCGGACCTGTTCCACTTGTTCAGATTGCCTAACATTTTGAAGTCCGCTTTCCCAAGTCCGAGTGGCACCACGACCTGCAGATGCAGGAGCCCTATCGTCTGGTGTGCAGCGCGGGCGCTGCGATCCAGATGGCGATAGACAGATGGATACGCCGGACAGCGCGAAACCTGGACGAATGTCAACCCTGCTCCCGCAACCGCCCATGGTTGGGGCCTCTGAGGACGAGACATCGGTCTGCCACGCCGAGCACCGACCCGGGAGCCAACGCGCCGGCGGGAAGCTCTCGCAGGCCACCAGGGGGCTGGCCTGAAAGCGATTTCGGGCTTGCCCGATGGCAGGGAGCTTTGTAGAGTTTCGACCTTCGGCGGCTGGCGAAAGATCTGACTCGAGGAGGGGGGAGATGCAGGGGGGCACGGAGGTTCGGGGGAGCGCCAGACCCAGATCGGGGCTCGCGGCCGCGCTGGCAGCGGCACTCCTCAGCGTGCTTGTCCTCGCACCGCCTGCGCCTGGCGCGAGAGCCCACTCGCAGCCTTCCTCGGGCGCGCCGCTGCAGTCAGCCGCTGCGCGTAGGGAAGGCTGTCCGCCTGCGGGAGGACCACGCCTCGCTTCGTGTCCGCCCGCCCGCCACGGCCGCAGCGGGGCGTTCGCCACCTCGGAGCTGCAGACCGACGCGGCTGGGGATGGCTCGATCAGCGGTCATGTCACGGCAGCCCTCGGAGCGGCGGCACTGGAGGGGATCGAAGTGTGTGCCGCTCCGGCCGCCGAACGCCCAGGACGCCTCGCCCCCGAGAATTGCTCGATCACCGCAGCCGATGGCGGTTATGAAGTCACCGAACTGGCCCCTGGGCAGTGGAACGTGTCATTCAAGGTCTCACGCCTTGAGCCGGCGGACAACTTTGCCCCGCAGTCCTACAAAGGCCACGAACTGGCGAGCGAGGCCGATCCGGTCACCGTCACGGGCGGAGCGACGACCACTGGGATCGACGCGGCAATGGAGCCCGGAGCGCAGATCTCGGGCACCGTCACGGCAGCCGGTGTGCCCGTAGAAGGGGTTCACGTCTGTCCCTATTCGATCGACGACCTGCAGTTCGATGCCGAAGCGTTTGACACCTGCACCCAGTCGGGCGCCAACGGCCGATACACGATCAACAGTCTGCCCACGGGCAGTTATGCCGTTGCGTTTGCGCCCGCGGCTCCCTATGCGCCGATGTTCTTTGGTGGCAAGGCGCTGTTCACAGAAGCCGAGGAGGTAACGGCGACCGCCGGGAGCAACACAACCGGTGTCGATGCGGCGCTGGAGCACGGTGGCGCGATCACCGGCCGTGTTGTCGACGCGAAGACAGGCAACCCGGTGGAAAAGGCCACCGTATGCCCGTCACTGCAGGGCAGCCTGATCGAATGCGTCGAGACGGAAGCCTCCGGTGACTACACGATCGAAGGGCTGCCGTCGGGCGAATACGCCGTCGAAGTCGAGCAAACCGCCTCCTACCCGCGTACCTACTTCACAGGCAAGTTCGAGGCGCGTGATGCCAACCTCGTCACGGTGTCAGCTCCCAGTACAAAAAACGGAGTCGACTTCGCACTGGCCGCCGGCGCCAAAGTCACCGGGCGTGTCACGAGCGCCGTGACGAAAGTCGGGATAAGGTCGGCCACGGTCTGCATCCGCGACGAAGAAAGCGAACGCCTCGGGGACTGCGAGCAGACCAACTCCAACGGGGAATACAAGGTCGAAAACCTTGCGCCGGGTAGATATTTCGTGTATTTCGATGGCCCGTCGGAAAGCGAATACGTCGATCAGATCTACAACGGAAAGACGGTATTCGAGGAAGGCGAAACGATCGTGCTGGGCACCGAAAGCGTGATCAGCAATCTCAATGCGACGCTCGCCTTGGGAGGGACCGTCACCGGCAGGGTCACGGCGTCGGGTGGCGCGCCGATCGGGGAAGTCGATGTCTGCGCCCTGACGCTCACCGACGAAGAAACCATCAGCTGCGGTGGTTCGGACGCCAACGGGAACTACTCGATCGTCGGGCTCCCGACCGGCGAGTACAAGATCGCGTTCGGCGGCTCCCGGTTCTCTGCCCCGAACGTGGCCCCGCAGTTCTTCTCGGCAAGGAACTCCTACGCCGAAGCTGATCCCGTGTCCGTGACCTCGAGTCACGTGACGACGAACATCGACGCCGTCCTCGGCGTGGGTGGCGAGATATCGGGCACCGTGACCGACGGAGCAACCGGACGAGCGGTCCACGATTTCGCGATCTGCGCATATGAAGAGCGAGGATTCTCCGCGGGCTGCGCGGCGACGGACGCGGCCGGCAATTACACGATCTGGGGGCTCGCGAGCGGCGACTACCGCGTTCGGTTCCTCCCACCGTTCAACGGCGAGTCGGTGCTCGCCGCGCAGTTCTACAACGCGGCTGGGACGCTAGCCGGCTCCGCGCCGGTCGGAGTTCTCGCGGGCTCGGGCGTGTCCGAAGTGGATGCCGTACTCGAACACACCGAACTCCCCGTTGCCGGCGAACCGCCGTTCATCGTCGGTGAGGCCGAAGTGGGACGAACGCTCGGCGACGGCCCGGCGGAGTGGGACAACGCGGTCCGCTCGATCACCTATCAGTGGTCGCGATGCGACGCCCGCGGCAACGCTTGCGAACCCATCCCAGGGGCTGATGGCCGCAACTACACGGTTAGCACCTCCGACGCCGGCCACACACTGCGCCTGAGCGAGACGGCCAGCAACATTCGCGGCTCTGCGGCCCCGATCGACTCACCGCTCACCCGTGTGATCCCCGGGGCGGTCGCCAGCACGCCACCAGCTGAAACACCGCCGGCCGGCGCAACGACGGGTGCCGGCGGCGCACCGTCCACAAAATCCACCCCGCTGAGCAGCGAGCAAATAGTGCGAGCTCTTCTGGCCTCGCTCGCGCCCGCCGGAAAGGGGGCCCACATCGCGACTCTGCGCAAGCGCGGGAGCTATGCGCTCGTGTTCAGCGCGCCCGCGGCAGGCACGCTCTCCATCTCCTGGTATCTGCTGCCCAAGGGGGCACGCCTCAGCCGGGCGAAGCCGGTGCTCGTGGCCAGCGGGCGCGCCGTGGCCACGAGCACGGGCAAACTGCCCGTGACCGTGAGGCTGAATCCCAAGGGCAGGGCCCTGATCAAGCACACACATCGGCTGAAGCTGACGGCCAGAGGCTCTTTCAAGGCCAATGCGGGAGGATCGGCCACGGCCATCAAGGCATTTGTTCTGCACTAGAGCGCAGGCCGACGCGGCGTCCTCGCTAGGCACGGCTGTGGAAATGCAAAGGGGGAGCTGCGCGTGGGACGAAATCTAGTCGTCCGGGGATCGAGCCGGCATCGACGAGTCGAGCGGCATCGAAAAGAGCTGGCCCCTCCAGCCGTCGTCAAGTTCGAAGGTGCCGGCGCGTTCAAAGCCCTGCCGTTCGTACCACGCGACGAGCGTCGGGGCGCCCGCCCAGCAATCGAGACGGAGCACCTCACATTCCGCCGCCAGACCCTCTTCGATTGCGGCTCTGATGAGTGCGCTTCCGAGATGGTTCCCCGCGTGGCGACGCGAGGTGACGAGCATGTTGACGAACATGTCCCGCTGGGCGACCTCGGGCGCATAGTCGGGTGCGTCGCCCACGATGAGCGCCCCTGCGGGTTCGTCGTCCAGTTCAAGGATGCGCAGACCGCTGTCGCTCGCGAGGCCACTGATCCACCGCGCGCCGTCGATCCGCTCCGCGACGGGCTTATCGCCCCACTGCCCCGTCTGTCCACGGGCGACCATCCATGCGACCGCCCCATCGATGAGCTCGATCAGGAGCGCTCTGTCGGTTGGGCTGCCCGCGCGTACGGCGGTGTTCATACCTTGACGATATCTGCCGCGCCCCGGCCAGGACCGCGCTCCTGACGACGTTCTCAGCGCCTGGCGACCGTTCTTGGTTCATCCGCCGCAGAGCCGCGATGTCGACGAGCTTTCCTAGCGCCCATGTTAGGAAGGCGGCTCAATCCGCCGCTCCGCCTTTGTCTCAAGCTCGCGATAAACATGGGACGAAGTTCTGCGGCCGGACTGCGCCCCAATGCCGCAAACCCGCATTCCAAAGCCAAAAGGGCGATGCCGGAGGAGGGACTCGAACCCCCGACACGCGGATTATGATCCCACTCTGATACCCGAAATTGGCTCTAGTTCGGCCGTTTTGCCCGCCGTTGTTAGGGCTCTTTCGGCCTAGCTCTGCCTTCTAGGGAAATCACAGGGAAATCAGCGGCGCTCCAGCCGCCTCCATCCAAGCTCGTTGGCCGTTTCGAGCTAGTGGAGGTCCATACCGATGATGAGTACGTTCAGGCCTCGAGGTCATCTCCAGGTCAAGCTGGACGCGAATGGGCGGACCCGAGCGTTTTGGGCGTTCTGGCGCGACCAGGACGACCGAAAGCGCGGGCGTCGCCTCGGTCCTGCACATGTTCGCGATTCCGGCCGACGCACACCCCGCGGTGCACCTGTGTGGCGCGCGGGCCACGGGCCCAAGCCGAGCCCTGACTATCTGACGCCCCGAGAGGCTGAAGAACGCCTCGAGGACATCCTGGCCGAGCTCTCCGCGGACGTCGAGGACCAGCAGGTCGGGCAGGCCACCGGCACGCTTCGGCAGGCGTGCGAGGGCTGGCTTGCCGAGCGTGTGAGCGAGAAGGGCCTCAAGCGCTCGACCGTCGCCGGCTACGAGGACATGTTCGAGCGCCTCTATCGCGATCACGGGGCGGAAACGCCGGTGAGCGAGCTCGCAGACGGTCGGCTCGCCGACTACTTCAGCGACTTCAAGTCCTACCGTGTGCTCGGCGCAAAGGCCGCGCGCAAGGCCAAAGCAGAAGGCAAGGACGTTCGCCGCGTCGAGATCACTCGCTGGACGGCTCAGCCGCCCGGTAGCGCGGCGGTCGAGGTCGAGACGAAGGCCGAGGCGATACGCCTGGCCGACGAGCTGCTGGGCACTTGGAAGCACCGGCGTCGAGGCTGCTACCGCGTTGTTCCCCTGAACGCGCAACGGCCCAAGCGCGTGTCGCACGCCACCGCGCGCGAGCGCGAGGTCGAAGGCTGGCTTATCGCACACCGCACGACAAAGCCGTGGATGCTGATCGGACCGGCAGCCGCGCAGACCCGCAACACGTACCGCGACATCTTTGCGGCGGCTCTCGACTACTGCGTTCGTCGCGGCTGGCTAGATGCCAATCCCCTCGCCCACGTCAAACGGTCGAGCAAGCGACTTGAGCGCCAGCGCATCCTGCGCCGCGACGACTTCTACGACCGCGAGGAGATCGACCGGCTGCTCGCTCATGCACCGAGCATCCGCGAGGAAGCCTTCTGGCTCCTCGGCGCGGATGCCGGCTTCCGACTGCCCGGTGAGGCGCTGGGTCTGAGGATCGGCGCCGTCGACTTCGAGGCCAACGTGATCCGCGTCCACGACAATTGGGTGCGCAACGCCCCCGATACGACCAAGACCTCAGACTCCGAAGCGATCCCGATGACGCCTCGCCTTGCGCGAACGCTGGGCAGGCTCCTCGACCGTGATGACGCGATCGCCAACGAGAACTTCGTCTTCGCGAGCGAGGATGCCGAGGAGCCGGTCAGCGAAGGCTCGATGCGTGACGCGTTCAAGCTCGCTCAAAAACAAGCCGAGCTCGAGCCGATCAGAATGTACAACCTGCGTCACTCGTTCGGTACGACGCTGGCACAGCGCGGCGTCGACGTGAGGACGATCCAGGCCCTGATGCGCCATGCCCGCATAACGACGACCGAACAGTACATGGCCTACCGCCCCCAGCCCGAGCTCGCCAGGCAGATCGCGCGAGCGCTCGACCCCGGCAGTGTCGTCGCCGAGACAGCACCGAGTCTAACTGCGCCGTCGCCGTCTTTCTTCGGTCGGCTCGAGGAGGAGATCCCGGCAAAGTGGCTGCGGACAATCCAACGGATTTACTCCGAGGATCCAGACGCACAGGCCATCCCGTAGCTGGCTGCCGGCGTGCGTAGGCTGCCTAGCGCATCGTCGGATCTTCGACGGCGGTCAGCTTCTCTAGGTCTCCGAGCCGACCACTCGAAGGCTCGTAGTCGACCGCGTAGGTCACCGCCAGGTGCCTCGCATGCGTTGTGCCTTGAGTGAATGTCTCCTCAAAAATCTCCAGCTCGACGTCTGCGCGTTCGGAAGCAAGCCATTCCCCGCCTCCGCGGCTAGTAGTAAACGAAAAGCGGAGCGCGGCATCGACTCGCAGCTCGAGCGACAGTGACTCCTCCTCATCACTCTCGTATGCGTTCACGATCTTCAGATCGTTGATCTCGACGTCTGAGACCTCGACGTTGTCGATTTCTGCGTTGACGGTATCGACGACGGTCACCTCGTCGTGAACGTCGAGATCGAGCTGCCATAGGGCCGCGGCCGCCCGATTCCAGAGCTCGCTCCGCCACTCTTTGTCAGCTGCGAGGCGCTCGGTCACCTTCAGCAACTCCTGCTCGGCGCCTGGCACATGTCGGTCGATGAAGTCGTCCAGCGACGGCAACAACTGGACTCGGTGCTCGCCATACCCCGCAGCGACCAGCTGATCACGGAGGTCGGCGTGCAGCACGTCCTTCAGTTGTTTGCTCGCTGCGAAGTCGTCCGAGTTGTTGCTGACAAGCACGACGCCGTCCTCGCCGGCTAGATCGAGCACAGAGCGCCAAATTAATGCGTCGCGGAAACCACGGCTCTTTGCTTGCCAGGGTCGGGTCTCAGCGACTGAATCATCCACGAGCTGTCCGAGGTCGACGTCGGGCAGCGAAGGCGTGCGAACCCGGCGGGCTGCGAGATCAGCACGGATCTGGACGTCGTAGTCCTCCTGCGCCTGCTTCACGCCCGGAAGCTCTGCGCGCTCACCTACGTCGTGTCCTAGCTCACCCAGTTTGCGGGCAGCAGCATCGAGCTTCTCGAGCGTCTCGCGATAATTTCGCGCGAACAGCTTCGGAAGCTCACGCAGCACGACCTCGGGGATTGCGAGGTCAAGGCGCTCGCGCTCATGCTGACCGAGCAAGATGCGGAAGTTCCGCAGAACCATCCGCGGATCGCCGTAGAACTGGTTGGTGTCGACGACGACAATCAAGCCTTCATCTTCTCAGCCTCACCGCTTTGCGCGTTCGGAGGTCTCGGTCAGACGTGTCGCCGCAACGTGCTCGTCACGGCGCGACCACATCGAGAGCGCCTGCCTCTCCATCGTCTAGGCCTCCTCGGGGCTTGGAACAGCGAGGTGCATCGTCATCATCCAACCGTAGCTGCGCACCACGCTTAATCGTCCGCGTCGCGTGCCGCCGCCCTGCGCGCAATGTCACCGTGCGCGGGCTGCGCCCGCTGCGACCGAGCCGCCGGCGGCGACTCTGCCACGTTCCCAGCGCGGTCCGCGCCGGCCTAGCGGCCTACGGCTGCTCGCTCGCGGCTCGACGCTCACCGAGTCACGCGGCCGGCGCGCAGCGCCAAGCCCGTAGGAAGGACAGACTAGATGCACCGCTGTGCGAGTGCTGTGTCAGCGCTGTGTCCTCGCGTTGGCGGCTCTGACTGCCTCGCGGTCGTTGCCCCTCGCGATGACGGCAGCCAGCATCGGCGCATCTAATGCAGGCTGCTAGGCCCACGACGTGCGCCTTGGCGGGGTCGTAGATCACGTACACACGAACACGCGTTCGCATATACTGCGCGCAAGCGCAACGCCCGCCACGGCTGGGAGAATCGGCGAGTGCTTTTGCAGAAGCGAATCTACGAGTGGTCCAAGGGCCTGCCCGACTGGCAGCGAGACCTGCTGCGCAGGGTCGCCGCCGGCGCTCTCGACGAGACAGCGCGACGCGAGGTGCTGCGGATTCTGGCGGGCGCGCCCGACGCGCCGACGCCGATCGCGCTCGCGCTCGAGGACCTGCCCGCCGACGAAGGCGAGCACGGCCAGGTTGAGCTGCGCGCCATTCGCGAGCTGTGCAACATCAACTGCCTGGCGCCGGGGCAAGCGCTCAAACTCGCGCCGGGGCTGAACGCCATCTACGGCGACAACGGCTCGGGCAAGAGCGGCTACGGGCGACTGCTGCGTCGCGTCACGCGCTCGGGCGAACCGGAGGAGATCCTTCGCGACGTGTTCGACCCCGGCCCGGCGACCGGAGCGCAGACCGCACAGTTCGACATCGCCGTCGACGGCGCCGGTCGGCCCGTCGCCGTGGACCTCAGCAGCGACCCTGACCGGGTCCTCTCGGCGATGGCGGCCTTCGACGCATCCCGTGCGCGCCTGTTCCTGACAAAGCCGAACGTCATCGAGCACGTCCCACGCGCCTTGCGTGTCCTGCGCGCGCTCTCACAGACGCAGGACGAGCTCGCCGAGGCGCTGCGCGAGCTCGCCCAACGCCGGCGTGCTGCACTGCCGGAGCTCCCGGTGATCGAGGTCACGACCGCCGCGGGCAAGGCGCTCGCCGAGCTCGATGAAAGCTCCGACGCAGCCGCGCTGATCTCGCTCATCGGCCTGACCGTGGCGGAGGAGTCGCGCCTGCAGGAGCTCGAGCTTGCGGCTGCAGCGATCCGCAGCGATCAGAGTCGACAACTGGAGAACGCCGCGAAGACGCTGGCGGTCAACGTGCGCTCGGCGACGCAGCGACTACTCGACACCGACGCTCTATTGAACGACGCGACGATCACCGAGCTTGCCCAGGTGCGCAAGCGCTTGGACGACGTCGATGCCGCCGAGCGCTCACTCGCCGAGGGCGCCTTCGCCGAGCAGCGCTTCGACGGCACCGGCCAAGGACCGTGGCGCGAGATGTGGTTCGCCGCCGAGCGCTTTGCCCAGGCGGCCGACGCTAAGTTCCCCGACACCGCACACGGCGCCGCGTGCCCGCTCTGCCAGCAGGAGCTCGATCCCCCTGCGCGAGAGCGCTTGGCTCGCTTTCAGCAGTTCATCAGCAGCGATCTGCGCCGCCAAGCGACCGTTCTCACCGATCAGCTCAAGGCCAAGAGCGAGGCGCTTCCTGACGTGAAAGCGATCGCTGCGGCGGTTCGGACCGAGCTGCGAGGCACACCCGAGCAGCTCCTCGAGTTCGGCGAGGCGCAGTTGCAGACGCTCGAGACGCGGCTCACCGCCGCCCAGGCTGCAACCGCCGGCGAGCCGTTCGCGCCGCAAAAGGCGAGCGTGGTGGTTGAGGAGCTGCGCGTCTACGCTCGCGAGCAGGACGCGGCCGCCGAGCGCCACGCGCGTCTGCGCGACGAGGAGGCCCAGGGGAAGATCATGAACGAGCTGGGTGAGCTGCAGGCACGGGTGAAGGTCGTCAAGGCGAAAGAGACGATCCAGAAGTACGTCGTCGGTTTGCAGTCGATCGCGCGCATCGACGCGGCGGTTTCGAAGCTCAACACCCAGCGCATCAGCATCAAGCTACGCGAGCTTCAGGAGGTCGCGATCACCGACCGTCTGCGCAAAGCGATCGTGCACGAGGTTCGAGAACTCGACCCCGTCGCGAGCAAGATCGAAATCACCGGGCAGGCGAGCAAGGGCGAGACCGTCATCCGCCTGCGGTTCAAGGAACCCTGCGGCGAGAAGATCAGCAACGTGCTGAGCGACGGCGAGCAACGCGCGCTCTCGCTGGCCTTCTTCCTGGCCGAAGTCGCGGTCAGCGACGATCGCAGCGCGGTGATCTTCGACGACCCGGTCTCGTCCCTGGACCACACCCGCCGCGCCTACCTCGCCGAACGCCTCGTCGAGGAGTCCGGGCGCCGACAAGTCGTCGTCTTCACCCACGACATGGCCTTCATTCACCTGCTGCAGGAGGCCGCCGATCAGGCTCAGGTTGCGCTGAACGGTCAGACGCTCCAGCGCGCGTTTCACCGTGTTGGCATGGTCGAGGGCGACCTGCCGACGAAGATGCTCGGCACCGCAAAGCAAGTCCGGGCGCTGCAGCACCGTCTGAAGTCGGAGCTGATCCCCAGATATAAGCGCCAGGAGCCCTCCTATGAGCAGGAGGCCGATCGCTGGGTCAACGACCTGCGCAAAGCCTACGACCAGGTGATCGAGGACACGGTGCTCAACGGGACCGTGCGGCGCTTCAGCTCACACGTGCGCGTGCGCCAGCTGCACGGCGTCAAATGGACGCCGCAGATCGCCTTGCGCATCGACCAAGCGATGCGCAAGGCCTCGCCCAAGTCCCACCACGAGCCGCTTGCGCTGCATCCCTCTGCGCACACTCCCGAGCAGCTCGGCGTGATGCTCGACGAGCTGCGCTCACTTTATGAGGACATGAACCCCAAGAGCGATCGCTCGACGGAGCTCGCAGCGGCGGCCGCTGATGCCGAGCCCGTCGTCCGCGCGGTCCAGCCGCAGATCTAGCCGCGAGCAGCCCGGGGCTAGAGACAGCCGCGAGAGCCGCGACTGGCTCTGGCGGGCAGGCCGTGCCGACACCATTTCTCGTTGTATAGGCTCGGGGACGTGAGCGTCGACGCGCAGCGGCGCCACATGGGCCGATCGCTAGCCTCACTGGCGTGAGCTTGGTCCAGCGCCAGATGGAGGAGGACGAAGAGCGGGGCTGGAGCAGCGGCGGAGAGAAGTACGTCTGTGCCTCACACGTCGAGGACTACGCGCTGGAGCGCCTGATCGAGGAGAACGCCACGCCGACGGCGTGCACCTACTGTGGCCACGAGGACGCTGCGCCACTCGACGCGCTCATCGAGCGCATCGGCACCAGCCTGCCAGCAGAGTGGGGCAACGCAGACGAGGAGGGAGTCGGCTGGGAGGGCGGTTACGTCGGCGAGACCTACGACACCTACGACCTCATCACCGAAACCGGAGACCCGCCGCTCAACCACGGCGAGTTGATCGCAGACGTCGTGCGCGCCCTGCCCCAGCAAGCGTGGGCGCAGCGCGAGTTCTACAGGCTGCGCCCCGATCAGCGCATGGGCTCCGCCTGGGAGGAGTTCGCGGAGACTGTCAAGCATCATCGCCGCTACTTCTTCTCCGATCACGGCCGTGACACGGAGGATCCGGACTACATGGCGCCGGGAGCGCTGCTCGAGGCGATCGGCGATGCGCTTCGCTCTGGCGGTCTGGTTCGCCAACTGCCAGATGAGCCCATCTATCGCGTCCGCACTCACAAATCGCATGAGCACCCCCAAACGGCCGCCGAGCTCGGTGCTCCTCCTGCCATGTGTGTTGACAAGTCCAGCAGGATGAGCCCCGCTGGAGTTCCGCTCTTCTACGGCGCGCTCGACGCGGCCACCGCAGCCACCGAGGCCCGAGACGCCAATCCAGGCGCTGAGGCCTCGACGATGGGCACCTTCCGTCTGCGCCGCCCCGCGCGAGTCGTCGACCTCTCCACGCCACCGGAGGTGCCTAGCCTGTACGACCCTGAGCGCCGACGCCTGCGACCGGGCCTGATCTTCCTACGTCACTTCGTCAGCGAGATCGCCAAGCCCTTCGTGCGCGACGACCGCATCCACATCGAGTACGTGCCGACCCAGGTGGTGACCGAGTGGCTGCGAACGCGGTTTGACCCGGGGTACGGCGAGCCCCTCGCCGGTGTCCTATATGGCTCGTCGCGCAACCCCGGCGGGGTCAACGTGTCGTTGTTCATCGACAACGACGGCGCCTGCGACGCGGATGACGAGCGCCACGCTGCGCTGCTGGTCCTAGCCGGAGACGCGCAACTCACCGAGCGACCCCCGAGCTGAGCGTGGCTGGATGCGTCTTCTGCGGCGCTAGACCCACGACCAACGAGCACGTCTTCCCGCAGTGGCTCCTCCACGTGATCCCTGGAGCCGGAGAGCTCACCCACACATGGGCCGCGCCCGAGGGCAGCGCCTCAATCAGTCGCGAGTGGACCAACGACGTCCTCGACTTCAAGGCGAACGTCGTCTGCGGGCGGGAGTGCAACAACGGTTGGATGGAGCGGCTTGAGAGGCGGGCGCGTCCGTTTCTTGAGCCGATGATCCGCGGGCAGAGAGCCATGCTTCTTCCCGACGGCGCTCGAGCAGTCGCTCATTGGGCGCTCAAGACCGCTCTGATGATCGATTCTGCGCAGGAGGCCGAGCACCGCAGCGTGCCGGAGTCCGTCTACCACGAGCTGTACTCCGCCCAAGACGTGCTACCGCAGACGTTCGTCTGGGTCGCGGCGTGCGATTTTGGTGCGGGGGCACTGGCTCGCGTGCGCACTCTGCGCCTCGGACCTGGTGGTTCCGACCAGGTCGGATTTGGAGCGACCCTCTGCGTCGGGCATCTCGTGCTCGAGATCATCCGGGTTCCAACCGAGGACGAGAAGACGCTAGAGATCAGAGGACAACTCACAAAGAGCATCCGCCGGCTGTGGCCCTACACGAACCTCGTCAGCTGGCCGCCAGCCGCAGTCTTCGACCGCGGGGAAGTGTCCGAACTCGGGACGCTCATCGAGCGCAGCCCCACTCGTCTGACGGACCCTGGGGTCTCGTAAGGACGCCTCTCTCTCCGCGCCGGCCTCGCCCTGCTCGCCAGCTCGTCGATTGTGGCAGCCACCAGGACGCCCGTGAGCCACGGCGCAATACCCGTCTTACACCGAGCCTGCCGGGCGATGGTCCTCGGGCCTGTGTAAGCAGCGAGGGAACGCAGGCTCGGGCCCCGGCCAATCCTCAGGCAGCCCAAGTACGTCCGCTGCCGACCGGGTGGCCTCGGTGACCTCAAGCTGATCGCCGACTACCCGGACCGTGGAGAAGGGCAGCTCGGCTTCTAGGGCGTGCGTGGGATCGAAGTGATGCCAAACCTGCGGCCACGCCGTCGCGATCGAGTGGTGAAGGATGCCGGTCCCGATCAGGACTGCCGAGACACGTTTGGCGGCCGGACCGCGCTTGCCAATCCAGACGCCGTCGGGGCTGCGCACTAGCGCGGTGGCTTTGGTCTCGATGTTGAAGCGCACCGCCTCGCTACCGAACAGCGCATCTTCGACGACGTGGTCGCCAATGAAGCCGTTGATCGGCAACGCAGCAACGAGGAGCGCCTTGTCGGGCGTCCCGAACTGCCCCTTCTTGCGCGTGACCGCGCTTCGTAGCCTCTGGACATCGTTGGTAACGCCGCCGAAGGACGGACCCATACCGATGAGACGGTTTTCCGGACAGCCACGAAACTTGAGCGAGCGCGGGATGGGGCGGAGCTCGACCGCCCAGTCCCCGAACTCGACTTGGGTAGGCTCGGCCAGGACTCCCGCCTCCGCTGAGGCGAGAAGGGCATCCGCGTCGAGCGTGGAGAGCCAGGCCTCGATCGGGCCAGTGATCTCGCTTGCCTTCGGCATTGATGACCCGAATCGCTCGAACTGCAGACCGACCATGAAATGCGAAGCCTCGACCGTGTCGATCGCATCCATGACAGCCGCCTGAAGCGGGCTGGCCGCCCGTGGCGAGACGACCCCCGAGAAGACCGTGACACCCTCGACATAAAAGGACTCATCGCCGCGCTCGGCCAGGAAGTCCGGGTGCCCTTTGGCACCGGGGACGTCGGGATGCACAGTCAGCCGATAGTCAAGGGCCGTAAGCAGGCCGTGGAGGTAGAGCTCCCACCAGGCGGCATAGTGCTGGCGAGGGTCACGCGAGCGAAAGCGGCGGCGAAGGTCACCATCGGGGTCTGGGAAGGCCGCATACCAGCTGTCGAGCTGGTCACGGATCCGATCCCACACGGCGCCGGCGGCACGATTGAGGAAGCGAAAGCTGTCCTCGGTTCGCCGCGCAGGCGTGCCGTCGGTTCTCTCGATCGCGTCAAGAAGTGGCACGGGCCCGAGGCTAGCGCCGCCGGGCGACCAGGCGCTGTTGCTTTGGCTTTCTGGCCCGCGCCCAGATCGGTACTCTACTGCCGCGGCTGCTCGGCTAGCCAGTCGTCAAGCATGGGTCGGGTGAAGCGGATGTGTCGCCCGACACGATGGCAGGGCAGGCGTCCACTCCTGACGGCCTCGTAGATCCAGCTCGTCTTGACGTTGAGATACCAAGCAGCCTGATCCGGGCGAAGGAGCCGATCCGTTGCAGCTGGGGCCGGCTCGCGATCTGTCGCTTGCGTTCCTTGCATGCCGATACTGACCTCCAGCAGCCACGAGCGGCCATCGACTTCGGTCTCTGCGCTCCGCTGCCGTAGCCGTGCTGCGCCCCGCCTTTTCTGCCAACACGCCCCAGCGACGCCCCCTGGGGAAATCAGTAGGGAAATTCAAGAGCGCGCGTCCGAAGGTCCTGATACGGTCAAAACCGCTTGGATAAAGGGCTTCTGGTAGTGCCGGAGGAGGGACTCGAACCCCCGACACGCGGATTATGATTCCGCTGCTCTAACCGACTGAGCTACTCCGGCGGGGTGGCGCAGTTTAGCCTCGTCGGATGCGCCCACCAACCCTGCTCGCAGTCCCCAACGTCTCCGAGGGACGTGATGGCGCCCTGATCGAGCGCATGGGGGCCCTCATCGATGCGGTGGGTAACGAGGGTGCGCGGCTTCTAGACGTCCACTCCGACGCCGATCACGATCGCTCGGTCCTCACGTTCACCGCCTCCCCGCGGGCCCTTTCCGAGGCCATGCTGCGCCTGGCCGCCGCGGCCGTCACCTCGATAGATCTCTGCGCCCCTGGACGGCGGGGCCAGCACCCGCATGTGGGTGCGCTGGATGTCGCCCCCGTGGTCTACCTGCAGGCGCAGGACCGAGGAGCCGCCTGCGCGGAGGCGCTCGTGGTGGCCGAGCGGATCGGCAGCGAGCTGGCTGTTCCCGTCTTCCTCTACGGCGAGCTGACCGCGGAGTCGGCCGGAGCGGGGCGGACCCGCGCCTCGCTGCGCCAAGGCGGACTGGCCGAGCTGACCCGGCGGATGGCCGGCGGCGGAGAGGGGGAGAGCCTCCGTCCGGACTTCGGCCCGGCTGCGATCCATCCCACCGCGGGCGCCACGCTGGTGTCGGCCAGAGAGCCGCTGGTCGCCTTCAACCTCCAGCTGGCACCGCCTGCGACACACGCAGACGCCCGGCGTGTGGCGGCGATGATCCGCGAGGGCGGCGAGGCCGGGATGCCGGGACTGCGGGCGATCGGCGTTGAGCTCGCCGGCGCGGTGGCCCAGGTCTCGATGAACGTTGAGCGGCCACTGGAGCTGTCTCTGACAGAGGTTCTCGAGGCGGTGGCTGCCCTCGCCCCGGTCGCCGACGGGGAGCTCGTCGGGCTCGTTCCCGCGGCGTCGCTTGAGGGCTTTCCCGAGGATCTCCCGTTGCGGGGCTTTGACCCCGCCCGCCAGGTGATCGAGAACGCATTAGGCTGCTAGCCATGGCGCAGACCCGAAACAAGCGCAAGACCAAGCACCGCGGCAACGCCGCCGGTGTCGTCGAGTCCCGTGGCCGGACCGGCCGCAAGCCGACGGAAGCCGAGAAGAAGGGCGAAGGCGCCAGCCCCGCGGCGCGCCGGCGCGAGAAGCTGATTGACAAACGCGACAAGCCACCCACGTGGCGCTCAGCCTTTGTCAAGGCGATGGCCGCCACGGTCGTGCTGCTGCTGTTCTCGCTGATCTTCCTCAAGCAGTCAAACGGCGTCATCGGCCTGTTTCCGATCGTGCTGGCCGGCTATACGGCCGTGAGCTATTACACCGACAAGTGGATCTATGACCGCCGCATGCGCAAGAAAGCGAGCGAAGGAAAGGCCCAATCGCGATGAGCGGTCCCGATGTTCGCTCGTTCACCGTGGGGATGGTGCAGGAGAACTCCTACATCGTCAGGCCGGATGCCGCCTCAGCCCGCGCCGTGATGGTCGACCCGGGCGATGAGGCCGAGCGTCTCCTGCAGGCGGCTGAGGCGCTCGGGGTCAAGATCGAGGCGATCCTGCTGACCCACTGCCACTTCGATCACATCGGCGCCGTCGCGCCGGTGGCCGCGGCGACCGGCGCACCGGTCTACTGCCCCGTCATCGAGCAGCCCGTCCTTGCCGACGTCATGCGCTGGGTGCCGCCGGGCTTCGGGCCGTTCGAGAGCTACGAGGCCGATCACACCCTCGCCGGCGGGGAGCATCTGCAGCTGGCCGGGATGGAGATCGATGTCATCTTCACGCCCGGGCACAGCCCGGGCCATTTGACCTATGCCATCGACGGTTCCCTGCTTTCGGGCGACGTTCTCTTCCAGGGCTCCGTCGGTCGCGTGGACCTGCCCGGAGGCGACTGGGGCACGCTCGAGCGTTCAATCGAGGGCCTGCTGCGTGCCTATCACGCCGAGACGGCCGTCTATCCCGGCCACATGGGCGTCACCACGCTCGGGCGTGAGCTGCAGACAAACCCCTTTCTCAGCGAGCTGCGCCTGAGCCTGCCCGCCCAGCCCGCGGCGGCCGCCCCGCCGGCCCGAAGTTGAGCGAGAGCAAGCTGAAAGTACCCCGCGGCACCTTCGACGTGCTCGGGGAGCAGGTGGCGGCCCGCCTGGCAATCGAGTCCCGCGCCCGCGCGATCCTCGAGGCGGCCGGTTACGAGCGGATCGAGACGCCGACCTTTGAGTCGACCGAGCTGTTCTCGCGTGGTGTCGGCGCCTCGACGGACATCGTCAGCAAGGAGATGTTCTCCTTCGAGGACGCGGGCGGGCGATCCCTGACGCTGCGGCCCGAGGGGACCGCGCCGGTTTGCCGGGCCTACATCGAACACGGCATGCACAAGCGCCGCCAGCCGGTCAAGCTCTGGTACCTGTCGAGCTTCTTTCGCCACGAGCGCGCCCAGGCGGGCCGTTACCGGCAGTTCTGGCAGGTCGGAGCAGAGGCCATCGGTGCCGAGGACCCGGCGGTTGACGCAGAGGGAATCGTCCTGCTGGAGCGGCTATTGCGGGAGGTGGGCGTCCGCGGCCTGCACCTGCGGCTCTCGAGCCTCGGCAGTCCCGAGACGCGCCACCACTACCGCGAGCTGCTCCAGGCCCACCTGCGGGCCCATGAAGGTGAGCTCTCGGAGGAGGTCAGGGCCCGTATCGATCTGAATCCACTGCGGGCCTTCGACACCGAGCACTCCGGCACGCGCGCGGTGATGAGGAGCGCCCCGCTCTTGATCGATCATCTCGACGCGGCCGACCTTGAACACTTCGCCGAGGTTCGGGCGCTGCTGGACGAGGCCAACGTCGGCTACGAGCTCGACCCGACGCTGGTTCGCGGCCTGGACTATTACACGCGGACGCTCTTCGAGTTCACCTCCGACGCCCTGGGCGCCCAGAGCGCAGTCGGCGGGGGCGGGCGCTACGACCGCCTCGTCGCCCAGCTCGGCGGGCCCCCGACGCCGGGCCTCGGCTGGGCCGCGGGACTGGAGCGGATCATGCTCGCGGGAGACCAGCCTCCGGCCCCGGCCGCGCTGGTCGAGCTGTTCATCGCCCTCGAAACCTCGGGGGCGGGCTCCCGTCGTGTGGCCTTCGGGCTGCTCAGCGAGGCCCGCTCGGCCGGCCTGGCTGCCCAGATGGAGCTCGGTGGGCGCTCGCTCAAAGGCCAGCTCGGTCACGCCGCAGCAATCAGCGCGCGCTATCTCGCCATCGTGGGGGAGTCGGGCGAGACGGTTCTCAAGGACATGCAGGCAGGCGAGCAGCAGACGCTGGCCACCGAGACGGTGGTCCACGCCATCCTGCGCGGCCACCACTCCCTCTGAGCCTCACAGTGGGCTGCGCCGGGCGCGCGCCTGCATCACGTCGATGAGCTCCTGCTCGGTCCTCGCGGCGACGGGCTGGACGAAGCTCGTGGCGTAGAGCTCGACCTCGGCGGGGCCGTACTGGAACGCCACGGCATCGACATAGAGATTGAGACCAAGGCCGCTTCTGACGCCGGAGATCCTCGCCGTGATGCGGATCCCCGAAGCTCCGTTGAGCAATTTTCGCCGCTGCACCAGTACCCGCCCGATGGTCACATTGGCGGTCGATTCGCGCGCCAGTTTGCGGCTCAGGAGTTTCGTGTAACAGCGCAGGCCGGCTGCGCTTTCCGAGTAGGCAAGATCGGCCTGGGCTGCTCTCGGGCTCGGCATAACGATCACGCTCGAGGAAATCGATTCCGCTTCCAACTCGCCACCCCGATCGAGGCGATCGGAGCGTCCGCCACCGATCGCCTGGGCTTCAGCGCGGCTGCACTGTTCCTTTTCTTCCTGACGGTCTTCGGCGCTCGCCGTCCGGCTTGAGCGCCGCGAGCCCGTCACATCGACCGCCCGCAGATTGACCGCTCTCGCGAAGGCGTCCGCGCGGGCCGCCGTCAGCTTCAGCGGGATCGCCACGACGGCCGGCGCCACGGGTTTCGGCCGGCGTGTGCTCGGAAGGTGAACGGGCTCGGACGCCGTGGAGCTCTGCCCGCCATGGACGAGGTTGCTCTTGCCGCACCCGCCCGCGAGGAGGGCCAACAGCGCCAGGGCCGCCGGGAAGGCCCGCTCAGGCCGGGACACTGCGGTTCTCGCTCTCGCAGTGGGCGCCGGGCAGCAGACAGGCGAGCGTGTCGACCGCCGCCATCGTGCGACGGAGCCTCGCCCCCGAGGGGCGCTGCTGCTGTTGGCCCGCCGGCACGTCCCCGACGCGATACACGCGACGGCCTCGCGCCAGGTAAACGTCGGCCTCCGCCACACCATCCGGGTTCGTCCACGCGAGGTTGCGCCCCTGCGGCGGTCTTTCGGCCGCACCGCTCAAGAGCAGATGCCCGCAGCGCCGTTCGGCGGCCCGCTGCATGAACTCCCCGGCCTGGCGGGAGCTTGCGAAGACCAATACGTCGGCCACCAGGTCATCTCCATTGGGAGCCCACCAGCGCATCTCATATCCGGCGTGGCGGCGGGCGCTCGCCGAGACCGCAGGGCCGGTGGGCGGTTCGTCGCTCCAGAAGTTCGAGCCGGAAATCGTCCCTTCTTCATACAGGCGCCCCACACGGCCGGGTAGCACCCGCGCCACGCTCTGACGCAGCGCGCCCAGCGCGCCGGGTGCCACGCTCAGCACCTTCGGGGTGCCGGAACCGGCGCATGCCAGCGTGCTCGGGGTGCTCGCCCGGTGGGCCCGGCCTGCTCCGCCGCTCAGCAGCAGGTAAGCCACAAGTCCCGCAAGGCATGCCAGCAAGATCCCCAGTCGCACGCCCGGGATGCGCCCGAAGGGGCGCCGTGAAGCCTGATTTTCCGGGGCCGGAGGGCTCATTGCTGATCTGAACGTATCGGTGCGAGAAGTCCAAGGCCGATATCGGCATTCAACTTTTTTTCCCCAGATGCCGAAGGAGGGGGCGTATGGCACAACTGTCCCGCCCTTACCAGCTTGGCCTTCTCGGTGTGGTCCTGCTCGCCGCGGTCTGGCTCGTCCTGCTCCAGAGCCACTCAAGCAGCCCGAGCACCACCGCCGGCTCCTCCGCCGCGACCGTCCAGACGGTCACCACGACGACCAAAGCGGCTGCCGGCAAACACGCCTCCGGCGGATCCAAGATCTACAAAGGCGCCGCGCCCGGCGTTGGGGGTCTGACCAAGGCTGTGGCCAAGGCCGAAGGCGCCGTCAAAACTTCGCAGCAGAACGCCCAGGCGCTGGAAGAAAAGTCCGCCGCCGCCTCCAACGAAAGCGCCACCTCGTCCAACTCTTCTTCCTCGTCTTCCTCTGCGGTCACACACACGACTTCGACTGCCGCCAAGGCAGTCGCGAGGCCGACGACCCCCGCCAAGACGACCCACACGACCACCAAGCCGGCCTCGCCCAAGGCCAAGAGCTCGCTCCCGGCTCACCAGCGGTCGGTCGAAGCCGAGCTGGCCAGCGGCAAGGTCGCCCTGATCCTCTTCTGGGACCCGCGTGGATCGGATGACACGGCGGTGCGCCAAGCCGTCCGCCAACTCAACAGATCCCACCTCAAAATCGCCGTCACCTTCGCAAGCGCAGGTGAGGTGGCTACGTTCGGCTCGATCACCCGGGGCATCCAGGTCTATGGCACCCCGACGCTGCTGATCGTCAACAAGAAGGGCAAGACGATAACCCTGACCGGGCTGCAGGACGACTTCGCCATCGAACAGGCGATCTCCGAAGCGCGTCACTCCTAGCCGTAAACTCGCTCGGGTGAACCCGAGCGCAGAGCTTCTCCAGAGCCACCTGGAACATCCCCAAGGCCGGGGCCACACGCCGAGGGAATCCTTCCTGGGCGCCGCCGGCGGCGCCGCCTGCGGTGATCTGATCCGGATCTCGCTCGTGCTCGACCCCTCGAGCTCGGACGGCCGCATCACCGACGCGGGCTTTCAGGCCAGTGGCTGCGGAGCACTCGTCGCGTCGGGCAGTGCCGCCGTCACGCTGCTGCGCGGCGCCGGTCTGCTGGCGGCCGCCAAGATCGGCGCCGGCGAGATCTCGGCCGAGCTCGGCGGCCTCAGCGCCGTCAAGAGCCACGCTGCCGAGCTCGCCGCCGACGCCCTTCACCGCGCGCTGGGCGCCGCGGTACGCGAGCAGGCCGCACTCGCCCTGGCGCCGGGGCGCACCCTCGTGGCGATGAGCGGCGGGGTCGACAGTGCCGTCGCCGCGCTGCTCGTCAGCGAGGCCGGCGATGAGGCCGTAGGAGTGACCCTGGAGCTGTGGTCCGATCCGCAGAACGACGGCGATCTGAGCTGCTGCTCCGCGCAGGCCGTGCGCGGCGCGCGGGCGCTGGCCCATTCGCTGGGCATGGCACACCTGTCCATCGACCTTCGGGCCGAGTTTCGTGCCGGTGTCGTAGAGCATTGGCTGGCCGACCATGCGGCGGGCCTCACCCCCAATCCCTGTGTGCGCTGCAACGGCTACGTGCGCCTCGATGCCATGATCGAGCTGGCCGAGCGGCTTGGTTCGCAGAGCCTTGCGACAGGCCACTATGCCCGCATCGTCCACGGCGATCACGCTCCGCTGCTGCGCACCGCAAGCGACGCCGCCAAGGATCAGAGCTACGTCCTCTCCGGGATCTCGCCCGCCTCCCTCCGACGGTTGCGCTTCCCGCTGGGCGAGCTGCACAAGCCCGAGGTCAGAGCGCTGGCCGAGCGGGCCGGACTGCCCGTGGCCGGGCGCCCGGACTCGCAGGACCTGTGCTTCCTCGCCGGGACCCGACAGCGTGCCTTTCTCGAGCGTCACGGCAGCCTCGGCCGCCGTCCCGGCCCGATCATGACCCGCTCGGGCCAGATGCTGGGCGAACACGACGGCGCTCACATCTACACCGTCGGGCAGCGTCATGGCCTCGGCATCGCCGCTGCGCAGCCCCTGTACGTGCTTGCGACGGACACGGCCAGCAACACGGTCGTGGTGGGCCCCCGCGAGGAACTGATGGCACCCGCCATCCCGGTGCGCGAGATGACCCTGCACCGCCCGGGTGAGACGGTGGATGCGGTGCGCATTCGCGCCCACGGCCGGCGCTTTGCCTGCCGGCTGCCGGCCGGGCTCGCCGCCGGGAGGCATCCGAGCGCCGGTATCGAGCTGCTCCAAGCCGCTGAGCGCACCGCACCGGGGCAGCTGGCCTGCCTGTATGCGGGCGATCTGGTCGTGGGGCACGCCACGGTTGCGGCCTGACGCCGCGGCCGGCGCCTAAGATCAGAGCCGTGATGAGCACCGATGAGATCCGTGAGGGCTACCTGAGCTTCTTCGAGGAGCGCGGGCACAGACGCGTCCCCTCGGCATCCCTGGTGCCGTCCGCGCATGACCCCTCGGCGTTGCTGACCGTCGCCGGCATGCACCCCCTGAAGCCTTTTTTCCTCGGTCAGGAGGTGCCACCGGCGTCACGCCTGACGGACTGCCAGAAGGTCTTCCGGACGGTCGACATAGACAACGTGGGCAACACCAGCAGGCATCTGACGTTTTTTGAGATGCTCGGCAACTTCTCCTTCGGCGACTACTTCAAGGAGGAGGCCATCGAGTTCGCGTGGCAGCTCTCGCTGGAGGTCTTCGGCCTGCGCCGCGAGGACATCTGGGTGACGGTCTTCCAGGGGGATGAGGGCCTCGGCCTCGGCCCGGACGTAGAGGCGATCGAGCGCTGGGTGCAGATCGGCGTCGACCGTGAGCGGATCGTCGAATGCCCTCGCTCGGAGAACTTCTGGCAAGCAGGTCCAACCGGGCCCTGTGGTCCCTGCTCGGAGCTCTACATCGACCGCGGCCTGGACTTCGGCAAAGCGGACGATCTTCCCGGCGGTGAGAACGAGCGCTTCCTGGAGTACTGGAACCTCGTCTTCATGCAATACGACCAGCGCCCCGATCCGCGCGAAACGGGGACCATCCTCGCTCCTCTGCCGGCCAAGAACATCGACACGGGCCTCGGCCTGAACCGCATGGCGGCCATCCTGCAGGGCAAGGAATCGGTCTTCGAGACCGACCAGTTCACCCCTTTGATCGAGCTCGGCGAGGAGCTCTCAGGCCGCCGTTACGGTGACGAGTTCGCAAACGACAGAGCCCTGAGGATTCTTGCCGACCACTCTCGGGCCATGACCTTTCTGGTGGCCGACGGTGTCGTGCCCTCCAACGAGGACCGAGGCTATGTCCTGCGCCGGGTCATGCGCCGGGCAATCCAGCAGGGCCGCGCGCTAGAGCTGGCGCCGGGCTTTCTGGTGCGCTACGCCGCACGGGTGCGCGAGGTCATGGGCCCCGCCTATCCCGAGCTGATCGAACAGGCCGAGGCGGTCGATATGTGGCTGGCCACCGAGGAGGAGGGCTTCGGGCGAACCCTGTCGCAGGGGATGAGCACGCTGCGGGAGCACATCGAGGGTGCCCGGCATGGTGGCTCGGAGACGATCCCGGCCGAGGAGGTGTTCCGGCTGCATGACACGTTCGGCTTCCCCTACGAGATGACCAGCGAGCTGCTGGCGCAGGAGGGCCTGTCGATCGAGGGTGACTTCGACAGCCTGATGGAAGAGCAGCGGGCCCGCGGGCGCGCTGGAGGGCGCACGGCATCTGCCGCCGGCGGCGGTGATGTACGGGCCACAGCCAGCGCCTTTGCGTTGCAGAGCGGTGCGCCGACCCACTTCACGGGCTATGAAACCGGGGTGCAGCAGACTACCGTTGCGGCTGTCCAGAGCGTTCCGCAGGAGGGTCCGGGCGCGAAGCACTATCTCGTCAAGCTCACCGAGTCGCCCTTCTACGCGCCCGGTGGCGGCCAGGTCGCAGACGCCGGCACGATCGAATGCGCCGAGGGTGACTGCCGGGCCGCCGTCAGCGGGGTCTTCCGCCTTGGCGACGATCAGGCGATCGAGGTCGTCCTGGAGCGGGGCGAGCTGCGCGAGGGAGAGCCGGTGCTGGCCCGCATCGACCGCATCGCCCGCCACGCCACCGAGTGCAATCACACGGCCACGCACCTGCTGCAGGCCGCCCTGCGCGAACAGGTTGGAGGCCACGTCCGCCAGGCGGGCTCCTATGTCGGCCCGGACAAGCTGCGCTTCGACTTCAGTCACGGCCAGGCGCTCACCACGCAGGAGCTGGCGCAGATCGAGGACCGCGTCAACGAGTGGATCTCGCGAAATGACCCCGTGCGGGCGATCACGACGACCCTCGACGAGGCCAAGGCGCTGGGGGCCATGGCGCTGTTCGGCGAGAAGTACGGCGATGTCGTGCGCATGGTCGAGGTCGGTGGGGGGGAGTACTCACGTGAGCTCTGTGGCGGCACTCACGTCCGCAGCACCGCCGAGATCGGCCCCTTTCGGATTCTCAGCGAGACCTCGAGCTCGGCCAACGTGAGGCGGATCGAGGCCGTCACGGGCCCGGCCGCGGTCGAGCTGCTGCGCGAGCATGACAGCCTGCTGGGCGAGATCGCCGGGCTGCTTCGCACGCGCCCGCAGGATGCGCCCGCAGCGGTCGCCGCGCTGGCCGATGAGCGCCGGCGCCTGGAGAAGGAGCTGAAGCAGGGCAGCCGCCCGGGCGCCCAGGGCGACGGGCTGCCGGACGTCGATCAGCTCGCCGCCGGCGCCAGGGAGATCGACGGCGCAACCGTCCTCGTGGCGCGCGTGGGGGTGCCCGACAACAAGCTGCTGCTGGAGCTGACGGACCGCCTCAAGGGCAGGCTCCCAGGTGCCGCCATCCTGCTCGGCTCGTCGTCCGACGGTCGGGTTCAGCTCGTTGTCAGCGTCGCCCCGGAGCTCGTCGAGCGGGGCCTGAAGGCCGGCTCGCTCGTCAAGAGCGCGGCGGCCGTGGTCGGCGGGGGAGGGGGCGGCCGGGACACCCTGGCACAGGCCGGCGGCCGCGACCCCGAGAAGCTCGACGAGGCGATTGCCGCGGGCCTGGCGGCGATCGAGGCCGCCCTGGCGGACTAGTGGCGCGCCTGCGTCCACGCCCGCACGGCGCGGCCGAGACATCAGCGCCGCGGTGAGGGTCCTGGCACTGGACTACGGCAGTGCCCGCTGCGGCTGCGCTGTCAGTGATCCCACGGGAACGATCGTCACACCGATCGAGCCCGTTTTGCGACCCGCCAGCAAACGCGGCTTTCAGACTCTCCGCCGGCTGGCCAGCGAGCGCGGGGCCGAGCTCGTCCTGGTGGGGCTTCCGCTGGGTCTCGACGGCGGCGACACCGAGCAGACGCGCGAGGCACGGGAGTTCGCCCGGCGGCTGTCCGAAGGCCTCGAGGAGGGAATCCCCGTCGAGATGTACGACGAGCGATTCACGACCAAGCTGGCCCAGCGCATGAAGGGCGAGGGGCGCACCAGCGAGGACTCGCGTGCGGCCGCCCACCTGCTCGAGAGCTGGCTCACGGCTCAGGCACGTTAGGGTCCTGATCTTGGCCCGGGGAGAGCGAACAGCGGAGGAGCGCGAGCGCGATCGCCAAGAGCGCGAACGCCGCCGCGCCGAACGCAGCGGTGAGACGCCGCCGCCTTCAGCCCCTCCGGCACCGGGCGCCGCCGAGCCCCCCGCCGAGTCGCCCGCGCCGGCACCTGTGCTTGTACCGGAGACCGTCTCACCGGAGCCCGCCTCGCCGGCCTGGACGCCGCCCCCGCCAGAACCGGTGCAACCGGAGCCCGCCGCCCCGGCCTGGACACCGCCCCCCGAGCCGCCGGCGACCGAGCCGCTGGAGATCCTCGCCCCCCCGCCCGAAACGCCGTCTGAACCTGAGTCGGCCTTGCCGGAGGAGCCCGCCCGGGAGAGCTGGCCCGCCCCATGGCCCGAGCCTGAGCCGCTCCCCTCGTCCGGGACCGCGGGCCAGGAGGACCGCTCGCATGCGCCGGCCGGCGTGCCGGGCCCGGCCCAGGAGCAGGTGGCCGATTCCCAGCGTGCACCGCAGCCCGAGGCGGGGCCCGAGCGGACGGCATACTCGAGAATCGGCAAACCGCCACCTCCGATCTCCAAAGGACGCAAACGCTCGCGCCGCTCGGGCCGCGTACTGCCCGCCGTGGGCGCACCGGCGCGCGAGCGGCGCCGCCCACACGTCTCGCGAGTGGCGGCGCTGATCGCCCTCGGGGCGGTGCTGGTGGCAATCGTCGTTGCGATCGTCTCGCTGTCCTCGAAATCGAGCCCCAAGCCGCTGCCCGTGCCCGCGGTTGTCTCGGTGCTGATCCCGGAGGGCAAGACGCGGGCCCAGATCGCCCTGATCGCCACGAGCAAGGGGCTGACGGGCAGCTATCGCAAGGTCTCTGAGCACTCCTCGCTGATCGACACCACAAAATACGGGGCCCCCAAGAACACCCCCGACCTCGAAGGGTTCCTGTTCCCGGCGACCTACGAACTCGATGTGCACGCTCCTGTCCTGAGGCTTGTCGAAGAGCAGCTGGCGGCCTTCACCGAACACTTCGGCCCGCCGCAGATCGCCCGCGCCAAAGCGCTGCACGTGACCCCCTACCAGCTGCTGACGGTCGCCTCGATGATCGAGCGCGAGGCTCAGGTGCCGGGCGACCGGGCCAAGATCGCCGCGGTCATCTACAACCGGCTGGCGCGGGGGATTCCCCTGGGGATCGACGCCTCGATCTACTACGCCGTTGAGCTTGAGAAGAAAATCCCGACCTACACCAGGGAACTCACCGAAGCACAGCTGCACATCGACTCGCCCTACAACACCCGCCTGCACACGGGCCTGCCGCCGACCCCGATCTCAAACCCCGGGGCAGCATCGATCGAAGCGGCCGCTCACCCGGCCAAAGCGGGCTACCTCTACTACGTGGCCGGAGCCGACGGCTGCGGCGAGCAGGTCTTCTCCGAATCGCAGTCCGTTTTCGAAACGGACGTGGCCGCCTACAAGAAGGCGGTCGAAAAGAACGGCGGCCATCCGCCGACCTGCAAGAAGAAGTGATGCATCGCCTGGGGGTCCTGGGCTGGCCGGTGGCCCACAGCCGCTCTCCGGCCATCCACAACGCGGCGCTGGCTGCTATGGGCCTTCACGACTGGCACTATCAACGTCTTCCGGTTCCCCCGATGCTCTTTCAGGAGACCGTCCGGGGTCTGGCGGGCGCGGGTTTCGAGGGGGCCAATGTGACGATCCCCCACAAGGAGGCCGCCCTCGCGCTCGCCACCGAGGCGAGCCCGACGGCACGGGCGATCGGCGCCGCCAATACGCTCAGTTTCGCCGACGGCGCGATCGTGGCCGAGAACACCGACGCCCCCGGCCTGATCGCGGCGCTGGGCTTCTCGCCGCGGGGGATGAGCGCGCAGGTGCTTGGCGCGGGCGGCAGCGCCAGGGCGGTCGTGTGGGCGCTGCTGGACGCGGGCGCGGGCCCTGTGTGGGTCTGGAATCGGACGACCGAGCGGGCCGAGCGCCTTTGCGCGGAGCTCGGCGCCTCGGCCACGGCGGCGCCGCGAAGGGCAGATCTGCTCGTGAACTGCACCTCCGTGGGCCTATCCGTAGAACGCTCGGCCACTGAGGCCGGAGCGCTCAACCATCTCCACCTGACGGGCGATCAGCTCGGTGAGTACTCACATGTCGCCGATCTGGTCTACCGCTCAGGATCCACCCCATTGCTTGCCGCCGCCGAGGCTCGAGGCCTCGGCACGACGGATGGTCTGGAGATCCTCATCGCTCAAGGCGCCCTCAGCCTTGAGCGCTGGACGAAACATTTCCCGCCGCTCGACGTCATGCGCGCGGCCGCGGCCATGGAGGGCTAGCCGGACCGGTTCCTCCGGAGGTTCGCTGTGAGCGACCTGCGCGAGGGCACCGGGCCTGATCTGCACGCGATCTTCGGCATCGATGGCGCGGCGGCGGGCGCAGACGAACTGGCCGCCCACTCGGCCGCAGCCGACATCTCGCGCGACGCTCGTCCGGACTCCGAGCCGGAGGACTTCGCAGACCAGCCGGCCGACGTCCAATTGGAGCCCGCGCCGGCGCCACGCTGGGGCATCGAGGAGCCTGTTTCCCCCTCGGAGACGCCTGTGGCCGGCGAGGGCGAGCCGGGCTGGTCGGGCATCACCAAGCCCTCTCGCCGAGGCTCCTCGCCGCGTTTCTTGACCGACGTCATCATCAACATGCAGCTGGCCACCCAGCGCCAGGTCGAGGACGCGATCGAGACCTCTCGCACCTCCGGCACCGCGCCGGAGCGGATCCTGATGGACCAGGGAGCCATCACAGCCGACGGTCTGGCCCGTGCCCTGGCCGAGCGCTATGGGCTGGACCATCTTGATCTCGGGGTCTTTCAGGTCGACATGTCGGCCGCCAACCTAGTCTCCACGACGATCGCCAAGCGCTACCAGGCGGTGCCGGTGGCCTTTGCCGACAAGCGCACCCTGTTGGTCGCCATGGCCGATCCCTCCAACGTCCTGGCGGTGGATGACATCGCGATCATGACCGGCCACGAGGTGCGGGTCGCGGTGGCGCCACCCGATGACATCGTGGCCCTGATCTCGCGTCTGGACCGCCTCGAAGACGTTGTCGGCACCTCGGCGGAGGCCCAGGCCGAGGAAGACGCCGAGGTCGTGGCTCTGCACGAGAGCGACGAAGACGCGCCGGTCATCAAGCTGGTCAACCAGATCGTCGCCCAAGCCGTCGAGCGCGGTGCATCAGACATCCATTTCGCCCCCGACGGCAAGGAAACCCGGGTCCGTTTCCGCATTGACGGGGTGCTGCAGGACATCACCACGGTCGCCCGCCGAATGGCCGCCGGGGTCGTCTCGCGCGTGAAGATCATGGCCGAGCTGGATATCGCCGAGAAGCGTCTGCCCCAGGACGGCCGCATCGGCCTGGTCGTCGACGGCCGCCACATCGACCTGCGCGTCGTGACGTTGCCGAGCGTTCACGGCGAGGGCGTCGTGATGCGTGTCCTGGATAAGTCCAACGTCGTCGTCGACCTGGACAAGCTGGGCATGGCAGACCATGAGAGGGGCCTCTTCGAGCGCTCCTGCCAGGAGACCCACGGCGCGGTTCTGGTGACGGGCCCGACGGGGTCCGGCAAGTCCACCACCCTCTATGCGGCGCTGCAGATGCTCAACACGCCGGAGAAGAACATAATCACGGTCGAGGACCCCGTCGAGTACGAAATGGCGGGTCTGACCCAGGTCCAGGTCTCCAACAAGACCGGCCTGACCTTTGCCGCCGGCCTGCGCGCCATGGTGCGAGCCGACCCGGACATCATCATGGTCGGCGAGATCCGCGACAAGGAGACCGCCCAGATCGCCGTCGAGTCTGCGCTGACCGGCCACCTGGTCCTCTCGACGCTTCACACCAACGATGCACCCTCGGCGATCACGCGGCTGATCGAGATGGGCGTCGAGCCGTTCCTCGTGGCCTCGGCGCTCGAGTGCGTCGTTGCCCAGCGCCTGGCGCGGATGCTGTGCCCGAGCTGCAAGCGGCGGATGATCATCCCGGCCAAGGTGCTGCAGGAAAGCGGCTACAAAGCGATCATGGAGCTCGAGGCCTACGAGCCGGTCGGCTGCCGGCGCTGCGGAGGCAGTGGCTATCGCGGCCGGGTGGGGCTCTATGAGGTCATGAAGATCAGTCCCGAGATCCAGACTATGGCTCTGGAACGCCGTCCTGCAGAGGAAATGCGCGATCTGGCTGTGAGCCAGGGGATGGTCCGCCTGCGCGATGACGGGCTCAACAAGGTCCGCATGGGGCGGACCTCGATGGCGGAGGTCGCCAGGGTCATCGGGACCAACTGATGGTCGAATTTTTGTCGATTGCGGTCTACCCCCTCCTGAAAACCTGTTCGTGAGCCGATAGGGGGGTCATGGACATCGATTTCGCAGACCTTCTGATGGAGGTCGTCAACCGCCGCGCCTCGGATCTTCACCTGACCGCCAACGCGCACCCGACCGTCCGCGTACGCGGGAAACTGGCTCCGCTGGAGGAGTACCCCAAGCTCTCGAGCTCCGACACACGGGAGATCGTCTACTCGATCCTGACCGGCGATCAGCGTCAGCGCCTGGAGACGAACTGGCAGCTGGACTTCGCCTACTCGATCCCCGGACACGCCCGTTTCCGTGTCAACGCCTACTACCAGCGTGGCGCCATCGGCGCCGCCTTCCGCCTGATCCCCTTCGGCCTGACCTCGATCGACGATCTGGGTCTGCCCCCGGCGGTGCACGAGTTCACCCGGCGGCCCCGCGGCTTCGTGCTGGTCACCGGCCCGACCGGCTCGGGCAAGTCCACCTCACTCGCGGCGATGATCGATGAGATCAACTCCACCCGCGAGGAGCACATCATGACGATCGAGGACCCGATCGAGTTCCTGCACGGGCACAAGAAGTGCATCGTCAACCAGCGCGAGCTCGGCTCCGACGCACAGAGTTTCTCGATGGCCCTTACAGCCGCCCTTCGTCAGGACCCCGACGTGATCCTCGTCGGCGAGATGCGCGACCTCGAGACGATCTCCACGGCCCTGACGGCCGCCGAGACCGGCCACCTGGTCTTCGCGACGCTGCACACCCAGGACGCCGCCCAGACAATCGACCGCATCATCGACGTCTTTCCGGCTCACCAGCAGGGCCAGGTCCGAGTTCAGCTCTCGGTCGCCCTGCAGGGCATCATGACCCAGCAGCTTCTACCCAACGCCGATGGCTCCGGCCGCGTGGCGGCGTGCGAGGTGCTGGTGCCCAACCCGGCCATCCGCAACCTGATTCGCGAGGGCAAGACCCACCAGATCTACTCCGTCCTGCAGACCGGCTCGGCCAGCGGCATGCAGACGATGGACACCTCGCTGGCGAGCCTGGTGCGCGCCGGCAAGATCTCGGCCAAGCTGGCTGAGGCACGTTCCTCGACCCCGGAGGAGCTGCGCCGCCTGCTCGGCTCCTCCTCACTCCAGGCCGCCTAGGCAGAGGGCATGAGCACCTACGTCTTCAAGGCCATCGACCTGACGGGCGGCAAGGCCCGCGGGGAGGTGGAGGCCGACTCCAAGCAGGCCGTCTCGGACCAGCTCAAGCAGCGCGGTCTGATCGTCCTCGACATCTCCGACAAGCACTCCTCGAAAGAGATCGAGCTGGCTTTCCTCAAGCGCGTTCCCGCCAACGACCTGGCGATCTTCTCGCGCCAGCTCTCGACGATGATCTCCTCCGGCATGAGCATCCTGCGCTCGCTGTATGTCCTTGAGGAGCAGACCGAGAACAAGTTCCTCAAAGAAACGATCGTGGCGGTGCGCAAGGACGTCGAGGCCGGCCTCTCGCTGAGCGACTCGATGTCCCGCCATCCCAAGGTCTTCAGTCCCCTGTTCGTCGCGATGACCCAGGCGGGGGAGACCGGCGGTGTGCTCGAGGATGCACTGATGCGCGTCGCCGACCAGCTGCAGAAGGACGCGGCGCTGCGCCGCCAGATCAAATCGGCCATGGTCTACCCGGTCATGGTCATCATCTTCGCCGTCGGCGTCATGATGGCCCTGGTGGCCTTCCTGGTGCCGGTCTTCGTCGGCGTCTTCAAGCAGTTCGGTGGTGAACTTCCCAAGCTGACACAGGTTTCGGTCTTCCTCTCGGAAGTCGTCACCGGATATTGGTGGGCGCTGTTCGGCGGCACCGCCATCACGATCTTCACCTTCGTCCAGTGGAAGAAATCCACCTGGGGGCGCAAGCAGTGGGATCATTTCCGGCTGCACGTGCCGATGAAAATCGGCACGATCGTCCAGCAGGTTTCAGTCGCGCGCTGGTCGCGCACGCTGGCCTCGCTGACGGGCGCCGGCGTCCCGCTGCTGCAGGCGCTCGAGATCACCGGACGCACCGGTGGAAATGTGGCGATCGAGGAGGCGATGGAGGGCGTGATCAGCTCGGTCAAGCGCGGGGGCACGATCGCCGCCCCGCTGGCCCAGGCCCCGATCTTCCCTTCGATGGTCACCCACATGGTCGGCGTAGGCGAGGAGACCGGCGCGCTCGATCAGATGCTCGACCGGATCGCCGAATTCTACGAGGAACAGGTCGAAGCCTCCGTCAAGGCCCTGACCTCGATCCTCGAGCCGATCATGATCATCGTGATCGGCGGCATCGTCGGCTTCATCGTCATCTCGATGTACCTGCCGCTGTTCGAAGTCTACAACCACATCGAATAGCCAAAATGGCTCTGTAGAGCCCTCCAGCGGATCGCTCCGGCCGGCCCTCAGATGAAGTCGTTGCCCGTCAGCACGTAGAGAAACGGCACGAACGGGACGATTACCGCGACGCCCCAGGCGAGGCGGGCGATCAGGCCCATCCGGCGGCGGGTGAAGATCAGGTTGATCCAGATCAGCACGACAGCGACCGGATGCAGGATGCAAAGGACGATCTCGAGCAGTTTCTTCAGCATGGCGGCTCCCGGGTTTGCGGTTGGCCTCGAGCCTACTCCGCTCCCCTCACGCCCTGCGCTCCTTGCCGAGCCCTTTGATACGGCATTGGCGAGATGGGGCTAGTCTCGAGCGGTACAAGTCTCCGAGAAGGGGTGAGGGATGCTCGACAGCAAGGTTCGACTTCCGGCCGCCGTACTCACAGCGATGACCATGGCGGCGCTCGGTGGCGGTGTCGCCCAGGCGAGCGAGGGGGCTCCGAAGATCAACGCACGGCCGCATTCGGTGATGGTCAACTCGAACACGACCCTCAAGGGCAGGGGATTTCCGGCGAACGCGACGCTTCAACTGCAGGAGTGCGGCTTCACCTCCTGGCTTGCCCCAAACGACCCATGCCTGCCGGATACCGTCACGGTGGCGACCGACAGCCGCGGCAGGTTCCAGACGAGCTTCAAGGTCGGGCTGTGCCCCGAAGGCAAGCCGACGAAGGAGCCGACGCAGCGGGTCTGTTATGTCGGTGAGCTGCAGACGGGCGAAGACACGGGGAGCCTCGTGGGCGCCGCGCGTCTGATCGTCACCTACCCCTAGCTGCCCGCGGGCTGTGACGCCGGATCCCCGGCGCCGGGCCGGCGCTCGATGCTGAGCGCCCGTGCGCCCTCGCCCGGGCGAACCGACAGCGAGAGCTGGCCGTCGAGCAGCTCGAGCAGTTCGGCGCCGACCAGCTCGCGCCGCCAGCCCCGCAGCGTGCGCACGTCGGGAGGCTCTGCGCCGATGCGCACGGCCGTGACGATCGCCTGCAGGTCCGCGCGGGCCGCCAGCAGCTCGTAGGCGAGGCCCGCTTCGCGTGCTCTGGTCCTTGCGAGCGCCTCAGCCAGAGCGACCAGCGGCAGATCCTCGGGTCTCGGCGAGGGATGGCGGGTCGAGGGCACCGCTGTTTCAGGCTCGCGGTGGCGCGCCCGGGCCACCGCATCCAACAGCTCCTGGGCGCGCCGTCCGCCGGAGCTCGCCCCGACGCCGCGGATCTTTGCGAGGTCCTCGCGCGTGGACGGCTGGCGCCGGGCGACCTCGACGAGGCCGGCGTCCCCGAGGACGCTCTGCACCGGGCGGTTGGTCCGCTCGGCGGTCTGCTCGCGCCACTCGACCAGCTCGCGGGCCACGAGCCTCGCCGGTCCGCTCAAGCCGGACATGCGCGGCAGGCGCTCGAGGATCGTCTGAGGGTCGCGCACGTCGCTGACCCGGGTCAGCGGCAGGCACTCCTCCAGCGCCCACTCCAGGCGGCCCGCCCTGCGGAGGCGGCGCTCGAGCTCATCGGCCAGCTCGAGCAGGTGAACGACATCCTCGCGCGCATAGCCGAGCTGCTCGGCGGAGAGCGGCCGGGCGTCCCAGCGGGTGAAGCTCGCCGTCTTGGCTACGCGCAGACCCAGGACGTCTGCGAGCAGGGAGTCGTAGGAGGCCTGCGCACCGAGGCCGGCGAATCCCGCCGCGATCTGGGTGTCGAACAGGTTGGTGATCTCGGACGATAGCTCCCGCCGCAGCAGCGCGATGTCCTGGCGGCCTGCGTGCATGACGATCTGCACGCCCGGATCGGCCAGGATCGCGGCCAGCTCGGTCTCGATGGGAGGCTCGGCCAGCGGGTCCACCAGGGCGATCGGATCGGTGCCCGGCGACGCCGGGACTGCCAGCTGGATCAGGCACAGCAGCGTCCGGTAGCGGCCCTCGCCCATGAACTCGGTGTCGATGGCCAGGCGCCCGGCTTCCCGCGCTCTGGCGAGCAGGTCGTGCAGCGTCCCGGCATCGGCGACATCACTCACGGCTTGGCTCCCGGAAGCAGGTAGAGAGTGCCCTGGTGGGGCAGCCCGGCTTCGCTGGAGACATCGCGGCCGTGTGCGCGGATCCACTTGACGGGGGCCGCGCAGGCCGCATTGGTCGAGGTCGAGTCCCGGCCGCAGAAGGTGTTCAGGAAGGCGAACTTGACCTTGCCTTCGGCGATCTGATGGCGAAGCTTCTCGATGCTCGTGTAGACGCGGCCGTTGTAGGTCGTGAGCACGTCGATCGGCAGCGCGTCCTTGACGATCAGCGAGCCGATCGAGGTGGCCGACTCAGCCGCCACCTCGTAGTAGGCGCCGCCTTTGTGAGCACGCAGGTAGGCGCTCAGCTGCGGCTGCTCATCACCCGGCAGCTGGCCCACGAAACCGGCGTCGCTGACCTTGTTGGTGATCGCCGTGGCGTCGGCTTTGACGCCCACAGCCAGCATTGCCAGCAGCGTCAGTGCCATCGCCGTGGAGCCCAGCAAGGACGCCTCGGGCCCGCCGCTGCGAAGCTGGGCGAGGAGGCCGGCCACGCCGGCGGCGAGAGCTCCGACCAGCACGATCCACCAGGTGACAGGCTCACCGTAGAGCAGCCGCTGCGCGTAGTAGACGACCAGCACCAGAGCGATCAGCAGGGCGCCCAGACGTATCGGCTCGCGCGGCGTGCACGCCCAGGACACGCCGATCCCTGCCATTGCGGCCACGACGGGCACAAAACCCTCCACGTAGCGGGGATGAAGGCGGGCCATGTGACTGAAGAGAACCAGACCCGTGGCCATCCAAAGGATCAGGCCGCCGGCGGCTCCCCGGTGCAGCCGCTGCTCAAGGCTCATTTCGCCCGGGCGCTCACCGGGCTCCGGTCCTGGCGTTGGAGCGGCCCCCGGGGGTGGGGCCGCCTCGGTAGCCGTGGTGGCCTGCCCGGGTGGGGGCGGCCCGCTCGCCGGCGCACCGCCCGTCCCGCCGCTGCCCGCGGAGGTCCGGCGCCGGGTGCGGAGGCCCAGCAGCAGCGCCGGAAGACCCAGCAGGAGCGCCACGATGAGCTCCATTCCCAGGCGTTGCCCCGACAGCGGCCCCACACGGGCCAAAAGGCGCGTGGGGGAGCCGGGCAGGATCGGGATGTGATCGCGCTCGGACTGGGTGGCGGTCGGATAGACGTGGCCAGGTTCGTAGACGGTCCCCGACGGTTCGGGGGACTTGCCGCTCAAACGGTCTTTGCCGTTGAATATGAAGGCGGCATTCCAGGCGCTGCCGTTGGTCGAGCCGATCGCGTAGGGGCGGTCGCCGGCCGGGGCGATCAGGGTGGCCGTCAACCAGGCCAGGGCAATGACGACATAGACCACCCCCGCCACGGCCAGGCGCGCAAGACGCCGCCGGCGCGTTCCGGGCAGGCTCAGATAGGCGAGCACCGCGAGGCCAGGAACCGCCACGAGGGACTCGAGCAGCTTGACGTCGAAGGCCACGCCGAGCACCACCGCTCCGGCCATCAGCCAGCGGGCAGATCCGGTCTCGGCGGCGCGCACGACGAACAGCAGCGCCGCGACGATCAGGACCATCATGACCCCGTCCATCGTGTCGCTGCGCGAGGTGATGACCTCGACGGGCAGGACCGCGATGGCGGCCGCGGCGGCCAGTCCTGCGCCGGGGCTCCACAGTCGCCGGACGGCCTCGAACAGCAACGGCACCGCGAGTACCCCCGCCAGTGCCTCGGGCAGCTTGAGTGTGGTCGTGCTGAAGCCGAGCGCCTTGACGCTGATCACCTGCAGCCACAGGTCTACGGGGGGCTTGTCGATCGAGACGCTGGCACCCGGCTCGAAGGCGCCGAAGAAGAAGTTGTGCCAGGACAGCGACATGCTGCGCACGGCGGCGTCATAGAAAGGATCCGGCGGCACGGCGCCGATTTTGTCCAGGCGCAGGACCGCCGCGCCCAGCGTTATCAGGGCCAAGATCCCCCACTGAAGGGGGCTGGTCCGTCTTCTCATGGCTGGAACGCTAGTCTCATCCGCTCATGGCGAGCGGCGATGACGACAGCGAGGATCTGACCGGCGGGACCCATGAGCCGCGTGAGTGTATGGCCTGCCGCGGCACCGGCAGGGTCATCTCGAATCTCGGCGGCTCCTCCAGCACCGTCGAATGCCCCTGGTGCGCCGGCACCGGCATGCGCAACCCCGAGGTCGACGCCCAGGCCGGCTGGCCGGAGAACGCGCCGCCCGAGCCCGCACCGGCGCCGGCCGAGCCGGCCTCCGAGCCGCCCGCCGGCTGAGTCTCTGCGCGGCGTCCGCGACCCACGGTCGCGTCGTTTCACCTACCGCATTTATGTGTCCAAACTTCTGTGCACCCGTAAAGGTGGGTAGCGGGGCCGTCGATGCACCTGCTGACAAAGCCAGTACCGAGGTGCCAAGGCAGAGCATCGTTTGATGCGTAGCAAAGCCGGCGGCTCTCAAAACGGGGGACGCATCGCCGCTTGAGGCGATTACCGAGGGCTGGCGCCCTGTAACCGGATCCTAGGAGGATCACATGATGTATCGACTGCGCCAGCGCTCGAAGGACGAGGGCGGCTTTACCCTCATCGAGCTTCTGGTCGTCATCCTGATCATCGGCATTCTTGCCGCAATTGCCATTCCGTCGTTCCTGAGTCAGAAGAGCAAGGCTTCCGACGCTTCGGCCAAGGAGCTCGCCCGTACGGCCCAGACGACCGCAGAGACCTACGCTACGGACCACGAAGGTTCCTACGAAAACATGACCGCCGCGAAGCTCAAAGAATACGAGCCCACGATCCAGACGGCAGAAGGTGGCGGCAACGCTTACCTCAGCGCCGTTGCGGTCATCGAATCGGGTAAGGGTTACGAAGTGACCGCTACCTCGACCAGTGGTGACACGTTCAAGGTCAAGCGCACCTCCGAAGGCGTTGTCGAAAGAACCTGCACGCAGGCCACCGGCAGCAAAGGTTGCGCAACGAAAAGCTGGTAACGCTCAGCTTCAAGCAGTGCGGAGAGAGGGCGGCCCTTGGGCCGCCCTCTTTGTGTTCCCGGCGCAGGCTCGGCGCCGACTCGCTCCGTCTCCGCTGCAGGGCACCGTGCCTGCCGCGATGACCGGACACCCGGCCCAGTGGCGGCTGGAGGGCCCAACGACGCACTCGCAGGGTGATGAGCTCCGGCGGGCGCGCCCGCGCATAGGCGGCAGAGACAGTCAGGTTGCAGACATCTACGGACTATTTATGCGTGTTAACCCGCGTTGTCCTAAAGCGCCGCCGGTCACCATCCGATAGCCATTGCAAATGTCGCCATCCACTCACTCCAAACTTCGCAGCGAGAACGGTTTCACCCTGATCGAGCTTCTGGTCGTGATCCTCATCATCGGGATCCTGGCCGCAATTGCCATTCCGTCCTTCTTGAGCCAGAAGAGCAAGGCTTCCGACGCTTCCGCCAAGGAGCTCGCCCGTACGGCTCAGACGACCGCAGAGACCTACGCGACCGACCACGAAGGCTCCTACGAAAACATGACGGCCGCGAAGCTCAAAGAATACGAGCCGAGCATCCAGACGGCGGCCGGCGGCGGCAACGCCTACCTCAGCACCGTCGCGGTGATCGAAAGCGGTAAGGGTTACGAAGTCACCGCCACCTCGACCAGTGGCGACACCTTCACGGTGAAACGGACCTCCGAAGGCGTTGTGGAAAGAAAATGCACACAGGCCACCGGTAGCAAAGGCTGCGCGACCAAAAGCTGGTAGACGACTCCGGGCGCGATTCCTCGAGCGAGTCGATGGCTCCTTTCCGCCCGCATGAAACCTCAAGTGCCCGGCCGGGCCGACCGATACCCCATCTGATGGCAACTAAGATGCGCACTCGCGCCCGCTCCGACGACGCCTTCACACTGATCGAGCTGCTGGTCGTGATCCTGATCATCGGCATCTTGGCCGCGATCGCCATTCCCTCGCTGCTCAACCAGCGCACCAAGGCCACCGACGCCTCCGGCAAGGAAGTCGCCCGCACATCGGCCCTGGCTGCCGAGACCTACGCGACCGATCACGGTGGCAGCTACACGGGCATCGAACCCAAAGTCGTCCACGAATACGAGCCCACGGTTCAGACGGCGCTCGGCAACGCGAGCGCCTACGACAGTGCCGCCGAAGCCACCGAAAGCGGCAAGGGCTTCTCGGTCACGGCGACGACCAGCAACGGCGACAAGTTCACGTGGGGGCGAAGCGCTGGCGGCGAAGTCACCCGAACCTGCGAAATCAAGACGGGCAACAACAAGGGTGGCTGCGCGACCGGCAGTTGGTAGCCGGCGCCGACGTTCGGGCGCCCGTCGCGTCCCCACAGGGCGCACCCCCTCAAGTGCGGGCCCCGGCGCGCCGATCAGAGCCTATGGAGGCCGTCACATTCGCCGGAGTGCTGGGCGCGATCATGGGCTCGTTCCTGAACGTCGTCGCATACCGCCTGCCACGCCACGAGTCGCTGATCACCCCCGCCTCGCACTGCCCGGGCTGCGGCACACCGGTCAAGCCCTACGACAACATCCCCGTTCTGTCCTGGCTGCTGCTGCGCGGCCATTGCCGCAGCTGCGGCAGCGCCATCTCGGTGCGCTACCCACTTGTGGAGGCGGCCACCGGCCTGCTCTGCATCGGCGCGGTGCTCGCACACAGCTCGGCCGTGGAGATCGCGCTGAGCATCGTCTTGATCCTGCTTGTCGTTCCCGCGGCACTGATCGATCTCCAGCACCGGATCATTCCCAACAAGATCACCGCCCTGGGCGCGGTCCTGGCGCTCGCCATCGGCCTCGCCCTTGACCCGTCAGGCGAGCCGACGAGACTGATCGCCGGTGGGGCCGCCGGCGGCTTCTTGCTGCTGGCAGCGCTCGCCTATCCCGGCGGCATGGGCATGGGCGACGTCAAGCTCGCCGGGATGATGGGGCTGTTCCTCGGCGCCGCAGTGGCACCGGCGGTCCTCATCGCGCTCGTCTCCGGCACCGCCGTGGGAGCCGTGATCATCGCCCGCAAGGGCGCCAAGGAGGGTCGCAAGACGGCCGTGCCGTTCGGTCCCTTCCTCGCACTGGGCGCTCTGGTGGCGGTGTTCGCAGGCCAGCCACTAGTCGATGTCTACGTCAATCACTTTCTGCACTAAAGCGGCGGGACCCTCGCGCCGATACCCCCCGTGCGGATGATCCGCACCGCACCTTCTCCCTTCCAATGAAACTAACCGCACCCAACTTCAAGCTCGGTCTCAACCTCGGCCGGCGCTCAGGCGCCGACGTGGTCGGCCTGGACATCCAGCCCGGCTTCGTGGCCGCGGTGCGCGCCAAGGTCAACGGCTCGATCGCGGCTGAGCACGCCGCCTCGATCGCCCTGACGGCCGACGCGATGCGCGACGGCGAAGTGCTCGACGAGGTGGCCCTCGGCGAGACACTGCGCGAGCTGTTCTCCTCCGCCGGGCTCAGCAAGCGTGTACGGATCGGCGTCGCCAACCAGCGCACGGTCCTGAGGATCCTCGAGCTGCCGCCGGTCACCGACCACAAGGAGCTGGCCGCCGCGGTCACCTTCCAGGCTCAGGACCAGGTGCCGATGCCGCTCAACAACGCAGTCCTCGACTTCCACCCGCTGGGCGTGATCGACACTCCCGCCGGGCCTCGTCAGCGCGTCGTCCTCGTGGCGGCCCAGCGCGACATGGTCGAGCGTCTCCTCGCGGCCGTCCGCCACGCCGGCCTGACGCCCGCCGGCGTCGATCTTTCCGCCTTTGCGTTGATCCGCTCGCTCTACCGTGCCGAAGCCGAGCAGTCCGGGCGCATCCTCTACCTGAACGTCGACGGCCTGACGAACCTGGCGATCGCGGATGGCACCGTGTGCCGCTTCACCCGCGTCGTGGGCTCGGGCCTCGAGGGAATGGCCACCGAGCTCGCGGAGCGCCGCGGAATCGCGCTGATCGACGCGCGCGCCCGCCTGGCCGAAGCCGACCTCAGCACCCCCGTTCCCGCCCCCGAGCCCCCCGTCGCCGATGCGCCCACCGCCGGCGAGCCGGGTGATGAGCAGGAGCCGAGCGGCACATTCGAGACCCGTGAGGAGCTCGAAGCCCACGAAGCAGAACTCAGCTTCGAGGAGCTCTCCCACGTCGCGACCCCCGCCGAGGTAGACGACCAGGCGCCCCAGGCCTCTGACGCCGATGTCTGGACGGTGCTGGACAACGGCATCCGCGAGATCTCCGGAGAGGTTCGCAACTCGCTTGACTTCCACCGCTCACAGGACGGCGGTGGCGAGGTCTCCCACGTCGTGCTCAGCGGCGCCGCCCAGGACATTCCGGGATTTGCCGAGGCGCTTCAGAGCTCGCTCGGCGTCGAGGTTCGCTCAGCGGACGTCAGCGTCGTCCCGGGCGGCCTGGACAGCGATATCTCCCCCCACCGCCTGGCGGTGGCGACCGGCCTTGCCGCCGTGGAGGCCCCCAGATGAGGGCCGTAAACCTGATCCCCAGCGACCAGCGCTCCGGCACATCCGTCGGGGCGGGACGCTCCGAAGGCGGCGCCTACGGCGTGCTCGCCCTGTTCGTGGCCATCGCTTTGCTGGCCCTGCTCTACGGCAAGGCTCACCGCGATGTCGAAGCCAACAAGACCAAGGCGGCCACGGCCAGCGCCGAAGCGCAGCGCGCCCAGGCCGAGGCCAGCGCCCTCGCTCCCTACACGAGCTTCGTCTCCCTGCGCACGCAGCGCGAACAGGCTGTCGCGTCGCTGGTGAACTCTCGCTTCGACTGGGCTCACGCGTTCCACGAGTTCGGCCGCGTGCTGACCGGGCAGACCCAGATCCAGTCGCTCGACGGCTCGATCGCCTCGGCGGCATCGACCACGACCACGACCAGCTCCACTCCGGCGAGCTCCAGCTCCTCGGTGACCTCGGCCACGCCGGCCGGGAGCGTTCCGACCTTCAACCTGAGCGGCTGCGCGACCAGCCAGCCGGCCGTCGCGACGATGCTCAACCGTCTGCGCCTGATCGACGGCGTCAGCCAGGTGACGCTGCTCAGCTCGACCAAGTCGGGCGCGTCTGGCGGCTCAAGCTCCGGTGGCTGTCCCGCCAATGGTCCCGCCTTCAGCGTCACCGTGGCCTTCGACGCGCTGCCCAGCCCCACGGCCGCCGCGGCCGCCGTCAAGACCAGCGCGGCCAAAACCGTTTCTGACTCCACTTCGACGCCGTCCGCGGCCACGCAGTCCGCCGCCACCTCGGGAGGTGCAAACTGATGACCGGCCGCGACCGCATGGTCCTCATAGGCGTAGTCGTCCTCGTCGTCATTGCCGCAGGCTGGATGCTCGTGGTCTCGCCCGAGCGTCAGAAAGCCAAGACGCTGGCCGCTCAGGTCAGCACGGCCAAGGCCGCCCTCTCGACGGCTGAAGGCGAACTGACGAGCGCGCGCGCCGACCAGTCCCAGTACTCGAAGGCCTACGCGGCCGTCGTCAGCCTGGGCAAAGCCGTCCCCGCGAGCCAGGAAGTCCCCTCGCTGATCTTCCAGCTCGCCCACGCCACCAACCAGCGCAGCGTCGACTTCAACTCGATCGTCACCGGCTCCGCCGGCTCGAGCTCCTCCTCGAGCGCCGCCGCGAGCGCCGTGGCGAGCGCCGGCTTCAGCCAGATGCCCTTCACCTTCGTCTTCAACGGCAGCTTCTTCGACCTTGAACACCTGTTCCGCCAGATGACCTCCTTCGCCACCCACAACAGCTCGGGCGGCCTGGAAGTCGACGGCCGCCTGTTGACGATCCAGAGCGTCAAGCTCACCCCCGAATCGACTGTGGCCACGACGACCGGCGCGCCCCACAAACAGACCCTCACCGGGACGATCACCGCATCGGCCTACGTGCTGCCTGCGGGCCAGGGCCTGACGGCGGGCGCCACGGCGGCATCGCCGACCGGCGCGGCCGCCCCGGCCACCACCTCGGCGTCCACCGCCGCCACTGCTCCTGCGATCGCGAGGGTCACGCCATGAGCGAGTTTCTGAATTCAGTCAAGGCCGATCTGCTGGACCGCCGTCTGCTGCCCTTCGTGGCGCTCGTCGGTGTCCTTCTGATCGCGGCGATCGCCTATGCCGTGCTGGGTAAAGGCTCGAGCGCGTCTCCGAGCCCCGCGGCCCTACCGGCCACCGCATCCTCGGCACCGGCCGGCGGCATCTCGGTGAGCAGCGCGACCGAAGAAAAGTCCGTTGCCGAGACGACCGACGGCACCACCGAACAGCGCAAGGGGCACGCCCGCAACCCGTTTGAAGCGATCGCCGGCACCACGACGACCGCCGGCACCACAAGCACTTCCAGCTCGTCCTCGGGCAGCTCGAGTACGTCCTCATCCACGAGTGAATCCGGCTCGAGCACCTCTCCCACCGGCACCACCCCCGCGCCGGCGAGCAAACACGAAGGCAAAGCCACCAAGCCCGGCTCGAAGAAGAAGACCGTCTACCACGTGGCGATCGAGTTCGGTGTCTTCCCGGCCGGCGCATCGGTCGAAACGGTCGTCCTCACGCCCTATGAGAACCTCAAGCTCTCCACGCCGCTGCCCTCGGCGAAGCAGCCGCTCCTCGCCTACCGCGGCGTGACCGCCGGCGGCAAGAGCGCCACCTTCACGATCGTCGGAGAAGCCATCCTGCACGGCATCGGCAACTGCCTGCCGAGCGCGACCCAGTGCGAAGCCGTCGATCTGAAGCCGGGCCAGTCAGAGCAGCTTGAATACCTGCCGGCGGGCGGCGAAACCGTGACCTACGAATTGCGGGTCGTCAGTATCGCTGCCAGCCAGGAAAGCGCGAGTGCCGCAGCCGCCAGCCTGAAGCGCCAGTCGAAGGCCGGCGCCGAAATACTGCGTAAGGCGGGTTTGACCGCCCTGCCGGTCCTGCACTACTCCCAGCCGGGCGTGCTCGTCTTCCCGAGCCGGCGGGCCTTCACCGCGCGGGCGCACACGGCAGTCATCCCGCACGGCCTCAGTCACTGAGGGGCCACCAAATAAGCTAGGGGCCGTGGTGCTCCGCCTCATAACCGCCGGGGAGTCGCATGGCCCCGGGCTCACCTGCATCGTCGAGGGCCTCCCGGCCGGCCTCAGCCTGTCGCAGGAGGACCTGGACGGCGACATGGCCCGCCGCCAGCTCGGTCACGGACGCGGCGGTCGGATGAAGATCGAGCGCGACCACGCCGAGGTCACGGCGGGGATCCGCCACGGCCGGACCCTGGGCGGCCCCGTGGCCATGCAGGTGGCCAACCGCGACTACGCCAACTGGGAAGAGCGGATGAGTCCATGGCCGACGGGCACCGAGGTGGCCGAGGTCCATCTCCCGCGGCCCGGCCACGCCGATCTCGTGGGAATCCAGAAGTACAAGCATTCCGACGTCCGCAACATCCTCGAGCGGGCCTCTGCACGCGAGACGGCCGCTCGCGTCGCCGGCGGAGCGCTCTGCAAGGCGTTCCTGCGGGCGCTCGGCGTCGAGGTCCGCTCGCACGTCGTCCAGATCGCCTCCGTGCATGCACCCGATCCGGGCCGCCAGCTCGAGCTGCGCGACTTCGATGAGGTCGACAGCTCTCCCGTCCGCTGCCTGGACGCAGAGGCCAGCCGGGCGATGGTCAAGGAGATCGACCAGCTGCGAAAGGCCAACGAGTCGCTGGGAGGGGTCTTCGAGGTGCAGGCCTTTGGCGTACTGCCAGGACTCGGCTCGCACATCTCCTGGGAGGAGCGCCTGGACGGCAAACTGGCGCTCGCGATCTGCTCGATCCAGGCGATGAAGGGGGTTGCCATCGGCGACGCCTTCGATATCGCAGGACGACCGGGCTCAGAGGCGCACGACGAGATCTTCTACTCGGCCGCCCGCGGCGGTTACTACCGGGAAACCAACCATGCAGGCGGACTGGAGGGTGGCATGACCAACGGTGCCCCAGTCCTCGTCCGTGGCGCCATGAAGCCGCTGCCGACTCTGACCAAGCCGCTGCGTTCGGTCGACACCGACACACACGAGGCGGCCCAGGCGCTGCGCGAGCGGACCGACTCATGCACGGTGCCGGCGGCCGGGGTGGTGGGCGAGGCGATGGTGGCACTGGTCCTGGCCGACGCCTACCGGGCCAAGTTCGGCGGTGATCACATCGACGACGTCCTCGAGGCGGTGACGGCGTACCGGGAGCGGATCGGTTGGCCTACGTCCTGATCGGCTTCATGGGGGCCGGCAAGTCGACGGCCGCGCGCGCGCTGGCCGAGGAGCTCGGGACCGAGTGCCACGACAGCGACGAGGCGCTGGCCGAGCGTTTTGGGCACCCTGTGGCACGCGAGTTCGAGCTGTCCGGGGAGGCATCCTTCCGTGCCGCCGAGGAGGAGCTCGTCTGCGCCCTTCTGGACCGCGCCTCGGCGGGTGCGGTGGTCGCCCTGGGCGGCGGAAGTGTGCTGTCTGAGCGCGTCCGCGCTGCGCTGGCCGGGCACCTGACGATCCTGCTGGACGTCGACGCGGAGCTCGCCTGGGAGCGGGTCCAGGCCGAGCAGGCAGGGCCAGCCCGGCCGCTGGCGGGCGACCCCGCCGCCTTCCGGTCCCTGCATGCCGCGCGGGCGGCCCTCTACGAGTCGCTGGCCGATGCCATCGTCCCGGCATCGGGCGTTTACTCGCTCACCGCGCTGGCCGCGGCCCTGGGCTCGCTGGCCCGGGCGCCCGCGGGAACTCGGCTGCTGTGGGCCGCATCGAGCTCCGGCGAGTACCCGGTCCTGATCGGTCGCGGCCTGCTGCGCCGTGAGGCGCTCGCTGCCGTCTGGCCGCTTGACCGGTCGGCCGGCCGCGTCTTCTGCGTGAGCGATGAGACGGTGGCCGCGCTCTACGGTCCGGGCCTCGCCGAGCCGGCCCTGACGATCGCGGTTGCGCCCGGCGAGCAGAGCAAGACGCTGGCCCAGGCCGAACGGGTCTGGCGTGAGCTGGTGGCCGGCGGGATGACGCGCTCGGACCATGTGGCGGCGCTGGGCGGCGGGGTCGTGGGCGACCTGGCGGGCTTCTGTGCCGCCACCTACCAGCGCGGCGTGCCGGTCGTCCAGCTGCCGACGACGCTGCTGGCCCAGGTGGACTCCGCGTACGGCGGCAAGACCGGCGTCGATCTGCCCGAGGCAAAGAACTACATCGGTGCCTACCACCAGCCGGCCGGGGTGATCGCCGACCCCGACGTGTTGGCGAGCCTGCCGCGAGAGGAGCTGGAGGCGGGTTGGGTGGAGGTCCTGAAGACCGCCCTGATCGCCGGCGGGCCGCTGTGGGAGTCGGTGGCCGCGAAGGAGCCCACCGACGAGCGCACGATCCTCGCCTGCGCGCGAACGAAGCTGCAGACGGTCGCGGCGGACGAGCGCGACGGCGGCCGGCGCCAGGTGCTCAACCTCGGCCACACCGTCGGTCATGCCATCGAGACGGTCACGGGCTACTCGCGTTACCGCCACGGCGAGGCCGTGGGGCTCGGCCTGCTGGCGGCCCTGCGGCTCTCAGGCCAGGATCAGCTGCGCCTGCAGGTCGGAGAGCTGCTGGCAGAGCATGGGTTGCCGGTGCAGCTGGAGAACGCCGATGTGGACGCGGTGCTCGAGGCCCTGAGGCGCGACAAGAAGCGGGTGGGCGCCGATGTCCCGTTCGTGCTCGTGAGGGCTCCCGGTGAGGTCAGCTTCGGCTGTCGGGTCCCCGGCGATGAGGTGCGAGCGGCCGTGGCGGAGCTGGCGGCATGAGCGCTCCCAGCTACCGGGTGGAGGTGCTGCACGGCGTCAACCTCGACCAGCTCGGCCACCGGGACCCGGCGCTCTACGGCGCGCTGACGCTGGCGGAGATCGAAGCGCGGATCGAGCAGGAGGGCCGCGCGCTGGGCCTGCAGGTGAGCTGCTTTCAGACAAACCACGAGGGGGCCTTCGTCGAGCGCCTGCACACGCTGCGCGGAAAGGTCGACGGCGCGATCCTCAATCCCGGGGCCTGGACCCACTATTCTTGGGCGATCCGTGACGCGCTCGAGATCGCCGCTGTGCCCGCGATCGAGCTGCATCTCTCGGATCCGCTGGCACGCGAGGGGTGGCGCCACACCTCGGTGATCGGCGAGCTCTGCTTCGCCAGCGTCCGCGGCCGGGGCCCGGACGGGTACCGTGAGGGTCTGCAGCTGATGCGAAGCCGCCTGGAACAGGAAGCCGGATGACCGCCGACGCGACCGAGCGCCGGGTGGCGCGGCTGCGGGCGGCGCTGGCCGGGGACGGCGTCCAGTACCTGCTCGTGGACGACCCGGTCGACCTCCGCTACATCACCGGCTTCACCGGCTCAAGCGGCCTTGCTCTCCTGTCGGCCGCATCCGACGGCCCGCTCGAGTTCCTGACCGACTTCCGCTACACCGGCCAGTCAGAGGCCGAGGTGAGCTCGGCCTTCGAGCGGCGGACGGTGTCGGGCGAGCTGTACGAGATGCTGCCCTCGCTGCTCGGAGACGGCCCGGGCCGGCTTGGCATCGATGAGGACAAGCTGACAGTGCGCGGCAAGCGGCGCCTGGGCGAGGTGATCGGCGAGAGCTGGGAGCTGGTCGGGCGCACCGGTCTCTTCCAGGGGCTCAGGGCGATCAAGGAACCGGCCGAGATCGCCATGATCGCCGCCGCCTGTGAGCTGGCCGACGAGGCCCTGCGGGTGACCCTCGAGGAAGGCCTGGTCGGCCGCAGCGAGCGCGAGGTCGCGTTTGCGCTTGAGACGCGCATGCGCCGGCTGGGCGCCGAGGCGCCCAGCTTTTCCTCGATCGTGGCCGCCGCCGAGCATGGCGCCCTGCCGCACGCCCAGCCGCGCGAGGTCGAGATCCCGCCTGATGTGCTCGTGACGATCGACTGGGGTGCAATTCTGGACGGCTACTGCTCGGACTGCACCCGCACCTTCGCCACCGGCGAGGGGATCAGCCAGCGCGACCGCGATGTCTATGCCCTGGTGCTGGACGCCCAGGAGCGGGGCCTGGGAGCCGTCAAGGCAGGACCCAGCGGCCGCGAGGTCGACGCCGTGGCGCGGCAGGTCATCGAGGACGCGGGGGAGGGGGCCAACTTCGGCCACGGCCTCGGCCATGGCGTGGGACTCGAGGTGCACGAGGCGCCGCGCCTGTCGCGGACGGCCGGCGAGCAGCCGCTGGTCGAGGGTAACGTCGTCTCGGTCGAGCCGGGTGTCTACCTGCCCGGGATGCTCGGTGTGCGGATCGAGGACCTCGTGGTCGTGAGGCCCGAGGGGGCCGAGGTGCTGACCTGCCTGCCCAAGGAGCTGACGGTCATCGCCTGAGGCTGCTCGGCACGCCCCTGCCGGCGGGCCGGGGCTCCGGCACCTGCGAACAGCTCACGAGCGAGCCATCCCGCGAGCGCCAGTGTCCAGAGCATGAAGCAGAGCGCCTGCAGGTCCGGCGAGGCGTGTTCGGGGAGCCAGTGGAAGCTGAACCAGACCAGGGCGCTGGCGAGCACCGTCAGCAGCGGGGGCCGGGCGGTGTGGCGCTCTGACTCCCAGGCCAGCAGCGCAAGCAGGAAGGGCAGCGGGTAGTAGAGGGCGTCCCAGGTGTCCAGCAGGCACCGGGCCAGCAGCACCAGTGCCAGCGCCAGCAACGCACGTCGGGTCCCCAGGCGCCCGCCCTTCAAAGAGGCCCACAGCGCGATGGCGAGAGCCGCCGCGGCGAGGAGCACGAGTGGGTGGCTGATCGCGCCCGCCCAGGCCGGGCCGATCCTGTAGCCGGGCTTCCCGGCGCCGAAGGTGCCATGGACGAGCGCGCCGTGATGGCCAAGGAACCAGAACAGCTGCCAGGGCTGGAAGATCGTGGAGCCGGGCGCGGCAGCGGCCTGTGTGCCAGCTGCAAACCCTCCCCTCGAGCCGAGCGCGAGCGGGGCCAGCACGACGGCCGCGGTGGCGGCTGCGCAGGCCAGGCAGAGGGCGCGCCGGCCGGGGGGGAGCGCCAGCAGCACCGGCCCGAGCGCCACCAGGGCCCACTCCTTGTTGGCGACCGCGAGGCCCACCAGGATGCCCGCGCCTGCCGTCCTCCGGAGGCTGACCGACGAGGCGCCGGCGAGCATGACCGCGATCACACACAGCGACCCTCCGAGCAGCTCCTCGGGGTGGCCCATTTCCAGGGCCGTGAGGGTCACCGGGTTGGCCACGCACAGGGCCACCACGACGGCGCGGTGCATCAGCGGGCGCCCCGCGGCCCGCATGCGGGCGTTCAGCCAGATTCCCAGGACGGCCGCTGCCAGCAGGCATGGGACGGCGACCGAGCGGTAGACCGCCAGGCCCCCGCCTCCCCAGAGGCCCGGCAGCATTGCGAAGGGGGCGCGCTCGACGAGCGATCCGCCATAGACGGGGGCGAGCCTTAGGAACTCCGCCAGGTGCCCGTGGGCGAGTGCTTCAAAGGCCGGCCGTGCCTCGGTTTCGTAGTCGTTCCAGCCCGGGCCGTAGAGGGACAGCCAGGCCGTTATGAGACAGCCCGCAAGCGCCAGCAGCGCGCAGGTGGCGTTCTCGAGGAGAGCTCGCCGCATAGCTGGGCATCGGCGCCCGGGGCAGCTGACTTGAGCCTCCGGACACTCCCTCCGAGCGCCCGCCGTGCGAGCGGCGGCGCTGTCAGGCCGCGGGGACCCAGCCCTCGGGAAAGGTGCCCGCCCGAATCGTCCCCGGGAGGGCTCCGAACCACAGCCGTGCGACCCGTTCGGCGGCGCTGCCCTCCAGCAGCGGGCGCAGATCCTCGAGCGGCAGCAGCACGGTGAGCGTGGCGCCGATCTGCAGATCCGCGGCGTTGGCCTGCTCACCGCCGATCACGCCCTCACCGGCCAGCCGCTCGATGTGAGCCAGCTTCCCGGGCAGTCCGGCCAGGTCCTCGTGCAGCCGGGCTGCGGTGATGGAGTGGTACTTCCAGCCGATTTTTATCGCCCGGATCGCCCAGTCGGTGCCGGGACCGTCCAGCGCCTGCCCGCCGAAGATCGTCGGGAGCAGCTCGGGTCGGAAGTGCAGGGCTCCCCAGGGCAGTCGCCGGCCGAGATCCTGGAGCTCTTCATCGCCCCAGCGCTCCGCCTCGCGGACCTCCTCGCTGGGATAGAGGACGGGCTCTGGTTCGATCTCCTCAAGGCGCGCCAGAATCGCACGCGAGCCGTGGACGGGCTCATCGTCGATCATCAGCCCCGGCACTGTCGAGTGCCCCTCCCCGTAGAGCTCCTGCATCTCCTCGGGATGCTTGCCGGGCGTCAGATCAACGCGGTCGAAGGGCAGCCCCTTGAGCTCCAGGGCGGCGGCCACGGTCATACAGGGGTGGGAGGGTGCAAGCGCGTGAAGCGTCAGTTTCGGAGGCATGGAGCGAGCCTAATGGGATCTCGCCGACGCCGGTGTGCGCCTCAACGGGCAGGGCGCCACATCGTCGTGATCAAAGGGCCCTCGTGCGGGCCGAAGCGCTCACGGGGATGGAAGCCCAGAGCTTCGTAGCGGCCTATGTTCCGAGGGTTGCTGGACTCGAGGTAGGCGGGCATTCGCTCGCTGTCGATGCGGGCGAGGTTGGCGCGCATCAACGACATCCCGATACCTCGCCCGGCGTGCTCGGGGTGGGTGCCGAGCAGGCTCAGGTAGTAGTGCGGCTCGTCCTTGGGATGGTGGGCCTCGAAGCTCTCGAACAGCTCATTGGCCGCATCCGCCCGAGATCCGAACAGCTCGTCGACGAGCGGGCCGAACAGGGCGTCATCCTCGCTCGTGGTTTCCACGCGCCCAGGGGGGATCCAGACCGACGCCGCCCGGCCCGCATCGGCCAGCCAGCTCCAGTTGTGCCTTACGCCCGCCTGCGCCCAGAAGCCGAGCAGCCGCGTCAGCCCGGCCGCCCTTGTGACGGGGTCGGGAAACGACCAGATGCCCCAGACGGGGTCCTCGGCGAAGGCGCCCGCGAGGCATCCGGTCAACGCCGGCAGATCGCTCGACCGTGCCCGCCGGAACTCGTGCGCCATACCTGCAGGTTAGGCGTGCTGCTCCTATGATGAGCGCGTGCCTGAGAGTCCCGGAGCGGCCTTTGCCGAAGCCCTTGCCGGTAAGGACTTCGATCGACTGCGGACGCTCCTGGCGCCGGAGGTCGACTTCCGGGGCCTGACGCCGAGCCGCACGTGGGAGGCAGCCGGTTCGGCCTCGGTCGTCGAGGGGGTCCTGCAGCAGTGGTTCGAGGAGAGCGACGTGATCGAGCAGATCGAGCACGTGGAGACCGACTCCTTTGCCGACCGTGAACGCGTCGGTTACCGCTTTGCAGTCCGTAACCCGGACGGCCGCTTCCTCGTAGAGCAGCAGGCATACCTGAGCAGCCGCGACGGGCAGATCGAGTGGCTGCGGGTGGTCTGCTCGGGCTTCCGTCCCATCGACTAGCGTCCGCGCTGTGGACGAGAGAGCCGGCTCTCCGAGCCCGCGCAGGGTCCGGAGGCACAGGCGTGGCGATCCAGGGACGGCTATCGTGATCGTGCGCGGGATAACCTCCCGGGATTCGGCCACGGCATAGATATTTGGCTCCAGAAGGACTGATTCGAACTGATCTCCACCAACCAATTCAAAAACGGGAACCACATCGAGGTAGATGGGACGATCTTCAAGATCCTCGAGTTCCAGCATGTCAAGCCCGGCAAGGGCGGGGCGTTCGTACGGACCAAGCTGCGGCGCGCCTCCGACGGCAATGTGATCGACCGGACGTTCCGGGCCGGTGAGAAGTTTCGAGATGTGCGCACGGAGGCGCGCAAGATGCAGTTCCTCTACGGGGATGGAACGGATGCCCACTTCATGGACACCGAGTCCTTCGAGCAGATCGCGGTCGCCGAAACGGCCCTCGCCGACGCGCTTCGCTTCATGAAACCCAGCATGGAGGTGGACGTCCTGTTCATCGACAGCGAGCCCTCCGACGTGCAGCTGCCGAGTTCCGTCGAGTTGACCGTTTCCGAGGCCGATCCGGGCCTGCGCGGCGACTCGGTGTCGGGGGGCGGCACGAAGCCCGCCACGCTCGAGACGGGAACGGTCATCCAGGTGCCGCTGTTCGTCGAGTCGGGCCAGCTGATTCGCGTGGATACCCGCTCTGGCGAATACATGGCCCGCGCCTAGATGCGGCGCTCCGAGCAACGGCGGGCCGCAGTCATCGCGCTCTATCAACATGACCTGACCGGCCGGTCGCTGGCCGAGACGCTGGGCTCCAACGCCTCGTTGTTCGCGCGCGCCCTGGCCCATGCCGCCGATGATCGCGGGGAGGAGCTCGACGCGCTGATCGACCGCCACGCCCACGGCTGGTCGGTGCAGCGGATCCAGCCGCTGGAGCGCAGCATCATGCGGGTGGCGCTGATCGAGATGATCCATCCTGATGCGGCGCCGGCCGACGAGCCGATCCCGGCCGAGGGCGCTATAGAGGAAGCCGTCGAGAGCGCCAAGACGTTCTGCGGAGCGGAGGCTCCGGGCTTCGTCAACGGCGTCCTCGCGGCGGTCCTGCGCGACGTGCGCCAGAATGCGCCGATCACATGAGCAGTGCAGAGCGACTTGACGATCTCATCACGCGCCTCGGGCGGGCTGCCGAGCAGCTGCGCTCGGGCGAGCTGTCGGCTGACGCCGCGGCCACGCTGGTCGAGGATTGCGCCGCGCTGGCCACGCAGGCGGCCGCCGAGCTCGAGCAGCTGACCCGTGCCGAGGTGGTGGCCCCGGCCCCTGGCCAGGACCGACTTCTCTAGGCCTGCGGCCGCACCGCCGTGAGCGCCAGCTATCCGGATCATCTCCGCGAAGAGGTCGAGCGCTATCTGGAGGGGATGAGGTTCTCCGAAGAGGCCATGACGGACGGCCTCGAGGAGGCGATGCGCTACTCGCTGCTCGGCGGCGGCAAGCGGATCAGGCCCGTTCTGGCACTGGCGACGGCCCGGGCCGTCGGAATGCCCCAGCACGACGTTCTGCCGCTGGCCGGGGCGATCGAGCTGATCCACACCTACTCGCTGATCCACGACGACCTGCCCGCGATGGACGATGATGCGCTGCGCCGCGGGCAGCCGACCTGTCACGTCAAGTTCGGCGAGGGCGTTGCCATATTGGCCGGTGACGGCCTCTACGCGGAGGCGTTCCGCCATCTGCTGGTACACCAGCGTTCGGCGCCCGAGCGCGTCCTGGCGGCTGCCGCCGAGCTGGCCACGGCGACCGGCGTCAACGGAATGGTCGGCGGGCAGTACGCCGACATCTCCACGCCCGCGCCCGACGGGCCCGCGGCGCTGCGCCGCCTGCACGAGCTCAAGACGGGCCGCCTGATCGGTGCCTCGGTGCTCTGCGTACTACTGTTGACGGGGACCGTCGACGGTCCTGAGATCGCTCCCTTCAGGCGCTTCGCCGCCGAGCTGGGAGTGCTGTTTCAGATCGTCGACGACATACTCGACGTGACCGGCACTGATGATGCACTTGGAAAGCCCAGAGGAAGCGATGAGCGCCACGGGAAGCGAACCTACGTGAGCGAGTACGGAGTCGATCGTGCCAGGGAGCTGGCGGGCGAGTCCCATGCCACCGCCCGCGCCGCACTGGCCGAGCTGAACGGCCGCCGCCGGGGCGCCGACGCGACCGCCTCCACGGCCGAGCTAGAGAACATCGCCGACTTCATCTTCACCAGGACATCGTGAGCCTGCTCGACGAAATCGAGGGTCCCGAGGACCTGCACGGGCTCTCCGAGCCCCAGCTTGCCGAGCTGGCCCAGGAAGTCCGCGAGCACATCATCGACACCGTCGGCGAGATAGGCGGGCACTTCGGCGCGAACCTCGGCACCTGCGAGCTCGCCGTGGCGCTGCACTCGCTGCTGGACTCCCCCCGCGACAAGATCCTCTGGGACGTGGGCCACCAGGCCTACCCGCACAAGATCCTGACTGGCCGCCGCGACCGGCTGGCGACGATCCGCCAGTACGGCGGCCTGGCGCCCTTTTGCTCGATCCCCGAGTCGCCCCACGACATCATGGGTGCCGGCCACGCCTCGACCTCGATCGGCTACGCCGTGGGTCTGAAGGAGGGCATGCGCCAGGGCACGGGCGGCGAGGACGGCAGGGTCGTGGCGGTGATCGGCGACGGCGCCATGACCGGCGGCGTGGCCTTCGAGGCGATCGGCCAGGCCGGCGGCCTCGGCACCCCGATCGTGGTCGTCCTCAACGACAACGGCATGTCGATCGCCCCCAACGTCGGCGCGCTCTCGCGCTACTTCAACCGCGTCCGGCTGAACCCCAAGCTGTGGCACGCCCGCTCGGGCGTCGAGGGGGGGCTGACCCGTCTGCCGATCGGCATCGGTGCGGCCTTCGAGCGGCTGGGTCCCCACCTGAAGGAGTCGATCAAGGCGTTCTGGGCTCCCGGGCTGTGGTGGGAGGAGCTCGACTGGGCCTACATGGGCGTCGTGGACGGGCATGACGTCAAAGCCCTGCGCGAAGCCGTCGGGGAGGCCCTGGCGGCCGAACGGCCGGTGGTGGTGCACATCGCCACCGTCAAGGGCAAGGGCTTCGCGCCGGCCGAGGAGGGCGGCCTTGAGGGGATGGAGGAGTGGCACGCGGCAAAGCCCAAGTCGATCCTCAACGGCTCGCCCACCCGCCCGGCGGTGCGCCAGCCGGGGGAGGTGGCGCCCAAGCCTCGGCCGCCGCAATACACGCAGGTCTTCGGCGAGGCGCTCGTGCGTGAATGCGAACGGGACGAGCGGATCGTCGGGATCACGGCGGCGATGAACTCGGGCACCGGCCTGAGCATCCTGCAGAAGGCGATGCCCGAGCGCTACTTCGACGTCGGCATCGCCGAGCAGCAGGCGGTCCTGTTTGCCTCCGGCCTGGCGCTCGAGGGGATCAAGCCCGTGGTGGCCATCTATTCGACCTTCCTGCAACGCGCCTACGACCAGATCGTCCACGACGTCTGCCTGCAGGAGCTGAACGTGGTCTTCGCCATGGACCGGGCGGGCCTGGTGGGCGATGACGGGCCGACACACCACGGCGCCTTCGACATCGCCTACCTGCGCTGCCTGCCGAACATCGTCCTGATGGCGCCGCGCGATGAGGCCATGCTCACGCGGATGCTGCGCACGGCCCTGGAGCACGACGGGCCCATCGCGCTGCGCTATCCCCGCGGCGAGGGCACGGGCGCAGAGCTGCCGCGTGAGGCCACACCGATCGAGATCGGCACCGGCGAGATCCTGTTGGACACCGCCGAGGAAGGCGGGCCGACCCACCCCGGCCGGCGGGTGGCCCTGATCGGCTACGGCAGCGGCGTCGGCAAGGCGCTCGAGGCCGCCGATGAGCTCGGCCGCCACGATGTCGCGGTGACGGTCGCCGATGCCCGCTTCGCCAAGCCGATCGACGCCGGCCTGATGGCCCAGCTTGCGGCCGAGAACGACATGCTGGTGACCGTCGAGGAGGGAGTTCTGGCCGGTGGCTTCGGCTCAGCCGTCTGGGAGACGCTCAACGACTCGGGCGCCGGCAGCGCCCGCATCATGCGCGTGGGGCTGCCCGACGCCTACGTCACCCACGGCAAGCCCGCGCTGCTGCACGATGAGGTCGGCTTCACCGGCGGCGAGATCGCCGAACGCGTGCTGGCGGCCATCTCCAGCCGCGCCGGCGCTGCCGTCATCGAGGCCTGACGATCCTTAAATGAAACGGCCCGCCGGGGAGAGCGGGCCGTTTCGGGGAGGAGGGATTCAGGAGAGATAAAGCTGCACTCTCGATCGCTCTCAATATTGCCCTGCCCCCTGGGTGAGCACTGTGACATCGCTCACATATCAGTCGTTACTACGGATGTGTGGTTGCGCACAAGCGGCCCCGCGGGCGTGATCTCGTGGGGGCGTACGCGGGTCCCGTGTGCAAGGGTTCCGCCGATGGGCAAGCGCCGTCTGGACACCGTCCTTGCCGAGCGGGGCCTCTTTCCCTCGCGGACGAGGGCCGCGGCCTCGGTGATGGCCGGCGAGGTCAAGCTCGGCCGTGGCGAGCGCCGGGCGGCCAAGCCGGGCGAGATGGTGGACGAGGGGGAGATCATCACCGTCGATGCTCCGCCTGCCTTCGTGTCGCGGGGCGGCATCAAGCTCGCCAACGCACTCGAGTCCTGCGGCCTGGATGTCTCCGGCCGCCGTGCCCTCGACGTCGGTGCCTCCACCGGCGGGTTCACCGACTGCCTGCTGGGGCGCGGCGTCGAGGCGGTGACGACGGTCGATGTCGGCTACGGCGAGCTCGACTACCGGCTGCGCACCGACCCGCGCGTGACGGTCATGGAGCGCACCAATGCCCGGGCGCTGGAGCCGGGCATGCTCGGCCCGCCGGCCCCGGACCTGGCGACGATCGATGTCTCGTTCATCTCGATCGGGAAGGTTCTCGGGCCGGTCCTCGGCTGCCTGCAGCGGCCGTTTGACATCCTGGCCATGATCAAGCCCCAGTTCGAGGTCGGCCGGGGCCAGGTCGGCAAAGGCGGTGTTGTGCGCGATCCAGACCAGCGGCGGGACGCCCTGATCGCCGTGGGGGCCAGGGCGATCGAGCTGGGGGCGAGAGTCCTCGGCTACCACTCCTCCGGCCTGCCCGGCCCGAAGGGGAACCGCGAGACGTTCATCTGGCTGTCAGAGCCGGGCCGGCCAGGTGCACTGTCGGATCCGGACGGTCTGGAGGCGCTGGCGCGTACGGTGGAGCCATGAACGAGATCACAGTCATGACCCACCGGCGCCCCGATGACATTCGTGATGCGCTGCGAATCCTCACCGAGCGCGCTGCCGCGGCAGGCAAGACGCTCCGCTTCGACCCCGAGGAGACGCTCAAGCTCGGTCTGCGGGCCGCCCCCTCGCTGGAACTGGACGCGGACGTGAAGAGCGACGTCGAGCTCTGCATCGTCCTCGGCGGCGATGGAACGATCCTCAGGGCCCTGCAGCACTACGCGGGCACCGGCGTGCCCGTGTTCGCAATCAACTACGGCCAGATCGGCTTCCTGGCCACGGTTGAGCCGGGCGAACTCGAGGATGGCATCAGCCGCGCCTTGACCGGCGACTTCGAGCTGCTCAATCTTCCCGCGATCATGGTCGAGCTGCCCGGTGCCGGGCGGCGGGCGGCGTTCAACGACGTGGCCATCCACCGCAAGGTCGGCGAGCGCGTGGCCGAGCTCTCCTACTCGCTGGACGACGAGGAGGCCGGGAGTGTCCGCTGTGACGGTCTGGTGGTCTCAACGGCGGCCGGCTCGACCGGCTACAACCTCGCCAACGGCGGACCGGTGATGGCGTGGGGTGTCGCCGGGTTCGTGGTCTCCTTCATCGCCCCGCATTCGATGACAGCTCGGGCTCTGGTGGTCGCGCCCACCGACCGGCTGACGATCCGCAACGGCTCGCGCGAGCCGCTCGACGTGGCCGTCGACGGGCGCCCCGTGGGAGAGATCGCGGGCGGGGCCACGATCGCGGCGACGTTCATGGACGACCTGGCAACCCTGGCGCAGCTGCCCGGCTCGTCCTTCTACAGACGCCTGCGCGAGCGCTTCGGGCGTCTGGCCAGCTGAGCGCCCGGGGCAGCTCAGGCGGCGGCGCCCGACGAGCCATCCCGGCTCATCGAGGTGATGAAGTCATCGAGCTGGTTCCGCGAGAAGCGTCGCTGCCCACCGGGTGTCCGGTAGCAGTCGATGTGTCCCGCGTCCGTCCAGCGCCGGATCGTCGCCAGCGAGACGCCCAGATAGAGCGCGGCCTGCGAGCTGGTGAAGACCAGTCGGCGCTCGTTGCGGGCAGCCGGGGCGGGCTGGGTCGTGGGCATTGATCGGAGCCTTTGTCGGTTTCGTCAGGGAAGGGGCGCGGCGGGTTGCTGCTCATGTGTCGTCAGAACCGGCTCGCCGCTTGAGCGGCGAGGAGGTTTGTGGACGTTTACTGCGGCAGGGCCCGCTTTGCCGGGCCGAGGCCGTCGTCTCGATGCCGCCCCCGGCGCCTGCATTTGCAACCATTCCTGCACAAAGGACCGCAAACTGGACTTTTCGCTCATGGCTGAGTTATCCTGAGCAAACCTACTCATAGGTGAGGCGGCGCTCCAACGGAGGGAACCGGTCGGGATGTCGCCCTAACGACTGGTCGGAGACAAAGGAGAAAGCCATGACAAGTTGGCCCAGCCACTGGCCTAGCCACTAGTTCAAAGCTGTGACCGAGGGCGCCTGCGAACGCGGGCGTCCTCGGTTTTTTTTCCCGCCTAGCGAGCCGCGGGTTCGGCCATCTCGCGGACCCGGCGCTCGAAATCGAGCTCCTGCTCGAAATCCGCATCGTGGGCGAAGGTCACGCCCTCCCGATCGAGCACCGCGATGAAGGCCTCGACCAGGTCGCCGTCGAGCTGCCCGTTGGCGACCGAGCTGCGCAGCTCGTCGATCGCTTCCGCGGGCGTCATCAGCCGGCCCTCGTCCTCGGCCGAGCGGTAGCTCTCGCGGGCGGTCATCGTGTCGTAGATCGAGCAGATGGCGAGGATGCGCGAGGCGAGCGGGATCTCCTTGCCGATCAGGCCCGCCGGGTAACCGCGGCCGTCCACGCGCTCGTGGTGATAGAGGATCGCATCGGCGACCGGGCCGTAGCCATCCAGGGCGCCGACAAGCAACGCGCCCTCCTGAGGGTGATTGCGGACCGCCGCCAGATCCTCCTCGGCGATGACCTTGGCATGCAGGATGCGGTCGGGCCAGGTGAACTTGCCGATCTCGTGCAGCAGTCCGGCGGCGTGGACGGTGTCCTGCTCCTCCTCGCTGCAATCGAGCTCCTGAGCCAGCGCCTTCGCGTAGAGGGCGACCGCTGCGGCGTGGCGGGCGGTGGTCTGGTCGCGCATCCCCAGTGCCCGGACGAGAGTCCTGAGGACGCCGAGCTGCAGCCCGACGAGCTGGCGCGAGCGGGCATAGAGCTGCTCGGCGCGCTCCTCTGAGCGCAGCAGAGCCACCGTCAGCTGGCGGAAGATCAGAAGAACGGTGATCGATGCCAGCAGGGCCGGCAGGCCAACACTCGTGTATGCGACCGCCAGAATCGTCGCCAGGACACCGACCGCCAGCTCGCCTGGCAGCAGTGCGATCAGCTCCCTGACCACGTTGGCCAAAGGGCGCCCCTGCTCCATGCGGAAATCGAGCGCAAACAGCAGGAAGGTCATCGCGGTGGTCAGCAGGACCACGCCGAACAGGACAAGGCCGAAAATGACGCTTTCAGCCGAGTACCGGCTCGGATCGGCGAGGCTTTCCTTCCAGGCCAGCACGATCAGCCCACCGGCAAATGGGACGGCCGCATAGATCGCCAGGTTGTTCAGCCACTGGGCCGCCGGAAGGCGCCTGATGGTCGATTTGAGGATCATGGCGGCGACCCCGCAGGCGGCCGCGGCGACGGGCCCGACCAGTCCCATGGCCAGCACGATGGCGACCAGCGAGGCGCTCAGCTGCCCATGGCTGATCTCCACGCTCAGCCGCTGGCCGACCAGAGCGAGCGCCAGCAGCAGGATCACCAGGGTGAGCGAGTGCCATTCCCCGGGGCTGGCCAGAAGGACACAGCCGCCGACCGTCCCGGCAAGCAGGAAAAGCTCGCCCGCCCAGAACATCCTCCTGATCGCAACGTCGGACATCTCTGTCGTCCTTAACGACCGACACAGCGTGGTACTTAAGTCCACTGCGGCGTGCTCGATGAGTGATGACGCGCTGCGCCTCAGGCGGGCTGCTCGGGGCCCACACGCTCGGTGGGGCTTGTCAGCGGCGTCGGCGCGGGCGGCGCCTGGGCGGAGGCTTCCTCGCCGGCCACCGCAGCCGTGTCGGCGATCCTCACCTGCAGCAGCGCGAATCCACCGAACAACGCGCCGATGCCGACGATGATGAAAGCCGACCGGGGAGAGCTCAGCGCAACCAGTGCCCCACCCAGCGGTAGACCGATGGCGATGCAGAGTGCCCCCAGCGATTCCGCCGCGCCCATCATCCGCCCATGGAGCTTCGCTGGCGTCAGGCGCTGCACCGCGCTGATCAGCGAGGGCCACTGCATTCCGTTGCCGACTCCTCCGAGCAGGCCGGCCACGCAGGCCAGCAGAAGCGACGGAGCGGCCGCCAGGCCAAGGTAGGCCGCCGCGATTAGGAGCGCCCCGGCGCTCAGCAGGAAGCGCAGCGGCCACTTGACCAGGCGCGCGAAGATGATGCTCCCGAGGATGCCTCCGGCACCCCACATCGCGAGCAGGATCCCGACGCCCCTGTCGCCTGCCCCAAGCGTCGACTTGACGAAGCTGACCTCGATCGGCGCCCCCGACTCGATGAAGAGCAGCGCAAGCAGCTGGGCTCCGAACAGCCGCTTCATCATTGGCGCCTCACCGATGTGCTTCCAGGCCTCGGCCAGGCGCGCCCTGACCGAGTCACCGCCGACGTTCTCCACGTGTGGATGGAGATCGAGCAGCAGCGCACCACCCACCACGAACGAGCCGACGTCGATGAACAGCGCGGCGGGCGCTCCGGCGACGGCGACCAGAGCCCCGCCGAGAGCGGGGCCGAGGACGAAGGTGATCGAGAAAGCGAGGTTCAGCGCGCCGTTGGCGCTCCGCTCGGCCTCACCGGCCCGCTCGTGCAGCTCGGCCCGGGTGGCGCCCGCAGCGGGCCCAGCGGCCACCCAGTCCCGCGCGGCGCGTCCGACCTCCGAGCGCAGCAGGGCGCTGGCTGCCAGGGCCGCGGTGCCGTCGAGCGCGACAAGGGCGAGGATCGCAGCCAGCGAGAAATGCCAAAGGAGCACCGCCAGGCCAGCCGTCACGGCCGCCTCGAACAGGTAGAGGCCGCTCAGCTCGCCACGCCGCTTGGACGCCTCGACGCGGGCCACGACCGCCGGTACGACCAGCGCAGGAAGCGCCTGACCGGCGAACAGCAGGGCCGAGACGGCGAGGGCGCTGTGCGTGTGGTCGTAGACGGCCAGCACCAGAGCCAACAGGCCGAACCAGCCGCCGAGCCGGTTGATCGCGTACGCCAGCACGATCCTTCGCAGCTGCGGCGAGCCCATGACGAGGCGCATGCCGGGAAGCTAAACCCTGACGGCCCAGGCTGTCGAGGGTTGCACGGCGGGCCGCGTGCGACAAACGTCCGGATCAGTCCAGGGCACTCGCTACGGTGTGATCCTCATGGACGACGGCACGCCAGGGGTGAGCAGGCCGGTCAGGGTCATCATCGCCGATGACCACACGGTCGTTCGTGACGGTGTCCGCGCGGTGCTCGAGCGCGAGGCCGGCGAGTTCGAAGTCGTTGCCGAAGCCGCCGACATTCCGTCTCTGATCCGCGAAGTCCGCGAGCACAAGCCCGATCTTTTGACACTGGATTTGACGATGCCGGGCGGATCCAGCCTGGGAGCGCTGCCGTCCTGCTTCATGGCCCATCCCACCATGGCCGTGGCAATCCTGACGATGCGCGAGGACCCCGAGTATGCGCGCCAGGCACTTCGTGCCGGTGCCCGCAGCTATGTGCTCAAGGAGGCCGAGCCCGCCGAGCTGTTGCAGGCCTTCCGGCTTGCCGTGGCCGGGGGCAATTACCTGCATCCCCGGCTGGGCGCGCTGATGGCCACCGGCGAGGAAAGCGCAGGCGACAACGTCGTTCTCTCAGAGCGTGAGCGGGAGGTCGTGCGACTGATCGCCAACGGCTTCACCAATCCCGAGATCGCCGAGCAGCTCAACGTGGCCGAGCGAACCGTCAAGACCTATCGCGCCCGCGCGATCGAGAAGCTCGGCTTCTCCTCGCGGGCGGAGATCACGGCCTACGTTCGACGAGTAGGCCTAGCCGACTGAGCGGTCCGATGACCGGTGCTGAGCGGCGTCCTCGTTCGCTCGTGTGCGGAGCACACTTCGCCGTCGATCGCCTCGCCGGCCTGAGCACAGGAGTACGCTGAACAGATGGCACCGGAGTCGAACCTGCCGGTCGAGGGTCACCACCTCAAGGAAATCTCTCCGCGCGCCTTCCAGCACCCGGCCGACCGTGCTGCCACAGCAGCGCTGGGTTCGATCCCCTACCTGGACACGGTCGTTCGCAAGCTGATCGAGCTCGGCTATGAGCGGGCCCTGCGACAGAGCTATCTGGGCTCCGCCGTGAGGCTCTCAGAAGACCAGCTCGGCGCCGTCTGGCGGGAGCATGCGATCGCCTACGCGACGCTGGACATGGCTGAGGTGCCCGACCTCTACCTCACTCAGTTCCCTTCGCCAAACGCCATGGCCATCGGCGCCAAGCACCCGATCGTGGTCGTGCAGTCCGAGCTGATCCACCTGCTCGACACCCCTCAGCGACGCGCGGTCTTCGCCCACGAGGCGGCTCACATCCTCTCCGACCACATGCTCTATCGCACCGCTCTGCAGATCCTCGTGCTGATGTCCCGCAGCGCACGGCTGCCGCTGCCGCTGGCGCCGGTACGCACGGCGCTGATGGAGTGGGGCAGGGCCACCGAGCTGAGCGCCGACCGTGCTGCGGCGATCGTCACCCGTGATCCGCTCGTGGTCTGCCGGACCCTCATGTCCCTGGCGGCGGGCACGATGGTCGAGGAGCTCGACCTCGACGTGTTCATGAAGCAGGGCCTGGACTACCAGGAGGGCGGCGGCGGGCTGGAGCGCCTGACGCGCCTGATGCTGGACCTCGGGGTCACCCACCCGCTGCCCGTCAAGCGAACACATGAGCTGATGGCCTGGGTTCGCTCGGGAGAGTTCGACCGGATCGTCGGCGCCGGTGAATACGCCCGCCGCGGGGACCCTGTCGATGCACGGGCCGACGGTGGCGAAGCCGTCTCCTTCTACGCCGAGCGCATCCGGGACGCGTTTCGCGACGCCGGCGAGTCGGTCAACTCCGTCGGCCAGCAGCTGGCGGACTGGGTCAAAGGCAGCGGCGCGAAGGACGGCGAAGACGAGGAGGATCAGCCGTAGCTGGGCTCGGCGGTCTCGCCCACCGGGCGTCCCGCCAGCGGCACGGTCAGCCGGACGATCGTCCCGCCCCCTGGAGCCGGGAGCCATTCGAGCTCCCCGCCGACCAGCTCCGCCCGCTCGCGCATGCCGCCGGTACCGAACCCGCCGCCGTCCTCCCGCGGCCCAAGCCGGGCCGCCTCCGGCATCCCCTTGCCGTCATCGGTCACAGACGCCCTGACGACGTCATTGGACCCCGTCAGGCTGATGACGGCCTCGTTGGCCTGGGCGTGGCGGCTGACGTTGGTCAGCGCCTCCTGCACGACCCGGTAGATCGTGCTCTCGAGCTCGGCATCGAGTCGCCCGGCGCCATCGTGGCCGTCGCGGCCGAACTCGATCTGCGTTTTGACATCCAGGCCGTCAATCGCCTGGGCGCGGCGGGCGAGCGCCTCTAGGGCCGCCGCCAGCCCCAGGTCGTCGAGGGCGGCCGGGCGAAGCTCGGTGATCAGGTGGCGCAGGCCGTCGATCTCGTTGCCGAGCCCCTCCAGAACATCGTCGACGGCCCGGCTGAGCGCCTCCTTGTCATCGATATCGCGCGCATTGGCCAACTGCAGGCGTAGCGCGCCGATGCCCTGAATGCTCTCGTCGTGGATCTCCCGCGCCCAGCGCGTCCGCTCGCGCTCACGGGCCTCCATGCCGTAGCGAAGCCGTTCGATCTCGACCGAGCGCTCCGCCGCCAGGCGAACCGAGACGCTCTGTGCAAAGGCGCCCAGCGCCTGCCTGTCAGGCCCGCGAAAGCCTCCGTCGCGGCGCATCGCGATCACCATGCCCCCGCCGTGGCCCTCCAGCGTCAGGGGCTCAACAAGAACGGCGCGCGCTTCGATGCCCAGTTCATGCAGAAAAGCCGCCTCCGCTCCCCGCGGGCGGTCGAGCGCCACCGCCTCTCCCCGCGAGTAGAGGGCGCCCAGAGCGCTCCCATGCACGGGGGCGATTCGCAGACGCACCGTGCCGCCACTGGAGGCCGCCACGCGGAGCTCGCCCTTTTCCTCCATGACGATCAGCAGCGTGCTGGCATCAAGCAATGCCAGGCCGCGGTCGGCCATCAGTCGCAGCAGCCACAGCTCGGAACCTGAGAGCACAGCCCAATTATGAAGCCGCGGGGGGCGGCTCCGCGAGACCGTGTGCCTCGAGGCGCCCCTCAAGCGGCGCTGAAGGATCGCCGTTGGCGGTGCGGGCGGCTGCCAAGCGCGCCCGCCCGAGCATCGACTCAGCCGTCACCTCGGCCCGCCACGAGGCCAGACCGACGGAGATCCGCAGCGCCTCCCGGCGCTGGCCCGCTTCCACCTTGATCGCCTGCAGCCTGTCGAGCACACGCCTGGCCACCATCTCGCCCTGATGGTCGTCGGCTCCCGGCAGCAGGATGCCCAGCTCGCGCTCGCCGGGGATGGCGATCCGGTCGAAGCGGCGCAGCTCGCGGCCCAGCGCGCCCGCGATATAGGTGAGCGTCTGCCCCCGCAGCTCGCCGCCGTGCTCGCTGGCGATCTGGTCGAGGTTCTCGATGACCACCAGCAGCAGGCTGAGCGGGGTGCCGTGACGTTCGGCACGGGCGATCTCCTCGTCCAGGCGCTCGTGGAGCTCTGCGGCACCGGGCCATTCGGAGGCTCCCCCCGAAGGGGCAGTTGAGCTCGACGTTGGTTCGCTGGCGGCCATGCCCTTGCCTGGTTGAAGTCTGGAGGCGCCCGGTGTCCTTACTACCGCGCCGAGCGGATTATGCCTGGCGTGGAGGCCCACCGCCAGGCCTCGGCCAGGCCAGGTCCCGCGAGCGGCCCCGGGCGGGGCGTTCGTGCGATCCGTCGGCGGGCGCTGCTAGACCTGCAGCGTGCTCCAGGAACTACGCGTCGAGAACCTGCTCCTGATCGAGCAGGCCCAACTGCGGTTGAGCCCGGGCCTGAACGTGCTCACCGGCGAGACGGGCGCGGGCAAGACCGTGCTGGCCCACGCGCTGGACCTGTTGCTGGGCGGGCGCGCCAGACCGGGCATCGTGCGCCCCGGCGCCGCAGAGGCCTACGTCGAGGGCAGCTTCGAGCTCACCGACGAGCTGCGCGAGCGGCTCGCCGAGCGGCTCAGCGAAGACGCCGAGGAAATCGTCCTGGCACGGCGGGTAGCCGCCGACGGACGCACCCGCGCCTACCTGAACGGCCGCTCCGCCACGGTCGCCGACCTGCGCGACATCGGCCCCATGGTGCTCTCCTTCTATGGGCAGCACGAGCACCGCAAGCTGACGCTTGCAGGCGCCCAACTGCAGATCCTCGACGGGCTCTGCGGGGAGCAGCAGTCCCAGCGGCTGCTCGCGTGTGCCCGCGCATTCCGGCGGACACGTGAGCTGGAAGCCTCGCTGGAGCAGCTGCGGGAGCTCTCCTCTCAGCGCGAGCGCGAGGTCGGTCTGCTCGAGTTCGAGCTGCGCGAGATCGACTCGCTGGCGCCCGAGGAGACCGAGCGCGAGCAGCTGCTCGCGGCCCGTGAGCGGCTGCGCCGAAGCGACGCCCTGCAGGCCGCGGCGGGCGCGGGCGCAGAGGCGCTCTCGCCCGAGAGCAGCGAGATCCCCGGGGTGACGCAGCAGCTTGCCCAGGCCGTGGCCGCCCTCGAGGGGGTCGCCGGCGTCGACCCTCAGCTGGATTCGCTCGCGGGCAGGCTGGCGGCGAGCCTGATCGAGGCGCAGGACCTCGCCGGCGAGCTACGCAGCTACTGCGAGCGCGGCCTGGATGGCTCCGCCGGCCTGGACGTGGCGGGCGTCGAGCCGACCATCGAGTCCGTCGAAGAGCGCCTGCAGGGCCTCGAGCGGCTGATCCGCAAGCACGGCGGAAGCATCGCATCGGTGCTCGAGTACGCCGAGCAGGCAAGGGCTCGACTGGATGAGCTCAACGGCGCCGAGCTCGCTCTGGCCGAGGTCACCACGGGTCTGGCCGAGGTGCGCGCAGAACTCGATCGCCACGCCGGCGAGCTGCGCAAGGCACGCCGGGCAGCCGCCTCCGGGTTCGCCGCCGAAGTCCGCGCGCAGCTGGCGACGCTGGCCATGGGAGAGGCCAGCTTCGAGGCTGTGCTGAGCGAGACCGAGCCCGGGGCCTCGGGCGCCGACGCCGTCGAGTTCACGATCGCGCCCAACCCCGGCGTGCCCGCCGGGCCGCTGCGCGAGATCGCCTCCGGCGGGGAGCTCTCGCGGGTCATGCTGGCGATCATGAGCGCCGCCAGCGCCTCGGCCCAAGGGACGACGCTTGTCTTCGACGAGGTCGATGCGGGAATCGGCGGGCACACCGCCAAGGCCGTCGGCGCGCGGCTGCGCGAGCTCGGTGAACGTGGCCAGGTGCTCTGCATCACCCACCTGCCCCAGATTGCCTCACTGGGCGCCCGGCACTTCTCGATCGAGAAGGACACGAACGCCGAGCCGACCCGAACGTCGGTCCTCGAGTTGGATGAGCGCCAGGTGGTCTCCGAGCTCGTCCGCATGCTGGGTGCCGAGAGCGATGACACGACGGCGCGCCGTCACGCGCGCGATCTGCGCCGCGCCGCCTGAACGCCAGCACGTGCGCCGGCGCCCCGCGGCCGTTAACCTCGGTCAATGGCGGCCACGCGATCAAGTGCCCGGGGCTACCTCGCGTCGGCCGGCTCTCCGACCGGCGGGGTGCCATCGCTGATCGCCGGCCCGATCAGGCCGGGACGGCGCACGAAGCTGCTTGTCAACCACCTGGTGCCGGGGGACCTGGCCCTCATCGACCACCTCGACATTGACCGGGTCTCGGCCGAGGAGCTGATCGCCGCCAATACGCCCGCGGTGCTCAACTGCCGCCCCTCCTCCAGCGGAACCTACCCCAACCTGGGGCCGCAGCTGCTGGTGGAGGCGGGAATCATGCTGATCGATCTGCCGGACGACCAGCTGTTCGGGCGCGTCGCCGATGGCGACCCCGTGGAGATACGTACGAGCGCACCCCGGGAAGGGCGCGTCGCCGCTGAGATCCACTCGCGCGGAGCGCTGCTTGCCACGGGCGAGGTGCTCGACCACGCTCGCGTATGCAGCGAGACCGAGGCGCGGCGGCTGGAGGTGGGGGAGGCCATCGAGCGCTTCGCCCAGAACACCATCGATCACATGCGCGAGGAGCGCGAGCTGCTGGCCGGCAGAATCGTCCTGCCGCGCTTCGCCACCGATTTCCGCGACCGTTCGGCTCTGCTCGTCGTGCGCGGTGTGGAGCACCAGCGAGATCTGCGCGCACTGCGACCCTTCATCCGGGACAAGCGCCCCGTCATCATCGCTGTGGACGGCGGCGCCGACGCCGTCCTGGAAGCGGGATTGAAGCCCCACATGATCGTCGGTGACATGGACTCGGCCGGCGAGCGGGCCCTCCGTTGCGGCGCTGAGCTGGTCGTCCACTCCTATCCCGACGGCCGCGCCCCCGGACGTCACCGCCTGGAGGAGCTCGGCCTGCCCTTCAAGCTCGTGCCGGCCCCCGGCATGAGCCAGGACGTGGCGATGCTGATCGCCGCGGAGAAGGGCGCCAGCCTGATCGTCTCGGTGGGTTCGCAGTTCAATCTGGTCGAGTTCCTGGACCGCAACCGCCGAGGCATGTCCTCCACGTTCTTGACCCGACTGCGAGTCGGGGAGATCCTCGTGGATGCCAAGGGCGTCAGCCGCCTCTACCAGCCGCGGCCCGGGCTGACACCACTGCTGGTCATCATCGCCGCCGGGCTGATCGCAATGGTGGCCGTCATCTGGATGACGCCCGCGCTGCGGGATGTGGCCGACCTGATCTGGCTCAGGCTGGAACTGCTGTTCGGCGCGCGGGGCTGAGAGCCGCGAGCCGGAGGGCAGATGTTCGACTATCGCTATCACGCGCTCTCACTCGCCGCCGTCCTGTTCGCGCTGGCGCTGGGTGTGCTCATCGGCGTGGCCATCGGGGATACCAACCTCGTCTCCTCGGCCAAGAACGGCATCGTCCACGACCTCAACTCCGAAGTCGGCGAAGCGCGCAAGCAGGCCAGCGAACTGCAGGCCCGACTGAGCAGCGAGGAAACCTTCGCCAAGGGCCTCTATCCGCTCGCCGTCCACGAACTGCTCAACGGCCGCAGCATCGGCCTGGTGTTCCTCGGCAACTCCTCCGACGAGGTCAACTCACTGGTCCGCGCGGCCGTGGCCCAGGCGAGCGGCAGCCTGACAACCGTGGTGGCGATCGCCGAGCCACTCAACCTGAGCGGGATTTCACAGGAGGCCGCAGGGACGCATTACGCCGAACTGGCCACCTCGATGACGACACTCGGCGCCTTCGGCGAACTGATCGGCCGCCAGCTCGTCAGCGGCGGGCAGCTCGTCGACAAAGAGCTCATCAGCCGAGTGCGCGCCTCGCTCATGAGCGCCTTTGACGGCTCGCTGACGCACCTGGAAGGGCTGGTCGTCATGCGCGCCGAACCCCGCCGGCAGAGCGAAGCCGAAGCCGAAGCCTCAGCGGCATTCGAGGCCGGGCTGCTGACCGGCGTAGCCGGCGCGGGCGTGCCGGCCGTGGGAGTCGAGCTGAGCGAAACGAATCCCTCGCAGATCCCCTGGTACAAGGGGCGCAAGATCGCGAGCGTCGATGACCTTGACCAGCCGGCCGGGCAGGTCGCCCTGGCCTACGCGCTCGCCGGCGCCAAGGGTGCATTCGGCGTCAAGGCGAGCGCCGACTCGCTGCTGCCGGCGGTCAGCTCGACCGGCGGCGGCGCGGGCGGGCCGTGAATCTCCGCCGCGCCCGGCGATAGCTTGGAACGATGCACGCTCTGCCGCTGCTGGCGGCACTCCTCGTGGCGGTGCTCGGCGCCCCGGCCCTCATGCGGAGCCTCACCGGCCAGGCCCGGACGAGGCCCAACTACCGCCGGCGCGATCTGCCGTTCCCGTTCGGAGTGCTGATCCCCGCGGCCGCCCTCGTGGCGCTTGCGCCGTTGATGCTGATCGCGCGGCTGGGGCCCCTGTCGTTGTTTCATCCCGAGATCCTGGCCATCTCCATTTACGTCCTCGGTGTGGCCCTGCTCGGACTGATCGACGACGCGCTCGGCTCGGAGGGCCCGCGCGGCTGGCGTGGCCACGGCGGCGTCGTGCTTCGGCGGGATTTCTCCACGGGCGCCCTGAAGGCAGCCGGCTCGCTGGGCCTGGCGCTGCTGGCCATGAGCTACCTCTCGCTGTCGGACGGACGCTGGCTGCTGGCGACCGCCGTCCTGGTCCTGGCCACGAACCTGTTCAACCTGCTGGACCTGCGTCCCGGGCGCTCGATCAAGGCGCTGGTCCTGCTCGGGGCAGGGCTGACGATCGGCGCCGGCCTGCGCCCGCTGTGGGCGCTCGGCCTGTTCGTGGGCCCAGCCCTCGTCGCAGGCGCCTATGACCTGCGCGAGCGGGTGATGCTCGGTGACAGCGGCGCCAACCTGCTCGGCGCACTGGCGGGCCTGTGGCTGGTGCTGAGCCTCTCCCAAACCGGTCAGCTGATCGCCCTGATCGTCCTGCTCGGGCTCACCCTGTTCGGCGAGATTCGCTCAATTTCCGAGGTCGTCGAAAGAACTCCGGGGCTGCGGGAACTAGACTCTTGGGGCAGGCCCTCATGACCCCGCACTCTTCCGAACGCCACGCGCAGGCACCAAGCAAGACCCGGTTCATCTTCGTGACGGGTGGCGTCGTCTCCTCGCTGGGCAAGGGCATCGCTTCGGCCTCCCTCGGCAGGCTGCTGGTGGCGCGCGGGCTGACCGTCGGGCTGCAGAAGTTCGACCCCTACATCAACATCGACCCGGGCACCATGTCCCCCTACCAGCACGGAGAGGTCTTCGTCACCGAGGACGGCGCCGAGACCGACCTTGACCTGGGCCACTACGAGCGCTTCACCGACTCGAACACGAGCCGCGCCTCCAACGTGACAGCCGGCGGGATCTACGACACGGTCATCCGCCGCGAGCGTCGTGGCGACTACCTCGGCGGGACCGTCCAGGTCGTCCCGCACATAACCGACGAGATCAAGCAGCGAATCGCGCTGATCGCCCAGTCCTCCGACGTCGACTTCGTCATCACCGAGATCGGCGGCACGGTCGGGGACATCGAGTCCCTGCCCTTCCTCGAGGCGATCCGCCAGTTCCCCGTGGACGTCGGGCGCCGTCGCTGCATGTTCATCCACCTGACGCTGGTCCCCTACATCGGCCACGCAGGGGAGCTCAAGACCAAGCCGACGCAGCACTCCGTCAACGAGCTGCGCCGCATCGGCATCGCGCCCGACATGCTCATGTGCCGCTCCGAGAGCCAGCTCTCGGGCGAGATCCGCAAGAAGATCGCGCTGTTCGCCAGCCTTCCCTCAGAGGCCATCGTCTCGGCCTATGACGTCGAGAACATCTACAAGGTCCCGTTGACCTTCCGCGAGCAGGGAGTCGACGACTTCATCCTCGACCATTTCGGCGTCGAGGCCGAAGAGCCCGACCTGGCCCGCTGGACCGAGCCGATCGAGCGCTCGGCCAAAGCCACGAAGACCGTCCGCATCGGCCTCGTCGGCAAGTACATCCAGCTCGAGGACGCCTACCTCTCGGTCTCCGAATCGCTGCGCCATGCCGCATCGCTGCAGGACAGCAGGGTCGAGATCGAGTGGATCGACTCCGAGCAGCTGCTCGAGCCGGCGCAGGCCGCGGACCGTCTCGGCTCGCTCGACGGCATCCTGATCCCCGGAGGCTTCGGCGGCCGCGGATGGGAGGGCAAGATCCACGCCGCCCAGGTGGCCCGCGAGCGCCAGATCCCCTATCTGGGGATATGCCTGGGCATGCACGTGGCCGTGAGCGAGTTCGCACGCAACGTGGCGGGCCTCGAGGGCGCCAACTCGACCGAGATGGACCCCGAGACCCCGCATCCCGTCATCGACCTGCTGCCCGAGCAGAAGGAGGTCTCAGACCTGGGCGGCACCATGCGCCTGGGCGCCGACCCGATCAAGCTCCACGAGGGCACGCGAGCCCGTGAGACCTACGGCGAGGCCGTCATCTACGAGCGCCACCGCCACCGCTACGAGGTCAACAACTCATTGCGCAAGAAGCTGGAAAGCGCCGGCCTGGGCGTCTCCGGCACCTCGCCCGACGAGCGGCTGGTCGAGATCGTGGAGCTCCCCGGACACCCCTTCTACGTGGCCTCCCAGTTCCATCCGGAGTTCAAGTCCCGCCCGGAGCGCCCCGCGCCGCTGTTTCGCGACTTCGTGGCCGCCTCGCTGAGCCGTGCCTCAGAGCGCGGCGAGGTGCGCGTCAAGGATGCCCGTGCTCCCGTCGCCGGTAGCTCCGGCGAGGGCGCCGCACGAACGTGACGGTGCCGGCGCCGGCCTCGCGGATCGGCACGCTGGAGCGCCGCCACCTCAACGAGACGTTCGCCGAGCTCTGTCGCACCCCGAGCCCCTCGCTGCACGAGCGGACCTGCGCCGAGCGGGTCATCAGAGAGCTGGCGGCGGTGGGCATCGAACCGTTTGAGGACGGGGCGGGCACGGAGATCGGCTCGGACTGCGGCAACCTGCTCGCGCGGATCCCCGCGGGAGGGGATGAGCAGCCACGTGCGTCGGTGGCGCTCTGTGCGCATCTGGACACCGTTCCACTGCAGGCGCCCGTCGATCCAGTGCTGCAGGAGGGCTTCTGGGAGAACGCCAACGACGGCATCCTGGGTGCGGACAACAAGGCCGCCGTGGCGGTCCTGCTGGCCGTGGCACGCCACCTGAGAAGCAACGGAGGGCCGCTGGACGTCGAGCTGCTTTTCACCGTGGGGGAGGAGATCTCGCTAGCCGGCTCGAGCGCCTTTGACGCCTCGCTCCTGCGCAGCGAGTACGGATACGTCTTCGATCACGCCTCACCGATCGGCGAGGTGATCGTCGGCTCACCCTGCCACTTCCGCATCGACGCGGCCTTCCGCGGCGCGGCCGCCCACGCCGGAATCCGCCCGCAGGAGGGCCGCAGCGCTATTCTCGCGGCCGCCCTGGGAGTGGCATCGCTGCGCCACGGCCAGCTGGAGGGGGAGGGGACGGTCAACGTCGGCACGATCTCGGGCGGCACGGCGATCAATGTCGTCCCCGAACGCTGCGAGGTGCTGGCCGAGGTGCGCGGTCTCGATGACGAGCGCGGCGAGGCGCTGGCGGCCGAGGTCGTCGACCGCCTGCACGAGGCAGCCAACCGGCCCGAGTGCGAGTGCGACCTCGATGTCTCCGTGCGCAGGATGTTCTCCGGCTACCGGGTGCCGGCCTCCAGCAGGCCATTGCAAGCCGCCGAGGCTGCGCTCACCGCCTGCGGGCACGAGCCCACGCGGATCTGGAGCGGCGGCGGCTCGGACGCCAATGCGTTGATCGCCCAGGGCTTCCCGACCGTCAACATCGCCAACGGCACCGAGCGTCCCCATGAGCCCGGCGAGCGCGTCTCCGCGCAGGCGCTCGAGGAGATGCTGGAGATCGTCCTCACCCTGCTCGACGAGGTGGCGGCCCGGGCACCCGGGCAGGTTCGCTAGCTTGCGCCCTCGATGCTGAAGCTCCGCCGCGCAACCGTCGTAGACGCCCAACCGCCGGCCGGCCCCGCCGGCGAGCAGCAGCTGACCATCGAGCTGCAGGATCCCGGCCGCGGCCCGCCGCGGCCCGCGATCGCCGATGTGGCCCTGGTCGGCGCGAGCGAGGTGGGCGACGAGCTGATCGTCAACGTGGAGGCGCTCGACCTGGAGCTCGGGTCGGGGGGCTTTGACATCGTCCACGTCAACCTGACCCGCGGCCTGAGCGCGGAGGGCGCGGCGTCGGCGGAGGCGATGAAGCTCAACTACACGAGCCTGCAGCATGCAGTCAATCCGGTCGAGGACGAGGCCCTCGAGCTGCCACTCGAGCGTCCCGTCGCCGTCCTCGGCCTGCACGGACAGCTCGCCCCCGTTGCTTGGGCCTTCGCTCAGGCCAACCCGGGTGCGAGCCTGGGCTACGTGCAGACGGAGGGCGGAGCCCTGCCGGGGTCGCACTCGCAGACCGTCACCGAGCTGAAAAGGCGTGGCCTGCTGGATGGCCACCTGACGGCCGGCTCGAGTTTCGGCGGCGAGGCCGAGGCGATCACGACCGGGGGCGCCCTGCATCACGGCCTGCACAAGCTCGGCTGGGATGCCGCGGTCTGCGGCCCCGGCCCCGGCATCGTCGGGTCGGGCTCGCGGCTCGGCCACGGTGGCATGCTCGCCCTGGACGCCGCCCACGTCGCCATGGCACTCGGGTGCCCGACGCTGCTGGTGGCAAGAATGTCCTCAGGTGACCCTCGCGCCCGCCATCGCGGCATCTCACACCACACCCTGACGGTCCTCGACCTGTTGCTCGAGCCCGTCACCGTGGGCCTCCCCGCCGGCATGCGCTCGCCGGTCGGCTCGGACCTGCGCGCCGGGCTCGGATCTGTCTTCGCGGCCAGCGCCCCGCGCCGGCCGGCACTTTCGGCAGAGGTCGAGCGTCCCGCCCGCATCGCCCGCCACGACTGGCGCCCGGCCGAGGTCGACCTGCCCGCCTACGCCGCCAGCGGGCTGCCCATCACCACCATGGGCCGCAGCCTCGCCGATGACCCGCTCTTCTTCGCAGCAGCCCTCGCCGGGGGCACTGCGCTTGGCGAGCTGCGGGTGGCCGTCGCCTCGGGGGAGGCCGGCGAAGCCGGATGAGCGCCGAGGACGCTCCGCCCGCCAGCCGGGCCTTCGAGTCACTGGGCGGCGAGACCCTCTACGAAGGACGGATCGTCGACGTACGCATGGAGCGCTTCCGCCACGCCGACGGCGAAGAGGTCTCACGCGAGATCGTCCGCCACCGCGGGGCCGTGGGAATCCTCGCCTATGACAGCCAACGCGTATGGCTCGTGCGCCAGCCCCGCGAGGCCGTAGATGAGCCAGACCTGCTGGAGATCCCAGCGGGGCGCCTTGACAGGGATGGCGAGTCGCCGCTGCAGGCCGCCCAGCGAGAGCTGGCCGAGGAGATCGGACGCGGCGCCGAGAATTGGGAGCCGGTCGTCACCTACTACACCGGCGCGGGCTTCACCGACGAGCAGGTGCACGTCTTTGCTGCCACGGAGCTCTACGAGCAGAGGGCCGACAGCGGCGAGCAGGAGCGCATCGAGGTCATCCCCTGGCCGCTCGATCAGCTCGGCAACGCGCTCGCCGAGTGCCGCGATGCCAAGACGCTGATCGCGCTCTACTGGCTCGCGCGCCGCCTGAACATCTGATTGCACTCCCAGGAGGCACAACAACCGGGGCGAAGCCACAGACATGCCCCATACAGCCGTCCTGCTGAGCACCCAGCCGCCACCGCCACCGCCCGCGCCGGTCGCGGCGCCCGCCCCGGGACGGCTGATCGCCGACTTCCTGGCCTATCTGGAGCTCGAGCGAGGGCTCTCCCGAAACACGCTGGAGGCATATCGCAGCGATCTGCTCCAGTTCGAGCATTTCCTGGAGCGCAACGGCCAGACCGCCGAGAACGCCGGCCACGGTGACCTGGCGGAGTTCCTGACCGAGCTCTCCGGCGTCCACGACGGACGCCCCGGGGTGGCCGCCGCGACACTGGGGCGCAAGGTCGCCTGCCTGCGCTCCTTCTACCGCCATCTGCGCCGCGAGGGTGTCATCGAGCACGACCCCACGGCCGAGCTGCGGGGACCGCGAAAGCCCCAGCGGCTGCCAAAAGTCCTGACCCGCGAGGAGGTCACGAGCCTGCTCTCACAACCCCAGGGACAGGGGCCTCTGGCGCTGCGCGACCGTGCCCTGCTGGAGGTCATGTATGCCTGCGGCCTGCGCGCCTCGGAGGCGGTGGGACTCGAGCTGGCCGACATCGATCTCGAGGAGGGACTGCTTTGTGCCCGCGGCAAGGGATCCAAGGAGCGGATCGTGCCGATCGGACGCCAGGCGCTGTCGGCGCTGCGCGCCTACCTGCGCTCGGGCCGCCCGGAGCTGGTCGCCAACACCGTCCAGTCGCATCTGCTCGTCAACCACCGCGGCGGCGCGCTGACACGCCAGGGCCTCTACAAGATCGTCCAGGGCCACGCCCGCCGCGCGGGCCTTCAGGAGCGGATGAGCCCCCACACGCTGCGCCACACCTTCGCCACCCACCTGCTGGCGGGCGGCTGCGACCTGCGCTCGCTGCAGGAGATGCTGGGCCATGCCGACCTGGCGACGACACAGGTCTACACGCACCTCTCGGCCGACCGTCTGAAGGACGCATATTTCGGGGCGCACCCTCGCGCCTCAAGTTCTCGGTAGACATCAGGGCATGAGCGATCGAGCAGGCCGGCGCGCCGTCGTGCTGGTAATTGACGCCTGCGGAGCCGGCGCCCTGCCCGACGCGGCGGACTATGGCGACGAGGGGTCGAACACACTGGCCCATCTCGCCCAGGCCGTCGGGGGCCTGGAGCTCCCGGTACTGGGCGAGCTCGGCCTCGGCTCGATCCTTGAGCTGGAGGGGGTCGCGCCCAGCGCCGATCCGGCGATCCATGGCCGCCTGGCGCCGCGAGGTCCGGGCAAGGACTCGATCACCGGGCACTGGGAGCTGATGGGCGTGACGCTCGACAGTCCCCTACCGACCTACCCGGGTGGCTTTCCTGCCGAGCTCGTGGCACGCCTGGAGGCGGCCATGGGCAGGGCTGTCATCTGCAACCGGCCCGACAACGGCGTGGCGGCGATCGACGAGTTCGGCCCGGAGCATCTGCGCAGCGGTGCCCTGATCCTCTACACCTCCCAGGACTCCGTCCTGCAGCTGGCTGCCCACGTGGACCGTGTCTCGCCGGCGGAACTCTATGCGGCCTGCGGGGCGGCGCGGGAGCTGATGTGCGGCGCCGACGGAGTCGGGCGGGTGATCGCGCGGCCCTTCACGGGCAGCGCGGGCAACTTCACGCGCACCCTGGGCCGGCGCGACCTGGCGCTGGCGCCGCCCGGGCCAAGCTACCTGGAGGAGCTCGAGCAGCGGGGGATCGAGGTGATGGCCGTCGGCAAGGTCGACGATCTGTTCGCCTCGCACGGGATAACCTCGGCCCACCCGGGCTCGAGCAACGCCCAGGCGCTCGCAAGTGTCGAGCGACTGCTCGCCGAGGGCCGGCCCGGGCTGGTCTTTGCCAACCTGATCGAGACAGACCAGATCTACGGCCACCGCAAGGACGCCGCCGGCTTCCACGGCGCCCTGCGCCTGATCGACCAGGCCGCCGGAAGGATCGTTGACTCGATGGTGGCGGGGGACCTGCTGATCATCACGGCCGACCATGGCGTCGACCCCGCCCATCCCGGAACCGACCACACGCGTGAGCACGTGCCCCTGCTGGCCCTGACGGGGGAGATGGCGGCCGCCGCCCGTGCGGGAGGCACGCGGGCGGGTGCCCGCCATGACGGGCCGATGGCCGATGTGGGGGCCAGTGTCCTCTACTGGCTCACCGGCGCCGGGGCCCCGGGGCTGGGAGGCAATAGCTTCATAAGCTAGGCCGATGCCCGAGCTGCCCGAGGTCGAGACGATCCGCCGCCAGCTGGCGCCGCTCGTCGAGGGAAGGCGGATCCGCCGCGTGGAGATCCTCGACCCCCGCTGGTCGCGGCCACTGGCGCCGCAGGAGCTGGCGGACGCGCTGACCGGACGGCGGGTGTCGAGCCTGCGCCGGCGCGGCAAGTACCTGCTGTGGGATCTCGAGGGTGACGTTCACCTGGCGCAGCACCTGCGCATGACCGGGGCCGTCCTGGCCGACCCCAGCCCCGAGCCGCCTCACACGCGGGTCAGGATCGAGCTGGGTCCGCGTGTCGGAGCGGGGAAGGGCAGCCCGGACGCACGCCGCATACGTCTGGCGATCTCAGACCCGCGGCGCTTCGGCACCGGTGAGCTGCTGCTCGGAACGGAGGCCCTCGAGCTGTTCCTGGCCGCCAGGCTCGGCCGCGAGCCCTTCGACGAGGACTTCACGGCCGCCCACCTGCGTTCGGTGATGCACGGAAGACGAACGCCGGTCAAGGCGCTGCTGCTCGATCAGCGGCGGGTGGCCGGGGTCGGCAACATCTACGCCGATGAGGCCCTGTTTGGAGCCGGGATCCATCCGCGCCGCGCAGCGGGCGCGCTGACGGTTGCACAGACCGAGCGTCTTCGCGAGACGATCATTGAGGCCCTGCTGGCGGGAATCGACTCCAAGGGAGCAAGCATCGACGACTTTCGCCACGTGGACGGCTTCCGCGGCTCCTTCCAGGACCGTTTCAAGGTCCATCTGCGCGAGGGCGAGCCGTGCGTGCGCTGCGGCGCGACGATCATCAAGATGGTCGTCGCGGGCCGCGGCACCTACGTGTGCGAGACCTGCCAGCCGCGGCCGCGGCTCAGGCGGCCAGGATCTCGTCCAGGCGGCCGTCCTCGACGGCCTGCTGGACCTCACTGAAGCCGCCGATCAGGCGACTCCCCACGACCACCTGGGGAAAGCTCATCATGCCCGTCAGCTTGACCAGCTCGAGCCGGCCCTCGGTGTCCTTCGAGAGGTTTATCTCCTCGAACTCGACGCCCTGGGACTTCAACAGTCCCTTGACACGGGCGCAGAACGAGCAGGGATCGGTCGTATAGACGGTTACATCACTCATTACTTCATAAAGGATAGCGACCAGCGGGCTCAATGCTGCCCCGCATGGCGCAGCCGGGCGAGCGCGCCGCCGCCGGCCCTAGACTCGTTCTCGATGGCCGGCGCCCTGAAGACCGAGGCGGTTGTGTTGCGCTCGCTGCGCTACGGCGAGGCCGACCGGATCATGCACCTCTACACACCTGCGAGGGGGCGGCTGAGCGCCATCGCCAAGGGGGTCCGCCGGGCCCGCAGCCGCTTCGGCGGACGGCTGGAGCCGTTCTTCCGCCTGCAGATCGAGCTGCACGAAGGGCGCGGGGAGCTGCTGACGGTGACAGGGGCACAGACGGTCGAGGGCCACAGCCGCCTGCGCGGGGACGCCCGGGCACTCGATGCGGCGGCGCGTGCCTGTGACGCGGTCGGACGCCTGTTCGAGACAGGCGAGCCTCATCCGGGGGTCTACAACCTGCTCTGCCGCCAGTTGGCCCTCCTGGACGAACAGGCCGGAGGGGGCGGCGCGGCCGCCGAACGGGCAGGGTCGCTCAGCTTCCGGCTGAAGCTGCTCCTGGCCGCCGGCCTCGCGCCTCAGCTGGGGGCCTGCGCCAACTGCGGCGAGCCCGAGCATCTGGTCGGCTTCTCGGGCGCCGCCGGCGGCGTGGTCTGCGGTGCCTGCGAGGCGGGATCGTTTGCCATCGACGAGCAGGCTCACGGGTTCATGACCGCGGCGCTGGGACGCTCGTTGACCGAGGCCCCGGCGGCAGCGGACCCAATCCTCAGCCAGGTCGAAAGGGCCATTGCCGCGACACTCGAGCACCATGCGCATCTGCGCCTGATGCCCGCGTTCGCGGGCTATTAGCCCACGCTGAGCTTCCATGGGTAGGATCAGCCGATGGACGAGGGCCTGCCGATCGCCTATCCGCTGCTCGAGAAGGGCATCCCGGTCATCTCCAGCGACGGAGAGCAGGTGGCCAGCGTCCACCATGTGGTGGCCGCACAGGAGCAGGACATCTTCCATGGCCTGGTCATCTCCACCGCCCGGCTCGGGTTGAGGTTCGTGCCCGCCGAGGACATCGCTTCGCTGCACGAACACGGCGTGGACCTGAGGATCGACGCGGCCGAGGTGGCGGCGCTGCCGGCGCCCGGTGGGGGGGCGCCCGTCTACAGCGAGGATCCCGGCGCGAGCAAGTGGTCGCACTGGGCCAACCGGCTATCGGGACGCAACGACTGGAAAAGCCAGAGCTGAGCCCGGGCCTCCCCGCTTTCACTGGCACAATCGTCCGGTGAGCGTGGTCAGCCAACAGGGGACGGTCGCCGAGCTCTTCGCGAGGCGCCGCCGCGAAGAGGAGGAGCGCCTGCTCTCGCCGCTGGCTGCACGTTCCTATCCGGCGCAGCGCGAGCGCCCCGAGGAGGACTGCAGCCTGCGGACGCCCTTCCAGCGCGACCGCGACCGGATCGTGCACTGCAAGGCCTTTCGACGCCTGACGCACAAGACGCAGGTGTTCGTCGCTCCCCGGGGAGACCACTACCGGACACGGCTGACCCACACGCTGGAGGTGACCTCGATCTCGCGGACGGTGGCCCGGGCGCTGCGCCTGAACGAGGACCTCGTCGAGGCGATCGGTCTCGGACACGACCTCGGCCACCCGCCCTTCGGGCACATCGGCGAGGAGGTCCTGGACGGCTGCCTCAAAGAGCGCTTCGGCCTCGACTTCCGCCACTACGAACACTCGCTGCGCGTGGTCGAGGTGCTCGAGCGCGAGGGCACCGGTCTGAACCTGACAGCCCAGGTCCGAGACGGGATCCTGGGGCACTCGAGCCGGGCCGTGCCTCCCGCCACGCTCGAGGGGCGGATCGTCCGGTTGATCGACCGGGTGGCCTACATCAACCACGACATCGACGACGCCCTGCGAGCGGGTCTGCTGTCGGAGGAGGATCTGCCGGCCGCGCCGATCGCTGCGCTGGGGGACACAGGCTCCCGGCGCATCGACGCGCTGGTGCACGACGTGGTCGAGCACTCCGAGCGGGCCGGGAACATCGTCCAGGGGCCCACGGCCGGCCCGGCCATGTCGGCGCTGCGCGACTTCATGTTCGAGCGCGTCTACCTCGGTCCGGCGGTGCGCGCCGAGCATGCCAAGATCGCCTCGGTGCTCCGGCGCCTGTTCGCCCACTACGTCGAGCATCCGGAGCTCCTGCCGGGAGAACCGGCCCTGGACGCAGGGGCGGGAATCGGCGAGAGCGGGCTCGCTGCGAGGGTCACGGACTATCTCGCAGGGATGACCGACCGCTACTGCATCCGGGCCTACACCGACCTCGAGGTGCCACGGGCCTTCGCCCGCTAGCGTTGCCGTCGTGGCGCTCTACACGAAGGAGTCAAAGGACCGGGTAAGGGATGCCGTCGACTTCGTCGAGCTGGTATCCGCCCGCACCGACCTGCGCCGGGCCGGGCCGGCCCGCTACGAGGGCCTTTGCCCGTTCCATGAGGAGCGGACCCCGTCCTTCGGTATCGACCCCACGCAGAAGGTCTACTACTGCTTCGGTTGCCAGGCCTCCGGTGACCTGTTCACGTTCGTCCAAGAGACCGAGGGCCTGGACTTCCGGGGTGCCCTGGAGCTCCTGGGCGAGCGCTACAACGTCGAGCTCGAGCGCGAGGAGGAGGACCCCCGCGAGGCGGACCGGCGCAAGCGGCGAGAGCGTCTGCTGGAGCTGCTGGCGCGTACGGCCGGCTACTACGAGCGCTGCCTGTGGGAGTCAACCGAGGCAGCCAAGGCGCGTGGGTACCTGGCCGAGCGGGGCCTCGGGGAGGAGGTCCTGCGCCAGTTCCGGGTGGGTTACGCCCCCAGCGCCTGGGACCGGGTGCTGCTGGCCTCGCGCCGCGGCGGCTTCTCAGAGCAGGAGCTCTACGCGACGGGCCTTGCCCAGCGCTCGCGCGAGAACGGGCGCCCCTACGACCGCTTCCGCGCCCGCATCACCTTCCCGCTGGCCGACATCCGCGGTCACGTCCTTGGCTTCGGTGCCCGCGCCCTGGCCGACGACGGCCCCACCGAGGCGTCGGGCAAGCGGCCCAAGTACCTGAACACCTCTGACACTGACGTCTACCACAAGGGCCTCCACCTCTACGGCGCCGACCTGGCCCGCCCGCACGCCGCAAAGGCAGGCTCGGTGATCCTCTGCGAGGGCTACACCGACGTCATCGCCCTGCATCAGGCGGGTCTGCGAAACGCCGTGGGATCGATGGGCACGGCCCTCACCGGGGACCAGGTGGCCGAGCTCGACCGGATGGCCAACACGGTCCTGCTGGCACTGGACGCCGACAGCGCGGGACAGGAGGCCATGCTGAAGGCCGCCACCCTGGCGGACAAACGCAAACTCGAGCTGAAGGTCGTCCCCCTGCCTGCCGGCATGGACCCCGCCGAGCTGGTGCAGCGCGAGGGCGCGGAGGCAATGACCAGCGCGATCGCCAAAGCGGTCCCGTTTGTCCGGTTCCGCGTGGAGCGGGTGCTCGCCGGCGGGGATGACTCGAGCCCCGAGGGCCGCGACAGGATCCTCGAAGAGCTTCGGCCCGTCTTCGCCACGATGCCCGCCAGCGCGATGCGGATGGAGCTGACCCGGATCGTCTCGAGCCGCCTGGCGGTGACGGACGCCGTCCTTGAGGAGATGCTGGCCGCCGCCCGCAGCCAGCCCCGCCCGCCCCAGGCCGGCACCGTGGCCGGCTCGCCACCCCAGCGCGAAGCACGCCCCCGCAGCGGTCCGGTCTCAAGGCGCGGAGACACCGAGCGGGCATTTCTTGCGCTCTGTATCGCCGCCCCGCAGGAGGGAGCCGTGGCACTGGCCTCGGTCGACCTGGACGAGGATTTCTCAAGTGAGCTGCTGCGCCGCGCAGCCAAGCATCTACGCGAGGGAGATCTTGCAGCTCCCATGGCCGAGCGCCCGGGGGAGAGCCTGGCCCTCGAGAGCGACCCCGACCTGAAGGGCCTATTGGCCGAGCTGATCGTCGAGGCCGGACGCGAGGAGGCCGACCCGGCCATGCTCGAGGTCCAGCGTCTGCAGCTCGAGCTGGCCCGCATCGAGCGGGGGATCCAGCAGGCTCGCGGGCAGGAGGGCACCGATGTGAGCGGCCTCGCCAAGGAGAAGGCAGCCAAAAAAATCGAGTTTGACCGCGCCTACTCGCGTGTCCTGGAAAAGACGGGGGAGAGGTAGGGCAGGGACCGGACGCGTCCTTTGCCTGCGTCCAGAAGTCGCTCTGGCTTCGTCCCCCGTCACGGAGTTCGCGCTGAACGGCGGTGGCTTCCACCGCCGCAAACTCTGTCGAGCAGAGCTGAGACGCGGCGGGAAATCAACGCCGGCGGTGCCGGTCTCTCGCTGGAGCGCTTGCGCGAGGAGGCCCGGAAGTGCGTGCTGCTCTGCTCGAACTGTCACGCTGAGGTCGAGCACGGACCGGTCACGTTCAAACCAGCCGGCCGCCTTCCAATACAATGACCGGCGCAACCGGGGCGCTCTCCCGGATGCCACGATCCGGGGTAGCTCAATTGGCAGAGTATTCGGCTGTTAACCGAACGGTTGTGGGTTCGAGTCCCACCCCCGGAGCTTTGCCGGCCTACGTGATCTACCAGGGCGTCGTCTCAGACGCCGATCGCTATGAGGACTACAAGCCGCTCGCGGCGGCGAGCATCGAAGCGGCAGGCGGTCGCTACGTGGCGAGGGGAGGGGAGACCGAGGCGCTGGAGGGCGACGCCCCGACGGGTCGAACCGTCCTGATCGAGTTCCCGACGATGAAGGCGGCCGTGGACTGGTACCACGGGGTCGACTACAGCCATGCGCGAACGGTCCGTGAGGGCGCCGCGACGGCACGTATGTACGTCGTCGACGGCATCTGAGTTCAGGGGAAGGTTCGCTCCAACAGACGCGCGGCGCTGTCAGCCGCGTCATGAGCATCAGACCACGAGGCGAACTCTCGGGCGCGGGCGCGGATCGCGGGTTCCTCGAGGGCCCGTTCGACCGCCAGCCTGATGGCGCGGGGGGAGAGAAAGCGGCGGGGGAGACGGACACCGGCCCCCGCCCAGTCGAGCCGGGCGGCATTCTCGTTCATGTCCCCAACGGCCGGCCAGGCGACGACCGCGCAGCCGCTGGCCAGCGCGCGCGCAAGCGTCCCGTGGCCGGCATGGCAGACGACGACGTCGCTGCGGGGCATGGCGCGTGAATAGACGAGCCAGTCGACGACGGTGGCGTTGGCGGGAACCTCGAGCGCTCGGGAGGGCAGCCTGCGGTTCCAGGTCGCGAGCACCCTGACGGGCGCATCGGCGAGGCCCTCCAGGGCGGCCCTCAAGAGACGGTGCTCGCCGTCCTGGGCAGTCGAGGGGGCGATGAGCACCAGCGGGAGCTCCTCCTTACCAGCCGGACCGGTGGGGATCGCGTGATCCTCGGCGGGGGGCTCCCACATCAGCGGGCCGACGACGTGCACATGGGCAGGCCAGCTGCGGGGATACTCGAGCTGGGGGAACGTGCCGACGATGGCCAGGCGCCGGCTGATTCCCCCATGGACGTACCCGAGCGGCTCGAGGCCCAGGCGCGCCCGCGTGTCGTTGAGCTCGAGCCGGCCCCGTTGCAGGCCCAGCTCGACGAGGGGATGGGCTCCTCGCCACAGGCTGCGGCCGAGCGAGGTGCGCGGCATGCGGGCCCCCAGCGAGTAGATCGGGAACTGCGGCTCGCCGTCGGGGTAGACGTGGGGGATCAGAGTGGCGAAGGGGACGCCGGCGGACTCGGCCGCCAGGGCGGGCGCCAGGGTGAGGATGTCGGCGACGGCGATGTCGGGCGCCAGCTGGTGCACCAGGGGCAACGTGTCCCTCGTGGCGTGGACGACGGCCTCATAGAAGTCAAGCGGCTCGGGCCCCTGCGGAAAGACCTGATACTCGGGCGCTGCGGCGAAGTCCATGCCCTCGGCCTCGACGTGCTCACGCCAGCGCCTCCAGGTCTGAAGGGTCACGTGGTGCCCGCGGGCGACCAGGGCACACCCCAGGGCGATCATGGGGAAGGCGTGGCCTGGGTCGCCGAAGGCACCCAGCAGGATGCGCCTGGGCCTCGCCGCGGGGTCTGTCACCAGAGCTTCGGCCTCAGGCGGCCAGCTCGGCGAGCATTCGCAGCTGATCCAGACGCTCGTCGGCCCCGAAGGCGGTCGGTGTCACGCCCAGGGTTCCCACGCCGGCGTCGCGGTAGACGGCCAGCCGCTCACGGATGATCTCCTTGGGCCCGCACAGCGAGACCGTGTCGATCAGGCGGTCGGGGATGGCCGCCATCGCCTCCTCGCGCTTGCCCTCGAGGTAGAGGTCCTGAATCGTCTGAGCCTCCTGCTCGTAGCCGTAGCGGCGGACCAGCTGGTTGTAGAAGTTCTGCTTGCGCGAGCCCATGCCGCCGACGTAGAGAGCGATGAAGGGTCGCATCGTGTTGCGGGCGCTCTCCAGATCGTCGGAGATGCACAGGCTGACGCTCGGCGCGATGTCGAACCCATCGAGCGATTTGCCCGACCGGTCCGCGCCTTCCTGGAGCAGGGGACGAAGCTCAGAGACGTGCTCAGGGGAGAACAGCGTCGGAATCCAGCCGTCGGCGATCTCGCCCGCAAGGGCCGTGTTCTTCGGCCCGATGGCAGCCAGATAGATGGGGATTCGCGCCTGGACCGGCGAGATGGTCAGCTTGAGCGCCTTGCCGGGACCGTCGGGCAGAGGCAGCTCGAGCGTCTCGCCCTTGAACTCGACCCGTTCGCGGGCCAGGGCCATGCGTATGACGGCCACATACTCGCGGGTGCGCTGCAGCTGCTGGGCGAAGCGCTGCCCGTGCCAGCCCTCGGCAACCTGGGGCCCCGAGGAGCCGATGCCGCAGATCATCCGTCCGTCTGAGAGCTGGTCGATGGTGGCGGCCGTCATCGCCGTCATGGCCGCCGAGCGGGCGGGCATCTGAAAGATCCCCGAGCCAAGGCGGATTTTGCTCGTCTGTCCCGCCAGCCACCCGAGTACGGTGGCCGTGTCCGAGCCGTAGGCCTCTGCGGCCCACACGGAGTCATAGCCGAGCCGCTCCGCCTCCTGGACGATGTTGAGCTGATCCTGCGAGGTGAGGCCGAGACCCCAGTAACCGATATGGACGCCGAGCTTCATGCAAGTTTCCTTTCAGCTGCAGGGGATTCTTTGCCGAGGTGGATGCCGTGGCCTAGTCTTGGCCGCGGCCCGGCCGTGAGCTCGGTGCGGCGGGCAAGAGACTATGCGAAATCGCAAAATCCGATCACGAAACTCGATCGAGAGCCTGCGCCTGGCGATCGACTGCATGCCGGTGGCCACCCGGGAAGCGATGCTCCTGGGGCTGCAGCAGAACGAGCGAATCATCGTCGGCGCCTACGTGGACGAGCTGGGCGGCGTATGTCCGATGCTCGCGGCCCACCGCAGCGGTGGCCGGACGGACTTCATCTCCTTCGCCAAGTCATGGGACCGCTTCACGCATGCCGCGGGCAGCCCCCGGCGGGCGAGCGAGCGAGAGCTGCGGATTCTCGTGGCCCATCTGCAGGACAGCATCGAGTGCTCGGACGGGATGGAGCTCGATGTGGCGATTTCGGAGCATCGAAAGCTTGTGATCCGAAACCGCCCCCGCCGCCGTCGGCTGGCAGACCCGGCCGACCCGTCGGGGCCGATCATCGCGCGGCGCCTGCGGCGGGCATTTCGCCCCCGCAGCGGCCGGTCCGAGAATGCAGCGCGGGCCGACGCGCGGGCATCCGCGCCGGCCCTCTCAGCTCGCTGACCTGTCGCCTCGCGCGACGAGGATCTCTAGATCGACTCTCCGGGGCGGACGAACATGATCTCCGGCACGACACAGGCCGGGGACACTCGCAGCATGAATCGAACCGACTCGGCAATGTCCTCGGGGCGGATCATCTCCTCGGCAGGCACGTGCTCCTTGACGAAGTCGGTCATGGGCGTATCCACGAAGGCGGGGCAGAGGGCGATCGACTTGATCCCCTCGGCTCCCAGCTCCTTGTTCATCGCTTCGGTCCAGCCGACGACGCCGTGCTTGGAGGCCGAATAGACGGACAGCCAGCCCTCGCCGTGCTTGCCCGAGATCGAGGAGGTGTTGACGACCAGGGCGCTCTTGTTGGCGGCCGCCGACTCACGCAGCATGCCAATGCATTCGCGGTAGAAGAGGACGATCGAGCGCAGGTTGATCCCAAGCTGCATGTCGATGTGCTTGGTCTGGATGTCGGCCACGTTGGCGCCGATGCCGACCCCGGCGTTGTTGACCAGCACGTCCAGGCGCCCGTAATGCTCGGTGTGGGCTGCGACGACCCGCTTGATCTCCTCCTCGTCCGCCACGTTGGCGGCGACCGCGTGGACGTCAAAACCCTCGTCGGCGAGGCCGTTGACAGCACCCTCGAGCTTCTCTGCGCGGCGGCCGGACATCGTGACCCCAAAGCCTTCTTCACCGAGCACGCGGGCGATTGCCAGCCCGATGCCGCTGGAAGCTCCCGTGACAATCGCTGCCTTGTCTGCCATCTGCCATCCCTCCTGTGGTGAGCGGAAACTGCGCGGCCGCCCCGACGGGAGCGGCGGCGGCGAGAGCATTCCATATCTCGCTGGTAGCGTCTGCCCGGTCCGCGCGGGATCCGTCTCGCACCGGGCGACGGGCCCGTAGCTCAGTTGGTTAGAGCTGCCGACTCATAATCGGTAGGTCCCTGGTTCGAGTCCAGGCGGGCCCACTCCTGATATGTCGTGAGGTTTGTCAAGTGGCAGGTTGAATTGCGCCGCTTTGGCGGGGCTTTTCTTTTGGTCGGGAGAGCGGGGCGCCGGGCTCGGTGTGAGCGTTGTCGGTCTGATGATGCGGGGTTGGATACCCCAGGGCCCGGCGGGCGGTGCGTCTAGGAGGAGTAGATGAAGCGGACGAGTGCTCCTTGCGCCGTACAACGGACTGCGTCGCCGAGGTCGTTGCCGTGTTGGTCGCTCAGGCGCCGGTATCGGCACGTGAACATGGTCTGGGCGGCCCGTAGCCGGGGCGGTTCAGGTCGCTGGCGCGGGTGCGAGCGCTGATAGCCCTGTAGGGCGGCGCCGAGCTTGACGGCCAGCCTGCAACTCGAGTTCTGCTCGGTCAGGCTGCCGATCCCGGGGAAGGAGTCCGGCTGGTTCAATGCGCTCGCATTACACGAGGTGGTGGCCTGCACGGGGGGAGGACTGATCAGGCCGCTCATCGTCGCGGCCGTCGCCAACAGGACAGCAAGACATGCTCCGCCGTTGGATGCATTGAGCATTTCAGCCGATCTTGCTGATGGCCGGGCAGCGCACAAGCCTGTCGTTGCACTCCAGCGCCTGAACCGCTTCGCGGGGGTGCAGCGACTGAGGACGGGCGCAATAGAAGTACCCCATTTGGCCACCGCAATACCAGCCGTCCGGGTAGCGTTCGGTGTCTCCCGCTCCGGTGTGTTCGCCGGTGACGTGAAACATGCGGTGGATCAGGAACTTGCCCTCTGTGCACGAGGTGTGGCCGTGGATGATGTAGATCCCCAACGGCCCGTACGGGGAGTTTGTGAACCCGCAGCGGTGGTAGCCGCTGCCGGCGAGTGCTCGCACCGTTGTGTGCGCCGAGCCCGTCTGTGCCCCGATCAGTGTCACCGCGACGCCCATGATGGCGGCCGCCGCAAGAAGTCGGCGGGTGAGCAGGTAGGCGCGCGTGTGGGTGGTCATCGGCTTGGTTCTGAGCTCCCGAGCCGCGATCCTAGCGTGCCATCCCTACGTGAGGCCCTTGACCAGAGTCAGCGAATCATCGACGAAGCCGAGGGTCCGGTAGAAGGCCTGCGCTTTCTCGTTGGTCGCCCACACGTCGAGCTCGAGGAGCGCCAGTCCGCGTTCTCTCGCCCATGCTTCCGCGGCTTCCATCAGTGCCGTCCCGGCACCCAGCCGACGGGCAGGCCCGCTCACGGCGAGATCTGCCACCTTCCCGCGCTCGCCGCCACCGATGCTCGCGACCACCTTGAGTGAAATGAAGCCGAGCGGAGCGCCATCGGGTGACTGCGCGATCAACACGGAGGCCCGCGCGTCCTGGCTCACGAGGGCTTGGGCGAGAGAGTCGGCGAACCCCGGCGCCAGGGCGTCCGCGTCGCGCCACACAGGAGACCCGAACTCGAGCAAGCTCGGAACAAGCGAGACCACGAAGTCGCGATCCTCATCGCGGGCCGGACGGACAACGACAGAGCTGCTCACAGCGGTGTTGTACCCGATAGCAACCGCCGCGCCCGAGAGGCAGCAGCCGTAGGACGCCTCCGGCGAGGACAGCCTGTGCTTGGCGCGAATCGACTACGGTCGGCCGGCTCAGGTGACCTCGAGGTGGCTGGCGACCGTGATGCCCTGCGCGACATCCAGGGTCGAGATGACGCCCACGGGACGACCGCCGTCTGTGACCACCAGGTGTGAGGAGTCGTGCTCGGCCATCAGACGGGCGACATCGGCGATCAGATCGGAGGGATCTACGGTCAGGATCTCCGTGTTCAGCAACTCTCCCGCGCTCGCTTCAAGGCGACCCGCCGCCACGGCCCCCATCAGGTCGAGGTCGGAGAGGATCCCCCACACGAGGCGCTCCTGGCTTGAGTCCTCATGCGCCAGGCCCTCGACGACCACACAGTGGACCCGGTTGCGGGCCATCATCTCGGCAACCTCGAGCACGGGTGTCTGGGGCGGCGTCGCGATCAGGCCCCGGTGCATCACCTCTCCGGCAGTCACCGGCGGGATCTCAAAAGACATCTGACTCACTCCGTCCTGGGGCGGTTCAACGCTTGAGCCCCGATCGAACAAATGGTTCAGTCGAGCCTCGCAGCCACCCTGGCTGCCTACGTCGGTTGTTTCTGGTCGCTATCGCGCGCCGACCACCCGCCAACGCCGCGGGAAATCACGGATGCAGGGCCCGGGCGGATCGCCTCCCGTGAGGCCCAGTGCCTTGAGCGTTGGCTCTGGAATGCGGGATCGAGGCAAGACCTCCGGTCTCGCCCTCGGCGCAGGTCGCGCCGGGCCCCCGATCGCCCGCACGACCGCCACGGCAGCTGACGGCGCCTAGGCCGAGGTTGTCTCTCCCCGGCCGAGAAACTGTTCGAGCGTCGAGCGGCCACCGGTGAGCACCGGCTCGGCGTGGGCGAACAGCAACATGTCGAACTCCTCGTCCAGCATGCGCAGGAGGTTGCTGTGAAGCCCGGCCTTGACCTGTTCGGGCTGATCGCCGAGCAGGGAGTCCGGCATGAACGCCAGCGATCCCTCCTCGTCGCGCCTCAGCCCATCACCGAAGGAGAGGGCGCCACCCTCGACTGCCAGTAGCAGCGTCGTCTCCTCGGCACAGATCGCGGCGAGCTCCAGCGAGCGCACGTCTCCCGCAAGTTGCTCGGCGAAGGCGAAGCCGTCGACCTGCTGGCGGCCCTCGAAATGCGACAGGCCGGCCTCATGGCAGAGCACCTGGCAGTCGAAGCGCTCGACGAACTCGCCGCTGTGGCGAAAGTGGTGGCGGTTGCTCAGTACGATCCGCTCAGGCCTGCCGAGCTCCGCGATCGCGTCAAGGCCGCCGTCCGGGCGCATCGGGTCGATCAGCGTCCCGGAGCCGGAAACGAAGCTGCTGTGGACACGCCGCCCGATTCCGTCGTGGAACGTGCTCCAGTGGAATAGGCCCGGCCGGAGCTCCTCCATCAGGTGTCGCGCCGATCGTTGCTGCCGGTGGGCATAGAGAGCCGCTACCCAAGCGTTCCGTCATCCAATCACCGGCCCGAGGCGACGGGCCTCTCGGTGCCGCGCGCAGCTCCTCCCGCGCCCGCGGGCCCCCGATAGCTGTGGGGATACGGAGTTGCGAGGGTTTACGGATGACCCGATCTTGGGGTATAGTCGAGCCTGGAGGGGAGACGCTCAGGGTCCGGGTTCCTGCGGGACTTTGGTCGCGAGCGCCGACTAGACGAACGGAAGGATGCATAGATGCGCACGACGCGTTCAAGCGTGGCGCTGTTCGGAGTCTCCCTGGGGCTGGTGGCGTTTGGGGGCATGACCGCGAGCCAGGCGTTTGGCGCCGCGGTCGTCGATGAAAACTACGCGCCATTTGTCAACTGTCCGGTGAAGGACAAGGCCGTGCAGCTCTGCATCGTCGCCACGACGACCTCGGGCGAGTTCGTGATGGGCAGCAAGACCATCAAAATCGAATCGCCGGTCATTCTCCAGGGTGCCGTCTCCAACAACGGAGGCAACCAGGAACTCGTCGCGCCGACGAGCGGACCGATCCTCCAGGCTGCGCCGATGAAGGTGCCCGGCGGGCTCACCGGAATCGAAGGTGTGGGTGAAGAAGTCACCGCCACGACCGAACTGGTCGGGCCCGTCTTCCTGAACATCGGCAACCAGGCGACCGGCAACGGTACGGCCGTGATCCTGCCCATCCGAGCCAAACTCAACAACTCGGTTCTCGGCAAGGAATGCTTCGTGGGCTCGGCGGCCGAACCGATTCTCTTGCAGCTGACCACCGGCACCACGGCGCCGCCGCCCCCGAACACGCCGATCACAGGCAGCGTCGGAACGGTCCGGTTCTACGACGGGGCGATCGATGAACTCGCGGGCGTCTCGCTGGTGAACAATTCGTTTGCGGCCCCTGGCGCAACGGGCTGTGGCGAAAGCCTCTCGGCTGTGCTTGACCCGGTCGTCAACGCCTCGGCCGGCCTGCCTGCAAGTTCCGGCCACAACACAGCGATCCTCAACGGCTCAGTACTGCTGACCAGCACCAAGGCCGTTAGAAAATCGCACGTGATCAAAAAGCCGAAAAAACACTGACGGGTACGTGGTGGGCGGCCGGCAGACGCCGGCCGCCCACACGCTCTCCCGCAGCAGTTCGGCGTCCGCGCTCTGCGTCGAGGCAACTCCGTCCCCACCGATCGTCCCCGGGGAGCGGCCGATTAGCGGACGTTAATTGGGTATGCGCGTGGCTTATGTCGGGCACTCTGATCGCTATGGCGTGATCGACATCGGCGATTTCCGCTCCTATAGAGTTCGAATGATTGGACTGCGGCCGCGCTTCTCACGCACGGGCTTGCCCGTGTAGCACGGACGCTATGGGTACACACGGAGAATGGAGAAGAAATGCTGAGGGGAATGACCAGGAAGGTCGGAGCAGTTCTGATCGCAGGGGGCTGTTTTGCTGCGATGTCGGCTCCAGCGCTTGCAGTGACACCGATCGTCAAGGAAGGGACCTTCGAATACGGGGAAGGGATGGGCTCGGCCTGGGGCAACGTCAGCTGCCATGCCAAGCTCACGATCACCAAGAACTACCCGTCGGATGGCCCCAATGAAGGCGGCAAGGAACACGAGAAGTGTGTCAGCACCGAACCCAATGGCAAACTGACCGGTTTCTTCACGCCGGGTCAGGAATACACCGGCTACTGGGAATCGGACTTCTACCACTTCCTGGCCCCGCAGTTCGGGGGTGAAAACACCTCCAAACTGCCGACGACGGTAAAAATCAACGTCGCCAAGAACTTCAAGTCGTTCAAGGTCTTCGCAACCTACCCGGCGGAAGGCTAGGCCTGGTCGCGTCGACGGTCGCTTGTTCGACCGACCGGCGCTCAGAACACCACGGGGAGGGCCCCGTCGATCGGGCGGGGCCCTTTCTGTTGGTGAGCGCGACGATCGCGCCTATCGTTTCTGCTCGTCATGGAGCTGGACGATCAGCCACTCGAGCGCCACCCCTCGCTGGATGACCGAGTCGACCCGGCCATCCGGATCCTCGCCCATGACCCCGAGTGGGCCCTGCGGGCACAGAGCGAGATCAGCCGGATCAGCCGTGGCCTGGGAGAGCTGGTCGTGGGTCTCGAGCATGTCGGCTCCACGGCCGTGCCCGGCCTCGCGGCGAAGGCGGTGATCGACCTCCAGCTCTCCGTCGCCGAGATTGCCGACCGCGCCCGCTTCCTCGAGCCGCTCAGTGATCTCGGCTACCTGTTCATAGCCGATCCTGGCTCGCCCGAATATCACTTCTTCGCCAGACCGCATACGCGGCCGAGGTCCTATCATCTGCACGTCTGCGAGACCGGCAGCTGCCACGAGGCACGGCATCTGGCGGTCCGCGAATTCCTGCGGGAAGATCCACTCGAGGCGGCCCGATACGCGGCCCTGAAGCGCAGCCTCGTCGCACAGCATCCCCAGGATCGCCTGGCCTACATCGCCGGCAAGGCCGAGTACATGGACGACCTCGAGGCACGCGCTCTCGCCCGGGCATCCCGGCCTCCGGTGCGCGGCGGCGGTTGACAGCAGGTCGCTGCCCGCTCTAGCGTGGCCAGCGAGATGTGGAGAGAGGCCCCCGATGGCTGACCGCTTGCTTTTACGCGGCGGGCATGTGCTGAGCATGGACCCGGCCATCGGTGAGATCGCCGGCGGTCAGGTGCTGATCGAGGGGTCGAAGATCGTGGCGGTGGCCGAGCGGATCGACATCGAGGACACCGAGGTGCTGGACGTCTCGGGGCATGTCCTGATGCCGGGCTTCATCGACACCCACCGGCACACCTGGCAGACGCCATTTCGCGGCATCTGCGCCGACTGGACGCTCGAGGACTACTTCCGCGGTATACGCATGTCCATCTCGCCCAGATGCTCGGCCGAGGACGTCTACGCTGGCAACTATGCAGGCGCCCTCGAAGCGCTAGACGCCGGCGTCACCACGATTCTCGATTTCTCGCACTGCAACAACACACCCCAGCACGCCGACGGCGCCCTGGCGGGATTGCGCGACGCCGGCATCCGGGCCATTTTCGCCTACGGCTATTACCCCGCCCCCTCCACCGAGCCCGTCTTCACCGAGCACCGCCAGCGGCTGGCCGACGCGCGGCGAATCCGCGAGCACCAGCTGTCCGGCGAGGACGGCCTCGTGACCATGGGTGTGGCGCTGACCGAGGTCGGCCTGCTTCCCTTTGAGCAGACGATCGACGAGGCCCGCTCGGCCCTCGAGATGGGCATCCCGAGTGTCCTTCATACCGGGTGTAACTGGGGCTCGCTGGCCACGGAGGGGATCCCCGAGCTCGACCACCATGGGCTGCTCGGGCCGCGGCAGGTGCACGTCCACTGCAACACGCTCGACGAGCGCGACTTCCGCCGCCTGGCGGAGAACGAGTGCAAGGTCTCCTCGAGCCCCGAGACGGAGCTCCAGATGGGCATGGGACACCCCGTCATCGGCCGGGCGCTCGAGTTCGGCATGCGGCCCAGTCTCTCCTGCGACGTCATCTCCTCCAACTCGGGTGACATGTTCGCCCAGATGCGCCTGGGCCTGCAGTTCGAGCGCTGCATGCGAAATGACACCTTCAACGCCCGCAACCAGATGCCCGATTCGCTCGAGCTGACGGTCCGCGATGCGCTGCGCTGGGGGACCGCCAACGGCGCCCACGCGATCGGGCTGGAGGATCGCATCGGATCGCTGACTCCGGGAAAGCAGGCCGACATCATCGTCGTGGGCGGCCGCGGAATGAACATGGTGCCGATGGCCGACCCCGTCGGCTGCATGGTCGCTCAGGCCAATCCGTCCAACGTCAGGCATGTGCTTGTGGCGGGCCGGTACGTCAAGCGCGACGGCGAGCTGGTCGGCGTGGACGCGGACCGCGCCCGCGGCCTGGCCGAAGGGGCCTGCGAACGGGTCCTGGGCGCCCTCACCGATGGCGGCCGGCCGTTGCTCGGCGAGGTGCCCGACGGATTCGCCGATCTGATCAACACGATGGCCGCGCAGAACCTGGCGCGGGCCTGGGCGATCGATCCGGGGACGCCGGCTGACGGCCGGTAGGGTTCGAGCGACCGTGCGCCGCCGCCAGCTCGAGAGCATTTCCATCGCGGCCACGCTGGCGGCCGGCGTCCTGGCGCTCGCAGGCTGCGGCTCGGCGGCCGAACCGGGAGCGCACACGTTTCTGCGCGAACACGGCAACGAAGCCCGCACGACGGCCGCGCTGCTATCGACCCTCGCGACGGCCGTCAATGGTCTCAGCGGCAGGCCGTCGGGCGCGCAGCTGCAGACGCTGGCCCTTGACGGGCACAGGGTGCACAGAGCTCTCCTCGCGGCCAGCGACTGGACGGTCTCCGAAGACGGCGAAGAAGAAGGCGTAAGCCAGGCGGAGAAAGAAATCCATGAAGGCTCCGAGGCGCTGCTCAATGCCGCCGCGGACATTCACCTCTATTCGCTGCGCGTGCGTCCGGCGTCGCTGGCCGCCTACCGGCGTGAACTGGCCGCCGGCCGCGAATACTGGAACCAGGGCATCACTCAGCTGTGGTACGTCGCCAAAAAGCCCGGCCCTCCCAAGATCTGACGCCCGGGACCGCAGAGCCGCTTGCCGGCCCGGGCAGGCCCAGAGCCGCCGTGTAGCGTGGAACACGTGGCAGGCACACTCGCGAGCACTCCAGCCGCCGACAACTTCCGGATGCCCGGCGAGTTCGAGCCCCATGGCGGCTGCTGGATGGCATGGCCGGAGAGGCCCGACAACTGGCGGCTGTCCGCCGGGCCGGCACAGGATGCATTCGCGGCGGTGGCCGCGGCGATCGCCGTCAGCGAGCCCGTCACGATGGCGGTCTCCGACGCACAGTTCGAGCGCTGCCGGGCGATCCTCCCGCCCTCGATCCGGGTGCTCGAGATGTCCACTGACGATGCCTGGATGCGGGATATCGGCCCGAGTTTCCTCACCGACGCCGCCGGCGAGCTGCGTGGCGTCGACTGGGTCTTCAACGCCTGGGGTGGCTTCGACGGCGGCCTTTACCCCTCCTGGGAGCGCGATGAGCGAGCCGCCCGCAAGATCCTCGAGGTCGAAGGCGCCAAGCGCTACCGCGCGCCGCTGGTCCTCGAGGGAGGATCGATCCACGTCGACGGCCAGGGAACCGTCCTGACGACCGAAGAGTGCCTGCTCAACCGGAACCGCAACCCCGGGCTCGAGCGCCAGGAGATCGAGCTGCAGCTCCGCAGCCACCTGGGCGCTGAAAAGGTTCTCTGGCTGGGCCGCGGCCTCGCCGGCGATGAGACCGACGGGCACATCGACAACATCGCCTGCTTCGCCCGCCCGGGGGTGATCCTGCTGAGCTGGCCCGAGGACGAGAGCGACCCCAGCCGGGGGGCCGCCGAAGACGCCGAGCGCAGGCTGGCCGGGATGACCGATGCACGCGGAGAGGAGCTCGAGGTGATCCGACTCCCGGCGCCGGGCGAGCTGCGCATCACCACGGAGGAGGCCGCCGGAGTCGAGCGCCGCGAGGGCACGATCCCCCGGCTGGCGGGCGAGCGGATGGCCGGCTCCTACGCCAACTTCTTCATCGCCTCGACGCGAATCGTCTTCCCGCTGCTTGACGAGCGCTCCGACGGAAGGGCGGCTGAAGTTCTCCGCGAGACCTTTCCCGAGCGTGAGGTCATCGGCATCCCCGCACGCGAGATCCTGCTGGGGGGCGGAAACATCCACTGCATCACCCAGCAGGTTCCGCGAGCGGCGGGCTCTCAGCCGAAGAACAGCTCCGCAGTCGCGTAGAGGCCGGGATCGAGCAGCCGTGGCTCTGCCAGTGCCTCTCCCAGCGCCACCTCGACGATCTCGGTGCCCCGCAGGGCGACCATCACACCGGAGCGCCCACCGGCAATGGCCTGCATTGCCGCCACGCCGAACCGGGTTGCCAGGATCCGGTCGAAGGCCACAGGCGTCCCGCCGCGCTGGACGTGGCCGAGGATCGTCACGCGGGTCTCAAAACCCGTTCGGGACTCGATCTCGTGCTCGAGCATCACGCCGATCCCGCCCAGGCGCGCGTGGCCGAAGGCATCGGTCCCGGCGACCCGCGTCACCGGCGCTCCGTCGCTCTGCAGCAGCGTTCCCTCCCGTGGCGTCGCGCCCTCGGCGACAACGACGATCGAGAACAGCCGCCCGCGGTCGTGGCGGCGCTTCAGGTGGGCGCAGACCTCGTCGATGTCGAACGGCCGCTCCGGGACCAGGATCGCGTCGGCGCCGCCCGCGATCCCGGCGTGGGTCGCGATCCATCCGGCGTGACGGCCCATGACCTCCACGAGCATGACCCGGTTGTGCGACTCGGCTGTCGTGTGCAGGCGGTCGATCGCGTCGGTCACGATCTGCACGGCCGTTTGGAAGCCGAACGTCACATCGGTGCCGCCGATGTCGTTATCGATCGTCTTCGGCACCCCAACGACGGGAATCCCGGCCTCGTGCAGCCGCTGGGCCACGCCGAGGGTGTCATCACCGCCGATCGGGATCAGCGCATCGACGCCGCGTGCGGCCATGGCGCTGCGGACGGCCGCCGTGCCGTCCGCTCCGGCGGCGAAGGGGTTGGTGCGCGAGGTGCCGAGGATCGTTCCGCCGCGGGGCAGGATTCCGATCGTGCTCTCGAGCGTCAGCTCGAAGCCCTCGTCGGCCAGGACACCCGCCCAGCCGTGCCGGTAGCCGAAGAAGCTGTGCCCGTCGGCGACGCCGCTGCGGACCGCCGCTCTGATGACGGCATTCAGGCCGGGGCAGTCCCCGCCTCCCGTCAGCATGCCGATCCGCGCCATCGTCAAGCAGGTTAGCTCTCCCGCGCCGGGCGCCGTGACCGCACTGGCCACCCAGTCGGCCCCGTAGTTCCTACGTATGAGGGCAGCCGCCGGGCCCGTATGGTCCCTTGTCATGAGGACCGTCTCCGAGCGTCAGCTGCATGAGGAGCTCGCCGGGATCGCGGTGGTCGAGCCGCGGGTCGTGGCCAGCGGCAACCATGCCGTGCCCCGCCTGGCCCTGCAGATACTCGACGAGACGGTCGAGACCTACCGGCTGTTCATGCTCGCGGCGCAAGGGCCGCTGCCAGAACGCGACGGCGTCATCTTTGAGACCCCCTTCGTCGGTCCCGGTATGCGCGGCGCCGGCCCACGCCTTGACTACCTCCCGATTCGTCTCTCGCTCGTGCCACGGCTGTTCGACACGCTGCGCCCACCCGATGTCCTGTTGCTCAACACGAGCACCGAGCGCCAGGGCCGAGTTTCGATGGGGGTCGAGGTCAACATCCTGCCGGCCGCACTCGAACGGGTCCGCGCGCGAGGCGGCCTGGTGGTCGCCCAGCTCAACCCGGCGATGCCCTACACGCTCGGAGACGGGGAGCTCGACTGCTCGCTGATCGATCTGGCCATCGAAGGGCCGGCCGTGCTGCACTCGCCGCTGCCCGGCGGCTCGGACGCCCAGGCGCAGGCGATCGCCGAGCACGTGGCCGCGCTGGTCGAGGACGGCGCGACACTGCAGCTTGGAATCGGACAGGTTCCCGACGCCACCCTGAAGGCGTTGAAGCACAGGCGCAAGCTGTCCATCTGGTCGGAGATGATCAGCGACGGCGTCATGGAGCTCGAGCAGGCAGGCGCGCTGGATGCGGGCTCGCCCATCGTGACCTCCTTCCTGTACGGCTCGCCCGAGCTCTACCAGTGGGTGGACGGCAATCCGAGACTCGCCATGCGGCGCACCGAGACCACCAACGACACGGGACTGATCGCTGCTCGCCCGAGCATGATGTCGATCAACACGGCTCTGCAGATAGACCTTGCCGACCAGGCGGGGGCGAGCCACATTCGCGGCCGCGTCTACTCGGGCTTCGGAGGGCAACCGGACTTCGTCGCGGGCGCCGTGCGCTCAGCCGGAGGTCACGCCGTGATTGCCCTGCGCTCATGGCACGAGCCGAGCCAGAGCTCGGCGATCGTCGCACGCCTGGCCGGGCCGGTCACCTCCTTCCAGCACTCAGCGGTCATCACCGAGCAGGGGACCGCGCGGATCTTCGGTCGCAGCGAGCGCGCGCAGGCCAGGCTGATCATCGAGCAGGCCGCCCACCCGGCTGCGCGCGAGCGGCTGTTCGAGCGCGCCGCCGAACTGGGACTGCGCGCGCCCGTCGCAGCGGGCGTCTGAGGCCCGGTGCCGCCCGCCGGTGGCGCAGCACTTGCGCCCCGGTGAGCGGTCGTGCAGCTCAGGCGTGTGTCGTTTCGATCCCCAGCGCGCGCCGTAGCGGCTCGCGCATCAACAGGCGATAGGCAACGTCACCGATTGCCAGACCCGCAATCACACGTTGCAGAATGCGACGCGTGCTGCCCCTCGATTCCCCCATCTCCGGTCCCTCCTTGAACGGTGAAGCGCTGCTGCTCCCTCATCTGACAGCGACGCCCGAATGACGCTAGGGCATGGGGAGCCTGCAGTCAATGAAGGCAATGGCGCCGCCGCCTGGGGGACCCGTCGTATGATCGGCCCCCTACCGACTGCGACCGCGAGGCTCCAGGCGTGCCAAACATCAACAACCCAGACTTCGACGAGCTCCGCGAGCAGGACGGCTTTCTCGCCAGGCGGGCGCGCATCAGCCGTCAGGCCGGCGCCGAGCGTCTCGGCCTGAGCCTGTGGGAACTGCCGCCGGGCCAGGCCGCCTATCCCTACCACTTCCACTTCACCGAGGAGGAGATGCTGCTGGTCCTGCAGGGCGCGCCGAGCCTGCGCACGCCGGCGGGGTGGCGAGAGCTCCGCGAGGGCGAGGCCGTGTGCTTCCCCCGCGGTGAGGTGGGCGGGCACCAGCTGCTCAACCGCACCGGGCACCCCGTGCGCTTCCTCAGCTTCTCGACCAACGGTGACCCGGACATCGTCATCTACCCGGACTCGGGCAAGCTGGGCGCCAACGAGCGCCTCCCGGACGGCGGCGGCCTGCACATGATGTTCCGCCTGGCCGATGAGGTCGACTACTACGATGGCGAGCAGCCGCCGCCCTCACGCTGAGGGTTGGCCTGGACGCGGCGGGACGTTTAGCGTCCGGCGCGCCAGGGCAACCGAGCTGCATGAGCGCACTTCCCAACGACGCCCGAGCGGTTCCCGGCGCGGTACCCGACGTCGGTCTCCGGGGCGGCTCGAGCGTTCCGCAGTTGGGCTTCGGTGTCTTCCAGGTACCGCCCGCCGAGACCGAGGTGGCGGTCGCGCAGGCCTTCGAAATCGGCTACCGCCACATCGACACGGCTGCCGCCTATCGCAACGAGGCCGGCGTCGGCCTGGCCTTCCGGGCGAGCGGCCTCGCGCGCTCCGACGTCCACATCGTGACCAAGTGCTTCAACGACGACCACGGCTACGAGCAGGCGCGACGCGCCTTCCATGCGAGCCTCGAGCGCCTCGAGCTGGACTACGTGGACCTCTACCTGATCCACTGGCCGGTGCCCGCCCATGACCGCTACGTGGAGACCTGGAGGGCCTTTATCGAGCTGCGCGACGAGGGACTGATCAGGGCCATCGGCGTGTCGAACTTCAACCCCGCCCACCTGCGGCGCCTGATCGAGGAGACAGGCGAGACGCCCGCCGTGAACCAGGTCGAGCTGCATCCCTACTTCCAGCAGGCCGGCCTGCGCCGCGATCACGAGGAGCTGGGCATCGTCACGGAGGCGTGGAGCCCCCTGGCCCAAGGTGCCGTCCTCGAGGACCCGGTGATCCTCGAGCTCGCCGAGAAGCACGGCCGAACACCGGGCCAGATCGTTCTGCGATGGCACCTGCAGCTGGGCAACATGGTGATCCCCAAGTCGGTGACCCCCGCGCGAATCGCCGAGAACTTCGACGTCTTCGGCTTCGAGCTCTCCGATGCGCAGATGGAACGGATCGAGGCGCTGGACAACGGCGGACGCATCGGCCCCGACCCGGAGAGCTTCATCCGCCCCTAGTCCCCGTTTTGCGGTAATCCGCCGAGAACGGCCCCCGGGGCGTCAAGAATTCGCCGTCCCCGTCCGATGAATGGACTGTGATTCCCCCGATGGAACCTGCACCGCATGCCGAGGAGCTCCTCGCGAGCGCCGATCACGCGGCCGCGGCGGCGCTGCACGAGCTGCCTGAGGCGCTGGTGATCGTCTTCGACGGCCAGCTGCGCTTCGTCCTGACTGCCGGCCAGGCAATCGAGCGCATGGGGGACCCCGAGTTCTGCCAGGAAGGCCGCTTTCTCGCCGATGCATTCCCGGCCCGCTTCTGGGAGTCGGTCGAGCCGCTGTTCAGCTCGGCCCTCGAAGGCGAGACCCGCACGCGTGAGATCTGGACGGCCGACGAACACCACTGCCTGATGGTCGACGCGGGCCCGCTCTGCCGCGAGGGCGCCCCTGCGGCAGCGGACTGCTCGAACGTCGTCGGCGGCGTCGCCGTCGTGCTCGACATAACGGCCCGCCGGCACGCCGACCTGATTGCGCCACGGCGCAGCGAAGGGTTCGAGGAGGTCTTTGAGTCGGCTCCCATCGGCACCGGGCTGCTCGACACCGAGGGCCGCTGGCTGCTGGTCAACCGCTCGCTGTGCGAGATCACCGGCTACACCTCCGACGAGCTGATCGGCAAGCGATTCGATGGCATCGTCCACCCCGAGGACGCCGGCGCGGACCTCAGCCAGCGCGAACGCCTCGAGGCCGGTGAAATCCCCGCCTTCCAGGTCGAGCAGCGCTTCTTCGATGCGGCCGGTGAGACGATCTCGGCGATCCTCTCGATGTCCCTCGTCCGCGGGCGCGACGGCGAGCCGCTCCACTACATCGCCCAGCTGCAGGACATCTCCGAGCGCAAGCAGCTCGAGGAGCAGCTGCAGAACCTCGCCGACCACGATCCCCTGACCGGGCTGCGCAACCGTCGCCTGTTCGAGAACGACCTGCGCCTGCAGGTCGGCCGCTGCCGCCGCTACGGCGAGGCGGCCGGGGTGATGATCATCGACCTTGACGGCTTCCGCGAGCTGAACCGCCTCCACGGCCGCGAGGCCGGCGACGAGACGCTGCGCTCGGTTGCGCGCGCCCTCACGCGCCGGCTGCGCGAAACGGACCTTGTGGCACGGCTCGGGGGCGACGAGTTCGCCGTCCTGCTTCCCCACGCGGACGAGGAGGGCCTCGCCGTCGTCGCCGAGGGCTTGGCACGGGTGATTCCCTCATGCAGCATCGACGTGGGGGAGCAGGTCGTGCATCCCACCGTCAGCGTCGGCTTCGCCCTGATGCACGAGCGCAGCCTGAGCGTCCAGCAGGTGCTGGTCGAGGCCGAGCAGTCGCTGCAGGCGGCCAAGCTCCGCCACGTCAGGGCCTAGGGACAAAGACCGCGCGGGCGGCGCCCGGAGCCCGCCGACACGGCCAATACGCTGGTTTTGATGAAGCCCGACGAGCGCCTTGCCGTCATCGATCTCGGCTCCAACTCCTTTCGCCTGGTCGTATTCCAGGCCGGTGAGGGCTGCTGGCGGCGGACCGATGAGATCTACGAGCCGGTCCGGATCGGCGAGGGCCTGATGGCGAGCGGGCGCCTCGGCGAGGAGCCGATCGCCCGCGCGCTGGCGACCCTGGACGTCTTCGCGCACTTCTGCCACGCATCCGGCCTCCTCGACGGCGCCGTGGACGCGGTCGCGACGAGCGCCATCCGCGACGCCGAGAACGCCGAGGAGTTCCTGGCCCCGGCCAGGGCTCGGCTGGGCCTGCCGATCCGTGTCCTCAGCCGCGAGGCGGAGGCGCGCTACGGCTATCTGGCTGCCGTCAACTCGAGCACCCTCGCGGACGGGTGCGTGCTCGATCTGGGCGGCGGCTCGATGCAGCTTGTGCAGGTCGCCGGGCGGATGGCCGAGCAGTCGGGCTCATGGCGTCTGGGCACGGTGCGCATGAGCGAGCGCTTCCTGCCGCCCAACGGACCGGCCAAACGACGCCAGCTGGAGGACCTCGGCGAGCACATCGCGTCCGAGCTCGACTCCGCCGGCTGGCTCACCCGGGGCGCGTCCCCGCGCCGGCTCGTTGGCATCGGCGGCACCGTGCGCAACCTTGCGGCCGCCGCCCAGCGTGCCGCCGGCCTGCCCTCCAACGGCGTCCAGGGCATGGAGATCACACGGGATGCCCTCGACGAGCTCGTCGAGCGCCTCGCAGCGCTGCCGGCCGCCGAGCGGGCCACCGTGCCGGGCATCAAGCCGGCACGGGCGGACCTGATCCTCGCCGGTGCCGTCGTCGTGCGGGGAGTGCTCAAGGCCGGCGGCTTCAAGCGGATCGAGGCGACCGAGGCCGGCCTGCGCGAGGGGGTCTTCTTCGAGCGGCTGCTGGCCGGACGTCCGGAGCCGCTGTTCGACGACGTCAGGCGGGCCAGTGTCATGAACATGGCGGCCCAGTACCGCGTCGACGTCCCCCACACCGAGCATGTGGCAGCGCTGGCCCTGGGGATGTTCGACGAGCTGGCCGCGCTGGGCCTGCACAAGGGCGACCCGCGCGAGCGCGAGCTCCTGTGGGCGGCCAGCATGCTCCATGACATCGGCATGTCGATCGACTACGACGACCACCACAAGCACTCCCGCTATCTGATCCTCAGCGGCGGACTGCCCGGCTTCGAACCGGTCGAGACGGCGATCATCGCCCAGGCCGCCCGTTATCACCGCAAGGGCATGCCCAGCCCGGGGCCCATGGCGCCGCTGTTCGGTGAGGGCGATGTCGAGCGGCTGAATCGCTGCGCCGCGCTGCTGCGCCTGGCCGAGGACCTCGAGCGCTCGCGCGACCAGCTGGTGCGCTCGACCGACCTGGCGCTGGAGAACGGCGCCGTCAGGCTGCGGCTGATCGCCGAGGGCGACCCCGCGGTGCCGCGCTGGGCGGCCGGGCGTGAGCGCGAGCTGTTCGCGCGTGCCTTCAACCGCGAGCTGTCCGTCGCGGCCTGAGACAGCGCCGCGCTCAGCGGTAGGCGGCGAGTTCGCGTTCGTGCCCCGCGCAGTCGAATACGACCAGGCCGTAGGGGTAGTGCACGGGGCTCTGCCATTCGATTGGGTCCAGCTCGCGACAGGAGGCCAGCGTCGCCCGGATTCCGAGGTTGCCGCCGCGTGAGGCGTACTCGCCGCCCAGCATCACGTAGCGGGCTTCGTGTTTTTCGACCAGGCGGGCCAGCTGTGGGCCGCTGAGCGCGGGGGTGTCGCCGCTGTAGCCGCCAGCGCTGGCGGCTTTCATGCCCAGCAGGATGAAGGGCGCCGCGGTGTCCGAGGCGACGGTCAGCAGTTCGAAGCGTGGCGTCGCCCCATGTGTTTTCAGGTAGTGCGCCAACGCCAGGGTGAGTGCTTCGTCCTGTTTGTTCAGACCGATCCCCCCATGGCCCGGTGCCTGGGTGGGGCCGGCCGCCGGGAAGGTCGCCTGCACAGGCGCAAGCCACGTGGAGGCGGCGTAGCCGGTCGGGACGACCAGCAGCAGGGCGAGCGTCGCGGCAAGCACCACAGCGACGCCCGGTGCGGTTCGGGGGCTGCGCAGAAACGCGATCAGGGTCAGCGCCCCGAGCAGGATGACGGCCGCCGCGATCAGGACCGGCACCCATGGGACGTGGTAGTGCTCGCGGTGCATCTGAACCGCCTCGCTGGCCACCGTCCCGAGGATTCCCGCCGCGGCCAGGGCGAGGCCGAGTATGCCGATGCGTCCCGTGCTGAGGCGGTATAGCGAGGCGATCCCGGCCCCTGCCATGGCCGCTGTGCCCGGCGCCAGGGCCGAGATGTAATACGGGTGCACGATGCCCTTCGAGAGGCTCAGGACGACCGCCTCGGTGAAGAACCAGCCGCCGAGCACCAGCGTGCAGGCAAGCTGCGGATCGCGGCGTCCGCGCGGCCTCTGTGGTAGTCGCGGAGGCTCGGGCAGTCGCGGGCGGCGCCTGTGCGTGCCCTCCCCGTCCGCACCGGTTTCGGGCTCACCCGTGGCCGTCTCGGCGGCGAGCGGGGGTGGGGGAACATCCGCCTTGCCCTCCTGCGAACGCGCCTCTAGGGCGATCAGGGCCAGCGCCGCCAGCATCCCGAAGAAGGCAAACGGGAGGTACCACCCGCCCTGGTCACCGAGGCCCTTGCCGAACAGCCGCAGCGGCCCGGGCGCGCCGCCGAAGGGCACCGGGGTCTTGGCGCGGCCGTTCGGGTGAACCGGCGGGTAGACGACGGGCGGTGGCGATTTCGCGTGCGGGTGGGCTCGCGCGAATGCCCGCTCGACGGCTCGCTGCCTGGCGACCGGTACCGCCGCACCGGTCTTGGGTGTGATCTGGCCGGGGCCGCCCTGCTGCCCTTCGACGCGGCCGAAGCCGTTGTATTCGAAGGTCAGGCCGAGCTCGGTGTTGTTGCTAGAGCCGCCCACATAGGGTCGCTGGGAGGCCGGTGTCAGTTCGACCAGGGCGATCCATGCGAAGGAGACCACAAGCATCGCCAGGCCTGCCACGGCCAGCTGCAGGATCCGCCGGACGATCGTGCCGGGCGCGCAGACCAGATAGCCGAAGCCGATGGCCGGAACGATCAGATAGGCGGCCAGCGTCTTGGTGTTGAACGCCAGGCCGACGAGGACGCCGCTCAGGATCAGCGTCCTGAGGCGGCCTGATTCGCATGCCGAGATCGCGGCGGCCGCGGCTGCGACCATCAGCAGGATCAGCAGGGGGTCGACCCCGTTGGCGCGCGAGACCGCCACGAAGGACGGGTAGACGGCCAGCGACGCCCCCGCCGCGAGCGCCGCCAGCAGACCGAAGCGCCGCAGCAGCACGATGTAGAGAATGGCCACCGCAGCGACGCCCATGATCGCCTCGGGCAGCAGGACTGACAGGGGAGAGAAGCCGAAGATCCGTGCGCTCAGTGCCTGAACCCACAACGCCAGCGGCGGCTTGTCGACCGTCACCAGGCCGCCGGGGTCGAAGGAGACCCACAGGAAGTTGTGCCAGGAGTCCACCATCGAGCGCACGGCGCCCGAGTAGAAGATGTTCGCGTAGCCGTTCTGGGAGAGACGGACGGTGTTCAGGACGGCCGAGCCCGCCACCACGCCGAGCAGTCCCAGGATGTTCGGCAGGCGCCGCCAGGCGCTCACCTTGCGAGCGTCCCTACCAGCCGTTCGAGGTCGCCCTCGTCATTCCAGGCACCCACCGATGCCCGCAGCCAGGGCCGGTCGGGGATGTTGCGCACGATCACCCCGGCATCGGCCAGCCGCTGGCGCTCCTCGGCAGGATCCTCGCTGGGAAACGAGACGAGCGTGCTCGGGCCGCGTGGAGCCGGGGGGCGCCCAGCTTCAGTCAGCAGCTCCACGAGTCGCTCGGCCAGTGCGCGGGCACGCTCGTGAACGGCCGCCCAGCCGGCCGATTTCAGCAGTTCGATCGAGGCCAGCGCCATCGCGTTGGACTCCGCGCTCTGTGCCGGCGCGTCGAAGCGCCGGCCGTCCTCGTGGGGCTTGGCCCGGAGTCCCAGGCCCGCCTCGGCGAGGTTGCCATAGCCGCGGCGCGGCACCGCCAGACGCTCGCGGAAGGCGGGCGTCGTATGGAGCATCCCCGCGCCATCCGGTCCGCAGAGCCACTTCTGCCCGGCGCCCGAATAGGCGTCGCAACCGAGGGCCCTCACATCGACGGGTACGGCGCCCACGCCCTGGGCGCCGTCAAGCAACACCGGGATCGCCAACTCGGCCAGCGCCACCGGAGCGAACGAGCCACTGACCCAACCCACGTGCGAACAGGCCACCAGGACGGTCTTCGGGCCGGCCGCCTCGGCGACCTCGGCCAGAGGCACTTCGCGGACGCTGACGCCGTTGATGTCACGGGCCGCGCCCAGCGCGCCCAGCAGCCCAGGGTGCTCCTCGTCGCTGGTCACGATCTCATCGCCCGGTCGCAGGCTCATGCCGGCGATCACATGGGCCATCCCTTCGGTCGTGCAGGTGGTGAGCGACACGTCCGCCGGCTCGGCGCCGAGCGCCACGGCGTAGGCGGCCCGGAGCTCATCCGAGAGATCTTTGCGCCGTTCGAAGTGCGCCATCGTGCGCCCGTCGGCGAGCTCACGTTCGAGCTCCCCCACGGCGGCTTCGGTGGCGCACTGGGGCAGCGGCCCGTCGGTCCCTGCGTTCAGATAGGCGAGGCCGTCCAGGACGGGAAACTCTGCTCTGAGTTCGGAGGGCTCCACGATCGGCGAGAATATCCGCATGAGCGCCGCCGAGCCCCAGCCACCGATCTGGACACCCTCGCCGGAGCAGCTGCAAAGGGCCGAGATGGCTCGCTTCATGGCGTGGGCGGGTGAGCGCCACGGGCGGACCTTCGCCGGCTACGGGGAGCTTTGGACATGGTCGGTGCAGGAGCTCGAGCAGTTCTGGGCCGACATCTGGGAGTTCTGCGCCATTCGCTCCTCCGCGCCCTACGAGCGGGTCCTGGGCGCGCACGAGATGCCCGGGACGGTCTGGTTCCAGGGCGCCCGCCTCAACTATGCGGAGAACCTCATCGCGGGTCACGAGCCTGCCCAGACGGCCATCCTGCACTGCTCGGAGGTGCGTGAGCTGGCCGAGCTGAGCTGGGGCGAGCTGAGCGCTCAGGTGGCGAGCGCCGCCGCCGGGCTGCGCTCGCTGGGGGTCGGACGCGGCGATCGGGTGGTCGCCTACATGCCCAACATCCCCGAGACGGTGATCGCCTTCCTGGCCACGGCCAGCCTGGGGGCCGTCTGGTCGAGTGCCGCGCCGGAGTTCGGCGCCCGCAGCGTCATCGACCGCTTCGCCCAGATCGAGCCGAAGGTCTTTCTGACCGTCGACGGCTACCGCCACGGCGGCAAGGACTTCGATCGCAGCGCAGTCGCGGCCGCGATCCTCGAGGAGCTGGGAAGCGTCCGCCAGACCGTCCTGCTGCCATACCTGGACACCTCAGCCGACCCCGCCTCGGTGGCGCCCGGCGCGATCTCCTGGCAGCAGCTTCTCACCGCCGGCGCCGCCGCGGAGCCGCACTACGAGCAGGTGCCATTCGATCACCCCCTGTGGGTGCTCTACTCCTCCGGCACCACGGGCCTGCCGAAGGCGATCGTGCAGGGTCACGGCGGGATCCTGATCGAGCAGCTCAAGAAGCGCCTGCATCTCGACCTGCGCCCCGGGGACCGGATGTTCTGGTTCACCACCACCGGCTGGATGATGTGGAACTTCCTCGTCGGCTGCCTGCTCTCCGACGCTGCCGTCGTGCTCTATGACGGCAGTCCCGCGCACCCGGACCTCGGTGCCCTGTGGCGGCTCGCCGAGCGGGCAGGCATCACCTGCATGGGGGTCAGCGCCGGGCTGTTGGCCAGCTGCGAGAAGGAGGGGATCCAGCCGGGAGGTGAATACGACCTCACCGCCCTTCGCGCCGTCGGCTCGACCGGCTCGCCGCTCTCTCCCGAGAGCTTCCGCTGGGTCTATGAGGCCGTCTCGAAGGACATCTGGCTGTTCTCCACCAGCGGCGGCACCGATGTCTGCACCGCCTTCGTTGCCGGCTGTCCGCTGTTGCCCGTCTACGAGGGCGAACTGCAGTGCCGCGCCCTGGGATGCAAGGTCGAGAGCTGGGACGAGCAGGGAAGGGCGCTGCAGGACGCCGTGGGGGAGCTCGTCATCACCGAGCCCATGCCCTCGATGCCCCTGTTCCTATGGGGGGACCCGAGCGGCGAGCGCCTGCGCGAGAGCTACTTCGCGATGTATCCCGGTGTCTGGCGCCACGGCGACTGGATCAGGATCACCCCGCGGGGCGGCGCTGTCATCTATGGGCGCTCTGACTCCACTATCAACCGCCAGGGCGTCCGCATGGGCACCTCGGAGATCTACCGGGCCGCGGGCGCCGTCGAAGAGGTTCTGGATTCGCTCGTCGTGGACATCGGGGCGGTGGGAGCCCCGGCGGAGCTCGGAGGGGAGCTGCGGATGATCCTGTTCGTCGTCCTGCGCGGCGGCGTCGAGCTCGACGAGAAGCTGGCCGGGCAGATCAAGCGGCGCATCCGCGAGGATTGCTCGCCCCGTCATGTCCCCAACGAGATCCGCCAGATCCAGCAGGTCCCACGGACCCTCTCGGGCAAGGTCCTCGAGGTCCCCGTCAAGCGCATCCTGATGGGGGTCCCGCCCGATCAGGCCGCGAGCGTCGAGTCGCTCGCCGACCCGCACGCCCTTGACTACTTCGTCGCGCTGGCCCGGGAGCTCGCCGCGCCGTCGGCCTGACCGCGCCCGGCGTCGCGGGGACGGGCGCAAGCCGTCCTAACGGGCGGCCCGGCAGATGCACTGCAGCCAGTCGTCTTTGCGCCCGGCTTCGTGGGAGAGGCTGATCAGCTCCCAGGGTGATGCATCGAGCAGTCGGCGCAAGGGCAGCGCGCGCCAGTAGGTGAAGTGGCGGGGCCGTGAGAGCTTGTGGCTGCTCCAGCCCTCGCCATCGCCCTCCTTGAGGGTGAATGCCAGCAGGCCTCCCGGGAGGACGGCCGCGGCCGTCCTGCTCAACACCGCGGCCAGCTCGGCGGCGCTCAGGTGCAGGAAGACGGCGTTCGCATAGATGGCATCCCAGGGGCCGGCGAGCTCGTCGGTGATGACGTTCACGAGCTCCACCCGGTGCCCGCGCGCACGGAGCGCGGTGACGAAGGCTGAGGTTGCGTCGCTGCGCTGGACGCACAGGCCCCGCTGCTCGAGCAGATCGGCATCCTGGCCGGTCGCGGAGCCGATCTCCAGGACCCCCGCTCCGGGCCGGAGTTCGGCTGCGAAGCGGTCGATGAAGTCCAGGACGCCCTGCGGCGGGCTCGCATTCTGGGCCGCTGCGTAGACGTCGGCCGCTGCCTCGTAGGTGGCCAGTGTTCGCGCGTTGTTCTGCGAGGAGTCCGGCTCGCTCACATGCGACCCCGCGGAGCGCGCCTCACAACCCCAGCGAGCGCCCGACGATCTCCTTCATGATCTCGTTGGCTCCGCCGTAGATACGCGTCACGCGTGCGTCCGCGAAGGCACGCGCGATGGGGTATTCGACCATGTAGCCGTAGCCGCCGAACAGCTGCAGACAGCGGTCCACGACACGGCCCTGAAGGTCGGTGCACCACCACTTGGCCGTGGCGGCCTCCTCGGGGCTCAGCTCGCCGTCGTTGAGGGCCACGGCACAGCGGTCCACGAAGGTGCGGGCGATCTGAACTTCGCCGTGCAGCTCGGCGAGGGTGAAGCGCGAGCTCTGGAAGGAGCCGATGGGCTGGCCGAAGGCCTTGCGCTCGCGCACATACGCGAGTGTCCAGCCGATGGCCGCCTCGGCGGCCGCGACGGCGGAGGCGGCGATCGAGAGACGCTCCTGGGGGAGGTTGGAGACGAGATAGAGAAAGCCCCGGCCCTCCTCGCCGAGCAGGTTCTCGACGGGCACGCGGACGTCGCTGAAGGACAGCTCGGCGGTGTCCTGCGCGTGCTGGCCGATCTTCTCCAGGTTGCGCCCGCGCTCGAAGCCCTCCATGCCGCGCTCGAGGATCATCAGGCTGATGCCGCGGTGACGCTCGGAGGGGTCCGTCTTGGCGGCCAGAATGACCAGGTCGGCATTGATGCCGTTGGTGATGAACGTCTTCGAGCCGTTGACGATGTAGTGATCGCCGTCGCGGCGGGCGGTCGTGGACATCGCGGCCAGGTCGGAGCCGATCCCCGGCTCGGTCATGGCCAGGGCCGTGATCAGCTCCCCGGAGGCGATCCCGCCGAGCCAGCGCGCCGACTGGGCCTCGTCGCAGTAGGCCAGGAAGTAGGGCAGGCAGATGTCGTTGTGAAGCGTTATCCCGAGGCCGAAGCTGCCCAGACCGGCGCGCTGGCACTCTTCGCCGATGACCAGGTTCAGCCGGAAGTCCTCCGCCCCGGCGCCGCCGTGGGACTCGGGCACGGCCATCCCCAGAAAGCCGCCCGCTCCGGCGAGGGCGAAGACCTCGCGCGGGACGATGCCCTCACGCTCCCACTGCCCGTAGCGGCCCTCCTCGCCCGCCACCTCACGCTCGAGGAACGTGCGGAAGCTGGCCCGGAAGTCCTCGTGGAGATCCTCGAACAGTGCGCGCTTCACGCGCCTGACCCTACAGCGCCGCGGGCGGCAGCGACAGCGGCTCGGCGCGGTTCCCGGGCTTGGCCAGGAGCAGCTGGACATCCTGGATGCGACGCTCGGTGAAGCCGCCCTCGCAATAGCTCAGATAGAGATCCCACAGACGGCGGAAGCGCTCGTCATAGCCCAGCTCGGCCAGATGCTCGGCGGCCTCCTCAAAGCGCCGGCGCCAGTGGGCGAGGGTCGTTGCGTAATGCGGCGTTATGTCCTCCAGGTGGACCTGGCGCAGGTCTGTGACCTTGGCCAGCGTGCGCGAGATGATCTCCATCGAGGGCAGGCAGCCGCCGGGAAAGATGTAGGTGTTGATGAAGCTGCGCCCGGCCTTCTCGACGTGGAAGGCACGGTCGTCGATCAGGATGGCCTGAAGCAGCATGGCGCCGTCGGGACGCAGCAGGTCAGAGCAGCTGCGGAAGTAGCGTGGGAAGTACTGCCAGCCGACAGCCTCGATCATCTCGATCGAGACGAGCTTGTCGTAGGTGCCCGTCAGCTCGCGGTAGTCCTCGAGCAGCACCGTCACGCGCTCCTGGAGGCCGGCCTCGCGCACCCGCCGGCAGGCGTAGGCGTGCTGTTCACGGGAGATCGTCGTCGTGGTCACCCGGCAGCCGTAGTGCTCGGCCGCATAGACGGCAAAGCCGCCCCAGCCGGTGCCGATCTCGAGCAGGTGATCCTCGGGCCCGAGGTCGAGCTTCTCGCAGATCCGCCGAAGCTTGGCGAGCGAGGCATCTTCGAGGGTCGCCTCGGGGGTCTCAAAGATGGCGCAGGAGTACATCATCGTGGGGTCCAGGAACAGGCTGAAGAGCTCGTTGCCGAGGTCGTAGTGGGCTTCGATCTGTCTGCGCGAGCGCCCGGGGGTGTTGCGGGCAACCCATCGGGCCCACCGCTGCACCGGGATCAGGACGGGAGTGAAAATCCGACGCAGACGGTCCAGGGCGGCGACGTTGAGGGCGGCGATGCGGGTCATCGAGACGAGGTCATCGCACTCCCACATGCCCTGCAGATAGGACTCGCACAGCCCCACGCTGCCGCGCAGCAGCTCGCGGTAGAAGCGCGGCGAGCGGACCTCGACCACCGCCTGCAGGGGGCGCCTCGGATCGATCTCTCCGAATTCCAGGCGCTCCTCGGCCTCCTCGAGGATCAGCAGCCCGCCCTCGATCCGGCCGAACAGCCGAATGACGAGCCAGCGCGCCAGGCGCCAGCTCGGCCGCAGGCGATCGCGCCCCGCAGGATGCTCGAGGCGGGCGGGTAGCTTGCCCTGAAGCTCCTGAACGCTCACGCCGAAACCGCCCCTGAGCGGGGGTGGGGGAAGTAGCGGGCTCCACGCAGGCGCAGGCGCAGGGCGTGGGTGTAGATGCGAGCCATGATCCGTAGCGTCAAGAAGGGGTAACGCGCCAGCGCGCCCGCCATGCTCGCACGCGTCAGCTCGCGCCGGCGCAGCGAGAGCGTGGCGTCGAACACCGGCTCGCCCTTGCGGTCCGCAGATGAGATGTGAACGGCAAGGAGCGCGGCGGGGTCGGTGACACGCAGCTCATAGACGTGCTCCATGCCCATCAGGGGCGAGACGTGCAGGAGCTTCCCGAACTCGCCGCTTGAGACCCTGGCGGTGCCGTGGTCGGCCGTCTCGGTGACCGGCATGACGTAGGCATGGCTCTCGCCCCATGGCGTGTTGGTGACGTGGGCGATGACCGCCTCGAGCTCCCTTCCGTCCGGCTTCCAGCAGTAGTAGAAGCTGACCGGGTTGAAGCAATGGCCGAAGTAGCGCAGGTGTGTCAACAGGGCGATCGGCCCCTCCGGCCGGCGACCGGTGCGCTCGGCGACCAGGCGGCGAACGGACTCCTCGAGCGCCACGGCCGGGTCGCCCAGGTGGTCCGAGCGCCGGAACCAGGCCAGGGCGGGGCCGCGTGCCGACCATAGTCTGCCGGAGTCCAGGGCACCGGGCAGCTCGGCGAGATCGAGGTACACCATGAACAGACGATGGCGGAACTCGTTGCGCGGCGCCGCCATGCGCCGGTGGCGCACCGAGCCGAAGTACAGGGCGCTCCTCACAGCGAAACCCCGAACGGCGCGCAGGCCGCCAGGGCCGAGCGCACGCCGTCCTCGTGGAAGCCCCAACCCCAGTAGGCGCCGCAGTAATGGGTCCTGTTCGCCGTGCCGCTGATCTCGCCATGGCGGGCCTGCGCCACCACGCCCGCGGGAGTGAAGACGGGATGGGAATAGTCGATCCGGCGGATTATCAGGCGCGGGTCGATCGCCTCGCTGTGGTTGAGGGTGACGCAGTAGTCCTCATCCCCGGTGCCCTTCAGCCGCTGCAGGTGGTTCATCCAATAGGTGACCGTGCTGCGCCTGCCGGGCTCGGCGGCGAGGTGGTAGTTCCAGGCCGCCCGGGCAGCCCGGCGGCGCGGCAGCAGGCGCCGGTCGGTGTGCAGGACCGCCTCGTTGCGCTGATAGGGAATCGATCCGAGCACCTGGCGCTCCGCCTCGCTTGGATCGCGCAGCAGCTCGAGGGCCTGGTCTGAGTGTGTGGCGATGACGACCTGGTCGAAGGACTCGGTGCCGTCGGGCAGGCTGAGGAGAACGCGGTCGGCGTGGCGCTCGACTCCCTGCACCGGGGTGCCGAGACGGATCCGGTCTCGAAAAGGGCGTGTCAGGGCTTCGACGTAGCGGGCCGAGCCGCCCGCGATCGTCGACCACTGCGGCCTGCCGCGGAAGCCGAGCATCCCGTGGTTGGCGAAGAACTCGGCCAGGAAACGGACGGGGAAGCTCTGCATCTGGGCCGGGTCGGCCGACCAGACAGCGGCGGCCTGCGGCACGATCAGCCGCTCCACGAAGAACTTCGAGAAGCGCCTGCGCGCGAGGAACTCCTCCAGCGACTCGGCTTTGGCGTCCACGTCCTGTGAGCTCTCGAGCATCGCCCGCAGCTCGCGGTTGAAACGCAGCAGCTCCACGATCATGCGCTGAAATCGTGGCGAGAGGATGTTGCGGGGCTGGCAGAAGAGGCCGCGGGGGGTCCCGGCATACTCGAAGTCCTCCCGCTCGGAGCTGACCGAGAAGCTCATATGCGTCGGTTTTCGCGCGACACCCAGGCGGTCGAGCAGCAGCGTGAAATTTGGGTAGTTGCGGTCGTTCATGACGATGAATCCGGTGTCTATGTCCTGGCTACCCCGGGGCGTCTGGAGATGGACCGTATTGGTGTGCCCGCCCGCGTAGTCGCCGGCCTCATAGACGAGGATCTCGTGTTCGGGAGCGAGCAGGTGAGCGGCCACGAGCCCCGAGATTCCGGCTCCGATGATGGCGATGCGCATCAGCCCGCCGGGGCTCTCCGGGGAGCCCCATCGGCGGCGTCGAAGCCCAAGCGCTCGTGCATGCAGCTCACCATCGCAGACGTCTATACGGACGCCGGTCCGGAACGGTTCATTTCGGGTTCAACCGAATCGGGGAGGAACGACGGGTCATAACGTCGAACAACACCGCCGATGAAGCGCACGGCGACAAAGACCCCCGAGGCCCCTCCGGCGAACGGCACCTCCGAGCACCAGAGCCTGTCCAAGTACATCCAGGCGCGCTTCGACGAGTGCTCGCGTTCGCAGAAGGACGTGGCCCAGTACATCGTCGATCATCTCGACGAGGCGGCCTTCCAGACGGCTGAGGAGCTTGCCCGTCGCGCCAACACCTCCAGCTCCACCGTCGTGCGTTTCTCCCAGGCGCTCGGCTTTGAGGGCTTCCCCGAGCTTCAGGCCGCTGCGCGCGAGGAATACCGGCGCGTCAACGCCAAGGCCGGCGAGGGAGCGCCCGCCAGTTCGGCGCCGCTGTTCTCGCTCGACCAGAACGAGTTCGAGTCGGCCCTCGCGGCTGACCATCTGAACGTCGAGGAGACCGCCAGAAAGGTCTCACGCAGCGACGTCGAGGCGCTGATCGCAGCAATCGTCGAGGCCGACAAGGTGCTGGTGGCCGGAACCGACCAGATGGCCTTCTTCGCCAGCTACCTGCGCCACCTGCTGATGCTGCTCGACCTGCGCGTCGATGTCGTCGCCAGTCCCTCCCAGGAGGCCCTCAGCCGGTTAGGGCGGATTGACGCCGGCACGCTGGTCATCGGCCTCTCGGCCGGACGGCCCCATCCGCTGGTGGTACGCGCGATGAAGCTTGCCCGCCACCGCCAGGCACGCACGGCTGCGATCACCGACGCCACGCTCTCCGAGGTCGCAAAGCTCGCCCAGATCAAGCTCTACTACTCCTCCAACAGTCCCGCATACGTTCGTTCGCACGCGGCGCTCTTGAGCATCATCCAGGCTCTCGCCTACGGCGTCTACGCCCAGGACACCGCGCAGTACGACGACCGCATCAAGGCCTTTCGCCTGAAGTAGCGGGCCGCGCTGTCGGGAGCTAGCCTGCAGGCATGGGCACGCCCTGGGATGCGCAGACCTACGACCGCACCAGCGCTCCCCAACAGGCCTGGGCTACGGACGTCCTGGCGCGCCTCGGGGGGATCGACCCTCGCGCGACGGTGCTCGACGTCGGCTGCGGCACCGGACGGGTCACCGAGCTGCTCCCCGCCCTGGTGCCCGACGGTCGCATCCTGGCCATCGATGCCTCCGCAGAGATGGCCGAGCTGGCATCCCGGCGGCTCGGAGCTTTGGCCGAGGTCCGCTGCCTGGATGTCCTTGACCTGGACCTCGAGGCGGCGGTGGACGCTGTCGTCTCGACGGCCGCCCTGCATTGGGTGCTCGACCACGAGCGCATGTGGCGGCGACTCGCCCGCGCGCTCCGTCCGGGCGGGCGTCTGGAGATCCAGTGCGGCGGCCGGGGGAACATCGCGCGGGTCCGCGAGGCCATCGCCGCGGCCGTCGAGCTCACCGCCCCCGAGCTCGCCGGCTTCTCGCCGTGGACTTTCGCCGGGCCCGAGGAGACAGAGCAGAGGCTGGCCGCGTGCGGCTTCGAGCAGATCAGCTGCTGGCTCGAGGAGCGCCCGACCGTCCCCGAGGATCCCGCCGCCTTCGTCGGCACGTCGATCCTGACGGCGCATCTCGACCGCCTGGATCCCGCGCGGCGAGAGCCGTTCGCGCGGGCCGTGCTGGAGCGCGTCGAGCTCCCACTGGACTATGTCCGGCTCAATGTCTCGGCCCGGCGGGCGGGACACTGAGCTCGCCGGCCGAGCAGCCAACCCTGCGGACGGTCACCGTCGCCGACCTCGCAGTGATTCTCGCGGAGCTGGGGGACTTCTGGCAGGAGGGCCGCGACATGGGCTTCCTGCATCAGGCCCTCTACGTGCACGAGTTCGGGGAGACCTCCGTCCTTGCCGAGCAGGACGGCCTGATCCTCGGCTATCTGCTGGGCTTCCTGGCTCCGGCGGGCTACGGCTACATCCACGCCGTCGGGGTCCGGGCGCGGGCGCGGGGGAGGGGCGTGGGACGGCTCATGTACGAGCGCTTCGCGGCGCTGGCCGCCGAGCGCGGAGCGCACAGCCTGAAGGCGATCACCGCACCCGAGAACAGCGACTCGCGCGCCTTTCATGCCGCCGTCGGCTTCAGCGAGCAGCTCGTGGAGGCCTACTCGCCCTCGGGCGGAGCGCGGATCGTCTTCTCCCGCCGCCTGGCCGGTCAGCCCTGAGCGTGGGCCGCGTCCACGAGCCGGCCCGCGAACAGGACAGCACCGGTGCGCTGGTCGCGCAGGAAGAACAGGAAAGGACGATCGGCGTGGAAAGGCACGGGTTCCGGTTCGACCGCCCGGCCGGTGGCTTCGACTTCGATGATCGTTGCGGCCGCGGCAACCGTGCCGGCTTCCTGCACTTCGATCTCCGCGGCGTGGATGATCCGGGCGATCGCCAGGTGCGTGGCCGGGTCGATACCTGAGAAGTCGGCGGCTTCGCCGAACGCCAGCGGCATGCCCAGCGAGGACAGCACTGGCGCCAGGTCGCTTTTCAGTTCGAGGTGGAACTTGGGCAGCGCGAGTTCGACCCTCGTGGGCTTCATACGGGCTGCGATCCCGCCGAGCGAGGTGGCGTTCAGCCGGCGCTCGAGCGTCGCAACACTCTCTTCTCGCGGCAGCATCAGCATCAGTGCCAGGGTCGAGGAGCGGTAGGGCAGCTGCACCGCCTCGTAGCCGCTCCCGGCGCCGTAGCGAAGCTGCTCGGCCTGGTGCATGAAGGGAACCCGCGCGGGCCCCGCCGGGCCGTGGAAGGTGCCCGGGAAGACGTCGCTGGACCTGAACTGCTGAGCCCAGTAGGCATGCAGATAGATGGCATTGGCGAGGATCAGCTTGGCCTGCTCGGAGACGCGCGAGAGGATCGACGGGATCAGACCGCCGGTGTTCTGCGAGACCCATTCGTTGATCTGCTGGACGGCGGCCGCGGGCCGGCTCTCGAAATTCACGCGCTGCGGCGCGGCGCCGAAATCCTCCGTCAGCACGGCGAGAAACGGTGCGGCTGCGGGGAAGCCTTCCTGCAGGAACAACCCGTCGGCGAGCTTCAGCTGCGGGGCCTCGGGGTCGCTGTGCGCCGCCGCTGCCTGCTCGGTGGCGATTCTCGTTTGGAGCGAGCCGAGCGAGCCGAACGCGGCCGGGGAGGGGAGATGCAGGACATGGGCGATCTGCTTCGCGGTCGGCCCGGCCGCACCCGCTCCGGCCATCGCCACGGCCGTCTCGATGCTGTCCGGTGAGAAAACCAGGTTCCCGGAGGGGAGCTTTCGCAGCAGGTCGAGACCGAGTGCGGCCGTAGACTGCCCCGGCGTCAGGGCCGCGGGCGCGCTGCGACGGGCCAAGGCGCCCGCGGGAGCGCCGGCGAGCACCGCCGCCGCCACGAGCGTTGCGATCGTGAGCCTCCCTCCCGCACGCATGCCCTCATCCTAGGCGCGGTCGTGGCGCCGGGCCGGCGCGGATAAACTGCTCGGCATGCGCGACGAGTCGACGTTCCGGGTCAAGACGGGCCTTGCCGAGATGCTGAAGGGCGGCGTCATCATGGATGTCGTCAATCCCGACCAGGCAAAGGTCGCCGAGGACGCCGGTGCAGCAGCGGTCATGGCGCTCGAGCGTGTGCCGGCGGACATCCGCCGCGACGGCGGCGTGGCTCGCATGTCCGACCCGGAGATGATCGTGGGCATCCAGGAGGCCGTCTCGATCCCGGTGATGGCCAAGGCGAGGATCGGACATTTCATGGAGGCCCGCGTGCTTGAGGCCCTAGAGGTGGACTACATCGACGAGTCCGAGGTGCTGACCCCCGCCGACGAGGCCAACCACATCGACAAGTGGGATTTCAAGGTTCCTTTCGTCTGCGGCGCGACCAATCTCGGCGAGGCTCTGCGCCGGATCGGCGAGGGGGCAGCCATGATCCGCTCCAAGGGCGAGGCCGGTACCGGGGACATCGTCGAGGCCGTTCGCCACATGCGCCAGATCGGCGGAGAAATCCGCCGGCTGGGGACACTTGCGGACGACGAGTTGCCGACGGCCGCCAAGAATCTCCAGGCGCCGCTGGACATCGTCCGTGAAGTCGCCCGTGAGGGCCGCCTGCCGGTTGTCCTGTTCTGCGCGGGCGGCATCGCGACGCCGGCGGATGCGGCCCTGATGATGGCCCTGGGCGCCGAGGGCGTCTTCGTGGGCTCGGGCATCTTCAAGGCCGAGGACCCGCCGATCCGCGCCCGCGCCGTCGTCGCGGCCACCACCCACTGGCAGGACCCCGAGCGCGTCGCCGAGGCCTCGCGCGGCCTTGGGCCGGCGATGGTCAGCCTCGAGAGCTCCAAGCTCGAGGGCGACCAGCTCCTCGCCCAGCGAGGCTGGTAACCCCCTCAGCCGCTCGATGACCTTCGCTCCTGGAGCGGCTGGGCCGTCGAGCACGCCCCGCGCATGACGCCTCTGGTCGGCGTGCTGGCCCTGCAGGGTGGATTCGAGGCCCATGCCCGGATGCTCGGGAGGCTCGGCGCTCAGACGACCGAGGTGCGCGTGCCACGCGACCTGGAGGGCCTGGATGGGCTGGTCATGCCGGGCGGCGAGTCGACAACCATGAGCCTCGGGGTCGAGCGGGAGGGGCTCGCCGGCCCGCTGCGCTCCTTTGCGGCCGGCGGTGGCCCCGTGCTGGGCTCGTGCGCCGGGCTGATCATGCTGGACCGCGATCACCTTGGGCTGATGGACATGAGGGCCGAGCGGAATGCCTTCGGGCGCCAGATCCACAGCTTCGAGGCCGACGTGGCGATCGAGGGGGTGGGAGGGGGGCCGATCCGTGGCATCTTCATCCGGGCCCCCTGGATCGCCGAGCAGGGTCCCCGCGTCGAGGTCCTCGGCCGGGTCGAGGGGCGCCCCGTCGCAGCCCGGGAGGGCGACCTGCTGGCGGTCGCCTTCCATGCCGAGCTCGGCGAGGACGACCGGCTCCATCGGCTGTTCCTGGACATCGTCGAGCGCGCCGCGCACGCCGATCTCCCAGCCGGAGATGGCTCCGAAGAACAGGGCTAGGACCTGTGGCTCGAGGCAGCTCGCGGCTTGGGGAGGGCGATGAGCCGAGCGCAGCTTGACTCAAATATCCGTAAGTAATAGGTTACGGTTAGTGTTGGCTTACCACGCGGTGGCGTTCGAGGCTTTGGGGGACCCCACGCGACGCGAGATCTTCGAGCGGCTGGCCGAACGGCCCCTCGCCGTCGGCGAGCTGGCAGCCGAGCTGCCCGTCAGCCGTCCCGCCGTCTCGCAGCACCTGCGCGTGCTCAAGGCAGCCGGGCTCGTAACCGACCGGGCGGCCGGAAGGCGCCGCATCTATCAGGTCGACCCGACCGGCCTGAGCGCGATGCGCGCATGCCTGGACGGCCTCTGGGATCAGGCGCTGGACTCCTTCAAGCGCGCGGGCGGCTAGACCGCCGCGAAGCTGGCCACGCCGTCGCGCTCGCGTTCTTCGACCTGTCCGTCGCGCAGCAGCAGGTCAATGTGGCCGAGGACCTCCGAGAGCGTCAGATAGGCCTGGGTGACCGCGACGTTGCCCCACAGCTCGTGGGCGATCTCGTGGGCGCTGCGCGGGTGCTCGACGAGCAGGCCGTGGATCTTCTGGGCGCGGCGGTCATGCATGCGAAAGCGTTCGTCGATCAGCTCCGCATGGGCGGTGATCGGTCTGCCGTGCCCGGGCAGCACGAGCCCGAGATCCATCGCCCGTGTCTGTTCGAGTGAGGTCATGTAGGTGAGCAGCGCCTGCGGGCGCGGCCCCTCCTCGCCGGGAGCGCTGCCCAGCGGACGCGCCAGCAGCGGGTTGGAGGAGATGTGGGCGATCAGGTGATCGGCCGAGAGCAGGATCGAGCGCTCCTCGTCATGGAAGACGGTGTCCGACGGACTGTGGCCCGGGCGGTGAAGGACGCGCAGGGTCCGGTCGCGCAGGCGCAGCTCGCCGCCGTCCTCGAGGGTCCGCGTGACCTCGACGGCCGAGCCCCAGGCGCGGAAGCCGGCCGAGACGGCCCGCAGGGCGGTGACGATCTCCAGGGGGATACCGTGACGGAGCATCAGTGCCTCGGCGAAGGCGTCTTCGAGATCGGTCTCATGTCCGTAGGCGGCCAGATAGGGCGCCAGCGCGGCGAGCGAGGCGACCTCGGCGCCCGAACGGCGCGCGAGGATCGAGGCCAGCCCGAAGTGATCCATGTGCTGGTGGCTCACGACCAGCAGCTCGAGGTCCTCGATGCGGTGCCCGCGCGCCGCCAACAGCTGCTCGAGCTCGTCCAGCGCCTTGGCCGAGTTGGGCCCCGAGTCGATCAACGTCAGGGGCGAATCCTCGATCAGGTAGGCGTTGACACGTCCGACCATGAAGGGCGTCGGGATCGCCAGCCGGTGGATCCCCGCCTCTGCGGCGCGGGCGAGCGCCTCGTGCTCGGCCTGATCCTCCTCGCTCACGAGCGAATCACAGCGAGCACCTCGTCGCGGCGGCGCTCCATGTCCTCAGCCGAGACGAGCGACTCGAGGCACAGCCGCAGCAGAGGCTCGGTGTTGGAGGAGCGGACATTGAAGTGCCAGTCCTCGTAATCGATCGAGATCCCGTCGAGATGTCCCTGGCGGGCGTCCGCATAGCGCTCGGCGATGGTGGCCAGCTTGGCCTCGGCATCGGAGACCTCGGAGTTGATCTCGCCCGAGATGAAATAGCGGCCGTGGTAGGGGGCCAGCAGCTCGGACATCCTCCTGGATCCCTTGGCCAGCATCTCCAGGATGAGCAGGGCAGGCACCGTGCCGGAGTCCGCGCAGTAGAAGTCTCGGAAGTAGTAGTGGCCGGAGACCTCGCCGCCGAACAGCGAGCCCTCCTTGCGCATGCGGCTCTTGAAGAAGGCGTGGCCGACGCGGTTCATGTGTGCGGTGCCCCCGGCACGGGCGACCGTGTCGGCGACGGCCCGCGAGGCGCGGACGTCATAGAGGATCGCCGAACCGGGGTTCTTCTCCAACAGCGACCCGGCCAGGAGCGCCGTGAGGAAGTCGCCGTCGACGAAGGCACCCGTGTCATCGATGAAGAAGCAGCGGTCGCCGTCGCCGTCCCATGCGATGCCCAGGTCGGCGCCGGTGGCGCGGACCTGCTCGATGATGAACTCGCGGTTCTCCGGCAGCAGCGGGTTGGGCTCGTGGTCTGGGAAGTTGCCGTCGGGCGTCCAGTAGGTCTCGATCAGCTCGAGGCTCGCAAAGCGCTCGAGCAGCGGACCGACCATCGGGCCGGCCATGCCGTTGCCGCCGTCCAGCACGACCTTCAGCTTGCGCGGCGAGGCCGCCAGGGCGTCGGCGTCGATGAATTTCAGCGCCGACTGCTGGAACTCCTCGTAGATGTCCAGCTCCTGGAGCGTGCCGCCGGTGGCGCCCGAGGGCTCGGCGCCGCCGGCTTCGATGACCCGGCGGATGTCGCCGATGCCCGAATCACCCGAGAGCGCCAGGGCGCCCTCACGCACCAGCTTGGCGCCCGTGTAGGCCTTGGGGTTGTGCGAAGCGGTGCACATCAATCCCCCGTCAAGCTCCCGCGAGCCGACCAGCCAGTAGAGCATCTCGCTGCCGACCTGGCCGATGTCGAGCACGTCGAGCCCGGCCGAGAGCATGCCCTCGCGGTAGCGTGCCGCGAGCTCGGGAGCGCTCAGGCGCATGTCGCGGCCCAGCCCCACCCGCAGCCCCCCGACCGGCTTGCCGCTGAGCTCGGCCAGCACGATGGCGAAGGCGCGGCCGATCCGCTCCGCCAGCTCGCCGTCGATCTGCTCGCCATACAGGCCGCGGATGTCATATGCCTTGAAGATGTCCGGGAGCGGGTCCGAGCTCATGCGCTCGCGCATCCTAGTCGCCCGCCGCTCATCTCCAGGCGCCTGCCCAAGCCGCCCCGTGGCCGGGAAGGCCCCTAGACTTGAGGCATGTCAGGACATTCCAAGTGGGCCAGCATCAAGCACAAGAAGGCGATCGTCGACTCGCGCCGCGGGGCTCAGTTCTCGAAATTGACCCGCGCCATCACGGTCGCCGCCCGTGACGGGGGCGGCGATCCCGTGGGCAACCCGGCGCTGGACCTGGCCATCCGCAAGGCCAAGGAAGCCTCGATGCCCAAGGACAACATCGAGCGCGCCATCGCCAAGGGGACCGGCGAGGGCGGCGAAGCGGATGCGATCGAGGCGGTCCTCTACGAGGGCTATGCGCCCGGGGGCGTCGCCGTGCTCGTCGAGGCGCTGACTGAGAACCGCAACCGCACCGGCGCGGAGGTGCGCCACATCTTCGCCAAGAACGGTGGCAGCCTCGGCGAGCCGGGCTCGGTCGCCTACCTGTTCGACAAGAAGGGCACGATCATCGTGGACGCCGGGCGCTACAGCGAAGACGACCTGATGGTCGCCGTCGAGGCGGGCGCCGAGGACATCACCGCCGATGAGGGCGTCTTCGAGGTGATCACCGAGCCGGCCGGCTTCACCGGTGTGCGCGAGGCCCTCGAAGGGGCGGACATCGAGATCGAGAGCGCCGAGATGTCCTATCGGGCCTCGAGCCTCGTTCCCGTCGAGGAGGGCCCGGCTGGCAAGCTGATGAAACTGCTCGAGACGCTCGAGGACAACGACGATGTCAGCGCGGTGCACGCGAACTTCGACGTTGCCGCGGATGTCCTCGAGCGGGCGCTCGGCTAGATCTTGGAACGCCCACCGGTCGCGATCCTCTGCGGCGGCCGTGGCACGCGCCTGCAGGAGCACGCGCGCGAGCTGCCGAAGCCGCTGGTGGAGATCGGCGGCATGCCCATCCTGTGGCACGTCATCCAGCTCTATGCCGCGCAGGGCTTCAGCCGCTGCCTGCTGGCAACCGGATACCGCGGCGAGCTGATCGAGCGCTTCGCCGCCGAGACGCCCTGGCCGGAGGGCCTGGAGGTCCGCTGTGTGGACACGGGTCTGCAGACGCAGACCGGCGGACGGATTGCGGCCCTTGCCGAGCATCTGTCGGGCGAGCCGACGTTCTGTGCGACCTACGCCGACGGTCTCGCCGATATCGACCTCGGCGAGCTGCTGGACTTCCACGCCGGCCATGGCGCGCTGGCGAGCATGACGGTGGTCCGCCCTGAGCTGCAATTCGGCGTCACGGAGATCGACGAGGACGGGACGGTCCGCGGGTTTCACGAGAAGCCGCGCTCGGAGCACTGGATAAACGGCGGCTTCTTCTGTTTCGCGGCCGAGGTGCTCGACCGCATGGGCGGGCCCGAGACGATCCTCGAGCGCGAGCCGCTCAGCGCGCTGGCCGAGGAGGGACAGCTCCGTGCCTACCGCCACGAGGGCTTCTGGGAGTGCATGGACACCTACAAGGATGCGGTTGCTCTGAACGACCTGTGGGCCTCCGGCGAGGCGCCCTGGCGCGCTCGCGTGGCCCCGGCCTCCCAGGCCTGAGCCGGGGGCGCCGCCCCTAGCCCGCCAGACGCCGGACGCGGAACATCCGCACCGGCTCGCGAATCCCCTTCAGCCGCCGCTGGCCGGCGAAGGAGTACTTGAAGCGCCCGGAGGCGGACTCCTGCAGGTCCTGGTCGCTGAGCAGGCTGCCGGGCCGGGCAACCGATGTGATGCGGCTGGCGAGGTTGACCGGACGCCCGAACCAGTCGCCGGCGCGGAGCAGCGCAGGGCCGAGTGCGGCGCCGGCGCGGAGCTGCGGGAAGGTCTCGCCCTCGGCGTCGGCCGCCTCGATCAGCGACAGACCGGCCGCGAGCAGGGGCTCGGGCTCGGGCGAGGCCAGCATGGCGGCGTCGCCGATCGTCTTGACGAGCTTCACCGGGGCCTCGACGACATCGCTGGCCAGCGTTTCAAGTCGCAGGGCCAGCCGTCCGAGCTCGTCCGGCGGGACTTCCTCGCCGAGCCGCGTGAAGCCGACGAGGTCGGCGAAGCAGACGGCGATCTGGCGTGAGCCGGGCAACAGGCCGCCCTGGCGCTCCATCGCGGAGACGACCGTGCTCTGGGTGGCGTGACGCAGGTGCAGGGCGAGAATATTGGTCACCAGAGGGTTGACGATCGGGTAGAGCTGCTCGGCCATCTGGGCGTAGCGACCGGCCAGCTCCGTCTCGGTCATGCCGGGCTCGAGCACGAGTTTCAGCGGCAGCGCCCGCAGGCTTTCGGCGGCCTGGCCCAGTCCCCGGCCGAGGACCCGCAGGAGGTCGAGCACCTCCTCGTCCTCGATGCCCGCGCCGCGGGCGATGTGGATGTTCTGGGTCGTCTCGATCTCGGCCGAGGTATAGACCGGGTCATCGAGGTCGGCGATCGGCAGCCCCATGGCGCGGCGGGCACGGATCAGGAACTCCACCTCGACACCGGTCAGCTCCGCCACCTCGGCGGCGGTGAAACGCTCGGTGCCGACGATGACGCTGTCGGCCTGCAGATACATGATCGTCCCGGTGGCCGTCGTGCGGCGCAGATCCGGCAGGGGGACCCCGGAGGCGGCGAGCTGTTCGAGCAGCTTCAGGCGCTCTGTGCGCGCATCCCCGGATAGGCCCTCGAGCAGCCCCTCGGCCTCGAAGTCGATCGGCTCCGTGGGCGGCGGGCTCATCGCCCGCCAGCCTAGGGCAACGGCCCCGTGACGGCGAGCCCCGGGTGGGGGGCCGCCGAGGCAGGCGTCCGGCCCCGGGCGCAGAATCACCTCGACGTGATCGTCCTCGGCATCGACCCAGGTCTCGCCAATACCGGCTACGGCGTCGTCGCACGCCGCGACGGGCGCCTCGTGGCGCTCGACGGTGGTGTCGTGGAGACACCGGCCGGGCTGCCGGCGGAGCGCCGCCTGGCGAGTATCCACAGCGCCGTGGCGGCGCTGATCGAGGAGCACCGGCCCGACTCGATGGCTCTCGAGGAGCTCTACTTCGGCCAGAACGTACGGACAGCCTTCGCCGTCGGGCAGGCCCGCGGGGTCGTCATGCTCGCAGCCGGCCAGCGCGGGATGGCGTGCTCCGGATACACCCCGCAACAGGTCAAGGGCGCTGTCTGCGGCAGCGGCCGCGCCGCCAAGGACCAGGTCGCCCGGATGGTTGCGACGCTGCTGGGACTGAGCGAGCCGCCGCACCCCGATCACGCCGCCGACGCCCTGGCGGTGGCCATCTGCCATGCCAGTCGCGCGCCGATGAGCGCCGCGCTCGCGGAGGCCGGCCTGTGATCGCCCTGTTGCGCGGGGAGGTGGCCGTGCGCCGCTCCGACCACGTCGTGGTGCTCTGCGACAGCGTCGGCTACCGGGTGGCCGTCTCAGCCGAGACACTGGGCCACGTGCCCTCGGTGGGCGAGCAGGTGACGCTGCATACGCATTTGATCGTGCGCGACGATGCGCTGGCGCTGTTCGGCTTCTACGCCGAGGAGGAGCGCGACCTGTTCCTCATGCTGCTGGCGGTGCAGGCGGTCGGCCCGAAGGTTGCGCTGGCGGTGCTCTCGGCGGGTCGCCCCCGCGAGCTGGTCTCAGCCCTGGCGGCGGGCGATGCCGCCCGCTTTCAGGCTGTGCCCGGGATCGGCAAGCGAACCGCCGAGCGGATCATCGTGGAGCTCCGCGAGAAGGTGCTCTCGCAGGGCGCCGAGCCCGCCGCCCGGACGCCGATCATCGCCCGCCGCGGGGAACCTGCCTCGCCCGAGCTGTTGGCCCGCGAAGGGATGATCGAGCTCGGCTATTCCGCCGGCGAAGCCGAGGAGCTCCTGCGTGGCGCCGAAGGCGAGACCGCCGAGCAGCTGATCGCGGCCGCCCTGCGCCTGGCTCGGAGCGGGGGTTGAGCGCCATGGGGGAGGGGACCGGGCGCATCCAGACTCCCTACCTGGTCGCCGAGGACGAGCTCGACCGCTCGCTTCGCCCCCGCCGGCTGGGCGAGTTTGTGGGCCAGGAGGCCCTGCGCGAGCAGCTGGCCGTGTCGATCGAGGCCTCCGCGGCGAGGGGCGACTCACTGGATCATCTGCTGCTCGCCGGACCGCCCGGGCTCGGCAAGACATCCCTCGCCCAGATCGTGGCCGCCGAGCTCGAAGTGCCCTTCGTCCAGACGGCCGGACCGGCGCTTGAGCGCAAGGGGGATGTGGCCGCCTTCCTGACGGCGCTCGAGCCCCGCAGCGTCTTCTTCGTCGATGAGATCCATCGCCTTCCGCGGGCGCTCGAGGAGACCTTCTACCCGGCCATGGAGGACCAGCGGCTGCCGATCACGGTCGGACAGGGCGCCGGGGCGCGCGTCGTGACGCTCGAGCTGCCGCCGTTCACGCTGATCGGCGCCACGACCCGTGCCGGCCTGTTGACCACGCCGCTGCGCGACCGCTTCGGCATCCAGGCGCGCCTTGAGCCCTACACGGTGGCCGAGCTGGCCGTGATCGTACGCCGCTCGGCCGGCATTCTCGAAATCGAGCTCGATGAGGCCGGCGCGGTGGCGATCGCGGGACGCAGCCGCGGCACCCCACGGGTCGCCAACCGGCTGCTCAAGCGCGTCCGGGACTTCGCCGAGGTGCGCATGGAGGGCGTCGTCACGTCCGCTGCGGCTGAGGCCGCCCTGGAGATGCTGGAGGTCGACGAGCTGGGCCTCGACCGGCTGGACCGCGAGATCCTCGGGGCGATCTGCGCGAAATTCGGCGGCGGGCCCGTGGGCCTCTCCACGCTGGCCGTCGCGGTCGGCGAGGAGCAGGACACGATCGAGGATGTCTACGAGCCCTATCTGCTGCAGCAGGGCCTGATCAAGCGCACCCCCCGGGGTCGCGCGGCAACTGCGGCGGCCTTCGAGCATCTTGGCCTGGAGGCCCCGGCACCCGCCGGCGCCTCGCTCTTCTAGACCGATCGCCACAGCTGAGAATTGCGCGTCCCTCACGCCAACCCACCGCGCCTTGCGTAGTCTGTGTCGCAGACCATGGCCCATCCATTCATCTGTCCCAACTGCGGTCACCGCACCACCGAGGTCGATCGGAACCTCGGTTTCACGCGTCAGCGCAAGGGCTGCACGAAGTGCGGCTTCGCGTTCCTGTTCGAACTTCTGGACGACTATTTCCCGGCTCCGGATGCCGCCTTCTTCGTCTGCGACGGGGAGGGCCGGGTGATCGGCTGCGGCAAGAACTCCTTCGCCTTCACGGGCCTGGAGGAGGAGGACGTGATCGGCCAGCGCGTCGAGCAGGTGCTGGGGCTGGACTTCTCCGGTGCCGACGATCCGGTGGCCACCGTCCTCGAGTGGGGGGTGCGGGCGCTGGAGGTTCCCGTCAGCGTCAGCGGTGAACGTGATGTTGCCGCGACGGCCAAGGCCGACATGTTCCCCGCCTATGACGATGACGGCGGGCTGTTGCTCGTGCTGACACCGGACAAGTAGTCTCCAAAGAGATGACCGACCGCCGCCGCAACGCCCTCATCCTGCTGATCGTCGCCGGCCTGATCGCCGGGTCGCTGGCGCTCATAGCGACCAAAAAGACGCGTCTGGGGCTCGACCTGAAGGGCGGGGTCGAGCTCGTCTACCAGGGCAAGCCCACGGCCCAGTCGAAGGTCGACAACGAATCGCTGGAACGCGCGGTCGACATCATGCGCAAACGCGTCGATCAGCTCGGGGTCTCCCAGCCGGAAATCCAGATTTCCGGCAAGGACGAAATCGTCGTCGCCCTGCCCGACGTCTCCGATCCGACACGCGCGGAAAACGAGGTCGGGCGGACAGCGCAGCTGCAGTTCTATGACTGGGAGCCGAACGTCATCGGCCCGACCGGCGAACCTGCGCCGAGCGAAGCGACGGTCACGGGTGGAGCCGAAGCGGGTTCCCCGTCCTTCGGTCTGACCGAGTATCAGGCCGTCCAGCGCGCCGCCAAACGCAAACCCGAACTGCGCGGCAACGACACCACGTGGTCGGACAAGCCCGTTCCCTGCACGCCGGCGCAGAAGGAAGGCTGCCTCTACGGCAGCTGGTATCTCGTCGACACCAAGAGCGAAAAAATGCTCTGCACCGGCGGCAAAGCGACCTGCCAGGGCGCCGAAACGGAAGCTGACCTCTACGCGGACGGTTACAAACCGCCCGCCGGCTCCAAGCCCAAGGCGATCCGCGTCAACCCCGGCACGATCCTGCTGCAGGCGCGGCCGACCGAAACGGCCACCGGCAAGGTGATCAACCGCAATCCCAACAGCTGGTACGTGGTCAAGGACAACCCGGTCCTGAGCGGCTCGGACATCACACACCCTCAGGAGGGCACCAACGAAAGCGGCAACGGCGAGCCGAACGTCAACTTCGGCTTCACCGGCCACGGCAAGTCGGTGTTCGAAAAGGTCACCAAGGAGATCGCCCACCGCGGCCAGGAAGCACAGCTGCCGGGCGTCTCGCACAACGCCGCCGTCCAGCACTTCGCGGTGGCGCTCGACGGGCAGCTGATCACGACCCCCTCGATCGACTTCTCCGAATACCCCGAAGGGATCGACTCATCCAACGGCTCGCAGATCTCCGGCGGCTTCACGATCACGACCGCCACCGAACTGGCCGAAGAGCTCCAGTCCGGCGCGCTGCCGATCAAGCTCAGCCTGATCTCCCGCTCGCAGGTTTCGGCGACGCTGGGTAAACAGGCGCTCAACCAGGGCCTGATCGCGGGTCTGGCGGGCTTCTTGATCGTCTGCCTGTTCCTCGTCTTCTTCTACCGGATCCTCGGCATGATCGCCGTCGGCGGCCTGCTCATCTACGGGATCTACTTCTTTGCCCTGATCAAGCTGATCCCGATCACCCTGACGCTGCCCGGCATCGCGGGCCTGATCCTGACGATCGGTGTCGCGGCCGACGCCAACATCGTCATTTTCGAGCGCGTCAAGGAGGAGATCAGAGGGGGGCGATCGGTCATCTCGGGCATCGCCACCGGCTATCGCCGGGGCTTCGCGGCGATCGTTGACGCGAACGTGGTGACGTTCATGACGGCCTTCATCCTGTTCGCCCTGGCGACCGCCGAAGTCAAGGGTTTCGCCTTCACACTGGGTATCGGCACGCTCGTCTCGCTGTTCACCGCGGTGCTCGCCACGCAGGCTGCCCTCGGCGCCATGGGCCGCTCGAAACTGGTCACCCATCCGGCCGCCCTGGGCGCCACCAAAGAGCGCCGCGGCTGGACCTTCGACTTCATGGGCGCCTCGCGCTGGTTCTTCTCGCTGTCGGGGACCATCCTGCTGATCGGCGCGATCGCGATCGGCGGCAAGGGGCTGAACTTCGGCTTCGACTTCAAGGGCGGCACGCGCATTCAGACAGCCTTCGTGCGGAGCGTCTCCGAGAGCGAAGTGGCCAAAGAGATGACCTCGCTCGGCTTCGCCGACGCCCAGGTTCAGAAGATCACGGGCAAGAACGTCGGCGGTGCCGGCTACCAGATCTCCGTCAAAACGCTCAAGCCCGAAGGCCTCAAGAAAGTCGAAGCCGCGCTCAACACGAAGTTCCAGAACCGCGACTTCTCATCCACGTCGATCGGCCCCACCTTCGGCAAAACGATCGCCAACAGCGCCGTGATCGCGATCATCGCCTCGCTGCTGGTGATCTCCGCCTACATCGCCCTGCGCTTCGAGTGGAAGTACGCCGTCCCGGTGTTGATCGCGCTGATGCACGACCTGTTGATCACGGCCGGTGTCTATTCGCTGACCGGTCGAGAAGTGACGACCTCGACGGTGGCCGCGCTGCTGACGATCCTCGGTTATTCGTTGTACGACACGATCATCGTGTTCGATCGTGTGCGCGAGAACGTGCCGCGCATGCCGCGGGCGGCCTTCTCCCAGATCGTCAACCGCTCCATGTCCGAGGTGCTGACCCGGTCCCTGGCGACGAGCTTCTGCACGCTGCTGCCGGTCGTCTCGCTGCTGCTGTTCGGCGGTACGACGCTCAAGGACTTCGCCTTTGCGCTGATGATCGGGATCGCTTCGGGCGCCTACTCGTCGATCTTCATCGCCTCGCCGGTCCTCACGCATTGGAAGGAGCGCGAGCCCGCCTATCGCAGCCGCCGCGCGCGCCTCGTGCGCGAACTGGGCTCGGTGCCCGCCTATGCGACGACCGCTGCCGGTGCGCCCGAGGACGTCGAGCCCGAGCAGAAGAAGCGGCGTAACCGGCGTGGGCGCCTGACCGCGCCCGAGGATCCGGGCCAGCAGCTCTCACGCGACGAGTTCAAGGACCTGGTTGCCGACCTGGACGTCGACGCCGCGCCGGCCCGCGGCGGCCGCGCGGCCGTGGCCAGCGTGGAGGAGGACCCCGAGCCCGGGCCCGCACCCGAGGTCGACCCGGGGGCCGACCTGACGCCGGAGGATCTGGTCCTCAAGGACGCCCCGAAACCGAAGCCGCGCAGGCGCAACAAACGGCATGGGAGGGCACGCTGATGGGAATGCTCGGCTGGGTGATGATGGGTCTCGCGATCTGGCATTACACGATCTTCTTGCCCGACCGCTTCTGGGGCGGCATCGTGGGCGCCTTCATCGGCTCGCTGGCCGGCTCGATCATCGTCGGGCTGATCATCTATGGGATCAAGGTCTCATCGCTGAGCGTCCCGGGCGAAAAGGCCACCGATGTCGGTGTGGTCCTCTACGCGGTGCCGGGCGCGCTGATCGGCATGGCGCTGGTCTACCTCGAGGGCATGCGCCGCGAACGCGCCGGCACGCAGCCCCGAATCGCCGAGTAGACGAGGGCCACCCGGCGCAACCGGCGGCGTTCCGTCCCGGGCGGCGCGTAGTCTCGCGGCCTTGCCGAGCGTCCGCTTTGAGATCCCGCCCTGCCCGTCCGAGCAGCTCGCCGAGCTGCGCCGCGAGCTGGGCGTCAGCGACGCGCTGGCACAGGTTCTGCTGCGCCGCGGATACGGCCACCCGGCCGCCGCACGGGCCTTCCTGCGGGGCAGCGAGGAGCATCCCCCCAGTGCCTTCGCCGGAATCGGCCTGGCCGTGGGCAGCATCCTCGAGCACGCGGGGCGCGGCGCCCGGATCACGATTCACGGCGACTATGACGTTGACGGGATCTGCTCGACGGCCATCCTCGTGCGCACGCTGCGCGAGCTGGGCGCGGACGTCGACTCGTTCATCCCCGACCGGGCCGAGGGCTACGGGCTGAGCCTGGCGACAGTCGAGCGCCTGGCGGCACGGGGCACAGAGCTGTTGGTCACCGCCGACTGCGCCATCACCGCCGTCGAGGAGGTCGCGGCGGCGCGGGCGCTGGGCATGAGCGTCGTCGTGACAGATCACCACCAGCCCCGCGCCGACGGGCGCCTGCCCGATGCGCCGATCGTCCACCCTGCCTTGTGCGCCTATCCCTTTCCTGACCTCTGTGCGACGGCCGTCGCCTACAAGCTCGCCCAGGCGCTGGTCGCAGCCAGCGGCGGCGATGTCCGGGCGCTGCAGCGCGACCTCGACCTGGTGGCGCTGGCGACGGTCGCGGACGTGGTGCCGCTCGTGGGGGAGAACCGCGTCCTGTTGCGTCGCGGGCTGCGGGCACTCGCGGCGAGCGCCAAGCCGGGTCTGCGCGCACTGATGGCGGTTGCGGGCATCGAGCCGGGCAAGCTGGACGAGCGCTCGATCGGCTTCGCCCTGGCGCCGCGGCTGAACGCCGCCGGGCGCCTCTACCGCGCCGATGCGGGCCTCGAGCTGATCCTCACCGAAAATCCAGGACGCGCGGCCCAGATCGCCAACGAGCTCGACACGGCAAACCACGAGCGCCGCCAGATCGAGCAGCGGATCCGCTTCGAGGCGGAAGCGCAGATGGCCGAGCTGGGGGAGCGGGACGCCTATGTCCTCAGCGGCGAGACATGGCACGCGGGAGTCATCGGCATCGTCGCCTCGCGGCTGGTCGAGTCCAGCGGCAGGCCGGTCGTCATGCTCGCGCTGGACGGTGAGCTGGCCAAGGGCTCGGGACGCTCGGTCGAGAGCTTTGACCTGCTGGCCGGCCTGCAGGCCTGCGATGCCCAGCTGACGCGCTACGGCGGCCATCGGGCGGCGGCCGGGATGGAGCTTCGCCGGGAGCACATCGAGTCGTTTGCAGGCGCCCTGGCGGCTCACGCGACGGCCGTCCTCAGTGGCCGGGAGGCGGCGATCGTCGAGCACGTGGACGTCGTGCTGGGCGGCGGGGCGCTGAGCATGGAGCTGGCCGAGGAGCTGCGTGCGCTGGCCCCGTTCGGCCGCGGCAACCCACCCGTCTGTCTGATGCTTGCCGACGCAAGCCTGCACGATCCGCGGCCGATGGGCGAAGGACGCCACCTGCGCTTCACGGTCGCCTCGCGTGGCGCACGGGCACGTGCGGTCAGCTTCGGCCAGGGCGGGCGGCTGCCCGTCGAGGAGGGCGTCCCGGTGCAGGCCACCTTCGCGCTGGAGGTCAACGAGTGGAACGGCGTCAGCGAGCCGCGCCTGCTGCTGCGCCGCGCCCAGGCGATCCTGCCCGTGCTCGATGTAGAGGCCGACACGCAGGAGCCGCCGGCCCCCGCCGAGCTCGCACTGTTCTAGCCGCCTGTTGAGAAATCGGGCGGCGTTACCTGACGCCTGTCCCGAACGGGCGGCGCCGTCTTCAATCCGGCCAGGGCGTCCCCTACCCTGTAGGGATGGCCGTCAGCGAGAAACCCACTCCTGAGACCGCCGAGGTCGCGCCCGAGGACGGCCTCGAGCAGCGCACCCGCGCCGCGCAGAGCGCCGTCGAGGCGCAGGCGCTGACGCTGAGCACCTCCGAGCGGCGCCTGCTCAGCGACCTGTTCGCGATCGTCTCCGAGCACGCCGCAGACTCCTCGGTGGAGATCGACCACGCCCGTGTGCAGGACGCCTTCGTCTTCGCCTGCGCCCACCACGCGGCGCAGCGGCGCAAATCGGGCGAGGACTTCATCGTGCACCCCGTCGGCGTGGCACGGATCTGCGCCTCCATGCGCCTGGACACCGAGACGCTCTGCGCGGCCCTGCTGCACGACACCGTCGAGGACACCTCAGCCTCGCTCGAGGAGGTCACCGAGCGCTTCGGCGAGGAGATCGGCGGGATCGTGGACGGCGTCACCAAGCTCAAGGACATCACGTTCCAGTCGCGTGACGAGGCGCAGGCCAACAACTACCGCAAGATGATGGTCGCGATGGCCACCGACGTGCGGGTCATCCTGATCAAGCTCGCCGACCGGCTGCACAACATGCGGACGATCGAGGCGATGTCCAAGCAGAAGCAGATCGAGAAGGCCCGCGAGACGCTCGAGATCTACGCGCCACTGGCGCACCGCCTCGGTATCCACGCGATCAAGTGGGAGCTCGAGGATCTGGCCTTCGCGACGCTGCACCCGCGCAAGTACCAGGAGATCAAGGGGCTGGTGGCCCAGCAGCGCGACGAGCGCGAACACTTCGTCACCGAGGCCGGCGAATACCTGCGCAGCGAGCTGGCGGACGTCGGCATCGAGGCTCAGATCGCCGGCCGGGCCAAGCACTTCTACTCGATCTACTCGAAGATGACCAAGAAGGGACGCGAGTTCAACGAGATCTACGACCTGACGGCGATGCGGGTGGTCGTGGACTCGGTCAAGGACTGCTACGGGGCCGTCGGCGTGATCCACTCGATCTGGAAGCCGCTGCCGGGCCGTTTCAAGGACTTCATCGCGATGCCCAAGTTCAACATGTACCAGTCGCTTCACACCACGGTCATCGGGCCGGAGGGACGTCCGCTGGAGATCCAGATCAGGACGCACGAGATGCATGAGATGGCGGAGTTCGGTGTGGCCGCCCACTGGGCCTACAAGCAGCCGGCGGCCCCCGGCGAGAGCCGCGCCGGATGGCCCGGCGGGGGCGAGGACGCCAAGCTGAAGTGGCTGCGCTCGATGCTCGACTGGCAGAAGGAGCTCTCGGACCCCCGCGAGTTCATGGAGACGCTGCGAACGGACCTGTTCGAGGAGGAGGTCTACGTCTTCACGCCCAAGGGCGAGGTTCGCTCGCTGGCCGCCGGCGCCACGCCGCTGGACTTCGCCTACGAGGTCCACACCGAGATCGGCCATCGCTGCGTGGGGGCGCGGATCAACGGGAAAATCGTGCCGCTGCACTACGAGCTGCAGTCCGGCGACATCGTTGAGATCCTCACCGCCAAGCGCGAGCGCGGGCCCTCACGCGACTGGCTGGCGATGGTCAAGACGACCAGGGCGCGCAACAAGATCAAGGCCTGGTTCAAGGCCGAGAGCCGCGTCGACACCGAGCACACCGGCCGCGAACTGCTCCAGGAGCACCTGCGCAAACAGGGCCTGCCGGCGCAGAAGATCACCGGCTCTGCGCTCCTTGCGGACGTGATCCGGGAGGTGGGCTACCGCAAGGCCGACGACTTCTACATCGCCCTCGGGGCGGCCAAGGTCTCGCCGAAGCTGGTCGTCAACAAGGTCATGCAGCGCCTCAAGCAGGGAGAGTCGGCGGACGGCGAGGACTCCGACGCCGACCTGCTGCGCGTAGGGCGCCCGCGCCGGCGCCCGAACAAGTCCTCGGGTCAGTACGGGATCAGGGTCGAGGGTGTCGATGACGTGATGCTGCGCCTCGCCAAGTGCTGCCGGCCCGTGCCCGGCGATGACATAGTCGGCTACATATCACTCGGGCGTGGCATCACGATCCATCGCGCCGACTGCCCCAACACTGCCCTGCTGCAGAAGAACCCGGAGCGCTTCACGAGCGTCACCTGGGACGGCGACCAGTCGACGGGCTTCATCGTGGAGATCCAGGTCGACGCATGGGACCGCCACCGGCTGCTCGAGGACCTCTCGCGGGCCTTCTCGGAGTCCGGCAGCAACATCCTCGAAGCGCGTTGCCTGTCCATGGGCCCGATGGTCAAGAACCGCTTCGTGGTGGAGATGGCGGACACCCACAGCCTGAAGAGCGCCGTGACCAGGCTGCGCAACACCGAGTCGGTCTTCGACGCCTACCGCGTCACGCCCGGCTCCTCCGCCGACTGAGCGTCCTCAGCGATCGCTCGCGAGGACACTGCGTCCGCACTTCAACACGGCGGGGCGCAGCAGCGACTCCTCTCCGGGCCGCTCGGGCAGGCGGCCTTCGGCGCGGGCGGTGTCGAAGACGCAGGCGCAGAGGGCGGCGTGTCCGTGTGCCGAGTCCTTGCAGCCGGCGATGAATTCCAGGCGGGCCAGACCGCGGACATCGAGCTTCAGAGCACCGCCTTCGCGGACGGCGCTGAGGAAGACGCCGGGGTCTTCGGGTGAGTGCACGACCACGGCGCCCAGGGGGGAGTAGGCGCTGCGCAGAGACCCGCGAGCCATTTCGGCCAGGTCCGGGTTCATGAGGTTCGATTCCGAGACGTTGCGCAGGATGTACTGGGGACAGCGCGAGGCCTCTGCGGTGGCGTAGCTTCCGCTCTGGATGGCAACCAGCTCCCGCTGCTGGGCAACGGTCAGCAGCGAGCAGGCCAGGGCCGCGTTGTGAGACTCGCGCGCCTGCTCGTAGGAGCGTACGAGCGTGATCGCCCGTGACCCTTCGGATTCCGCGGTGACGATGCCCGATGCGAAGACGAGTACGAACAGCCCCACGATCCAGCAGGCCGGGAAGGCGAGCAGGCGCCACAGGGGCTGGGTGGGCGCGGGCTCAAAGCCCTCCTCGACCGCCATCACGACCGTCCCGCCCGCGAGATCGCCGATCCGCCGCCGGCGTCTGCCGCTGACCAGGGCCACGAGCAGGCCGAGCAGGTAGAAGAGGAACCCGTCGATCAGCCGCAGGACGGTGCGCGCCGAGACGGCGCGCAGGCCCGCCGGGCCGCCGGCGGCCGAGCGCACGCAGATGCCCAGTGCCCGCTTGCCGATCGTCTGTCCGCTGCGGGCCTCGCAGATGAAGAAGTAGGATAGCGACAGGGCCGTGATCAACAGCGTGCCCGGGATGCCGATCGTCACCCGTGCCGAGCCGGCCCCGCTTTCGTGGAAGAAGAAGCCGTCGCCGGGGAAGCAGAGCGAGGTCAGGTAGGCGATCAGCAGAACCGGGATCACCAGCACCAGCGAGTCGATGATCAGCGCCTTGCCGCGCGCATCCATCATCCGGATCGGCCGGTCAGAGCGTGACGCGCGCAGCCCGCGTCGCGGCCGGCGCTCGAAGGTCTCCGATCCCCAGGAGAAAGAGGGTTGGTCTGTGGCCATGGCTGTGTTCGGGCCGGCCTGCGTCCAGCCCGCACCACATAGATCGGATTCCAGTGGGCCGAACCTGAGCTTCTCCTGGCATTGCTGGACCGTTGACATCCAGGTGCCCGCGTGGCGGGAGCGGGGGAGGCTAGGCGACGACGTTCAAGGCGCCCGGCATGATCGAGTAGCGAGCTTCGGTGACCTCACCGAGATAGTCGCCGTCGACCTGCAGCGGCAGCGGACGGCCGTCGGCGCTGCGCACGATCAGCTCGCTGGCATCGGCCACTCCCGTCACCTGGCGGTGGCGCACGACGCGGGCGTGCTTGGAGAAGGCGCGCCAGGCGATCGAGGGCATGGACAGGGCGGTGGCCCGGTGCAGCACGCCGCCGGCCAGCGCTCCGGAGTCAAGCGAGGCACCCTCGGCGATCTCGATCGGCCGGTTCTGGAAGTACGTGAACGGCGAGCCGTTCTGGACGATCGCCGTGACCCCCTCGAGCTCACCGTCGGGCGTCTGCACGGTCAGACGGGGAGGGCGCAGCAGATAGCGCCGGGCGAACGTCGTGACCGCCACCCAAGTGAAGAAATAGGGGCCGAAGCGGGCCTTCAGACGGGGCTTGGAGTCGACCCTCTCGACAACGCTGGCATCGATGCCCAGGCCGGAGGAGAAGGCGAAGCATCGTCCGTTGACGACGCCCAGATCGACGCGGCGGGGGCGCCAGTCGTCGGCCATCGCCAGCAGATGCTCGGTCGCATCGACGGGATCGCCGGGAACGCCGAGCATCTTGGCGAACACGTTGGCCGAGCCGCCGGGCAGGGCGCAAAGCGGGGTGGGGGAGCCCAGCAGGCCGTTGGCCGCTTCGTTGACCGTCCCGTCGCCGCCGAATGCGACGACGACGTCATAGCCCTCGTGGGCCGCCTCGCGACAGAGCTCGGTTGCATGGCCCCGCGCCTCGGTGTCGACCGCGTCCACCTCGTAGCGACCCTGAAGGGCGTACACGACCAGGTTGCGCAGCCGGTCAGAGACGGTGCTGGCGTAGGGGTTGACGATCACAAGCATCCTGCGCTTGGTCTGGGGGGCGGCGAAACGGAACGGCTCGCCGTTCTCGCCCGCGCGTGTACCCTGCTCGCTCGCCGAGGTGCTCATGTGATGGCCTACACCGGATCGAAGCACGCGTTACCTGCCGCTCCGCGGGGCGCCCGCAACTAAGCGCAACCAGACATCCTGCCGATAGGGTTGCTAGACTGCCGCGGCAGACAGACACATCGAGAGGGGTGGAGGGCCTGGCCCTGTGAAACCCCGGCAACCACCGTCCAAGTCACAGACGGGAAGGTGCCAATTCCAGGTGATGTGTGGCGGGCTTCGCGCTCTTCGCCACACGTGACACAGGCGAAGGCAAATAGCGAAGGAGCCCCACATGGCTGTCAGTCATCTTCAGTGCAAGGAGTGCAAGGCGCAGTACGAGCTCGAGGCCCTATACGTCTGCGAGCAGTGCTTCGGCCCGCTCGAGGTCGTCTACGACCACAGCCGCCTCGGCGGCGACATCGGCGAGTTGCGCCGGCGGATCCAGGGCGGCCCGCAGAACATCTGGCGCTACGCCGACTTCCTGCCGATCGTCGGCGGGCCTCCCGGGCCATCGGGCCGGCTGGCCTCGCGCGTCGGCCTGCCGGCCGGCTGCACGCCGCTGATCCGCGCCGACCGTCTCGCCGAGCGTCTGGGGCTGCGTGAGGTGTGGGTCAAGAACGACGCGGCCAACCCGACGCACTCCTTCAAGGACCGGGTCGTCTCCGTGGCCGTCACGCGAGCCCGCGAGCTGGGCTTCGAGACGATCGCCTGCGCCTCCACGGGGAACCTGGCCAACTCCGTGGCCGCCCACGGCGCCGCGCTGGGGATGGAGTCCTATGTCTTTATCCCGGCCGACCTGGAGGAGCAGAAGATCCTCGCGACGGGCATCTACGGCACCAACCTGGTCGGCGTGACCGGCTCCTACGACGATGTCAACCGGCTGTGCACCGAGCTGTGCGCCGACCGCGACTGGGCGTTCGTCAACATCAACCTGCGCCCCTACTACGCCGAGGGCTCAAAGACGCTGGCCTTCGAGATCGCCGAGCAGCTCGGCTGGGAGCTTCCCGATCGAGTCATCTCGCCGATCGCCTCCGGCTCGCTGTTCACCAAAATCGCCCGCGGCTTCGAGGAATGGACCGAGCTGGGCCTGCTGGAGGGCCGCGCCCCGCGCATGAACGGCGCCCAAGCCGAGGGCTGCTCGCCCGTGGCCCGCGCCTACGCCGAGGGGCACGATGTCTGCCGGCCGGTCAAGCCCGAGACGATCGCCAAGTCGCTGGCCATCGGCAACCCCGCCGACGGCCCCTACGCGCTGGACCTCGCCCGCCGGACGGGCGGCGGCGTGGACGCCGTCAGCGACGATGAGATCCGCGCCGGTATCAGGCTGCTGGCCGAGACCACCGGTGTCTTCACCGAGACCGCCGGCGGGGTCACGACTGCCGTCCTGAAGAAGCTTGCAGACCGTGGCGAGATCGATCCCGACGAGCGCGTCGTGCTGGTCATCACCGGCGAGGGCCTGAAGACCCTTGATGCCGTCCGCGGGACCTTCGAGACGCGCACGATCGAGCCCACGGTGGCCGCTTTCGAGGCCGGGGTCTCCGACGCCGTGGCAGTCTGATGAGCGTCCTCGTCAAGATCCCCACCCAGCTGCGTGCGGCCGCCGGCGGCGAGTCGCAGGCGGAGGTCTCCGGCGCAACCGTCCAGGAGGTGCTCGACGGCCTCTTCGAGCGTCATGAGGAGCTTCGCGCCAGGATCGCCGACGAGGACGGCTCGCTGCGCCGCTTCGTCAACGTCTACCTGGCCGGCGAGGACATCCGTTTCCTTGAGGGACTGGCCACACCTGTCTCAGACGGGGCCGAGCTGACGATTCTGCCTGCCGTAGCCGGCGGCTGATCCATCCGCAGCGCGCCCCGCGAGGGCATTCAGGTGGGACGGGCGCTCGGAATCAGGCGCAGGCGGCTGGGCAGAAAGGGCATGACGGCGTGGCGGAAGTACTGCGCGCCGCCGGCCACGAGCGCCTTGCGCAGGGCCGGCGGGGGCAGCGGTAAGAAACGATATTGACGGCGGATCCCATCGGGCAGCAGCGCGATGGTGACAAAGTTCGCGGTCTCCAGGGCAGGCCGCGCGATCGCCGGCACGGGCGGAGCGAGGACGATCCGCGTGGCACGTTCGCGGGCCCAATCTGTGACGAACAGCTCATCGCCATCGAGCATCCTGCGGCGGTAGGCGTCGAGCTGATCGAGGTCCGCGGGCATCTCGCCGGCCTGCAGGCCGAGCAGCCGTCCGACGATCCGGTAGTCGCTCCAGAAGGCGCCCTGCTCGGCGCGGCTGAGGCGGCGCACGTAGCGCTGGTAGACGACGATGGCCGAGTCAACCAGCGTGAACAGAACCCACAACAGCAGCTCGGGGTCATCGGCCCGGTAGGGCGTGCCGGCCGGATAGGGACCGACGGCCTCCTCGAGGGCCCCGCTGACGCGTCGGTGCATCGCCCTGACCCGGCGGGTGAGGCGGTCCGCGTCGCCACGCGAGCCGAAAGCGATCGTGTTCATCACCTCGGCCGTGCGCGCGAGCCGGTCATAGGGTTCATCCATGGCGCTGGTATGGGCCAGAAGGCCGTGCACCGCGAGCGGATGTGCCGCCTGCATCAGCAGGGCGCGCGGGCCGGACAGGGCGACGGCACGCTCGCCATGGATCCGCCTGATCATCGAGTCGGGCTCGAAGTAGCCCGTGGAGCTTGCCATCGCCCGAGTCTAGAAGGGCGGCCTCAGCCGGCCAGGGACTCAGGTGTGACGGGCCGACTGGGCGGGTGCGGCTGCGCGGGCGCCGCCGGCGCGCGATGCCGAGGTGCCCGAGCCGGATATGCCGATCGTCGAGACCAGGCCCGCGGCGCACATGGCGGCGATCGTCATGCGGCGCATGCGCTTCGGGGTGAGCCAGCCGAAGTTGTTGCTCTGCAGCCAGGTTCTGAAACCGGTGGCAGCTGAAGCGGCCGCCATTGCGCATCCGGCGCACATCGGTGCAGCCTAACGCTCAGCCGTCTCGGCGGCCCCGGTGCGCGCCGCCTCCAGGCGGCGCTTGAGCTCGGTTCCCATTCCCGCGGAGACGGCTCTGGCGGCCCGCGCCTCGGTGAGTTCGATGCCGTTGGCGCGCGCGTAGTCGAGCAGGTTCTGACGCTCCTCGCTCTCGCGCGCGGAGCGCAGGAACAGCCAGCAGAACAGCGCCAGCGTCAGGATGGACTCCTCGACCATCATGATCGCCCCGGCGACGTTCTGGTCGGCCAGCGGCGAGATGTTGTTGATCGCATCCCCATGCAGGTAGTAGGGGTAGAAGACGGTTCCCGACCACAGGAAGATGTTCCCCAGCACCGTGCCCGTCAGACGCACCGCCACGATGTAGATCAGCCGGCCGAGGTTGCCGAACCACTGCGGCATCGGCAGGGGCCCGAACAGACACATCCACATGTTGACCCCGGCGGTGATGAACATGATGTGCTGAACGGCATGGACGCTCGAGTGGCGTAGAGCCGCCTGGTAAAGGCGCGGGAGGTGCCACACGTAAAGATCGATTGCCCACAGGGGAAAGGCCACGCTCGGGTGCGCCAGGACACGCAGCCGGTCGAAGAAGCGAATGCGCAGGACCGGGGCGATCAACGGGCCTGTCAGGCCGAGGACGATCAGCAGGGCACCGATGTCCCCCAGCAGCAGGTGCTCGATCATGTGCGCGTAGAGGAGTTCCTCCGCCTTGCCCCCCAGGCCGATCAGCGCCAGGGCGATCAGGGCGAAGCCTCCGTAGAAGCAGCTCTGCCGCCACACGGGGACCCGGTTTCGGGTGCTCAAGAGAGCATGGACTCGGGTCGCGTAGAGCAATCCGATGGCGGCCATCGGCCCCAGCTGGATGGCGGCCGTGATCAGGTTGGAGACGGCGAGCGGCATGAGCCATCAGGGTACGCGAGCGCGGGGCGCTCCGGCCCCTCCGTCGCCCGCGGCCAGGATCCGTCCGTGAGCCGCCGGTGCTCCCGGCCGGGCTGTGCTCGGGTGTCCGTTCGCTGACATACATGCCCTAGGCAGCAGGCTGCGGGCGGCGAGCGGAGGGCTGAGCAGGTTTTCGTAATTTCTTAGGGGGTATTGAGCTTCTCATGATGGCTAGTGCCTTAGATGAACCCATGAGCGCACAGACCCTCATCCACCCGGCCAGAGATGGCGTCACCGAGCGGGTCGACGCGATCGCCAGCCTCGACCAGCGGGCCAGGAGCAGGGCCAGCGACACCCCCACCGCGCCGGGCCGCTACATCGAGGTCCAGGGCGTCGAGCGCACGCTCGTGCTGCCGCTGGGCGACGCGCCGGTCCACATCGGCCGTGGCCACAGTTCCGATTTGCACCTGGATGAGAGCTCGGTTTCGCGCCGGCACGCGATCCTGCTCTCACGCCCCACGGGCGCACGGATCCTTGACGAAAGCTCTTCCAACGGCACCTTCGTCAACGGCCGCCGGGTCCAGCAGGCCGATCTCAGCGACGGCGACGTGATCGTGATCGGTCGCGTTGTCATGCGCTTTCTCGAAGTCGCCTCGCGCTAGCTCCCTGCCGGCCCCGGGAGCGGCTCCGGGAGGTACCGGCCGCTGTCTGGGGGTTGACAGCCGATGGTACGATGCCCAGGTCCGAGGGAGAGGTCGATCGTCCGTGCCGTGCCGGTACGGACGCGCTGGAGGGAGCGGGATATGCGCGCAACGCGGAGCGTTAGGTCGCTGGGTTCGTGGGGGCCGGGGAAGAAGGCCCTGTTGGGAGTCCTTGCAGCGTGCCTGCTGCTCGCGCTTGGTGCGGCGCCCGCACTGGCATTCGAAGATTTCTCGGGTGGAGCGTTCGACATCCTCGCCCCCGGTGCCGAAGGCGGCGTGACCTTCGGGAAATACGCGACCGACCAGGGCAAGCTCTACGACAAGCTCACGCCCCACAAGGGCAAGGTCACTCAAGAACTGATCGAAAAAGACTTCCTGTCGGAGAAGTTCGGCGTGCAGGGTACGCCGCTGCGGACCGAACTGCCCCCGCGGACAGGCCTGGAAATCGTCCGCGACAGTCACGACGTCCCGCACATCTACGGCACCACGCGTGGCGCCGCGATGTTCGGCTCAGGGTGGGTCGCCGCGGAGGATCGCGGCCTGCTGCTGACGCTCGGGCTCGGGCCGGCCTATGCCGCGGCGCTCAGCATCCCCGGCGTCAACCCCTTCGGGCTGCTGCTCCACGAGGTCACCTTCAAGCCGAGTGCCGAAGCGACCGAATTCGTCAACAACGAGAAGAAATCGCTTGAAGAAAAGGGCGCTCCCGGCCTGCAGGTCATCGAAGACCTCGAAAACTGGGCCGACGGCGTCAACGCCTACGAGGAAACGCTGCCGAAAAGCATCCGCCTGCCGCACGTGACGTTCGCCGACTCCGTGGCGGGCTTCGCTTTCATCTCTTCGATCTTCGGCGCCGGCGGCGGCAACGAAGTGACCGACTCCGAACTGCTGGCCAAGCTGCAGGCCAAGTTCGGCGAAGCTGGTGGCAAAGAAGTCTTCAAGGATCTGCGCCAGGTCAACGATCCCGAAGCGCCCACGACCACGTCAAAGCCGTTCCCCTACGACCAGGAACCGACGGGCGCGACACCCGGTGCGCTGGTCGTCGAACCGGGCACGCAGAGCCCGGCGGCGGTCAAAGCGGCCACGGCGCTGAAGGCCGGGCGGCGCAAGGCGTCCAACTTCCTGATCGTCGGCTCAGGAGACACCGCCAGCGGCCATCCGCTTGCGGTGATGGGCCCGCAGCTCGGCTACTACTACCCGGAGATCGTCTTCCAGGCCGACATGCACGCGCCTGGCCTTGACGCCGAGGGCATCGTTGCGCCGATCTCCCCGTACGTGTTCATCGGGCGCGGGCGTGACTTCGCCTGGAGCCTGACCAGCGCCGGCAACGAGAACACCCAGCAGTTCCTGGAGAAGCTCTGTAACCCGGGCGAAGAAAGCGTCCCCGCGACGCGCGAATCGACCGGCTACATCCACGACGGGGTCTGTCTGCCGATGCACGTCTTCGACGCCGGTGAAATCGGCAAACAGGGTTCAGAACCGGCACACGAGGTCTACTTCAAAGAAACCATCCACGGTCCCGTCAGCGGCACCGTCCTGGTGCACGGCGAACCGTATGCGATCGCCAACGACCGGGCCGACCGCGGCCGTGACCCAGCCGGCGAGGTCGCCTTCTCCGAGCTCGACTCGGACACGGTGCACAACCCGCAGCAGTTCTTTGAAGCGGCCAACGAACTCGACACGACGTTCAACGTGGGCTACCTGGACAGCCAGCATGTGGCCTACTTCTCCAGTGGTCTGCTCCCGGTGCTCGCGCCGGGGACCGACCCGAGCCTGCCCACGCTGGGCACCGGCGAATATGACTGGAAAGGGTTCCTGTCGCTGGCCCAGCACCCGCACGAGGTGGACCCCGCCAGCAACACGTTCGTGAGCTGGAACAACAAGCCGGCGCCCGAATGGGGTGCCGCCTCCGACCAGTTCAGCTACGGCCCGATCTATCGCTCGCAGCTGTTCACGGGGTTCAAAGCCGGCATGACGGAGGCCGATGACGCCTCGATCATGAACAAGGCCGCGACCCAGGACCTGCGGGCCGTGCTGATCTGGCCGACGATCGAACAGGTGCTCAAGACGCCAGGTCCCGAACCGAGTCTGTTGGCTCAGGAATCGGCCAAACTGATCCGCTCCTGGGTTAAAACTGGCGCCAGCCGGTTCGGCAAGGAAGGCCCGACCAAGGCGGCGGCGGCGATCATGGACGCCGCGTGGACACCGATCGGCGAAGCCGTGCTGAGTCCTGTCCTGGAAGAACTGACGCCCTACTTCAAGTCGATCGACTCGCCCGACGATTCACCCGGTCCATCGGGCTCGGCCTATGACAGCGGCTGGTACGGCTACGTCTACAAGGGCCTGCGACAGGTTCTGGGTGACACCGTCGCGCAGCCGCTGAGCCGGGGCTACTGCGGCGGCGGGAACCTGGAAGCCTGCCGCAACTCCCTGTGGGCGGCAATCCAGGGGGCAGCCGAAAAACTCCAGGGCGAACAGGGCGGCACGCCGAGTACCTGGAAAGCCGCGAAAGTCCGGATCGAATTCGCTCCGGGGCTCCCGGGCTACACGTTCACGATGCGCTGGACCAACCGCTCGACGTTCCAGCAGGTCATCGAATTCACGGGGCACGCAGCCGAATAGGGGGCTGACGGGCAGGGCCGCGCCGGTTTCCCGGCGCGGCCCGCGCGCGTCCCTGCGGGCTCCGCGGCGCTGCAAACTCGCGGCCGACCGCCGCAGCCGGTGCTCGGCGTGGCAGGGGCGGGTGGGCCGACGCGGAATATGGCCTCATGAGGCGTTGGGATCTCGTGTGCGTGTGTCTGGTCGTGTTCGCGGTGCTGGATGGTGCGCCGGCCGCGACGGGCGCCGCCGCGCCGGCCGGGCTCTCGCTGGCACGGGCCGTCAGGATCGCCCTCGAGCGAGTGCCGGTGGAGTCCTATGAACAGGTCGGCTTCGCCTACGCCCTGGCCGAACAGGGGCCGGCGCCGGTGTTTCGCTGGCGATGGGGAGGCGGTCCGGTCCAGGGCATGGTGCCGGTGCGCGAGCGGGCCACCGTAGGGCTCACCGAAGGCCGAGTGAGCTGGTGGCGCGATGACCTCAGGCCGCTGCCCTGTGTCGAAGCGCCTCTGTGCGGCGAAGTCAGCGGTGCCCAGGTGCCGGTCGAGTTGCTGCTGCTGGCGAGCGGCGCCTTCTACGCCTACGGAGATCAGGCCTCCCATGGATGCTTCGGGCGCCTCGGCGGCAGCACGCCGGTGGCGCTCGGTGGGCGCACCTGGGCTCTGTTTGGCGACTTCGCGGCGCCGCGGAACCGTGGCGCCACGATGCTGCTCCAGTCGAGCTTCCCATGGGCCCTGACGGGCGGCATGGCCGGTGAATCGACTGCCGTCTCGCAACGGACCCATCTGCCGCTGCGCCAGCAGACGACCGTCACACCGGCCGGGCCCGGCGAGCCGTTCTCCTTCTCGGCGAGCTTCAGCTACCCGACTCGTGCCCCGGCGCCCCAGGCGAAGCTCTGCAGGGCGACGAAGTGACCACGGGGCGGGTCCTCAAGCCCGCCGCCCGCGTTACCGATAGGTAGGCGATGAGTGACGCCCATGCGCCCCTGCGCTATCTCAACCGCTTCGAGCGGCGCCTGCTGGGCTGGACGGTGGTGCACCTGTATGCGACCGGCAGTCCGCGCTTCGAGCGCGCGCTCGAGAAGTCCGGCGAGCAGGCGACCAGCAGGATGAGCTGCGTCAACGCGCTGCGTCTGTACGCCATCGGCCTGTTCCTGTTGGGAACGGTCGCCAGGATCGCGGCCGTGCCGGCTTTGGCCTACCTCTTCTACGGCATCGCCGCGGGCGCCATGCTCTGGTCCTTCTGGTGCCTCTACACCGTCGTGGGCCCTGAACGCGAGTTCCGTCGAGCCGCGAAGCTCGATCGCAGCGCCATCTGAGGCGGTCCTGTGGGAGAGGCCGCGCCGGTGGACTCAAGGCGCCTGGGGCGCCGCGGTGATCCGCACCCGGGGGTGGCGCGTAGAGGCTCTACGACCGATGGAAACCATCCAAGGAGCCAACCCATGAGCAGCAACGACAAGGGCATCAGCCGCGGCCAGTTCCTGCGCAACACCGGCAAGGGCGGAATCGTCCTCGCCACCAGCGGCGGCGTGCTTGCGACCGTCACCAGCTCGGCCTTCGCATCCGAAGGGCCGACCGAATCGGACATCACGACCCTGCAGGCCGCCTACACGGCGGAGAGTCTGGCGGTCGTCGTCTACTCGGCGATCATCGCGGACTTCCACAAGTTCAAGCACCCCAAACTGGAAAACAAAGACTATTTCGAAGCGGCCCTGAAGAACGAGAAGGACCACAAGGCGTTCCTCGCCAAGGCACTGGGCGCCAAAACGCCGACGGGCTTGAAATTCAAGATCCCGGCCAGCGTTGTCAAGACCGGCCAGAGCCTGCTCAACACCGGCGTGGCGCTGGAGACGGCCTTCGTCGAAGCCTACCTGGGGGCATCGGAAACCTTCAGCTCGCAGGAACTGAGGACGGTCGCTGCCAAGGTCGCGGCCAACGAGGCCACGCACTTCAGCTTCTTCGACGCAGAAGCGGGCGGGCACGGTGTGCTGCCCTCGCTCCCCAAGAGCAACACGATCCCCAACACCGTCACGAAGCTCAAGCCGTTCCTGGCGTAGCACGCCGGTCAGCGCTGGCAGCGGGGAGGGCGATCACTCCCGCCCTCCCCAGCCAGCCCGCAGGTGCAGCCGCCGTCGCATGGGCGTAACAAGGTGAAAGCGATCGGGCACTAGCGTTTCTCTGGTCGCACAGCCCACCGCGCTGGACGGCCGCCAAACCCGGCAGGGACGCCGGACATGCAGGGCGCAGAGCCCGGTCCCGGCCGGGCTCTTGGCGTTTCGGGGATCGCTCGACGGCGTTAAGATCCGCTCGGACGATGCCCGACGAATGGATCAGACAGTGGGGCGACCCGACGCTCCGCCACCGCGCCGCTGCGGTCGAGAGCTTCGATGGGCTGCTCCTCGGGCGGGCTCGGCGCCTGGCCCGTCTGCTCGAGCAGGCCGAGGGCGCCGGTCTGGCGGCGACGCAGGTCGGCTATATGCGTCGCCTGTTCGCCTACCGCGTGGACGTCCAGGAGAAGATCGAGGTCCTCGTCAATCCGGTCGTCGTGGCCGCCTCGAGCGAGCGCGAGACGTTCTTCGAGGGCTGCCTGAGCTACCAGTCGGTCGTCCTCGCCGTGGAGCGTCCGCGTGCCGTGACGGTCCAAGCGCGCTCGCCCTCGGGTGAGCTGCGGGTGATCGAGGCAGAAGGCCATGCGGCCAGTCTGCTGCAGCACGAGATAGACCATCTGGACGGCATACTGACGCTCGATCGAGCCGAGCCGGCCGAACGGCGGCGGGCAATCGAGACGCTCATGCGCATCGGGCGGGCTGCGATGCCGAAGGCGGCCTAGCCGAGCCGGGCGCTACCAAGACAGGGGCGCCGGCATCGTGCTCGCCATGGAGGCGCATCGGCACGCGACCCAGTGCATGAGATGGGTCGCCTGGCACCCGTGATCGGCGATGTCCGGCGCCGCTTCGGCCGGCGCTGCGAGACTGGTGGGATGCTCACGGCATTCGGCGCGGCAGCGGTGACGTTCATGATGCTCATGTACGCCTTGGAGCGCCGTGGCCGCCGATTCGTGCTGGCTTTCGCCCTCGGCTGCCTGCTCTCGAGCACATACGGCTTCCTGGCGGGAACATGGCCGTTCGGCGTCGTCGAGGCGATCTGGGCCGTCGTCGCCCTGCGGCGCTGGCGTGACTCGAGGTCCGCGCTTGAGCCGGCCAGCGGTCGCGCCTGAAATTGGGCTAGGCATGTAGCTTCCAGGGATGGCGGACTGGCGCGAGGATCGCATCGGATCGGCCCTACGCGAAGCGAATCCGATGGTGATGGCGCGGATGCGGAGCGGGTTCGCCGTGATCGGCGACACACAGCATCTGCCCGGATACTCGCTGCTGCTCTGTGAGAACCCTGCGATCAACCACCTCACCGAACTCGACACGACCGGGCGAGTCGAGTTCCTGCTCGACATGACCCTGATCGGGGAGGCGATTCAGACCGTTTGCGGGGGGGAGGGCCTGCGCCGGATCAATTACGAGGTCCTCGGCAACTCGCTGAACTGGCTCCACGCCCACGTGCACGCCCGCTACGACTGGGAGACACCCGAGCGAGCCGGATGGCCGGTGTGGAGCTACCCGCCGGCGGAGCGCAACGATCCCGCCCTCGCCTACAGCGACGAGCTGCACGGCGCGCTGCGAGACGCCATCACCCGAGAGCTCCACCGCGTTATGGCAGCGGCCTATTGACCGCCGCCAGGTCTCCCACGGGGAAGGGTCAGCGGCTGACGGCGTGGGCCGGCGCTCGACTGGACGGTTGGATGGCGTCCTGGGTGTAGCGGGCGGCCACGAGGCACGCGATCAGCCCGAGCAGTCGTCGCAGGGAGGCCTCCGGAATGCGGCTCTGTAGCCGCGCGCCGCAGTAGCTTCCGGCAAAGCCGCCCAGCCCCATCGAGAGACCCAGGATCCACTCGGGCGCGACATTCCCTCCATGAGTCAGCTGGAGGATCTGGAAGGTGACAACGCCCGCGATCGAGGTCAGGAAAGTGGCGAGGAGCGTTGCGGGAGCGACCTCGTAGGCGGAGAAGCCCGCGGCGATCAGGATCGGTGCGAGCAGCGAGCCCCCTCCGATGCCGTAGATCCCGCCGATGACCCCGACGGCCAGCGAGAGCAGGAGGATCCATCTGCGCGCCCTGTGCGACGGCTCTGGACGCTCGCGCGGCATGCGCTGGGATCCGAGCGCGAGCCAGAGCCCGAGCGGGAGAAGGACTCCGGCGGCAACGAACATGAAGGCCCTGCCGCCCGAGAGCAGCTCGACGCGGACGACGGCGCCGAGGATGACGCCCGGGAGGGTGCCGGCGACCAGCAGCGCCGCCAACGGATTGAGCAGTCTGTGCTCGCGCCAGAAACGGAGCAGGCCTCCGGGCACAGCGACAATGTTGAACACCAGGTTGGTCGGCGTCACGGCTGCAATCGGCACGCCCAGGACGCTCGCCTGGACGGGCAACAGAAGGACGGCACCCGAGACTCCGGCCGGTGTTGTGGCGAGCGCGATCAGAAAGCCCAGGGCGCCTCCGGCGGGCCATTGCCAACTCATCCGGTGAACTTAGCGCCTCGGCGTGATCGCGCAACCGCGCGGGATGCAATCTGTCATCGCCCAATCGGGGCTCTTGGGGCGATGCGATAGACGTTGAGGCCCCGGCGCCGCCGCTGGAACGGGACCCGCAGCACTTCACCTGAGTGGAGGGATTCCCACCTACGCAGCCAGCGATGAAAACCGATCGAGTCCGCCCCGGCGCCGAGCGCGATGCCCGCGAGAATCTGCGCGCCGGAGAACACGAGGCTCAGAGCCACGAACAGGCCAACGAGACCGATCGTGGTGAGCACCAGTGCGCGGGCGTCCCCGCGACTGTCGCGGAGGATGGGATCGATGATCACCGGTGCATCGCCCACGTTCCGTCGTGAACGGGCCAAGCCGAACCACCACATCAACCCGCCGTAGAAGGCTGCCTCGAACAACAGCCCGGCCGCGGTGGCTGCCGGGCGGTGCCCGGACAGAGCCAGAGCGCCGAACAGGACTGCGATAGCGACTGAGAGGATCCCCAAGCAGAGCTGCTCCCTGGCCGCGCGCACCAGCGGCCTGCCGTGTGCGGCGTCACCGATCTCCATTCGCGACGTATTGCCTGCTGCCACGACCGGAGGCTACCCGCGATCGGCCGCCACAGGGCGCCGTGGGCAAGCGGTTGCGACCTAGCTCGTCACGACCGTTTCATAGATGGATGGGGAGCCGGATCCGTTGTAGAAAACGAGCACCGCTAAAGCGAATCCCTGCGTCGATGCGCAGGATCTGGCGCTGGAAGCCTTCTGCAGTTTGCCGACGCTCACGGTTTCGCCGAAAGCGAAGCCTGGTTTGAGCGTGAGTTTGACTGTGCCGAACTTGTAGTAGCAGGGCCCGGTCATCTCGATAACCAGATTGCTCGTTTTGACAGTTGCTTTGCCGTCCGCAGCGATCTTCGCGCTCGTGGCCGCCCCAGTGAAAGCTACGAATGGGGTTCCGACGCAGAAATATTCGTCTTCGGAGAACGCCAAAGTGTCGGTCGGCTTGCCGTTCGTGAGGAGACTTCCCAGGGACGTGTTACGGCAGCCTTCTTCGCCGATCCTGGCCACAAGGTCAATCCGCGAGGGAGATCCTGCGTGGACTTCTGCTCCTTCGAAGTCCAGGTGAAGTCTGCTTGCACCCGACGCAGCGTTCGCCGCCACCGCCATCAGAGCGAGCGCCACCACGAGCGTGGCGGTGAGCCGTGCGGTCTTAGCCATTTCGATCCCCCCGATCGTTGTTTGGTCTGTTCGACCTCTGCCGGGTGGCAGGAGCTACTCCTGCACGGCCCCAGCGGTCGCCGATCCTACCAGGCTGGCGTAGTCTCGCGGAGACGGCCGGCCACCATCGCGCTGGCCCGCGGACCGCCGTGTGATGTGGCCAGAAGTGGCGATAGGCCCACTCTCGGACAATCGCCAAGCACCGGAAACCCCAGTGCGCCCGGCAAGATTCGAACTTGCGACCTCTCGCTCCGGAGGCGAGCGCTCTATCCACTGAGCTACGGGCGCGGGAGGCCGAGTCTATTGGGATCTTGGGGTTTCGGCGGTTCGCTCAATTGGGCGGTGGAACCAGGTGGAGCTGGATCTCCGGGGCGTTACGTTTCTTGATTCGACCGAAATGCGCGCCCTGCTCGGACCGGTAGAGAAATGCACCGGCTGTGAAGCGCAGCGCAGGATCCGGTCCAACCCGAACGTTGACCGGCGCCTAGCAGTCACTGGCCAGCTTCAGGCATTGCCCATGTTCGTGAGCTGAACGCCTGACAGCCCCCGCACGGCCTCCTACCCGCGGTCTTACGGCCGGAGTCGGCCAACGGGAGCGCGTAGGTTCCGTCGGGTAGCTTGTTGAGGTCAGCGTTCGCGCCGCCGACACGCACTCATCGGACCGGTGTATGACGTTGGTCGGCCAGTGCGCTGACTCCCATTAGGCGGCCCGCGAGGGCGATGATGTTGTTGCCACCCGCCAGCGCCGGCTCTCTGTGACCCTGCACGGACAACAGTGTTGGGTTGCATCGGTAGATGTCGAAGCCCGCGCGCTGGCGGAGCGTCGCCATTGTGCGGCCAGAGCGGTCGCGGAACATGAAGTACAGGATCGGGCCTGCACTTTCCGCCGGACATGAACCCACGCCGGGTTGCAGGAGTGGTAGGCGGTCGGTGGCCGCCACAAGCTCGCTGACCTGAGGGCGCCTGGCGATCGCCCGTTCGAAAGTGATCACCGGGTGTGGGACGTCGAGGTTGACGCGGCGAACGAGCACGCTCGTCGTCCCTAGCGGCACACGCTCAGAACTGGAACGGAGGCTGCTCCACACGACCTGCGCGTCTGCGCGTAGGTAGGTCTGGCCGTGGGGTGCCGCGACGGTGGTGATCAGTAGTTCCTCGCTTGCGACGTTGGCTTGCGGGGCGGCGCTGAACCCGACGTACCATTCGGACTCCACCTCCCTTCCGCCCGAGTCCTGCCCGCCCTCTCCGCTGACCGTTTGTTCAAGACTCCTCGGCCGATCACGCCGGATCGCGGCGAGAGCTGCTTGGGGACGCCCGCGGACCAGGTAGACCTGGCCTAGGTCCACGAGGTTCGGGCTGGCTGATGTCTGGGGTGGGCCTGTCAAGTGACCCGGCGGGTGTTGGACCATGCGGGTCCCGTTGGAGGCGATCACAGTCGCCAGCAGGGCACGTGCGACAGCCAACCCCAGTGCGCGCCCAGATCCCGCTATGGGCTTCACCGCTGCCGTGCGCTCGACAGTAACCATGCCGGCATGCGAACCCCCGCAGCCTCCAAGCGCGACCGCGATCAGCGACACCCCCAACAGCTTTCGTCGCGCACGACCGCCCATATTCGTGTACCTCATCCCCAATGAGGCATTTGACGCCTGAGAGGCCCTTGCAGCGCCGCCTAAGAGCATTCCCAGCGTGGATCGGCTTCCTTGGATTGCCGATGCCGTTTGGCCAATATTTCCTCGGTCGCCTTGCGATTGAGGATGCGGCTGACAGGAAACCATGCGACGAAAAAGATGAGGGCCCAAGGCATGCCGACAATGGCCGCCATTGCCAGGTAAATCGCCAGTCCGAACCAGGCCGCTCGCCCGTACCACGATTTGAACAGCACGGTTGAACCCAGCTTTTGGCCCTGCCCCGCAGGTTCGTTCGCAGCCTTCCAGGATTCCTGCGCAAGATCGGCCATTAAACGTCGATCCCACGGTTCCTTTCCCATACGGCGAGTCTACAGCTGCCCGTCAGAGCCTCTGGAAAGCGCCGCCTCTAGCCCAGTGAGGGCTCTCCACGCATCGAGGCCACGTTGGTTAGGTCTGAGGCGAGCAGGCGCGAAGAACTGCGGACTCCATATAGCCGCACCACCCTCAGATAGCCCTCTCATTCGAGTTTTCGTCTGGCGGGGCCGATGCTTCGACATGTCCCTCTGGAGCTCCATGACAGCTCGAGGCTTCGCATTCTTGGCCGTGGTCGATCTTGCCGTCGGACTCGAAAGCTTCGAACGGGCACACACCTGGTGGGGGTACTGCATCGCCTCGCTGCTCTGCGGGGCGGTGCTTGCGTTCAACATCGCCTTCCTCCGGCGCATCTTCAGCAGCAATTGATTGGTAGCGCGAGTCGGTGAAAAGCAGGACTGCAGAAGGCGGGAGCAGGGGGTGTAGATGATGGTCTCTGTCGCGCGCGTTCCGCTTGGTTGTATCGCGTGTAGATGACCCCTTCGCGCGTTTGGTGACACTGAGGCGATCTAGGCATGTAAGCGCGCGACCCGCGTTTTGGTTGCCAAAACCCTCGAGGCGCGGACCCGCCTAAACCTGCCGTTGGGCCGGTCCGCTCAGGATTTGCTTTCCGGGGGAGGCGGGTTGGAGTGCGGCCGCGTGGTCGTTTGTAAGACTGCGAGCCGGGTATTCCGCGGGGCATGACATTTCTTGCGGCGGTCAATCACTCACGCGGCTTGGGCTGGGGCATCGCCCTGATCGTGATCGGTGTGCTCCATCTGGCGTTTCGCGGCTTCTATGCCCGGCGATCAGCAGCGATCGAAACAGCGAAGCAGGAAACCGCTCCGGGGCCGCTGAAGGGGCGCGGCCTTTACGTCACGGGCACCCACGCCAACATGGTCTGGATCGTAGGGAGCTCGGTGCTGTTCATCGTGCTCGGCGTCATCCTGGTCATCGCGCGGGTCTGAGGGCCTTTGGCCGAGCGGTCGCTGGAAAGTAACGGCTGGGCCGCGACCCGACTCGGGGCTTAAAAGCGAATCGGGAGCATCCCTGCTCCCGATCGCTTTCACATCACTCCGGTAGTCGAAGGGAATAAGGCTTCGTCTGCCGCAAAGGGAACCACTGGAGGAAGTTCCCGGTGTGTGTGTCTGCACAATGGCGCCGGTTCCTGAAGGGCCACTGTCCCGGCGGTCAAGTCGGGCTAAATGTTGGCCGGGCGGCTCCTAAAGGCCGGGACAAGGGGAGCTGAAGGCCCGCGGAGCGCGACGGGCAGCCCACACCTCGCCCTTCCCCGTCGCTACCGTTGCGAGGATGGATCTGTCGATCTTCTTCGCCGGGACCGCGGGCTCGGTGCCGAGCGCCAGGCGGGGCCTGCCCGCGATCGTGATTCACCGCGGCGGGGAGAAGCTCCTGTTCGACTGCGGCGAAGGGACACAGCGCCAGTTGCTGCGCTCGATCGGACTGCTCGATCTGGACACGGTCTTCATCACCCACTTCCATGCCGACCACTGGCTGGGCCTGCCGGGGATGCTGAAGTCCCTTGCGCTGCGCGACCGCGAGAAGCCCCTGAGCGTCTACGGACCGCCGGGCCTGAAGGCGTTGATGGATTCGATGATGGTGGTCTACGGGCGCAGGCTTCCCTACGAGCTCAAACTGATCGAGCTGGAGCGCTGGGAGGAGGTCGAGCGCAAGGGCTACAAGGTCGCCTCGGTGCCCGTCAGCCACGGCGAGCGCCCCGCTTACGGCTATGCCCTGCTCGAGCCCGACCGGCCCGGTGAATTCGACCCTGTCGCCGCCGAGCGGCTGGGGGTCAGGCCGGGGAGGGACTTCGGCGCCCTGCAGCGGGGTGAGACGGTCGGCGGGATCCGTCCCGAACAGGTCATGGGTGAGCCGCGCAGAGGCCGTCGGATCGTGATCTCCGGTGACACGGCGCCGACCCAGACGCTGACGGTCGCCGCCCACGGGGCGGACGTCCTGGTCCACGAGGCGACGTTCACCACCGATGAGGCCCAGCGGGCAGCCGAGACACAGCACAGCACGGCCCGCCAGGCGGCCCGGCTGGCGCGCGACGCGGAGGTCAGGTTGCTGGCTCTGACGCACGTCTCGAGCCGCTACGGCGGCGGCGAGCTGCGCGATGAGGCGCGGGAGGTGTTCGCCGACACCGAGGCGCCGCGGGACTTCGACACGATCGAGGTTCCATTTCCCGAGCGTGGCGCCGCGCAGCTGGTGCGCTGGTCGGAGCGGCGCGCGCGCGAGCAGCCGGCGGCCGAGGCGGCCGAGCCCGATGACGCTCCCTCGGAGGCTGTCGCGGCCTCCTGATACATTCCGCTTGCTCCTTTAACCAGGTCCCGAGAGGCCAGGAAGGAAACGATGGAAAGCGACGAGAAGGTGGTCCTCCGCGAGGAGGACCTGCAGCGAGCCCTGACCCGCATCGCGCACGAGATCATCGAGCGCAATCCCGGGGTTCCCGTTCCGGCCCTCGTCGGTATCCACCGTCGCGGCGCCTTCCTTGCCCAGCGTCTGCACCGGCTGCTCGAGGAGCTGCTGAACACCGAGGTGCCTCTGGGGGACCTGGACATCGGCTTCTACCGCGACGACGTCTCCAGCCGCCCCGAGGCGCCGATCCTGCATGCCTCGCACATCGACTTTGACATCAGCCGCATGACGGTGGTGATTGTGGACGACGTGCTGTTCACGGGCCGCACGATCCGAGCGGCCATCGATGCCCTGTTCGACTATGGCCGCCCTGAGCGCGTCCAGCTGGCGGTGCTGGTCGACCGCGGCCACCGCGAGCTGCCGATCCGCCCGGACTACGTGGGCAAGAACCTGCCCACATCGCGGGCCGAGCATGTCCACGTGAGGATGCGCGAGCTGGACGGGGTGGACGAGGTGGCAATCGCCGGCGGGGTGGGCGAGCTGATGGATGAGATCACGGCATGAACCATCTGCTCTCGATCGAGGAACTGGACCGGGCGTCGATCGAACGGATCGTCAGCCAGGCGGAGCGGTTCGCGGAGGTGTCAGACCGCGAGATCAAGAAGGTCCCGGCGTTGCGTGGCCGGATGGTGCTGAATCTCTTCTACGAGGCCTCGACGAGGACGCGGAGCTCCTTCGAGCTGGCCGCCAAGCGTCTCTCCGCCGACGTGGTCAACTTCGCCGCCAGCGGCTCGAGCGTGGAGAAGGGCGAGTCGCTGAAGGACACCGTGCTGACGCTGAGCGCCCACAAGCCCGATGCGATCGTGCTGCGGACCCCTTGGGCGGGCGCCTCCGAGCTCGTCTCGCGTTGGTGCAGCGCGGCGATCGTCAACGCCGGGGACGGCAAGCGCGAGCACCCCACGCAGGCGCTGCTGGATGTCTACACGCTGCGCCGCCGCCTGGGCGAGATCGACGATGCGAGCATCTGGATCGTGGGCGACGTGGCTCATTCGCGGGTCGCGCGTTCGAACATCCTTGCCTTCCAGCGAATGGGCGCCAAGGTGACGGTGGCGGGGCCGCCCACGCTGATCCCGCGCGGCATCGAGGAGCTCGGCTGCGAGGTTCGCTACACGCTGGACGAGCTCGACGGGGCGGACATCGTCTATGCACTGCGGATGCAGCACGAGCGGATGAACGAGACGTGGGTGCCCTCGCTGCGCGAGTACGCCACCTGGTACCAGATCAACGGACGTCGCCTGAACCCGCGCCAGGTGCTGATGCACCCCGGACCGGTCAACCGTGGTGTGGAGCTCTCCGGCGAGGTCGTCGACTCGCCCCAGGCGGTCATCACCGCACAGGTCGAGGCGGGGGTCGTGGTGCGGATGGCCGTCCTCTACGAGCTGCTGTCGGGCAACCGCCCGGCGCTGGAGGTGCCGGCAGGCGAGGCTGCCAAGGTCGCAGTCGGTGAGGTCGCGGCCCGATGAGCCGGCCGAGCCCGCTGGTCGGCGGTCCCTCCGAGGCGGCCGAGATGCTGATCCGTGAAGTCCTCGTGCTCGATCCCCGCGAGGGGATTGACGGGCGCCTGGACGTGCGTCTGCGCGATGGCGTGGTCGCCGAGATGGGCGAGCCGGGGGGGTTGGCGGCGATGGACGGAGAGGAGCTCGTCGAGGGGGAGGGACGGCTGCGGCTCGTGCCGGCCTTCTTCGATCCTCACGTGCACCTGCGGACGCCGGGCCAGGAGCACAAGGAGGATCTCGAGACGGGCACGAGGGCGGCGGCCGCGGGGGGCTACTGCGGAGTCCTGGCCATGCCCAACACCGACCCGGTCCTGGACTCGGCGCCGCTGCTGCGCTCGCTGCGTGACAGTGCGGCCCGCCAGGCGCGGGTTCCGACGGGCTTTCTGCCGGCGATCACCCGCGGCCTGGCCGGGGAGCAGCTGAGCGAGATGGCCGAGCTGGCCGGGGAGGGAGCGCCGGGTTTCACCGATGACGGAAAGCCGGTCGCCCAGGCCGGCACGCTGCGCAAGGCGCTTCAGTATCAGCGGCTGTGCGGCGGGGTGCTGGCATTGCACGAGGAGGACCCGACGCTCTCGCGTGGCGGAGCCATGCACGAGGGCGCCGTCAGTGCGGCCCTGGGGATCGGCGGGATCCCGTCGATCGCCGAGTCGACGATGGTCGCCCGCGACGCCGCCCTGGCCGGCTACGAGGATGGGCGGGTCCACTTCCAGCACCTCAGCTGCGCCGGCTCGGTCGAGGCGGTGGCGAGCGCCAAGGCCAAGGGCTTCAGGGTCAGCGCCGAGGTCTCCCCGCACCATCTCCTGCTCACCGAGGAGGATGTCAGGAGCATGGACACGCGCATGAAGATGCACCCGCCGCTGGCCAGCGAGGAGGACCGCCGGTCCCTCATCGAGGGCCTTCGCAGCGGCACGATCGACTGTATTGCCACCGACCATGCGCCTCATGCACGCGAGGAAAAGGAGGTTCCCTTCGAGCAGGCCCCGATGGGCACGACGGGCCTGGAGACGGCCTTTGCGGCGATCTACAGCGGCCTGGTCCTACCCGGCTTGATCTCGCTGGAGCTGCTGATCGAGCGGATGGGGGCCGGTGGGGCGCTGTTCGGGATCGAGGCTGCCCGGATCGCTCTGGGAGCGCCCGCCAACGTCGTCCTGCTCGACCTGGAGGAGACCTTCGTGGCGGGCGAGCACGGGTGGGAGAGCCGCTCGGAGAACTGCTGCTTCGGCGGACGCAGGCTGACAGGGCGCGTCCTGTTGACGGTGGCGGGCGGCGGCGTGGCCCACCGCGACCGGACTGCGGCCACGGTGGAGGGCTGATGGGCCTGCTCTCTCGCTCACGGACCATCCTGATCGTCGTCGACGTCCAGGAGGGCTTTCGCTCCTACTCGAGCTTCGCCGAGGTCACAGCTGCCTGCGCGAAGCTCATCAGTGGCGCCCGGATACTGGGCGTGACGACGCTGGTCAGCGAGCAGTACCCCAAAGGCCTCGGTCACACGGCGCCGGAGGTGGGCATCGAGGACGAGCGGGTGATCGAGAAGACGGTCTTCTCGGCCGTGCGGGCGGAGGACTTTCGCCTGGATGGCTGCGACCAGGCGATCGTCTGCGGCATCGAGACCCACGTCTGTGTCAGCCAGACCGTTCACGACCTGCTGCAGCGGGGCGTCGAGGTTCATGTGCCGGCTGACGCCGTCGGCTCACGCCACGAGCTCGACTATCTGCGCGGCCTCGAGCGCCTGGACCGCTCGGGGGCGGTCGTGACGAGTGTCGAGGCTGTCCTCTTCGAGCTTCTCGAACGCGCCGGGACACCGGAGTTCAAGGCCGTCCAGAGCCTGGTCCTCTGAGATGAGCCGCGAACAGGGCTACGTGCTGTTGGAGGACGGCGCGCGCTATGACGGCGAGGTCTGCGGCGCCGCGGGCCACGCGGTGGGGGAGGTTGTGTTCACGACCGGGATGTCGGGCTACCAGGAATCGATGACCGACCCCTCCTTCGCCGGGCAGCTGATCTCGTTCACCTACCCGCACATCGGCAACTACGGGGTCAGCGCCGAAGCGATGGAGTCAGACCGCGCCTGGGCGCGGGCCGCGATCATGCGCGAGGCCTGCAACAGCGAGGACGCGCCGACGGCCGAGCGGGGGTGGCTGGACTGGCTCACGGACAGCGGCGTGCAGGCCATAAGCGGCGTTGACACCCGGGCGCTGGTGCGCCACATCCGCGACGCGGGCGCGATGCGGGGAGGCGTCTTCCCGGCGTCCGTTCCGCTCGCGCAGGCACGCGAGCTGATCGAGGCCGAGCCACCGATGGCCGGGCAGGATCTGGCGCGCGTGGTGACCCCCGAAGCCGTCTCGAGGCATGGAGAGGCAGGGGAGGGGCCGCTGATCGCCGTCATCGACACCGGCATCAAGGCCTCGATGGTCCGCGAGCTGATCCAACGGGGGGCCCGCGTGGAGCTTCACCCGTGCACCAGCACGGCCGAGGAGCTCCTGGCGGCCAACCCCGACGCGGTCTTTCTGGCCAACGGCCCGGGCGATCCGGCGGCGCTCGCCTACATCGTGCAGACGGTCCGCGAGATCGTCGGCAAGAAGCCCGTCTGGGGCATCTGCCTGGGCCACCAGCTGCTCTGCAGGGCCGTGGGGCTGCAGACCTTCAAGCTGCCCTTCGGGCACCGTGGGGCCAACCATCCCGTCCGCGACCTGGCCACAGGAAGGGTCGAGATCACCTCCCAGAACCACGGCTTCGCCGCGCTCGGACCCGGCGGTGGACGCACGATCGACGACGACGAGCCGGTCCGCTGGGAAACGGACTTCGGTGCCGCCTCGCTGTCGCACGTCAACCTCTATGACCGCACGGTCGAGGGGCTCGAGCTGCTGGACGTTCCCGGCGGGACCGTCCAGTACCACCCCGAGGCTGGGCCGGGGCCGCACGACAGCCTGTATCTGTTCGACCGCTTTCTCAGCCGGATCGAGGAGGCCGTCTAGATGCCGCGCCGCGATGACCTCCACAAGATCCTGATCCTCGGCTCGGGCCCGATCGTGATCGGCCAGGCGGCCGAGTTCGACTATTCGGGGGTGCAGGCCTGCAAGGTGCTGCGCGAAGAGGGCTATGAGGTGGTGTTGGTCAACTCCAACCCGGCCACGATCATGACCGACCCCGAGTTCGCCGACGCGACCTACATCGAGCCGCTTCTGCCGGGGCCCGTGCGTAAGGTCATCGAACGCGAGCAGCCCGACGCGCTGCTGGGAACCCTCGGCGGACAGACGGCGCTGAACCTGGCCAAGGCGCTGCAGGAGGACGGCACGCTCGAGCAGTTCGGCGTCGAGCTGATCGGCGCAAACTACGAGGCCATCAACTGCGCCGAGGACCGCGAACTGTTTCGCGACGCAATGGACCGGGCGGGCCTGCGAATGCCGCGCAGCGTCATAGCCACCGACGTCGGGCAGGCGCGCGTGGCGCTCGGCGAGCTGGGCCTGCCGTGCATCGTGCGTCCCGCCTTCACGCTCGGCGGGCGCGGCGGCGGGATCGCCTACACGGCGGCAGACTTCGAGCGGATTGCCGCCCACGGCCTCGAGGTCTCGCCGATCTCCCAGGTGCTGATCGACGAGTCGGTCATCGGCTGGGGCGAGTTCGAGCTCGAGGTGATGCGTGACGGCGCGGACAACGTGGTGATCGTCTGCTCGATCGAGAACGTCGACCCGATGGGCGTCCACACGGGCGACTCGGTGACGGTGGCCCCGCAGCAGACCCTGACCGACCGCCTCTACCAGCGCCTGCGCGACCAGGCGATCGCCGTCATCCGGGCGGTCGGCGTGGAGACGGGCGGCTCGAACGTCCAGTTCGCGGTCAACCCGGAGACCGAGGAGATCATGGTCATCGAGATGAACCCACGCGTCTCGCGTTCTTCGGCTCTGGCCTCCAAGGCGACCGGCTTCCCGATCGCCAAGATCGCCGCGCGGCTGGCCGTCGGCTACCGCCTGGACGAGATCGACAACGACATCACCGGGGTGACGCCCGCCTGCTTCGAGCCGACGATCGACTACGTCGTCGTCAAGTGGCCGCGGTTCGCCTTCGAGAAGTTCCCGGGCACCGACGCGACCCTGACGACCCACATGAAGTCGGTGGGGGAGGCCATGGCGATCGGCCGGACCTTCCAGCAGGCCTTCGCCAAGGCGCTTCGCTCGCGCGAGCTGGACAAGCCGCCGAGCCTGGGGCAGGACAGCGAGGCCGAGCTCTTGAGCGAGCTCGAGGCGCCGCGGGCCAACCGCTTCGAGGTGATCCTGGAGTTGCTGGGCCGCGGCACGGCGGTCGCTGAGATCGAGCGGATCACCCACATCGACCGCTGGTTCCTGCGTGAGCTCCAGGCGCTGGCGAGCGACCCGCAGGCCCCGTTCGCGGGCGAGCGCTCGTTCCGCTCGGTGGATACCTGCGCCGCCGAGTTCCCGGCCCGGACGCCCTACTACTACTCCGGCTGGGAGCGCCCCGACGCGGTCAACGGGGCGCCGGTGCACGAGGTCGAGCGTGGCAGCCGCGAGTCGGTGGTGATCCTCGGTGCCGGGCCCAACAGGATCGGGCAGGGGATCGAGTTCGACTACTGCTGTGTCCACGCCGCCATGACGGTCCGCGAGTCCGGCCGGGATGCGGTGATGATCAACTGCAACCCCGAGACGGTGTCGACCGACTACGACACCTCCGACCGCCTTTACTTCGAGCCGCTGACGCTCGAGGACGTCCTGGCGGTGGTCGAGGTCGAGCGCGAAGGGGACGCACCGCTTGCGGGGGTAATCGTCCAATTCGGCGGGCAGACGCCGTTGAAGCTCGCGGCTGGCCTCGAGGCCGCCGGCGTGCCGCTGCTGGGAACGAGCGTCGAGTCGATCGACCTGGCCGAGGATCGCGGGCGCTTCGGCGCGCTGCTGGCCGGCCTGGGCTACAAAGCGCCGGCCTACGCCACCGCGCGCTCGCTCGAGCAGGCGCTGCGCTGCGCCGGCGAGGTGGGCTTCCCGCTGCTGGTGCGTCCCTCCTATGTCCTGGGCGGCCGGGCGATGGAGATCGTCTACTCGCACGAGGGCCTGGCCGACTACCTGCGCCGCGAGGCCGGGGAGGGCGGCGAGATCTTCCTTGACCGTTTCCTGGAGGACTCGATCGAGGTGGACGTGGACGCCCTCTGCGACGGCGCCGAGGTCTGGATCGGCGGCATCATGCAGCACGTGGAGGAGGCCGGGGTGCACTCGGGCGACAGCGCCTGCGTGCTGCCGCCTCACTCCCTTGGCGAGGAGATGCTCGAGCAGATTCGCACGGCCACGCGTGACATCGCCCTCGAGATTGGAGTCGTCGGGCTGATCAACGTGCAGTACGCAATCCACGCCGGCGAGCTCTACGTGATCGAGGCGAACCCCAGGGCCTCGCGGACCGTTCCGTTCGTCTCAAAGGCCGTCGGCCTTCCGTTGGCGAAGCTGGCCTGCCGGATCATGCTCGGCGAGCCCCTGGCGGATCTGGAACTGCCCATGGAGCGCCAGGGCATCGGCTTCGGCGATCACATCTCGGTCAAGGAGGCCGTGCTGCCCTTCGACCGCTTCGAGGGCTCGGACGCCGTGCTCGGTCCCGAGATGCGCTCGACCGGGGAGGTGATGGGGATCGCCCGCGACTTCCCGACGGCCTTCGCCAAGGCCCAGGCGGCCGCCGGTGTTCCGCTGCCCAGCGGTGGGACGGTCTTCATCACGGTCACAGACGCCGACAAGGCAGGGGCTCTCTATGTCGCCCAGACGCTCCACGACTGTGGCTTTCGGATCCTCGCTACGCGCGGCACCGCCGAGGCGCTCTCGCGCATGGGCGTTCCCGTCGAGATCCTCAACAAGATCGGCGAGGGTTCGCCCCACGTGGTCGACTGGATCGAACGCGGTGACGTGGACCTGGTCGTCAACACCCCCACGGGCGTCGGCGCCCGCACGGACGGGCACGAGATCCGACGGGCGGCCGTGGGGCACGGCATTCCCTGCCTGACGACGCTCTCGGCTGGTGTCTCGGCGGCCCGCGCAATCGCCCGGGCGCGCCAGGACGGCGAGCCCGAGGTGCTGTGCCTGCAGGATCTCCACGCCATGCAGCGGACGCCCCGGCCGGCCGGCGCCGACGGGGCCGTCGTCGCGTGAGCATCCCCGCGCCGGCGCTCGCTCCGTTCGGGCGCCGACTGCTTGAGGTCAGCGGCGTCGAGCAGCTGGGCGTCTACCGCGTCCTGCGCGTGAACGACCGCGACGGCCCCGAGCCCGCGGCCGGCCAGTTCTCGATGCTGAGCGCCGCCGAGCGCTGGGGTGGGGGAGAGGGCGAGCGCCCGTTCCTGCCCCGGGCCTTCTCGATCGCCCGCCACAGCGACGGCGAGGCACACTATCTGCTCGAGGACGTCGGACCGGGGACCAACCGGCTATGCGAGCTGCAGACGGGCGATCAGCTGTGGGCGACGGGGCCGCTGGGGCGGGGCTTCCGCGCGCCCGGGCAGGGCCGTCGTGCCGTGTTGGTCGGTGGCGGGGTCGGTATCGCGCCGCTTGCCATCCTCCAGGATCAGCTCGAGCGCGACGGGCCGCCGGTGAGCGTCCTGCTTGGATTCCGCGACGCCGCGCATGTGCCCGGCGGAGAGCTTCTGCGCGACGCCGCCCTGGCAAGCGACGACGGCTCGGCCGGCCACCACGGCCTCGTAACGGAGCTGTTGGAGGCGGAGCTCGAGCGCGACCCGGCGGCGGTCGTCTACGCCTGCGGGCCCGCGGGCATGCTGGAGGGAGTCAGGGCGCTCTGCCAGCGGGCATCGGTGCCGGCGCAGCTTGCCCTCGAGGCGGGCATGGCCTGTGGCTTCGGTGCCTGCTACGGCTGCGTGGTGCCGCGCCGCGGCGGCGGCTACCTGCGTGTCTGCGTGGACGGACCGGTGATCGACGCGGCCGAGCTCGAGCACGTCGAGGCTCACGCCGGGGCGCCCGCGTGAGCGTCCAGTTCTGCGGCCTGAGCCTCGCGCACCCGGTCATCAACGGCTCGGGGACCTTCGATGCGATCGCCGCCCGCCGCGCCTTCGGCGCCGCTCTGGCCGAACGGTTCCCGTTCGCGGCCTACGTCTCAAAGACCATCACCCTCGAGCCCCGCCCTGGCAACCCCCCGCCACGTCTGTGGGAGACGCCGGCGGGGCTGATCAACTCGATCGGCCTGCCCAACAAGGGCCTGGAGGGCTACCTGCGCGAGGACCTGCCCGAGCTGAGCGCCCTGCGCAGCGACCCGGGCTGTGCGCGCGACGGGGCCGCCCGGCCGGTGCCTCTGATCACCAACGTGATGGGCTCCACCGTCGAGGAGCTGCGACGGCTCGTCGAGGCCTGCGAGGCCCAGGCTGGAATCTCGGCGATCGAGCTCAATGTCAGCTGCCCCAACGTCGCCACGGGGCTGGACATCGGCGCCGACCCCCGCCAGCTCGAGACGGTCGTGGCGGGCGTCAGGGAGTGCACCTCAAAGCCCCTGATCGTCAAGCTGACGCCCAACGCGGCCGACGTCCCCGACTGCGCGGCCGCGGCAGAGGCGGGAGGGGCCGATGCGCTCTCGCTGATCAACACCCTGAGGGCACTCGCCCTGGCACCCTCGGGAACGGCCGGCGAGCCGTGGCTCGGTGGCGGCACGGGGGGACTCTCGGGTGCCGCCGTGCGGGCGGTGGCCCTTGCCCAGGTGGCTGCGGTGGCGCGCCGGGTCAAGGTTCCAGTCGTCGGAATGGGCGGCATCCAGAGTGCCCGCGATGCACGCCAGATGCTCGATGTGGGAGCCACGCTGGTGGCGGTTGGGACCGAGACCTTCCGCGACCCGTCCGCTGGCGCCAGAGTGGCGCGTGGGCTCATCTGAGGGACGCCAAAACCCCTGCAAACACAGGTGCCGACCATCCAGCAGCCTCGACGCACCTACACCTGAAGCTGAGGTCGAGGTGAATTCGGAACTTTTTTCTTGATCGGTGCTCAGGGGTGTGTAGACTCGCCGCCCATGGTGACGGCGACCGGAACGACGTCCACAAACTCCTCGACCGCCCCTGAGCGGTCCCTCAACCAGCGGATGGATGCCCTGGCGCGAGCCAACGAGATCCGCATCCAGCGCGCCCAGCTCAAGCGTGATCTCAAGTCCGGACGACGCTCGATTCACCAGCTGCTGACCGACCCCCCGGAGTACGTCGAGACCGCCAAGGTCTTCGACATGCTCCTGGCCGTCCCCAAGTACGGGCGCGTCAAGGTCAACAAGATCCTCGTTCACTGCCGTATCGCGCCGAGCAAGACCATCGGCGGGCTCTCCGAGCGCCAGCGCTCGGAGTTGATCTCGCTCCTGCACCACTAGCCCCAGGACGCCGACAAGCGGCGCCAGGCGGCGCCCTCGCGGTCCGTTCTGGGGTTTCCTCCGCGCCGGGCTCTAGGGTGCTCAGGCCGTGGCGCGCGTGTTTGTCATAACGGGGCCCTCAGGGGTCGGCAAGGGCACCCTGATCAGGGGTCTGCGTGAGCGACTGCCGCAGCTCGAGCTGTCGGTTTCGGCGACCACCCGCGGGCCGCGGCCGGGCGAGCAGAACGGGGTGGACTACCACTTCCTCAGCCGCGAGGACTTCGACCGCCGGGTCCGGGAGGGGGACTTCGTCGAGCATGCCGACTACGCCGGGCGCAGCTACGGAACGCTGCGCTCGGAGCTCGAGAACCGGGTCCGCGACGGGGTGCCGATCGTTCTCGAGATCGAGGTCCAGGGCGCCCGGCAGGTGCGCGCGGCGATGCCCGAGGCCGTGCAGGTGTTCATCGCACCGCCGTCGCTGGAGGCGCTTCGGACACGGCTGGTGGGGAGGGGCACGGACGATCAGGAGGAGGTCGGCAGGCGACTGTCGGTGGCCGAAAGCGAGCTCGAGGCCCAGCCCGAGTTCGGCCACGTGGTCGTCAACGACCGCCTCGAGGATGCACTCGAGGCACTGACCGCGATCGTCGCCGACGAGCTCGACTGAAGGCTCACCGGGGGCCGGCTGGCGCTCGAGGCTCCGGCGCCGCCAGCTAGACTGCTGGGGCAAGCACCCCGGACAGAGAGGCGCACCCCGAACATGATCTCCCCCCGCATCGACCGTCTGCTCGACCAGGTCGACTCGAACTACGCCAGCGTGATCGTCGCCGCCAAGCGCGCCCGGCAGATCAACAGCTACTACCACAACCTCGGCGAGGGGACGTTCGACGAGTTTCCGCCCCCAATGGTCGAATCGGGGTCGAAAAACTATCTGACGATCGCCCTCGAGGAGGTCGCCAGCGGGAAGATCAAGTACCACTACCGTTAGCTTCGCGACGGTGTCTCAGATCGTGAGCCGCGTTGCGGCAGACGATCTAAGACACCTTCGCTGCGCTTGGCAGGACATCCGGGGCCCCGCGCGGAAGCGACCGATTCCCGTCCAAGGGCCGAAGCAACGCGACACACATCGCTTGCCAGGACTCCCGCGGCCCTCTACAACCTTGGTATGAGGATCCTGCTGGGCGTCACGGGCGGCATCGCCGCCTACAAGGCGCTCGAGTTCGTGCGCCTGGCGACAGGCTCCGGGCACGTGGTGAGGGTCGTGCAGACGCCCACCAGTCGCCGCTTCGTCGGCACGGCCTCCTTCAGCGCCCTGACGGGCGCCCCCGTGCTGACCAGCGAGTTCGCCCGCGACCCAATGCGTGGTGCCTTCCCCGACCAGGGGATGCCCGAGCATGAGCCGATCGGCCATCTGGAGCTGGTGGGCAACGCGGATGTGATGCTGATCGCGCCGGCCTCGGCCAACACGATCGCCAAGCTGGCCGCGGGGATGGCCGACGGGATGCTGACGAGCGCCGCGCTGGCCGCACGCTGCCCGCTGCTGATCGCCCCCGCGATGAACGATCGCATGTACACCCATCCGGCCACCATCGCCAACCTCGCCACCCTGCGCGCACGCGGCGCGCTGGTCATCGAGCCCGGCGAGGGCCGGCTCGCCTCCAAGGGCGAGCACGGCATCGGGCGCCTGGCCGAGGCCGCCGAGCTGCTTGACGCCTGCGAGGCAGCCCCCGCGGCGCAGGCCGGCGGCGAGACGCTGAGCGCGATCAACGTGCTGGTGACGGCCGGCGGGACGCGCGAGCCGATCGACAGCGTGCGCTACATCGGCAACAACTCATCGGGACGGATGGGCATGGCGCTGGCCGCGGGCGCCCAGCGTCGCGGCGCGCGGGTCACGCTGGTGGCCGCCAACGTGGCCGCCGCGGGGCCGCCCGGCGTCGCGCGGATCGACGTGCGGACGGCCGCTGAGCTCAAGGAGGCCTGCGAGCTCGAGTTCGAGCGCTGCGACGTGCTGCTGATGGCCGCCGCGGTGGCCGACTTCACGCCGTCCGCGCCCGAGCCGGGGAAGATCAAGAAGCAGGGACGCGACGAGCTCGAGCTGCGCCTGACGGCGACCAGCGACGTTCTCGGGGGGCTCTCCGCGCGGCGTCGCCCCGGCCAGCTTCTGATCGGCTTCGCGGCCGAGCACGGCGAGCATGCGCTCGAGTACGGGCGCGGCAAGCTGGCCGGCAAGGGGCTCGATGCGGTGGTCGTAAACGACATCTCACGCTCCGACATCGGCTTTGATTCGACGGAGAACGAGGTGACGATCCTGACTGCCGGCAACGGCTCAGGGCCGCACGAGTCGCACGTGCCCCGGGCCAGCAAGGAGCACGTCGCCGCGGCCATCCTCGATGTCGTTCAGGGGCTGCGCGCCGCCGACTAAAATCGGCCGATGGAAAACGTCTACGAGCTCTACCAGCGGGGTCGCGAGCTGCTCGAGCACGGCGATCACCAGGCGGCCATCGTGCCCCTCAAAAGAGCCCGCGACCTCGAGCCCGACAAGGCCTCGATCCGTGAGGCTCTGGGCCGGGCGCTATTCCACGCGCAGCACTACGAGAGCGCCGCGGCGGAGTTCGAGGCGATCGCCGAGGAGACCCCGACAAACGACTACGCGCAGTTCTGCCTGGGGCGCTCGATGCAGAAGCTGGGACGCCACCGCGAGGCCTGCAAGCCCCTGGCTCTGGCCTGTTCGCTAAGGCCCGAGCGCGAGGATTACAGGCGCTACAGGGACCGCGCTCGACGGGACGCTGAACGGGCCTGATCATGCAACGGCGCCACCCGCCGATGCTATGCTCGTTTGACAGCTTTCGAGTCGGTACGCAGGTGCCGACTGCAGGACCGAGAGTGGGCGCCCGCCCGCTTTTTTTGCGTAAGGACTCAGAACAGGACCGTCGATGACCCCGCTCCAGACAGAGATCGAAGACCGGCTCGCAACCAACGAGCCCGACGTAGAGGTGCTTCTCGCCGAGGTCCTCGGCGGGCGCTGTCTGCGCGTCTTCATCGACCACCCCGACGGGGTCACCCTGGAGCTCTGCGAGCGCGTCACGATGCTGCTCAACGACATGCGCGAGCGCTACTCGCTCGAGGTCTCCTCGCCGGGCAGCAAGCGACCGCTGACCAAGCCCGCCCACTTCCGTCGGTTTGTCGGTCGCAAGGCCCGCGTACGGACCCGTCATCCGCGTCCCGCCGGGCCGCCGACCGATCCCGCCGCCCGCGCGGTGAGAAGCTTCACCGGGGAGCTCGTGGGAGCCTCCGAGAACGAGGTCACGCTGGCCGCCGACGGGGGCGTCATCGCGATCCCCTACTCGGAGATCCGACGCTCGAACCTGATTGAGGACTAAGGAGTAACTCCGCTCATGTCACGCGAAATCCTTGAGGCCATGCATGCGCTCGCCCGCGAGAAGGGAATCGAGCCCGAGAAGCTGATGATCGCGCTCGAGGACGCCCTGCTCTCCGCCTACAAGAAGCAGCCCGGCTCGGCCAAGTACGCGCGGGTCGAAATGGACCGCGAGACGGCTGACTTCCGCGTCATCGAACTGAAAATCCCCGAGCGTCTCGAGGCTCACCTGATCGTTGAGACAATCGATGAGGAAACGACGATCGACCCCGAGACGGGGGAGATGCGCGAACCCGAGGAACCGGAGATCGACCCCAAGAAGTTCGAGGAATACCGCGACCAGATCGCCGAACAGGACGTCACCCCCGACGACTTCGGCCGGATCGCCGCCCAGACCGCCAAGCAGGTGATCCTGCAGCGGATCCGCGAGGCCGAGCGGGACATGATGTACGAGGAATACCGCGACCGGGTCGGCGAGCTGATCACCGGCATCGTGCAGCAGTCGGACTCCCGCTACACGCTCGTGCAGCTGCGCGAACGGGTCGAGGCGCTGCTGCCCAAGTCCGAGCAGGTGGACGGCGAGCGCTACGACCACTCGCAGCGCATCAAGGCGGTCATCAAGGAGGTCTCGCCCTCGACCAAGGGGCCGGCCATCATCGTCTCGCGCCGCGACCCCGAGCTGATCAAGAAGCTGTTCGAGCTCGAGGTTCCCGAGATCGCCGACGGCCTCGTCGAAATCGCCAACGTGGCGCGTGAGCCCGGCTACCGCTCGAAGATCGCCGTCGTCTCGAACACGGACGGCGTGGACCCCGTGGGCGCCTGCGTCGGCCCGCGCGGATCGCGGGTGCGGATGGTCGTCTCCGAGTTGCGCGGCGAGAAGATCGACATCATCCCCTTCAACGAGGAGCCCGCCCGTTTCGTCGCCAAGGCGCTCTCGCCGGCACGCGTCCGTGAGGTGCTCGTCGACGACGAGGCCAAGCAGGCGACTGTGATCGTCCCCGACGACCAGCTCTCGCTGGCGATCGGACGCGAAGGCCAGAACGCCCGGCTGGCCGCGCGGCTGACCGGTTGGCGCGTGGACATCCGCTCGGAGACCGAGTTCGCCGCCGAGGAGGCCGAGCACGGTTACGAGGAGGAGGAGGTCCAGGGCCGCTGTGCCGCCGTGCTCTCCAACGGCCGGCGCTGCCCCAACGCGGCCCTTCCCAACTCGCGCTACTGCGGACTGGAATCCCACCAGGCCCTGGCCAACATCGACAGCGACAACGTCGCCGACCTCACCGCCGAGCAGGGCGGAGAGGTGCCGGTCGAGACGGCTGTCGCAGAGACCGCGCCCGAGGACGATCAGCCCGTCGAGCCCGTCGCCGAGGCAGCTCCCGAGGAGCAGCCGGTGGTGCTCGCCGACGAGCCGGCGCAGGTAACCGAGCAGGCGCACGAGGACGCCGCCGAGGAGCAGACGACATAGCCCCCCGGCACAGCCCTCCGGGCTGCCGGCCGCCGCGACGCCGCTGTGTTGGATGTGGAACGGTCGCGGCGAAGCCTGAGCTGATTCGCATCGCCCTGTCGGGCTCCATGGAGGGGCCGGCGCACCTCGCCGTGCTCGATCCGGATAATCGGATGAGCGGGCGCGGGGCCTACCTGTGCCGCCTGCCGGGCTCTGTTCAGCCAGATCCGCAGTGTCTCGCGGGCGCCCTGCGCCGCGGCGGCATCGCGCGAACCCTGCGCACCAGGGTGTCGCTTGATCCCAAGCTCGTAGAATCGATAGGTCGATGAGCAAGAAGCGCGTACACGAAATCGCCAAGGAGCATGGGCTCTCGAGCAAGGAACTGCTCGAGAAGCTGAAGGCCGCCGGTGTCGAGGCCAAGGCCGCCGCCTCCTCGGTCGAGGAGTCCGCGGCGCTGAAAGCCCTGGGCCTGCCCGCCGCGAGCAACGGGGCACCCGCCAAGCCGGCCGCCGAGCAAGCGCTCGCAAAAGCTCCCGCGCCGCCCGCGCCACGGCCCGCCGAGGCCGCTCCGCCGGTGCCGCCCGCCGCGTCGGCGCCGCCCGCCGCGCCGACGCCGGCTCCCGCCGCCCCGGCCGCTTCCCCTGCGGGCGCTGCGCCAGGTACGCCCGGGCCGCCCGTCGATGGCCAGGGCCCCGGCGGCGAGCGGGTTCGCCCGACACGCGACTCGCGAACCGGCGAGCGGACCCCGGGGGACATCGGCCCGGGCGGACGACGGCGTGTGGTGATTGACTCGCAGGCCTCCCGCCGCCAGCAGGGCGGCCCGTCAAACCAGCCCCAGCGCCGCCCGCGCCGCGGCAGGCGTCGGCGCGGCACCTACGACGACACGATCGCCCCGATCGACACAGCCGCCCTCGAGGCCACCGATGTCATCCGCGTCAACTCTGGCTCGACCGTCAAGGACGTGGCCGAGTACCTCGGCGTGGCCGTGCCCGAGATCATCAAGAAGCTGATGTCCCTCGGCGAGATGGCGACACTCACCCAGACGCTTTCCGACGACGCCATCCAGGTCCTGGCCGACGAGTTCGACAAGCAGATCGAGGTCGTCCACGCCGCCGACGATGTCGAGGTGGAGCCCGAATTCGAAGACGACGAGAAAGACCTCGTGGACCGTCCCCCGGTCGTCACGATCATGGGGCACGTCGATCACGGCAAGACCTCGCTGCTGGACGCCATCCGTGAGACCGAGGTGGTGGCCGGCGAGGCGGGCGGGATCACCCAGCACATCGGCGCCTATCAGGTCCACCATGCCGGCAAAGAGATCACCTTCCTGGACACCCCCGGCCACGAGGCCTTCACGGCGATGCGCGCCCGCGGCGCCAGCGTCACCGACCTGGCCGTGATCGTGGTGGCGGCCGATGACGGCGTCAAGCCGCAGACCGAGGAGGCGATCGACCACGCCAAGGCGGCCGAAGTGCCGATCATCGTGGCGGTCAACAAGATCGACAAGGAGGGCGCCCAGCCCGAGCGGGTGCGCACCGAGATGACCCAGCACGGCCTGCAGCCCTCGGAGTGGGGCGGGGAAATCGAGTTCGTGGACGTCAGCGCCAAGACGCGCCAGAACCTCGAGTCGCTGCTCGACACGATCCAGCTGGTGACCGACCTGGAGGAGCTCAAGGCGAACGCCGACACCGAGGCCTCCGGCGCCGTGATCGAGTCCAAGCTCGACCCCGGCCGCGGCCCGGTCGTCACGATCCTGATCCAGCGCGGCACCCTGCACGTCGGCGACGCGCTCGTGGCCGGCGCCCATTTCGGCCGCGTCCGCGCGATGCACGACTTCATCGGTGCGCGCCTGAAACGCGCCACCCCCGGCCAGCCGGTCGAGGTGCTCGGCTTCGACGGCGTCCCCGAGGCCGGCGAGCACGTCCGCGTGGTCGAGAACGAGCGCCGCGCCCGTCAGCTGGCCGGCGAGCGCGCCAACCGTCTGAAGACCGAGGCCCTGGCCCGGCGCTCAGGGCGCAAGGTCTCCCTCGAAGACGTCTTCAAGCTCGCCCAGGAGGGACAGGTCAAGGAGCTCGGACTGGTCGTCAAGGCCGACGTCGCGGGCTCGCTGGAGGCGATCGAGGACGAGATCGCCAAGCTCCCCCAGGACGAGGTCAATGTCAACATCATCCACCGCGGCGTCGGCGGCATCAACGAGTCCGACGTCATGCTGGCGGCGGCCTCGGAAGGGGTCATCCTGGCCTTCAACGTCCGTCCCGTCGGCGACGCACGCCAGGTGGCCGACCGCGAGGGCGTCGAGATCCGCTCCTACTCGGTCATCTACCGGGCCATCGAAGAGCTGCGTGCCGCCATGCAGGGCATGCTGGCCCCCGAAGAGGTCGAGTCCACGCTGGGACAGGCCGAGGTGCGCCAGTTGTTCAAAGCCTCACGGATCGGCACGATCGCCGGCTCGTTCGTCACCGAGGGCAAAGTCACCCGCGGCGCCCGCGTGCGCGTGGTGCGCGATGGGACGGTCATCTACGACACGACCATCGAGAGCCTGAGACGCTTCAACGAGGACGCGCGCGAGGTCAGCTCGGGCTTCGAGTGCGGAATCGTGTTGGCCAACTTCCAGGACCTCAGAGAGGGCGACGTGCTCGAGACCTACGAGACCAGGCAGGTCGAGCGCGAGCTCAGCTCCTGAGTGGACTCTAAGCAGGGACGCCGTCCTCGGCGATGAATTGGAGGGTAGGATGACGACGGGACGCATGCGTCGGGTCGACGAGGCGATTCGCCAGGTCATCGGAGATGCCGTGGCAGGAGATCTGAAGGACCCTCGAGTGGGATTTGTGACCGTCACCGACGTCAGAACCAGCGCCGATCTAAGACACTCACGTGTCTACGTGAGCGTTCTCGGAGCCTCCGGTGGAGCATCCAACGAGGAGGAGCGCGAGCTGACCCTCGACGGCCTGCGCAGCGCCCACGGTTTCCTGCAGGCCCGCCTCGCCTCCGAGCTGCGGCTCAAGCGGACCCCGACGCTGGACTTCATCTACGACGACACGGTCGATCGGGCGCTGCGGGTGGACGAGCTGATCGACGAGATCGGTCTGGGATGAGCGACACGGCGACCATCGGGGCGACCCGCGAGCTGATCCTGGCGCGCATCCGCGAGGACTCCAGCTTCGTGCTGGCCACGCACGAGAACCCGGACGGGGACGCCCTCGGCTCGCTGATCGGCATGCAGGGCCTCTTGAGCGCCCTGGGCAAGGATTCGGCCATGTTCATCTCGCCCGCCGATCTGCCGCTGCCGCGCGAGTACCGGGCCTTTCCGTTGGAGGGCCTGATCCAGGAGCCTCCGGGCGACATCGCCCAGCGAACGGTCGTGTTCCTGGACTGCGGCAACATCGACCGCAACTCCGCCAGCGTGCTGCGCGACGGCGCTCACCTGCTGAACATCGACCACCATCACGACAACACGGGCTTCGGGACCGTCAACTACGTCCAGGGGGAGGCCTCCTGCACGGCCGAGATCGTCTGGGACCTGATGCACGGCCTCGAGGTGGCGCCCACGCCCGCCATCGCCGAAGCGCTCTACATCGGCCTGATCACCGACACCGGCCGCTTCATGTATGAGAACACGGGGCCGCGGGCGCACCGCATGGCCGCCGAGCTGATCGAAGCGGGGGTGGAGGTACCGGCTGTCTACCGCCGGCTGTATGAGGACATGCCGACCGGCAAGCTGACCCTGCTCGCCCTCGCACTGGCCCAGTTCGAGCGCTACGACGACGGCGAGCTGACGATGGCCGCTCTGAGCGCCGCCGACTTCGAGCAGGCCGAAGCCGAGGAGAGCTACGCCGAGGGCATCATCGACCAGCTGCGGGCGCTTCAGGGCACGAAGGTCGCGGCGCTCGTGCGCGAGCTCTCAAGCGGCGAGAAGAAGGGACAGCACAAAGTCTCGCTGCGGGCCACCGACGACGACGTCGACGTCTCGATCATCGCCCGCGCCCAGGGCGGCGGCGGACACCGCCGCGCGGCCGGCTTCTCGACCGGTCTCGGCCAGGCCGAGCTGGTCTACTTCCTGCGCAACGCCATCGCCGAGCAGCTGCACCCGCATCCGGACGGCCAGCGGGCGCCGACGGCGGCCTGACCCCGCCGCCGGGCGGCCCGCCCGCGATGGACGGCATCCTGCTGATCGACAAGCCGGCCGGGCTCTCAAGCCACGACGTGGTCGCGGCCGTCAAGCGGTCGCTGGGCGGACCCAAGACCGGGCACGCCGGAACGCTCGACCCGTTCGCCACGGGCCTCCTGATAATCCTGCTCGGCCGGGCCACCAAAGCCCAGTCGGCGATCATGGGCCTGCCCAAGCGCTACGAGGTCCTGGCCCGCCTGGGCGCCACCTCGAGCACCGGCGACACCGAGGGCGAGATCACCGTCACCGGGCGCCTGCCACCCGCCGAGGCGCCGCTGCCCAGCGGGGAGCTCCGCCAGCGACCCCCCGCCTACTCGGCGGTCAAGGTCGCCGGCGAGCGCGCCTACAAGCGGGCCCGCCGAGGCGAGAGCTTCGAGATGCCCGAGCGGATAGTCACCGTCCACAGCTTCCGCCAGCTGTGGCGCAGCGAGGGGGCGGGGGAGGAGCCGCCGCAGGCGGCCTTCGCCATCGAATGCGGCTCGGGCACCTATGTGCGCTCGCTGATCGCCGAGCTGGGCGATGCCTACTGCCTGCAGCTGCGGCGCACCGCCATCGGCCCGTTCCTGCTCTCCGACGCCGTCGCCCTGCCCCCGCGCGGGGAGCCCTGGGGGAATCCGCCCGTGATCGGCCTCGAGCGGGCCCTCGAACTGGCGCGCGACTAGGCTGTGAGGCCGTGAAGGTCACCGCTCTGCCCGACGTCCAGCGGGGAAGGCCCCGGACCGTCGCCGTCGGAACCTTCGACGGCGTGCACCTCGGCCACCGCGAGGTGATCGCCGGCTCGAACAGCGTCCTCACGTTCGACCCTCATCCCGTGGCGGTCGTGGCGCCCCAGCACACGCCCAAGCTGCTGACCACCCTCGAGCGCAAGGCCGAATTGATCGCCTCGCTGGGCGTCGAGGAGATGATCGTGATCCCCTTCGACAGGGCCGTCGCCGCCCAGACGGCGGACGAGTTCATCACCGACGTCCTGGTCGAGGCCCTCGGCGCGACGCAGGTGTCGATCGGCGAGAACTTCCGCTTCGGCAACCGAGCGGGGGGCGACTCGCGCCTGCTCGCCGGCGACCCGCGGTTTGCGACGGTGGTCCACCAGCTGCTGGAACTCGACGGTGAGATCATCTCCTCGAGCCACATCCGCGGCCTGGTACTGGCGGGCGAGGTCGGGCCCGCCAACCGCCTGCTCGGCTCGCGGTTTCGCCTCTGCGGCGAGGTCGCGCACGGAGATGCCCGCGGCCGGGAGCTGGGCTACCCGACCGCCAACCTGATTCCCGACGAGCGGCTCGCCTGCCCGGGCCACGGCGTCTACGCCTGCCTGGCCGACGGCCGTCCCGCGGCCGTCTCGATCGGGGTCCGACCGACCTTTCAGACAGGTCGCGGGGAGCTGATCGAGGCCTACATCCTGGACTTCGAAGGCGACCTCTACGGCTCGACTCTGTGCCTCGAGTTCCTCGAGCGCCTGCGCGGCGAGCGGCGCTTCGACAGCGCCGAGGCGCTCGTGCGCCAGATCGAGCGCGACGTGGAGCGAACGCGCGAGATAGCGGCGGCGCACCGGTCCGCCTGAAGCCGGCGGCGATGCTCGCGTTCGTGTGCGCGCGGGCGCCAGGCGCCTGTCTGCTACCGTCTCCCAGCTATGCCAGCAATCACAAGTGAGCGCAAGCGCGAGATCGCGGCCCAATTCGGGACCGGCGAGCAGGACACCGGATCGACCAAGGTCCAGGTCGCGCTGCTGACCGAGCGCATCAACCACCTGACACAGCACCTGCGCGAGCAGAAAGGCGACCACCACTCGCGCCGTGGGCTGCTGATGCTGGTCGGCAAACGCCGTCGTTTCCTGGACTACCTCCAGCGCAACGACCTCGAGGGCTACCGTGCCCTCATCAAAGAGCTCGGCCTGCGCAAGTAGCTGCCGCGGGCGCCCGGCGCCTCAGCGGCCGTAGCGAAGGTAGAGGACCTGGCTGTCGGAGAAGGCTCGCGTCTCGAGCAGCCGCAGCTCCATGCGCGTCCGGGGCTCGGGAAAGTAGGGGGTCCCGCCGCCCAGGACGACCGGGTAGATGAACATGTGCCACTCATCGATCAGGCCCATCCGCATCAGCTCGCCCGCGATGAGGGCGCCTCCCACCGCGAGCGGACCGGGAGCTCCGGCCTTCAATCGCCGGACCCCCTCGCCCAGCTCGCCTCCGGCCAGCGCGGAGCTGCCCTCGGTCTGCTCGAAATGGAAGGCGAAGAGCTCCGCATCGGGGACGGTCCAGCTGATGTCTGCGCCCGGGCCTGCGACGTAACCGTCCAGCGACACCCCCATCGAGAAGATCAGAGGGCTCATCGGGCTTCCAGCGGCGCGCGCTCGGCGGCTAGACTGCCGGACATGGTTCTCCCGGCGGGCACGCAGGCACCCAGCTTTCGTCTCATAAAAGGCGACTTCGAAGAGCTCACGCAGGCCAGCCTCGCGGGGCAGGGGACGATCCTGGTGTTCTACCCGTTCGCCTTCAGCCCCGTCTGCACCGACCAGCTGCAGATCTACGAGCCGCTGCTCGAGGAGCTCCGCGCCAACGGGATCGAGCTGTATGCGGTCTCCTGCGACGCGCCGCAGTCACAGGCCGCCTTCAAGGAGAAGCTGGGGGTCTCCAGCGAGCAGGTCTCGGACTTCGAGCCCAAGGGCGAGGCGAGCCGTGCGTTCGGCGTCTATCACCCCGGCGGCTTCTGCCAGCGGGCGCTCGTGATGATCGATTCCGACGGCGTGATCCGTTGGAGCTACGAGGCCCCTTCGCCGGGCGATCTGCCTGGCCTCGAGCTGCTGCGCGAGGGCATCGGCGTGGCCTTCGGCCTCGCCCCGGCGGCCTGAACGAGGATCGGCCGCCGAGGCCCGTTCCGCTAAGCTCCACCCGTTCGGGAAATAGAAAAGAGAATCGGACCGCCGACCGACGGGCGGAACAGGAAGGCAGTAAATATGAGTAAAGACGCCGTTACCACGGTCTCCGTGGAGATCGCGGGCAGCGAGATCTCGTTCGAGACCGGCAGGATGGCCAAGCAGGCCTCCGGCGCAGTTGTTGTCCGCCAGGGCGACACCATGGTCCTTGCAACAGCCGTCGCCGGCAGCCTGCGCGACGTTGATTTCCTCCCCCTCACGGTTGACGTCGAGGAGCGGATGTACGCCGCGGGCAAAATCCCCGGTTCATTCTTCAAGCGCGAGGGCCGCCCCGGCGAGAAGGGCACCCTCACGGCACGCATGATCGACCGGCCGATCCGCCCGCTGTTCCCCAAGGAATGGCGCTACGACACGCAGCTCGTCGCGATCCCGCTCTCGATCGACCACGTGCACCCCTACGACATCCTCGCGATGAACGGCGCCTCGGCGGCGCTGATGATCTCCGACATCCCGCTGCCGACCCCGGTTGGCGCCGTGCGGATCGGCAAGATCGACGGCAACTTCGTCGTCAACCCGCCCGAGCCGGACCTGCTCGACGACGCCGAGAACCCTTCCGACCTCGACCTGATCGTGGCCGGTACCGAGGAGGCCATCCTGATGGTCGAGGCGGGCGCCAACGAGATTCCCGAGGCGGAGATCCTCGACGCGCTCGACATCGCCCATGCCGAGATCAAGAAGCTCTGCGCCCTGCAGCGCGAGCTTGCCGCCAAGGTCGGCAAGGAGAAGAAAGTCTTCGAGACGATCTCCGTGGACGCCGGCGTGCTGGACGCGATCCGCGCCTCGCACGGCAGCGCCCTCGACGAGGCGACCCAGGTCGAGGATAAGCTCGAGCGCCAGGACGCCACCAAGGCCGTCGAGACGGCGATCCTCGAGCAGCACGCCCCGGGCGCACCGGAGGGCGCATCCGAGGAGCAGCTGGTTGCGGCCAAGGAGAAGCGGGCGGCCGTGCAGATGGCCTTCGACAAGCTCGAGAAGTCGATCATCCGCGAGCGCATCGCCGTTCACAAGAAGCGTCCCGACGGTCGTGGCGAGTCGGAGATCCGCGACATCTCGATCGAAGTCGGCGTGACACCCCGTACGCACGGCTCCGCGCTGTTCACGCGGGGGCAGACGCAGGCACTGAGCGTCGTGGCGATGGGCACGCTCAAGGAGGAGATGCGCCTCGACACGCTGGGCCTGGAGACGAAAAAGTACTACTGGCACCACTACAACTTCCCGCCCTTCTCGGTCGGGGAGGCCGGCCGGATGGGCGGCGTCAAGCGCCGTGACATCGGCCACGGCGCGCTCGCCGAGCGCGCACTGACACCGATGATCCCCTCGATCGAGGACTTCCCGTACTCGATCCGCGTCGTCTCGGACATCCTCGAGTCAAACGGCTCCTCATCGATGGCCTCGGTCTGCGGATCCTCGCTGTCGCTGATGGATGCAGGTGTGCCGATCAAGCGCCCGGTTGCCGGGATCGCCATGGGCCTGATCAAGGAGGGCGACGACTACATCGTGCTCACCGACATCGCCGGCGTCGAGGACCACCTCGGTGACATGGACTTCAAGGTCGCCGGCACCGAGCGGGGCATCACGGCCCTGCAGATGGACATCAAGATCACCGGTGTCACCTTTGACATCCTGCGCGACGCACTCGCCCAGGCCAAAGAGGCCCGGACGTTCATCCTGGGCAAGATGAACGAGGTCATCCAGGGTCCGCGCTCGGAGCTCAGCCAGTTCGCGCCGCGCATCCAGACGATCCAGATCGACCCGTCGCAGATCGGCCTGCTGATCGGCAAGGGCGGCGAAACGATCCGCGGCCTGGCCGATGAGTTCGAGTCCCAGATCGACGTCAACGATGACGGCCAGGTGCTGATCTACTCCGCCAACGGCGAGCTCGGCGACGCGCTGGTCGAGCGGATCCGGATGATGATGAAGGAGGTCGAGGTCGGCGACGAGTACGACGGCAAGGTCGTCAAGACGACCACCTTCGGCGCCTTCATCGAGCTGGCCAAGGGCACGGACGGCCTGCTGCACATCTCCAACGTCTCGCCCGGCGAGCGCGTCGAGACAGTCGAGGACGTGCTCAACAAGGGCGACGAGGTCAAAGTCCGCGTGGTCGAGGTCGACCGCGAGCGCGGCCGTATCGGCCTGCGCCTGGCGCACGACCCGGACATCGCCGGCAAGAGCGTCGAGGAGCTCGCGGGCGTGGGCACCGGCGGCGGCGGTGGTGGGGGAGGCGGCCGTGACCGGCGCCCCTCCAGCAACGGCGGCGGACGGTCGGACCGCGGAGACCGCGGAAGGCGTCGTGAGGGCGAGCGCGGTTCGGGTCGCCCCAGGCATGGCCGCGACCGCGACTGACGCACTGTTGAGCGACCGCCAGCCCGCCGTGGCCGGCGAACCGACACATCGCATCACCACGCTGGATTCCGGCGTGCGAGTGGTCACCGAGCGCCTGCCCGCAGTGCGCTCGGTGGCGCTCGGCTTCCTCATGTCCACCGGCTCGGCGGCCGAGCGCGACGAGGAGGCCGGGATCTCGCATCTGCTCGAGCACATGCTCTTCCGCGGCACCGCCAGCTACGGCTCACAGGAGATCGACGAGCTGTTCGACGCGATGGGCGCGGAGATCAACGCGGGCACCGACAAGGAGGCCACCTCGCTCTACACGCGGGTCCTCGATGTGCACCTGGAGAAGGCCTTCGACGTCATGGCCGACATGGTCTGGCGCCCGCGCTTCGGGGAGCTCGAGGCCGAGCGCGAAGTGGTGCTCGAGGAGATCGCCATGTACGAAGACGATCCGCAGGACCGCGTGTTCGACATCCTCGGCCGGGCCATCTTCGGCGAGCATCCGCTGGGACGCGCCGTCATCGGCACCGCCGCCGTGATCGGGTCCGTCGACCGCGATCAGCTGACGGCCTTCCACGCCGAGCGCTACCGGCCCTCCTCGATCGTCATCGCGGCAGCCGGCTCGATCGAGCACGACGCGCTGGTTGAGATGGTGCGGGCCGCCGAGCCCGCCGGCGAGGTGGGCGCCAAGGCCGAGCCGCGCGCCGGCGCCCCGGCGCCGGACTTCACCCGGCGTGTGAGCTTCCTGGCCAAAGACACCGAGCAGTACCACGTCTGTGTCGGCGGCGGCGGGATCGCCCGCGACGACGATCGCCGCTTCGGGCTGAGGGTGCTCGAAGGGATCCTCGGCGGGACCTCCTCCTCACGCCTGTTCCAGGAGGTGCGCGAGCGCCGCGGCCTGGCCTACTCGGTCTTCTCCTTCTCCAACCTCTACGCCCACACGGGCGAAGTGGGCCTCTACGTCGGCACCCGCCCCGACAACCTCGTGGAGGCCCTGAAGGTCGTCGCCGACGAGCTCCAGCGCTGCCTGCAGGACCCCGCCAGCGAGCAGGAGCTGATCCGCTCGCGGGAGAACCTCAAGGGCCGGATGGTCCTCGGCCTGGAGTCCACCGGCGCCCGCATGGGCAGGCTCGGCTCGGCGATCCTCGGGGACATGCCGATCCTCTCGGTGGAGGAGGTGATCGAGCGGATCGACGCCGTCACACTCGAGCAGCTGCGCGAGCTGGCCCTGGAGCTCTATGACCCCGCCCGGCTCTCCCTGGCAGGCGTGGGGCCCGACGCGGGCCGCTTCGAGCAGGCACTGGAGCCCCTGGCAAGCGCCGCCGGAGCCGGCCGTTGATCGCCGTAGCCGTGGCGGGCGCCGCCGGACGCATGGGCCAGACGGTCTGTGAGGCCGTCCAAGGGGCGCCCGACATGCAGCTCGTCGGGCGCGCCGATCCCGCGCTCGGCACCGAGCTGGCCGAGGTGCTCGAGGCGGCCGAGGTTCTCGTCGACTTCACGCGGCCCGAGACGGCGCTTGAAAATGCGCTCGCCTGCATCGAGGCCGGCGTGCACGTGGTCATCGGCACGACGGGCTTCGACCGGGCGCCGCTCGCCGACGCCAGGGCGCCCGCGGGCCGCCCGCCCGCCAACGTCCTGATCGCCCCCAACTTCGCGATCGGCGCGGTCCTGATGATGCGCTTCGCCGAACAGGCCGCCATCCACATGCAGAAGGCGGAGATCATCGAGCTGCACCACGACGGCAAGATCGACGCGCCCAGCGGCACCGCGGCGCGGACGGCCGAACTGATGGCCGCCGCCACCGGAGGGCCGGCGCCGCCGATTCACTCCGTGCGCCTCCCCGGCCTCGTTGCACACCAGGAGGTGATCCTCGGGGACGTCGGCCAGACGCTGACGATCCGCCATGACACCATCAACCGAGAGTCCTTCATGCCGGGCGTCCTGCTGGCGATCCGCAGGGTCGGCTCGCTCGAGAGCTCGCCGGTGGTGGGGCTCGAGCACCTTTTGTTCTGACGCGCGGCCGCGTGAGATACTGAAGCCAATGACCAACCTCGGAGCTGTCCTGACCGCGATCATCACGCCCTTCGACGAGCGCGAGCGGATCAACGAGGAGTCCTTTGTGGCGCTCATGCGTCACCTGGCCGAGAACGGCTCTGACGGATTTGTCGTGGCGGGCACGACCGGTGAGGCCTCGACGCAGACCGAAAGGGAGCATCTCGGGCTGATCGAGCTCGCCATCTCCGAGCGACCGGCGGGCAAGTCGATCATCGCCGGCACGGGCACCAACGACACAGCTCAGGCCGTCCACCTGACCGAACGGGCCACCGAACTGGGCGCCGACGCCGTCCTCTCGGTCACGCCCTACTACAACCGTCCCAGCCGCCTGGGGCTCACGCGCCACTACGAAGCGGTGGCGGGCGCCACCGACAAACCGGTGCTGCTCTACAACATTCCCGCGCGCACCGGCACCAACATGGACCCCGAGCTGCTCACCGAGCTCGCGCAAATCGAGAACATCGAGGGCGTCAAGCAGGCCAACCAGGCCGAGCTGCAGCTGATCGACGGGCTGGAGCTCTATGCCGGCGACGACGCCACCTTCGCGAAGGCGCTCGACATGGGCGGCGCGGGCGGCATCCTCGTGGCCAGCCACATCGTCGGCAGGGAGATGCGGCGGATGGTCGACGAGCCCGAGCACCGGGCTGAGATAGACGCATCGCTGCGTGACCTCTACGAGGTCCTCTTCCTGACTGCCAACCCGACCTGTGTGAAGGCCGCTCTGAACCTGCTGGGCCACGACGTCGGAGGCCTGCGCCTACCGCTGGTCGGCGCCACGCCCGAGGAGACCGAGGCCGTCAGGCTGGTGCTCGAACGCCACGGCCTACCGATCGCAGATCGCTCAGCGAGCACCCACGCGTGAGTAGCAAGCTTCGCGTCCTACCCCTCGGCGGGCTGGGAGAGATCGGCAAGAACATGACCGTCGTCGAACAGGACGAGCGCATCGTGATCGTCGACGTGGGCCTGCGCTTCCCGACGCCCGAGATGGTCGGCATCGACCTGGTCCTGCCCGACTTCGCCTACCTGCGCGAGCGCGTCCGCGACATCGAGGCGATCGTCATCACCCACGGGCACGAGGACCATCTCGGCGCCCTGCCCTGGGTGCTGCGCGAGCTCGGAGGAGAGATCGACGCGCCCGTCTACGGTGGCGCCCTGACGGTCGCCATGGCCCGCTCCAAGCTCGACGAGCACAAGCTCAAGAACGTGGAGCTCAACGAGATCGAGCCCGGCGAAGAGCTCGAGGTCGGGCCGTTCTCACTCGAGCTGGTCCATATGACCCACTCGATTCCCGACTCCAGCGCCGTGGCGCTCGGAACGGCGCTCGGCACCGTCCTGATCACCGGTGACTACAAGTTCGACCAGACGCCCGTCGACGGCCCGCCGGCCGACGTGTCCCGCCTGGCCGAGCTCGGCCGCGAGGGCGTGCTCCTGCTCTGCGGCGACTCGACCAACGTCGACCGCCCGGGCTTCTCACCCTCGGAGTCCGTCGTCGGCCCACACCTCGAGGAGGTCTTCGCGCGCTGCGAGGGTCGGATCGTGGTCACGAGCTTCGCCTCCAACATCCACCGCGTGCAACAGGTCGTGGACGCCGCCGAGGCGCTCGGGCGTAAGGTCGCGCTGGTGGGACGCTCGATGCGCAAGAACGTGGGCATCGGGCGCCAGCTCGGCCACATCGAGATACCCGACGGCATGCTGCTGGGCCCGCGCGAGATCACCGACCTGCCGGACGAGCGGGTCGTCATCATCTCGACCGGCTCCCAGGGCGAGCCGCTCTCGGCGCTGCGCCGGATGGCCTACCGCGACCACCGCCAGGTCGAACTGAAGTCCGGCGACACGGTCGTCTTCTCAGCCACGCCGATCCCCGGCAACGAGCGGGCGGTCAACGAGACCATCGACCGCCTGTACCACGTCGGCTGTGACGTCATCACGCCGCGCGACGCGCCCGTCCATGCCTCGGGCCACGGCTATGCCGAGGAGGTCAAGCTGATGCTCAACCTCGTCAAGCCGCGGTATGTCATGCCGTTCCACGGCGACTTCAAGCGCCTGCGCCTGCATGCCCAGCTGGCCGAAGCGGTGGGCGTCGAGCCCGATGACATCTTCCAGGGAGACAACGGCCTGCCACTGGAGATAGACAGCCGAGGTGCCCGCTTCGGCGCACTCGAGCAGGCCGGCATGATCTTCGTGGACGGCGTGGAGATCGGCGACATGGCGGATGTCGCCCTGCGCGACCGGCGGATGCTCTCCGCCGACGGCATCTTCATCGTCGTCGTGACGATCAACGAGCAGGACGGCACCTCGGTGGTTGACCCCGAGGTGATCTTCCGCGGCGTTCCCTTCATGGACGAGGCCGACGAGCTCGAGGACGAGATCCGCCTGACGATCGAGGCGACGCTCAAGGAGGCCCATCGCGAGGGCATCCGCGAAGTCGACCTGCTGACGGGGGCGCTGCACGACGATTTGGCGAAGCTAGTCTACGACCGCCTCAAGCGACGCCCGATGGTCCTGCCGGTCGTGGTCGAGGTCTGACGGGGCGCCGGGCAGGCGCACCACGAAGCGCGCCCCCGACTCGCTCGCGGCCAGCTCGACGGTGCCGCCATGCGAGCGCGCCACGGCGTCAACGATCGCCAGGCCCAGCCCGAAGGATCCACCGCGGTCGCCCGCTCCCCGCACGAACCGCTCGAACAGCGTGGGTGCCAGCTCGGCGGGTACGCCCGGCCCGTTGTCGGAGACGACCAGCTCGACCCGTCCGTCATCCAGGGTCGTGGTCGAGGCCTGGATCTCACTGCCCGCGGGCGTGTGGCGGGCCGCATTCTCGATCAGGTTGAGGACCAGCCGGTGAAGCTCGTCACGGGCGCCCTCGGTTCGCGCCGGGTGGATGTCCAGCGTGATCTCGTGGCCGGCTGTCACGGGGCCGAGCTCCGCCGCGGCCTCGACGACGACCTGGCCGAGATCGAGCTCCTCGCGGGGCTGCTCGCGGGCGGCGTCGGTGCGCGCCAGCAACAGCAGGTCGGCGACCAGGCGACGCATGCGCTGGCTCGAGCGAAGCGCCGAGCTGGCCGCTTCGCCCTGCTCACCGTGCAGTGATTCGGCAAGCAGCTCGAGGTTGGCAAGGACACTCGTCAGCGGCGTTCGCAGCTCATGCGAGGCGTCGGCCACGAAGCGCCGCTGGCGGGCCAGCATCGCCTCGGTCTCCCCACGCGCGGCGTCCAGCTGCCTGAGCATCCCGTCGAGTGTCCGGCTCAGCTCAGCCACCTCGTCGTCGGCCTCGCTCTCGGGCACGTGCATGGAGGGGTCGCGCGTGCGGGCGATCTCGGCGGCGGTGCTCGTCAGGGCCGCGATCGGCGCCATCGCACGGCGGGCGATCGCCATCCCCGCGATCAGGGCCAGGACGCTGCCGGCGAGGACACCCACCAGCAGGAACAGCTCAACCCGCTTGACGGTCGCCTCTGTCGGGCCGACGGGACGGGCGTACTGGACGATCAGGTGGCCAATCACTTCGTTGGTGGTGGCGACATGGACGTAGACCGGCACGCTTTCCACGCGGTAGCCGTTGATCGTGACGGCCTGGCCGAAGACCGGGGCGCCCAGCGAGGGTGTCTTTTCTGGTTCCTGGCGGAGCACGCGGCCTTCGATCCCCAGGATCCGGACGATCGCGCGGTTGGCCGTGAAGTCATTCAACGGCGTGATGATCCTGAACGGCTCGTAGGTGATCCGCAGCTGATGCGGCAGGTCGTGAGCCGTGTCGGAGACCTGTCGGTTGAAGTCCGAGCGGATGCGGTGGACGGTCAGCGAGCCGATGGCCAGCGCGAAGCCGCAGAGAATCACGAAGGTCAGCAGCGCGGAGACGGCCGCCAGGCGAATCCTTATCGGCAGCTTGTCAAAGCCCCCCGAGACACGCTCGAGGGCGGAGATGGGTCTACGCACGAAGGACGTAGCCGGCTCCCCGGATCGTGTGCAGCAGCCGCGGCTCCTGCTCAGCCTCCAGCTTTCGCCGCAGGTTCGAGACGAACACCTCGATCGTGTTGGTCGTCGAGAAGGGGTCATAGCCCCAGACCTCATCGAGCAGCCGCTGACGTGAGATGACGATCCGCTCGTTGCGCATCAGGTACTCGAGCAGCTCGAACTCGCGCTGGGTCAGGTCGATCGCCCGCTCGCCACGCAGGACCTCGTGGGTGTCCGCATTCAGTGCCAGGTCACCGACCCGCAGCGGCGCCGAGCCGCGCGGCGGGCGCCGGCGCAGCAGGGCGCGCAACCGCGCCAACAGCTCCTGGCGCTCGAAGGGCTTGACGAGATAGTCATCGGCGCCCGAGTCCAGGCCCTCGACGCGTGACTCCAGCGCGTCGCGCGCCGTAAGGATCAGAATCGGAACATCGTCATCGGCGCGCAGCGTTCTTGCGACCTCGAGCCCGTCGATCCCGGGCAGGCCCAGGTCGAGGATCACCAGGTCGGGCGCGAAAACCCGTCCCTGCTCGATCGCCGAGTGGCCATCGGCGGCCGTGCGCACCTCATATCCCTCCATGCGCAGCGAGCGCTGCAGGGCCTGGGCGATGTCCTCGTCATCCTCGACCACGAGGACGCGGGCTGCTCTTGAGAAGTCGTTCATCGTCTTTATGTAATCGGCGCCTGCTAAAGCGATGGTAAGACTCGCAGGGAGGTTACCGGCCCCCGGCGTCGAAGTTGCGCGGGATGCCCAGCACCAGAAAAGCCGCGCCTGCGCGCAAACGACCTGCCCGCAAAGCTCCCGCGAAGCGTTCCTCGAGGCCGCGCTCGCGCCGCCCCGGGAACCGGGGGAGAGGCGCCGGGCCGTTGGCTTCGCTGCCGCGCATGCCGCTGCTGGAGCAGCATCACCGCGACATCCTGGGCCTGGCGCTGGCAGCACTGGGCGTATTCATGGGCTTCGTCCTCTACGGGTCGGGTTCGCCCGCTCCGGGGGGAAGCGCCGGACACGCCCTGGCGGTGGCCTTCGGGTGGACGATGGGCCGCGCCCGCGTGCTTGCACCGGTGACGCTCGTGCTGGGCGGTGGGGTGCTCCTGCTGCGCCCGGTCCTGCCCGCACTGCGCCCGCTGCGAACGGGGGCCGCCTGCCTGTTCGGCGGACTGACCCTGGCGCTCGCCGCCGGCATGCTCGGCCTCAGCTCAAAGCCCCTGCCGGGCGCCCCCGCCTTCAGCTCCGTGCACATGCAGAGCCACGGCGGCATCCTCGGCGCCGCGCTCTACGGCGTCGCGCACCCGCTGGTCCAACAGGTGGGGGTGGCGATCCTGGTCGTCTTCCTGCTGCTCGTCGGAGTGATCCTGCTGACCGGCGCCTCGCTCGCGACGGCCATCCGCGCGACCGGCAACGGGCTGATGGACACGACCCGCATGGTCCGCAGCCTCGGGCCGCAGCCAACGCGACACCGCGAACCGATCGAGCGCGAATCGCTGAACCCGCCCGAGCCCGCACCGGAGGAGCTGATCGTCCGTGCCACCCACGTCGAGGCGCCCTCGCGCGACTGGATGGACGAAGAGCCCGAGCAGGAGCCCGTTGCGCCCGATCCGCCCGAGCCGGAGCCCGCCGCATCGGATGAGCCGCCGCATTCGCCCACCGCCGAGGAGGCCGAGGAGGAGGACGAGGAGGAGGAGGCGATTGCCGGTGTGGCACACGCCGACCCCGCGCAGCTGACGCCCCAGGGGCGCCTGCGCGGAGCGGTCACCGATGACCCGGACTTCGTCTGGGAGCTGCCCCCGGCCGAGCGTCTTTTGACCCGCTCCACGAGCGATCAGACCCGCCCCGACACGGCCGGGCAGGAGCGCACCGCCACCGCCCTTGTCGAGGCGCTCGGGCACTTCGGCGTGCAGGCCAAGGTGATCGGCACCGTGGCGGGGCCACACATCACCCGCTATGAGCTGCGCCTGGCGCCCGGCATCAAGGTCGGCAAGGTGGCCCAGCTGAAGGACGACCTGGCCTACGCGCTGGCCTCGACGGACATCCGCATCCTGGCGCCGATCCCAGGCAAGCAGGCGGTCGGCGTCGAGGTACCCAACGCACACCGCAAGATGGTCCGCCTGGGTGACGTTTTCCAGGAGCCGCCCAAGGACTGGTCGCCGCTGACCGTCTGGCTCGGCAAGGACGTGGCCGGCAAGGCGATCGGCGCCGATCTCGCCAAGATGCCCCACATCCTGGTGGCCGGCACCACCGGGGCGGGCAAGTCCGGTGCCATCAACGCGATGCTCTCGAGTGTCCTCTTGCGGGCCACCCCGCACGAGGTCCGCCTGGTCCTCGTCGACCCCAAGCAGGTGGAGCTCAACCACTACGAGTCGATCCCGCACCTGCTGACGCCCGTCATCACCAGCCCGCGGATGGCCGCCAACGCGCTGCAGAACCTGGTCAAGGAGATGGAGCAGCGCTACGGGATCATGTCCCTCGCGCGAACGCGGGGCCTCGTGGAGCTCAACAAAGCCAGGGCCAAGCGCGGCGAAGCCCCGCTGCCCTACATCCTCTGCGTGATCGACGAGCTCGCGGACCTGATGATGGTCGCCCCCGCCGACGTGGAGGACTCGATCATTCGGCTCGCCCAAAAGGCCCGCGCCGTGGGAATCCACCTGGTGCTGGCCACGCAGAGCCCGCGCGTGGATGTCATCACGGGGATGATCAAGGCCAATGTCCCCTCGCGGATCGCCTTCGCCGTCTCCTCGCAGACCGACTCGCGCGTGATCCTCGATCAGAACGGCGCCGAGTCGCTGCTGGGGCAGGGCGACATGCTGTTCAGCCCCGTCGGCAGCTCGCGCCTGCAGCGGATCCAGGGCGCCTACATCGACGAGGCCCAGATTGCCAAGCTGACCGACCTGTGGCGCCGCCAGGGCGAGCCCGAGCTGCGCGAGGAGCTGCTCGAGGAGGTCGAGCCGGAGGTCAAGGAGGGGGCGCCCGACGAGTTCGACCCCGACGAGGACCCGCTGCTGAACGACGCCATCCGGCTGGTGGCCGAAATGCAGACCGCCTCGACATCGATGCTCCAGCGGCGCCTGCGTCTCGGCTACACGCGCGCCGGGCGGATGATCGACATGCTCGAGCGCCGCGGGGTGATCTCGGGCTATGAGGGCTCCAAGCCGCGACAGGTGCTGATCACCGAGGCCGACCTGCCCCGTGTGCTGGCGGCGCTTGAATCGCCTGCCACGGAGTCCACCGCGACGATTACCGACTAGCCTCTCCCGAAGATGCCCGAGATCGGAGCAACGCTACGCGAGGCGCGTATGCGCGCGCGGATCGACGTGTCCGAGATCGAGGCCCAGACCAAGATCCGGGCCAAGTACCTGCGGGCCCTGGAGAACGAAGAGTGGGGCCTGCTTCCGGGGCCCACGTTCGTAAAGAGCTTCCTGCGCACCTACGCCCAGGCGCTGGGCCTCGACGGCCGGGCGCTGGTCGAGGAATACCGCCTCACCCATGAGCGCCCCAGCGAGGGGATGCTCGAGCCGATCGTGGCGCCCGCACAACGCGCTCAGCGCTCCCAGAGAAGCCGCGGCCGTCAGAGCCCCAGCGGCCCTTCGCGCGGCTACAGCCTGGCGGTGGGCGCGATCGTGATCGTGATCATCGTCCTGGTCGTCCTGCTGGCCACCAGCGGGTCCGGCAAAAAACATCCGGCCGGCGCCACGACGACGAACGCCGGCAAAAAGGCCGCCCACCACACTCATTCGACGACGAGCGCGAAACACGGCAGACCCGCAAGCGAAGAGCTGACCCTGTCACTGCACCCGACGGGTGCGATCTACGTCTGCCTGCTCGGCGAAGGCGGGCGCAAGCTGATTCCCGGGCTCGAACTGCAGGCCGGTGAAACAACCCCGACCTACCATTCAAAGCACTTTGAAATCACCCTCGGCAACAACTCGCTGACCATGTACATCGACGGCCTGGCGCGGCCCGTTCCCGCCTCATCGCAGGCGATCGGCTACTCGATCACCAAGTCACGGGGGCGTCGCACGCTCGCGACCGGTCAGCTTCCGACGTGCAAGTGAGGATGTCTTGAGCGCCCGGGCGGGAATCGTCGTGACCGGCACGGAGGTCCTGACGGGCCGGGTCAGCGACCGCAATGGCACCTGGCTTGCGGGGCAGCTGCTCGAGCTCGGGGTGGAGCTGGCCCACACCACGATCGTCGGCGACCGCCCCCAGGACATGGCCGCGGCGCTCGAGTTCATGTCCTCCCAGCAGCTTGAGCTGGTCATCACCAGCGGCGGCCTCGGGCCGACGGCCGACGACATGACCGCCGAGGTCGTGGGGCGCTTTCAGGGCCGCGGGATGGTCCTCGACGAGGCCCTGTCCGAGCGCATCGCGGCGATCGTGGCACCGCTGATGAAACGCTGGCCGAACATCGATCCGCAGGCGATCGCCGACGCCAACCGCAAGCAGGCCACGGTCCCCGAGGGCGCGGAGATCCTCGAGCCCGTCGGCACCGCCCCCGGGCTGGTCGTGACCTCCGCCAGACCCGGCGGCGGCCCAACGGTCGTCGTGCTGCCCGGGCCGCCGCGTGAGCTGCAGCCTATGTGGGGCGCCGCGCTGCAGACCGGAGGGCTCCGCAGCGCCATCGCCGGCGCGACCGTCTACCGCCAGGAGACGATGCGCCTGTTCGGCATGCCCGAGTCAGAGATCGCGGAGACACTGCGCGAGGCCGAACGCGCCGGGATCGATCTGACGAGGATCGAGGTGACGACCTGCTTGAAACGCGGCGAGGTCGAGGTCGTCACCCGCTATGAGCCGGCCGAGCAGGCGGTCTATGACTCCTTCGCGGCCCTGGTCCGCGAGCGCCACGCCGACACCCTGTTCTCCGAGGATGGCCGAACTGTGGACGAGCAGCTGGCCGACATCCTGCGCGAGCGCCGTTTGAAGATCGCAACCGCCGAGTCGTGCACCGGCGGGCTGCTGGCCGCCCGATTGACCGAGCGCGCGGGCTCCTCCGAGTACGTCTGCGGCGCGATCGTCGCCTACTCCAACGATGTCAAGGTCGCTCAGGCCGGGGTCGCCCCCGAGTTGATCGAGCGCCATGGGGCCGTCTCGCAGGAGGTCGCCGAGGCGCTCGCCCAGGGCGCCCGTGAGCGCCTGGGGGCCGACGTGGGCGTCGGCATAACCGGCATCGCCGGGCCGGGCGGTGGCAGCGAGGAGAAGCCGGTGGGGCTTGTCTGGCTGAGCGTGGCCCGGAGCGGTGCTCCGTTGCTGACCCGTTCGATCAGCCTGCCGGGCGGGCGGGCGGACATCCGCGACCGGGCAACGACCGTGGCGATGCATCTCGTGCGCCGCTCGCTGCTGGACGACTGAGGCCGGACCGGGCCGGGCGGCCGTGAAAGCAGGAGGCGGAGCGCCACAGGCGCGTCTGTTCGCTGCCGTGGAGCTGCCGGAGTGGCTTTGCGTTTCCCTCGTGGCATGGGCGCGCCGGGCCGCCGGGCCGGTTGGCGGTAGAGGGACGGGCGCCGGGCTGCGGATCCTCGAGCAGGCCTCGCTGCACCTGACCCTCTGCTTCCTTGGCGCACGCCCGGCGGGTGAAGTCGGCGAGCTGCTGGCGCTGCTCAGCTCCGCCTGTGAGCAGACACCACCGCTCGAGCTGACCCTGGGCGCGCCGGCGTGGCTGCCTCCTCGCCGCCCCCGCGCGCTGGCGGTGGAGGTCCGCGACGCCTCTGGTGTGCTCACCGGGCTCCAGGGACGCGTCGAGAGGGCGTTGCTCGGGGCGGGCGGGCAGGGCGCCCGCCGCTACCGGCCCCACGTGACCGTGGCGCGCTGCAAGCCGGAGTTTCATCGGGGGCGCCTCGCCCTTCCGGTGACGCCGGCCGAGCGGTTTGCGGCGCGCAGCGTCTGCCTGATGCGCTCCTGGCTGGAGCCCGCAGGAGCCCGCTATGAGATCCAGGGGAGCGTGTTGCTCGGCGATGTGAGCTGAGCGCGCTCAGCTTCGCCGCTGCTGTCGGGGCTTTCGCCTTCGCCTTCATCCAACCCTTCACAGTTGAGGCTCGCTTCGCCGTCGAGCGCTCCCGCGTCACAGCTCCCTTCGCCCGCTTCGCATTCGCCCGCTTCACCGCATTCATCGCCGGAGGCTTCGCTGGCCGGGCCCGCTTCGCAGAGCGGCTGGCCGTCGGCTGCGGCCAGCGGTTCGCTGCCGTCCTTACAGCTCGGTTCCGAGCCGTCGGCGCAGGTGAAGCCTTCGTCCCCGGCGAGCGGGGCGCTGCCGTCTTCGCAGAGTGCCGGTGTCCGCTTCTTGGCCCCCGGGCTCTTCGGCTTCGGCGTGTGCTTCTTGGCCTTGGAGCCGCGCTTGGCGGGGTGGTGGACGGCCCCGCCGCGGCGCGAACTCCGCTTGGTGCAGCGCGTACCGGTCCGCTTATGCTGCTTGGCGTGTCTGGGCGCACCGGCGACGCAGGCGCTGCGGTGGGCGCTCGGGGCGCGGGCGGACGCGCCGGCCGGGACGATCAGGGCCAGTGAGAGCACAACGGCTGCGAGGATCACCGCCCGCGCTCGGCGGGTGGCGCTGGATGAGACGGCGGCGGCGGGCTTGAGGAGGTGCATGAAGGTGGGTGCAGTCCGACGGGAGGTTCATCGTCAAGAAGCGCCGGACGGCCGAGGCACACCGGTGTTTGTGGACGAAGAACGGCCTCCGCGCCGGCCGCCGGTGTCAGCGTCCATACGAACAGTTGTTCCGTCCGAAGCGGCCTTTAGCCTGCGCTCTCCATCTAGAACCGGAGGAGTCCGACCATGGCCGTGACCGAGCAGGAGAAAGCCGCCAAGGCGCGCGATGCCGCCCTACAGGGTGCGCTGACACAGATCGAGCGCGAGTTCGGCAAGGGCTCGGTCATGAGAATGGGCGACGAGGGTGCTCAGGTGCGTTGCGAGGCGATCCCCACGGGTGCACTGTCGCTCGACCTGGCGCTGGGGATCGGCGGTGTGCCGCGCGGGCGGATCGTCGAGGTCTACGGCCCGGAGTCCTCGGGTAAGACGACGCTGATCTACCACGTGCTGGCCGAGGCTCAGAAACTGGGCGGCGTCTGCGCCTTCATCGACGCCGAGCACGCGATGGACCCGCTGTATGCGAAGACGATCGGCGTGGACATCGACGAGCTGCTGGTCTCCCAGCCTGACTATGGCGAGCAGGCGCTCGAGATCGCCGACATGCTGGTGCGCTCGGGAGCGGTGGACGTGGTGGCGATCGACTCGGTCGCCGCGCTGACGCCGCGGGTTGAGCTCGAGGGTCAGATGGGCGACCAGACGGTGGGCGCGCAGGCGCGAATGATGTCCCAGGCGATGCGCAAGCTGGCCGGAAACCTGAACCGGACCAACACGCTCTGCATCCTGACCAACCAGATCCGCGAAAAGGTGGGGGTCATGTTCGGCTCGCCGGAGACCCAGCCGGGCGGGCGGGCGCTGAAGTTCTACGCCTCCCAGCGACTGGACATCCGCCGCATCGAGACGCTCAAGGACGGCACCGAGGCTGTCGGCAACCGGGTCCGGGTGAAGGTCGTCAAGAACAAGGTCGCGGCGCCCTTCCGCCAGGCCGAATTCGACATCGAGTTCGGAAAAGGCATCTCGACCTCGGGCTGCCTGGTCGACCTGGGCCTCGAGCACAACATCGTCTCCAAGTCCGGCTCCTTCTTCTCCTACGGCAACGACCGCCTGGGACAGGGCCGCGGCAACGCCAAGGCGCACCTCGACGCCAACCCGGAGGTGGCCAAGGAGATCGAAGAGAAGATCTATGCCGCCCTGGGCATCGGCAAAGACCTCGTGACGCCGATCGACCGGGACAAGGACGTCCCCGCGCCGATCGCCAGCGAACCGGCTGTAGCGGCGGCCTAGAACAAACTTCGCGGCACATGCGGTAGGGGCAAGGAGGCCCCTGGGGCAAGGATGCCCCGCCGCGCCGCGTACGGCTTTCAGCAGTCTCCCGGCAGACCAGCTAGGAGCGCTTGGCGATCGTCATCGCCAGACCGATGGCGAGGAACAGCAGCAGGATCCCGACGACGGCGAGCAGGGCGATCACGATGCTCGTAACCGTCGTGATGACGGCGATCACGATCACATAGGCCAGCATGGCCGGCAGCCCGAACCAGCCGGATCCCGGTTCAACCATCCAGAGAGCGTAGACCGTGACGGCTAGGCTTGATCAATGGTCGCCCCGAGGCGCTGCAGATGAGCGATGAGATCGCCAAGGCGCTCGAGGGCCTTGAGGCCGGACGCCGCCGGGTGGCGATGGAACGCGACCTCGTCACACCGGTACTGGCGCGCCTTTACGACCAGGTGGGAGACGAGGAAGCCGCCGACCTCGAGGTGCTCGAGCAGATCCTCACGGACTGGCATTCGATGATCGTCAGGATGGCCGACCTGCTGAGCGCAGCCATGCGGACGATCGCCGCAGGTGGCGGGGAGTCCGGCGAGACCACCTCGATGAGCGAGTAGCCGGCGATTGCGAGCGCAGGCAGGATGAGTGGCCAGACGGGCGAGGCGAGGGACGCGGCCGAGGTCGTCCTGTACTGGCTGCCGCTGGGCGCGGGAGGGTCCTTCGTGAAATTCAACGGGCGCATCTATGAGGCACTGGCAGCCCGCAATCAGGGACGCAGCCCGTTGGTGCTCTATCACTCGGCGTTGGAGGTCCATCTCGGTGGTGTCACCTTCGTCATCGAGCAGACCCCCGTCCCGGACCTCAACGGCCGCCAGCGCGGCGTGGTCGCCGAGGGGGCCGTGGGAGCACGGTGGGCGGGGCGGCTTCGAATCTTCCGTTACGAGGTCCGCCGCTGGCGTCAGGGCGAGATCCCGGACCTCGCGGAGGCCGTGGGCGGTCCGGTCCGCCTCGGCGATGGCCAAGCTCTCGCGCGTCGGGTGCTCGAGGTGGTGGCGCAGGTGCCCACGCCGGTCTGGGGCCGAGACGAGCTCCAAACCGGAGAAATGTGGAACTCAAATGCCGTGATCGCCTGGGTCCTCGCGCGCAGCGGGCTGGAGGCCGAGTCGATCCACCCGCCCGCCGGGGGGCGGGCGCCGGGCTGGCAGGCCGGACTGGCTCTCGCGAGACGCCAGAGCCGCCCGGGAGCCTGAGGCGGGCCTGTGTATACGCTGTCACGGTGAAGCTCTACCACCTGACGACGTTCGGCTGCCAGATGAACGAGCACGACTCCGAGCGGATGAAGGGGATGCTCGAGTCGCTCGGCTACGCCGAGGCCGCCGAACGAGCCGAGGCGGAGCTGATCCTGTTCAACACCTGCTCGATCCGCGAGGCGGCCGACAGCCGCTTCCTCTCACATCTGGGGGAGGCCAGGCGGATGAAGCGCGAGCGCCCCGAGGTGGTCGTGGGCGTCGGGGGGTGCTGGGCGCAGTCGGTCAAGGAGGAAGTCTTCGAACGCTTCCCCTTCGTGGACGTCGCCTTCGGGCCCGGCCAGGTGCACCGGCTGGCGGAGTTCCTGACGAGCGATTCCCTGACGGCACAGGGCTACTTCGAGTTCGAGGGCTTCACGGGGCATCTGCCCGCGCGCAGAGAGCGCCCTTTCCAGGGCTGGCTGCAGATCAGCGTGGGCTGCAACTGCGCCTGCTCCTACTGCATCGTCCCCTCGACGCGGGGGCGGGAGGTCAGCAGGCCCTTCGAGGAGCTTGTGGCGGAGGTCTCGGCGATGGCCGGCGACGGGGTGCGCGAGGTGACGCTGCTGGGCCAGAACGTCAACTCCTACGGACGCGACCTGGCGCCCGGGCCGGGCTCGAACGGCAAGCCGAGCTTCGCCGGCCTGCTGCGCCGGCTCGATGAGATCGAGGGGATCGAGCGCCTGCGCTACACGAGTCCCCATCCCAAGGACATGCGCGAGGACGTCATCCTGGCCCACGTGGAGGCCACGAGCGTCTGTGAACACATCCACCTGCCGTTGCAGTCGGGCTCGAGCAGGATCCTCAAGGCGATGCGAAGGACCTATGACCGGGAGCGCTACCTGGACCGTGTGGCGATGATCCGCAGCCATCTGCCGGATGTCTCGCTGAGCACGGACATCATCGTGGGCTTCCCGGGTGAGACCGAGGCCGATTTCGAACAGACGCTCGAAGTAGTCGAGGCCGTCGGCTTCGACAGCGCCTTCACGTTCGTCTTCTCCCCGCGGCGCGGGACCCAGGCGGGCGAGATCACCGAGGGCATCGTGCCCCATCCGGTCAAGGTGGAGCGGATGGAGCGCCTGCTCGAGGCCGTCCAGCGTCACGCCCGCGAGCGGGCACAGCGGTTCGTCGGGCGAACGGTCGAGGTGCTGGTGGAAGGGCCCTCGCGCACAGACCCCGAGCGCCAGCGCGGACGCACCTCGCACAACAAAGTCGTCAACTTCGGCGGCCTGGCGGTGCCTGGCGAGCTGACCGAGGTCGAGATCCTCAGCGCCACCAGCCAGACGCTGAGCGGCGAGGAGCACCTGCTCGCCAGGGCGGGCTAGAGCCGTGAAGATCAAAGCCGCCGTCCTTGAGGAGTTCGGCAAGCCGCTGGTGGTGCGCGAGGTCGATCTGGCCGAGCCCGGGCCGGGCGAGGTTCTGGTTCGCCTGGAGGCCTGCGGGGTCTGCCACACCGACATGTACACGGCCTCGGGCGTCGACCCCTCCGGCTACGCCCCCACGGTCCTGGGCCACGAGGGCGCAGGGGTCGTCGAGCGCGTCGGCGAGGGGGTCTCGCTCGTCAGGGCCGGCGATCACGTCGTGACGCTGTTCTCGCCTCAGTGCGGTGAGTGCATCCACTGCCTGAGCCCGCTGACGAACCTCTGTCTGGCGATCCGCGAGCAGCAGAACCTCGGCTTCCTGCCAGACGGCAGCACCCGCCTGTCGCTGGACGGGAAGCCGCTGCGCCACTTCATGGGCACCTCGACGTTCGCCGAGTACACCGTCATGCCGGAGATCGCCCTGGCGAAGATCGACCCCGAGGCTCCCCTCGACCGGGCCTGCCTCTTCGCCTGCGGCCTCTCGACGGGCCTGGGCGCCGCCATCAGGACGGCCGCGGTGCGCCCCGGATCGACCTGCGTCGTCTTCGGCGCCGGAATGGTCGGCCTTGGAGCCGTGGCCGGCTGTCGCCTGCAGGGCGCCGAGCGGATCATCTGCGTGGACCTCTCGCCCGAGCGCCTGGAGCTGGCGCGCGGGCAGGGCGCCACCGACCTGATGCCCGGCGGACCGGACTCGGTGCCCGCAATCCTCGAGATGACCGCCGGCTTCGGTGCCGACTACACCTTCGAGGCGACCGGGAACGTGGCCGTCATGCGCCAGGCCGTGGAAGCCGCGCGCATGGGGTGGGGGCTGTGCACCGTCTGCGGCGTGGCCGGCAGGGGCGAGACGCTGGACGTCATCCCCCGCCTGTTGATCACCGGCCGGCGGATCTGCGGCTCGTCCTTCGGGGGCCTGAAGGGCCGCGAAGACGTCCCGGCGCTGATCTCTCGCTACCTGGCGGGCGAAATCGATGTGGACCCCTTCATCTCCCACCGGCTCCCGCTGGTCGCCGTCAATCGCGGCTTCGAGCTGATGGAGGCCCAGGACGGGATTCGCAGCGTACTCGAGATGTAGGGCCGCTCAGCGCTGAAGCAGGCGATGCCTCAGCTGCAGGTAGACGGGCCGCCCGGAACGGGGCTCGCGGCTGCGGCGAGCCGGGCGCCGGGGGGTGCGCTCACGCCGGGCTGCCTGGACCGGCGGAGCGGCGGGGACGCCAGGATCGGCGGCGCCGGCCACCATCGTCGCGCCGAGCAGGGATGAGATACGCATCGGGAACCTCCGTGTCGGGGTGGGAACTGGACAGAGCTTGGCCGGTGCGCCTAAGCGCCACGCGAGAATGCCTTAGAGCTTCGTAGGGCTTCCGACCAGCCCCTATGCGAACATATGTTCGTATGCGCTGGAGCAACCTCGCGGAGGCCGACCCGCAGCACCGCCTGCCGGGGTATCGCGACCCCGCCGCGGTGCGCCGCTTTGACGCTCCCGAGGCACTCGACATGCGTTTCTACGAGGTCCAGGCACGCTCGGTCCTCAACAAGGTGCCCGAGCGCTCTCCGATGCCGTTTCGCTGGACGATCAACCCCTACAGGGGCTGCAGCCATGCCTGTACTTACTGCTTCGCCCGTCCTACCCACACCTACCTGGGCTTCGACGCGGGCCGCGACTTCGAGCGTGAGATCGTCGTCAAGGTGAATGCTCCGGAGGTGCTCAGAGCGGAGTTGGCGCGGCGCTCCTGGAGACGTGAGCACGTGGCCCTTGGCACCAACACCGACCCCTACCAGTGGGTAGAGGGGCGTTATCGATTGATGGAGGGAATCTGGGAGGCGTTGCGCGACGCCGCCAACCCGTGCTCGGTGCTTACCAAGTCCCCGCTGCTGCTGCGCGATCTGAAGCTGATACTCGAAGTGGCCGAGCGGGCCACCTTCACGGCCTGCCTGTCGATTCCAACACTCGATGAGAAGGCCTGGCGGGAAACCGAGCCCCACACGCCCAGCCCCCGCTCGCGTCTTGAGGCGGTGGCGGAGCTCAACCGGGCGGGGATCCCGACAGGCGTGTTGATCGCTCCGCTGATGCCGGGCATAAACGACGCTCCGCACCAGGTCGAGCCGCTCTTGGAGATGGCCGTGGAGGCGGGCGCGAAGAACATCGCCGGGACCGCGCTACATCTGCGCGGCGAGGTCCGCCAGGTGTTCATGGACTGGATGCGCAGCCACCGGCCCGACCTCCAGACACGCTACGAGGAGCTCTACCGGCGCGGCGCCAACATGCCTCAGCCCGAACGCGAGCGCCTGGCGCGGATGGCGCGCAGGGGAGGCTCCCCGGGGTCCTTCTGGCGCGAGCTCCATTCACAGCGGGCTCCCAAGCTCGAGCGCTTCGAGCCCCAGGGAGTTCAGCAGAGCTTCTTCTGACTCAGCGCTTGCCGAGCTGGCCGGCCTGCATGCCCTGGGCGATCTGCTCGGCGCCCATGCGCCGGGAGACCGATGCCGCGAGCTCGGGGGCGATCCCGGCGAAGGTGCTCCCCAGCCTCATGGACAGGGGCGCCACGTCGATCTCGCCGCGGTTCTTCTCGATCGCGCTGAGGACGGCGGCGGCCACCTGCTCGGGAGTGCTCGTGCCGACGCCCTTGGGCAGCTCGACATTGGCGTCGGCGAACATGCCGGCGTCGCTGATGAAACCGGGGAAAACGGTCGAGACCCCGACGCCCGAGGGCCGCAGGTCGGCACGCAGCGAGCCGGCAAAACCGCGCAGGCCGAACTTGGAGGCGCTGTAGATCGAGGCCCGTGGGGAAGTCGCCTTGCCGGACAGGGAGGAGATAAAGACGAGCTGGCCGCGGCCGCGAGCGACCATGGCCGGGGCGAGCTCGTGGGCCAGGACGATGGGGGCGCGCAGGTTGACTTCCAGGGCGCGGTCGATCTCCTCGACCGAGAAGGAGTCAAGCGTCCCGGAGGCGGGCAGGGCCGCGTTGGCGACAAGGATGTCCACCTCGCTTGACTCGGCCGCCAGGCGCGCGACCTCGGCGCGCTCGGCGAGATCGACGGCGAGCGCTCTACCGCCAACCTCGGCGGCCAGCGGCTCGAGTATCTCGCTGCGCCTGCTGGTCAGGATCAGTTTGGCTCCCCGCTGGGAAAGGGCCCGGGCGATGGCGTGTCCGATGCCGCCGGTGGCGCCGGTGAGAAGGACCGTGGAGCCGGAGATCTGCATGACGTGTGAGCCTATCCGCATGGAGACGATCGCGCTGTTCGGCCCGACGGGCGTCGGCAAGACCGCTGTGGCGATCGAGCTGGCACGGAAGCTGCGTGCCCGCGGGGAGGATCCCGTTGCCGTCTCGGCCGACGCGCTGCAGGTCTACATCGGCCTGGAGACACTGACGGGGGCCGCCACCGCGGCCGAGCAAAAGGCGCTCGAGCACCGTCTGCTCTCCTTCCTGCCGATCGATGCGACGTTCAGCGTGGGGCAGTATGCGGAGCTGGCCCATGCGCAGATCGACGAGCTGCTCGGTGCCGGGCGGGTGCCGATCGTGGTCGGCGGCACGGGGCTCTACCTGCGGGCGGCCCTGACCGAGCTCGACCTGCGTCCAGCGCCCCCCGAGGGGATCAGGGCGCGCTGGACGGCCGAGCTCGAACGGCGGGGCTCGCCCGCACTGCACGCGCACCTGGCGGAGATCGCGCCCTGGGCGGCCGAGAAGATCGAGCCCAACGACCGTCAACGGATCGTCAGGGCGCTGGAGCTCAACGACCTCGGCGAGCTCGAGCCACCCGAAGGGCCCTCGCAGCTGTGGAGCGGCGAGCTGCGCCACCCGACGCTGCTGGTCGGCCTGACAATGGGTCGCGAGCAGCTCTACGAGGCGATCGGCGCCAGGGTCGATGCGATGGTGGCCGCCGGAGCGCGCGAGGAGGTCCTGCGCGCTCGCGCCGCCGGGGTATCCGAGACGGCCCGTAAGGCGCTCGGGTTCGAGGAGCTGGCCGCGGGTGACATCGAGGCGATGAAGCGCCGCACCCGCAACTACGCCAGGCGCCAGCTGACCTGGATGCGAAAGCTGGCGGATGCGCGGGTGATGGATGTCAGCGCCCGCGACCCCGCTGCGGTGGCGGGCGAGATCCTAGACTCCCACGCCCCATGACGATTCCCTTCGAGAAGTGGCAGGCCCTCGGCAACGACTACCTGATCCTCGAGCGCGAACGGCTCCCGTTCGCGCTCACGCCGGGGAGGGTCCGGCGCCTGTGCGAGGGTCACTTCGGGATCTTCGCCGACGGCATCCTGGAGCTCTCCCCGCCGGCCGATCAGGCGAACGTCGCCGACCTGCGCATCTTCAATCCCGACGGCTCGGAGGCCGAGCTGTCGGGCAACGGCGCCCGCGAGGCGATTCTCTATCTGCGCCGGCGCGGTTGGACGACCGAGGACAGCTTTTCGATTCACACCGCCGCCGGCCCCATCCGCCCGCAGATCACGGGCGCCGAGACCTGCCGCGTGGACATGGGCCGGGCATCCCTGAGCTCCGCGGACTTTCCCCGCGGAGGTGAGGACGGACGCGGGCAGGTCGAATCCGGTGGGCTGCTCTGGAGCTTTCAGCATGTCTCGATCGGCAACCCGCAGTGCGCCATCCATGTCAGCGACCAGGACACGCTGGACGCGCTCGAGCTGTCTTCGATCGGCCCGGACATCGAAGCCGACGGGCAGTTTCCTAATCGCACCAACGTCTCCTGGTTCACCGAGCTCGAGGCCGGTGTTCCCGGGCGGATCCGAGCACGGATCTTCGAGCGCGGCGTGGGGGAGACGCTCTCCTCGGGGACGGGGGCCACGGGCGCGGCCGTCGCCCACACGCGCCAATACGATGGCGCGGAGCGCCCGCAGCGGGTCGAGGTGCTGCTCGAGGGCGGCGAGCTGTTGGTGGAGGTGGGGGAGGATCTGCAGGTCAACCTGACAGGCTGGGCAAAGCCCGTGTTCACGGGCGCGGTCAGCGAAGAGTTTGAAAAGGAGCTGCATGAAACCGAGTAGGCGCCTCGAGCGCATCCCGCCGTATGCATTTGCCCAGCTCGAGCGCAAGGTCGCCGAGAAGCGGGCGGCGGGGGTGGATGTGATCAGCCTTGGGATCGGCGATCCCGACCGCCCGACGCCGGCGCTGATCGTCGAGGCGATGCAGGAGGCGGTCAGCGAGGCCGAGACGCACCAGTACCCCTCCAACCGCGGCCGGGCGGACTTCCGCGGCGCCGTGCGGGACTACTACGAGCGGCGCTTTGACGTGAAACTCGACCCCGAGCGCGAGATCATCCCGGCGATCGGAGCCAAGGAGGCCATCTTCAATCTCAACCTGGCCTTCCTCGACCCGGGGGACTACGCACTGGCGGCCGACCCTGGCTACCCCGTCTACACCGGCGGGCCCTGGCTGGCCGGCGCCGAGCCGGTGCTGATGGCGCTCGAGCCCGAGTTGGGGTTCGTGCCGAACCTCGAGGCGATCGATGCGGATGTGCGCGCCAAGGCCAAGCTGATGTATCTCAACTACCCCAACAACCCGACCGGGGCGGTGGCGCCGGAGGGCTTCTTCGAGCGGGTCGTCGAGTTCGCACGGGAGAACGACATCCTGGTCGTCCACGACAACGCCTACTCCGAGATCGTCTATGACGGCTACAAAGCGCCGTCTTTTTTGGCCACCCCCGGCGCCAAGGAGGTCGGCATCGAGGTCTTCTCGCTGTCCAAGGGCTTCAACATGACGGGCTGGCGCTGTGCGGTCGTGGTGGGTAACGCCGAGGCGATCGAGATCTACTGGCGGCTGAAGACGAACATCGATTCGGGTCTGTTCGAGGCCGTGCAGCTGGCGGGTGTCGCCGCGCTCTCGCCGGACACCGATGCCGAGGTGGCCTCGATGAACGAGCTCTACCGGCGCCGGCGCGACCTGGTCTGCGACGCGCTGCACAAGATCGGCATCAGGGTGCGCCCGCCACACGGCACGATCTACGTGTGGGCGCCTGTACCGGAGGGCTTTGAGAGCTCGGCGGCCTACTGCGAGCACGTGCTCGAGGAGGCGGCCGTGATCATCTCGCCGGGCTCGATCTACGGTCCGGCCGGTGAGGGCTGGTTCCGGATCTCGCTGACCACGCCCGACGACCGGCTGCTCGAGGCCGTCGAGCGTCTGGGCCGTCTCGGCGCCTGAAGGCCGGAAGCCACCCCCGCGAGCCCCTAGACTGAGAGGGGAATGGAGAGAGGACGCAGCGGGCGCGCCGAGGCGCCGCGCAATGGAACGGAGCCCACGCAGCGGGCGCGCCAGCGTGCGTTCTGCGTTGGCGCCCTGGCGGAGGGCGATGACCTGGAGGAGCTCGGCGAGCTGCTTCGTACGGCCGGGGTGGGAGTGGTCGGCGAGATGCTCCAGCGCCGCGAAGCCCCCCATCCGAACACCTACCTGGGGCCGGGAAAGGTTGCGGAGGCCAAGGCGGCGGCGAAGGCCGCGGACGCCAACCTGATCGCCTGTGACGATGAGCTGACAGCGCGCCAGGAGCGCAACCTCGAGGAGGCCATCGGCCTGCCGGTCGTGGACCGCACGACGGTGATCCTCGACATCTTCGCGGCTCACGCGGGCAGTGCCGAGGGCAAGCTTCAGGTCGAGCTTGCCCAGCTCGAGTACAACCTGGCCCGCATGAGGGGCCTGTGGAGCCACCTCGAGCGGCTCGGCGGCGGGATCGGCACGAGGGGCCCCGGCGAGACGCAGATCGAGACCGACCGCCGTCTGGCACGCGACCGGATCGCCGTGCTGCGCCGGCGTTTGGAGCATGTCAAGGGTACGCGGGCGGTGCAGCGCGCCGAGCGCGAGCGCGCGGCGATCCCGACGATCGCCCTGGTCGGCTACACCAATGCGGGCAAGTCGACGCTGCTGAACGCCATGACCGGCTCTGAGGTGGGTGTGCGAGACCGTCTCTTCCACACCCTCGACCCGACGACCCGGACGGTCAAGCTGGACGGCCGCTCCTATCTGATGAGCGACACCGTCGGCTTCATCTCAAAGCTTCCCCACCAGCTGGTGGACGCCTTCGGCGCAACGCTCGAGGAGACACGCCGTGCCGAGCTCCTGGCACACGTCCTTGACGGCTCCGCGCCCGAGGACCAGCGTGCGGTGATGCAGCACGCGGTCGAGCAGACACTCGAGGAGATCGGGGCCGGCGAGCAGCCGAGGCTCCTGATCCTCAACAAGGTCGACCTGCTCGATGAGCAGGAGCGCACCGAGCTGCGTCTGCGCCATCCCGAGGCAGTGCTCGTCAGCGGCGCCACGGGCGAGGGCCTCCATGATCTGGGCGAGCGCCTCGAGCGCGAACTGCGCCACACGCTGCGCCCGGTTCACCTGCTGGTCCCCTATGCCGACGGTGGCAGTCTGGCCGAGCTGCACGAGATCGCCGGCGAGGTCAACCGCAAGGACACCGCCGAGGGGGTCCGCGTCGACGCGCTGATCCCGGCCCGTCTGGCCGAGCGCTTCGCGCGCTTCGCAGTCGCAAACTGAACCGTCAGAGGCCGGCGGCGCGCAGGGCCCCGGCGTGTGTCCGGCCCTCGATCTCATCCTCGAGGGGCGCCAGCTCACGTGGGTCGATGCCGAGCGCGGTAGCGATCAGCCAGTCGGCAAACCACACGTTCTTGGGCAGCAGCGGCCCATGCAGGTAGGTGCCGATGGTGTGCTGGGAGACGGCCCCCTCGAGGCCGCTGCGGCCGTCGTTGCCATGGCCCTTGAGCACGCGGCCGAGCGGCTGCTGGCCGTCGCGCAGGCGCGTGCGTCCGCCGTGGTTCTCAAAGCCCGCAAGCACCTGTGCTCCCTCGAAGCCGGGAAGGGACAGCTCGATTGCCACGTTGCCGATCAGCCGCGGGCCGTCCTCGCGGACGGTCGTAACGTCCAGCAGGCCGACGCCCTCGATCTCTTCGTGCCCGAGCGTGTAGGAGTTGCCGAGCAGCTGATAGCCGCCGCAGACGCCAAGCACGAGCGCCCCACGCGCGGCCGCGGCGTGCAGGGCCGAGCGCTTGTTGGCGAGCAGATCCTCCGCGCAGAGGCGCTGGTCGCGGTCCTGTCCGCCGCCCATGTAGTAGAGCTCGGCGGCGCCGTCGTCGAGCCGGTCCCCGAGCGAGCTGGCCGACAGCTCAAAGCCGATCCCGCGCCAGGAGCAGCGGCGCTCGAGCACGATCAGGTTCCCCCGGTCGGCGTAGATGTTCATCAGGTCGGGGTAGAGCGCGCAGACCCGCAGGGTCTGTCCACGCTCAGACACGAAGGATCACCACCTGGCTGGCGGTGTGCTCGTAGGTCTCGGCGATTTCCATGCCCGCCTGGGGCTGCAGGCCGATCGCCAGGGCCTCCTCGTGCAGCTGGTCTTCGCTGAGGCGCTCGAGTTCGATCACGTCGAGCTCGGCGGGTGAGGGCGCGCGGCCGCTGCCCGGCTCCGGGTCGATGACCCGCTCGCGCTCGATCCGGATCGACCCCGGCCTGAGCTCGACGAGGGTGGCCCGGCTGAGGTACAGCACGCCGTCGATCCGCTCGGAGTCGGGTGCCGGGCCAAGACCGCCGCGGCGGGCGTCGAAGGGGTCAACCTCGGTGACGATGGCCAGCGCCAGCAGGGCCCCCGGGCGCAGGTGGGCGCGGGCACGTTCGAAGAGTTCGCGTCGCTGCTGTGCGCCGCGCAGCAGCTGGATGGTCTGCATGGGGACGAGGCCGAGGTCATGCGAGGTCTGATCGAGGGCGAACGTCCGGGCATCGCCGGTGACGGTGCTGAGCGGCAGCTCCCCGGCCCGCTGGCAAAGCGCCTGAAGCAGGACGGAGTCGATGTCAAGCGCCGTCACGGGGTGCCCGGCGCGGGCGAGCTCCAGCGCCACCCGTCCGGTCCCGGCGCCGATGTCCAGCACGCGTGCCGGAGTCCCGTGGCGGGGGGAAGCGGCGGCGGCAAGGCTCAGCCAGATCTGCATGTCCGCGCGGTAGGAGCCGCACTCGAGCTCGTGCCAGACGACGGCCGCAGGGGGCGCTTTGAGCTCGCTGCGGGCGTGGCTCATGACCAGGCGCTGGAGGTGTCGCCACGCTCGACGAGCAGCTCGCGCAGGGCGAGCATGGCGGTGTAGGTGGGCAGCGCATAGAGCGGGCGCTCGGAAGCGCCGGCTGCGAGAGCCTGGCCGAGCGCCTCAGCGAGGTTCTCGCGGATCTCGATCCGCGCGGGCTCGACCCCCGCATACTTCAGCCTGGCGGCCAGGTCGGCAGCGCGCGAGCCGCTGCAGAAGATGTGCTCGACCCTCCCGGCGAGCAGCTCGAAGTCCGCATCCCAGATCCAGGAGACGTCGCGCCCGTCGGCAATCTGGTCATTGAGGACGCCCAGCAGGTAGTGGCTGCCGGGCTCGAGGGCGAGTGTGCGAAGGACCTCGTTGGTGCCGGCCGGGTTCTTGACGAGCATCATCTGCAGCTCACGGCTCGCCGGAGGGGACCCACCGAGCGCGACGCTGATGCTCTCGGCGCGGCCGAAGGCCGGCCGTGCCGCCTGGAGGCCCTCGACGATTGTCTGCAGCTCGACATCCAGGGCGCTGGCGAGGGCGGCCGCGGCGAGGGCGTTGTAGACGTTGTAGAGGCCGGGTAGACCCAGTTGGACTCGAGCCCGGCCGGCTGGTGTACGGAGCGTGAAGGAGGCCGAACGAACCCCCTCAAGGCGCACCTCTTCGGCCACCAGCTGCGGCTCGGGGCGCCGCCGGCCGCAGTTCGGGCAGTGGTAGCGGCCGAGATGGCCCAGGTAGACGGCGTCGAAGATGTAGGGGGCGCCGCAGTTGCGGCAGTGCTTGGCATCGGCCGCGTGAGCCATGCCGGCGAGCGCGAGAGAGTCGTCATCGACGCCGAAGTAGACGGTTGCGGGACGCTCGCGGCCGAGGTCCGCTACCAGTGGGTCATCGGCGTTCAGTACCGCGACGGCGGTGCTCGCGAGCAGCACCTGCTGCCAGCTGTCGGCGATCGCCTCGAGCTCCCCGTAACGGTCGAGCTGGTCGCGGAAGAGGTTGCCGAGCAGGATCCCGCGGGGGCCGAGTTCAGCGGCCATCTGGGCCAGCCACAGCTCGTCGACCTCGAACAGGCCCAGCCGGCCGGCAATCGCCTCTCCGGGCAGCGCGGCGGCGAGCAGCGTTGTGGCGATGCCGCCGGCCATGTTGGCCCCCGCGCGGTTGTGCACGAGGCTGCGGCCATCCATTTTCAGAATGCCCGAGACCATGGCCGCGGTGGTGGTCTTGCCGTTGGTGGCCGAGATCAGAACGCTGCCGTCGGGCAGGCGCGAGCCGAGCGCGCTGACGGCGTCCGGCTGTAGGCGCATCAGTACCTTGCCGGGAAGACTGGTGGCCCCCGAGCCGCGCAGTCGCGAGAGTGCCCCGGCCCCGCGGGCGAGCGCGAGCTTCACCGAGGAGACCCGGGCCATCAGCCGGCGGTGTGCTCGGAGCTGAGCGCGGGGCCGCCGTCAGCCGGCGTGATGATCCTGATGGCACCGGGAAGGGCACGCACACGCAGCGGCAGTTCGCCGATGGGGTCCCCGTCTGCATACATCATGAATGGCCGGTCAGCGCTGATACGGACCTCAGGCGATTTGAAGACATGGACGCTCGGCAGGGCGACGTGGGTGCCGCTGAAGACCTTGGGCAGGTTGGCCAGGAAGTTGAGCTTGCCGACATGCTCGGTGAGGACGATCTCGAGCAGCCCGTCGTCGAGCATCGCGTCGGGAGCCAGGAACATGCCGCCGCCGTAGGCACGCGAGTTGGCCGCCGCGACCGTGTAGCCGCTGAAGGTGTGGAGCTCGCCGGAGGGGAGCAGTTCGATCTCGAAACGGGCGGGACGCCAGGAGCTCAGCGCGCGAAGCGCGCCGTAGGCGTAGACGAGGCCGCCCATCCAGGCGGGCGCCTGGTTGGCGATGCGGTTGGCGTCGCTGTCAAAGCCGGCCGAGGCGATGCCCACGAAAGCGCGCCCGTCCTCAGACCCCTCGCCATCGCCGACGAGGCCGAGGTCCACGGGGCGGGGGACGCCATGGGCGACCGTTGCGCAGGCATCACCGCCATCCTCGGGGATCCTCAGCACACGCGCCAGATCGTTGCCGCGTCCGCCGGGTAGCACGCCGATCAGCGCCCCGGGAACCGTGCGCAGGGCATCGGCGATCACGCCGATCAAACCGTCGCCGCTCAGGGTGACGACCGTCTCTCCCGCTCTGGCAGCCTCACGTGCGAGCTCGCGGGCGTGCCCGAGGTCGCGCGTCGCCACCGATCGCACGGTCAGACCTTCCGAGCTCAGCGCCGCCTCCATCGCTGGAGCGATGCGCGCGGCCTTACCGCCGCCGGCGGAGGGATTGACGATCAAGCAGACTGGGGCTGGCACCAGGCAAGCCTAGTGTCCCCGGCAGCGCGGCCGGGAGTCGTGGAGCGCTCAGCGACCGGCGGCGCTTTTTGCGCGATCGCGCCTTCGTCGCCCGTAGGCCGCGACGACTCCGAGGACGGCGATGACCAGGAAGAGCCCCAGCAGAACGCCCGGCGCGACGCCGATGCCTCCGAAGGGCAGGGCGATCAGCTCGACGATCCCCAGGCCGAGGGCCAGCAGGACGATGATCAAAAGGATGATGAGCAGGATGCCCCGCGTGCGCGCGAGAATGCCGGCAGAGGCGGGGGGGACCAGCAGGCCCATGGCCCGTAGGGCGAACATCTGGCGTCCGCTGGGAGCCTCCTGGCCAAGCCGCTCGACGGCCTGCTTGAGATCTCCGGCGCGGCGTTCGGCCAGGGCCAGCGAGGCGTCGGCCATGCGCCGCAGTTGCATGCGTTCCTGGGGCCGGGCGGCTGCGATGGCGCGCTGGAAGTAGCTGCGGGCGGCGGGCGCATCGAAGCGCTCGGCGGCGCGTGCGCCGAGGATGGCCATTGCGGCGGACTTGTATTTGGTCTCGGCCTCGAGCTCCTCGTCCGAGCGCAGCTCAAGTGCCTGTACGGCCTCCATCGCGCCGCGCTGCTCCATGCGTATCTGTCGTTGTTTGGGGGCCATGCGCGGGCATTCTATGTGCTGGGCAGACCCCCATGACCCTGAGGGCGGTGGCGGGTGGGTCCTGAAGCGGCCGGTCTCCCAGCAGGTATGCTCGCCCGCGTGTTCCTTGGCGCGTTCCGCCCATTGAGCCCATTGAGGGCCTGCGCACTGATCCTCCTGGCGACTCTGTGCCTTGCCGGCACGGCGGGGCCGGCCCTGGCGGCGGGGTCCATCGAAGGGGGCAGTTCGTTCAACGAACTCTCGCGCCAGGCTCAGGAACCAGAAGCGACGACCTCGACGGCGACCGAAAAAACGACGGAAACGGGCGCCAAAGAAACGAAAAACTCGTCCAAAACCCTGTTGATCGGCTTCGCGGCTGCCGTCGTGCTGATTCTGGGTATCGCCGTGGTGATCATGCGTGACGCCAAGCGCCACTCTCCGACCGGTGAGCTCGACCCGGCCGAATTGGAGGCGCGCGTCAACCGTGACCTGGCGCTGCGCCAGCGAAAGCGGCGGGCCAAAGCCAAGGCGGCCCGCCAGCAGCGAAAGCGAAACGCCAGAGGCCGATAGACCTAGCGCCGGCCGCCGACCCGAAGCGGCTGACGCGGTGCGGCGGCGCGACGACGGGGGCGCGGAGGCTCGGGTACCGACGGGCCCCCATGAGGTCCGCGGCGGGGCAGTCGGGGCAGGGGGGAGCGCGGGTGCGGATTCATGGGCCCACCGGGCAAAGCCTTGGAGCCGCCGTCCTCTTCGGAGGAGTCGGACGGCTCACCGATGGACTGCTGGGACTCGTCGTAGCGGAAGGGCATCCACAGCATCAGGGCGGCAATCGGCAGTTTGACCAACCCGAACAGGAGCAGCACCCACATCCACGTCTGCATCGTGGGTCCGATGCTACTACTGCGATATGAGCGCGGCGTTGAGCTTGGAGCTGGAGCGGCTGGGAGAGCAGGTTGCCTCGTGCCGGCGCTGCCCGCGGCTGGTGGCCTGGCGCGAGCAGGTGGCCCGCGAGCGGCGCGCGGCGTTTGCCGGTGAGCGGTACTGGGGCCGGCCCCTGCCCGGCTTTGGGGACCCCGCCGCGAGGATCCTGTTGTTGGGGTTGGCCCCGGCGGCCCATGGCGCCAACCGGACGGGACGAATGTTCACCGGCGACCGCTCGGGGGATTTCCTCTACGCGGCGCTCTGGCGGGCCGGCCTGGCCAGCCAGCCCGACTCCCGGCGCCTTGGTGACGGCCTCGAGCTGCGCGGTGCACGGGTCGGGGCGGCGGTCCGCTGTGCGCCGCCGGCCAACAAGCCTCTACCCGAGGAGCGCGAGGCCTGCCTGCCCTGGAGCGTGCGCGAACTTCAGTTGCTGGAGCATGTCCGGGTCGTGGTCTGCCTGGGTGCCTTCGCCTGGGACGCCGCACTGCGGCTGCGCCTCGCGGTGGGGGCCCCCGACGCCCGTCCAGTGCGCCCCAAGCCCCGTTTTGGCCACGGCGCCGAGGCGCCGGGCGAGCCCTGGCCGCTGCTCGGCTGCTTTCACCCCAGCCAGCAGAACACGTTCACGGGCAAGTTGACCGTGCCGATGATCGACGAGGTCATGGCGCGAGCGCAGGCGATGGCCCACGAGCCCGCATGAGGGCGCCCGGGCCGAGCGGGCCGTCGAGGCTATGGTGGCCCGGTGAGCTACACGACCGCCGAGGGTCATCAGCAGATAATGGACGCGCTGGCCGTCGCGGTGGACCGTCTGAGCACCGCCTTGGGCGAGCTCGAGGGGGCTTATGAGCTGCTCGACGAACGGACCGCGGACGAGCTCGAGGACCAGCTCTTCAGGCCGGTGCAGCTGGCATACGGCCGCGCGCAGCGGACCTACAGCGAGTTTGCCGCCCGCCATGAGCTCCAGGTGCGCCCGTTCGAGAGCGCTCCGCCCGGTGCCCCTGCGAGAGGCACCAAGGGACTGATCGAGAGCGCGGTCGCCTCGGCCGGCGAGGCCGACCGCGCGCTGAGCGAGCTGCAGGACTCGATGGTGCCGGTCGAAGTAGGGGACCCGGAGCTGCGCGCGGGCCTCGAGCAGGTGCGCGAGCAGATCACCGGACTCGGCAATCGAGCCCGAAACCTGCTGCGCACCTTCGGCCGCTGAGCGGCCGGCAGGCCGCGCGGCTCAGTCGACCGGCTGGCCGTTGGCGGTCAGGAGCACCTCGACGTTGCCGCGGGTTGCGTTGGAGTAGGGGCAGACCTTGTGCGCGCCCGCGACGAGCTCCTTGGCGAGTGCGCTGTCGGTGACGCTGGGCAAGGTCACATCGAGTTGAACCCCCAGGTCGAACCCGCCGCCGCTGTTGGGGGTCAGCGAGACTTTGGAATCGATCGTGACGTCGCCAGTCTCGGCCTTGGCTCGCCGGGAGACGACACCGAGCGCGCCCTCGAAGCAGGCGGCATAGCCGACGGCGAAGAGTTGCTCGGGGTTGGTGCCGCCGCCCTGGCCGCCCATCTCGGTGGGCAGACGCAGATCGACCTCGAGGGCCCCGTCGCTGGTTCGGCCGTGACCCTCGGCGCGCCCACCCGTGACCTGGGCCTCGGCGGTGTAGATCGTGTTGGCCATCTGTGAGCCTCCCTCGTTGCGGTTTGGGGCTGATGCTAGCCGCGGTATGGGCTCGGGCCGGGCCGTGGCGTGTTGAGCCAATCCTCCCGCTCGGTTGACATAACCAGAAGCGGGGGCTGGGAGCCGAAGGAGGGGTGGCCCGCTGGAGCTGGTCCCTCCAAGTGCAGGCCGCTGCTCTCGTAAAGATGCCTGGCTCTGAGGTTGTCCGGCATGACGTCCAGCCACAGGAGCCGGGCACCATGAACATCGAAGGCGAGCTCGATTGCCAGCGTGAGCGCCCGTCGGCCGATTCCGCCGTTTCGGCGCGAGATGGCGATCCGGCGCAGCTCGATGACGCGGTCTCCCCGGTCGAGTCCGGCGAGAAGCACAAATCCCACACGATCTGCGCCATGCATCACGAGCAGGTGCGCCTCCTCGGCCGCCTGAATAGCCTTCAGATGGCGCTCGGCCGACCATTGCGTGACCCGCGGCGCAACCTCGGGGTCACCCTCGATTCCCAGCACCAAAGCCAGATCTGCCTCGGTGGTGGGGCGGAGATGGACGCTCACTCGGGGGAGGGTGCCAGATGGCTGGTTTCCGGCACGGTCTCCGCTCAGGTGACGCCCACCCGGCTCAGCGAGCGCTCCGTGAGATTTGTGCTCGGCAGGATCCCGGACCTCCGCTAGTGTTCGGATGCCTTGCCGCCAGACTCCCTGCTCCGGCCCTATCGATGGGCTCGGCTTCGTTTGCCGCAACCGTGGTCCAGGAGATTCGGCCAGCTTGCCTACCTGCCGAAGCTGGCGAAACAGGACGTCGCCACGGTGGGCACGTTCGAGGAGGAATCGGTGATCGAACGGCTCGCCACGGGCCGTCAGCCGATGGAGGGGTACGGCAGGGCGCTCACCGAGCGGGTCGTGGAGATTCCATGGGTTTGGCGTCACCTGCCGGCCGGTGAGGGCCTGCGGGTCCTGGATGTCGGCACGGCCTACGCGCCCATGATCTACAAGTGGTTGCTCCTTCGCCTGCCACATACGGTTGAGGTCGCCGATCTCAACGAGGCCTACATGCCGGGACTCGCCAGCCACGTGGCTGATCTGCGGAGCCTGCCATTTGCAGACAACAGCTTCGACGTTGCCATCTGCATTTCGACACTCGAGCATGTCGGGATGGACAACACCAACTACCACGTCGGCGTTGGCGGCGGAGGAGACGTTCAAGCCCTGGGCGAACTCGGCCGTGTGGGGCGTGTGGTGTTCGTCACCGTACCGGCGGGTGGCGACGCTGACATGGGGTCCTACCGGCAGTACTCACCCGCGAGATTCCGAGCGGTGGTCGAGGAGGCAGGACTCCAGGTGCGGTCTTTGGATGTCTTCGCCCATGACCCCGTCAGCGGCTGGGAATCGGCCGCGGAGGACTCGGTGGGCGATCGCACCTATCAGGTGGACGCCGTCGCCGCAGCGGCCGTCATCTGCGCGGAAGTCAGTCGCGCCCAACCCTGAGTGAAGCTTCAGCCAGCCAGGCTCGGCCCTCTGTTCAGATAGACATAACCCACAGAGCAAAGCTTGAAGTCAGGCGTGGGGCCGTCAGCTTGAAGGCCCTGGGTTCAGAGGTATTTCACTCAGGGGGCTTGCGCCGCCGATAGGGAGAAGCAATGCCCCGGATCGAACTGTCTTTCGCAATGGCGGAAACCCCAGAGCACGCGCAACAGCGGTTCTTGGACGAGGTCGCGCCAGAATTGCGTCGCAAGGGCGGCTTCCGTCTCTGCGCGCAGCATCCTGGACATTTGGCCTTCAGCGACAACGTCAAAGATGCCCTCGACGTAGCCGCCGATGCCGCCGAAGGAGGCGGCCTGGCGCCGCTGGCAGGCGCAATCTCATTCATCGGAGGACGTCTCAGTGCCCAGCGCTTGCGCGCGGACTTTCAGTCCAACGGAGTTTTGACGACGGTCACGATCAAGGGTCACGTGGACGCCGAACTTCGCGGAGCCCTCATACGCCTAGGCACGCCGGGTCACTGGCCCGAGAGGCACGCCTGACTGCCAGCCGACAAGTGCGACGGGCGGGGTCGCGGTTTTTTGCCTCAGCGGCGAGGCATGAATATTGCTGAGTTTACATAACATGCATTATCAAGCACAGAAGGAACCTGGTTCCGCTCGCGGGGTAGTTGTCGAATCGTGAGCTACGTGATCGCGGGAGTACTGATCCTTCTGAGCGCCGCCGGCGGAGTTTGGTTGGGCTCGTGGGTCTCGGTCAAGATGGGCTACGCCGAGCGCATGGCAATCAATCGCAAGACCCTCTTGTTCGTCTGTTGTCTACTCGCATTTGTCGCGCTCGGGATCCTGCTCGTCGAGTTGGCGAAATGATCCGTCCACTCCGGACGCACAGCATGCATTATCACGCACAGAGGCAGCGGGGTCCACGTCAATGTTCCGGCGGGATTCGTTCGACGATTGGGGCTTCCTCCGACGACTTGGGCTCCTCAGCTTGGCGGTGCACGAAGTGCCGCAGTTCGTTTCTGTTGAGGTGGGAGACGCCGTTTGCGTACAGGAGCCCCGCCGCCGTCGCAAGTGCAACGAAGAACAGAAATCCCGCGACAAGAAACACGCGTTGACGCACTCGGATCCACTCCAAAAGGACTTGTCGCTCCGCTAAGCGGATCGAGCGCATAAAGCCATTGTGCCGTGCTTGACGGCGTGCCAGGGTGACACACGAGATCGACCCGGGCTCCCCCGAAGTTGCTCCCGTCCATGCATTATCGGGCGCGGAAACGCCAAGCACCTGCGACGAGAAGCCAGCCGGCTCCGAGGACCAGATCCCAGGTGCTTCCTTTCGCGACCCCGGCGGCAACGAACACGACCGCTAGCAGGAGAAAGGCGAGCGACGAGGCTCCCGCTACCTCGGCCGGGGTTGCACGCCTCGCCGGGTTGCGGGTTTGCATCCGTTCGATAAGCCGAACATCCCAGGGGCGGTCTTGCTTCATTCCCAAATGCTAGACCGTCCATCATTATCAAGCACGGGATAGGATCGTCAGATCGGCGGGTAGCTGCTTCCTCATGGTCATAGCCCTCCTCGTACTCGCGGGTGCTCTCCGGTCTCACGGGGAAAAAACCGCCACCTCGTACATCGTGGTCGCTGTCATCGTCGTGGCTGCGCTCGGGGTCCTTTTCCTGCGCAGTCGCAGGAACAACCGGAACTAGCGACCATCCGGCACGGGAAAGTGCGTGCTGTCGGCGGCCGTGCAGGATCGGCCCGGTCCCCGCGAGGTTGCTCCCGACCATGCATTATCAAGCACGACGGCTTAGGTGGGAGATCCGCTCTGCGTAATGCTCGGGTGCGCCGCTTTGTGCCGACACCAGAGTTCTCGCATCGCCTTGGAGGGCGCCGTTCGGCAGTGTGCCTCGTCGCTCGCTTCGATCTGTTCCCTGACTTCCATCGCTCGACGCGCGGCCGGGTTCGACGTCACCGTCCCTTGAGTCGGCGCTGTCGGCTCTTTCGTCGCTCCACAACCCGCCGCCACGAGTGATGCCGCTGCACAGAGCGAAAGCGAACGCAGCGATCCCATTGCCGGTATTTACCCCAAGGCCAACCCTCCTAGCGGGCATTCCGGTGCCGGGACCGTCCATGCATTATCAAGCACGGAGTCGAGTCTCTACGAATCATGCGATTGCGAAGCCTCCGATTCGTCTTTCGCGGGGATCTTCTTCACCGGCGGTATAAAGGCCGGAAGAAAGCTGGCGACCCCGCGAGACCTCTCTTCGACGCGTGCTTTCTCGGACGGTGTCTTGGCATCGAAGGTCGCCCTCGCCATTTCCCGAGGCTCGCTGATGTATCTAAGGAAACGCGAAGGACCTGTCAGGACCGATTTCAGTGACATCGGAGGCGAGCCTACATGTGACGGTCAGTGCAGTGCACGCATTATCAACCGAATATCGGGCGGAGTCACGGCCCGGCGCGGCGAGCTTGCCGGCGAGCGGGCCTACGAAACCTTCACGCAACAGCTGGTCCGCCCGCTCTCCAACCATCAGAAGTTCGAGCGCGCCGCCGAATTCGAAGACATAGGACTGCGCACGGCCCTCGCCTGCGAACGCTCTGCAAAGTAGCCCGACTCCGTTCACCCGCAGCCTAGCGACGGCGGGTCGGCTATGGCAGAAACACCTCGAGTAGAAACGCCACGACGCCTTCGAACCGGTCCTTCAGGCTACGTATGGGCGTTCCCTCATCGCGGCTCACTCCACGCATTATTAGGCGCAGCATTCGATGACAGAAGACCAGCGCCGGTTAGCTGCCTCGGGATGCTCCTCGCTCGCACTGGATTGATCGGGATCGGGCCGCCCGCACTATCGGTTGGCTTCTTTTGCCGGTGCCCGGCGGAGCGTATTGTTTGTCTTATGCGAATTGGGTTCGTTTTTGAGCGTGTCAACCAGCGAGTTGAGGGCGAGCTGGCCCGCGTCGAAGAATGGGCTGCGGGTACTGACGCGTTCTTGACCAGAGGCCGGTGGCGCCAGCCCGTGCTGTTCGCGGTCCTCGTGGTCCTTCTCGTGGTCCTCAGTGTCCTCGAGGGACACTCCCTGGGCGACGTCTTTTCAAACCTGCTCCAGTGTGCGCTCATCGTTGTCTTGGCGTCGGTTCTCAGATGGGCACTGAAGCGGGCTGGCTCCCGGCGCCGCGGCCTCCGCCCACAGCCCTAGACGACGTACACATTGTCGAGCGCGCTTCGCACCTAACCGGCGGACCAGTCAATACGCCTTCGAGTCAGGTTCGCATCTGCCTTTTCAAACACACCAGCGGGCCACCTACCGGTCGAAGTACAGCTTGAAGCCCTCCGAAACCGCGCGGTACCCCTGTTGTTCGTAGAAGACGTGTGCCTCCGTTCGATGCTTGCCCGACAACAGCCCGATCTTGTGGCAGCCGGCAGCGCGCGCGATCTCCTGGATCTCGGCGAACAGGGCCCGCGCGATCCCCTGCCGTCGCATCGACGAGGCCACCACCACGTTTTCGACCGTCGCCCAGGGCGTCCCGCGGTGAGTCAGGTTCGGCACGACCACCAGGTCGGCTGTACCGACGACCTCCTCGCCACTAAGGCCCACGAGTAGATGCCGCCCGCTCTGCGCGAGGATCGCCTCCAACGTGCTTTTGGAGCCCTTCAGGTCTCCCGGCGCCGCCGAGGCCTCGTCGCCCGCCAACTCCGCATACAGCTGGATAAGGGCGCCGAGATCCTGCATCTGCGCCGGACGAACTTCCACGTCTGCCACCGTGACAGCATCGCAGAGCATGAATCGCAGAGCGTGGCACGCGTGGGGCCGTCTGAGGGGAGTGAGAAAATGCTCGGTGATGGACGCACCCGCCTACTTTGAGTTGCAGGCCGATGAGCCAGCCGCCGTGGCGGGGTTCTACGCTGACGTGTTCGGGTGGAGCGTCGCGCGCGATGACAATCTGCCCATCGAGTACTGGCGCCTTGCGACGCCCGGGATCAACGGTGCCGTCTTGGCGCGGCCCGTTCCTGCTCCCGCTTCTCCCGGCGGGACAAATGCCGCCGTGATCTCCATCGAGGTCGAGAACTATGACGCGACGGCGGCTCGTATCGGTGAGCTTGGCGGAAGGGACGCGATGAGGAAGTTCGCCGTACCCGGCCGCTGCTGGCAGGGCTACTTTCTTGACCCCGCCGGAAACACCTTCGGGATCTTCGAGGTGGACGCCGGCGCCGCGTAGGTCGGCGGGGACAGGTTCCGCTCGCTCGTTCAGTCGCTTGCTGGAGGCTTGCTGTCAGGTTCGCCCGTCGGCAAGAACGAGCACCATCGTCTCAGCACCCGCGTCGTGGCCAACGGGCTTGAAGCCCAGGCGCTCATAGAGCGCACATGCTGCGTTGTCGCGCTCGACGCTGAGACTCAGGCACTCGACTCCCGCTCGCTGAGCCGCCTGTCTGAGCGCGACAAGGGGCATGGTGCCGATGCCTCTGCCCCGATGGCCCGGCAGCACGGCGATCGAGATCTCGGGGATCGACTCCTCGACGAAGCCGTAGCCCGGCGCATCCGCACGAAAGTAGCGCCACCAAGCAGCCCCCACGGGCGCCCCGTCGAGTAACGCCGTGACACCTGTGTCGCCAGGACGCCCAAAGTTCTCCACATAGCGAGCGACCGCTGGATCGGCGAGCGCCTGCTCAAGCGGCGGGGCGCTCGCTGGGTAGCGCCAGAACGCGGCCTCACGGATGAGAACGCGAAGGAGCGCGCCATCATCCGGACCGGCCCTTCGCAGTTCGATGCCCTCCGCTGCCACCGGACGGATTATGAGACACAGGAGCAAGGCTCAGCAGTTGAGAGCAAGTGGATCCGCTCATCCGAGCGGCTCGGTCGGACCCTCTGGACTCCATTGCACATGGCGAGCACCGTCCACGAGCTGTGGCCGACCCACCTGCCAGTCGGGTCCCAGGTCCTGCTGGAGTGCCAGCCAGATCAAGCGTCCCTCGTGCTCGTGGGCGCCCCATTCCTCATCTGCGACGGGAGCTGTCGAACCGGACGCCATGCCGTGTGCGATGCCTTCGGCTAGGAGGTCCTGTGTGGCCAGCAGGTCCCACTGCTTCTGCCACGCTCGAAGCTTCTCGCGCGTCCGAACGGACATCGGGATGCTGTCGATGCGCACCCCCCCACCCTCGACGTTCCACAGGAGGTCCTCGGCGCCGAAGTCGGGGTCAATCAGAAGTCGCATTGGCATGGACCGTCGATGCATTGTCGAGCACGGCACCAAACGCGGCTTTGCGCACCATGCGCAGCTCGCTGATCCCGGTGCCCGGATCAGTCTGGCGCCGGCCATCGGCGCGAAAGCCGTACTTCTCGTAGAACGCCCGAGCTCGAAGGTTGGACTCGAACACCCACAGCTGGGCGGGCTCGAGTCCGATCACTCGCTCCATCAGGGTGCGCGCAAGTCCGCCGGCACGTTGCTCCGCGGCGACGTAAAGAGTCCACAGCATCAGGGCCGGCGCTGTTCCGTCCGCGGCTGATCCGGAACTGGCCACGCCTACTATCCCCCCCTCAGTTCTCCGACCGAGACCGCCCGGGTGGTCAGTCTCTCCTCCCAGCGCCTCGTCCTCTGGGCTACATCGATTTCGTCCAGGTAGCGCTGCTCCACGATGCCGCGGTATGCCTCTCTCCAACAAACCGTGTGAAACGCGGCGATCGCGGGAGCGTCCTCTGGGTCGGCGTCTCGCACCCTCACGCGTGTGGTCAGTCCGATGGCTCACCTCTCAAAGGTTCGAAGGCGCACTCAGCCTTCGGTCTCCCAGAGCGCCACGGCGCGGAATGTCGACGTGGCGGTGCTGGGTCCGGGCAGCACGATTATCCCCCAGCCCGACGTGAAGGCCGGCTGGTCACTGGCGATCGTTGAGCCGGGTGCGAGTTCAACGGGGTATCCGCCGGTCGATCCCCTGGCTCACCGTCTCAGGTTTCGCGTTCGAGGGACGCAGCCACGTCGGGCGGCGCGGCTACGCAGCGCGCTCACTTCGGCCGGCGCAAGGTGATCTTGCCCACGAGCACGTTGCCGCTGCCCGTGGCGTGCACTCCCTGCCCATGCCCGTAGATCACTTCCAAGGTCACCGCTGGTCCACAGGCGTTGGCAAACACAGCTTCGACAGGCACCACGACCTTTTGACCCGCGGAGACGTCGCGGTCGACTGGATCGACGGCGATTCCCAGATGGCAGGGTGAAGGGCTGGCAATCGAATAGCCGCTGAGAGCATTGGGCACGGCGTAGGGAGCCACAAAGGTCAGGGTCGCGTCATAGCCGCCCGGCTGCGCGGCCCGCCGCAGATGAACGGAGATCGCGCGGTGGAGCTCGACGGTCGGTTCCGGCGAGCCTCGGCCGGAGGGCGGGAGCGGGCAGGCGTTGGGGGTGTGCGCCGTCCTGCCGATCTCACAGGTTCCGTTGCCGATGCGGTAGGTGATTGCCGTCACCGCGCCCTCAGGGTTGGGTAGCGCCCTCCCCCCTGGCCCCTGCACGCCTGAGCTACCTCCGCTCGTCGTGCCCTGCTGGCTCGTGCCGGGCTTTATGCCCTGCGAGACGATCACATAGGCGCCGGTGCCCGGTTCGACGGGGATGGTGTGGGAGCGGGCGCCCAGCCGGTAGGTGACGCTGACCGCATCGGCTCCCAGGAGCCCATAGGAAATCCAGCGGTCGCTCGAGACGGCCCCGAGTCTGCCGTCCGCCGCCATCAGGCCGCTTGCAGGTATTCCTGACACTTCGAGGCTGACGCCCACATTCGCCGGCTGACAGCTCGTCGCGCCGCTCTGGCGATCGATCGTGTCAGGAGGCAGCGGGTGAAAGGCGCCGTCGTCGCCAAAGGCTCCATCGGTCCCGAGCACACCGAGCGCGCCCTGATAGAGCCGGCCGAGCTGGACACAGACGAGTGCTCTCGTCGTGCGGACGAGCCGCATCCCCCATGGCGGCCCTCCAGCGGGGTCCGCGCCGCTTACGTGGAGGATTCGCGAGCCGCCGGGGGCGGGCACGCCGACACCCGCGTTCGGTGTCGCTCTCCCGGAGGGCCGTACGGGCGAGCCAGTACGCAGAAGCCCCGTGGCGGCGACAGCAACGGCCGCCAGCAGTAGGACCACGAACGCGATCGCCACGCCCAGCCGCAACCGCGAACGGCGCGGGCGTATGGCACGGACGCCGCCGGCCGGGCCTGCTTGGCGCTCGGCGGCATCGAGGAACGACGCGCGCAGCTGAGGGAGGCGGCTCATTGCGCGTCCCCGAGCTTTGAGCGCATCGAACGCAGCCCGCGGCTCACGCGCTGGCGAACCACCATCTCCGAGCATTCGAGCTCGGCTGCCAGCTGGGCGTAGTCGCGCTCCTCGAGCACCCGCCCCACGACGGCCGAGCGTTGATCCTCAGGGAGTCCGTCGAGCAGCGCCAGCGGGCCGCCCTCGGTGGCCAGTTCGTCAATCCGTTGCAGGTCCTCGTCGTTCAGCATGATCGGCTCCATTCCCACCCTTCGACGCGCCTGTGCCTCCACCCGCCGGCGCCGCCATGTCTGCGCCAGCTCGTGGCGCGCGATGCCGAACATCCACCCGCGGGCGCTGCCCAGCTCCGGGCGAAAGCCCTTCAGGGACTCGAGCGCCGCCGCAAACACCTCGGCGGTGAGGTCCGCCGCCAGGTCCGAGCGTCCCGTGGCGCGCCGGAAGAAGCCGAGCAGCGGCGCCTCGTAGCGGTCATAGAGGACGCCGAGCGCGGCGGCATCTTCGAGGCCGATCTGCAGCAGCTCCTCATCCGAGCATCTCGAGAGGTCCCCAGTGGACACACAGGCATATTGGAGCTGGAGCGGAACTTGTGACCATGTGGGCTGCTTCCTTTACCTCCTGACGGCGCCCGCCAGGAACGCCTGCAATTGCATCGCGAGCTCCTCCGGCGCCTCCTCGGCCATGTGATGTCCGCTCTCGATAACCCCGCCGCGGACATCGGGGGCCCAGGCGCGCCAGATCTCCAAAGGATCTCCGTAGAGATCCTCCATGTCGTCATCTCGCGACCACAGGAACAGGGTGGGGCAGTTGATCTTCCTGCCCGCCGCACGGTCCTCCTCATCATTGTCGCGGTCCTCGGCCAGCCCAGCCCGGTAGTCCTCGACCATCGCCGAGACGGTTTCCGGGTCGCGGATCGCCCGCTGCCAGTCGGCGAAGTTCTCCGGCCCCATCGCCTGCGGATCGGCGGCATACCAGGCGTCGGGATCCCGGTTGATCCAGTCCTCGGCCGGCTTGCCTGACTGGCCGAGGTGAAACCAGTGCCACCAGGCTCTGGCGAAGCGCTCGTCGCACCGCTCGAGCGCCTCCAGGATCGGAATCCCGTCCATCACCACAAGGCGCTCCACGGCCTGCGGATGGTCGAGGGCGAGGCGCATCGCCGCGTAGGAGCCGCGGTCGTGGCCCACGGCCGCGAACCGCTCATGTCCGAGCGCCGCCATCAGCGCGCGGGCATCGCCGGCCATCGCGCGCTTTGACATCCGCGCCGATCCCGCCGATCGAGGTGGCGCGGTCGAGGCGCCGTATCCCCGCAGGTCCGGGCAGACGACCGTGAAGTCGCTGGCCAGCAGCGGCGCCACGCGGTGCCAGGTCGTGTGCGTGCGCGGGTGCCCATGAAGCAGGAGGACGGCCGGCCCGCTGCCGCCGTGGCGGACTCGGAGCGTCACCTCGCCGAGCTCGATTCTCTCCTGCACAAAGCCGTCGAAAAAACCCGTCGGTGCCGGCGCCACGGTCAGTTCTTACCCTGTCCACCGCGGTGCAAGCGGGCCGGGAGAGCTTCCCGACGAGGTCACGCGGGTAGTTCACCCGAATGTGGATCCTGCTCAGGCGAATGGCCGTTGGTCTGATCCTCCTGGTCGGCGGTCTCATCCTGGCCTCCCAGGGAGTCTCCGCGGGTGCTGTCATCGCGCTGGCCGGGCTGGCCGAGATGCTCCTTGTCAACCTGCTCTCGCCTTGGCCCTGGGAGTCGCGCCGGCGCTGATAGGAGAACCAGGGGTGGCATCCGGCCGATAGCCTCCCGAGCTAACGCGCCTCGCCGAGGCCGTGCCCGGCCGCATAGTTGATCGCCGCCGCCCGGTCGCGGGCCCCGATCTTGGAGAAGAGGTGGTTGATGTGGGTCTTGACGGTCGCCTCGGAAACCACCAGTCGTCCCGCTATCTCGCGGTTGTTCAGCCCCGCGGCAATTAGCTGCAGCACCTCTGCCTCGCGCGAGGTGAGGCCGTCGGGCAGCTCGTGACGGGACGAGGTAGGCGCCGGCGCCGCGGCGGCCAGGAGGCGCTCCTGTAGCGGCGCTGCCAGCGTCATGTGCCCGGCGGCCGCCTGGTGCAGCGCCCGCGCTATCTCATCGCGTCCCGCGTCCTTACTGAGCACCCCCAGGGCGCCGGCACGGAGCGCCTCCAGCGCGTCCTCCTCCCCGGCAAACGTCGTCAGGATCAGGACCGCCGTCCCTGGATGCTCGGCAAGGATCCGCCTGGTTGCGCTGACGCCGTCGAGCACGGGCATGTGCAGATCCATCAGGACCACGTCGGGCCTGCGTTTCTCGACCAATTCGATCGCCGCGGCACCGTTCTCGGCGGTGCCGATCACGCTGACCTCCTCGAGCAGGTCGAGGATCGTCGCGAGGCCCTCACGGACTATCTGTTGGTCGTCAACGACCAATACCCGCAGGTTCGCGCTCACGCCGGAACCTCCGCCCGGACAGCCCACCCGCCGGGCTCGGGACCGGCCTGCAACAGCCCGCCCGCCAGCTCCAGGCGCTCACGCATGCCGGTCAGCCCGAAGCCGCCCGAGGACGAAGTGCCGGCGGGCTCCGGTTGCCCGCCGGGGGCGTCATTGACCACGAGGACCGTGGTGCTCTGGGGCTCGTAGAGAAGCTGCACCGAGACGGCCGAGTCCGGGGCGTGGCGGCGCACGTTCGTCAGCGCCTCCTGAACCGTTCGCATCAGCGTCAGCGCCACCTCGGGTTCAAGCACACGTGGCTGTCCACTTATGGTCAGCTGTCCCCTGCCGCCCTGCTCTTCGTGGGTTCGCATCAGCCCGGCCAGGCTCTCGGGCAGCGCCGGCATGTCGCTGCGCAGCGCAGAGACTGCACGGCGCGCCTCCTGGAGTCCCTCGCGCGCTGTCCGGCGGGCGCTGGCAATCCGCTCCAGTGCGCCCTGAACGTCTCCCCGCTCGGCCAGGAGCAGCTCAGCGCTCTCGAGCTGGATCGCCAGGCCGCCCAGCGCGTGGGCCAGAACATCGTGGATCTCACGTGCGATCCGGGTGCGCTCGTCCAGCGCCGCGACCCGTTTGCTCTCCGCCTCCGTGCGTTGCACCTGCTCCACCAGGGAGGCCGCCCCCCGGGCCTCAGCGACATATTGCCGGCGTGTCAGCCCGAGCAGCGCCGAGCCGAGCACCACCGCGGCATAGCCCAAGGCCGCACTCGCGCCCAGGCTCTCCACGATCACCCCTCCCTCGAGGCCCACCAACGCGACCGCGGTGACCGCCACGGCCTCCAGCACGCCTAAGCCGGCCGTCGCCTGCACGACGGCCACCGCCGGCAGCGCCAGCCCTGGGCTGCCGTGCTGGAGCGCGCCGAGCACGCCGCCGGCGCCGGCCATGACCGTCAACGCGCAGGTCTGCGCCGAGGAGCCGGCGGGCCGGTCGATCGCCCAGATGGCAGCTCCCACATTGGCAAGCAACGCCAGCAGCACCAGCAAGGCAAGCGGGTTGCCATGCCGCGCTTGGAGAGCCACCTCGACGTCAATCGCCGCCAGGCCGGCCAGCCGTGCCGCGATCAGCACACCCGACGGGCGTTTTGGGACCGGGTGGAGATCCGGGTGGAGAGCAGTTGCGTGATCCACCCATAGATCCTCCCACGCGCCGATGAAGCGGGCGTCTCCTGCTGCGAGCGTGATCAACACAGGACGAACCACTCAAAAGGAGCCACAAATGCCCACCAGCGCCATCATCCTCAGCCTCGCCATCCTCGCCGGAGTCCTGCTCTCCGACCTGGGCCGCAAGACCATCACCCGCCACCGTCTGCGGCGCCCGCTGATCATTGCCGGCGCCGCTGGCGCCACCTATTTGAGCGCCCTCGCCACCAGCGGCACGGGCCTGGCGATCGAGATCGCCGGAACGGCCGTCGGAGCCATCCTGGGCCTTGGCGCCGGTGCGTTGATGCGCGTGCAGCGTGATCAGCGCGACGGCAGCATTCTCACTGAGGCCGGTGTCGGCTACGCGCTCGTCTGGGTGATCGTCATCGGCGCCCGCCTCGCCTTCATCTACGGCAGCGGCCACTGGTTCGCGCACCCGCTCGGCAGCTGGATGCACGCCAACGCTGTCACCGAAAGCGCCCTGACCGACGCGCTCGTGCTGATGGCCCTGGCAATGACAAGCGCCCGGACCCTCAGCTTGATCGTCCGCAGCCGGGGCGCGGCCGCCGGACACCCCGGCGCCTCGGCGCTGCCCTCGATCGGCTGATCCGGCCGGGGCGGCTCCCCCACGCCGGCAGGACAACAAGGGGCCGCTGCCTGCTCAGCGGCCCCTTGGCGTCGGACGATCGCGGGGCCGTTGCCCCTCTGAAAGAATCGAACCGTGCCCGTAGCCAGACCCCCAGCCCATATGGAAGTGGGTGAGCTCGTCATCCGCCGCTGGCGCCTGTCAGACGTGGATGCCCTGCAACGGGCCGTCGCCGAGTCGCTCCCGGAGCTGAGCCCATGGCTGATCTGGGCAGACGGGGATCCCCACGGGGAGAGCACCTTTCTGGCGTCCACGGCTGTTGCCTGGGAGCGGGGCGAGCGCTTCGAGTACGCCATCGAGAACCGTCAGGGCACCCTGCTCGCCAGCGTCGGGCTGATGCGGCGAATCGGGCCGCGCGGGCTCGAGCTCGGCTACTGGGTCCACTCCGCACACACCGGCCGGGGGATCGCCAAACTCGCCGCAGCCAAGCTGACGGCGGCCGGCCTCGAGCTGCCCGGCGTCGATCACATCGAGATCCACCACGACAAGGCCAATCTGCGCAGCGGCGCCGTGCCGGCGGGACTGGGCTTCGAGATGATCGAGGAGATCGCCAAAGAGACGCTTGCTCCCTCGGACACCGGGCGCGACCTCGTCTGGCGCCTGCGCCTCCAGGACTTTCCGGCCAGCAACGCTCGGGCGCTGCTGGCCGCGGCCGCGGACCGCGGACGCTAACCCGTCCTGCCAACGGCCCGCACCGGACCGCACAGGCGAATCTCATAAGTTCCTAAAGCCTGTGGATATGCGCCCTGGGACATGCGACAGTGTCCCCATGACCGCCTTCTTGAAACGTCATCTCCCGATCGTCGCGGCGATCGCTGTGCTGATCCTCGGCGGCGCTGTCGCCGCGATGGCGGCCGGCAGCGCCGGCAGCCCGCACCACCACGCCCGCAAGCACACCGGTGGCGCCCGGCGCCTGCTGCAGAGCGCCGCCGCCTATACCGGGATCCCGCTCCAGACCCTCGCGGGGGACCTGCGTGCCGGCAAGAGCCTCGGGCAGATTGCCGTCGAGGCCGGCAAGACCGAAGCCGGGCTCGTCAAAGCGCTCACCGCCACCGCCAGCGCGGGGACCGAACAGCGCATCGGCCAACTCGTCAAGCGCCCCGGCGGCCTGCACGCACGCCACGGCGTGCACAAGGGAGGCATGCGCCTTCTCGCCGCCCGCTATCTCGGACTGGCGCCCGCGGCGCTGCGCGGCGAGCTGCACGCCGGAAAGACGCTGGCCGACATCGCCAACTCCACGCCAGGGCGCAGCAGCGCCGGCCTGATCTCAACTCTCGTGGCCGCGCGTGAAGCACAGCTCTCGACTGCCGGCGAGAGCTCCAAGAAGAGTCCTACCTTCAACGCGGCCCGCTCTGCGCGGCTGCGCACACGCGTCAGCGCCTTCGTCGAGCGCTCGCACCCGAAAACCGCAAAGCAGAAGTCCGGCGGCTAGCTGGACGCGCGGGCGCCGTCCGCCGTCGAGGCCAGCCAGCCCAACAGACCCTCACGCCCGAAACGCCACTGCGTGCCCAGACGCCGCCCCGGAATCGCCCCGGCCTCCGCAGCCGCCGCGAGCTCCTCAGGCGCGACCCTCAGCAGCGCCGCGGCCTCCTCGAGGGTCATCACCTCCGGGGTCGGCTCGCGCAGCTCGGCCCGGCCGAGGATCATCTCGCCGCTGTCGGCGAGATGATCACGGACGGCTTCACCGACCAGCTGGCGCTTGCTGCGGCCGGTGAGACGCGAGAGCTCGCTCAGGCGGTCGGATTCAACAGCCGGCAGGCGCACGAACAGCGGCTTCATCTCCTCAGTCATACCGAACACGATATCAACTGATATCAATACCGGCTGCGGCTGGAGCGTGTCTTTGATCACGGTGTCGGCTCAAGCCCGGGGCCCTCACGTTCGATGAGAATTTGACGTTGCATGTCGAGAATAATGTTTGGGCATGCCATAATCATTTTTCATGGCAACCAAGGAACATCTGCGCACGCCGGCCGTCGAGGACTACTCGAAGGCCATCTTTGCCCTCGAATCGCGCAATTCAGAGCCGGTTTCCACCAATGCCCTGGCGGAGCGGCTCGGCATCACGCCGGGCTCTGTATCGGCCATGCTCAAGCGCCTGGACGAGCTCGGCCTGATCACGCACATCCCCTACCGCGGTGTCAGGCTGACCGAGGACGGGCGTCGGATCGCACTCGAGGTGATCCGCCACCACCGCTTGCTCGAGAGCTACCTGGCCGATGTGCTGGGCATGCCCTGGGACCGCGTCCACGACGAGGCCGAGGTGCTGGAGCATGTCCTCTCCGACGACCTCGAGGCACTGATCGCAGCGAAGCTCGGCCACCCCACGATCGATCCCCACGGCGACCCGATCCCCTCGGAGGAGTTCGACCTCGACGAGCGCGAGACCCGCGGCCTGGACGAGCTGCCGATCGGCGCCACCGGGCGCTTTGTCCGTGTCTCGGACTCCGACCCCGAGATGCTGCGCTATCTCGACCGGCAGGGCATCGGGATCGGCGATCAGCTCGAGGTGATCGAGCGCCAGCCCTTCGGAGGGCCCCTCTACGTACGTTTCGGCGATCGCACCCATGCTCTCGGCGACGCGCTTACCCGCGCGATGCGCGTGGAGACGGCGGAGCAGCTCTGATGGCCCCTCCCCCGCGCCCTCCGGTCGCGGTCCTCGACGGCGAGGGTGCGACCGTGGCGATGCGCGGCGAGGGCCCAAGCGCATTGGAGGAGCTGCTCAGCCGCGGGCGACTGCGAGCCACGCTTTCGATGCTCGGCCCGGCCTTCGTGGCCTCGGTCGCCTATGTGGACCCCGGCAACTTCGCCACCAATGTCCAGGGCGGCGCCAGATTCGGCTACCTGCTGCTCTGGGTGGTGGCCGTCGCAAATCTGATCGCGATGCTGATCCAGTACCTCTCGGCGAAGCTCGGCATCGTCAGCGAACACAACCTGGCCGAGAACGTCCGCATCCACTACCCGCGACCCCTCGCCTGGGGCATGTGGATCCAGGCCGAGCTGATAGCCATGTCCACCGACATCGCCGAGTTCCTGGGTGCAGCCATCGGCCTGAATCTGCTGTTCGGCGTCCCGCTGCTGGCGGCCGGACTGATCACCGGCGTGATCGCCTTCGGCATCCTCGGTCTGCAGACGCGGGGCTTTCGCAGCTTTGAGCTGGCCATCACGGCGCTGCTGGGCATCATCTTCGCCGGCTTCGTCTACGAGACGCTGCACATCGGCCCATCTGTGCACGATTCGCTGGGAGGGCTCGTCCCCCACCTCGACGGCTCGAGCTCGATCTACCTTGCGGTAGGGATCATCGGCGCGACCGTCATGCCGCACGTCATATACCTGCACTCGGCGTTGACCAACGGCCGCGTACCCGTCCGCGATGAGACCGAGCGCCGCCGTGTGCTGCGCTTCGAGCGCCTGGATGTCGTCATCGCACTGGGACTGGCCGGCCTCGTCAACATGGCCATGCTGGCAATGGCAGCAAAGCTCTTTCACACCCCGGCCCTGTCGGGTATCGACACGATCCAGGGCGCCCATGCACAGCTCGGCCACCTCGTCGGCGGGACGGCCGCGCTCGCCTTCGCCGTGGCGCTGCTGGCCTCCGGTGCCTCATCCTCCAGCGTGGGCACCTACGCCGGCCAGATCGTCATGGCCGGTTTCATCAACGTGCGCATCCCCGTCCTCCTGCGCCGAGCCGTCACCATGCTGCCCGCCCTGGTGATCCTGGCGCTCGGCATCAACCCGACCAGCACCCTCATTCTCAGCCAGGTGGTTCTGTCCTTCGGCATCCCCTTTGCGCTCGTGCCGCTCGTAACGCTGACCTCCCGGCGCGACATCATGGGAGTACACGCCAACGGCCCGCTCACACGCCTGGCGGCATGGGGCTGCGCCGGGCTGATCGTCGGGCTGAACGTCTTCCTGATCGTCCAGCAGCTGTTCTGATTCCCCGGCCCGCGCTCACACGATCAGCTGGATGATCGCCGAGATGCCGACCAGGACGATCAGGCCGCGCAAAACCTCGGGCCGCAGCCGCCGCCCGTAGCGGGCGCCAAGCTGAGCGCCCACGATCGCCGAGACCGCGATGATGGCTGCGGGCCCCCAGGCAACATGGGCGGCAAACACGAAGTAGAGACCCGCCACACCATTGACGAGGCCCGCCAGTACGTTCTTCAACGCGTTGGTCCGGTGCAGGTCCTGGGCCAGGGCGACACCTAGGATGGCCAGCAGCAGAATCCCCTGAGCGGCCCCGAAGTAGCCGCCGTAGACACCCGTCAAGAAAACCGCCAGCGGAGTCAGGATCGCGCCGCGGCGCTCGAGGTCGATCGCGCGCCCCTCCAGCCAGCGGGCGATACGCGGCTGCATCACCGTGAGGACCAGGGCCAGGGCGATGAACGCGGGCACGATCGCCTTGAAGGCCGAGGAGGGCAGCACGAGCAGCAGCACCGCGCCCGTGATCCCGCCGAGCAGCGACATCGAGCCCAGGCGCAGGATCCGCGCGCGCTGGCCTGATAGCTCGCGGCGGTAGCCGATGGCGCCGGAGACCGATCCCGGCACCAGGCCGATCGTGTTGGACACGTTGGCCGTCACCGGCGGGTAGCCGAACGCCAGCAGCACCGGGAAGGTGATCAGGGTGCCGCTGCCCACGACGGTGTTGATCGTTCCAGCCGCCAGGCCCGCGAGGGCGATGGCGGCGATCTCGCCGACGCTCAAAGGATCTGCGCTGTCTTGGCCTTCGGGGGCCGGCTGCGGGAGATGGGTGGCCCCCTTCTAGGGTTGGGGATCGTGGATGTCGAGAAGGCTATCCGGACGCGGCGCACCCATAAGGCCTACGGCCCACGCGAGGTTGAGCCCGAGCTGCTCGACGAACTGTTCGAGCTGGCACGCTGGGCGCCCAACCATCATCTGACCAACCCCTGGCGCTTCCGGGTCCTCGGGCCGCGTACCCGAGCGGCGCTGATGGAGCTAGCCGAGTCGCTCAAGGCGGGCGCGGCGGTCAAGCTGGCGCGCGCGCCCACGCTGGTGGCCGTGAGCGCCATCCAGGGCAGCGAGGAGGAAGAGGCACGCGAGGACCTGCTTGCAGCGGCCCTTGCGGCCTACATCGTCCTGCTGGGCGCCCACGCCCGCGGCCTGGCGGGCTACTGGCGAACCGCACCGCTGCTCGGCGACCCACGGGCACGGACCGTGCTCGGGATGGGCGCCGAGGAGGAGCCCGTCGGGCTGCTCTATCTCGGCGATCCCGTTCAGGAGCAGCGGGTCCCCGAACGGGCGCCCCTCGAGCAGTTCGTCACCCGCCTGGACTGAGGCCCCGCCTCGCGCCGGGAGGGTTCCGCGGCGCGAGACTCCCTGACCGGCCTACTTGACGGTGAGGGTTCCTTCCATTCCCGCCATGCGGTGGCCGGGGACCGAGCAGAAGAACTTGTAGGTGCCCGGTTTGAGACGGACCGACAGGTTCTTCGTGGCACCCTGGAAGGTCGGGGTGGCGCCCACCGTCACACCCGAGGACGACTCGATCGTCACGTTGTGTCCGACCGGGGAGTCGTTGGTGAAGGCGATGCTGACGTTGCCGGCCTTGGCGCTGAGCGTCTTGGTGTTGTAGGCAAGCTGGCCTTCCTTGTTGGCTTCGAGGGTCAGCGAGCTGCTTCCCGCCGAGGAGGTGCTCGTACTGGTCGTTTCGCTCGCCGTGCTGGTGGTGGCGGGAGTCGAAGCGCTCGTCGCCGGCGTGCTGGCCGGAGAGCTGCTGCTCGATGAGCTGCCACAGCCGGCGATCGCAAGGAGGGCCAGCAACATCGCCGCAGCGGCCGTGGCGCGGATCAAACGGGCCTTGGGCGGGGCTTGGGGTTGGATCGTCACGTCTGTCTCCTCCGGTCTGTGGGAAGTGTCCTGTTAGGTATACGGATCGGTCCCGTTAGGTATACGGATCGGCCGTCCTTTTGGATGGCCGGTCGCCGCAGGGGCCCGCCACTGCCCCTTAGATGCCGGCGCGGCGCGAATCCTTCCCGACCATCTAGGGCTCGGTATGGATCACAACGTCGGCCAGGTCGGGGATCCGCCGGCGCAGCTCCTCCTCGAGTTCACCGGCCAGGTTGTGGGCCTCGGTCAGCGACTCGTCGTGGCGGCCGGCGAGGGTCAGGAACACGACCCTCCCGCCGTCCGTGCTCAGGAGCCGCACCCGGCGCGCCTGTGAGCCGGTGCGGTCGCGTACGAGACCCTGGATCTCCTCGATCGCGGCGTCGTCGGATCCGCTGTCGCCGGGTGCCGCCCGGAGGGGGCGCTCGAGCGGCTCGAGGTGCGTCTGCACGTCGTTGACCCCGGGACGCTCGCGGATGGCCGCCTCGACGCGCTCCGCGATCTCGTGCGCGGCCGGGAGGTCGAGCTGGTCGGGGAACTTGAGATGCAGCGACACACTCGCCCGCTCCCCCTCCTCGAATACGGCGATGTCGTGGGCCTCCTTGACCTGGGGCTCCGACAGGGCGATCGCAAGCACCCGGTCGCGCAGATCGAGTCCGCTGCGCCGCGGCTCGACGTGCACGACCACGTCGCTGCCCGGAAGGGCGCCCTCGACGGCCTGCTCGATCAGATCGGCTGTCCGGTGTCCCTCGACGACCGCCTGCCCGGGTGGCACGCTGACGACGACGTCGGCGAAATAGCGTCCGGCGGACTCGCGCAGGCGCAGCCGGCTCAGCTCGATGTCCTCGCCCAGCCCGGCGATGGCCCGCTCGGCGGCCGCGCGGGCCTCGAAGGGCGTGCGGTCCATCAGCACGTTGGCGTTCTCGCCCAGCAGGCGCATAGCCGCCATGAAGATGATCGCCGCGACCGCCAGTGCGGCCAGCGAGTCGCCCTGGCGCAGACCGGCGTCGGCGGCGATCAGGCCCGCCAGCACGGCGATCGAGCCCGCCATGTCGGCGGCGAAGTGGAAGAAGTTCGACCGCAGCGCCGGGCTGCCGTAACGCCGGGCCGCCAGCAGCGTCACGCGCATACGGCTCATGTCGAGCAGAACGGCCACGGCAATGACGGCGAACTGGTACCAGTGGATGGACGGTGGACTGTTGCCGTTGAGCAGATGGGTGATCGCCTGGACGCTGACCAGCAGTCCACCGGCGATCAGGATCGCCGCCTCGCCGAGGGCCCCCAGGTTCTCAGCGCGGCGGTGGCCGTAGGGGTGGCCGCGGTCGGCCGGGCGCCCTCCCAGACGGACGGCGAAGAACGTCAGCACGGCCGCGATCACGTCGCCGCTCGACTCGATGCCGGCCGAGACCAGGCCGAGGCTGTTGGTGGCCAGGCCCACGCCGAGCTTCAGGGCTACGAGCAGGGCCGCCACGGCGATCGAGACGAGCGTCGTGCGCCTCGCACCCCTGGCCTCCTGCGAGGGCTCGCCCGTTTGCATCGGTTGAGACTAGATAACCGCTCGGAGGCGCAGGCGCAACGCGGCCGCAGAGTCCTCCTGTGCGCGTATCTTGGTTCTGTGCCACACGATCACGCAGCTCACGTGCACGGCGCTTCGGTGACCGACGCCGCACGGCTGAAGCGGGCCCTCGGACTGCTCGTGCTGCTGATGGCCGGCGAGCTCGCCGGCGGGGTCGTGGCGCACTCGCTGGCGCTGCTCTCCGACGCCGCCCACATGCTCACCGACGCGGCCGCCATCGGCTTCTCCCTCGGTGCCCTGCGGCTGGCCGCGCGCCCCGCCTCAGGGGCCATGACCTTCGGCTTCAAGCGGATGGAGATCCTCTCCGCCCAGGCCAACGGCGTGACCTTGCTGATCCTGGCGGCGTTCATCGTCTACGAGGCCATCCATCGCCTGATCTCTCCGCCGCACGTTCACGCCGGTCTGATCCTCGCCGTGGCGGTGGCGGGAGCCTTCGTGAACCTCGCCGCTGCCATGACGCTGGCCGGTGCGGACCGGCGCAGCCTCAACATCGAGGGCAGTTTCCAGCACGTGCTCACCGACCTCTACGGCTTCATCGGCACCGCTGTCGCGGCCGGGGTGATCCTGCTCAGCGGCTTCCAGCGCGCCGACCCGCTCGTCTCGCTGCTGATCGCGGGCCTGATGGTCCGCTCGGGCTATGGCCTGCTCAAGGCCTCCGCCCGGGTCTTCCTCGAGGCCGCCCCCGAGGACCTCGACCCGCAGCTGATCGGTCGTTCGCTGGCCGCCGAGCCCGGTGTCAGCGAGGTCCACGACCTGCACGTCTGGGAGGTCACCAGCGGCTTTCCCGCGCTCTCGGCGCATGTCCTGGTCGGCGCCGACTGCGACTGCCACCGCGCCCGGCGCTCGATGGAGGCGATGCTTCACGAGCGCTTCGGCCTTGATCACACGACGCTGCAGGTCGACCACGTCGGCGGCGAGCTGCTCGACATCGAGACGCCGGCCGCGCTGCGCCACGCCCGCTGAGCCCTCCTGGCGGGCGGGCCTCAGCGCTCCTGGCCGCTGGGGCGAATCAGGATCTCGTTGACGCTGACGTTCGCCGGGGCGCCGATCGCGTAGAGGATCGCATCGGAGATGTCCTCGGCATCCATCGGCTTGACGCCGGCGAAGTTTTTGGCCATCTGCTCGAGGACCTCGGGGCGATTGTGGCCCGGAAGCTCGGTGGCCACGGCACCGGGCTCGATCAGCGTGACCCGGATGCCGAGCGCAACGCACTCCTGGCGCAGCGACTCCGAGAAGGCGCCCACACCCCACTTGGTCAGGTTGTAGACACCGGAGCCGTTGCGGGCCACGCGGCCGGCGACCGAGCTGACGTTGACGATGTGCCCCGAGCCCTGTGCGCGCATCAGCGGCAGTGCGGCATGGGTGCAGTACAGGACGCCGAACACGTTGGCATGGATCATCCGTCGCCATTCCTCGGTGTCGGCATCGGCGATCGGGCCGAGCAGCATCACGCCGGCGTTGTTGACGAGCACGTCCAGTCGCCCCAGCTCCGCGTGGGTTCGCTCGACGAAGGCCCCCGCCTGATCCTCCTCGCCCACGTCGGTGGGAAGCGCGAGGGCGCTCCCACCGCCGGCCCGGATCCGCTGCGCCAGGGCCTCGATCCGCTCGCTGCGACGGGCGCCCAGCGACACGGCGGCGCCGGCCCGCGCGCAGGCGAGTGCTGTAGCCTCCCCGATGCCCGAGGAGGCACCGGTCACGGCGACGACCTGTCCGGCAAGGTCAATGCCCATTTGCCGAGCTTATCGGCAGACGCTCACCCGGCGATCCAGGCGCTCCGATACCCGGAGTAACCTCGCCGAACGCTCCTTTTCGCCGTCTGCAGGGTTTTAGGCTGCGATCAGGTGGGCACCCTAGAGTCAACCCCACGTTGCAGGATGGTCCCCCGCCACGTCGAACGAGCCTCTCAGGATCTCGCCGTACAGGATAATTGACAACGCAACTATCCTGACGTATAATTCCGACTCCAAGCATCGGATTGAAGGACGCCTCTCATGTCACATCCCCCCGCAGACGCAACATCAACCCTAGAGCTCGAGCCTCTGGCGGACACCGCCGGAAGCGAGGCTTCCACTGAGCAGGTCGAGGCGCCGAGCACCGGCACCTCGGTCAGGCTGGACAGCCCGATCGAGCGAATCGACGTCGGAGCACCCGACACATTCATCCCCGAGGCCGTCGACCAGCTTCTGGCGCACTCGCGCCGCTACCCCCTGTTGACCCCCGCTCAGGAGATCGACCTGGCGAAGCGGATCGAGCGCGGCGACCTCTATGCCAAGGAACTGCTCGTCAACTCGAACCTGCGGCTGGTCGCCTCAAACGCCCGCCGCTATCAGAACCAGGGCCTGCCACTGGGCGATCTCGTCCAGGAGGGCATGCTCGGGCTGATCCGGGCCAGCGAGAAGTTCGACTGGCGCAAGGGCTTCCGTTTTTCGACCTACGCGACGCTCTGGATCCGTCAGGCGATCCAGCGCGGACTCGAGAACTCGGGTCGCACCATCCGCCTGCCCGTCCACGTGGCCCAGCGTTCGCGCAAGGTCGGCCGGGTCGAGCGGGAGCTGTCGGTGCGCCTGGGCCGCGAGCCCACGCTGGAGGAGCTCGCAACCGAGACCGGACTGCCGATCGAGCAGGTCGAGGAGGTCCGCCACCAGCGGGCAGCCCTCGTCAGCCTCGACCAGCAGATCGGCGAGGACGGCGATACGGCACTCGGCGACCTGCTGCCCTCGGACGCGGAGGCGCCCGAGGAGTCTGCCTGGGAGCACGAGCGTGAGCAGATCGTGCACCGTGCGATTTCTCAGCTGCCCGAAACCGAGCGCAAGGTTCTGACCCTGCGCTTCGGGACGGGCCGCGAGGAGCCCCAGACGTTGACGGCGATCGGCAAGCGGCTCGGCTTCTCCGCCGAGCGTGCATCACAGCTCGAGCAGCGCGCGCTGAAGAAGCTCGCCGAGTCACCCGAGCTGGCCGCGCTGCGCGAGGCCGCCTAAACAGATTGAGGCTCCGGGGGGCGAGGCTTCACGCCTTGCCCCCCGCGTAGCTTCGCGGCGGCCCAATGTAGTTCCGGCAGGCCACGGGAAGTTCTAAGATCGGGCCACCAAGAGCACCTGTATCAAGGAGGCCCCAGATGGCGAACAAGTCCCTGTGGGAGCGGATCGTCGAGCTCACGATCGCCGCCGGCGAACGGATCCTGGCCCCGATCGAGCGCTTCATCGGCAAGCGCTCGCTGGTCGGCGACGCGACCTTCTTCGAGCTTGACCGCTTTCCCTGGGTCAAGCACATCGAGGAGAACTGGGCGGTCATCCGCGAGGAGGTCGACGCGCTGCTGGACGTCCAGGCCGAGCTGCCCAACTTCCAGGACATCTCCAAGGACCAGATCGAGATCACAGCCGATGACCGCTGGAAGACGTTCTTCCTCTACGGCTATGGCTTCCAGGCAGACCTGGGCGTGCAGATGTGCCCGAGGACGGCGGCCCTGATGCGCGAGATCCCGGGCATGACCACCGCGATGATCTCGATCCTTGCGCCGGGCAAGCACATCCTCGACCATCGCGGCCCCTACAAGGGCGTTTTGCGCTACCACCTCGGCCTGATCGTTCCCGAGGACGCCGAGAGCTGCAGGATCCGCGTCGGCGAGGACATCCGCCACTGGGAGGAGGGCCGCTCGCTGATGTTCGACGACACCTTCAACCACGAGGTCTGGAATGACACCGATGAGACACGAGTGGTCCTGTTCGTGGACGTGCTGCGCCCGCTTCCCGAGCCCGATTCGTTTATCAACCGGATGATCATCAAGGCGATCGGCTACTCGCCCTTCGTGCTCGACGCCAAGCGCAACCAGCAGGCCTGGGAACGACGCTACCTGACCGGCGGGGGCGTGCGCGAGCGGATCTCCTCCTCCGCGCCGGTCGGCTGAGCTCAGCTCAGACGTTCGAGACTTCCAGGCCCGTCCCCTGCAGCCAGACGTTCGCCTGGTTGTTGAGCGTCGTGAACTCCCCCGTGATGATCATCACGCCCAGGATGACCATGATCGCCCCGCCTACGCCGATGATCACAGGGAAGTGGCGCTTGACCACGCCGAGAGCCAGCGTCATCCGCTCGAAGGCCAGGGCGATGGCCAGGAACGGGATCGCCAGGCCGAGAGAGTAGAAGGCCAGCAGCAAAGCCCCGTGGGCGGCCGAACTGGAGACGGCCGCCTGGGTCAGGATCGCACCGAGAGTGAAGCTCGTGCAGGGAGTCCAGGCGATCGCGAAGGCCGCACCCGCCACGACGGGGCCCCCGCGACCGGCGAGCCGCAACAGCGAATCCGAGTGCCACTCCCGGTTGAGCAGGTTGACAAACGGCGTCGCCAGGAAGGCAAGGCCCATGAGGATGATCAGAATGCCGCCGGCCTCCGTGAGGGCCTGTTTGTGGTTGCGAAGCGAGGAGCCGATGACGGTCGCGCTGAGGCCCAGCAGGATGAAGATCGCCGAGAAGCTCGCGATGAACAGGAGGCTCGGCACCAGGACGCGGCGCGCGCCGACGCCTTCTTTGAGGTCGGTCGGGGTGACGCCGATCACCGTCGAGAGGTAGCCGGGCACGAGCGGCAGCACGCAGGGCGAGAGGAACGAGACCAGTCCTGCCGCGATGGCGACCGGTATGCCCACGCCGGTGGCGGTATCGGAGGAACTCGCGAGCAGCAGGGCGGGATGGATCACAGCTGCTCGCCTGCGCTCGCTGAAGATGCTGCCCACAGCAGCGCCACCTGGCGCTCGAGCTCGGCCACGCGGGCCTCCAGGGCACCCGCCGCGGAGCCATTGAGCGGCGCCGGCGGCGCCTGGGCCGGCTGTGGCGTCTCCTCGGAGTCGGCCTCCTCGCCGAGGAGATGGCCATAGCGCTCCTCCTTCTGGCCGGGTCGGCGCGACAGGCGGATCGCGAGCCCCCGCTCGATCAGCCGCTCGAGCGTTGCGGTCACCTCGTCGAGCTCGGCGAACTGGTGAATCCGCTCCCCGCGCTGCTTGAGCTCGCCGGGGGTCTGGGGACCGCGCAGCATCAGGACGCACATGAGCGCCTGCTCGGCGTCCTCCATCGGCAGCGCTTCGGCCAGCAGGTGGCGATACTTGGCGGCGCGGGCTCCGCTCGCCAGACGTGCCAGGCCGCGTCGCTCGAGCCGGTGCATGGCCTCGCGGATCTGCAAATCGTCATAGTCGACGACGGGATCGCGGTTGGTCGACTGGTTGCAGGCCAGGCGCAGCGAGTTGAGCGAGAGCGGGTACACGTCCGGCGTCGTGCGTTGCTTCTCGAGCAGGCAGCCGAGCACCCGGACCTCAGCCGATGTCATGCCGGAAACCCGCATCGCAGAGCCGAACGACATGCTCACCCGTGGCCGGCGCCGGCCCGCGTCGGAGCGGGGGCTCTGTGATCTGGGGGCTGATGCTCCACGGCACTCCCTAGCGTACTCAGACGGGCCCCGAATGGCCGCGGCCGGGGTGCGCGACGCTACAGTCCTCAGGTGAGCGCCCAGCCCTTTTCCCAGGGCCACGGGGGTGGAGGCGGCGGCCGAGGCGGTTCGCGCCAGGCGTCGCCCTCGCGGCCCCCGCAGCCCGAGGACACGCCCGATCAGCCCGTCTCGCTGCGACGCATCGGCCGTCTGTTCATCCCCTACAGGGTGCGCCTGAGCCTGCTGCTCGGGCTGATCTTCCTCGGCTCGATCCTCAGCGTCGCCTCGCCCTTCCTGCTGCGTGAAGCGGTCGACAAGGGGATCGTCAAACACAACCTGACGCTGCTCTCCTGGCTGGTGGGCGGGATGGTGGCGCTCGCGATCATCAACGGCGTCATCTCGGTCGCCCAGACCTGGATCTCAAACCAGGTCGGCCAACGCGTCATGCACGACCTGCGGGCAGCCGTCTTCGCGCACCTGCAGCGTATGTCGCTGGCCTTCTTCACGCGGACCCGCTCGGGTGAGGTGCAGGCACGGATCGCCTATGACATCGGCGGCATCGACGACGTCGTCACGAGCACGGCCACCTCCACCGTCTCGACCGTCGCCACCGTCTCGGCGACCGTCGTGGCGATGTTCGCTCTGAGCTGGCAGCTGACGATCTTCTCGCTGATCCTGTTGCCCTTCTTCGTCTGGCTGACACGCCGCGTCGGCAACGAGCGCAGGCGCATCCAGTCGGTCCGCCAGAGCCGGCTGGCCGACATGTCGACACTGGTCGAGGAGTCCCTGTCGGTGTCCGGGATCCTGCTGGGGAAAACCATGGGCCGCTCCCACGAGTTGGTCTCGCGGTTCGCCTCGGAGTCAAGCGAACTGGCCGACCTTGAGGTGCGCGCGCGCATGGCGGGCCGCTGGCGCATGGCCTCGGTGCAGATGAGCTTTGCGATCATGCCGGCAGCCGTCTACTGGTTCGCTGGCTGGGACATCGCCCACGGCCACAATGCCATCTCGATCGGCACCGTGGTGGCCTTCACGACGCTGCAGACAAGGCTGCTCTTCCCCATGCAGCAGCTGCTCTCCGTGGGCCTTGAAGTGCAGACCTCGCTGGCGCTGTTCGGGCGCATCTTCGAGTATCTCGACCTGCCCGTGGACATCGAGGAGCGCCCTGGAGCACGGGCGCTGACCGATGTGCGGGGCGACGTGCGACTGCAGGACGTCTGGTTCCGCTACGCGCCCGAGGCCCCCTGGACTCTGCGCGAGGTCTCGGCCGAGATGGCGGCCGGCAGCACCACCGCGCTGGTCGGCGAGACCGGCTCGGGCAAGACCACCTTCGCCTATCTGCTGGCACGGCTGTATGAGCCCGAGCGGGGTGCGGTGAGCATCGACGGCGTGGACATCCGCGACATGACGCTCGAGTCCCTGGCGGCGACCGTCGGGATGGTCTCCCAGGAGACCTACCTGTTCCACGCCTCGATCCGCGAGAACCTTCGCTTCGCCTGCCCGCAGGCCAGCGACAGCGAGATCGAAGATGCGGCCCGCGCGGCACAGATACACGAGCTGATAGCTTCGCTGCCCGAAGGCTATGACACGCCTGTCGGCGAGCGGGGCTACCGCTTCTCCGGCGGGGAGAAGCAGCGCATGGCGATCGCCAGGACGGTGCTGCGAAACCCGCCAGTGCTGATCCTCGACGAGGCCACATCGGCGCTGGACAACGAGACCGAGCGGGCCGTCCAGCAGGCCCTCGACGAGCTCTCGCGAGGGCGCACGACGATCGCCATCGCCCACCGCCTCTCGACGATCCGCGACGCCGATCAGATCATCGTCCTCGATGGCGGCAGGATCGCCGAGCGCGGCAACCACGATGAGCTGGTCGCACGTGGCGGGCGCTATGCGGAGCTGCTCAGCGGGAGGGCCGTGGCCGAGGAAGCCGATCGCCGCGAGCGTGCCGGCGCCGACGAGGCGGCGCTGGCCTGAGCGCTGGCCGGCGCTCAGGCGACGGCGTCGATGTTCAGGCGGATGTAGTCGACCACGACCGGCTCGCCCAGCTCGGCCATCACGTCGTCCATGAACTGCTCGCGCAGACTCTCGGGCAGTCGCTGCACATGCGGGCCGAGCACGATCGCGGAGAGGAACTCGCGCGGATGATCGGGCTCGCGTGGAGCCGGTGTGAGCCAGCACCTCCCCGAGCTGAAGCCCGCCCGGAGCAGCAACTGCTCGGTCTCCTCCGGACCCGCGTAGTTCCAGGGCGCCTGCCACCCCTCGAAGTGCTCGCGGTAGGGGTCCTGCTCGCACAGTGCCCGGACCCTGCCGCGCAGGATGTCGATGTTCCCGCGCCCGCCGCACTGCGCCACCAGGCGCCCACCGGGGCGCAGTGCGCCGCGCAGGCGCTCGAACAGCCGCAGGTGATCGCCGATCCAGTGGAAGGTGGCCGTCGAGAGGATCGCGTCGGCGGGCTCTGCAAGCTCCAGCTCGAGCAGATCGAGGACCCGCAGCTCCGCTCGCTCGCCCAGGCGCCCACGGGCGGCCTCGATCATCGAGGGGGACTGATCGACGGCGATGACGCGTCCACGGGGCAGGCGCTCGAGCAGCGCCTCGGTGATCCGGCCCGAGCCGCACCCGGCGTCGATCACGAGCTCGTCGCCGCTCAGCTCGAGGCGGGCAAGCACGTCGCGGCCGAGCGCCTCCATGGTCGCGGAGATGCGGTCATAGGAACTTCCATCCCAATCTCTCATCTGCATACAATCGTACGCTATCACGTACTGGGCTGGACCACCTCCGCGATCACCCTCGAGAGCTGTCCCCCCTGCCAGGCCTTCGGCGAGACCGGCGGGTCGCTCGCCGGCTCGACCACGAGCCGGGCGCCGGGTATCGCCGCGGCCCACGCTTCCCCGACGGCCAGCGGATGTCCGGGGTCGAGCTCGTCACGGCTCGCCACGATCACCGCCGGGGCTTCGATGGCGCCGAGGCTCGCGAGCGCCTCGAAGGGCCGCGATCGCGGCACGGCTTCAAGCGCGTCGGCAACGGCCTCGGGGTGTTGATGAGCCCCCAGCCGCTGGCGCAGCACCGTTTCGATTGTCGGGCGCATCGCCTGCGGCAGGGCGTCGAGCTCGTATGCGGCCACGAACCCGTCGACGCCGGCCGAGCGCAGCCCCGCGGCCAACCGATCCCAGGAGTCCAACTCCGCCGGCGCCTCGGGGTCGAAAGCGGGCGTTATCAGGCAGAGGCCCGCAACCCGCTCGGGGTGCTCGAGCGCGAACCGCACCGACGTATGCGCCCCCATTGACGCTCCGGCGAGCGTGACGCGCTCCAGTCCCGCGGTGTCCAGGACATCCAGCAGATCATCGCTCAGGCGCGGGTAGTCATAGCGGCCTTCGGCGGCCGGCGCCGAGCGTCCGTGACCGCGGGCGTCGTAGGCGAGGACCTGGTGGCCGGAGCGCTCGAGCGTCCGCGAGCCCATGACGACGTAGCGGCGTGTGGCGGTCAGCCCATGGAGCAGCACGACCGGGTGCCCCGCGCCGCTCACAGTGCCCGACAGCGCCGTCCCGCCCGCGTCGATCTGAAGCTCGGCTGGATCCAACGCCCGGCCCTCCAACGCCTGCTGTGGTCGGGCCCTAGGCCCCGACGGCTGCGTGCGCGCCGACCATCGCGGCCGAGCGCTCGGCCTGCTCCCAGAAGAACAGGTGCCCGACGCCCTGGAGCAGCTCGAGCTCCGCGCCGGGAATCAGCCCGGCGATCACGCCCGCGTTGGCCGCGGGGATCATCTGGTCGGCCGTGCCGTGGACGACAAGCGTCGGCACATCGATCTGGCCCAGCCGGTCCCTGGTGTCATGGGCCATGCAGGCCTGCATCTGGGCCATGATCACGGGCACGGCCACCGCACGGCGCATGGCAAGCGCGACGAAGGCCGCGTAGGCCTCCTCGTCGGCGGCGAATGCCGGCGAGACGTTGACCTCCCAGCCGACGCGCAGCGCACGGGCGCGATCGCCCGAGAGCATCGCCTCGGTCAGCCGCTGGACGACATCGGGCCCGGCCAGCGAGCTGCCCTCGCCGCCGCAGTAGGTGCAGCCGAGGGTCAGTGTGTGAACCCGCTCGGGATGTTTGATCGCCAGCTCCTGGGCGATCATTCCGCCCATCGAGATGCCGAGCACGTCGGCCGAGTCGATCTCCAGGGCCGCCAGCAGGCCGGCTGCGTCATCGGCCATCTGCGCGGTCGTGATCTCGCCCTGCAGCGGCGTGGATGCGCCGATGCCGCGATGGTCATAGACGATCACCTCATGCTCGCCGCGCAGCGCCTTCAGGAACGGCTCGCCCCAGCTCAGAGCGGTGCCGCTCATGCCCATGATCGCCAGCAGCGGCGGCCCCGAGCCGGAGCGCTCGTAATCGAGCTCAATGTCCCCCACGCCAACGAGCGTCATCGCTCGATCCTACACCTCACGGCTGCTCACACCGGGAGGGTCAGCTGGCTCCTGTCCGCGGCCGCCGATGGGCCTGTCTCTGGCCGCGCCGAGGTGCTGCCGCTGAGCCCCGCTACACGGACCCCCAGCAGCCGCACCGGCCGCGTCGGCGCATATTCGGCCAGCAGCCGCTGGGCGTGCTCCTCGATCAGCTCCGCCGCATTGGTGGGCTCGGGGACCGTGTGGGCGCGGGTGACCGTCGTGAAGTCGGCCAGGCGGACCTTGATCCCGATCGTCCGGCCCGAGCGGCCGTGTCGCACGAGGCTTTCGCTCAGCTCACCGCACATCCGGCTGAGGGCAGCCCGCAGCTCCGCAGGGTCGGCGATGTCCACGTCGAAGGTCCGCTCGCGCGACTCCGAGACGACCTTGCGCGCGGCCGAGACGGCGCCGTCGTGCTCGAAGCGTGCACGCCGGGCCAGGTCGCGGCCGAGATTCGGCCCGAAACGCTCCACCAGCGACTGCTCGGGCGCAGCTGCGACTTCGGCCAGGCAGCGCAGCCCCATCTCCTGCAGACGGGCTGCGGTCTTGGGGCCGATGCCGGGGATCAGCCCGGGCGGCGAGGCGGCAAAGCGCGCGCAGGCCTCCGCGCGCGTCAACACCACGAAACCCGCGGGCTTCTCGGCGTCCGAGGCGACCTTGGCCACGAGCTTGTTGGGCCCGATTCCCACCGAGCAGGTGATGCCCACCTCCCGGCGGATCTCGGCGACCAGCCGGCGCATGGCGGTGCGCGGCGAGAACAGGCCGGTGAGGTCAAGGTAGGCCTCGTCGAGGCCGACCACCTCGATCTGCTCGACGTGGGCCTTGAGGATCGCCATCATGCGCGCCGAGACCGCCCGGTAGGTCGGGAAGTCGGGCGCCAGGAAGACGGCCTGCGGGCAGAGTCTCCTCGCGCGCGAGGCGGGCATCGCCGAGCCCACGCCGAAGCGCCGTGCCTCGTAGCTGGCCGTCGTCACCACCGCGCGCGGCCCTGTGCCTGAGACGACGACGGGGCGCCCGCGCAGCTCGGGATGGCGGCCGAGCTCGATCGATACGTAGAAGGCGTCGGCGTCCAGGTGAGCGACCGTCAGGCTGTCCGGAGAGCTCGGCACCACATCGCGAATCTAGCGCCGCGCGCGGCGCTCAGCGGGCTGGCGCCGTCACCGCACCGGGCGCTGTAGGCTTCCGCAGGCGCCCATGGATCTGACCTTCAGCCCCCAGGAGATCGCCTTCCGCGACGAGCTGCGCGGCTGGCTGGCCAACAACCAGCCGGACCCCGAGCCGACCGAGGGCGGCGAGGACGCGCACTACGCCTGGAGACGCGACTGGCAGCGGCGCCTTTACGACGGCGGCTGGGCCGCGCCCGCGTGGCCCGCCGAGTACGGCGGCCGCGGAGCCAGCCTTACCGAGTCGGCGATCTACTTCGAAGAGATCGGCCGCGCCCGCGTGCCGATGGCTGCCAACACGCTCGGCCTGCTGCTGGGCGGCCCCACGCTGATGGTCTGGGGCACCGATGAGCAGAAGGAGCGCTACCTCAGCCCGATTCTCTCCGGCGAGGAGATCTGGTGCCAGGGCTTCTCCGAGCCCGAGGCCGGCTCGGATCTCGCGTCGCTGAAAACCAAGGCCGTCAAGCAGGGCGATGAGTGGATCGTGACCGGTCAGAAGGTCTGGACCAGTGGCGCCCAGTACTCGAAGTGGTGCATGCTCGTGGCCCGCACCGACGGCGAGGTGGCCAAGCACAAGGGCCTCACCTATTTTCTGATGGACATGGAGCAGGACGCCGTCCAGGTGCGCCCGCTGCGCCAGATCACCGGTGAGGCGGAGTTCAACGAGCTGTTCATCGAGGAGGCCCGGATCCCCGACGCGAACGTGGTGGGCGGCGTGGGCAACGGCTGGAAGGTGGCCCTGACGACGCTCATGAACGAGCGTGCGGGCCTCGGTTTCGCGCTGCAGATCCGTCTGCGCCAGATGCTCGATGACCTGATCGCGGTCGCCGACCGCAAGGGCCTGCTCGCCGACCCGCTCTATGCCGATGAGCTCGCCGAGCTGCACGTCCGCTGCGAGTCCATCCGCCTGCTGGCCTGGAAGGGCCTGACCGACGTCGAGCGCTACGGCCAGCCGGGTCCCGAGGGTTCGCTCGTCAAGTGGCTGTGGTCGGACACCAACCAGCGCCTGACCCAGCTGGCTGTGGACATCGTCGGACCGGAGGCCCTGACAACCGACTCCAGCTGGAGCTATGAGTTCCTGCGCGCCCGTGGCAACACGATCGAGGGCGGCACGACGGAGGTCCTGAAGAACATCGTGGCTGAGCGCGTGCTCGGCCTGCCCCGCCTGAAGGTGGCTGTCTGATGGACTTCGGGCTGACCGACGACCAGCGCGAAATCCAGCGGACGGCTCGCGAGCTCCTGGCCGAGCGAGCGAAGCCCGAGCGTGTCCGCGAGCACGCCGAGGCGGGCACCACCGACAAGGCGCTCTGGGGCGAGCTCTGCGAGCTCGGCTGGCCCGGAATCGCGATCGAGGAGTCCTTCGGCGGCCAGGGTCTCGGGCAGATCGAGCTGTCCATCCTCTGCGAGGAGCTCGGGCGAGTGCTCGCGCCCGTTCCCTTCCTGCCCACCGTCATGGCAGCCGCGGTCATCGAACAGGACGGCTCGCGCGAGCAGCGCGAGCGGTGGCTCGGAGGTCTCGCCTCGGGGGAGCTCATCGGCGCGCTCGGCGAGGCCGTGGACGGCACCGCCGAGCTGCTCATCGGAGCCGCCGAGGCCGACGTCTTCGTCCTGGTCGAGCCTGACGGCTCGGCGCGTCTGGTGAGCCGCGAGGAGGCGGAGGTGAACCCGGTGGCCTCGGTCGACCCGACCCGCTCCACGGCATCGGTGAGCGCGCCCGACGGCGCAGGCGAGACACTCGGCGAGGGGGCCTGCCCCGGGCTCGGCCGTGCGCTCGTGGCCGTCAGCTCGGAGCTTGTGGGTGTCTGCGACCGGGCCCTCAACATGACCGTCGAGTACGTCAAGGACCGCAAGCAGTTCGGCGTTCCAGTCGGTGCCTACCAGGCCGTCTCGCACCGCTGCGCGCAGATGCTCCTGGACACCGAGAAGGCCCGTTCGACGGCGGCCTTCGCCGCCTGGACGGCCGACGCCGATCCCGAGCAGCTGGCCGAGGCGGCGGCCATGGCCAAGGCCTGCGCCTCCACGGCCGGGCGCGAGGTGACCGCCAGCGCAATCCAGGCCCACGGCGGCATCGGCTTCACCTGGGAGGCCGATCTGCACTGGCTTTACAAGCGCGCCCAGCTCGACGCCGCGCTGCTGGGCGGCGCCAAGCGCCATCGCGCGCGGCTGGCCGGCATTCTCGCCGAGCGCGCCGGCGCCGCCACCACAGCCTGAGGGCCGTGACGCCGGACGGCGTCAGGAGCCTGAGCGCGGCGCAGGCGCGACGGATCGCCCTGGCGGCCCAGGGCTTCGCCCAGCCAAGGCCGGCCGGACGGATCACCACGCGCCACATCCGCGCGGTGCTCGCGCGAGTCGGCCTGCTCCAGCTGGACTCCGTCAACGTGCTCTCGCGCTCTCACTACCTGCCCCTGTTCTCCAGACTCGGGCCCTATCCGACCGAGCTGATCGACCGGCTGGCCGTTCACCAGGGCGCCGGTCCGGGCAGCCTGCCGCGCATCGACCCGCGCAGACGCGAGCTGTTCGAGTACTGGGGGCATGAAGCGTCCCTGCTTCCGGTGGCGCTCCAGCCACTGCTGCGCTGGCGCATGGCCGCTGCCGATGAGGAGTCCTGGGGCAGCATGCGCCGGCTCAGCCGCGAGCGTCCCGAGCTGATCGCAGAGGTGCTCGAGGTCGTGGCGGAGCGGGGTCCCCTCAGGGCCGCCCACACGGGACAGGCCCGCCCGGCGCGCCGGGGCGAGATGTGGGAGTGGCACGACGGCAAGATCGCTCTCGAGTATCTGTTCTACGCCGGGCGCGTCGCGGCCGCCGGGCGCAAGAACTTCGAGCGACATTACGACCTCGCCGAGCGCGTTCTGCCAAGCGCCGTGCTCGATGCGCCGACACCGCCGCCCGAGGACGCCCAGCGCGAGCTGTTGCGAATCGCGGCGCGCTGTCTGGGGGTCGCCACCGAGCCAGACCTTGGCGACTACTTCCGCCTGCCCCGAGCGGCGTCCAAGGCCCGCGTGGCGGAGCTGCTCGATGCCGGTGAGCTGGAGGCCGTCGAGGTCGAGAGCTGGGACGCCCCGGCCTACCTGTGGCCCGGCGCCCACAGGCCCCGCTGGGTGCGCGCCCGGGCGCTGCTGTCACCGTTTGACTCGCTGGTCTGGTCGCGGCCCCGGACCGAACGGCTGTTCTCGTTCAGATATCGCCTCGAGATCTACACGCCCGCGCACAAGCGCGTCCACGGCTACTACGTGCTGCCCTTCCTGCTCGGCGATCAGCTGGTGGCACGGGTCGACCTGAAGGCCGACCGCAAGGCTGGTCTCTTGCGTGTTCTGGGCGCCTCCTGTGAGCCCGGCCACGATCAGGCGCTCGTCGCCCGCGAGCTGGCCTCGGAGCTCGAGGCGATGAGGAGCTGGCTCGCCCTGCAGCGAGTCGCTGTGAGCCCCGCCGGTGAGTTCGCCGCGACGCTGCAGGCAGTGGGATCCTTGACACCATGACGCAGCCGACGCCCGACCACGCGGCCTTCCTGAAAGGCATCAACCTCGGTAAACGCCGCCTCTCCAACGACGAGCTGACAGCACACTTCCAAACCCTCGGCTTGCACGAGCCGGCCGTGTTCCGCAGCAGCGGCAACGTCGTCTTCTCAGACCCGAAGGGACGCGGCGACGACGCGCTGGCCGGCCTGATCGAAACAGGGCTCGAGGACCTCCTGGGCTACCCCGTGGCGAGCTTCATCCGGTCGGGCCCCGAGCTGCTCAAGATCGCCGGCCGCGAGCCCTTCGATGCCCCGACTGTCAACCGGCTGCACGGCAAGCTGCAGGTCATGCTGCTCGCAGGACGACCCACGAAGAAGAGCCGCGAACAGGCCCTGGAGCTCGCCGGGCGCGATGACGCACTCGTGTTCGCCGCCCGCGAGCTGTTCTGGCTGCCGGCCGGAGGGGTCAGCGACTCGAAGCTCGACTTCAAGTCCCTCGAGCGCCTGCTGGGGCCGGTGACGGTCCGCACGATGGGCACGATCGAGCAGCTCGCGGGCAAGCACTTCGCCGGCTGAGCAGTGGCGCGCTAGGCTCACGCCTGGAACCGACGGAGGAGAGGTCCCTTGCCAGTACCGCTGCCGCGAGGCCGCAATCCCTTTGACGAGAGCGGCGTCGAGCGAGACGCCTCCGGGCGTGCGCGCTACAGCGACCGCCCCGCTTCGCTGAGCGCGATGCTGCGGAGCAGCGTCGAGCGCGACCCGGCCGCGACGGCCGTGCTCGAGGTGGGAGGACCGTCGCTGAGCTACGGCGAGCTCTTGGACCGCGCCGCCCGCGTCGCCGGCGGACTGCGCGATCGGGGCGTCGGGCGCGGCGAGCGTGTGGGACTGCGTCTGGCCAACGGGATCGACTGGGTCCTTGCCTTTTTCGGCACACAGATGCTGGGCGCCGTCGTCGTGCCCGTCAACACCCGCTTCACCGAGCAGGAGGTCGCCTACGTGCTCGAGGACTCCGGTGCGAGTTACACGTTCGCCCCCGGGACCGGGCTGCCCGACGGGGAGCCCGCGCCGGCCGCCGAGCTCGGGCACGAGGATCTGGCGGCGATCTTCTACACGAGCGGCACCACCGGCTTTCCCAAGGGGGCCATGACATCGCACGGGAACTTCCTCACCAACAGCGAGAACGCCCTGCGCTGCAACCCGATCGACCGCGCCGAAGGGCCGGAGATCTCGACGCTCGTCTCCGTGCCCCTGTTTCATGTGACCGGGTGCAACAGCCAACTGATCCCGCTGCTTGAGCTCGGTGGGCGGGTCGAGATTCTCTCGGGCCCGCTCGACTTCGAAGGTTTCTTCACAGCGGTGGGCCGCCACGGGGTCAACCAGATCGTCTCGGTGCCCGCCATCTACCACGCTCTGCTGAACCACCCCCGATTCGCCGATTTGGACGTCAGCCGAGTCCGCTGGATCTCCTACGGAGGCGCTCCGATCGCGGAGAGTCTCGTGGAGCAGATCAAGCAGGCGTTCCCGGCGGCGCGGGTCGGCAACGGCTTCGGCCTGACAGAGACCTCGTCGCTGAGCACCTTCCTGCCCCACGAGGAGGCCGCCGCACACGCCGATTCGGTGGGGTTCGCGATGCCGGTGGTGGACCTGGCCATCGACGAGCCCGACGAGCAGACCGGCGTGGGCGAGCTCCTGGTCCGAGGCCCCAACGTCGTCCAGGGCTACTGGAACAAGCCCGCCGAGACGGCCGAGACGTTCGTCGATGGCTGGCTGCACACGGGCGACCTCGGCCGCGTCGGGGAGGACGGCCTGCTCTATATCGTCGACCGCAAGAAGGACATGATCAACCGCGGCGGTGAGAACGTCTATTCGATCGAGGTCGAAAACGTTCTCGCGGCGGCTCCCGGTGTGGGCGAGGCGGCCGTCGTGGCGGTCCCCGACGAGATGATGGGCGAGAAGGTCGGCGCGGTGATCGTCGCGTCCGCCCCCGGCGAGGCCGACGTGCAGGCGATCATCGCCCATTGCCGCAGCCACCTGGCGGACTTCAAGGTGCCCCAATACATAGCCATACGCGAAGAGGCCCTGCCCCGCAATCCCGGTGGAAAGCTGCTCAAGAAGCAGTTGCGCCAGGAGACGCAATGGGGCGAGGCGCTCCGCTGAGAGACTCCGAGGAGGAGCCGATGTCAGAGGTACAGACGGTGCAGGGCGCCCTCGACGCACAGGAGCTGGGCATCGTCCTGGCCCATGAGCACGTGCGGGTGCGCGACGAGGCCACGGCGGATCAGTGGCCGGGCCGCTACGACGATCAGCTCGAGCTCGACGCCGCGCTGGTCGCCGTCAACGACGCCAAGGAGCGTGGCGTGAAGACGATCGTGGATGCCACGGCAATGTTCAACGGGCGCGACGTGCGCTTCATGAAGCGCGTGGCCGATCAGACGGGCGTGAACATCATCGCCTGCACGGGCATCTACAGCTACGACCATCTCCCCCACTACTTCGAGAATCGCGACGTGGACGTGATGGCCGACCACTTCGTCGAGGACATCGAAGTGGGCACCCAGGGGACCGACATCAAATGCGCCTTCCTGAAGTGCGCCGCCGACGCCGCCGGCGTGACGCCCAACGTCGAGAAGATGCACCGTGCGGTCGCGCGTGCCTCACTGCAGACAGGCGCACCGATCATGGCGCACTCGATGCCGGCCGTGAACACCGGTCCGCGCCAGGTCGAGATCTTCGAGGAGGAGGGCGTCGATCCGGCGAAGGTCCAGATCGCTCACTGCGGCGACACGGACGACGTGGCCTACATCGAGGGCCTGCTCGCCAGGGGCGTCTACGTCGGCCTGGACCGCTACGGCCTTGAGATGTACCTGCCGATCGACAAGCGCAACGCCACCACGGCCGAGCTGCTGCGCAAAGGCCACGCCGAACGCCTGATGATCTCCCAGGACTTCTGTGCCTCGATCGACTGGTTCCCGCCCGAGGCCGCCGAGGTCTTCGAGCAGCAGGGCGCGATCCGCAACTGGTCCATGACCTTGGTCTTCGACGAGGTGATTCCCACGCTGCGGGAGATGGGCGTGATGGACGACGAGGTCTTCAACACGATCTTCGTCGAGAACCCCAGGCGGTGGCTGACGGGAGCCTGAGGCGATGGAGTTCCTCGATCTTGAGCCGGCGGATCAGCGGCTGCTCAGCGACGCGCTGCCGGTTCTGCTCGAGCTGCGCCCGCACCTGACACCCGAGAGCCTCAGCGCGATCTACCGCGAGGGGCACCCCCAGGGTCTGCGCTTCACAGCCCTCTATGAGGACGGGCGCTGTCTCGCCGTGGCCGGTTGGCGGGTGCTCGCCACGACCTTCGCGATCCGTAAGCTCTACGTCGACGATCTCGTCACGAGCTCAGCCCAGCGTGGGCGCGGTCGCGGGCGCGCTCTTCTCGGCGAGCTCGAGCGCCGCGCCAGGGAGGCCGGCTGTCAGGTGCTCGACCTCGACTCCGGTAGCGCCCGCACCGATGCCCACCACTTCTATTTCCGCGAGGGCCTGCGGATCATGAGCTTTCATTTCTCCCGCCCGCTCGACTGAGCACGGTCGTCAGGCGGGCTCGTAGAGGAGCTCGGGTCCCTCGACTCCCTCGATGACCTTGTTGACCGCAGGGTTGGCCGGGTGGGCGCTCAGGCGCTCGGTGGAGATCGCGCCGCACAGCTCGAGCGCTTCGCCTGCATCGAGATCCGAGTCGAGCCAGGCGCGCTGAGCCTCGGGGTCGGCGAGGATCACGGGCATCCGCCCATGGATCGCCGCGGCTGTCCGGTTGGGTGCCGAGTCACAGGTCAGCAACGAGATCGAGTGGAGCCACTGGCCCTGGACCTTGGCGGGCGTCCAGATCGAGGCGAAGGCGAACGGGATGCCCCCGTCGATCTGGAAGTGGAAGGGCTGGCGCGGCTCGCCCTTGCGCTCGGGTTTCAGCCACTCGTAGTAGCCGTCGGCGATCTGCAGCGCCCGGCGCGCGCCGCGGCCGATGAGCCGCTTGTATGCCGGCTTCTCGGTGACCGTCTCGATGCGCGCGTTGATCATCTTGGCCGACCCCTTCAGGTCGGTGGCCCAGGACGGGACGAGACCCCAGCGCAGCAGCTGTGCCTCGGGCTCGCCGTGCGGGGCGACGATCGCGAGCACCTCTTCGGTGGGCGCGATGTTGTAGCGGTGCGTCCCCGCGGGGCCGATCGGCACCCTGAAGCGCTCGTTGAGTTCTTCCGGTCCGGCGGTGTTGGTGTAGCGCCCGCACATGGCCCGGAGTCTAGAGCGAGCCCTCGATCTCCTTGAGCATCCCCGGCTCGCTCGGCAGATCGGCCAGCGAGGCTGCCAGCACCGCCGCCTGCTCGACGGTCGCCGTGGCCGTCTCCGAGGCCCAGCGGGCCAGCCAGCGCAGCGCCCAGGCGTCGTACTCCGTGGGACTCTGCTGGGCGATCAGCGGCAAAAAGCGGGCCGCGACCTCGAGATCCAGGGGCCTGCCCCGCTCGCTGCGCAGTTCCTGAGCCAGGCTCATGGCGTAGCGCAGGTCGCCTCGGTCGAGCGCTCCCTCGAGCTCAGCTGCCGGGCGCCACGGTCTCGGTCCCATACGAACGTATGTTCGCACACCTGCTGGCGCGACGCGCGACACATGACGCTACGGACCGGGTCATACCGGAATGCCAGCCCCGAAGCCAAATTTCGGTTGTCAGGTGCCCCGGGTCGGGCGTGGTGCCGCAAGCCGGTAGATCACATGCGGCGCCAGCGGATGCCCGGGCACGATCGCCGGGTGCAGGAAGTCCTCGCCCGGGTCATGGCTCATCCCTAGCCGCTCCATGACGGCCCGTGAGCGCTGGTTGGCGACGGTCGTGAAGGAGACGATCTCCTGCAGGCCGAGCTCGCCGAAGCCGAACTCGAGCGAGGCACGGGCGGCCTCGGTCGCAATCCCCCTGCCCCAGCTCTCACGGCTCAGCCGCCAGCCCACCTCCACCGCCGGAGCGAAGGGCAGCTGCTCGTTGGTCTGGTTGATCAGCCCCACGAAGCCGGCCAGCCCGATCTCCCCGGGCATCTCCACGGCCCAGAGCCCGAAGCCGTCACGCTCGAAGGACGTCTCGATCCGTTCGATCAGCGCGTCCGACTCGGCCCGGCTGAGGATCGCGGGGAAGTACTCCATGACCTGCGGGTCTGCGTTCAGGCGGGCGAAGGGCTCGCTGTCGCTGGGCCGCCAGCGGCGCAGCAGCAGCCGCGAGGTCCTGATGACGGGACCCTCCGCAGCGTCCCGGTGCTGCCCCATCCCGGGTGGCTCAGGGGCGCAGCCGGACCGGCAGCGTCTTCAGCTGGTTCACGAAGGGCGATTCGGCGTAGGCGTAGGAGCCCTCCATCCGCATCTCGGGGTAGCGCTTGAGCGTCTCCTCGATCATCACCCTCAGCTCCAGCCGCGCCAGGGCGGTACCGAGACAGAAGTGCCTGCCTCCCGCGCCGAACGCCTGATGGTCGGCTTTGCGCGTGATGTCAAAGCGGTCGGGATCCTCGAAACGCGTCTCATCGCGATTGGAGGAGACGTACCACATGGCAACGCGGTCGCCCTTCTTGATCTCCTGCCCGTGCAGCACCGTGTCCTTGGTGGCGGTGCGCCCGAAGTGGGCGAAGGCGGGGAACATCCGCAGCGACTCCTCGACCGCCTCGGGCACGAGCGCCGGGTCCTCCACGAGCATGCGCATCTGCTCGGGGTTTTCCATCAGTGCGCGCATGCCGCTGCAGTAGGTCGCCTTGGTCGAGTCGTTGCCCGCCGCCATCAGCAGGAAGAAGCCCATCACGATCTCGTGCTCCTCAAGCTTCTCGCCGTCCACCTCGGCATTGACCAGCACACTCGTCAGATCCTCGGTCGGGTTCTCCCGGCGTTCGGCGATCAGCCTGCCGCAGCGCTCGAAGATCTCCGGGATGTCGCGCTCGACGACCGCCTGCGGGCCGCCGGGGCTGAGGTCCTCATCGCCGGCTGCCAGCGAGGAGTTCATCAGCCGTGCCCAGATGATGTCGTCCTCCTCGGCGATGCCCATGAAGCTGCCGATCACCCGCGAGACGATCGGCTGGGCGACCTCCTCGACGAGGTCACAGCTCTCCCTGCCCTCCAGGCGGTCGAGGACCTTGGCCGCGATCGCCCTGATCGCATCCTCGTGCGCGGCGATCCGCCGCGGCGTGAAGCCGCCCTGGAAGAGCGCCTTCAGGCGGTCGTGCTTGGGCGGGTCCATGCCGATGAACATGGCCTGCGTGAGCTCGAGCGGGAAAACTGCGTTGATCGCGGTGATACCGGTCGCCGAGGAGTAGGTCTCCCAGTCGCGACTGACGGTGTGAACGTCCTCGGCGGTCGTCACCGACCAGTAGCCGGGCGCCTCGGGATATTCCGTGGCGCGGGATGTCCAGTGGACCGGGCACTGGCCGCGCAGCTCCGCGAACAGCTCATGCGGCGGGCCGTCCTGCCAGTTCTCGCGCTCCCCGACCAGCACATCCTCAAGGTTGCTGCGCACCGACGCCATCGAGACCTCCCCGGTTCGTTTCCCGACTGCAGCTCGATGTTACTGGCTGGGCGGCCAGCGGGTGCCGTCGATCAGCAGCTCATCGACGGCCAGCCTCCGGAGCTTCAGCTCACCCACCTCGAGCGACTCGAACGCCGCCCGTCTGCCGCTGAGGCCACCGATCTTGACCTGTCCGATCGCCAGCCTGCCGATCGCCAGGGCTCCGATGGCCACCGCTCCGCCCGCAACGGCCCCGGCGGCGAAGGCGCCGCCCGAGGCCGCACCCAGCAGGCCCGCGACGCGAGCGGTGGGGCGCAGCCGGTCAGCTCGCGCCACGCGACCTCGCACCCGCGAGCGAGCTGCCGGCGTAGGTCAACATCTGGGTGAGGTGGGCCGCGACGGTTTCGAGGCTGTGTTCCCCGGGGAACAGGGCCGACTCGGCGTGCGCTCCCTCGGCCCTCAGCTTGGCGGCCCACGGCGCGTCCTCGGCGGGGTTTGCGATGTGGTCCTCTTCGCCGCCGTAGACGAAGGCGTGCAGCCCCAGCTTGGAGATCGCGTGGCGGTCCAGGTGAAGCTGGCCTTCCAGGCCATCGAAGAAGCCCAGCCAGCTCTCCACCACCCCGAAGCGGTAGGGGTTGTCGAGCGTCAGCTCCATCGCCCCGTAGCCGCCCATCGACAGGCCGGCGATCGCACGATCAGTGCGCGAGGGGACCGTCGCCAACTGACGATCGACCATTTCCTGAACTTCCAGGACATAGCTTTCGTAGTGCAGGTCATCGATGTTGCGCCAATTGTTGGCACCGGGGCCGCCCTGGATCATCACCGCAATCATCGGCGGGATCTTGTGCGCGGCGATCAGCTGGTCGAGTTGCTTCTGGAGGCCGATCTGCAGGAATGCTTTGGCTGACTGGCTGTTGCCGTGGAGCAGGTAGATGACGGGGTAGCGCAGCTTGGCGCTCGCGTAGCCCGGCGGCAGGTAGACGTAGAAGGAGCCGCTCTGGTGCAGCGCCACGGAGTGGTAACTGGTCTTCTCGATCGCGCTGCCCGCGCGGTCGGTGCCGAGCGGCTGGAGCGTGAAATGCGGAAGCATTCCCGTGGGAGCCGCGGTAAAGGCCGCACGGGCCGGAACCGCGCCCGGCGAGCTCAGATCAAGCCCGAGCTGTCCCTGCAGCCCCAGCGCCGCTCCGAGGAGTGCCACGGAGAGCAGGCCGAGCGCGATCGTCAGCCGGCGGGCACGCACCCACGGCGCGGGCAGCGAGCCGGCCGGTGCCCGCACGGCGGCGGGCGGCTCCGCGGGCACCCAGGATGGCGGCAGGACCTCGGCGGTGGCGACCCGGACACCGGGCCAGCTCCACTCGCCGAGGCTCTCGAGCCATTCGGCCGTGCGCGGGGTTCTCGCTGGCGAGGACATTCAGGTGATTGAACGGCCACGGGGGCCGAAACCCAACCCCTGCATGAACATGCCCACCGGCAGGACCTCGTGGGTCAGCCTGTACTCCACACGTCACCCGTGTCCCCGAAGCCGAGGGCACGCTTGGTGGCTTCGGTCAGATCGAATTCACGTCCAGCGACGTAGGGACCGCGATCGACGACCGGCACGCGGACGGTGTGGCCGTCGTAGCGGAGGGTCACGAGCGTGCCGCAGGGCAGTGTCTTGTTGGCCACCCCGAGCGTCGAGCTGGTCAGCTCCCCGCCGCAGGCCATTCCGCCGCCGCCGCCATACCAGGACGCCCCGGCGAGGCGGTAGACGTTCAGCCGGCCAAGGCGCCGCCGCGCCGGGCGCGCCAGGTCGTTGCCCTGGAAGTGCAGCCGCAGCAGGCGACTGCCGAGGCGACGTGGCACGTAGGAGAAGTCAAAGCGCCCACGCGAACTCGTGTGCGCGAGCGACAGCGTCCGCCAGCCGCGGGCGCCGAGCGCCTGCAGGGCCACCGTCTGTCCGCGCTGGGAGGGGCGTCCGTCTTCGAGCAGCGTGCCCGCAATCGACGCGTGGTGGTTCTCGAGCACGTTCAGCTGCTCGCGGCGAACCCTGATGGTTGTCTGCGACGGCATGGCGATGAGGGCCGGGGCGGTCGAGACGACGCCGACCGGCGCCAGTGCTGACGCAGATTGAACAGGCGTCGCGGGGACGTACATGTGGTGAGGAACCTCCTTGTGGTCTGCCTACGGGGTTAGCTGTCGGGCTCACGGCCGGCCCTCGTCACGCGCACTGGGCGCGTGCGGGCCGGGCGTTACGGCCGCATCAGCGGCCGATTCGCCCCATCCGGATCGCAGAAGGGCAATCCGGCAGTGGGTCCCCCGCTCGCCTCCATCCACGGAGGCGACTCGGCAAGTCGAACAGTTGTTCGGCAACCCTAGGTGGTCACTTTAGGGACCAGTGTGACCCTCATCACAGACCGGGGCCCAGGTCCCAGAAACACGGGATTTGCAGGCTATTTATTTAGCCCGGGTTTACAGGGCAGAACTGCTCAAAGCTCGGCAAATCTCCGCGCCGGCCTTTTTCGGCTCGCGCAAAGTGACCATTTCGGCGCTGTCCCTCACACAGGGCGCCGGGACCGCCGAATGGATCGATGGTACCTCCGGATCAAGGACCCGCGGCATGGGTCCCGGCGGGGGACACGGAAGAAACCCATCAGCGACAAATCAAGGAGTGAGTTACATGTCACGAGTCCACACCGCCGCCGTCGCGGCTCTGATCGCGTGCGCGATCCCGGCTTCACTGGGCGCGGCAGTCGCCTCTGCCCACGGTCCCTTTCCGCCGCCGGACGACCGCGCCGGCACGAGCGTCGTCCACGTCCATCACCGCAAGTCCTCGGCTCATGTTCACCACTCCACGCCCGCTCACCGAGCGAGCGCTGCGTGGGGAAGCCTCCGCTGATCTGAGCCGGCCGGCCTCCCGGGCACCCGATGTCTGCGAGGCCGGTGGCGGGGCTCTTCAGGAGGACCCGGCGGGCCGTTTGACCGCTTCCTGGCTGAGGCGCTCCAGTTCGTCCTCATCGACGTTCTCAGCTTCTGCGAGCCCCGTGCGGGCACGGTCCAGCTCACGCGCCTCGACATAGATCGATCTGCCCCCGCCCATGCCCGCCGCACGTCACCGGCCTCGCCAGCCGGGAATACTTGCACTTGTGTATCCCGGCGCCCATGACCCCGCGCGGACCGCTGTCGTCATGGCCGGCTCGGGCGAGCGGCTGACCTACGGGCAGCTCGACGCCGGCGCCAACCGGGTCGCGCACCTGCTGAGGGAACAGGGTCTTCAACCGGGTGATCACGTGGCCTGGTGTGTGGAGAACTCGACGGCCTTCTTCGAGCTGCTGTGGGGCGCCCACTACGCCGGACTGCTCTATACCGCCTGCTCGACGCAGCTGACGGCGACCGAGCTCGCCTACATCGCCGATGACTGCGGCGCGCGTACCGTCTTTCTCTCCGGCCGCCACGCGGCCGGGGCACAGGAGATGCGCACCGGAGCGCCGCATGTCGAGAGCTGGATCTCCGTCGGCGGACAGATCGAGGGCTTCGACTCCTACGAGCAGCTCGTCGCAGCGCTGCCCTCGACGCCCACCGAGCCCGAGCGGATCGCCGGGCGGGACATGCTCTACTCCTCCGGGACGACCGGCCGGCCGAAGGGGATCCACCCGACAACACCGGCCGCGCCGCTGGCGGATACCCCGGGCATCATCACCGGGATCCTGCAGGGCATGTTCGGCCAGGGGCCCGAGGACGTCTACCTCTCCCCCGCGCCGCTCTACCATGCCGCGCCGCTGCGCTTCTGCATGTCCTACCACCAGCTGGGGGCGGTCGTGCTCGTGATGGAGCGCTGGGATGAGCGCCAGGCGCTCGAGCTGATCGAGAGCCACCGCGTGACGAGCACCCAGATGGTCCCGACGATGTTCGTCCGGCTGCTGAAGCTTCCCGAGGCGGTGCGCCGGCAGGCCGATCTCTCCTCGCTGCGTCTCGTCATCCACGCTGCCGCGCCGTGCCCGGTGCAGGTCAAGCGCCAGATGCTCGACTGGTGGGGCGAGATCATCCACGAGTACTACGCATCGACCGAGTCCGTCGGGCTGACCTGGGTGACTCCGGAGCAGTGGCGCGAGCGGCCGGGCACGGTGGGCAGGCCGCTGGTCGGGGTCCCACACATCGTCGGCGTCGACGGACGCGAGCTCCCGCCGGGAGCGGACGGTGCCGTCTGGTTCTCCGACGGGCCCACCTTCGAATACCACAACGATCCGGGCAAGACCGAGAACGTCACCAACGACCGTGGCTGGCAGACCTTCGGCGACATCGGCCACCTGGACCAGGACGGCTTTCTGTATCTCACCGACCGGGCCTCCTACACGATCATCACGGGCGGCGTCAACGTCTACCCGCAGGAGGCGGAGGACACCCTGCAGTCGCACCCCGCTGTGATGGACGCGGCCGTCTTCGGCATCCCCGACCCGGACTTCGGGGAAACGGTGCACGCGGTCATCCAGCCGGTGGTGATGCCCGACGGGCAGGACGCCCGAACGGAGCTCAAGTCCGAGCTGATCGCCCACTGTCGCGCCACGCTGGCCCCTTTGAAGTGCCCGCGCTCGATCGATCTGCGCCCGGAGCTGCCACGAACCCCGACCGGCAAGCTCCTCAAGCGTCTGCTGAAAGACGAATATGCGCAGTCTGCCGGGCCCTCCGGCAGATCATGACAAGCGCCCTGGTGCGCCTGCGACTGGCGATCGATCGCCGCAAATGGATCCTCTGGGTGATCATCGTGGCGATCCTCGTGATCGCCTGGTTCGTCGTCGTGGCGCTGCTGCCCCATCACGTGGTCAACACGATCCAGCACTACGAAGAACAGGCCAATGGCGTGCGCGAACCTCCTGCGGGCGGGCGCGAATCGGGCTGATCCCCGGGACCGCGGGGCGCCGGCGTGTAGCGTCCGTGGCGTCGCACCCGCTCCGCAAGCCCCCCCAACTCGAGAGGAGATCCGCATGACGATGGACCAGAGCAAGCTTGGCCAGGTCGTGGCCGAACAGATGGAGGCCATCGAAGAAGACCACGGCGACGAGTGCGAAATCGGGGACGTCTGCGTGATCGTCGAGGTCCTGTGCCCGGACAACTCGACCGTCCGTGTCCGCAGCAGCGATCAGCGGCCCCACATCCGGCTCGGTCTGCTCACCCAGGCCTTGAGGATGGAACTCGGCGGCTGAGCGGCGATCAGGGCCCGGGCTGGCCTGCCGGCTCGGCGGATGGCGCCGGATGAGGCCGGGGGGCACCGGCCCGCGAGGCCAGCCGCATCCGGGAGCGGCGCGCGAGGAGCGCCTGCATCGAATCCTTGGTGGTGTAGTCGATGCCCGCCAGGATCGCCGGCAGGCCGAGCCATGGCGCCCTGCCATCGGCGGTCCGCGCGAGCTGCATCCTGTGCCAGCCCGATCCGGACGCCGCTCCGAGCATCTTGACCAGCGCCGCCGGACCTCCCAGGCGTGGCGCCGGCCGCTCGAGCACGTCGAGCTCGCCACGGACAAAACGTCCGGCAAGCTCAGGTCGCACCGCCAGCGGTCGCCCGACGCCGATCATCGCGCAGACGTCTGTTGCAAGCGCCCGCTCGACCTCGGCCCGCGTCCTGAAGCCGCCGGTCAGCATCACCGGAACCTCCGTAGCCGCGGAGGCTGCGGCCGCGCTCGTCCAGAACGGCGACTCGTGCTCGGTCTCGAGCTCGCGTCCCTCCGCGTCCAGGCCGATCATGGCAGGCGATTCGTAGTTCCCGCCTGAGATCTCCAGGAGATCGACACCGGCGCGCTCGAGCATGACGGCGAGCTCGCCGAGCTCCTCGTCCCCGCCCTCGCGCGAGTCGAGCTTGACGGCGATCGCGGCTCGCTCTCCGAGCACCGAGCGCAGGCCGGCGACGATCTCGACGAGCAGGCGTGCGCGGTTCTCAAGCGTCCCGCCGTAGGCGTCGGTGCGTCGGTTGTGGGCCTGGTCGAGAAAGCTGTCCAGCAGATAGCCGTGGGCGCCGTGGACCTCGACCCCGGCGAAGCCCGCGCTGAGGACCCGCTCGCGGCATCGATGAAGCGATCGCGGATCTGTTCGATCTCGCTGATCCTCAGCGCGCGCGGACGGCCGAACAGCCCCGCGATCGGGACGGCCGGGCCATCGGACGGAGCGAGGGGATGGGGTTGGACGAAGCGGTTGGTCTGGCGCCCCGGGTGCGAGAGCTGAACGAGCGTTGGGACACCCGCGGCACTGTCGGCCCAGCGCTTCATCGCCGCCATGTCGGTCATCGAGTCGATCACGACGTTGCGTGCCCGCTCGAGGTGGTTGCGGTCGATCATCGCGTTGCCCGTCAGCACCAGCCCCGCGCCGCCGCGGGCGTTGGCTCCATAGAGGCAAACGTGGCGCTGATTGGGGTCGTTGCGTGGGCCCGCTATCCCCTCGGTCATCGCGGCCCGGCAGAGCCGGTTCTCCAGCAGCAGGCCACAGGGCAGGCGCAGCGGCTGGTTCAGCGCGGCGGGCACACCGGCGATGATACGGCCCGTGGCTGCTCACGGCGGCCCAAGGCCGGCGGACGGGACGCGTGGTTTTTACGGGTGCAACGCCTGCGCCGCCGGAATGAGCGACAATCGTAGTCATGGCGAACAACGACCGTCTGACAGCGCTCGACTCGACCTTTCTGCACCTCGAGGATCATTCGCCGGCGCACATGCATGTCGCTTCGGTGATGGTCTTCCATGGCAGGGCGCCCACGCACGAGGAATTCGTCGAGCACATCCTGTCGCGGTTGCACCTGGTGCCGCGCTACCGCCAGCGGCTCGCCCACGTGCCGCTCGGCCAGGGCCGGCCGGTGTGGGCGGACGACCCCCATTTCAATCCGCGCTACCACATCCGCCACACCGCACTTCCAAAGCCGGCGGACGACGCGGCGCTGAAGCGCCTGGCGGGCAGGATCTTCTCTCAGCGCCTGGATCGCTCAAAGCCGCTGTGGGAGATATGGCTCGTGCAGAGCCTGTCGGGCAACCGCTTTGCGGTCGTTGCCAAGACCCATCACGCGCTCGTCGACGGGATCTCGGGTGTGGACATCACCACGGTCCTGTTCGATACCGCCCGCGAGCCGGCGCCCACGGCGCCCGCCTCGGCATGGAGCGCCAAGCCTCTCCCCGGCCCGGCCAAGCTGCTCGGCGAGGCGCTGCTCGAGCGCACCACGGTCCCCAACGAGATGCTTCGGGGCGCCCGTGCCCTGCTGCGCGCCCCCCGGCGGGCCGCGACCCAGGTGCGCGACGGGCTGGTCTCGATCGGCGCCACGACGATCGCCGGGATCAGCGCGCCTGCGCCCCCCAGCCCGTTCAACGTCGACATCGGCCCGCACCGGCGCTACACGTTCCTGGACGCCGACCTGGGGCGTTTCAAAGCGATCAAGGATTCGCTCGGCGGGACGCTCAACGACGCTGTTCTGACCTCCGTGACCCTGTCCCTGGGGCGCTATCTGCGCCGCGAGGGAGTCGACACCAGCGAACTCGTCCTGAAGGCCATGGTCCCGGTCTCCGTCCGCACAAAGGAGCAGCGCGGAGCGCTGGGCAACCAGGTCGCCGCGATGTGGGCGCCGCTGCCGGTGGGGATCGAGAACCCGGCGGAGTGCCTGACGACGATCTCCGCAGCCATGGAGGACCTGAAGAAGTCCGGGCAGGCCGTGGGCGCACAGGTGCTGACGAACCTGGCCGGCTTCGCGCCCCCCACGATTCTCAGCCAGGCCGCCCGTCTGCAGGCACGCCAGCAGTTCTTCAACCTCGTCGTCACCAATGTGCCCGGACCGCAGTTCCCGCTCTACCTGCTCGGCCGCGAGCTCGAAGTGCTCTACCCGGTTGTCCCGCTGGCGCAGCGCCAGGCGCTGGGGATCGCGGTCATGAGCTACAACGGCCATCTCGGTTTCGGCCTGCTGGGCGACTACGACAGCCTGCCTCAGCTGGACGCGATCGCCGATGACCTGAAGTGGGCCATCGCCTCGCTCTACCGCGCGGCCGGTCTGAGCCCGACCAGCAAACGTGCGGCCGCAAAAAAGGCCAAACGCGCCGCCACCGGCTCCTCACGGGGCTCACACTCCACGGCGCGCAAGCCGGCCAGCGCGGGCTGACAGCACTGCCCTCAGCGGGTAGCGCGCAGTGTGAAGGAGCCACCAGTGCATTGATGGCCACACCGAGTCCTCGCCGCGGCCCGGCGTTCGCGTGCCCCACAGATACGATCGGGCCATGCGCCTAGCCCTCTGCCAGCTAAACGCCACCGTGGGCGACATAGCGGGCAACGCCGAGCGGATCGCGGTGGGCCTGCGCCAGGCGCGCGAGGCCGGGGCCGAGCTGGTCATGTTCCCTGAGCTGGCCCTGACGGGATACCCACCCGAGGACCTGCTGCTCAAGGAGCACTTCCTCGCGGACGCCCGCAGGTCGCTCGAGCAGTTGGCCGGAGAGGTGCCGGAGATCGTCGCCCTGGTCGGCTTTCCCGAGCGTGCGGAGGATGTCTTCAACTCTGCGGCCCTGCTGGCCGGCGGCTCGATCCATGCGGTCTACCGCAAGGTCTATCTCCCCAACTACGGAGTCTTCGACGAGCAGCGCTACTTCCAGGCGGGTAGCGCCGGCGCCGTGGTGGACATCGGCTCGGAGCGGATCGGGATCACCGTCTGCGAGGACATGTGGGAGCCCGGGCCGCCCGCCAGCGAGGAGGCCCATGCAGGCGCGACGCTGATCCTCAACATCTCGGCATCCCCCTACCACGCCGGCAAGGGCGCCGAGCGCGAGCGGATGTTCGCCCAGCGAGCCCGCGACAACCTCGCCTGCGTGGCCTTCTGCGCGCTCGTCGGCGGCCAGGATGAGCTCGTCTTTGACGGGCATTCGTGTGTCATCGACCACAAAGGCCAGACGCTTGCCAGGGCCCAGCAGTTCCGTGAGGAGCTCCTGATCGCCGACGTGGACCTCACGGCCGCCTCGGCGGCCCGGCTGCGCGACGCGAGCCACCGTCCGGCGGCGCGGCGCGCCAGCCACCCCGCTCAGATCCTGCCCCCGCTCGCGGCGCCCGTCGCTGATCGCGCGTCGAGACCGCCCGGCGGCGAGCTGAGCGCACCCCTGACACCCGTTGAGGCCGAGGTCTACGGCGCCCTGACGCTGGGCCTGCACGACTACGTCGAGAAGAACGGCTTCGCGCACGTCGTGCTCGGGCTCTCGGGTGGGATCGACTCGGCGCTCGTGGCCTGCCTGGCCGCCGATGCCCTGGGGGCCGGACGGGTTTCGGTGACGATCATGCCCTCCCCCTACTCCTCGCCCTCCACCCAGCAGGACGCCCGGGACCTGGCCTCCGCGCTCGGGGTCCAGACGCTCGAGCTGCCGATCGCCGAGGCGATGGATGCCTATACGGCGACGCTCGCCACGTCCTTCTCCGGGCGCCGGGCCGACCTCACCGAGGAGAACCTCCAGGCCCGGATCCGCGGCAACCTGCTGATGGCGCTCTCGAACAAGTTCGGCTGGCTGGTGCTCACGACGGGCAACAAGTCGGAGATGTCGGTCGGCTACACGACGCTCTACGGCGACCTGGCGGGTGGCTTCGCGGTGATCAAGGACGTCCCCAAGACGCTCGTCTACCGCCTGTGCGAGTGGCGCAACTCGCCGGCGGGCGCCGCTGAGCCGGCCGCCGCCACCGCCACCGCGCGCGCCCGCTCCCCGATTCCGGCCTCGATCATCGAGCGGGCGCCCTCAGCCGAGCTGCGCCCCGATCAGCGCGATGAGGACTCGCTGCCGCCCTACGCGGTGCTGGACCGGATCCTCGAGGGCTACGTGGAGTTCGATCTCAGCCGCGAGCAGCTGATCGCCCAGGGCCTGCCCGAGCGGGATGTCGACCATGCGCTGCGCCTGGTCGACCTGGCTGAGTACAAGCGCCGCCAGGCGCCTCCGGGGATCAAGATCTCAGCCCGGGCCTTCGGCCGCGACCGCCGCATGCCGATCACCAACCGCTACCGCGGTTGACCGTGGCGATGACCGGCCCGGCAGCCCCTCGCCACGCCCTGGCGCGCGCCTGCGCGCTGATCCTGCTCGCCGGCGGCGCCCTGGGCCTGGGCGCCTGCGCCAACACCCTGCAGGACAGGCCGGTCTCGCACGGTCTGCTGGAGGACCTGATCGTGGCTCCATATACGGCCTACTGGCTCGGCGCGTCCTTCCACGGCCTGGCCATCACCGAAGGCTACAGCGACCCCGGAGGGGCCTTCACACTCCAGTACGGCGACTGCCTGAACGGCGGGCAGGGGGTCTGCACGCCGCCGCTGCGGCTCGTGACCTCTCCCGACAACAGCTTCCTCCCCGGCGGCGCCTCGGCCGCGCGGGAGCGGACGATCCGGGGAGTGACGGCCCGGATCAGCGAATCGGGGCGCACGATCGCGATCCCGACGGCCGGAGTCGTCGTCTCGATCTTCGCCGAGGATCCGCGCCTGGCCCAGGCGGCCGCCCGTGCGGTGGTGCCGATCAACGCGCCCGGCTCCCCCGGGGAACCGCTGACGGCGCCACGGCCGGACACCGGCTATGGCTCGCGGCCGCTGTCCTCGCAGCTGCCCGCCGCGGCCACTGCGGTGAACTGAGCCCCGCGGGCCTCAGCTGCCGCGCGCGGGGCGCACAGCGATCGTCATGCGCGTCACCGCACAGGTGTGGCCCGCGTCGTCATTGAAGCGAACGTCCCATACCCAGGTGGTTCGCCCGCGATGCAGCCGGCTTGCCAGCGCATGGACGGTGCCCGCGGTGATCGGGCGCAGGAAGCTCGTGCTGTTGGAGAGCCCCATGGCCTGCTCGCCGCCGGGCGCAACGGACAGATGGGTCGCCATCGAGGTGATCGACTCGGCGATCGAGGCGTAGACACCACCGTGCACGAGCCCCGCCGGCTGCTTGACCTCCGGGCGCACCTGCAGCTGGGCGCGCACCTCGGTCTCCGAGCAGGAGAGCAGTTCCAGGCCGTAGAGCCTGTCGAAGCCGTCCACCCCGGCCTGGAGCGCCGCTGTCTCCGGTGTTGCCATCGCGCCGCCACGATAGCCTACGGTCCTCTCGCGCCGCCCCGGCCGGCCGGGCGAGCCGACGAGAAAGACAACGATGAGCAGATTGGAAGAGCTTCCTCCCGACCAGCGCGCGGCGCTCTCGATTCTGCTGCGCCAGCACAAGTCCTATGCGGAGGTCGCGGCGATGCTCGGCATCAGCGAACGGTCGGTCCACGACCGTGCTCACGCCGCACTGGCCGTGCTGGCTCCCAGCGAGGCACGGGGCCTTGACCCGGGCACCCGCAAGGAGATCGGGGACTACATGCTCGGCCAACAACCGGGCTGGGCCGAGCGCCTGCGCACACGGACGCTGCTCTCGTCCTCGCCGGCCGCCTCGCTCTGGGCAAGAGCGCTGGCCGGGCAGCTGAACGGCGCCGGCGAGCTGCCCGAGATCCCGCCCGCGCCCGCCGGCTCTCCGGCGCCGCGTGCGGCGGATGCTCCGGCGCACGGCTCACTGGCCGAGCAGGCGGCCTCGCCGAGACTGTGGGAGCCTCCCGCCGCCCCCAGCTCGCGCCTGGGCGGCGCGCTGCTGCTGGCGGCGATCGTCGCGGTCGTCGTCGTCGTGCTGGTCCTGCTGCTCAATGGAGGATCGAGCAAGAACGGGGCCGGAACCACCGCCGCCACGACGACCGCGGGTAGCGCCACGGGGCCGAAGCTGGTCGCGCACTTCACGCTCAAAGCACCCGCAGGCAGTGGCAGCAAGGGGACCGTCGAGATCCTCTCCCAGAGCGGCAAAAGCGCCTACTACATCCAGGCCGAACACATCCCCGCGTCGAAGTCGAAGCACTTCTTCTATGCGGTCTGGCTCTATGACTCGCCGTCGAAGGCGCTGGCGCTCAGCAAGAGTCCGCCGGTCGGCAAAAGCCACAAGCTGGCCGGCGCGGCCCTACTGCCCGAAGAAGCCAGCGAATACCACGAAATCCTGCTGACGCGCGAGACCCAGGCGAAACCGACCCATCCGGGCCGCGTGGTCCTGCGCGGTCCCTTCAGCCTTAAAGGCTGACGCCGAGCAGCTTCCCCGGGTTCATGATCCCGGCGGGGTCCAGCTCGGCCTTGGCGGCCCGCAGGACCCGCAGGCCCTCCTCGCCGACCTCGCGTGCCATCCACGGGGCATGATCGCGACCGACGGCGTGATGGTGGGTGATCGTGCCGCCGCCGTCGAGGATGGCCTCCGAGGCGGCCGTCTTGACCTCCCGCCACTGCTCGAGCTCGCCGCCGGTGCGTTGCGGGGCGAGGAAGGTGAAATAGAGCGAGGCGCCGCTCTCATAGACATGGGAGACGTGGCACATGACCAGGCAGGGCTGGCCGAGCGAGCGGGCAATCGCCTGCGAGACGGCTCTGTGAAGCACCTCGAGGTTCGACCATTGCGTTGCGGTCTCGAGGGTCTCGACCATGACTGCGCGTTCCAGCAGCTCATCGCGTAGGTAGGGAGCGCCGAAGCGACCCTTCAGCCATGCCCTCCCGGGCGATGAGCCGACGGGCAGGCCGCCCGAGCGCCGCACCAGCTGCAGGGCACGCCTGCGCCGGAAGGAGACCTCGCCGGCGGTGCCCTCGAAGCCGAGAATCGCCAGGCATCCCTCGCGGTAGCCGCGCGCGCCGAGGTAGGCGCGCCCGAGCGAGCCCTTCAACCCACCGCTGCCCGCCAGGGCCAGCGACATGCGGGTCTCCTGCTCGTCTGAGAGCCGCGCCACCTCGGGCAGCAGATGCTCCCCCGCCAGCTCGTGCAGCGCCTGGATGCCCGCGGCGAAGGTCTCGAAGAAGACGCCCTCATAGATGCGCACCCGGGGCGCGCGGCGCAGGCGCAGGGCAACCTCCGTGAGCACCCCCAGCGTCCCCTCCGAGCCGACCAGCAGCCCGCGCAGACCCGGCCCGGCGGCCGTGGCCGGCAGCGGTGGCAGCTCGATCTCCCCTGCGGGCGCCGCCAGGCGCAGCCCGAGGATCATCTTCTCGATCGAGCCGTAGCCGCTCGAGGACTGGCCGGCCGAACGTGTTGCCGCACAGCCACCGATCGAGACGTACTCGTAGGACTGCGGGAAGTGCCCGAGCGTCAGATCCTCCGCCGCCAGCAGGCGCTCGAGGGCCGGCCCGCGAATGCCGGCGCCGACACGCGCGGTCATCGACTCGCGGTCGAGCTCCAGCAGGCCGCCGAGGCGCCCGAGGTCCAGCGCGAGCACCGCCTGGTGCTCGCCGCGCAGCGGCGCAAGTCCCCCCACCACGCTGGTGCCGCCGCCGAACGGGACGACCGCCAGCGAGCGCTCAGAGGCCAGCCGCAGGAGGGCGGCCACCTGCTCGTGTCCGGCCGGGTGGAGAACCGCGTCGGGGGCGCCCTCCGGTTCACCGGCGCGCAGGCGCACCAGGTCGGGGTAGCCCTTGCCGGCGGCATGGATGACCCGCTCGGTGTGGTCCTCGCGGACGTTCTGGGCGCCGCAGATCGAGGCCAGCTCGGCGCGCACTGACTCAGACAGCCGCGAGGGCTCGATGGCGACCTGCTCGATGCTCACCGGGGGCCGAAGCTGCTCGCCGGTATCGAGGTTCTGGCGCAGAAACTCGACCGCATGCCCGGGCAGGGCGCCGGCGCGGGCCTGCTCGCCCCAGCCCCAGAAACGCATCTGGGCCGGCGCCTCAGACACTGATCCGCTCCAGGCCGTCGAGGGCTTCATCGATCGTTGCCGCGGCCGCCTTGCCCACGAGCCGCCCGCCCCAGCTGAAGTTGGCCAGCCTGGCCATTTTTTTGCGCCCCGGCACCGTCCCCCTCTGTAGCGGCTGCACAGCCCGTCCGTCGCTCATCTGCTGGCGCATTTCGATCCTGACCTCCGTGAAGGCCTGCTCGCCCTGCGCCAGAAGCTGCACCTCGGTTTCCGAGGCGGCCAGGACGGCGGCAAAGGGCGTGCCCTCGAGGATCTGCTCCCAGCAGACCGTCCGCGCGTCAGGATCCAGGAGCGCCAGCTCGAAGTCCGCTCGCACCGTCTTGCCCTTCTTCGTCTTCATGACCTCGGTGAAGGCACCTTCGTGGACGTCCTCGACACGCTCGACCCGTGGCCACCAGCGGGGTAGGTGGTGGGGATCGCTGACGACCACCCACAGCTCCTCGGCCGGCGCGGCGATCCTGCGGCTGCGGCGGGCGGTGGGCATGACCGGCGCAGCCTAGGCCTCATAGGTGAGCAGGGCGTGGACCTCGTGGGGCGCCAGACGGCTGCGCCCGTCGAGGAAGGCCAGCTCGATCAGAAAGCTGCATCCGGCCACCTCTCCTGCGAGCTGCTCGACCAGCTCGCAGAGGGCGCCCGCCGTGCCGCCGGTCGCAAGCAGGTCGTCGTGAACGAGCACCCGCGCGCCGCTGGACAGGGCGTCGGAGTGCAGCTCCAGCTGTGAGGAGCCGTACTCCAGCAGGTACTCGGCGCTGACGGTCTCATAGGGCAGCCGCCCGGGCTTGCGCGCCAGGACGAAGCCGGCGCCAAGCTCGAGCGCCAGGGCCGGCCCGAGCAGGAAGCCGCGTGCCTCGGCCGCCACCACGCAGTCGACCTCCAGCGGCCGGGCCAGCTCGGCGAGCCGCTCGACGGCCGTGCGCAGTCCGCCCGCGTCGGCCATCAGGGGCGTCAGGTCCTTGAAGTTGATCCCCGCCTTGGGGAAGTCCGGGATGTCGCGGATCAGACGGCGCAGCTCGTCCATCAGCGGACGATCTTGCGCAGGTCCCTGATCAGCAGCAGGTGCTTGAGATGGGTCGCCACGGCGGCCAGGTTCTCGAGCGCGTCCACCGCCTCCTTGCGACGCTCGGGGTTGCGCGAGCGGAGTGCCGGGGCGAGGATCTGCTGCAGCAGGTTGGCCTCGCGGTCGGCCGAGGAGCGAAAGACGCGCAGGTTGCGCCCGCCGACCCCGTAGCGGGCGAGCTCGGCCACGGCGGAGATGATCTCGCGCTCGGTCTCGTCGAAGTACTTGACCGACCCGCGAAGCTCTCCCTTGACGACGCCGAACTCCTCCAGCTCGCGTACGAGCTTCGCCTCGGCCTTGGTCTCCTCGAGGACTTCCTCGAGCGAATAGAGGGCGCCGGTGACCTCCCTGACGCTGACGCTGGGACGCCAGGTGCGCGGGCCCTCACGTCCCCCGGGGCGCCCTGGCACGGTGGCGGCCTCGCCGGAGCGCCCGGCGGCGAGCTCCTGGCGGATGACCCTCAGCGGCAGGAACTCATCGCGTTGCATCCGCAGGATCGTGCGCAGACGGTCGACGTCGCCGGGCGTGTAGAGGCGGTAGCCGCCCGGGGTGCGCCGGGGTGTCAGCAGCTTTTGGTCCTCCAGGTAGCGGATCTTGGAGATCGAGATGTCGGGGAATTCCTGCGCCAGCGCCTTGCAGACGGCGCCGATCGTCAGCGACTTCTGGCGAACACCGCCCTCGGGCAGCTGCGCCGCGAGCTCGACTTCGAGCTGTTCGGCATCGCTGGGAGTCGCCTGGGCGACCATCAGCGAACGTGAAAGGTCAGCTTGTACTTGCCGACCTGCAGCTCGTCGGCCTCCTCGAGGCGTCGCGACTCGATCCGCGCACGGTTGACGTAGGTGCCGTTGAGCGAGCCGCAGTCGTCGAGGTACCAGTCCTCGCCCCGGCGGATCAGCAGAGCATGATCGCGCGAGACGGTGACGTCGTCCAGGAACACCTCGGAGTCGGGGCGGCGACCGATGGACATCCGCTCGCCCTCGACGGGGAAGCTCTCGCCCTCGCGACCGCCGCCCGCACGGATCACGAGCGCCGGACCTCGCGCGGTGACCTTCTCGATGTCGACCGGGATCAGCTCCCCGGTCTCATCGATCCGATAGGTGGCGGTGACCGGCTCGCCCGTGGGGGTCGCGCCGGCCTCCCCGCGGTCGAGCAGGGCGCCGCAGCGCTGGCAGTAGTTGGCTCCCTCGCTGTTGAGGAAGCCGCACTCGGTGCAGTGCATGGCCATCCGTGCCGCCTCCTCAGACACCGGGCCGGGAGGAAGGCCTGCCGGCTATCGAAGCTCGGTACACCGGCGGGCCCTCACTCTGCGTTCTGGGGAGTGCCCTGGGTCAGGATGTCCGTCAGGCGCTGGACATCGTCGCCGGTGATCGTGATCTGCCCGCCGTCGTGCTGGTTGCGCAGGCGGTTGACGAGCTCGGCGCGCAGGATGTCGATCTTGCCGTGCAGGATCCTGCGCCGGTAGGAGATCTCGGTCTCCTCCTCGGTCAGCTGGCTGATGACCTCCTTGAGTTCGAGGTCCGACAACGAGGCCAGGTCGGGGAACGTCTCGTCCATATGCCCTCTCTCCTGTGGCGACTCGGGCCGGATTCGACCCCCGGTCTGGGCGGCCACGTGCCACCCAGGGCCGCGATTATAGATAAAAAGGTAAGGCTGAGCTTGAGGCTATGGCCGACGGGCCAGGGCGGCGAGTCCGCTGCGGGCATAGAGGACACTGGCGGCCAGCGCGAGGGCGAGGCCGATGTACAACAGCACCTCGGCGAACGTCCGCAGGCCGGCCATTGCGAAGAAGAGCGCGCTCATGACGGGGCCGACGGCGAGCCGCCCCGGCCAGTTGATGGCCAGATCGACGCCCCGGCTGAGGCCGTAGCGGGCGATCGCCACCATGGCCAGCTCGCGTAGCGCCAGCACGGCCAGGGCCCAGCGCGGCAGGAGTTCGAAGTCCCAGGCCACGATCACCCCGCTGATGATCAGGAGACGGTCGGTGACGGGGTCCATGAGGGCGCCCAGACGGCTGTACTGGCGGGTGACACGCGCCGCGATGCCGTCGGCGTAGTCCCCCCAGGCGATGACGGCGAACAGCGTCGCGGCCAGCGCCGACTGGCCGTCGCCGCTGGAGAGGCCCACGATCAGGAAGACGGGTATCAGGCACAGCCGCAGGAAACCGATCGCATTGGGGATCGTCCAGGGCCGCAGCGGCTCGCCCGCCCTCGTCTGCGGCGGCGGCGGCCCGGAGCGGTCGAAGCCGAACAGCCTGGCGACCGTCAAGCGCCGAGCGCCCTTGGGTGCCCGCGCGGGCTCTAGGGAAGGCTCGACCACAGCTCGTCCAGGGCGCCAAGCAGCGCCTCGGGCTCGCCGTTCAGCTCGAGCGGCGGCGCCTGCTCGCGCCCACGGCGGATCTGTAGCTCGATCTCGCCGGACTCAAGCGACTTGCGTCCGACGGTCAGGCGCAGCGGGCAGCCGAGCAGCTCGGCGTCGGCGAACTTCTCCCCCGGGCCGAGATCGCGCTCGTCGTAGATCACCTCGTAGTGGCTCTCATCGAGCAGCTCGTAAAGGCGGTCGGCCGCCTCGCGCTCGGGCGTGCCGGCCTTGCCGAGGCTGACCAGGTGGATGTCGAAGGGGGCCAGCGCCCGCGGCCAGGAGATCCCCTTCTCATCCGCATACTGCTCCACGGCGGCGGCCACGATGCGAGCGGGCCCGATGCCGTAGGAACCCATCCAGATCGCCTGCTCGGTGCCGTTCTCGTCGAGATAGCCCGCTCCGAGCGGAATCGAGTAGCGGGTGCCCAGCTTGAAGATGTTGCCCACCTCGATGGCCGGCTCGATCGTCACGGGCTCGCCGTCCAGGGTGTCGCCGAGACAGACCTCGCGGACGTCCACCTCGGTGAAGTAGAAGTCTCGTCCCGGGAGCACCCCTCGAAGATGCTCGTCCACCCGGTTGGCCCCCGCCACGTAGCCGCCTTCCGGCCCCTCGGCGACGGCCCGATCAAGCAGGATCTCGACGTCGGCGAGGCCGACCGGCCCGATGTACCCCGGAGGGCCGATCGCGGACTCGATCTCGCTCGTCTCGGCCGGACGGCTGGCTGTCGCGAGCGTGGTGGCCAGCTTGATCTCGCTGACCCGGTGATCGCCGCGCACGACCACCAGCACCAGGCGCTGTTCATCCGGGCCCTGCGTGATGACCGGATAGGCCTTCAGCAATGCCCCCTCGGGCAGCTCCAGGGCCTCTGCGACCTCGCGGACGCTCGTCAGGCCGGGGGTCTGAACCACCTCGGGTGCGGCGCCCGCGGGGGGCAGCTCGACGGGCTGCGGGTCCGCGCTCGCGACCTCGAGGTTGGCCGCGTAGTCGCCGGCCAGCACAACGTCGTTCTCGCCGGCGGCGCACGGGGCCATGTACTCGTGCGCGCCCGTGCCGCCCATCATCCCCACGTCGGCCTCGACGCGGTAGTAGCGCAGGCCGGTGCGTTGCATGATCCTGTCGTAGGCGCCGACATGCAGCCGGTAGCGCTCCTCCAGGCCCGCGGCGTCGCGGTCGAAGGAGTAGGAGTCCTTCATGATGAACTCGCGCGTCCGCAGCACGCCGGCCCGCGGCCGTGGCTCGTCGCGCTCCTTGATCTGGAAGTGGTAGAGGATCAGCGGCAGGTCGCGGTATGAGCGCACGACCTGTGCGACATGGGTCGTGGCGGCCTCCTCGTGGGTCATCGCCAGAACCAGCTCCGAGCCCTTGCGGTCGGAGAGCTTGAACAGCTCGTCGATCTCGTAGCGCCCGCTCTTGTGCCACGGCCCGGAGGGCTGCAGGACGGGCATCAGCATCTCCTGGCCGCCGATCGCGTCTATCTCCTCGCGGATGATCGCGACGGCGCGCTGGTGCACCCGCCATCCGGCCGGCATCCAGGTCCACATGCCGGCGCCCATCTGGCGGATCAGCCCGGCGCGGACCATCAGCTTGTGCGAGATCGCCTCGGCGTCCGCCGGCGCCTGCTTCTCGGTCGGTAAAAGGTATTCGGAGAGTCGTGGCATCGGTTTCACTGCCCGTCGCTGTTCGCGCGGGCGGAGGAACGAGGGTATACCGAACGGGCGCACCACCCCGGAGCGCCCGCCAAAGGACGGGCGCTCCGAGGGTGGTGGCTCAGGCGCGGGGCCTCAGGCTTCGAAGCCGTAGGACTTGATCTGAATGGCCAGCGTGTTGACCAGGTTCCCCAGCGCGATGTTCACGTCATAGAGGTGGAGCCCCCATTCGGGGCCGATCAGTTCCTCGGGCATCAGGTTTTCGGCTTCCAGGACGGCCTTCAGTTCTTCGTTGACCGAACTCGACAGGCCGATGTTGAGCCAGCTGGCTCCGTTTTCGTTCTTGCACTGGGCCGTGTAGAGCCCTCGCCCTGTCACCCAGGGCGTCGAGGCGATCGGTACCGGGACCCCGCCCGCCTGTTCGCCCGGGAACTGCGTGGTGGGCGCGTAGGGCAGCAGGTTGCCGACACCGCCGTCCTGATGCAGCAGGGTGGGGTTCACGCACAGGACCTGCGAACCGGCCGGCGGTGGCGTTCCTCCCAGCAGCGGGCTTCCAGGGCGCCCGAAAAAGGCGTCTTCGGGCGGTTCTTTGAGGAAGGATGAGTAGGCGATGACGCAGCCGATGTCCGTGGCCGACGTGCAGGCCGGGACGTTTTCGAAGGTCCCCCCCTCCAGCTCCCCTTCGGGCACGATCACGTTGCCGCCCATCAGATCGGCGGTGACGAGCTGCTTGCGCAGGGCCGGGTTGGGGTCGAACTCTTCTTTGATCAGCTCCTCGAGCATCAGCGAGCCCTGGGAGTGGCCGATCAGGACGATGCCCCGGCCCCGGTTGAACTTCTTCAGGTATTCCAGGAAGGCGCTGCGAACGCCCAGGTAGGCCAGCACCTCATCTCCGTAGGTGACCGAGCCGGGCGATTTGATCGCCTTGAGGGTGAGCTGGGGATACATCGGCGCGTATACCTTGCACAGCTGCGAGAAGCGCGAGGCCTGGTCGATGGCCACCTGGGTCTCCTGTGGTTCGATCGCCAGGTTGGCATTGGGGCCTTCCTGTTCTGAGACCGTCGGGTAGACGTAGAAGCAGTCGACCGCCGGCTTGCTTTTGACGGACTTCTGGATCGATTCTTCGCGTTTGGTTCCGTTGAAGGTCACGTACGTGGCCGTGCGGTCGGCTTTGCACGGGTTCGATTTCAGCCCCGGCCTGCAAAGCCAGACGGTGCCGCTGCCGGCGCTGGCCGTCGCGGCCAGCCCCAGGGCGGCCACGGCGCTCACGGCGAGCACGGCCGTCAGGCGCGCGCTGGCTCCCGGCGCGCGCGACATGCGCCTACGGTGGTTGCTCATCCCTCATCCCCTCGATCGTGCGACGCGGAGCGATGCCCTCGCCGCGGTTCTCGGAGAATTTTACGGGTAGGGACAGCCGTGCGCGCGAGCCGCGCAGCTGGAGGCGCGAAACAGCGCCTTTGATAGAACAGCGAACACCGACAGAACTTCGACGTACACCGATAAGGAGACCCAGATGGCCTACTCCGTTCCACCGCTTCCCTACGCCTACGATGCCCTTGAGCCGCATATCGACAAGGCGACCATGGAGTTCCACCACGACAAGCACCACCAGGCCTACGTGGACAAGGTGAACGCGGCCCTCGAGGGGACACCGCTGGCCGACGCCCCGATCGAGGACGTCCTGCGCGACCTGAGCCAGGTCCCGGATGACAAGCGGGGGGCCGTCAAAAACAATGGCGGCGGCCACTACAACCACAGCCTCTTCTGGGAGAGCATGAGCCCCGACGGCGGCGGCGAGCCCGACGGCGATCTGGCCGCCGCGATCGACTCGGCCTTCGGCTCATTCGACGACTTCAAGGCGAAGCTCAAGGAAACCGGCGTCAACCAGTTCGGCTCCGGATGGTCCTGGCTCGTCCACGACGGCTCAGGCCTCGCGATCGTTGGCAGCGCCAACCAGGACACGCCTCTGTCCGACGGCAAGACACCCCTGCTGGGTGTCGACGTCTGGGAGCACGCCTACTACCTGAACTACCAGAACCGTCGTCCCGACTACATCGATGCGTGGTGGAACGTCGTCGACTGGAGCCGCATCGCGGAGCGTTTCTCAGCGGCGAGCTGAGCGCCGCGGCGATCTCACCGGGGAGGGCTCGAACGGGCCCTCCCCCCAGCCCTCGGTCCTGACGCCGTCAGCGCCCGCCAGGCCGCATGGGCCGCGCATACTCAGCTGCGGGAGAAGCGGCGCCCGGCCACGGGCGAGACGTCCTCGTCGAGCGTCACCGAGCCGACCGGCTCGAGCATCTCTTCGAGCACCTCGGCGGCGACGGCGTCATTCTCCGCCGCGGCGGCCTCGAGAGCCGCGATCCGCTCGGGGGTCATCTGCGTGTCATCCTCGTTCTCCGCCAGCCAGGCACGCGCCTCGGCAGCGGCCTGCTCGTCGCGCTCCACCGTCTTGCCGGCCGCGTAGTAGCGGTCGATCTCCTTGAAGAGCTCGTCCACGAGCTGCTCGGTGGGCACCTTCTTCAGCGGCTCGCCCTTGGAGTAGATCATCCCCATGTCCTTGGCCCCGGTGATGCCGAAGTCGGCATGGCGGGCCTCGCCGATGCCGTTCACAGCACAGCCCAGGACCGAGACCTCGACGGGGTCGTCATAGGCTTCCAGGCGCTGCTCGACTTCGGCCACGACGGTGTCCATGTCGAACTGCAGCCGGCCGCAGGTCGGGCAGGCGATCAGCACGGGGCCCTTCTCGCGCAGCTTGAGCGCCTTGAGGATCTCCCAGGCGACCTTGACCTCTTCCTCGGCATGGAAGGTCGAGAGCGAGATCCGGATCGTGTCCCCGATGCCGTCCGCCAGCAGCGTCCCCAGCCCGACGGCAGACTTCAGCGAACCCGACCACTTGGTGCCGGCCTCGGTTACGCCGAGGTGCAGCGGATAGGGAATCCGCTGGGCCAGCAGGCGGTTCGAGGCGATCGTGTTCGGCACCGAGGTCGACTTCATGGAGACCTTGAAGTTGGTGAAGTTCAGGCTCTCCATCAATTCGACGGTCTCGATCGCCGCCGTCACCAGGGCCTCGACCGGATTGTCGTACTCGAGCTGGCGCAGGTGCTTGGGCAGCGAGCCCGAGTTGACGCCGACGCGCAGCGGCGTGCCTGTCTTCTCGGCCAGGGCCGTCACCTCGGCGACCTTCTCGGGGCCGCCGATGTTGCCGGGGTTCAGGCGCACACAGTGGGCGCCCGCGCTGATCGCCTTGAGGGCCAGCGTGTGGTTGAAGTGGATGTCGGCGATGATCGGGATCGGCGACTGCGCCACGATCGTCTTGAGCGCCTCGGCGTCCTGCTCGCGCGGGACCGCCACGCGCACGATGTCGGCACCCGCCTCGGCGACCGTGTGGATCTGGGCCATGGTCGCCTGCAGGTTGGCGGTCTCGGTCTTGGTCATCGTCTGGACCGCAACAGGTGCCCCGCCGCCGACGGGAACCGTGCCGACCATGATCTGGTTCTTGGAGGCCATGCCGTGATTCTAGTTGGCGGCGCCGGCGCGCCCATGGGGTGGCGATCGAAGGCGGCGGGCTGCCCGTCCGGAACAGGCGGGCAGCCCTGCCTCGGCCTACTTGGCGATCTTGATGATTCGCTCCATCCCGAGGGTGGTGTGGTCACGGCCGTCCTGGGTCTCCATGAAGCAGACCTGCACGTAGATGCCAGGCTTGGCGGTGATCGTCTCCTGCTGTGCGGCTTCGTGCGAGACGGGCCCCGCGAAGGCCACCGGCTGGCCGGTGATGAGCTTCCCGGCCGCCTTTTCCCTGCCGGCCTTCAGGTACTTGACAGCAAGCTTGGCGCTCTGCATGTTCTTGACGGGAAACGCCAGGTCCATGTGCACCAGGAAGCCTTCGTTTTCAAAGGTGACGAGCTCGCCGTCGCGCAGCGTCGTCGGCCCGCGGAAGGCGAACTCGATCGTTCGCTCGGTGGCTCCCGGAGTCGGCAGCGCGAGCGGAGAGGCGGCGGCGGTGACCGTGAAGAACGTGTGCGGCTGGGAAGCTGCGCCTTCCGCGGGCACCAGCGCCATGTACTGGCCCGGCTTCAGATAGCTCTGCGCTTCGACGGACTTCCCCGCCTGCGCTTCGACGCTGTACACGATCGAGCCGTACTTGGCCGTGTTGTTGGGGTCGCTCGCCGCACCCTTCTTGGCAAGGAAGGCTTCCACTTCTGTGACCGTGACGTTGGGCTTGATCAGAAAGAGGATGACGCCCGCTTCCTTGATCCCGGTGTCCGTCACGACGACGTTGGCGGCACCGGATTCCTTCGCTCCGGTGACAGTGACGGCGGTCTTCGTGACGGCCAACGAGAGGGTCGGCAGGGTGGCTGCCTGTGCTGAGGCCGAGACCACGAGGGCGCCAAGCAGCGAAACGCCAAGGGTGAGCTTGGCGAGGCGAGTCAGACGGCGAGATGACATTGGGATGTTCCTTTCGGCCGGAGGACCGGCGCGGCGCGAGTGGACCCCACCCCCCTCCGGGGCGGGGCGACTTGTCGAGCGACTCCGAGCCTGAACATCCCTATCGCCCCCGGCAGACGCGCTCAGAAGGGGAGAATAAGACATGGAGGGGCGTGTTCTGCTCGTGCTCTTGACATAGGCTCGGAGCGATGGCCGAGATCTATGGCACCGCCCATGGCCCGCTGGCCCGGCTGGCGGCTCCATTTGCGGTGCGGGCACGAGCGCGCCGGCACGCGGCCTTCTTCGCCGAGACCGCCCTGCCGGAGCAGGCACGGATTCTCGACGTGGGCTGCGGCGCACTGGGGTTGCGCGCACACGAGCCGCAGTTGGACATCACGGGCGTCGATCTGGACGCACAGACGAGCTACCCGGGACCGTTCGTCAGGGCAGACGCCTCCGAGGGCCTTCCCTTCGCCGACGGCGAGTTTGACCTCGTCTACTGCTCGAGTGTCATCGAGCACGTGCCGCCGGATCGCCGCCGGGCCTTCGCACGCGAGCTGCGCCGGGTGGGACGCGGGTGGTATGTGCAGACACCCGCCTTCTCGTTCCCGATCGAGCCGCATGCCCTGCTGCCGGGGGCCCACTGGCTGCCGGCGAGCCTGCGGCGCCCATACTGGCGCCTCGGTGCGACGGGCGGCTGGGAAGAGATCTCGCTGCTGCGCCGGGGCGAGCTGGAAGCCCTGTTCGGCCCCGCCCGGGCCGAGCGCTTCGCCGGCCTTGCCAAGAGCTGGATCTCGGTACGCCCCTGCGGCTGAACTGCCTACCGGTGCAGCGTCAGCGAGCCGTTGGAGAGCGAGCTGACGTCGTTGGACAGCCCGATCGCCGCGACCACCAGCACGAGTGCGATCCCGGCCACGCTGGCCCGCTCCATGACCGCAAAGGGGATCGCCCGGCCGCGGATCTTCTCCGCCAGCGCCCAGAAGATGTGCCCGCCGTCAAGTGGCAGGAAGGGAAACAGGTTGATGATGGCCAACGACAGCGAGATCAGGGCCAGCACGTAGAGGGCGTCGGGGACGCCGAAGCTGAAAGCCTGGCGGGTGACGTCGGAGACCCCCACGATGCCGTGCAGTTCCTTGCGGTCCTTGGAGCTCGTGAAGATGCCCCCGACCCGTTCAAGCGTCGTCTTGGTCACGCTCCACATCTGGCTGACGCTGGCGCCCATCGCGCTCGGTAGGGAGTCGCGGGTGAAGAGCGGCCCCGAGCTGAAGCCGACCAGCATCTTTTTGAGCTTGGCGTCGTAGCGCGGGTAGAGCGACACCTGCACCCGCCGCGAGCCGCGCTGCAGGATGAAAATGACCGGTGTCGCCGCCCTGCAGCCCTCGGTCAGAGCCCCGGCGCAGCGGTGCGAGGCGATCTGGCTGATGAAGCTGAGCGTTTCGCCGCGCCAGGTGACTGGCTTCCCGTCGACGGCCAGCATGACATCCCCCTGCTTGAGGATGCCCGTGGCGGGCTCGGACTTCTCCACGGAGGCAACGCTCGCTCGGGCGCTCGAGGGATGCTGCGCGCTCAGCCAGTAGACGCCCGCCAGCAGAACGAAGGCCACGAGAATGTTCATGGCCGGGCCCGCCGCGATGACGGCGATCCGCTTCCAGACGGGTTGGCGGTAGAAGCTGCGGTGCTCTTCGCCCGGTGGCAGCGCCTCGGCGGGGTTCATGCCGGAGATCTTCACGTAGCCGCCCAGCGGGATCGGGCCGATGCCGTACTCGGTCTCCCCGCGCCTGAACTTCACCAGCATCGGGCCGAAGAACAGCGAGAAGCGCTCGACTCGCATGCCGACGGCCTTGGCCACGGCGAAGTGGCCGAACTCGTGCAGCAGCACCAGGGAGACGATGCCGAGGAGGGTCAACAGCCAGCTCATCGGCTCAGTCTGGCAGGCCCGGCGGGGCGTTCCGGGGCCTGAACGGAGCCGTTCGCCTTCTCAGCGCAGCGCCGCGACGGTCTCGGCGGCCAGCTCGCGGCTGCGCCGGTCGGACTCGTAGAGCGACTCGAAGCTGTAAACCGGCTCGCTGCCGAGCTGCTCGAGCGTGGTCTCGATGACCTCCGGGATCTCCAGGAAGCGAAGCCCTCCCTGCAGAAAGGCGTGGACGGCGATCTCGTTGGCCGCATTCAGGACGCAGGGCGCGGTGCCCCCGGCACGGGCGGCCTCGCGCGCCAGGCGCAGGCAGGGGAAGGCCTCGAGATCGACCGGCTCGAAGGTCAGGGAGGCGACCTGGGCCAGGTCCAGCGGCTCGATCGGCAGGCCGACGCTCTCCCCGCCGTGCAGGGCATAGGAGATTGCGATGCGCATGTCCGGCGGGCCCAGGTGGGCCAGCATGGCGCCGTCGGCCAGCTGGACGATCCCGTGGATCAGCGACTGCGGATGGACGACCACGTCGATCCGCTCGTAGGGCGTGCCGAACAGGTGATGGGCCTCCATCACCTCAAGGCCCTTGTTCATCAGCGTCGCCGAGTCGATCGTGATCTTTCCGCCCATCGCCCAGGTCGGGTGCTTCAGAGCCTCCGCCACCGTCACCTCCTGGAGTTCAGCGCGCGAGCGCCCCCGGAACGGGCCGCCGCTGGCGGTGATGGTCAGCCGCTCCACGGCCCCGGCCGGCTGGCCGGCGATCAGCTGGTGGAGCGCCGTGTGCTCGGAGTCGACCGGGATGATCCGCGCCCCCGTGGCCTCCGCGAGAGCGCCCACGAGCTCGCCGCCGACGACCAGGGACTCCTTGTTGGCCAGCGCCAGATCGATTCCCTCGCCGAGCGTGGCCACCGTGGGGCCGAGGCCCGCCGAGCCGACGAGAGCGTTCAGCACCAGGTCGGCGTCGGACTCCACGACCAGTCGGACAAGACCCTCGGGGCCGCCGAGCACCTTGCCGTCGGTCCAGCTCTCCGCGGCCCGGGCGGCGGCGTCCCTGTCGGCCAGTGCGATCCGCCCGACGCCGTGAGCGCGGGCCTGCTCGACGAGGTCCTCCCAGGAGTGCTCGGCGGAGAGCCCGACCAGCTCGAGCTCGTCGCTGCGCAGGCACACGTCGAGTGCCTGGCGGCCGATCGAGCCGGTTGAGCCGAGGATCAGGAGCCGCTTACGGCCCGGCATGTGAGGCGCGGGGGTCGATCAGGGCATCGTAGTGGCGCGCAGGCTCGGCGGCCTGTCCTGCCGACGGGGTGCCGGCCCGCCAGACGGCTAATCCGTCGTCTCACGCCGTGAGCGCCACGGCAGGAGATCGAGGACGCCGGCAAGCTCGAAGGTCCTGCGGGGAGCGTCATGGCGGCTCGGCACGAGCAGGAACTCGACCCCGCGGTCGCCACAGAGCGTTTTGGCTGCCAGCACCGAGCGGATGCCCGTGGAGTCGATGAACGAGACCTCGTGCAGGTCAAGCTCGATGGCCGAGGCGACCGCACAGGCGTCGCTGACCTCCGCTTCAAGCAGCGGCGTCGTCTGCATGTCGATTTCGCCCGAGACAGAGAGCCGAACCCGCCCGCCGACGCGATCCTGTGCGATGCGGAACTCGGGTTGCTCGTTCATGGGAGAGGCGAATATAGCCCCTGTCCCACTCGGATCCGCCGGTGGGCGGACCCGCTAGTGAACGTAGGCCGCCCAGATGTAATAGCTGACGACGCACGAGAAGAGGACCGCGTCCAACCGGTCGAGCGCGCCGCCGTGGGGACCGAACAGGCCGCCGGAATCCTTGGTGCCCGCCTCACGCTTGACGAACGACTCGAACAGGTCCCCCAACGGGGCCAGGACGGCAACCCCCAGACCGAGCAGGAGCGCATGGGTGCCCGGGAGCCATTCCTGGTAGCGCCCGGCGATCCAGACGCCCAGGATGGCGCAGAGCATGCCGATGGCCAGTCCCTCGACGGTCTTGTTGGGCGAGATTGCGGGGGCGAGCGGTTTTTTGCCGAATGTTCGACCGCCGAGGTAGGCGCCGGTGTCGCCGAGGAAGGTCCCCACCAGCACGTCGATGACGATTCCGCCACCGTGGGGCAGTCCGCGCAGCAGCACCGCATGGGCCAGGGCGAAGCCGATCCAGTAGATGCCAAGGACCGTGACAGCCAGTCCGCCCACGCTGGGCCTGGGCTGAGCCATGGTCAAGCCGAAGGAGAGCGGCAATGCGATTACCGCAACCAGCAGCACCTGGTACTGGTCGCCATACAGCGCCGCCAGCAACAGCGCGGCCAGCGCGGCGAATCCGGCCAGGCGCGCCGGGCGCGCCCGCTCGTACATGCCGTAGAACTCGTGCAGGCAGACGCCGCCGAGGATGAACATCCCGGCGGTGAAGATGGGCCCGCCCTCGATGACCAGAAACAGGGCCACGGCGATCGCGGGGATCGCCCAGAGGATCCGGCCTGTCAGCTCCGAGCGGGGTTTGCGCTGCCGGCGGCGCGCGGCCGCCGCTGCACGGGCGCGGCCGCGGTCGCTGCGGGCCGCCTCGGTCGACGGTGCCGGACGGCGGGCGCGTCCGCCCGTGGTGGGGGTTCTTCCTTCACTCGCCATGCGGCCCTCAGCGGCCACCGAAGCGCCGGCGCCGGGCTGCATACTCGGCCAGGCACTCCTCCAGGGCCTGGCGGCTGAAGTCCGGCCACAGCTCCTCCCGGAAGATCAGCTCCGAATAGGCCGACTGCCAGAGCAGGTAGTTGGACAGCCGCTCCTCGCCGCTGGTACGGATGATCAGGTCGGGGTCGTGCATCTCGGGGGCATAGAGGCAGGCGCGAAACTCCGCCTCGGTCGTGCCCGTGAAGCGCCTCGCCGCATCGAGGATCTCGGCGCGCCCGCCGTAGTTGAAAGCCACGAACAGCGTGATGCGGCTGTTGGCGGCGGTCAGCGCTTCGGCCCACTCCATCTTCTGCGTCAGCTCAGCGCGGATGCCCTCGCGGCGGCCGATGAACCGCATCCGCACGCCTTCTCGGTGAAGCTCAGGGGTTTCACCCGCGATGCGCGCCGAGAACATGGCCATCAGGCCCTCGACCTCGGCCTCGGGGCGAGTCCAGTTCTCGGTCGAGAACGAGTAGACGGTCAGCTCCTCGATTCCCAGCTCCGCAGCGTCACGCAGGCGTGCCTTGACCGTGTCCGCACCGGCATTGTGGCCCTCCCCTACGGACACGCCCCTGGCGTTTGCCCAGCGGCCGTTGCCGTCGGTGATGATCGCGACGTAGCGGGCCGTCCGGCCGCCCTGGGCGCCGCCGTCCAGGGCGACACCCGGATCGGCGCCGGCCGCCGAGGCCCGTTGCCCGGCGAGCTCCATCAGACCGCGAGGATCTCCTCTTCCTTGGTCTTGAGGACCCCGTCGAGATCGCTCACCCGCCCGTCCGTCAGCTTCTGCAGCTCGACCTCGGCGCGGTGCTCGTCATCGGAGGAGGCTTCGCCCTCCGACTTCAGCTCACGCAGGTGCTGCATGGTGTCGCGGCGCACGTTGCGGATGGCGATCCGGCCCTCCTCGGCGAGGTTGCGGACGATCTTGACGAGATCCTTACGGCGCTCTTCGGTCAGCTCGGGGACGACCAGGCGCACCAGGTTGCCGTCATTGGAGGGAGTCAGCCCGACGTCGGACTCGTTGATGGCCTTCTCGATCGCCTTGATCGAGGACTTGTCATAGGGCGTCACGGTCAGCAGGCGCGGCTCGGGCGCAGAGATCGTGGCGAGCTGGTTCAGCGGCGTCATGGCCCCGTAGTAGTCGACGGTGATCCGGTCCAGCAGCCCCGGGCTGGCCCGGCCGGTGCGGACCGTCGAGAACTCGTGCTGGGCCGTCTCGACGGACTTGAGCATCCGCTCCCTGGCGTCCTCGAGCAGTTCGTCGATCACGTTCTCAGCCATCGCCCTCTCCTCCCGATGTCGATACCAGCGTGCCAACGCGCACGCCCTGGATTATCCGCGGCAGATTCGTGTCGTCCTCCATGTTGAAGACGTTCAGCGGCATTGCGTTGTCCATGCACAGCGCCAGGGCCGTCGAGTCCATCACCCGCAGCCGGCGCTCGATCGCCTCCATGTGGGTGATCTCCGGGATGAAGGTGGCCGCCGGGTCCAGTGCCGGGTCGGCCGTGTAGACACCCTCCACCCCGTTCTTGGCCATCAGGATGATCTCGGCATGGATCTCCGCGGCGCGCAGCGCAGCGGCCGTGTCGGTGGTGAAGAACGGGTTGCCGGTGCCCGCGGCGAAGATCACGACGCGGCCCTTCTCGAGGTGGCGCATGGCGCGCCGGCGGATGTATGGCTCGGCGACCTCGGAGATACCCAGGGCGGACTGGACGCGCGTGTCCGTACCCATCTTCTCGAGCGAGTCCTGCAACGGCAGGGCATTCAGGACCGTCGCCAGCATCCCCATGTAGTCGGCCGTGGCGCGGTCCATGCCGGCGGCCGCCCCTTTCATGCCCCGGTATATGTTGCCCGCGCCCACGACGATCGCAACCTCGACGCCCTGGTCGCGCACGGCCGTCACCTGACGCGCCACGGACTCGACCCGCTCGGGATCGGTGCCGTAGTCCAGCTCGCCCATCAGGGCCTCGCCGGAGAGCTTCAGCAGGATCCGTTTGAAGGCAGGGGCCATCGCGCTCGGGAGCCTACTCGCCACCCGTGCGCGGGCGGACGCAGCCCGCGGCCGCGCCCACCTGCTACTGACCCACGGCGAAGCGAACGAAACGGCGGATGACGACGTTCTCGCCCGTCGTCGCCGTCAGCTCGTCGCGCAACTGCTGCACCGTCTTGCCGTCGAACTTCGGGTTGTGCATCTCCTGCTCGAGCAGGACGATCGTCTCGAGCCAGGAGTCGAGCTTGCCGGTGACGATTTTCTCGCGCACGTTCTCCGGCTTGTCGGCCGCCTCCTGCTCGTAGATTCTGGCCTCGGCGGCGCGCTGGTCCTCAGGCACGTCCTCGCGGCTGACGTAGCGGACGGTCGGGCTGGCGGCGATCTGCATGGCGACCTCGCGGGCGAAGCTCACGAAGTCCTCGTTCTTGGCGACGAAGTCGGTGTTGCAGTCGACCTCGATCAGGACGCCCACCTTCGAACCGGCATGGACGTAGGACTGGATCGTCCCCTCGGTCGCCGCCCGCTCGCCCAGGTCCTGGATTTTCTTGCCCTGCTTGACGCGCAGGACCTCGATCGCTTTCTCGATGTCCCCGCCGGTCTCGGTCAGGGCCTTCTTGCAGTCCATCATTCCGGCACCGGTGCGCTCGCGCAGGGCCTTGACGTCCTTGGCTGAAATCTCGACTGTGCTCATCAGTTGCTCTCCGGTGTTGTCTGCTCACTGGTCTCGGCCACCGCCGCCGGCTCGGCGGCTGGGGCCTGCTCTGTCTGCTCCTGTGGGGCCTCAGCCGCCGCCGCGGGAGCCGGGGGTGCGGGCTCGGCGGCACTCGGCGCCTCGCCGTCGCCGGCGCTGCTTTCGGTGACCGTCTCGGCCGGGGCCGAGGTCGGGTTGGCGGGCTGGCGCGCGTCGGCTCCGGCGCTCATCGGCGTCACCGACTCCTGCGCGGGCTCGAGCGTGGCGGGGTCGGCCGGCGCGGCAGGCACCGGTGTCGACTCCGCGGCAGGGGCTGCCGCAGCAGCTGCGGCGGCAGCCTTTTCGGCTGCGGCTTTGTCCTCGGCCTCTTTCCTGGCGGCCTCCTCGGCCTCGCGCTTGGCCTGTTCCTCGGCCTCGCGCTTGGCGCGGGCTTCGGCCTCGGCCTTGGCTTTTTCTTCGGCCTCCTTGCGGGCCCGTTCCTCCTCGGCCCGGAAGATCGAGTGCCCCTCCGAGACGACCTGGCCGATGGCCTGGGTGATCAGGGCGCAGGAGCGGATCGCATCGTCGTTGCCGGGAACCACGAAGTCGATCCCGTCAGGGTCGCAATTGGTGTCGACCAGGCCGATGATCGGGATCCGCAGGCGACGGGCCTCTTTGACCGCGATCTCCTCCGTCTTCAGGTCGATCACGAACATGGCGTCGGGGACCCGCTGCATGTTCTTGACACCGCCCAGGTTGGCCCTCAGCTTCGCCAGGTCGGCCTGCGCGGCCATCCGCTCACGGGTCGGCAGTAGGGCCAGCTGGCCCTCGGTCTCGTAGCGTTCGAGATCGTGCAGGCGGCGGATGCGCTGGTTGATGGTCTGGAAGTTCGTCAGCAGCCCACCGAGCCAGCGGTGGTTGACGTAGGGCATGTCGGCCGCCTCGGCGACCTCTTTGACCGTGTCTCGTGCCTGCTTCTTGGTCCCTACGAACAGGACCGTCCCGCCGCGGTGGGCGACGGCGCTGGCGAACTCCTGCGCCTGCGCGAGCAGGGCCTGGGTCTTCAGCAGATCAATGATGTAGATGCCACCGCGCTCACCATGAATGAAGCGGCGCATCTTGGGGTTCCAGCGGCGCGTCTGATGACCGAAATGAACGCCGGCCTCCAGAAGCTCCGCGATGCCTACGTCGGCCACGGGCTTGCTCCCTTGTATGTGTGGTGTGTCCGCACGCGGATAGAGCGGACCCGGAATTCGGGGAATGTCCCGTCCCGGGCAGGGCCGCCATCCGTGCTCGCGCGGTTAGAGGGTCTTCTTTGAACTCTTCAGGATACCCCTTCGACCCGGTCCAGCACCGCCTGCAGGTCTCCCGGCAGCGGCGAACGGACCTCGAGCGTCTCGCCCGTCACGGGGTGGCGGAAGGCCAGGCGGCTGGCATGCAGGAACTGGCGCTCGAGGCCCAGCAGCCCCGGGGTGCCGTATTCGGGGTCGCCGCAGACGGGATGCCCGATGGCCTTCAGATGGACGCGGATCTGGTGGGTGCGACCCGTGTCCAGCAACAGGCTCAGCAGAGAGCTGCCCTGCAGGGCGCGCTCCAGCGTGAAGTGGGTGCGCGCTTCTCGGGCCCCCGCTCCACCGATCGCCATCCTGGTGCGGACCCGCGGGTCACGGCCGATCGGCGCCTCGATCGTCCCGGTCCTCGCCGGCGGGCGCCCCTCGACCAGGGCCAGGTATTCGCGTTCGATCTCGCGGCGTCCCAGAGCCGCCTGCAGCAGGCGCAGGGTCTCATCGGTGCGCGCCACCACCATCAGCCCCGAGGTGTCGCGGTCGAGGCGGTGCACGATCCCGGGCCGCTCGGGGTCCCAGCCGGCCCCCTCGCTCTCGAGGAGCGGACCCAGCAACTGGGAGAGCGTCCCCTCGCGGTGCCCGCGGGCCGGGTGCACGACGAGGCCCGGCCCCTTGTCCAGGATGATCAGGTGCTCGTCCTGGTGGGCGATCGTGAAGCGCTCGGGCTCGCTCACGGGTTCACGTGGCGGGCATGGTCGATCACCAGGAACAGGGCGATGATGCCGATCGTGATCGAGGCGTCGGCGAGGTTGAAGGGGGGCCAGCCCAGCGGCAGCTTGATGAAGTCGGTCACCGAGCCGCTGCGCAGGCGGTCCAGGATGTTCCCGATCGCCCCGCCCAGCAGCATCCCCGTGGGCAGCCAGATCAGCGCGACGGTCGCGTGGCGCGCGAAATAGGCGATCAGGAAGCAGAGGGCGATCCCGATCAGGATCGTCACCAGGGTCTGATCGCCCGGCAGGAAGCCGAAGGCGACGCCGTGGTTGCGCGTGTTGACCAGCTGCACGCCCGGTAGGAATTTGCGTTCTTCGCCGGGCACGATCGAGCTGCGGACGAGGTGCTTGACGAGCTGGTCGAGTGCCACCACGACCACCAGGACGCCCGCGGCGGCCAGCCAGGCGACGCGGGCCCGGCGCCCTTGGAGATCTGGCGCTCGCCCCATCGGGCTCAGCCGTGAATGAGGCGTTCTACGATCAGGCTGTTGATGATCTGCAGCGAGATCAGGGCCAGCAACGGGCTGAAGTCAAGGCCGCCGAAGCTGGGGAGCAGCCTGCGGAAGATCCCCAAAAAGGGTTCGCAGACGTCGCGCAGGAACTGCAGCACGCTGTTGGTCGCCCGGTTGTAGGGCGGTCGCAGCCCAGCCGAGAACAGCAGCTGGATCACGATGTGCATGATGATCAGGATTATGTAGACGTAGATGATCGCCGAGATGACCCCGGCGAGCTCCGTCCGGGCGCTCGCGAGGATCACCGGCCATCCTCGAGCACGGCGTCCATGGCCTCGCTGAAGGCCGCCCGCAACCCACCCCGCTCGAGCGCATCCAGGCCCCGTGCCGTCAGGCCGCCGGGCGAGGAGACCTCGCGCCGGATCGCAAGCGTGTCGTTGTCACGGCGACGCAGCAGCTCGGCCGTGCCGGCCATCGTCTGGATGACCAGCTCTGCCCCCTGCGCCGCGGGGACCCCGCGGCGCACGCCCGCATCGATCTGTGCCTCGGCGACCAGCGCCACGTAGGCGGGCCCGCAGGACATCAGCGCCATCGCCACATCGATCAGGCGGTCCTCAAGGACGACCAGTGTGCCCAACCCGGCGAACAGCTCGGAGACCTCGCGGTCTTTGGCGCCGTACTGCTCGGCGTCGGCCGACTGCACGACGGCTCCCTGGCGGATCTCGACGGGCAGCGAGGGCAGGAAGCGGTAGACGGGGCGGCCGGGGTAGGCCTGCTTGAGTGCGCCCAGCGGCGTGGCGGCCAGGATCGATGCCACGGCCGCGGCGGCCGGAGCGACCTCCTCGGCGACAGCCGTCAGCTGCGCCGGCTTGTGGCAGAGGATCACCAGGTCGGCCGCTGCGGCCACCGACGCGTTGTCCGGCAGGGCCTCGCCGCCCAGCTCCTGCGCCAGCGCCCTGGCGCGGTCGGCGACCGGGTCGGCACAGAGCACCGGCACCCCCCAGCCCCGGGCCATCGCCCGAGCCATGTTCCCGCAACCGATCAGTCCAATCTTCATAGCCGGCTCAGCCTATCCATCGAATCTGTCAGGGAGATAACGTCGGCGGCGCAGGTCGGTGGGTGCTGCGCGTTGCCGGTGCACCGCGCGGTCATGGGTGGGAGCTCCAAGCCTCGCAAGGACGCAGTGCGCGTGGCCTGCCTCGCATGCGAGCGATCGAGGACGCCGCGAGGCGACGGAGATCGCGCCTATGACTGGTTGAAGAAGCCCTTCTCGATCAGACTCGCACGCTCCTCGGCGGAGATCTCGACGTTGCGCGGCGTCAGCATGAAGACCTTGTCGGCGATCCGCTGCATGCCACCGTCGAGCGCATAGGTCAGGCCGGAGGCGAAGTCGATCAGGCGCTTGGAGAGATCGGTGTCCGAGCTCTGCAGGTTGAGCACCACGGGGATCGAGTCCTTGAACTTGTCCGCGATCTGCTGCGCGTCGTTGAAGGACTTGGGCACCACCAGGTGCACGCGAACGTCTCCGTTGGTGCGGCTGTTGACCGGTTTGAGGACGGTGGTCGAGCGGCTGCGGGCGCCACGCGCGGGCACCTCGTCGTCGTCATCGTCGGCGAAGATGTCGTCGTACTCGTCGCGGCGTTTGCGCAACCGCCTCACGTTGGGCCGCTCGCGGTAGCGGTCTTCGATCTCGGACTCGGGACCGCCGGCCCCACCCACGGGCTCCTCGTCGTAGTCGTCCTGGTACTCCTCGGCGAGGCCGAAGTAGACGAGGGCGCTGTGCCAGGAGTCGCGGAAGGCCATAGTTGTTCTCCGTGTTCGCCCGGCGAACCGGAATCCCTGCAGATGCTAGTAATTCACCGCCTCGGCGGTCTGCCGGGCAGTCTAGGAATCATATAGATTCGTGCCAATTCGCACGATAGTGGCGCCCTCCTGGGCCGCGATGGGGAAGTCTTGCGAGGTCCCCATCGAGAGCCGTTGCAGACCATGCTCGTCGGCCAGCACGCGCAGGGCCGCGAACCAGCGCCGGCTGTCCTCCGGCTCCTGCGCCAGCGGCGGCATGGTCATCAGACCCGTGACGGGAAAGGGCGCGAGCGCCATGTAGCGCTCCACCTCCTCGGGCGCGATCCCCGCCTTCCCCTGCTCGCCGGCGATGTTGACCTCCAGCAGCAGCTCGAGCCCCGGGCGCGCAAGGCCACGGTGTCGCTCCAGCTCGCCCATGACGGACTCTGAGGCGACGGAGTGGATCAGCCTGACGTAGGGCAGGATCAGCTTGACCTTGCGGCTCTGCAGCCGGCCGATGAAGTCCCATTCGAATCTGCCCTCGTGTGACCGGGCCTTCTCGACGAGATGCTGGGCGCGATTCTCCCCGACGAGGCCGACGCCCGCCTCTGCCAGTGCTCCCAGCTCCTCGCAGGCGACGTACTTCGTCGCCGCAAGGATCTCCACGCGCTCACGACCCGGGCCGCGCTCCAGTGGGGACTCCGCGACGGCGGCGGCGATCTCCACACTCACCCTGGCGAGGTTGGCGCGCACCCGCTCCGCCCTCAGCCCGCGGATCAGCTCAACCATGCGACCACGGCCTGCCGTCCGGCCTGCGGGCCTTCGCGGCGGTGGGAGAAGTAGCGCTGGTCGCAGATCGTGCAGCTGCCAAGCTCCGTGATCTCCTCCACACCGGCCGCCGCCAGGCGCCTGCGCGCCACCGCTCGCAGGTCGACCTTCGCGGGCCCCGGGCCGTGCTCGCCGAGCAGCTCGAGCACCTCCGAGCCGACCTCGTAGCAGCATGGGCCCGCGCAGGGCCCGAGCAGCGCTGCCACGGGGCCTTTCGAACCGAGTTCCAGCAACGCCGCCACGCCCTCCTCGAGCACGCCTTCGCCCAGGCCGCGCCAACCCGCGTGTACGACCGCCACGGCTCCCTTGCAGCCCAGCGCCACGGGCAGACAGTCCCCGGCCAGCACGATCAGTGCCTGACCTGCCACTGCGGTGGCCTGTCCGTCGGCGGGCGCCAGTCCCTCGTTGCCGGGCTGGTCCCCCGTGAGGGTCCTGACGCGGGTCACCTCGGTGCCGTGGACCTGAAAGCCCCGTGCCAGGCCGAGCGCGCCGAGGCGCAGGCGCAGCGCCTCGCGGTTCCCCGCTGCGTCCTTTGAGCCCGGACCAGCGGTGCTTGACATGTTGCCCTCGCTGCGGCTCGTGAACAGCGCCCGCCCACCACCCGGCAGCTGACCGCCCAGTGCCGTCGGGCTCATGGCCGCGCCTCGAGGGCGGCGCGAAGCTCCGCCTCGCGACCGGGCTGCAGGCGGCCGTCCAGCCTCGAGGCGAGGGCCAGCTCCAGGCGCCGGCCGAGCTCCGGGCCCTCGGGGAGCCCCGCCGCCAGCAGGTCATCGCCGTCGATCTGAAGGCGCACGTGGCGCAGCTCTGCGAGCCACCGCGCGACCGTCGCGGCGGCCTGCGGCGTGCGCCGGGCGGCCAGGGCGCCCACGATGGCCAGCGCCTCCGGCGGGCGGGAGGCCAGCAGCTCCCGCAGCCTCGAAGGCGCCATCTCAGGCTCGAGCTGGGCGGCCAGCCGATCGACACCGAAGGCGCCTGCCAGCACCACCGCACGCATCTCGGCGGCCAGCTCGAAGCTCTCCATCAGCGCTTCGCATGCCGCGGGCGAGGGTGGGCCCTCCCCGCCGGGCGCGTGGAACAGGACAGCCAGCTCGAGGGCCGCCTTGCGCCCGTCCGCCGGCAGCAGCAGCTCGGCCGCCCGGAACAGCGGCTCATCGAAGCTCGCGGGCAGGCCCAGCGCCTCGAGCACGCCGAGGCGCCCGAGCTCGGCGAGGGCCCCCGGGCCCGCTTCATCGGCCGCAAGCAGCAGCTCGGAGGCGACCCGTACGCCCGAGACGGTGCCCAGCGCGTTCAGCGCGAGCGCCGCGCGGGCCTGCTCCAGCGTGCGCGGCTCCACCGCGAACGCCAGGCGCGCGCAGTAGCGACCCAGACGCAGCAACCGGGTGGGGTCCTCGGTGAAACTCCGCTCGTGCAGCGTGCGCAGGCGCCCTGCACGGAGATCCTCGAGCGCGTCGGGGACATGCGCCAGGCGGCCCCGTCGCGGCCCGCCCAGCGGCAGGGTGATCGCGTTGACGGTGAAGTCCCGGCGCGCCAGGTCCTCCTCGACGGTGCCCGGACGGACGACCGGCAGGGCACCGGGGGCGGGGTATGACTCCGAGCGCAGCTCGGCGATGTCGATGCGCCCGTAGCCCCAGCGCACCGAGGCCGTGCCGAAGCGCTCGTGCAGGACCGGGACGACGGCGCGGCCATAGGCCCGCTCGCTGGGCGAGATCGAGACGGCCAGCGCCTGGGCCAGCTCGGCGGAGCCGCCCGCCACCGTCACGTCGAGCTCGCGGGGCCAGTGCCCGAGCAGCAGGTCGCGAACTGCGCCGCCCACCAGCGCGATGTCATCGCGCCGGCGCGCCTGAGCGAGCAGCTCCGGCCCGCCGGGGAGGCCGGACAGCCGCTCGAGTGCGGCGCCGGCGTCGTGGATCGGATGTGGGGTGCTCACGGCGATGCTCAGTCGATTCGCACCGGCAGCCCCGCCGCCGCCAGATACTGCTTGGCCTCGGCGATCGTGAAGCGGCCGTAGTGGAAGATCGAGGCGCACAGCACCGCATCGGCGCCGGCCGCCAGCGCCTCGGCGAGATGCTCGAGCTCCCCCGCGCCACCGGAGGCGATCACCGGCACCGCCACGGCGCCGCTGACGGCGCTCGTCAGCGCCAGGTCATAGCCGTCGCTGGTCCCGTCACGGTCCATGCTCGTCAAAAGGATCTCGCCGGCGCCGCGCTCGACCGCCTCAGATGCCCACGCCACCACATCGCGGCCTGTCGGCGTCCGGCCCCCGGCCAGGTGCGCCTCCCATGCCTCCCCGCCCGGCCTCTGCTTGGCGTCGACCGCCAGTACCACGCACTGCGCACCGAAGACGTCGGCCAGCTCTCCGATCAGCTCCGGGCGTTGCAGTGCGGCCGAGTTGACCGACACCTTGTCCGCGCCCGCATCGAGCACCGCCTGGGCGTCCGCGACCGAGCGGATGCCGCCGCCGATGGTGAACGGCACGAAGACATCGTCGGCCGTCCGGCGTGCCAGCTCGGCGATCGTATCCCGCTTCTCGTGCGTTGCCGTGATGTCCAGGAAGACCAGCTCGTCGGCGCCCTCACGGTCGTAGTGGCCCGCCAGCTCGACGGGGTCGCCCGCATCGCGGATGTCCAGGAATTCGACGCCCTTGACGACCCGCCCGCCGTCAACGTCCAGGCAGGGGATGATGCGCTTGTAATGCACGCGATCACCGTAGCTTCAGAGCGCCGATCGCCTCGGCGATCGTGAAGCGCCCCTCATAGAGGGCCGTACCGACGATGACCCCCTCGAGCGCCTCGAGACCGAGCTCGGCGCGCAGAGCCGCGAGACGCTCGAGGTCCGCCAGCGTGCCGATGCCACCGGAGAAGATCAGCTGCCCCTCCCCCGCCTGGCCGGCCACCCGGATGACCTCCTCGCGGTTGGCCCCGTCGAGCATCCCGTCGTGATCGATGTTGGTGAAGACGAAGTCGCGGACGCCCAGCTCGCGCAGGCCCGCAAAGGCATCACGTGCGCGGGTCTCCGTGCTCTGCTGCCAGCCGTGGGTCGCGACCATGCCGCCCCTGACGTCGACGGCCACCGCCACCTGGCCCGGGTCGCTGTCCTGAAGGACCGCCGCCAGCATCGGCGGGTCGGTGAAGGCCGCCGTGCCGATGATGACCCTCCATGCCCCCGCCGAAAGGGCCTCCCAGGCGGCCTCGGCGCTGCGCAGGCCGCCTCCATACTGCACCGGCACGCCGCTCTCGGCTGCGATCCGCCGCAGCTGCTCGATGTTCACCGGCTCGCCCGCCTTGGCGCCGTCGAGGTCGACGACATGAAGTACCTCCGCCCCGTCCTTGACCCAGGCCATGGCCGCGGCCAGAGGGTCGGACTCATAGACCTTCCGAGCATCGAAGTCCCCGCGAATGAGGCGCACCGCACTGCCCTCGAGGATGTCGATCGCCGGGTAGAGCCTCACCGGGGCACGGACTCGACGGCGGGCAGGCAGGCCGTCGCGAAGTTGGCCAGCATCCGCAGGCCCGCCGCCGAGGACTTCTCGGGGTGGAACTGGACGCCGTAGAAGGAACCGCGCTGGACGGCCGTGGCAAACGTCTCCCCGTACTCGGCCGTCCCCAGCACATCCTCAGGGCGGCTGGGCAGGGGTGCCAGCGAGTGCACGTGGTAGAAGGCACAGCGCTCGGGCAGCTCGGCCCGCAGCGGGCCCGGGGCGGTGAACGTCACCTCGCTCCAGCCGATGTGCGGCAGCTTCAGCCCACGGGCGGCCAGTGGGCGGACCTCGCCCGCGATCAGGCCGAGACCCTCGGCGCCGCCCTGCTCGGCGGAGTGCTCGAAGGCCAGCTGCATGCCGAGGCATATCCCGAGCACGGGGACGCCCGTGGCGACCCGCTCACGCAGGAGCTCATCAAGGCCCAGGCGGCGGAGGTTCTCCATCGCCCGCGGGAAGGCTCCGACGCCCGGCACCACGAGGCCGGCGGCGGCGCACAGCCGGTCGGGGTCGGAGCTGACGAGCGTTCGGGCCCCCACGTGCTGCAGCGCCTTCTCGACCGAGCGCCGGTTGCCCATGCCGTAGTCGACGATCGCGATCTCGATCGGCTCTGAGACCGGTGGGCTCATTCGGTCAGGGTGCCCTTGGTGCTCGGCACGCCCGTCTCGTCGGGGTCGATCGAGGCCGCCTGGCGCAGCGCCCGGGCAAAGGCCTTGAAGGCCGCCTCGATCATGTGGTGAGCGTTGGTGCCGGCTTCCACCCGCAGATGCAGCGTCAGCTTGGCGGCGTTCGCCAGGGCGCGGAAGAACTCCTCGGTCAGCTCGTGCTCGAAACCCCCTGTGGCGCCGGGCGGCAGCTCGGCTTCGAACAACGTGAAGGGACGGCCGGAGATGTCGATCGCACAGCTGGCTCGGGCCTCGTCCATGGGCACGGTGGCGTCGCCGTAGCGAACGATTCCACTGCGGTCGCCGAGGGCGCGGTCGAGTGCCTGGCCGAGCACGATGGCCGTGTCCTCGGCCGTGTGGTGTGCGCCCGTCTGCAGATCCCCGGTGACGTCCACCTGCAGGTCGAGGTGCCCGTGGCGGGCCATCAGGTCGAGCATGTGATCGAGAAAGCCGACTCCCGTCCGGCGGCTGCCGGCGCCGCTGCCGTCGAGGGTCAGACTGAGGATCACATCCGTCTCACCGGTTCTGCGCTCGATGCTCGCGGTGCGGCTCATTGGGCCTCATTGTCCACTACCCGGGCCTCCATCGATTCGGCGTGGACCTCGAAGCCCTCGGCGCGCGCGATCGGCGCCCCGGCGGCGGCCAGCTTCGCGGCCGCGGCGCCGACCCTCACCTCGGTCATTCGGCGGCGGAAATGACGGGGCGTCAGTCCCGAGGCGAAGCGGGCCGCTCCGTCGGTGGGCAGGATGTGGTTGGAGCCCACGACGTAGTCGCCGAACGCCGTCGCGCTCTCTGCGCCCACGAACAGACAGCCCGCGGACTGGACCAGCTGCGAGAGCGCCTCGACCTCGGCCCCGATCAGCTGCAGGTGCTCGGGGGCGAAGGCGTTGGCCAGGGCCACGGCAGCGCGCGGGGAGTCGACCTCGACCACCGCGAAGGCGGCCTCGCCGACGGTGGGACGCTCGAGGATCATCTCCTCCAGCGACGCGGCCAGTGTCGCCGCGAGCTCGGCCGAGGGTGAGACGCCGACCACCAGGCTGCCGCTGCCGTGCTCGCCCTGGGCGAGCATGTCGAGCGTCGTGAGGCGGATCTCGCGCTCGCCGGCCTGCGAGCCCAGCAGGACCATCAGGTCCGATGGCCCGGCGAAGCCGTCGATGCCCACGATCGTCGAGAGCTGATGCTTGGCCTCTTGGACGTAGAGGTTGCCGGGGCCGACGATGACATCCACGGGGCGCACGCTCTCGGTCCCCAGGGCCAGCGCGGCGATGGCCTGCGCACCGCCCATCCGATAGACACGTTCCACCCCGCAGAGCCGGCAGGTGCCGAGAATGGCCGGGTCGATCTCGCCCCTGGGGCCGGGCGGGGCGCAGACGACGACGTCCATGACACCCGCCGCCCGGGCGGTCACGACCCCCATGACGACGGTGCTCGGGTAGGGCGCACGCCCCCCCGGCACGTAGACGGCGGCCGAGCCCACCGGTACCTCGCGCAGCCTGATCCGCTGGCCCTGGGGGAGCTCGATCGCCGACTCCTCGCCCACGCCCGCCTCTGCCACCCTGGCGCTGTTGGCGATTGCGACCTGCAGTCCCGCCACCAGCTCCAGGGGCATCTGCGTGATTGCGCGGTCCAGCTCCTCCTGAGAGACCAGCAGCGATCCCGGCTCGGCGCCGGCCCCATCGAAGCGTCGGGTGTAGTCGAGCACGGCCCGCTCCCCGCCCGCCCGGACCCCGGCGATGATCTCCGCCACCTGTCCGGCCACCGATGCCCCGCCCGCGACCAGCGCCCGGAGCTGGGCGGCCACCGCCGCCGGCTCGCCGGGGGCGGACAGCAGCCCAGCCTGCAGTCGCTCCACCGCCATCGCTCAGGCTGTCGGCTGGGGCAGGGCCGCCAGACGGCCCTGCAGATCATCGATTGCCGCGGCCTTGAGCTTGTGGGCGACGGGATTAGCGATCAGCCGGGCCGTGCAGAGGACGATCTCCTCACGGATAACCAGGTTGTTCTCGCGCAGCGTCGTGCCCGTTGCCGTCAGGTCGACGATCGCCTCGCAGATGCCCGTCAGGGGCGCGAGCTCGACCGAGCCCTTGACCTCCACGATCTCGGCCTGGCGCCCGGTCTCCTCCATGTGGCGCGAGGCGATCCGCGGGTACTTGGTCGCGACACGGACAACGCCCAGGCGCCTGAGGGCCTCGACGCCCGGATCCGGCCCCGCCTTGCTGGCGAGGACCATCGTGCAGCGCCCATAGCCCAGGTCCAGCAGCTCGTAGACCTCCCGGCCGCGCTCGCCCCGGCTCTCAGCGGCCTGCTCGAGCAGGACGTCCTTGCCAGTCACGCCCAGGTCGGCGGCGCCCGCCTCGACGTAGGTGGGGACGTCGGAGGGGCGCATGGTGATGACGCCGATGTCCTCGAACAGCAACTTGCGGTCGTTGGCTCGAAGCTCCGCCACATCCATGCCGAGCGCCTCGAGCAGCTCGACGGTACCGCCGAAGAGGGCTCCCCGGGGGACGGCGATCGTCAGTCCGTTCAGGGCACTCACGCGGGTGCTCCCTCGCGCCCGGCCAGCAGCGCCCCCGTGCCTCGCTCCTCGCCCGCCAGCGCCAGGTGCAGACGGTCGATCCCCAGCGCGAAGCCGACCGCCGGCAGGCGCCTGCCGAAACGCCCCAGCAGCTCGTCGTAGCGCCCGCCGCCGCCCAGAGGAGCGCCGAGTGCGGGGTCATAGACGTCAAAGACGGCGCCCGTGTAGTAGCCGATGTTGCGCACCAGTCCAAGGTCGAAGATGACGCGCGCGCCCACGGCGGGCTCCAGCAGCTCGTGGAGCAGGCGCAGCCCCGTCACGGCCTCCTCGGCGGGCACGGGCGCATCGGCAAGGATCTCCGGGCCGCCGCGCCGCTGAGGCACCTCGAGCAACAGCTCGGCAGCCTCGCCGCTCATGCCGGACGCCTCGAGCTTCTCCGCCAGACCGACGAAATCGCGCATGACCAGCGCGGCCAGCAGCCCCTGGCGGGCCTCCTCGGGGACTTCCAGGCGAGCCATCAGGGTCGGGTAGAGCGAGGCGTCCCCGAGGCCGATCCGGTAGTCCTTCAACCCCGTCGCATCGAGCGCGTGGCAGAGAACCGTCAGCGCCTCGGCGGTGCCGTGCGGGGCGGGTGCGCCCACCAGCTCGATGCCGGCCTGCAGCAGCTCGCGCGGCTGGCCGCGCGCCGGCGCCACGCCGCGATAGCAGTGGGCGAAGTAACAGAAGCGAAGCGGCGGCTCGGCGTGCGCGTAGCGGCTCGCCACGACGCGGGCGATCGGCACGGTCATGTCCGAGCGCAGCACGAGGATGGCGCCCGACTCGTCGAAGACGCGGTAGGCGGGCTGCGCTTCGGCCATGTCCGCCCGGGCCAGCACGGACTCGTACTCGAGGGCGGGCGTGTAGATCTCGCCGTAGCCGTGGCGCTCGAAAACGCCGCGCAGGGCGTCCGTGATCGCGCGTGCCTCGCGCGTCTCGTCGGGCAGCACGTCACGCGTGCCGCTGGGTATGGGGTGGATCATCCGACCCCGAGGTTACGCGTGAACGGGCTCCGTGGTCACCCGCTCGATGCGCGCGCCCAGATCCCGAAGGCGCTCATCGATCCGCTCATAGCCACGGTCGATCTGACGGATGTTGCCGATCTCGCTGCGCCCCTCGGCGCAAAGGGCGGCCAGGAGCATGGCCATCCCCGCGCGGATGTCCGGTGACTCGACCCGCTCGCCACGCAGCCTGCGCGGCCCCGTGACGATCGCCCGGTGCGGGTCGCACATGACGATGTCCGCCCCCATCAGGATCAGCTTGTCAGCGAAGATCAGGCGGTTCTCGAACATCCACTCGTGTACCAGGATCGAGCCCTCCGCCTGGGTTGCCAGGGCGACGGCGATCGAGGTCAGGTCGGCCGGGAATGCGGGCCAGGGCCCATCCTGGATCTTGCTCTTGTATTCGCCCACGTCCGCCTGCACGACCAGGTTCTGCCCGCCGGGGACGATCACGTCGTTGTTCTGCAGCTCCGAGCGCAGGCCGAGCCGTTCGAAGACCAGCCGGATCATGCGGATGTCTCCCGGCACGGTGTCCTTGATCCGCAGTTCCCCGCCGGTCACACCGGCAAGCGCCATGAAGCTGCCGATCTCGATGTGGTCGGGGGCGACCTCGTGGACGCAGCCATTGAGCTTCTCGGCCCCGTTGACGGTGACCAGGTTAGAGCCGATTCCCTGGATGTCGGCGCCCATCTTGACGAGCATCCGGGCCAGGTCCTGCACGTGAGGCTCACAGGCGGCATTGCCGATCACGGTCGTTCCGGGGATCAGGGCGGCCGCCATCAGTGCGTTCTCCGTCGCCATCACCGAGGGCTCGTCCATGAAGACGTCTGTCGAGCGCAGGCCCTTGGGGGCCGTGAGGACGATCTCGCGGCCGCAGTCGGCGACAGCACCCATGGCCCGAAAGGCATCAAGGTGCGGATCCAGGCGCCGGCGTCCGATGACGTCGCCGCCCGGCGGCGGCATGACAGCGCGATGAAAGCGGGCCAGCAGCGGGCCTGCGAGCAGGAAGGACGCCCTGATCTGCTCGGCCAGCTCGCGGTCGATCTCGACCTGGTTGACCTTGGCGGCGCAGAGGGAGACCTCGTTGGGCCCGCGCCAGGCGACCTGGACACCGATCGCCCGGAGTATCTCGAGCATCGCCTCGACGTCGCGGATCCGCGGCACGTTGCCGACGATCACCTCGTCGTCGGTCAGGACGCATGAGGCCAGGATCGGAAGCGCGCCGTTCTTGTTCCCCGCCGGAACCATGGTCCCTGACAGCGGCGCGCCGCCTTCGATGACGAACTTCTCCATGAGCTTGGGACGCCGCCGGTGAGCCACGATGGGACCCTTGGCGCCGCGTTCGGAGAGCCTAACAGCCATGTTCTCCGGTCAAGTTCGCCCCCGCCGCCCAACTACCTGCAAGGACTGCAAAAGGGGACGGCCGGCCAACCCGGGGGGCGCCGGTGTTCGCTCCCTGCAACATCCCTTGCATTTTCGGGCCCGTTGATTCGGCTCTGCAAAGCGGTTTTCGAGCACCCTGACGCATCACCGCAGACGCTCGCAGAACTTCCGTCCGCGACCCTTCCTACCTTACGAACACATGTTCTCATCACTGCGGACATCACCACTTGCCCAGCGGGCACTCGGAGCGCTGGATCTGGCCCGCTCGTTCCTCATGCTCGAGGACGACTACGACGTCGACTGGGAGGTCGACCGGAACGAGCCCTCAAGGCCGGTTCATCCGCACCGAGTGCCGCTGCGCAGGAGGTCAATCAACCGTCGAGGAGGGAGCCCCGGTCCTGTCGACCACGTCTGCCTCTCCCCTGTTTCAAACGGTCAGCCCGCTCGGCAAGGATTCGCCAGGGCAACGCGCGAGATCCCCGTTCCCGCGCGCCGTGGCACGTACCCTGAGGGGCAGCACTGGCAGGCCGGGCGTATGGAGACGCGCGCGGCCCGCTTGAGCCCCTCGGGGTGCGATCGCCACAGCACCAACGGCTGAGGTCCTTCGGCCGGGCTTCGACGATGCGACCCATCCGGCTTGGTGGATCATCGCGGCGCTGGCCCCTGTCCCCCGCACGCCGGCTCACCTGTCGCGGTGTCACACAACGAAAAAGAGCCGCCCGCGCCCCGAAGGGCTGCGTGACGGCTCATCTTGATCAAGAAACCGGCGGCGTCCTACTCTCCCAGGCCCTTTCAAGCCAAGTACCATCGGCGCTGAGGGGCTTAACTGCTCTGTTCGGAATGGGAAGAGGTGTCTCCCCCTCGCTAAAGCCACCGGAAAGACTCGAGAGACCAAGCCTCCCGGTCCTTCAAAACTGCACAGCGCCACACCGGGTACCACTAAAAAATCCGTCAAGCCCTCGACCCATTAGTACCGGTCTCCTACAGGCGTTGCCGCCCTTCCAGATCCGGCCTATCAACCTGGTGGTCTACCAGGGGTCTTACTCCCTCTAGGGGATGGGAGAACTCATCTTGAGGCCGGCTTCCCGCTTAGATGCTTTCAGCGGTTATCCGATCCACACGTAGCTAGCCTGCTATGCCCTTGGCAGGACAACAGATACACCAGAGGTGCGTTCATCCCGGTCCTCTCGTACTAGGGACAAATCCTCTCAATTCTCCAACGCCCACGGCAGATAGGGACCGAACTGTCTCACGACGTTCTGAACCCAGCTCGCGTACCGCTTTAATGGGCGAACAGCCCAACCCTTGGGAGCAACTCCACCCCCAGGATGCGACGAGCCGACATCGAGGTGCCAAACCGGGCCGTCGATGTGGACTCTTGGGCCCGATAAGCCTGTTATCCCCGGAGTACCTTTTATCCGTTGAGCGACGGCACTTCCACTTGCTACCGCCGGATCACTAAGACCTGCTTTCGCACCTGCTCGACTTGTCAGTCTCGCAGTCAAGCTCCCTTACTACCTTTACGCTCTACACACGATTTCCAACCGTGATGAGGGAACCTTTGTGCGCCTCCGTTACATTTTGGGAGGCGACCGCCCCAGTCAAACTACCCGCCTGGAACTGTCCAGCGCCCGGATTCACGGCGCGCTGTTAGAAATCCAATACACCAAGGGTGGTATCTCAAGGACGGCTCCACATCGGCCGCAACCGATGCTTCAAAGCCTCCCACCTATCCTGAGCGAAATGCACCGAATCCCAATACCAAGTTGTAGTAAAGGTTCACGGGGTCTTTCCGTCTAGCCGCGGGTACTCGGCATCTTCACCGAGACTGCAATTTCACCGAGCTCCTCGTTGAGACAGCGCTGAAGTCGTTACGCCATTCGTGCAGGTCGGAACTTACCCGACAAGGAATTTCGCTACCTTAGGACCGTTATAGTTACGGCCGCCGTTTACCGGGGCTTAGCTTCGCTGCTTCGGGTCAAGCCCTAACAACTCCACGTAACCTTCCGGCACCGGGCAGGCGTCAGCCCCTATACGTCGTCTTGCGACTTAGCAGAGACCTGTGTTTTTGGTAAACAGTCGCTTCAGCCTATTCACTGCGGCCCTCTCAGGCTCCACTCGCGAAGAGCTTCACCCTACTGGGGCGCCCCTTATCCCGAAGTTACGGGGCGATTTTGCCGAGTTCCTTAACGAGGGTTATCTCGATCACCTTAGTATTCTCTACTTGCCCACCTGTGTCGGTTTTGGTACGGGCACGCGCTTCCTCCCTAGAGGATTTTCTTGGAGGTATGGCGTCAGGGACTCGCCGGCTTAAAGCCAGCTGGCATCGCACCTCAGGTTATGCGGCCCCGCATTTAACATGGACCACCCCTACATGCTTACCCCAGGGCTACCATCGCCTGGGTTCCCCTAGCCTTCCTCGTCCCCCCATCGGTCAAACGGAAGCGACGTGGTACAGGAATATCAACCTGTTGGCCATCGACTACGCCTTTCGGCCTCGCCTTAGGTCCCGACTAACCCTGAGCAGACGAACTTTACTCAGGAATCCTTGGGCAATCGGTGGAGGGGATTCTCACCCCTCTTTCGTTACTTATGCCGGCATTCTCACTTCCCAAGCCTCCACGGCTGGCTTACGCCGCCGCTTTACTGGCTTGGGAACGCTCTCCTACCGCGTGATCGACCCGAAGGTCTCACACACCCGCAGCTTCGGTGACTAGCTTGAGCCCCGTTACATTGTCCGCGCTCGAACACTTGACCAGTGAGCTGTTACGCACTCTTTCAAGGATGGCTGCCTCTAAGCCAACCTCCTGGTTGTCTATGCACTCGAACATCGTTTCCCACTTAGCTAGTACTTAGGGACCTTAGCTGGCGGTCTGGGCTGTTTCCCTTTTGACGCTGAAGTTTATCCCCCAGCAACTGACTCCCGGAGTAAACGTGACTGGTCTTCGGAGTTTGCCTGAAGTCGGTAACCTGGTAGGGCCCCTAGTCCAAACAGTGCTCTACGGCCAACACGCAATTTATCCGAGGCTATACCTAAATATATTTCGGAGAGAACCAGATATCACTGAGCTTGATTAGCCTTTCACTCCGACCCACAGGTCATCCGCCCAGTTTTCAACCTAGGTCGGTTCGGCCCTCCACGAGGTCTTACCCCCGCTTCAGCCTGCCCATGGGTAGCTCGCTCAGTTTCGGGTATACCGCCTACGACTATGTCGCCCTATTAGGACTCGCTTTCGCTACGGCTCCGCTCATCGCTTAACCTTGCCGCAGACGAGTAACTCGCCGGCTCGTTATGCAAAAAGCACGCGGTCATCCCACGAAGGGACTCCCACCGCTTGTAGGCACGCGGTTTCAGGTACTATTTCACTCCCCTTCCGGGGTACTTTTCACCTTTCCCTCACGGTACTAGTCCGCTATCGGTCACCAAGGAGTACTTAGCCTTGGAGGGTGGTCCCCCCAGGTTCAGTCCGCGTTTCACGGGAGCGGACTTACTCAGGAACGTCTGACAGAAGATCATGCAGTTTCGTCTACGGGACGATTGCCCTCTTTGGTGCGCGGTTCCACGCGCTTCGACTACCACATGATTTTGTAACTCCTGCCGAGTCGGACATGACTCGGAACAAACGCCCTACAACCCCTGACAGACAACGCATGTCCGCTTACATCTGCCAGGTTTGGGCTGATCCCTTTTCGCTCGCCACTACTCAGGGAGTCTCGGTTGATTTACTTTCCTCGGGGTACTGAGATGTTTCACTTCCCCCGCTTGTCTTCGCCCGGTCTATGTGTTCAACCGGGGATAACGCCGCATTACCAGCGCTGGGTTTCCCCATTCGGGAATCCACGGATCAATGGCTATTAAGCGCCTAACCGTGGCTTATCGCAGCCGTTCACGCCCTTCATCGACTCTTGGTGCCAAGGCATCCACCATGTGCCCTTACTATCTTGACGGTGATCAGGTTCTTCGACGGCTACGGCGCTTCCTGGCCTCCTTGCGGAGAACAGGGCGAGGCGCTTTCGCCGGCTCGAGAGAACCCGGTGATACCCGTTTTCAGCCGCCGCTTATCGATGGCGGCTGATGTGGCTTCTGTGCAGTTTTCAAGGACCGTGGAGAGGCTTATAACGCCGTCCGGACCCGCGTATTGCGGTCGTGCGCTTGATGGCACGTCCACGCGAGAACCGGAGGACGCCGGTCTCTCAAAACTCAACAGCATGCTGGGGTCGTTGTGTGGCCTACGGCATTCGGTCCCCCAGTAGAGAGGGGCACGTACTGCCGGCGGCCGTCCAGCCAGGTTCGGTCGACATGCTAGGCCCGTTCTGCTCGGACATCTCCAACCATCACACCCCTTGCGGGGATCGGGTCGAAGACCGCGCGGACTTCCTCGTTACGAGGGGTCCTGGAACGGGGCACCGCTAGGTGCTCCCTAGAAAGGAGGTGATCCAGCCGCAGCTTCCGCTACGGCTACCTTGTTACGACTTCACCCCAGTCACGAGCCCCACCTTCGACGGCTCCCTCCCTTGCGGGTTAGGCCACCGGCTTCGGGTGTTGCTCACTCCCGTGGTGTGACGGGCGGTGTGTACAAGGCCCGGGAACGTATTCACCGCGGCAATGCTGATCCGCGATTACTAGCAACTCCGCCTTCATGCAGGCGAATTTCAGCCTGCAATCCGAACCGAGACGCACTTTAAGGGATTCGCTCCACCTCGCGGTATCGCAGCCCTCTGTATGCGCCAATGTAGCACGTGTGTAGCCCTGAACATAAGGGGCATGAGGACTTGACGTCATCCCCACCTTCCTCCGGTTTGTCACCGGCAGTCTCGCATGAGTCCCCAACTGAATGCTGGCAACATGCGACGGGGGTTGCGCTCGTTGCGGGACTTAACCCAACATCTCACGACACGAGCTGACGACAGCCATGCACCACCTGTGAAAGTGCCCCGAAGGGAAGACGTGTTTCCACGCCGGTCACTCACATGTCAAGCCCAGGTAAGGTTCTTCGCGTCGCGTCGAATTAAACCACATGCTCCGCTGCTTGTGCGGGCCCCCGTCAATTCCTTTGAGTTTTAGCCTTGCGGCCGTACTCCCCAGGCGGGCAACTTAATGCGTTAGCTTCGACACGGGGGGAGTCGACACCCCCCACATCTAGTTGCCATCGTTTACAGCGTGGACTACCAGGGTATCTAATCCTGTTTGCTCCCCACGCTTTCGCGTCTCAGCGTCAGTCACGTCCCAGCGAGCTGCCTTCGCCATTGGTGTTCCTCCTGATATCTGCGCATTTCACCGCTACACCAGGAATTCCACTCGCCCCTTCCGGACTCTAGCCCGACAGTATCCACCGGCATTCCAGGGTTGAGCCCTGGACTTTCACAGCGGACTAATCGGGCCGCCTACACGCTCTTTACGCCCAATAATTCCGGACAACGCTTGCACCCTACGTATTACCGCGGCTGCTGGCACGTAGTTAGCCGGTGCTTCTTGTGAAGGTACCGTCACTCCGGCCGGCTATTCACCGTCGAAGCTTCGTCCCAACTGAAAGGGGTTTACAACCCGAAAGCCTTCTTCCCCCACGCGGCGTTGCTGCGTCACGCTTTCGCGCATTGCGCAAGATTCCCCACTGCTGCCTCCCGTAGGAGTCTGGGCCGTGTCTCAGTCCCAGTGTGGCTGATCGTCCTCTCAGACCAGCTACCCATCGAAGCCTTGGTGAGCCGTTACCTCACCAACAAGCTAATGGGCCGCGGGCCCATCTTGATGCGGAGGCCGAAGCTTCCTTTCCCCTTGCGGGCACATCCGGTATTAGCCCGAGTTTCCTCGGGTTGTCCCGGTCATCAAGGCAGGTAACCCACGTGTTACTCACCCGTTCGCGGCTCTGCCCCAGGGCAAGCCCTGGTTCGTCGCTCCACTTGCATGTGTTAAGCACGCCGCCAGCGTTCGTCCTGAGCCAGGATCAAACTCTCCGTGAAGAACTTCACGAAAAGCTGTCATGGGTTGCCGGACGACCCGAAGGCCGACCGACTGGAAGGAACCTATACACCGTGGTCCCTAACCATGACGGGGTACTACTTCTACTTGACTCTTTACCGTCGCTCGAAAGCGCGCTAGGCGCTCCCGCCGACGGGTCGAACCTGGACGCACACCACGATCCGAACGGATCGTAGATGCGCATGCTGTTGAGTTTTCAAAGACCGTCGTACCGCTCCGAAAGGGCTTCCTTCTGGAGAAGACCGTCCAGCCCACGCCCAGGGGCGCCTGCGGGCCGACCGGGGAGTATAGCGCGGCCGCAGCCCGGAGTGGCTACTCGCCGCGAAGTCGCCTGAAGCGCCGGCGCCCGAGCCGCATGACGCGGCCCTCCAGGCGCTCGGCCGTCAGGTCGTGCTCGCCGGGCGCGAGCTGCTGGTCATCGAGCCAGACGCCGCCGCCGTCGATCAGCCGGCGGGCCTCCGAGCGCGAGATGCCGAACTCCTCGGCGATCAGCTCGGGCAGGTGGACCGAGCCGTTCCCGCCCGGCGTGAAGCTGGCCTCCTCGATCTCCTCTGGAGCGTCATGGGCCACGAAGACACGGTCGAAATGGGCCTCGGCGGCGGCACCCGCATCCTCGCCGTGCAGCCATGCGACCAGCTCGCGGGCCAGCAGTCGCTTGGCGTCGCGCGCCGAGAGCTCGGCGGGGAGCTCTCGCCCCAGCAGGAGCAGGTAGTACTGCTCCATGGCCGGGTCGGAGATGGCCATCGTCTTGCCGTACATCTCCTCGGGGGCATCGGTGATCCCGATCTGGTTGCCCAGCGACTTGGACATCTTGCGCGTGCCGTCGGTGCCGACGAGGATCGGCATGGTCATGATCGCCTGCTCCGGCTTGCCGTAGTGGCGCTGGATGTCGCGGCCCAGCAGCAGGTTGAACTTCTGGTCGGTGCCGCCGAGCTCGATGTCGGCATCGATGGCCACCGAGTCATAGCCCTGCAGCAGCGGGTAGAGCAGCTCGAGCAGGGAGATGGGCTCCTTGGCCGACCATCGTTTGGCGAAGTCCTCGCGCTCGAGCAGCTGGGCGGCGGTGGTCGTGCGCACCAGCGCTAGCAGGTCGATCATCGGCATGTCCAGCCACTCCCCGTTGCGCCGGACCTCCAACAGGCGGGGGTCCTGGTCGAGGATTCGCACCGCCTGCTGCTGGAAGGTCGCCGCGTTGGCGTCGATCTCGGCTTCGCTGAGCATCGGGCGCAGGGTCGAGCGCCCAGAGGGGTCTCCCACGCGCGCCGTGTAGTCGCCGATGATCAGCACGACGCGATGCCCGGCGTCCTGGAACTGGCGCAGCTTGCGCAGCACGACCGCGTGTCCGAGGTGGATGTCGGGCGCCGTCGGGTCGATGCCCAGCTTGACGCGCAGCGGACGACTCTCGGCGGCAGCATCGGCGAGCTTGCGGGCCAGGCCGCCGACGGGCAGGGAGTCGACCGCTCCGTGGGCCAGCCGCGCAGCTTCCGCGGCGGCCGCTTGGGGGTCATTGGGCATCGGGGCAATGCTAGACTCTCGCCGGCGCGAGGGTCCCTGGGGGCAGCAGCGGCCGCGGTCGCAGCCCCCGGAGCACGTGCCCTCCGGCGCCTCGGGATCCCCGCCGTACCTGCCGCCGATGAGCGTTGATGTCCTCCCCGACCTACCCCCCGCGCCGGCGCCCACGCCCAAGCGGCGGCTGAAGCGGCTCCGCCTCGCGGCCATCCTGATGGCCGTCCTGTTGCTGGGGCTGATCTCCTTCGTCTTCGGGATGTTCGTCTCGATCGCCTCGGATCTGCCGTCGCTGACCCGGTTCTCCCAGCTCAAGGAAGCCCAGAGCTCGACCCTCTATGACGACCTGGGGCACCCCATCGGAGTCCTGAGCCAGGGCAACCGGGTGATCGTGCGCCCCTACCAGATCCCGCAGATCGTCAAGGAGGCGGTGATCTCGATCGAGGACAAGCGCTTCTACTCCAACAGCGGCATCGACATCCGCGGCATCGCCCGCGCCTTCGTGCAGGACATCATCCACAAAGGCTCCATCCAGGGCGCCTCGACGATCGAGCAGCAGTTCATCAAGAACGCCCTGCAGGCGCAGTCGCACCGCACCGTCTTCGAGAAGCTCAGGGAGGCGGCCCTGGCCTATCAGCTGGCCCACAAGTGGTCCAAGGACAAGATCATCACGGCCTACCTGAACACGATCTACTTCGGCAGCGGCGCCTACGGGATCGAGGCGGCGGCCCAGACCTACTTCGGGCACGACGTCAACCACCTGGATTGCGGCACTCCCGAACACAGGCTGTGCGTCGAAGAGCTCCAGCCCTGGGAGGCGGCGCTGCTGGCGGGCATCATCCAGTCGCCGACCGAGTACGACCCGGCCTTCCACCCGCTGGCGGCACTGGAACGGCGCAACGTCGTCCTGCGCCAGATGCTCGACCAGGGCTACCTGACCCGCCCGGTGTATGAAGAAAGCGTCAAGCAGGCCCTGCCCTCGCCGACCGAGGTCCAGGCGCCACAGGAGCAGACGATCGAAGGCGTCGACGCCGGATACTTCACCAGCTGGGTCCAGCAGCAGGTCATCGAACGCTACGGCGCGCCGCGGGCCTTCGACGGCGGACTGAAGATCCGCACCACCCTGGATCTCGAACTGCAGCGCTCGGCCGAACAGGCCGTCAACAACTACCTCGCCTACAGCGGCGGCCCGACGGCCTCGCTGGTGGCGATCGAAAACTCGACCGGCGAGGTCCGTGCGATGGTGGGCGGGCGCAGCTACAGCGAAACCCCCTTCAACATCGCCACCGAGGGTGAGCGCCAGCCCGGCTCCTCGTTCAAGGCCTTCGATCTCGCCGCCGCACTCGAGGACGGCATCTCGCCCGGCTCGGTCTGGACCTCCAAGCAGAAGACCTTCTATTACCACGGCCCCAACGGGATCGAAAAATTCGTCGTGCACAATGACGAAGGCGCCTACTCGGGCTCCAACACCCTGACGGGCGCAACGGCCTTCTCGGACAACTCGATCTATGCCGAAGTCGGCCTCAAAGTCGGGACACGTAAGATCGCCCTGCTCGCCCACCGCATGGGCATCAACACGCCCCTCTCGACCAATGCGGCAATGACGATCGGCGGCCTGACGACGGGTGTGACGCCGCTGGACATGGCCCACGCCTATGAGACGATCGCCCACGGCGGTGATCGGGTCACCGGCTCGATGGCCCTGGGCGGATCCCCCGTGGGCATCCAGGAAGTGGAAAGCAGCGGCTCGAAAGTGCTGCCCGACGGCCAGCACCGGGATCGCAATGTCGTAAAGACCAAGCGGATCCTGCCTGAATCGGTTGCCCAGACGGAGACCTCGATGCTCGAAGCGGTGGTCCAGTACGGCACCGGCCGGGCTGCCGCGATCGGCCAGTTCGCCGCCGGCAAGACGGGCACAACCTCAAACTACGGGGACGCCTGGTTCGTCGGATGGGACTCCAAGTACACGGTCGCCGTGTGGGTGGGCTACCCGAACAAGCTCGTACCGATGCTGACCGACTTCAACGGCACGCCCGTGCTGGGGGGCACCTTCCCGGCGCTGATCTGGCACGACTTCATGACCTCCTCCCTGTCGATCGACAAAGCGCGCGCCGAACACGCGGCCGCGGCTAAGAACAAGGGCTCGGAAGGCACGTCCTCGGGCAGCGAAGGCACGACCACCGGCGAAAGCGCCGGCGCGGCGGGAGAAAGCTCCACGACCCCCAGCCCGGAAAAGAAGTCGAGCTCGCCCTCATCGTCAGGCACCGGCGAACACACGGAATCTCCCTCGGGGCCGAGCAAGGAAACACCCAGCAAGGAAACGCCATCCCCCTCCGCTCCGCCGGGCACCCCGGAACCGAGCACCCCGGCGCCCTCGCCCACGGGCGGCGTCAGCCCGACCGGCTGAGCGGGCCCGCGCTCGAGGCCCCGTCGCGGACCGAGACGTTCTGATCGCCGCTGGCCCAGAAGCGCCACGGCAGCTCGACAGCCTTGGTGATGCCGATCCGGGGGCCGCAGAGGATCTCCCCGGGCCGCCAACGACGCGTTCGCGCTTCGAAGCGCACGGGACCGGTGACGAGCGAGCTGCGGTTGAGATCGAGCTCGATGCCCAGGGCCTGCGTGAGCTTGCCCGGGCCCGAGCACAGCTCGCGGTCGCGCGGCTGCGCCGCAACGCCGCGTCCACGGCGCTCGCGCATCAGCTCGATCCCCTCCAGCGGCGCAAGCGACCTGATCAGCACGGCGGCTCCCACCCCGGCGGGCTCACAGACGGCGTTCAGCAGCGCATGGATGCCGTAGGAGCGGTAGACGTAGGCATACCCGGGCTCGCCGAACAGAGGCTCGGTGCGGGCGGTCAGGCCGATGTAGGCGTGGCAGGCGGGCTCGGAGTCGTGGTAGGCCTCGGTCTCGACGATCATGCCGCTGACGGGACCATGGCGGACCGTGCAGCCGATCAGCCGCCGGGCGACCTCGAGGACGGGGCGCTCGTAGAACTCAGACGGAAGCGTCGCCATCGAGCACGCGCCCGGCGAGCTCGAGCTGCTCGCGCAGGCGTCCTGAGGATGTGCCGCCCTCGGAGACCTTCGACTCGAGCCAGGAGGCGCTCTGCAGCACCTCGCGGAAATCGCTCTCGTGAGCGGCGAGGACGCTGCTCAGCGCGCCCAGCTCGGAGGCGGTGAGCTCGGATAGCGGCTTGTCGGCATCGACGGCCGTGCGCACGAGGCCGGCGACGACACCGTGGGACTCACGGAAGGGGACGCCCAGCTTGACCAGCAGGTCGGCCACATCGGTCGCGGCGATCATCTCGTCGGCGGCGGCCTCGGCCATTCGCGGCCCGTTGAAGCGGACGCCTTCTAGCATCCCCCGGGCGGCTGCAAGGCTCAGCTCGATGGTGTCCACGGCGTCGAACAGGTGCTCCTTGTCCTCCTGAAGATCCTTGTTGTAGGTCAGCGGCAGGGAGTGGATGACGCCGTGCAGGGCGCTCAGATGGGCCACGACCCGGGGCGCCTTTGCGCGCAGCAGCTCGGCGGCGTCGGGGTTCTTCTTCTGGGGCATGATCGAGGAGCCCGAGCTCCACGCGTCGGGCAGCTCGCAGAAGCCGAACTCGCTGCTCGACCACAGCACCAGCTCGCCGCCGAGCCGGGAGAGATGGGTGGCGCAGGTCGCGGCCGCCCCGAGGTAGTCGAGGATGAAGTCGCGACCGGAGACCGCATCGATCGAGTTGGGAGTGACGCTGTCGAAGCCCAGCTCGCGCGCGACCATGGTGCGGTCGGTGTCGAAGTTGACGCCCGCCAGGGCGCCGGCGCCGAGCGGCATGCGCCCAGCCTCCCCGTGGGCATGGGCGAAGCGGGCCCGGTCGCGGTCGAGCATCCAGAAGTAGGCGAGCAGGTGATGGCCCAGGTAGACCGGCTGGGCGCGCTGCAGATGGGTGTAGCCGGGCATCGGCCAGGCGGCGTGCTCCTTGGCCCGCGCCAGGATCACGCCCATCAGGGCCGTGATCGCCTCGCGCGCGAGGGTGGCGCGCTCGCGGGTGAAAAGGGCCAGGTCTGTGACGACCTGATCGTTGCGGGAGCGGGCCGTGTGCAGCCTGCCGCCGACCGGGCCGGCGATCTCGGTCAGCCGGCGCTCGATTGCCATGTGGATGTCCTCGTCGTCGGCCTCGAACCCGAAGTGTCCGGACTCGAGCTCCGCGGCGACCGCTTCGAGGCCCGCCAGCAGGGCGTCGCGGTCGTCATCGCCGATGATCTGCCTGGCCGCAAGCATCCTGGCGTGAGCCCGCGACTGGGCGATGTCCTGCGGCCACAGCCTGCGGTCGTAGCCGATCGAGGCGTTCAGGCGCTGGAAGTCTGGGTGCTGGGGCTCGTGGAAGCGCGACACGCGCGGGAGTCTATGCGGGGTCCCCGGCGAGGACGCGGCGCAGCGCCTCGGCGACCCTTGCCACCTGCCCCTCGCTGATGCCCGGGAAGAACGGCAGCGCCAGCGAACGGGCGGCAACGTCCTCGCAGACCGGGAATTCCCCCGGACGGTGCCCGTAGCGCTCCCGGTAGAAGCTCATCAGGTGGATGGCGGGCAGATACGGCTTGCTCTGGATGCCCATCCGTCCCAGGGCGCCGACGGCACCGTCACGGTCGATGCGCGCCGGCAGCTGCACGACGAAGACGAACCAGCCGCGCCGGTCGCCCCCGCTGTCCGGGCAGGGAAGCTCGAGCTCGTCGAGCCCGTCCAGCGCCTGGCGGTAGAGCGCTGCTGCCTGGGCGCGCTGGGCGAGCATCTGCTCGAGCCGCTGCAGCTGCGCGACGCCGAGTGCGCAGCCGAGGTCGGAGAGCCGGTAGTTGAAGCCGAGGCGATCGTGGTCGAGCCAGCCCATGTCGGGCGCCCGGCCCTGGTTTCGCTCGGAGTCGATCCTCGTCTTCTGCTCCGCTGAGCTCAGTGTCACCATGCCGCCCTCGCCGGTGGTCAACTGCTTGTTGGCGTAGAAGGCGAACACGGCCGGATTGCCACGGGCACCGACGGCCGGCCCGTCGGCGTGGCGGGCGCCCAGCGCCTCGCAGGCGTCCTCGACGATCTCCAGGCCTCGCGACTCGGCCAGCGCCTCGAAGGCGGGCATGTCGGCGGGAAAGCCGAAGATGTGAACCGGCAGGATCGCCCTGGTGCGAGAGCTCACAGCGGCCGCGGCAGCCTGCGGGTCGAGGTTGAGGGTGCGGCGGTCTATGTCTGCGAAGACCGGCCTGGCGCGCTCGTAGATGGCCGCGTTGGCAGATGCCACGAAGGAGAATGGGCTCGTCAGCACCTCGTCCCCCTCCTGGACCCCGACCGCGCGAAGCGCCAGGTGCAGCCCGGCGGTGCCGCTTGAGACGGCGCTCGCCAGCGGCGCCCCGACGAAGCGCGCGAAGTCGTGCTCGAAGCGCTCGAGGAACGGGCCCAGCGAGAGCTGGCCGGAGCGCAATACCTCCAGCACCAACTGCTCCTCGGGTGCCCCGATGACGGGCCGGGCCAGCGGCACGACCGGCTCGCTCACGACACCCGGTCGGGAGATCCCAGCTTCCCCTTCCCCTTGCCCGCGGGACGGCGGCCCGGCTGCATGCCGTACTCCAGCGAGTCCACCAGGGCGTCCCAGCTCGCGGCGATGACGTTCTCCGAGACGCCGATCGTGCCCCAGACCTCCTGGCCGTCGGAGGCGTCGATCAGGACCCGGGTGACGGCGTCGGTGCCGGATGTCTCGTCCAGGATGCGGACCTTGAAGTTGTCCAGGTCGATGTCATGCAGGTGCGGATAGATCTCGCCGATGGCGTCGCGCAGAGCGCGATCGAGGGCGTGAACGGGCCCGTTGCCCTCGGCGGTCCGCAGGTAGCGCTCACCCTGCACCCAGATCTTGATCGTGGCCTCGGTCTCGACCTTCCCGTCGACGCGCTTCTCAACGCTGACGCGCCAGGACTCCAGGCGGAAGAGCGGCTCATAGACACCGGCCTCCTTGCGCATCAGGAGCTCCAGCGACCCGTCGGCGGCCTCGAATTGGAAGCCGCCATGCTCGAGCTCCTTGACGCGGTCGAGGATGCGCTGGGCGAAGGTGCCCTCATCCTCCCCATCGGGCACGCGGATCCCGGCCTCCGCGGCCTTCTCGGCGATGGCCGCCTTGCCGGAGAGCTCGGAGACGAGGACATCGCGGCCGTTGCCGACGACGCTCGGCTCGACGTGCTCGAAGGTCTGCGAGTCGGCCTGGATCCCCGCGGCGTGCAGGCCGGCCTTGTGCGCGAAGGCGTGCTTGCCCACGTAGGGCTGCGCCGGGTTGGGCGAGCGGTTGAGGAGCTCGTCGATGAAGTGGGCCGTCTCGGTCAGGCGGGCCAGGCGCTCGGGCGCCAGCACCTGACAGCCCATCTTCAGCTGCAGGTCGGCGATCATGGTGACGAGGTTGGCGTTGCCGGTGCGCTCGCCGATCCCGTTGATCGTGCCCTGCACCTGGGTGGCCCCCGCTTCGACGGCCGTCAGCGCGTTGGCGACGCCACAGCCGGTGTCGTCGTGGGTGTGGATCCCCAGCGGGGCGCCGGGGAGCGCTTCGCCGACGACGGCGAAGGCGGTGCGGATCTGCGGCGGCAGGCAGCCGCCGTTGGTGTCACAGAGGACCAGCCGCTCCGCGCCCGCCTCGGCGGCTGCGCGCAGGCAGTCCAGCGCATAGCCCGGGTCGAGGTTGAAGCCGTCGAAGAAGTGCTCGGCGTCGAACAGGACGCGCTTGCCGGCCCTCACCAGAAAGCCGACGGACTCGGCGATCATCGCCAGGTTCTCCTCGCGGGAGACGCGGACGACCTTCTCGACGTGAAGGACGGAGGCCTTGCCGACGATCGTGCAGGCCGGAGCGAAGGACTCCGCCAGCACGCGCAGTCCCTCGTCCTGATCGGCTGCCTGCCCACGCCGGCGGGTCATGCCGAAGGCGACGATCTCGGCGCTCCTCAGCCGCTCGCCGGCCAGCAGCCCGAACAGCTCCTGCTCCTTGGGGTTGGACGCCGGGAAGCCGGCCTCGATCATGTGCACGCCCAGCTCGTCCAGCGCATGGACCACACGAACCTTCTCCTGCGCCGTCAGGGTCAGGCCGCCTCCTCCCATGCCGTCGCGCAGGGTGGCGTCGTATAGCTGTATGTCCGGCACGGCCTAGCCCGCTGCGGTCGTCTGCGCGGCGGCGGTAGCCGCGCCGTCGCCGGAAGGCGTCTGCAGCGGCGGCGCCTGGACGACGTCCAGCCACTCGCGGTAGCGCTCGCTGCGCCCGTGGATGGCGGCGTCGAATTCCGCCTGCAGGACCCGGGTGATCTCCCCGGGGCGCCCGCCCGCGATGGCGTGGTCGTCGATCTCCACGACGGGCACGATCTCCGCGGCGGTGCCTGACATGAAGACCTCCTCGGCGAGGTAGAGCTCGGCGCGGGCGACGTCGCGCTCGTGGACGGTGTAACCGAGGTCCTGCGCGATCTGGATCAGCGAGCGGCGGCTGATGCCGTCGAGGATCGAGTTGGATTGCCCGGGGGTGATGATCTTGCCGTCGCGCACCAGGTAGATGTTCTCCCCCGTGCCCTCGCAGACGAAGCCGTGGTCGTCGAGCAGGATCGACTCCTCGTAGCCGCCCTTGACCGACTCGATCTTGGCCAGGACGCTGTTGAGGTACTGCCCCGAGGCCTTGGCGTGCGGGATCAGCGAGTCCGAGCTGATGCGCCGCCACGAGGAGACCTTGGCGCGGATGCCGTTGGTCTTGCCCTCCTCGCCCAGGTAGGCGGCCCACTCCCAGCATGCGATGGTGACGTCGACGGGGGCCTCGAGGGGGTTGAGGCCCATCTGACCGTAGCCGCGATAGATGATCGGCCGGATGTAGCAGGAGCGCAGGCCGTTGCGTGCGACCAGCTCGAGCGTGGCGGCGCGTAGCTCCTCTGCCGAGTAGGGCACGGGCATGTAGTAGAGCTCGGCCGATTTGAGCAGCCGCTCGACGTGCTCGGTATTGCGGAAGACGGCCGGCCCGAGCTCGGTGTCGTAGCAGCGCACGCCCTCGAAGACGCCGGTGCCGTAGTGCAGGCCGTGCGTCAGGACGTGGACCTTTGCGTCCTCCCAGGCAACGAAATCTCCGTTCATCCAGATGAGGTCGGTCGGGTCCACGTTCATCGCACTCCTATTCGAGGTTCTCGAGCACTGCCCTTGTCGCCTGCGCAGTTCCCTCTCCGCCGCCCAGATCGGCGGTGCGCAAACCCCCGTCCAGTGCCCGTTGCACAGCCGATTCTACAGCCGCGGCCTCGCTTTCCAAGCCGAGGCCGTGACGCAGCAGCAGCGCAGCGGAGAGGAACATGGCGAGTGGATTGGCGATCCCGCGCCCGGCGATATCGGGCGCCGAGCCGTGGACTGGCTCGAACAGGCCGGGCCCCTCGAGTCCGAGCGAGGCGCTCGGCAGCATCCCGATTGATCCCGTCAGCATGGCGGCCTCGTCGCTGAGGATGTCGCCGAACAGGTTCTCGGTGAGGATCACATCGAAGTGTGTGGGCGCCGAGACCAGCTGCATGGCGGCGTTGTCGACAAGGACATGCTCGAGCTGGACGTCCGGGAACTCGGCGCCGTGGACGCGCACGACCGTCTCCCGCCACAGCCTGCTGGTCTCGAGGACGTTGGCCTTGTCCACGCTGGAGACTCGCGAGCGGGCCGCCCCGAAGGCGACTCGGGCGATCCGTTCGATCTCCTCGACGGTGTAGGCGCAGAGGTCCGAGGCCATCGTCTCGGTGCGCCGCTTCTCGCCGAAGTAGATGCCGCCGGTGAGCTCGCGTACGACCAGCAGGTCGGTCCCCTCGATCCGCTCGCGGCGCAGGGGCGAGGCGTCATAGAGCGCCGGGATCGGCTTGACGGGCCGCAGGTTGGCGAACAGGCCGAGGCCCTTGCGCAGGCCGAGCAGCCCCTGCTCCGGCCTGGGTTTGGCGGGATCGGTGGTGTCCCACTTGGGGCCCCCGACGGCTGCCAGGAGCACCGCATCGGCGGCCCGGCAGGCGCCGAGCACCTCGTCGGTCAGGGCGCTGCCGTGTGCATCGATCGAGGCGCCGCCGAAGAGGTGCTCCTCGTACTCGAAGTCCCCGACCGCATCGAGGACCTCCAGGGCGGGAGCCATGATCTCCGGGCCGATCCCGTCGCCGGGCAATGTGACGATGTGGTGTGCCATAGCGCCGCGACGCTACCAGGCGAGGCCACGGCGCAGGGCCCGCAGGTGCGGCCTCAAAGCGACGTGGTGACGGGGCCGCTGCGCTCGTGCTCGTGCTCGTAGCCGGAGATCTCCTGCGCCGAGCCGAGCGTCACGCCGATGTCGTCCAGGCCGGCCAGCAGCCGGCGGCGGATCTCATGGTCGATCTCGAATGGGACCTGGCGGTCCTCGAAGCGGACCTCCTGGGCCTCCAGGTCGATCTGGCCATGCCCGGCATGGGCCAGCGCTCGGCAGTCCTCCTCGCTCATGACGATCGGTAGCAGGCCGATCTTGGTGCAGTTGGAGTAGAAGATGTCTGCGAAGCTCGGCGCCACGACGGCCTGGAAGCCGTAGTCCTGAAGTCCCCATGGAGCATGCTCGCGCGAGGAGCCGCAGCCGAAGTTCTCACCGGCCACAAGGATCGGGTTGGCGGGCAGGTCCCAGCCGGGCTCCTTGGCCCAGTCGTAGAACAGGAACTCTCCGAAGCCCGTCCGCTCGACCCGCTTGAGGAACTGCTTGGGCATGATCTGGTCGGTATCCACGTTGGAGCGGTCGAGGTGGCTGACGGCTCCGGTGATCGTCTCGATGGGGTCCATGGCTATCTCTCCTCTGTTGGCTTGAGGGCTCCGAAGACGGCGGCCTCGGCCCACTTGAAGTGCACTTCCGCTGCCTGGAAGCCGGCCTGTCGCAGCCACTCGAGCTGCTCTAGGACACTGTCGGGCTGGTCTTCGTCGCTGTCGAGGTCATCGACCACCGCGTCCTGCCCGTCGTGCTGGTGCTCGTGGGCGGCGTGGGCGGAGGCTTTGGCGTGCATCTCCTCGTCGAACAGGCCCTCGAGGGGACCCTGGACAGATACGTAGTCCATGTTCAGGAGCAGGCCGCCCCGGGCCAACAGCGCGAAGGCCTCGCCGTAGAGCTCGCGCTTGCGCCGGGCGGGCAGGTGATGGATGGCCATGGCCGAGACGACGGCGTCGTAGGGCCCGGGGGGCACGTCACCTGTCCAGCTCGGGTCCCCGAGATCCGCTTGAAAGGCCTGCCAGCGCCCGGGGGCAACAGGGTCCAGGCGCTGGGCCACACGGGCCAGCATGGGCTCTGAGAAGTCGACCAGCACCGCCTCTGCGCCGGGGGCACAGCGGAGCAGGAGCTCGGCCATGGCGCCGTCACCGCAGCCGAGGTCCAGGACGCGTGCGATGGGGCGCCCGTAGCGGCTGAGCAGCCGTTCGATCAGATCTTCCTGGATGTCGATCAGCGGCAGCAGGATCTGACGACGGTCGAGGTAGCTCGAGACCAGCTCCTGCTCGCGCCAGACGGCGCCCGCCTCGGCGTTCACTTCCAGCTCCTGATGTCCACGAAGTGCCCCTCGATGGCGGCTGCCGCTGCCATCTCGGGCGAGACCAGGTGGGTCCGCCCGCCGCGCCCCTGACGGCCCTCGAAGTTGCGGTTGGATGTCGAGGCGCAGCGCTCGCCGGGCTGCAGGATGTCCGGGTTCATCCCCAGGCACATCGAGCACCCGGCGACACGCCAGTCAAAGCCTGCTGCGCGGAATACCTCATCCAGACCCTCGCGTTCGGCCTGGGCGCGCACCTGCTGGGAGCCCGGGACGACCATGGCGTTGACGGTCTCTGCGACCTTTCGCCCGGCAACTACGGCGGCCGCGGCGCGCAGGTCGCCGATCCGCGAATTGGTGCAGGAGCCGATGAAGACCCGGTCGATGGAGATCTCGTCGATCGGCGTACCGGGCGAGAGGTCCATGTAGTGCAGCGCCCGTTCGGTGGCCTCGCGGTCGGCGGGCGAGTCGAAGTCCTCGGGGGCCGGGACGCGTTCGGTCACCGAGCGGACCATGCCGGGCGTGGTTCCCCAGCTGACCTGGGGCGAGATGGCCGAGGCGTCGATGGTGATCTCGGTGTCGAAGAAGGCGCCCTCCTCGGTCGGCAGCTCAGACCAGGCGGCGATGGCCCGCTCGAGCTCGGCGCCCTTGGGCGCTCCAGGGCGCTCCTGCTCGGTGAACCAGGCGAAGGTGGTCTCGTCCGGGGCGATCATGCCGGCCCGTCCGCCACCCTCGATGGTCATGTTGCAGACGGTCATCCGGCCCTCCATGGAGAGCGCCCGGATCGGGGCGCCGGCGTACTCGACGACGTGCCCGGTCATACCGCCGACGCCCAGGCGCCCGAGGGTGGCGAGGATCAGGTCCTTGGCGGTGACACCGAAGCCGAGTTCGCCCTCGTAGTTGATCCGCATCGAGCGCGGCTTGTGCTGGACCATCGTCTGGGTGGCCAGGACGTGCTCGACCTCGCTCGTGCCGATGCCGAAGGCCAGCGCCCCGAAGGCCCCGTGGGTGGAGGTGTGCGAGTCGCCGCAGACGATCGTCATGCCGGGCTGGGTGACGCCCAGCTCGGGACCGATCACGTGGACGATTCCCTGGCGCTCGGAGCCCAGCGAGTAAACCGGCACGCCGAACTCCGCGCAGTTGCGCTCGAGCGTTTCGACCTGGACGCGGGAGAGCTCGTCCTTGATCCGAGCCGCCACCGGCGTGCCGTCTGTGGGCGTGTTGTGGTCGGCTGTCGCCAGTGTGCGGTCGGGCCGGCGCACCTTGCGCCCGGCCAGGCGCAGCCCGTCGAAGGCCTGGGGGCTCGTGACCTCGTGGACCAGGTGCAGGTCGATGTAGAGCAGCCCCTCCTTGACATCGTGGGCCTCCCAGATCTTGTCGAACATCGTCTTCGGCATGCTCATCGGCCTCTCTGTCACTCGCTTGTCTTGTCGGATGAGAGGACCCCTGACGGGGTCCCTGGGTGGGTCGCGCTGCAGGCGTTCTGGCGCATCAGCTGCGCCTCAGCCCGGCTGAGACGACGGCCAGGAAGGTCGCCTCCTGGCCGCCGGGGTTCTCGAAGTGATGGGGCAGGTCGGCATCGAAGGTGACGCAGTCGCCCTCGCCCAGCTGGTAGCGCTCGGTGTCACAGACGAGGACCAGCGAGCCGCCCTCGACGAGCGCTGTCTCGCGGCTGCCGGGCTCGTGCATGGGCGGGTCATCGGCGGCGCCGGTGGAGCCTCCCGCGGCCAGCGTGTGGCGCGAGAGCTCCGAGCGCTGCCCTGGCTGGGGCGAGGTGAGGACCTCGAAGCGGTGCCCGCGCCGCGCATTGCCGCCGCGCTGGCGCTGGGATGCGCGCACGACGGTCACCGCTCCCCCCTCGTCCAGGCGCAACAGCTGGGAGAGGCGCAGGCCGAGTCCGGCTGCGATCCGCGCGGCGACCGTCAGCGTCGGGCTGGTCTCGCCGCGCTCGACCTGGGAGAGCATCGGCGCACTGACCCCGCTGCGCTCGGTCAGGTCGCGCAATGAGAGACCCGAAGCTTCGCGCAGCGCCTTGACCCGGGCGCCGATAACGGCGGGGTCGAGGGCTTCGGAGCCGGGGGGCTGGGAGGTCTGGGGCGGCGCACCTGCCATACAGTTGTACGTTATCACAGACGCACAGGCGGGCTAGAACAATCGTCTCCCAGCCTCGTGGGCGGGAGAACAAGCGTCTATGGTCGCCAAATGCTCCGTCGGCGGGTGGCACAGGGCTTGGCCGTGGCGGTCCTCCCCGCCGTGATCGGCGTCATGACACCTGCGGCGGCACACGCCGCCACCGTCACCGTCTCCCCGCCGGGCGCCAACGCCGACAGCCCGCGGGTGCTCCTTGATGCGGCCGGCGACGCCTTCGCCACGTGGACGCTTGAAAGCTCGAGTGATGTCTACGTGATCGAGGCGGCCTTTCGTCCCGTGGGAGGAGCCTGGCAGGCGCCCGTGGTGGTCTCCGACCCGTCGCGGAGCTCGGACCGTCCAGCGATCGCCGTCGACCCGGCGGGGGACGCGGTGATCGTCTGGCAGGGTCTGGGCTCCGGCAACGAGACCATCGGCGCGGCCGTGCGTCCCGCCGCAGGCACCTGGCAGGCTCCGGTGGCGATCTCCGAAAGCTCCCTGGAAGGCTCTGAACCCGCCGTCGCGATCAGCGCCGGCGGCGAAGCAACGGCGGTGTGGCAGAGCTCGAACGGCGCCAGCAAGACGATCACGGCGGCCTCGCGTCCCGCGGGTGGGGCCTGGAGCGCGCCGGTCAAAGTCTCCTCCAGCGGCAACGAAACCAGCCCGGCGATCGCCGTCAACGCCAACGGCGGCGCGGTCGCTGCCTGGATCAGCAACGGCAACGACATCGCCGGGGCCGCACGGCGCGTGGGATCGAAATGGGCCGCTCCGTCCTATGTGCCCTACACCGAATGGCAGCCCAGCGCGCCACGCGTGGGACTCGACATGGTCGGGGACGCCGTCGCCCTGTGGGGCTCATATCACGACAGCGAAGCTGAGATCCGCACGGCTGTGCTGCCGTCCGGGAAGGGCTGGAAGCCGGCCGTCGCCCTGTCCTCGACCGGCGGCGAGGCACTCGCGGACGGCCTTGCGCTGAGCGAAGCGGGCGAAGCGGTCGCGCTCTGGACGGTGGGCTCGCCCGGCGCTGAAGTCATCCAGACGGCAACGATGTCCTCCCCGGGGGGCTGGTCTGCGCCCGCTCCGCTGACAGGGCCTGAAAAGCACATCGGCGAAGCTGTCCTGGCCACCGGCCCAGCCGGCGACCAGCTGCTCGACTGGAACTCGGGGAGCTCTGCCACCGCCACCGTCGTTCACTTGCGGGCGCGCCCGGCCGGGGGCGGCTGGCTGGCGCCGCTGAACCTTTCCGGAGCAGGGGAATCCGCGGTGATCGGCGGCGCGGCCCTCGACGGAGCCGGCAACGCCGTACAGCTCTTCAGCCGCGGAACACCCGGCTCCATACGGACCGTCGAGGCGAGCGAATTCCCGCTCCGCGCCGGCCTGATCGGTGCGCCGTCGGTGCCGGCCGCGGGCGTGGCCGGGGCGCCCGTCGCGATGTCCCTGCCCCCGTTTGACGAGCTCGGCCCGCTCGCAACGGTCAACTGGAGCCTCGGCGACGGCTCGGCGGCGAGCGGAGCGAGCATCAGCCACACCTACCTCGCCGCCGGCACATACACGGTCAGCCTGAGCGGCAGCGATGTGTTCGAAAACGCCATCGGTGCCACGGCGAGGATCACGATCGCAGCCGCCGGCACGAGACCCCCCGTGCTCGGGGCCCTGCACCAGAGCAGCCCGAGGTGGCGCGAGGGCACCCGCCTGCCAGCCGTCAGTTCGGCCCGCAGAGTTCCCGTGGGTACGAGCTTCAGCTTCACGCTCAACGAGACCGCGACGGTGATCCTCGTCTTCACCACCGAGGGCTCCGGCCGCAAGGTCAAGGGCCACTGCGTCGGTCAGAGCCGCAGGAACCTCCATGCCCGCCGCTGCAGGCGGCCGATCGTCCGCGGCAGGCTCCAGTTGAGCGCCCGCGCCGGCATGAACCACATCCGCTTCCAGGGCAAGCTGTCCAAGCACGCCACGCTGAAGCCCGGCGCCTACACCCTGAATCTCGCGGCCACCGCGGGCGGGCTGAAGTCGGCCGGGCGCAGCGTGAGCTTCACGATCGTCGGCTGAGCGCCGGGGTCAGGGTTCCAGCAGCAATGGCCCGTCGGGGGTCCCGTTGCCGGTCGGCCCGTCATAGCCCGCGCCGCCGTGGCAGAGGTATCTGACGCCGGCGGGGCAGCTTCCATTGGTCCCGCCCTTGACGTCGAACAGCGAGGCGCCGGGCTGGTAGAAGGCCTCCCCGCCGGGCAGCGAGCGCGAATAGGGCGTGGCGTGGGCCTCGATGCCCGCCACCAGCGGCGAGCTGACGCTGGTGCCGCAGACGTCTTCCCAGCCTCCTTCGGGGCTGGAGTAGACCGAGACGGGGGTGGCGCAGGCGCCGACGGCGGCGACGTCGTTGTCGGTGCGTCCCGTGCAGCCCGGGTCGTTCTGCCAGGACGGCTTGGCCATCAGCGTGCAGCCGCTGCCGGTGCCCAGCCCCGCGCCCCGTTCACCCCAGACCGTCTCCGCCCAGGGGCGCTTCTTGCTCTTGGAGCGTCGCAGCCGTGTGCCGCCGACGGCCGCGACCGTCGGCTGGTCGGCCGGGTAGCTGGGCGATTGGGCTTCCTCGAAGGTGTTGTCCCAGCCGGAGTCCCCGGATGAGACCGAGACGAACAGTCCCGGGTGGTTCCAATCGGCTGCATCTTTTGAGCATTCGGCTGTGCAGGTTTCTTCCGGCAGCCCGTAGCTGTTGGAGATCTCGGTGGCACCCATCGAGGCGGCCTGGTTGACGGCCCTGCCGAGCGCGTCCCAGCTTTCTTCTTCGGCGTCAAGCAGCATGATGTGACATTCCGGACAGGCCGCCGATGCCATGTCCAGGTCGAGGGCCACCTCGAGTTCCCAGCCGGTGGCGGAGGCGTAGTGGGGCGCTTCGCCTTTGCCGTTGGCGATCGTCAGACAGCCGCTTTTGACGGTGCAGGCAGGCAGGCCGTAGTAGGAGCGGTATTCGGCAAGGTCCTTTTCGACCTGCTTGTAGACGAAGCCCTCGACGACGGCGATCGTCTGCCCGGCCCCGCCGGTGGCGGGGATCGCGTAGGCGCTGCGCAGGTCCTTGGGGTCATAGCCGCCGAGCTTGCCGCCGCCTTCGGGTTTGCGGCCTTCATAGACGGCGGGCAGCGCGGCGCCGTGAGTCGCGGGGCTCGGGTCGGCGATGGCGTCGCAGAGACCGTGCGGGCAGGCCCAGTGGGGCAGGAGCGCCGAGGGGGTGTCGGATATGCCACCGCTGCCCGGCCGCAAGGGCGCGGCGCCGCTGGCCACAGCGGGCAGGATCGCGAAGGCGGCGACCGCGACGGCCAGGCCGCTGCGGAGGGACATTCTCTTGCTGGTGCTCTGCAGGCGCACGGCCTCTCCCATCGTTGGACTCCCTCGAGGCGGATCAGGCTATCGGTCGGGCCCGTGGGCGGCGCCGGCGACGGACGGCCGTTGGCGGCGTCTAACGGCGCAGCAGCAGCGTGGTCTGCGTCAGGTCCGTCGGCAGTCCGGCTGAGGCGAATGCCTGCAGCACCGTCACGTGCAGCCGCCGGGCACGGCGCAGGACTCTTCGCCCGGCGGGGGTCAGCAGGATCCGCAGCTGGCCGGTGCCGCCGGTGGGGAGCGTCAGCCTGCCGGCCGCGACGAGAACGCTGCGCCCGGCGCTTCGAACCCGCCACTGGATCGAGAAGATGCCCGGGCGCGGTGCCGTGAGAGCCACGTTCTCGCCGCGGCCGGCCAGGATGCTGCGGATCCGCCGGCCGGCCCCGAGCCATCTGAGGTCTGCGGCCAGCATGGCGCGCGCGGCGGCGTCGTAGGCGGGCGGCGAGGGAGCCGCGGGCGGTGGGCCCGAGGAGCCGCTCGGGTAGGCCAGCGCCGTGAGGGTAACCGAGTGGAGCCCGTATTCCAGGCGCAGCGGATCGCCTGGAGCGCCGGCCCCGCAACCGCCGGGTTCACCGCCGAGCGTCTGCCCGTCTTCGATCGTCTGGCCGGCGGTGGATGTCAGGCGCCCCGAGAGACCGTCTTCGGCTTCCAGCAGCGTGTAGCTGTCCCCCGCCACCGGGCAACCCTCCGTCAACGCGAGCGTCGCGCTACCCAATTCGGCTCTGCCATGCACGATCGCGCTGTAGGCCCGATCGTGGTCGGCGGCGGGCATCACCGCGGCCAGGGTGGCGCTGCCTTCGAGGGTCAGCCCGCCGTTGATGTGCAGATCACCGCCGGGGGCGTCCTCGCCCACTCGCAGTTCACCGCCGTCCAGGGTCAACGGCCCCAAATCACCCGAGCCATACAGCGAGACGTCCTGCAGGCGCACAGGTTCGCGGTTGGTGGCGTTGATCTGCGAACCCTGTCCGATCGAGAGGCGGGCGGTCGAGCCTGGCCTGCCGGCCACGAGGATCGGGCCGGTCTCCACTTCGCCGGGCAGTTCGAGGCTGTTCGCGCCCCGCAGCTGGACATCGAGTGGGTGGCGTCCGGTCACCGGGCCGGCGATCTGAAGGATGCCGCCGTCGCCCGGCCCGACCGTCCAGACGTTGGCCGCGGTCAGTTCCAGCGGCGCCGCGACCGCGACCGTCGCGGCCTCGACCCCCGCTCCGCTGCCTTCTTCGGCGATGTCCGCATCGATGCCGCCGGCGAGCTTGAGCGGTTTGGTGCCCGCCACGGTGTAGGCGGCGGGTGCGGGTTCCGCGGGCGGTGTTTCGTGGGACCCGAAAGCCGGGAACCTGACCGTGATCCCGTCGAGGGTGAGCGTGCCCAGCGTCAGGCCCGCGAGGTCCTCGGTGGTGGCGTCACAGGCGCGCGGCGCGCTCTGGCAGTCACTGAGCGGGAATTCGAGGTTGACGGTGCCGGCGGTGGCCGCGGGGGCATGCCCGCCCTGCCAGTTCGATCCTTCGCTCCAGTTGAAGGGCCCCGTGCCATGCCAGACGAACAGCGGCGTCGCACCCGCGGCGGGCGCGGCAACCATGCCCAGGCAGGCGAGCGCCAGCACCGCGAGGGCGCGCGACGCGGCGCTCGAGCCCGGCCCGGTCAAGCCCGTCCTCCCCCTCCCTACGCCGTCTCGGGCAGGCCGATCGCGTCGCTGGCCTGCGAGCGGCTGAGGGCGACCGACAGGGCGCGCACATAGGCCCGTGCGGCCGCGTCGATGATGTCCGTCGAGACGCTCTGGCCGGCTCCCGTGGAGCCGTCGAGCTCGACGACCACCGAGACCTCGCCGAGCGCATCCTGGCCCTCGGTGACGGCGCCGATGGTGAACTCGCTGAGCACCGGCGCGGTCGCCGTGGCGGCGTTGATCGCCTGGAAGATGGCGTCGATCGGGCCATCACCCACGAAGCTGCCGGTCACCGAGCTGCCGTCGGGCAGCGTCACGCCGACCTTGGCGTGCGGTGAGCGCCGCGAGGAGGACTCGACGTCGAACCACTCCAGGGCAAACCCGCCGATGTCCTCGCGCAGCTCGTCGGTCACGAGCGCCTCGAGATCCATTGCGGTGACCTGCTTCTTGCGGTCGGCGATCTCCTTGAAGCGCTTGAAGGCGATGTTGAGCGCCTGGCCGTCGATCTCGAAGCCCATCTCCTCGAAGGCTTTGCTGAGGGCATGGCGACCGGAGTGCTTGCCGAGGACGATCGAGTTCGATCGCAGGCCGACGGTCGTGGCGTCCATTATCTCGTAGGTGGTGCGCTCCTTCAGAACCCCGTCCTGGTGGATGCCCGCCTCATGGGCGAAGGCGTTGCGCCCCACGATGGCCTTGTTCGGCTGCACGGGATAGCCGGTCATGCGTGAGACCAGACGGCTGGTCCGAGCGATCTCGGTCGTCTCGATGCCGGTCCACAGGCCGAGCTTGGGCTCACGCGTGCGCAGCAGCATGACGACCTCCTCGAGGGCGGCATTGCCGGCGCGCTCGCCGATGCCGTTGATCGCCCCCTCAACCTGACGGCAGCCCGCTTCCAAACCGGCCAGCGAGTTGGCCACAGCCAGGCCGAGATCATCGTGGCAATGGACGGAGAGGGTGACGTTGCGCAGGTCGGGAACGAGCCGGTAGAGCTCTTCGAACATGGTGCGGTACTCGTTCGGCAGCGCGTAGCCGACGGTGTCGGGCACGTTGATGGTGCTCGCACCCTCATCCAGGGCGACCTGGATCACCTCGGCCATGTACGCGATGTCCGAACGCGACCCGTCCTCGGGCGAGAACTCGACGTCGTCGGTGTATTCGCGGGCCTGGGCGACTGCCGCCCGGGCCTGTCCGATGACGTCATCGCGCGTCGTCTGCAGCTTGCGCTCGATGTGCACGTCACTCGTTGCGATGAACGTGTGGATCCGCGGCCGTTCGGCGTCCCGGACGGCGTTCCAGGCCGCCTCGACGTCCTGCTTGCTGGTCCTGGCCAGCCCGCAGATGATGGGGCCCTGGACCTCGCGGGAAATCGCCTGGACGGCCTCGAAGTCACCCGGGGAGGTGATCGGGAAGCCGGCCTCGATGATGTCCACGCCGAGCCGCGCCAGCTGGTGGGCGATCTCCAGCTTTTCCTGCTTGTTGAGCGAGATGCCAGGCGATTGCTCGCCGTCTCGCAGAGTCGTGTCGAAGATCTTGACCCGGTCGGCCGGGTTGCGCGGCTGCTGGGGAGTTGCGTCGGTCATGTCGCTCGTGCTCCTTCTCTATCTCGCTTTCGGTTCCTCTCTGCTGGTTTTGCGGCTACGCGGCCGCCACGCACTATTCCCCCCGAGGGGGGAGCAGGAGAAGGGTGAGAAGCGAGTGCTGCTGCGACATTCACCGACGAGACTAGCACCAGATCACCCGCAGTGGTGGGATAGTGGAGACATGTCATCGGGGAGGATTGTGGGGCTCATGGCCACCGTTGCGCTGGCGCTGGCCGGTCCCACCACCGCGGCCGCGGCGCAACCGCTCTACGGCATCACGCTCGACCGCGTCACGAAGCCCGCACGCCTGGCCGCCGCGCTGGGGGCTCTGCCGGAGCGGCCCACCACGCGCGTCTACTTCGACACCCGCGAGCACGCCGCCTTCTACCAGCCGGCCCTCGAGCAGATCCATCCTGTCAGCGACGTGATGGGCGAGCTGCTGGACTCCTCTGATGAGAAGGCCATCTCGACCGAAGCTCTGGCCGCACACGTCCACGAATACGTGACCGCGCTGGGCGGCCTCGTGGACATCTGGGAGGTGGGCAACGAGGTCAACGGAAACTGGACGGGCCCTTATGAAACGGTCGCCGCCAAGCTGTCGGAGTCATACGAAATCGTCCGTGGCGCCGGCGGGCGGACGGCCCTCACCCTCTACGCCAACGCCTTCGGTCCCGAACACTGCGGTGACGGGAATGCGGAGCTGACGCCTGTGGAGTTCAGCGAACGGTGGGTTTCGCGGCCCGTCGCCGAAGGACTCGACTACGTCCTGCTGTCCTACTACCCGACCGAGTGCGGCGGGCGTCTGCCCGGCTCCGCCGAAGTGGCCGCCCAGCTCGAGGCGCTCCATGCCTTATACCCGAACGCGACACTGGGCTTCGGCGAGGTCGGCCTGCCCCATCCGGCCAGCGCCGGGAAGCAGGCCGAAGCCGCCGCGATCATGCGCTGGGCCTACTCCCTCTCCCCGGGTCTGCCCTACTACGCCGGAGGCTATTTCTGGTGGTACGGCTACCAGGACGTCCTCAAGAAGAAAGCCCGCCTGAGCACCGTCTTCCAGGAATCCCTGAAAGAAGAGTCAAAGGCCATAGGGGGCGGCTGAAAAACGCGAGCGCTCACCCAAGAAGCGTCAACCGAAGCCCCTGCCCAGCGCGTGTCGCAAACCACGCAGCCCCCGAACCTGGAGCCCTGAGGGTTTTTGAATCGTCGGTCGCGGAGCGACTCACGATTCGAAAACCCTCAGGGCGTAAGCACTACCTTCCCCACGTTCCGCCGCTCCACGATCATCGTCTGCGCCGCACCGGCCTCCTCGAAGCTGAAGACGCCGGCCACGACGGGGTCGATGGTGCCGTCGGTGAGCATCCCGCTGAGCGGGTCGATCCACGGTCCGAGCGTCCCGTGGTCCTTCCACAGTGTCAGCATGTTCAGGCCGATGACGGCCTTCGATTCCTGCATCTGCTTGATCAGGTTGAAGCGCGGCATGCGCAGCACGGCTTTGAGCGCCGCAGGGATGTTTTTCTTCTCGCCCGATACGACCGCCGAGGCGCCGAAGGCCACCAGGCGACCGCCGGGGCGCAGCAGGTCATAGCTGGTGCGAAAGCTCTTGCCGCCGATTGCGTCGAGGATCACGTCGAACTGGCCGATGCCCCGCTCCCAGCCCGGCTTGGTGTAGTCCAGCGCCCGGTCCACGCCGAGCTCCAGGCAGCGCTGGTGCTTGCCCGGCGAGGCGGTGCCGTAGACCTCGGCACCGACCTTCTTGGCGATCTGTGTGGCCGCGATGCCAACGCCGCCGCCGGCCGAGTGCACGAGGACCCGTTCGCCGGCCTCGAGCACGCCGTAGCCGATCAGCCCCGCCCAGGCCGTCGCGTAGTTGACCGGGACGGCCGCTCCCTGCTCGAAGCTCAGCGCCTCGGGCAGCGGGACGACGTCGCCCGCCGGGACCACAACCTGTGAGGCATAGCCGCCGAACTGGGTGCCTGCCAGCACGCGCTGGCCGGGGATCAGCCCCTCCACGCCCTCGCCGAGCTCGAGGATCGTGCCGGCGACCTCGTAGCCGACGATGCACGGCGTCGGCGGGGCATCCGCGTAGAGCCCCATGCGCGCCATCACGTCGGCGAAGTTGACGCCGGCGGCGGCGACCTCGACCCGCACCTCCCCGGGCCCGAGCCGGGGGTCGGGGCGATCCTGGACCTCGAAGACCTCCGGCCCGCCGTGCTTGGTGATCACGACTGCCCTCATCTGCGGGGCAGACTACTCGATCGCCCGGCTCAGCCGAGGTCGACCGACCAGCCGTCGACGAAGCCCTCCACGGCGATGATCTCAGCGACCACCTGGTCCGCAACGGCCGCATCGGTCGTCACGACCATCGCGGCCAGGCGGCGCTCGTCGCCGTCCAGCCCGTCGGGGGTGTGCCCCACCGCGGCCGAGCGGATATTGATGCCGTGGGCGCCGAAGATCGTCCCGACCCGGCCGATCATCCCGGGAAGATCCTCGTAGCGGAAGACGGTCACGTGCCGCTCGAGCTCGATCGTCAGGCGCCGGCCCTGGACCTCCACCAGGTGAGGGACCTGCTGCGGTCCGATACCGGTGCCGGCCACGGCCACGCGCTCTCCTCCGGCGACGACCGTGACGCGGATCAGCTCGTTGAAGTCCTGGGCCTCGGAGACGGCCTTCTCCTCGAAGATGATCCCGCGCTGCTGGGCCATCGTGGGGGCGTTGACCAGGTTGACGGGCTCCTCGGTACGGCCCTGCAGGGCCCCGACGATCACCGCCAGTCCCAGCAGGCGCGTGTCGAAGTCGGCGATCCGGCCCAGGAAGGCGGCCTCGATGCGCTCCACCGAGCTACCCTCGGCGAGGCTCATGGCGAGACGCCCGAGCTGCGTGGCCATCGGCAGGAACGGTCCGAGCGCGGCCATGTCCTCGGCACCGATCGCCGGGATGTTGACGGCCGTCGAGACGACACCGCCGTCGAGCGCCGCCACCACCTGCTCGGCGCTCTGGTAGCCGGCCCGGTCGGTGGCCTCGGCCGTCGAGGCGCCCAGGTGAGGCGTGACGATGACGTTGCCCATGGCGAACAGGGGGCTCTCGGTCATGGGCTCGCTGGGGAACACGTCCAGGGCCGCGCCGCCGACCTTGCCCGACTCGAGCGCCCCGGCCAGCGCCGTTTCGTCGAGCAGGCCGCCGCGGGCGACGTTCAGGACGCGCACGCCGTCGCGCATCTTGGCGAACTCGGCCGCCCCCAGGAACCCTTCGGTCTCGGGCGTTTTCGGCAGGTGGATCGTGATGAAGTCGGCCTGGGCGTAGATGTCATCGGGGCTCTCGGCCTTCTCGACGCCCAGCTCGCGGTAGCGCTCGGCGCTCACGAACGGGTCGAAGGCCAGCACGCGCATGCCGAAGCCGCGGGCCCGCTGGGCAACCAGCTGCCCGATGCGTCCGAAGCCGAGGATCCCGAGCGTCTTTTCATAGACCTCCACGCCTGAGAATTTCGAGCGCTCCCATTTGCCGGCGGTCAGCGAGACGTAGGCCTGAGGGATGTTCCGCGCCAGCGCCAGCAGCAGCGCCATCGTGTGCTCGGCCGCCGTCACGACGTTGGACTCCGGGGCGTTGGCCACGACGATGCCTCGTCTGGTGGCCGCCGGGACGTCCACATTGTCCACCCCGACACCGGCGCGGCCGATCACCCGCAGGCGCTCGCCGCGCTCGATCAGCTGGGCCGTCATCGTGGTCGCCGAGCGGATCAGGATCCCGTCGTACTCGCCGATCCGCTCCGCCAGCTCGGCGTCGTCCCAGTCGAAGCCCAGATCGACATCGAAGTGCTCGCGCAGCAGCTCGATGCCCGAATCGCCGATCTTCTCCTTGACCAGCACCTTGGCCCGGGCGCTCATGCCTGCACCCCACTCTCGCCGAGGCGCTCGACGACCCAGTCGACGCAGTCCGTCAGGGCCTGCACGTCGCTCGTCTCGACCGCGGGGAACATGCCGATCCGCAGCTGGTTGCGCCCGAGCTTGCGGTAGGGCTCGGTGTCCACGATCCCGTTGGCTCGCAGCGTGGCAGCGACGGCGGCCGCGTCGATCCGCTCGTCGAAGTCGATCGTGCCCACCACCAGCGAGCGGCTCGCGGGCTCTGCGACGAAGGGGCTGGCAAACGATGAGCGCTCTGCCCATCCGTAGAGGTGATCGGATGAGGCCCTGGTGCGCGACACGCACCACTCCAGGCCACCGCCGTCGAGCATCCAGCCGAGCTGGTCGGCCAGCAGGAACAGCGTCGCCACAGCCGGCGTGTTGTAGGTCTGGTCCTTGACCGAGTTCTCCAGGGCCGTCTTGAGCGAGAGGAACTCGGGAATCCACCGACCGGAGGCGTCGAGCTGCGCGATCCGCTCCTGGGCGGCGGGGCTGAGCAGTGCGATCCACAGGCCGCCGTCGGATGCGAAGCCCTTCTGCGGCGCGAAGTAGTAGACGTCCGTCTCGCCGATATCCGCAGGCAGGCCACCGGCGCCCGAGGTCGCGTCGATGGCGACCAACGCACCGTCCGCTCCGGGGGGGCGCAGGACCGGCACCATGACACCAGTCGAGGTCTCGTTGTGCGCCCAGCCGATCAGGTCGGCGCCGCCCGCCGCGGCCGCATCGCCGACGCCCGCGGGGTCCGGCGCGGCGCCCGGATCGGCCTTCACGAGAATCGGCTCGCCAAGGAACGGCGCGCCGGCGCTGACGGAGGCGAACTTCTGGGAGAACTCGCCGTAGCTCAGGTGCAGCGAGCGGTCGGTGATCAACCCGCAGGCTGCCGCGTCCCAGAAGGCCGTTGCACCGCCGTTGCCGAGCACGACCTCATACCCATCGGGCAGCGAGAACAGCTCGCCGAGGCCGGCGCGGATCTGCCCGACGAGCGCCTTCACAGGCTTCTGGCGGTGGGAGGTGCCCATCACGGCGGCGCCGTCCGCTGCCAGACGCGCGAGCGCCTGCGGACGGACCTTCGAGGGACCGCAGCCGAAGCGGCCGTCGGCCGGCTTGAGCTGCGCGGGAATCTCCAGTTGCTGCTCGGTGCTCGTCGTCATTCGGGCTCCTCGCTCCTTGGACCTCGAGGGGTGGTCAATGCTCTGAGGGTGCCCAGGCGCGCGGCGGTGCTGCGTCGCCACTTCCCGGTGGTGAACTCCACCCGAGCGCCAGTCGCAACGACGATCGCGAGTGTAGCGAAACGGGGCCGTCCCCACGCGCTGCCACGCGGCGCCCGGCCCTCAGGACTGCAGGAACGCCCGGCGCTCGATCGTGCGCGCGCTCCAGCCGGCGGGCAGGCGGTCCGGCGCGACCCCCGCCGGTGCCTCACGGCTCAGCAGGCAGAGCTCCGGAGAGGGGCCCAACACGAGCTGGCGGCGCCACAGCGAGGAGCTCCCGGGCGCCGCCCCGTCGCCCAGCAGCTCGCCCAGCAGCGGCTCGGCCGAGCCGGCCTCACGCGCCACCCAGATGGCCAGCGGCGCGTCGATGCTCGACTCGCCCTGGCCCTCCTGGAGGGCGAACAGCCCGCCGGTGCCGACCCCGTAGGAGCGGGCTGCCCGGTCGTGGGCCGTGCGGTGCCCGTGGGCGACGGCTGCCTCGTTGAGAACTCCCAGGGCCGTGTAGTCCTCGAGCAGATACCAATCCTCGTAGCCCGCCGAGGAGGAGCCCTCCGGCTCGCCGATGGCCAGCCAGGGCACCTCCGCGACACGGAAGCTGGCGCTCGCCCGCAGACCCTCGGGCGGGCGGTGCGACAGCGAGCCGTGGAAGGCACTCAGCGTCTCCTCGTAGGCCTCGGCGGCGCCGCCGGGTTTGGGCCGGTGCCAGAAGACGTAGGCCAGCACAGCTCGGTCCGCTCAGAAGGCCGGCTTGATCCAGTCCATGTGCGAGCGCAGCTCCTGCCCGACGTGCTCGACCTCGGTGTCGGCCTGCTCGGCTCGCATGCGCTTGAAGTTCTCCTGGCCGGCCCGGTTCTCGGCGATCCACTCACGGGCGAAGTCCCCGTCCTGGATCTCCTTGAGGATCTGTCGCATGTTGGCCCGGGTTTCGTCGGTTATGACCCGCTTGCCGCGGGTGTAGTCGCCGTACTCGGCCGTGTTGGAGATCGAGAAACGCATTCCCGCGAGACCCTTCTCATGCATCAGATCGACGATCAGCTTGAGCTCGTGCAGGCACTCGAAGTAGGCCATCTCGGGGTCATAGCCCGCCTCGACCAGCGTCTCGAAGCCGGCCTGGACGAGCTCGGAGGCGCCGCCGCACAGCACCGCCTGCTCGCCGAACAGGTCGGTCTCGGTCTCGTCCTTGAATGATGTCTCGATGACGCCGCCGCGGGTGCATCCGATGCCCTTGGCGTAGGCCAGTGCCAGCGCCCGGGCGTTGCCGGTGGCGTCCTGCTCGACCGCGATCAGGCCGGGCACACCGCTGCCTTCGGTGAACTGGCGGCGGACCAGGTGGCCCGGACCCTTTGGCGCGACCATGCCGACATCCACGCCGGGGGGCGGGGCGATCTCGTTGTAGTGGATCGAGAAGCCGTGACCGAACAGCAGCATGTTGCCCTGTGCGATCCCATCGGAGATCTCCGACTCCCAGACGGCGCGGTGCAGCTCGTCGGGCAGCAGGATCATCACGAGGTCTCCGCGGCTGGCGGCCTCGACGACGGAGACGACCTCGAGGCCCTCCTTCTCGGCGGCCGCAACGGAGGCCGAGTCGGGTCGCAGCCCGACGACGACGTCGACGCCGGAGTCCTTGAGGTTCAGCGCGTGGGCGTGGCCCTGGGAGCCGTAGCCGATGATGGCGACGGTCTTGCCGTCGAGGAGCTGGAGGTTGGCGTCGTCGTCATAGATCATTGGCGGCAGGCTATCCAAACCGGGCGGGCGGTCAGGCCTCGGCAAGCGCAACAAGGGTCCGTCCGGGGATCTCCAGCTCACCGGAGGGCAGCGTGAAGGCCTCGAAGCGACTCGCCATGGAGCTCCTGATCTCCTCTATCTCCGCCTGCGGCCGTGACATGACGGCGTCGTGGAAGCTGCGGGAGATGTCGAGTTGGGCATCCCACATGGCGTCGAAGCTCTCATGGCGCTGAAGGAGCTCGACGGCGTCCAGGGTGATCTCGGTGAAGCCCGCGTCCTCCAGCAGGCCCCTCACGACGGCTGGGTCCCCGAGCGAGAACGGGCCCGGCTGGCGCTCCTCGACGGGCACCGGCTGGGAGCCGGGCGGCGGTGGCGGGGTGCCGAAGCCGCGACTGCCCAGCTCGAGCGCCGGCAGCCCGGCCCAGGGGTTGGCGTCGATCGTGTCCCAGATCGCAAGGGCCAGGCGGCCGCCGGGGCGCAGCACCCGGCGGCTCTCGGACATTGCCGCGCCGGGGTCTGCCATCAGCATGTAGCCCCACCGGCACAGGACGACGTCAAGGGACGCCAGCGGCAGGTCGATCCATTCGGCGTTGAGCACCTTGAACTCGACGTTCTCGATCCCGAGCTCGGCGGCGCGCGCGCGGGCTCCGTCGAGCATCGCCTCGGCCTGATCGGAGATGATCGCCCGGCCGACGGGGGCGATCATCTCGGCGGCCAGCAACCCCGTCTCCCCCAGCCCGCCGGCCAGCTCGAGAACCCGCTCGCCCGGCTGCGGGTCGGCCGCCTGGACCATCCACTGCGAGACGGGCGCCGACCACGAGCGCACCATCGCCTGGCGGCTGACCCAGCCGGGTGCGGCCGCTTCCCAGCCTTCAAGGCTTGCCCGCCGGTGCGCCTCGGGGTCAAAGCTCATCCGAGCTCCCGCCGCAGCAGCTTGCCCGACGGGGTGCGGGGAAGTGGCTCGGAGACGATGCTGAACGACTTGGGCACCTTGAAGGGCGCCAGGGCGCGGGCGCAGTGGGCGCGCAGCTCCTGCGCCTCGAGCGTCACCCCCGGGCGCGCCACGACGATCGCCGCCACGGCCTCCCCCCAGCGCTCGTCGGCGCGGGCCAGGACGGCCGCCTCGATCACTCCGGGGTGCGCCTCGAGGACGGCCTCGACCTCGGCGGGAGCCACGTTCTCCCCGCCCGTCACGATCGTGTCCGCCTTGCGGCCGGTGACGCGCAGGCGGCCCTGCCCGTCCAGCCGCCCGAGGTCGCCGGTGGCAAGCCAGCCGTCGGAGAGGGCCGCCGAGGGCGCCACGGTCGGCCCGGCGACGAGGATCTCGCCGTCGGTGGCGATGGACAGCCGTGTGCAGAACAACGGTGGGCCCGCACTCGGAGGCCTGGCCGACAGCTCCGCCAGCGGCGTCGTCGTGACCTGCGAGCAGGTCTCGGTGAGGCCGTAGGTAAGGCTCACGGGCACTCCCGCCGCGCGGGCCCGTTCGACCAGGGCTCCCGGCACCGGGCCGCCCCCGGTCAGCGCCAGGCGCAGCGCCGGGGGTCGCTCCAGACCGGCGTCCAGCAGCCGGCCGAGCGTGGTCGCGACGAGGCTCACGAGCGTCACGTCATGCTCGCGCAGGGCCGCAAGGACGCGGTCTGTCTCGAAGCGCTCGTGGATCACCGCGGTGGTGGCATAGATCGAGGAGCGCAGCAGGATCGACAGGCCCCCGACGTGGGAGAGCGGAAGCGCACAGAGCCAGCGCTCGCACGAGTCCACGCCCAGGGCCACTCCTGAGCCGAGGGCACTCCACAGAATGTTGGCGTAGCTCAGCTCGACGGGCCGCGGCGAGGCGGTGGTGCCGGAGGTGTGGACGATCATCGCGATGGCCTCGAGGTCGTGGCACACCGGCTCCGCCGCTGCCGGGCGGCCGGCCGTGAGCTCGAGCGGGCGATCGACGACGACGGCCGCGCCGGCGGCGATCCGCTCACGCTCGCCCGCTGGCAGGCGCAGATCGACGGGCACCGCCACGGCCCCTCCGAGCAGGCACGCGTGCAGGGTGACGGCGAAGTCGAATCCTGCGGGCAGAGCGATCGCGACCCGCTCCCCCGGCGCTGCTCCGAGCTCCCGCAGCTGCGCGGCGGCCACGCGTGCGGAGGCTGCCAGCTCCTCGTAGGTGCACCGGTGCCCGGGCGCCTCGATTGCCATCCGGCCGGGCGCCCGGCGGGCAGCGCGGTCGAGCCATCCCTCGATCAGCATGGTCCACAGGCTAGCCTTCGCGCGATGAGCACAGAATGGATCGCCTCGGGCCCCACCGGCCCCGGGGCCTACACCGACATCCGCTACGACAAGTCCGCCGGCGAGGATCGCGGGATCGCACGGATCATGATCGCGCGGCCCGAGGTGCGAAACGCCTTCCGGCCCCGCACCATCATCGAGATCTCGAGCGCCCTGGAGGACGCCCGCGAGGACCCGGAGGTGGGCGTCATCATCCTCACGGGCGAAGGGCCCGACGCCTTCTGCTCCGGTGGGGACCAGCGCGTTCGCGGCGACTCCGGCTACCTCGACGAGGACGAGGCCGGCCGCGCCGGCGTCGGGCGCTTCCATGTCACCGACCTGCACATCCAGATCCGGCGGCTGCCCAAGCCGGTCGTGGCGATGGTCGCCGGCTACGCGATCGGCGGCGGCCATGTTCTACATCTCGTCTGCGACCTGACGATCGCGGCCGACAACGCCCGCTTCGGCCAGGTCGGGCCGAAGGTCGGCTCGTTCGACGGCGGCTTCGGGGCGGGCCTGCTGGCGAATCTGGTGGGTCCCAAGAAGGCCAAGGAGATCTGGTTTCTGTGCCGCCAGTACTCAGCCGAGGAGGCGATGCAGATGGGCATGGTCAACACTGTCGTCCCGCTTGACGAGCTCGAGCCCCAAACGGTCGCGTGGTGCCGCGAGATGCTGGCCCTGTCACCGTTCTCGCTGCGCCTGCTGAAGGCCAGCTTCAACGCCGCCGAGGACGGGCTCTCGGGAATCCAGCAGCTGGCCCACGACGCCAACCTCCTGTTCTACGGCAGCGAGGAGGCCCAGGAGGGCCGCGACGCGTATCGCGAGAAGCGCAAGCCCGACTTCTCGCGCTTTCCCAAGCGGGCCTAGATGGGAGCGGTGCGGATCTGGGTGATGGCGGCGCGTCTGCGCACGCTCCCGGCCGCCATCGCCCCCGTGCTCGTCGGCACCTCACTGGCGCTGGGCAACGGCGACTTCCACCCGCTGGCCTTTGTGGCGGCGCTGCTCGGGGCGGTCTTCATCCAGGTCGGTACCAACCTCTCTAACGACTACTCCGATGCCCGCCGCGGCGCTGACACCGAGGACCGTCTGGGCCCTGTGCGCGTGACCGCCGGTGGGCTCGTGCCGCCGAGCCAGGTCCTGTTGGCGACCTACGTGACCTTCGGCCTGGCCGTCGCCTGCGGCGCCTATCTGGTGGCCGTCGCCGGGCCGGAGCTGCTGGCGGTGGGTGGCGCCTCGATCCTGGCCGGAGTGCTCTATACGGGAGGCCCCAGGCCCTACGGCTATGAGGGCCTCGGCGAGGTGTTCGTGTTCCTGTTCTTCGGCATCGTCGCCGTCGCCGGCTCCTACTTCGTCCAGGTCCAGGCGCTGCCCTGGCAGGCCTTCGTCTGCGCCGTCCCGGTCGGCCTGCTGGCGAGCGCCATCCTGGTCGTCAACAACGTCCGCGACCTGGAGACCGACCGCCGGGCGGGCAAGCGCACACTGGCGGTGCGGCTGGGGCGCGAGCGCACCAGGGTGCTCTACGCGGGGATGCTGGGCCTGGCCTTCCTGACGGCGCCGCTGCCCTGGCCGCTCGGCTCGATGAGCGCGTGGCTGCTGGCCCCGTGGCTGGCCGCGCCGCTGGCGCTGAAGCTGATCGCCGTGGTGCGGACCCGCGTCGACGGGCCGGCGCTGAACGGCGCCCTGGCCCGCACGGGTGCGCTGCAGCTCCTCTTCTGCCTGCTGTTCTCGGCCGGCATCCTCGCCAGTGGAGGGATCGGCGGTTGAAGCTCGAGCTCGAGCGCCGGACACTGCGGCTGCGCCGTCCGCTCGAGACCTCCTACGCGACGATCGCCGAGCGGGAGCTCGTGGTCCTCGCCCTCACCGACGCGGACGGCATCACGGGCTATGGCGAGGCGGCGCCGCTGGAGGCCTATGACGGCGTCTCGATCGAGACCGTGCTCGAGGCCCTCGGCGCCTACGTCCCCGTGCTCGAGCGGGGCGAGGGGCTCAACGGCGCTCAGCTGATCGACGCCTGCCGGGGCGTGCACGATGTCCCGCAGGCGCTCGCCGCGCTGGACCTGGCGATGTGGGACCGGGCGGGCCGGCGGGCGGGCAAGCCGATCGCGTTCATGCTCTGCGAGGACCCGGTGGCGGCGGTGCCCGTCAATGCGAGCATCACGGCCACCGACCGCGCCGGCGCCGCCGAGCAGGCCGCCGCCGCGATACGCGAGGGCTTCAGCTGCCTGAAGCTGAAGGTCGGCCTCCCCGACGACGCGGGCCGCGTCGCCGCCATCCGGGCGGCCGCCGGGCCGCAGGCACAGCTGCGCCTGGATGCCAACGGCGCCTGGAGCGTCGAGCAGGCCGTGCGGGCGATCGAGGCGCTCGCGCCGGCCGGCCTCGAGCTCGTCGAGGAGCCGACGCATGGTCTGCGGGCGGTGCGCGAGGTGCGCGAGCGGGTCCCCGTGCGTGTCTCGATCGACGAGACGGCCGCCGAGCACGGTGCCCTCGGGGCCGGCGTGGCGGACGCCGTGTGCCTGAAGATCTCCCGCTGCGGTGGCATCGCGGGTCTCGTGGCGGCTGCCACGCTCGTCCGTGCCTCCGGGGCGGAGGTCTATCTGGCCTCCACCTATGACGGCCCGCTCGGCGTCGCGGCGGCACTGCAGGCGGCCGCCGCGCTGGCCTCCCGTGGCCCGATGGCGCCGTGCGGCCTGGCGACGCTCGGCCTGTTCGAGGGCCTCGGTGAGCAGCTCGCCCCGCGGGACGGAGCGATCGGGCTGCCCTCAGCTCCAGGTTTGGGCGTCGACCCCTTCTAGGGCCGCGGCGACCGCGGCAGGGTTCTCCAGCGGCAGGCCGTGCCCGCCCTCTGCCACCAGCACCCGCCCGTCGGCGAGCAGGCTGCCCATTCGCTGCCCGATGGCCAGGAACCTCGTGTCGCGGGTGCCGTTCAGCACGGTCACCGGCATCCTCAGCTCGCCGAGCCGGGCCCACAGGACGTCCATCGCTCCGACGCTCAGCCCCCGCATGACCGCCGCCAGGGCCTCGGCGTGGTTGCGCCGCTGATCGGCGCGGGCGAGCTCGCCCACCTCGGGTGGATCATCGGCGAACAGCGGCTGGCTGCGCCAGCGCTCGATGAACTGCTCCAGGGGTGCCGTCTCGAGTTCCTCGGCCAGCGCGAGGTCGGCCCGCAGGCGGGCCTGGCGCTCGGCCCCATCCTCGATCCCCGGGTTGGCCCCGATCAGGGTCAGGCGGCTGACACGCTCGGGTGCGGCGAGGGCGAGGTGCAGGGCCACCCTGCCGCCGAGCGAGTAGCCGCACAGCGCAAAGCGCTCGGGCGCGGCTGCGAGGACGTGCCGGACGCAGCCCGCGAAGGTGATCGGACGCGGCGCGCCGGCCTGCTCGCCGTGGCCCGGGAGGTCGAGTGCCAGGGGCAGGTAGCGTTCGCGGTCCAGGCGCTCCGAGACGGCGTCCCAGGCCCTGCTGGTGCCGCTGAAGCCATGCAGTAGAACGAGTGTCTCGGGCACCCGCTGATCCTATGCCGACGACCACCGAAACCTATGTGCTGCTGCGGGCCTTCGCCGAGGAGCTGGCGCGCTGCGGCATGAGGGCCGCCTGCACCTCCCCCGGCTCGCGCAGCGCCCCGCTCGTCCTGACACTGGCCCGCGAGGCGCGCCTGCGCACCTACTCGCACATCGACGAGCGCTGCTCGGGCTTCTTCGCCCTCGGGCTGGCCAAGGCCTCCGGCCTGCCGGTGGCCGTGACCTGCACCTCCGGCACAGCCGCCGCGCAGCTGCTGGCCCCCGCGGTGGAGGCGCGCGAGGCGCGGGTCCCTCTCCTGATCCTCACCGCCGACCGTCCGGCCGAGCTGCGCGAGAACGGCGCCGGGCAGGCGATCGACCAGCTGAAGATATTCGGCAGCGCCGCCAAGTGGTTCTTCGAGGTCGAGCTGCCGGAGGCATCGGTGTCGGGCCTGCGCTGGATCAGGACGCTAGCCTGCCGCGCCTACGCGGCGACGCTCGAGGGCAGCGCCGGGGCTGTGCATCTGAACTTCCCGTTGCGCGAGCCTCTCGTAACCGATGATGAGCTGCCCCTCGACGCCACGGCCCGCCCGCGCGGGCGCCCCTATGTCGAGCGGCGTCCGCTTCCAGGCGCGCCGCCTCGGGGAATGTCCTTCGGCGTCGAGTTCGCACGCCTGTCCGAGCGCCTCGCCACCGCCAGGCGCGGGGTGATCGTGGCAGGGCGCCATGATCGAGCCGACGGACTGGGCGAGGCCGCCGGCGAGCTCGCGTCGCGCTCGGGCTGGCCGTTGCTCGCGGACCCCCTATCGGGCGCCCGGCGCGGCCCGGCGGCGATCGCCCACTACGACGCCCTCCTGCGCGACTCCTCGCAGAGCGGCGGGCTGCGCCCCGATGTGGTTCTGCGTGTGGGCGACCTCCCGGTGTCAAAGCCCCTGCGTCAATGGCTCGCGGGGCTGGCCGACGTGCCGCAGATCGCCATCGACCCCGAGGGCGCCTGGCAGGACCCAGCCTCGGTCCTCATCGAAAGCGTCGCCCTGGACCCCACCGCGGCGATCCGCGCGCTGATGGCCGGGAACGTGCTGAGCTCCGCGGAGAATTGGCTCGAGAGCTGGCGTGCGGCCGACGAGCGCACGGCGGAGGCGATCGGCGGTGTGCTCGGCCGCGCGGAGCTGAGCGAGCCGCGCCTCGCGCAGGAGCTCGGCGTGCTGCTCCCCGGCGGCGCGACGCTGTTCGTGGCCTCCTCGATGCCGGTGCGCGACATCGAGACCTTCTGGCCCGCCCGGCCCGACCCTCCGCGGGTGCTCTGCAACCGTGGCGCCAACGGCATCGACGGGACCGTCTCGAGCGCCTTCGGCGTTGCGGCCGCCGGCGAGTCGCCGGTCGTCCTGTTGATCGGCGATGTCGCCCTGGCCCACGACATCGGCGGCCTGTTGGCCGCCGCCCGCCTAGGGCTGAAGCTGACCATCGTGCTGGTGCAAAACGGCGGCGGGGGCATCTTCGACTTCCTGGCGCTCGCGGACTCCGCGATGGCCCAGGCCGCCGAGGAGCCACCCGAGGTGGCTGGCGGGGGCGGCGATACCGTCTTCACCCACCACGTGACGACCGACACGGGCCTGGACTTCGCGAAGGCGGCCGCCCTCTACGGCCTCGAGCACCAGCTGGTGGACGAGCTCGGATCGCTGCGCGACGCCCTGGAGTCATCGTTCGCGGCCGCCGGCTCGGCGATCATCGAGGTGCGCACATCCAGGGAGCAGAACGTGGCCCTGCATCGCCGCGTCTGGGCGGCAGTCGCTGAGGCGCTCAGCTCGCCAGCAGAGGCAACAGGGCCTGGAGCTTGACCTCGGTCTCGGCCAGCTCGCGCGACGGGTCGGACTCGCGCACGATGCCGTTGCCCGCATAGCAGCGCGCGACGGCGCCGTCGAGCAGGGCACAGCGCAGGGCCACGCAGAACTCGCCGTCGCCTGTCATGTCCGTCCAGCCGACCGGGCCGGAGTACCAGCCCCGGTCCAGGCCCTCGAGCGCCGGGATGAGCGGCGCCGCGACACTCAACGGCTCGCCGCCGACGGCGGGCGTCGGGTGCATCATCTCGACGAGTTCGAGCGCCTCGACGGGCCTTGCCAGCTGAGCGCGGATCGGTGTCGCCAGGTGCTGGATGTTGGCGATCCGCACCAGCTCGGGCTCGGGTGCCGCTGCGACCCAGACCGAGTGCGGCCGGAGCGTCCGCTCGATCCGTTGCGCCACGATCGCGTGCTCCTCGCGGTAGCCCGGGTCGCGTAACAGCTGCTCGCCCAGGTGCGCGTCGACGGCCGGATCGGCGCTGCGACGCGAGGAGCCCGCCAGTGCGAGCGTGCTGACACGCTGGCCCTCCCGGCGCACCAGCAGCTCGGGGCTGGCGGCGATCAGAGCGGCGCCGGCGCGGCCCACGCAGAAGACGAAGCAGGAGGGAAACTCCTCGCGCAGGACGGCGAAGATGGCGGCCGGATCGTAGTCACCGGGCGCATGGACCTGGACCTCCCGGGCCAGGACGATCTTCTGCATGCGCCCCGCCTCGATCATCTCGACGGCACGGGCGACGGCCTGCTCGTAGTGCTCGGGCGCCAGCGCGCTGGCCACCTGGAAGCGCCCTGTGGGCGCCGGGTCGAGCAGGGGCATGGGAAGCGAGCGCAACTCGGCGGCCCTCGCAGCGAGCGCGGCGGCTCGCTCGGAGGCGGTGTCATCGGGCGCGATCAGCGCGGAGAGCGTCAGATGGACGGCATCGTCGCGGCGCACCAGGGCGGCCTCCGGGACGCTCATGCGAGCCGGGGGAAAGCTCCGCCAGTGCGGGGCCCGGCCCCCGTCGGGCGCGAAGGCGAAGCCACCGACGGCGATCGGCCCGGCCGGCGGACCATCGGCGCCCTGCTCGCCGATGGCAGCGGCGCCGATTCGCCGCCAGCGCTCGCGAAGCTCCTCGAAGCGCCCGGGGCCGTTGGCGCTCAGTTCGAGCGCCTCCCCGAGCGCAGCGATCGCCCGCCGGCCGCGGTCTGGCTGCTCCATCAAGAACCACGGCTCGCCGTCCCGGCGCGAGGCGCAGGCGACGGCGGCCGGATCGACATGGCCGGCGAGGCGCACCGACAGGCTCGCCAGCACCCCCTCCCCGCTCGAGCGCGCGCGCCTCAGCGCGAGGGAGACCCGCTCGCCGAGGCGCTGCAGCTCGGAATCGTTCAGCGCAAACGGCGAATCGGCCTGTGCTGCCGCTTTCGCCGGCACCTCAGGTCTCGCTGCGGCCCCGTGAGATGGCGATCTCGCCCGTGCGCATCATCTCGATCAGGCCGAACGGCCGCACCATCGTCTCGAATGCCTCGATCTTCTCCGTCGTGCCGGTCACCTCGATGATGATGGCCCGCTTGGTCACGTCTACGACCTTGCCGCGAAAGATCTCGGCGATCTGCAGCAGCTCGCCGCGCTGGCTGCCATCGGCGGTGACCTTGAACAGGGCCAGCTCGCGGGCGACCGTGTCGCTCGGCTCGAGGTCGCGGATCTTCAGGACGTTGACCAGCTTGTGCAGCTGCTTGGTCACCTGGTCGATCGGATGCAGGGCGCCGTCGACCGTCAGCGTCACCCGCGAGATCTGCTGGTCCTCGGTGGGCCCGACGGTCAGCGTCTCGATGTTGAAGCCCCGGCGTGCGAACAACCCGGCGATGCGCGTCAGGACACCCGACTTGTTTTCGACCAGGATCGACAGGACGTGCTTGCGCCCCGTCCGCAGGCTGGTGGCGGCCTCGAGCTCCTCGAGGCTGAGCGGCTCCTTGGTTCCCGGTTCGCCCATCAGCCCACCATCTCTCGCGCCGCGTTGCCGGCCGGGATCATCGGATAGGTGTTCTCCTCGCGGGTGACCCGCACGTCGACCACCACCGGACCGGGCGTCTCGATCGCCCGTCTCATGTCGGACACCAGCGTCGTCTTGTCCTCCAGGCGCATGCCCGTCACGCCGTAGGCCTCGGCGAGCTTGACGAAGTCGGGGAAGCTGCCCATGTCGACATGGCTGTATTTGCCGTCCCAGAACAGCTCCTGCCACTGGCGGACCATGCCCAGGTAGCCGTTGTTCATGATGAAGACCTTGATCGGGATCTCGTTCTGGGCACAGGTCGCGAGCTCCTGAGCGTTCATCTGAACCGAGCCGTCGCCGGCGATGCAGCAGACGAGCTGCTCGGGACATCCGACGGCGGCGCCCATGGCCGCCGGCAGGCCGAAGCCCATCGTGCCCAGGCCCCCCGAGTTGATCCAGCGCCGCGGCTCGGGGAAGTCGTAGTACTGGGCGGCCCACATCTGGTGCTGGCCGACGTCGCTCGTCACGATCGCCTCGCCGCCCGTCGCCTCCCACAGCGCCCGCACCATGTACTGGGGCTTGATCTCGGTGTCCGTCGATTCTTCCCAGCCCAGCGGGTGCTTGGCCCGCCAGCCCTCGATCCGGTGCCACCAGGCCTCCAGCCGGCCCGGGTCGGCGCCGATCGCGCGGTACTCCACGACGAGCTTGGCCAGGACGTGCTTGGCGTCACCCACGATCGGGATGTGAGCCGGCACGTTCTTGGAGATCTCGGCCGGGTCCACGTCGATGTGGATGAACTTGGCGCGCGGAGCGAACTCCGAGAGCTTGCCGGTGATGCGGTCATCGAAGCGGGCGCCCACGGCGCAGATCAGGTCGGCCTCGTCCATCGCGTAGTTGGCGGCCCTGGTCCCGTGCATGCCGAGCATCCCCAGCCATTGCGGGTGCGGCGCCGGGAACGCGCCCAGCCCCATCAGCGTGCAGGTCACCGGGAAGCGGTCGGCCGTGGCGAAGTCGCGCAGCTCGGCCGCGGCGTTCGCGTTGACGACACCGCCGCCCGCGTAGATCACGGGCCGCTGGGCCGCCGCCAGCGCCTTGGCGGCCTGGCGGATCTGCTTCTGGTTGCCCTCGATGCGCGGCTGGTAGCCGGGCAGGCGCACATCGGTGACGGGCTCGTAGTCGAGCTCCGCGCGCGAGAGGTCCATCGGGATGTCCACCAGCACCGGCCCGGGACGGCCGGTCCGTGCGATGTGGAAGGCCTCGTGGATGGCTCGCGGCAGCTCCTGCGGGTTCTGGATCATGAAGGAGTGCTTGACGACGGGCATGGTGATGCCGATCGTGTCGGCCTCCTGGAAGCCGTCGGTGCCCAGCAGCTCGGTGCGCACCTGCCCGGTGATGAAGACCACCGGAACGGAGTCCATCATCGCGTCGCACATCGGCGTGATCAGGTTGGTCGCCCCGGGGCCGCTGGTGGCAAAGGAGACGCCGACTTTCCCGGTGGCCTTGGCGTAACCCTCGGCGGCGTGGCCGCCGCCGGCCTCGTGGCGAACCAGGATGTGGCGGATTCCGCCGGTCACGAAGGCGTCGTAGGTCGGCAGATTGGCGCCGCCCGGGAGGCCGAAGACGACATCGACGCCCTCCGCCTTCAGACATTCCATCAAGGCATCGACTGCCCGCATCTCACCGACCTCCTTTCAGCATCGTTGGCACGAACGAAAATCGGGCACAGAGACGGTTTCCCGGCGCCCGAAATTCCAAGTCTACCAGCGGGTTTCGGGGTCAATCGACCGATCCCTGGGCCGCGCTGCCGGGCCCGACTCGCGGCGGCGAGCTAGGAGGCGCCGAGCCCGACGCCGATCGCGAGCGTGATCGCACCGCCCACGGTCACGATCAAGAGCGATGAGCGCATCGAGACCCCGAGGAAGCGTTTGCGCACCCAGGCGATACCGAACAGCTCGACGGTCACGACGCAGCCGGCGACCACCAGCGCCTTGTTGACGTCTGAGATCAGGAACGGGAGTGTGTGGAAGATGCCGCCCAGGGTCGTCATGCCGCCGGTGATCGAGCCCCGCACCAGCGCCGATCCACGGCCCGTTTCCTCGCCGGTGTCCGACAGGGCCTCCGACCAGCCCATGCTGACGCCGGCTCCCAGCGCGACCGCCAGGCCGACCAGCAGGGCGGTGTGGGAGCTCGAGGCGATGGCCGCCGCGAAGATCGGGGCCAGCGAGGAGACCGTCCCATCGATCATCCCCACCAGCGCCGGTTGCACCACCCGCAGGACGAACTCGGCCTCGTCGGCGAAGCCCCAGCGGTGGATCAGGCGGGCGATGAAAGAGTCCGCGGGGGGCTCGGCTGTCTCGGCTTCGGCGCTCATGCTGCGCCAAAGACTAGGCGACCAATCGGCTTAGGTCAGCCGAATAGGCCTTAGGGCACCCGAAGGCCGGCGGCCGAAGGGCTACTGCCTGACGGCGGGCGTGCGCTCCCACGATTCGGGCGCGATGGCGACCTCGGGGAAGTCCAGCTCGGTGCCGCAGCGGGTGCACAGGGCGTCGTAGATCTTCGTCACCTTGCCGCACGTGGGGCACTGCTTGCGCAGCTCGTCGCGTTCGATGCGAAAGGCGACGGCGGCGATCAGGCCGAGTACCGGGATCACACCCGAGATCAGGAACCAGAGCCAGAACGAGCCACCCTTGAGCTTGCCGATCAACCCGCCGGAGATGCCGAAGCAGACGGCGATGACGATGTAGGCCACCGGCCCTCCTCCTTACAGGAGGACCTTCAGGGCCCAGATGACCGCCACGACCGCCAGCACGAGCAGGAGCGCGCTGAACAGGAACGAGAGGATGCCGATCACCACGTGCAGCAGGAACCAGGCCGCGACCAGGAAGATCAGGACCGCCACAGCGGTACGGCCGAAGGACCGTGAGGGTGCCTGCTCGTTCATCGCAACTCAGAGCTTAACGGTAATGCGGCCGGACAGGGAGGGAGATCCCCGTCCGGCCGCACACCTCGACGCCTGCCGAGGGAAGCCGGCGCCGCCGCCGTGGGAGGGGGTTAGCTCATACGTCCAAGCGGACTCAGATCGCGGGCCGTCCGTGCCGTCGCGATATCCGCGCCGCCTAGACCTGTTCGCCGGCGACCCGCACCCAAGCCGACGCTTGTGAGTTGAAACCGGCGGATGCGGGGACCGTGCCGTCCCCCGTCCGCCACTGCCTCGGGCAGGAGGATGAACCGCCGAGGAGATGAGACGTTCGAGATGCCTGCTGTCCGGTTCATGGGAAGCATCTTGGCGCGGCGGCCCTCGGAAGGCTTTGGCCTGCAGTCCAAAATGTGGCGAATGGCCTGCGACGGTTGAAATGGGCTCCCGCGGGCTGCCTCAGCCGGCCAGCTGCTCGTTGATCAGCCGCGAGACCTCGGTGCCGTCCGCGCGGCCCTTGGTCTCGCGCATGACCTGCCCGACGATCGGGCCGATCGCCTTGGCGTTGCCGTCACGGACGCGCTGGGCGGCATCGGGGTTCGCGGCCAGGGCACTCGCCACGATCGAGGCGAGCTCATCGCCGGAGTCCATCGCCGCGAGACCCTCGGCCTCGACGATGGCGGACGGCTCGCCGCCCTCGGCGATCAGCCGCTCGAGCACCTGCCGGCCCGCCGCGACGGTGATCTGCCTGGCGCTCACGAGCCCCACCAGCGAGGCCATCGCGGGTGCGGTGACGCGGCTCTCGGCCGGATCCTCCACCTCGCCGAGCCCCGCCAGCAGCTCTCCGGTGATCCAGTTGGCGAGCGTCTGCTTCGCCGGCTCCGGCTCCGAGCCAGCTTCCAGGGCGGCCTCGAAGAAGTCGCCGAGCTCACCGCGGAAGGCCAGCAGACGGGCACTCTCGGCGCTCAGGCCGAGGTCCTGCAGGCGCTCGGCACGGTCCGCCGGCAGCTCTGACATCTCGCCGCGGGCGGCCGCGAGCATCGCCTCGTCGATCGCCACGGGAATCAGGTCGGGCTCGGGGAAGTAGCGGTAGTCGTGGGCCTCCTCCTTGGAGCGCAGGGAGGTGATGGCTCCCGAGGCGGGATCGAAGTGCAGCGTCTCCTGAGAGACCTCCCCGCCGCCGGCGAGGATCTTCTGCTGGCGGGCGATCTCGGCCCGGATCCCCCGTTCGATGAAGCGGAAGGAGTTCATGTTCTTCAGCTCGGTCTTGACGCCGAGCCGCTCTGCCCCGGCCGGTCGCAGCGAGATGTTGGCGTCGCAGCGCAGCGAGCCCTCCTCCATGTTGACGTCGCTGACGCCTAGGCTGCGCATTGTCGTGCGCAGCAGCTTCAGCCACTCGCCGGCCTGCTCTGCGCTGCGCAGGTCGGGCTCGGTGACGATCTCCGCCAGCGGCGTGCCACCGCGGTTGAAGTCGACGATCGAGGCATCCGAGCCGTGGATCCGCCCGCTGGCTCCCAGGTGGGTCAGCTTGGCGGCGTCCTCCTCCAGGTGGACCCGGTGAATACGGATCTCCCCCAGGGTCCCCCCGCGGCACAGGGGCTCGTCGAACTGGGAGATCTGGTAGCCCTTGGGCAGGTCGGGATAGAAGTAGTTCTTGCGATGGAAGATCGAGCGCGGCGCGAGCTCGGAGCCGAGCGCCATGCCGATCATCAGCCCGAAGTGGACGGCCCTGGCGTTGGCCACCGGCAGGCTGCCGGGAAGGCCCAGGCAGACCGGGCAGGTGTGCGTGTTGGGAGGCTCGCCGAAGGACAGCGAGCAGCCGCAGAACATCTTTGTGGCCGTGGCCAGCTGAATGTGGATCTCGAGGCCGATGACGGCCTCGTAGGCCTCGCTCTCAGACAACGGCCGCGCTCCCGTCGAAGCCCAGTGCCAGCTCGAAGGCGTGAGCGGCATCCAGCAGGCGGTTCTCGCTGAAGGCCGGGCCGGCCAGCTGCAGCCCGACGGGCAGGCCGCCGCTCAGCCCACATGGGATCGAGATCGCCGGGATGCCCGCCAGCGACATCGGCACGGTGCAGAAGTCGTTGAGGTACATCGAGAGCGGGTCGCCCGTCTTCTCGCCCAGCCCGAAGGCGACCGTCGGAGCGGTCGGGGTGAGGATGAAGTCGACCTCCGCGAAGGCGCCCCGGAAGTCCTCGGCGATCTTGGTGCGCACGCGCTGGGCGCGGCCATAGTAGGCGTCGTAGTAACCGGAGGAGAGCGCATAGGTGCCCAGCATGATGCGCCGCTTGACCTCCGGGCCGAAGCCGTCGTGGCGGGTGCGGGTGTACATGTCCAGTAGGTCCTGGGCCCCCTCGGCCCGCAGCCCGTAGCGGACGCCGTCAAAGCGCGCCAGATTCGAGGACGCCTCCGCGGGGGCGAGCACGTAGTAGGCAGCCAGGGCGTGAGGGGCGTGCGGCAGGGTCACCTCGCTGAGCTCCGCGCCCAGCTCCTCGGCGCGCCCGAGCGCAGCCCGGAAGGCCTCAAGGACGCCATCCTCTATCCCCTCCCCCGTCAGCTCCGCCGGCACGCCGAGGCGGAGACCGTCGAGACGCTCGGCGTGCGGCAGCAGGATCTCCTCGGGGAAGCGCAGCGAGGTGGCGTCACGCGGGTCCTGGCCGGCCATCGAGCGCAGCATCAGGGCCGCGTCGCGGACGTCGCGCGTCAGCGGGCCCGCCTGGTCGAGCGATGAGGCGAAGGCGATCATGCCGTAGCGGGAGATCGTCCCGTAGGTCGGTTTCAGCCCGACGATCCCGCACAGGGCGGCGGGCTGGCGGATCGAGCCGCCCGTGTCGGTGCCGAGAGCCCACGGTGCGAGACCGGCGGCGACGGCCGCGGCGCTGCCGCCCGAGGAGCCGCCGGGAACGCGGGTCCGGTCCCATGGGTTGCGCACGGGCCCGTAGGCCGAGTTCTCGTTCGAGGAGCCCATCGCGAACTCATCCTGGTTGGTCTTGGCGAGCAGGCTGGCCCCGTCGGCGTAGAGGCGCTCGACGGCCGTAGCCGTATAGGGGGGCTCGTAGCCCTCGAGGATCCTGGAGCCGGACTGGCTCGGAACGCCCTCGGTGCAGAACAGGTCCTTGACGGCCACCGGCATGCCCGCCAGCAGCGAGGAGGAGTCCAGCGGCGGAGTCTCCCCGGCGACCCAGGTAAAGCAGTTGAGCCCCTCGTCACCGGCCGCGCGGTCGGCGGCGGCGCGTTCACGGTAGGCCGCGAAAAGCTCGCCCGCGGACAGCGATCCGGCGCCGATCTGCTCGGCCGCCGCGGCGACTGTCAGCTCGTGTGGCTCCATCGCTCAGGCCTGCGGGCTGGGAACGAGGAAGCCCTCGTCGCTGGCGTCGGGCGCCTGCGCCAGGGCCACCTCCCGCGTCAGGCAGGCCGTGGGCACGTCCTCGCGCAGACCACCGGTGACCTCGACCACATGCGAGGTCGGAGAGACGTCATCGAGGTCCAGCTGGCCGATCGTGGCGACGTGATCCAGGACTGCAGAGAGCTCGCGGGCCATCGGCTCGATCTCATCCTCGCTCAGCGCGAGACGCGCCAGGCGAGCCACATGGAGAACCTCATCGCGGCCGATCACAACGGCGCATTCTAGGGCCGCGGCCTCGGCCGGGGGTCGGCGGCGCTGTACAGCGAGGGCCGTTCGTCACGCAGCACCAGCCAGGCCCCCAGCAGGATGGCCGCGGTTCCGCCGAGCCCGAGCCAGGGCCCGGCGCAGGTCGAGCCGGCGCTGTCGGGGCGCTCCAGTACCCGGACGATCGCCGCAATCGTCCCGGCCAGGCCGACCAGGACGCACCAGACGGCCGTGGCGACGGCAATCGAGGGGTCCTCTCCGCGCTCGGCCAGCGCGCTGACGACGACGGCCAGCCCCGCGCACAGCGTCGCCAACATCAACGCGCCGGCGGGGCCGAAGGTTTCCCACAGCGAGAGGTTGCCGGCGGGCGAGGAGTACCAGGGGAAGAACATCGAGGCGATCAGGCAGCCGACCCCGAGCAGCACCACGCTCTCACCCAGTCGCAGCCGGCGGATCACTCGCTGACCCCGCCCAGCTCGCCGAACATGCTCTCAAGCTCGGCCTGGTAATGGGCTGCCTGGAGGGTGTTCTCCAGCAGCATGGCGATCGTCATCGGTCCGACCCCGCCGGGGACCGGCGTGATCGCCGATGCGATCTCGGCGACGGCCGCATGGTCCACGTCGCCCACCAGGCCGCTCTTGTTGCCGGCCTGCTCGGGCGTCAGGCGGTTCATGCCGACGTCAATCACGACCGCCCCCGGCTTGACGTGTTCGGCCCCCAGCAGCCGTGGTCGCCCGATGGCGGCGATCAGGATGTCAGCACGGGCACAGACCATCGCCAGCTCGCGGGTTCGCGAGTGGCAGGTGGTCACGGTCGCGTTGGCACCCAGCAGCAGCTGCGCCATGGGCTTGCCGAACAGGTTCGAGCGCCCGACGACGACCGCCTCGGCCCCTTCGATCTGCGCCCCGGCATCCTCCAGCAGGACCATGACGCCGGAGGGCGTGCAGGGCCGCAGCCCGGGGACACCCAGCGCCAGCAGCCCCGCATTGACCGGCGTCAGGCCGTCGACGTCCTTCTCGGGCAGGATCATGCCTGTCAGCGCCTCGGGGTCGAGCCCGTCGGGCAGCGGCAGCTGCAGCAGGATGCCGTTGACGCGCGGGTCGTTGTTGAGCCGTTCGAGCTGATCGGCAACGGCCTCCTGTGAGGAGTCCTCGGCGAGCCTGACGTCAAAGGGGGCAAGACCTGCCTCGCGGCAGGCCCGCTGCTTGGCCGCGACGTAGACGCCCGACGCGGGGTCGCCGCCTACGAGCACCGTGGCCAGACCTGGCTGGCGGCCATGGCGGTCGGTGAACGCCTGGGCGCGCTCGGCCACCTCGCCACGGACACGGGCCGCGATCGTCTTGCCGTCGATGATGCTCGCCGCCATGGCAGGGATGCTATGCCCTCGGCCGGTTCGAGCAGGACCTGATCTAGCGGTGCGTGACGGGCGCGTACTCGGCCATCAGCTTGCGTTCCGAGCCGTCCTCGGCGAAGCGCACGACGATCACCCCGCCGGGCTCCACACCGGTCACTACGCCCTCGCCGAAGGCCGCATGAACCACGTCCTCGCCGAGCCGGAAGGCGGGAGCCGTCTGGGCGAGCGCGCCGGAGCCCCTCGGCTCGACCGCGGGGGCAGCCCAGCGGGTCTCCGAGGAGCCTCGGCCGCGGCGGGCGCTGGGGGTTCCAAGGGGCGTGAAACCGGCCGACAGGGCACCGGGCCGGAAGGCCGTCTCGCGCGGCTCCTCCAGCAGGTCACCGGGTATCTCGGCCAGGAAGCGGCTGGGCATGCCGTAGCTCTGCGCGCCGAACACGGCCCGCCGGCGCGCATAGGTCAGATAGAGCCGGCGCATGGCGCGGGTGATGCCGACGTAGAACAGCCGCCGCTCCTCCTCGAGGCCCCCCTCGTCGATCGCGCGGGAGTGCGGGAAGACCCCGTCCTCGAGGCCCGTCACGAACACGGTCGGATACTCAAGGCCCTTGGCGTTGTGCAGCGTCATCAGCGTCACGAGACCTTCATCGTCGGTGCGCGTGTCGGCATCGGCCACCAGCGCCACCTCCTGCAGGAAGACCTCCAGCGTCCCCTCGCCCGGCTGGGCCGCAAGATCGAACTCGCGGCCCACCTCAACGAGCTGCTCCAGGTTCTCGATCCGGCCCTGGGCCTCAATCGTCCGCTCGGCCTCGAGCGCCTCGATGTAGCCGCTCTGGGCCAGCAGCGCCTCGAGCAGCTCGCCCACGGGCGCGGGCGGCCCGCCCTCCTCCCCGAGCGCCAGTCGCCGCAGCTCGCCCATGACGCTCATGAACCGCTCGAGCGCCTTGACCGCCGCCGTGCCCAGCCCGGGCACCTGGTCGGCTCGCGCCGCGACATCCCAGACCGAGGCGTCGATGCTCGAGGCGTGGCCCGTCAGGCGCGCCAGCGAGGTCTGCCCGATGCCGCGCCGCGGCGAGTTGGCGACCCGCCCGAAGCTGACCACATCGAAGGGGTTGGCGATCAGCTGCAGGTAGGCGATCGCATCCTTGATCTCGGCCCGCTCGTAGAACTTGGTCCCGCCGATCACCTGGTAGGCGACCTCGCTTCGCACCAGGGCATCCTCCAGCACGCGCGACATGGCGTTGGTGCGGTACAGGACGGCGATCTCCGCGCGCGAGGCTCCCTCGTCCACGAGCCGCTGGATCTCGCCGACGACATAGCGGGCCTCGGCGTGCTCGTCGGCCAGCGGGCGCAGCTGGATCTGCTCACCCTGGCCGAGCTCGCTCCACAGGCGCTTGGCGATGCCGCCCCGGTTGTTGGCGATGACCGCATTGGCGGCGGACAGGATCGTCTCGGTCGAGCGGTAGTTCTGCTCGAGCTTGACGACGCGGGCGTCGGGGAAGTCATCCTGGAAGTCCAGGATGTTGCGGACGTCGGCTGATCTGAAGGAGTAGATCGACTGGGAGTCATCTCCCACGACCGCCAGGTTGCGATGCCCGACGGGCCCCGCATATGAGGGCCGCTCCCCGGCATCCTCGCCGCCGCGTCGGGGTGGGCGCCCGCCGCCGACGAGCAGCTGCAGCATCCGGTACTGCGCGCGGTTGGTGTCCTGGTACTCGTCCACCAGAACATGGCGGAAGGTCTCCGAGTAGCGGCCGCGGACATCCTCGAAGAGCTCCAGCAGGTTGACCGTCCGGAACAGCAGGTCATCGAAGTCCATGGCGTTCATGCGGTGCAGATCGCGCTCGTAGATGTCGTAGACGTCGGCGATCATCTCCTCGAACGGGGAGGCCGCCAGCTCGCGATAGTCGGCCGCCGCCAGCAGCTTGTTCTTGGCAGCCGAGATCTGGTTCTGGATGGCGCCGGGGGTGTAGCGCTTGGGGTCCACGCCGACGGCGTCGGCCGAGCGCTTTGCCAGTCGCCGCGAGTCGGCCTGGTCATAGATTGTGAATTGGCGCGTGTAGCCGAGCCGGTCGGCCTCGGCGCGCAGGATCCGCGCGCAGGCGGCGTGGAAGGTCATCAGCCACATGCCCCGCGTGTTGTGCCCGAGCAGCCGCTCGACGCGCTCGCGCATCTCCTTGGCGGCCTTGTTGGTGAAGGTGATCGCCAGGATCTCCCCCGCCTGGGCCTGGTCGGTGTAGATCAGGAAGGCGATGCGGTGGGTCAGCACCCGGGTCTTGCCCGATCCGGCGCCGGCGATGATCAGCAGCGGCCCCTCGCCGTGGGTCACCGCCTCCCGCTGCGGCTCGTTGAGGCCCTCGAGGAGCTCCTGAAGGTGTTCTGCGTGCGGGTTCTCCATCGCTCTCGCCCAGAATAGATGCGGCTCCGGTTGCCGCAACCCTGAGCCCGTCCCAGCGGGGGTGCGATCAGCCGCCGGCGGGGTTGGGGCCGCGGACGGTCCGCAGCGGGCGGACCTCGGCCAGCGGCGGGGACTTCCCGTCGGAGGCCTCGGCCAGCTGGCGTTCGAGCGTCACGATCCGTGCCGAGAGCGCCTGGATGGCCTCCGCGATCGGGTCCGGCAGGTGGATCCAGTCGGCGTCCGGGCCCTCGACGCGGCGTCCGTCCACGCGGACGGGGTGGCCGGGGTTGCCCACGACCGTCGAGTTGGGCGGCACGTCTGTGATGACGACGCTGTTGGCGCCGATCTTGGCGCCGTGCCCGACGGTGATCGGCCCGAGCAGCTTGGCCCCCGATCCGATCGTGACGTTGTCCTGAACGGTCGGATGGCGCTTGCCGGTCGCGAAGCCCGTGCCGCCGAGCGTGACGCCCTGGTAGAGGGTCACGTCCTTGCCGATCTCCGCGGTCTCACCGATCACCACACCGGTGCCGTGGTCGATGAACAGCCCCTCGCCGATGCTGGCGGCGGGGTGAATCTCGATCCCCGTCAGCGTCCTCATCGTCAACGAGATCAGGCGGGGCAACAGCGGGATGCCGGCCTCGAAGCAGGCGTGCGCCACGCGGTAGCCCAGCAGCGCGTGGATCCCGGGCCAGGTGGCCAGGATCTCGAGCTGGTTGACGCCGCGGGCCGCAGGATCGCGGTCCCGCGCTGCGAGGACGTCGCGGCGGACCTCTTTGGCCACCTCAGCGAACGCGCCGATTCCGGGCATCGGTACAGCGTAGCCGCCGTGGGACCGTCTCTCTAGGGGGCGAAGAACGCCTGCGAGATGTAGCGCTCGCCCGAGTCGGGCATCATCACGACGATCCTGCTGCCGGCGGCCTCGGGCCTGCGTGCGTGGAGAAGTGCGCCGTGCAGGGCGGCGCCACAGGAGATGCCGGCGAGCAGGCCGGCCCGTTTGGCGCAGCTCCATGCAGCCTTGATGGCGTCATCGTCGCTGACCGGGATGACCTCGTCGATCAGCTCGCGGTTGAGTATCGGCGGCACGAATCCCGCGCCGATCCCTTGGATCCGGTGGGGGCCGGCCTGGCCGCCGGAGAGGACCGGTGAGCCGGCCGGCTCGACGGCTATGACCCGCAGCCGTCCGCCCAGGCGATCGCGCAGGTACTCCCCCACCCCCGTGATCGTCCCTCCAGTTCCCACCCCTGCGACAAGGACGTCGACCCGGTCATCCAGCGCTCGTGCTATCTCCGGGCCGGTGGTGCGCCGGTGTGCCTCGGGGTTGGCGGGGTTGGAGAACTGGTCGGGCAAAAAGACGTCGCCGTTGCGGGCCATCGCCCGGGCGGCCTCGACGGCCTCCCCCATCCCTCCGAGGGACTCGGTGATGTCGACCCTGGCCCCGTACAGGCGCAGCAAAGCCTCGCGCTCGCGGCTCATGCCCTGTGGGAGTGTCAGGACGAGGTCATAGCCCTTGGCGGCGCAGACGAAGGCCAGGGCGATGCCGGTGTTGCCCGAGGTGGCCTCGACGATCGTGGTGCGCCCCGGCTCGATTCGTCCTTCGGCCTCGGCGGCTTCGATCATGGCGACGCCGATGCGGTCCTTGACGCTGCCGCCCGGGTTGAACGACTCGAGCTTGGCGTAGAGCTCCACGCCTGGTGCCGAGCCCTCCCCGAGCAGCGCCGAGATGTCCACCAACGGCGTCTCCCCCACAAGCTCTGCAATGTTGATCGGGATTCGGGACATACCACGACAATAGTCGAGGCGGCGCGCCCGATCAGTCCAGGGTCTTGGACATGAGGAAGTGCATGCCGATGCCCGGTATGTCGAACTCCTCCCCCTCGATGACCATGCCGATCCGCAGATAGAGATTGCGGGCGCCGGTGCGCGCGTTGCACCACAGGCGCGAGCCGCCTCGCCGGCGTGCATGGGCCTCGCAGGCCGCGAGCAGCGCGCCGCCGATGCCGCTGCCGCGGTGGGCCTCATCGACGGCCATGCCGCGGATCCGCCAGTCGCCCGGGAGCGGATCGCGGGGATGCTCGTCGGGCATCACGGTCGCGACCCCCACGATCTCCCCATCGGCCCTGACGGCCAGATGCCCGGTGCGGGGGTCCTGGTCGGCGTCGAAGAACAGCTCTGCGAGCGGGCGTCCGGGGCGCAGCACCGCGCCACGCAGCGGCAGGGCGGCGCGGGCTTGGACGGCTTCGACCCGCGGCTGTCCGCTACCCCGTGCGCTCACGCGGCCGTCGTGGGCTGCTCGATGGGCAGCCGCACCCGGAACAGCGAGCCCCCGGCGGGTGGCGATTCGAGCGTCAGACTGCCGCGATGGCGCTCGACGACGATGCGCCGCGCCGTGTCCAGGCCGAGCCCCGTGCCGCGGCCGACCTCCTTGGTGGTGAAGAAGGGGTCGAAGATCCGTTCACGGATGTCCGGCGGCACACCCGGGCCGTCGTCTGAGAGATCGACTTCGATGCAGCTGCCGTCGCGGCGGGTGGAGATCGTGATCGTTCCCGTCTCCCCCAGCGCATCGATGGCGTTGTCGATCAGGTTCGTCCACACCTGGTTGAGCTCGGCGCCGAAGGCCCGGATGTGGGGCAGGCCGGGGTCGAAGCTGCGGCGCACCTCGATGGCGGTGTGCTTGAGCTTGTGCCCGAGGATCGTCACCGTCGTGTCGAGGTCCTCGTGGACGTCCACGTCCATCACCCCGCCGCGGTCCATGTAGGCGTAGCGCTTGACGGCCCCGACGAGTTTGCTCATCCGCTCGGTCGACTCGGACAGCTCGCCCGCGAGGACACGCGCCAACAGCGAAGCCGCAATCCAGCGCACGGCGGCCCCGGTGGCGGGGCCCGCGAGCTCCTGCACACGCGCGAGGAAGGCGGCGTCTATGTTGGCTCGCGAGAGCGGCTCGACCAGCCTGTAGGCGTCCTCGATGCCGATCTGCTCGAGCGCCTCGGTCAGCTCGTCCTCCGCGTCCGCGGTGTCCAGAGCGCTGCGGTTGTCGGCCAGCGCGCATGAGGCCAGCGCCTGGCGCTGCATCAGGACGAGCTGCTCGGCATCTTTGCGCTCGAGGCCCGACTCAACGAACAGGCCGATCGTCGAGCTGAGCACCTCCAGGGCCTCGCCCAGCTCCGATGAGGTTCGTCTGGCGGCAGCCGCGGGGTTGTTGAGCTCGTGGGCCAGCCCGGCCGCCATCGTGCCCAGCGATTCCAGGCGCTCGCGGTTCTGGCCGATCGCCGAGATCCGCTCGACGACCGGGCGTACCTGGCGCATGACGCGCCGGAAGACACAGCGGTGAGCGATGGCCAGCTCGACGAAGTCGGCCGGCGCCACGTTGGCCAGCCGCAGCGGCGTGCCGGCCCGCATCCGCACCCCCACGGGCCCGTCGGTGAGGGTGGCGATGGCGCCCATCCAGGTCGGCGCCACGTGATCGCCGACACGCTCGATCTGGGCGCCGTCCACCGCGAGGGCTTCGATGGTTCCTTCAAGGACGATCGTCAGGCCCGGGGAGTCGGAGCCCTGCTCGGCCACGATCGCCCCCTCGGGCAGCTCTTCGATCGTGGCGAGGCCGGCCCAGACGGCGAGCTGGCCCTCGTCGAGTTCTGAGAACAGATCCACCGCGGCGAGCTCCTCGGCGGTGGGGTGGCTCATGCGCTGGCGAGGTACTCGTGGATCAGGGACACAGCCATCGAGCCCTCGCCGACGGCGCTTGCGACGCGCTTGATCGAACGGGCGCGGACGTCGCCGGCCACGAACACGCCGGGGACGCTCGTCTCCAGCGGCAGCGGGTCGCGGGTCAGTGGCCAGCCGTGCTCGCGGACCTCGGCTCCGGCGAGGATGAAGCCGCGCTCGTCGCGGGCAAGGACACCATCGAGCCAGTCGGTCCTGGGGGCCGCACCGATGAAGATGAAGCAGGCGTCCACGTCCTCGCTGGACTCGCCGGTGTCGGTGCGGATCAGCAGCCGCGCCAGGCGCCCCTGCTCCCCTTCGGCGGCGACCGCCTGCGAGTGCGTGCGCACCTCGACGTTCCCGAGCGCCGCGATCTGCTCGATCAGATAGTGGGACATCGACTTGGCCAGCGAATCGCCCCGGATCAGCATGGTGACCTTGCCGGCATAACCGGCGAAGTAGACGGCCGCCTGGCCCGCCGAGTTGGCGCCGCCGATGATCACGACGTGCTGTTCGGAGCAGGCCTTGGCCTCGGTCATGGCCGCGCCGTAGTAGACGCCCGCGCCCGTGAGCTCGGCAAAGCCGGGGGCCTCCATCTTGCGGTAGGAGACACCCGATGCGATCAGGACGGTGTTGGCGCTCAGTTCGGCCCCGCCGGTCAGCTCGAGGATCCGCCCCGCACCTTCCACCCGCAGGGCGACGGCATCGTTGACCGTCAGCAGCTCCGCGCCGAGACGGCGAGCCTGTGTCGTGGCGCGGCCGGCGAGCTCGGAGCCGGTGACCCCGTTGGGGAAGCCGAGGTAGTTCTCGATCCTGCTGGACTGGCCGGCCTGCCCACCGGGGGCCTCGCTCTCGACCATGACGGTGCGGAGCCCCTCGGAGGCGCCGTAGACGGCGGCGGCCAGCCCGGCCGGGCCGCCGCCGACGATGACCAGGTCGTAGTGCTCGGCGGCGGGCTGGTTGGCAACGCCGATCCGCTCGGCGAGTTCGAGGACGCTGGGCTGGTGGAGCACCGTGCTGTCCTCCAGCAGCACGGCCGGCAGGCGCTCCTCATCGATCCCGTAGCGGTCGGCCAGTTCGCGCGCCCGGGCGTCTGTCTCGATGTCCAGCCAACCGGCGGGGACGCGGTTGCGGGCCAGGAAGTCGCGCAGCTCGTGGGTGTCGCGTGAGAATCGATGGCCGATGACGGTCAGCGCGCCGTCGCCCTCGAGGTTCTTGCCGTCCTCCCAGCCGGTCAGCAGATCCTCGAGCACGGGGTAGAGCTGCTCGTCCGGGGGGTCCCAGGGCTTCAGCAGGTAGTAATCGAGTGAGACCTCGTTGATGGCCGCGATGGCGGCCTCCGTGTCTGCGTAGGCGGTCAGCAGGACGCGCTTGGCGTCGGGATATGCGTCGCGGGCCCGCAGCAGGTACTGCGTGCCTTCCATGCCCGGCATGCGCTGGTCGGCCAGCAGCAGCGCCACGGCGTCGCCGCGCTCGCGCAGTTCGGCCAAGAGCTCCAGGGCCTCGGGCCCTGAGCCCGCGCGCAGGATCCGATAGCGCTCGCCGAAGCCCCGGCGCAGGTCACGGGCGACGGCGGCGAGCACCACAGGCTCGTCATCGACGGCGACTATCGCGGGGCGGCGCTCCTCCACCGGCTGGTCCTCAGCCGAGCATCGGGGAGGGGGGAATCCTGGTCTGTCCGGTGATCTCCGGGATCAGCATGGCCATTTCATCGAGGAAGCACCAGCACCATTCCTCGCCCGGCTCGAGCGAGCGGATCAGCGGGTGCTCAGCAGCCTGCGCGTGGGCGCTGGCGTGTTTGCCGGGCGAGTCATCGCAACAGCCCACGTGGGCGCACTCGAGGCAGATCCGCAGATGCAGCCACACGCCGCCCTCGCGCAGACAGTCCTCGCAGCCCTCCACCTCCCCGGGAAGCTCGGTGACAGCAACGGTCTGAAGATGCGTGCAGCTGGCCACGGGGTAAGACTTAGCACGGCGCGCCCGCCGGCGCAGCCCAGGTGACGCCGCGGCGCTCAGTCGTTCCAGTCGAAATCATCGTGTTCGGCCGCCTCTTCCTCGATCTGCTCGAGGCTCAGATCCGTGCGGCGGTCTTCGACCATCACCTGCAGCGCCTCGGCGATGCTGGGGGCCCAGACCCGTCTGGCGACCGCCACCTGCCCGGTCTGCTCGTCGTACTGGCTCCATTCGAGCTCGACCAGGGGAACACGCGAGGGGGGCGCGTCGGCGGGGACCGGCGCGCCCCAGCCGTAGATCGTCACCTGCGCCTTCCAGCCCGAAGGGCAGAGCTCGCCCATGACGGCCAGGGCGGCCCACTCGTCGCTCACCTGGCGCGGCCGGCGGCTGCGGCGGCGCAGATAGAGCATGACGCCCACAAGTGCCAGCGCTAGCAGCAGGCTGAGGGCGATTACGAGCGCGGTCTGCTGGCCTGGGGCATTACCGGCGGGGGGCCCGCCCTGGACGCCGCTGGCGATTATCTGCCAACCGCGCCCCGGGCTCACCGCCGGCCCGCCGATCCGGAGCTGTGGGGGTCTGGCCGTCGAACAGCGGAGGGCACTCTCCAAATGTAGCTCGGCCGGGCACCCGCGCGCGACGGGTGCCCGGCCGGCCGGAGACCTGCGGGCTCAGCGGACCCCGTGGTCGAGCATGGCCCGCTCGAGGTCGAAGGCATCCTGTTCCTCACCCATGGCGTTCGGGTGAACCGGCACCCCGGTCAGCGAGCCGATCAGCGGTTCGATCCAGCGCGTGCCGACCGGTTCGCACAGGTTGTGACCTTTGCTGGCCTTGAACGTGTCGACATAGATCGCGCCGTTGGCCTTGGCCACCGCCTTGATGTCGGCGTTGCCGACCCTCTGGACCTTGTTGCGGAACCATTTGAGGTCGCCTTCGGCCCACGGCAGCTGGTTGTAGCAGGTGCCTTTTTGGGGCGTGATTTCCGGATAGCCCACGACGAAGATCTTCGCGTGCGGCGCCAGCGCTTTCATTTCCTGCAGCGCCTGTTCCTGGGGCGCTTTGTCCTTTTCGAAGGATTCGGTGACGAAACCTTCGTACTTTTCCCTGCAGGGAGCGTGGCCCCCCGTTTTGATGTCCGTTTCCGAGCAGCCCTGGACGAGCGTGCCGAACAGGTTGTTGTCGTTGCCGCCCATGCCGTAGCTGATGACTTCGGTCGATTCTCCCAGCGCATCGAACTGGGGCGGCTGGTTGGGGAACTGGGCAACGGTGAAGTTTTCGGTCTTGGCACCGCCGCAGCTGACGTCCGTCAGCGACAGGTTCAGTGCCTCTGCCACCAGGTGCGGATAGTTGGCCGACGATTGCCCGCATTCCGGCGGAGCCCCTTCGGCGTAGGGCAGGATCCCCGGGCCGGAGGTGTAGGAGTCGCCCATGGCGACGTATTTCGCGCCCGCCGCCCCGGCCGCCGCCGGGATCGCGCAGAGCGCGCATGCGACCAGCGCCAGAATGAGCAGCGCGGCGCGCCGTGATGAACTGACCTCGCTGCCTGCGTGAGCCGGCCTGCGCGCGCAGGCCTTCTTGAGTGCTGCCCTCATTGCCACTCCCCTCTCCGCGGCTCCGCCCATCGGGCCGAGCTACCCTTTTCGTCCGCCGCCCCGCCGCGCGGTGTGGCGCACGCCTCGGCCGCGACTCTACCAATGCATGTGACCGACCTCACATGAGCTGCCCGGACGAGCCGGCGCGACAGTCAGCCTTCTTCGGTTTCTTCTTCGCCAGAGCTTGCTTCTTCGACGACTTCCCTGGCTTCCGCATTCTTTTCGGCGGCTTCTTCGCGCGCCGCGTGCGCTTCTTCGCGCGACTCCGAGTCTCCGCGGAGGTGTTCGGCGGCCGCTTCGTGAGCCCGTTCGGAGTCTTCGTGGGCTTCTTCGACGTCCGTTTCCGCCTGTTCGGCCTTGTCGGCGAGCGACGAGGAATCTTCGGATTCGGATTCGCTTTCGCCGCCTTCAACCTGGGTGAGGCTGGACGGGGACAGGGCCTCCCCGGCCGGTGTGGCGGAGGCGCAACCGAGCGCCAGGAAGGGCAACAGCAGAAGGGGCACGAGCGGGAGCAGAAATCGCCTCACATCCGCAGCATCGGCGTGGGGCGATCGGTCCGTTAGCCCGCGGCCGTCGCCGGGCCGACCGGCGGATCCCTGCCAGCAAAGTCCAGACGCACCTCCGGGTCGGGGTTCGTAGTCTTTCGCGATGCAGCAGACACTGACCGGATGGCTTCCGGCCCGCTCGCTGCCGGCGGCGCTGCGGGCGATCCGGGCGACCGTTGTCATGGCGGGCCTGTTCGCGATCACCTTCAAGGTTTTCGACAACCTTCAGATGGCGACGTTTGCCGCATTCGGCAGCTTCGCCACGTTGGTCCTCAGCTCATTCGCGGGGACGACCCGAGAGAGGCTGACGGCCCACCTGCTGCTGGCGCTCAGCGGCAGCGTCCTCTTGACGATCGGGACAGCGGTCAGCTCCTCGACGGCGCTGGCTGCCCTGGTGACGGTGCCAGTGACCTTCGTGGTCTTCTTCGCCGGTGTGGCCGGGCCCAATGCGGCCTCGGGTGCGACGGGGGCGCTGCTCACCTATGTCCTGCCCGCCGCCTCGCCGGGGACGGTTTCGATGATCCCGGACCGCCTTGCCGGCTGGTGGCTCGCGTCGGTTGCCGGGACCGTCGCCGTGCTGCTCCTCTCGCCCCGGCCAGGGGGTGATGCGCTGCGGGCGGCGGTGTCAAAGACGGCTCGGGCGCTGGCGTCGGGGATCGAGGATGCGCTGCGGGGCGGGCGCGAGCAGGAGCTGTCGGCCTGCCTGACGGCCAAGCACGAACTGCTGCTCGCGTTCGACGCGGCACCCTATCGTCCCCTCGGCCTGGCGGTGCCCGACCAGGCGATGGCAAACGTGGTGGAGCTGCTGGAGTGGTGCACGTCCCTGATTCTGGACGCGGTCCGAGAGCAGGGCGAGCTGGACACGGCGCCGCGGGCCGACCGCGAGCTGATGCTTGCGACGGCGAGCACGCTGCGCCAGACAGGAGCCCTCGTCGCGCACGAGGGACCGGCGCCTGAGCTTGAGCCGCTGCAGCAGCGGCGTAGCTCGAGCCTCGCCGCGGTCGCGGAGCTGAACGCGAACAGCGAGAGCTTCCAGCGCGACGCCCAGATCGCCTTCCATGCCCAGGCGCTGGCCGTGGCGGCCCTGGCGATCGGAGCCGAGGCGATGGTGGCCGAGCGTGTCCGCGAGCCCGAGTGGCTGGCCGAATTGGCCGGAGCCCCGGCAGCGCGGACGGTGGCGCGGACATCGCGGCGAATCTCGGTTGTGGCCACCGCCGCCTCGCGCCACGCGAGCGTGCGCTCGGTCTGGTTCATCAACAGCATGCGCGTCGCCCTGGCGCTGGGGGTGGCCGTTGCCGTGGCCGACATCAGCAGCGTCCAGCACGGCTTCTGGGTGGTCCTGGGCACCGTCTCGGTGTTGCGCACCAATGCCGCCTCGACAAGGGCGACGGCACTTCAGGCACTGAGCGGAACGATCATCGGCTTCGTCATCGGCGGAGCGGTCCTACTGCTCATCGGCGCCAGCTCGACGGCCCTCTGGGTGGCACTGCCCGTGGCCGTCTTCATCGCCGCCTACACACCGGGGACGGCGCCGCTGGTCTTCGGTCAGGCAGCCTTCACCGTGACGGTGGCGGTGCTGTTCAACCTCCTGGAGCCCGTGGGTTGGCGGGTGGGGCTGGTGCGCGTGGAGGACGTGGCGATCGGATGCCTCGTCAGCCTGTTCTTCGGGCTGATGTTCTGGCCGCGTGGCATCGCAGCTGTCGTCGGGGATGATCTGGCGGACGCCTTCCGCACCGGCGCAGAGTTCCTCGGCCAGGCCGTCCACTGGACCGCGGGACTGCGCGATGAGGCTCCCGATGGGGAGCCTGCCGCGTTGACCGCCGGGGTCAGGCTCGACGACGCCCTGCGCGGCTTTCTGACCGAGCGCGGCTCAAAGCGCCTGGACAAACACCAGCTGTGGCGGCTTGTCGGCGGGACGCTCCGCCTGCGCCTGACGGCCCACGCGGTCGCAGGCCTCCCACGGGACCCGCTGTCGGTTGTCGCTGCCCGCGACGCTCTGACACACCGCACGAACAAGCTCACCGACTGGTATGAGCGTCTGGCCGTGCTGCTCGACCGCCCGCACGGAACGCCGGTGGTGGCACTGAGCGCTCCGAGGTTCGGGCCCGAGGACGTCGTCGAGGCCTCCTCGGGCTCCCACTACGGCGTCTGGCTCTGCGAGCACCTGGACCATCTCTCAGAGCACCTCGAGGAGATGGTCGGCCCGGCCACGCGGCTCGCCGAGCTCCGGCGGGCGCCGTGGTGGCGGTGAGGCCCGGTGCTTCTCAGTAGGTCTGGGCCATGTCTCTGGCCGTGACCTCCAACACCCCCGTCACATCGCTGAGGGCGAGACTGAGAGGCTCGATGGCGGGCTGGCCCTGCACTTCCAGGGTGACCGCCACCGCGGGCACGCCGTCGATGTCGTGCTCCAACTGACGCGTGTCGACGCTGCGGATGGCGTAGCCCAGGCCGGTGCTCTGAGAGAGCACCTGGCGCAGGATGCCGCGACCGTCGGCGTAGACGACCCGCACCGAGAACCCCACGTAGCGCGACCGCGGCAGGGCGGCGGCGAGCTTCGGATAACCCAGGGCCACGACGAAGTGCCCGGCCGTGGCGAGAAGCGCCAGGATCACGAGCCCGGCGCCGCAGGCCATGCCGATCGCGGCTGTCACCCAGACCATGGCGGCCGTCGTGAGGCCCCGAACGGCGTCTCCGCGCACGAAGATCAGACCGCCGCCGATGAAGCCGATGCCGGTGACCACCTGGGCCGCCACCCGTGAGGGGTCGAGGATGGCGTGTGAGCCGAGGACGTCGCTGAACCCGTACTTGCTGATCAACACGAACAGGGCTGACCCGAGCCCCACCAGAGCGTGGGTCCGCAGGCCAGCGGACTTTTGTCGCCACTCGCGCTCGATGCCGATCATCGAGGAGAGCCCGAAAGCCAGCACCAGCTCGCCGATCTGCTTCAAGCCCTGGCCGCCGGGGACCGCAGCGGCCAGCTGGGTAGCCATGCGCAGCACCCGAAGAGTTTCGCACAGTTATTGTGAGCATCCTGTGGCGGGGTGGCCGGCCCGCCCCTCAACATCACGCCGAATCGTTGCGTCCCCGCGCCATCAGGACTCGACACCGGGAAGCCGGTCAAAGACCCACCCGGTGCCCGCCCTGCGCAGCGTCACCGTTCCCTGGTGGGCGCTCCCGACTTTGACGGTGACCGTCGCCTCGGTGCCTTCCACCGCCATGGCGATGATCCGTACGTTCTTGGGGACACCGGCGAGGCCGAAGAACTGGACGGCTTCGGGGCACGATCGAACCGGGCGCGTTTCGCCGCGTTCCCGCTCATCCGACCGGACGACTTCGAGCAGGGTGCGTCGGGCGCGCTGTGAAAGGAGCGGGCAGAGCTCAGAGCCGTTGCCCGCCGCGAACGCCGAGAAGTAGCTCCGTACCGTCGCTTCGACCTCCCGGTTCTGAGCGCCGCTGGAGCCGCAGGCGGCGATGGCCAGGGCTCCGAGAGCCAGCGAGAGCGCGACCCCTGCTCCTCGCCGAGAAGGCGACATATCCGAATTATCGGATGTCCAAGGCAATACGTGAATCTCGGTGGCGCTGGTAGCGTCGGACGCTCACCGACCGCGGAGGAGACTCGCGATGAAACGCTTTGGAGTAGTGCTGCTGACGCTCGCCGGATGCATTCTAGGTTCCACCACCGCCGCCTACGCAGCCGAATCACCCCCGCCTTCCATCAGCGTCGACGGGACGGCAAGCGTCCCGATCTCGCAGTTCGCCAGCTCCGCCGAAGCCAACGCCGTTTACCGCGCTGGGCTCACCGCCGCGATCAAGGACGGGCTTGAAAAGGCAGAATTCCTCGGCGCCGCCACAGGCACGAAAGCGGGATCGATCCAGCAGATCATCGAGCGGGGAAGCTCGATCGAATGCACCCAGCCCGCCGCGGAAGGCCCGGGGCTGGACTACGGCGGCTATGAAGGCGCGACCCCCGACTCCGGCGACGCAGAAGGCTCCCCGGCACGACTCGATGCCGTGTCTCCCGAGGTCGCGGCTGCTGCACCCTCCCATGTCACGGCCAAGAAGCACAAGAAGCACAAGAAGCACAAGGCGACGGCGAAGAAATCGACCCTCACTGTCCGGTGCACACTCTCGACCCAGGTGGTGCTGACCTACCTGCTGATCCCGCCGCCCGCCGCGTAGCCGCGGGACGGCGACGTCGGCGCCAGAGAGATGCGCCTACCTCGCCAGGCACGCGGATGCGTCAATTGCGGTGAGCGCCGATCTAGATGTGGTACATCGTGGCGCCGGCGTCGCGGCGCTCGCGCTCGATGACGTCGGCGATGGTCGTCTGCTCGAGGACCCGGCGGGCGGCGGTTGCGGCGTCGGCGAAGATGCCGTCCGCGTCGCGGCCCAGCGGGCCGTCCAGCAGCTCGACGATCTCAAGGACGGTCACGGTGGATGGATCGCGGGCGAAGCGGTAGCCGCCCTTGACGCCGCGCTGGGAGTTGATGACTCCGGCTCGGCGCAGGACCGCGAACAGCTGCTCGAGGAACTGCACGGGCACGTCGCGGCGCCGGGCCAGCTCGCCGATCGGGACGGGGGCGACCCCGCTTGACCGGCCCAGCTCGGCGAGAGCCAGGACGGCGTAGGGCGACTTTGACGAGATCGATATCATCGGGCCAGGCCCGATGCTACGCAACGGGGTGGCTCAGAGCCATCCCCGCTCTGTTGCGATCAGCACCGCCTGGGCCCGGTCGACGGCGCCGAGCTTGCCGTAGATGTTGTGCAGGTGGGTGCGGACCGTGCTCGTCGAGAGGGTCAGCTCGTGGGCGATCTGCTTGTAGACCTTGCCTTCGGCGAGTCGCTGCAGGACGCCCAGCTCCCGTCCGGACAGCGGGCACGGGTCCACGTGGCGCTGGCGCTGGGTGTTTGCGCTGGGCAGTTCATACATCACCCGGCGCAGCTCCTGGGGGCCGAGACCACACGAGCGGGCCGTCTGCAGAAGCTCGGTCGGGTTGACCCGCGCCCCCTGTGCGTAGTGGGCCAGCATGTCAGCCAGGCGGATGAAGGCCGCCTCGCCCTCGGCGTCGGAGTTGTGGTGGCGCTCGATCGGGCCCGCGATGGAGGTCGGCAGGCCCCAGCGGCGGATCAGCACGCCGCCGACGAGGGCATGGTCGACACCCAGCTCGCGGCGCTCCATGTGGATCCGCTCCTCGGGCGTCCTGGCCCCACGGTGGACCTGGGAGGGATAGCCCGGGTAGGCGTGCAGCAGCACGAGCTTGCCGACGTCGTGCAGCAGGCTCGTGACCGTCAGCCGGTCGCGGTTCTCATAGCCGACCTCGGCCGCCACCCTGTCAGCGGCATGCTGGGTGGCCAGGGCGTGAAGGCGGAAGCGCTCGGGAGCGGCGTCCCAGACGCTGGCTCGCTCGAAGAAGTCGAACGTCCGCACGCGGTTGGCCACGGCCTGGACCGTCTGCGGGCTGAGGACATCCACGGCCGAGACGGCGGTGTCCACCTTGGCCTTTCCGCCGTCGGCGCGGTTGGCCAGGCGCAGAACCGCGATGATCAGCGCCACATCGGACTCGACCGCCGAGACGACGTCGGCCGTCGCGACATGGTCCTTGGAGATGACCGCGAGCAGGCGGTTGCGCGACTCGGCCAGGGCCGGGAAGGCCTCGAGGGCTTCGAAGGCCATTGTCAGACGACGGCCGTGGCCCTCGTTCTGGTGGCGCTCGCCGGATGCGGCGGGGGCGTTCGGGCGTTTGTCAGCCTGGGCCGGGCGGCCCGTCTTGACACTGCTCAGCTTGGTTGTTGTTGACTTCGGCTTGGTAGCCGCAGCGGTGGCGCTCATTCCTTGCTTTACCCCTTCCTTGGGTTCGCCGGCCATCCGAGCCGGTGATTGCGCGTCAATGCCCTATCGGCAGCCCGCGTCCCCGAATTGAGGGCTTGGTCAGGATGCTGTCAAACCGAGTGCCCCATCGATCCGCCTGAGGGCCTCCTCACGGCCCAGGAAGGCGAGGCTCTCGAACATCCCGGGCGAGATCGTCGAGCCCGAGATGGCCACCCTCAACGGTTGATAGACCTGGCGCGGTTTGGCTCCGCGCCGCTCGATGACAGCGCTGAGCACACGCTCGATGCCGGCCTCGTCGAAGGAACCATCGCCTGCCAGCGCCTCGCGGGCATCGGCCAGCGCCGCGCGGCCGTCCTCGCCCAGCCAGCGCTCACGTGCCGCCGGGTCCTCGACGGGACCGTCCACGAGCGAGCCGGCAAGCGGCCAGAAGTCCGCCAGCGTGTGGATCTTCTCCTGGCTGATCCGGGCGAGTTCGCCCAGTCCCTCGCGGCCGGTGAAGGCTTCCAGGCGAGCCGTCAGGTCCTCGGGTGTCAGTGAGCGGATGTAGACACCGTTCATCCAGCGCAGCTTGGTCTCGTCAAAGCGCGCGGGGTTGCGGCTCACGCGCTCCAGGGCGAAGCGCTCGACGAGCTCACCAGTCGAGAGGATGGTCGAGTCATCGCCGGTACCCCAGCCCAGCAACGCCAGGTAGTTGCGCACGGCCTCCGGGAGATATCCCGCGTCGCGCAGCTCCTGCACCGAGGCCGCGCCGTGGCGCTTTGAGAGCTTCTTGCCGTCGGGACCGTGCAGCAGCGGCAGGTGAGCGTAGATCGGCGGGTCGGCGTCCGGTCCGAACCCGGCCGCGCGGGCGGCCTCCAGGACCAGCAGCTGCTTGGGCGTGTTGGAGAGGTGATCCTCGCCGCGCACCACATGGCTGATCTCGGCATCGAGGTCGTCGATGGCGACGGCAAAGTTGTAGAGCACCGACCCGTCCGCCCGTGCAATGACCGGATCATCCATGTGCACATGCTCGAAGCGAGTGTCCCCCCGGATGGCATCGTGGACCACCGTCGCCCCCTCCTGCGGGACCCGCAGCCGCACGGCCCCGGACTCCTGCGCCTCGCCGCGGAATCCGCGCTCGGCGCCATGGAGCTCCTTGTAGGCCTTGACGTCCTCGGCGGTCGCATCCGAGCGGTAGGCGCGGCCCGCCTGCAGCAACGCCAGCAGCGCCTCCTGGTGGCGGGCGCTGCGGTCGGTCTGCAGGATCGGCCCCTCGTCCCAGTCGATCTCGAGCCAGCGCAGAGCATCGAGGATCTGCTCGATGTTCTCAGGCGTCGAGCGCTCTCGGTCGGTGTCCTCGATACGCAGCACCATCGTCCCGCCCTCGTGACGCGCGAGCAGCCAGTTGAACAGTGCCGTCCGGGCGCCCCCGATGTGCAGGGCGCCGGTCGGCGAGGGGGCGAAGCGGACTCTCATGCCCCCATTGTGATCGTCGCGGCGGGCGTCCGGGGCTACGGGGTCTGTCCAGCCGCATGGCGCCCGCTTCAGGCGCGTCACATTATCTGCCGATCCTGGAGGTGGTGCCCGGTGCTCCCTCCACCCCGCCGACCCCTGCATCCCGCGCGATGCCGCGGGCGATCAGCCTCGCCTTCTGGGCCATGGCATGCCTGATCGCCCTTCATGCGGCGCACTCTCTGCTTGACCTCGGCGGGCACTCCTGGGACGGGTTCTTCAAGGACGACCTTTACACGGCCATCGAGCTGATCGCGGTGGCCTGCGCGGCGGCGAGGCTTTTCAGCCGCCGCGAGCATCGCGTCGCCTGGGGCCTGATCACCGCCGGTCTGCTCGTGTGGGCGGCAGGCGATCTCGTATGGGCGGTGTGGCTGGACGATCTCGCCAATCCGCCTTATCCGTCCGTCGCCGATGGCCTCTACCTGCTGATGTACCCGGCCGTCTATGGCGGTCTGCTGCTGCTGATGCGGGCCCACTTCCGTCATGTGGGCGTGGCCATGTGGCTGGACGGACTGGTCGTGGGCCTGGCCACGGCTGCGGTCGGAGCAGCGCTGATCTTCCCGGATGTCCTCTCCAGCAGCACGGGGGGCACGGCTGCGGTGACCGTCAGCCTGGCCTACCCGCTCGGCGATTTCATGCTGCTCGTGTTTGTCGGCCTGGGCTTCGCCCTTTCAGGCTGGCGGCCGGGCCGGCAGTGGCTGTTGATGGGCTTCGGGCTGCTTGTCTCGGCCTGCGCGGACATGATCTTCGTCTACCAGGAAGCCCACGAAGCCTACGTACCGGGCCGCATCCTCGACACGATGTGGCCGGCCTCGATGGCACTGATCGCCCTGGCGGCCTGGCAGCCGGCGCCGCGCCGGGTCCAGCGCCGCACCTCCGGACGCGCCATCATGCTGCCGGCTCTGTTCGGGCTGATTCCATTCGGCCTGCTCGTCTACGCGGGGCTGCACCCCCTCACCCATCTGGCGCTCGGGCTCGCCGCAGCGGGCGTCTTCACGGCCGGGCTGCGCGGGGCGCTGGCCTACGTCGAGAACGGTCGCATGCTGCGGCGCCAGACACATGACGCCGTGACGGACCCGCTGACCGGACTGGCCAACCGCCGACGGCTGCTCGAGGATCTTGACGCCGCGGTCGCGCGGGCGGCCCACGGTGGCGAGTCGACCCTCGCCTTCTTCGACCTCAACGGCTTCAAGCACTACAACGACAGTTTCGGCCACGCCGCCGGCGATAACCTGCTGAGAAGCCTCGGCGGAGCCTTGGCAGACGCGGTATCCGGAGCCGGCACGGCCTACAGGCTCGGCGGCGACGAGTTCTGCATCCTGCTCGATGGACGCTTTCCCCGTCACGACGCGGTCATCGCCCGCGCGGCCTCCGCGCTCTGCGAGCAGGGCACGGGCTTTGCCATCAGCGCCTCGTGCGGGGTCGTGATCGTTCCCGAGGAGGCCGCCACGGTGACCGGGGTGCTCAGCCTGGCCGACGAGCGCATGTACGCCGAGAAGGACATCAGCAAGCGCGGATCCCTGCACCAGACCCAGAACGTGCTGCTGCAGCTGCTGAGCGAGCGCGAGCCCACCCTCGGCAGCCACGTCCGCGACGTGGGAGATCTTGCGATCGCCGTAGGACGCCGGCTGAAACTTGACTCCGAAGCCCTCGACGAGCTCCGCCGCGCCGCCGAGCTGCACGACATCGGCAAGCTCGCGATCCCCGAAGAGATCCTCTACAAGCCGGGCCCGCTCGACGAGGCCGAGTGGCGCTTCATGCGCCAGCACACGGTCATCGGGGCGCGCATCCTCAACGTCGCACCGGCGCTGAGGCCGGTCTCCGAACTGGTCCGTTCCAGCCACGAGCGGTGGGACGGCACGGGCTACCCCGACGGACTGGCCGGCGGGGCCATCCCGCTCGGAGCTCGAATCATCGCCGCCTGCGATGCCCTCGATGCCATGATCTCGACGCGTCCCTACCAGGTCGCCAGATCGCTCGAGGAAGCCATCGCCGAGCTCAGGCGCCGGTCCGGCACGCAGTTCGATCCGCAGGTCGTCCCCGTGGTGTGTCGTGTCATCGAGTCGGGCGAGTGGCCCGGGGAGAGCATTTCTGAGGCTGATCCGCCCATGCGCCGGGGCTCCCGGCGGGCGCGAGTGCGCTCCTGAGTGCGCCGGGCTGCATCAGCGCTCATAATCGAGCGCCATGCTGATCGGTGCCCACGTCTCCCCCGCCGGCGGGCTCGCCAAGGCCATCGAACGGGGGACCGAGCGCGGCTGCACGGCGATCCAGATCTTCAACCAGTCCCCGCGCATGTGGCGGCCCACGGCGTACGGCGAGGAGGACTTTGCGGCCTTCCGCGAGGCGATGGCCGCAAGCCCCATCAAAGCGGTCCTGATCCACGCCGTCTACCTGCTCAACTGCGCCAGCGAGGATCGCGAGATCAGGTCCAAATCGCTGGCTTCGCTGACCCATTCGCTGCGCGTCGGGGACGCCATCGGCGCCACCGGCGTGGTCCTGCACCCGGGCTCGGCGAAGACCGGCGACCCGGCCAAAGCCGTGGCGCGGGCCGGCAAGGTGATCGCCGAGGCGCTCGCAGAGAGCTCATCATGCGAGCTGCACCTCGAGAACACCGCGGGCGCCGGCGGCACGCTGGGCCGCTCCCTGGAGGAGCTCGGGGCACTGGTCCAGGCAGGCGGCGCCGGCAAGCGCCTGGGCGTCTGCCTGGACTCCTGCCACCTGCTGGCCTCGGGCTATGACATCCGCACGTCCGCCGGCATGGACGGAGTGGTCCGTCAGGCGCGCAAGCTGATCGGCGCCGGGCGGATTCGCTCCCTGCACCTGAACGACTCCCAGACTCCCCTGGGCTCCAACCGCGACCGGCATGCGGACATCGGCGAGGGAGAGCTCGGCAGGAAAGGCTGCGCGGCCTTCCTCTCGGCCCCCGGACTACAGCGCCTGGCCTGTGTTCTGGAGACTCCGGGGCCCAACCGCGAAGGCCCCACCCGCGAGGAAGTCACCGCCACGGTCAAGCTGCGCCAGCGCGGCATCGACTCGCGCCGGCGCGCCCGCCGATCCAGCTAGCCGCGGGCGCCTGCGCGCCGCTCAGCCCGTGGCGCTTGAGGGGAGTACCGGCGAGAGCGCATGTTCGAGCTCCGCCAAGAGCGTCGGCGTGTGCGCCACACGAAAGCGATCGCCCAGCCGCAGCCGGCGCGTTCCCTCACTGGTGTCGATGTCGAGCAGCACCTCGGCGGCGCCGGGGAAGTCCTCGATCGCCTGCTTGAGGTCATCCAGAGCTCCCATCGACAGAGCGGCAGCGGAGACCCGCAGGTGGACGGGCCGCGAGCGCGCCGCCGATGTGGCTGCGGCCGACTCGGCCTTCGCCCGCGCCTGCTCGATCTCCTCGGCGCTCGGCGCGAATCGCTGGATCGACTGCACGACCAGCGAGGTGGCGCCGGCCTCCTTGTGGTCCACCCGGCCCTTGACGATTACCACCTCGTCGGGCACCAGAACGTGCTCGTTCTCGGCCAGGGCCTTGCCGAAGATCAGCATCTCGACCGACCCCGCGAGATCGTCCAGCATCGCGAACATCATGTGATCCCCGTTGCGGGTCCTGATCTTCTTGGTCTCCGTGATGATCCCGCCGACGCTCACCATGTCCTTGTCGCGGCGGTCGGCCAGCGAGGAGATCGGACAGTCGACCTTGGCACGCAGCGCCTCTTTGAGCGGCTTGAGCGGGTGGGCCGAGACGAACAGGCCGATTGCTTCCTTCTCGGCCGCCAGCAGCTCGGGCTGCTCGAACTCCACCATCGGGATCGGCGGATGCACCGGGCGCCCCAGACCGATCCCGCCGGCGGGACCCGAGGAGGCCGGGCCCGCGTCCTCCTGCAGATCGAAGATCGAGCCCTGGCCGATCAGCGCGTCCTGCTGCAGCTTCTGCCCCGAGGCCTGAGCCTGCTCGAGGACCTCGAGCATCCCCTTGCGGCTGGCCCCCGTGGAGCCCAAGGCGCCGCACTTGATCAGCGCCTCGATCGCCTTCTTGTTGACCATCCGCCCGTCCACCCGCTCGCAGAAGTCCCATAGGGAGGTGAACTCGCCCCCCTCCGTGCGAGCGCGTTTGATCGCCTCCACCGCCTGGTAACCCACACCCTTCACGGCATCCAGGCCGAAGCGGATGCAGCCGACCGAGCCCTTGGCGCTCGGCGGGCCGACCGTGAACTCGTGGTCTGAGAGGTTGACGTCGGGGGGCAGGATCTCGATCCCCATCTCCTCGCAACGCGCCACGAAGAACGGCACCTTGTCCTTGGTCGACATGACGGATGAGATCAGGGCTGCCATGTACTCGGCGGTGTAGTTCGCCTTCAGCCATGCGGTCCGGTAGGCGATCAGGGCGTAGCAGGCTGCGTGGCTCTTGTTGAACGAGTAGTCGGCGGACTTTTCATTGGTCTGCCAGAGCAGTTCGATCACGTCCGCTTTCGTGCCCGAGGCCTTGCAGCCTTCGACGAACTCCGGCTTCAGGGCCGCCATGGCGAGGCGGTTCTTCTTGCCGATCGCCTTGCGCAGGTCATCCGCCTTGGCCCCCGAGAAGCCCGCCAGCTCCTTGGAGATCTGCATCGCCTGCTCCTGGTAGAGGATCACGCCGTTGGAGGATTCGAGGATCGGGCGCAGCCGCTCGTCGGGATAGCTGATCGCCTCCGGATGGTGCTTGCCCTTGGCATAGACCGGGATCTGATCCATTGCGCCGGGCCGGTAGAGCGCATTGAGCGCCACCAGATCGTTGAATTCGTCCGGTCGTACCTTCTTGAGCGCCTCGCGCATGCCCTCGGACTCGAACTGGAAGACCCCCGTCGAGTCCCCGCGAGCGAGCATCTCGTAGGTCTCGGCGTCATCCAGCGGCACCTCGGTCCAGTCCGGCCGCTGGCCGGTCGAGCGCTCGATGATGTCCAGAGCGTCCTCGATGACGTCCAGGTTGCGCAGCCCCAGGAAGTCCATCTTGAGAATGCCGATTTCCTCGATTGGCTTCATCGAGAACTGGGTCACCGTGCGGAACACCCGCTCGCCGTGCTCGTCGGTGCCGGCGTCGGCCAGCTGCAGCGGCACGATGTCGGTCAGCGGGCGGTCGGCGATGACGACTGCCGCGGCATGGATCGAGGAGTTGCGAACGATCCCCTCAAGGCCCTTGGCGACATCCACGATCTGCTTGGCCGCGGGCTCCTCGTCGTAGGCCTTGCGCAGCGGCTGACCCGACTTCAGGCAGTCCTCGAACGACGGCGAACGGCCCATGATCGGGTCGGGGATCAGCTTCGCCAGGCGGTCGCCGGTGCCGTAGTCGAAGCCCAGCACCCTGGCTGCGTCGCGCGTGGCGGCGCGCGGGAACATCTTGCCGAACGTCACGATCTGCGCGACCGACTCGCGGCCGTACTTCTCGGTCACGTAACGCATCACCCGCTCGCGTCCGCGGACCGAGAAGTCGATGTCGATATCGGGCATGGACACCCGCTCGGGGTTCAGGAAGCGCTCGAACAGAAGGTCGTACTCGAGCGGGTCCACGTCGGTGATGGCCAGGCAGTAGGCGACGATCGAGCCGGCCGCCGAGCCCCTGCCCGGGCCGACCGCGATGCCGTTCTGCTTGGCAAAGCGGACGAAGTCCCAGACGATCAGGAAGTAGGCGTTGAAGCCCATCCGGTCGATCACGTCGAGCTCCATCTCCATCCGCTCGAGCGCCGCCGCCGGCGGCGGGTCGCCATAGCGCCCGCGCAGGCCCTCGGCGACCTGTTCCCGCAGGTAGGCGCGCTCCTCGACCCCGTCCGGTGTCGGGTAGCTGGGGATCAGCTGCTTGCCCAGCTCGATCTCCACCGAACAGCGCTCGGCGATCTCCAGGGTACTTGCCATCGCGTCAGGCCACTCGGCGAACGCGGCGTGCATCTCGCCGCTGTCGCGGAGGTAGAACTCGTTCGTTTCGAAGGTCATCTTCGGAGCCGCGATGGTGCTCTTGGTCTGCACGCACAGCAGCGCCGTGTGATGGTCATAGTCCTCGCGGCGCAGGTAGTGCACATCACCTGTGCCCACCAGGCTCGCGCCCATCTCCCGGGCGATCGAGACGATGCCCTCGTTGCACTTGTCCTGCGGTGCCAGGCCGTTCTTCTGGACCTCGAAGTAGACGCTCGAGGGTCCGAAGATCCGCACGAGGTCATCGGCGTGCGCGCGGGCCTCTTCGCGGCGGTCCTCGAGCAGCCGCTGGCAGAAGCGCGAGGCCAGGCAGCCCGTGAGGGCGATGACGCCCTCGGAGTGGCGCTCGACCTGGGCCAGGTCAACCGTCGGCTTGCCGCGCTGCAATCCCTCCAGGAAGCCGGCCGAGGAGAGCTTGACGAGGTTGCGGTAGCCGACATCGCTCTCGGCCAGCAATGTCAGATGGTTGCGCTCGGTGCGCCCGCTAGCGGTGTGGTCATCGACGAGATAGATCTCGCAGCCGAGGATCGGCTTGACGTCGTGCTTGCGACAGGCCGAGTACATCTCGACGGCCCCGTTCATGACGCCGTGGTCGGTCAGCCCGAGCGCCGGCTGTCCGAACTCCGCCGCCCGCTTGGCCAGCGCCTCGATCTTGCACGCACCGTCGAGCAGCGAGTACTCGGAGTGAACGTGCAGATGTGCGCAGGAAGGGGTGCTCACCGGTACAGCATGCTAGGCGCCACGGCGGCGGAGCCTCAGCCGTCCCGCCGCTGTTTGCGGCGATAACGGATGCGCCCGAGCAGGGTCATCGTGTGCTTGTGCGGCTTGGCCGCGGCCGGCACCTGCGCCGGCTGGGAGGTCTCCCGGTCGGGCTCCTGTGGCCCCTGAGGGGTCGGCGCGAGGGCGGGCGCCAGCTGCGCGGGCGGCGTCTGCGCGGCGGCCTGCTCGGGTGCGCTCCCGGGCTCTGGCAACCCAGGTTCGCGCGTTGCGGGCCCGAGCCCGGCGCCTGGATCCTGCGGCTCGGTGTCTGGTCGCCCTGCGGGTGACTCGACGGGAACGCTCTCTGCACGCGCGCGCAGCCGCTCGACCGCCGCCGCCAGGGCCTCGGCCATCTCGGCGCCGCGCTGCTCGCCTGTTCCGGTGCCCGGTGCCTGTGCGAGCATGACGGGCGTGGGCGCCGGCGGCGGTTCGGGCGTCCGCTGGGGGGCTGTCCGCACGGCGCCGGCCAGACGGCCGACAATCCCCTTGACCTCGCCCAGGACGCCCTCGATGCTGCGGTGCCCGTCGCGAATCTCGCGCAGCTCCTGTTCGGTCCGTTCGCGGGCCTCGCGCTCGGCGGCCAATCCCAGCGAGATCTCCTCGGTGCGCCGCTCGAGCTCGGCGAGGCGCACCTGCAGCCGCCCCTCGGTGCGAGCCAGTGCGGCACGCTCGGAGGCCGCCGCCTGCTCGGCCTCGGCGAGCTGACGCTGCAGTTCCTCGACGCGCGCGGTCAACTCGCGCGTCTCGCGCTCGTCCCCTTGGAGGCGCTCCGCGAGGCGGCGCAGCTCGTCGCGCCCGTCCCGCTCGGTTCCCATCAGCCGGTCCTCGGCCTCCACCCGCAGCTGCTGCTCGGCGTACTCGCGCTGCTTGACCAGGCGCAGTTCGGCCTCGCGCTCCTCGGCCGCTGCCTTCTCGGCCTCGATCAGCCCGGCCATCCGGCGCTGGTCCTCCTCGGCCTCGCGCAGGCGCTGCTGCAGACTCGCCACGTGCCGTTCGAGGGTCTGAACGGTGGCTTCGGCCGCCTCGGCGCGGCGCGTCAGGGCGGCCTCGCCGCTCTCAGCTGCACGCCGTGCCCGGCGTTCCGCGAGGAGGTCGCCTTCGCCTCCCCGGCCGCGCCCCTCGGCGCCCCCGCCGATCCCCGGCGTCTCGCTTTCCTCGACCATTGCTCGCCCAAAGTTAGGGGCCCCACCGGACGTTCACGACCGCAGGGGCGTGGGCTATGGTCTCCCCGATGCCGCCCGCCTCATGGGACCCCGACGAGCGCGACTGGCGCCTGCATGTCGAGCTGGCGCAGCCGGCCGCGAGGGGCATGCTGGCGCGGATCGTCGAGCACCTCCACGACCCCAGCGTGATGTCCGAGTTGCGCTCGGCGGTCGCGGAGAACGCGGTCATCACCCACGACGGCGCCGGCATCTTCGCCTATGCGGCCGGCCGGCCCGCCATCGAGCAGGCGCAGAGCGCCATCGCGTCGGTGCTGGCGCGCGACGCCATCCAGGCGCGGAGCAGCCTCAGCCACTGGGATGGGGAGCTTGACGCCTGGATCGACCCCGACGATCACTCGCCCGCCAGCCAGCGCGCCCGGCAGGCGGCGAGGAGCACGGAGAGCCGTACTCTGGTCGTCAGGGTCGGCAGGGAGATCCGCGAGGAATTCGAGCAGTCGATGCGCAACTGGGCCGAGGAACTGGGCCTGCGCTGCGAGATCCTCGAGCACCCCCACCTGCTCGAGGACCAGGTCGCGTTCACGGTCACCGGCCCCGCGCGCAAGCTGGACGAGTTCGCCTCCGGGATGAAGGCCGAGCAGGCCGCCACGATCCGCACCGAGTACGCCGTCATGACCAGCCCCCTCTAGCGCTCCCGGGGCCGGCACCGTCCGTTCCTCCCCGGCGGGAGAGCGCGACGATCCTCTGCCATATTCGACGACGTGCTGCTGTTGATCACCGGCGCGAGCGGGGTCGGGAAGTCGACGGTCCGCGCTCGACCTGGCGCCCGGCGAGCAGGCCGCGCGCCTGGCGGGCGATGCACCGTCGCTGCGTGTCACACGCGACTAGAGACGGCCGCGAGCGCTCGGACAAGGCCCGAGGGGCCGTCGCGGTTCAGCCGCGCTTGGCGAGCGCCACCAGCGCCGTGGCGCCGGCTCCCAGCAGAGCCCCGCTGAGCAGAACCGTACGCGGGGAGGGCAGGCGCTTGCGCAGATACCACTTGCCTCCCTGCCAGACCGCGAACCCGAGGAGCTTGTAGCCGTTGGAGCTCATGCTGCTCACTCTACCCGGCCCGCCTGCTCGTTACGCAGCCTCCAGGCCATCCGCGACTGCAGCGACCAGAGCTCTATGAAACCCGGCGAGGCGGTCTGCGAGAACAGTCCTCCGGACTCCGAGAAGGAGGCCAGCGAGGCGTCATAGACAGCGTTGGGCGAGGAACGCGTGACGACCCGTGCGTGGCCCTTGTAGAGCTTCAGTCCGATCGTCCCGGTGACACGCTCGTTGACATGCTCCATGTAGGCGTCCAGGTCGCCTCGCAGCGGCTCCCACCACAGGCCCGCGTAGACGAGGTAGCCCCATTGACGGTCGAGGTCGCCCTTGAACTGGTTCTGATGGATCGTGCAGACCAGCCGCTCGAGCTCTTTGTGGGCGGGCAGGATCAGCGCCGAGGCTGGCGCCTCGTAGATGTCTCGCACCTTCAGGCCGACGATCCGGTCCTCGATGTGATCGATGATCCCCACGCCGTGGCGGGCCGCCACCTCGGCGGCCGCTTCGATCAGCGCCACCAGCTCCATTCGCACCCCGTTGAGCGCCACCGGGATCCCGGCCTCGAAGCTCAGCTGGACCGTCTCAGATTCATCGGGGGCCAGCTCTGGCCGCGTGACGAGCTGAAAGACGTCGTCGTCGGGAGCGTGATCGAGGTCCTCGATCCACCTGCCCTCCGAGGAGCGCCCCCACAGGTTGTCATCGATCGAATATGGCGCCGCCTCGGTGCCGCCCTTGACCGGAATGCCGTGCTCGCGGGCGTAGGCGATCTCCTCCTCGCGACCCATCTGCCAGGAGCGCACCGGGGCGATCACCTTCAGCTCCGGGGCGAGCGTCGCGATCGTCGCCTCGATGCGGACCTGGTCGTTGCCCTTGCCCGTGCACCCGTGGGCGATCGTGTCGCAGCCGCTGGCGCGGGCGTGCTCGACGGCCAGCTTGGCGATCAGCGGCCGGCCGAGAGCAGTGAACAGCGGGTAGCCGTCGCCGTAGGAGCCGTTGGCGCGGATCGCCGGAACCAGGTAGTCGCGGGCGAACTGCTCGCGCGCATCGACGATGTGGCACTCCACGGCGCCCAGCTGCAGCGCCTTGCCCTCGATGACCTCGTAGTCCTCGCCGGGCTGGCCGAGGTTGACCGTCAGGCAGACGACCTCCGCGCCGTAGGAGTCCTGGATCCACTTGAGCATCACGCTCGTGTCAAGGCCACCCGAGTAGAGCAACAGGACGCGGTGGACCTGCTGGGGATCGGCCTCGTAGGAGGCCGTGCGCAGATTTGGGATCGGATGCTCCTCGGACATGACCGCCAAGGCTACTGGTGAGGAGCGCTCGCGGTCCCTGCGCCCGCGGTGGCGGCGCCGCGCGGGCGTTCCATCAACGGGTAGCGCAGCGGGCCCCGGCGGAAGCCGAGCTTTTCATAGACCCCCTCGGCATCGGCGGTGTGCAGCAGCCAGTTGACCGGTGGAGCGCCATCCCCGTCGACGATGGCCCGCACCAGCTCCACCCCCAGGCCGCGTCCGCGGTAGTCGGGCAGGACGTACACATCTGCCAGATAGGCGACCGTGACCCCGTCGCTGACGGCCCGCGCGAAGCCGATCTGGCGTCCACGCAGGTACAGGCCCATGACCCGCCGGGAGCCCTCGATCGTGGCCACCACCAACCGTCGGCTGCGTCCCCGGCCCCAGTAGGACTCCTCGCTGATGTAGCGATGGATCGCATCCACGTCCAGCCGCTCGGGGTCATCGTCGAGCTCGAAGCCGCCCGGGAGCTCGCTTCGCATCTCAGCCCCCCAGTGCTCCGGCCAGCCGCTCGAGTCCCTCATCCACCTCCGCCGCACCGATCGTAAGCGGTGGCAGCAGCCGCAGCGTGCTCGGGCCGGTCGCGTTTACCACCAGGCGCTGCTCGGTGAGCGCGCGACGGGCGAGCTCGGGCGCAGGGATATCCAGATCGCAGGCCAGCATCAGCCCGCGGCCGCGCACGCGGACCACATGCGAAAGCGTCCTGAGCCCCTCGGCCAGACGGGCGCCGTGCTCCAGCACCGACTCCAGCAGCTCGGGCCGGTCGGTCAGCTCGAGCGCCTTCAGGGCGCCCGCGCAGACGACCGGTCCACCGGCGAAGGTCGAGCCGTGATCGCCCGCCACGAGCACGTCGGCCAGCCGGTCCCCGGTGATGAGGGCGCCGATCGGCAGGCCGCCGCCGAGCGCCTTGGCGACCGTCATGGCGTCCGGGACGACGCCCGTCTGCTCGTAGGCCCAGAGCGTCCCGGTCCTCCCCATGCCTGTCTGGATCTCGTCGAAGATCAGCGCAGCGCCGTGCTCGTCGCAGGCCGCCCGCGCCGCCTGCAGCAGCTCGGCACCGAGCACGTGGACGCCGGACTCGCCCTGGATCGGCTCCAGGAGGACCGCAGCGGTGGATGGCCCGACCGCCGCGACCAGCGCCTCGGGCTCGGGGGCGACGGCGTGAAACCCCGGGACAAGCGGCGCGAAGGGCGCCTGCTTGGCCTCCTGGGGCGTCGCCGAGAGCGCGCCGAAGGTGCGCCCGTGGAAGGCGTTTCGGATCACCACCACGTCCCCGCCGCCGCGCGCCTTGCGCGCCAGCTTGAGCGCCCCCTCGACGGCCTCCGCGCCGGAGTTGCAGAAGAAGACCTTGCCGCCGAGGCTCGAGTGCGACAGCCGCTCGGCCAGGCGCATTCCCGGCTCGGTGTAGAACAGGTTGCTGGTGTGCATCAGCCGTCCGGCCTGCTCGCATACGGCCGCCACGATCTCGGGGTGGCAGTGGCCAAGGCTGGTCACCGAGATGCCGCAGAGAAAGTCGAGATACTCGTTGCCCTGATCGTCCCACAGGCGGGCGCCCGCGCCGCGGACGAACTCGACACCCATCCGCGCGTAGGAGCCGATCACATTCTCGGCCTCGAGCCGCTGCAGCTCGGCGAGGCTCATGGCCCTTCCTGGATCTTGGTGCCGATGCCCGCGTCGGTGAACAGCTCGAGCAGCAGCGAATGGGGGGTGCGCCCGTCGAGGATGTGAGCGGCGCTGACGCCGTCCTCGATCGCCCGCAGACACGCTTCGAGCTTCGGGCGCATGCCGCCGTCGAGGGCGGGCAGCGCAGCGCGCACCTCCTCGACGCCGGCCTGTCCGATCAGGCTGCCCTGGTCGCGGGCATCGGCAAGCCATCCGGGCACGTCGGTCAAAAAGACGACCTTGTAGGCGCCAAGGGCCGCGGCGACCGCGCCCGCGGCCTCATCCGCGTTGACGTTGTAGGAGTGGCCGTCACGGTCGGCGCCCACGGATGCGATCACGGGGATGTAGTCGAGCGCGATGTGCTCGATCACGCCGACGTTCACCCGCTCGATCCGCCCGACGAAGCCGATGTCCTCGCCGCCGGGGGCGCTGCGCCGCGCGACGCGGAACAGCGCACCGTCATCGCCGCACAATCCGACCGCCGGCTGGCCGTGGCGCTGCAGGCGCAGGACGATCTCCTTGTTGACCTTGCCCACCAGCACCATCTTCGCCACCTCGACGGTTTTCTCGTCGGAGACGCGCAGGCCGCCGATGAACTCCACCGGCAGACCCAGCCGCTCCATGTAGCCCGTGATCTCGGGCCCGCCGCCGTGCACCACGATCGGGTTCAGCCCGACGTACTTCAACAGCACGACGTCGCGCGCGAACTCCTCCCTCAGCGCCTCGTCCTCCATGGCCGCCCCGCCGTACTTGATAACGACCGTCTTGCCGTGGAACTCCCTGATGTAGGGAAGCGCCTCGAGCAGAGTCCCAACGTCACGCATCTGTCGCCTTTCTCGGCCACGCGGAGGGTTCGGCTCTGTGCTGCCTGCGCAGCTCGCGCCACAAAGCTGAGTTCCGGGGCATCAGGTGGTGTACTCGGCGTTGATCGTCACGTACTCGTGCGAGAGGTCGGAGAAGAACACCTCGGTCTCGGCTCCCTCGCCGGGCAGGCCGATCTCATACTCGACCTCCTCGCGGGCGACCGCCCGGTCGAGCGCGGATCCGTCATAGGGGATCGCGGCGCCCGCAGAGCAGACCTGGATTCCCTCGATCGTGACGTCCACCGCAAGCGGCGCCGTTCCCGGCAGCGCGGCGCCGACCGCCTGGATGATCCGCCCCCAGTTGGGGTCCCCGCCGTGCAGTGCCGCCTTGACAAGCGGCGAGTTGGCCACCGCGCGCGCCGCGGCCTCCACGCCCGCCTCATGCCCGCCGCGGACGATCACCCGCGCCGTGCGCCCGGCGCCCTCGCCGTCGGCGACCATCATCACGGCCAGCTGGCGCAGCAGTGCGTCGAGCGCCTCGCCGAAGCGCAGCTCGTCCTCGCTCTCGGGCGCCACCTCGATGCCGCTTGAGCCGGAGCACATCAGGATGGCAGTGTCGTTGGTGGAGAGCTGGCCGTCGACGGAGGCGCGGTCGAAGGAGCGCTTGACGCAGACGCCCAGCAGCAGGTCGGCGGTCTCGGGCCGCAGGGCGGCGTCCGTCTGAACGAAGCAGAGCATCGTGGCGAAGCGCGGGGAGATCATCCCGGCGCCCTTGCACTGCGCGTTCAACCTCACCGTTCCCGACGGCAGCTCTACCTGCAGGTTGGCGCGCTTCTCGAAGGCGTCCGTTGTCTGGATCGACTGCTGGAAGTCCGCGTCACCTCCCGCGTCGAGCTTCGAGCGGGCCTCCAGGATGCCCTTGAGCATCTTCTCGACGGGCAGATGGTGGCTGATCGCACCGGTCGATGCGAGCGCCACGCGCGCCGGATCGGCGGCGGCGGCCATCGCGGCCGCCCCCTGCGTCTTGGCGGCGTCGTCCAGGCCACGGCGGCCGGTGGCCGCGTTGGCGCAGCCGGAGTTGACGAGCACGACCTTCAGCTCTGCCAGCCGGCAGCGCTCGCGGGTGACCAGGACGGGCGCGGCGGCGGTGCCCGAGGCGGTGAAGCGTGCGGCGCTCACGGGGCGCTCGCCGTCGCAGACGAGCAGGCCCACATCGGGCCGCCCGCTCTCCTTCAGACCCGCCGCCACGCCGGCGGCACGAAAGCCCGCGGGCAAACCGGAGTCCGCTCCGAGCTCTGAGACTTGCGAAGGGGCGGGAACCCAGCGTGAGCGGAAGAAGGGCTCGTCCCCGCTCACAGCAGGCCTTCGGTCTCGGGCTTGGCGAACATCACGTTGAGGTTCTGCAGCGCCTGCGAGGAGGTGCCCTTCCAGAGGTTGTCGATCGAGGAGAAGACCAGCAGCTTGCCGGTGTGCCCGTCGGCGGCGGCGAACAGCCGGCAGAAGTTGGTGGCCAGGACCTCACGCGTGCCGGGTGGGTGCTCGGCGAGCTCGACGAACGGCTCGTCGGCGTAGGCGGCCGCGAACAGCTCCTGCAGCTCCTGCTCGCCCACCGGCCGTGTGGGCGTCACGTAGCAGGCCGCCTGCTCGCCCTGGTCAAGTGGCACCAGCGAGGCCTGGAACTGGATCCTGATGTCCGGCTTGGAGGGGTCGAGGTAGACGAGCTGCTCCTCGATCTCCGGGGTGTGGCGGTGCGCCGCGACCTTGTAGGGAAGGATGTTCTCGCCCGCCATCGAGAGGTGTGTCTGCTCGTCGAAGGCGCGCCCGGCGCCGGAGATGCCCTGCTTGGCATCCACGACGGCGTCGGCGATCAGCCCGGCGCGGGCCAGCGGCGCGAGGGCCAGCAGGGTCGCGGTCGGATAGCAGCCGGGGTTGGCGACGATCGCGGCCCGCGCGATCGCCTCGCGGTGAAGCTCGGTCAGCCCATATGCGGCCAGCTCCATCAGCTCGGGGTGCGGGTGGGGGCCATACCAGTGCTCATAGGTCTCGAGACTCGAGAGACGAAAGTCTGCGCTCAGATCGACCACCCGGGCACCCTGTTCGAGGAGGATCCCGACGGCCGGCGCGGCCGCCGCGTGCGGGTAGGCGACGACGGCCGCGTCCAGGCCCTCGAGCGGGGCGCTGTCGAGCTCGGTGATGTTCAGCGGCACCCGGTAGCGCGGGTAGAGCTCCTGCAGGCTGCGCCCGAGCTCCGAGCGGCCGGTGATCGCGACCAGCTCGAAACCGGGGTGGCGCCAGAGCAGATGTGCCGCGAGCGCGCCCGCGAACCCGGTGGCGCCGGCCACCAGGACCCGCGGCGAGCCATCGGCGAAGCGCTGGCCGCTCGCTCTAGCCACGCAGCTCGCCTCCCAGCTTGGCCAGCGCCTCGACGATCTTCGCGCGCAGCGGCGCGACATCCTCGTCGGTCAGCGTACGCTCGCCGCCGCGGAAGGACAGGGCCAGGGCCAGAGAGCGCCGCCCCTCCCCCACCTGCGCGCCGCTGTAGACATCGAAGATCTCGGCCTCCTCGAGCGTTGACCCGCCCGCGCCGCGCACGGCGTGGAGCACCTCGCGTGCGCTGACCGCGACGGGCAGCGTCACGGCAAGGTCCTGTCGCAGCGGCGGGAAGGCGCCAAAGGCCTCGAATGCCCTCACCTCGGGCGTCACGGCCGCGAGCTTGCCGAGATCGATCGCGAAGGCCGCCGTGCGTCCGAGGTCCCACTCGCCCGCGACCAGGGGGTGCAGCTCGCCGAGGAACCCCAGCTTGAGCACCCGCCCGTCCTCCCCGCGTGCCAGCACGGCGGCGCTGCGTCCGGGATGCAGGAAGGGCCACTGCTCCGCCTCGACCGACCAGTGCACGCCGAAGCGCTCCAGCAGGCCTCCGAGCAGCCCCTTGACGGCGTAGAAGTCCGCCTCGTGGCGCTCGCCGCCGCGCCAGGAGCGCCGCTCGAGGCTGCCTGTGAGGAGCGCGCCAAGGCCGTGATGCTCATCGGCCGGCAGGTCCCCCGCGGCGTCGGGGCCATGGCGGCGGTAGACGGTGCCGGACTCGAAGATGGCGACGTCGGGCCGGTTGCGCGAGACGTTGTGGCGGGCCGCGTCCAGCAGCGAGCCGATCAGCGTGGGACGCATGATCGACTGGTCCTCCGAGAGCGGGTTCTCGACCACCAGGACGTCGCGCAGCGGGTGCTCCTCGCCGATCCGCAGCCGGTCCAGCAACCCGGGCTCGGTGAAGCTCCAGCCGACTATCTCATAGAGGCCCCGCCCGGCCAGGGCGTCCTCGGCCGCGCGCCTGACGCGCTGGGGGTGGCTGAGCCGGCCGGCCGCGCCGCGCCTTGCGGGCAGGGTCGCCGGCAGCGATTCGAGGCCTCCGATTCTGGCCACCTCCTCGATCAGATCGATCTCGCGGGTGACGTCCTCGCGGCGCAGTGCCGGGACGCTCACCGCGAGCGCTTCCTCCAGCGCCTCGCAGCCGAAGTCGAGCGCTTCGAGGATCTCCGCCTGGCGTCCGCGCGGGACGGGCAGCCCGAGGATTGCGCTCACCCGCTTCTCGCGCAGCACGATCCGCTGCGGCGGCGGGCCCTCGCCGCCGATGTCCAGCGTTCCCGGCGCGAGCCTCGCCCCGCACAGCTCGAGCAGCAGCGCCGATGCGACGGCCTGCGCATGCAGGCACTGCTCGGGCGCCAGCCCCTTCTCAAAGCGCCCGGAGGCCTCGCTGCGCAGGCCCAGCGCCCACGAGGTCCGGTGGATGTTGGGCCCGTTCCAGTTGGCCGCCTCGAGCAGCACGCGGCGTGTGCCGGCGCTCACCTCCGAACGCGCTCCCCCCATCAGGCCCGCGATCGAGGTCGGGCCTTCACGATCCTCGATCAGGACCATCTCGCCGTCCAATGTCCGCGTCTGGCCGTCCAGGGTCTGCACCTGCTCGCCGTCGCCGGCGCGGCGCACAGTCAGCTCGCCGCCCGCGACACGGTCCAGGTCGAAGGCGTGCAGCGGCTGGCCCGTCAGCAGCATGGTGTAGTTGGTGATGTCCACGACGTTGTTGATGGGACGCTGACCGGCCGCCGTCAGGCGCGCCTTCAGCCACAAGGGCGAGGGGCCGATCGTCACGTCCTCGAACACCCGGGCGGTGAAGCGCGGGCACAGCTCGGGGCACTCGACGCGAATCTCGATTCCCTGCGGCAGGCCGTCGCTGCCCGGGTCATCGCCCCATGGCGCCGGCGCGAGCGGCGACCCGCTGGCGGCGTGAAGCTCACGTGCGACGCCGTAGATCCCCAGGCAGTCGGGGCGGTTGGGGGTCACCTCGAGCTCGAGCACCTCAGTCGAGATGGCCAGCACTTCCGCCAGCGGCGTGCCCGGCGCCAGCTCGGCGTCGAGTATCAGCTCGTCGAGCACCATGATCCCCGGCGACGGCGAGCCGGAGGTGATCTCGAGCTCGCTCTCGGACAGGATCATCCCCTGCGAGACGACGCCTCTGAGTCTTGCCGCCCTGAGCTTCGTCCCGTCGGGCATCACGGCCCCGGGCCGCGCCACGGCGACCGTCTGCCCGGCGGCCACGTTGGGGGCACCGCAGACGATCGTCGCCGGCTGCTCCTCGCCAAGCTCGACCGAGCAGACCTTGAGACGGTCGGCGTCGGGATGCCGCTCGGCCGAGAGCACACGGCCGACGAGGAAGTTCTCCGCGCTCGGCACGCCGCTGTGGTGGATCGCCTCGACCTTCGTTCCGGTCATGGTCAGGCGCTCCTCGATCTGGCGCACGTCCAGCTCGGGGTCGCAGTATTCGCGCAGCCACGGCAGCGGGACCCTCATCCGAACTGCTCCAGAAAGCGCAGGTCGTTTTCGAGCAGCAGGCGCAGATCGGGGATGCCGTGCTTGAGCATCGCGATCCGCTCCACCCCGAGGCCCCAGGCGAACCCCTGGACCTTCTCGGGGTCATAGCCCGGAGCGTTGGCCGCGGTCGTGGGCACATGGGCGTAGACGTTGGGATCGACCTCGCCGGCCCCCAGAACCTCCAGCCAGCCCTCCCCCTTGCACAGGTAGCAGCGTGAGCCGTCCTTCAGATAGCCCTTGCCCGAGCAGTGAAAGCAGGAGACATCCACCTCGACGCTGGGCTCGGTGAAGGGGAAGAAATGGGGCCGCAGCCGCACGTCGCGCTCGGCGCCGAAGACGGCCCGGGCGAACTGCAGCAGCGTCCCCTTGAGGTCGGCCAGGGTGATGTCCTCGTCGACGGCCAGACCCTCGATCTGATGGAACTGTGGCGTGTGGGTGGCGTCGGAGTCCGGTCGGTAGACACGGCCCGGCACGACCACGTAGAGCGGCGGCGGGTGAGCCTCCATGGCGCGGACCTGCATCGGCGAGGTGTGGGTGCGCAGGACCAGCTCATCGGCCGCCCCGGCCCGTTCGATGTAGAAGGTGTCCGTGCGGGCCCGCGCGGGATGGGTGGGACTGTGGTTGAGCGCGTCGAAGTTGTAGTGGACCGTCTCCACCTCAGGCCCCTCCATGACGGTGAAGCCCAGACCGAGGAAGATGTCTTCGAGCTCGCGCCGCGTCGCGCTCAGCAGGTGCATGCGTCCGAGCTCCTGCACCGGTGCTCCCGGCAGCGTCACGTCGATCGAATCGGCCGCGAGCCCCGCCTCCAGCTCGCTCGCCGAGAGGGCCGCCTCGCGCCGGTCGAAGGATCCTTCGAGGGCCTGGCGGGCCTGGTTGGCGGCCTTGCCGACCTGAGCCCGCTGATCGGGCTCAAGGCCCGCCACCTCTCGCAGCAGCTGTGGCAGCTCGGCCTTTCGACCGAGGTAGCGGACCCGCAGCTCGCCCAGTTGCTCGCTCGTGGATGCGCCGGCGATCGCCTGCTCAGCCTGCGCGCGAAGCTCTCCGATCCGATCGATCATGACGCCCGGACCCTAGATGGTCGGCGGGTCATCTCGTAGAGCGCCACCGTGGCGGCCATGGCCGCGTTGAGCGACTCGGTCGCGATCGGGATCCTGGCCCGGCGCTCACAGCGGGCCATCACATCCTCAGGCAGCCCGTCGCGCTCGGCGCCGACCAGCAGCGTCAGCTCTCCCACGGCGGGCCCCGCCAGGATCTCGGTGGCCTCTGCGGCCAGAGCGATGCGCTCTCCGGGGAGTTCGGCAACCGTTGCGACGCGGGCCAGTGCGACGGAGAACACGGCGCCCATGCTGGCGCGCACGGCCTTGGGTGAGTGAGGATCGGCGCAGCGCGGTCCGAAGGCGACGCTCGAGACCCCGAACGCCTGCGCCGAGCGCAGGACGGTACCGACGTTGCCCGGGTCCCCGACGCCGTGCAGGTAGACGCACAGCGGTCCTTTTGCCGGGCCCCAAAGCTGCTCGTAGACCCCGATCACCCGGGTGCCCGAGCCGAGCGTCGAGACCTCTCCGAGGGCCGGCGCCTCGACGTCGTGGAAGTCCTCCGCGCCGAGTCCCGAACCCACCAGGCGGTAGCCCTCGATGGCCGGTCGTCCGGCCAGAGCGGCCGCCTGCACGAGGTCCTCCCCCTCGGCCAAAAAGGCTCCCGCCGCAGAACGCCCGCGCTTGGTCTGCAGCTTGCGCAGAGCCTTCAGCCGGGGGTTGTGTGGAGATGCAATCGCGGTCATCGGATGGGCCTTGAGGAAGTGGTCAATGCAACAAAAAGGGCGCCGTCCCTTTCAGGAGCGACGCCCGGGAGGCTGTCGAGTCGGTGGTTCTGACCTCTGTCAGACGGCCGACGACGCCTCGCGGGCGATCTCGGCAAAACGTCGAAACGTCTCGGCGTCGCGCACGGCGATGTCGGCCAGGACCTTGCGGTCCAGCTCGACGCCGGCCAGCGAGAGACCGTGCATGAACTGCGAGTAGCTCATCCCGTTGATGCGGGCCGCCGCGTTGATGCGCGTGATCCACAGGCGGCGGAAGTCGCGCTTGCGGTTGCGCCGGTCACGATAGGCGTAGGCGTCAGCCTTGAGCAGGGCCTCCTTCGCGCGACGGTAGTTCGAGTTCGCCTCGCCACGGAAGCCCTTGGTCCGCTCGAGTGTCGAGCGACGCTTCTTCTTGGCAGCCACGGACCGCTTGACGCGCGTCATCTAGCGACCTCCCAGCATGCGCTTGATCCGCGGCGTGTCGTCATCGTTCATGATCGCCGGGCGCCCCAGGGCGCCCTTCTTTTTGGGCGACTTCTTCTCGAGGATGTGGCTCGTGAAGGGATGGCGGCCGCGCACCTTGCCGTTGGCCGTGACTTTGAAACGCTTCTTCGCGCCGGAGTGGGTCTTCATCTTGGGCATAGCAGCGGATGATTATGACACGCGCGGGCTAGGCCGCGGCGCCAGACTCCGCGCCGGAGGGCGCTGCGTCGTCCATGGCGGGCTCGCTCGCGGCCGGCGGAGCCTCCTGCACGGGCGCCTCGCCGGGCTCAGCTGCAGCGCTCGGTGGCGCCTCGGTGGAGGCCTCGGGGACGCCATTCGTGGCCGCCGGCGCCGCCATGCCCTCCTCGGAAACGGGCTCCTCGGCACCGTCCACGCGGCCGGCGAGGACCGCTTTGGAGGGCGCCATCATCATCGTCATGTTGCGCCCTTCCTGCATCGGGCGCTGCTCGACCACGCCGATCTCCGAGAGCTCCTCGGCCAGGCGGTCGAGGATCATCGTGCCGCGCTCGGGGTGCGTCACCTCGCGGCCGCGGAACATGATCGTCACCTTGACCTTGTCCTTGTGCTTGAGGAAGCGCTCGACGTGGTGCTTCTTGGTGTCGTAGTCGTGCTCGGCGATCTTGGGGCGGAACTTGATCTCGCGCACGGTGATCTGCTGCTGGTGCTTGCGGGCCTGCTTGACCTTCTGGGCCTGCTCGTACTTGTACTTGGAGTAGTCCAGCACGCGGCATACCGGCGGCCGGGCCTCGGGCGCCACCTCGACGAGATCGAGATCGCGCTCTTGGGCGAAGATGAGGGCGTCGGGCGTCTTGAGGACACCGATCTGGTTGCCCTCGTCGTCGATCAACCGGACCTCGGGCACACGGATGCGCTCGTTGATCCTGGTCGTGTCCCGCTCAGGCGGGCGCCGGTCGAACCTGCGAGGTACCGGCACTAGCTGTCCTGGCTGCGCGTCAAGCGAATGCTAGGCGCGGCATGAGGTTGCGGTAGGCGTCAATGAGAGGAGTATAGCTCGCTTTGCAGGCGCGTCGCGAACGCCGCCGGGCTCGCGGCCCCCACATCGCCGTCGCGGTGGCGGCGAACCGAGACCGTGGCCCCCTCGACCTCGCGCTCGCCGACGATCAGCATGTAGGGGATCTTGCGCAGCTCGCCGTCGCGGATCTTGCGCCCCACCGACTCGCCGCGGTCATCCAGCTCGATCCTCAGGCCGGCGGCGCGTAGCTCCGCGGTGACGGCGGCCGCGTAGTCGTTGAAGCGGTCGGAGACCGGCAGCACGAGGGCCTGGACCGGCGTCAGCCACAGCGGCAGCTCGCCCCCGTAGTGCTCGATCAGGATCCCGATGAAGCGCTCGTAGGAGCCGAACATCGCGCGGTGGATCATCACCGGGGTGTGCTCGGCGTTGTCGGCGCCCGTGTAGCTGAGTCCGAACCGGGCCGGCATCGAGTAGTCGAGCTGAATGGTCCCCAGCTGCCATGAGCGATTGAGCGAATCGGTCACATGAACGTCGATCTTCGGCCCGTAGAAGGCCCCGTCTCCGGGGTTCAGGTCGTACTCGAGGTCCGCCTGCTCGAGCGCCTGCGTCAGCTTGGCCTCGGCGCGGTCCCACAGCTCGTCGTCACCGATCCGCTGCTCGGGACGAGTGGAGAGCTCGAGCCGGACCTGGAAGTCGAACAGTGCGTAGGTCGCGAAGATCATCTCCAGGCAGCCCGCGACCTCCGCCTGCACCTGCTCCTCGGTGCAGAAGATGTGCCCGTCGTCCTGAGCGAAGTGGCGGACGCGCAGCAGGCCGTGCAGGACGCCCGAGGCCTCGTTGCGGTGCAGCAGGCCCGGCTCCGAGTAGCGCACCGGCAGGTCGCGATAGGAGTGACGGCTCATCGAGAACAGTTGGCAGTGCCCAGGGCAGTTCATCGGCTTGACCGCCATCTGGCGCTCCTCGACGGTGAGCGTGAACATGTTCTCGCGGTACTTGCCCCAGTGCCCCGAGGTCTTCCACAGCTCGGCGTCGAAGATCAGCGGCGTCTTGACCTCGGTGTAGCCGCGCTCGTCGCCCATCTGGCGCGACACGGCAACGAGCTCGTTGAAGATGCGGGTCCCGGCGGGCATCCAGAACGCCGCGCCGGGCGAGGCCTCCGAGAAGGCGAACAGGCCGAGCTCGCGTCCAAGCTTGCGGTGGTCGCGCGCCTTGGCCAGCTCGATCCGCTCGAGGTACTCGGCCAGTTCGGCCTTCGAGAAGAAGGCCGTCCCATAGATACGCGTCAGCATCGTGCGCGTCGAGTCACCGCGCCAGTAGGCGCCGGCGAGCGAGTTGAGCTTGAATGCCTTGACGGTCGCGGTGCTCGGCGCGTGCGGCCCGCGGCAGAGATCGGTGAACGGCCCGTTGGTGTAGAGCGAGACCGTCTGCAGTGGGCTCGTGGCCGGCGCCGCGGCGGCGAGGTCGTCGATCAGCTCGACCTTGTAGCCCTGCCCCTCCCCCACGAAGCGCTCGCGCGCCTCGGCAACGCTGACGTCCTGGCGGACAAAGGGCTCAGCGGCTTTGATGTGGGTCCGCATTCGCTCTTCGATCGCCGGAAAGTCGGCCTCCGACACGGACACGCCGTCCGGGAACTCGAAGTCGTAGTAGAAGCCGTCCGCGATCGACGGCCCGATCGAGATCTTCACGCCGGGGTAGAGCTCCATGACCGCGGCCGCCAGCACGTGGGCGGCGTCGTGGCGGATCAGCTCGAGCGCCTGGGCGCCGCTGCGCTCGGTGATGATCGAGATATTCGCCCCGTCCGGCAGCGGGCGGGCCAGGTCTCGCACCTCTCCCGGCGCGCCCTCGGTGGGCTCGCTGACCTCGATCGCCAGGGCCGCGCGGGCAAGGCCGGGGCCGATGGCGAGCGCGGCGTCGGCGCCCGTCGCGCCGTCGTTTAGCTCGAGCTCGGTGCCGTCGGGAAGTCGCGCCGTCGTGGCCATCAGCGCAGGCTACCCATTGCGGCGGCCTGCGCGGCGGGCCGGTGCGCCCTGCAGGCCGGCCTCAGGGGGCCGCGGGCGGTGCGACCCCGGCGCCGGGGTCACCGAGCTGGTCGGTGGGGAACCCCAGCAGAATCTCGATCAGCTCGTTCGCACGGCCCGCATGCCCCGCCAGCGCGATCGTGGACGGTGCCGCACCCTGCAGGGGGATCACCGCGACCGTCGCCAGGAAGTTCGAGATGACGCGCGAGACCGACGCGGGGACCGTCGTGATGGCGTCGCTCATGGCGAGCGCGGCGAGCACCTCCTGCGGGTTGGCCGCGCAATCTCCCGTGACGTGCTCCGGGGGCGCCCCGCGGTGGTCGTCGAGGCTCCAGAACCCCGCCCACTCGCCGTCGACCGCCGGGGCGAAGCCGATGAAGGTCTCTTCCAGCACCTCCTCGAGCTTCAGCTCCTCGCGCGCCGAGAGCCGGTGCCTGCGTGGCGCAAGGACCACGCGCGCCTCGCTCATCAGCGGTCTGACCCAGATGTCCGCGCCGGGGGGAGGCAGATGGCAGGCCACGACGTCCACGTCGGCCAGCCAGCGTGTGGTGGGCGAGGTCGGGAAGGGCAGCTCGCGATAGCGGATCTCGATCCCCGGGTAGGCGTCGTTGAAGGCCTGCATCGCACGCGGGCTGTGCAGACCGGGGGGCGAGCCGACGAATCCGAACTCGATCGTGCCGGCCTGTGCACGGGCCAGCGAGCGAGCTGTCTCCTCGGCGCTGTTGGTCGCGGCGACCGCCAGCTTGGCCTTCTCGTAGAGCACCGCGCCGGCCGGCGTCAGGATCACGCCGCGGGCGTGACGTTCGAACAGCTTCAGCCCGAACTCCGACTCGAGCTGCGCGATCGCCTGGGAGAGCGCCGGCTGGGCGATCTCCAGCCGGCGCGCCGCGCGCGTCATCTGGCCCTCCTCGGCGACGGCCACGAAGTACTCGAGCATGCCGCGCCTAAAGGACATCGAACCCCCCCGAAATGGATGCCGGCATGCTCATTTGGGCCCTGTGATGCGCGTGGCGGGGCAGAATACCAACTGTCGGGATTACAGTGATAAGCCGCACCTATACGAGCTGCTCGAATCCATATTGGACTCCCGCGGCCCGGTGGCGAACACTTGGTTGAAAGTGTTCGGAGGGGGCTCGGAAAGATGAACGTTCTGTGGTGGTCGATCGCAGCTGACTGGCTTGTGACCGTCACCTTCGTGATGGCGATCTGCCGCGCCGCGGCGCGCGGAGAGGTCGTGCTCGGACGACGGTAGGCGAGGCTTGGACGAGTGGCCGCGCAGGATGCTCGGCCCGTCCGGGGCGGCCTGGAGGAACGTCCCGCCTCCAGGCGTGAAAGATCGGGCGCGGGGGCATTTCTCTCTCGGTGGCCCCGCGCCCACCGCCCTTTTGGGCTCAGGCGCCGGCTGGCGCCTGAGCGAGGGCACCGACCGCCGCTGAGCCGGCTCCGAGGGCCTTCTGGCTGATCAGCGCAGAGGCCTGCGCCGGCGGGAGCGGGCGGCTGAATAGGTAGCCCTGTGCGAGGTCGCAGCCAAGCCGGCGCGCCGTCTCCAGCTGTCCCGCCTGCTCGATCCCCTCGGCGATCGTCACCAACGACAGGACACGGCCGATGTTGAGAACCGCCTCGAGCAGCTCCCCGCCGTGGGCGCCGTCGTTGATCGCATCGATGAAGCTCTTGTCGACCTTGAGGATGTCGAACGGCAGGCTCTGAAGGTTGCCGATCGAGGTGTAGCCGGTTCCGAAATCGTCAATCGCGAGGCGCACCCCGAGCCGCTTGAGCGCCGTCAGCGTGTGAATCGTCTCCTGAGAGGAGTCGATCACCGAGCTCTCTGTCACCTCCAGCACGACGCGCCCCGGGTCGATCCCCGAGTCGCGTAGCGCCTGGCCCACGTCGCCGACGATCGAGGGCGCCCGCAGCTGTACCGCGGAGACGTTGACCGAGATCGTCAAGTCGCCTCCGTGCGGGTGCTCGCCTGCCCAGCGCACGGCCTGTGCGAGCGCCTCGCGTAGCACCCAGCGCCCCAGCGGAACGATCAGCCCGGTCTCCTCCGCCAGCGGGATGAATCGGTCGGGCGCCATCATCCCGTGTTCGGGGTGCTCCCAGCGGACCAGCGCCTCGAACCCATCGAGACGTCCCGTCAGGACATCGCACTCGGCCTGGTAGTAGAGCCTCAGCTCGTCCCCGTCCAGCGCCTTGCGCAGATCGGTCTGCAGCCGGAAGCGCTCGCGGGCGTTGACGTTCATGTTCGCCTCGAACAGCTGGGCGGCGTCCTTGCCCGCCCGCTTGACGCAATAGAGCGCAACGTCGGCGTCACTCAGCAGCTGATCGAAGTTGGCATGAGGCAGGGCGCCGATCGCGATCCCGATGCTCGCGGTGACGCGGTGGACCTCCTCCCCGACGGGCAGGTCGGTGCGCAGCACCTCGAGTAGGCGCTCGGCCATCGCAAATACCTCCTCGCCGTCGGGCGCCGGATCCATCAGCACGACGAACTCGTCGCCGCCGAGCCGGGCGACTGTGTCCTCGGGGCGCACCGAAACGAGAAGCCGCTCGGCGACCTGGCAGAGCACCTGGTCTCCGATGGCGTGCCCGAGACTGTCATTGATCAGTTTGAACGCGTCCAGGTTGACGGCCATGACCGCAACGGCACCGGCGGTCCGCTGGGCGCGCGTGAAGGCCTGCGCGGCGCGATCGCCGAGCAGGGCCCGGTTTGGCAAGCCGGTGAGCGGATCGTGGAAGGCCTGCTCCTGAAGCTGTTCCTCGAGGGCCACCCGGTCGGTGTCGTCGCGGGTATTCAGGACGAATCCCGCCACGTCGGAATCTGCCAGCAGGTTCGTGACCATCGACTCGGCCCGCCGCCGCCGGCCGCTCGAGTCGACCAGGCTCCAGGCGACAGGCGCTGGCCGGCCGGGGGTGCCGCCGAGATGCTCGAGTGCCACCGTCAGCGTCCGCTCGGCCTCCTCGCCGAAGACCTCCAGCCGGCGACCGACGAGTCGCTCCTGCTCGAAACCGAACACGGTCTCGGACGAGTCGCTGACGTGGCGGATTCGCAAATCGGCATCGAGCACCATGATCAGGTCGGAGGAGTGCTGGACCAGGGCCCGGTAGTAGCGCTCGGTCTTGTGCAACTCGGCGGTGCGCTCGCCGACGCGGCGCTCGAGGTCACTCGTCAGCGCGTGGTTCTCGTAGGTGACGATCACCAAAAGGATCAACGCGAGCAGAACGAAGACCGCCATGATCGCCAGCACGACATCATTCGAGGAGATGTGGCCTTTGGTGAGCCACTCGCCGAGCACGATCGTGACGCCGCCCATCCCGGGCAGGGCGGGCAGCGCGAGCACCAGACGGCTGTCGCGGGGTGGCTCGGCCCAGACCCGTGGCCGGTGCGAACGCCAGGCGGCGAAGGCGACGAGCACGAAACCCGCCACCCAGCCGGTCTCGAAGGGCGTGACACTCGGCAGCGTCGGCTGGGATTCGATCAGATACCACCACGAGGAGTCAGCGACCGCCCAGAGGATGATTCCCACAGCCAGGACCGCCAGGCCGGCCGGCGGGTCGAGGCGGCGGCGCAGGGCGACGAAGAAGACCGCCCCGAGCGCGACGGCATCGAGCACCGGGTAGGCGATATTGACGAGGCTCGCGAAGCTCAGCGGACCGCTGCCCGCAAGCACCGGCGCGATCAACAGGCTCCAGCTGCACAGCAGGAAGCCGCAGGCGATCAGCAGCGCCTCGACCGCGCCGCGCAGGCGCGAGAGGAAACCGGCGGGGGTGCGCACGAAGGCGAGCAGACCGCCCGTCACGAGCAGGTAGCCGAACAGGAAGCCGGCGTCGGCCGCCGAGGGTTCGGGGACGCGGACATCGAAGCCCACTTCATAGATGCAGACCGACAGCTGCCCGAGCGTCCAAGCGCCTACGCCCGCGGCCAGCAGCGGCCAGGCGATCCGCCGCGGCGCGCGGCAGCCCGAGGGGTTCGCGGGCTGCGCGCCGGCGCCCGCTTTGCCTGCGCCCGCGGAACGGTCCCGCACACCTTTCGCGCGGACGGTGCACGCGACCGTGGCGAGGGCGGCGGCGAGCACTTCGCCAATGTCTGCGAAGGCGGTCCAGCCATAAGAGTCCCCCGTGTGCAGTCCGGTCAGCACGCCGTACACCACGACCGCCGCGAAGACGAAACGCCAGGCGAGTGGAACGGGCACGCGGACAGGACCGCGTTTGGATCTGACCTTTGGCTTTTGCGTGCGTCTCATGGGTGACTCGGGTGCTCGGCTGCAATCCCCCCAGCTGCTGCCCCTGGGCCGCAGGCCCCGCAGGAGTCGCGCACGGATTCGGAGTTCCCGAATCTCTTCGACCTCCGGGCGGAGCTGCTTGAGAGCAAGGCCGGGATCCGCAGACGCAAGGCTGCATCCAACCGGCGCCGCCTAAGTAGAAATCCCTGAGGCGCTGTCGCTCAGACGGTGCAGGGGCGTGTACAGCGGTCCACGCCCACTTCGGTGATGCCCGCGGAGGTGATCTTGATGCGGGTTGGCACGTTGCCACGCTCGAGCAGTTTCAGCAGCACCGATTCACCCTTCGTCTCGACCCCGGAGCGGATCGGCTCATCGCAGGACTCGGCGCGCAGTGACTGCGCGATCTGCACGTAGACATGCTGTTCGGCGCGGCCGTTCTGCACCTTGAACCGGTAGATGCCGCCGTCGGGAGGGATCGGGATCAGGTCCGGGCCCCCGATGATCTCGAGACCTTCAACCATGCTCACAGTCTGCCGCTCGGCGAAGATCCCCGAAACGGCCTCGTGGCCAGTATCGGGCGATCGCGTTTGGACAGATGCTCAGCGGCCCTCGGGCGCGCACCGGACGCTCAGCGCGAGGGACTGACGGCGTACCAGTCGAGATTCAGCTCGGGCGCCCGGTCACAGACGTCGGCGACGATCTCGAGCACAGCCCGGCGGCCGATGTCCGCGCGTTCGTCGTGGGTCATCGCCACCGGCTCGTCGCGATCGAGATTGGCCCTGATCTCGCCGCCCACCCGTGCGAAGCGGACGTCCTGGCGTCGTCCGCCGATGCGCGTGGTCAGCAGATCCAGCGCATCTTCGGGAGGCGAAGCGTTTGCATGTCGGGTGATCCTGAAACGCATGACAGTAATTTACCGCCGGAGGTCGCAATATGCAAGGAATGCAACGAGTGATTTTGGGGATCGGGGTCGTCGCCCCGAAAGCCCGCTAGCGCCCCGCTCGACGGCGCTTTTGCGCGTACATGCGCTGGTCGGCGATACGCAGCGCCTCGCCGAGCTCTCCTGACTCCTCGGGCAGTCTGACCAGCCCGTGCGAGGCATCGATCTCCTCGCAGGCCACACGCCGGCGCAGCTCGGCCAGCGCACTGTCGAGAATCGCCTCGAGCTGCTCGGTGCGGCACCTGGCGACGACGCAGAACTCATCACCGCCGAGCCGGTAGGCGTGCCCGAGCGGCCCGAGCGAGCGGATCAGCACGGCTGCCAGCTGGACGAGCAGCTCGTCGCCTGCTCCATGCCCGAAGGTGTCGTTGTAGAGCTTGAAGCCGTCGAGGTCGATCAACGCCAGAACCGCCGGTGGCGGCTGCTTGACGCCCTCCATCAGCGCCCGCACGTCCGCGGTCAGCTTGCGACGGTTGCCGAGCCGGGTGAGCGGGTCCGTCAGGGCCTCGACGCGCAGCTGTTCGTGCCCGATGATCTCCACGGCTGCCTGGCGTGCCTGCTCGACGAGTCCCAGCAACACCGCCAGCTCGTCCTCCCGGAACGGCCGCTCAACCCGCCCCACGGCGATCGCTCCCATCGCCGTTCCGGCCTGGCCGGCGAGCGATATCGGCACCCCCAGCGCCCAGTGTCCCGCCTGCTGGAGCTGACGTGGCTCGTTTGTGCTGCGCGCGCCATCCTCGGCTGAGCGCAGGAGGCCCGCGAGCTCGGGTGCGCGCCCGAGCTCGGCGCAGACGGGCTCGATCGGCCCGTTCAGCGTCAGGTGCCCGCCGTCGGCGTCCAGGGCCTCGATCGACCCGCGCAGCACGATGCCGGTCAGCGCCTGCAGGTCGAGCTTGGCCGCAAACGCTTCTCCGAGGCACTGGACTGCGTTTTGCAGCCGGGTCCGCTCCCGCGCGAGGACCTCCAGGTGGCGCTGTGCCCTGGCGATCCGTTCGCTCCGGTCGCGCGAGACGAGCAGCATGACGGCGATGAAGGGCCCCAGCAGGACGATGTCGCGAGGATTGCCGGCGCCGGCCAGCGCGACCAGAACCCCCATCGGCGCAAGGCACGCGTCGATCAGCCAGACGAGCAGGATCACGCGGAACTGGATCTGCGGCGCAACGCCCGCCGCGGCCCACTCGCGAATGGTCGAGGATGCAAGGTCAACGAGGCACCCGGCCGCGAAGGCCGCCGCGTAGAGGGCGCTCAGAGCGAGGGTCCCGTGGACGGGTTCCAGCAACGCCAGCACGAGGGCCGGCCCCAGCGAGTGCCAGGCGTCGGCGATCGAGAAGACGACGCGCTCGAGCCGGCCTGTCCCGCGGAGCTCCTCGAAGAGGGCGCCCAGCATCAGGCCGGCGGCCGCCAGCAGCGGCACGAGCGCCGGTGGCTCGAGCAGCAGCATCGGCACGAGGATCAGCCAAGAGGGCACGACGTATCCGGCGCCGATCGGAAATTTGATCACCCGCGAGGTGAGTGCGTAGAGCACCACCAGCGACACGGCGAGGGACGGCTGCAGGTTGCGAACCCCGGGCGCCAGCAGGACGAGCGACACGGCGCAGATCAGGAACGAGACGGCGGCTCCCACCTCGACCAGGCGCTCGCGTGTATCGGCGCGCCGGGAGCGCGCCTCCCAGGAGTCCTCGAGCAGCCGCTCGACCTTGCTCGTCGAGCGGATGTCCTCGATCGTCGGACCACGAGGCGCGGCCGGCTCGCCGGCGGCATTGCTGGGGAGGGCTGTGCTGCGTGTGGCCATCGTTGGTCAACTCGACCGCCATACGGGAGAGCTTGAGCCGGAGAGACAGCTGGTGGTCGGCGCCCAATTGCAGTGTCGTCCCAAAAGGACTACACGCCTGTCGTCCTTTTAGGTCAACCGTCCAGTGCGGGCGGACACCTCTCAACCCCCGCCCGCAGACGCCCGAAACCCCCGGCAAGAAGCACCGTCGCCAGGGCAAACCCGTCGCGAGGCGGGGACGCAAAGCCAGGGATCTCACCGAGACCGCCCAGCTGCCGACCTACCAACCGTCGACAGAAGGAGCGTTCAATGAGTCACGCAAAGCCCAACCGAAGTGTCGCCAGGATCCTCACCCTCCTGCTCAGCAGCTGCCTGCTCAGCATCGCCGGACCGGCCGCCGCGCAGGCGCATTCAGCGCGTCACATCCACCCGGCCGCGGGTCACACCGCGCCCTACACCCGCGTGGTCAAGACAGGCGGCGTCTAAGCCGTCCAGGCCAACGGTCTTGCGGGGCTCCGGTCGCGGTGCGGCGGCCGGAGCCCCGTTGTATTTCCCGCGTTAGGGTGCAGCATGCCCTTCGCGACGATCGAGGTGGACGCCACCGGCCCACGGGGCTCGATCACCCTCAACCGGCCCGAGAAGCTCAACCCGCTCAGCACCCAGACACTCGAGGAGCTGGTCGCGGCAGCCGAGCTGCTCGACTCCCACGATCAGGTCAAGGTCGTCGTGGTGAGCGGCCGCGGACGGGCCTTCAGCGCCGGCGCCGACGTGAGCTCCTTCGCCACCGCCGAGCTGAGCTCATTGCAGATGCGCCGGGCGGCCGACGCAGGCCGTCTGATGGCCGAGGCGATCGAGTCGATGCATGCCGTCACGATCGCCTCGATCCATGGCCATTGCGTCGGCGGAGGAGTCGTCTTGGCGGCTGCCTGCGATCTGCGCCTGGCCGCGGCGGGGACACGCCTCTCGATTCCAGAGGTCGACCTCGGCATCCCGCTGGCCTGGGGCGGCATACCACGGCTCGTGCGGGAGATCGGACCGGCTGCCACCAAGGAGCTCGTCCTCAGCTGCCGCCCCTTCGATGCGCAGGAGGCACTCCGGCTCGGCTTCCTCAACCGCGTACTGGCCGATGAGGATCTCGCCGCCGGGGTGGCGGCACTGGCCGCGGAGCTGTCCGGGAAGTCCGCCATGACGCTGAGCGCGACCAAGCTTGCTGTCAACGCCGCCGCCGCGGAGCTCGTCTCGACGGCCGGCTCATGGAGCGACGCCGATGCCCTGCTCAGCGCGCTCGCAGACCCGGAGTCGCGCGAGGCAGCCCGCGCCTACCTCGAGCGCCTGCATCGCTGATCGGCAAAGGCCCGCGCCGGCGCTCAGGCGGTGGCCAGCGGCCGGCTCACCGCACCGCTCAGCCGGTAGACGCCGGGTTGGATCTGCGCGGTCCGGCGGCGGTAGGTGCTCCAGAGCCACGGCCACTGATTCGGGTCGTTACCGTTCTCATCCAGATACCAGCTCTCGCAACCCGTATGCCAGACGGTTCCGGCGAGCTTCTGGCGAAGTTCGCGGTTGAAGGCCTGCTCGACCTCGCGGCGCACCTCGATCTCGCGTGCGCCACTGACGGTCATCGCCTGCATGGCCGCGATCGCGTGGCTCACGGCCGCCTCGATGACGTAAATCACCGACCCGGTGCCCCCATTGGTGTTCGGGCCGTAGATCAGGAACATGTTGGGGAAGTCGGGCACGGACAGGCCGAGATAGGCGTGGGCCGCGGGTGACCACTCCTCGGCGAGCGTCCGTCCACCTCGCCCGATCACCGCCATGGGCGCCACGAAGGCGTGACTGTGGAATCCCGTCGCCAGAATGATCGCGTCGGCCGGGCGCTCGCTGCCGCTCGCCAGCTGGACGCCACGCTCGGTGAGCTCGGCGATCGGCTCGGTGATCAGCTGCACATCGGAGCGTTCGAGCGTCGGGTACCACTCGTCGGTCAGCATGATCCGCTTGCAGCCCACCTCGTCGGTGGGGGTGACCCGGGCGCGAAGCTCGGGGTCGCTGATGGCAACGTCGATCTGGTGGCGCCCGAGCGCGCGAAACGGCTTCAAGAGCCAGCTCTGGCCCGTCATCCCAGCCGCACCGAGATCCATGAAGGCGAAGATGGCGAGCCGGTCGAACCGCTGCAGCAGCGGAAAGCGCTCGAACAGCCGCTTGGTGCGCTCGGAGTAGCTGAAGTTCATCTTCGGCATGGTCCAGCCGGCTGAGCGCTGGTAGACGTCGATCTGCTCGGCGAGGGGAGCGAGCGCCGGGACGGCCTGGATGGCGCTGCAGCCGGTCCCGATAACGGCAATGCGCTTGCCGGTGAGGTCGATGTCGTGTCGCCAGCGGGCGGTGTGGAAGATCGGGCCCGAGAACCGGTCGAGGCCTGTAATGGCGGGCAGCTTGGGGACCGACAGCTGCCCGCAGGCGGGGATCAGGATGTCGGCCTCGGCGGGCCCTGCGCTCGTCTCCAGCAGCCAGCGCTGGAGCTGCTCGTCCCACTGCGCCCGCAGCACCTCAACGCCGGTGCGGACGGAATCGAGCACGCCATGGCGGCGGGCGACGTCCTCGATGTAACACCGGATCTCCTCCTGGGGAGCGAATCTCCGCGACCAGCGCGGGTTGGGCTCGAAGGAGAACTCATAGAGATGGGATGGCACGTCACAGGCCGCGCCGGGGTAGGTGTTGTGCTCCCAGACCCCGCCCAGCCGCTCACCCTTCTCAAAGACGGTGATCTCGCTGTAGCCGGCCCGGCGAAGCATCACGGCAGCGCCGATGCCGCCGAAGCCGCCGCCCACCACGGCCACCGACAGCGACCGCCGTACCGCCTCGCGTCCGCTCGCGCACGAATCCTCTGCCGGGCTCACCCGGCGAAGAGTACGCCTCCCGCGAGGGCCACCGCGCGGCCGCCGGGCGGACGGTGAAAGACTGCGCCGATGAGAAGCTTTGCGACCGAGCGGCGGAGCCGGTGAGGGCAGTCGTCTGCCAGCTCGGCGAGCTGGGGCTCGCCGAGCTGGCAGAGCCGGTGCCCGGCCCGGGGCAGGTACGACTCTCTGTCCTTCGCTGCGGCATCTGCGGCTCTGACCTGCACGCGCGGGAGGGCTGCGACGCGTGGGCCGAGCTGGCGGCGCGCGCGGGCTACAAGCGCTTCGCCCGCTCCGAGGAGCAGATCGTCTTCGGGCACGAGTTCTGCGGGCAGGTCGCAGAGCACGGGCCGGGCACCAAAGGCGAGATCCCCACCGGTGCGCCGGTCGTGGCACTGCCGCTGCTGCGCAGCCCCTCGGGAGTGGACACGCTCGGCCTCTCTCGCCATGCCCCGGGCGCCTACGCCGAGCAGCTGATCGTCCAGGAGTCGCTGATGATGGCCGTTCCCAACGGCCTCTCGCCGGACGTCGCGGCCCTGACCGAGCCGATGGCCGTGGCCCTCCATGCCGTCCGGCGCAGCGAGATCGGCAGGCGGACTGTCGCGGTCGTCGTGGGCTGCGGGCCGATCGGCCTGGCCGTGATCCTGCTGCTCAAGGCCAGGGGCGTCAGATCGGTCGTGGCCAGCGACCTCTCCCCCGCCCGGCGTGCCTTGGCCGTGGCCTGCGGGGCCGATGTGGTGCTCGACCCTGGCGAGCGCTCGCCGTTCGACGCCGTCCAACGGCGCGGCGAACTGCGGGATATCCCCACTGCGTTTGAGCTGGCGGTCGGGACGCGCGAGAAGCTCGGGCGTCTGCCGTTCGGCTGGTGGCACGCTTGGCGGCTCGCCGAGGCCCTGGGCGCCGCTCCCAAGCACCCTGTGATCTTCGAGTGCGTCGGCATGCCCGGTGTCATCGACAGCATCATCGACGGAGCGCCCCTGCTCTCCCGGGTCGTCGTCGTCGGCGTCTGCGTGGGGATCGACAGGTTCACACCCTCGATGGCCATCAACAAGGAGATCGACCTGCGCTTCGTGCTCGGCTACACACCGCTGGAGTTCCGCGACACGCTGCATATGCTCGCCGAGGGCGAGATCGATCCGCGACCGTTGATCACCGGCACGGTCGGCCTTGAGGGCGTCGGGGCAGCCTTCTCTGCGCTCGCATCACCCGAGCTGCACGCCAAGATCCTGATCGACCCGCACAGCAGCGCGAGCACCCCGGCACCCCGCTGAGGGGCCGGCCCCCCCGCGGACCGACACAGGATTGCCCCCTTCGGGCAGACGGTGCGACCCGCTCGGACGACACCCGCGTGGACCCTTCCGGGCCACCTCTCGGCCGTTCGTCCAAGTCGGAGTGCGGGCGCCGCCAAAAGCTGCAGAGTGGTCTCCTCGACCGGCCGCAGACCGGCGGGCAGACGGGCACAAAACAACCAAGGGGCGCTGCAGATGGGACTTCTTCAGACACACACAGGGCGGCCGCGGGAGGTCCTTGCGGTTCGGGGCGAGGAGCAGCGGGCGTGGCCGCGCTTCGCCTCGTCTGGCCTCGCCGATGAGCCGACGGGCCGCCACGAACCACAGGTCCTCATCGAGCGGGTCCTACCCGCCGATCCATATGCCGTCTGGCTCGAACAACGCGAAGCCCAAGGGGAGCGCGAGCGCGAGGCCAGGCCCCAGATCCGGCTCGTCCATCGTCCACGTGGCGGGGGCGGGCAAGGGATCGTCGCGCGCCGTCTATAGCGCGGCGGCGACAGCGGCGAGCGTCGCCGGGTCGGTGCTCTCGGAGACGAGCCCGACCCGGTCGGCGACGCCTGCGAGCCGGCTCTCGATCGACCGCGCGAGGGTCGCGGGGTCCTCGCCGCGGACGACGAACAGGTCGAGCACCTCGTCATCGACGAGGCCTGCCATCTCCGCCCAGCGACCACTGCGTGCGCGCTCGTGAAGCGCCTCGTGCAGGTCGCCGAGGCCATGGTGATCGAGGACGTGGCGATATCCCGGCGTCGATCCGTAGAAAGCAACGCGTCCGCGGCAGGCCTCCCACTCCTCGTGGCTGGGCGCCACGAACACGGCCGCCGTCAGCTCCAGATCCGAGCGTTCGCGCCCGGCGCGCGCGAGGCCCCGCTCGAGCGCCGGCACCGTCACCTCGCGCAGGACCTCGGCCGTACAGAAGGCATGCCCGAGAAAGCCGTCGGCGACCTCGCCCGCGACTTCCGTCATCAGCGGCCGGACAGCGGCGAGCAGGACCGGTGGGCGCCGGCGAACGCGGCTGGCCGGGCGAAAGTTGGGGGGCATCAGCGTGTGCGTATAGAACTGGCCCCGGAAGTCCAGCTCTCCCCCACTCTCCCAGGAATCCCAGATTGCGCCCAACGCAAGGATCAGCTCGCGCATCCGCGGGGCGGGGTGTGAGAAGGGAGCGCTGAAGCGGCGCTCCACATGCGCGCGGACCTGCGAGCCGAGGCCCAGGGCAAAGCGTCCCCCCGAGAGCGTCTGCAGATCCCAGGCGGTGTAGGCGAGATCCATTGGCGAGCGCGGGAATGCGAGGGCCACGGCGGTCATGACACGTGTGTGACTCGTCGCCTCGGCCGCCTGCGCAGCGGCCAGGAACGGGTTGCCGTTGGTCTCCGTCACGCCCACGCCATCGAAGCCGAGACGCTCGAGCTCTGCGGCGCGCACCGCGAGCTCATCGATCGGCAGGCCGCGCAGGACAAGATCCACGAGCACCGGGAGGAGCTTATTGACAACTTCCCCGGCCCCCGTTAGTTTCGCCAGGCACGTCGGCGGAGGAGGGGTCTGGGGGCCGAGGGGCGTAAACCCGTCGCTTCCCCGCGCGTGCATTGAGGCCCCTTGGAGGGGGACAGGTGCTCGGGGACAGCATGATCCGGGCTGGAACTAAGGAGAGAACGAGGATGAGAGGAATGATTCCTGCGCGGATCGCGCGTCTGTGCGCGGCTTTGCTGGCGGTCTGTGCCGTCGGGGCCGTCGCGGCGAGTGCGGCAAGCGCCGAAACGGTCTATGACAACATCCCGACCCCGCTGCCGGGCAACTTTGCGTCAGTCGGGCTGGCTGCGACCTCAACGACGGAGTTCGGCGGCGAGATCGAACTGGCGGGAACGGCGCGCAAGCAGCCGACCGTCACCGTCGTCATGAGCAGCTGGTCCTGCGAGAGCGGGAGCTGGAGTGAAGGCAACTGTGAGACACCGAAGCCCGCCAAGCACTTCCGGGTGCCGCTGACGGTCCGTGTCTATGCGGCCGCCGAACTGGCCGAAGGCCCGATCGCCGAAGTGACCAAATACGTGAAGATGTCCTATCGGCCGTCGGAAAGCCCGGCCAACTGCTCAGCGGGCCGCTGGTGGGACGCGGCCACCAGCACGTGTTTTCACGGCTACGCGTTCCCGGTCTCGATCAAACTCAACAAACTCAAGAAGATGCCCCAGAAAGCGATCGTCAGCTTCTCCTACCCGCACAGCAGCGGGCCCGCCGAGTCGCTGAACGTCGCAACTAGCGAACCCGAAGAAAACACGCTTTCGGTCGGCAAAGACCCGGTCGAAGAATGGTTCGCCAACTCGAGCTCGCCCGAAATGTACTGCCCGGGCGCCAACGACGTTGGCACTTTCGGGCCCGAGGAAGGGGTCGGCTGCCAGGAAGGAATCAACTTCCAGCCGGTCATCTCGGTCAGCGCCAACTAGGCCCCGCCTGAGATAGCAGCAACGGGATAGCAGCGACGGGCCGAGGGCCCCGCCGGAGCGCGGCGGGGCCCTGCCCATTTTGCGCTCGGCGAGGCGGGCGAGCGCACCGCGCCCCCGGGCGCCCCGCGGTTGGGCCACAATGGCGGGAATGGCCGACCACGCGATACCGCTACGAGAGCAGGACGCGGACCCCGAGCCGCTGCGCCAGTTCGAGGCCTGGTTCGCCGACGCGCGCGCAGCGGGTGTCCGTGAACCGGAGGCCGTGGCCCTCGCCAGCGCAACCAGCGCCGGCGAGCCCTCTGTGCGGATGGTGCTGTGCAAGGCCTTCGATGAGCGGGGGTTCGTCTTCTTCACCAACTACGACAGCCGCAAGGGCCGTGAACTGAGCGAAAACCCCAGAGCGGCCCTGCTGTTCCACTGGGACCCGCTCGGCCGCCAGGTGCGAATCGAGGGGCCGGTGCAAAGAGTCAGCGTCGAGGACTCGACCGCCTACGCGCGATCGCGTCCTCGCGGCAGCCAGCTGAGCGCCCTGGCCTCACCGCAGAGCAGCATCGTTGCCGACCGCGCCGAGCTCGAGCACGCCGTCGCCGAGCTGGAGCTTCGGTTCGGGGCGGACGCCGAGATCCCCCGCTCCGAGGCTTGGGGCGGGTTTCGTGTACAGCCCGAGACATTCGAGTTCTGGCAGCAGCGCAGCGACCGCCTGCATGACCGTCTGCTCTACCGACGCGGCCCGGCCGGCTGGTCGATCGAGCGTCTGGCGCCCTGACGGACCGGACGGCGGGCGGCACCCAGCACGAACGGGAGTCCCAGCGGGCCAGGCCCGGAACTGAAGCTCCTGATGCGCTCGACGGTGAAGCCGGCCCTGGCGATCGCAGCGACGGTCTCGCGGGCCAGATGGCATCCGCCACCCAGGTGCGGCCAGACGCCGGTGTCATCGAGCAGCTGTTGGAGCTTTCGCCCGAGCGGGCGCCCGGCGCGGACATGCTCGAAGAAGCGCAGTTCGCCGCCGTCGCGCAGAACCCGGAACATCTCGCCGAGCGTCTGCTCTTGGTCTGCCACCGTGCAGAGCACCAGCGAGCTCACAACCGCGTCATAGGCGCCCTCCTCGCCCGGGAGCTTCTCGGCCGCTCCATCGCGCACCTCGATCGCTCCTGGCACGGCCGCCGCCGATCGGGATGCCAGCCGGCGCAGATAGGGCTCGGGCTCGATCGCCAGGACCCGCTGGACATCCTCGGGGTAGTGGCGGAAGTTGCGTCCGTCTCCAGCTCCCACCTCGAGCACGTGTCCATCCAGGCCGGCGAGCAGCTCGGCGCGCTGGCGATCGGTCCCGACCGTCGCCGACATGCGCGCCCAGGCACGGGCGAAGACAGGGTGCGAGCCTGCTCCCGCCGTGGCCTGAGCCTCGCTCACGAGGGCGGGCCCATCAACCGACCGCCAGGAGCTCCCAGCGGCCGGGCACTCCCTTCAGCACGTGACTGCCGCGGCTCGTGAAGGCATAGTCCCCGCCGGCCACCAGGTCTCGCACCGTGCGAGAGACCAGCACCTCGCTGGTGCCGGCCATTGCGGCCACGCGGGCCGCGATGTTGACGCCGATCCCCGCCACGTCGTCCTCGCGCAACTCCACTTCGCCGCTGTGGACGCCCGCACGAATGGCGAGCTCTGCGTGGGCCAGGGCACCACGCAGAGCTTTGGCGCACTCAAGCCCGTGCGCGGGCGCGTCGAAGGTCGCGAGGATCCCGTCACCGGTGCGCTTGACCAGTCGCCCCGAGCAGGCCGCCACCGCGCTGCGGGCGATGCTGTCATGGCGGTCGAGCACCTGCCGCCAGGCCTGGTCGCCAAGTGCTGCGGCATGCGCCGTCGAGCCGACAATGTCGCTGAACAGCACCGTTGTCAGCATCCGCTGCGTCTGGCGGCAGGCCGAGCCCTGAAGCACGCTGAACTCCTCGAGCAACGAGAGCGTCCGCTCGAGCCCCGCCGGCTCGAGCCCGGCGAGCAGCCGGTCGGTTGACCTCATGCGAGCAATTCTGGCGTCAGCCGGCGAGACGCGGCGAAGGTGAAAGCGCCTCCGCGGCAGGCGGTGCGCAGGCGTCGTGCACCGGATCGAATCGAGAACAGGAGGAGTGTCCGTCCCTCGCATGGCGGGAACCTTCCGCGACAGCAGACTTAGTGTCAAGTGGCGCAATTGCTCGCCCGCCGAGCGAATCCTCATCGATGACTCCAGTTGGAGACTCACGCCGAGCGGCCCCGGTCTCGAAGTGCACGAACATCGGGTCCGCTTGCTCGCCCCGGCGGCCATCTACGGTGGCCCCGAGGGAGGCGGACCGGCCTCCTGAGCCCGAATTGCCCACAAGGGTCCAGAGTTAGGCTCCCCTGTTACTACAGCTGCACAAAATACGGCTCCATTACGGACCAATCCCGAATTTCGGCTTGGATTGACGGTGATAAACCCTTATGATCGCCGCGAACCTCGGAACTGAGGGAGCGCGGTGGGCAAAGGAATAAAGCAACGGGCAAGGCTGCTCACGCCGCGGGGTGTGGCGCACGCCCGCGCCTCGAAGGACGATCGCACGCGGCGCTTTAGGCGCCGCGCGATCCTCGCTGTGGCGTTCGTGGCCGTCTCGATCTGCGCGCAGCAGGCCGCGCAGAGCCTCGGCCGCCAAGGCGGGAGTGGGCCCCAGGCCGCGCCGTTTCTGACGCTGGCTCCGACGCTCGTTTCCCCGATCGGCGCAGCCGGCCAATTCGGCACGGCGGTGGCACTCTCCGCACAGGGAACCACAGCGATCGTCGGCGCGCCGGTCGGCGGCGGCGGAGGTGCCGCCTGGATCTACGTGCGCTCGGGTGAGACCTGGACCCGGCAGGGCCCGCCCCTGAACGACCTCGAACTCGCCGAACCCTGCGTCGCCGCTGGCGGGCATGAAGCAAACTTGTGCCGCTTCGCTGTGTCGGTCGCATTGTCTGGCAACGGCAGTATCGCGCTGGTCGGCCTACCGGGCGCCCACGGCGGCGAAGGCACAGCGCGCTTCTATGAGCGCACCGGCACGAGCTGGACGGCCGGTCCGATGCTGCACGCCGAAGGACAGAGCCCGACCGGGCACTTCGGCCGCTCGGTGGCCCTCTCGTCAGACGGAACGACGGCGCTCGTCGGCGCACCCCTGACGCAGCACGGCCGGGGCGTCGCTTGGATCTTCACCCGCAGCGGCGGGTCGTGGAGCCCGGGCCTCGAGCTGAGCGGGGTCGACGAGGGCGGCCCGCAGTACTTCGGACGTTCGGTGGCGCTCTCGGCCGACGGCACGACGGCGCTCGTCGGTGTCCCCTATGAAAACCGGGGCGTGGGCACGGCAGTGGTCTTCGGGCGCTCCGGCGCCGGCTGGGCGAAACAAGGGCCGAATCTGATTCCGCCCGCGTCGGCCGGCAGGGGTTTCTTCGGCTCCTCCACAGCGCTCTCCGCCGACGGGTCAACGGCACTGATCGGAGCCCCCATCACCGACGCAAAAATCGGTGCGGGCTACGTGTTCACGCGTTCGGGAGAGACGTGGGGCCAACAGGGACCGGCCCTGATGCCCGCCACGCCGGCTGGGCGCAGCGAACTCGGCAGCAGCGTCGCCCTTTCAGGTGACGGCACCCAGGCGCTGCTCGGCGGCGCGCGCAACGCCCACCGCGCCGGGGCGGTCTGGGAGTTCCGGAGCGCCGGCGGCGCGTGGTCCGAAGCAGCAGAAACAGCGCTCACACCCATGCGCGGGGATCGTTCTCAATTCGGTAGCAGCGTCGCGCTCGCGGCCGATGGATCGACCGCGCTGGCCACAGCGCCCGACGCCGAAGGCGAAACCGGAGGAGCATGGAGCCTCTACCCGACCAGCTTCACGGCCCCCGCGATCAGCTCTCTTGAACCCAACAGCGGTCCAACCACCGGCGGGACACGCGTGAAGATCACGGGCAGCGGCTTCCTTCCCGGCGCGACCGTGACAATCGGCGAACCCGCCACCGAAGTGGAAGTCGTCTCGGAAACCGAAATCAAGGCAACTACCGCACCCGGGCAGGCCGGCGCGAGGGAAGTGCTGGTCGCGGATGACGGCGGGGTCATGAGCACCGGGCCGGCCTTCACCTACCTCAGCACCGAACCGACTGCCAAAGCAAGCCCGGAAGGATCCACCCCGGCGGCGCGGTCAGGTGCACTGGCGAGCATCGAATCCAAGTTCCCGCCGCCGGTGCTCGGGGTCAGCGGCAACGTCGATCCCGTGGCAGGCCACATCCGCGTCAAACTCCCCGGCTCGCACGTGTGGGTCTCGATCAAGAGCCTGACCCACGTCCCGTTCGGGACGATCATCGACGCCACCCACGGGAAGGTGACCATCACGACGATCGGACCCAAGGGCACCGAGCAGCAGATCTCCTTCTTCAGCGGGATGTTCAAGTTGCTCCAGAACAAGAAGACGGCGCAGGTTCAAGCGGTGCTCGTGGGCGGCAGCTTCGCCTCCTGCCCGCGGGTTCACGGGCAGGCAAAGCAGGCCCGGACGGCCAGCTCGAGCAAGCACGTGGTGCGCAAGCTGTGGGCCAGCGGCCACGGCAGCTACTCGACCAAGGGCAGTTACGCGGCCGGCGCCGTCGTTGGGACCAAGTGGCTGACGGCCGACCGCTGCGACGGCACGCTGATCTATGTCGCCACCGACGCGGTTTCGGTCACCAACCTCGTGACCCACCGCCACGTCCTGGTCAAGACCCACCACACCTATCTGTCCGCGGCGCCCTGACGGGTACACCGGAGGCCCTCGGGGGTGGTGTTAGGTTGGCCTGAGACCTTCCCCAGACCAGCTTCCAGGAGACCCGATGCCTTCAACCCCGGCCTTGAGCACACCCGCAGCGGGTGCTTCATTCGACCGCACGACGATCGAGCGGCGCGAGCTGCGCGGCGATGACGTCGCAATCGACATCAGCTACTGCGGTATCTGCCACAGCGACGTCCACCAGGCGCGGGACGAGTGGGGCGGCTCGATCTTCCCGATGGTGCCCGGCCACGAGATCGCCGGCGTCGTGACGGCCGTGGGAGACGAGGTGAGCAGGTTCTCGGTCGGTCAGCACGTGGGCGTCGGCTGCATGGTGGACTCCTGCGGCGAGTGCGAGTACTGCGTCGCAGGCGAGGAGCAGTTCTGCCTCAAGGGCAACATCCAGACCTACAACGGCCGCGAGTTCGACGGCACGCCGACCTACGGCGGCTACAGCCGCCAGATCGTCGTCAAGGACCGTTTCGTCGTTCACATCCCCGACGTCATGGAGCTACAGGAGGCCGCCCCGCTGCTGTGCGCCGGCATCACGACCTACGTGCCCCTGAAGCACTGGAAGGTCGGCCAGGGAACCAGGGTGGCCGTGATCGGCATGGGTGGCCTCGGCCACGTGGGCGTGCAGATCGCCGCGGCAATGGGCGCCGAGGTGACGGTCCTCAGCCAGACGCTCTCCAAGCAGGAGGACGGCCTGCGTTTCGGAGCCAAGGAGTACTACGCCACCTCCGACCGCGAGACGTTCAAGAAGCTCCGGGGCCGGTTCGACCTGATCCTCAACACGGTCTCCGCCAACCTCGACCTCGACGCGTACCTAAGGCTGCTGCGGGTGGACGGCACGCTGGTCACCGTCGGCGCCCCGCCGAGCCCGGACAAAGTTCATGCCTTCTCGCTGATCGGCGGCCGGCGCAGCCTCGCCGGCTCAGCCATCGGCGGCCTGCGCGACACCCAGGAGATGCTCGACTTCTGCGCCCAACACGACATCAGGCCTGCCATCGAGCTGATCGGCGCCAATGATGTGGACGGCGCCTATGACCGGGTCGTCGCGAGCGACGTTCGCTACCGCTTCGTCATCGACGCCACGACAATCGGCTGAGACGGATTCCTTCGCGCGCCGTGACGCCCCGAGGCACAGCCCGCTCGGGCCGCCGAGAACCGCAGACGCTTGCGCCGGCCGATTAGAAGTCTGCGGGGCACTTGGCGCAACCGCTGAGGCCGCCTCCCCGATCCAGCTGACAATGAGCCAGGCGGCGGCCTTCGCCGTGATCGGGCATTCCTGTGGCGGCATCCAGGAGAAGGTCTATGAGACGGGCTTCGCACCCAACGGCTACCCGGAGGGCAACGTCTCTCTGTCAACCAGCTGCCGCGGCAGCGGCAAGGGCGGAGGCTACAAAACGACCACCTACACGGGGACGGCAACGGTCGTCTGGACCTGGCTCGGGGAAACCCGTTCCTATGGCCCGCTGGCGGGCCCCCTCGAAGCGACCGCGGCGGAAGACGCCCATGGCGACCGCCTGTACAACGCCGCCCCCAGCGCCTTCCTCGAAACGGGCACTCCGCCGTTGCAGCCGCCGGGCGCACCGACGAACATCACGGCCGCTGTGGGACTCGCCCAAACCGGCGAAACCGAGTTCCTGCAGTTGAACGTCAGCTGGACCGTCGCAGCCGAAACGGCGGGCCTTCTCACATCCTCGACGATTACGGCAACGCCCGTGGGCTCGGCCGCACCGGTGCTCAGCACAAGCGTGATCCCTTACTTCTCCGAAGCCCATCTGGGTCCCGTGGCGCCCAACACGACCTACCGCGTCACGGTCACCAACACGGACGGCGAAGGGACGAGCCAGCCGAGCGTGCCGATCGAAATCAAGAGCCCCAATTCCGACGGCGAAGGCGAACACGAACAGCCCAACGGCTCCTCCTGCGAACTGAACGGCGGCACAATCAAGCTCTCCCCCGGCCTGAGCGAAACAGCGGCCGTGCAGAACATCACCGTCAAGGGCGAACTCAAAAGAGCTTCACCGGTGGCCCCACGTGCGGGAAGGCTAACGGCCACAACGCCGCCAAGCCCGTCAAGAGCGGGACCTTCCAAACCTCCATCGTCAGCTTCGAATAGCGCCCCGCGCGTCGCGACAGGCCGCGGAGAGCCCCCTCGGCGGACTTCGCGCGCTGGCCAGCCGGCAACGGTGAAATTTGGCCTCAGGGCCATATCGAACGCGGCGCAGCCACGCCAGACTCCTGCGAGGCTTCCGATCCTCGAGCCCGACCGGTCCCCAGACCAAAGGAGCGCAGCATGGCCTCTAAGTCAAGCGTCCTTGTCGTGGCCAACCGGACCGCCATGTCGATCGGCCTCGAGGCGGCCCTGCGCGCTCGCGTGGAGAGCGGACCCGCGAGCTTCACGCTGGTCGTACCCCTGGGCCTCCTCGACGATGCCGCTGCAACAGCGCAACGAATGGCTGCGCGCCTGCGCGAGGTGGGCTTTGACGTCAGCGCTCGCGCCGGCGACAGCGACCCCTTCAACGCGGTCCTTGAAGTCTGGAGCCCGGCCGAGTTCGACGAAATCATCGTCTCCACCCTTCCGGCCTCGACCTCGCACTGGATGCAGACCGGCCTGCCGCGAAGGATCGAACGCCACACTGGTGCCCTGGTCCGGCATGTGGAGGCGCGCGAAGCGCTGACGCGCACGCCGGCCTTTCGCGAGCCGCCCGCCGCGCGGGAGCGCGATGACAAGCGTCGCGGCATCTCGAGCGTCGTGCACCGCTTCGCGCATCCGGGAGCCGCACACCGGGCCTGACGCCAGGCCAATCGCTTCGCAGGCACTCGCCCGGCCGCTCGCGGATCATTGCGCGGCTAGGGTCCACCCTGTGGAGGAGCCGCAGATCAGCCGGATCACGGGCGCCGGTGCGGGCGCTCGATGCGAGCCGCTGTTTCGCGAGCACATGTCGTGGGTCATCAAGCAGACACGAGCGAGCTACGGGCTCGAGATTGCGGGCGAGAAGCCCGAGCAGGCGCACCGGAGCTTCCTCGAGGAGCTGCCCAAGTTGACCGGCCCGCGCGGGCGGATCCTGATCGCCGGCCTCGCCGGAGTGGATGCCGGGATCGGCGTGCTGAAGCCGATCTCCGCCGAGGTGGCGGAAGTGAAGCGGATGTACGTCCGTCCGCAGGCGCGGGGACGAGGTGTGGGCCGCGCCCTGATCGAGGCGTTGCTGGTGCAGGCGCGCGAGCTCGGCTACACCTCGGTGCGCCTTGACTCCGCGGGGTTCATGACCGCCGCCCATGCGCTCTATCGGAGCGTCGGCTTCGCCGACTGCGAGCCCTATGAGGACTTCGAGGGCGGGCGCTACGCGGCCATCGACACCAGCACCTGGGTGTTCATGGCCATCGCCCTTCAGTAGCGACGCCGACGACCCCCCGCACATGCGGGGGGTCGCGGGCCAAAACCTACGCCCAGGGCTACTTGACGGTGATGTGGCTGACGGCGCTGCTGCTTCCCGAGTAGCTGCTCGTGGAGCTCACGAACACCGCTTCGGCCGCGTAGGGCGTCGGGGACGCCGGCAGGGTCACGACGTAGCTGTACTTCTCGACGCCTTTGCTCGTCAGCGACTGGGAATCGATCAGTTTGCCGTTGAGGTAGAAGTTCACGGTCCCGCTCGGCGGCTGGGTCTTCGAGATCGGTTTGACTTTAGCCGTGAACTTGATCGTCTTGCCGACCTCAGTCGTCCGTTTCGCGGGGGTCAGCTTGATCGTCGTCGCGATCCCTTCGATCACCAACGTGCGTGTCACCGATGAGGCCGCTTCGTAGTTGCCGCTTCCGGCCTGGGAAGCCGTGATCACACAGTTCCCGGCGGCCGTCGGCGTAACCAGCCCGGCGGTACTCACGGTGCATGCACCCACACCCGAATAGGTCACGGCCAGGCCCGATGACGCGGTCGCTTTCAGCTGCACGGGCTGGGAGTTGTAGGCAATCGGTGCCGGCTGGGTGAAGCTGATCGCCTGGGCGGCCTTGTTGATCGTGAACGTCTGTTCGACCGCTGAGGCCGGCTCGAAGTTGCTGTCTCCGGCCTGGCTCGCGGTCACCGTGCAGCTGCCGGCGCCGGTGAGCTTGATCTGACCGCCTTCAATCGCGCAGTCCCCTGTGGCCGCATAGGACACGGGGAGTTTCGAGGAGGCCGTGGCGCCCGGCGCGAAGGCCGCTTCGCCAAACACCTTGGTCTGGATCGCCGGGAACGTGATCGTCTGGCTGGCGGCGTCGATTCGGAACGTGTCCGCCACCTGCGCAGCCGGCTTGTAGTCGGCGTTACCGGCCTGGTTGGCATCGATCGTGCACGAACCGGTGCCGGTCAGGTGGACGGTTTCGCCGCTGACGGTGCATTCGCCCGTCCCGACGGTGAAGACGACCGGTTCACCGGAGGTCGCTGTGGCGCTGATCGTGAAGTCCGATTCGCCGTAGGTGTGCTCGGCGACGGAGAAGTCGATCGACTGTTCGGCCTTTTCGACATGCACGGTGTAGCTCACGGGCGTCGCGGCGCTGTAATCGCTGTCGCCCGACTGCAGGGCGGTGATCGTGCATTCACCGGCGCTCGTGATCGTGACCTGGCCCGAGATGATCGCGCAGCTGCCGCTTGCGTTGAAGCTGACCGGCAGGCCCGAGCTCGCCACGGCGGCCGGCGTGAACGGCGCCTCGCCATAGGTCTGAGTGCCCGGGTTGGTGAAGCTGATCGTCTGGCCGGCCGGTTCGATCGTGAACGTCTGTTGCACCGCGCTGGCAGGAGCGAACTCTTCGTTTCCTGCCTGTTCGGCCGTGACGGTGCATGAGCCCGCACCGGTCACTGCAACCAGGTTGGCCTGCGTGATTTCGCACTGGCCTGCGGCCTCGTAGGACACCGTGAGGCCCGAGCTGGCGCTCGCGCCCGGTGCGAAGGCCGGTGCGCCGTATTCCTTGGTTGCGATCGCTGGGAAGGTGATCGTCTGGCCACCCGTGGCGATGCGGAAGGTGTCAGCGACCTGTTCCGCGGGCAGGTAGTTGGCGTTGCCTTCCTGATTCGCGTCGATCGTGCAGGAGCCCGAGCCGGTCAGGTGGACCGTGTCTCCGGACAGCGTGCATTGGCCGGTTTCGACCGTGAAGCTGACCGGTTCGCCTGAGGTTGCCGTCGCGCTGATCGTGAAGTCCGATTCGCCGTAGGCGTGTTCGCCGACGGTGAATGCGATCGTCTGTTCAGCCTTTTCGATTTCGAAGCTCTGACTGACGGCTTTGGCGACGTTGAAGTTGGCGTTGCCGGCCTGTTCGGCGGTCAGCGTGCACGACCCTGCGCCGGTGATCTGGACTTCCCCGGAGGAGATGCTGCAGGAGCCGCTGGCTTTGAAGCTCACGGGGAGCCCCGAAGTGGCCGTTGCGGAGGGCGTGAACGATGCCTCTCCGTAGGTCTGCTTGCCCGGTGAGGTCAAATCGATTGTCTGGTTCTCCTTTTCGACCGCAAAGCTCTGCGACACGGGGGACGCCGCAAGAAAGGCTCCGCTTCCTTCCTGATGGGCGGTAACCGTGCAGGAGCCCGCCGCGGTCAGGTGGACATAGCCGCCGGAGACCGTGCAGGCGCCGCTCGTGGTGTAGGTCACGGCGAGCCCTGAGGATGCCGTGGCGCCTACGGCGAAGTCGGCTTCGCCGTAGGTCTGCGTGCCGGGGTTTGCGAAGGTGATCGTCTGCGCGGCCTTCTGCGTTTCGACCACGACCGAGTTGGAGGTCTTGGTGCCCGTGCCCTGGTTTCCTTTGATGCTTGCGCTGTCGGTGAAGGTGCCGGCTTCTGCCAGTTCGAGGCTGCACGTGTACGTCTTTTCGCCGCCGCGGGCGACTTCGACTTCACCGCTGGGCGTGATGGCTGAGCAGTTCGCGTCAGACAGCGCCTTGAAGACCAGGGCGGTGTTGCCGGTGTTCTTGACGATCGCCTCATAGTCAACGGTCTCGCCGACCTGGGCGGTCAGCGTCGAGGTCGTGTAGGCGGATTCGCCGGCGATCTTCTGCAGGACTTCGATCGAGAAGCCGGGATTCGTCGCGACTTCAACTTCGACCGTGTTGGAGGACTTGGTGCCGGTGCCTTCATTGCCGGTGATGCTGGCGGTGTTGGTGTAGGCGCCAACTTCGCTCAGCAGATGTTCGCACGTGTAGGTCGTCGTCGACCCGGGAGCGAGTTCGCCTTCACCCGCCGGCGAGATGCCGGCGCAGTTGGCGTCGGTGAGCGCGCTCAATTTGAGCGGCAGTTCGCCGGTATTCTTGACCACTACCTCGTAGTCGACGATCCCGCCGATTTCGCCCGCGAGGCTGGACTTCGTGTAGCTGACTTCGCCTTCGAGCTTCTGGAGCTTTTCGATCGTGAACGACGCCGTGGCGGCGACTTTCACGACAACCGCGTTGGAAGCCTGCGTGCCGGCCCCGCCCGTTTCGATTTCCGCTTCGTTGCTGTATGTGCCGCCTGCCGTGAAGGTGTGCTGGCACGTGTAGGTCTGTTCGTGGCCGGCGGCAATCGTCTTTTCGCCGGCTGGCGCGAGTTTGGTGCAGCCGGCGTCGATGAGCGAACCGAATTTCAATGATTGGCCGCTGGTGTTCTTGACGATGACCTCGTAGTCGACGACCTGGCCGACTTCGCCGGTGAGCGGGGCCTTCGTGTAGGCGCCTTCTCCGGCCAGCTTTTGGAGCTTTTCGATCGTGAAGGTCGGTGCCGTGACCGCGAAGGCGACCGTTACCTGGGGCGCTTCGCGATAGGCGGCGTTGCCGGCCTGCGAGACGACGATCGTGCAGGTGCCCACGGAGGTGATCTGAACTTTGGTCCCGCTCACCGAGCACGCACCGAGCCCTTCGTAGCTCGGCGTGAGGCCCGTCGGAGTTCCGCTGGTGACGACCACCGGGCTGTAGGCGTTGTCCGAGACGGCGCCTTTGGCACCTGTCAATTCGAATCCGGCCGAGCCGTATTCGACAGCCGAGAATGCTTCGGCGTTGAGGATCAGGAGCTGGTCGGCCTTCGCGACGCGGAATTCCCTGGTCACGGCCGTTGCCGGTGCGTACACGCCCGCTTCGCCCGCTTGTTCGGCGGTGATCTTGCAGAATCCTTCGGCGAGGAGCGTCAGCGTTTCCCCGTGGCCTCCGCCGGTCGTGCAGACCGCGGGCGTCGAGGAGACATAGGTGACCGGCAGTTTCGAGGACGCGGTACCGGCCAGCGTCACCGGCGTTTGGGCCAGCGTTACGGGCTTCGGTTCGGCGAACGTGATCGTCTGCGCGGCGCCGGCGTTGGTGACGTTGAATTCTTTGGTTGTCGCTTTGAGGGCCGCCTCGTTGGGCGTTCCTTCGTTGCCGGAGGCGCTGAGGATGCATTTGCCTTCGGCCACCGGGGTCACCGTCAGCGTGACCGTGCCTTTGGGGGCTTCTTTGGCGTTGCTGACCGTACAGACCGCCGGCGTGGTGGACGTGATCGTGCCCGGCGTAAGGCCGGAGTTGGTCGTCGCGCTGACTTCGGTCGCGGCCGTGCTCGAGACGTTGCCGCCTTCAGGGCTCCATTTCAAAGACTGCACCCCCCCGGCAATCGTGAGTTCGAGCGTCACGGCGCCGGGCGTGTAGCTCTGGTTGCCCGCCTGTTTGGCTTCGATCTTGCACTTGCCGGCGTTTTCGCCCTTGATGATCCCTTCGGGGAGGCTGTATTTGCACGGCGCCACGCCGCTGGCGAGTTCCCCGGCGCCGGAGGCAACCGATTCTTTCGCGGCCGCGTCTTCGTAGGTGAAGGACTTCGCGCTCAGCACTTCCTTGACTTTGAAAGCGCCGTTGTAGGTCGTCACCGCGACGTTCGCGACTTCGATTTCCTGGCCGGGCGAGAGCGCTGCCGCGGGTTCGGTGGTCAGGTTGACCGTTGCCACGCCTTCGTTCTCGGCGACGCCTGTGGCAGGCAGGCCAACGGTGCCGTTGAGGCCGCTGGTTGTGCCCGCTTTGACCGCGAAAGTGAATGAGGTCGTCGTCGGGGCGCTGAGGATTTCGAATGTCTTGTTGTTGAATTCGGTTGCGCTCGTGCTTTTGACGCCCGCGATGTTGACCTTCTGTTTGGCTGCGAAGGCCGTTTTCGGTGCCGCTGTCACGTAGGCCGTGGCCGTTGTGCCGGACACGACGATCGAGGCGACGAGCTTCATCGTCGAGCCTGTTTTTTCTTCAGTTTCGGAGGCTTTTGCGGTGCAGTAGGTGAAGGTCTTGGTCGTCGGAGTCGTCTTGACTTCGGTCGAGGCGACGTTGTAGGTGGCTTTGGTCGCTTTTTCGATCGTCACGATCTCGCCGGGGGACAGCCCGTCCACCGCGCTGCCGGACTCTTTCACCGTGACCGTCGCGAGAGCCGTGGCGCAGCCGCTTTCCCCTTTTGTGGAGTCGGTGATCTTTTCGACCGTGCCCGTCACGGCTTCGGTTCCGATTGCGGCTGTCGACGCTGCTGCGATCGCACCCTGCGACGTCGTTCCTGTCACGACGACACTGGTCGTCGCGAGTTCAGACGGAGTCCAAGTGACGGGGTCCGCGACGCCTTCGGCGATTTCGGTGAGGGTGGTTTTCGCTTTGATCGTGCCTGCAAATTTGCCCGTCTGGGTGCCCTTGTTGGTGATTTCGACCGTGACCGGCTGGATTGCTGCCGCCACGTTCTGGCTGCCGGCGGACTCCGCGTAGACGGTGCACAGCGGCAGTTTGTTGGCTTCGTCGTATTCCTTCGTCTCCTTCGCCAAAAACTGGGTCTGCGGCGTTTCGCCGGCTTCGGCCTCCGTGCAGTTCTTTTCGCCTTCCGGAGTCGCGAAGTAGATGCACGCGGCGTTGTTTTCGTAGCTGCACGGGAGCGACACGGATGAACTCGCCGATGCCGTGAAGTCCGTGCCGACCGTCTCATTGGTTGTCCAGGTACCCGTGGCGGTGATCGTCTGGGGCTCCTTGGCAATGTTGAAGCTCTGCGAGACCGGCGGGGCAGCGAGCACGGTCGAGCCGTTGCCCGGCTGGGTGGCCGTGATCGTGCAGATGCCGGCGCCCGTGATCGTGACCGTTTCTCCCATGACTGAGCACGAGCCGGCGGCCGTGAAGCTCACGGCTTCTTTGGAGCTTGCGCTTGCGCTGATGGTGAAGGGGCCTTCTCCGTAGGTCCTGCCCGCCAGTTCGGCGAAGGTGATCGTCTGCGTGGCGCCGATCAACAGCGAGCCGGTCGCGGTGCTGGCTTCGAGGTTGTATGAGCTGTCACCGGCATAGCTCACACTGAGAACGCCGGTGTTCGCGCCCGCCGGGTCCGAGCCGTAGGAGACGCCCGTGAGCGTCGCGACGCCTTCGGAGTTGGTGATGGCCGTGCCGACGCTCCTGCTGCCGAGGGTGAACGCGACTTTCTCGCCGAATATGCCCGAGTGGGTGGCCTTGGCGAGGAGCTTCGCTGTCAGCGTCGCGGCTCCTGCGGCCTGGTTGCCCTGTCCGCTTGCGCTCAGTTCCGTGGCGATGGCGCCTGCCGTGCAGCCGGCGAAGTGGAACGCGGTGACCTGGGTCGCCCAGGCGTTGTCTTCGCCTTCAGCGCCCGTCGGGGAGCCAACATCGGTCTGCCCGGCGAACCACAGCTCACAGCCGTTGGGGTCGAGTGACATCGAGCTCTGCGGACCGAACTCGTCGATCTTGACGTCTTCGCTTGAGCCTGTCTGGTATCCGTGGCCTCCGTCTACCTCGGTCTCCGGCAGCGATTCAATGGCCGCTTTTCCTTCGGCTGTTCCTTCGACTTTTTCCTGGCCGGCGATGAACAGCGACGGGAAGACTTCCTTGTCCGCGCCGCTGTAGCCCAGCGCCATGTCGCCTTCCTTGTCCACTCCGATCGCCGGCAGCCAGCGGTTCAGCGCCGTCGGCGCAGGCGCATAGTCCTGGGTCTGCTTTGGTGCCGAAATGACGGGCGCTCCGTTGGCGCTTTCAAGCGATAGCTGCTGCCAGCGGACGCGATCGGGAGCGGTCACGCATTCTTTGCCTTTCGCTGCGCAGACCATCGTGGCCTTGCTCAGCCACAGCGATTCGGTCCCGCTGAAGTTCGTGTACTGCGGCTTCGGCTTGACGTAGTCGAACTCCGTTTTGAGGTCGTTCGAGTAGTGCCCGCCGGCGATCGGCCCGACCTCGAATTCTTCTTCGCCCGTGCCCGCGGTCACCTTGTCGGAGTTCGGCACTCCGTAGGTCGGCGTCGTGACCTGATAGTCGATCTGTTTTTCTTTGCTCTGGCCGATCCAGTCTTCGGACGGGTTTTCCCAGTTGACGTGCCACTGCCACACATCCAGCAGGCCGTTGGATTTATAGAGTCCGCCGAGATCGGATGAGTCGAGCAGGTACTCGTTGCGTTTGGTTGCTTCCGAGGAGTCCGGCGGCAGGGCGATCCCGGGCGCGAGGTTTGCCGGGACGGGGCCTTCGGCGTCCTTGTTTGAGAACGTCACTTCGGTGCGCGGACCGGAGAAGTTGTCTTTTTCTTTGACGCCCACGCCCTGGGTCGTCACGAATTCGAGGGCCGCACCCGACTCGAGCTCTGCGCGGTTGAAGGCCCACACCTGGGTGCCCGCGAATTCGTCTTCGGTGTTCAGGTTGGGACATTTCGCTTTTTCGATTTCTTCTTTGCAGTAGATGATCTCGGAGAGGTAGACGCCGTTTGTCCACATACCCGCAGCGCTGTGGGAGATTTCCTCCTGGCCGCCGGTGAACAGCGGCACGGCGTAGTAGTACCAGCCGCCGGCGACCGGGTCGCTGGTCTTCGAGACGCCGATGCAGAGGGTGCTCGCGCCGAGTTCTTCGTGGTTCTGTTCGGCGTTGACCATCAGGATGTAGCGGTCGGACTGAGGGTCGTAGATGACGTGCGGCGAGACATAGCCCGCCGCCCCGCTGGCCGCGGATTTTTCACAGGGCGCCCCGAGGCCGGACCCATCGAAGAATTCCTGGAGATCTTCGCCGCCGAGCAGGGCTCCCGTCGACTTGTCGAAGACGCCGTAGGCGAAGCCGACCATCTCCACGTAGTCCTTGACACCCGTCACGCCTTCGGTGTCGGCAGAGAGATCTTCGCCCAGGTTGAGCGGATCGCTGGCGATGTCGTTGTCCTCGAGGCCTGGGAACTTGAGGCCTTCAACGGGCGAGGAGAATTTCGTCAGAGCCGGCTTGGCTGCGGCCGTCTCGGTCGCTGGCTGCACGGACTTGGCGCCGGCCGATGCGGACGCCGCATTCGCTGCCTTGACCGCCGTCACTCTGCCGGCCTTGGTCTTGGCGCGCAGACGGTGGGCCGGCTTATGGATGCGTCGCGTCCTCAGGTGCGCGCGGTATCCCTTCAGCTGCACCGTCTCGGCGGCCAGCGTGCCGTCCTTGCTGTAAACAGACGCACGGGTGGCGTCGCGAGCCGTCAGGCTCTTGACGCGCGGGAGGGCAGCGTGGCGTGAGGAGGACGCGGAAGCGAGTACCGCCCCCGCACAGATAAGAGCAACGAGTACAACAAGTCCCGCTGCAGCCAGAACCCTCCGTGGACGCCTGAGGCGCATAGCCATTCTCCTTCGCTGCCGGTCGTAGTCGTGAGTGATCTTCGAGCCGACGGCGCTCCCTCAAGCCCCGACGCCACCAAGTGAACCGCCCTTGGTGTGGGCCGCACCGTACCACCTTTTTGCAGAAGCTAAACGTCCATGACGGATAAAAGATGGACGCTCCTCTTGTACATCTGGGCGCAGCTGCTGCGCCGAACTCCGAGGATATGGTGCCTGCCGTTCGGCGCGCACCATCCGTTTCGGCCTAATCGCCGGCGGCGTCGCAACCGCACGTCGCGCAGGGGCGCTGGCGCTTGAGAACGGTCGCCAACCCGAATGCGTGTGAGCGGATACGCGTGTCGCACCCACGCGCAGCGCTCACGAACGCGATCGTGGTCCCCGCAATGAGGCCCGGCGGCAACTTCATGTTGTCAGATCTTCAAAGCTTCGGTTATACAAAATGGCCTTGTACAGGTGGCCAATGAGTATTGGCCACTTCACACGATCCTGCCGCGCAGCCTTCCGTCAACCGGGTTTCCTCCCTATTGGAGCGGTGAATCGTCATACGCGATGTCGATGGTGGCCTTTTGGCGTGTTTCGTACATTGTGTACACTCCCCGCCGCATCGTTCTGGAAAACCGCTGTGCGTCCCGGCCCGCCGAGGGCTCACGAGGAGGGATTGGTAACGGTATGACCCGCGATCACGGACGTAGCGCGAGTGTCCAGATGTATGCCAGGACGGCTGTCGCGACCATCGCGGCAACATTGCTGTGGGTCACCGTGCCAGGCACGGCGCTCGCCGCCGCCCCCGCGCAGCTGACGGTGGGCGCAGAGACGCTCACCCTCTGCCAGGAAACACCCATTGTCGGCTACTGCGGACGCATGCAGGTGCCTCTCGACCGCGGCGTCTATGCCAAGCCGACGATTGGGATCGCTTTCGAGTGGTACCCGGCCGATGACGGACAGGACACGAATCCGGCCGGCACCGTCGTGCCCGTGGAGGGCGGCCCCGGATACGCGTCCATCGGCTCGGTCGAAGAAGGCTATGAGCCGATGTACGGGCCGCTTCTGCACCGCTGGAACATGCTGGCGATCGACAACCGCGGCACGGGAAGCTCAACGCCGATCAAGTGCCCGGGCCTGCAGGAATTCTCGGGACCGACCGCAAGCGAAACCTACGATCTGGCCGGCGAGGAATGCGCCACCTATCTCAACGACCACTGGCACGGTCCGCACGATGTGCCGATCCACGCCGCCGACCTGTTCACGACCGCGGCCGGCGCCGCCGACATGGAGCAGATCCTGGGGGCGCTTGAGGTCGGCCCGATCGACCTCTACGGCGACTCCTACGGCTCATACTTCGCGCAGGTCTTCGCGGCGCGCTACCCGGCCATGATCCGCTCACTGACACTGGACTCGACCTATGGCGGCGAAGCGGAAGAATCCCTTCCCTACACCGATCACGACGAATTGATCCGCCACCTGGACAACGTCTGCGAACGCTGGAGCGCGTGCGCCGAAAGCGAGCATCAGCAGGCCTGGACGACGGTCGGCGAACTGGCCGCCCAGCTGCGGGCGCAGCCCATCTCCGGGACCGCAACGGGCACCAACGGACAGCCCACAACGGTCCAGATGGATGTGCTCGGGCTGGTCGATCTACTCAACGACGCCGCGGGTGACAAGGTGATCTACGGTGAGCTCGACGCTGCCGCGCGCGCTGCTCTGAAGGGCTATGACGCGCCGCTGTTGCGTCTATACGAGCAGCGTCTGTATCTCGACGAGGACTACTTCGGCGAACCGGTCAAGCAATATTCCGTCGGCCTCTATACGGACGTGACCTGCACGGACTATCCGACCCTGTACAACCTGCACGCCTCGCCGGCCACCCGTCGCAGCGAATATGAAGCGGTCATCGCCGGGGCGCCGGCGAATGCCTTCGCCCCGTTCACGACGGCCGAGTGGGCCGACCAGGACCAGAACACCAACTCCTACTCGGCCTGCCTGGACTGGCCGACTCCCACCGAAAACGAGGCCCCCTTCCCCCACTCCGCGCCTGAGCTGCCGGCCGGCATGCACGTGCTGGTGCTGGGCGGCGAACTGGACATCTGGACGCCCCCGGCCGAAGTAGCCGAAGTGATCACCTTTCTCGGCGGCGACAGCCGCTACGTGGAAATCGCCAACGCGACGCACGTCGTCGGAGAGGCCGACACGCCCTGCGGCGACTCGCTCGTTCAGCTGTTCGTCAGATCGCCCGCCTCGCTGCACTCACTCGACGCGGGCTGCGCCTCAGAACCGCCGATCCACGCGGTCGGCGTGTACGCCCAGAGCCTCACCGAACAGCCGGCTGCACTGCCTACGGAAGGAGCACCGAGCACGCAGGCGCTGAAGCTCGCGGCCGCCGCGGTGCAAACCGCCGGCGACGGGGTCACGCGCCTGCGGAACATCAGCGGCGCTCGCGACGACGGGCTCAACGGCGGGAACATCCGGGAAACCGAAGCAGGCCGCCAGTACCTGCTCAACGGCGATGAACTGATCCCCGGGGTAGCAGTCTCGGGGACAGTGCGGGTGCACCGAGCCCATGGCGGGGCCGAAGGGGAAATCGTGAAAGCCTCCCTGACCGTGAGTGGCGAAGGCCTCGAAGGAAAACTGAGCGCGCGATGGACGAGCGCCGGAGGCGCCACGGACCTGGCCCAGATCCGGGGCAGGATCGAGGCCGAGCGCTTTACGGCGACGGTGCCCGCCCCATAGTGCGGACGAGGAGCACGACGGGCAGCACTCGAATGATGTCGCAGATCATTGAACCGAAGGTAATCGAGAGGGGTCGACAGTGAGACGGCTGAGGGGTTTCGGAGCAGTAATGCTGGTGGTCGCTCTTGCGTTGCTGCTGTCAGCCTGCGGCTCAGGCAGCTCGGGGGGCTCGAGCTCGACAGCGCTGAGCACCTCGGGGCTGAAAAACCCGACGACCGAGAAACTGACCTGCGCCAAAAGAGGTGGCACCCTGACGGTGCTGCTTGAAAGCGAATTCGAACACATCGACTCGGGGATCGCCTACGGCGTGAGCGAATACTCCGTCGTGTTCGCGACCCAGAAGCCGCTCTACTCGAACAAGCCCAACACCTCTTTCACGGTCACACCCGACACGGCCGAAGGCCTTCCCGTGATCTCCGACGGCGGCCGTCTCGTGACCGTCAAGATCAAGCACGGCATCCACTTCAGCCCACCCGTCAACAGCGAAGTGACCGCCGAAGACGTCGCCTACGCGATCCAGCGGGGCGCAAATCCGAACGTCGCCAACCCCTACTTCCAGGCCTACTTCCAGGCCATCGAAGGCGCCCCCAAGGCCACCGGTGGGCCGATCGCGGGCATCCTCACACCGAACCCCTACACGATCGAGTTCAAACTCACCAAGCCCCTGGGGCAGCTGGTCGCCGACGCCCTGGTGCTGCCGCTGACAGCGCCCGTGCCCAAGAAATACGCCGAAGCCCTGGATCGCCACGCGCCGTCGCAATACGAAGACCACCAGATCGCAACCGGCCCCTACATGCTCAAGAACAACGCCGCCGGCAACGTGCTTGACATCGGCTACACCCCCGGCAAGTCGGCGATCCTCGTGCGCAACCCCAACTGGAAGGCGAACACCGACTTCCGGCCCGCCTGTCTCGATGAAATCGACATCAAGATCGGCGGGGCCAGCTCGATCCTGGCCGAACAGACGCTCGAGGGCACCGACGTCGTAGACGGAGGCAACCCGCCGCCGAGCGTCCTCGCGCCCGCCTACCACCTGCACAAGAGCCAGTTGGAGATCTCCCCGGGCGGCGGAGAGCACTTCATCGGGGTCAACAACGCCGTCGGCCCGTTCGCCAACGAAGACCTCCGCAAGGCGTTCTACGCGGCCCTGAGTCGCGTCGGCATGAACCAGCTAGCGGGCGGTTCGCTGGTGACCTACAACGCGACGCACTTCATCTATCCCACCATCCCCGGCTTCGAACAGGCGGGTGGCCTGAAGGGGCCGACCGGAGCCAACCTGGACTTCAGCGAACACCCCGAAGGCGATCCGGCGCTGGCCACCGAATACATGAAGAAGGCCGGCTATCCGAGCGGCAAGTACACCGGCGGCAAGCTCGTGACGATCGTCGGGGCCACCGGTGCCCCCAACCGCGAACGCAGCGAAGTCGTCAACACAACGCTGAAGTCGCTCGGGTTCAAGACCAAGCTGGTGGTCGTCGAAAAGGACGCCATGTACGCCAAATACTGCGGCGTGCCCAAAGAAGAGGTGACGGTGTGCCCATCGGTGGAATGGGCGGCGGACTTCGGTGACGCCCAGACGATCCTGGACATCACCTTCAGCGGCAAGTACATCACCCCGCAGGGGAGCGTCAACTGGAGCCAGACGAACATCCCCGAAATCAACAAGGAGATGGAAGCGGCGGAAGAGGCCCAGGGCCAGGCGGCCCGCAACGTGGCCTGGGGCAAAATCGACGACCAGCTCGTCGAACGGGCCGCGGCCATCCCCGTGGACTGGGACAAGCCGGCATGGCTCGAGGGAACGCAGGTCGAAGGCGTCGGGCAGCTGTGGAACAGCGGCCAATGGGACTACAGCTACACATCCCTCAAGTAGCACGGCGATTCAGAGGCTCGCCCGGCTCGCAGCGGTGGAGCGTGGGCATGCAAGGCGGGGCCCTGCATGCCCACGCAGCGGGGCCGGGTGCAGTCTGTGACCGGCGTTCTGACCTCGCTCAGGAGCTACCGTCGGGGGCGAGTTTGCCGCTTGCCAGCATCCCCACCCACAGCCCGAAGCCGTCTTTGAGGTGATTGCCGGTGGCCTCGCCGGCCTTTGCGTCGGCCTGGTAGTAGTAGAGCGGCAGCCCGTTGTACGTCACCTGTTTGGTGCCGTCGCGCCGCGTCGTCAGGCCGATCAGCGAAGCCTTCGCTTTCCCCGCTACCGACGGGGTGCCCGAGACGAGCACCGGGGGCCAGACCACGGCGCATGCGCCGTAACAGGTGCTGGGCTTCTGGTGGGCGGAGCTGGCCTTTGCATCTGTCCCCAGCACGTAGAGGGTGCGGTTGCTCGCGCCGCTTATCAGAGTGCCGTCTTCGGGCGTCTTGTAGGTGGCGATGACGAGCGGGGGCGCCGACTTGGCCGCAGCCTGAGTCACGGTGGCGGCGCTGGTTTTCGTCGCAGCACTCGACGCAGAGCTGCCGCCGCAGCCCGCGAGCGCCGTCGTGGCGATGGCGAGTGCGCCCAACGCGCACATCGTCGGTTTCGGGTTCACGTTGCATTCCCTTGGTCGGGGTTGGTAAGAGGGCACGATGCTCGCCCCGCTGTCTAACCACGCCCTAACCCTGCAGTGAGGAATGTCTCATCGCCCGGCCCGCGGCGCTGCGGTGCCCCTGCTCGTACGCCCAGACCGCATGCCGGCCCCCTCCCCGCTAGATTGCGGACCTTCATGGTGAGCATCTCGCCACTTCGGCTCGGCTCCTTTGCGCTCGCTTCGGCTGCGGCCGTCGCGCTGGCCGCCTGCGGGAGCCCGACCAAGACGACCAGCTCGACCGCCGCCGCGAGCGCGGCCCAGTGCAGCAAGGGGTCGCTCTCGCTCCACTCCCCGGGGGTGCTGACGGTGGCGACGGACGCCCCAGCTTATTCGCCCTACTTCATCGACAACAAGCCGGCCAACGGAAAGGGCTTCGAGAGCTCAGTGGCCTACGCGATCGCTCAGCAGCTCGGCTTCTCCGGGTCGGAGGTGAAGTGGACGGTGGAGCCGTTTGACTCCTCATATGCCCCCGGACCCAAGTCCTTTGACTTCGACATCAACGAGATCTCAATCACACCCGAGCGGGCACGTGAGGTCGACTTCTCGACCCCCTACTACACCGACCCGCAGGGCGTGATCGTCCCCAAGGGCTCGTCGCTTACCAACATCCACAGCCTGGCCGAACTGAAAAGCGCCAAGATTGGCGTGCAGATCGGCACAACCAGCCTCGAAGCGGTCAAGAGCCTGATCAAACCAAGCCAGCAGCCGCAGGTCTTCAACGACTCCAACGACGTGGTCAGTGCGTTCAAGAACCACAGTGTCGACGCGATTGTGGTGGACCTGGCGACGGGCTTCGAACTGGTATCCGAACAGCTTTCCAGCGGCAAGATCGCCGGACAGTTCCCTGCTCCCGGCGGCGATGACTGGGGTGTGCTGATGGCCAAGGACTCAAGCCTCACATCCTGCGTCGACCGGGCGATCACAGCGTTGCGCGCCGACGGCTCGCTGACGGCGATCGAGGATCGCTGGATGAAGTCGGCCGCCGACGTGCCCGAGTTGCCCTGAGGCGACACCGGAGCCGGGAGGGCCCGCGAGCATGAGCGTGACCGAGCCCGCTTCACCCTCGCAGTCGCGCTTGGCGCGGGCCGCAGAGCGCCGGCGCAGGGCGCGCCGGGCGATCCTCATTTCGGGCGTCTCGACGGTGGCGGTGATCGGCGGCCTCGCCGCGCTGCTCGTGACGAGCCCCGGCTGGCACAACGTGCGCACGACATTCTTCTCCGCTCAGGCCTTCTCGGAATCGTTTCCGGAAGTCCTCTCGGGGTTCTGGCTGGACGTGCGGATGTTCCTCGTCGTGGAGGTCGTCGTGCTTGTGTTCGGCCTGCTGATCGCGCTCTGCCGCACGCAGCGCGCACCCGCCCTGTTCCCGCTGCGCTTGCTGGCGATCGTGTTCGCGGACGTCTTCAGGGGCGTCCCGACGATCCTTGTCGTCTACCTGATCGGATTTGGGATACCCGCGCTTGCGCTCTCAGGGCTGCCGAGGGGCGCCGTCGTTCTGGGAGGACTCTCGCTGGCGCTCTGCTACTCGGCTTACGTCTCGGAGGTCTACCGCGCCGGGATCGAGTCGGTGCATCCGAGCCAGCCGGCGGCGGCGCTCGCACTGGGCCTGACCCGGACCCAGGCCCTGCGGCATGTCGTGCTGCCCCAGGCGGTCAGGCGCGTGGTCCCCCCTCTGCTCAATGACTTCATTGCGCTTCAGAAGGACGTCGCGCTAGTCTCGATCCTCGGCCCCCAGGAGGCCTTTCGTGCCGCGCAGATCTTCTCCGCCTCGCAGTTCAACTACACACCGCTGCTGGCCGCGGCGGCGCTCTACCTGTGCGTGACCATTCCGCTGACAAGAATGGTGGACCGCATGCAGGCCCGTGCGCAGAATCAACGTGGCGCAGCGATCGCGCTGGGGCCCCGATGAACAACGTCCTCGAGCTGCGGGGAGTGACCAAGGCCTACGGCGAGCACCTCGTCCTGCGCGGGATCGACCTGGCCGTCGGCGAGCATCAGGCTGTGGCGCTGATCGGCGCCTCCGGCTCGGGCAAGTCGACGCTGCTGCGCTGCGTCGATCTGCTGGAGGAAATCGACGACGGCGACATCTACCTGGACGGGGATCCCATCACCGACCCGGGCAGGGACCCCGTGCCCGTGCGCCGGCGGCTCGGCCTCGTCTTCCAGGCCTACAACCTGTTTCCCCACATGAGCGTGCTGGAGAACGTCGTCCTCGGGGCCGTGCGGGCCCAGGGCACCGACCGCAAGGAGGCGCAAGACGCAGCCGGCGAGTTGCTGCAGCGCTTTGGCCTGCAGGAGCGGGCGCAGGATTATCCGGATCGACTCTCGGGGGGGCAGCAGCAGCGCGTGGCGATCGCGCGTGCGCTGCTCACCCGGCCGCGGGCGCTGCTGCTTGACGAGGTGACCAGCGCCCTGGACCCCGAGCTGGTCGGCGAGGTCCTGGCGGTGATCAGAGAGCTCAAGGAGCAGGGCATGACGATGCTGATCGCCACCCATGAGATGGGTTTCGCGCGCGAGGTCGCCGACGAGGTCTGCTACCTGCAGGACGGACGGATCGTCGAGCGCGGGGCGCCCGAACAGATCTTCACGGCTCCCCGCGAGCAGGACACACAGCGGTTCCTCGCACGCCTGATCGGCTGACGCCGGACCGGACGCCTGCGGGGGCAGCGCCCGTCCTCCCCACGCCTCGACGGGTCTGGTAGGTTCCGCTCGATGGAACGCCGACGGGCGGGGGTGATTCGTCTCGGCGCTCCGAAATCCGATCAAGCGTCGAGGAGGACAGCATGGTCCGGGCAACAACTCTCGTTGGCATCTGCATAGCGCTCACGCTCGCGGCGTCGGCGACCACGGCAGCGGCCGACCCCTTCGAAGGACCGCCGATCTGCACCAGCGCCGGGACGGCGGTGGCGGGCACCTACAAAAATCTCACCATCACCGGCAACGAGTACGTCGCGAGCGGGGCGACACTGACGGTCACGGGCAACCTCACGATCGCCAAGGGGGCCTGTCTTGACGCGTTCACATTGGGCACCGTGCACGTCGGCGGAAGCGTCACGGTGGGCAACGCAGCCGTCCTCGCGCTCGGCTGCAGTCCGGGGGCACAAGGCCCGTTCCCGCCATGTGGCACGACGACGACCAGTGACACGGTCGGCGGCAGCATCCTCGCGTTCTACCCGTTGACGATGTACCTGACCGCAGTGGCGGTCCACGGCAGCATCACCTCGATCGGTGGCGGGCCCGGGCCCGTGTTCAGCCCGTTCGTGACCTACCCGATCAAGGAAAATGTCGTCGGGGGCAACCTGTTCGTCTCCGGCTGGCAGGGCACCTGGTTCGGCGTGTTGCGCAACACGATCCACGGCACCGTCACCCTGCTCAACAACGTCGGCGTGCTGACGAGTGAAACGGGCGAGCCGGACTCCACGGAGATCGTCACCAACTCCATCTCCGGAAACCTGGTCTGCTACGGCAACCAGCCTGCACCGCAGGTCGGGGACTCCGAAGGCAGCCCCAACGAGGTCCGCGGGCGCGAGATCGGGCAGTGCAGAGGGCTCTGAGGCGAACCCCGACGAGCACTGCGTAGCGAAGAAGAAGCTGCCGGCTCTCCGGAGACACTCCGGAGAGCCGGGCCGCCCTCCCGATCCGCGATCATTGGACCGTGAGCCCGCACCGGCACTACAGCGAGCAGGAGTTCGAGGCGCTCGTAGGCTCTGCGCTGGACGAGCTCCCAGCCGAGTTCCAACAGGCCCTGGAGCGCGTGGCGGTCGTCGTCTCCGACCGCGGCGCCGAGCATCACGCCTACGGCATGTATGTCGGATCCAGGCTGGGCGGGAACCCCTTCTTCGGAGGCGGCGGCCTGCCCGACGAGATCATGATCTTTCGCGACACGCTGGTGCGGGACTTCGGCGACGATCCCGCACGCCTCCGCGAACACGTCACCCAGACGGTGCGCCACGAGGTCGGGCATCACCTCGGCTTCGATGAGGCGGGCGTGCACAAACTCGGCCTCTGAGGTCTTCCTCCCGCACGGTTGGGCCGTCGGACCACTGCACCCGCCAGGGGTTGCGGTCCGCTCCAGCCTGGGAGCGGGGCGCGCGGCCGTTCGGCCCGCAATATACACACCGTACAATTCCACCTGCTCGGCCTCGGGACGCCGTGGCGCCCAATCGTCCGGCGCGGAAATCCTTTACGCAAGGCGCATTCCACCTTTGGGACGATCATGTCCAAAGTCGTGTCGGCTCAATGTTCAATCGTGTCGCTACTGCTTTGGACACCTGTAGAAGGCCTTTGTGTACAAGGTCAAACCGCAAGCTTTGACAATCGTCGATGACGCGGTGTGACATTCTCATACGGTGTACGGGCCCCGCGCTTCAACCGAGAGTCCGTCCATGAAGGGCATGGCCAGATCCATCTACTAAGCCGCAGTTCCGTGCGAACCGTCGGGTATCCGGTCCCCGCCTGACTCACAGGCAGCGACCGATCTGGGGCACGGGTAAGACGGCCCGTGAAAACAAGGTCTGAGGAGCATGGCGTGCCTGGAGCGCGAGCTCTGACGACCGCGAGACGCAGTGAAAGCTAATTGGGGGCGTCGATCGGTGCCCACGTGCGATCTATGGAGGTTTGAATGGTTGCGAAGCTGAAGATGTTGGTACTGGGCCTGATTGCGGTTACGGCACTGGGTGCATTCACCGCCGCCGGCGCCGCGGCCAAAGTGGCAAAACCTGTCGTGATTCTCAAGTCCAAAGGCGTTGCTGTGCCGAACGGGACCGAGGTCGAAGGCGGCTGGGCCGTTGCCATTGAAACGAGCGAAATGCCTGATATGGCCTTGAGCTGCGAAGTCGAGGGTTCGATGAAGCTGGCCACCAACTCGGCGGCCAAGGACTTCGCGACCGGCACGGTCGGCATCCCGACCGAAGAATGCGAAGAATTTGAAATCGAAGAAGAAGCCGCAGCAGGGATCGCACTGTTCTCCCGTCACTCCAGGCATCGCGCGATTGCCAGGCGCAAGGCGCGGCTGCGCAGCGCCACGCCGGTAGTGGCGCCGACGCTGGAAGACGTCACCTTCACCGGGGGAGAGCTCCAGAGCGAGGAAGTCACGACGAAGAAGACGGCGACGCTCGTGCTCTCCAAAGCGCTTGAAGTCACCGGCACGGAGGCAGGGAAATCGTGCAAGTACGTGTCAAAGACCAAGCTCAAGGGCGAATGGCCTGCGGTTGAATACCCCGGCACGGCCGACATCGAATCCGAAATTGCCTTCAAGCTCGCCAAGGGCAGCACCAAGGGCTGCGTCAAGGAAGAGGAAGGCTACATCGAAGCTTGGCTCGGGCCCGACTACGAAGAACTCGAAGCCGAACTGACCTAACTCTCGACCGAACTGGGCGGGAGCCGATCACGGTTCCCGTCCAGCACGGCCAGCCTCGCACGCGATCGCTCGCCGCCGAGCGCGCGTCATTTGGTGGGCAAAGCGCTCCCCCCGGAGCCGATGACCGAAATCGGGTGCATGGTCACGGAAGCGTGCAGGCCGGCCACCCAGCAGCCTTCACGTACCCCCTCATCGAAGTAGAGGTCCGCGGCAGCTGATGCTGCTTCGGCGTTTGCGATGTCGCCTTCGCCCAGGTATTTGGCGACTTCCTCGTTGGCTTTGCTCTCGAGGTCGCCGAGCGTCGAGCATGCTTCCGCCTGGGTGATCTTGTGCGGTGCGGGCTGGACTTTCTGGGCCTGTGATACGGCTGGGGCAAGGCCGCCGGCGGCAAGGCCGCTCGATGCAATGAGGGCGATGATCGTGTTGCGGGTCTTGGTGGCGAACATTCTGGTCTCCTTGGGGCGTAAGTGGTTGTAGGTCCATATTCGCCCCGCCCGAGCGTCCGCGAAAGGCACCCCAGGGGTAGGACTCCGTTACCCCGTCGAGGGCCGCGCCAGAGCGCAAACGTAGTCGCAGGCAGACCGCCAACGCGTGGCGGCCTGCCCCGCCTTTCCTACTTAGTAACAAACGCCACAGGGCAGCCCGCCAGATCGCCAAACTCTCCAGCGTTGGCGGCCCGCCCCTAACGCAAGTTCCGGTCAAATGCGCGTCTGTCCTCCGGCTTTGTCGTCGTAGGTCATCGCAAAGCCTGCTCTGCCACTGGAAACCGCAATCACCCCAGCGACCGCAAGATCGCTGGGGTGACAGCTTCAGCCCGGGAGGTTTGACCTAGTAGCGACCTGGATCGCTTGAATCTTCAGCTGTGAGGCAGAAGCGCCGCCGGTCCCGAGGCTTTCGCATTTGACCATCCATTCACCCGGCCGGGCGAAAGAGGCGGTCGACTCGAGGTACATCGTCTGGATCGCTATGGTTCCCCCGTTTTGCTGTTCGAGGTTCGCTTCGGAGATATCGGCATCTGCCGTCTCGTTGTTTTCAAGACGGCATTCCACGATCCCACCTTGACTCTTAACTATGAGCTTTGCCGTCACCATGTAGTTGCCGGCGGGTACCGCGAGCTTGCCCAAGACAATTGGTTCAAGATGCTGGACACCGCCGAATGCGCCAGCGTCATCCTTGTACGCCTGGAATCCGGCGCTGGGACCGAGCGGTCCTTCTTTGCCGTTTGCGCCAGCGGGTCCGGTAGCGCCGGCCGCACCTGTTGCGCCTTTCGGTCCAGTCTGGTTCCAAGCCACGGGGGTCTGGCCCTTCTTGCAGTGCTTGCCCGGCTTGACCAGTCGGATGACGCCTTCGCCGTTCGCGCATGCATGCAGTGTCCCGCCGCTGCTAAAGCCGCCGCTTGCTGCGTACGCGCCACCACACATCGCCAGAACCAGCGCCATCGTCGCAGCCACGTTTGCGTAGCCGATCCGCGTCTTGATCTGTTCCATCACGTCTCCCAGCGTCGTTTAGATCGCGGGATTGTAAGCGTGCTGAACCATGCGGCGCGCAAGATCAGAGCAGCCTCTGCGGCACCTTGTCTGAAATCCTTAGGTCATGCTGCCCCCGGCCAATGAGGCGTTCTTGACCTCCGCACCATCTCGCTTCGTCGAAACCTTCGAGATTGCGCTTCCTGCCGAGACTGTCTGGGCCGAGTTGACACGTGACGGAACTCTGGACTGGTGCCGCGGGCTGAAGATCACGTGGCTGTCGCCGAGGCCCTTTGGAGTCGGCACGCGGCGTCAGGCGCGGTTACTGAGGGCGCTGCGAGTACGGGAGGAATACTTCATCTGGGAGGAGGGCAGCCGCAAGGCATTCTTCGTGACGGCCGTTCGACCCTCGGCTTACCGGCGCTCGGCAGAGGACTACCTCATCGACGCACTCGGCCCGGACCGATGCCGATTCACCTGGACGCTCGCCTTCGAGTTGACGCTTCTCGGCAAGTTGAACTCGCCGCTCTCCGCGCCGATCATCAGCCGAATGTTCAACGACACGCGCCAGCACTTCGAGCGGCTCGCTGCGCGTCGATAGTCTGTAATTCCGAGTTGGACCGAAGACGCGCGGAAGGATGGCTCCCTCGCGCGGCCCTGTGTTTGGATGGGCGATACTGGGCTCGAACTGTGAGGCCGGCGGCGAGCCCCAGCAGTTACGGGGATACTCAGGCCGCTGAGGGCACCTCAGATAGGTGAGATTCGCTCACATTGGTTGCAGATTGGTGGCGCGGGTCAGCGACGGTGAACGCGGCGCCGACAACGGAGGCCTCGTCGTGCGCCGGCGCGTAGTGCATGTAGCGCTGCGTCGTGCGCAGATCGCTGTGCCCCATCCATGCCTGGATCGTCGTCACTGGCACGCCTGAGCGCGCCATCGTCGTGCCGAACGTGTGCCGTAGGTCGTGGAACCGAAACGCCTCGTCGATCTTCGCCCGCTTGAGTGCCGCGCGGTAGCGCCGCATAAGCGGCGTCCGAGCGAGCGGCTGCCCCGTTGCCGGGTCGGCGAATACCGGGTCCGTTGAGCCCGTCCAGCGGGAAGCGTCCTGCAGCGCGAGCAGCTCGGCCGCTACGCGGGGCGAGAGCGGCACGCTGCGCCGCTGACGGGACTTCGGCGTCGTCCTCTTGGTCCTGACGACGTTCTCCTCGACTCGCAGGCGAGCGGCGCTGATATCGACCGCCCGCCAGAGCAGGCCGAGGCACTCGCCTTGGCGCAGGCCGGCCATCGCTGCGAGCGCGTAGAGCGCCCGATCGATCTCGCGGTAAGGGCCCTCCCCTGCCTGTTCGATCAGGTCGTGGACCTCGACGACCTCGAGGAACCGCAGCTCGTCGACGTCATCGGGATCTTCGGGGAGCGTCACGCCTCGAGCCGGGCTCCTGGCGAGCCAGTCTCGCTCGACGGCGTAGTTGAGCAGCGTCGCGAGGTAGGTGAAGTAGTTCCCGATCGACTTCGGGGACAGGCCGAGGCCGTCGAGGTGCTTCACCAGGTCGTCGAGGTCGGCACGAGTCAGAGAGCCGACGCTCCGCTCCCGAAAGTACGGCGTCAGGTGGTTCCTGGCGATCGCGTGGTAGTCCGCGAGCGTCGTTGCCTTCAGGCGCCTGCCACGGTCGCCGATGTAGCGGTCGTGGAGCGCCCCGACGGTCAGCGGTACCCGCCCGCCGCCGGCCAGCGGCGTCGATGCGATCAGCTCGCGGAGCTGGTCCTCGGCTTCGCGCTTTGTGAGCCCATCGGCCTCGCCCGGCGCGCGCTTCGGGCCGATCCGCTTCATCACCTGGCGCCCGTTCACGCGCCACTGGCCGTGCCAGATCACCCGTCCCGCCGCCGAGCGCTCGACAAGCGAGCCCGTCCCATATGACCGTCGCGCGGCGCCCATCACGCATCACCCCCCAGAATCCGAACACGGGGCAGCTCGAGCGCGGCGCCGATCGGCGGTAGCAGCCGGACGTGGACGGCGCGGCCAGGGTCGTCAACTGGGATCCGCGGCAGCCGGTCCGAGATCGGGTCATACAGCTCGCGCGCCAGGTGGTCGGCCGTGTACGGCGCCTCCGGTGGCGTCGGCACAGATTTGAGCCCGGGCATCACGCACCACCGCCGATCGATCGAAGCGGTGACGCTCCACAAGCGTCGAGGCAGCGCGTCCCAGCGTCCTTCAGATTTCGGGCCCACTCGGCGAGGTCGTCGGCGTAGAGCGCCCCGTCGGGGGGAGGATTCTCGGTCAGGTAGCGCTCGATGAATAGGCCTACATCGCGCTCGGCCCGAGCGTCCCAGAGAGTCGCCATCACGCATCACCGCCGATTGCCGCGAGCGCCACGGGAGCCTGCTTGTATTCGACGCCTCGCTCACGCAGCTGGTCGGCCATCCGCATCAACGCGAGGATCTGGTCGCAAGCGTCCTGCAGATCGTCAACGCTGATCGTGTCGAGGATTTCTTTCGCTTCGTTGATCCCGTGGTCGAGCGCCCGCAGGAAATCAGCCGCTGAGCAGTGGAGCTGCGTCGGCACATTTAGCCCCGTTTCCTGCAGGGCGTGGACATCATCAACCCGGCGCTCGATGTCCCGGAGCACGCTAACGATCGCTTGGACTGGCTCGAAGGCGTCGCCCCACCGCTCGCCGATGAAGCCCACTGGCGGGACGCTCTCGACCGTCTGTTGGAACGTGTGGAGCTGCGAGTAGAGACGGTCATTCCACAGCGCGCCGAGGAACGCGCGCCTAGCGACCTCGCTCTCCAGCGTGACCGTCACGCCTGCCTGCTTGTCCTGAGTGCTCATCGACTCCTCCTTGGTTCGGAGGCTCCGAGGGACGGCTGAGACGAGGAAGGCACCGCTCCGAGCGTCGGTAGGGTGTCTGGCGCGCCGAGCTAGTACCTCGGTGCCACGGGCCCGGTCGTTTGCGCGACGCGGGCCCACTTTGCATGTGCTGGCCAGCCTACTCCGGACGCGGACGGAGCGCAAGATCATCAGCCTCATAGGGTCAAGCTCGACAGGCAACTCTTGGGCCGGTGGGACTTCCGCTGGTGTTGCCGGCCAGCAGCGACGAGTTTCCGTAGATCTGTGGAATCGCCGGTCTTCCAACCGCATTCGCATTCCACTTGGTAGACATGCCCGAGAAGCCTAACGCGGCATCAGCTGCCGCTTTGGCATCCGCTGCAGGGTTGAGTGGGCTATCGATGACATCGCTACCCACTTGCTCGAGGGTCTTTAGCAAGCTCACTGCTGCCTCCTCTGGATGTGTGATTTCAATCGGGTCGAAATAGGAGTTCGCGCCCTTCGCCGCACTGTCCGACGTAGGGGTCGGTCACTCCACTGGCGAGCCGTGCTCGCGGAGGCGCGTACGCTCCAAACCTACGCATGGGACGCGATGCTCACGCGCACACGCGCGCGCCTGTGAAGGCAACCAGTCCCCGATCCGGCGTTCACGCGAAACGGGCTTTCTCGCCGTTGATTCTCGGTAGCAGGCAGAACGCGCGTGTCGCGCCATTGTCGACCGCCCCCCTACGCTTGGGTTGTCGTGGCTGCGAGTCGTTTCTTGCGGCGGTTGGCGTTGTATCGGTCGCCGTGCTTTGCTCGGCTTGCGCGTGTGGCGTCGTTGTGGCAGTCGCTGCACCAGCTGCTCAAACCGTCGCGCATGCTGCGGTTTCGTCGGAAGTCGGTGGCCGGCTTGTCTTGCTGGCAATGCGTGCAGCGCTTGCTCATCACGAGTTGGATCCTCGGCCTAAATCCATTTCGGAGGGAAGTTTTTGACTGTCAGCATCAGCTGGAGCGTGGCTCGCGCTGTTGTTGACCTGCCCCCTACTGCGCGGGAAGTCGCTGGGCGGCTTGTCGTGCTGTCGACAGCGCTTCGTTGTGGTTGTGGTTGGTGTCTGCATCGGTTCTCCGTCTTCTCTGTGTTGACCGCCGACGCTGCCCACCGCGCTGACCAGAGACGCGGTGGGCAGGTTGTCGGTTTGCTGCACCGTGCCCGAAGGAGTAAGAACTGGCACGGTCTTGGTCGCTGCCTGGCTATTGCGGACGGCAGCGGCAAGATGGCGGTTTGCGGTTACCGGATTTCGTAGGCGCCCGATGCGTCGCGGATGTGCATCAGTGCCTCGAGCTCGATCCTGAGCTCGACGGTGTTGGTCCGTTTGCCGGTGTAGGGGTCAACGAGCAGTGTCGCGATGCCCATGTAGAGCACACCGAGTATCCGCGGGTCGATGAGTGTCGGCGCGGCGATGTTCGGGACTTCGACGATTTCCAGTCCGAACAGCGGTGATGCTGAGCCGGCGTTACGGAATCCGGCGACGTAGCCGAGTTCGGTTTTCGTCAGGTCGAGTTCTGCGGCGACCGTGGGACTGACTGCGAGGATCGTCGGATTCGCGCCGATGGCTCGCATCGCGGCGACCGCGTTGCGGACCCGTGAGATCAGATCCGTGCCGACTTTGCCGTTGGCCGGTTCGGCCGCAGTGATCGCCGCCAGGATTTCCGCCTCGATGCTGCGTTCGGTCTGGTACGAGCCCTCGTTCGTGAGGAAACCGAGGAGAGCTTCCTCGACGTCGAACAGCTTCGACGGGACGCCGGGAATGATGATCGCGTGCTGATTGACGCTCGGGTTGCGCAGCTCAACTTCGAGCCCAAGCAGCGCCTTTTCCGTGACCGCCGTCGGTGAGCGTTTCACTTCGCCTTCAACCGTGCGCGCGCCCTTCTGAGCGAACTCGACGATCGCCAGGTCGCCCCGTTCGAGCTGCACCCTCTGCAGGTTGAGAATCAGTCCGCGGCGGTCGGCGGCCTTCTCGACGAACGGACTCTGGATGCTCGGCGCTCCGAGCGGCGGCGTGGGGCCTTTGAACGTCGGTGCTGTCGCGAGAATGTCGCGCGCCGGCATGTCCACGCGCAGGTTTCCGCCGCTGACGCCGTCGAGCACGGTGGCGGCCATCGCCCATCCGTCGCCCGCGACGCCGAGCTCGGGGGCGTTTGGGTGGTTGCCGAGCTGTCCGAGGATCTCGACCTGTTTGGCCTCGAGCGCTTTGATCTCGGCTTCGCGGTCCTTGACGAGCTCGGCGGTCTCCTGAGCGGCGCGGAAGTTGCCCGTGGGCTGCGCCTTGTAGGCGTCGTGCGCCTGCTTGGCTGCCTTGCGCAGGTCGGGGACCGTGGCGCGTGCGTCTGCGAGCGCGGCCTGGATTTCTCCGAGCTGCTCGCGTGGCGTTGTGGCGGTTTTCATCGTGCTGCTCCTTTCAATGCCCGCGGCTGCGGACGGTGGTGATGCCGTGCGCCTGGAGGGCCGCGGCTGTGTAAGTCGTGAGCTGCCGGTCTGCGCTCTCGGCATCTGACGCGAGCCGTGCGAGGTGCGCCAGGTCGTCGATCGACTCAACGGTCACCGTGCGGCGAGCGATCTCTGATCGGACGCCGAGAACGTGGCGCGTCAATCCCTCCTGGATCGCTGCGAGCCGCTCGAGGTCGCCTACGGTGGTCTCGGTTGGCTCTGCCGGGAGCGCGCCGAGCGCGTCGTCGAGGTAGCGGGACGGTCGGATCATGTTCAGCCTCTCTTCAGTAGCCGGCGGTCCGCGCCGGCGATCTTGTGGAGCTCGCAGTAGCCCGAGAGCCGCGAAGCGATGGCCTTGCCGTGCGCCGGCCAGCGACTCGCGAGCTCGGAAGGCATCAGGTTCGTCGTCACGATCAGCGGCCGGCAGTGTGTGATGCAGTTGTCGATCGCGGCGAACAGCTCGGATGCCGCGGCGACGGTCGGCTTTGCCTTGTCGAGGTCGTCGAGGATGAGCGCACGACCACCGCGCTCCGCGAGCGCTCGCAGCGCGCGTTCGCGCTCGGCGCTCCCGAATGGTCTGGCGAGATCGCTCAGGACCTCGACGACGGGCAACCACCGCGGCGCGGTGGCCCCGTGGCGACAACGGGCGCTGAATGCGGCCGCGGCGATCGTCGTCTTTCCGACGCCGACGTCACCGGTAAGCAGGAGGCCTGCGAGTTCGCCCGCTGCCCATCGGCGGGCCGCGTCGAGCGCGTGGCCCCGGCCGTCGTCGTCGAGCTCGGCGAGCCGCCACCCCCGGAGCGCAGGCGGCAACATGTCGAGCTTCTGCTCCAGAGCGCGCTCGCGCTCGAGTTCGGCGCGCTCCGTCTCCTCGGCAGCCCATTCCTTCTCGAGCACAGCCGAGCATCCGGAGCATCGGAACGGCAAGCGGTTGAGCAAAGCAGCCGCGAAGCCGCTCGCCTCGTCGCGCTCGACCGGGGCGCCGCAGGTCTCACAGGCACCTGTCGCGATCATGACTCGATCACCCCACGGTCGTAGACCGAGAGGTCGTCTCCGGTTAGGTGACGGTTCTTACGGTTAGGGCGCACTGGCTGCGGGGGTTTTGGTCGCTGAGTGCGCCCCCCCCTGTCGCTGGCTGCGGGGCGCACCGTTTGCACCCCCGCAGCGTCTGCAGGGGTAACCGCGAGCCGGTATTCGGTCGTGCGTCCCACTCGCGGCGTCGCGCGGATCAGGCCGGCGCGTTCGAGGTTGCGCAGCGCGTTCTGAGCGCCCCGCGGCGACATGCGAGCCAGCCTCGCGATCGTCGGCACCGACGGGAAGGCATGGCTGCCGTCCGGGTGCGCGTGATCGGCCAGGACGATCAGCACTAGGAGATCACCCTTGGCGTTCACGGGCGCTTCGCGAAGCGCCCAGCCGAGCGCATCGACGCTCACGCCACAACCCCGCGTGCTCGAGCTGCCGCGGCGCCACGGTCGCGCCACGGGCCGCGCGCCCGGGTCTGCCACCACGCCGCGAGCTCCTCGGCGTCGAAGCGGACGTAACGGCCGAGCCGAACGTGCGGGATCCGCTCCGCGCGAGCCTCGGCGAGCACCCACGACGCGGGCACGTTGAGCAGATCGGCTGCCTGCTCAGCGTTCAGTAGCGGGGCGGTCGCTGTCATGCGGCGCCCCGCGGCGCTTCGTGAGGTTCGCCGTCGTCGCGAGCTGTGGCGCTTCGACGGCACCGGACGCCAGCAGGCCTGCCGGCTCCGCGGCGGCGAGCCATCGGTCGCCGCGGGCGCATCAGGCAGACAAGAGCGGGCCGACGCCGGGCATGAGCGGCCGAGACGCGACGGGCAGCCCGTGTGCGCTGCTTGCGCCCGGCCTCGTCGAACGGAGCGGCCCCGACTACTTCAAGCTCGCTGAGGTAGAGGTCGTCGCCGGGCCGGTCCTCGCGCGCGGTCATCTTCGATGCCTCTGCTTCGGCGTCCTCCCGGCTCATCAGATCGACCGTCATGAAGGTCTCGACCGCTTCGGCGATGATCGTGGGGTGGATTGGGGTCACGCGAACCTCGCGAGGCGGTTCGGGACGAGCTGGCCGCCGCGATAGGTGCGGCGTTGTCCGTCATCCCCCCACACGGTCTCTTCGATGTCGCTCCCGCGGCGGTGTACGACCGTCGCGCGCGGCGGCGGTACAACGGGCGCGAGGTGAAGCGCGCCTATCGGCATCCACTTTTCCGATGGGCCGACGCTGACCGCCTCGATCACCAGGTCGCCATCGGGCCGCTCGATCACGAGGTCAAGCGCGACCTCGCCGTCAACGTCGCGGGCACGCACCGAGGCACCTTCGACACCGTGACGGCGTCTACCGGCGTGGACCTCGAGCTCACCGTCTCGGAGTCGCAGCTGCGCACGGGCGCCGAAGGTCTGCCGCTGGCACTCAAGCCACTCGATCGCCTCGCGTTGCGCGTCAATCTCCGCTTTGACGGCCGGCAGATCGCGGTGCAGCCGGTCAATCGCGATGCGCAACGCGGCATCACGGGAAACGCCGAGCTCGACGGCGGCACGGACCACGATCGCATCGGAGCGTGCCCCGAGTCGATGGATGGTCGCGGGTGCTTTGCTGTTCGTCTGAGCCACACACGGAACCGTAGACGGCGCCCCAGACGGAAAAAGTGCAATCCCCTAGAGCTGCTTTGCGGACTCCTCCGCGGCGGCCATCGCGGCGTCCCGCGAGGCATGGTCAGTGGCTTCATAGCCCGGGCCGCTCACGCGAAAGATCACAGCCGCGTCGCCGAGATACGGACCGACTGGAGCAACCAATCGGACGACCATCTCCGACTCCGAGTCGACCAAGGCCCAGTGGTCCGTGGTGGGAACCGGCTGCCAGCTCAGCATGATCGCCAGCCTATCCCTTCATGGGGCGCCGGAGAGCAGCCATTGGTGGCAAATTGGTGGCGCGCGGGTAGTCATTAACGACGTTGCGCCCCGTGTTTCCGGGGCGCAACGGGCATGGGCGATACTGGGCTCGAACCAGTGACCTCCGCCTTGTCGAGGCGGCGCTCTCCCAGCTGAGCTAATCGCCCTGGGAACCGCTGAAGGGTATCAACGGACGTACCTCCCCCCACCCGCGGGGCCCGAATGCCGCGCCGGCCTCCCAGAGACACCCGGTGGGCACGATCAGGGGACGAGAATCCTCGCGCCGCCGCCGGCTCCGGCCTCTGCGGCTACTTCCTCTTCCTGGACTCGGCGTTCCTCGGCTTCGCGGAGGCCTTCGGAGCTGCCTTCCTCCCCGCCCGCGAACCCTTCGGCTTCCGAGCCGCTGGGAGCGGCAGCCGCTTGTTCCTCCGCTCGGAAGCTGCTGTGCTCCACTGAGGCGTAGCTGACTCCTTTACCGGCCTCGATCTTCTTGACGGCCCCGGCAACGGTGTTCGAGGAGATCGCGAAACCCACGCCTGTGCTCCCCGCCTGAGAGCCGCTGGTCTCGACGGCGTCGCTTGCGATCTGCGAGTTGACACCGATCACTTCGCCCTGGTTGTTCAGCAGGGGCCCACCGGAGTTGCCTGGGTTCAGCGCCGCATCCGTCTGCAGGGCACCGGTGATCTTTGCTCCGTCGGGAGCTGAGATTTCGCGCTTCAGCGCCGAGATGATGCCCTTTGTGAGCGTCTCTTCGAGCCCGTAGGGGTTGCCGATCGCGTAGACCTGTTCGCCCACCTGCAGGCCGGATGTGCCGGCCAGCTTGAGCGGTTGGAGGCTAAGACCGGAGGGGTCGACTCTGATCAGCGCCAGATCACTGTTGGCTTCTTCGCCGACCAGTGTTGCGCTCGCGGTCCGGGTTGAGGAGCCATCGACAGAGATGGACAGGCTGGTGGCGCCCTCGACGACGTGATCGTTCGTCAGGATCAAACCTTCGTTGTTCAGGACGATGCCCGTCCCCTTGTCCTCCCCGGTAGCTGTCCGGGCCGTGATCGAGACCACGCCCGGCGAGTCCTGTTTGTAGATCTGGGTCGCCGACAGGGCCGTGTTGGCGACATCGCGGCGCGTTCCCGTGGCTGTCGCGACAGCGGATTCGCGGAGTGCTGAGACGGTCTTCTTCGCCGACCTGCCGGCGCGGGGGCTGAGCACCAGGAGGCCCACAGCGACGAGGGCGCCTCCGATGAGCGCTGCAAGAAACATGGGTGCAACTGATCGTCTGGGAACCACGGCTGACCTCTTGGCTTTCGCGGGTGTCTGCACATGGTTGCCCGAGCGCCTGAGCCGTCGCTAACGATCAACCCAAGAGAGAGTTAGAGCTCGAGAAAGGCCCGCTGAGCGCCAGCGAAGAGCCGAATAAGGGACCGCACCCCGGCCCTGTGCGCGTCTAGCCGCCCTTGTAGGCGCGGATCGGCGGGCCCAGGTAGAGCGCCCCTTCTGGACTGGTCCAGCGGACTCGCCAGTGACTTCCCGACCCAGGCGAGTTGAGCGACCAGTAACCGCTGCTGTTGGTGGTCACGTACGTCAGAACGCTCCAACGGCTCGAGCCCGTCCGCTGGACTTCGAGTGTCAGCTTGGTCGCGGCTGCGGATGGGCGCACGTAGCCCCACAGCGAGTCATAGCCGCCGTGCTTGGTGACGGTCAGAGGCACCGCGAAGGCCGTCAGCGAGGGCTTGGCGGTGCCGTCGGAATACTCGAGGCCGGTCTGGAAGGCAACCCTGCGGCTGTGCTTGGGCGGCAGGGGGTCGTCTTTGAGCAGGTACTGGGAGAACGAGGCCACCCGAGGATTGGTGTAGGCGATCCGTTCGGCCATGGCGTCGTACTCGGCCTGTTGCGCCACCGGGACACCCTGGTAGCGGTTGGGCTTGCTCATGATCCCGAACTCCGTGATGAAGACGGGCAGATGCGCCGGCAGCGCCCTGGCCTGCGCGGCTCTGTCCAGTGCCGTGGTCATCCGCGAAAGCGAGCCGATGGTCACCGATTCTTTGTTGAAAGGCACATACAGAGGGCCGGCGGCGTTGGAATACGGATGTATCGCCCAGCCGGCCGCCTGCAGCTGCGAGCAGCCGCCGGAGCGGTGGTAGCTCGAATTCAGACAGAGGGTTTCACGAAGGAAAGCCAGTGGCGAGACGTTGTGGGCGGCCCCCGCACGAACCGGCGGGCGGATGTGAGCTTCCCCTTCGGGCGCCGTTTCTCCGATCAGCACCGTGGGGTGCGCGATGCCGGCCGCCACAAGACCCCCGTATCCGGCCTGGTAGAGGCCGCGGTAGATGCGCGGCGAGGCAGGCGTCCCGTTGGGATTGAACTGGGGTTCCAGGAATTCGTGATGATTGGGCTCGTTCCATATGCCGTAGAGCGATGCCTCGCCGGCGTAGTGGCGGCCGACGGCCGTCATGAACTCCTCGAACTGCGTGTCGCTGGGGCGCGTCACCAGCGAGTGCAGGTTCGGGTTGGCCGTCGCCCACAACGGCACGGGCGAGGTCACAGTGAGCAGGATCTTCCAGCCCAGCCGGTGCGCTTCTTCGATCAGCGGGTCGTACTGGCCCCAGTTGTAGCTGGAGGGTTCCGTCGCATCGAAGACCGGCCGGTGGGTGCTGTTCGGGGACGGCGCAACGGTGTGCCAGTTGAGCTCGATGCGGAGCGCCTTGATGCCCAGGTGTTTGAGGGTGGCTATCGCGCCGGCTCGCGTTAACGGCGTGAGCAGCTGCGAGGGCGCCTCAAAGAAGGTGAGCTGGGAGTGCGAAGCGAACGCCTCGGCCGCGAATATCGGGGCAAGCCCCGCGCAGACCAGCAGGGCAAGACCGAGCTGGCGCAAACGCCTCATCGGGCTCCTTCCGGGGACGACCTCAGGTCAGGGCTCCCGACGCCGCGAGGTCGATGGGCGGCGGCGAAGCTGCCCATAAGACACGCAAGTTAGCTTCGGGTTGCGGTCATGCGCCCCCGCCACGTCTCCGTGGCGTCCGGGCGCCCCGCAGGACGGTTCAGCCGCCCGGTACCCTTGGACAACCTGGCGACGTGGCGGAGTGGCTACGCAGCGGCCTGCAAAGCCGTCTACACCGGTTCGATTCCGGTCGTCGCCTCTCGGGAAACCCCTGCTAACGCGGGGGTTTCGGCGTTAAGGCCACCAGCACCCAGGTGCGAAAGGTACCGAGAAGGTACCCAGACCGGTCATCTAGCCCGGCTGCTCGCCCTGCTCCTCCTCGGCTGCCTGCTGCGTCTGGTGTTCGCGCTGCCGTTCCTCAAACCACTCCTGCTGGCGCTTGTCGTACTCGTAGCCGTCGTAGCTGTGGATGCGCAGCGCGTTCCCCGGTGCCTTCCAGCCTTTGAGCACGTCGCGGATCTCCCCGGCGGCTTTCGCAAGCTCGGGTATCCCGCTGGGCGAGGGAAACATGCGCCCCGAGATGTGGCTCCAGTCCAGACCGAACGTGTACGGGCCAAGCGCGCGGTCCTGGGAGTCGGAGAACGCCACCGTGGCCGTGTGTGCGTCTTCGTGTAGGTGCGTCGTGCCTGCCGTCCCATCCCAGAACGTGCGCCATTCTTGGCCGGGCACGAGCGTGTCCGGATCATCTCAGGCAGCTCGACGGGTTCGCCGTTCCCGCCTGCGTAGCGAAACAGGGTCGGCGTCACCTGGATCGTCACGTCTTTGGCGGCGGTTGCCCCGAGGTTCTTGACGACCAGATCAACGACGTGAGGACGCCCTGGCGCGGGCTCGGCATAGATCACGACGTAGGGCTGGGATTCTTCGTCGCGGAGCCGCTGGCGGTCCTTCGCCTCCTCGGTTCGCACCCGCTCTGCTTCCTTGAACGTGCGCTCGGTATCCAACGCCTGCTGCTTCCGGGTCTCTTGCGCTGTTTTGTACTGGCGCGCCGCGTAGATGGCCGCGATCACAGCGAGGATCAGGCCGAACCATGCGGCGATGGCAGACCATCCGCCGTTGGAGACGTGGAGGAGGGTCGAGGACGTGGCAGCCATCGCCGGAGGTCTAGAAGGACCGGTCGAGCGGAACTAGGTGGACAGGAGCCATGCTCTCGGGCCACACGTCGTATTGACTCAGCCACGCCTTCACCATGTCTGCGGCTTCCTGGCCGACCGTGACCGGTGTGGAACTGTCGTGTGCCCACCTGGCGAAGACCGGCACGTCCTGGCCGGTCGCAAGGTAGGCGTATCCAGGGCTGTTGGGGTTCACTCTGATCTCATATTCCATGCCGTCGAGCGTAAGCCCGAGCCCCGACGATCCGTTCGCACCCAGGTGCGAAAAGTCGGTCCGAACGACCTGCTAGGCGAGTCCGTCCACCGCGTCGGCAACAATCCGGCGGATGAACGGAAATCCCGCTCGCAGTCGTTTCGAGATGCCGATAGACCCGGACCTCAAGCAGGCCCTACGAGCCGCTGCCCGCGTCCGCAAACTCACAATGACCGGCGCGGCCAGGGTCGCCATCGAAGCCTTCGTCGCAACGACCGTCGCCGACATAAACAGTGACGCCGGAGCCCATTCCAAGCCCCGGCGTCAAACCTCAATCGACCACGAGCACCGCGCCAGCCATGGAACGGAGGCTCCCGATGGAGGATAAACAGCGCCCCGGAGCATCCCTCTCGCCTATCGCCCGCCAGCTTGCGGAAAGCGTCGCGGACTGCCCGCTCAACCTCGACGCGGTAACAGACGAGGCGATCAACGCCGCCGCGGACGAACTTGTGGCCGCGAAGCTGGCGACGACGCAGAACCGCCCCGACGGGCGACTGATGCTGATACGCACGGCGGTGCCTCTGTGACCACCACGGCCATGTTCAACCTCGACCGATTCTTCGACCAGGTAGAGAGGGCTCGTGGAGTCAAGAAGCTGAGCAACCGCGTCGTCGTCCGCCACCTGGTCGTGCTCACCGGGATCTTTCGTCGCGTCCGCCAGACGTGGAAACCGGAGTGGGGTCCGCTGCCCGACAACCCCGCCGGAGCCGACGTCGTAGACCGGCCGCGCGTCATCTACTCCGGCGAGTTCGACGTGCTCGGCCCGGATGAGATCCGGTTGCTGCGCGCCCACGCCCAGGATGAGCAGACGGGCGTCCTCTACCTGGTCGCCGCGTTCACCGGGCTGCGGCAGGGCGAGTTGTTCGCGCTGCGCTGGCGTGACGTTGACTTCCCGCTCGCCCGCGTCCACGTGCGGGAGAACTTTTCGGGCAAGGAACTCAAGCGGCCGAAGTCGCAGAAGGTCCGGTCAACGCCGATGTCCGATGACGTGATGATCGCCCTGGCCCAGCACTTCACCCGCGACCCTGAGCACGAGCCTGCCCCGGATGACCTGGTGTTCCCGGGACCGGACGGCGACTACCTGGACGACATGGCGGTCAGGCGGGCGTTCGTCAAAGCTCTGAAAGCGGCCGGGTTGCGCGAGGTGCGGTTCCACGATCTGCGCCACACGTTCGGCACCGTTGCAGCGTCCAGCGGTATGGCTCCGGTGGCGCTACAGGCGTACATGGGGCACGCGAGCTACCGGACCACGGAACGCTATCTCCACCACAGCCCGGCGGTCGAGGACGCGGCGAAGCTCACGGCCGCATTCGGCGGCGAGCTAGCGACGAAAGTCATCGAGCAAACGAGCGGGCAAAATCTCTGAGGCGTCGAGGAACTCGAAGCCGATCACATGACCTTCCCCGTCGAGGTCAATGACGATCGGCCTCCACAGTTCGTCGTCGCCTACGACCACCTGTTTCGCGGACTTTGGTCCGTCGATGAGACGAACGTAAGCGGCGTCGGAGTCCTCGTCGTAGCTGAACCTCACGCTGATGAGGCTACTACCGGAGCGCAGACCATGCCCGTGGTACCGAGCGTGGTACCGAACTGGGCCAATTCGGGCGTAACTGAGCGCAACTGAGAACAAGCAGAATGGCTCTGTAGAGCCAACGACCACGGCACTGGCGAGACTGCAAAGCCGTCTACACCGGTTCGATTCTGGTCGTCGCCTCTGGCCCAACGCTGCACGAGCCGCTCCAGCGGATCCTTCGAGACAATGCTCGAGAAGTAGCCTGGAACGATGGGAAGGCAGGTGAGCGTCGTGCGGTACGCACTCGCCCTGGTTGCCACCATCGTCGGCGTGGACGTCGCGTTCTTCAGGCATCGCTTCTGGGAGCGACATCGGGATCGTGATCGTCCTGGTCCCGGGCGTCCTACCTGACGGTCGTCAAGGGTGATGAGCGAGAAGCGCCGCTGAACTTGGCTCGACGCTCGCCGCCCACGGCTACCCGAGACTCCCCGCTCCTCGAGCGTCTCCTCGCGATCGGGTAGGTCCTGCAGGGCACAACCGTCGAGCGGCCGTCCGGCCTGGCTACACCGAGAATCTGTGCAGCTGGTAGATGCGGGTCTCAGGCGGCGGGCCGAGCTCATCGCTCATCGACCTGACCGCGGGCATGAGGCGAGCCTGGAAAAACGTGTCCCATGCCTCTTGGGACTCCCATACGGAGAAGATGCGGAATATGCCGGCCGCCTCGTCGAATCCCGCGGCGTGGGCGAGCTCACCATCGGCCCGCTGCTCCCCGGTGCCCAGTGCCACCTGGATCTGGTCATATCCCTTTGTCGTCCGGTCGTCGCCCTCGATGGGAAACTCTTGGATCACCGCGACTGCCATCTAGGCCTCCTCCTGTCGTTGTGTAGGAGAGATTACCGGCTTGGATTCCGCAGAAGCCGATGGTCCCATTTCTCGAAACCAAGGCCATCGGTCCCGCGTCCTCTACCAGCAACGATCCATGGCAACGCTGCCTGCCAGCGGACGTTCGGGCCGATCGACGTTTACGTGTCCTCGACGGAAGAACGCCGATCGTCATTCCCAAAGGAGCGGCCTGCAAAGCGCCAATCGGGCTCGATTGTGCGCTGCTCGGGGCGAGCGACTCAAGTAGCGGTCGGTAGCGGTCGAGTAGTGGCGCATGCCCATCTCGAGCTGGCCCTCCGCTCGATGGGCGCACACGGTACTCGCAAGCATCGCGGCGATAGCGTTGATACTGACCGTCGCGGGGCAGGCCTCGGCGCTACCGTCCAACTGCGAACAGGTCACCTTCACGGTCACGTGTACCTTCGTCTACACCGGAGGCGAGCAGCAATATCTGGTGCCGCGTGCCGTCACAAGCATGCAGGTGAGCGCTGTCGGCGGCCGCGGCGGCGACAGCTCGCTCGGATCCTTTGGCCTGCAGGCGGGCGGTCGCGGCGGGCAAGGGGGCACGGCGTCGGCACCCGTCTCTGTGTTCGCGGGCGAGCGGCTCTACGTGGAGGTCGGAGGCGATGGCCTCGCGGGGAACCATGGCGCCTGGAACGGCGGCGGCGGCGAAGGCAGGGGCAACCTGCCCTACATTGCCGGCGCGGGTGGCGGCGCCGCGGACCTTCGGACCGTCTCCTGTGGCTCTGGCTGCGCGGACGGCGGCGACCTCGGCTCACTTCTGTTCCGACTGGTTGTGGCGGGCGGCGGTGCGGGGGGCGGCGAAGTTGGCGAAATGGAAGGGATCGAAACTAGCTTCCCCGGGGGCAACGGCGGCTCAGCTGAAAGCGCCGGCTCAGCGGGGAGCAACACCGACCCAGAAGCGAACGCGCTCGGCGGCAGCGGGGGACTCTCAGGAACGATCTCGGGTTTCGGTGCCGGAGGCGTCGGAGGGATGGGTCCTGGAGGTAGTGACAGCGGTCAAAGCGGTCAATCGGGCGCGCTGGGCCACGGCGGAGCCGGCGGCGAAGCTGCCGAAGGCAGGAACGGCGCCGGTGGCGGTGGCGGTGGCGGTTACTACGGCGGCGGCGGCGGCGGAGGCGGCGCCGGAGGATCAGAAGACAGCGAGTGGGCCGCCGGAGGCGGCGCGGGCGGCGGTTCCTCCTACGCCCCATACGGCACGACCGGTGTCGCCGCTGAAGGCACTCCGGCGTCGGTCAGGGTGAGCTACACGGTGCCCAGCATTTCGGCGTCCGTGCCGGCACCTTTCGGAACCCAGCCGCAGGGTACGTTGAGCGCGCCGCAGGCGCTGACGATCACGAACGATGGCGAAGGCGCACTGGAACTCTCGGCGCTCACATTCACCGGCCCCGACGCCGGCGATTTCCTGATCGGCTCAAACAGCTGCCTTGGCCAGGTAGAACCCGGCGAAAGGTGCCGCATCGCGATCGCCTTCGCTCCCCAGGGACAGGGATCACGGACAGCCGCACTGCAGATCGCAGGGAACGACCCGAGCGGGCCCGCAACCGTGTCGCTCACCGGTACCGGCGGCCTGCTCCCGCAGGGCTCGCCCGGCGCCACAGGCGCTGCGGGACCCACTGGGCCAGCAGGCACCGACGGTGCAACCGGCGCCGCGGGGTCAGCGGGCCCGACCGGCGCCACGGGAGCAGCGGGCGCAGGTGGCTCGAGGGGAAACGTCGTCCTCATGAAATGCACGACCCACGTCGCAGCCGTCCGCTCAGGCGCGCGCAGACATCTCCGCCAGAGCGTCCGATGCTCTGAAGCAGGGGCCGCGGCGACGACGACCCTTCGTGGTGAAAGCACCGCCGAGCGAGCCGAGCTTGTTCGCGCGGGGCGCGTGTACGCGTCCGGCATGGACGTGCAGACGGGCCGCGGCCACGCGACTCTCCTGCTCACATTTCGATCGCCACTTGCCCCAGGCAGCTACGTCCTGGCGCTCAGTCGCCGTCTGGACGGGCACCGGGTGACGGTGCGCCAGGCTGTGACGATCCTCCCCTCCTCGTAAACCGGGCCGCGCGGAGCGCGGCGCTTGCGAGCTCGTCAGAAAGCCTTGCCCCCAGAGCGCATGAATGATTGGGAGTAGCTGACGGGATGCCGGCTCAGGCTGGTATCCGCGAGGCGATTCGTCGCTTGGCGGCGGTCACGGCTTCGGTCAGTGCATCGATGTCATAGACGCCGTAGTGGCGTTTGCCGTTGATGAAGAAGGTCGGTGTTCCCGAGACGCCGCTTTCATCGGCGCTGACCACATCCTCGAGCAGGCGACCCGCGTACTGATGGCTGTGCAGCTCCTGGTTGAACCGCTCGACATCGAGCCCCAGCTCCTCGGCCCGCCGGGCGAGGTCGGAGGGTCTCAGTGATTCCTGGTCGGCAAGCAGGGCATCGTGCATCTCCCAGAATCGTCCTTGCGCGCCCGCTGCCTCAGAGGCTTCGGCGGCGAGCTGCGCTCGCGGGTGCACGTCGTTTAACGGCAGGTGACGCCACACATAGCGAACGTCGCTGCCGACCGAGAGGAGCAGCTCACGAATCACCTGCTCGGCCTGCCCGCAGTAAGGACACTCGAAGTCGCCGTACTCGAGTAGCGTCACCAGTGCATCCTCGGGGCCGCGGATGTGATCGCGCCCGGGATCGACCTCTTCTGCGAGATCCGGGATGTCCAAGGCGGTCTGCCCGATCTGGCGCGCGCGCATCGAACTGGGAATCAACCTGATCACCCTGATGACGGCAAGACTCAACAGCGGCGCGAGGATCACGGTGGCGAGCGCCCCGAGCTTGGCCTCCTCGAGCCGCTGTCCGTGAAAGGCGAGGCTCGAGATCAGCAGGGAGACGGTGAAGCCGATTCCGGCGCAGGCGCCGCCGGCCGCGAGCACAGGGCCGCTGACCAGGGGACGCGGGCCACTGGAGGGCCGCGTTGCGAGCCAGGAGCCCGCGAAGATCCCGACCGGCTTGCCGACGACGTAGGCCACCACGATGCCCAGCGTCACGGGAGAGCTGACCGCGCGTTCGAGCAGCCCGCCGGTCACGTGCAGACCGGCATTGGCGAGCGCGAACAAGGGCAGCACGACGTAGCTGACCCAGGGGTGCAGGGCGTACTGCATCCGCTCGTTGGCCGAGATCGCAGACAGCAGGCCCTGCTGTGCCGAGCGGGCGAGCTCGGGGGTCGGCTGCTCGCGAAAGGAGCGGGTCAATTCGGTGGCTCGCTCGAGATCGCCCCGTGCAGGAGGGTATGCGCTCGTGACCAGGCCGACCGCGAGCCCCGAGATCACCGGGTCCACACCCGATTCGAACATCGCGACCCACAGCCCCGTTGCAACCACCATCGAGGCGGCGCTCCGGGCGATCGGCAGATAGCGAAGACCGATCAGGACAGCGAACATCAACAGGGCGATCAGCAGGGCGAGAATCGAGACGTGTTTGGTGTAGACCGTCGCGATCACCAGCAGCGCAGTCAGGTCATCGACGACCGCGAGGGTGAGCAGGAAGACTCGGATCCGCGTTGCGGCCCGCGGTGTAAGAAGCGCAAGGGCGCCGAGCGCGAAGGCGGTATCCGTGGACATCGCAGCGCCCCATCCGTGGGCGCCCGGGCCGCCAGCGTTGAAGGCCAGGAAGATCCCGACCGGAACCAGGATCCCGCCGGCCGCCGCGAGCACGGGAATCGCGATACGCCGGCGCTCACGCAGCTCCCCCAGATCGAGCTCGCGCTTGGCCTCCAGACCGACGACGAGGAAGAAAAGCGTCATCAGCCCCTCGTTGACCCAGTGGCGCAGATCTGTGGCGATCCGCGCGGAGCCGACATTGATCCCAAGCTGCGTCGACCAGGCCGACTCGTAGGAGTGAGGTGCGATGTTGGCCCACGCCAGGGCCACGATGGTGGCCGCCAGCATGACGGCCGCGCCGCCCGTCTCGGTGCTCAGGAAATTGCGCACCGGAGCGGCGATGCTCCGCCCCCAGGCCGTTCGCTGGACGACAGAAGCGGCGGTCGGAGAGGCGGCGCTCATCGAGGAGGCATTTATCACATCCGGGCGGCGCCGCGACGGCGCCGGTCGACCTACTTGGAGGCGAGAACTCTTCCGCGACCGTCACGTGCGACCGTGACTTTTGCATGGGTCGCCGCGAGCTCCTTGGCCAGCTGCGCACGGTGCCGCCTGAAGGGGTGAGGAAGGCTCATCGGGCGGCCATGCCGGATCGAGAACTCGCCAGGACGCCTTGGATGGCATCGGATGGGGACTTGCGGAAGGTCTCGGCCTCGATGGCCTGACCGGTGTCATCCACCAGCCAGCGGTACGTGGCCCACGGGTCCTCGCGGTATAGGAACACGTTGCGCTCGTGGTTGGCCGGGCTGATTCCCACGCGGGCGCCATGGTCCCGGGCAAAACGTGCCTGTGCCGAGCTCAAGCTGCTTCCGTGTCGATCGATGATCCGCATGCCTCTGTATCGGCCGGACCCGTCGCGGCCCACCACCGGGTTAGGGAGCAGAGGTAGTCCGTACTACCCCACAGGAGCGCCGGGGAGAGCGCCCTCAGCCCTGTCCGCTCGGAGCCTTCGGCGCCGGGTCCTGCGCCGCCGGCGGCGCCGCCGCCTGCACCGCCTGGGCCTCCGCGCCCGGGCCCGACTTGCCGCCGGCCACGGACTCCGACGCGGCCTGAGCAGCGTCTGCGGGCCGCGATTCGACCCCGCCGGAGAGAACCAGCCGCGAACGCTGGCGAGCTTCATGGGAGAGCGCCACGGCGACCTGCAGGCGCAATCCCTGGAGCTCGCGCCGGCGACGAAGGACGAACACGGACAGGCCGCCCAGCCCGAGCAGCACGACCAGCGCAAGCCCGGCGCCGACCTCGCTGGCAAGGCTGCTCGATGAGGCCGTCGTACGCGCGGGGATGGGGATCGAGACGACCGTGGGCTGAAGACTGGCGGTGCTCGAGGACTGCGCGTTGATGATCGGGACCGTCTCCTGAGCCACAGCCACCATGTCATGAGGGCTGAGGCCGTTGGTGAGCGTGTTTTCAACCCAGTAGACGGCTCCGTCCTCGTGCCAGGCGACCGTCTTGATGTGTTCGCCGTCGTAGTAGAGCTCGTATGTTCGCCCCCCGCCCTGGACCGATGCTGAGGGGGTCCCGAGCAGCGGCGGATCGTGCCAGGTGGTTCCCTGCACGTCATAGAATTCGCCCAGCCCGCCGCGGTCGACGACCAGGACGTAGGCGGGATAGAGCCGGCGCCCCGGGCCGTGGATGTCATAGCGGCGCAGCAGGCTCGGTCCTGCCGAGGCGTTTGTGAACTCGTATTGGGGAACCATCAGCTGAAAGGGCAGAAGGGGTGCCATCGAGCGGGCTTCATCGACCGTTGAACTGGACATTGCCGTCATCCCGAGGGTCGCGGCCGAGGAGGAATGGTGGTGAGAGGATTGCGAGGCCCCGTTCCCGCCCGCCCTGTGCCGGGGCGTCGGTGCCTGCTGGTGAATGGCTGCCGTTCCGCGCATGAATGAGCCGACGGCTTCGCTGATCTCCCGTGGGGAGGCGGTGTCGTAGGCGGGCAGCAGGTTCACATGGAAGGGGACCTGACGCACCGGCTTGCCGGCCGATTCGGCCATCAGCTCGAGTAGCCCCAGGACCTGGTCGGTGTTGTGCAACGCCGTATCAGTTTCGACGGCCTTGCCAAAGATGCGCTCGAACTTTTCCCGATTTTCGAGCGCCGTGGGGCCGTACTGGCTCTTGACCGACAGCAGAAACCGCTGGTCACGCGCGTCACGGGTCAGGGAGGTGTCTTCGTGGCGGTTGGCCACGAATTCGAGCGCCTGCTTTCCGCACAGCTTCTGGTATCCGGGCTGCAGGTTGATTTCGAAATACTGTTCACCACCGGGTTCATTCACGTGGTAATAGCGGCGGTCAACCATCATGTAGACGCAGCCCATTTCGCCCACGGCGCGCTTGAACTTGGGGAAGTTGGTCACGAACACGTGGTTGACCGTCACCCCCATCACCCGCTTGATCGTTTCGAGCATCAGCTGGACACCACCGGTCGTCCCGCCGTTCTCCTCGTATCCGTAGGTATAGGCAGAGTTGATGCGGTTCGTGATCACCTGGCCGTTGGGCGCCTTGAAGGTGACCTCTAGCTCGCGGGGGATGGACAGCATCGAGATCGTCGGCTTCGAGGGATCGACCCGGACCAGCAGCATCTCGTTGGAATGCGGCTCCACCGCCCCTCCCGGGTTGCTCTTGGGCGGCGGCCGTTCGTCGTTGCCGACGAACAGCAGCGTCTCGGGCCCGCCTTTGCTCGTCGGTGCCAGGGTGTTGGGCTTGAGCTTGACCGGCTTGCTCTCGCGCAGCGCTTCGACGACCTTGCTGACCTCGTCCAAGGCGAAATAGGCGCTGGCGGCGCCAGAGATCAGGACTATCCCGATCGCCGCGGCCAGGACCCGCTTGGCCAGCCACCAGGGACGGCGCGGCGGCTCGGCCGGGACGGGGTCCAGCGGTCGCTCGCCGGGCGGCGGCGCAGTCAGCGGAGGGCGGGGCGGCAGGGTCGTACTCATGGGCGAAGCGCCGCCGCGCGACCGGCCGCCAGCGTGGCTCAGCCCTCGCCCGAGGGGACCGCGTCGCGGCCCGTCAGGACGTCATAGACGTCGGGCCTGCGTGTCTGGATGAACGGGAACAACTCGAGCCAGTCGCGGCGTTGATCGAGGTCGAGATCGGCAACCAGGACCGCCGGCTCCTCCCTGGGGGCCTGCACGAGCTTGCGCCCATAGGGGTCACAGATGAAGGACGAGCCGTAGAAGCGCAGCGGCGGCTCCTCACCGATGCGGTTGACGGCCACCATGAATACGCCGTTGGCGATCGCGTTGGCCACGATCACCTGCTCCCACAGCGGCTGCGTGTCGAACTCCGGATGATCGGGCTCGGAGCCGATCGCGGTCGGGTAGACGAGGATGTCGGCGTCCGCCAGGCTGTAGGCCCGGGCCACCTCCGGGAACCACTGGTCCCAGCAGGTAGGCAGTCCCAGTCGAGCGGGGCCGAGAGACAGGACGGGAAACGGGTTCTCCCCCTCCCCCGGCCCGGGCCGGAAGTAGCGATCCTCGTGGTAACCGGCCGTCAGGGGTATGTGGAGCTTGCGCGTACGGGCCACCAGGGCGCCGTCGGGCGCCACCACGATGGCCGTGTTGAAGCCAAGGCCATCCTCGCTGTCGGCGCGCTCGTAGACCGAGGCGTGCACGTGAATCCCCGTCTCGGCCGCCATCCGGGCCGCAAAGCCATAGGTGGCTCCCCCTGGGAGATCCTCGGGCGCGACACCGGCCGCCAGCGGGCCGCCTGCGTCGGTGCCGAAGTACCGGCTCAGCGTCAGCTCCTGAAGGCAGACCAGCTGCGCTCCGGCATCCGCCGCCATCCTGACACCGGCCGCCAGCGCCTGGAGGTGCTCCTGCGGGTCCGCGCGCCAGCGCTCCTGCACAGCGGCGATACGAAACTCACGGCGCTCGGGCGATCGTGTGCGGGCCGGCGAGTGATGCGGCCCAGCCGCCGTGATCAGCTGAATCGGCTCAGACACGGTGCGGACTCTAGACGCTCGGCAGCGTGCCCTGCGGGCTCAACCGTTCGGCTCAACCCGCTTCAGCGCCGGCCAGGGCCGCATGCAGCGTCGCCTCGGTCTGGGCACCACGCATCGTGTCGACGATCCGCCCCTTGCGATCGATCACGAACGTGGTGGGCAGGTTGGTCAACTCGTAGGCGTTGCCCACCGAGCCGTCCCCGTCGCGAAGATCGGGAAAGCTCCAGTGGTACTTGGCCAGGAAGCCCTTCGCTCCACCGAGCGTGTCGCTCCAGTTGACACCCACGATCCGCCCGCGCCCCTGACTGGTCCGGGCAAACCGCTCCACCTGCGGCGCCTCACTTTTGCAGGGTCCGCACCAGCTGGCCCAGAACAGCACCAACGCGGGCCGCCCGTGGGCCCCCGAGACGAAGCTCGCGAGGCTCAGCGGCGCACCGATGAGCGATTCCCGGGGCAGTTCAGGGGCCGGCCGCGGGCTCCCTGCGCCGCGTTCGGAGCGCAGCCCGAAGACCGCCAGGGCGGCAATGATGAGGAGCGCCAGCAAGCCCAGCACGAGCTTGCGCCCTGCGCGCCCGCCGGTCATCGAAAGTGAACTGCGAGCAGCGTTGGCGGGTCAGCTCTCACGTGGCGAACCTATCAGCGCCGCAGCGGCGCTCGAGCACCGGTCCGTCGGCAGGAATTCGTGCATTCCTCCTCAAGTTATGCAACTTGCAGGGAAATCTGTTACCTTGCCCCCCGTTCGTGCCGAGTCCTCGACCTTAAGGGGTGGAGGAGCGGGGGACCCATTGCAGCCGAGAGGCTGCGGGGGCGAATCGCCACATGTGTGGCGTAGCGTAGATGGTTACGCGAGCCCGACAGCTAACCCCGTAGGCGCCAAATGGAATTTAGAAAGGACGCCTCGCATGTCGGGATGCCCGCGTGATCTTGCAGTTCTCGAGCACTGGAGCTCTTCGCTCCAGCGTTCCCGTGCCCGCCGTGACCGCGCCGCTGGACGTGGCCGGACGCAGGCCACAGGTCGTGCCCAGGACAGCTCAATCCTGGCCCTGATAGATCCGGCCCGGGCCCTGGAACGGGACCTGGCCGACGAGGAGACCTGGCAGCTCTCGCTGGGTCGCTCCCGAGCCAGGCGGCGGGCCGCCGAGCTGCAGTTCGTTCCCGGGAGCTCTCGCGCCAAGCGCGTTTCCCTCGGAGCCCTGGCAGCCCTGACCGTGGGCCCCACGGCGAGCATCGCCAGCGGTGCCGGCACCACGTCGGCCAATCCCGAACCGGCCACGACGACCGAACACATCATCGTCCTCACCGAAGGCAGCGAAGGACGCCAGGTCCAGTTGCTCCAGCAGGCCCTGGGCAATGTCAGCGTGGACGGCGTCTTCGGTCCCGAAACCGAGGAAGCAGTCAAGAGCTTTCAGGCGCGCAGCGGCCTGACGGCCGACGGCATCGTTGGCCCCCAGACGACTGCCGCTCTGCGTGGCGGCTCGGCTCACAGCGCGCTGACGGCATCCATCGCCAGCGTCTCGCCCTCGGAAGCCAGCGCGACGGACGCGGTAAACACGAGCGGCGAAGCCGTCTCAGGCAACGCCGTGGAGCGCCTGCAGAACGCCCTGCACCTGCCGGTGGACGGCAACTTCGGGCCCGAAACGGAGGCGGCCGTGCGGCGCCTCCAGGCTCGCCATGGCCTGAGCGTCGACGGCGTGGTCGGCCCGGCCACCTGGAACGTCGTCGGAATCTCGGGCGAGGAAACCCTCACACCGCCCGCCTCAGCGGCGCCGGCCCACCACAGCAACCGCGCACAGGCCGCCGATGTGAGCCAGAGCGGCGAAGGAGAAGAAGTCAGTGGCAACGCCGTCGAACGACTTCAGAAAGCGCTCAAGATCGCCCCGGACGGCAATTTCGGCCCGGAAACCGAGTCGGCCGTCAAGCGCCTTCAGGAACGGCATGGGCTGACGCCCGACGGCGTCGTGGGACCGGCGACATGGGGCCTGCTGGGCATCAACAGCGAGGGCACCCTGACCCCGTCGGCCTCCGTCAAAGACGCCAGCTCGGAAAGCTCCGGCAGCACGAGCAGCGCCGGCTCCTCGGGGCTCGTCTCGGAGATCATCGCCGCCGGTGATGAAATCGCGACCCGCCCCTACGTCTGGGGTGGCGGCCATGGCTCGTTCATCTCCGAAGGCTATGACTGCTCGGGCTCTGTCTCCTACGCCCTGCACGGCGCCGGCCTGCTCAACTCGCCCGAGGATTCCTCCGCGCTGGAGTCCTATGGTGAACCCGGCCCGGGCCGCGAGGTGACGATCTATGCCAACGCAGAACATGCCTTCATGGTCGTCGACGGGAAACGCTTTGACACCGTTGCGCTGGCCGAGACCGGCAACCGCTGGACCGACAGCATGACCTCGACGGCCGGCTTCGTCGCGCGTCACCCTGCAGGCCTGTAGTAGGACCCCGAGTGCTGCACCCTCGCTGCTGACCCTCGCTGATGATCCGGCCGGCACCGACGGCCGGCCGGATCTGAAGCTCCATCGCCGAAAGCCCTGCGCGCTCCATCCCGCGTGACCTGAACGAGGATCCCGTCACAGGACGCTCCTAGCCTGCTGCGCTCAACGAGAGACGCACAAAGGAGGCTTGGGATGCTCGCCCTTGCTCACACCTTCACGCTCGACGGCCCCCGGGCCCGCCACGTCGCGGTCGAGCTCGACATCCGACCGGGACTGCCGGCATTCACGATCGTGGGCTTGGCGGACACCGCCGTCAGAGAGGCGCGCGAGCGCATCCGGACCGCGATCCGCAATTGCGGCTACGAGTTTCCCTCGCGCCGCATCACGGTCAACCTCGCTCCGGGCGACCTGCCGAAGGCCGGCCCGGGTTTCGACCTGGCGATCGCCTGCGCCCTGCTTGCGGCCAGTGGCCAGCTCGCGCGCGAGCGCCTCCAATCCAGCGTGCTGCTCGGCGAGCTGGCCCTCGATGGGAGCGTGCGTGAGTGCGCCGGGACGCTCGCGATCGCCCAGGCCGCGTGGGCGCACCCTCTGCCGCGGATCCTGCTGGCGTGCGACGCGGGCTCCCAGGCCGCTCTGATCGACGGCCTCGAGGTGGTGGGCGTGCGAACCCTGCGCAGCGCCGCGAGGGTGCTCGGCGGCGGCGCCGGCGATGCCCTCACGCCACACTCTCAGCCGCCCGTCGCGCCGAGCCGCGGCCCGGACCTCGGGGAGATCCGCGGCCGCCACCACGCCGTGCGGGCGCTCGTCCTGGCGGCAGCAGGCGGGCACAATCTGTTGTTGAGCGGGGCTCCCGGGACCGGTAAGACGATGCTCGCCCGGGCCCTGCCATCGATTCTGCCGCCGCTCAGCCGTGAGGAGGCGGTCGAGGTGCTGGCGATCCGCAGCGCCGCGAGAATGCCCGCCGGCGCCCTCTCTCTTGATCGTCCTTTTCGCGCGCCCCACCACACGATCACTGCGGCGGGGCTGCTGGGCGGCGCCCAAAATGGCCGCCTGGGTGAGGTGGTGCTCGCCCATCGGGGTGTCCTGTTTCTCGATGAGCTCGGCGAGTTCCCGCGGTCTGTGCTCGAGGCCCTGCGCCAGCCGCTGGAGGAGGGACGGGTGGCAATCGCCCGGGCGCGCCACAGCGCCATCCACCCCGCCCGCTTCATGCTGGTGGCCGCCACCAACCCGTGCCCCTGCGGCCAGGCCGGCGAGCCGCAGGGCTGTCGTTGCACCGGAGCTGAGCTCGCTCGCCACCAGCGCCGGCTGAGCGGGCCACTACTCGAGCGCATCGACCTCCACGTCGGGCTGCATCGGGAAGCCGGAGAGGATCTGAGCGCCCGTCCGCTGAGCAACTCCGCGCGCGCGGGCACGCAGGTGAGAGCGGCGCGTCGTCGCCAGGCGGCCCGGGCCGCTCAGACAGGTGTCCTGCTGAACAGCGAACTGGGCCCGGCCGCGCTGCGCGAGCATGCCGCGCCGGACCGCTCCGGCAGAGCGATTCTCACGGCGGCACGAGGCGGCGGCCTGCTGAGCGCGCGGGGCGAGGTGCGACTGCTTCGGGTGGCGCGAACGCTGGCCGACCTGGACGGGAGTACCGGGGTGCGCTCCAAGGACATCGCCGGCGCCCTGTCACTCCGCTGCGAGCCACAGCTCGCTCGCTCGGCCTGAGTGACCGCCCCGCCGCCACAGGCCGAGCGCGACGCCTGCCGGCAATGCCGCAGGCGCAGTTGGCTGCTGGGCGAGCTGAGCCCCCTGCTCGACTACCAGCGCGGTGATCCAGAGCGTCTCGCGGCGCTTCTGGAACTCTGCGACGAGAAGCTCATTGAAGCTCTGGGAGGGCGCCGGCGTGCCGAGCTCTCCGCCGCCTGGGACTCATTCAGCACGAGCAGTAATGCCTCTGGCTGCGGCTTGCTCTGCCGTCACAGCGTGCACTGGCCGTTGCGGCTGCGTGAGTGCAATCCGCCGACGATGCTCTGGTTCATGGGAGTCGCGGGAGAACTCGAGCGGCGGCTGGCGGCGCCCACCGTGGCGCTGCTCGGCACCCGTCACCCCAGCCCCTACGGCCTTGCGATGGCCCGCCGCCTCGCCCGCGGGCTGACAGCGGCCGGGGTGACGATCGCCGGCCCCCTCCTCGGGGGGTTGGCAGCCGCGGCTCATCGGGGTGCAATCGAAGGAGCAGGCGGTTCGCTGGCACTCGCCGGGGACGGCCTCGCCAGGATCCGTCCCGCCTCGGCGGAGCGTCTGGCGCGCGAGCTCGGGCAGGCGGGATGCCTCCTCTCCGAGCTCGAGCCGAAGGCCTCCGGGCGCGGATGGGGCGTGCACATGGCCCAGCGGACGGCCGTGGGCCTCGCCGACCTGGTCGTCCTGGTGGAGGCATCGGAGACGCCCGCCGAACTGCTGGGCGCGCGGATGGCTGCCTCGCTGGGCCGGCCCCTGGCGGCCATCCCGGGGCCCGCGAGCAGCAGCCTCTCCGCCGGCCCACATAGCCTGATCCGGACCGGCGCAAGCCTCGTCCGGGGCGCCGGTGATGTGCTCGAGCTGCTCTATGAGCAGGGGCACGATCGGCTTGGGCCAGGCCCTCTCGCCCCACGCCCGGAGGTCCTGGCGCCGCGCCTGCGCTCGCTTCTCCTACGGGTGGGTGCGGGCGAGGACACGCCCGAGCGTCTCTGCCGTGGCGCCCATGATCTTGGTGCGGTGCTGTCAGGGCTGGGCGAGCTGGAGGCGATGGGGCTGCTCGAACGTCTCCCGGCCGGGCGCTACATGACCCGCGAGCCCATGGGTGGGGGACATCCGGCGGCCTGACACCCGCCGGACGGGCCGCCGAAGGATTGCTCCGAGAACTCAAGCGATCGGGGCTTTGGGCCGACTCTCGAAGAGAGATGATGGATCAGCTCGCAAGGCTGGGCGCCAAATGAGCGTCCCCGCCGAGTCACCCCTGCCCGCGGAGCGCTTGGGCGATGAAGTCCGCCAGCTCGGCCGGAACCTGCAGCTACGGGCCGAGGAGGTACTGAGCGTAGTGCGCAGGCTCAACGAGGAGGCCGACAGCCTGCTCGAGGAGTCCATCGAGGAGCAGCTGGCGCGCATCTGCCGCCAGGCCACCGTCTGGCTCGCGGACTGGATGTCCGGTGGCACACCCGAGGACGGCCTGGATGCCGCCCGCGAATCGTGGGAGCTGTTCGGGGCGCTGGCCGCCCATCGTGCCGCTCCGTTGCACGAGGTCACCAAGCGTTGCCTGCGCTGGCGGGACGGGGTTGCCGAGATCCTGCGCTCGATCGCCATCGAGCAGGACCTCACCCGCGAATCTCGCCGCCGCGCCCTGGGCATGACCCAGATGACCCTCGACGTCACGCTGGTGCGAATGTGCGAGGTCTTCGAGGCGGAGCGGCGCAAGATGGACACCGAGCTGGCAGCCCACCAAGAGCAGATGGCCTTCATGGCCACACATGACCAGCTGACGGGTCTGCCCAACCGGACCCTGATCCTCGACCGGGCCGACCAGATGCTCGGTCGCGCCCGGCGCAACCAGACGCCCGTTGCAGCCCTGCACATGAACCTCGACAACTTCACGGCTATCAATGACACCCTCGGTCATCAGGCCGGAGACGAGCTGCTGCAGGGCCTCGCTGCCCGCCTGGATGGAATCGTCCGCGATACCGACGCACTCGGGCGCCTTGGCGGGGATGAGTTCGTGGTGATCGTCGAGGAGAACTCCCTGGCTGCCGGCGCGCCCCTGATCGCCGACCGGCTACAGGAAGCGCTGGCTGCGCCCTTCAAGGTCGGGGGCGAGAGCGAACTGCTGATCACCGCCAGTATCGGCATCGCCGTCGGCGAGCGCACGACGGCCGAGCAGCTCCTGAAAGACGCCGAGATCGCCACCCACCGAGCCAAGTGGGAGGGAAAGAACCGCTTCGTCGTCTATGAGGCCGGTATGCAGGACCTGGCACAGCGCAATATGCAGCTCGAGATCGATCTGCGTGGCGCCATCGAACGCGACGAGTTCTTCCTCGTTTTCCAACCCACCTTCGACCTGGCCACGATGATGCCCACCGGCGTCGAGAGTCTGATCCGTTGGCGTTGCCCCGACCGCGGCGTGGTGGCGCCCAATGACTTCATTCCGCTGCTCGAGGAGACCGGACTGATCGTGCCCGTCGGGCGCTGGGTGCTCGAGCAGGCATGCCTGCAGGCCGCGGCCTGGCACGGCTCCGGGCACGCCGTGGGCATCGCCGTCAACGCTTCGGCCCGCCAGCTTGATGACGACCGGTTCATCACGGACGTCCGGAACGCGCTGGCCCACAGCGGCCTCGATGCCAGGGCGCTGACGATCGAGATCACCGAGACGGCGCTGATGCAAAACGCCGACGAGACGGCCCGGCGGCTACGCGAGATCAAGGAACTTGGCGTGAGGATCGCCATTGACGACTTCGGCACCGGCTACTCCTCCCTCTCCCACCTGCAGCGCTTCCCCGTCGACTCGCTGAAGATCGACCGCTCCTTCCTGATGCAGGTCGCAGAGAACCCCGAAGGCGAGACTCTCATCCGCACCCTCGTCCGGCTGGGCAAGGCGCTCTCGATCGAGACGCTCGCCGAGGGCATCGAGCATGCCGGGCAGTTGACAATGCTCCACGAGGAGCAGTGCGACAGCGGGCAGGGCTACCTTTTCGCCCGCCCGCTCGAGGCAGATGCGGCCGAGATCTTCCTGCGCGACTGGCGCAGCGCCGACGGTGAGCGCCTTCAGTTGGCAGCCCACGCCGCCGACATCGCCCGTGGCAGCGCCGCCGGCCACCAGTAGACACGGTTCCACCGGCCCGCCGTCGTGGAAGGGACGCGACGTGGAAATGCTCTACCCCGTCCCACCGTCTCCCTTGGACGGAACCGTCCCGCCTCGGCCGGGTGAGCGATGCTGGGCTTGCGCTGCCCGAAACCGCAGGGCCCCCGGGGCTTCGTTTGACGCCCCGGCACGCGGGGCAACCGATCGGTGGGCGGCTCGCGGAGACAGAGGGCCGCTCTAGGGCAGGGGACTCGCCACCTCGGAACGGGGCCGGTTTGGATCCGCGCCCTACATCGCCCTCGCCGAGGCTGAAACAGCGGTCCGGGGTCAGCGGGTGTTTTGTCTGAAGCGGATGAAGGGATTCGAACCCTCGACCTTCGCCATGGCAAGGCGACGCTCTAGCCAGCTGAGCTACATCCGCGCGATCCGGGCATTCTAGCCCCCGCCGTGCCCGGGCGTCCAACACGCCTGCAGACTTGCGCCCGGGCTCAGCCCTTGAAGGTCGAACGTCCCAGGTCTCCGAATGGCTCGTCGCGCTCGCGGACGGCCTCACGGAAGCCCTGTTCGGCTGCCCGCCGCTGGAAGGCGTAGCCCTCCGCGGTGTGGCGGGTGATGCCGTCGAAGACCGTGCCCAGCACCTGCGTGGCATGCAGGCCCTGCGCGTAGAGGGTCTGGTTGACGAGCAGCTTCATCATCATCAGCTGGTTGACCGGCATCCGGGCGATCCGCTCCAGCAGGATCTCGGTGCGCTCCTCCAGCATTTCCGCGGGCGGCGCCTCGATCGCAAGTCCCCACTCGAGCGCCTCGGCGCCCGACAGGGAGTCGCCCGTGTACAGCAGGCGCTTGGCTCGCTGGGCGCCCACGCGATGCGCCCACAGGGCAGTGGTGGGCGAACCCCAGACGCGGGCCGGCGGGTAGCCGATCTTGGCGTCCTGCGCGATGACCAGCAGATCCGAGCACAACGCCATATCCGTTCCCCCGGCCACGCAGAAGCCGTGAACGCGACAGACGACCGGCTTACCCGCGTGGAACAGGCTCATGAAGCCGCGGACGTTGCGACTCATCATGGCGTAGTCGACCATCGGGTCCCACGTCCCGCTGGGATCGTGGTTACCGGCCACGACGGCGGGATCGACCGGCGAGCCGGCAGGGGCCATGGACACCCCATCGGACTGCGCGCCCATCCCCTCGGCGCTCTCCACGAGGTCATAGCCACCGCAGAAGCCCGGTCCGTTGCCTGCCAGCAGCATCACGTGAACGGCCGGGTCAAGGTCAGCGCGCTCGACACACGCGGCGAGCTCGGAGACCAGCCGGGCCGTGATGCCGTTGCCCCTCTCCGGGCGGTCCAGGGTGAGCCGCGCAATCCGGTCGCGGACCTCGTAGCGCACCACCGGATCCCCGCTCATTGCGCGGGACTCTAGCGCCGCCCGCCGGGGCGGTATCGCCCCGGGCGTCGGCTACCCTGGACCCATGAGATTCTTCGGCTCGCCAAAGACAGAGATGGTCGCTCCCGACGCCGCCCTCCCGGGGCGCCAGGAGCCCGTTCGTATCCCCGAGCGCCACGAGGTGCTGGGCACTCCCCTCGTCGGCCCCTTCCCGCCGGGCGTCGAGACTGCAATCTTCGGCATGGGCTGTTTCTGGGGCGCTGAGCAGATCTTCTGGCAGGCCGAGGGCGTCTACACGACGGCCGTCGGCTACGCCGGGGGGATGACGCCCAACCCGAGCTACGAGGAGGTCTGCTCGACACGGACTGGCCACGCGGAGGTCGTCCTGGTCGCCTACGACACCGCCAAGACCAGCTACACAGAGATCCTCAAGCTGTTCTGGGAGGGCCACGACCCGACGCAGAGCATGCGCCAGGGTGCCGACGTCGGCACCCAGTACCGCTCGCTGCTGATGTGGGCCGACGAGGCCCAGAAGAGCGCCGCCGGGACTTCCCTGGCGACCTACCAGCAGATGCTCTCCGCGGCCGGCCACGGGACCATCACGACCGAACTGCTTCCCCGCGACGCCGAGCATCCCTTCTATTACGCCGAGGCCTACCACCAGCAGTACCTGGCCAAGAATCCGGGCGGATACTGCCCCAACCACTCCACCGGCGTAGCCTGCCCCATCGGCCTCAGCGTTTCTCCCTCAGCCTGAGCCTGCGAGGCGCCGTTAGAGTGCCCGCGTGCCTCACGTCCTGATCGAGACTCGCCAGGAGTACTCCGAGACGCAGGAGGTGGCCATCATGGATGCCGTCCATGGGGCGCTGCTGAGAGCCTTCAGGATCCCGCCCGAGGATCGGCACGTTCGTCTGCTGGCCCACTCGCCGCACCGGTTTGCAGTCCCTCCCGGCATAGCTCGGCCCGAGTGTTTCACCCAGGTCAGCATCGACGCCTTCGCGGGCCGCTCGACGGATGCCAAGCGCGAGCTCTACCGGCAGATCGTCCAGAGCCTCGAGCCGCTCGGCATTCCGCCCGACCACGTCTCGATCGTCCTGCGCGACGTTCCTCGCGAGAACTGGGGGATCCGCGGCGGCCAGGCGGCCTGCGACGTCGATTTGGGCTTCGACGTCAGCATCTGACTCGCTCTCGCGGCCGTACCCAGCGAGGTCGAGGACCGCCCAACCGGGGTGGTTTAACGACAACGACCCCGCCGTGAGGCGGGGCCGCTGCCGCTGTCCACCGTTCCGCCGCCCTGCGCCCCCACGTGAGTGGAGGCGCAGGCAACGTTTGTTGCGCGTCCTGACCTAGGCGCCAGCCACCGCCGGGCTGCCACCGCCCGGCTGCCACGCCGGAGCGTGAGGGCCGCCGAGGGTCGGGACGTCCGAGGGGTAGACCTCGTTGCCGTGGATCGCGTGATCGCCGATCTCCAGCTCCTCGTCGGAGAGGCGGAGCGGGATCACCAGACCCACCAGCTTCAGCAGGATGAATGTCATCACCGCGCTGAACACGATCACCCAGGCACCGGCCTCAGCCTGCCAGCGCAGGAGCGTCCAGCTGCCGTGGATGACACCGTCTTTGCCCGGCAGGTTGCTGGCCCCGCCGACGCCGATGTACTCGACCACTTTCGAGGAGGCGAACACACCCACCATCAGGCCACCGCAGAGTCCGGCTATCCCGTGGGTGTAGATCACCCCCAGGGTGTCGTCGACGCTGCGGAACACCGGCGCTCGGCTCAGGAATCTGATCGCCATCCAGACGATCGTGGAGGCGATGATCCCCACCGCGATCGCCGACCAGCCGGTGATGAAACCGGCCGATGGAGTGATCGCGACCAGGCCGGTGATCATTCCGTTGACCGAGCCGATCAGCGACGGCTTGTCGCGGAAGGCGTAGTCCCAGAAGATCCAGACGAGCATCGCGACAGCCGTGCACAGGTTCGTGTTGACCACGGCCGCCGAGGCGTTCGCACCGGCGTAGTAGGAGTCTCCACCGTTGAAGCCGTTCCACCCGAGCCACAGCAGTCCGGCGCCGGCCGCCACCATCAACAGGTTGTTGGGGGCGTCGACCTCTCGATCTCGCTGCAGCCGTGGACCGATCACCGCCGCGGCAACGAAGCCCGAGACACCGGCCGCCAAGTGGATGACGTACCCACCCGAGTAGTCCAAAGCGCCGTGGAAGGCGAAGTAGCCACCGCCCCAGATCAGGAAGGCGTTGACCGTGTAGACGAACGTGATCCACAGGAGCACGAACGGGATCCACGCCTTGAAGCTGACGCGTCCCAGCACCGAGCCCAGCATCAGGATCGGCGTGATTCCAGCGAATACGAACTGGAAGTAGACCAGCGAGGCCATCGGGAAGTGGAAAGGCGGTCCTTCCGTGATCGACGGAATGATCGCCTGGCCCTCCTCGGCGCCCTGCGAGAGCACGGTGCCCGACTTGCCCCACATGCTGGCAAAGAACCCGTGACCCGAGCCGATCGGCGTTCCAAAGCCCATCTTGAACGCCCACAGCACCCAGGCCACCAGGACGAGCGAGAAGGCGACGAAAGTGAGCATCATGCTGTTGACAGACCACCGCTTCTGCATTACTCCGCCGTACAGGACAGCCAGTCCCGGCAGGCTCATCAGCCCGACGAAGGTTGCCGCGGTCATCTGCCACGCGTTATCACCTGCGTTAAGCCAACTGGGATATGCCAGCCAGGACATGGGCCTCCATTTCCTACGTTTGGGTTCCGGTGCTCAGGGGTCGCGCAAGCGCGACACTCGTGCCCCGATGACAGTCCGGGTATGAAATCCGGAGTGCATAACCCGGGGTAGGGCCAACCTGGCCAACACTTGCAGCCAGGGTTTAGACATTTGTCTAGGAGCCCCTAGCCAGGCTGGCGGAACGGGAAGCCGGCCTTCTCGCAAGCGCTCCGGAGCTCGCTCACGATGTGCGGAAAGGAGCCCGAGGAGCAGATAGAACGGGCCTTCTGACCGCAGCCGTGGAGCTCCGCGCCCCCCAGCGTGCTGGCGAACGTGACGCTGACACAATCGGCTCGCGCGGGCGCGCCTTTGCTCAGCGCATAGACACCCAGGGCGCCCAGGGCGATCACGAGGCACGCCAGGACGGCGCCCACGGCGGTCTTCTCCCGCCTGCCCCAGCGCAGCGGCTCCGACAGGCGCTTGGCCTGTTCCTGCATGACCATGCGCCGAAAGGCTAGCTGCCCGCGGATGCGTCCGTCACGGCCGGCTCTGAGGGCTCCGCGGACGCCGCGGCCTTGGGCGTGAATGCCAGGGCTGCCGAGTTGATGCAGTAACGCTGGCCGTCGGGGCCCGGGCCGTCGTCGAAGACGTGGCCCAGATGTCCGCCGCAGGTCCGGCAGAGGACCTCAGTGCGACGCATGAACAGGCTGTTGTCCGGGCGCAGCTCGACCGCCTCGGCGACCATCGGCTCGGTGAAGCTCGGCCACCCGGTGCCCGAATCGAACTTGGTGTCGGCGCTGAACAGCGTTGCGCCGCAGGCCGCACAGCGGTAGTCGCCGGACTCCTTGTTGTAGACGTATTCGCCTGTGAAGGGCGCCTCGGTGCCGGCCCTGCGCAGCACCTCGTACTGCTCGGGCGTCAGCTCCTCGCGCCATTCCTGATCGCTCTTTTGCACCTTCGGCTGCTCGGTTGACATGTCCATGTTCTAGCACCCCGTTTGTCGTATTTCGGTGTAGTCCCCCCGGCTCCCCGGTCGTTACGCAGCGGGCCGTTGCTATATTGATCCTTACGTTCACGTAAGCTTTGTTCGAGACCAGGAGAGACGACGTGCAGGCGACAGCCACGACCACCGCAGACGGCACCGCACCGCGCCGGTCGCGCTTCGGCGTCGACGCGGGCCACGAGCACTACAAGTGGTGGGCTCTGTCGTGCACAAGCCTCGGGATGCTGCTGGCCGCGACCAACTCGGGGACGCTCATCATCGCCCTGCCCGACCTGGAGCGCTCGTTGCATTCGAGCCTGCTCGCGCTGGTCTGGGTGATCCTGGCCTACCTGATCGCCGCCACGGTGCTCGTGCTGATGGCCGGTCGCCTGAGCGACCTGTTCGGGCGCAAGCGCGCCTATGTCGGAGGGTTCCTGCTGTTTGCCCTGGCTTCGCTCGGAGCCGGCTTCTCGCCCAACGTCACGGTCCTGATCATCTGGCGCGTTCTGCAGGGCATCGGCTCTGCCTTCCTGTTCGCCAACGCCGCCGCCCTGGTCACCGACGCCTTCCCAAAGGAGGAACTCGGGCTGGCCATGGGCGCCAACACGATGGTCGCTGCGATCGGCCTGGTGCTCGGACCGGTGCTCGGCGGCGCTCTGGTCTCGATCTCCTGGCACTGGGTCTTCTGGTTCAACGTGCCCTTCGCGCTCGGCGGTGCCGTCTGGGGCGCCCTGATCCTGCGTGAGCTGGCCAAACCGGACTCCGTCCGCGGCTATGACGTGCTCGGCACGGTGACCTTCGTCATCGGCCTGACGGGCCTCGTCCTGGGTGTCTCGCGCGGTGGTCTCAGCGGCTGGAACAACACGATCGTCATCACCGGCCTGGTGGCGGCCGCGGTCCTGCTGCCCGTCTGGGTGCTGATCGAGCGGCGCTCCAAAGCGCCGATGCTCGACCTGGCCATCTTCAAGAACCGGCTGTTCGCCGCCGCCTCTGCCGCTGCCTTCATCAATGGCCTGGCGCGATTCGCACTGATGTTCGTGTTCGTCTTCTATTACCAGGGAGCCCAGGGAGACAGCCCGATCACGGCCGGCATCAAGCTGATCCCGCTGGCGGCGGGCATGCTGGTCGCCTCTCCCCTGGCCGGCATCTACGCCGACCGTCACGGCTCGCGCGCCCTCGCCTCGATCGGAATGCTCGTCAGCGCCGCCGGCCTTGCGCTGATGACCACGCTCGAGGTCCACAGCCCCTACTGGCAGAGTGCCGTCTGGCTCGGCATGGTCGGCGTCGGTTCGGGCATGTTCAACAGCCCAAACACGGCCGCCATGATGGGCGTCGTGCCGGCGCACCGCCGCGGTGTCGCCGCCGGAGCCCGGACGCTCCTGCAGAACACCGGCGCGGTGCTCTCGATCGCCTTCGTGCTTGCCGTCGTCACCTCCTCGATCCCCAAAGCGACCCTATTCGCGATCTTCTCCGGAGTGACCACCGGCCTATCCGCCGCCAAGCTCGACCCGTTCATCGCGAACATGCACGCGGCACTCTGGTGTCTGGCCGCCGTATCGGTGGTGGGATGCTTCGTCTGTCTGCTGCGCCCGGGCCACACCGCAGCCGCCGCGGAGGCTCCTGCGTCGCCCTTCGTCGAGCCCGGCAGGCAACTGCCCGAGGATGAACTCGAGCTTTCGAGCACGAGCGCCACCGCGGGCGTCCGTTAGAAATCTGGCCATGGGATCCGAGCAGAACACTCCCAAGGACGCCCCGGACTCCGCCAACCTGCGGATCGGTGACGTGGCCCGAATGGTGGGCACGACGCCCAGGACGATCCGCTACTACGAGGAAATCGGTCTGCTGCGCGAAGGCGCGGAGCGGGTCTCGGGCGCGCATCGCCTCTACAGCCAGAGCGAGGTCGAGCGCCTTGCGGAGGTGATGCGGCTGAAAGACCTTCTGGGCCTGACGCTCGAGGAGCTCAAGACCCTGCTGGCGGCCGAGGAGGCCCGCGCCGAGGTGCGCGCACAGCTGCAGCGCGAGGACGTCGTGCCGCAGCGCCGTCGCGAGCTGCTCGGCGAGGCCCTCGGGCACCTCGACCGCCAGCTGGAGCTGGTCCGCCATCGTGCCTCAGAGCTCTCCCGTCTGCAGGACGAGCTGTCGGAGACGCGCAAGCGCGTGCGGCGCCGGATCCGCGAGGTGGACGCCAGGGTCGACGGCACCTTCCCGCCCGAGGCACAGCCCGAGAAGGTCGAGCCGCTGCCCTGACCATGGCCGGGGTTCCCGGCGTGGCGAACTGAGAACTCAACTGGACGGGCCTGGGTCCGTTCCTATAGTGCAGGGGCAGCACGCCCCTGGAGCCGACCCGGAGGAGGCAGCCTTGGAGCGCAAGTGGTGGACGTTGATCGCGGTCGCGGTGGCAATTTTCATGTTGCTGCTCGACATCACCGTGGTCAATGTCGCGCTGCCCGAAATCCAGCGCTCGCTGCACGCGAGCTTCAGCGACCTGCAATGGGTCGTCAACGCCTACTCGCTGACGCTCGCCGCCTTCTTGCTGACGGCCGGCTCGGTCGCTGATCTGCTCGGGCGGCGGCGGATCTTCGTAGCCGGCCTGATCCTCTTCACGGCCGCCTCGGCGGCCTGCGGCCTGTCGGGCTCGCCGCTGGAGCTGAACCTCTTCCGCGCCGTCCAGGGGACCGGCGGGGCGATGATGTTCGCCACCTCACTGGCCTTGATCGCCTCGGCCTTCCACGGCAAGGAGCGCGGCGTCGCATTCGGTATCTACGGCGGTGTGATCGGCGCAGCCGTCGCGGTTGGCCCGGTCATCGGCGGGGTCATCACCTCGGGAATCGGCTGGCAGTGGATCTTCTTTGTCAACGTCCCCATCGGCATCGGCGCCGTCTTTCTGACGCTCACCCAGGTCCAGGAGTCGCGCGACCCTGATGCGCGGCGAGTCGACTGGATCGGCCTCCTGACCTTCTCAGCCTCGCTGTTCCTGCTGGTCTTCGCCCTCGTCCAGGGCAACGAAAAGGGCTGGGGGTCGACCGAGATCGTCGGCTTCCTGGCTGCCTCCGTGGTGCTGATGGCGCTGTTCCTCGTGGCCGAGGTGCGCCAGAGCCGCCCGATGCTCGACCTCAGCCTGTTCCGCCGCCCGGCCTTCACGGGAGCGAGCCTCGTCGCATTCGGCGTCTCAGCCTCGATGTTCTCGATGTTCCTCTACCTGACCCTCTACATCCAGGACGTGCTCGGCTACAGCCCCCTTCAGGCGGGCCTGCGCTTCCTGCCCATCACCATGCTCTCGTTCTTCGTCTCACCGCTGGCGGGCAGGCTCTCTGTCCGAGTCCCCGTGCGGCTGCTGCTCGGCCTGGGAATGGTGCTCGTCTCGGTGGGCCTGCTGGCCATGACCGGCGTCAACGCCTCATCTCACTGGACCGTCCTGATTCCGGGGTTCGTCCTGGCCGGTGCAGGAGTGGGATTGATCAACCCGCCGCTGGCCTCGACGGCCGTCGGGGTAGTTCATCACTCCCGCAGCGGCATGGCCTCGGGCATCAACAGCACATTCCGCCAGGTCGGTATCGCAACCGGAATCGCCGGGCTTGGCGCTGTCTTCCAACACCAGGTGACGAGCAAGACCACATCCGCACTGGCGGCCAGCGCGCACGGCCGCGAAGCACTGACGGCGGCCCATGGCCACCTCGCCGGGGCGCTTGTCTCGGGCAACGTCGGCAGCTTCGCCGGCGCCCTTCCCAAGGCCGGGCGCCAGGCCCTCGAGCACGCCTACCGCGTCGGTTTCACAGGCGCCTTCACCACGATCCTCGAGATCGCCTCCGCAATCGCTCTCCTGGGGGCCGTTGCGGGCTTCGCCCTGGTGCGACAGAGCGATTTCGTGACACCTGAGGAGCCTCAGTCACGGGGTGAGTCGACCGAGACGGTCGGGGTGGCTGCCTGATCGGGCTCGGCCGGGCGCCGGGGCTCATATCCGGCGCAGGCGCGCACCGGGACGGGCGGATAGCGCCGATAAGCTGGATCCACCCGCGAGCGGGTGCAGAGGGAGAACACCGAGCCGCGCGTGTTTCGGACCACCTGCTGGTGCTCGCAGGTATCGCACAGGCCGGCATTTGGTCCGCGCGTCGTGGCCTCAGAGGTCGGCTCCGTCATCACTGGAGCTTAGGAGCGCCGCCCGCCAGCACTGCTGGCCATGCGATAATCGTTGACTAAGCAACTATGAGCACCTTCTACAGACTTCTCGGCTTTCTTCGGCCCTACAAGCGCGGCCTGATCGCTTCGTGGGGGCTGGCCAGCCTCGCCATGGTGATGACGGTGGCCTTGCCCTACGTGACAGGACTGGCCGTCGAAGCCATCCGCAAGGGCGGCAGCCACGCCGAACATCACCAGTACTCGCTGCGCGCGCACGACCGCCACACACTGCTCGTGCTGGCCCTCATCATCACCGGCGCCGTCCTGGCCCGCTGGGCGCTGACCTACACGCGGCGGATGATCGCTGGACGCATCTCGCTGGCCATCGAATTCGACCTGCGCCAGCGTCTCTACAGCCACCTTCAGCGCCTCGAGCTGGGATTCTTCGACCGCCAGCAGACGGGGCAGCTGATGTCCCGTGCGACCGTGGATCTCTCCGCCGTGCGCTTCTTCCTGGGTTACGGGCTCGTCTTCATCCTGCAGGCACTGCTCAGCCTCACCCTGGCCGGCGTGGCCATGATCCTCATCAACTTCAAACTCGGGCTGATCGCCATGGCGCCGGTCCCGATCGTCGTCTACATCTCACAGCGTTACGGCCGCAGAGCGCGTCCGGCCGTGCAGGAGGTCCAGCAGCGGATCGCTGAGCTCACGGCCGAGGCCGAGGAGAACATCTCCGGCGTACGGGTGGTCAAGTCCTTCACCCGCGAGCCGCGCCAGCTGGAGCGTTTCCGCCACAGCGTCTCCCGGGTCTTCGACCAGTCGATGATCGCCACCCGCCTTGAGGCGACCTTCAACCCGCTGATCGCGTTTTTGCCCCAGCTCGGCCTCTCAGCCGTGTTGATCATTGGCGGCGAGAGCGTCATCCACCATCACCTCAAGCTCGGCGAGTTCACGCAGTTCTATCTCTACCTCAACATGCTGGTCTCACCCATGCGCGCTCTCGGCGTCACGCTGGGACTGGCCCAGCGCGCCACCGCGTCGGGTGCACGGATCTTCCAGGTGCTCGACCGCGAGCCGCGCATCGTCGATGCGCCCGACGCGATCGCCCTGCCCGCCGGGCACGGCCACGTGGAGTTCCGCGACGTCAGCCTGCGCTACGACCAGCACGATGACTTCGGCGCCGCCTACGTGGCGGCCGGTCAGCACACCATGTCCTCGCTCACCCACCAGAACGGCAGGGCTGCGCGGGACGTACTCAGCCACGTCGACCTGGACATCGCCGCCGGCTCCACTGTCGCCCTGGTCGGCGCCACCGGCTCGGGCAAGACCAGCCTGGTGGCGCTGCTCTCGCGGCTGTATGAAGTCAGCTCCGGAGAGATCCTGCTCGACGGAGCCGACATTCGCGATGTCGGCCTGAGCTCACTGCGCCAGGCCATCGCCGTGGTCAGCGACGACCCCTTCCTGTTCTCCGCCAGCGTCGCGCAGAACATCGCCTACGGGCGGCCGTCGGCAACCCAACAGGAGATCGAACAGGCCGCCAGGCGAGCGCAGGCATACGACTTCGTCATGCGATTGCCGCAGGGCTTCGACACGCGCGTGGGCGAGCGCGGCCTCTCGCTCTCGGGTGGGCAACGCCAGCGCCTGGCCATCGCCCGCGCGCTGCTGGCCGACCCGCGCGTGCTGATCCTCGACGACGCCACCTCGGCCGTCGATGCCTCTACCGAGCAGTCCATCAAGCTCGCCCTCGATGAGGCCATGGCCGGCCGCACCACATTCGTCATCGCCCACCGCCTCTCGACCATCTCGCTGGCCGACCAGATCATCGTGCTCGAGCATGGCCAGGTGCTGGCACACGGCGACCACCACGAGCTGCTCGAGCGCTCCCAGCTATACCGCGAAATCGTCGAGAAGGGCCTGCCCGACCAGGTCTTCCTCACGCGAGCGCCCACCGAACGCGAGGTCAGCGGCCTGTGAGCCCTGCTGTCGGCAAAGGAATGGGCGGCGGAGGCGGCCGCGGCGGCGGTCCGGGCCGCGGCGGGCCAGGAACGCAGTGGACGGGCGAGCGCGCCAGCAAGGGCACCCGCGAACGCAACCTGCGCGGACTGCTGGGGCTGATCGGCCCTTACCGGACGCGTGCCGTCGCCGCGCTGTTTGCGCTGCTGCTCGGCACCGCCACCACACTGGCCCCACCGCTGCTCGCGCGCGCGGCAATCGACGACGGCATCGACAAGCACAGCATCTCCACCCTCGTCCTGGTGGTGGGAGCCTTCCTGATCGCCGCCCTGATCGGCTGGCTGGCCGAATACGCCCAGACCTACCTTGTCGGCTGGGTCGGGCAGCGCGTCCTCGCCGACCTGCGCATCCGTGTCTTCAAGCATCTGCAGGCGCTGCCCGTGGGTTTCTACGAGAGCAGGCCCACAGGGGTGCTCGTGTCACGGATGACAAACGATGTCGAAGCGCTCGAAAGCCTCGTCACGGATTCCGTCGTAACCCTGTTCCAGTCCGGCCTGACGCTGCTGGGCACGGTCGGCATCCTGCTCTACCTCGACGTCAAGCTCGCTCTGATCACGTTCCTCGTGCTGCCCCTGGTGCTCGGCGGCTCGCTGTGGTTTCGCATCGTCTCCGCCGGCGCCTTCCGCCGCACCCGCGAAACGATCGGCGCCATCACCGCCTACCTGCAGGAGACCCTCTCCGGCATCCGCGTGGTGCGCTCCTTTGCCCAGGAGCAGACGCACGAACAGGAGTTCACGGCACTCAACGGCGATAACCAGGACGCCAACATGACGACCGTGCGGCTGAACGCCGCCTACTTCCCCACCGTCGAAATGCTCTCCGGCGTGGCGGTCGCGGTGATCGTCCTCTATGGGGGCCTGCAGGCCATCAACGGGCACATCACCGTCGGCACCGTCGTCGCCTTCGTCGCCGCACTCTCCAACCTCTTCGAACCGATTCAGCAGCTCTCCCAGCTCTATGCCACCTACCAGTCCGGCATGGCCGCCCTCGAGAAGATCTTCCAGCTACTCGACGTCAAGCCCGACCTCTCCGATCGTGCCGACGCAGTGCAACTGGGCCAGGTGCGCGGCGAAGTCCGCTTCGAGGACGTCTCCTTCGCCTACGCCAAGCGCCCCGTCAGAGGCCAATCCAGAGACGGTCAGCAGGAGGAGCAGGTACTGGCGCTCGACGATGTCGACCTGCTGATCCCGCCCGGGCAGACCGTGGCTCTGGTCGGCGCCACCGGCGCCGGCAAGTCGACCATGGCCAAGCTCATCGCCCGCTTCTATGACCCCACGTCCGGGCGGGTGCTCGTCGACGGCCATGACCTGCGCGACATCGCGAGCAGCTCGCTGCGCTCGCAGATGGGGATCGTCCCGCAGGAGGCATTCCTGTTCTCCGGCACGGTCGCCGAAAACATCGCCTTTGGCCGCATCGAGGCAACGGACCAGCAGATCCGAGACGCCGCAGCCGCCGTCGGCGCCGAGGAGTTCATCGCCGAGCTGCCCCACGGCTATGACACCGAAGTGGGCGAGCGCGGCGCCCAGCTCTCGGCCGGCCAGCGCCAGCTGATCGCCTTCGCCCGGGCCCTGATCGCCGATCCACGCATCCTCGTCCTCGATGAGGCCACCTCGAACGTCGACCTGCACTCGGAGGCCAAGATCGAGCAGGGCCTGCGCCGCCTGCTGGCGGGGCGGACGGCCATCGTCATCGCCCACCGTCTCTCGACGATCCGCCAGGCCGGGCGAATCGTGGTGCTCGAGCACGGCCGCATCGCCGAGCAGGGGACCCACGACGAGCTGATTGCCGCCGAAGGCCGCTACTACGAGCTCTACCGCGACTGGGCCACCCAGGCCGCCGCATAGCCGCGCCGTCGGTGCGGCCCGGCGCCACCGGAAACGCGCGGCCCACCATTGAAGATCAAGGCCTGCCCTGCCGATAGGTGGCCTACCTGGCCTATGCCGACTGAGGACCCCGCACGGACGCGATCGTTACTCGCAGAGCGCCGCTCTGACGGGGAATACGTGCTGCATTCCGCGAGGCTGGTCGGCGACGAGGACGACCTCTCGATCTGGCGTCAGAGCCGCAGAGCATGGCTGGCCGCCACCGCCGACGTGCTGTTCGCTCACTTCCCATCGGAGAAACTCGAGCTGGGCCCGCGCGAGCCCGACCGTGACAGCGACTGGAAACGCCAGTATGAAGCCGAACTGCGAACGGTCCGCGAAGGTATGAGGCTGCTCGAGCAACTCGACGAACGGATCGAGACGAGCGCGTTGGTGCTGCACGCCGAAGAGCACTGAGGTCTCGGGCGCGTCCCAGACGGCGGCGCGGGTGGCCAGTAGGCGGCTCTAGGTGTTCGTGGCGATCCTGTTACGCCCGGCCGACTTGGCGGCGTAGAGCGCCTGGTCGGCCCTGCCCATCAGCCCCTCCGCCGTCTCGAGGACATCCCAGATCGCGAGCCCGACCGAACACGTCTGCCCATCGGGAACCGCGTCGAGGACCCTCGCAAGCACCATTTCAGCGGACTCCTGAGAGGCACAGTCGGGCAGCAGGACCGCGAACTCGTCCCCGCCCCAGCGGGCGATCGTGTCTCCGTCGCGTAGCAGCGAATCGGCGGCGAAAGCAAAGCCGCGCAGCAGGGCGTCGCCGGCGGCGTGGCCCTTGCTGTCGTTGAACTGCTTGAACCTGTCGATGTCCAGCACGGCCAGAGCGAGCGGCTGGCGCGTGCGCCGCGACCTCGCCAGGTCGTGCGCAAGACGCTGATCCCAGCCGCGGCGGTTGGGCAGGCCGGTCAAGGTATCCGTGGTGGCCTGCTCGGCCAGTTCCTCAAGCGCCCCCCTCAGGCGCAGCTCGCTCGACACGCCCGCCGCGATGTCCGTGAGGATCGAGAGCTCCTGCTCACTCCACTTACGTGGCTCGGTGTCAATGGCGCACATCGACCCGACGCACTCACCCTCGATGATCAACGGCAGGCCCGCATAGGCGATCACTCCCAAGTCAGATATGGCGCTGTTCTCCGAGAGGCGCAGATCGGCTCTGGCATCGGGCACCACCAGGGGCAGGCTCGTCGCCGCCACGTGCTTGCAGAAGCTGTGCGACAGGGGCGTCTCGCGAAGCGTCGCCCAAGGCTCCCCGAGGCCCACCTGGCTGAGAAAGAACTGACGGTCGGAGTCCACCAGCGTCACCAGCGAGATCGGGACGCCCAGCAGTGCTGTGGCGAGGCGGGTGAAACGGTCGAAGGCCTCCTGGGCCGGCGCGTCCAGCAGGCCAAGGCGCCGGACTGCCATCACTCTCGCGGCCTGGTCGAGCCCCGCAGGCTCTCCAAGGCGTGGAAAGTCCAGGTTGTCCATCTCTCCGCATCGGCAGCGCACGCGGGAGCCTTTACGAGCAGGCCGTTGTCTCACCATAGGGTGGTGATAAATGCTGTTAGAAGTCAGAGGAATGACTGGCTAACTTTCACGGCTGATTCGAGCCCAGACAGCGCGGCCCGACGACACCAAGCGCGCCGAGCAGCCAAGGACCGTGCGTGCTCACGGAATTCACAAAGCCGATCAGGGGGTCAGGAGTGTCTCTCGAAAAGACCCGCAGCCCGTAATCGCAGCTGACGATCGAGGTCCTCACTTCCAACGCCGCCACAACGCTCGTGCTGTCCGGCGAACTGGACCTCGTGTCCGGGCCCGAACTTGAGTCTACGATCAGGGTGTTGTGCGACTCGGACACGACGGCTCTCACAATCGACCTACGGAAACTCTCCTTCATGGATTGCACCGGGCTGAGGGCGATGCTCGAGGCGGCAACGATCTGCGCCGAACGCGCGTGCAGCCTGCAGATGTTTCAGGGCCCCGCGAACGTGCAACGGCTGTTCGAGATATCAGGCCTCGAGGTGGCGCTGGCGTTCGTGAGGACTTAGGTCAGGGCAGGGAGAGCTCGAGCGCGCGACCCACGGAGTCCTAACATGTGGAGCGGGACTTTCCGTCCATTGGGCTGTTCAGGACGGACATTCGAGACCGGGAGGATCGAAGATGAACAGAGCGACGGGGTTCGTTACGGGACGGCGGTCGATCGTGAGCGTGATGGCGGCCTTAGGCCTCATGTCATGGGCCGCGCTGGCCGGGCCCGCTGGCGCCGTGTCCAGTGCGAAGTTCGAATGCATCAAACGTCCGACGACGACGAGCGAAGGCACACCGAATGCCGCCATGCTCCGAACGCTCGGCGTGCTGCGCAGTCCGGCAACCGCCGTCGACATACTGCCCTCACAAACCACCTTCGGGATCGGAGAAGGCGCCTACGTCAAATACGTGCGTCTGGCCAGGACGGTGGGTGGGATTTCCTACTACCTGATCCCGATTGCCAAAGGATGCGCCTCGCTGGGCGAAGAAGTCGTGGAGGAAAGCCGCGGGCCAGGCGAATTCGGTGGTCGCAGCGGGGAGACGCTGGCCGAGATCAGGCAGGGACAGGACCTCAGCACGTGGGTACGCAACACCAACTCGACCGTCTGGGGAGTCGTGCCCGACAAGGTCGAGGAGGTCGTTCTCACCTACGCCGCCAAAGCGCGTCGCCCGAAGCGCCACCGCTCGGTCAGGGTCACGGCGCAGGTCGTCAACAACGTCTTCGTTGCCAACCTGCCCTTCCTCTCCACCCACAGCCTCGGCGGCGTCGTCCCGCTGACGATCGTTTGGCGCTCAGCCAAGGGAAGCGTGATTCGCAGGATCCATCCGAAGTCCTAGCCTGCGGGAGTCGCTGCGCGCTGGAAGCTCCGGGACGGGGATTCGAACCGCGTGAGGCCCCATGCCGAGATCCCACTGTTAAAGCCAGATTTGGCCCCCATGCTCGGATGCCGCCTGATCCGTCAACGCCCTGGAGAGTCGTGGAATGTGGCTGAGCGACGACGAGGATGGCACGAGAATGGCACGGGCCAGATGAGTCGACCAGTGGTCAACCGGGCCGTCAGCGGTTCAAGACAGGCATGCGCGTGAATCGTTATTTCGTCCTGGGCACCGTGGTGGCCCTAACGGGGTGCGGCGGAGCGACCCGGCGCACGGGCGAGACGAAGCTGCCCGGCAGCGGCACCGGGCCACTGACCCAGCGCATTCCTGACGACTACTCATTGGCCGTGGACCGCTGCTCCCCGGGAGACGGGACCTGCCGTCTGACGTTCGCCAACGGTAGGTCGCTCAAGTGCAGCGGAGTCCGGTTGCGAGTCGAAGAAACCGAACCGGGGGTAGTCGTGCGCGGAGGGACGTGCGTGAAGGCACCCGTCGCGCGCATCGCCCGAACATCGGCGCGGTGCTCCGCGGCCCAGCTCGTCCTATCGGAGCGTCCGACGGGAGGATCGATCGGAGTGGGCATCGAGGGACCTTTCGACTTCGTACTAACTAATCATTCCGCATCTACCTGCGGCGTCGATGGCTTTCCACGCCTCATTCTCAGCACGCACGTGAAGAGACTGCCGTTCGGATTCGAACACGGCGGCCGCGCGGTGAGCAGGCATCAGCCGCGCCCGCTCGCGCTGGCTCCTGAAGCCGAGGCGTTCTTCAAGCTCATCCAGGGGCGCTGCGAAACCGGCCGTGGCGAGTTGGCCACTGGCCTCCGCCTCCTGCTGCCGGGCGCCAGCGGCGAGATTCGGACCGCTCTACCGAGGCCACCTTTCTACTGCCTCCGGCGGCCTAACTATGGCGCCCCGGTAATTGGCAATGTCATGTCAGTCTCCCCCATCGCTGCGTCACTCGTTGAAGCGGGCCTGTGACGGCAACGGCCCTAGGTACGGTAGGAACGACGATTTGGACGGGGTCGCGGCGGCTAGGTGTAAGACCTGAGCAGGTTGTTCGTGCGGGTGATGGGTGTTTGTCGCCCGATGGCTTGGTGTGGTCTTCGATGGTTGTAGGTCCATAGCCAGCCGTCAAGGGCTGCTGTGCGCTCCTGGCTGTTGCGGTAGATCGCTCCGTAGGCCCAGCCACCGAGCATGGTCCGGATGAACCGCTCTGCCTTGCCGTTTGTCTGGGGCCGGTAGGGCCTGGTGCGTAGGTGGCGGATTCCGAGGGCTTTGCAGGCGATTGCGTGCACGGCTGAGCGGTAAGGGGAGCCGTTGTCGGTCACGAGCTCCTGGACCTCAATGCCGTGACGCTCATAGAAAGCGATCGCTCTGCGTAGGAACCCGATCGCCGTCGTGGCTTTCTCGTCGGTCAGGACCTCCGCGTAGGCGAGACGTGTGGCGTCGTCGATCGCGATGTGCACATACTCCCAGCCGGTGCGTCGTCGCTCGATGCCGTCCCGATCGAGCCGGCTGTTCTTCGGGTTGCGCTTGATCCACGTCGATATGGATCAGCTCACCAGCGACTGTTCGTTCGTAGCGCTCAGCGGGCTCCATCCCAAGGCGGCCCAGTCGGCCCATCCCGATCCTCTTCAGGATCCCCGACACGGTCGAGAACGGCATCTCGAGCACCTGTGAGATCTCAGGCCCCGTGAACCGCAGACGCCGCAACGCTGCGATCGCCCCGATCGTCGTCTCAGCGCTGCGGTTCGCGACAAACAAAGGCGCCGAGGAGCGATCCAACAGCCCAGCAGCTCCGTCAATGTCGTGGAGAGTCGTGGAAAGTCGCTGAGCGACGACACGAATGGCGCGAGAATGGCACCGGCTCCGCGACCGCCCGCTCGCGCTTCCGTTTACCCGCCGACCGACTGGCTACATTGCAAGCCAATGCTGCCGATCTTGATCGCTGTTGCGGTCGTCGCCCTGATAGCGGCAGGCGTTTGGCTCACCCGCGGGTCCAAACACGGACCGTACTCAGGGGACAGCACCCTGCTCGACGAGAAAGCCCGCCAGCTAGATAACGCGTTCAGGGAACGGCCGCCGAAGGACTATTGAGGTCCGAGCCGGGACGAACCTGAGCTATGCGGCGTGGACAGCCTCTTCGCACGCAACAGCCGCTCGAAGCCCGATGACTTCAAACTGAGCGCCGAGTTTTAGGTTGGCGCTCGGGGTGCGCCGACGGTGGCCAGTAAGCCCGTGTGCAAAGAGTTCGTAGGATTTCGCTGCGGCTGAGAGCGCGAGGAGCGCGGTCCGAGGCGCTCCGAGGCTTTCGAGTTCCCGTGCCTGTTCGCCAGTGGTCGAAAGAGCCTGTTTCGTCGCGGTTCGCAGGCGTTCGGCGATGAGGTTGCCGCGGAAGAGTGCGGGCTGGGGATCACGCAGGCCGACTTCGTGGGCAATCCCCTCCAATCGCGCGCGGACGTTGCCGCAGGCATCCGCGAGCTTTTCGCGGCTGTCGACGTGCGCCGAGGGCTTGCTCGCCCCGCATCCGGCGATACAAGCGCAGAGCGCGACGCAGGCGACGATCCGCATACAGGAAGCCTATGCGATGGGCCGGGGATGACCTTCAAGCCGCAGGTACTCATCCCACTCGGCACGCAGCTCGGGCTTCGCGACCTCCTCGACCCACGCGAGGTGGGTAGTGCCTCCCGGCACGCGCGGCACAGTTGCGAGCGCACGCGCCCACGCCTCCTCGAACGACGCGCTGAGCCGCCGCTGGGGTTCGAGGATGGCGCGGACGCTCAGGGACGTCGGCGGGTGGCTCCACGCCGGGAGCGTAGCGCGGCGCGGATGGCACGGATAATGGCACGAGCACCCCTCAAAACGCGAAAAGCCCCGTGTTTACGGGGCCAGTCGCTACTCCGGGACAGGGACTCGAACCCCAAATTCGACATCCAGAGTGTCGCGTGTTGCCAATTACACCATCCCGGATCGGGCCCCTAGGATAGTCAACCGCTCCCCTGCCCACCGCCGCGCCCTTCGCACAGGCGCCGGTGCGGGTCGTCTCAGAGCGCCGCCGAGTAGCCGGACGGCGCGAAGTAGGCCGTTATCGCCTCCTCGAGACCGGGATCCAGAACCAGCAGAACCTCATCGCCGGCTTCGATCATCGTGTCGGCCTTGGGCACGAAGCCCGCGCCGCCGCGCAGGACGGAGATGACCAGAGCGCCCTCCGGCAGGCTGATGTCGGCGACCTTGTGGCCGACCGTGGGGGCATCGGGAGTGACCTCGAGCTCGATGATCTCCAGGCGCTCCTCTTCGAGAGCCAGCAGGTGGACGAGTCCGTAGCGAGGCACCTCGTGCTCGATCAGGCGCAGGATCAGGTCGGTGGCCGAAACTGCGGGCTGGATCCCCAGTAGCCTGAAGTGATCATGGTTGCGCGGGTTGTTGACGCGCGCGATGATCCGGTCGCAGAGGTACTTCTCCTTGGCCACCTGGCAGACGAGGATGTTGTCCTCGTCATCGCCTGTCACCGCGATGACCAGGTCGGCGCGCTGGATGCCGGCGCGCTCGAGGACCCAGAGCTCGGTCGCGTCGCCGTACTGGATGGCGTGCTCGAACTCCTCCTCGTTGGCCAGGTAGGAGGCGCGCGAGTTCTCGATCAGCGTCACCTCGTGCTCCTTGGAGATCAGCTCCCGCGCGAGGTTGCGCCCGACCTTGCCGGCGCCGGCGATGATCGCGTACACCTCTATGCCTCCTGTGGCGCCAGGGCGCGCTCGAACATCTCGATCGCGTGCTTGGTCGGCGAGATCGTCTGCATGCCCTGCTCGTTGTACCAGTCGGCTCGAGCCGGGTCCATGACGCGGACGATCGTCTTTGAGACCCCGAAGCGCTTCTGGGCGATCTGCGCGATCACCAGGTTGGTGTTGTCGCCCGCGGTTGAGGCGATGAAAGCGTCGGCATGCTCGATGCCCGCCTGGATCAGGGCGTCGGTCTCAAGGGCCGTGCCGACGGTGAACTGGCCACCGGAGTCCTCCCAGCTCTTGCTCTGCCCGGCATCCAGGCGCTCATGGGAGAGGGGGTCGGCGTCGAGCACCGACACCTCATGCCCGGAGGCCAGCGCCGACTTTGCCAGCGCCGAGCCGACCCGGCCGGCGCCGACGATCAGTACGAACATCTGTCCCTCGCGATCACCATCAGCGCAGATTAGACGATGGGCGCGTTGGTCCGATGGCCCCGGCGGGCCAGCTCAACGGGAGAGTCCTTGGAACCGGGGGCCGTGACGATGACCCTGCAACTGGCCTTGCGAACGACGTACTTGGTCACGTCCCCCACGTAACCCTCAAGCGGGCCCCCCCGGCCGCCGAGGCGCCCGCCGCCGCGAATCGTGGACGGTTCCTCCGCACCGAGGACGATCGCCTCCACCCCGCGCCTGCGAGCCTCGTCGACGATCGCATAGCCGGCCCGCCGCGCACGGACGGTGGCCGTGGCGACGTGGACGCCCGTGTACTCCTCCCCCACGGCCTTGGCCCGGGCCAGGACCTGGCGGGCATGTTTGATCTGCGCATCCGGCAGGCTGGCGTCCAGCGGCAGGGACATGGGCATCACGAACAGCCACAGGGCCTCGATGGTCGCCGAGTCGATGGCCGCCTCATCGGTCTGTTCGCCGGCCACCAGCAGCGCGGCCGTCTGCACGATGTCGTCGTCCAGGTCGGTACCGAACAGCGGCACCAGCACTGAGCCGTAGTCCCGTTCCGGGGGCGGCTCGGGCCGCAGCATCTGAGGCGAGACCGTCACCCGCTTGAGCAGCGAGGTTTCGTCAGCTCTGCGGTAGATCACATAGAGGGCCACTCCGAAGGCCATCCAGCCGAGGCCCACGTAGCGGGCCGGTTCGTGGACGATCATCACGGCCACCCATCCGCCCGCCGAGACGAACGCCCCGATGGCCGCCGGCAACGGCACGTCCCCGCCGCGGATGCGCACCGAGAAGGGGATCCGGTAAGGACGGTCGCGATCGGGCTCGGTGAAGCGCAACCGGATCACCGACAGGTGGGCGATCGTGAACGCCAGCATGGCCCCGAAGGCGTAGATGCCGACCAGGAAGTCCAGGCTCTCCGAGGCCGCCAGCCCGGCCGCGATCAGTCCGGCCAGGATGATCAGCACGTATGGCGTCGAGCGCTCCGGATGAAGTCTGCCGAGGGCGCTCGGTATCTGGCGGTTGGTGGACAGCGAGTAGGCCAGGCGCGAGAGGCCCAGCATGGCCGAGTTGGCGGCCGCCAGCAGCGTGACGGTGGCCAGCCCCGCCACCAGGTACATCAGCCCCTGCCCGAGCCAGTGCGGTTTGACGTGTTCGACCACGCCGATCATCGGCGCATTCAGGTACTTCCCGCCGAGGGCCGTATGGCCGTCGTGGACCGGCAGCGCGGTCATGGCAACCAGGGCGATGCCTACGTAGAGGAACATCACCGTCCCGGTCGTGCTCCAGACGAGCCGCCTGAGCCCCGCGCGGCTGATCTTCACCTCACCCGACAGGCCCGAGGCCGACTCGAGGCTCGTGAAGGAGATCACCGCCACGGTCAGGGCGAAGATCAGATCCGACCATTTGGGGGCCGAGCCCAGATGAATCGGATCGACGAGCACATGGGGGTTGAAGAACAGGATCATCCCGAGCACCACGATGAAGGCCTGCACGGCAATGTCGCCCACCAGCAGGATCCCCACGCGTCGCGCCCGCCTGGCGCCGAAGCCGCGGATGTTCGACAGGACGACCAGTGCGATGAATGCCAGCGCCAGCCCCAGCGCCTCGTCGCTTTCGCCCAGCCGGCCCCAGAAGACGTGCAGGTACTGCGTCGCCGAGTAGGCCGTGACGGCGATCAGGATGACGTAGTCGAGCAGGATCGCCCAGCCGGCGATGAAACTGAGCAGCTCGTTGAAGGCGTAGCGGGCAAAGACCGTCGAGCCGCCGCGCTCCTGATGCAACGAGGCGCCCTCCACATAGGTCATGGCCGTCAGCGTGAACAGCACCGCCGAGATCAGGAAGACCAGTGGCGTCAGACCGAGGGCATGGCCTGCGATCACGCCCAACGAGAAGTAGATCGCGCTGCCCAGCGAGGAGTAGACGATCGTGAACAGGATCGGCGAGCCGATGCTGCGCCGGGCGATCACTCGGGCGCTGGCGGCCAGCTCGGCCGCTGCGCGCTCCGCGTGACGGGCTGCGTGGCTCGCCTCCACCTCCCCCTGCTCCGGCGCGCCCCCCTCGTTGCTCATGCTCCCCGCCCCCGCCTGAGCTCGATATAGGTCCGCCCAACTCCGGCGGCGGTAAACAGTACCCCCAGCAGCAGGCGCCCCGAGATCGCCCCCGCGCCGCCGGTGACCGCCTGGACGACCAGCGCGAGGCCGATCGCGATCATCAGCAGCGAGAGCACATAGGTGCTTCCTCGATGTACGCCGCGCCCGCTCATCTGTGCTCTGAGCTTAGGTCTTCCCTCCGCCGACCGGAGCGGCCGGGGCCAGCCATGGCCCGGCCATCCGGTGCGAGCGCTTCCAACGAGGTCCTGATCCTCAGGTGATCAGCGGGATGATCAGGATGGCGACGATGTTCGCGACCTTGATCATCGGGTTGATGGCAGGGCCGGCCGTGTCCTTGAAGGGGTCCCCGACGGTGTCGCCGGTCACCGAGGCCGCATGGGCATCCGAGCCCTTGCCGCCGAAGGCGCCGTCCTCGATGAGCTTCTTGGCGTTGTCCCAGGCGCCACCGCCGGCGGTCATCATGACGGCGAAGAAGAAGCCCACGACGATCACGCCGATCAACAGGCCACCGAGCGCCTGCTGGTCGATCAGGCCGACGATCAGCGTCAGCACGATCGGCAGCATCGAGGGCAGGATCATCTCGCGCTGGGCGGTCTTGGTGACGATGTCCACGCAGGTGGCGTAGTCGGGCTCTTCGGTGTAGTCCATGATCCCGGGGTGCTCGCGGAACTGGCGGCGCACCTCCTCCACGACCGCCCCTCCGGCGCGGCCGACGGCCTCGATCGAGAGCGATGCGAACAGGCAGACCATCATGCCGCCCAGCAGCAGGCCGATCAGGACCGGCGGTTCGTTGATGCCGAAGTTGATCGCGTGGCCGAGCTTGGTTTCGATTTCTTTCTGGAAACCGGCGAACAGCACCACCGCCGCGAGGACGGCCGAGCCGATTGCATAACCCTTGGTGACGGCCTTGGTCGTGTTGCCGACAGCGTCCAGACGGTCGGTGACTTTCCGCACCTCCTCAGGCAGGTCGGCCATCTCGGCGATCCCGCCGGCGTTGTCGGTGATCGGGCCGAAGGCGTCCAGCGCGACGATCAGGCCGGTCAGCGAGAGCAGCCCCATGACCGCGACGCCGATGCCGTAGATGCCCGTCACGCCACCGCCCGCGAGCTTCCAGGCGCCCAGCACGCCGAGGACGATCACGAGCGCCGGCAGAGCCGTCGCCTGCAGGCCCGAGGAGAAGCCCTGGATGATGTTCGTGGCGTGGCCCGTGACCGATGCTTTGGCCGTCTTCTTGACCGGATTGAAGCGGGTCGAGGTGTAATATTCGGTCAGTCCGAACAGGAGCGCCGTGACCGCGATGCCGATCAGCGAGCACAGGTACAGGTGCCACCATTTGGGCGTGTTGACCGCTGTGCCGGCCTGGACGAAGGTCAGGTTGCGCATCAGCCAGTAGGTGATCGGAGCGAAGACGGCCGCCGCGATCAGCCCCGAGACGGCAAGGCCCTGCAGCAGGGCGCGCTCGACGTTGTCCGTTTTCGTGCGGACCGCGTAGGTGCCGATGATCGAGGCGATGATCGCTGCGCCGCCGATCACCAGTGGGAACAGCGCCACTCGGGTCGCCTCGTGGAAGGTCAGGACGCCGAGCAGGATGACCGCTACGGCCGTCACGGCGTAGGTCTCGAACAGGTCGGCCGCCATGCCGGCGCAGTCACCGACGTTGTCACCGACGTTGTCGGCGATCGTCGCCGGGTTGCGCGGGTCGTCCTCGGGGATGCCCGCCTCGACCTTGCCCACGAGGTCGGCGCCCACGTCCGCGGCCTTGGTGAAGATCCCGCCTCCCAGACGGGCGAAGACGGAGATCAGCGAGCCACCGAAGCCCAGGCCGATCAGCGCGTCCACGGCCGTCTTGGGGCTGTCGTTGAAGAATGAGGTCAGGGCCCCGTAGTAGCCGGCGACGCCCAGCAGGGCCAGGCCGACGACCAGCATGCCGGTGATGGCTCCGCCGCGGAAAGCGACCTTCAGCGCCGGCGAGACGCCTTCACGGGCCGCCTCGGCCACGCGGGCGTTCGAGCGCACCGAGACGTTCATGCCGATGTAGCCGGTCGAACCCGACAGGATGCCGCCGATCAGAAAGCCCCCGGCGACCGCGATGTTCTGTACGAAGATCAGGGCGACGAACAGGACGACCCCGACGACCGCGATGGTCGCGTACTGGCGGTTCAGGTACGCACGAGCGCCCTGCTGGACGGCCCCCGAGATGCTCTGCATCTTCTCGTTGCCCGGTGAGAGCGAGAGTAGAGCTCGCGTGGTCAGCAGGCCGTAGGCCACTGCGCATGCGGCGCAAACGAGGGCGACGACGACCCCATGGTTCGTCAGAAAGCTGCTCAACAGAAATCCTCCGCGGTCTGATTGGAGTGCCGCGCGAGGATCTTCGCGCGCACGTTTGCCGGCTCGGATCGCTCAGCGCGAGCGGTATCCGGCGCAAACGCGGGGCCAGTCTAGCGTGCCCGTCGCCTGAATGCCGTCTGACGGTGCCAGGCGCGAGCTTCGCGGCCGCGATCTGCCGCCGGGGCTCAGCGCCCGGGCACCCACAGCCGGCCGCTTGACTCGGCCGGTCCGGGACCCGACTGCTCGGGCGCCTGGCCGGCGCCTGGCGCAGGCGGCTGCTCTACCGAGCCCTCGGCGGGCTGGGACGGGCTCTCGCCCGTCGGCGCCGCCGGACCGGGCGGGGGTGTCGCCTCCCCGCCCCCGGGCCTACGGGCGGCCTCGGCGGCATAGGCCATCTGCAGTCGTGAGAGCGCATCGCGCAGCGGCGCCAACTCCCCGGGCATGCGCCGCTCGAGGATCTCCAGCAGCGCGCGGGCGGCGTCGATTGAATCGCGTGCCTGCTCGAGGTCCTGCCCGACGGGCGGCGCGCCCTGCTCGGCCGGGGCTCCCATTCTGTGGGCACCGATGTTGAGCAGCGAGACGGTCGCCTGAGCGATCATGTCAGTTGCATTGATGCGTGCCAGTTCGGCCTCGTAGGCGGCCCGCAGCTCCTCTTCCGACGGCGCATCGCCGCTTGGCTGGCCCTGCACACCGGATGGATCTGCATTCATACGGCTACCTCCTGGGAATAGGTCTGACGGGTCTCGCCGACGGACGCCGCGAAGACCTCCTCGCGACTGGCGCCGGCCTCGATCAGGGCTCGTTGGCGCTGGGCGCCGTTTCGCTCTGGGAAGGCGATGTCGATGCCCAGCTCCTGACGCACCGGCTCGCTCCAGGCCAGCAGACGATCGATGGCCTCGCGCGCCGGGTACTCGCGGGCGGCCATCAGATCGATCAGGCGGCCGTCCATTCCGAAGCGGATGGCACGCCACATGTTCTCCTCGATCAGACGCGGCGGGTGATCGACGGCCGGCACCCCTTCATCGATGTCGCGCATCGTCTGTGCGATGCAGGCAACCATCAGCGCGGCCAGGGCATCGGACTCCGGTGCGCTCGCCTGCGCGTCACAGATCCGGACCTCGACCGTGCCGAAGCTGAAGTGCGGGCGCACCGACCACCAGACCTGGGTGAACTCGACGATCGAGTGGGTCTGCAGCAGGAACTCGATGTAGTCCCTGTAGGCATCCCAGCTGCCGAACGCGTCAGGGATGCCGCAGCGGGGGAAGCTCTTGGTGAAGCTCTGTGTGCGGGCCGAGTGCAGGCCGCTGCTGCGACCGTCCAGGAACGGCGAGTTGGCCGAGATCGCCAGCAGCTGCGGCAACAGCGGGCGCAGCCGGTCGCAGACCTTGACGGCGCGGTCGATGTCATTGACCCCCACGTGCACATGCAGGCTGAAGGTGTTGTTGCGCCAGGCCACGTATTTGAGGCCATCGGCCACCCGGTGGTAGTGCTCGGTATCGATGATTGGCTGCTCGCGGTAGTCCGCCCACGGGTGCGTGCCGGTGGCGCCCAGCGCCACGTTGTGCGATGCCGCCAGTGCGAACAGCTGCCCGCGGCGTTCGCGCTGGCGCGCAATGGCCGCCTGCAGGTTGCGCCCAGCGCCCGAGATGATCTCGATCTCCGATGAGATCAGCTCGCCCGCCGTGCCTTCGCTGAGCACCGGGTTCTGATCGGCTGCCGCCCGCAACTCCTCGTAGCGCGGCACCAGTTCGAGGGTCTCCGGATCGAGGATCGAGAACTCCTCCTCGACTCCAACCGTCAGGTCTTCAGAGGTGGCGAACCGGTCGACGGCTCGATCTAGATCCAGGCTGTTCATCTCGGGCTGTTGGTCTTGTGTCGGCGCTGCCGCCGGCGGGGCTCAGGTCAGATAGAAGTACAGCGCGTAGAGCAGATCGACGGCCGGGCTGGAGGTGTGCACGGTCACCTCAGGCGGAACGTCCAGCAGGGACTCGGAGTAGTTGAAGATGATCTTGACGCCCGCCTCGACCAGCTCGTCCGCAAGGCCCTGGGCGGCCTGGTTGGGCACCGCCAGGACACCCACCACGATGTCCTCGTCCTCCACCACCTGGCGCAGCTCGGCGATGTTGCGGACTGTCTGGCTGCCCACCAGCGAGCCGACCTTGGCCTCGTCGTTGTCGAAGATCGAGACGACCCGGAAGCCGTGGTCGGCAAAGATTTCCGAGGACGCGATGGCCTTGCCCAGATGGCCGGCCCCGATCAGCGCGATGTTGTGCTGGCCCGCCGTGCGCAGGATCTTGCGGATCTGCGAGACAAGCGCCTCGACGTTGTAGCCGACGCCCCGCTTGCCGAACTTGCCGAAGCCCGACAGGTCGCGCCGGATCTGGGTCGAGTTGACGTGCGTGTAGTCGGAGAGCTCCTGCGAGGAGATCGTCTCCTTGCCCATCTTCTTGGCCTGCGTCAGCACCTGCAGGTAGCGCGACAGCCGTGCCGCGACACCCAGCGACAGACGCTCGGTTGAGGCGCCCCCGCCGTCCCGCTCGGCCTGCGCGGCCGGCGCGGTGCTCTCGCTGTAGCTCATCGCCGTGACTCTAGACGCTCCCGCAGGGCGGCCTCATCCACGAAGTATTCACACAGCTCCTCGCCATCGAGCACGACCACCGGAATCCGCTCGAAATAGGCCCGGTGCAGCTTCTCCTCGGAGGTTATGTCCACCTCGCGCAGCTCGAAGCCGAACTCCGGGCGCACCCGCTCGAGCAGCTCCATGGCCTCAACGCAGAGATGGCAGTTCGGCTTGGAGTAGACCGTGACAGCGGGAATGTCAGCCGTCGCGGGCACCCGGGGATTATCGCGGAGCTCCAGGGGAACCGCGGCTCGGCTCGACGAGCGAATCGCGACGGAGCGCTCAGCCACCCCGCATGGCGCGACGCATCACACCGGGATGCGCAGCCAGACGGGGGCCCGCGATCACCGCAAAGGCCGTCAGCCCAAGCCACGGGCGCAGGTGGGGCCGGATCAGGGCAATGCGGCCCTCCTCGTCGAGCTCGACCAGCATCGCGTCGCCGAGCTTGACCGGCCCGATCCTGCCCTCACCGACAAGGACCTTGACCGGTCCCTCGCCCACCTCCTCCGTCCAGCGCCAGCCGCGCAACGAGCCGTAGACCGCCGTGAGCAGGATCTTCAGGTCATCACGGCCACGAAAGACCGCCCCCGAGGAGAGTGGTGAGATCAACCGGACGTCGGGCGCCAGGGTCGAGACGAGGGTCTCGATGTCGACGGCCTCAGAGGCCGCGCGGTAGGTGGCCACGGCGTCCTGCACCGCCCCCATTTTACAGATGGCGCGCGGACAGCCGGCCTGTTGCCGCGCCCGCCGAATGTCCCCAGGGCGTCCGCGCCGACCATGAGCGGTCACAATTCGGGGCGGCCGAACGTATACCCCGAGATGCGCCGATACCCCACCGACGAGGAACTGCTGGCCGGCGATGATCCCGACGGGTTCGCGGAGCTCTACCAGCGCCGCCATCCGCTGCTCCGCGGGTATCTGCGTCGTCGCATCGGCCCACATCCCGAACTTGTCCTGGACCTGGTCGCCGAGACGTTCGCGCGTGCCCTCCAGCGCCGCGAGCAGTTCGACCCGAGCCGCGGTCCGGCGGTCGCCTGGCTGATCGGCATCGCGCGGAATCTCGTCGTGGACGCCGCTCGTCGTGGACGCGTCGACGACGCCTCGCGGCGCCGCCTGGGGATGGAGCAGGTCGTCTTTGACGATGCTGCGCTCGAGCGCATCGAGCGCGACAGCTCCTCCGAGCTCGAGGCGGCGCTGGCGAGACTGCCCGGCGAGCAGCGTGAGGCGATCGAAAGACGCGTCCTCGAAGAGGAGCCCTACGCAGCCATCGCAGCTCGAGTCGGCTGCTCGCCGCAGGTCGTTCGCAAGCGCGTGTCACGGGGCCTCGCGACCCTCAGAGAAGAAGCGAAGGAGAGCGCATGACCGATCCCTACGACCTGCTCGCCACCGAACTGCGGGCGGCCGCGGCGCGCCGCTCGGGCGGAGGGACCGCCAACGGTCGCGTTCGAGCGTGGCTCTCGCACCGCACGCGCGCAGGGGTCGTGGCAGCCCTGCTGGCACTCGGCGGCGGCGCAGGCGCTGTGGCTGCCACGGGGCTCCTGCAGGGGGCGCCCGTCAAGCCGGAAGTCGCTCCGGTTGCCACGGCAGGCAACGGATTGCCGGTTGGAGCCGAGAAGCTCTCGATTCTCGCGGCGGACCCCTCCGGCGGACTGCCCTGGGGCCTGCGAGTCCTCCACACCACGCGCGGGCAGACCTGCGTGCAGGTCGGCCGGGTCGAGGGCTCCGAGCTCGGCGAGCTCGGTCTGGACAGCGCCTTTGGCGATGACGGACGCTTCCATCCCCTTCCCGCCTCGGTCCTCCCCCCCGGTTACGGCGGCTCACAGGGGCAGGTCGAATGCGTCACCAGCGGTCAGACGACCACTGTCGTCGACCTCAATGCAGACCGCAGCGGCGTTCGCCTGCTGCCGCAGGAGTTCACCGGCCCTCCGGGCGCAACCCCCAAACTGCCGCCCAAGAGCGATCTGCGAGCCCTCGCCTATGGCCTGCTCGGGCCCCACGCCGTCAGCGTCACCTACGCCACCCCGTCGGGCCCTCACACGATCGCGGTGACCGGCCGCGACGGAGCCTTTTTGATCGTCCAGCCCGCCTTCATCCCGAGCACCGACACCGTCGGTGGCTCGGACTCTGGAGAAGCAACGGCGAGCTCGGTCAACGCCATCGGCCCGGTGGGTCGCTCGACAGCGCTGATCCTCGCCGCCACGTTCCGCTTCGGCACCCGTATTTGCTCGGAGGGGACGGGCGGGCCCCTGCACCCCGCCTGTCCGCTCAACAGGAGCCGGCCGGTGCCTGCCCATGTCCAAACGCGCAGGCTCCACCAGCCAGTTCGACTCGTTCTCCTGGCCCAGCCGCGGGCCGTCTGCGACGCGGCCTACCTGAAGTTCCCCTGTTACCGCGGCCGGGTCGAGTTCACCGCGCCCTACACGGTGAGCTCGGCGAGCAGCGACTACTCGATCCAAGGGGTCTCCAGATGCAAGATCGGGGGGCGTCCCGAAACGAGCTGGAACCTCGAACGCGATGTCCGCGCCCATCAGAAGGTGCAGACCGATTCGCTCGGCCTGTTCGTCTACACGCCCTCCTGCGCCAGGAACGAGAGGTTCGAAGTCCAGTACCTGGGGCGGGCGGGTCTCGCCGGAGCTCGCGACGGCCGCGTGATCCTCGGGAGCGTGGCGCTCAGCGAAGCGGTCCTTGCCGATGGCGCCAAGCCCGGCCGGTAGGGAGTATTCGACGGGTGTTCAGACCCGTCGCGCGAGACAGACCCGGGTCACGAACCGCAGACGGATCTCCCCGCCGGCCCTGACCGCCTCGTAGATGCCGTCGAGCAGGCGGTCGCGTTCTGGCGAGCGCAGCCGAATGTGGTCCTGGTGTGTTTCGAGCATGGCGCGATAGTCGGAGGCCGAATAGCCGGCGTCCCAGGGGAAGCCGAGAACCTCCGCCTCCGCGAACCCACGGGTCGCGGAGATCTCCTTCAGCCAATCGCCCGCCAGTCGCATGCGAGCGGTCGCAGGATGCATGGCGAAGTCGGCAACCAGAGCCGGCGCCTGCCGGGCATAGACGGCGAGCAGCACGTCGCGCATCGGCGTCTTTGACCATTCGGGCACCGTCCAGATCGCCGCCAGGCAGCCCCCGGGGACGAGGGCATCGGCCGCATGCTCATAGCGGGTCGCCGGGTCGGTCCAGTGCCATGCCTGGAAGGAGACGATCGCCGAGACCGGAGGCACCGGGACCCACTCCTCAAAGCCCGCCGGCTCAATCCGCACGCCGGCCAGGCCTGCGCAGTTGCGCCGCGCCACAGCGGCCATCGCCGGGTCTGGCTCGAGCGCCAGCACCTGGAGGCCGCGCCCCGCCAGCAGTCGCGTTCCCTTGCCGGTCCCGGCGCCGACCTCGGCAACCTCCGCGCCCGGTGCCAGACGCCCATACTCGATCAGCGCGTCAACGGCCTCGGAGGGATAGGAGGGGCGAACGCGGTCATAGAGCTCCGCCACCGCCCCAAAGGCGAGACGCTGCTCGTCGAAGTCCCGGCCGGGCACAGCGAACGGGACCCCTCACCCCGGTGTTTCGCCGGTCGCATAGGCATCCAGACCGAGATACTCCGGATAGGGCAGCTGGGCGGCGTAGCGGGCAGCGCTTGCGATCATGGCGGCATTGTCGGTGCACAGCAGTCGTTCGGGGATGTGCACCTCGGCCTCCAGCCCTTCGAGCCGTTTGCGCAGCGGGCCATTGGCCGCCACGCCACCGCCAACGGCCAATCGCGCGAGGCCAGTGCGGTCAAGCGCCCGTTCGGTGCGCCCGGCGAGGCTCTCGACGATCGCGGCCTGGTAGGAGGCCGCGAGGTCGGCCCCCTGCTCGGCAAGCTGCACGGCTGTCAGCTCGCGGGTGGCGTAGAGCAGCGCCGTCTTCAGTCCCGCGAAGGAGAAGTCCAGACCGTCTGCGAACGGCTTGCGGGGCGCGCCGCGGCGCAGCTCCCCCGGCGAGCCGGGAAAGGAGAAGGCGGCCGGGTCCCCCTGCTCGGCCAGCCGCTGCAGGGCGGGACCGCCGGGGAAACCCAGGCCGAGCATCCGGGCGCCCTTGTCGAAGGCCTCCCCAGCGGCATCATCCAGCGTCCGGCCCAGGACCTCGAAGCCCTCGTGCTCCTGCACCCGTGCGAGCAGGGTATGCCCGCCGCTAGCGATCAGGCACAGAAACGGGGGCTCGAAGGGAACGTCTCCAGGCTCTGCTCCGAGCAGAAAGTTGGCCGCCACATGGCCCTGGATGTGATCCACCGCGGCGAACGGCAGCTCCCGCGCGGCCGCCAGACCCTTGGCCGTCGAGAACCCTACGAGCAGCGCCCCGATCAGGCCCGGGCCACGGGTGGCCGCGACCAGATCGATCTGATCGAGCGTCACGCCCGCCACCTGAAGGGCCTGCGCCACGATCGCGTTGACCTGCTCGAGGTGATGACGAGAGGCGATCTCCGGGACGACGCCGCCGAAGGCCTCATGGTCCAGCTGCGAGGAGATCACGTTCGAGAGCGCCCGGCCGTCGTCGTCGAGGACCGCCGCGCAGGTGTCATCGCAGCTGGTCTCGAGCGCCAGGACGCTCATACCGGTCCGGGGTTGGGAACGTCATCAAGTGAGCCGCTGAGCGTGGCCGGCGTTCGCCACATCACCAGGGCGTCCTCGCCGTTGTCCTGGTAGTAGCGCCTGCGGGTGCCGGCGGCCCGGAACCCCTCGCGCTCATAGAGGTGAATCGCCACCGCGTTTGAGCGGCGGACCTCCAGCGTGAAGCGTGCACCGTCGTCATCCACGCGCCGGTACAGGTCGGCCAGCAGCGCCGAGGCCAGCCCGCGCTGCTGGTGGGCGGTGTCGATAGCGATGTTCATGATGTGCCAGACCGTGTCGTAGCGGCTGCAGATCATGTAGCCGAGCAGGCGCCCCCGCTCGACCGCCGCGAGGCAGATGCCTGACTGCTTGGAGAGCTCCAGCACGAACATGGCCAGCGACCATGGCGTCGGGAACACGCGGCGCTCGATGGCGATCACCTGCGGCAGGTCCGGGTAGCTGAGCGGCCGGATCTCCACCCCCGCCGGCGGCTCGGCGGAGGGCTGCTGCATGGTCGGGCGCTCGCTCACCGCCGTCCTCCCCCCGTTGCGGCGGCGAGCGCGAGCTCGGCATCGGGCCTGCGGCGATAGTCCGGCAGGACCTCATCGAGCGTGCCGGCGGGCGCGCCCGCGCCGGCCAGCTCGCAGATCGCCCCGCCGCTGATGAGGTGCAGCGGGCTCTGCTCGCCGGGCACCGCCGCACCGCACGCCAACAGCTCATCGCGGTAGCGCAGGGCACCATCGCCGACGGCCAGCCAGGGGCCGGTGCCCGCTTCGCCCAGCAGCTCGCCGAGCAGCGCGGGAGCAAGCGCCCGGGGCTCGAGCAGCTCGCGAGTCTCGCCGGCGTAGGCGGCCGCGAACACCTCGCCACGTCGGGCGTCGATCAGCGCCAGGACCCCGCCGGGGACCTCGCCTGCGCGCAGCGCACCGTACGCCAGAGCCCTCAGGCTCGAAACCGCTGCCAGCTCGAGCCCCAGCGACTGCGCAAGGCCTCGAGCCGTGGCCACGCCGACGCGCAGGCCGGTGAAGGTCCCGGGTCCGACGCCGACGCCGAGCCGCTCCACCTGACGCCAGCCAAGGCCGGCCTCTGCCAGCAGGCCACCGGCCATCTCGAGCAGGCGGGTGGCGTGGCCGGGGTGTCCCCCGGGCCGGGGGACGTCGCGGTCCTCGAGCGTGTGCCCGTCGGCAAGGCGAAGGCCCACGGCCGTGGCGCTCGTGGCCGTATCGAAACCCAGGACGATCAACGCGAACCCGCCTTCCCGTCCGCCGGCGGGCATTCTTCGATCTCGACGGCTCGGCGGTCCCCGCCGCCATGGGCAAGGGTCACACGCAGGCGCGGCCGGGGAAGCTCCCGCGCGCCCTGCTCGGGCCACTCGACGAACGCGATCCGGCCGGGACCGACGTAGTCGGCCAGCAGGTCCGGATCCTCGAGCTCCAGGCCCGCCAGCCGGTAGAGGTCGAGGTGCGAGACGGTCAGGGCTCCAGCCCGGTAGCGGTGGCCGATGCTGAAGGTGGGACTCGTCACCGGGCCCTCGACGCCCAGCGCACGGGCGGCGCCCCGTACGAGCGTGGTCTTGCCCGTGCCGAGCTCGCCGCGGATCAGCACCAGGTCGCCGTCGCTCAGCCGGGCTGCCAGTTCGGCGCCGAGCGATTCGGTCTCTGAGGGACCGGCGGTTTCGAGTGTGCGAGCGGCCACCCCGAGACTCTAGAGCCTGCCCGTGGGACCGGCCTCACAGCTGCCCGGGCATTAAAAAGACCGACCCGCGGGAGAATGGTGCGCGGGCCGGTCGTTACTCCTGGAGGGATGGAGACAGGACCTGCATCGGCAACCTCTTCAGCCGACTTGAGGACCTGGCCACAATATTTCGACATTTGTGCGCAAATCCCTTGTTTGGCCCTTGTTTGCTGGGTTTTTGCGCCTGGACAGTGTCTAGAACAAGCCGAGCTGGTCGGCCGGCGGGGAGTCCGGCGCACCGGTCTCCTCGGGAACGCTCTGCGCCGGGGCCTCGGGCGCCGGCGCAGGCCACGCGGGCTGCTGCGGTGGCCCCTCGGCGAGCAGCCCGGGCAGGCGCGAGAAGTCCTCGCGCAGCGTCTCGAGCATCCGCGGTGTGTAGAGCGCGGCCGCCGGGTGATAGATCGGGTAGAGCCGGACGGCCCGACGCCCGAGCGTCAGCACCTCGGGCTGGCCGTGCAGGCGGGTGATACCGGTCGGGTCCCCGCGCAGCAGCTTGGTCGAGAAGTTGCCGAGCGTGCAGATGACGGCCGGCTCGATCAGCTCAACCTGGCCCCGCAGGTACTCCTCGCAGTTGGCGATCTCGACCGGCTGGGGGTCGCGGTTCCCCGGAGGCCGGCAGCGCAGGACGTTGGCGATGAACACCTCCGCCCGGCTGAGCCCGATCTCCTCGAGCAGCGTCTCGAGCAGTTTTCCAGCGCGGCCCACGAACGGGATCCCCTGCTCGTCCTCGCTGGCACCGGGCGCCTCGCCCACGAACATCAGCTCTGCGTCGGCGTTGCCGGCCCCGAAGACGACGGTTTTCCGGGTAGCCGCGAGCTCCGGGCAGCGCGTACAGCTGCAGGCCTTGGCGTAGAGCTCCTTGAGGGCCTCCCGGCGCTCAAAGGCCGATCGCTGTGGCTCCGCCGAGGACACGGGGCGGATGGTAATTGCTTCATGCGAGATGATCTGCGCGGTGAGCGAACGGCAAACCATCAGGGCACCCTTCCCGGGCGTCGTCGTCTCCATCCCCCACGCCCCTCAGACGAGCGTCGGGCCCGGTACCCCTGTGCTGGTCCTCGAGGCCATGAAGATGGAGCACGAGGTCCTGGCCGAGCGCGCCGGTGTCATCTCCGCCCCCGCCGTGGAGGTTGGCGAGGCGGTCGAGGAGGGGCAGCTGCTGATGACCCTCGACCCTGCGCTTGAAGAGTCTGCGGCGCATGACACACGCGAACCGGAGCGTCCGAGCGTGGGCGAGCGCGAGGACCTGCGAGCCGTCCGCGAGCGCCACGAGATCGGCCTCGACGGCGCCCGCCCCCAGGCGGTGGCCCGCCGGCATGAGCATGGCCGGCGGACGGCCCGGGAGAACCTTGCGGACCTGCTGGACGAGGACAGCTTCGTCGAGTACGGGCCGCTGCTGTTCGCCGCCCAGGAGCAGCGCCGCACGCGCGAGGAGCTGATCGCCCGCACGCCCGCCGACGGGCTCGTCGGCGGCCTCGGAGCGCTCGCCGGGCGCCCCTGCGTTGCCATGTCATACGACTACACCGTCCTGGCCGGCACGCAGGGCATGCGTAACCACATGAAGAAGGACCGCCTGTTCGACATCGCCGAGCGCCGGCGCCTGCCCGTGGTTCTCTTCGCCGAGGGAGGCGGCGGGCGCCCGGGGGACGTGGACATGCCGATCGTCGCGGGCTTGGACTGCCGCGCCTTCGAGCTGTTCGCCTCGCTCAGCGGCCTCGTGCCGCTCGTCGGGATCGCCTCCGGCTACTGCTTCGCCGGCAACGCGGCCCTGCTCGGCTGCTGTGACGTCGTCATCGCCACCGAGGACTCGAGCATCGGCATGGGCGGCCCCGCAATGATCGAGGGGGGCGGCCTGGGCGTCCACCACCCCTCCGAGGTGGGCCCGATCGACGTCCAGCACGCCAACGGGGTCGTTGACCTGCGCGCTGCCGACGACGCCGAGGCGGTGGGGCTCGCCAAGCGCTACCTGTCCTACTTCGCCGGGCCGCAGCCCGCCTCGGCGGCGCCCGACCAGACGTGCCTGCGCGAGCTGATCCCCGAGCAGCGCAAGCGGATCTATGACGTGCGCGCCGTGATCGAGGGGCTGTTCGACCTGAACTCGGTGCTCGAACTTCGCGACGGCTTCGGCGCGGGGATCGTCACGGCGCTGGCGCGTGTCGATGGCAGGCCGCTGGGGATCGTGGCCAACGATCCGACCCACCTGGGCGGCGCGATCGACGCCGACGGGGCGGACAAGGCGGCCCGCTTCATGGGCCTTTGCGACGCCTTCGAGCTGCCGCTGCTGTTCCTCTGCGACACGCCGGGCTTCATGGTCGGACCGGCGGCCGAGCAGACCGCCACCGTCCGCCACTTCGCGCGGCTGTTCCTGGCGGGGGCCAACCTGAGCGTGCCGACGGGAACGATCGTCCTGCGCAAGGGCTATGGCCTGGGCGCCCAGGCGATGGCCGGCGGCGGCTTCAAGGCTCCCCTGTTCACGGTCGCCTGGCCGACCTCCGAGTTCGGCGCCATGGGCCTCGAGGGGGCCGTGAAGCTCGGTATGCGACGCGAGCTGGAGGCAATCGAGGACCCCGCGGAGCGCGCGCGCGTCTACGAGCAGATCGTCGCCGCCGCCTACGAGCGCGGCCGCGGCACCAACATGGCCGCCTACGGCGAGATCGACGACGTCATCGACCCGGCCGACTCAAGGCGCTGGATCTCGACGCTCTTGGATCAGAGCTCGGGCGTCTGGTGGCAGCGCCGGGGCAAGAAGCGCCCCTACGTCGACTCCTGGTGAGGCCGGCTCACATGGGTGGCCGCCTGCTTGACGGTCTGGATCTCAGCGTCGGTGATCTTCCCGTCGCTCGGCACGTCCGGATGATGGATGTGGCAGAGTTTGTAACGGCCGTGCACGAAGCGCCCCGGCCTGTGACATCCGGACTTGTGGCATTCGAAGTGTTTGTAGAGGCCGACCACGAACGCGATCAGCGTGATCGTGCTGGCCAGTTCGACCCAGCTGTCGGTGACGACCTGCGGCTGGCTCCAGAACGTCAGGGCGAGTGACACGGCGCCTCCAGGGTGGGTTGGTCCAACCCGGCACTGTTCGACGCCTGACCGCCGGGCCCTTCCCCAAGTGACCCCGCGGGGGTATCATCGGTCGCAGGCCGTCACCGGCGATTCCCGGGATGGACCTCTGACTCCGCCGCCTCACATCTGACCTCGCGCCGGTATCCACCAGGAACTGGACCGAATCTGATGAGCCCCCACCACCCAACCTCTCTCTGCGCGTGAAGGCTGTGCGCACAGTTGCGGGGCTCCGCCAGGAGCTCGAGCCCGCGCGGCGGGCGGGTAGGCGTATCGGCCTGGTGCCGACGATGGGAGCCCTCCACGAGGGGCACCTCTCGCTGATCGCAGCCGCTCGCGCGGACTGCGATGTCGTCGTCGTCTCGCTGTTTGTCAACCCGGCCCAGTTCAACGAGGCCGCCGACCTCGAGCGCTACCCGCGCGAGGAGGCCCGCGACAGCCAGCTGGCGGACGTGGCGGGAGCCGACATCCTGTTCGCCCCCGACACCGAAGAGGTCTATCCGGACGGCTTTGCCACCTCGGTCGAGGTCCTGGACCTGACCGGGCGCCTTGAGGGCGCGTCCCGTGGAGCCTCGCATTTCCGTGGCGTGACGACCGTCGTGACCAAGCTGTTCGGGATGGCCCAGCCGGACGTGGCCTATTTCGGGCAGAAGGACTTCCAGCAGGTGCTGGTCATCCGCCGCCTGGTGGCGGACCTGAACCTGCCCGTCGAGATCGCCGCATTGCCGACGGTCCGAGAGCCGGACGGCCTGGCGATGTCGAGCCGCAATGCCCTGCTCGCGCCCGCCGAGCGCGCCCGGGCGCTCGCCATCCCCGCCGCCCTGCGGGCCGCCGCCGAGCAGGTCGCCGCCGGCGAGCTCTCGGCCGAGACCCTGACCGGGGACGTCCGGCGAAAGCTGCTGGAGGCGGGCACCGAGCCCGACTACGTCGCGCTCGTGGACCCGCTGACGCTCGAGCCGCTTCACCGCCTCGAGGGCCAGGGGCTGCTGGCGGTTGCGGTCCGGCTCGGCCCCGTGCGGCTGATCGACAACGTCCTGCTCGCCCCCGCGGGGGCACCGAGGAGCCCTGTACCAGCGCAAGGAAAGGCGATGGCCGCGTGCAACGCGTGATGCTCAAGTCAAAGATCCACCGGGCCACGGTGACCGACAGCGACCTGCACTACGTCGGCTCGATCACGATCGACCCCGACCTGCTGGAGGCCGCCGACATCCTCGAGCACGAGCAGGTCCACGTTGTCGACGTCGACAACGGAGCGCGCTTTGAGACCTACACGATCCCTGGCCGCCGCGGCTCCGGGGAGATGTGCGTCAACGGCGCCGCCGCGCGCCTCGTACACCGCGGCGACACGATCATCGTCATCTCCTACGGCTCCTACGAGCAGGCCGACCTCGAGCATTATGAGCCTCGCGTGGTTCACGTCGAGGCCCAGACCAACCGCATCATCACGATTGACGACGAGGTGGCGACCCTCCTCTCCTGAGGGCGTCAACCGGACCGTCAGAGAGGAACACCGATGTCAAGCCACCCCAGCACCCCGTCCACCGACACGGTTCCGCCGACCCACCGGCTGCCCATGACGCTGCCGCTGCTGATCGAAAAGAAGCGTCTGGGCGACCCGATCGTCATGGTGACCGCCTACGACTATCCGAGCGCCCGGGCAGCCGAGGCGGCCGGTGTCGACCTGGTTCTGGTCGGCGACTCGGCCGCCACGACCGTGCTCGGCTACAACGCCACAACCCCCGTCGTGCTGGATGACATGCTGGTCCTCGCACGCGCCGTCCGGCGCGGCCTGGCAACGCCGCTGCTGATTGGTGATCTGCCGTTCGGTTCCTACGAGGTCTCCGACGAGCAGGCCATCACGACGGCCATGCGGATGGCCAAGGAGGCCGGCTGCGACTGCGTCAAGCTCGAGGGCGGCGGCGAGGGGTCCGTCCGGCGCGCCCGGGCGATCGTCGGAGCCGGCATCCCGGTGATGGGCCACGTCGGTCTGACGCCCCAGACCTCGACCGCGCTGGGCGGCTGGAAGGCGCAGGGCCGAACGGCCGCGGCGGCCGCCAAGATCGCAGCCGAGGCGCTTGCGCTGGAGCAGGCCGGCTGCTTCGCCCTCGTCTTCGAGGCGATTCCCAGCGCTGTCACCGACGAGCTGATGCCCCGCGTCTCGGTTCCTGTGATCGGCATCGGGGCAGGCCCCGCGACCGACGGGCAGGTGCTCGTCTTCCATGACCTGCTCGGGATTCGCGATGGCCTGGGCCCCCGGTTCGTCAAGCGTTACGCCAACCTGCAGCAGGAGATGAACGACGGCGTCACGGCCTATGCCGAGGATGTCCGGGCGCGCCGCTACCCGGGTCCCGAGCACACCTACAAGATCGATGCCGGAGAGCTCGAGGAGCTGCGCGGACTGCTCGCCTGAGCACCGGTCGTAGTCCTTGCAGCTATGTAGCGCCGGAGGAGTGGGAGACCCGGCGCGCAGGCGGACGAGAGGCGGCGCTCGGGGCGGGTCCGCTACCGGGCGGGGTACTCGATCCGACGGATGACCTTCGCGGGCGCTCCGGCCGCGATCGAGTGCGACTCGATGTCGCGCGTGACGACGCTGCCGGCGCCGATCACGCAGCGCTCGCCGATGCTGACACCGCTCGTCACCACCACGTTCGCGCCGAGCCAGCAGTTATCGCCGATCCTCGTCGGCCCCTTGCTCTCGAAGCCCTGCCAGGTGATCGGCTTCCCGGGATCATCGAAGCGGTGCGCCGCGTCGGATACGAAGCAGCCATTGGCGAGCATGCAGTGCGCTCCGATCTCGACGAGCTCGTGGGCGGCGACCATGACGTTGCGGTTCAGGAAGGTCCCCTCGCCGATCCGAATCCGGGCCTGACCTGGGGCGGTGATCCAGACACCGGGCTCGAGCAGCACCCCCTCCCCCAGCTCCAGACGGCCCTCACTGAGTGCCTCGAGCACATTTCCCTCGACCGGCCAGCGCGCAAAGGCGCCGCGGCGCATCAGCTCCCAGTGGATCCGCGCACGGTTCCAGGGCAGGGAGTTGCGCTCATACCAGCGCCACTTCTGCGCCCACAGCCGGAGCGCCTGTGCCGTCTCGGGCATCGACTGAGCTTGGCAGACCCACCGGCCCACGCGTCCTGCGAGCCGGCGATTCGGTTCAGTCCCGCGCTGCGGGATGGATCCGGAAGGCCGTCCAGCGGTCGTGGGGGAACGAGCTGTAGAAGTCGTGCGAGTCATCGGTGGCGCTGAGATCGAGGCGCTGCGCGCCCGAACGGGCCAGCGTTTCATTGACCAGCAGCCGTCCCACGCCGCGTCGGCGAAAGCCCTCGGCAACCAGCAGGAACGAGAGGAACGCCTGGATGTGCCCGTCGGTCAGGGCGTGCGCGAAGCCCACCACCTCCCCACCCTCGACCGCCACAGACGTGACCGCGCCCGGCGCCGCGAAGGCGGCTTGTGCCCGGTGTGGGTCGGCGGGAAGGGTCGTCCATCCCTGCTCGCGGCAGAGGCGCAGGATCCCCTCGAGGTGGGCCGGCTCGTATCGCTCCAGGTCCATCGCCGCAAAAACGTCCAGCTAGGCCGCGGCCTTTACCTTGGCCCGGCGTTTGCGCGGCTTGGCGGCCCGGACCGTCGGCGTCAGCAGCTCGGCCAGGAAGCGGCCGGTGTGCGATACGGGCTCGGCGGCCACCTCCTCGGGCGTGCCGACGGCGATCGGCATGCCGCCCTCCTCGCCGCCCTCGGGGCCCATGTCGATGATCCGGTCCGCCGACTTGATGATGTCGAGGTTGTGCTCGATGACCACCACCGAGTTGCCCGCATCGACCAGCCGCTGGAGGACCTCGAGCAGCCGCTGCACGTCGGCGAAATGCAGTCCGGTGGTGGGCTCATCCAGAATGTAGAGCGTGCGGCCGGTGGCGATCTTAGAGAGCTCCGTCGCCAGCTTGACCCGCTGGGCCTCGCCGCCGGAGAGCGTCGTGGCAGGCTGGCCCAGCCGCACATAGCCGAGCCCCACGGCGTGCAGTGTCTCCAGGCGCCGTCGGATCTTGGGGATGTGCTCGAAGAAGTCCAGCGCCTGCTCGACCGGCATGTCCAGCACGTCCGCGATCGAGCGGCCCTTGAACTTGATCTCCAGCGTCTCGCGGTTGTAGCGCTTGCCGTGGCACTGCTCGCAGGGCACGTAGACGTCGGGCAGGAAGTGCATCTCGATCTTGATCTGGCCGTCGCCGCGGCAGACCTCGCAACGCCCGCCCTTGACGTTGAAGCTGAAACGGCCCGGCTTGTAGCCGCGCGCACGCGCCTCCTGGGTCTTCGAGAAGAGATCGCGAATGACATCGAACAGCCCCGTATAGGTGGCGGGGTTCGAGCGCGGGGTGCGACCGATCGGCGACTGGTCGACGGCGATGATCTTGTCGAGCTGCTCAAGCCCATGCATCGCCCTGTGGGCGCCGGGGCGCTTGCGGGCCCGGTGCAGCCTGTTGGCCACGGCCTTGAAGAGCACGTCGTTGACGAGGGTCGACTTTCCGGACCCGGACACGCCGGTCACGCAGGCCAGCACGCCCAGGGGCACGTGGACGTCGATGTCGCGCAGGTTGTGCTGGGTGGCGCCGATGATCTCGATGTAGCCGCTCGGCGTGCGGCGGCGCTCGGGAACCGAGATCGAGCGCTCACCGGAGAGGAACTGGCCGGTCAGCGACCCCGCGACTCTCTGGACCTCCGCGGCCGTCCCCTGCGCAACCACCTCCCCGCCGTGCTCCCCGGCCCCCGGCCCCATGTCCACCAGATGGTCGGCGGCCCGCATCGTCTGCTCGTCATGCTCCACCACCAGCACCGAGTTGCCCAGATCGCGGAGCCGCTCGAGCGTCGTGATCAGCTTGGAGTTGTCGCGCTGGTGCAGGCCGATCGAGGGCTCGTCCAGGATGTAGAGCACGCCCACCAGCGAGGAGCCGATCTGCGTGGCCAGGCGGATCCGCTGGGCCTCCCCACCGGACAGCGTCGCCGCGGCCCGCTCCATCGAGAGGTAGCCGATGCCGACGTTCTCGAGGAACTGGAGCCGCTCGGAGATCTCGCGCAGGATCAGCCGCGCGACATGACGGTCGGTCTCCGAGAGCTCGACCTCCTCGAGCCACTCGAGCGCCCGGCGCGCGGAGAGCGCACAGAAGTCCTCGATCCGGGTGCCCCCCACGAGCACCGCCCGCGACTCGGGCCGCAGCCGGGCACCGTCGCAGGCCGGGCAGGCGCGCAGCGACATGAACTCCTCGATCTTCTCCCGGGTCCAATCGGAGTCGGTCTCGCGATAGCGGCGCTGGAGGTTGGCCACGATCCCCTCAAAGCGCGTCGTATAGGAGCGCCGGCGCCCGTACCGGTTGCGGTAGGTGACCTGGACCGGCTCGCCGCCGGTCCCCTCCAGGAACAGCTCGCGCTGCTCGGCCGGCAGGTCCTCCCAGGCCCTGTCCAGATCGACGCCGTACTGTTCGGCGATCGCCTCGGTCAGCTGCTCGTAGTAGTTGGAGGCGCTACCCGACCACGGCGCCAAGGCGCCCTCGTTGATCGACATCCCCGGGTCCGGTACCACCAGCTCGGGGTCGATCTCCATCTGCGAGCCGAGACCCGTGCAACGCTCGCAGGCCCCGTGAGGCGAGTTGAAAGAGAAGATCCGTGGCTCGAGCTCGACCAGCGAGGGCCCATGCTCCGGGCACGCGAACCGCTCGGAGAACGTGAAGATCGTGCCCTCCTGCGGCTCCATCCCCGGCAGGATCCGTGCGCCCGAGGCGCGTGTTCCCTTGGCGCCCGTGGCGTGCGGGGTCTGCTCGTTGTCGACTGCTGCGGCGCGGCCGGCGCCGACGATCTCGACCTCCACCAGACCATCCGCGAGCCCGACGGCCGTCTCGATCGAGTCCGCCAGGCGCTTGCGGACATCGTGGCGCATGACCAGCCGGTCAACGACGACGGAGATGTCGTGCTTGTAGCGCTTGTCGAGGACGATCGATTCCTCGAGCAGGCGGATGCGGTCATCGATCTTGACGCGCGCATAGCCGTCGGCCCGCAGCTCGTCCAACAGCTTGCCGTACTCGCCCTTGCGCCCGCGGACGACCGGCGCCAGGATCATGAAGCGCGTCCGCTCGGCCAGCTCCATAACCTGGTCGATGATCTGCTCGGCGGACTGCCCGACGATCGGGCGCCCGCAGATCGAGCAGTGGGGCTTGCCGACGCGCGACCAGAGCAGGCGCAGGTAGTCATAGATCTCGGTGACCGTCCCCACGGTTGAGCGCGGGTTGCGCGAGGTGGTCTTCTGGTCGATCGAGATCGCCGGCGAGAGGCCCTCGATCGAGTCCACGTCGGGCTTGTCCATCTGGCCCAGGAACTGGCGTGCGTAGGCCGACAGGGACTCCACGTAGCGGCGCTGGCCCTCAGCGTAGATCGTGTCGAAGGCGAGGCTGGACTTTCCCGAGCCCGACAGGCCCGTGATCACCACCAGGGCATCACGCGGAAGCTCCAACGAGATGTCCTTGAGGTTGTGCTCGCGCGCTCCTGAGACGATTATCTGATTGCCCGTCGGCATGAGGGACGCATTCTATGACGGCGAACAGACGTTCGTATCCGCCCGCTCTAGCCGGCCAGGATGAGCTCGACCGCCTCGGCCAGTCCAGCGGCGCGTCGAGCCGCCTCTCCCTGGCTGCGAACCAGCACCGCGGGGATCCCCGCGGCCTCGGCGCCGGCCACGTCCGCCAGCGGGTTGTCCCCCACCATCCACACCTCACCCGGGTCGCCGCAGGCCGCCAGGGCATGCGCGAAGGCCTCGGGGTGCGGCTTCTCCCAGCCGGTCAGTGCCGAGCTGAAGATCGCCTCCAGGTGTCCGCCCAGCCCGAGGCCCGCGGCGATCTCGCCGAGCTCCGGCACGTGGTTCGAGAGGACTGCCGTCCGCCACCCGGCGTCGCGCAGCGCCTCGAGCGCGGGGAGCGTGTCCGCGAACAGCTGCCAGCCGGTGGACGGGTCGACGAAGCGAGCTCGCAGCGCACGGGCGAGCGCGGGCGAGCGCTGGCCCGCGCCGGCGTGCTCGAAGGCCTGGCTCAGGCGGGTTTCCATGTCCGCCCACCACGCCCGCGGCTCGCACAGCTCCGGGTGGGGCTGCTCGTGGCGGTTCCACGGGTAGTGCCCCCGCATCGCCGATCGGAACCTCTCGATCTCCAGGCCATGCCCGGGCAGATGCTCGTCAAGAACCTCGATTGCGCAACCCGACCACAGCCCGTCGCGGTAGGCCAGCGTCCCGTCGAAGTCGAGCAGGACCAGGCGGTCGGACACCGGCCCAGTCTAGGAACGCAGGGGCGCGACCACGATCCGGTGCGGCTGAGCGCCGGGCCTCAGGCGTGCCCGGGCCAGCCGGCCCTCCCGGAGACGGGCGCCGGGCATCAGCGCTCCGACCGCGACATGGGCGCCCAGGTTTGCCGCGACGGATGCGACCGATGCCGTGTGCCGGCGGGCCACCAACTTGATGTAGAGGCTGCGCCCGTCGGTCAGTCGCACCGCGACGCCGTATCCCTCGGCCCCCGCCACCGGCCTGAATGAGATCTGCAGGGCCCCTCCGCGCCGCGAGATCCGCAGGTGCGCCGGTGCCGGCAGTGCCCTCTGGGAGGCGGGCCTGTACCGGGCGATCACGGCATCTTCGCGCGGGTGGCCGTTCTGGGTGACCATGGCCTCGATCGTCCGGGGCCCGTGCAGCGTCGGCGAGGCTGAGAAATCGAGCGTGCCGCGCCGGCCCTTCGCCGAGCCGATCTCGCGGAAGTATCCGTTGGCCTGACGTTCGGCGAAGGTGACCTGCTGGCCGGGGATCGGGTTCAGGCTGTAGCTGAGACGCTCCCGCCCGCCGCCCAGCGGCGCCACGTGGCCTCTGACGCCGGGCGACGGCAGGGCGCCCGCCTGCTGGACCGAGGTGATCGCCGGCGAGCCCGGTTCGGGCGTCACCTTCCAGGGGCCCGCTTCGGGATGGTTGATGAAGAAGTAGGTCTCCTGGGTGGCGCTCCTGTTGTCGCAGATGACCACGTAATCGAGCGTTTTTTCGTAGCACGAGGCCGGCGTTCTGACGGTGCGGCCCGAGGGGCTCGTCAACGTGGCCCGCGGCGGCCCGCCGCTGCCGGGGAGGCCGATCAGCGCGATCTTCTGCCCCTTCGCCACGGTGAAGCTCTCGGCCGCTGCCCGGCGGCCGTGGATTCCCGTCGTGAACCCGAGCGAGCGGAACTTGCCGATGTCGCAGCTGTCAAAGAAGATGATCCCGTTGTCGGGAAACTGGATTCCCCCGCCGGCGTGGGTGAAACCGAGGTCGGCGCAGACACCGATCCCCCGGTCGGAGACGACGGCCTCGGCGGAGAGACAGTGTTCGCCGAAGAGTTCGATGCAGGCGGCAATGTTGGCATCGGCCTGGAAATGGCCGTGTTCCGGTTCCGCATCGAAGTCGAACCCGCCTTCGAGAGAGAACACGAGGAAGTGGATGTGGATGTGGGCACCCAGGCCGATGTGCCCGCCGCCGTCGATGTGGAAGTACTCGGAGGCGACCGACTGGCAGAGCAGCGAGCCCGTGCCGTTGGCGTCGAGCGAGAATTCGGGTTGCAGGCGGATTTCGAGTTCCGCGTAGATCGCCAGCAGCGAGCAGCCGAGCGCCTGCGGGCCGCCGGTGATTTCGCCGTGGGCTTCGACCACAGGCGGTTCGACTGTGAAGCCGCCGCCGAGTTCGGTCAGATAGATCTGCAGCGGACCGCCCAGGTCGATGCCGGGCCCGTCCCCGGCCGAGTAGTTGAGCTTCGCCCCGTTGAAATGACCGTGGATGAATTCGATCGAGCCGCCGATGTCCCCCACCGGCCCCAGGTCGACCGTCGCCGCCCCGTAAAGCGAGTCATTGGAATGCAGGTAGCGGAATTCGAGGTTGCTGACGCCGATCCCGCCGAGGTCGGCTTCCGGGACCTTGACTTCGAAGGAGCTCAGCTCGAGGCCCTCCTGGTCGTCAGCCGTGATCACAGCCCCGGCGCTGAGGCCTTCGCCGGCGCCGTTGGTGAAGATGCCCGGCAGTTCGAGGTGGACCGCCAGGGCAGCGCAGTCAAACGCGCACGTATCGCCGTTGGCGAGCTTCGTTCCCGCTTTGTGCAGGCTGATGCCGATTGACCCGTCGAACGGGAGGCTGCCGATGACCGGGACCGACTTGGGCAGCTTCAGTTCGCCCATCGAGCCGCCCAGGTCGGGCAGGTGCAGTATCAGCGCGGGCAGCGCGACGAGCGGGACGTCGTGCAGGTAGACCTTGACGTTCAGCCCGAACACGAGGTCGGCCGAGGGAACGATCACGAGCGGCGAACCGGATTGCGGATCGAAGTCGAGGCCGTCGATGCGGACCGCCTGAGTCGAGAAGTAGATGGGGTATCCGCTCGCGCCAACCGCTTTCTCGACGAGGCTCAACGCGACAGCCGAATGCGCCGTCGGCTCCGATCGTGGCGCGCGGGCCTCGAGGGCTGAGACGGCGCTGCCCGCGAGAGCAGAGAGGGCTGGTGTGCAGAACTCTTCCAGTCGGGTGCCGCAGAGGAGTTTGGAAAGGCCGATCGTGAGCCCGCCGGGGATTTCGCCGAGGTTCGGGACCGACCCGAGACAGCCCTGGATATCGGCGGCCCCGAACTCCGTTTCCTCGAGGCATTCCGCGGGCGGGACCCCGCCGAAGGTCGTCGTGAAGGCAGATTTGAAGCCGGCGGCGACGCGGTAGCTGGTGCTCTGCGGGAACGGGAGCCCGGCTCCGGTGCAGGTGCCGATGACCTTGAAGGCCGGCGTCACCGCCCCCTTGAGCGAGACGGGCGAGGCCGCCGCTCTCGCAGCCGCGATCTTGCCCGTCAGCCCCGGCTTGGCGGGCGCGGGGATCTCCAGATGCTGGGAGACGACCGTCTGGGCACCGGTGGCCGCATCCGTGGCGGTCAGCGAGACGTTCGTGCTCAGGGCTGAACCGGTCTGCACCGTCAGCGTGGGCTCCGACCCCTGGCAGACGGCGTCAGGCGGCGATCCCCCGGTGATGTTCCAGCTGTAGATCGAGGCGCTGGCGCCCGCCGGCGTCGAGGCGGCGGCGTCAAGGACGGCCTTGCCGGCGATGACGGATTGAACGGCGAAGCTGGCGTGGACCGCGGGCGGCGGTGTCGTCGTGATCGCTTCGGCGCCGGTGACTTCGAAGGTGATCGCCGCCGGCGGGAATTCGCCGCTGCCGCTGCCGCTTTTGCATTTGTAGGAGCCTGTGAGCCGGCCCGTGTAGGTGCCGGGTTTCAGAAAGGTGTGCCGGCCCGAGACCAGATAGGTGCCCAGCGGCGGCGGCACCGCGGAGAATTCGGCCGCTGAGCTCTGCCCGTCGCCCCATTCGATCGTTCCAACCGGGCTGGAGGAGTTCTGCGTGCATTGCGTGGCCGTCGCGCGCGCCACGGGCCCGGAGAATTCGATCTCTGTCTGCGCCTTCAGCGGCCCGCTCGTCACAGTCGCCCTGAAGCTCGCTTCGTAGTGCTCCACGGTGTTGTTGAGGCACTTGTAGGAGCCCGTGACCGAGCCTTCATATTCGCCCCCCAGCGCGTAGGTATGGGTGGCGCTCAGGTGGACGCTGTCTTCGCCCTCGTAGACGAATTCCGAGCCGCTCAGTTCGGAGCTGGCCCCGTCACCCCAGCGGATCACGCCCTTCGCTTCGCTGGCACCCCCGGTGCAGTCTTCGCCTTCTCCCGGCGTGTTTTCGAGCGCGACGTTGGCCACTTCACCGCTGAACGCCACCCCCGCGGTGGCTTTGATCGTCAGCTGCTGGGCCAGAGCATTTGACGCCGTGAACAGACATGCTGCCGCGAGGAGCGCCGCCGCCAGTCCCGCGCGGACGGCCCTTCGCGCGGGGCGTCCACCCCCGATCCCGATCTGCCGCACGACCCGATACTAGATACGGCCGCGGCGCACCCCGCGCCGCGTGGACTAACCTTCGATCGCGGCGTAGACCTCGTCGATCAGTTTCAGGCGATCGGGCAGCTCGAAGTTCTCGGCCAGGTAGCGCTCGGTGTCCGTCCGCGATTCGCCGTTGAGCGCCATGTTGAGCGCGATCAGGCGCGCTCCGTCGAGGTCCGATCCGCCGGCCTGCGACTCCTCGGGCGCGCTTGGCGCCTGCTTGGGCGCGGGCGCGGGCGCGGCCATGGCCGTGTCCAGGGCGTTCTCGAACTGGCTCGGGGGCGCCGGAGGCGCCGCGGGCGGAGGTGGCGCCGGTGGCGGAGGCGGCTCCAGTGCGGCGGCGCGACCCGAGGCGGCGCCATAGAGCTCGCTCATCCCGCCCTCGACTGCCGAGAGGTCGGCGGCAAGGCGTCCGGCGCCCGCCCGCAGGCTGGCGACGAGGGCATTGACCTCGGCGTCCATCGAGCCAACGCGCTCGAGCAGCGTCGTTGAGACCTGGGCCACGGCAGCGACCTGCGCACGGGCCTTCTCAAGCGCGTCTTCGCGCGTCCTTTCGGCCTCTCCCCGGGCGGCCTCGCGCACCTGGGCGGCGGCGTCCTGGGCGTTGCGGGCGATCTCTCCGGCGGCATTCTCCGCGGCCTCGAGGATCGACTGGACGTGCGTTCCGGCGCTGGCGGCGAGCGACGCGTCCGCCCCGCCGCTGACGGCCCGCCGCTGCAGCTCTTCGAACTCGGATGCGAGCGCCCGCAGGTGCGCATCCACGGCGGCGGGATCGTATCCGCGCCTGCCGATCGGGAAGTCCCGACGTTCGATTGCCTGGCGATCGAAATCCACGGCGGGAATCCTAGGGTATGTCGCCGCCGGAAGGCGCATCGGCTGGTGCAGGTGCCGGAACAGGCCCCTCGCCGGAGCGGATCTCCTGCAGATCCCGGCGCAGCTCGCGCAGCTCATCGCGCAACTGGGCGGCGTACTCGAAGCGCAGATCCTCGGCGGCAGCCAGCATCTCCTCCTCCAGCTCGACGACCATCCGCTCCAGCTCGTGCTGGGGCATGTCCTCGCCGGAGCGACGGCTGGAGCGCCGTTTGCGGCCTTTGGGCAGCTTGGACTCGCCCTGCAGGAACTCGGCGATGTCGGAGATTCCCTTGACGATCGTGGCCGCCGTGATGTTGTGCTCGATGTTGTAGGCCAGCTGGATCGCGCGGCGCCGGTCGGTCTCGGAGATCGCAGCCCGCATCGCCCTGGTCTCTTTGTCCGCATACATCAGGACGGTCCCGTCGACGTTGCGGGCGGCCCGGCCGATCGTCTGGATCAGCGAGGTCTCGCCGCGCAGGAAGCCCTCCTTGTCCGCGTCCAGGATCGCCACCAGCGATACCTCCGGCAGATCAAGTCCCTCGCGGAGCAGGTTGACGCCGACCAGGACGTCGTACTCGCCCAGGCGCAGGTCGCGGATGATCTGGATCCGTTCCAGGGTGTCGATCTCAGAGTGCAGATAGCGCGTCTTGAAGCCCATCTCCAGCAGGTACTGGGAGAGGTCCTCGCTCATCTTCTTCGTCAGCGTCGTAACCAACACCCGCTCGTTGCGGTCCACCCTCACGCGGACCTCATTCATCAGATCGTCGATCTGGTTGCGCGTCTCGCGCACCTCGACGACCGGGTCCACGATGCCCGTCGGGCGGACGATCTGCTCCACCACGCGGGTCGAGCGGGTCCGCTCGTACTCGCCGGGGGTGGCTGAGACGAACAGCAGCTGGGGGGTGATCGAGAGGAACTCCTCGAAGGTCTGCGGGCGGTTGTCCATGGCGCTCGGCAGCCTGAAGCCGTAGTCGACCAGCGTCTGCTTGCGCGAGCGGTCGCCCTCGAACATGCCGCCGATCTGCGGCACCGTCTGGTGGGACTCGTCGCAGAAGCAGACGAAGTCCTTGGGGAAGTAGTCGATCAGGCAGTAGGGACGGCTCCCCGGCGGGCGGCCGTCGAGGATTCGCGAGTAGTTCTCGATCCCCGAGCAGAAGCCGACCTCGCGCAACATCTCCATGTCGTACTGCGTGCGCTGGCGCAGGCGGTGTGCCTCGAGCTGCTTGCCTTCGGACTCCAGTTCGCCGCAGCGCTCGTTCAGCTCGCGGCCGATCTCGGCGACGCCCGACTCGATCGTCCCCTCTTTGACGTTGTAGTGGGTCGCAGGCCAGATCGCCACGTGCTCCAGCTCGTCAGCGATCAGCTCGCCCGTCAGGGGATCGAACTGCTGCAGCCGCTCGACCTCGTCCCCGAACAGGGTGGCCCTGAAGGCCGTCTCGGCGTAGGCCGGGAACACCTCGAGCGTCTCGCCCCGGACACGGAAGGTCCCACGTGAGAGAACCTTGTCGTTGCGGGTGTACTGGATCGAGACCAGTTTGCGCAGCAGCTCATCGCGATCGACCATCTCGCCGCGCTTGAGGATCTGCATGTTCATCGCATAGGTTTCGGGCGAGCCGAGGCCGTAGATGCAGGACACGGACGCAACCACGATCACGTCCCTGCGGGCGAACACGGCGGCCGTGGCGGCATGGCGCAGCCGGTCCACCTCCTGGTTGATCGCCGAGTCCTTCTCGATGTAGAGGTCGCGGCTGGGCACGTAGGCCTCGGGCTGGTAGTAGTCGTAGTAGGAGACGAAGTACTCCACCGCGTTGTCCGGGAAGAACGTGCGGAACTCGTTGCACAGCTGCGCCGCCAGCGTCTTGTTGTGGGCGATCACGAGCGTCGGGCGCTGAACGGCCTCGATGACGCCGGCCATCGTCATCGTCTTGCCGGTCCCGGTGGCGCCCAGCAGCGTCTGGTAGCGCTCACCCGCCTCGATTCCCTCGGCGATCGACTCGATGGCCTTGGGTTGGTCGGCCGTGGGCGTGAAGACTGAGTCGAGCTTGAAGTCGGGCATCGCGGAGGGTCGATCCAGAGTAGCCGGTGCGCGGGCGTCCGCTCAGCCGCTCGTCATCTCGCCGAGCGCGCCTATTGCAGACCCAGCTCGCGGGGATAGGTCTCGCGGTAGGTCCGTTGGGCGCTGAGCACCTTCTGGACGTATTCGCGCGTCTCTGGGAAGGGGATCGAGTCCACCGTCAATGTGCCTCCCCCTTCCTTGGCCTTGGCCTCCCAGCGGTCCACGTTGGCAAGGCCCCCGTTGTAGGCCGCCACCGCCAGCATCTCGTCGCCTTCGTAGTGGTCCAGCAGATAGCGCAGGTAGTAGCTGCCGTAGGCCAGGTTGACGCTCGGTGTGGCCAGGTCGCTGGCCGTGAACCTGATGCCGCCTGAGAGATGGGCCAGGTAGTAGGCCGTGGTCGGCAGGATCTGCATCAGGCCCTGCGCGCCGGCGGAGGATTCGCGGGGTTCAAATTTGCTCTCGGCGTAGATGACGGCCGCGATCAGCGCCGGATCCAGGTGCTTGGCGGCGGCCTGCTCACGGATGATCGAGGCGTCGCTGAGCGGCAGCGCGTTGTTGCGGACGGTCGTGTTCAGGGCCGAGACGGCGATGCTCACGAGCAGGGCCGCCGCGGCCAGCGCAATGACTGTCCCGAGCGTTCGCCGGGTCATTCCCCTAGCTTGGCAAGGACGTCCGACAGCTGGCGCTCCAGCTCCTCGAGGGTCCCGTCGTTGTGCACCACGTAGCTCGCCCGCGCCGCCTTCTCCTGCTGGGAGAGCTGGCGTGCGGCCCGCTCGTCGACCAGCTCGTGGCCCCGGGCGGCCGCGCGGTCGGCCCGCAGCTGCTCGTCGGAGACGACCGCGATCGTTGCGTCATAGATCCCCTCGAGTCCCGCCTCGAACAGCAGGGGCACCTCGACCACGGCCGCCGGCGGCCGTGGCTGGACGGCTCGCGCACGCTCCAGCCATGCAGCTACCTCGGCGCCCACCAGGGGCCAGATCTGAGCCTCGAGCCACTTGCGCTCCTGCTCTTCTGAGAAGGCGACCCGTGCCAGGGCGGCCCGGTCGACCGTCCCGCCCGGCGCCACCTCCGGACCGAAGTGCTCCACGACGGCCTCACGCAGCTGCTCGCCTTCATAGAGGGTATGGACGATCGCGTCGCTCGAGTTGACCTCTGCCCCCAGCCGGCGCAGCGCGTCGAGCGCCGTCGACTTGCCCGAGCCCAGCCCCCCGGTCAGCCCGACGAAGGGGACGGAAGCTCCCACGGTGCTGCTTCGCTCGGGTCAGTCCTGCGGAGCCGGCTCGGCGGCTGGCGCCGCCTCATCCTGCGTTGGCTCCTCTGCAACCGGCGCCTCTGCGGCGGGCTCCTCTGCAACCGGCGCCTCTGCGGCGGGCTCCTCTGCGACCGGCGCCTCTGCGGTTGAGGCCTCGGCTACCGGCTCCTCGACAGCCGCAGGCTCTTCAATAGCCGCGGGCTCCTCAACAGCCGCGGGCTCCTCAACAGCCGCGGGCTCCTCAACGGCCGCGGGCTCCGGGGGTGCCGTCTCGACAGCGCCCTGTGCCACGGGCTGCTCGGTCTCGCCGGTCTCGGCTGCCGTCTGCTCAGCGTCGGCGTCCTCGCCCTCGACGCCGCCGGGACGCGAGACCGGCAGGATCTGGTCCTCGACGCGCTTGGCCGACAGCGAAAGGCGCCGGCGCTCGGAGTCGATCTCGAGGATCTTGACGCGGATCTCGTCGCCCGGGTGGACGATCTCGCGCGGGCTCTCGACGTGGTGCGGTGCCAGCTCAGAGATGTGAACGAGGCCCTCCACGCCATCGAGGATCTCCACGAAGGCGCCGAAGGTGACGACCTTGGTGACCTTGCCGGCCAGCTCGTCGCCGACTGAGTAGGTGTCCACGATGCGCTGCCAGGGATCCTCCTGGGTCTGCTTGAGACCAAGCGAGATGCGCTGGCGGTCGCGATCGATGTCGAGCACCTTGACCTTTACGGTGTCCCCGATCGAGAGAATCTCGCTCGGGTGGTTGACATGCGACCAGGAGAGCTCGGAGATGTGGATCAGGCCGTCGATGCCGTCGAGGTCCACGAAGGCGCCGAAGTCGACGATGTTCGAGATCTGCCCTTCGACGACGAGCCCCGGCTGGAGGCGGTCGAGAATCTGCTGGCGGACCTCCTTGCGCTCCTCCTCGAGGACGGCGCGGCGCGACAGGACGACGTTGTTGCGCGAGCGGTTGAGCTCGATGACCTTGGTCTCGATCTTGGTGCCCATGTACTCGTCGAGATTCGGCACCCGGCGGATGTCCACCAGCGAGGCCGGCAGGAAGCCGCGGACGCCCAGGTCGATGATCAGGCCGCCCTTGACTACCTCGATGACCGTCCCCTCGACGGGCTCGCCGGACTCGGCAGCGGTTTCGATGCGGCGCCATGCCTTCTCGAAGCGGGCCCGCTTCTTCGACATGATCAGGCGACCGTCCTGGTCCTCCTTGGTCATGACGATGGCATCGACCTCCTCGCCGAGGTGAACCTCGTCGTTGGGGTCGACGGCCTTGCGGATCGAAAGCTCGTTGGCGGGGATGACCCCCTCGGACTTGTAGCCGATGTCGACGAGGACCTCGTCCTTGTCGATCCGGACGACGTGGCCGGTGACGACCTCGCCCTCCTCGATCGCGCGGAAGGTGGCGTCGTAGTTGGGAACGATCTGCCCGTCCACTTCGAGAAGCAGGCCGTTGGACCCATCGACGACGCGGGCTCCGGGATGATCCATCACAGTTTGCACCGGCCGAAGCGTAGCGCAGCCGTATCATTGCCGGGCACATGCCTGTTCGAGCGACGAAGCGGGGCAGCGACCGCACCCGCTTGGAGCGGGACGCAGACGTGCTCATCTGCGGTGCCAGCTTCGCCGGTTTGGCCGCCGCCCGAGAGCTCTCCGGGGCCGGCGCACAGGTCCTGATAGTCGACCGCTACGAGATCGGCGAGCGTCAGACCTCGGCCTGCGCCATGCCCACCGAGTGGCTGACGGCGCTCGAGCTGGGCGACTCCTGGCGCCAGGAGTTCGATGAGCTGGTGGTCCATACGCCCTACACGACCTCGCGTTGGGATCTGCCCTGGTCGTTCTCGACGTTCGACTACCGCGAGCTGTGTGCGCAGCTCTGGCAGCAGGCCGAGGATGTCAACATCGAGTTCGAGACCGCCACGGTCACAGGCCGGCGCGGACAGACCGTCGCCACCGACCGGGGCGAGCTGACGGCGCCGCTCGTCATCGATGCCCTCGGCTGGCGGCGGATCCTCTCGAATGCCGCTCCGATCCAACCCCCCTACGCGCGGCTCTCGCGCGGACTCGAGGTCCACCCCCAGGGCAGCGGCAGCGAGATGGAGCTGTGGCTCGACGCCGGTCTGATCCGCGCGGGCTATGGCTGGTCCTTTCCCGCGGGCGATGAGATGCGGGTGGGGATCGGCTCCTTCTGGCCGGCACATCACGTCAAGGAGCCGACCGTCCGCCTGGCTGCGGACCTCGACCTCCCGGCCCAGGGCTACCAGGGCAACTGGATCCCCCATCAGCTGCGCCGCGCCGTCGAGGACGGCATCTTCTTCGCTGGTGACTCGGCCGGGCACTGCCTGCCCCTGACGGCCGAGGGGATTCGTACGGCCATCTACTTCGGCCTGGCCTGCGGGCGAGAGCTGCGGACCGTCATCGAGGGTGGCCAGACCCGCGCCGAGGCGCTGGCCCGATATGGGGCCTTCTCGGCCTCCCACGCGCGCAAATTCGCCTGGCTGCTGGCCGTCCAGCGCGGCATCGGGCAGATCAATCCCAGCCGTGCGGCCACGGCAATCGTGCGTGCATTCGAGAGCCGGCGGCTCTCGCACTGGGCCTTCAATCACTACCTGGCCATCGCCCCGCCGTCCTTCGTCGGCGCGGGCCCTGCGGCCATCAGCGCCCGCGCCAGCCGCCGGATGCCCTCCTCGATGGCCGGCTCGGCGAGATTGGCGTAGCCCAGCACCAGTCCGTCCTCGACCGCTCGCGGCTGCATGTAGGAGAGGCCAAGCGGGTAGACGCCCAGCGACTCGCGCGCGGCCGCCCGCATCAGATCATGGGCCTCGAACGTTCGGCCGACTCGCACGAGCGCATGAAGCCCGGCCGCCAGGCCCGTCACGCGGGCCCCCGGCAGGTGCGCCTCGACCGCTGCCACCAGAGCGTCGCGCCGCGCCCGGTAGCGCCGGCGCGCCTGGCGCAGGTGGCGATCGTAGGCGCCGCTTTCCAGCAGCCGGGCCAGGGCCAGCTGGTCGATCGTGGGCGAGCCGTGATCGGCCTTCAGCTTGCGCTCGATCAGGGGCCCGATGAGACGCGGAGGCAGCACCAGCCAGCCCAGCCTCAGCGCTGGGGCCAGCGTCTTGCTGACAGTGCCCGAATAGATCACGCGGTCTGGTGCCAGGCCCTGCATGGCGCCCAGCGGCGCACGGTCATAGCGAAACTCCGCGTCATAGTCGTCCTCGATCACCACCCGCTCGCCTGCGCCTGCCCACGCCAGCACCGCCGCCCGGCGGGCCGAGGTGAGCACCACGCCCATCGGGGCCTGGTGTGCCGGCGTCAGAAGCACCGAGCCGCACCTGCCGGCGCCGATCGAGTCGAGCGCTGTCACCCGCGCCCCCTGGGCGTCCACCGTCAACCCGACCAGCGAGGCCCCGTGCGCCTCGAGGATGGCGCGGTGCGCGAGCAGTCCCGGATCCTCAACGGCCATCGGTGCGCCCGCCAGGGTCGCGGCCAGCAGCCCGAAGGCCTGTGCACTGCCGGAGGTGATGACGATCGACTCGGGATCCGCCACCACGCCGCGCACCCGCCCGAGATGCCCGCCCAGGGCCACGCGGAGCTCCAGCGCCCCGCGTGGATCGGGGTAGCCGAAGGCCCGGTCGGGCGCATCGCGAAGCGTCTCGCGCAGAACCCTCAGCCAGGCCCTGCGGGGAAAGCCTGCGAGATCGGGGTAGCCCGGGAAGAAATCGAAGGCCGGAGGGTCGACGGGCCGCGCGGGACGGGGGGCCGCCGCCACGGCCGGGGTCCCGGCGACGAAAGTTCCGGCGCCGGGCCGGGCCGTGAGATAGCCCTCGGCGAGCAGTTGCGCATAGGCATCGACGACCAGACGGCGGGAGATGCCCAAATCAGCTGCCAGCGCGCGGCTCGCCGGCAGTCGTCCCGCCGCAGGTAGCCGGCCCGAGCGCACAGCATCACGCAGGCCATCCTCGAGCTGGGCACGCAGGGGGCGCGCGGCTGTGCGGTCCAGGGCGAGGAGCAGTTCGGGACCAGAGGTGGTACCCAAAATCACCTCTCGATTGGACCTTTACGCTGCACCATTTGCAGCTTATCGTGGCTGGCATGCGCCAGCCTCGCATGGCGCCCGCCGGCACCATCGCCAGCCCCCCCATCCAAAGGAGCCTGCCATGAGCCGCATCGAAGGCCGCTCGGCCGAGAGGAACCCGCTGATCGGACTGTTCTACGGGGCTGCCCGCCGAGAAATCCGGCGCATGACCGGGAGGGCCCTGCTGACCCCGGACATCCCCGTCCGTGCCCACCGCCTCTCCCTGCTGCTGGGCTACGGCGCGCTCGAGAAGAGCGTCGCCAGCCGTCCACGTGTGCCCGAGCGCCTGCGCGCCCTTGCCGTGCTCAAGTCGGCCGTCATGCAGGGCTGTGAGATGTGCCAGGACATCGGCTCCTTCGAGGCCCGCGCCAAGGGCGTCGAGGAGGCACAGCTGGCGGAGCTCTACCGCTATCGCGACAGCCCCCACTTCGACGAGCTCGAGTGTCTGGTGCTCGACCTCGCCGTCGCCATGACCGTGACGCCGGTGCGGGTCGAGGCCGAGCTTCTCGGCGCGCTGCGCGAGCGCTTCGACGACGCGCAGCTGGTGGAGCTGGTCAACCTGATCGCCGTGGAGAACCTGCGTTCGCGCTTCAACGCGGCCTTTGGGCTGGGCGCCGCCGGGTTCAGCGAGGGGATGGCCTGCGCGCGGATGGAGCCTGCCGAGACGGCCGGCGCCGCGGCGTGAGCTACTTGCGCACGACCAGCGTCACGCCCACGAGCAGCAGCACCAGTCCCATCACGCGCTGCACGCCGATGGGACTGCGTGCAACGCCAAGCAGACCGAAGCGGTCGATCGCCACCGAGACGGCCAGCTGCCCCGTGATGACGACGGCCGTCAGACCGCTGGCGCCGAGCGTCCTGACGGCTTCGATGGCCACGAACACATAGGCCGCCCCCAACAGTCCACCGAGCAGCGCCCACCACGGGACCTGGCCGAGCCGCGAGAAGCTACCGAGACCGCCGCGCAGGACGAAGGCCAGCGAGACAAGCGCGAAGGTCCCGACGAGAAACGAGAAGCTCGCCGCCTGGACGGCCCCGATCGAACGTCCCAGGCGCGAGTTGATCGGCGCCTGCATGCCGATCAGGCACCCCGCGACCGCCACCACCAGCACGGCCAGGCCGCGGCTCACTTGGCCTCGAGCCAGTTGGCGCCATGGCCGATGTCCACGCCCATGGGCGGCTGGCGCGGCTCCCAGACGGCCACCATCTCACGCTCGATCAGCTCACGGGCCGCGTCGATCTCGCCCGGTGGGCCTTCGAACAGGAGCTCGTCATGGATCGTCAGCAGCAGCCTGGTCTGCAGTCCCGAGGCCTGCAGCGCCGCGTGGGTCCGCACCATGGCCAGCTTGATGATGTCGGCCGCCGTCCCCTGGATGACCGTGTTGACGGCCAGTCGCTCGCCCAGCGTGCGGACCTGGTAGTTGCGTGCCTGCAGCTCCGGTATCTGGCGCCGGCGGCCCCAGACGGTCTTGACGTAGCCCTGCTCCTTGGCCTGCTCGATCGTCGCGGCCATGAACTCGGCGACCCTGGGAAACCGCTCCAGATAGGCGTCGATGAACTCCTTGGCCTCCTCGCGCGGGATGTTCAGGCGGTCCGCCAGGCCGTAGTCAGAGAGGCCATAGACGATCCCGTAGTTGATCATCTTGGCCTTCGAGCGCATCCCCGGGTCGATCGCGTCCGCTGCAACGCTGAAGACTCGTGAGGCGGTCGCTGTGTGGACGTCTTCGCCACGGCTGAAGATCTCCATCAGGGCGTCCTCGCCGGCCGCCTCGGCCAGCACCCTCAGCTCGATCTGCGAGTAGTCCGCGGAGATCAGGATCGCCCCCGGCTCGGCCTCGAAGCAGCCACGGATCTCGCGTCCCAGCGGCGTGCGGACAGGCACATTCTGCATATTGGGGTTGGTGCTCGAGAGCCGTCCGGTCTGAGCCACGGCCTGCAGGAACGTCGTGTGGATGCGCGAGCCCTCATCGACCATCACCGGCAGCACGTCCAGATAGGTCTTGATCAGCGTCGAGAGCTCGCGCCAGCGCTCGATGCGCGGAACGATCTCGTGCTCGGAGCGGATCGCCTGCAGAACCCGCGCGTCCGTCGAGTAGCCCGTCTTGCCGCGGCGCTTGCGCGACAGGCCCAGACGCTCGAACAGGATCTCCCCCAGCTGCTGGGGCGAACCGATCGTGAACTCCTCACCGGCCAGCCGGTAGATCTCACGTTCGAGCTCCTCGATCTCGGCCCGCACACGCGTCGTGATCTCCGCCAGTCGATCGAGGTTCAGCCTCACACCCAGCAGCTCGAGCTCGCGCAGGACGGCCACCAGTGGCAGCTCGATCTGCTCCATCACCTGCTCAAGGCCACGCTCGGAGATCTGCTCGCGCTGCCAGTCGGCCAGCGCCCCCAGCAGCACCGCCTCCCCGGCCAGCGGGTCCTCGAGTGCGCTGGCCAGACCGCGCTCTTCGCAGAGCTCGCCCAGCGGATAGCCGCGCCGGGCGGGCTCGAGCAGGTAGGCGCCCAGCAGCGTGTCGTGGGCCAGGAGCTCAGGCACCGTGCGCAGCGCCTTGGCGTCGTGGGCCACGACCGCCCGCCCGGCGCAGGCCGCCACCACCTCCTCGGGCCCCGCACACTCGCCCACCAGCACCTCCCCGCCGGAGCCCGCCGCGAAGCGCCAGGCGGGCCCTTCGGCGAACAGCTCGCCCTCGGGCGCCTCGGTCTGGCTGACCACGACGCAGACCTCGCCCTCGCCGCCTCCCAGGCGGGCGATGTCCGCCGGTCTGCCGGCGCGCACCGCGGCCGTCAGTGTGACCTCGCTGGTACTCGGCGGGGCCGCCTTGTCCGGATCCCCCAGCGCCTCCTCCAGGCGCCGCAGAGGGTCGCGGAGCTCGTACTCGCGGAAGACCTCCCGCACGCGTGAGCGGTCCGGCTGGCGGGCGGCCTCGAGGACGATGTCCACATCCACCTCCAGGTCGCGCTTCACGGTCGCCAGCTCGCGCGACATGCGCGCGTCCTCGGCGTGCTCCATGAGGTTCTGTTTGCGTTTGGGGCCACTGATCTGGTCGACGTTCGCCAGCACCTGCTCGAGCGTCCCGTATGTCTGCAGCAGCTCGCTGGCCGTCTTGTCGCCGATGCCCGGGATCCCCGGGATGTTGTCCGAGGTATCACCCTTCAGGCCATAGAAGTCGGGGATCAGCTCGGGCGGGATGCCGTAGCGGTCGATCACCGCCTGGCGGTCGTAGATCTTCGTGTCCGTGATCCCCCGGGCCGTCGCCATCACCTTGACCAGGCCACGCTCGTCTATCAGCTGGAAGACGTCCCGGTCACCCGTCACGATCATCACTTCGACCGGCGGGTCGGCCCTCACGGCCCGCTCGGCCAGCGAGGCGATCACGTCATCGGCCTCGTAGCCCTCCAGGCGCACGTTCGTGTAGCCGAACGCCTCGACCAGGGGTTCCATCGCCGGCCACTGCTGTTTGAGCAGGTCCGGCCGCGAGCGGCGGGAGGCCTTGTAGTCGGGAAAGAGGTCGTTCCGCCCGGAGGTGCCGGCATCCCACGCCACGACGGTCGGACAGACGCCGTACTCGGTCACGATCTTGACCAGCATCGAGGCGAAGCCGAAGATCGCATTGGTGGGCACGCCCGTGGATGTCGCGATCGACTCGGGCAGCGCGAAGAACGCCCGGTAGACCAGGCTGGGGCCGTCGATCAGGAACAGCCGGCGGGGAGCCGATGCGACGCTCCGGGCCGGCGCGGCGGGGGATGCTTTGCTTGCTGGGGGCATCCCCGAGCACTCTACGTATCCGCGCGGAGCGGATACCTCCTAACATCCCGTGCCGCCAACCACGGAGGAGCAAGGCCAGTGAGCGCCACACCGAGCGCGCAGTACCGCCTGACGATTCGCATCAAGCTCGACGACAGCCCGGGGCTGCTGGGCCGCGTGACGAGCGCCATCGGCGAGGCCGGCGGGATCGTCGGCGCAGTCGACGTGGTCGACACGGACGCCGGCAACAGCCTGCGTGACGTGGTAGTGGACGCCTCCGGACGCGAGCACTGGGATGAGATCCTCGCCGCCATCGGCGCTCTGGACGGAGCCGAGGTCATCGATACGACCGACCGCACCTTTCTGCTGCACGTGGGCGGCAAGATCGAACAGTCCAACAAGCATCCGCTGAAGACCCGCGACGACCTCTCGATGGTCTACACGCCCGGCGTCGCCCGCGTCTGCCTGGCAATCGCCGACGACGAAGACAAGGCCTTCCAGTACACGATCAAGCGCAACACGGTCGCCGTCGTCTCCGACGGCACCGCCGTCCTGGGCCTCGGCGACATCGGCCCCAAGGCGGCCATGCCGGTGATGGAGGGCAAGTGCTGCCTGTTCAAGGAGTTCGCGGGCGTCGACGCCTTCCCGATCTGTCTCGAGACGACCGACACAGACGAGATCGTCCGCACCGTCAAGCTGATCGCGCCGGCCTTCGGCGGCATCAACCTGGAGGACATCTCGGCACCGCGCTGCTTCGAGATCGAGGAGCGCCTGAACCAGGAACTGGACATCCCCGTGTTCCACGACGACCAGCACGGCACCGCCGTAGTCGTGCTCGCGGCCGTCCTGAACGCCTGCAAGCTGACGGGGCGCGAGATCTCCGGGCTGAAGGTCCTGGTGATCGGCCTCGGGGCCGCGGGCATCGCCGTCACCAAGATCCTTCTGGCCGCAGGCGTCACCGACGTCATCGGCGCCGACTCGCGCGGGGCGCTGCACGTCCAGCGCCAGGACTACCTCGATGGCTCGATGAACAGCGTCAAGCGCTGGTTCGCAGAGGTCACCAATCCCGAATGCCGGTCCGGCGCCCCGGCCGACGTGATTGACGGCGCGGACCTTCTGATCGGCGTCTCCGGCGCACGCGTCATGCCTGCCGAGGCGCTGGGGCGGATGAACAGGGACGCGATGGTCTTCGCCATGGCCAACCCCAATCCCGAGGTCAACCCCGAGGAGGCCGCTCCCTACGTGCGGATCATGGCCACCGGGCGCTCTGACTACCCCAACCAGATCAACAACGTGCTCTGCTTCCCCGGCATCTTCCGCGGCGCCTTCGACGTCCGCGCGCGGACCATCACCGAGGAGATGAAGATGGCCGCCGCACGCGCAATCGCGGGCATCGTCGAGGAGAGCGAGCTGCGCGAGGACTACATCATCCCGTCGGTCTTCAACCGCGATGTCGCCCCGGCCGTCGCCGCCGCCGTCGGCGAGCAGGCGCGCGCCGCGGGAACCGCGATGGCCGGCCTCGAGGTCGGCTACGCCCAGGGCGACACAACCAGCGCCGGCCCCACGCCCGTCGGAGACGCCCGTGGCTGAGCCATGGCGCGCCCCATGAGCGAGCGCCGCGTCACCATCACCGGCGCCACCGGGCTCCTCGGGCCGCGACTGGTCCGCGAGCTGCAGGGCGAAGGCTGGGAGGTGACCGTGCTCACCCGCGACCCCGAGGGGGCGCGCGCCAAGCTCGGCGAGGTCGAGGCCGTGCAGTGGGATCTGATGAGCGAGCCGGCCCCCGCCTCCGCGCTCGAGGGCCGCGACGGGGTCATCCACCTGGCCGGCGAGAACGTCGCCCAGCGCTGGAGCGCACAGGCCAAGCGGGCGATCCGCGAGAGCCGCGTCGCCGGCACCGAGCACCTGCTCGAGGGGCTGCGGGGAACCGAGCAGCCCCCCGCTGTGCTGGTCAGCTCCTCAGCGACCGGCTACTACGGCCCGCATGGCCCCGAGCCGCTTGACGAGGAGGCGCCTCCCGGGGATGACTTCCTGGCCGAGATCTGCGTCGCCTGGGAGGCCGTCGCCGAGCGCGCCACGGAGCTCGGCATGCGCGTCCTGCGGGTTCGCACGGGCGTCGTGCTCGACCGCGACGGCGGGGCGCTCGAGAAGATGCTCCCCCCCTTCAAGCTCGGCGTCGGCGGGCCCGTTGCGGGGGGACGCCAGTACATCCCCTGGGTCCACGCCGAGGACGTCGTCGGCATCATGGCCACCGCCCTCACCGACCAGCGCTGGAGCGGAGCCGCCAACGCGACGGCGCCCGTCCCTGTGACCAACAAGGACTTCTCCAAGGCCCTCGGGCGTGTCCTGAACCGTCCCTCGCTGCTGCCGGTCCCCGGCGCGGCCCTCAAGGCCCTCTACGGCGAGATGTCGGAGATCGTCACCTCCGGTGCCCGCGTCGTGCCGGCCAAGGCCCTGATGCTCGGCTACGCCTTCCGCCACCCCGAGCTCGACGAGGCGCTGCGCTCGGCCCTCAGCGACTGACGCCCGAACCGGTCAGCGTCGTTGCCGGCGGTCCCTCGGGCGGCCTGTTGTCGGTCTCGATGATCACCCTGCAGGGGCGGCGGCTGAGCAGGTAGGCGGCTGTCGGGCCGATCCCCTTCTCCCCCGCCGGAGCGTGGATGGCCGACCAGTAGATGACATCCGAGCCCACCCGTTCGGCTTCCTCCACCAACGCCGAACCGGGGTTTCGTGTGCGGATCAGCCCTGTCCGGATCTTGATGCCGGCGCGGCGGGCCTGGATCCGTGCGCTCTCGAGCACCGAGCGGCCATGTGCCTCCTCTTCCTCGAGTCCCGACTCGAGCGAGAGCTGGCTCGGCACGGGCAGCACATAGATCGCGTAGACGATGCCGTCCTCGCCGATCAGCTTGGCCGCCGCGGCGAATGCCGACGCGCTGACGTCGTCGCCGAAGATCGGCACCAGGGCCGTGCGGTACTCGAGCTCCTCGAAATCCGGCGGCCGTTCCGCGCGCGGCAGGCGATAGGACAGCCGCGGGCTGAGGCCCTGGCGTTTGCGGTAGTAGAAATAGCCGCCCATGCCGACCACCATCCACGGGATGCCGATCACCTTGGCCTCGCTGTGCAACAGCACCACAGCGACCCAGGCGGCAGCCGTGCCGATCCCTCCCACGACCGCCGTCAGCGGGATCAGGTAGCCCCGGATACGGATGCCGCCGGGCGTTTTGTAGGGGCGCTCGCGGTCGGGGTCTTTGACGCGCAGCGCCACGATCGCCGCATGAGCAGTCGTGAAGGAGAGCATGGCGCCGAACGAGTAGAGGTTGCCCAGGACTTCGGTGTTGCCGTAACAGATCAGGATCGCGGCGAGGGCGGAGAAGAAGACCAGGGTGAACCAGGGCGTCCTGTAGCGCGAGTGCAGCTCGGAGAACTTCTTCGGCAGCTGGCGGTGCTCGGAAAGCGACCATGACAGGCGCGAGATCCCGATCATGCCCGCGTTGGTGGCGATGAAGAGAATCGTCGCGGCCAGAATGCCGACGTAGTAGGTGGCCAGTTTCAAGACCGTCCCATGCAGGCCCAGCCGCGAGATCACGCCCAGCACCGGGTCGTTTTCGTAGAAGTGCCCGAGCGCCGTCGCGTAGCCGGGCTGCGTGAAGGACTGTTTGAGCTCGGCGCTGTAGCCGACGCCGTGGTGTACCACCGGCAGCGCCGAGAGGGCCACCACGGAGATGCCCGCATAGACGCCCAGGACCGCCAGGACGACGAGATTGACCGCCTTTGGCACCTGCTTGCCCGGGTCCTTTGACTCCTCGGCCATATTGGCCACGGTCTCGATGCCCGTATAGGCCAGCATCGCCAGTGACAGGGCGAAGATCAGTTCTTTCCAGCTCGGCACGTGCCCGAGATGGACCTGGTGGACAAGCAGGGACGGATTCAGCACGAGGACGGCCCCCACCGCCACCAGCAGCACCTGCGTGCTCAGGTCCAGGAGGGCCAGGACGATGTTGAGCTTGGCCGACTCCCCGAGGCCGCGAATGTTGAGCCCGGTAAGCAGCAACACCACGATCAGCCCGCCGAAGATGTCGTCGGGGTTGTGGTTGAGCGCATGGAGCCCTGGGAAGGCGCTCAGGTAGTGCGGCACGAAGAACGCCGAGATGGCGATCGTGAGGATGTAGTCCAGGCTCAGCGCCCAGCCGGCGAAGAACGAGACGACATCGTCAAAGGCGTGACGCGCGAAGGAGGAGGAGCCGCCCGCTTCGGGGAACATTGCTGCGCCCTCGGCATAGGTTTTGGCGGTCAGGGCGAACAGCCCGCCGGCGAAGACGAACACCAGCGGCGTCAGCCCCAGGGCGTGCGCCGCGACCAGCCCGAGGGCGTAGTAGATCGAGGAGCCGACGTTGCCGTAGGCCGTCGCAAACAGCCCAGGTACTCCTACGGACTTGCGCAGACCATGCTCAGAGAGGCGTGCCACCGCCCGGAGCGTATCGACGCGAGCGCCTCAGCGAAGCCGTTGCAGAACCCCGCGACGCATGCAAAATCCCATTCATCACAGTCGGCCGGGCAGGAACGAGCCGTATGATCCCGACGAGGGGGCAGCCAACCTCCCCACCACTGTCATGGAAACCGCACGACGCGAAAACTACGACTCGGGAGAGGACTTCGTCCTCGAATACGGGGAGCTCCGCTTCACGTTCAACGAGGCCGATTTCTCCCAGCGCTGCGAGCAGGCGGCCCTAAAGCTGGGCTTCGTCGGCGGGCGCCTCGGCGAGGAGGAGCTCGAAGACCTCGTCAACCTGGCCGTCAACGGCGAGATCATCGATCCGGCCTCGGCACTGGGCGAACACGTCAACGACTGCTGGCCCGAGCTGGTGGGACCCGCCGAGCGCTCGCTGGTGCACTGGCTGCGCCGCCTGGTCTTCCGCGGCGCCTGGCTCGACCAGCGCGTCAAGGAGGGCGAGCTCAGCGTCACCTTCGACGAGCACACCGGCGCCTTCGCATACGTTCAGCCGAGTGACCCCGGCTCGATGAGCCCCGGCGAGCCGATTGAGCTCGCGCCGGAGCCCTCGTGGGGCCGCGTAGCCTACCGCCGCTAGCGAAGGCCGCGCCGGCGCCGCGTCCATCGCTCGCGTCCTCTCGCACGCGACGTTCACTGCGTCCTTACCTGGCTTGACCACCCCGGCCTCGCCGCGAACCGCCCTCGAAGACTGAACCGAGAGCGGCTCGAGCGGGAGCTAGGCCGACTCGATCGCCTTGGCGCGTGCCTTGGCGATCGCCTCGGCGCCGTCGTCGCCGACCAGCAGCTCCGGGTGAAGCGTCGCGCTGGCCACAAGGTCCAGTGCGGGCTGGCCTCCCGTTGAGGCCAGGGCCACGACCGTCGTCTCCCCGCCCAGCGGCGCCGTGGCGGTCGCAAGAATGGTCAGCGAGCCGGCCTCGCGCAGATTGCGCGCGCAGGCCAGGGCGCGCCGCGCGGCCCCCGCGGGGATGCCGTCGAGTCCGTCGATCAGCACCAGCGCGTCGGCACCTCGCGAGGCGACCCGCTTGGCGGCGTCCAGCGCCCGCTCGATTGCCTGCGTCTGCGAGTCGGCAGAGGCGGCGAAGCTGAGGGCGCCAGCAGGTGTCGACGAGCCCGCCTGCCATTCGCTGATCTCCTCCGGGCGGGCCCCGGCCAGGACGATGCTCAACTCGAGACCCTCGGCCTCGCGCAGAGCTTCGAAGATGCTTCGCAACGTCTCGGACTTGCCCGCGCCGCGGCCACCGACGATGGTGGCCCGCGAGCCCTTGCCCAGCGGTGTCAGCCATTCGATGGCCTCGAGCGTCGGGTCCTTGCTACCGAATGCGAGGCGCTCGCTCGGCCATGCCACGGGCAGGTCCTCATAGCGCGCCCCCTCGGACACGGAGTCCGCGGAGGTGCCGTTGATCGTGTCGATCCGGACCAGCGATGAGTAGCGCTCGGAGCGCCGCGGCGTGCGCACCGGGCCGCTGACGCGGTCGCCCGAGACGAGCTCGCAGCGGCGCACCTGGGCGGCCGAGATGTAGACGTCCTCGTCGGAGGGCTCGGGCGGGTCGACCCGCAGGAAGGCGGAGCCGTTGCTGAGCACCTCGACGACGCCCTCCGCGGTCCGTCCCCCCGCGTCGGTCTCCTCACGCTCGCCGGCGCCCTCGCTTGAGCCACCGCGGCGCGAACCGCCGTCGGAGCGGCCCGAGCGGGAGCCAGAGTCGCCACGGCCCGAGCGGGAGCTCGTTTCGCGCGAACCGCGGCCGCGGCCGCGGCGGGAAGTCGAGGAGCCGCGCTCGGTCTCCTCCTCGTCCTCCGTCTCGTCCTTGTCAGCCTCGGCACCCGTCTCGCCGGGCTCATCGTCCTCCTCGGACTCCGCGGCACGAGCCTTGCGTGGGCGCGGCGAACGGCGTTTACGCGTTCGCGCCGGGGGTGCGTCATCCTCTCCATCGCCCTCGCCCGCGGAGTCTGCGGCCGCGGGCGGCTCACCGAGAATCGTGGCGATCAGGTCCGCCTTGCGCAGGCGCCTGAAGCCCTCAAGTCCCAGTTGGTCGGCGATTGCGTGGAGGTCGGCCAGCGGGCTCGCCTCCAGCTCGGAGCGCTCGAGTACAGCCATTGGATGTTCCTTCTTTCGTTGGTGGTAGGGCGGTTGGCGTCCCACCGCGTTGGTCAGCGGCGGGCACCCGTGGTTGAAAGAACCCTAGCGGCTCGGACGGCGCCCTCGAGGACACTCACCGCCCGCCGCTCAGCCCTGCTGCTCGCCGGCCGTGCGCTCGTGGCGCAGCTCCTCGACCAGCGCCAGATCGCTTCCGGGCGCAAGCTCCCCCGCCAGGGCCGCCCGGACGCGCAGGAAGTCGGCGGCCGCTGCAACGTCATGCAGACGGAAGATATGCCCGCCGCAGTCGACCCCGTGGGCCAACGCCGCGAGCGTCCCGGCGCCGCGCTCGCGCGGAGTGCGCGCAGTAAGGGCGCCGATGAAGTCCTTGCGCGAGAGCGCCATCAGCAGCGGGCGGCCGAGCTCGTGCAGGCGGGCCGTTCGGCTCAACAGAGCGATCGTCTGCGCGGGCGTCTTGGCGAAGTCGGGCCCCGGGTCGAGGATCAGCTGCTCGGAGCCGACGCCCAATCCGAGGGCGAGCTCCATCCGCTCGGCAAGGAACGCCATCACCTCAGCGGTCACGTCCTCATAAAGATTCGGGTCCTGGAGGCGTTGGCGGGGAGCAGCCCGGGTGTGCATCAGCACCAGCGCGGCGCCGCTCTGCGCGCAGACACGGGCCAGCCCCGGGTCGCGCAGACCGCTCACGTCGTTGATGATCCGTGCGCCCGCCTCGACCGCCGCGGCCGCCACGGCCGGCTTGTATGTGTCCACCGAGACAAGCGCCCCGAGGCCGCCGGCGAGACGTTCGACAAGCGGGACGACCAGGGCAATCTCCTCCGCCTCGTCCACGGGCGGGCGGCCGGTCGAGGCGGACTCGCCGCCGACGTCGAGGATGTCCGCGCCGTCGCGCAGCAGCTGCTCTGCGAGCTGCACGCGGGCGTCCATCGTGGCGTGCAGGCCGCCGTCGCTGAAGGAGTCCGGCGAGGCATTGACGATCCCCATCAGCAGCGGCCGCTCGCCGAGCTCGAGCTCGAGCTCGCAGGCTCGCAGCCGGTGGCGCGGGGCGCTCAAGACCCGCCGTCGGCAAGCGTCGTGGCCGGCTCCGCGTCGCGCCCCGCCGCAGCCGGGGCGATGCCCTCTTCGCGTGCCTCCTGCACAAAGGCCTCTAGCTCGCGCTCCAGACGCGCCTCATCCCAGCCGAGCTCGCGTGCCATCACGTGCCCGACTCGACGGGCGGCAGGCGCCCCCGGCCCTTCGGGGCCGCTGCCTTCCTCGGTCAGCTCGCGGGCGGCCAGCAGACCCAGTCGGGTGCGCCTGAGAAGCACGTCGCCGATGCTGCGCGCCTGCTCGTGACGGGCCGCCAGGACGATCTCGGCCAGCAGGTCCGGCGCGCTGTCCACGATCGGCTGCGCCAGCTCACCACGTTCGCCCGCCAGTGCCAGGACGGCGTGGGCGCCGTGGCCGTAGCGCGCCGCCAGGGCCGCATAGGAGTCGGCTGCGACGCCCTCCACACGCGGCAGGCTCTCGGGTGCCACACCCTGGCCCAACGGTATTTCGTGTGTGCGACAGGCGGCCTCTCGCGCTTCGCGCTCGACCAGCCGGTCGACGGTCATCTTGGCCATCCGCCGCCAGGTCGTCAGCTTGCCCCCGGTAATCGTGATCATGCCCGAGGAGGTCTCATACAGCTCGGCCTTTCGCGAGATGTCGACGGACTTCTTGGGGTCACCGGTCGAGATCAGCGGCCTGACGCCGGCGAAGGCGCCGGTCAGGCGCTCGGCACCCAGCGAGGTCCCGAAGAAAGAGTTGACGGCGTCGAGCAGGTAGTCGATGTCCTCCTGCGAGGGGCCCACGTGCGCGAGCTGCTCGCCCTCGTAGTCGTTGTCCGTGGTGCCGATCAGCGCATGGCCGAGCCAGGGCAGGGCGAAGATCGAGCGCCCCGCGCCGGCCGGAACGATCGCGCCTCCCACCAGAGGCAAATCGGCGCTTGAGAGCGTGATGTGGGTGCCGCGACTCGGGCGGATGCGGGGCAGCTCGGCCTCCAGCGCCAGCTCCTGCGGACGCAGCTGGTCGGCCCAGACCCCGGTCGCATTGACGACGTTGGCGGCCCGCAGATCGAAGCGCTGGCCGCTCTCGAGGTCGTGCACGTGGACCCCTCGCGTTTGTCCGTCGATCTCCAGCAGGCCCGTCACGTCGAGCCGGTTGGCACAGACGGCGCCGAAGCGCTCGGCCTCCCCGAGCACCGTCAGGACCAGGCGCGAGTCGTCGGTCTGGCAGTCATAGAAGAGGTAGCCGCTGGTGGGCTCCCTGGCCGCCAGCGCAGGGAGCAACTCGATCACCTCCTCGCCACTGATCACGCGGTGGCGTGCCGGGCTCCAGGACTCCTCGGCCTCGGCCGGTGCGCCCTCCGGCGCCCCCTCCCCCTTCTCCCCCCGCCCGCGGCGCCCGCGGCGGCCGCGCAAGCGCTCACGGTCGACCGACATGACGTCATAGAGGTTCAATCCGACGCCCACCATCCGGTCGGGGCGTGCGCCGTCGAAGGCCGCCAGCACCAGCGGCAGCGGGCGCACCAGGTGCGGTGCCAGCGCAACCATCAGCTGGCGCTCCAGCAGCGCCTCGCGGACCAGGCCAAGGTCGAAGTTCTGCAGGTAGCGCAGACCGCCGTGGACGAGCTTCGAGGAGCGGCTCGAGGTCCCCGATGCGTAGTCGGCGCGCTCGACCAGGGCCACCGAGTAGCCGCGCGAGGCGGCGTCCAGGGCAACCCCGGCGCCGGTTATGCCGCCGCCCACGACGACGAGGTCGAACTCATCCTCTTCAAGGGCCGCAAGGGCCTGGCCGCGGTCGATCATGCGCCCAGTCTCGCAGAGGGCCAGTACGTCAGAAAGGACATCGCCGGGGTCACCACGCGAAGGGCGACAGGAGCCACGGAGGACGGCTGGCGGCTCAGATGTGGGCCAGCTCGGCCGTGATCTCGGACACGGCCGACTTGGCGTCGCCGAAGAGCATCTCGGTCTTCGGGTCGTAGTAGAGCTCGTTTTCGATGCCCGCGAAGCCGGGGTTCATCGAGCGCTTGATGACGATCACCGAGTGGCTGTCGCTGACCTCGAGGATGGGCATGCCGTAGATCGGAGAGGAGGGCGTGTTCTTGGCGGCCGGGTTGGTGACGTCGTTGGCCCCAATCACCAGTGAGACGTCCGTCCGCTGGAACTCGGGGTTCGCCTCGTCCATCTCCTTGAGCTGGTCGTAGGGCACATCGGCCTCGGCGAGCAGGACGTTCATGTGCCCCGGCATGCGCCCGGCGACCGGGTGAATCGCATAGCTCACCTCGACCTGGCGTTTTTCGAGCTCCTTGGTCAGCTCCCGCACGGCGTGCTGGGCCTGGGCCACGGCCATGCCGTAGCCCGGCACGATCACCACGCGGTTGGCGTAGGCGAGCTGGATCGCCGCGTCGGAGGCCGTCGTCGAGCGGACCGTGCCGGCATGCTCGCCCGCACCGCTCGCCCCCTCCACGGCCCCGCCGCCGCCGAATCCACCGGCGACGATCGCGGGGATCGAGCGGTTCATCGCCGTCGCCATCAGGTTCGTAAGGATCGTGCCCGAGGCGCCGACGATCATTCCCGCGACGATCAGCGCCGGGTTGTCCAGGGCGATGCCCGTGGCCGCCGCGGAGAGGCCGGTGAAGGCGTTGAGCAGCGAGATCACAACGGGCATGTCGGCGCCCCCGATCGGCAGGACGACGGCGTTGCCGAGCAATGCCGCGCACAGCAGCATGCCGATGAACAGGAGTTCCGAGGTGCTGCCTGCTGCGATCGCGACGCCGGCGGCGAGCGCCACCAGCAGGAGCAGCAGGTTGACGAACTGCTGCGCCGACCCCAGCGAGATCGGCCTGCCGGGAATGATTTCCTGGAGCTTCCCGAAGGCGATGTTCGAGCCCCAGAAGGACACGGAGCCGACAATCGCGGCGAACAGGGAGAAGATCGTGACGTAGGTCGCCGTGTCGGCAAAACCTCCTGAGAGCCGGAACTCCGACCAGGAGATCAGGAACACGGCGCCGCCGCCCACGCCGTTGAACAGCGCCACCATCTGCGGCATCGCGGTCATCTTCACCTGACGCGCCGCCGGGATCCCGACGGCCGCCCCGATCGCGACACCCAGGACGATCAGACCCCAGTTGCCCTCGTTCTGGTTCAACAGCGTGGCGAGCACGGCGAGCCCCATCCCGACAGCCGCGATGCGGTTGCCGCGGACGGCCGTCGTCGGCCCCGAGAGGCCCCGCAGCCCCTGGATGAACAGGGCGAAAGCGATGATGTAGAGGACATCCAGGAAGCTGGCGTCCTGGAGGAAGCTGGCCACCGGGAGGCTCACGAGTCCTTGCCCCCGTCCTCGCCGGATTTCGGCTTGGACTTGAACATCTCGAGCATCCGGTCGGTGACCAGGAAGCCGCCGACGACGTTGATCGTCCCGAAGGCGATCGCGATGACCAGGATGATCTTGTTGAAGGCCGAGTTGCCCGACAGGCCGATCACGAGCAGGCCGCCGAGCAGGACGATCCCGTGGATCGCATTGGTGCCGGACATCAGAGGCGTGTGCAGCGTGTTGGGCACCTTGGAGATGACCACGAAGCCGATGAAGCCCGCGAGCACGAGGATCGCGAGGTTGGTGGTGAGCACGCTGGCCAGGATCATTGGGCTGCCTCCACGGCCGCCTTGGCCCCGGGGTGGACTATCGCGCCGTCGCGAACGATGCAGGAACCCTTGACGATCTCGTCCTCGAAGTCCAGTTGCAGGGCGCCGTCCTCGCCGACGAACAGCTCGAGCAGCGCCTGGACGTTGCGCGCGAACAGCTGCGAGGAGTGCTCGGCCATGGTTGCCGGCAGATTCAGCGGCGAGACGATCTTGACCTCGTGGCGCACCACCGTCTCACCGGGAGACGTCAGCTCGCAGTTTCCGCCCGCCTCGCCGGCCAGATCGACGATCACCGAGCCCGGCTTCATCCCTTCGACGGCCTCGGCCGTCACGAGCCGCGGCGCGGGGCGGCCCGGCACCAGCGCCGTCGTGATGACCACGTCGAAGCCCTTGATGGCATCGGTCAGGGCCTGCTGTTGCGCGGCCCGCTCCTCCTCGGTCAGCTCGCGTGCATAGCCCCCCTCGCCGCTGGCCTCGAGGCCGAGGTCGAGCCACTGGGCGCCGAGCGATTCGACCTGCTCGGCAACCTCGGGGCGGACGTCATAGCCGGTCGTGCGGGCGCCGAGCCGCTTGGCTGTGGCGAGCGCCTGCAGGCCCGCCACGCCGACCCCGAGAACGAGCACCTTTGCCGGTGGGATCGTGCCCGCGGCGGTCATCAGCATTGGATAGAAGCGGCCCATTTCCTCGGCCCCCAGCAGCGCGGCCCGGTAGCCCGCGACGTTGCTCTGGGAAGACAGGGCGTCCATCGCCTGGGCGCGAGAAATGCGCGGGATCGCCTCCATCGCAAAGGCGGTCGCTTTGGCCTCGGCCAGCGCCCTGGTCGTCTGCGGACTCGTCAGGGGCGCAAGGAAGCCGATCAGGATCGATCCGCTGCCGAGGCCGCGAATCGCCTGCGGGTCCGGCGGGGCGATCGTCAGCACGACATCGCAGCCCCAGACCGCCTGTGGGTCGGGCGTGACGGTGGCGCCGGCCTGCTCGTAGGCGGCGTCACTCAGCAGCGCGTCGGCGCCGGCTCCACTCTGGACAACCACATCGAGCCCCTTGGCGCGCAGCTTGCCGATCACCTCCGGCACGAGCGCTACCCGGTGCTCCCCCGCCGCTGTCTCCTTCGGTACTCCGATCCGCATATGAGGTGCGAGAACGTATCCGATCCCACGGATGCGCGCCGTGCCGTTGTGCGACACTCGCAGTCTGATGACGGTGAACCTGACCCACATCTACACCAAGCTCGGCGACGGCGGCGAGACACATCTGGGTGACATGAGCCGTGTCACCAAGCTCCATCCGAGGGTCGAGGCATATGGCACCGTGGATGAGCTCAACGCGGCCATCGGCCTGGCGCTGCTGGCGCCGGGGATGCCGGAGCAGTTCGCCGTCTGGCTGCGGCGAATCCAGAACGACCTGCTCGACCTCGGCGCCGACCTGTCGGTTCCCCTGTCTGCCGGGGAGGGCACACAGGAGCGCCAGCGCCTGCGCGTCGGGCCGGAGTACACGACCTGGCTCGAGCAGGCCTGCGATGAGATCAACGAGCAACTGGCGCCACTGCACTCGTTCGTGATCCCCGGCGGCACGCCGGCCGCGGCTCACCTGCATGTGTGCCGGACCGTCTGCCGCCGTGCCGAGCGGCGGACAATCGCGATCGATGAGCCGGGCGTCGCCGAGAGCGTCCGCTACCTGAACCGGCTCTCCGATCTGCTGTTCATCCTCGGCCGCGCCGCCAACGGCGAGCAGGCGGCCGAGGGGTCAGAGCCGCTGTGGTCCCCCGGGGGCCACGGCGGCTCGCGCGAGGGCCCGCAGGCCTAGGCTCCGGGCTCGACGGCCCGGCGGCGCGGTCTCGAAGGCCAGCGGCGCTCGGCGGTACGCAACACAGCCAGCGAGAGGCTCATCCAGAAGGCCGCCACGAACCAGCCGCCCAAAACGTCGCTCGGCATATGCCAGGCGAGGATCAGCAGCGAGACGCTGATCGCCAGCACGAAGAGCGCTCCCACGCCTGCCACTGCGCCGCGCAACGAGCGGGGCGCCACAAGTACCGCCGAGAGGGCCAGGGCCGCGGCCGCGGTGGAATGCCCGCTCGGCCAGGACGCAGCGCCGATGTGGTCATATCCGACCGTGTCGTGGGCGTGAGCCAGCAAAGGCTTGAGGATGTCGGCGCTCAGCGGCGAGAGTCCCATGACGACGATCACCGCGATCGCCGTGCGCCACTGCTCGCGGGCGACCGAGAGCGCCACCAGCGCCGTGCCCCAGAGGATGAAGTCGGCGGGGTTCAACAGGCTCAGCAAGAAGCTCCCGATCGAGTCGGTGGCGGGCCGGCTGAGGTTCGTGAAGTCCTGCAGCGCGAGCGCGTCGCGCAGCTGGACCGCGGGGATCAGCTCGGCGATCGACCAGATCGCGGCGAGCGCCAGCACACAGGCCCCGGCGAGCGCCAGGGCGCCCAGCGGGCTGCCCTGGAGTGCCCGCCGCGAGCGATCCATCGCCTGGTGCTTGGGCATCGCCTGGGCAGGGTATGCGTGTTCGGACATCCCCATAAAGCGTAGGAGGATTGCTTAAGGCTCTCTGAACGACGCTCCCGGCGCCCTGCGTTCACCGCTCGAGAAAGCCGAGCACGCGGCTCAGCAGCGCGCGCAACGCCCGCGTGGAGGCGTCGATGCCAGACACGGGCTCGGGCGTGGCGCGCGCCGAGGACAGCACGGCGTGGACGGCCGGCACCGGGACGCGTGCCGCGCCACGGGCCGGCACGGGGGCGATCGGCAGCGGCTTCTCCGCAAGCGCCGTAATCGCCTGGGCGGTGACCCAGACAGGGGTCTGGGCGCCGGTGCGCGAGTAGCGGATGCTGCCGTCGGGCGCCTCGAGGCTCTCGAGATATCCAAGCGGGCTGCGGCTGCCGTCGCGGCGGGCTGCCGCAGGGTTTCGCCCGGCGGCCAGCAGGCCCTGGACGGCCCACGAGGTCGACTGGGCGTTGGAGGCGCCGCGCGGTTCCTGGGGAAAGCCGCCGTCTGGATTCTGGGCGCCGAGGAGGTAGCGTGCCGCCCGGCCGGCGCTCACCGTGGATCCCCGCCCGGCGACAGCCAGCGCCTGCAGGACGGCCGCCGTATCGTCGATGTCGCTGCCGCCCCCCTTGGTGGCAAAGCCGAAACCCCCATTGGCTTCCTGCTGGCTCACAAGCCAGCGCCAGGCGCCGGCGACGACCGGATTGTGCGGCGCGTAGCCGCCGGCACGCAGGGCGAGGATCGCGAATGCGGTCTGGTTGGCGAGGTGTCCGAAGGAGCCGTCCGCGCTGCGGAACTTCAGCAGCCGGGCAACGGGATCGCCCCCCGGCAGCGAGCCTGTCGAGGCGCCGGCGGCTCGCAGGGCGAGGATCGTACGCTCGAGATCCCCGGCCCCCTGAAGGCTCGAGGCTTCGGCCCTGAGCGCGTCCAGGACCGTGTGCCCGCTGCGGCTCACCGCCTGTGGGCTTTGACCGCCGGCCGCAAGGCCCATGGCCGCCCACGCCGTATATAGCTCACTGCTGGCACTGCCAGGGGCGGGCCCGAAGCCCCCGTCGCTGTTCTGCGCCCGTCGCAGGTAGGCGACCTCGCGGGCCACCGCCACATGGGCCGCGGACGCCGGGGCGCCGGCCGCTCGCGCCCGCACGGAACCGGTCAGCAGGGCGGCCCCGCCAAGGGTCAGCAGCGCCGCGAGCATCGCCATCGGGCCGGCCAGGGCGCGGGGCGTGATGCGATCGTGCGCCGGGGACGGAGCGGCGGGACCCGGTTGCCAGTCCACGTGCAGCCGCGACTGCACGCGTCGGAGCATCCGCGCCAGGACCGCCCCGAAGGCCAGGCCGAAGCCGAAGCTCGCCAGGACGTGGGTGAGGTCGAAGACGAGCGCCGCGCCGAGGATGACCTCGAAGGCAGCCAGGCTGTGGTTGCCCGCGGCAGTCCACACCGAGAGGTCCATGACGAGGTTGAAGGCCTCGGCCGCCAGCGCACATGCGACCGCGATGGACAGTCGCGACGGACGCGGCCCGAGCAGTCTCGAGAGCCCCTCCCCGATCAGACCCACGAGGCCCCAGCCGAGCATCTGCCAGGGAGTCCAGGGGCCCTGGCCGAGGAGGATGTTCGAGGCCAGTCCCGATATGGCGCCGACCGCGAACCCTGGGCCCGCGCCGAAGCTGAGGCCGCTGACGAGCACGATGGCCGTGATCGGCTTGACATCCGGAACCGCCGCGAAGGCATCCCGGCCGAGCGCCGCCAGAGCCCCCAGGGTCGCCACCACGGCCACGAGCTTGGCCGAGGGCCGGCTGCGCTCATACCACCAGAACGCGAGCGCGAGTGCCCCGAGCACGATCGCAAGCGATGCCAGCTGCCAGCTCACCGGCGGGCCTGTGCGATCAACGGATTGTCCTGGTGCACCGGCGGTGTGGGGCGCAGCAGTTCCGCCCCTTGCATCGGCAGCAGGGCCGACCCCGCCCCGTCGAGTATCCGGGCTGTCTCGGTGGCGAAGTACCAACCGCCTGCCAGGAGCTCGCCGACCGGCCCGTCCGCGATCACGCGGCCATCGGCCAGGAGGACGGCGCGCGTGGCGAACTCGGCCGCGAACTCGACGTCGTGGGTGGCCAAGAGGACCGCCATGCCCTCCCCCGCGCGGTCGCCCAGCCACCGCGCCAGCCGGGTCTTGGCCGCACGGTCCATGCCGCGGGTCGGCTCATCGAGGGCCATCACCGCCGCCTGCTGCTCGCCGCCGAGGACGATCGCGAGCGCCAGACGCTGGCGCTCGCCGCCGGAGAGGTCGCGTGGATGGCGCTCTGACATGCCGGCCAACCCGACCGAGGCGAGCGCCGCCGCGGGCGCCTCGTCGGCCACCCGCTCATGCAGGAAGTAGTCGCCGGGGTTCTGCAGCAGCAGCCCCACCCTGCCACTGGCACGGACGCGGCCCCGGGTCGGCTCGAGCAGGCCGGCGGCATGGCGCAGGAGCGTTGACTTGCCGGCGCCGTTGCGCCCCATCAGCACCACCGCCTCACCGGGCTGGACGGACAGCTCCACGCCACGCAGGATCGCTGGTCCGTCGCGCAACTCATGCCAGACTCCGCGCAGCTCGAGCGCTGCCGTGGCGGAGCCCTGCCGTCGGGAGCGCAGGCCGCCGGCCCGCCGTCCCGATGGCCTCGCCGCCATGGGCGCGGCCGCCGGAGCATCGCTCGCGAGCAGCCCCGCGCGGCGCAGAGCGGCCCGCGCCTGCTTGACACCGCTCGGCGGAGGGGTGATCCCCAGCAGGCCCAGCAGGCGGGCGCCGGGCGTCTGCAGGGCGGGCTGGGTCTCGGCGGCCCATTCGAGGAAGCCGCGGGGGTCTCGATCGCAGACGATCCGACCGCCGTCCATCGCCACGACCCGGTCGGCGGCCGCCAGGCAGCGCTCGAGGCGATGCTCGATCAGCAGGACCGCCGTGTCGGACTCCTGGTTGAGACGGCGCAGCTGCCAGACCAGCTCGTCACCCGCAACCGGGTCGAGCTGTGAGGTGGGCTCGTCGAGCAGCACCACCCGCGGGCGCGCCACCAGCGCTGCCGCCAGCGTGACGCGCTGCAGCTCGCCGCCCGAGAGCTCACCGGTCGAGCGGTCGAGCAGGCCCGCGATGCCGAGTGCCAGCGCGGTCTCCTCGACAGCGCGGGCAACGGCGCCGTCCGGCAGGCCTGCGTTTTCAACGGCCAGCGCGAGCTCGGCCCGGACGGTGCTCATGACGATCTGCGTCTCGGGGTCCTGCAGCACCGTTCCGGCCAGCGCACCGATCTCGGCCGGGCCGCTGTCGCGGGTGTCCATGCCCCCGACCTCGACGGTGCCGGCGAAGGTTCCGCCGTGGAAGTGAGGCACGAGCCCCGCTGCGGCCCGCAGCAGCGTCGACTTACCCGAACCAGAGAGCCCGCAGAGCACACAGAACTCACCCGGCTCGACCGCCAGGCTGACATCACTGAGAGCGTCCGCGGTCGCACCCGGGTAGCGGTAGGTGAGGTGATCCACTCGCAGGACGCTCATGGCGCCACCCCCCGGCGGTCGAGGAAGGGCAGCAGGCTGAGCGCCACGATCAGTGCGCCCAGCGCGATGGTCTCCGGCGAGAAGGCCACGCTAAGCAGCGGATAGGCGGTGAAGGCCCCCGCCGGAGTGAGGCCGGCGAGGACGGACAGACCGAGGATCCCCACGGCCGAGCAGGCGAAGGCGATGTCGTGGCGCGAGCGCACCACGTGGGCACGCCGCGGCCGCCGGGCGGCGCCGTAGCCGCGCATCTCGAGTACCGCCGCCACGTCCAGTGAGCGCTCCAACGCGCCGGAGACCGTCGCGCGCAGGACAGCCGCGCGGCCACGCGCTCCGCTGACGCCGCCGTCGGGACGGCAGCGCTGAGCTTCCGCCAGCCTCCGCGCATCCTCACCGAGGACCGGGAGCAGGCGCGTCGTCAGGCTGGCCGTCAGCGCCGAGCGCGGCGAGAAACGACGCAGCGAGTGCAGGAGCTCGTCCGGGTTGGCTGTGCAGACGACCAGCAGGCAGGCCAGGCTGACGACCAGCAGCCGCAGGCCAAGCACGAGCCCGTAGACGACCGCCTCGACGCTCAGATTGACCTGGCCGAGGACGCCCCAGTCGCCCAGACGGGCGAAGACCGTGATGCCGCCACGGCTGACCAGGGCGTTGACGATCACCGTCAGGGCCAGCATCGGCAGGATCGCCCGCCGGCCGGTCCGCGAGAGCTCGCTGCCGATGCCCGCCGCGTAGGCCGCGGCGAGCACGCTCACACCGAGCGCGCCCAGGAGCAGGGGATGATCGACGATCAGTGCACCGGTCGCGATCGATGCTCCGTAGGCCGCGGCGACCGGTGCCTGAACAGCATGCAGCGGCGTTGCGCGCCGCCGGTAGGCGATCACGCCCCGGGCGGCCGGAGCGCTCATCGCGATGCTCCCGTGGAGCCCGGCGTGGGGGCCGGCAGGGGGATGACCCCGGCGCGTGTAACGGCGATCGCAAAGCGCCCGTCGAGGGAGGTTTCATCGAACGCGTCGGCAGCGGCTTGCAGGCCGGCTGCATCGGTGCCGGTGATGACCCATGCGGGCGCGAATTCGCCCTGGCGGGTGGCGGCGACCAAGCCTGTGCCGGCACCCAGTGTGCGCACCGCCGTACCGTCCGCGTCGAGCACGGTCAGGCTGGAGCCGTCGGCGGCCATGCGCGCGTAGACCCCGCCCGTCCGGGGCCCCTGCTCAATGCGGGCGACCTCAGGTTCACGTTTGACTTCGCTCCACGGCCCGACGAGCACGCGCAGGACCATTTCGCCGCCAGGGCCGATCGCCGAGACGGCCGCGGGTACGCCGGCGGCGCGCAGTCGCGCAAGTACGGTCTGGCATGGCCTGCCGGCCTCCTGCGCACATTCGACGCGCACCGGATAGCGCTTTCCGCCGTAGCCGTTGACGAACGGCTCGGGGTAGGAGCCGACCACGGCCGGAACGTCCTCGGTCTGGCTCCAGTCGTGCTGATCCCACCAGACGTGGTCGCCGGGATGAACTGTCGTGGCCGCCGCGCCCTTGGCCGCCTGCAGGCCGTTGACGTAGTAGAACCAGTCCACCGGCCGCCCTGCTTCGGTGCCGCCCGAGACGCCGTCGATGCTCTGCACGAAGCCACCTCCGAAGCGCGTCGTGACGTGGTCGTTGCGCTCGAGCAGGCTCATGACGGTCTCTTCCCCGACGAGCTTGGGCGCACCCTGCGTCCCGACGGGCCGGGAGCCGAAGTCCCGGGTGACGAGCAGCTTGACGGCGCTCGGGGCAGCTCCCGCGCCGATGCCGCAGCCGGCCATGGCAAGCGCACAACATCCGAGCAGACCGAGATATCCAGCATGGCGCCTCACCGCACCACGATCGTCTCCGGGAAGGCGGGCACGAGCCCGCTCCGTGAAGCGACGAGCTGGTAGCGCCCGGCGGCCGCAGGGACGATCAGGCTGGCCCGGCCGGAGGAGCCGGTGGTGGCGAAATCGGTCCCCAGGCGCACGACGGCTCCGGCCACGGGGGCACCACGGCCTTCGTTGTCAAGGCCCGTGACGCGTACCTGAAGATCGGTCCCCGCGGCGACGCTCGCCGGCGCCGAGATCTCGAGTGTCCGCTGACAGCCGCCGGCCGAGGACTGACACCAGAACCACAGGACCCGCTGGCCGCTGCGAAGCAGTCTTCCGTTGCCGAGGACACCGCTCGGGTCGGCCGCACCGGTGGAGCCGGCAACGCCCCCGACCTTGTACTCCCAGCCGTTCTGGCCGCTGTTGATCTCGCCTCCCAGGCCGGAGACGAACAGCTGTCCGGAGTTGCGTGGGGCCCCGCCGCAGCGGCCGTAGTCACGCAGCGAGAAGACCGGCCCGCCCCGGGCCGCCAGGGCCGCCAGGGCCGCCAGGGGCGTGGCGCCGGCAACAGCGCAGCGCCGTCCGGCCACCTCGACTGCGGTGGGGCTCGCCGTGACGTTCCTCGGCCCCGCGAGGGTCGCCCCTCCGCGGCCGATGACCATCGCCTCGACGGTGGGCGGCGCCACGCCATCAGCGGCCGCGGGAAGGAGGATCCCGATGCTCGCCAGGGACAGCGCGAGCGCACGGACGATCCGGCTCACCGCCCTCGGTGCCTCACCGGACATAGAAGACGAGCCTTGAGGTGCCCCGTGCCGGCGCGAGCGTGTTGCCCGCGACGTCGCTTGCCTCCACGTCCAGCACGTAGCGCCCCGGGCCAAGGCGTGCAGGCAGCAGGTAGGAGAAGCTGCCGAAACTGGCCGCCTTGAAGGCGCTTGCGGTGGCGCAGGAGGACCTGACGAAGCGCTCGCTGGTGCCGTTGTAGGACGAGCAGCGCCCTCTGTAGCTGCGGCGCAGCCGGAAGCTGACGGAGGCCACGGTGCTGTGGGCGTGGATCAGCCCGGCCAGGATGCGGGGCCCCTGGCCGTGGCGGAACACCTCGCCGTCGCGGACCGTTGTCACGTCTGCCACCAGCGCGAACGTCCCTTTGTAGGGCGCGGATGCCGCGGTGAAGCTCTCCACTCCCGTCGTGCCGGCTGGCGTTGTGCCGCAGTTGCCGTCGCTGCCGTCGTGCACGCAGACGCTCGTCTCGGTGCGGATGGATGCCGGCGCTGTCACCTTGACTTCCTGCTCGCCCGGGTCGGCGAACGACAGGGTCGCAAGGCCGGACGCGTCGGTTGTGGCGGTCTTGCCTTCGTAGGAGACGGTCGCACCTGATGCCGGAGCGGCCGTGCCGGTGCCGTTTTCATAGGTGGTGACCTCCACCTGAACCGGCGAGCCCTCCTGGGCGGCAGCGGGGGCCTGCACCCCGAGCGGGTCGGCCGCCGGTGGGCATTCTGCGCCGTAGCAGCCGGGGAAGAACAGGAGTGTGTCGCCGTTCTTGATTTCCTGGCCGCAGACGCCCTGGGTGGCGGGAGCGTTGTCGATCCAGAATTCCCAGTAGGTCGGTCCGGAGAAGAGGTGACTCTCGCCCAGGATCGTTTCGACGGTGTAGGCGCCAAAGCTTGATTCCCAGGTCCCGCTCCAGTTCCCTGCCGTGGCGAGCTGGAGGGCGCCGATCGCATCGGTGCCCGGACATGAGTGGGTCTCGTTGCCGTCCTTGACGACCGGCGCCGTGCTGGTCGTGACCTGTGTGGGGCCCAGCAGGGTGCTCGAGGAACCCTCGACCCGGACCGTCACGGTGGCGGGTTCGCCCGCCATGACGGGGGGGACCAACAGCAGAGCCAGAGCCAGGACCGAAAGGCAGGCGAGAGCAAAAATCCGGAGCGCGGTGGCGTCCGGCAGGAAGTGACGAGACGGATTCATAGGAGCCAACCCCTTTCCACGAGGGTTAATGGGCTTCGGTCGGAGGGAGGTCTCCTGGCTCCCGGGCCGATCCCTCCGCGCCTTCCCGTCCCGCTCGAGGCGGATCAGTGGCTGCGCACACAGGTGGTGCGCCGCGGCGGACTTCCCCGGTCACAGTGGCGGGTCCGCGCCGGATTCACACCGGCTTCCCTTTCCACCGACCCTGTTGTGGCCGCGAGTCTACCCCATGGCGCGCGGCCGCAGAGCGACGCGCCCGGCGGGGAGATCAGCTCTCAGAACGATCCTCGACCGCCTTCTTGAGCCGTCCCAGGCGGCTCTCCCAGGCGGCTTCGGCATCTCTGAGCCAGGCGCTCGCGGGCCCCAGCGCCTCGCCACGCAGCCGGTAGCGGACCTCGCGTCCCTGCCCCGGCAGACGCTCGAGCAATCTGGCCTGCTCGAGCGCTGCGATGTGCTTGGCCACGGCCTGGCGGCTGATGGGAAGGCTCGCGCTCAACGCAGGCACGCTGGTAGTGCCCTCGCGCAGCAGCGACTCGAGAACGCCGCGGCGGGTGGGGTCAGCAAGCGCGGCGAAGACGGCTCCCGGATCCTCGCTCAAGCTGCCACCAGGGCAAAGCTTGCGGCGAGTCCGGCCAGCGGGAACGACGGAGCGCTCTCGATGACGAGCACGCGGCTGCCGCCTGGCAGGGCGCGTATCCGGAAGTCCACCCGCGTGGCGGGCTCGTCGGGCCCTCCCCACCACCAGACGAGCCTTTCGGGCGGCTCGATCGACTCGACATGGATCTCCCGGCCGGGCTCGTCGAGCCAGCGTTCCCTGCCCTCCTCGGTCACCAGCGCCTCGAAGACCTCCTCGGGCGATGCCTCCACGTCGATCTCACGGCGAACCTCCATGGCGAGCCTCCTTTGACAACCAATTGGTTGCTAATGTCGTTGACAACCGTCCAGTTGTCGAAAGGATAGCCCGTTATGACACTGATTCCCATGGTCGTCGAGCAGAGCCCCCGCGGTGAGCGCTCATTCGACATCTACTCCCGGCTGCTGGGCGAGCGCATCGTCTTCCTCGGCACGCCAGTGGACGACCAGGTGGCCAACCTGGTCGTTGCGCAACTGCTGCATCTGGAGAGCGAGGACGACCAGAAGGACATCTCGATCTACATCAACTCTCCCGGCGGCGCGGTCTACTCGGGCCTGGCCATCTACGACACGATGCAGTTCATCAAGCCCGACGTGCAGACGATCTGCTTCGGGGTGGCAATGAGCATGGGCTCGCTGTTGCTGGCCGGCGGCGCCCCGGGCAAGCGCATGGCTCTTCCCAACAGCCGGATTCTCATCCACCAGCCTTCGGGAGGTTTCCAGGGGCAGGCCACGGACATCGAGATCCACGCCCGGGAGGCGCTGGAACTGCGTCGCCACATCGACGAGATCTACTCGCGCCACAGCGGGCAGACCCTCGACCGCGTGCACGACGACATGGACCGAGATCGCTTCTTCACCGCCGAGCAGGCCCGCGAGTATGGGCTGATCGACCGGGTCATCTCCTCGCACGAGCTGAATCGCGTGAGGACGGGCTTTGCGGCGCGCGCGGACTCGGTGCCGCTTGTCTGAGGAGCGAGCAAAGCCTCAACCCGGCTTCCGCAACGGCCGACAGCGCTGTATCTGAGCGAAGTCCACGCGCATCAAAACTCTCAGACTGCTCTCAGGCAAAACAAAAAGTCTCCTAAGGGCGCGCTCCCAAACTGCACCCCAGTTCAGTTCGGACCGACCCGAAAGGAAACCATGTCCCTCTCACTCGCACTCACTCTCAACGCCATCGCCGATATCGCCCTCGTAGGCGGATTGACCTGGTTCATGAGCCGCCCGAGCAAACTCACGCCGCACGTCTCAGTGCGCCAGGACCGGCAGGAAAGCGACGCGCGCCCCATCGTCCAGCCGGCCGAGGAACGCGAGCGGATCGCAGCCTGATCGCTGACTCGCGGCGATTCCTCTGGCGGCGAGACTCTGTCTGATGCCTGAAACCCGCATGGGAAAGCCAATATCTGCCGCTCAGGAGCGCTCCCAGGATATTCCCAGCTAACCGTCAAGGTCCCCCAAGGGTGCAGATCGATACTGCTCTCAGCACGGATCCCAGCCACTCGAAAGGAACACCATGACCCTCTCTCTCGCACTCACCCTTAACGCCATCGCAGACGTCGGTCTCGTCGGTGGACTGACCTGGGTCATGAGCCGCCCGGGCAAGCTCACCCCCCACGTCTCCCCCGCCCCGCGGCTCGCCGTGCTTCACAACGAGACCCGGGAGACCCTCGATCAGTCGCGCATCGCGGCCTAGCGGCTCGCTGCTGTCCGAGATCCAACCGCACTGGCGGTCCGACCCCCGACAAGGGAGCTCGAAAGCCGCATTCCAGAGCCGGATTCGACGTCCTGGCAAACCTCAGAATCCTCTTAGAGGTGTGCAAACTCCGCTCCAGGGCGGGTAGCGAGCCTCCTACGACCCCCCCGAACAGGCACTTCAGGCAACGCCCCGGGCCCCCCACCAGAGCGAACTGAAAGGAAACCAATGTCACTCGCCCTCGCAATCGCAGCCAACATCGTCCTCGTCGCAGCCCTCCTGGGCACGCTGGCGTGGTTCATGAGCCACCCGCGCAAGCTCACCGCGCACATCTCCTCCCGTCACCCGGGAGCCCAGCTCTCGCTCGTCCACCAGGAGGCCCGCCGGGCCGAGACGCACCGTGAGGAGCAGGAGCAGATCGCCGCCTAGGGGCGCTGTCCGCTCCGGCGCTCTAGATCCAGCCGAGCAGCGGACCGAACAGCAATCCCGCCAGCAGGTCCACGCCGGCCAGAATCCCAACGACCGCCAATTGGTGCGAGCGGCGCTCCATGTCGTGAACCCGGAAGGCAACCACGTAAAAGGTCAGGTAGCCGAACAGGACGATGACGGGGAAGCTGGCTGCGTTCCACCACCAGTAGTACCAGTGGAAGACGCCGTCGGCGTGGAGCAGCAACTCCACGCCGACGGATACGAGCGACAGGCCGATCGAGATGGCCCAGCGGTTCGGCAGTCCGAGAATCTTCACCGCCCGGTCCTCCGGCAGCAGCTTGGCGAAGACGATGCCGTTGATGGCGAAGAAGAGCGAGATCTCGACGGTCAGCCCTATCAGGATCACGTAGCTGGAAACGCCGGTGACCGTCCACAGGGCGGCGTTGCCGTCGAAGTGGAGAAACAGCGCGTTGATGATCTCGTTGGCCCAGTCCATCAGCCAGAAGGCCAGGCCGGCCAGAATCGCGCTCCAGTTGGCCCGTTCGACCTCGACGGCATAGACATAGACGACAAGCGCCAGCAGGGTGACCGTCGACCAGTTGAACTGGCCCGGATGGCGAAGCAGGTGTTCTGCTTCGCGCGTGAATGTTGGAACGGCAGCCATCCTTCTGGAGCAAGCGGCGCGTCAAGCGCCGGTGGGCCCGCGCGAGCCGTTGGCATCCTGGAGGCTCGTGTGGCCGTCGGCGTCGATCCGGCCCCAGCGAAAGTAGCTGAGGGGGCCGACCGTGTTCAGCAGGCAGATGATCCGCCATCTCCACTTGGGTCCGCGGATCTGCGCCGCTGGGCGGCGCGCGATGTCCCGGTAGGCGGCGCCATAGAGCGTGATCTGGAATGCGGCGAGGACCAGCGACGCCGCGCGCAGGGTCGGCGAGAGCTCGCTGAACCGCGGGCCCTTCTTGACGGCCCTAAATGCCAACATCGCCCAGCTCCGCCCCGCTGTCGGCGAGCGTCGCGCGGTGCGCCTCGCCGAGCACAGGACCCTCGCTGATCAGCCGGCGGGCGTGATCGAGATCCGCAGACCGTCCGAACGTCAGAGCCGCCTTGAGCACCCCGTCCTTGAGGTACCAATTCGTGAAGCTGCCCTCAGCGAAGGAGCCCCGCACGATCTCTTCGTCCCACTCGTAGGCGGGGCCGACGTACTCGAGCTCGCCCCAGTCGCCCAGGACCGAGAAGAAATAGGGAACCTCCTCGTGCGCCACGTCGGCCCCGAGCATATTCCTGGCGACGGTCTTGCCATGGTTGAACGCGACGTCCCAATGCTCGATCCGCATGTGGCCACCGTGCATCCGGGATTGGTACTCGCAGATGTCCCCGGCCGCGTAGACCCCGGCGACCGAGCTCTCCAAGCGGGAGTCACAAAGTACTCCTCCGCGCTCGCCGATCGCCAGTCCTGCTCGCTGAGCCACGGCCACGTCCGGCGTGACCCCGGCACCGACCACGACTGTCTGCGCGTCCAGCTCGAGCCCGCCACGAGTGATGACCCGCCCGACGCTCCCGCCGCTGCCCTCAAAGCGCTCGAGCTCATCGTTGCCGTGGATCCGCACGCCGTGCTCTTCGAGCAGCCTCTGAAAGAAGCCGCCCGCCTGTTTGCCGAAGCCCCGTTCGAGCGTCGTCTCCTCCTGCATGACGATCGTGCACCGCTTGCCGAGCATGGTCAGCGAGGCGGCCACCTCGCAGCCGATATAGGAGCCTCCGATCAGGACCACCTCCTCGGCATCAGCGACCCCCGCGCGGATCGCGTCGGAGTTACCGAGCGTGCGCAGATAGTGGATCTGCTCAAGCTCAGAGCCGTCCACGTTCAGCCGCCTGACGTTTGCCCCGGTGGCAATCAGCGCCTTCTCAAAGCCGATCTCCTGCTTGCTGGAGAGCCTGGCCGTCCGAGTCTCCGTATCGAGGGTCGTGACGCTGGTCCGCGTCAGAAGCTCGATCCGCTGCTCCTCCCAGAAGCCCGGCGGGCGAAATAGGGGCTCCTCGCGGGACTCTTCTCCGCGCAGATAACCCTTGGAGCAGTCGGGGCGGTTGTAGGGCGCGTCCGGCTCACGGCCGACGAGCAGGATCTCCCCTTCGGCTCCTTCCTCGCGCAGCCAGCGGGCGCAGTTGGCCGAGGCAAGGCCTCCGCCGACCAGCAGGTACTCGACGCTTCTATCTGCCATCGAGCGCAGCCTATAGCCCCGGCGGATGGCGGACCGACCAGTGAGCCCACGTGGGGATGTGATCGAAGATCCGCCAGCGCGGTCCGTCCTGGTCGCGGTTGGGACCCACGTCGGTGCCATTGCGGGAGGTGTCCAGCCGCAACCCCGCGATGGTCACAAACACGTGAGGTGTCGGCTCATCGGTGGCGTAGATCGTCACCCAGCGCCCGGGGCCGGGAAGGCCCCAGTGGACGTAGTCCTGAGCGAGCGGATTGTCGCGGATGATTTCGGCGATCGGACGGACGCCTGAGCGAAAAAACACATAGTTCAGGGAGCTGGAGCAATCCTCGTCGGGCGCCCCGCGGGGGTCGGGGTGTCCGTCCGGACCATAGGGAAGTTCTTGCAGCTCGTTCCCCGCGACGATCATCGCTCCGACCACCGGCGGCGCACCGAGCGGCACCAAAGCGATGTGCCCGCTCTGAGGGTCAAGCAATGCGCGCGTGCCTGCCACGCCGTAGACCGGCGTAGCGGTGCGGGTCTGGAGCGCGGACAGCGACCCGTCCGCGGTGATCGGCACCGCCTCGACTGGTGTCGGTGGAGCCCGGTAGCTGGCCGCTACGCGGAGCACCTCGTTGACGTACCAGTCGGCGTGGTTGTAGGCGAAGATCGCGGCGCGAAGCCGCTGGGGAGCACCGGATGCCCTCAGGTAGTTGGCCGCCCCATAGATGGCGTCGGCTGGGTCCCAGCGGCTGCGGACGCCATCGCCGTCCCCGTCGACCCCGTAGTTGGCCCACGTTGATGCGAGAAACTGCATCGGCCCTCCGGCTCCTGCCGAATTGACCTCCCCGGCCTTGGAGCAGGATGGATCGGGATCTCTCCCGTCGTCGCACTCGACCTTGCCGATCGCCGCAAGTACCGCCCAGTCGACTCCATAACGCTGCGCGGCGGACCTGTAGAGAGACAGGTAAGCCGCCGGGATGTCGCTCTGCGCAAAGGGCGATGGCGCCTGCGCGCCAGGGGTGCCGGCGACGGGCGTCCCGACAATCGTGCCGGCGAGCGCGCCGGATAGTGCCATCAGCCCGAGGAGACCCAATGCGAAAAGCCCGAACGCAGCTGCGGCCAGGCGCGGCGTGGCCCAGCCGGCCGCGCGTGGCACTGGCGCGGTCCCCGCCCATCCCTCTGTCACGGTCGTCCGATTCCGAGCTGGCGTTTGCGCCCGGCCTCGACCTCGCGGATGTCATTCCACACCTCCGGATCGGGCTCGTTGCGACGACGCTCTGCTCGCACGACGTCAGGCGGCTCTGCGATGATCTCTAGCCCCACCGGATTGTGGCCCCGACGCGCCCGCGGTGTTTGCGCCGACGGCGGCCGCGTGACCCGCGGCTGACCAGCCCTGTCCTCTTGTCTGGCAGCCAGTTCGCGATCTATCGCGAGGCGAGCGGCACGCTGCGCGCCGGGTGCGAGCTGCTGGTAGTTGCTCGGGGCGATGTCCGCCAGTGGCGCGAGGGCGGCGTAGTCTCGTCGCCGGCCACTTTCGTCCGGGGCTCCCCATCGCGGCAGCTGTGCCTGCGCATCGAGGAACCGAGCGTGGTCCTCCGTGCTCGCAACATGCCCGGTTCGCCCCGGGGCCGTCCGGTTTGACGAGCGCGACCGGTCATCTTCGAGAGCTGTGGCGACGCGCGCGCGCCGGACCGCCAAACGGGCGGCCCGGCGGGAGTCTCCGGCGACGGTCGCGCCCGCGTGGGCGAACGTGATCCGCTTTAGCTGTTCCTGCAGGTGACTTTCTCCCGGAGCGGCCTGTCGGTCGCTCCGGCGGGGGTGCGACCGTGCGTGCATTAGCAGCTTCAGCGCCTGGGTATCCGCTCCGAGAGCGAGCGGGAGTGCACGGGGACCGGCGGTGCGGTCCGGTCGCACATCGGGCGGCGGCCCGGAGCGTCGGCGCGCTATTCGCTCGCCTACGCGCTGGCGCAGCGGGCGCTCCACTACCTGGGCCGCGCGGCGAGAGATCGACGTTCGTCGCTGTCGCTCCACGCCGGAGATCAAGCTCGAGGCGCCGCCGAGCAGGTGGTTGCGTCGAAGAAACAACCCCCACCAGAACGCAGCCAACAATAACCACTGCGTCCACCACCCCAGTCCGCTCAGAGCATCGATGACGGTCATCACCGCCAGAACGACTCCAAGCAAAAATGCGAATATGAGCTTCGAAACGACCGCCCCGAAAAGGCGTGCACACCAGGCACGGAAGAGCGCTCTGCCGCGCTCCCCGAGAGCCGGCGCGAGCACGATCCCCGGAGCCAGCAAGAGGTAGAAAAGGCTCAGCATGGCGGCCAACAGCAGACGCAGTCCGATGTGGCCCAGCAGCAGCAGCATTCCGAGAACACCGATCAGAATCAGCAGCAGTCCACCGACACGCGCCCAGGTGCCGGAGTTGGTCCTGAACTCGGCCTGCGCTGCTGTCGAGGCGCTGCAGTTGGTGGCTTCTCCGCTCTCACAGAGCGCATGGAGCAGCGATGTCTGGCTGTTGATCGAATTTCGCGCCGGTCCGTTGCTGGGGAGGGCGAGAAAAACTTCGCCATTTGTTTTCGCTTCCCGTAGGAGCCTGGCGCTCCGTTCGACCGGACCCGGGCAGCCGGATGTGGTGTGGCAACTGTCCTGGGAGAGCTCTTCGGTCGCGATCTTCAGCCCCGCTTGCTTGAGCGTTCCATCGAGCATCGCCGGGTCGCGACACCAACGCACATCACCGAACTCCAGGTAGCACCAGGGCCCTTCGACGGTGGCGGCGAACAGGCCGCTCATGCTTGCCCCGAGGGCTCGGCCCGGAGCGACTGGGGTACCCCGCGCCGCCACGGCCAGCGTTCCCAGACCCGCACGGTTCGTCCAACCGCTCAAGGCTCCGATCGTTCCAGCGGGATTGAGCATGACCCAAAGACCGCCCCCGATCATCAAGAGCACGAGCACCGCCTGACCGAGCGACTCGGCAACGCGGCGACGAACGAGGCCCTCGTAGGCGATCAGCACCGCAGCTACCGAGAGAGCCATGGGGAGCCAGGGCGCCGTGAGGTAGCGCTGTGCCGTCGCGAGGGCGCCGGCCAGCCCGCTCCCGTCGCCAAGCAGGTCGAGGGTGAAGCACCACTCAAGCATCACGATCAAGGCGTGCACGATCCACACCAGGGCCATCCAGACAGGTGTGACCAGGAGGTCCTGAACCGTGCTCAGCAGACCGCCCGAGCTCAGGCCGAGAACTCCGGTGTCGATGTGAACGTCGATTCCGTAGTTGCCGGTTGGCGCCGCCGCACCGATAAACCCCGACGTTTCGCAGTTGCGCCGGGGAGCGGATGAAAGTTCACCAACGAGGGCCGAGGCACAGGTCGGACTTCCGAGACCATTGCTGACAAGCGGGTCGGCTTCCCCGGCGGGGGAACTGGCACCGGCGGCTTCGGTCGATTCTGTGCTCACAGCAGAAGCCGGCGAGAGCAGCGGCGGCCCGCTCGGCGCCCGTGCAGGCAGACGCGACTGCCGCGCCAGACGAGCCGGGGCATTGGCCTTGCTCCTACGGGCGCCCTGGCTCGCCGAGGCGGCTTCGAGCGGTGGCATCGCCAAGCCTGCCAGAAGTGTTCCCAGCGCCATCGCAGCCAGGCGGCAAGCCAGGCCCCCGCGGGCCATCAGCCCTCCGGTGTTGTTGAGAACGCCCGGATCAGTGCGGGAACCACGAGCTCCACCTGAATGACCTCGACCCGGCCCTGGTGGTCGCGAAAGAAGCAGCGCCCCGCGTCAAGTTCGAGCAGACGCTCGCGCATTCGCCGGTCCTCGGGATCGAGTCCGAGCAGAGCGAGCGACCGGGCAGCCTCCTGCTGGGATCGTACGCCGAAGACAAAGGTCGCCCCGAGCAGATTCTGCAGCGTCTGCCCGTCGTCAATGACCGTATCGGTCACCTGTTGGGTACTGATGATCGGTACGGCAAGCTCCGATCGCCCCATTCGCTGGAGAGATGCGAGCAGCATCCGCCCAATCGGGTCTCCCAGCAGGCGCCATCCCTCATCAAACGAGAAGACCTTCAGGCGGCTGCGTTCAGAGCTCATCAGATGCAGCGCGAACATCGCGATCAGACGCACGATCTGCTCGCCGACCCGCTCTGCCTGGGAGTACTCAGAACGCGAGGCTCCTGGCGGCGGTCCGGGCAAGTCCCTGATCGGCAGGTAGGTCACCTGATGCTGGCCCATCGCCGGCAGCCGCACACTCGGGTCGGCGAATCCGAGCTGGGTGAGGCCGGTCCTCGAGTAGACCTCGAGGGTGCGGCCCGCCTGGCCGTCGATCTCATCCCCCTCGTTGAGTGCCCGAACGACCTCGGTGCAGGTCGGAACGCTGGCCCTGCCGAGGACGCGGTCCACGGCGCTCACGATCGCCGTCTCCCAGGTGGGAGCCGAACCCCCGGGGAGCAGATCGCGTAGGAACGAGACCGCCGCTTCCTGTCGCAGCTGCGGCGGCGCGACCCTCAACGGGTCGAGCATGCCGCGAAGGGCCGCGTCCGGCGCAAGCGTGACCGACTCGACGTGAGGGGCCACGTCCTCGAGCAGATGGAAGCGGTGGTCACCCTTCGGGTCGCAGTCGATCACCCTTGCCCCTTGCAGAAAAGCCTCGTACTGAAGCTTCTGGGCGAGGGTCGTCTTGCCCGATCCGAGCGCCCCCACACTGAGGATGGTCGTGTTCCCGTCTCGCTCGGAGCCCTCACGGAGGTTGAATAGGACGGGGCGGCGAGAACCCGACAGGGTGTGACCGAGCAGGAACCCGCGTTCTGCGCCGGCGGCGTGCGTTGCCGTCGGCATCATCGCGGCGACCTGCTCGGTGGTGAGGGTGTCCGAGTAGCCGGCCACCGTGGTTCGCTGTGCCGGGAGATGTTGTGCGAACAGACGCAGCTGGTCGCCGAGCGGCCGGTGCAGCTTGACCTCGCCGAAAGCTCGTCTTACGAGCTCGATTCGGCGCTCGAGCTCGTCCGGGTCAGATGCACCGACGGCGACAGCAATGGTGGCGCGAAGCAGCGGTGGTTTGCTGGACGCCTGCAGATAGGAGAGGAGGTCGCGGGCCTCCTGGGTGCGCTCGTAACCGAGGTCGGACACGCCCTGATCCCCCGAGGACTCGGCGCGCAGAATCTGGTCGGCGTCCTGGATACGACGGCGGGCAACGCGCAGTGCCATCTCGCTCGCGAGAAACCGCGCGGTCAACGAGACGTCGATCCCGAACGGAAGGCTTTCCGGCGGGTCGAACATCAGCTCCGCCCGCGCGCCCGGGAACGTCACGCGCTCAGGAAGGGCCCCGAGTACCAGCTGAGCCTGCCAGCTCGTACCCTGCTCACTCTCGATGCGCAGAAAGCGGCCCCGGTGCTCGATCTCGCTCTCGCACCAACGCATGACATCGCCCTCCAACGGAGCGAGCACGGCTTCGCCGTTACGCTCGAAGGCGAGGGCGCGCGGCTCGTGCAGCCCGTCGACGACGGGCTCGCTCAAGCCGCGACAGAACGCCCTCCTGACGAGCCATTGCAGCTCGGCGCCGCTGACGGGTCGTACTGGCAGGAAATCCTCCAAGCGGGCGTGTATGCGATCGGCCCGAACACGAACACGCTCGAGCTCGACTGCGCTGAGAAGCCTCCGGTCGCGGACCGAGAGCGCGCCCCGCAGTCCGTTCCACCACGTCCCCGGACCCCGGGCCGAAAGATCCGAGACGAACCCCGACAGGTCTCGGTCCGGATCGCGCAGACTCACAAAGATGAACAGGCGCGGATGAGCCGCCGGAAGTTCATCGAGCCGGGCGCGCTGCGCCTCGAGATAACACTTCTGCGCCTGGGATCCCCCGCCGCCGGCGAGATCCTGCCCGAACCCGGCGGCGTCCCAGCTGCCGCTGACACGCATCACTTGCACGTCCGCTTCGATTGACTCCAAAGCCCCCATGAGCGCCAGGAAACGAGCACGCTTTGCATCGAGATCCAGCCATGCATAGGAAGACAGGCGCACAGCAAACCCGGCCCAGCTGTCCTCGAGACTCGACGCAAAGACGCAGTTGCCATAGGTGAAGGCGAGCGGCGCTCTCAACGATGCGTCTCCGGCCCGGGCTCAATAAGCAGACGGCCGCCACGAGCGAGCGCGATCACCCGCCCTCGCGCCAGCCGGCGGCCGTCACGAGGGCCGACCAGCCGGAGCGCCGTCCGGTTTCGCGCGAGACCAATGTCGCCGTCCTCCCGGACCCCTTCGCGGTAATGCTCGACCTGGACGAGCACAGCCCCCGGGCCGTCATAGCGGAACCTGCGCAACCGCCCGTCCGACCCATCAGGCAGGAGCACCAGATCCGGCAGGGACCACCGTTCGCCGACGTGCGAGGTATGCGCCATCCCCGAGATCCGCCGCGACGAGAGCACGAGCCCCAAAAGGCCGCGAACTGCGAGGTGGAACGTCCGTCCCTCGATCCGCAACATGCTTGCCGCTGAGGCGCCGAGAGCCGGCAGAACCAAGTCGCGCATGTACCACGGCAACGCGCGCGCCAGCAATCCCAGGCCCGGCATCGCCGAGACCATCAGCGCAACGATGACCGCAGCGATGCAGTAGACGACCCCCCGGACCGGGACCCCTCCGGGGTTGAGCCGGAATCGGTCGACGCTGTAGATCCTGCGTTCGAGGTCAAAGACCCTTCGATAGGAGCGAATCTCGATCACGGCGAGCCGAACAGCGACGCCACCGTGTCGCGCAGCAGGCTTACGCCCGACGGTGTCGCGAGCAGGACAGCCACGATGCCTACCGCGAAGACTCCGGCGGCGTCCTTGAAGTCCCGGCGGAAAGCCAGCACCGTCGCTGCGACCGCCAGAGCTAGACCGATCAGGCTCATGGCCACTGTCCGCCCTGTGCTCCCAGCCTTGGCTGCCGCGGCTTCGAGCGTTCCGCCTCCCGTTTCCCCAGCACCCGTGCGCGACGCCGCACTGGAGGCGCTGGTCACCGCCGACTCTGCCGGCGCCGATGCGACTGCCAGAAGAGCCAGGGCCACCAAGATCGCCGCTGCCAGGCCGATGCCACGCCGTTTCATATTTCGCTCCTGTCTCCCGCGCATCAGCTGAGCGGGTCCGATTGAATTGCCGAGATCTCCCACCGCCCGCGAACCCGCGTGACGTCGAGTTCGTAGGTGAGCGTGTAGCGGACCCCCGTTTCGTCGGTGACCTGGACAGTCACCTTCACCGCGCTGCCCTGAGCCCAACTGGGATGCGCGATGCTCCCCAGCTGCAGCCGGTTGGAGGGCAGCGAGACCTTGGCGCCTGCGGTCAGGTCGGCTGCCAGCTCCGAGCCGGAGCCCGAGAGGTAGTTGCCGAGCGCGCGATGAATCACGAGTTCGAGCTGCGGTTCGTCAACCGTCACGCTGCGCGCGGACGGTGACGCCGCAGCTGATGCGGGGGGACCGACGAATGCGGGGTAGCCCGAAAGCGACAGCACACCGGTGGAGAGCCGTGCGACGCCCACTGTCAGGTAGACCAGCCCCGAGGTGTTTGTCTGTGCGACGACGGTGTAGACGTGCTGGCCCCTGGCCGGTTCACGCGACTGGGCCACTTCTGCCCAAGAGACCGACTGGGTGACTCCCTCGGGGACGTCGAGGCCGGCGTTTGCTTCCAGCGCTCCGCTGAGCCAACGTTCAAGAGCTCTCGGGGACGGTTCGGTCGGGCTCCAGGTCAGGTAGCGGCGCGCAAACAGAACGGCATACGCTTCCGCCGCGCGGTCGGGCGTGTGCGCGATTGCTCCGTCGGCCACGATGCGGGCCGGACGCGGTGGAGCGATCGCGTAGCGCGCGCTCGCGACCAGCCCGAGTGTCGAGGCGGCCATCAGCAGCTGGCGCGGGAGGCCACGCTGCAAACGCAGCCGCCAAATCGGGTAGGTCCGCCTCGTCACCCGTGGCCCCAAGCTCACCGGTCGAGCCTGCGCTCGAAGCTGAACTCATCCGGCGAAGGCGTCCTCTGCTGCCGTGGCGCGAGCACCGGCAGCACCGCCGTCGGTGCAATACCGCGCGCGGCGGCATGACGTTTCGCGGCAATGGGGCGCCCCGCGTGACGCGCCCTACCGCTCCGGCTCGAGGGCTCAGCATCACGACGGTGCTGATGGCGAGGGGCAGGTCGAAGAGCAGCGCGATGCGGCCTGAGCGGCGCGATCCGGGAGCCCGTGGCGGGCCGCTGGCGAGCTCGCCTCAGCGGTGCGATCACATCCAGTGCGATAGCTCCCGCGCACACGAGCAGCACCCCGAACAGAGCCGGTCCGATGAGCCGTCGCCGGCTCCGCGGACCGGGCTCGTCGGAAGACCGGTGAGGCTGTGAGGGGATCTCGGTGTGTCCGCGCTCCTGGCCGTGTTCATCGGTCAGGTACTCCGCCTCGTCGAACACGCGGTAGACCTGTCGCGGCTGGCGTCTCGAAATTTTCATCGAGACCCACCAATCGTCTGCGCACGGGCAGCCGGCCCCCGGGTCTCTGCTCCCGGGGACCGGCCGCCTTCGCGCGGATCGGTTGCGCCGTGCGGTCGTCGGTCGAACCGACTGCCGGCGCTCCGTCGGGAGCTCCTATGAGTGGGGGGAGAATTCGTCATAGGCGGTCCCTGGCTATCCATCCGACCCCCCGCGCGCAGGCGTGACACCGTCGTCGAGCGCCATCAGCTGCTTGAGCCGCGCACGCGCCCGCTGGGCCACCTTGCGGTACTTCTCCGGCGTCCAGCCATACCGGCGGCAGAACTCGGCAGAGTCCATTTCAAGTGCGACCTGGGTCGCCAGGACAAGACGCTGGTCGTCGGTGAGTTGCCGAGCGTGTTCGGTCAGGCGCTCGACTTCCTGGCGGAGGATCGTGAGTCGCTCCGGCTCGGACCGATGGTCTGTGATCACGATCGGCAGTGGTCCCGCGTCGAGGGGAACGGAGCCCTCAATGGCGGCCTGCATCGGGCTTCGGCCCGAGATCGCCCGGCGTCGGTCGCGTATCCGCGAGAGAAACCTGAGCTCGATGGCGTTTGCGATGTGATCGCGACCGGCAAAACGCTTGCCGGACCTGACTGCCAGTACGAGCTCGATCGTCGCCTGGCTGTAGCAGTCCTCCAGATCCTCTCGGCGCAGCCGAAACCGGTGGACGCCCAACATCAGCTCCCGGCGGGCGAGCGCAACCCGCGCCACCTCCTCGCCAGGATCCAGCGTGCGCGAGATTCGCTCTGCGGCCGGCGCCCCGGGCGTCGTGATTCGGCTCTGGCCGTTGGATCGGGTAGACACACGGGTATGTCGATAGCCGTGGCCATCAGACCCCCCCTCCAATTTCGCGAACCCCACCCCGGGCGGGAACGAATGAGTGCGCCGTGGGCCTGACCGACAAACTCCATGCGCTCGATCGCCGCCAGCAATCCGGGCGCCGCTCGAGCTTCGTTGCCGCCGTCATCAAGAAGTACGGCGATGACCACGGCGGCCAGCTCGGGGCGCTGCTCGCCTACTACGGCTTCCTGTCGCTGTTCCCGCTGTTGCTGGTCTTCGTCAGCGTCCTCGGCTTCGTGCTGCAGGGCGACCCCGCCAAACAGCAGGAACTGCTCGACGGGGCCCTCGGGCAGTTCCCCATCATCAGCAAAAACCTGGGCACGCTCAAAGCCAGCGGCACGGGCCTGGGCATTGGCATCGCCGGCTCGCTGCTGGCCGGCCTCGGGATCACCGGTGCCCTGCAGACGGCCTTCAACCGGGTCTGGTCGGTCCCCTACAAGGAACGTCCCAACTTCATCTTCGCCCGCCTTCGGGGGATCGGCATGCTTGCCATTCTCGGCACCCTGTCGATCGTCTCGACCGTCGCCGCGGGCTTCGTCGGAGCGTCCAGCCACTCGGCCCCCGCCGTCATCGCGGGAGTCCTCCTGGCGCTGGCTCTCAACCTCGTCCTGTTCCTGATCGCCTTCAAACTGCTGACGGCCGTCGAGCTGAGCGTCCGCCAACTGATGCCGGGCGTCATCGTCGCGGCCGTTGGATGGCAGCTTCTGCAGCACCTGGGTGGCCTGTACGTAGACCACGTCCTCAAGCGCACCGGACCTCTCTACGGCGTCTTCGCCCTCGTCCTGGGCCTGCTCGCCTGGCTCTCCCTGGGCGCGCAGATCGTCGTCCTCGCAGCCGAGGTCAACGTTGTCAAAGCCAGACGACTGTGGCCGCGCAGCTTCTTCTCCGACCCCCTGCTCGATGCCGACCGCAGGGCCCTGACCTCATCCGCCGAGGTCGAGGAGCGGGTTGATGAGGAGAACGTCGAGGTCACCTTCGAGGAGCCTCCCGGCTGAGCTGCCACGGCCGCTGGTGATTGCGGTAGCCGGGAATGTGGTACAAGTTCGGCTCTACGGGACCGTTCCGGGGGGACAGGATGCGCCACCGATTCACTTTTGGAGGGCGAGGGATTACGCTCGGACTCGTCGCGACCGTCGCCGGTCTGTGTTGCTTCGCGGCTGTGACGGCTGCCGCGCCCATGAAAATGGTCGTGCTGCTCAAGCGTGGCGCATCCGTCAAGACCGCGACGGCGACCCTCAAGGCTTCCCCCAGCTTCACCTATGCGGCTCCCCTCCCTGGGTTTGCCGCAGTGCTGGACGATGCTGCCCAACAGCGGCTCAGGCACGACCCTAACGTTCTGATGGCGGCGCAAGACCGACGATTCAGGGAGACCGGGACTCGCGCACTCTCACGTACCGGTCCGCTGGCCAAAGCAAGTGAATACGGCGAAGGCCAGGAACTGTTCGCGGGCTGCACCACGGCCGCCAACGGCCGCTGCCTGGCCTCAGATATCCCTCAGTTCGTGCCGACGGACCTCGAACGCATCGGTCTCCTGCAGAGCCCCACCGCAGCGGTCGACGGAACGGAACAGCCCATCCCGGTCGGCGTAGCCGTGCTCGACACTGGCATCGAAACCGAAAACCCAGAACTCGATGTCGTCGGCGGGGTCAACTGCAGCGACAGCCCCCAACCGGGCTATGGCGACGTCGAAGGCCACGGCACGGAGGTCGCCGGCGTGATCGGCGCCAAGGACAATTCGGTCGGGGTTGTAGGAGTTGCTCCGGGGGTGCCGCTGTATTCAGTCCGCGTGCTCGACGAAGAAGGCGAGGGCGAAGGCTCGAACATCGTCTGCGGAATCGATTGGGTGCTCGCGCACCATGAAGAGATCCGCGTCGCCAATATGAGCCTCGCGGGGTTCGCCGAAGGACCAGCCGACGACCATCACTGCGGCCTTGCCAACGAAGACCCGGAGCACTACGCAATCTGCCAGGCGGTCAAGGCCGGAGTGACATTCGTCGCGGCCGCCGGCAACGAAGCGAGCGACGCTGCCGAATATGCCCCGGCCGGCTATCGCCAGGTGATCACCGCGGCGGGACTCAGCGAAACCGACCAGAAGCCGGGGGGAGACGGTGAGGCTAAATGCCTCGAAGGGCGCGGTTTTGGCGCCGACAACAGCTTTGCCTACTTCTCGAACCACGGTCCGTCCGTTGACATCATCGCCGTGGCGACATGCGTGATAACCGACTCGCTGGAGGGGACGCTGATCGAGGACGACGGAACGAGCTTCTCCGCACCGGCGGTCGCAGGCGCCGCAGCCCTGTTGATCGACAAGGATCCGTCGCTGACACCGGCACAGGTCGAGCAGCAGCTCAAGCGCTCCGCTGAACGCGACGGCCGTCTGCCCGGGCGACCGCCGAAAACCACAAATCGGATCCTCGATGTCGCCGGCTTCTAGTGTGACCTCTGCGCGAGCGCGCGCCACCGCGGCTGTGCTCGCGGCGTGGCTCGCCGCTCTGGTCTGCTGCAGCCTCGCGCTGCCCCATGCTGCTCAGGCGTCACCGCGAAAAATGGTCGTGATCCTGAGGAAGGGAGTTTCGAGCGCTCGCGTGGCCGCCACCGTAGGCGTCAAGCCGATGGCCACCTACAGCGGGCCGATAGACGGATTCGCCGCAGTGCTCGGCAATCGCGCCCGGAAGGACCTCCGGCGAGACCCGGACGTTTTGATGGCCGTACGTGATGAGCGTTTTCGCGGGGACGCCGGTGGCCCGCCCGTCCCTGCCGGAGTCCGGTTGCAGGGTGAATCGGAAGCAGGCGGTGAAGAATCGGGCGAAGGCTGCAAAGAGGCCGCAAACGGATACTGCATCGCCGCCGACCGGCCGCAGTTCGCCCCTAGAGATGTCAGACGTGTCGGGCTGCTGCAAAGCCCCACGGCAGACGTGAACGAAGTGGAAGAACCGATCCCGGTCGGAATCGCAGTCCTCGACACCGGCGTGGAAGCCGAAAATCCGGATCTGAATGTCGTCGGCGGAGTCAACTGCAGCGACCAGCCGGGACCGGGCTACGGCGACGTGTTCGGTCACGGAACGGCCGTCGCGGGCGTGCTCGGTGCAAAGGACAACTCCTTCGGTGTGGTCGGCGTCGCGCCGGGGGCGCCCGTCTACTCCGTCCGCGTGCTGGACGAACACGACGAAGGCGGTATCTCAAATTTGCTCTGCGGGCTCGACTGGGTGGACGCGCACAGCGGCGAAATCCGCGTCGCCAATCTCAGTCTTGGCGAGAACGTGCAGGAAGCCGAAGAAGAAGAAGGCATCGACCTGCGCGAAGATGGGCACTGCGGGCTCAGCGTCGGCGACCCGGTCCACCTGGCTATATGCGAAGGGGTGCGCAAAGGCGTCACCTTCGTCGTGGCGGCCGGCAACAGCGCTGAAAACACCGAACAGGACTCCCCGGCGGACTACAAGGAGGTCATCACCGTTGGCGGTATCACCGACACCGACGGCAAGCCGGGCGGGGAAGGACCCCCGGAATGCTCCGACGGCCAATTCGAAGGCCGCGATGACTCATTTAGCTACTTCTCCAACTACGGGCGGCCGGTTGATCTGCTCGCGGTGGCAACGTGCATCGTCTCGGACTACCTGGAAGGAACCATCGTCGGATGGGCAGGGACGAGTTTCGCCAGCCCCGCCGTCTCCGGCGCGGCCGCGCTGCTGATCGACAAGGACCCGTCGCTGAGCTCAAAGCAGGTCGCCAAGCGACTGAAGCAGAGCGCCGAACACGCACGGGGTCTCGGTGGCTTTCCCCATACCACCGATCACGTCCTGGACATCGCGGGCTACTGACCCGCTGGGCGGAGCGGGGCACCGCTCGACCCAATTGACAGTTCAGCCGCGGCTCGGATACGTTCGCCCAGATGGTGGCGAGCCGTGGCCGGGGAGCGTCGGAGGCGCCGTCGCCTAACAGACAACAGGGGAGAGAATTGATGTCCAGGGTCAGATCGATAGCGCTCGTCGTCGTCACCGCCACGATGTTGCTGGCATTCGCCGCCAGCGCGAACGCGGGCGCCAGCCTTTATGTCCCCTACGGCAGCGAAGCGCTCGCCGTAGGCGCATGGAACGAGACCTGGGACCCGACGGCACTGAATGGCGGGAACAACAACTGCAAACCAAGCGCCGCGCATCCCTACCCCGTCGTGCTCGTCCACGCCACCTTCGCCGACGAGGGCTCCAACTGGGTCACCCTTGCTCCCCTGCTCTACAACGCCGGCTACTGCGTCTACGGCTTCAACTACGGCGAGACGATCCTCTCGGGCCTGTTGGGAAGCATCGACGGTCTCGGCAATATCGAACACTCGGCCGAAGAACTGAGCTCGTTCGTCAATAAGGTCCTCGGCAAAACCGGGGCCAAACAGGTCGATCTCGTCGGGCACTCCCAGGGCGGCATGATGCCCAACTACTACCTCAAGTTCCTTGGTGGGGCCAGCAAGGTTCACACGTTGATCGCCCTCGCACCGAGCAACCATGGAACGACCGTCAGCGGCCTCACGACGCTGATCGAAAAGTTCCCCTTCGCCTCTCTGCTGGTGCCGGTCTTCCTGGAAGTCATCGGCGCACCGGCCTTGCCGCAACAGGAGTCCGGCTCCTCATTCCAGAAGAAGCTGTTCTCCGGCGGAGACACCGTCGCAGGGCCCCGTTACGTCGTCATCGAGACAACGCACGACGAGGTCGTGACGCCCTATACCAATGCGTTCCTCAGCGGCCCCGCCGTCACCAACATCACCGTCCAGAACCAGTGCCCGAAGGATTCCGTAGCCCATATCGGGATGTTCGAGGACTCGCCGGCCCTGCAGAACGTCCTGAACCAGCTCAGCGCAACCCCCAGCGGCTCGTTCTCTGCGACCTGCTCGAAATACGGGGCCGGCCTGTAGGCAAGGCGAATCTGCGCGCAGCGGCCTCGTCAGGGCAACCGGGCGGGGCCGTAGCGCAGCGACGTCTACAGAGACGCCACGACGTGACCGCAGTCGGACACGACGAAGCCGGCGCGGCAGTAGGTCTGGCTCTGCCACTTGGTCCTGAAGTCCTTGACGAACTGCGCCAGGGCCTTTGACTTCGCCTGCGGCGTGGAGGCACCGGCGAGGACCTGAGCCTGTAGACGCTCGGAGATGAGGTTGAGCTTCACGCGGAAGATCAGGTCCGAGACGGTCTCCCCGGAGCTCCGTAGGAAGGCGGAGAATTCGCCGGCCTTCGGAAACGCCTGGTTGCGGGTCTTGATGAACCTCTGCAGCGCTTCGGCGCCCGAGACTTCGACCTTGAGCGCCTTCGCTTCGTTCAGCAACCATGCCGAGGACAGCAGGAATCCGAGCGTCTGGGAGCGCAGTGCCCTGTACTCACGCTCACAGCGCGCCCTAAGCTCGGCCGGCGTCGGTTTCGGTCGGCCATGCGCGCGCTTGGCCAGACGCGCGACACAGGCCGCATAGCGCGGCGGAACCGGAACCGGCTTCTTTCCCGAGCCGCCCAGGGTCGCGTCCGTGGCGACCTGCATCCAGTGATCGAACGAAGACTCTGTGACGGAGAACGAGGCGACACACCCAACGGGCTCACCCGGCGAAGCCGGCCCCGCCGGTGCGCTCGCCGGAGCCGGACAGGCGGTAACTTCGAGCAGCGGTTCGGCGTGCGCAGGGGCCGCGGCCGCGACGAGGACCGCGAGCAGCGCCACCGATGCAAGAGCTCGGCCGCGTGCGCTGCGCTTGGCGGCCGGTGGGGGCACGGGCCGATCCTACATCCTGGCGATCGGCGAGCCGATGTGGCGTTCAGCCCGCGGTGTAGGCCGCCAGGTGCTCGCCCGTGATCGTGCAGCGGGCCGCCACGAGCTGCGCCGGGGTGCCCTCGAAGACGACCTCCCCGCCCTCATGGCCCGCGCCTGGGCCCAGGTCGATGATCCAGTCGGCATGGGCCATGACCGCCTGGTGGTGGGCGATCACGATCGTGCTGGCGCCGGAGTCGACGAGGCGGTCGAGCAGTCCGAGCAGCTGAGCCACATCCGCCAGGTGCAGGCCCGTCGTGGGCTCATCGAGGATGTAGAGGGTCTCCTTCTCGGACATCTGGCTGGCCAGCTTGAGCCGCTGTCGCTCGCCGCCCGAGAGCGTCGTCAGCGGCTGGCCCAGGCTCAGGTAGCCGAGGCCGACGTCGGTCAGGCGCTCGAGGATGGCCGCGGCCGGGGGTGTGGCGGCCTCGCCCGCGGCAAAGAACTGCAACGCCTCGGCGACCGGCATGGCGAGCACCTCGCTGATGTCCCGTCCACCCAGACGGTGCTCGAGCACCGACGCCTCGAAGCGTCGGCCCTCGCACTCCTCACAGGTGGTGGCGACCCCCGCCATCATCGCGAGATCGGTGTAGATGACGCCGATTCCGCTGCAGTTGGGACAGGCGCCCTCGGAGTTGGAGCTGAACAGGGCCGGCTTGACGCCGTTGGCCTTGGCGAATGCCTTGCGAATCGGCTCGAGCAGCCCGGTGTAGGTCGCCGGGTTGCTGCGCCGCGATCCGCGGATCGGCGTCTGGTCGATCGAGACCACCCCCTCCGCGGGAGGGATCGATCCGTGCACCAGCGAGCTCTTGCCCGATCCCGCAACACCCGTGACGACGACAAGCACACCGAGCGGGATGTCCACGTCCACGCCCCGCAGGTTGTGGGTGCAGGCGCCACGGATCTCCAGCCTGCCGGTGGGGGAGCGCACCGCATCCTTGAGCGCCGCCCGGTCCTCGAGGTGGCGGCCGGTCGTCGTTTTGCTGGCTCGTAGACCCTTGAGGGCCCCCTCGAAGCAGACCCTGCCACCGGCGGCTCCGGCCCCCGGGCCGAGATCCACGACATGGTCGGCGATCGCGATCGTCTCCGGCTTGTGCTCCACGACCAGGACCGTGTTGCCCTTGTCACGCAGCCGCAGCAGCAGGTCGTTCATGCGCTCGATGTCATGCGGATGCAGGCCCGTCGTGGGCTCATCGAAGACGTAGGTCACATCCGTCAGCGAGGAGCCGAGGTGACCGACCATCTTCACGCGCTGCGCCTCACCGCCGGAGAGGGTCCCCGATGCACGGTCGAGCGACAGATAGCCCAGACCGATCTCCACGAACGAGTCGAGCGTCGCACGCAGCGAGGCGAGCAGCGGCGCCACCGAGGGCTCATCCAGCGAGCCGATCCAGGCAGCCAACTCGGTGATCTCCATCGCGCAGGCCTCGGCGATGTTGATCTTCTTGATCCTCGACGAGCGGGCCCCCTCGTTGAGACGGGTTCCGGCGCACTCGGGACAGACCGTGAAGGTGACCGCGCGTTCGACGAAGGCCCGCACATGCGGCTGCAACGACTCCTGCTCGCGCGAGAGCATCGAGCGCTGGACCCGCAGGAGCAGCCCTTCGTAGGTCATGTTGATGCCGGCGATCTTCATCCTGACCGGTTCCCGGTGCAGGAAGTCCTTCAGTTCGCCCTTGCTGTACCTGCGGATCGGCTTCGCCGGGTCCACGAACCCCGACTCGCTGTACAGGCGGTAGTTCCAGCCGCCGGGCTTGTAGCCGGGGATCGTCAGGGCGCCCTCGTTCAGCGACTTTGACTCGTCGAACAGCTCGCTCTGATCGATCTCTGACACCACACCGCGTCCCTCGCAGCGCGGGCACATGCCGCCCGTGCGGCTGAAGCTCTTGCTCACCGTCCTGCCGCCGGCCCGCTCGACCGTGATCTCGCCGCTGGCGCGCACGGAGGGAACGTTGAACGAGTACGCGTTGGGCGAGCCGATGTGCGGCTTACCCAGCCGGCTGAAGAGGATTCGCAGCATCGCATTGGCGTCCGTGGCCGTGCCGACCGTTGAGCGGGTGTCCCCGCCCATCCGCTGCTGGTCGACGATGATCGCCGTCGTCAGCCCTTCGAGCACGTCCACGTCGGGGCGCGCCAGCGTCGGCATGAACCCCTGTACGAAGGCGCTGTAGGTCTCGTTGATCAGGCGCTGGGACTCCGCGGCGATCGTTGCGAAGACCAGCGAGCTCTTGCCCGAGCCCGAGACGCCGGTGAATACCGTCAGCCGGCGCTTGGGCAGCTCGACGGAGACGTCTTTGAGGTTGTTCTCGCGGGCACCGTGAACGCGGATGACGCCGTGGCTTTCGACGCTCATGTGTCCTGCGTCAGCCCCAGGACGTTTCCGTCCGGGTCGGTCACGGTCGCGACCAGGCGCCCGCCGCCGACCTCGTGCGCGGCTTCGGAGACCATCGCCCCGGCGGCCGTCAGCTCAGCGAGCTTGGTCTCGATGTCGCTCACCTGCCAGAAGGCCACCGGCGAGCTCATGCCCTGCGGCCCGCCGCCCGGCACGAGGCCGATGTGCTGACCCTCGGACTCATAGCCGACGTAGTAGGGGGCGTCGGCCATCGGCTCGACGCCGAGCAGCGCCGTGTAGACCTTCTTGGCCGCGTCGAGGTCCGACACGGGGTGCAGCACCGTTTTGATTCCCAGCGTTGAAGATCCGGTCATGCGTCACTCCCTCGGGTCGTGGTCTGTTGGATCGAAGACGAACGGGATGCCCGGCAATCGACAGTCGATCGGCTGCGATCACGCTAGCGCGGCTTGCAACCCACTGCTGCACGCTCCGGATCCCGGCGGCACGGGGGGCCGCTCACCCGCTGCTTCCGCGCAAGCCGCGCCGAGGGGGCGCAGAATCCGGCTCTGGAATGCGGACTTTCAGCATCGCCGGAGAATGCTTGTGCATGCAACCACCTGGCGCTATACTAACTACACTTTCGTAAGCTCATATGGAGCGATAACTGATGCCGAGCAACACAGAGACACCCGATATCCAGTCCGCCTCGCTGAAGCCCAGGCTGCGGCTGATCCCCCTGGACGACACCGTCGTCTTCCCCAACATGGGCATCACCCTGACGATCGACGTCGGCGAGGACAAGCGTGTCGTGCTCGTGCCGCGCCACGAGAACGAGTTCCTCGAGGTCGGCACCATCGCCGAGGTCTCAGAGCAGATCCGTCTTCCCGGCGGCGGGCGTGCCGTGGCCCTCTCGGGTGAGCACAGAGCACTGATCGGCGCCGCTCAGAGCGGCCCCGAAGGAGAGCTGCGCGTGGACGTGGACGAGCGCCCCGACGAGGTCCCCGTTGACGGACGCACCCGCGAGCTTGAAAGGGAGTACCGCGCGACCGTCGAGGAGATCCTCGATCTGCGTGGCGATGACGGGCGCATCTCCGCCTTTTTGCGCGCCATCGCCGAGCCCGGCTCATTGGCCGACTCGGCCGGCTACTCCCCCAGCCTGACCTACGAGCAGAAGGTCGAGTTGCTGCGCACGCTCGATGTGACCGAGCGCCTCGAACTGGCCGTCAAACTCCAGCGCGAGAGCCTGGCCGAGCTGCAGGTCCGAAAGAGGATCCGCGAGGACGTCCAGGAGGGCGCCGAGAAGCAGCAGCGCGAGTATTTCCTGCGTAAGCAGATGGACTCGATCCGCAAGGAGCTGGGCGACGACGACGCCTCGGTCGCCGAGGAGTACCGCGCCAAGATCGAGGACTCCGAGATGCCCGAGGACGTGAAGACCCAGGCGCTCAAAGAGCTCTCAAGGCTCGAGCGCATGGGCGAGCAGACGGGCGAGTCCAGCATGATCCGTACCTACCTGGACTGGCTCATCGCGGTCCCCTGGGGCAAGCGCTCGGAGGAGCACCTCGACCCGGTGGCAGCGAGGGCCGTATTGGATGCCGACCACGCGGGACTGGAGGACGTCAAGGACCGCATCACCGAGTACCTGGCCGTGCGCAAGCTGCGCCAGGACCGCGGCATCGAGGCCGACCCCAAGTCCGGGGCCATCCTCACCCTGATCGGGCCTCCCGGCACCGGCAAGACCTCGATCGGCGAGTCGATCGCCAGGGCCACCGGACGCGAGTTCGTCCGCATGTCCCTCGGCGGCGTCCGTGACGAGGCCGAGATCCGCGGCCACCGCCGCACCTACATCGGCGCTCTCCCGGGGCGGTTGGTACGGGCACTGCGCGACGCCGGCACGATGAACCCCGTGATCCTGCTCGACGAGGTGGACAAGGTCGGCGCCGACTGGCGCGGCGACCCCTCCGCGGCATTGCTCGAGGTGCTGGACCCGGCGCAGAACCATTCGTTCCGCGACCACTATCTCGACGTCGAGCTCGACCTCAGCCAGGTCATGTTCCTGGCCACGGCCAACGTCGCCGACACCATCCCCGGCCCGCTGCTCGACCGCATGGAGGTCATCCACTTCGATGGCTACACCTCCGAGGAGAAGCTGGCCATCGCCAAGGGCTACCTGTGGCCGCGCCAGCGCGACCGTAACGGCCTGCGCGAGGACGAGGTGGAGATCTCCGATGAGATCCTGCGGACGATCATCGCCGAGTACACCCGCGAGGCGGGCGTACGAAGCCTCGAGCGGACCCTTGGAACCGTCCTGCGCAAGACAGCCACAAAGATCGCCTCGGCCCAGGCGGTGGCGGAGGCACAGGACGCCACGGACTCCCCGGAGCGGACAAAGGCCGAGCAGCCCACCGCCGAGGAGAGCGCGGCCTCCAACGGCGCGCTCAAGCCGGCCAAGAAGGCCAAGCCGGTCAAGACGCCCAAGGCAAAGCGGGTCAAGATCGATCTGGAGGCGGTGCGTGACGCGCTCGGCCGCCAGAAGGTCTTCCAGGAGTCAGCGGCCAGGACGGCCGTGCCCGGTGTTGCCACCGGCCTGGCAGTGACCGGCACCGGGGGCGATGTGCTGTTCATCGAGGCCACCGGCATGAAAAACGGCAAGGGCGGTCTGGTGCTGACCGGGCAGCTGGGCGACGTGATGAAGGAGTCGGCGCAGATCGCCCTCTCCTACGTCCGCGGCCATGCCGAGGAGCTGGGCATCGACGAGCGGGACTTCGAGGGACGCGAGTTCCACGTCCACGTCCCCGCGGGCGCCGTGCCCAAGGATGGACCCAGCGCAGGCGTCACGATGGTCACCGCTCTCGCCTCCCTGCTCTCGGGCAGACCGGTGAAGCACACCGTCGGAATGACCGGCGAGGTGACCCTCCAGGGTCGCGTGCTCCCGATCGGTGGCCTGAAGCAGAAGGTCCTGGCGGCCCACGCGGCCGGCCTGACCGACGTGATCCTGCCCGAGCGCAACCGGGGTGACCTGGACGACATACCGCAGGAGGTCGCCGAGCAGATGACCTTCCATCCGGTCATGACCGTTCAGGAGGTCCTCGACCGCGCACTGGAGCCGGCTCGCGATGTCGCGCACATCTCGTAGATGTGAGCCGGTGCCGTTGGAGGTCCGCGAGACCGCGGACCTCCTCGAGCGGCGCTGGCAGCTCTCGATCCTCTACGCCGCCCTGAGCGGGGCGCTGCGCTTCAACGAATTCGCCGAGGCGGTGGCCGGCATCTCGCCCAGGATGCTGGCCGAGCGCCTGCGCGACCTCGAGGGGGCCGGCCTCGTACAGCGGACCGTCCTGCCCACGAGCCCGCCGACCGTCGAGTACCGCCTGACCGAGCGCGGCAGACGCCTCGGGCCGATCCTCGAGGCGATGCGTGACTACGCCCGCCAGCCCGTCTGACGCAACCGCGCAGGCCCGCCGGCAAGGGCTCGGCGCGAAAGCCAGGCTGGGGGACGGCACGAGCCGCCCCCCAGCCAAGGCCTGCGAGTTGCCTACTGCCTACGGGCGCCCTGTCAGCCAGGGCGTGTAGGCAACAGTGCCGGTCGCCGTGGTGCAGTTGCCACCGGCGTTCGGGCCCTGCTTGCAGCCCCACCAGTTGTTCTGGGCGTTTACGACCGTCCCCGGTTCACCAACCGCTCCGGCCGTGTCCGACTGGATCGAGTTGCTGGCCGCGTCAACCGTCGCCTGCCCGCCGGCCGGCTGGCCGGGGGTGGGGTTGGTCTGGGTCACGAATATCCCCGTCCCGAAGTGCTGGATCGTGTTCCCGTCCAGTTTCACGTTGAGGTCGGCGAATTCGTAGCCCAGCAGGTCGGTCGTCAGGTAGGCCCCATAGGTGGCACCGGGTTCGGTGCTCGTCGCACCGGTCCCGTCGAGCCTGTTGCCCGAGAACGTCGGTCCCACTCCGGATGCCTGGCTGCCATAGGCGGCCAGACCGACTGCGCATCCCGTGACCTTGTTGTCGGCGACCGTCGCCGAAACATACGGAGCGAACACGAAGATCCCGTAGCCGTTGACCGGGCAGACCGAGATCCTGTTGTCCTGGATCAGGTCGGCGGAGCCGCCCGACCCTCCGTTGTTGTCGGTGTGGATCCCGCTGGCCGATTCGGTGATCCGGTTGTCCAGGAACTCGGTTCCCTTCGACCAGTTGGCCGAGATCGCGTCGTTGGCTTTGCGGACCGTGTCGTGCGAGACGACGCCCGAGCCTTCGAACTCGAAGATCGCGATCGATTCTTCGCTGCCCTCAACGTTTTCGACCGTGTCATGGGTGAAGTTGAACGTCCCACCGGAGGATGCGTAGATGCCTCTCAGGTAGATGTCGGCAACCGTCACCTTGGAGACCGTCAGATTGTTGTAGGTGCCCAGCAGATGGTTGGTGATGATCCCGTTGCGGGCGTCGATGTCCTTGCCGTTTCGGACCACGCCACTGGTCAGGCTTGGGTTGTCACCCTCGAGCTTGAGGTGTGAGATCGTCACGTTGTCCGCCTGCACCAGCACGATGTTGCTCGCCGCGCCTTCACACAGCGATCCGGGCGAGCAGACCGGGTTGGACACCGCCGGCTCGATGACCGTGCCGAGCCCCGAGCCAAGCAGCGTGATGGGCTTGCTCGCCACGACGTTTTCGGCGTATGTGCCGGCCGCGATCGTGATCGTCGCGCCCGGTTCGGCGGCGTTGATCGCCGCTTGAATCGAATTGAACGAGCAGCCGCTCGCACAGACTGTCTTCTTGGCCGCCAGCGCCGGGCCGGCGGACAACAGGCCGGCCGCCACGACAGCAGCCACGGCCAGACCTTGGATGGTCCGTCTCATGAATAGATCCTCCCTAACCGTTTCCCCCCTCCAGGGCGGGCTACGTGGATCCTACGGATAAATGGACTTTTGTGCCAATACGCTCAAGTCGCGTGCCCGGAGGTGGGACCGGCGATCCCCACGAGCTGGCCGCCCGCACAGTCGGCACCCTTGACCTCGGTGCGAGGGTTGCGGATTCCCGCCGCCCCGGCGATCCCACCGAGTGCAACAAGGGCCGCCGCGATCGCCATGCCCAGGTGAAAGGAGTGCAGTGAGGCGGCTTCGGCGGCGGCACCGATCGCGTGGGCCTCCTTGGAGGAAACCCCGTGCAGCTGCGGGCGGCCCAAGGGCAGGCGCTTGGCTTCAGCGACGGCCCGGCGGGCGGCGCCGCCGAGCGCGACGCCGGACAGGCGGCTGTCGATCGAGGATCCGAAGGATGCGGCGATGGCCGCCCCCACGGCCGCCGTCCCGAGCAGTCCGGCGACACGGGCGATTGCGTTGTTGACCCCTGAGGCGATCCCGGCCTCGTGCTCGGATCCGGCCAGCACGGCGGCGGTCAGCGGCGCCACCGTCATCGCCAGCCCGAGCGAGAAGATCAACAATGGGGGCAGGACTTCGGAGAGGTAATCGACCTTGATGCCGGTGTTCTGGAACAGGAGCAGGCCGGCGGCCGCGGCCAGGGGTCCCAGCCCCATGAACAGTCGCGGCCCGTAGCGGTCCGCGAGCGCACCGAAGCGCCGCGACAGGAAGAACATGACGACGGTCACGGGCAGCGTCGCCAGGCCGCTCTTCAGGGGCGTGTAGCCGCCGATCTGCTGCAGGAACAGGACCAGGAAGAAAAACAGGATCGAGAGGCCCGCATACATCGAGAACGTCTCGATGTTGCCTGCCAAGAAGTTCCTGCGCCGAAACAGGCTCAGTGACAGCATCGGATGCTCGGCGCGCGACTCATAAACCAGGAAGATCCCCAGCACCGCCACTCCGCCGAGGAGCGGCGCCATCACGGCCAGGCTGGACCAGCCCAGGCGCGGTTGCTCGATCAGCGCGAAGACCGGGCCCCCGAGGCCCGCCGCACAGAGCAGCGCACCGACCAGATCGATGCGTCGGGCGCCCGCCACGCGCGGCGCGCTCGCGGGGATGACGGCGAGGATCAACACGACGCAGGCGACCACGAAGGGCACGTTCATCAGAAAGATCCCGCGCCAGGAGGCGAGCGCCAAAAGCTCGCCCCCGGCAAGCGGGCCGAGCACTCCGGCGATCGCCCCCCAGGCGGTCCAGCTGCCGATCGCGCTGCCGCGCTCAGCGGCCGGGAAGGTGTTGACGATGACCGCCAGCGAGCTCGGGACCAGCAGTGCGCCGGCGATTCCCTGAAGCGCCCGGGCCGCCACCAAAAAGCCGATCGATGGCGCGGCAGCACAGAGGACAGACGCCAACCCGAAGCCAGAGACGCCCAGCGCGAAGATCCGCCGCTCGCCGAAGAGATCTCCCAGCGAGCCGCCGATCAGGATGAGCGAGCCGAGCGTCAGCAGATAGCCGTTGACCACCCACTGCTGCGCCGCCAGGCCGCCCCCGAGCGCGCGTTGAATGGTCGGCAGGGCGACGTTGACGACCGTGCCGTCCAGCATCACGATCCCCGAGCCCATGATGCAGGCCACGAGCGTCAGGCGCTTGACGGTCTGCTCGCTCCGCTCTGTCATGCCTGAACCGTAGCCGCGGCGGGCCGGCCGCTCGCGCCGGGAGGGGACGGTGCTCAGGCCGGGACGCGAGGCGCCACGCCGGCCCCGGGAGTGCGGATCAGGCGGGACCGGTCGAGCTCGGCGATCGTCGTGGCGCCGCTGAGCGCGAGGTTCAACTCGAAGTCCGCAAGCAGGCAGCGCAGAACATGTTCGACCCCCGCCTGCCCGTCGAGACCCAGGCCCCACACGTAGGGGCGCCCCAGGCAGATGGCGTCGGCGCCCAGCGCCAGCGCCTTGAGCATGTCCGCGCCCGTCCTGATGCCGCTGTCGAACAGCACGGGAAAGTCGCTTCCGACGGCCTCGCGGACCCAGGGCAGGGCATCGAGGGCGCCGATCGCACCGTCCACCTGGCGTCCACCGTGGTTGGAGACGATCAGGCCGTCGACACCCGACTGGACAGCCCGCTCGGCATCCTCGCCGTGGAGGATGCCCTTGACGATGATCGGCAGCCCGGTCTGCTCGCGCAGCCACGCGAGGTCCTTCCAGCTCACGGTGGGATTTGAGAACTGGTAGGCCCAGTGCCCGATCGCGGCCTGCATGTTCTGCTCCGGCGGCCCCGGCAGGGCGGCGCGAAAGACAGGGTCTGAGAAGTAGTTGGCCACGCCCTCGCCTTCGAGGAACGGCAGGTAGGCGTTCTGCAGGTCCCTCGGCCGCCAGCCGAGAATCCAGGTGTCGAGCGTCAGGACAATCGCTTCATAGCCCGCCGCCTCGGCACGCGAGACGAAGCTCGCCGCCAGATCGCGCTCGGCGGGCCAGTAGAGCTGGTACCAGCGCGGCGAGGAGCCGACCGCCTCGGCGACATCCTCGATCGTGTTCGAGGCGGCCGTCGAGAGGATCGAGCCGATGCCCTGCGAGGCCGCCGCGCGGCCAACTGCAAGCTCCGCCTCGGGATGGACGATCGACTGGACGCCGACCGGCGCCAGCATCACCGGGGCGGCAAGCTCAGTGCCGAGAACGCTCGTGCTCAGGTCGCGCACGGAGACATCGCGGAGCATCCGCGGGACGATCTGCCAGCGCTCGAAGGCCTGCAGATTGGCCGCCATCGTCAGCTCCGAGCCCGCTCCGCCGGCGACGTAGCCGTAGGCCTCGGGGGTCAGGCGCTCGCGGGCCAGCTCCTGCATGCCGGCACTCGTCAGGGGCAGCGCCGGGCGCTCCCCCGCGAGGCCCATGGCGTAGATCTCATACTGGAAGTTGGCGAACGGCTGGCGCTCGGGTTGCGCGGCTGTCTCCTCGCTCATCCGCTGGACCCTACCGGCGTGGGGCCAGTGGATGCGGGCCCCAGCGCTACCGGGCGCGCGCCGCCGGGGTGGGCACGGGCGATGCGCCACACACCCTGTTGCGGCCCTGGCGCTTGGCGTCGTAGAGCGCGGCGTCGGCTTCGGCGCAGACGGTCGCATAGTCGAAGGCCGACTCGCGGCGGGACGCGGAGACACCGAAGCTCATCGTCACCCGCAGCCCGCCGCCGACAGTGTCGCCCTCGACACCCCGGCGCAGGCGTTCGGCCATCAGAGCGGTCTGTTCGAGGTTGGCTCCCGGGAGCAGCACGAGGAACTCCTCACCGCCGATCCGGTAGGCGAGGTCGAAGGCCCGCAGCTGCTTGCGCAGCACGTAGGCGATGTCCTGCAGCACCGCGTCGCCGGTGGCATGGCCATAGGAGTCGTTGACCTGCTTGAAATGGTCCAGGTCGCCGACAATCAGCCCGACCGGCTGGCCGGTCCTCTCAGACTGGTGGGCCAGCTCGAAGGTCCTGTCCTTGAGCGAGTTGCGGTTGAGCATGCCCGTCAGCGGATCGATCACGGCTTCGCTGCGGTGGATGACGTCGGACTGCATCAGCGCGGTCGAGAGGATCGCCACGGCCATCGTCAGCGCCAGGGGCATGATCAGCAGGGGCGGCCTGTCGATGACGGCGTGGGCGTCCACGCCGAAGGCGACGGCCAGCATCATCAGGATCGTCACGCCGACCCCCAGCAGCACCCCGCGGGCCGGGAAACGCGCGCTGAGGGTGACGATGGGGATCGCGAACCATGCCATGGCAGGAGATTTCGGCCCGCCGGTCAGGGCAACGGCGATCGCGATCATCAGCTCCGAGGCGCCCCAGGCGCAGAACAGCAGGTACTCGGGGCGGTGCAACCGCTCGGCTGACCCGTCTGCGAGGCGGAAGAAGATCCCGGCGACGATCAGCGGCGCGATCGTCCACCAACCCAGCCATGGGCCGCAGATCAGTAGGGCGCCCGCGATCACGATGAAAGACTTCTGGCGCACGGGGGCAACGAGCCGGTCCATGTCCAGCATCCGTTCGCGCGCCATCTGGTCGCTGATCAGCCATGTCGAGGCGCTGCTCGACGGTGCGCTCGTGCCACGGACGGCCTGTTCGCCCGGACGGGCGGCTTCGGACTCGCTGCGGCGCCGGGCGACGGGCCGCGTCATGACTGGTGCCATGTCACTCATCGCACGGCCTATCGGTCGGGCCTACCACAACCGGAGGGGTGCCCGGGGGAAGTCGACGAATAGGCAACCGCAAGCTCCCGGCCGGCGGCGCTGTGGGGCGGCTGCGCTCAGCCGAGAACGAGCTCGGCGGCGGCCCGCAGCGTGGCGGCGTCACCGGAGATGAGCAGCGTCGTCACGATCGACTCGCGCCACTTGGCCAGGTCATCGCGGATCTTCTCCTTCGGGCCGATCAGCGACATGTCCTCGATCAGCTTGCGCGGTACGGCCGCGCCGGCCTCGTCCTTCTTGCCCTCCAGGTAGAGGCCGGCGATCTCCTCGACCTCGGCCTCGTAGCCCATTCTGATGGCCACGTTGGCGTGGAAGTTGGTCCCTTTGGCGCCCATGCCGCCGAAATAGAGCGCGTAGAAGGGGCGCAGGGCGTCGGCGGCCGCGTCGATGTCCTCGGAGAGGATGAATGGCACGGTGGCGTTGACCTGGAAGTCGGCCGCGCTTCGCCGGGCGCCCTCGCGGGCGAAGCCTTCGGCGAGCGACTCGACGTAGGGCTGCTGATGCTCGGGCGCGAACAGCATCGCCAGCCAGCCGTCGCAGAGCTCGCCGCACAGGGCGATGTTCTTGGGGCCCTCGGCGCCGAGGAAGACCGGGATGTCCTCGCGCAGCGGATGGATCGAGGACTTCAGCGGCTTGGCCAGGCCAGTCCCTCCCTCCAGCGGCAGCTTGTAGTGCTCGCCGTCTGCTGTCACCGGGCCCTTGCGGGCCCAGATGTCGCGCAGGATGCCGATGTACTCGCGCGTCCGCGCGAGGGGCTTGGCGAAGGGCATCCCGTACCAGCCCTCGACAACCTGCGGGCCGGATACGCCGAGTCCGAGCTGGAAACGCCCGCCGGAGAGTATGTCCATCGTCATGGCGGCCATCGCCGTCGCGGCCGGCTGTCGGGCGGACATCTGCACGATGGCCGTGCCGAGCTTGATCTTCTCCGTCGAGGCTCCCCACCAGGCGAGCGGCGTCAGGCAGTCAGAACCGTACGCCTCGGCGGTCCACATCGAGTCGAAGCCCAGCTGCTCGGCCTCGGCGATCGCCTCGGTCACGCCGGGGGGCGGGCCGCCGGCCCAATAGCCGGTGTTGAGTCCCAGTTTCAGATCCCTGGCCATGCGGCCAGGACTATAGTGATGCTCCCGAGCGAGGAGGAGTGATGGCTGTAACCGTGGGGGTGCTCAGCGACACGCGTCGCCAGACGCTCGAGACGCTGTGCGACACCTTCGTCCCGTCGGTCGAGGGCGGTCTGACCGAGTCGGAGAGAGCCTTCTTCGCCCGTCCCGCCAGCGAGCTGGCTGTCGCCGCCCAGATCGAGGGGCTGCTTGGCGAGTCCGCGCTGCCCGAGGACATCGAGGAATTCGGAGCGCTGCTCGACGCACTCGCCACTGAGGGTTTCAACGAGCTCGGCCTGGCCGACCGGACGGGGCTCCTCCACGCGATGAGCACCGCCTCCCCGGAGGCCAAGCTCGGTCTACGCCAGGTCCGCGGTCTGACCCTGCTCTTCTTTTACGGCATACCCGACGAGCAGGGGCAGAACCCCAACTGGCAGGCCGTCGGCTACCCGGGCCCCCTGAGCGCACCGCCCACCTCCGAGCAGGCTCCAAAGACGATCCCCATCGAGCAGATCTCCGGTGAGCGGGCAACACTGAGGGCCGACGTTTGCGTCGTGGGCTCGGGTGCGGGCGGCGGCGTGATGGCTGCCGAGCTGGCGCGCGGCGGGCGCTCCGTCGTGGTGCTCGAGATGGGCGGGTATCGCAACGAGGCGGACTTCAAGCAGCTCGAGCTGCCGGGCATGCTCGAGCTCTATCTCGAGGGCGGCATGGCCGGCTCGGAGGATGGCTCGATGACGATCCTGGCCGGCTCGACGCTGGGGGGAGGAACGGTCGTCAACTACATGAACTGCATCCGCACTCCTGAGCGGATCCGTCGCGAGTGGGCCGAGCACGGCGTCGAGGGGATCGCCGATCCCTCCTTTGACGAGCACATCGACGCCGTCTGGGCACGGCTCGGGGTCAACGACACCGCCACCTCGCAGAACCGGATACATAAACGTCTGATCGCCGGCTGCGACGCGCTCGGCTATCCCCACCGTCCGCTGACGCGCAACGCCGACGTCAGCTGCGAGAATCCCGCGGCCTGCGGATACTGCATGGTCGGCTGCCAGAGCGGCTGCAAGCAGTCGACGATGAAGACCTTCCTCCAGGATGCCGCCGACGACGGCGCCCGTTTCGTGGTCGGTGCGAAGGCCGAACGAATTCTCACCGAGGACGGCCACGCGACGGGCGTGCTGGCGAGCGTCACCAATCCCGACGGGTCGATCACCGCCCTCGAGGTCAGTGCCGAGACGGTCGTGGTAGCGGCGGGCTCGATCGAGTCTCCCGCGCTGCTGTTGCGGTCGGGGATCGGCGGCCCCGCCGCCGGCTGCCATCTGCGTCTGCACCCCGCCGCCCTGGTCGCCGGGTTCTACGACTCGCCCATCGAGGGCTGGACCGGTCAGATTCAGTCGGCCCTGTCAGACCAGTTCGCGCGCTGCGAGGGCGACTGGGGCTTTTTGATCGAGGCCACCACGGTCGCGCCGGCAATCGTGGCCGCCGACACCCCCTGGCAGGACGGCGAGTCCCACAAGCGGTCGATGACCCGCCTGCCCCACATCGCACCCTTCATCTCCGTTGCCCGCGACCACGGCGCCGGTCGGGTCGTGATCGACGATCACGGACGGGCGGTGACACGCTGGTCCTTCTCGGACGAGCTCGATGCCCGCATGTTCCGCCGGGCGATGGTCGAGCTCGCCAGGCTCCACCGTGCGGCAGGGGCCAACGAGATCCTGACCTTCTTCCAGAACCCCGTTCTCAGCTGGCACGCGGGTGAGAACTTCGAGGCCTTCCTCGCCGAGATCGAGCGGGCCTCGCTCGCGCCAAACGACGTGGCCGCCTTCAGCGCCCACCAGATGGGCTCCTGCCGGATGGGCTCGGATCCGGCAGGCTCCGTCGCCGACGGTCGGGGCGAGCTGCACGACACGCGCGGCGTCTGGATCGGCGACGCCTCGGCCTTCCCGACGGCCCCCGGCGTCAACCCGATGATCTCGATCATGTCGCTGGCGCACCGCACGGCGGCGTTCATCCTCGCCGGCTGAGGCGCCGATCAGGACTGCAGGAGGGCCAGGACGAAGCCGTCGTAGCCCTTGCTGCCGACCGTCTGGATCGTCGTGGCGGTGATCCGTGGCTCGGCGGCGGCCAACTCGAGGAAGGCGCGCATCCCTTGCACACGCCCGTCCTCGCTGTCTGGGTCGATGAGGGCGCCGTCGAGGATGACGTTGTCGACGATGATCAACCCGCCCGGGCGGCACAGCTCCAGCGCCCGCTCGAAGTAGGCGGGCGTGCTCTGCTTGTCCGCATCGATGAAGATCAGATCGAAGGGGTCGGTTCCCTCGTCCCGCAGCGCCTGCAGGGAGTCGAGCGCGGGGCCCACCCGCACGTCCACGAGCTCGGCCAGACCGGCGCGGGCGATGCTCTCAGAGGCGACCGCGGCGTAGGCGGGGTTCAGCTCCAGAGTCACGAGCTTCCCGTCGGCCGGCAGGGCCCTGGCCATCCAGATCGTCGAGTAGCCGCCGAGGGTCCCGAGCTCGAGGATCCGCCGCGCGCCGTGGATCCGTGCGATCAGCTGCAGCAGCTTGCCCTGGTTGCCGGTGACGGCGATGTGAGGCAGAGCCGATGCGGCCTCGAGGCTCGCACGCAGCACATCGTCCTCGCCGATCAGCAGACCTTCGGTATAGCGGTCGACCTCCTCCCAACGCTCGGCGCTCACAGCTGGCTCCCTTCGGGTCGGCTCATCAGGGCGACCGGCACGGCCAGGCCGGCCGACCGCTTCAAGGTGGAGATGCGTCGCCCCGGCTGCACGGCCTGGCGTGCAGGTGGGGCATGTGGCGCGAGCAGCTCGACAGCCCGGTCGAGATCCTCGACCAGCAGGGCAAGACCCCAGAAGCGGACCGGGCGCTCGGGACCACCCTGGCGCTCCTGCACCTCGGGGGGCTCGGCGACGAGCTCGAGGATCTCAGCGCCGAGCCGGAAGAAGGCCTGGCGCGGAGCCCCCGCAGGAGTCGGCTCCTCGCGCACGCGCCGCAGATCCAGGCCGGCCCGCTCGATCACCGCGACGCTACGCCCGAAGTCGGGTGAGATCGCGACGATGTGATCGATCGCGATCACTCCGTTGGGGTGCGCCGCGGCGGGCGGGCGCACGGATGCCTGCGAGCGCGATGTCGGCAGGCCGTCGAGATCCTCGCCGGAGAGCTCGCGTAGCGTCCATCGGAGGATCCCCTCCCCCGCCCCCCTGCCGCCGAGGCGCAGGCGCACGCCCCCGAGCTCGCACAGATCGTCGTTCACGCGAAAGCCGAGATCGACCCAGCTGCGGGGCTCGTCGGCGATCGTTATCTCGTCGATGGTCGGCATCGGGTGCTGCGCCGCGGGCGCTCGTTCCTCGATTCGCCGGGCGGCGCGGGGAAACCGTATCGCCCCGCGCCCGCGCAGAGCTCTGGAATCAACCATCTAGGATCGTCATAGACCGTTCCTTACGTGCAGCCGAAAGAGCCATGACCCCCGCCCAGAATCCAGCCCGCTCACTCCCCGAGGATCACGAGGACGATTCTCACAACAGCTGGCTGCTGCCCACCGTCCGCTACGTCCTGCCGGCCGTCGTGGCCGTCGCGGGACTGATCGTGATGGCCCTGGGCGGCGAATCGAACCTCGAGGGCGGCGGCGGCATCGTAAGCGCGGGCCTCGCGATCTACCTGATCAACTGGCTGTTCCGGGCAGGTGCCGCCGGCGACCGCGAGCGCGACGCCGAGGAGCGCGCCCGTGAGTACTTCGACCTCCACGGCCGCTGGCCCGACTGAGTGTCCTCCGTGCGCGGCGGACAGCCCGCACCCGGCGAGCCCCCGCCGGTTGCGACAGCTGACGGGTCCGAGCAGGAGCTATTGCGCCAGCCGTCCAAGGCCAAGCCATCGAGCCGGGGCGAGAATCCCGCGGTGAGCTCACCCGCCGAGACGGCCCCCGCGATCGACTACCGCCCACAGCCGCCGTTCCTGGACGAGCTGTTCGAAAACGACGGGCACCCGCGACCCACAGCCGAGGCGCTGGTCCGGGAACTGGGCCGGCTCGGCAAGGACGGGCTGGCCGACGCGGGCAAACGTCGCGACGCCCTGTTCATGCAGCAGGGAATCACCTTCGAGACGACCTCCGGCGGCGCCTCCCACGAACGGCCCTTCCCCCTGGACCTCGTGCCGCGTGTGCTCAGCGGCGAGGAATGGCGGGCCATCAAGCGCGGCCTGGCGCAGCGGATCCGGGCCCTGAACCATTTCGTCGATGATGTCTACCACGCGCGCGAGATCGTGCGTGAGGGTCTCGTGCCGTGGCGGCTGGTGGCATCCTGCTCGCACTTCGCGCGGGCCGTCCACGGCATTCGCCCGCCGGGTGGCGTCTACTGCCACGTCGCCGGCTGCGACCTGGTCCGCCACAGCGACGGCACCTGGAAGGTGATCGAGGACAACGTGCGGATCCCCTCGGGGATCTCCTACGTGCTCGAGAACCGGGCGGCGATGGCCCGTCTCGTGCCCGAGCTCTTCTCCTCCTACCGGGTCCGCCCGGTCGAGCACTATCCCCAGCTGCTGCTGCGCGCGCTCCGCTCGGTCGCACCTTCGGCCGAGAGCGAGGCGACGGTCGTCGTGTGGACGCCGGGGCCGGCCAACCCGGCCTACTTCGAGCACGCCTTCCTGGCGCGCCAGATGGGCGTCGAGCTCGTCGAGGCCTCCGACCTGGTCGTTCGCGACGACGTCCTCTACATGCGCACCACGCGCGGGCTGGAGCGCGCCCACGCCGTCTATCGCCGTCTGGACGACGACTTCGTGGACCCGCTCGAGTTCCGTCCCGACTCGCTGCTCGGTGTGCCCGGGCTGGTGCGCGCCTACCGCGCCGGGAGCGTCGCCATCGCCAACGCCTTCGGCACCGGTGTGGCAGACGACAAGGCCGTCTACCGGTTCGTGCCGGACATGATCCGCTTCTACCTCGGCGAGGAGCCGATCCTGGAAAACGTCCATACCTACCTGCTCACCGAGCCCGAAGTGCTCGAGCACGTGCTCAGCCGGATCGACCAGTTGGTCGTCAAGCCGACCGGCGAGTCGGGCGGACGCGGGGTCATGATCGGCCCCCACGCCTCCGATGAGGAGATCGAACGGATGCGCGGCGTGCTGCGCGCCCACCCCGACCGCTGGATCGCCCAGGACGTCGTGCGCCTCTCCACCGTGCCGACGGTCGGCGAGGACGGGCAGCTCGTGCCCCGCCATGTCGACCTCCGTCCTTTCGCGGTTTTCGGCGAGCGAATCGACATCGTCCCCGGCGGGCTCACCAGGGTCGCCCTCGAGGAGGGGTCGCTGATCGTCAACTCCTCGCGCGGCGGAGGATCGAAGGACACCTGGGTGCTCGAGGACGGTGACGACGCCGACCGCGCGGGGCCGCCGATCGCCGACACGCAACCCCCGGCGCTGCCCGATCTCAGATACGGCGGCTGGACGGGTCAGCAACAGCAACAGCAACAGCACGGCCGCCCCGCGGGAGCCTGATGCTGGCTCGCATCGCCCACGAGCTCTACTGGCTCGGACGCAACCTGGCCCGAGCGGAGTTCACGGCGCGGGCGGTCGAGGCGGTCTTCCAGTCCGAGCTGCAGGGCACCTCGGAGGGGATCCCCGGAGTCAGCTTCGGCTCCGGTGGCCTGCTGGCGATCCTCGGCGACGTGGACCACTCCACCTCGGGCGGTCAGGCGCTCGACCAGCTGACCCTCGACGCCGGGCGCCCCGGCTCGATGCTGGCCTCCATCGAACGGGCCCGCGAGGGCGCGCGAACCGTGCGCGACGTGATCAGCGCCGAGATGTGGGAGGCGATCAACACGACCAGCCTTGGTCTTCGCGGAGGCCTGCAACCCGGCTGGGCCGCACCGGCCGGCACGGCGCTCGCCTCGAAGTACGTGAAGGAGCGCACCGCGCTGATCTGGGGCGTGGCCAACCGCTCGATGCTGCGCGACGAGGCCAAGTGCTTCCTCGACGCAGGCGGGCTGATCGAGATCTCCGACATGGTCCTGCGGATGTTGCGCGTGGCGCTGCCGACCGGTGAGGACGCCCCCTCCGACGGGCATGCGCTGATCCTGCTGCAGGCCGTCGGCGGCTTCCATGCCTACCTGCGCGCCGTCACGGCGCCTCCCAACGCGCACCCCGTGGCCCGCTTCCTGCTGTTCGAGCGCGCATACCCCGACAGCGTGGCGGCCTGCGTGGACTCGCTGCACGAGGTCTTCACCGAGGCCGACGCCGGTCCGCGCAACTCCAAGCCGGTCCTGCGCGTCAGCCGCCTCGCCGCCGACCTGGACTTCCAGCGTCGGGCATTACCCGACGGAGCCGAGTTGACGGGGATCTGCGAACAGACCCAGCAGGAGCTTGCCCGGATCGACCAGGATGTCGCCGAGCGCTATTTCGCCGGGGCCGCCGCCGCCGGCTTGAGGAGATGACAGCCAGATGCATTTCGCGATCCGCTTCTTGACCGAATACCACTACGACACAGCCGTGACGGACAATCTCAACGCGCTGCGGGTCCGCCCGGCGACGACCTCCTCACAGCGCTGCGACGAGTTTCACACGCGGATCGAGCCGGAGGCGCGCGTCAGCCGCCACCTCGACTATTTCGGCACCGAGGTAATCGAGTTCGGCATTCCCACGAGCCACGACGACCTGACGATCGACATGCGCGCACGCGTCGTCACGTCCGCCCCCCCTGAGCCACCCGCGGCGTCCTGGGAGAGCCTGGACAGCGCCGCCTACATAGACGCGGCAGGCGAGTTCGCCCTGCCCTGGCAGGATCAGCCGGCGATCGACGGCATCAGCGAGCTCGAGGCCCAGATGGCCGCCGACAGCCCCCTCGACGCTCTCAAGCGCCTCTGCGAGCTGATCCCCGAACGGTTCGAGTATCGCTCCGGCGTCACCTACGTCGGCTCAACCGTCACCGACCTGCTGCAGGCCGGAGCAGGTGTCTGCCAGGACTTCGTTCACCTCTCGCTGATACTCCTGCGCCGCCGCGGCATCGCGGCGCGCTACGTCTCGGGCTATCTGTGGGCGGGCCCCGACGACGGCGGGGCCAACTCGCTTGAGGTCGACACCCATGCGTGGCTCGAGGCCCTCCTGCCGGGTTCGGACGGCCGCGGAGAGCCGGTCTGGGTGAGCGCCGACCCGACCAACCGCCGGCTCGCCGGCGAGACCCACGTCAAGATCGGCCACGGCCGCTTCTATGCGGACGTTCCGCCCGTCAAGGGTCTCTACATGGGCGGCGCCTCCTCCGAGCTCCACTCGGCCGTGACGATGTCGCGGCTCGACCCGCAGGCGAGCGCCCGGGCCTGAACGCCGGACCCCCCTCACAGCCTCGGCGCGGGCTCAGCCGTGGTAGCCGGCCAGCAGGCTGGTAAAGGCGAGCGGCGTCTGGCTGATGCCGCTGCATTCTTCTTCGGGTGCGCCTTTGGCCTGGCAGGGCCGGTCGCGATTGACCGCCCAGAAACTCACCCGGCCGAGGTGGTGTTCCTCGGCGAAGGCCAGGATCGTCTGGAAATCCGTTTCCGAGACCGTCTCTGAGGCTTCGTCGGTCTGCCCGTTCATCGAGGAGACTCCGACGTGTTCGTAGGCCGTCGCGGACGGCAGCCCGTACGCGGCGGCGACATCGGCCTCTGTCCCCTGGAGCGCCCGCTCCGAGGCGTGCCCCATATCGGTGCGCGGCGTCCCGAAGTCGAACGGCATCACCGTCCAGACGGTCGGCTCGAGGGAGATCGCGGCGGCTTCGTCGATCAGCTTGGCGCCGGTCGCTTCGGGGCCTTCTTCACCGGTGCCCATCGTGATCGATATCTCAAGTCCCGAATTGGCCTGCTGGGTGAGCTTCAGCGCGGCCAGCACCCGGGCGCGGACCTTGCGGCTGGTGAACTCGCCGTGCTCGATATCGATGTCGATCGCCTTCAGCGAGTAGGCGTCGATGACCTTCTGGTAGGCGCCCGCGAGCGCCGCGGCGCTCTTGCAGGCGTTGCCGAGCTTCTTGCCGCTCCAGCCGCCGAAGGAGACCGCGACGTCGCCCCCCGCCGCCCGGATCGATTCGATCGCCGCCTGGTCGCGGCCGCCCAGCAGCGGCCGCTGCCCGTCCCACTGGGGGTTGCAGGCGCCGTGGGAGAGGATGAAGGCCAGCGTCACGTCCTTGATGCCCGTCTGCGCCATGACGCTCGCGGGCGGCTGCGGGTCACCCCAGCCCAGGTACTCGTAGGGTGCCGCCAGCTCCACCGGCTGCGCGGCCGCGAGCGGCGCGAGCGCCAGCATGCAGAGCGCCGTCGCCGCCAGGGCCACGGTTGCCCGGCCCTTCGATCTGCCTCTCCCCGCCATAGCCCTGACGATACAGCCACATCGCGGTGTCATGGGAGCGGGCCGCCGGTCACCTCGATCGAGTAGGAGAGCCAGCGCTCGCGCACGCCGCCGATCCGGTCATAAACCGCCTGGGCACGATGATTCTCGAGCGCCGTCTCCCATTCCAGCGCCAGCGCCCCCCGCCTGGCGCACTCCTGCAGGCAGGCACTCACGAGCCGCTCGGCCAAACCGCAGCCCCGCGCACCCTGGGCTACGAACAGGTCGTTCATGATGCCCAGACGCCCCCCGCGGGCCGTCGACCAACTCCAGTAGAGGGTCGCGAAGCCGGCGGCGCCACCCTCCCCGTTGCGCGCCAGGAACTGCACGCCCTCGCGCTCGGGGTCAGCTATCAGCGCCCTCGCAAGGGCCTCCAGCCGCGCATCGCTCGGCGCCACCTCGTAGAAGTCGCAGTAGCTGCGCATCAGTCCGAGCAGCTCGGGTATGTCGCCCGGACCGGCGATCGCGATCCGGTCCGCCGTCTGATCCGCACTGGCCATCTGATTGCCTTCCCTCCCGCGCGGCTAATGTGAGCCGTGAGGCCCTCCGATCAGATGACCACTCTATGAGCTCTCACCTGAAAGCGATCCTTGTGGCGGCCGCCGCCGGCGCGCTCGCGGCCGGCGTCCTGGCCGGGTGCGGCTCGACTGCGGCCACGATCGACCCGGTGGCCCAGGCCGCCGTGGCGACGAGCCGCGCGGGCGGCGCGCAGATGTCGATGCACGCCTCGATCGAGATCGCCGGGCTGGGGAGCCCGATGACGCTGAGCGCAAGCGGCGATTTCAACTTCGCCTCCAACGAAGGCCAGATCAGCAGCGCGCTGAGCGGCCTGCCGTCGGCCGGCGCCGCGCTCCTGCACGGCAGCTCGATCCACTTCACCGAGCTATACGCCGCCGGGGACCTCTACATGCAGTCGCCGCTGTTCGAAGGAAAACTCCCGAACGGCGCGCACTGGATCAAGCTCGACCTGGCCAAGCTCGCCCAGCAGACCGGGCTCGACCTGCAGTCGCTGACCAGCGGCCAGTCCAATCCCGCCCAGGTCCTGGGCTACCTGAAGGCCAGCGGGGGAGCGATCACGAGACTGGGCACGACAGAGATCCGCGGTACACGGACGACGCATTACCGTGCCAGCATCGACCTGGCCAAGGCCGCCGAGAAGCTCGCCGGCGCCCAGCGGGGGAAGCTCAAGGGGACGATCGAAAAGCTGGTCTCCCAGACGGGCAGCTCCACCGTGCCCGTCGAAGTCTGGGTGGACAGCCACAACCTCGTGCGCAAGATGTCCCTGGCGCTCTCCGAGGCGGCCTCCGGGACGCACGTCCGGGTCGCCCTCGAGCTCGAACTGTTCGACTTCGGCTCCACACCGAGGGTCAACGTGCCCGGCTCAAGCGAAGTCTTCGACGCCACACAGACATCGCTGTCGGCGCTCGGCGGCGCGGGCTGACCGGGCGCGCTCAGGCGCGGGCGCAACTGTCCGCCCACGGTCCACCGCTGATCGCCCCGGCGGTTTAGGCTGATGGGGCTCAAGCTCGCCGGGGGCGGGCCCTGGAGCCGGGTGAGAATCATGTCGGGAAGAGCGACCAGAGATAAGGGCGGAGCACGTCGAGGCGGAGAAACCCGCCTCGCGGTCGCCAGCGCCGCCGGTCTGTACCTGATCGGCGCCGTGCTGATCGCGACCAGCTTCCTGCTGCCGGAAGTCAGCTCGCCGGCGGGGGCGGCGGGCGTCGCCGGCACAGCCGTCCTCACCGCCTGCGTGCTGATCCTCGCCGTCACGCGAGGGCGTCCCGGGTTGACGGTCGCTTGGGTGGCCGAGCTCTGGGGAGTGGCCATCATCGCCGTCCTCGTCGCCTCGACCGGCGGCGCCTCGAGCCCGTTCGCACTGCTCTACTTCTTCGCCGTCGGCCACGCGGCCGCCTTCCAGGCGCGGCGACGCTTCGAGTTCACGGCCGTCGTCGGCCTGCTCGCGTTCCTGGCACCGCTGGTCTACTCGTCGGTCTCGACCAACTTCGCCGCCATCGCCCTGGTCGGCGCCGTGCTGGCGACACTGACAACCGTCGTCATGCATCTGGCGCTCGAACGGATGCGCGCCGACCGCCGGCGCCTGGAGCTGCTGATCACCGCCACGGCCAAGCTGGACGCTTCGCTCGATCCTGAGCAGACCCTGCGCCTGATCGCGAGCACGGCTCTGCCGGAGCTCGCCGAACTGTGTGTCGTCGATCTCCTCGACGAGGACGGCACCCTCGTCACGTCCGTCGCGGCCTCGGTCGAGCCGCTGCTCTCGGGACGCATCGAAGAGATCCGGCGCACCCAACAGATCGGGGCCGAGGGCAGCCACCCCGTATCGCTCGTGCTGAGCGACCGCAGGGCGCATATCCTGCGCGACCTCGCTGTCTCACCGGCACTGCTCACCGCGATCGACGAGGCCGGTGACCCGGCCCGCGAGCTGGCCCGCGGGTCGGCGACGGTTGTACCGATGGTCGCCCGTGGCCGGCTCCTCGGCGTGATCTCATTCGTCCGTGCCGGACCGCCTGAGCAGGGTCAGCTGCGGGTGCTCGAGGACCTCACCGGCCGGGCGGCCCTGGCCTATGACAACGCCCGCCTGTATGCCGAGCGGGCCGCCGTGGCCCAGACGCTGCGCAGCAGCCTCATGCCGGCCGCACTCCCCAACATCCCAGGCCTCGATCTCGAGAGCTACTTCCGGCCGACCGGATCCGGCAACGAAGTCGGCGGCGACTTCTACGACGTGTTCGGCGATGAGAGCTGCTGCTGGCTGATCGTCGGCGATGTCTGCGGCAAGGGGGCCGAGGCGGCGGTCCTGACGGCCTTTCTGCGCAACACCACCGCGGCCTACACGCACGATGGCAGCGGACCGGCGCGAATCCTTCGGCGTGTCAACGAGGCGATGCTCAACCATGACTTCGAAGGACGCTTCGCGACCGCCATCCTGGCCCGGCTGTCCTTCGGGCCCGCCGGGGTCGGGCTGACGGTGGCCGCCGCCGGACACCCCCCGGCCCTGCTCTCGCGCGCCGATGGCTCCACCCAGGAGCTGGGCGGGTGCGGCACGCTGCTGGGAGTCTTCCCCGAGGCCCAGATCGGCGAGACCTCCACGACGCTCGTGCACGGCGACTCGCTGGCTCTCTACACCGACGGACTCGTGGAGGCGCAGGCGCCGAGCCGCTTCCTGAGCTCCGAGGAGATGCTGGGCGCCCTTGCCAGCAGTCCGCCGGGCTCGGCCCAGGATGCCGTCGGCGCCCTGCTCGGGCTACTCGACCTCTCCCAGGGTGCACGCGACGACATCGCCATTCTCGCCGTTCGCGTGGAGGCGGAGACGCTCAGCGACGCCCGCGCCGCCTAGCCGCCGAGCCGACCGTCGCGCTTTCGCTGCAGGTAGCGGGCAAGTCCCGCGTAGCTCTGCTCGGGCGGCGTGGCCTGAAGGTAGGTCCCGGCAGGCGCAGCGGCGGCCGAGCGCTCCATGCGCGCCGCCAGCGCTGCGGCAAACGCGGGCTCGTCCAGGGTGTCGGCCATCGCCTCGACCTCCTCGAGGTAGTCCCGCAGCTCCGCCAGCTGCTCCGCCACGTCATGGTGGACGCCGAAGTGGGTGATCGCCAGCGCGCTCGGGTCCCATGCCTCCAGCACCTCGAGCGAGGCCCTCCAGGCGCTCAGATCGATGTCCGGCGGAGGCGTCGGCGCACTCGTGGGTCCCGGCGCGATCCGCACGCCGCCGACATCGCCCGTGAAGGCCCATCCACTCGGCCGGTGCAGATAGGAGACGTGGTGGGATGCATGTCCGGGTGTGTATGCCACTTCGAAGGCGCCCAGCGACTCGCCGCCCGAGAGGACTCGCAGGCGCTCCTGTGGCACCGGCAGGAACTCGCCCCACAACAGCTCCATGCGGTCGCCGTAAAGGCGTGTGGCGGAGGCAAGCAGGCGGCTCGGGTCCGCCATGTGGGGGGCGCCTCGCTCGTGAACCCAGACCTCGCTATCCGGGAAGTGCGCGGCGAGCGAGCCCGCGGCGCCGGCGTGGTCGAGGTGGATGTGGGTCAGGGCGATGACCCGCGGCGGGTGAGATTCGAGCACGGGCAAGAGCTGGTCGAGGCAGGATGACGGGCCGGGGTCGATGACCACGTCCCCCACGCGCCAGGCGCCGATGACGTGCGGCCTACCGAGGTGGAGCAGGTCGATCAGCTGCGGCGCATCGCCGTTGAGAGAGCTCATCCGAGGCGGCGCTCAGCTGCGCCCGGCGCCGTATCGCAGACCGTCCATCAGCAGCGCCAGGAGCCGTCGCGCCCGCTCGCTCCAGTCCTCGCCGTCGGCCACCAGCCAGATTCCGCTCATGACACGCAGGACGTCCTCGGGCTCGACGTCACCGCGGATCGAGCCGGCATCCTCACCAGCCTCCAGCAGCATCGTGATGGCGCCAACCATCTGCAGCCGGGCTTCGGCGTAGAGCGCCGAGTCCGACGCGGCGATCACCGACTGCAGCATGTTGGCCATGCTGCGCTTGGCCGCCACATAGGTGACGAAGCGATCCATCCACTCGGCCAGCGCCAGATCTGGCGGGCGCTCGCCCAGCAGTTCGCCGGCGGCGTCGCACAGGCGCTGGACCTCGTTGCGGTAGGCGGCCGCGGCCAGCGCCTCGCGCGTGGGGAAGTTGCGGTAGAGCGTGCCGATCCCCACGCCGGCGTGCTCGGCGATCGCCTCGAGCGCCACGCCCTCGCCGGCGCCTGCGAATAGCTCGACGGCCGCCAGCAGCAGCTTTTCGCGGTTGCGCTTGGCATCCGCGCGCATCATGCGCATCGGCACGGCGGTGCCAGCGGTGGGGGTCTTGATCGTCACGGGAAAATAACCGGAGGTCTCCTCCGCATAGTGCTAGCCTCGCTGCTTTGCGGAGGCTTCCTCCGCTTACTGGACTCTATCGTGGCCCACGGCCGCGTTCCGACGAGCAGAGAGGATTCGAAAGATGTCGAAGGTCTGGTTCCTGACGGGAGCATCGAAAGGCTTCGGGCGCATCTGGGCCAAAGCGGCCCTCGAACGCGGCGACAGCGTGGCCGCCACAGCACGCGACACCGATTCGCTGGCCGACCTCCTCGAGGCTTACGGCAAGCTCATCCTGCCGCTCGAGCTTGACGTCAACGACAAGCAGGCCATCGATGAGTCAGTCGCCTACGCCCACGAGCACTTCGGACGCCTCGATGTGATCGTCAACAACGCCGGCTACGGGCAGTTCGGCGCGATCGAGGAGCTCTCCGAGCAGGAGGCCCGGCGCCAGATCGAGACCAACCTGTTCGGGCCGCTGTGGGTGTGCAAAGCGGCCCTCCCCCTCCTCCGCGCCCAGGGCTCGGGCCACATCATCCAGGTCTCCTCGATCGGAGGAGTCCACGCCTTCCCCACGATCGGGCTCTACCACGCATCAAAGTGGGGCCTTGAGGGTTTCAGCCAGGCGCTCGCCTACGAGGTCGAGGACTTCGGCATTCACGTGACGCTGGTCGAGCCCGGCGGCTTCGCAACCGACTGGGGCGGATCCTCCGCCGGGCGCGCCCAGGAGATGGACGCCTATGACGAGGTCCGCGCCAACCGTTTCAAGCGGCTCGGGGCGGTGCGCAGCCGGCCCGGGGACCCCGATGCGACAGGTCCCGCGATCCTTGAGCTGGTGGACTCACCCGAGCCTCCACTGCGAGTTTTCTTCGGCTCCTCCCCGCTGGAGATGATCCGCCCGGAGTACGCGTCGCGCCTCGAGCTGTGGGAGCGCTGGAACGACTTGTCCGTGCGCGCCCAGGGCGCCCCCGACGGGGACTGACCCGGCCTGCCGCGGGCGCCCGCCGGCGCCGCGCGGCCAGACTTCTATAGACACCATAAATCTTATGTGCAGGAGGCTTTTGTAACGGGCTGAATGCGCCGATAAACGACGGTGTGAGTCCCTCGTTGGACAAGCTCCGCCTAAACAAACGCCTGATGGCCTACACCGCCGCCGCGATGTACGGTGGCGCGGCCTTCGACGGCTCCATCGAGGGATTTCTGCCAGGCGACCCGAGCTTTGCGATCGTGCCCGTGCTGGGGGCGATCGCGGTCACCCTCCTTTTGATTCTCGTCGGCCCCCATCTGCCCCGCTGGGGGCTGGCCCCGCTGGGAGGCCTGGGGGTCGCCATGATCGCCTACGCGCTCTCGGCGACCAAGGGTGCCGGCGACGGCGCGGTCCTCTACATGTGGCCGGTCCTGTGGACGACCTTCTACTTCGGGCGCCGCGGGGCGGTAGCGATCGTCGCCTGGATCGGCGTCGCCCACGCGGCGACCCTGCTGGCGCTTCCCGCCGCGAGCAGCTACCCGGGACGCTGGGTCGATGTGATGATCTCCGTCTCGGTCGTGGCGGTCGTCGTGCTGACCCTCGTGGACCGCAACGACCAGCTGCTGAGCAGGCTGGCCGAGGAAGCGCGCACCGACGCGCTGACGGGCCTGTTGAATCGTCGCGGCTTCGAGGAACGGGCCGTGCTGGAGCTGGCCCACGCCCGGCGCGATGACCGCACCGTCGCGGTGGTGACGTTCGACATCGACTATTTCAAGCGGATCAACGATGAGTGGGGCCACGAGACCGGCGACCGTGTGCTCGCCCGGATCGGGCACCTGCTCTCCCGCGAGTCCAGGGACATCGATGTGGCCGCGCGCTTCGGCGGCGAGGAGTTCGTCGTCCTGCTCCCGGGCTGCACCAGCACCGACGCCCACGGCTTCGCCGAGCGGGTTCGCTCCGCCCTCGAGCGAGAGGACCCGGAAGGCCTGCCGGCTGTGCGGGTCAGCGCCGGAGTGCTTGCCGCGGTGGCACCGCCCAGCATCGAGGTGATGCTCCACGGTGCCGACTCCGCGCTCTACAGCGCCAAGCGCGCCGGGCGCGACCGGACGGTCGTCTCGCACTACCCCGGCCGCGCCCGGGCCACCGTTCTGGGCTGAGCCGCCGAGCCGGATCCGGGCCCCGGCGCGGGGCCACCCACCCGGCGACGGAGCGCGTAACGGCCCGGGCCGCCGGGACGAATGCGTCCCGGCGGCCCGGATAGGAGGTTCCGCGCCTGCCGTCAGTGGGTCGGGCAGGGTGACTTGTAGGTCTTCGAGACGACCTGTTCTGCCAGTCCGCCGAGACCGGCGAATTTGATTTCGGTCTTCACCGGGTAGCCGCCCTTGGGGCAGGTCTTGGGAAGCCTTGCGTAGTAGACGGGCTTGCCGTTCTTCTTGATCGCCGAGCCGGCCTTGACCGAGATCTTCTCGACCGAGGCATCCTGGGCACCGGGGACCGTTTCCACCAGCGGCACTTCGGCCACCAGCTCGTGGCTGTAGCTGCCGCCCGCGTTGATGTAGTGGGCCTTGGAGATGATTTCCAGAATCGTCGGTTCGTGCCCGTAGGTGAAGAACTCCAGTCCCCCACCGGGTGCGTAGAACGATTCGAGGGTCGCCTGCTCAGGCACGATTTTGGTGCCGAAGGCGACCTCGCCCAGCACCGAGCCGGTCGGGCCGGCGTGCGAGCCCTTGGGGCAGGCCTTCGGGCCCTGGCCGGACGGTTCCAACGTCGAGACCGGACAGGTCGGGAAGCCTGAGGTGTGCAGGATCACGCCCTTGGGCATGAAGAAGTTGATCCCGATGACCGGCGGCGGGTATCCACCGTATTCGGTTCCGGAGATCGTGTATTCGGCCTGGACGGCTGTGCCGACGCCGCCCTTGTAGTTACCCGTGTGCGGGAAGCCGGGGATCGGGACCGGTTTGGCCTTGAACGTCACTACCGGCGTGGCCGACGCGAAGCTGGGCAGCGCCAGGACGATCGCGATGAGGCCGAGCGCGGCAAGACAGATTGGTGGACGACGCATATTTCTCTGAAGCCTCCTGGGGGTCGAAAGAGCAAGGCGGCCGCGCCTCGGCGCGAGCCGCTCACCACCGGTCACTACCCGATCTAAGAGCGGCCATGCGCCCCATCGGTCACCGGTGTGCAATCTTCGAAACACCATGAACCGCCGATCGGAGCGCTCTGAGGACGGCGAACGGGCGATCAGGGCCGTCATCTCGGGCGTCGTCCAGGGCGTCGGCTTTCGTGAGCAGACACGGCGCCGGGCGCGCCGGCTCGGTGTCATGGGCTGGGTGCGAAACGAAGCGGATGGCACCGTCGCCCTCCACGCCGAGGGCGCTGCGCCGGCAATCGAGCGGCTGATTCAGTTTCTTGGCTCGGGCCCGACCGGCGCGTCGGTCGGCTCGCTGGAGCTCACCGAGGCCAAAAAGGAGGGTCATGAGCAGTTCGCGATCCGCGGCGTCAGCGCGGGCGTCTTCGTCGTGCAGGAGCATGCAGCCCGCGCCCATCACTTCGACCTGCGCCTGCAGGTCGGTGACGCGATGCGCTCATGGGCCGTGCCGAAGGGCCCATCGATGGACCCCGCCGTCAAGCGCATGGCAATCCGCGTGGCAGACCACGAGCTTGCGCACAACGACTTCGAGGGCCCCACCGCATCAGGCGCCGTCTCGATCTGGGACCGCGGCCGCTACGAGCAGGGCGGCCGGGTCCCCTGGCCGCAGGCGCTCGAGCGCGGGCATGCCGTGTTCGTCCTGCATGGCGAGAAGCTGAGCGGCGGATTCGCACTCCAGCGCACGCGAGACGGCGAGGATGAGCAGTGGCTGCTGATCAAGCGCCGCGACGAGCACGCGCGGCCCGGATCGGACGTCACGCGCGAGCTCCCCGCCTCGGTGCACAGCGGTCTGACGATCGAGCAGCATGCCCGGGGATCATCGGCAGGCCCGGCGGGAGACGGCGGCTGAGAGCCGTGCCGATCCCGGCAATCGATCAGGACCCGGCCTGCGAGCCGGGAAGATGGAGGACCGGCAACGAGCCCTCCTCGAGGCCTGGCAGCCCCTCGATCAGAACCGGGCCTCGTCCGATCACCTCCATCTCGCTCAGCGGGCCACAGACGGCGATCTGCGCGGACTCCTCGCTGAGCGTTCGCCTCAACGCCACAAAGGCGACGGCGCCGAGGACCGCCGGCACCCACAGCGCGATCGCCCGGTAGGCGAGGACCGCCGAGGTCGCGGCGGTCAGGGGGAGCCGGTAGAGGACCAGTGTGCCGACCAGGCCCGCGTCCACACCGCCGATGCCGCCCGGCACGGGGATCAGGCCGCCCAGCTCACCGATCAGATAGGCCATCCAGAGGATCGCCAAGGGGGGCGCGGCCCCGAACGCCCTGAAGCCCGCCCAGAGGATCATCACGTCGAAGGCCAGGTAGGCGACGAGCCCGGCCAGCAGGGTGGCATTTCCCTCACGTAGCAACAGCAGCGCCTCCTCTATACCGTCGCCGACGGCCGCCAGAGCGTGCCAGAGGAGCTTGCGCCGCCCGCTCAGCTCGCGTCCCCCACCGCGCTCCAGACGAGCAGCCCAACGACGGGCCAGGCGCCCCGAGAAGAGGGCCAGCACGACGGCGCCAAAGGCGATCGCGGCGGGCAGTGCGGTCAACAGCAGGTTGCCCTCGCCGGGGACCGCGCCGCTGGCCAGCAGCACTCCGATGACGATCACACCGAGCACGTTGGGAACGCTCGTCAGAAGAAAGAATGCGACCGTACGGCGCCCGACCTCGGTCGCGTCCATGCCGGCTCGTTTCAACGCCCAGGCGCCGAGCGCCAACCCGCCAGCGCCACCGGTGGGAAACAGCGCATTTGCGCCGAGCTCGGACATCCCCACCTGGTAGCTGACACGCCAGCTCATGCGCCGGCAGAAGATCATCCGGAAGACGGCCACATAGCCCAGTCCCGAGAGCACCTTCAGACAGACCCCGACCGCGAACCATCCAGGCTTGCCGTGCGAGAGACGGCTGCGCAGCGAACCGAGACCGGGCAGGAGCGTCACGAGCGCAACCACGACCGCCACGACACCGAGTGCGATCAAAAGGCGCGAGCGCAGGCGGCGCCTGCTGAGCTCCTCGGGCACCTCGAGATCCGCGCGGGATACGCGCGTCGGCTCATCAGGGCACGATCTGTCGCGCCCTTCCCGCCGCCGGATGTCCGTCGCATCGCTCACGTTCTGCCCGACCCACCGTAGCGAGGCGCGCCCTGGCTACTGTTCCGGTGAGCCAGCCATGCCGACCCGTCATCAAGGCCGCACGGTCACCCTCCGCGACGGCGCCCGTGTGCGTCTGCGCCCGATCGCCCCCGAGGACAGGCAGCTGCTGGCCACGAGCTTCGAACGGCTGAGCGAGCAGTCGCGCTACCGGCGCTTCATGACGACCAAGAGCACGCTCTCGGCGGCGGAGCTGACCTACCTGGTCGACGAGGTGGATCACTCCGACCACGAGGCCATCGTGGCGATCGACCCGGTCACAGGCCTGTTGCTCGGCATCGCCCGCTACGTCCGCTCCGAGGAGCACTCCGAAACGGCCGAAGTCGCGGTCACCGTTGCCGACGACTGGCAGCGGCGCGGCCTCGGACGGGCGCTGCTCGACCGGCTCACCTACCGTGCGCGGGGCGAGGGCGTGCGCCGGTTCAGCGCGCTCGTCCTCAGCGAGAACCGTCCGGCGCTGGGACTGTTCGCGGATCTCGGCAGTGCCGAGCACCGCCGCAGCGCGGGCGAGGTCGAGATGACCATCGAGCTTCCACCCGTGCGCGGGATGGGCGCCCAGCTCGTCCGGGCGCTGCGGGCGGCCGGTTCTGGGACGCTCGTACCCGCCCGCACCCTTGCCCAAAGGACCGCTGGTGGCGGGCGCACGGCGGGCGCCGGGGACCTGGGGCGCCCGGTGCGCCGGATCGTCCTCGGACTGAGCGAGCACTGGGCAGAGGAGCCGACCTTCGCGGTCGCGGCGGAGCTGGCCGGCACCCTGGGAGCCTCGCTGCACATCGTGCAGGCCTACTCGGGCGAGCAACGGCGCACCGCGACCGAAGCTGCCCTTGCAGAGGCACGCGCGGCCGCGATCCCGGCGAAGGTCCAGACTTTCGTCCACCCCCGTCGCGACGAGCCCGCCGACGCCCTGCTGGCGGCGGCAGCCGAATTGGACGCAGAGCTTGTGGTCCTCGGCGGATTCGGGCTCGCGCCGGCACCCCACCTGTTCGCTGGGAGCATCGCCAACCGCGTCTCCCACCGCGCCCGCTGCAGCGTCCTGATCGTGCGCCGCAGCGCCCGCGCGGAGGACTGATCCGGGCGCTGCGACGGCCGGTCACACCGTCCCGGACCCTGAAAGACTCTTGAGCGTGCCCCAGATGACGACACCCGACGGGATCACGATCGCGTATGAGATCTTCGGCTCGGCGACAGCGCCCCCGCTGCTCCTGGTCCCGGGCTTCGGAGCGCAGCTGATCGCCTGGCCGCAGGGCTTCTGCGAACGCCTGGCGGCAGGCGGGCGGCGCGTGATCTGCTTGGACAACCGCGACTGTGGCCTGTCCTCCAAGCTGGATGGCCGGCTACCGGACATCGCGTCGATCAGCTCGGCGGCGTCCGCCGGTGACTTCGAGGCCGCCAGGGCATTGGCTCCCTACACGCTCAGCGACATGGCCGCCGACGCGCTCGCCCTGCTCACATACCTGGGAATCGAGCGCACCCACCTGCTTGGCTCCTCGATGGGCGGGATGATCGCCCAGACGATGGCCATCGAGCACCCCGAGCGCATCCTGACGCTCACCTCGATGATGTCCAACAGCGGCGAGCGGGAGTTCGGCCGGTCCGACCCGCGGGCCACGGCGGCCCTGCTGGAGCCTGCGCCGACCGACCGCGACGGCTATATCGAGGCGTCCGAGCGCTCGCTGGTATGGCGCTCGAAGCGCTATCCCGACCTCGCGCGGGTGCGCTCGATCGCAGCGGAGAGCTACGACCGCTGCCACTACCCGGAGGGCGCCGCGCGTCAGCTCGCGGCGATGCTCGCTGCTCCCCCACGCGCCGCCGGGTTGGGTGAGCTGCTCGTGCCGACGCTCGTGATTCATGGCCTCGATGACACGCTGATCGAACCGAGCGGCGGCGAACGCACCGCTGAGCTCGTCCCGGATGCCCGGCTGCTGCTGCTCGCAGACATGGGTCATGACCGCCCCGAGCCGCTCTGGCCCACGATCTGTGATGCCGTGATCGAGCACACCGACGGGCAGAGGAGGACCAGATGAGCTGGACCGCTGTAGACATTCCCGATCTGGCGGGCCGGACGGCCGTGGTGACGGGCGCCAATGGAGGCCTGGGGCTCGAGACGGCCCGTGCGCTCGCCGGTGCCGGCGCACACGTGGTGATGGCAGCACGCAACCAGCAAAAGGCGGCCGGCGCCATGGCACGCCTTCGCGCGGACCAGCCCGGCGCGTCACTGGAGCTGGTCGAGCTGGACCTGGGCTCGTTGGCATCGGTACGCCAGGCCGCCGCTGGGATCCTCGGCGCCCATCCCCGGCTCGACATCCTCGTCAACAACGCCGGCGTGATGGCCGTACCGGAGAGCGCCACGGCGGACGGCTTCGAGATGCAGTTCGGCACCAACCATCTCGGCCACTACGCCCTGACGGCCCTGCTGATGGGCGCTCTGCTCGCGGCGCCCGCTGCCCGCGTCGTGACCGTTACGAGCACCGCCCACCACATGGGGCGAGCCGTTGACCCGGCCAACCCGCATCTGCGAGGCAACTACGGGCCATGGCGCGCCTACGGACAATCGAAGCTCGCGAACTATCACTTCGGCCTCGGCCTGCAGGAGCGCCTCGCGGACGCCGGGGCGCGGGCCATCAGCCTGATCGCGCATCCGGGGCTCTCCAACACCGATCTGCAGGCCGTCAGCGTGCAGGAGACCGGCGGCGGGCGCTCGCAGCGCTTCTTCCACGACCTGGCGGGACGGACCGGTATGACGCCCGCCCAGGGCGCCCTGCCCCAGCTGCGCGCGGCCACCGACCCGACCGCCCGCGGCGGGCAGTTCTTCGCCCCCAGGTTTGTCAACAACGGCCCGCCCGTCCGCCGGCCGGTCCTGCGGCGGCTGGGTATGGAGCGCGCGATCGAGCACCTGTGGGAGATCTCCGAGCGCGAGACCGGCCTCAAGCTCGACCCCCGTGCGCCCGCACCCGAGACCGCGGTGATCTGAGCGGGGCGCCCTCAGTAGACGAACGCCGCCAGCGCCTGGGCGATGTCGGCTGCCGGCAGCGGTCCGAACCGCAGGCTCCAGGCACCGTCGAGCTCCTGGCGAAAAGTGTGCGGCACTCTGTCCTGTTCGAGCTGAGCGCGATGCAGCTGCGCCCGTTCGAAGCCGGTCGAACCTTGGAAGGTTGCGTCCAGGCCGTAGCGGCCGTCGTCCACCGGCCAGATCGTAAGGCGGTCCGGGACCGGCCCCGCCTTGGTTGGCAACAGCGGGTCGCCTGGCTCGCCGGCCGGGTCGCTCACCGCGCGGGCCGCCTTGCGCCGCCGTGAGGCGCGCTGCTGTCACAACCGCTGCCGCCAAGGCAACTATTAGGGTGATGCGACCGCCGACGGCGCAAGACGCGGATACCCTGCGCCGGATCGCGGCCGGCGACGAGGAGACGTTCTCGGTCTTCTACCGCCTGCATCTCGATGCCGTACTCGCTTTCTTCATGCGCCATGTGGGCGAGCGCGAGCTGGCGCTGGACCTCACCGCAGAGACGTTTGCGGCAGTCGTACTCAGTGCCGGGAGCCACGATGGCGAGGGGCCGCCGGTGGCCTGGCTGTTCGGGATCGCACGCAACAAGCTTCGCGAGAGCATGCGCCGCCGGCGCGTCGCCGACACGGCACGCCGGCGCCTGCAGCTCGAGCCGCTGGTGATCGAGGATGCCGCGCTGGCGCTCGTCGAGGAGCGCGCCGGCCGCGGCGAGGGACAGCTCGAACGCGCCCTGCTCGAGCTTCCCGTCGAGATCCGTGCCGCGCTGCTGGCGCGGGTCGTCGAGGAACAGGACTACGGCGAGATCGCGGCGCGTCTTCATTGCTCGGAGCAGCTCGTTCGCCAACGTGTGCACAGGGGCCTGCAACGGCTTCGCACCGAGATCACGGAGGGATCATGACCGACGTCTTCGACGAACTCGAGGGTCAACTTCGCACCGCCGTCCGCGACCGCGCCAAACGCCAACGACGCGCGAGCTCCCGGGCATCCCTGCTTCCCACCAAGCGTCCCGGCCCTCCGGCGCCCGGACGCCGCGGGGGTTCTCGGCTCGCCGGAATCGTGTTCGGCGCCGGCCTGTGCGCCGCCCTGGCCACGGTCGCCGTGCTCGCCCTGGAGCCCGATGGCGGGTCGGCGGGCTTCCTCGCCCGGGCCGCGGCGGCGCTGAAGCCGCTCAGCGGCACCATCCTCCATGAGCGCTGGACGACGAGGATCGCCGCCGAACCCGGGAACATCGATCGCAGCCGGGAAGAGACGTTCGGCCCCGAGCAGCTGTGGATCGAAGGTGCCTACCCGCGCCGCTACCGGACGATCCTGCAACCGCGACGCGGAGCCGCGACGACTCAGACGGGCGGAGCCGCCCTCGTCTACTCCTACGGCGTCAGCCTGGGCTTCGCCGGTGGACGGTTCGACTTCCATGACGGACAGGACGAAGTGCTTGGCGAGTTGCGCCGGCAGATCGCCGGGCGCCCGCTCGAACTGGGCGGCAGCGTGGAATCCGCGGGGCAGCGGGCGCACCCCGGTGCGGTGCTGCCCACGCTCACCTATCTGCCCTCGGGCCGGCTGCTGCGGGCGCGGCTCAGCGTGACGCTGGGCCCGGCGCTCCCGGGGCCGCACGAGCAGATCGTCGAAGACGGGGCTGACCCCGTGGCGCTGCTGCGCGCGGCCATCGCCGAAGGCCGGGCACATGAAGCCGGGAGCACGACACTGGGAGACCGCTCGGTCCGGCGCATCGACATCGACCTCTCCCACCGGCGGCCCGCAGATGCCCCTCCCCTGCCGGCCGATCATCCGCGCCTGCATTCCAGCGCCCTCGCCTTCGCGCTCGTGGAACCCGGCAGCTTCCATCCGGTCGAGATCGTCTACGGCCTGCAGACATACCGGTTCCTGAACTACGAATATCTACCGGCGACAGCAGCCAACCGTGCGCTCAGCGATATGCGTTCACAGCATCCGGGGATCAAGGTGCTCAACACCGTCCCTGCCCGACCGCGCTGACGCTCCGTCAGGCGCTCCTGTGGCGCCGGCGCCGCGGGACATAGGCCGGCCGCGAGCGGGTGCCGGGTGGGCGCCGGAGCACTGCGACGCCCACGATCTCGCTGGCTCCCGGACCGGAGGTGAAGCGGACTTCGACCCGGGCGAGGTGCCCGGGGCAGACTGCCTGCAGCGGGTCGCCGTAGTGGAACCTCACGAGGCTCCCACGGCTGATGTTGCGGGCCGTCGATTCGATGCCGCCCCCGACGCCGGCGAAGCGAGGGGCCCTGCACGGCACAGACGGTACGAAGAGGCTGTAGTGCTCGCGCGCGCTGCTCACCGCGAAGGGGGCCGTGAAGCTCACGAGCGACCCTGTGATCAGACCTCGATCGACCAGCAGGCGGACGTGGACGGGTTGATGGAGGTCGCGTTCCGGTCCAGAGCTCCGCGGGAAGTGCGGGAACGGGCACGGGTTGGCAATGTGGCTGTGCTGCCACGGCGCGAGACTTGGCCCCCTCACGCAGAGCCTCCCGCCGATGCGGTAACTGATCGCCGTCAGCGGCGCCCCCGGAGCGAGGTCCCCGTCGGTGCCGAGCGATTCGCTGCCTGTGCCGAGCTGCTGGTCCGGGTCGGCTCGCGCCACGATCAGGTAGGCGCCCAATGGTGCCAGCACCGGATCGCTCAGTTTGCTGCCCTGCAGACGGTAGGAGACGCTCACCGCCTGGGGTCCGAGCAGCCCGTAATAGAGGTCGCGCAGGGAGCTGGCCGGGCCCCCGTCGCGCGGGGTTTCGGCCGCCGCGCTCGGTGAGACTCCGACGTGTCCGCCCGCGATCGCCTGCCCTGAGAGATGGCAGCTGGTCGTCGCCGAGCCCAGCAGGGAGTCGAAGATCTGATGGTGGTATTCGTCGCGAGGCAGCGCCGCCGCGGGGATCGGGTGAAAGCGGCCGTCGTCGTGGAAGGCTCCATCGATGCCCAGCTCGCCGAGCTGCCCGTCCCGGACGCGCCCGATCTGGACGCACTCGAGCCCCCTGGTGGTGGTGACCAGGCGCATTCCCCAGGGCGGTCCGCCCGCCGGGTCGGCCACGCGCAGCGCCAGCAGGCGAGAGCCGCCCGGCGCGGGTACGCCGACCCCCACACCGGGGTTGAGTACCTCTTCGGGACGCACGGGAGCACCCGTCAGGATCACCCCGGTGGCCGCCAGCGCGATCGTGGCAGCGATCAGCAGGGCCCCCAGCGTCAGCAGGACGAGCAGCCCGGCGCCCGGGCCCGAGGGGCCCCGCGGCACATACAGCGGCTCGTGGCCATCGTCAATCAGGCTGCGAACCAGATGCGGGGAGCCGGGCTCCGGCAGCCGGGGCAGCGGGTTTGCGGCCCGCAGCCGCGTGAGCGGGTCTCGGCCCATCAGGACACCTCAATGGTCGCTGGACGACAGGCGTGATCTCCGGCCTCGGCCCGGGCCAACTCGCCCCTCAGCCGCCGGCGGGCGCGCATCAGACGAACGCGTGCCGTCGCGGGCCTCAACCCGAGCGCAGCCGCCACTTCTGCGGCGGACAGCCCCTCCCAGGCGATCAGCAGCAGCAGTTCGCGATCGCCGTCACTGAGGCGCTCGAGCGCCGCGGCCAGAATGCTGTCACCGGCGGGCGCGAACCCCTCCTCGGCTGCCCCGCAGTCCTCGTTCGCAAGTCGTCTGTGCAGCGCCTCGCGGCGATGCTCGCTGCGCCGCAGCGTCGCGAGCACATGGCGCGCGACGCCCAGAAGCCAGGGCAGCGGATCGGCGGGGATCTCATCAAAGCGCCGCCAGCACACGACGAACACCTCAGCGACCACGTCCTCCGCCATCGAAGGGCCCGCCCTGCGAATCGCATAGGCCCGCACCGCCGGCTCATAGCGGCGAAAGAACAGCTCGAAGCGAACCCTGCGCTCCACACCATCTAATTGCCGGCCACCCCCGAAGTGTTACATCGGGGATTGGCGCACTCAGCTCGCCGTGACGCCGCGGGCGACGCTTTCACCGGAGCGCCCCAGCGCAGCGCCGTTGCCGTCGAGCGCTTCGACTGCGAAGTAAGGGCCTGCGACGGGGCTCGAGATCGTCGTCTCGAACCCGCGCGCGGGGGCGCTCGCCACGGATCGGAGCGATCCCGCCTGCTCGCCGGCCAGCAGCACCCAGCGCTCCACGCCGGTGGCCCCGTTCCAGCTCGCGTAGACCGTCGCGGCGCGGTCGGTGCCACGCACGGCCATCGCCGGCGCTTCGGCGGGCAGGCCGCTCCAGGGCTGGCGAAAGGCCCTGTAGGACTCGTATTCCCGGCCGAGCAGGGCGTCGAACACGATTCGGCCGTGGCGGTCGAATTCGGTCACCCGCGGCACTTCCCCCCAGCCGACGAAGACATTGCCCCCCGGCAGCAGCTGAACGCTGCCCTGGCTTCCGGCGAGGACGCCCTTGTGTTCGTACTGGGCCATCAGTGTGGCCCGCATCGGGCGCTCATCCACGTCGAGGATCAGCGCCCGCGACCGCGGCTCGACGGCCGGGGTGGCGCCGTTGTCGAAGACCGTCATGTTGCCGTCCGGCCGGCGGCGCACGTCATGCTGCCACGCGAAGGCGGCCCCGGGTCCCATGTCGAAGTCCGAGCGCTTGCCGCCGAGACGCCAGAGGATCTCCCCCTTGCGATCGATCTTGTAGACCGTGTGATTGCTGCGCGAGGAGACCAGCAGGTTGCCGTCCAGGTCGAGGTCCACGGAGTTGATGTGGAAGAAGTCCCAGTCGCTAGTGACGGGCGAGTAGGACTCCGTCAGCGACACCCCGCCGAGACTGTGCCACTCGAGCAGCAGCTTGCCGGTCGAGAGGTCGACCTCCTGGAAGATCGCGTCCTGGATGCTCCCGTGCCGCGAACCCCCCACCGACCGCAGGTCGGCGCGCGTGACGACATAGCTCGTCAGGAGCGCCGTGTTGCGGGGCGTGATCACGAACTCGTGCAGGTCGCCGCGCAGCCTGTTGACCGCCTGGACCCGCCGGAGGGGGCGATAGCTCGAGTCGGCGATCACGTATTCCCCGACGCCGTGACCGAGTTCTATCAGCCCCTCCCACCATGTCAGCACGGGACTGCCGAGGTAGCTCTGGACGCGGAAGTTCGTCGTCACCTTTCCCGGCAGGGGCTGCTCGAAGACGGGCTGGCCGGTGTAGTCCGTGATCACCGCCCCGGCCTGGGCGTTGATCCTGTTGTAGGGCGCGATCAAGATCGGTGAACGCGATGCCGCCTGCTCGCGGCGGGTCACGGTCAGCGCCGGGATGCGCAGGTCCGGGCGGCTGTGCCAGTGCGGCGTGGCAGGGGGGCGCAGGGAAGGTGTGCTGAGCGCCTCTACGACCGCGGCACCGATCGCGCCACTGCCGGCCAGGCCGAGCACGCCCATCCCGGCGTCCCGGAGCAAGCGCCTGCGTGAGATCCTCCGACCGTGGCCGCCCATTCCCCACCCATGTAAGCGGGTCTCGCTAAGAGCTTCGTCAGTGGCCGCGAGGACCCTCCGCTCAGTGGACGGCCATCGCGGCATTCGCCTGCCTTCCCGCGGGCGCGAGGCGGCCGGCCAGCGGCAGCGCCGTGAGCGCCACGCCGGCCATGATGAGGAACGCGGGAACCGGGTCGTGCACGAGGATCTGGACGATCAGAGCGACCACGAGACCGCCGAGATTGCCCGCCATCCAGACGATCGCTCCGGCGGTCCCCGCGGCGGCCCCGGCGAGCTGCTCCGCACGGGTCAGGATCACGGGAAGAGCCGGAAGCAGCACGGCCCCCATAACGATCAGCGCGATCCACCGGGGGGCCATGGAGGACGCGGCGGCGAGCAGCCCACACCCGGCGCCCGCAAGGACGGCCACAGCCTGCATGAACCGGCGCTCGCCGCCACGGCGAAAGACGAATGGCGGCAGCACCGCACAGCCGATGATCCCCGCAATGATCATCCCGACGAGCAGGGCTCCGGCCAGGGTTTCCGAGACGTGGGCCGGTTCGAGCAGCTGCTGAAGCCAGGTCGCCAGCGCGACGAAGATCCCGAACCCCACGAACACGAGCCCGAGGAGCGTCCGAATGGCCGGCATGGCCCACAGCGCGCGCGCCGTGTTGCCCTCGATCGCCGCGTGCTCCTCGCTCGCATGACCCCTGTGCCTGAGCGCGAAGATGAGCCAGATCGTCGGGAGCAGGGCCAAGACGGCCTCCACCATCAGCAGCCGATCGACGTGCCCGTGCCCGCCGATCGTGGGACCGAGCACGAGCGCCAGGAGCATGCCCACGAAGCTGCCCGCCGAGCCGACGGCGATCCCGTTGGCGCGATCGCCAGGCGGGAGATACTCGCCGGCCAGCTTGCCGATTGCGCTGAGAACAATGGGCTGGGCCACGGCCACCAGGGTCTGCCCCGCCATCGCCCAGGCGAATGTGTCTCCGCCGAGCCTCAACAGGCCTCCGGCCGCTACGAGCCCGGCGCCCGCCGCCAGCGAGGTGCGGAACCAGCGGTCGAGCAGGATCCCGGCGGGGATGGCCAGCACCACGTAGAGCAGCGGGAAGATCTCAGCGAGCCATCCGATCGCGCCGACCGACACGCCGTAGTGATGTGAGGACTCGGTGGTGATGGCGGCAAATGTCAGCCACAGGACCTGCGTGGCCGCGCACACGAGGCTGAAGGCGAGGATCACCGTCCAGGCTGCGGAGCGCCCCGGGTCGGATCGGCCGTTCTCAATTCCCTCGCGTACGCCCATCGTGCTCGCTTCCATGGTCGTTCGGCCGGTTCCCCGGGGGCAGGGCCCGGGGAGCCGGCAGCGCCTGGAATCTAGCGCTCCGGACCGGGCTCTCCGGAGGGCAACGGGACGGGCTCAGCCGATCGGCGCAGCCGCCAGATCAGATAGGCGACAACCAGCAGGTTGACTATCACCCCTCCGATCTTCAGGGCCGAGACGCTCTTGGTCAGCTCCCAGACCTCGGGGATCAACAGCAGCGAGGTCGCCAGCACCGTCAGCATCTCGCCCCACCGTTCACGTCTCCACAGCCCGACTGCCTCGGCCGCCTCGAGCGCCCCGTAGGCGAGCGCGATCGCTCCGAACAGGACGTTGTCGCGGGCATGGAGTTTGGCCAGGTCGTGGAGCAGTCGCTGGACCCAGTTGTCTTTCGGGTCGAGTCCCAGGCGGCGGACCAGGGACGAGACTTCATTGGCCCAGTCGGCGTGAGGGTGGCTCAGCAGGACGACGCCCGCGGCGAGGAGCAGCAGCGCCCGGAGCGCCCGCTCGGCCGCAATCCAGGGGAGCAGCCGGTCGTGGCGCGCCTCGGGGTCCTTTTCCACTCGCACATCATGCCGGAGCGGCTGTCGGCGTCGCCGGCGCTCCGTGGAAACCCCCCATCCGGCTGCGTAGGGGACGCGCCAAGGTCTGCCGCCCTTCGCTGATGGAGGCCGCGCCGGCGCCCGCCAGTATTGCTCCCATGACTTCGCGGAGCCTCCATGGCCCGCGTGCGGAGAGGAGAACGGCTCAACCATGCTCATCGTCGCAGCGCTTGGCGGGAATGCACTGTTGCGGCGCGGCGAGTCCGCCGACGCCGGGACACAACGCGGCAACGTGCAGGTTGCAGTCGAGCAGCTCGCCAGGCTCGCGCGCCATCACCGCGTAGTGGTCACCCACGGCAACGGGCCGCAGGTCGGGCTGCTGGCACTTCAGGCCGAGTCCTACCACGACGTCGCTCCCTACCCCCTGGATGTCCTGGGGGCCGAGTCTGAGGGCATGATCGGCTACCTGCTCGAGCAGGGCCTGACCAATGCTCTGCAGGGTGTTCCGGCGGCGACGCTTTTGACCCAGGTTCTCGTGGACGCGCAGGATCCCGCCTTTCTGCATCCCAGCAAGCCGATTGGACCGGTCTACGACCAGCGGACGGCGGAGCAGCTGGCCCGTGAGCGCGGCTGGAGCGTCGCGCCCGACGGTGAGCAGTGGCGGCGTGTGGTGCCTTCCCCCGAGCCACAGCGCATCATCGAGCTGCCGACGATCAGGACACTGATCGACGCCGGCGTCATCGTGGTGTGTCTGGGGGGTGGCGGCATTCCGGTGACCATGGATGAGGGCGGTGCGCTCCACGGTGTGGAGGCAGTCATCGACAAGGATCACTCGGCCGCCCTGCTGGCGGGCGATCTCGGCGCCGACGCGCTGCTGCTGCTGACCGATGTCCCGTTCGTGGAGCGCGACCACGGTACGCCCCTCGCCCGCCCCGTCCGCGAGGCATCTGCTGACGAACTCGAGCTGGCCGACTTCGCCGAGGGCTCGATGCGCCCCAAGCTCGACGCCGCCTGCCGCTTCGCTGCGCGAACCGGGAAGCTCGCGGCCATCGGGGCGCTGGCAGACGCCGTGTCGATCCTGGACGGCCGGGCGGGCACGCGGATCCTCGCTCCGGACGCATCCGTTGCGGGAACCGAGAACGCGCTGCGCCGGCTGCACGTGCGCGGTGAGGATCTAAAGGACGAGCTGACGATTGCGAGCCGGACGGCAGCCCGTGAGCGCGCGCGCTGAGAGTCAGGCGATCTTCGAGGGATACGCGGACACCCGGAGAGGCCCCGTGGTTTTCCCGGCTGCCCTGACGGTCAACCCCGGATGGCGTCCTCCTGCTCGTCGGCAATCGTGTGAGCCAGTGCTCAGCGACGATTCCTTGACACTCCCCCGAGCCGAGAAGGCGCTCGGCATCGACATGGCGATCGAGCCGCAGCTCGTCCTGCTGCGGGATGGCTCGTCGTTGACCCTGCGCACCGTTCAGGAGGGCGATGAGCCCTCGCTGCGTGCCTTCCTGCACGGCCTCTGCCTGGAAGCCCGTCGACTGCGATTCTTCGGCGGCGCGGTCGACATGGAGATGGCCGCGCATCGGGCAGCGGAAATCGGTGAAGGGCAGTGCGGTCTGCTCGCCCACGATCACACCGGATCGGTGGTGGGGCATGCCCTGTTCTCGGTGTTGGACGAGTCTCACGCCGAAGTGGCCGTGGAGGTGGCGGACCACCTTCATGGGCGAGGCCTCGGCACGGTGCTGATCGAGCGCCTGGCTCAGATCGCCGAGCGCCGCGGGATCGCATATTTCGTCGCCGAGGTGCTGTGTGAGAACCGGGCGATGCTGGACGTCTTCCGGGAGGGCTTCGACGCGCGGGTCATCCGCCACGACGGCCCCGAGGAGCGGGTCGAGTTCCTGACCTCGAGCTGGCGCCTCGCGCGCGAGCGCTTCAGTCCTGCTGTGGCCCCGCTGCTACCTGCCGGCCACTGACGCGCATCTCTCCCGGCCCGGGGCCTCACCGGTCGGCCGAGGTGCTGCCACTGATGAGTCGTGGAAGCGGCCCATATCGCGTGAGCCGATCACGAGCAGATCCACCTCGTCGCCGAACCTGGCGAGCTCCTCCCCCGCGAGGCCCTAGACGGCGCGTCCCTCCACGCCGGCGAGTCTTTCATCCGGTCGTTTCCGGCCCGGATCCCTCGACGCGGGCCGCAGCGGCTGGGGCGAGCGGCGCGCCTGAGTCATGATCTGCGGATGCGGGCCGTCGAGATAGAGCACGTCGGGGCAATCCGGGCGACGGAGCGCGCCGAGCCGCGCCCCGCGGCCGATCAGGTCCTCGTGCGGGTGGGCGCCTGCGGCGTATGTCGGACCGATTTGCATCTGCTCGACGGCGAGGTCGAGATCCCCAATCCGCCAATCATCCCCGGACATCAGATCGTCGGCACCGTAATCGAGGCGGGCACCGCCGCAAGGAGCGCCGAGGAGCCACTGGAGCCGGGCATGCGCGTCGGCATCCCCTGGCTCGGCTGGACGTGCGGCAGCTGCCGCTACTGCCTGGGCGGGATGGAGAACCTCTGCGAGCTGGCGCGCTTCACGGGCCGCGACATCGACGGCGGGTTCGCCGAGCTGACGGTGGCCGATCACCGCTACGCCTTTCCGCTTCCCGAGGGCCACTCCGACCTCGAGCTCGCCCCGCTGCTCTGCGCCGGACTGATCGGCTACCGCGCCCTGCGCATGACAGGCGAGGGGGAGCGGCTCGGCCTGTTCGGGTTCGGCTCCTCCGCGCACATCCTGGCTCAGGTCGCGGCCTTCGAAGGCAGACGGGTGTTCGCCTTCACCCGCCCGGGCGATGAGAGGACACAGAAGTTCGCCCGGACGCTCGGCGCCGAGTGGGCAGGCGACACGGAGACGGCGCCCCCCGATGAGCTCGACGCCGCGATCATCTTCGCCTCGGCCGGTGAGCTGGTCCCGGCAGCGCTGCGAATGCTGGCGAAGGGCGGTGTCGTCGTCTGCGCCGGGATCCACATGTCCGACATCCCCAGCTTTCCCTACGACATCCTCTGGGGCGAGCGTGTGATCCGCTCGGTCGCCAACCTGACCCGCCGTGACGCCCGGGAGTTCCTGGAGCTCGCACCGAAGGTTCCCGTTCGCACCGAGGTGCGCACCTATGGTCTCGCGGACACGTCCAACGCGCTGGAGGATCTGCGAGCCGGGCGCTTCGAGGGCAGCGCCGTGATCGACCTGGCCAGGCGCTGACCGGCGCCCAAGCTCTCTAGGCGCGCACTGGCACCTGCTGGGTGATGCAGTGGATGTTGCCGCCACCGAGCAGGATCTCGCGGGCCGGCACACCTACGACCTCGCGTGTCGGGAAGCACTCGCCAAGCAGATCGGCGGCGCGCTCGTCGTGGCGCTCGTCGAGCAGCGGGAAGACGATCCGCTTGGTGGCGAGATAGAAGTTCGCGTAGGAGGCCGCGAGGCGGTCCCCAGCACGGCGCGGCAGGCTGCCGGCCACCGAGTCGACGCCCTGCGCCTCCTCCTCGGTGCCTGCCTGCCCTCAGGCGGGTGCACCCGCGGGAGCTTCGGTCTCGAGCTCCGCGGCGTTGCCCTCCTCGTTGCCAGCAGCGCGTGGCAGCACAAGCAGCGGACAGCGCGCATGGCGCTCGAGGAAGTTCGAGGTGCTTCCCAGCACGAGACGCTTCACGGGGCCGTAGCCGCGCGAGCCGACGATCAGCAGATCGACTTCACCGCTGAAGCTCGCGAGCTCCTCGCCGGGCAGGCCGTAGACAGCGCGGCCCGCCACGTCCGGGAGCTTGTCCATGCGGCTGGTTGCCTCCTGCAGCATCAGATCGATGCTCTCACCGATGGCCGGAGCGACGATGCCCGTGTATGCGACGGTCGGGATGGAGACGACCTCGAGCGCATGGACCGCCGCGCCCGTGCTCCTGGACAGCTCTCGGGCGGCGGTGAGCGCCGCGGCGCTCTCGGATGATCCGTTGTAGGCGACTCCGATCTTTGCAATCGGCGTGGGCGAGTCGGCGTATCCCACCGAGGCGATCGCGACCGCGCACGGTGCGCCATTGAGGGCCGCGCGGGTGTCGTCACCGAGCATCGCCCGGCCAAGCGTCCCGTGGCTGCACGATCCGACCACCAGCAGATCGGCGTGTTCCATCTCGGCCTGCTCGTGAAGTCCGGCTCCGGGGCTCCCCGAAGCGATGCTGAGGAGCTTGGCGCTCACCCCGGCGGCGCTGCGTTCTAACTCGAGCAGATCGTCCGAGGCCTTGCGCCCCTCCAGCAGGAGTCCCGGGTTGATGGCATGCGAGGGCAGCACAGCGCCGCTGTCGACGTGCGCAAGCGTCAGCTCCGCCGCGGGACCGGCGAGAGCCGAGGCAAACGCGATCGCGTCCCGGCCCCCTGACCTGCCATCCACTCCTATGAGCACCTTCTCGAACATCTCTTCATCTCCTTGGTCGTCGTAATGAAGAGGCTAGGCGTGGCAATCGAGCGCCTCTTCCGGGGTGGGCACCGAAGCGGCTGCGGGTTTCTACGCACCTGGATGCATGGACTGCGGGTGATCAGGCCGGACCCGGGCCCGAGGTGACCGGGGCCCCGCGGCGCAGCAGCCACCGGCGCAGCTCGTCCGCGCCCCAAACGATGAACGGGTAGGGCGCCAGCAGCACGAGGTCATGGGGTGGGAGCGAGGCGGTCCCGAAAAGCGACTGAAGCGGCGCAACGTAGATGAACAGCGCGGCCAGCGCCAGCTCACCCGCGATCGCGCCGAGCAGGTAGGGGTTGCTGAAGACCCCGATGGAACGCAGCGAGGCACGTCGGGTGCGAACCGCAAAGGCCGTGCCGATCTGGCCCGCGATCATCCCCGCGAAGGTCATGGTGGTCGCCTCCAGATAGGCATGGTGCAGGGGATGTCCGGTGCCGACCGGATCACCGGGATGCCACCCGGCGCGATTCAGCACGTAGAAGAAGCCGCCCAGCGAGAGCGCCGAGACCATCACCCCGAGGAACAGCCAGGCGCGCAGCAGCATGGGGCGCTGGATCACGCCCTCCCCGCGAGAGCGCGGCGGGCGCTGCATGCTGCCCGGCTCGATCGGGTCGCGCCCCAGCGCCAGCGACGGCAACGTCTCGGTGCCGACGTCAAAGGCGAGGATCAGCATCACCGTCAGGGGAAGCGGGATCGTGCCGCCGGCAAGCGCGAACAGCAGGAATGGGACGACCTCGGGGGTGGCGTGCGCGAAGATGTACTGGATGAACTTGCGGACGTTGTCGTAGACCTGCCGTCCGGCCTCGATTGCAACGACGATCGTGGCGAAGTTGTCGTCCGTGAGAACCATCGTCGATGCCTCCCTGGCGACATCTGTGCCGGAGCGGCCCATCGCGACGCCGATGTCAGCGGTACGTAGAGCGGGTGCGTCGTTGACTCCGTCGCCCGTCATCGCCACGACGTGCCCTTCGCTGCGCAGCGACTCGGCGATCTGGAGCTTCGTCTCCGGTGACGCGCGGGCGAAGATGATCTCGCGGCCGGTCGCGAGGATCTCGCGCACCTGCCTCTCGTTGCGGTGGTCGAACGCCTGGGCGTTGACGATCAGCGGGTCCGCTCCGCCGATCCCCACCTGTCCGGCGATCGCGGCCGCGGTAAGCGGATGATCGCCCGTGATCAGCACGATGCGGATGCCCGCTTGGTGACAGCGCGAGACGGCGCCGGGGACGGCCGCCCGCGGAGGGTCCTGCATCGTGACCAGACCGAGGAAACAGAGCCCGGACTCAGCGTCCTCGCGCTCGGGAAGAGGTGAGCCGGACGGCGTCTCCTTCGATGCGAGGGCAAGCACGCGCAACCCCTGTCTGGCGAATCGCTCCACCGCCGCGGTCACCTCGTCGCGCTCGGTCTGCCCCAGCGCGCCCTCCTCTCCCGGAGCGCGCAGCGCGGTGGAGCAGCGGGGCAGCACCGCCTCAGGAGCGCCCTTCATGCTCAGCCTGTCGTGCCCGACGGCGGCGTCAAGCGTCGACATCAGCTTGCGCTGCGGGTCGAAGCTGTACTGGTGGCGACGTGCAAGCTCGCGCGCCGTGATGTCGCAGGTGACTCCGAGGAGCTCGGCCGCCTGCACGAGGGCGATCTCGGTCGGGTCGCCGCTGTTGTGCCCGCCGGGCTGCAGGCGCGCGTTGTTGCACGCCCAGGCGGCTTCGGCGAGCGGAGCGAGCGCCGGCCTCCCCTCCGGCGTCCACCCGCCGTCCAGGGGCGTCTCGCCGTCGAGCGTCCACACGGCCATGGGGCGCATCCGGTTCTCAGTCAGGGTGCCCGTCTTGTCGGTGCAGATCACATCGGTCGACCCGAGCGTCTCAACGGCGCTCAGTCGCTTGACCAGCGCGCCGCGCCGCGCGAGCAGGCGCACGGCGACAGCGAGAGCGAGGGTGATCACGGGGAGCAGGCCCTCCGGCACATTTCCAGCCAGCAGGCCGACGGCGAAAACGATGCTGTTCTTCAGTGACAGCCCGGCACCGAAGATGGCGAGCGGGACGAAGGCCACAGCCATCGCAATCGCGATCGCGGCGATCAGCCAGGCCACTTTGCGTACCTGCGTTTCAAGCGGGCTGGGCTCCTCTTTGACGCGCTCCGAGAGCGCCGCGATGCGGCCGAGCTCGGTGCGCATTCCCGTCGCGAATACGACCCCGCGAGCCTCCCCGCCGGTCGCGCTGGTCCCGCTGAAGAGAAGGTCCTGCGCGGCGATCCGCGAGACGCTCGGGTCGATCAGCTCGGCCGAGCGAAGCGCGGGCGCGGACTCTCCGTTCAGCGTGGACAGGTCCACCTCCACCGCGCCTGCGATCAGACGCATGTCGGCAGCGATGCGGTCCCCCTCCTCGACGAGCACCACGTCTCCGGGAACGAGGTCTGCCGCAAGGATCTCCTGCTGGGTGCCCTCGCGCAGCACTCGCACCTTCTGGGGCAGGAACTCCGCCAGCGCCTCGACCGCCCGCTCGGCCTGCATCTCCTGGATCAGCGCGAACAACGCGTTCAGGGCGATCACCAGCAGCACGGCGATCGCCACCGTCCGGCTGCCGACGGCGAAGGACAGGGCCGCGGCGAGCCAGAGCAGCAGCGCGAGCGGGTGCGTCAGCTGGCGCATCAGCTCCGCGGGCCATTTCAGCCCGCCGCGCCGGCGCAGCTCGTTGGGGCCATACTGCACCAGGCGCCGCTTGGCCTCCGGGTGAGAGATCCCCCGCGGAGAGCTGCGCAGGTCGCGCATCAGCAGCTCGACGTGCTCGGTGGGCTCAACCTCCAACTCATTGCCGGGGGCGGCCGGTCGGTCGGTCTGCTCGGCTATCGATGCCATCTCATGCACGCTAAGCCGCACGAGGCCTTGCGCCATCGGACCTCCGCCGCGCGACCGCTGGGTAGAAAACCCTCACGCGGTGGGGCAGCCGGGTGGTGACTACTGACACCTGGGGGCTGCTTACGCTGATGGCCAGCCGGCGCGCTCATGTGACATTGAACTCATGCGACCACCGACATGAGGAGTTCGCCCACCGCATATGCCCGGTCCCATCAACCTCAAGCATCACGATCCCAGGAGGATTCCCATGGCAGTCGCAGTCGAGGCACCAACGATCTTCGCCGCACCCGGCCAGGACGGGAGCATCGTCGAGCTGAAAGGCCGCTATGAGAATTTCATCGGCGGTCAGTGGGTGGCGCCGGTCAACGGCAAATACCGCGAGAACCTCACACCGGCCACGGCCGAGGCGTTCTGCGAGGTGGCCGACTCGTCTCCCGAGGATGTCGAGCTCGCCCTGGACGCCGCCCACGCGGCAAAGGACGCCTGGGCCAGGCAGTCACCCGCGGAGCGCGCCGCGGTGCTCGACGCGATCGCCGATGCGATGCAGGAAAACCTCGAGATGCTCGCCGTCGCCGAGAGCTGGGAGAACGGCAAGCCGGTACGAGAGACACTCGCGGCGGACCTGCCGCTGGCGATCGACCATTTCCGCTACTTCGCGGGGGCGGTGCGCGCCGAGGAGGGATCGATCTCTGAGATCGATGAGAAGACCTACGCCTACCACTTCCGCGAGCCGCTCGGAGTGGTCGGGCAGATCATCCCGTTCAACTTTCCGCTGCTGATGGCCGCATGGAAGATCGCCCCCGCCCTCGCCGGCGGGAACTGCACCGTGATCAAGCCGGCCAGCCCGACACCGTGGTCGCTGCTGAAGCTCGCCGAGGTGATCGAGGACGTCGTCCCGGCCGGTGTCATCAACATCGTCAACGGATCCGGCGCGGAGGTCGGGCGGGCCCTGGGCTCCAGCAAGCGGATCGCCAAGATCGCCTTCACGGGCGAGACCGTGACCGGCCGGCTGATCATGGGCTATGCGGCTCAGAACCTGATCCCCTCGACGACCGAGCTCGGCGGCAAGTCGCCGAATATCTTCTTCGCGGACATCCTGGACGCCGACGACGCGCTGCTGGACAAGGCGATCGAGGGACTCGTGCTGTACGCGTTCAACAAGGGCGAGGTCTGCACCTGCCCCTCGCGAGCCCTGATCCAGGAGTCGATCTATGAGGAGTTCATGGAGCGCTGCCTGCAACGGATCCGTGCGATCCACCAGGGCAACCCCCTGGACCCCTCCACGCAGATCGGCCCGCAGGTCTCCGCCTCACAGCTGGAGAAGATCGAGAGCTATGTCAAGATCGGCCTCGACGAGGGCGCCGAGCTGCTGATCGGCGGACACGAGGCGCAGATGGAGGGAGATCTGCAGGGCGGCTACTACTTCGAGCCCACCGTGCTCAAGGGCACGAACGACATGCGGGTCTTCCAGGAGGAGATCTTTGGGCCGGTCCTCGCCGTGACCACCTTCAAGGACGAGGCGGAGGCTCTGGAGATTGCCAACGACACGATGTACGGCCTCGGGGCCGGCCTCTGGACGCGTGACGGCAGCCGGGCATTCCGCATGGGCCGGGCGATCAAGGCGGGGCGCGTATGGACCAACTGCTACCACCTGTACCCCGCCGGGGCCGCCTTCGGCGGATACAAGTCATCGGGGGTGGGACGCGAGAACCACCGCATGATGCTCGACCACTACACGCAGACGAAGTGCCTGCTGGTCAGCTATGACCCCGACCCGCTCGGGTTCTTCTAGGCCAGAGCGATGCCCGCTGAGACACGGGTCAGCGCGACGCCGCCGGTGCTCGAGCTGCTCGAGCGCCTGGCGGCCCGCTACGGCCCGCTGGTGATCCACCAGTCCGGCGGCTGCTGTGACGGCAGCTCGCCGATCTGCCTGCCGGCGGCCGAGCTGCCGGCCGGCCCCTACGATGTCCTGCTGGGCCTCGTGGGCGCCACTCCGGTCTACGTCGACGGCGATCAGGACGAGCGCTGGCAGAAGCCCACGTTGCGGATTGGTCTCTCCGACGGCCCGGCGATGGGCTTCTCACTCGAGAGCGCCGAGGGCGTGCATCTGCTTGCAATAGCCACCGAGGAGGGTTAGTCACATTTCCCGGGACCTCCTGAGGCTACGCCCCGATCAGGTCGCGCCGGCGGAATACGGCGAGCGCGCCGAGCCCCGCCACGGCTGCGATCGCGAGCATGGACAGCGCGGCAACACCACGGAAGGGCTGCGCCGGAAGCAGTCCGACATGCGCGAAGGGGGTGAGCTGCAGCAGCCATTTGGGGGCATCGAGCACCGATCCCGTCAGCTGCCACAGAAAGGTGACCGTCACAAGGCCGTAGGCGATCGCGCCGCTCGCCCGTGGCACCGCCGCAAAGGCGAGTGCGGCAAGGCCGAGGAACAGCAGCGCCACCGGCAGGCAGTTCGCACGGGCCTCAAGCATCTGCCACAGGGAGATCGCCTGGCCCTGCGAGGCGGCACCGGCCCAGGCCGCGAGGCCAGCCAGCAGCGAGATCCCCGCGGCCGCCAGGGCTGCGAGCATCAGCCTTCCCGCCAGCCAAGCTCGGCGGGCGACCGGTAGTGAGAGCAGCGTCTCCAGGCGCTCGTCGGATTCCTCGTGTCTCGCCCCCGCGACCTGCGCGCATGCGAACAGGCTCACGATCAGCACGAAGAAGATGAACACCAGCGAGAGGTAGCCGGCCGGCGTCTGGATCGAGCCGGCGCCGAGCTTGGCGAGCTCCTGCTCCATCTTCTTCGAGATGTCCGCGGAGGAGACGCTCGTCGAAACCATGCCAAGGATGAACGCGAACGCACCGACGCTGCCCCCCCAGGCAAGCAGACTGGCCCGCTCGCTGCGAAGGGCCTGCGCGAGGGGCGAGGACAGCAGCCCCAGCCGCGGCGAGGCGACTGTGTCGCGTGAGGGGAGGATGCCCGTGCCGCTGTCGCGGACGGCCGCGATTCGCGCGGCAAGCAGGAGCAGCAGCAGGCTCCCCGTCGCAGGCGCCAGCAGCACGGCAGGCTGCGGATGGGCGAATGGGCGCATCTCCTCCGCCCAGCCCAGCGGCGTCGCCCAGCGCAGCCAGGAGGCCCCGGGAGAGGTGTCGGCGATCACGCGCAACAACAGCGAGAGCGCCACCGCCGCGCCTGCCAGCTCGAGTGCCAGACGACGGCTCGCGGCGAGCTGGCTGGCGAGAGCCCCGAAGCCGGCGTAGACGGGGATGACCGACGTGCTCGCCAGGGCCAGATAGACCGATTCGCCGGCGGGCAGGCCCCCCATAAGGAAGCCCACCGTCTGGGCGAGCCAGAGGATCACCGCGCCTGCGGCGAGCGCCCCGAGCCCCGCCAGGAAGCTCGTGCCCCGCCCGACGGGCGCGGAGAGGATCAGCTCCGTGCGGCCCGTGTCCTCCTCGGTGCGGAGAAAGCGCACGGCGCCAAGCACGCCGAAGGCCGCGGCGAGGATCGCGAGCGTCCCGCCGACCCTCCAGGCGCAGTAGCCGCCGACGGTAAGCGGGCTGAAGGGGTAGCCGTAGAAGAGACGCAGAGCAGCGTTGTCGGCGAAGCTGTGCGCGAAGGCGACCCGCGAGGCCAGCGTTGGGTAGGCGTGGCCATATCCGACGGGCTGGATGTATGCGTAGAGCGCGAACAGGTAGCCGAAACCGATCGTCCTCGTACGGGCGTCGCGGAAGGCGCGCCGCATGAGGGTGCGCAGGGGGAGCAGGCGCGAAGCGCGCGGCGCCCCGAGTCCGCTAAGGGCGGCCATCGCGGGAAGCGTTGTCGTAGTGGTGCAGGAAGATCTCCTCGAGCGAGGGCTCGCGGCTCTCGAGGGTGAGAACCGGGTGCCCTGCCAGGGCCGTGATCAGAGGCCCAATCGGACCGGTCACCTCGATGTGCAGCGTGCCCGCGCCGGCACTCGTGACGTGCACGCCCGCGAGGGCCCCGAGCTGCGGTGCAGGGCCCGCGAAGCCCACCTCGACGATCTGTGCGCTGAGGTGGCGGAGCTCCGAGAGCGTTCCCTCGTCCACCAGACGACCGTCTCGCAGGATGCCGACGCGATCGCACAACGCCTCGACCTCGCTGAGGATGTGCGAGGAGAGAAAGACGGCCTGGCCGCGCTCCTTTGCTTCGAGCACCGTGTCGCGGAAGGCCACCTCCATGAGCGGATCAAGGCCGGCAGTCGGCTCGTCGAGCAGGAGCAGCTCGGCGCGGCTGGCAAAGGCGGCGATCAGCTGGACCTTCTGGCGGTTGCCCTTGGACAGGGCGCGGATCTTCTTCGAGGTGTCGAGCTGGAAGCGGTCGATGAGCACGTCACGGTATGCAGTGTCGGTGGCTCCGCGTAGGCGGGCCAGAAACTCAAGGGTCTCAGCGCTGGTCATCGCGGGCCAGAGGAACGGCTCCCCGGCCACGTATGCGACCCGTCGGTGTGCCGCCACAGGGTCGCGCCATGCATCCACCCCGAACAGCTCGGCGCGCCCGGCGCTGGGACGGTGCAGGCCGAGCAGCAGCCGTATGGTGGTCGTCTTGCCTGCGCCGTTGGGGCCCAGATAGCCGTAGACCTCTCCCCTGTCGACCGTCAGGTCGAGATCGTCAAGCGCAAACGTGTTTCCGTAGCGCTTGCACAACCCCTGTGTCCTGATGGCATGATCAGTTGGGCCCCGCGGCGCTGAGGCCGGTTTGGCGCGATCGAGCTTTGCTGTCTGGGCCATCGCGAAAGCATGTGGCACCGCCGGCCGTCTGCCATCCGGGTTTTTCCCGCAGTCCGGCACCGGAGACGCACCGCATGACGAGCCGTCCCCGGCGAGCGACAGTTGCCACAGCAGTCCGTAGTCATCACCTAGACCATGGCGGATTACTCCGGCTGAAGGCGCCTTGGGCGAGGGTTAGCTTCAAGGTATGACCACCAACGGCACCGACCCAAAGCTTCGCGTGCTGATCGTCGGCGGCGGTGTGGCCGCGCTGGAGGCGGCACTGGCACTCCAGGAGCTGGCGCCGGAGCAGACCGAGAGAAAGGTCCTGGCTCCGAACGACGAGTTCGTCTACCGGCCGCTGACGGTCCGCGAGCCGTTCGCCTACTCGAAGGCGAACCGCTACCCCCTGGTGGAGATCGTGCACCATGCGGGCGCCGAGCTGCTGGCCGGCGAGCTGCAGTCCGTCGAGCCGGACAAGCGCGAGATCCACACGAGGTCTGGGGAGGTGATCGGCTATGACGCGCTCGTCCTGGCGCCAGGCGGCCAAGCCGTCCCGCGCTACCGCGACGCGATCACAATGGACGACCGTCACATGGACGAGACGCTGCACGGGCTGATCCAGGACATCGAGGGCGGCTACGTGGACAGCCTGGCCTTTGTCGCCCCGCCACGCATGGCCTGGCAGCTTCCCCTCTACGAGCTCGCCCTGCTGACAGCCGGCCGCGCCTATGACATGAACATCGAGCTGCCGATCACGATCGTCACACCCGAGGAGAAACCGCTCGCGATCTTCGGCGTCGCGGCAAGCAATGCGATCGCCTCAAGGCTCGCAGCGGCGAAAATCAAGACGATCAACTCCGCGCACGCGGAGATCCCCTCCACAGGCGAAGTCGTCCTCAAGCCCGGTGAGACGGTCCTGCACGTCAAGCGGGTGATCGCCTTGCCCGAGCTCTACGGCCCCTCCGTTCGGGGTATTCCCCTCGGCGAGCACGGCTTCATCGCGGTTGACCGCTATGGCCGGGTGCGGGGTGTCGAGAACGTCTACGCCGCCGGGGACGCGATCGACTTCCCGATCAAGCACGGTGGAGTCGGATCCCAGCAGGCCGATGTGGCAGCCCTGTCGATCGCCTCGAAGGCGGGCGCGAACGTGGTGCCCGAGCCCTTCAATCCGGTGGTCCACGGGATGCTGTTGACGGATGGGGAGCCGATGTACCTGACGGCCAAGATCACAGGCGGGCGAGGCTTCAGCTCGGAGGTCTCAGACGCTCCTACCTGGCCATCAGGTCAGAAGATCGCCGCGAAGTACCTCGCCCCATGCCTCGATCAGCTCGACTTCGATTCCCTGCCGGCGCGATGAACCCCAACGGCACCGTAGCGTCCACGAAGTGCCTGGTCGTGGGCTTTGACCGGGGCGAGAGCTCGCGGCTGGCCGTTCACTGGGCGGCGCAGCAACTGCACCCTGACGGGAAGCTGGTACTCGTCCACGCCTGCCGGCCCCTGCACTCCCCGCCTTCGCTCCTCTCCCGCGCCCAGGAGCGCCGCGACCTCGGCAAGGCGCTGATCGACGAGCTGCTGTTGGAGGAGACGGGCCCGCTACTCGAGATTGACATCGAAGCGGACATCTCCGATCACGATCCGGTCACGGCCCTGATCGACGCGGCGGATCGTCACGAGGCCGAGGGGATCGTTCTCGGCCATGAGCGCCACTCCCCCGTGCGCCGGGCGATCGGAACCGTCACGACCGAACTGCTGTCGCGCTCGCCCGTGCCGGTCACCACGGTGCCGGTGGCCGTCCAGCCCTGAGAAGCGACGAGCCGGCTCAGCCGGCCGTCGACTCCAGGTAGGAGGTGATCGCCCGGGCGAAGGCGCGCGCGGCCAGCTGCTGAAAGGAGCGGCGAACGAGCATCGAGGCGTCGCGGGAGTTGCGCATGTTGCCGCACTCGACCAGCACCTTCGGCACCGTAGTCAGATTGAGCCCGGCCAGGTCGTCGCGATAGGACACCCCGTCGGTTCCGTCGTAGTTGCTGATGGGCATCCGAGTAATGGCGTGAAAATCCCCGAGAACGACGTGACCGAAGGCCTTGGAGGCGCCGATGACATGATCGTTGGGTCCGTCTGCGACGGGCTCGAGGACGGTGAAGCCGCGGCCACCCGCGGGACCACCATCGGCATGGATATCGATCGCGACGTCGGCGTGTGACCGATTGATGATTTGGGAGCGCTTCGTGACGCAGGGACCGACCCCCTCATTGCTCGTCCGTGTGAGGACGACCCTGGCGCCCTCTTCTCGCAGGTCGCCCGCCAGGTCGGAGGCAACGTTGAAGTTGAACAGGGCCTCGGTGTAGCCGGAGTCCGTTTCCGTTCCCGTGGTGTCGCATCCCTCACGTTCACGACCGTTCCAGATCAGATGGTTGATGTATGAGGGATCGCTGTAGTTGCGTCCGTTGTGGCCCGGGTCGATGCCGACGACCTTCCCGGCCAGCGGGAGCGGGGTGGCCGACGTAACCGTCCGCGCGCCGGTTGGCGTGGCCGCGCAGGCCAGAGCCGCGAAGGCAAATGCGGCGCAGGCCGGGCGGGATAGAGCAGACATCCGGCGTGCGCTCATGATGGACGATCCTCGCACACCCCCGCGGGAGGCAGACGCTCTCGGCGATCACCTCGCCCGGGCCAGGGCCTCCGTCTCAGTGGCCGTGAAAGCTCGGGACGTAGTTCAGCCAGGCGCTGAACTGCGGGATCACGAGGATCGCGAGCACCACCCCGAGAACCAGCGCCCCGCCAAGGGCCATCAGGCGGCCCGATCTCCCCGCCACGGCTCCTTCGGAGACGCTCACGGGGTCGTAATCCGTCTTCAGGGCCTTGGGCAGCTCGGCCAGATGCCCCAGGACATGGACACCTGTGAGCGCCAGCCAGACGAAAAAGGCGTCCTTGTGAATCGGAAACAGGGCGCCGCGAGAGGAAGGCCCGATGAAGAGCAGTAGAACGCCGGTGGCGAACACGACGACCGTCGATAGCACGACGAGCGGAGCGAGCATCCTGAGCGCCATCAGCGGCGGCCCCTTGGCGGTGTACTCCGCGTCGCCCGTGTAGTAGCGCATGAAGCGGTAGCCGGTGCTGGACATCTTCAAGAGGACCGGCGGGACGAGCAGCATGCCGATGAACAGATGCTCCGAAAGCAGCCCGTGGATCCTCAGGATCGTCAGTCCCAGCGCGGCCAGGAGGATCAGCAGAACCGCGCCGACGGAGTTCGTCAGCAGCTCGTTGCCCGTCGTGCCACCTCCCAGGAGGCGGCTGCGGCCCCGTTCCCGGCCGCGGCGGACGGTCTCTGTCGGTGCGCTGCTGGCCACCGTTGGAGTGTTCAGCGGCCCGCTAATGGGTTGCTATGGCCGCGATTAGAAACCTCATGGGAACGCCGATGCGCGGCGCCCGGGTGCTTTGCCCCGCATCCGGCGTGGTCCAGCGGGCCCGACGCCCGGTGCTGTGAGGCTGCGTGGCGCTACCAGGGCGCGGGCGATGGCAGCGGCTCATCTCCGGTCCGCTTGAGATATTCGCCCAGTCGTGCGGCCTGCCATTCGGCCTCGGGCTCGTCGCCGTCCTGGATCGCCTTTACCTGGCCGGGCAGGCTCCGCGCCAATGTCCCCGAGGCGAGTGGGTTCAGCCACAGGTTGAGAAACGAGGCTTCGTTGGCCCTGTTGGAGCGATCGCCGGCTTCCTGGGCAAAGGCGCGGCGCGCCGAGGCCCGCCGGCACCACCTGGCGGCTTCGCGGGCCGCCGTCAGCGGGTCGGCGCCACAGAGCTCATGTGTGGCATGCATGAGGGCCACCTGCATCGAGCGCAGGTCAGCGGTCGCGAGCTCACCGGCTTCATATTGGGTCTCGGAAGGGTTCAGCAGGCCGCCGGCACCCACCTCCAGCTCCCCCGCGCGGGAGGCGACGGCCAGGCCGAGCGAGGTGAGGCCTCCCTTGCGCAGGCGCTGCAGGATCGTCTCGGCCTCCGTTGCCAGTCGCTGGGCCGTCTCGGTGTGGTACTCGCGAGTGGTGGCATAGGCACGGGCGAGGGCCAAGGTTTCGACGACGCCGCCGTCGACGGCTTCGGCACGACGGGCGAAGTGCTCGACACAGTCGGCGGCCCAGAGCAGGGCGGTCGCCGCATCGTAGTTGGCCACCTGTCCCGTCAGGCAAACCTCCGCGCCGCGACGCTTGGCGCGCCATAGCTCGGGGCCGATCCAGTCGAGGATCTCGCGCAGCCGCCCGACGGCAGCACCGGTGGGAATCGCCCCGTAGATGCCCTCGGCGGGCCAGGCTTCGCGAGGCGTCCCCTCCCCCATGGCGTCGCCGATGACGACATAGACGTCTTCATCGAGATAAATGACGCGTTCTGCTTGATGGTGCCCGAGGAGGCCCATGCTCTCCCTATCGGCATCCGCGCGCCGGGCTTGAGATTCCGAGTCCTGCAGGATCGGGGGTGCTGCTGCGCCCCGCCGAGCGCAGCAGTCGGCCTACGGTCTCATTCAACGATCGTCAGGATCCCCTGGACATGGCAATGGTTGCTTTCGTGGGTCGCGTGCAGGCGCAGGTGACCCACCCGCCCTGACGTGGGCGTAAGCAGCACATCGATGTTCACCGCGTTGGTGGAGGACTGGAAGCCTTCTGCGTCGCTCTCCACAGGCCCTTCCCGCTTCCAGTAGAGGCCCGCCGCCGAGAAGGCCTGCAGGGCGACGGCGTTCGTCGCCACACCCGTCACATCGCAGGCAGCCAGCACGGTCGCCCCGTCGAGGTTGACTACCTCTTCGCGTTCTACCCCGGGCGCGACCTCAAGGTCGATGGGTTCGATGACTCCGCCCGATTCGCCCGGCGGGCCTTCAGGGCCTTGTTTACCTTCGGCGCCCTGTTTCCCTTCAGGGCCCTGTTTTCCTTCAGGGCCCTGTTTTCCTTCGGCGCCCTGTTTTCCTTCGGCGCCCTGTTTTCCTTCAGGGCCCTGTTTTCCTTCAGGGCCCTGTTTTCCTTCGGCGCCCTGTTTTCCTTCGGCGCCCTGTTTCCCTTCGGCGCCCTGTTTCCCTTCGGCGCCCTGTTTCCCTTCAGGGCCCTGCGGCCCCCCGGCAGGGCCCTGCGGCCCCACTGCGCCGGCGGGGCCTGTCGCACCGGTCGCGCCCGTGGCACCGGTGGCCCCCGTGGCACCGGTCGCGCCCGTGGCACCCGGGGTGCCCTGCAGCCCCCGGAGATTCCAGGCGATCTGGCGCTTGTGCTTGGGGCAGCTCGTGCCGGGCTTGATCACCGTGAGGTGCCCTTCCTCGTCCACGCACGCGTGGAGCGCTTCTCCGCCGCCTGTGAGTCCGGTGGCAGCGACTGCGCCACCGCCAAGTGCGACAAACAACGCCAGATAGGCCACGATCGTGGCGTGGTTGAAGCGCGGCCTTATACGACGAAGCATGTCGGTTCACCCTCCCGTGCGGGTCAGATTCGATGGCCTGGTCGCGGCACCATATCCGGCAGAGTCGGCAGTTACCAGTGCGGGTGCCGGCGTCAAGGTGACCAATGCCCCGAATGTTCGTTTGGCGACCGAATGATCGTGTGGTGAAGGCGCCGGCTCAGGGCGACTGGGATAATCGACGTGAGCATGCAAAGCGCGGGCCCGCCCCTCAGATCCGCCGCCACCGCACGTGGCGCGCGAATCCACTCATCCCTGTTGGTTGCCCTCACGGTGCTGCTGTTGAGCGCCACGACGCTCGCCGACCGTGCGCAGGCGAGCACCGACGTGTACTGGGTGGCGGCGGTGCCGGTGATGTGGAACGTCGTGCCGTTCGAGAAAGACCCGATGATGCCGCAGAGCTTCACGGCCGGTGAAACGGTGTTCCAGACGGTCGTCTACCGTCGTTACACCCCCGGTTGGAGGCGGCCCGAGCCCGGCGTCGCCGAACGCCCCGGCGACGAACAGGGCATCCAGGGCCCGCTGCTACGCGCGCGGGTTGGCGATCACATCGTGGTGCATTTCAAGAACATGGATTCGGCTTTCCACAACCCGCACTCGATGCACTTTCACGGTGTCGTCTACAGCCCATCCTCAGACGGCTCATTCATCCCTGGCTTCTCTGGCCCCGGCGCCGACGTGCTACCTGGGGACTCATACACCTACAGGCTCTATGCCGGCCCCGACTCCTGGGGCGTGTGGCCCTACCACGACCACTCGCCGTCGATGGAACAGTCGATCGCGGGCGGCCTCTTCGGCGCGTTGTCGATCCGGCGCAGGCATGAACGTGCCCCCGATCGCGAGTTTGTCGTCTATCTGACCTCGATGCTGTCTTTCATGTCCGTCGACGGCCGCTCGTTCCTCGGCAGCACACCCATTTTCCACGCGCGCGTGGGGGACGAGGTGCAGTGGGACGTCCTCGCTCTCGGCGATGACTTCCACACCTTCCACGTGCACGGGCACCGTTGGCTTGAAAACGGCGTGCCCGTCGACACGAAGACCGTCGGCCCGGCCGAGAGCTTCCGCATCCGCTGGCGCGAGGAATCGCCGGGGACCTGGCTCTATCACTGTCATGTCGAGAGCCACATGATGGATGGCATGATCGGCCTCTACAGGGTCTCGCCGTGAGACAACTCAGAGCGTCCCGCGCCCCGAACGCCTCACCCGCCGGCATCCAGCGAGCGGCCTGCGCCTCCATTCTTCTTTCGGCCCTGATCACGGGCCTCTGCGGACCAGCGCCGTCCTCCGCGGCGCAGGAGACCGTTGCAATCATCAACTCTCACTACAAGCCAACCCCCCTCACCGTGGCCGTCGGCGACACGGTGACCTGGATCAACGAAGGCTTCATCCTGCACAACGTCACGGCGATGAACGGAGAATTCGCCTCAGGGACCCTGCACGGCGGCCAGAAGTTCTCCGTCAAGTTCACCAAGCCAGGAACCTTCGACTACATGTGCACGATTCATCCGCAGATGTCGGGGACCGTGATCGTCTCGGGCCAAGCCGCTTCGCATAGCGGCAGCGAAATCGGCGAATCACCCGCGCCGAGCCCCCAGCCCTCCACGCCCGCCGGCACCGCGCAGGTTTCCGTCAGGGTCGTCCGCGACCACCGACGCAAGACACGGGTTCTCATCAGCAGCGACCGACCGCGGGGCCAGGTGCTGCTGCAGCTTTATTCGCGTGAGCACTTCGCGTGGATCCAGGTCGCACACGCCACGCTCAACGGGAGCGGCGGCGCACTCTTCACCCTGCGGGGGCGGTTGCACCGCGAGGTCAGGGCGGTTGTCCTGGGTGATTCCGGAGAAGGTCCCTCGATCAGCAGCGTTCTGCGCTCCTGATCCCTCACCGCCAGATGACTGGTCTCGCGCGAGCCAGCTTTCATGGTGGTTGCGCGAAGCGGTGGTGGCTGCCCGGTGGAATCCAGGCAGCCACCCACTCGCTTTTGTTCACTTCGTGATGCGAATGATGCGCTCCATGCCAAGCCGCGTGTGCGGCCGGCCATCCTGGGTGGTCATGAAGCAGACCTGCACGTAGATGCCCGGGCGCGCCGTGATCACGCCCTGCTGGTAGCCGCCGGGCGACACCGGGCCCTGGAACTGGACGGGCGGTCCGGCGACGAGCTTGCCGAGCGCCTTTTCGTGACCGCTCTTCAACCCGGCGATGACCTTCAGTGCTGCGGCCCTGCTCCTTACCGGGAAGCCGAGGTTCATGTGAACGAGAAAACCGGCGTCTTCCCAGCCGACGAGCTCGCCGACTTTCAGGGTCGACGGGCCCTTGAAGCCGAAGTCGATGGTCTTCTCCTGAGCCTGTGGCGCGGGGAGCGCGGCCGGAGCGGCAGAAGCGGCCACCGCGAACGCCTGGTGAACGCTGACCGGGCCGTTTTCTCCCACCACAACCGCGAGGTAGTTGCCCGGCTGCAGGGAGGTCTGGGCTTCCACGCCTTTGCCTTCCGGTGCTTCCCCGTCGAAGACGATCGAGCCGAACTTGCCGATCGAGTTCGGGTCGAGCTTGGGGTTGGCGAGTGCCGTCAGCGTTTCCGCTTCACTGGCCCCAGGCAGCAGTCGCAGCAGGACGATTCCCGGTTCCTTGAGTTTGCCGGTTGACGAGGCGATCACATTGACAGCACCCGAGGTGGGAGTACCCGTGATCGTGATTGCCGTAGATGAGGCCGACAAGGTGAGTGAGGGAAGCGTGCTTGCGGCTCGGCCGACTTGGGCTGTGATGGTCGCACCGACCGCCACAGCGAGCAGTGCGGCGAGCGCGAGGTTTACGACCCGTGGTCTGGGTCGGGCGAAGCTGAGATGCATGTGGTGTGTCCTCTCAATGCCTGGTTGAAATGGTTGCGAAGCTTCGCACAGCTCTCCGGCGGGCGACGGCGCGTCATTTTGATGACAGCCCCCCTGCCGGCCTCCGGCCCCCGCGGACGACCGTCAGAGGAAACTGCCTCGCTGCGGAAGCCTGCGCGAGATGGTGGCCGGCCACAACGTGGTCCTACCGAAGGATTTCCGTTCACTCATGGTTCGGATGAGATGAGCGCGGCCAGTTGTCCGCGCGAGGAGATCCCCAGCTTGCGATAGGCGTTGGTCAGGTGCATCTCGACTGTCCGCAGCGAGACGAAGAGGTCCTGAGCGATCTCCCGGTTGGTAGCACCGCCGGCCGCTGCACCCGCAACACGTCGCTCGCCGGGGGTCAGCGAATTGACCCCCGAGAGGGCCCGCCGGCGGGGCTTCGCCCCGGCCACGCGCAGCTCCTCATCGACCAGTCGCTCAAGCGCCTCGGCTCCACACCTCTGGGCCAACTCGGCGGCCTCGCGCAGCAGCTCGCGGGCCTGCACACGCTGGTTCCCACGACGCAGCGCCGCTCCCAGCTCGGCCAGCGAACGAGCCAACTCCAGGGGTGATTCAGAGCCCCGTAGAACGGCAGCCGATTGCCGCAGGTGCTCGGTCCCCTCCTCTCCGCCACACACGACGCCCACTGCTCTAAGCGCGACCCCCTGCGCGCGGGAGGAGCTGATAGCGAGGGCGAGCTCGAGCTCGCCCTCAGCGAGCTCAAGCGCCTCGACACGGGCCGCTCTGGGTAGGGCGACCGCGAGACGTGAGCGCCAGCGGGTGATCCGCGGTCCGGCCCGCGCCGGCCCGTAGATCTCCCCGGCACGACGCAGGTCCGCGATCGCACCCGCGCGATCGCCGCGGGCCATACGGATCGCCGCTCTGGTCTCTGCCACCATCGCGCCGCTCTGTGTCTCAGAGAACGGAGGCGGCAGCTCGAGCTCTTCGACCATGTCGGCGACGCCGGCCAGGCCACGGCGCTCAACGAGCGTGTCCAGGCAGAAGTAGAGCATCGTCGTCAGCGCCATCAGGCTCAGCTGGTTCGCTTTGGTCAGCTCCACGACCACGCTCAGGTCCGACTCCGAGGCCGCCAGTCGTCCTCGCCGGGCATCGAGCGAGGCAGCCAACCCAACTCCGAAGATCCTCGCCAGCAGCGACCCGCGGCGCCGCCCCTCCATCCGCAGCGCCGACGCGACACGGTCAACCTGCTGCTCGGCACCGATCATCAGCAGTCCGAACATCGCCTGCGCCACGAATGAGCTCTCGCGCCCGCGGCGACGCAGACTCCACTCGTGTTCGAAGGGGCCCAGCAACCCGAGGACCTCCTCCGCCGGCTCGCCTCTGGCCGCGTCGGCGGCCCCGAGGATCCAGCGCAGATGCTGGGAGTCCTCATCGACCCGACCCGCGACGAGCGCGCGCAGCCGCGGCAGGTCGCGCTCGAACTCGCCAGCCCGCTCAGGGTCATAGAAACGGGCGGCCGCCTGTGTCGCCTCCAGGTCCAGCACCCCCGGAAGGCCGCTGTCACCAAAACGCCCCAGCGCGGCCTCGACGGCCTGCACGGTGGCCTCCCACTGCCCGGAGATCGAGAGGACGTCGATCAACTCGAGCGAGATGTTGATCGCCCGCTCGGGGTCGTCGGTGAGCTCGGCGGCCTGGTGCAGGTGACCGATCGACGCGGGCTCGCGCAGCTCTACCTCGGCTCCGCCGAGCCGGTGCAACAGCTCGCCACTTCGCGCGCGGTCGTGCACCTCGGGCAACGCGCGTCGAAGGTAGGCAGCGACGCTCTCGGGCGAGCCGCGCTCGGCCGCTCGTTCGGCGGCCTCGACGAGCACATCGGCCGCATCGACAGCGCTGCTGCCGGGCTCGCAGAGCATCAGGTGCGCAGCGATCTCCTCCGCGGATGCGCCACGCGTCCCCAGCACCTCGGCGGCACTGGCGTGCAGCATGGCCCGGCCGGCCGCTGGAATGCCGTTGTAGACGCCACCACCCAGCAGGGGATGCGCGAAGCTGCGGCCGGGCTCCCCGGAAAGGATCGAGATCGCTGCAAGCCCATCCAAAATTTCGCCGGCCGACCGCATGTCCGTCTCAGCCAGGGTCGCGATGACGGCGATGTTGGAGCCGTCGCCCAGGATCGCTACGGCGCGCAAAACAGCGAGACCGCGGGGGTCCAGTCCGAGCGCGCGCTCCGTCACCTCGGCGGCGATCCGCTCAGTACCCATCTTTGCGATCTCACCCGCAGAGATCGCACTGGCGTGCTGTCCCCCGGACTCAAGCTCGGCAATCAGCTCGCCGATCAGCAGAGGGTTTCCACCCGTCGCCCGGTGGCAGGCCGCGATGGTCTCCTTCGATACCTCGTCGCCGAGCCGCCGGCGAACGATCGTCGATGTGGCAGCCTCGCTCAGCAATGTCGGCCGGATCGTCGGAATCTCCAGGGCGGCAACCAACCCCCGAAGCACGCCCGTCTGGGTCTCGGGCTCGTTCGGCCGCGCCGCGAGGACCAACAGGACTGGGACGTCCGCCACCCGCCGAGCCAGGTAGCCGACAAAGCGAAGCGAGGCGGTGTCGCTCCAATGGGCGTCGTCGATCGCCAGAACCAGCGGCCCACGTTCAGCCAGACCGAGGACGAGCCAGAACAGTCCGTAGAGCGATGTCTCGGCGGCTGCGGTCTCGATCGCAGCCGGGCCGGTCATGCCAAAGATCGGTGCCGCCAAAGCCGCCGGCCCGTCGAGAAGGCCCTTGTCGTCCTGCGCGGACAGCGAGTGGAGAGTCCGCCCGAACAGCTGGCGCACGACGCCGAACCCGAAGTCGCGCTCGATCGTCGATCCCTGGGCGCGGAGCACCCTTTGGCTGCCCGACGTCGCCAGCACCTGGAGCTCCCCAAGGAGCGCCGTCTTCCCGACTCCAGCTGGGCCCTCGATCAGCAGGACCTGTCCGCTTCCATTCCGCGTTGCCTCGAGCGCGCCCGCGATGACCGCCAAATCACCGTCGCGCTCCAGCAGAGCGGTCCCGGCGATCTCGCTTCGTCCTCCGCGATCAATCATCCGGATCGTAGGCAAGCCGTTTGGCCGGGGGGTGTCAATTTGCGGCCCAAAACCCGAGTCCCATCCCGCCCGCGAGGGGCGCACGCCCCGCGGGGAGATGGGAGGGCGTGATCACGGCTATTCGGATCGCTGCTCGGCGACCGTGTAGTTGGCCTGGACCCGACACTCGGAGGATTCGATGCCCACCGACAGCGTGATCTCCGCCTCGGAGTGGGTCGTGGTGGTGGGTACCGAGGCTTGGATGATCATCTGCCCGCCTCCGTGTTCGGTTGACGTCAGGGACTGTTCGAAGCGGTCGTCATCGTTGAGCAAGGTGCCGGTTTCGATCTTGCTGACGGCTTTTTCGGGGTAGCTGGCCCATGTGTAGAAGACCCCCGCCCCCGCGTGCTGGGTCAGACTGACAGTCAGGATCTTCGCGCCTTCCGTCGAGCATTTGGTGCCGATCTCTCCGATCTCGGGCACGAACAGGAAGTTGGGTTCTTCACCGTTGTTGCCCAGCTCCTGCCAGCGCCCGCCCTGGGCACCCCTGCCGTTGGTGTATTCGCCGGCGGCCACGCCGCCCAGCTCGGCCGAGTCGGCGGCCTGGGCGCCCTTTGCCAGGTAGCGGCCGTCGCTCTCGGTCTTGTTGAAGAAGTTCGAGGTGTCCACCGTGCCGGCCGGTCCGGTGCTGCCGGTGGCGCCGCGCGCGCCGCTGGCCCCTCGTGGGCCGGTCGCCCCGCGGTTGCCCTTGAGCTTCTTGATCACCTTTGGGCTGATCTGTTTCGTGGAGGTGATGACGTAGTGCGAGGCGGCCAGGCTCGTGCCGCCGAGGGCGACGAACAGGGCGAGCCATGCCACAAGGTTTCCGCGTATGAGCTTCGTGAGACGCTGGATCATCGGTTGCCCTCCCAGGCTGACGTGGCAGTTGGAAGGAATCATGATCCTCGAACACCGTCACCGCCGGCCGGCCGGTCTGTCGAACGCCCCGAGGCCAACGACACCGAGAGCCAGTTGCGTCCGCGCAGTTGACACGAAGTTGCATCGCTGTCCACGATCGAGTTAGACTGAGCGCTGTCCAGACATTGGGGAGGCAGACCCGCCGAGGTCGGCCTCACGACGCGGAGGGAAGAGATGAACGTTTTGACCGTGCGAGCGCGGCAGGCCGCCGCCGTGGGACTCGCCACACTTGTTTCAGCAGCCATCCTGGCGCCTGCCGCGGCACAGGCAAAACCGGTACCCAACCCGGAATACGAGCAGTTCGCGAGCTGCCCGGCGCTGGTCAAGCACCTCGAATACTGCCTCGTCGCAACAACGACGAGCGGCTCGTTCACAGTTGGCTACGCGACCGTGCCGATCACCAACCCGATCGTGCTGAAGGGCGGCGTGCTTCAGGGCTCAACTTCGCTGGTGCCGGCAACCGACGGCAACACGCTCTCGCAGAGCCCCGAGAAGGTCCCCGGCGGCCTGCTCGGCGTAGCGGAACTGGGCGGCGAAGTCACGGCCACGACGGAACTGGCGCTGCCCCCCGAAGCCATCGAGGTCAGTGAGGCGAACCTGTTCGCGGAAGAAGGAACGGCCCTGCTCCTGCCGATCAAGATCAAACTTGCCAACCCTTTGCTGGGCGCAACCTGCGTGATCGGCTCGGACTCCGCGCCGGTGATTCTGCGCCTGACGACCGGCACAACCAGTCCGCCCTCGCCCAACCACCCGATCAGCGGCAGCCGAGGGACACTCACGCTGAAGGGCGAAGGCAACATCGCCCAGATCTCGGGAACCAGACTGGTCGACAACGCGTTCGCCGCGCCGGCAGCCGAAAACTGCGGCCTGCTCACGCTGCTCCTCAACCTCAAAGAGGGGCTGCCCGCAGCCGCGGGACACAACACGGCGATCCTCGAAGGAACAATCGAACGAACCTCTCCGAAGGCCGTGAAGAAAGCCCACGTGCTCCCCAAGAAACCCAAGGCCTAAGAGCAGAGCTCGAGCCCGTCGTGCCCCGGGTGCGCTCGCGCCCCGGGGCACGGATGCGCTACACGTCTGCGTGCCGGCCTCACCCCGTTGGCGGACAGCGCGGCGCGGGCCCCTTGAGCAACTGGACGCGCATACCGATCGCGTGGGAGCGGTTCGCCCTGATGTTGCGAACGTTCATCACCACGACGTAACCGCGCGGTATCGCGTTCGGTCGGATGCGTACTTCCAGGCCGTGGGATCGGGTGCGGCGTCTCGATTGCAGCGAACGCACAAGCGATTGGAGCACGAGGTTCTCGGCCCTGAGGATCGCCTCGGCCCGCAGGCGTTCGTCTGGCCTTGACCCTCGCGGGAAAGACGCCGTCGTATCGCCTCGAAGAGAGCAGCCGGATTCAGCGAGGACGACCCTGGCGCGGATACCGAGCCCTGCGAGACGTTCGTTTGCCGCGCTTGCGGCGGCGAGCGCGTCCAGCCGCAGCGTCACCGTCCCGTCATGGTTGAGGCGCACGGCATAGGCAGGGTTGGGGGCCTTCAGCGTCCCCGAGAGCGTCACGGCTATCGCCGCTGCGAGAAGCACCGTCGCCCCGGCGATGACGAGCCGATTTCGTCGCCGTCGGGGACTGGGCCGACCGTGGGGGGCGGCCTGCGCCAACTCACCCCCATAGCGTTCAGCCAGCTCAGCCCAAATCCTGTTCTCGAAACTAGACATCTCGGTTGCCTTCCTTCCGTATCCGTGCCCGTGCTCTGAACAGGCGCACACGTAACGCCCCTGCTGTCACACCCACCGCCGCCGCCGCCTCCTTCGGCGTGAGTCCCGCCAGATCGACCAGCTCGATGGCCTCGCGCTCAAGAGGAGGCAGGCCCGTGAGCGCTCGCAGGACACCGCGGGCTGATCGCTCCCGGTCGATCTGCTCCACCATCTCCTCGGTCTCGTCACCGTCGAGCGGCAACCATCGGATGTGATCGCGAAGCGTTTCGGCTCGTCGACTGGACCGCTCGCAGTGTTTGGCATACACACGTCGCGCGATCGCATAGAGCCAGGGGCGCTCACTGCCAGCCGCCGGGCCGTTCTCGAGAAACGAGCCGATCGCCTCAAGGAAGGTGTCCGCTGTGAGGTCAGCCACCACCTGCGGGTTGCGGCTGCGCCGCGCGAAGAAGGCCGTGATCGCCCGGACCTCGGCCCGGTAAAGGACCTCGAACTCATCCAGGCGGCCGCCTGACGGCACGTCGAGAACCCCATGGGACGCCTGACGGGCGACTTGGCTCATGGGTATTGGGTGGCATCCAGCATGGGGCGCGTTACACGCGGCCGTTCCCGGCGAGACGGTAGGCCTCATCATCGGCGATGCGGTGCGTGGGATGCGCCGGATGAGACCATGCCGCGGATGCCTCGCCCACGGTCGGGGCCCAAGAGGTCCGCTCGTCACAGGTTTGGTGCCCTATCCGACTCCACTACGTGACCGGGCCATCGCATGAGGACCGCGTATGGCGCTGACTCCCGACGAGCTCGCGGAGCTCTATGACCGTCACGCCGAGGCGATCCTCGCGTTCCTCGTGCGGCGAAGCTGGGATCCAGAGGTCGCGGTCGACATCCTGGGCGAGACATTCGCTGTCGCACTCGAAGGCCGGCGTCGCTTCCGCGGGGGTGATGAGGACGCCGCCCGGGCTTGGCTGTATGGCATCGCCCGCCACCACCTGGCCGACCACTATCGGCGTTCCGGAGCGCAGCGCCGTGCCCTCGCTCGCCTCGGGATCGAGCGTCGGCCCTTGACCGACGTCGAGTACGAGCGCATCGAGGACCTCGCCGGTTCGCGGGAGTTGCGCGACCACGTTGCCGAGGAACTCGAGACGCTTCCGGTCGAGCAACGCGAAGCGGTGCGCCTGCGCGTGGTTGAGGAGCAGGGCTACCAGACGCTCTCCAGAACGCTCGGCATCAGCCAGGACACTGCACGCGCCCGTGTCAGCCGCGGACTGCAGGCGCTTCGCGTCGCAATCGATGCAGCAACCGTCGAGAACCCACTCCAGAGGAGCACCGGTCATGCCTGAGACCACCGACCGGTTCGAGGATCTACCAATCCTCCGGGAGCTCCGAGAGGACCTGATTGCCGCCGCGCACACCCATGAATCCAACGGTGACACGGCGGCCGCCGTGCGGTGGCTCCTTCGCCGGACGCACGCGTCGGTGATTGCGTTGGTATTTGCGCTCGCGGGCGGAGCGATCGCGGTCGCCGCCACCGGCCTGCTCAACGGCAGCCCCGTGAAGCGCCAGGGCCCCGCAATTCCAAACGCCGGCTTCGGCCTGCCCGCCCCTGGGGGGTCTCGCTTGCTGGCGCTGCGCGCCGCCGACCCGCACGGCGGCTTACCGTGGGGAATGCGGGTCGTGCACACCACACGAGGCGAGATCTGCGTACAGATCGGACGCCTCAACGGTGACCAGATAGGCCAGCTCGGTATCGACGGAGCGTTCCACGACGACGGGCGCTTCCATCCGCTCGCGCCCGACGTCCTCCCCGACACCAGCGACAGCGGCGACGTCAGCTGCAACACCGCCCCGATTCGAATCGGCAGCTGGCCGAGCGGGGACCGGAGCGCGGCGCCGAACGGGCCGGAAGAAACCAGCTTCAAGCCGACCGCCGAGGATCTGCGGTCGATCTCATGGGGGCTGCTGGGACCACATGCCCTCAGCGTTACCTACAGCACAACCGGTGGCATGCGAACCAGTCCGGTGGCCCCTGGTAGCGGCGCTTACCTGATCGTGAGCACGGTCAGTCGGGTGCCCCGATCGATTGGCGGGGGCGGAGAGGTCCTGGGGTGGACGTCGGGACACGAGGTCGCTTCGCTGTTCCCCGCAAGGACAATCGGCTCTGTGATGGCGGCGACCTTCCAGTTCGGGTCGTTTACCTGCTCGGTCGGGCAAGGCGCGCCGGTGGTCGCTGGCTGCCCAAGGCCCAGACCGACGCCGGAGAGTCGCTTCGCACCGACCCGAACCCTGAACGAGCCGGTTCGGGCCACGCTCAGGACGCAGCCGCAGGACAGCTGTAGCGCAGCTTTCCTCGTCGACCCCTGCTACCGCGCCGAAATCGCGTTCAGGGCGCCCTACCCGGTCACCAGCGCCGGGAGCGAATATTTCGTTCGGGCCCGATCAAGCTGCGATCACGCCCGGGCCAGCAGCTGGTCGACCACCCTCGACATCCAACAGGGCCAAACCGTGAACACACGGTCAACAGGGCTGTTCAACTGCACCTCCGATGAATTCGAGGTCCTTTACCTCAACAACAGCCTCCCAGCACCGGCGAGCGGCTCAAACCACGAATCCGTGGTCGTAGGAACCGCCACGCTGAATTCACCGGCCGTCGGCTAACCGGGGATTGCTCGATTGGCCGAGCCTCAAGGCCCAGGGTGCCACGGGCAGCCCCGGGGGCGCCTCTCCGCCACAGACGGCCTACGTGCCTGCGTTCGGCGGCTTCTCGATGATCGGGGAGACAGGATTTGAACCTGCGACCGCCCGGCCCCCAGCCGGGTGCGCTACCAGACTGCGCCACTCCCCGTGGCTTGATGGTCGATTCTACGGTTATCGCGCCGGGAGTCCCGTCTCAACAGTTCGGGGTCATGCGTTCCGCGCGCTGCACGGCATCTCGGTCGGCCTGCGGAGCAGATATTGCGACGCCCTCTCCGCGAGATCGACAAGTGCGGGGTGGTTTGTGCAAACTGTCATCGACGCAGAACCGCCCGTCGCGGAGGTTTTGCGCGCGCGGTGGTAGCTCAACGGTAGAGCCACGCCCTTCCAAGGCGTTGATGCGAGTTCGATTCTCGTCCGCCGCTCTCCGCGCTCGAACCGCAGCCCGCGTCCTGACGATCCTGGCCGCCTCGAGCAACTGGTGGGCCCGCCGTGCCATGCGCCCCGGCGCCGCGCCCCTACTCCAACCCCGGCCGCCCGGGCACCACAGCCCCTTTGCGCTCCTCCACCGGGACCTCCCCGCCCTCGCCCGCCAGGCCCGGTGGCGGCCAGGGACCGCACCAGTTGTCCCGGGCGCCATCCAGCGTGACGGTCGATCCGTTGAAGGCCCGGCCCAGGGGCGAGGCCAGCATGGCCACCAGCCAGGCATGCTCGATGGGTGTGCCCAGCCGCTGGACGGGCACGGTCCGTGAGGCTCCTGCCCTGACGCTCTCGGGGTACTTGGCCGTGACCTCGGTGGCGAAGTGGCCGGCCGCCACCGCACTGACGGTCGTGCCCGAGCCAGCCCACCTGATGGCCAGTTGACGGGTCAGCGCCTCGACACTCGCGCGTGCCGCCCCGGAGTGGGCCATCCCGGGCATGCCGTGATGGGGCGATAGCGTGACGTTGATCACCGTCCCGGCACCGGCGGGCTCGAAGGCGAGCCTCTGAGCAGCCTCGGACATGTTCAGCATGCCCTCCACGTTCAGCCGCCACACCGCCCGCCAGCCCTTGGCCGCAATCAGCTCCGCCGGGCTGAAGAACTGGCCGCCCGCGTTGTTGACCAACACGTCCAGACCCCCCTCCTGCTCAGCTGTCGTGGCGATGAGTCGCTCAGCATCCTCGGGCTCACGGACATCCCCGCAGACCCAGTCGAGACGGCCCGGCAGATGCTCGGCTTCGGTCACGGCCTGTTCGAGCACCTCTCGGCGGCGCCCGGCGATCGTCACTCTCGCTCCGCAGCGAGCCAGCTCGAAAGCCGTCTCGCGACCGAGGCCCGTCCCTCCCCCGGTGATCAACACGGTGATGCCCATGAGGGCGCCCTCGGCGAAGATCTGCGACACGCTCCCCGGCTCGCTCATAGGCGGCGATCATAGGCCCAGGGCCGCGGACCGGGCGGAGCGACATCATGTCCGTCCCCGATCCCCTTTAGGGTTCGCCCGTGTCCCAAAGACCACTGGTCTTGGTTACAGGACTGACAGCCGGCGACTACCTCCTGTGGAACTGGTCGCTGAATGCCAACCATTCAGCAATCGCCCTTGCCGCGGGGCTGACCCTGCCGCCGCTGGCTCTCGCCACGCTGTGGTTGCTGGCCCTGCTGGTGGCCCGGCTCCTGGCTCGCACGGCGCGTCGCTCCGGAGCGCGGCGCGCCAGGGCCGCGCGTGGGCGCCAACCCGACGAGGTCAGGCGCTCGGCGGGAGCCCGTGCCATGGAGGAATCGGCGGCCCAGAGCCAAAAGGCCGCATCTTCCTCCTCCAGCAAGCTCGCCGCCTGAGCCGCGGCTTCCCACGCCGATGAAGGGCCCTCGCAGGCGCCTGTTCAGCCGCCGGAGGCTGCCCGCCGTGATCATCGGACTCGTCCTGCTGCTTGGCGGGCTTGCGCTGGCCGGCTACCTCTACGAGCGCAACCGAACCGGCAGCGTCTATCACCCCCACGCCCGCTTCGTCCCGCAGCCCACCCCCAAACTCGCCGTCACGGCACCGGACCACTTCATCTGGCCCAACTACGGCTACACCAAGGACCACACGCGCTTCTTCCCCGCGCCGGCCGATGTGCGCCCGCCGTTTCGCACCATGTGGGAGCGCAACAACCACGAACTGCTCGAGTTCCCCCCCGTCATCTACGGCGAGGACCTCTACCAGCTGGGCGACAACGGCAATCTCACAGCGCTGAACAAGCTGACGGGCCACACGCTGTGGCGCAAACGCCTCGGGCGCCTGTCGGCCTCGACTCCAGCCGTCACCTCAAAGACGCTCTTTGCCACCGTCCTCGCCAGCGCCGGCTCCGGCGCTCCGGGGCGCATCTACGCAATCAACTCCGCCAACGGCCAGATCCGCTGGTCACGGCCACTGCCCAGTGCCAGCGAGTCATCGCCCCTGCTCGATCACGGCAAGGTCTTCTTCGGCTCTCAGAACGGGACCGTCTACGCCCTCAGTGAAAACAACGGAGCGCCCATCTGGACCTACCATGCAAGCGGCGCCGTCAAGGCCAGCCCGACGCTCTCGGGCGGACTGCTCTACTTCGGCGACTACTCCGGCCACGTCCAGGCGATCTCCGAGCAGAGCGGCAAGCGTGTCTGGATCAGCAGCTCTGAAGGCGCACTGCTGGGCAGCGGCACCTTCTACTCGACCCCCGCCGTCTTCTACGGCCGTGTCTACCTCGGCAACACCGACGGGCGCGTCTATGCCTATGACGCCTACACGGGCCGGTTGGACTGGGCCGTCCAGACGGGCGCCTACGTCTACGCCTCGCCCGCCGTCACCAACGCCCCGGGCCTCGGCCCCACCGTCTACCTCGGCTCCTATGACGGCACCTTCTACGCCATCAACGCACGCTCGGGCCACGTCAGCTGGACCTTCAACGCCCACGGCAAGATCTCAGGATCGGCCACCATCATCGGCGACATCGTCTACTTCGCAGACCTCGGTCGCCACCGCACCTTCGGCCTCGGCGTCTCCACCGGCCGGGTCGTCTTCGAAAAGCCAACCGGGGCCTTCGATCCTGTCATCGCCGACGACAGCAACATCTATCTGACCGGTTTCACGGGCCTCTACGGCCTGGCTCCCACCGACGAGCAGAAGCCCAACACCTCAACCTCGGCAGGATCCTCCCGAGCCAAAAACTCGACCAAGTGAGAAGCGGGCGGCGACCCTGATCGTGCCCGCCCGGCGGGCCGTCACGTCCGTGAACCCTTCAGGGCCGCGCTCAACGCAGCCCGCCCCTGCCGTCAGCGTCCAGTAGCGGGTGAAGTGGATCCGCACCAGGAACGTGCCAGCGCCACTGGCGCGCAGGGCGAACGTGTCATGGCCCAGTTCGCTCAGCCGTCCCGGGCCGGCAGCCAGCGGCGTCGCGCCCAGGACGCGAAAGACGCGCCAGCCCGCGTCGTGGAAGACCGGCTGCAGGTAGGGAAGCCCGCCCCGGATCAGTCGCGCCTCGGCGGCACTCGAGGGGTCCGGCGTCACGTCCGGCAGGGCCACGAAGGAGACCGCCTCGCGCTCCAGCCATAGCCGGTAGTTGCTCGCGTTCAGACCGCCTCTCAGAAGCACTCCGTCGTAGCGGCTGTCCAGCTGCTTCTCCCAGCCGCGGGCCAGCGAGATCGCCGGGGCCAGCAGCGCGGCCTCCCAGTGGCTCCTGGTAAGGGGCACCTCGATCCGGAAGGGCCCACCGGGCTGATCGTCGAGGAAACGGATCACGGGCACGTAGAAGGAGGTTTCTGTCCCCGGCGAGCCGGCCACGGCCTCCGTTTCGCGGACCGGGCCCCACAGCACCCACAGGCCGATCAGCGCCAGGGCCAGCCCGGCCGCCGGCGTCAGAGCCCGCCGGGCAGTGCCCCCCTGGGCCGAGCTCACCAGGGCGCAGAGCAACAGCGGCCCCGCAAGCAGAACGCCGTAGCGCTCGATGTTGCTGCCGATCGGCGAGTGGACCACCAGGCAGAGCAGGCATGCCGCCAAATAGATGACTCCGCCCGCCCGCAGCAGGCCCGCCTCGCGCGGCAGGGCCCCGAGGAAGAGGGCCACCATCACCACAGTCACCAGGAACGAGTCGAGGGGGAAGGGCTCGCTGCCGCCTTCGGGGAACAGGAGTGCCAGGGGCACCACGACCGCCGCTGCGGGCAGACCCAGCGCCAGCACCGGCGCCGGGCGGCGCTGGTGGGCGCTCACCGTCAGGCCTCCCAGGCCCAGCAGGAAGCCCGCCACAGGGCTGGCGGCGCCCGTCATGGCCGCCAGCAGCGCCGCCGCGCCCAGATGACCCCGCCTGAGCGCCAGCCCCGAGGCAAGCGCCAGGGTGACCCCCATGGCGAAGGCAAGGCGCCCCAGCCAGATGTCGCCGACTGCCCCCACCGCAAAGGCCACAGCCCCCCAGCGTGCCGCCGTCGGCCCGAAGTCTCTCTCGGTCAGGGTCCCGAACAGGATCGTCGAGACGAGGGCGCAGGCCCCGGCGGCGAGCTTGATGCCGACCAGCTCGCCGATCGCCGGGAACAGCAGGCTGTAGCCGGGCAGGTGGTGGCCGGCGTACCAGTGCTCGTCCCAGACCAGCAGGCCGAAATGTTCGTAGAGCCCGACGCGGTAGACCTGCGCGGCCAGGTCGGGCGTGTGGGGGTAGACGACAAGCCAGACCGCCACCAGTGCCGCAGCGAGCAGCGGGCCGGCGACCCGAGTCGCTCCTCTTCTGATCGGCACGCCAAGATAATGACGGCGATGAGCCCCTCCGTATCCACCGCGCCGCCTCACCGTGCCCGGCGCGCGCTCCTGGGCCTGGTGCTGTGCGCCGCCGTTCTCGCGGGCCTGGGCTGCGGCACCTCCAGTCCCCGGCGGCTGACCGGACGTGAACTCACCGAAGCTCAGACCTTCCCCTACTTCCCCGTCTACTGGGCCGGGCCGAACTTCGCCGGCTATCCGATCACCGCAGCCGACGGCCTCCGCGGCTACAACAGCCGGATCGGAGACAGCGTCTACTACGGCGACTGTGTCGAAAGCAAGGGCATCTTCGGCGGCGGCTCCTGCAAACTCCCGCTCCAGGTGACGACCGTCATCTACCGCCTGCACTCCAACGCTCCGCTGGGACCGCAGTACAACCTGCTCGTCCGCGGCGTCCCGGCAACCGTCTACGACGAAGGCCGCTCGATCGAGATCTACACGGGGCGCCTGGCGATCGACATCTTCTCCGACACCTACGTCCATGCCCTGACCGCGACTCGCCAGCTGCGGCCCATCAACGCTCCCGGGTCGGCCACCGGCATGCTGCCCCTGCCGGTCTTCTGCCCCGGCCTCTCGGGAACCGTTCAGCCGCACCTCGCCGATGTCATGGACCATCTGCCGCGGCGTGCCTGCCAGCACGATGCGGCCGCCGTCGCCTTTGAGAAGCGCCTGAAGAACTAGCCGGCGCCCATCGCGGGAGCAGCGGGCTTGCCGATCTCGCGCCTCAGCGAGAGGAAGGCCACCGAGCCGATCAGCGCCGGGATCCAAAGCGAGATGGCCCGGTAGACGACCACGGCGGCGATCACCAGGGCCGCCGGGTGGGCGCCGAACAGCACCAGCATGCCCACGAGGCCGCTTTCGACGGCGAAGAAACCACCCGGGATCGGGATCGAGTTGGCGAGCATGCCGACCAGATATGCCATGGCGACAGCCCAGATGGAGGGACCGCGGCCGAACGCATGCAGACAGGCCCACAGGACGAGATTGTCGAATAGCCAGTAGCCGATGGCCCCGAGCAGCCGCCAGTCGCCCTCCCGGATCATCGCCAGCGCATCCTCGATGCCGCCGCTGATGGCGAACAAGGCAATTGCCCTGCGGCTCGAGCGGTCAAAGCGCTCGTCCATCGAGCGCCTTGCCCAGGCTGCCAGGGCGAACGTGCCGGAGACCGCCGCGATCGCCACGCCCGCCGGCAGCAGCGTCAGCAGCGGATCGCTGGACCCGGGCAGCAGCCCCAGCCACATGGGGATGCCGATGACGGCCACCGCGCCCACGTTCACGGCGCTCGTCAGGACGAAGATCAGCACCGAGCGCTTGGCGATCCGCTCGATGGCAAAGCCGCGGCTGCGCAGCACCCAGGCACCCAGGGCTATGCCGGCCATGCCGCTCAGCGAGACGACCGAGTTGACCGCCAGCTCAGACAGCGACAGCCGCGCCGAGAGACTTCGTCCGAGGCGGCCGAAGACCAAGTCGAAGAGGACCACGTAGGCGGTGCAGGAGAGCAGCTCGAGGACTACCGCCAGCACCACCCAGGAGGGTTTCGCGTCCGTGATCCGCTCGGCTGCCGACTGCAGGCTCGGCACGCCCAGCAGCAGGCCCACCACGATCGCAAAGAAGACCGCCAGGCTGATCAGGCTGTTGCGGAGCGTCCGCGAAGTCGAGGCCAGCTGCCCATCGCCACTCGAGCCGGGCTCGCCCTGCAACGGCTTGGATGCGGCCTGGCTCATTCTGCGCGCGTTCTCATCTCGACCTCACTGTTACCCGCCACGCTAGCCTGATAGCGATGTCCAGATCCTCAACGGGCGAGGGCAAGCGCAGACCGGCGGGTTCCGGGCCGCGGATCTCTCATGGCTGAGCAGCCTCGGATCCTCGTCGTTGATGACGAGCCGGCCGTGCAGAGCGCGCTTTCGCGGGCGCTCAAGCTCGAACACTACGACGTCTTTCAGGCCGCCGACGGGCATGAGGCGCTCGAGCAGCTGGGCGCCTCTCCCTACGAGGCCGTCATCCTCGACATCGCCATGCCGCGGCTGGACGGCCTCGAGGTCTGCCGCCGTCTGCGACAGGGCGGGGACCGCACCCCGGTGTTGATGCTGACAGCGCGCGGCGAGATCGACGATCGCGTCGCCGGGCTGGACGCCGGCGCCGATGACTATCTGGCCAAGCCCTTTGCCCTGCGCGAGCTGCTGGCCCGTGTCCGCGCCCTGCTGCGCCGGGCCGAGGATGAAGAGGAAGGCCTGGCGCGCGAGGAGACGCTGGCCTTCGAGGATCTGCGCCTGGACCTGCGCTCGCACGAGGCCTGGCGTGGGGAGCGGCTGATGCAGCTGACCCGCACGGAGTTCCTGCTGCTCGAGATGTTCCTGCGCCAGCCGCGGACGGTCCTCTCGCGCTCGGCAATCTTCGAGCACGTCTGGGGCTATGACTTCGGCTCGAGCTCCAACTCGCTGGGCGTCTACATGGGCTATCTGCGGCGGAAGACCGAGGAGGCCGACGAGCCGCGCCTGCTGCACACGATCCGCGGCGTCGGCTACGTCCTGCGCGGCGCGGTATGAGCTTCCGTCGCCGCATCACGCTCGTCTCGGCAGCCGCTGTGGCCGTGGCCGTCGTGCTGGCCTCACTGCTGGTCTATGTCCTCACTGCCAACCAGCTCCACAGCCAGGTCGACAACCAGCTGCGCGACCATGCCCGCGAGACCGAGCGCCTGAAACGGTTGTTCGCGGCGGCCAACATCAAGTTCAACAAGGACGGCTCGGCGAGCATCGTCCTCAACGCCCCGCGGGCCTTCGCGATCGCCGCCAAGGAGGCCGAAAGCGACGTCGATCCCAAAGAAACCGAAGGCGCCAGCTCGAGTGCCTCTCACCACGGATATGCCAGCCATCCCCTCTACGGCCCCACGGCCGAAAGCCTGCACACCGGCAGCCGGCCGGGGTCGCTGTTCGGCAAGCTGCCGCCCAACCCGCAACAGGTCCGTGGATACCAGCAGGTCGTCGAAGCCAACGGACGGGTCCTCGCACGCTCGGTCCCGGGCGTCACGCTCCCCGTCAGCACGCCGACCCTGACCCTGGCCCGCGACGGCGGCCCGCCCATCCTGCGCGACGCCAGCGTCAACGGGGTCCACATGCGTATCCTGGCCACCACCTTCGGCTCCGGTCGAGCCATCGAGCTCGCCCTACCGCTCTCGGAAGTGGACAGCCTGCTGAGCCGCCTGCGCCTGATCCTGGCTCTCGTGCTGATCGGAGGCATCGCCCTGGCGGCCCTGCTCGGCCGGCTCGTCGCGGGAGCCGTGGTGCAGCCGCTCAAGCACCTGACCCAGACGACCGAGCACGTCGCTCTGACGCTGGATCTGAGCGGGCGGATCGAGCCGGGCGGCAGTGATGAGATCGGCCGCTTGGCGCAGAGCTTCAACGCCATGCTCGACGCCCTCGGGCAATCCATGGGCGCCCTGGACGACTCCGTCCACGCGCAGCGTCAGCTCGTCGCCGATGCCTCGCACGAGCTCCGCACGCCGGTCACCAGCATCCGCACCAACATCGAGATCCTCCAGCAGCAGGGCACCCAGATGGAGGCCGAGGACCAGTCTCGCCTGCTGGAGGACGTGGTCGAGCAGATCGAGGACCTCAGCCACCTCGTAAACGACCTGATAGACCTGGCCCGCGGCGAGGAACCCTACGACGAGACCGAGGATGTCCGGCTCGACCTGCTGGTCGAAGAGGTCGTCGCCCGCGCCCGCCGCGGTGCCTCGCTGAACCTGTTGCAGATGGAGCTCGAGCCAAGCGTCGTCTCCGGCGTCCCGCCGCGGCTGGAGCGAGCGGTCAGCAACCTGGTCGACAACGCCATCAAGTACAGCCCACCCGGCCAGCCCGTCGAGATAACCCTGCGCGCCCAGGAGCTGAGCGTCCGCGACCACGGCCCCGGGATCTCCGAGCAGGACCTCCCTCACGTCTTCGACCGCTTCTACCGGGGCGCCGAGGCCCGCGGCCGGCCCGGCTCCGGCCTGGGGCTGGCGATCGTCCGCCAGGTTGCCTCCCAGCACGGCGGCAGCATCCTCGCAGAACGAGCACCCGGCGGCGGTACGAGGATGCGCTTGCGTCTGCCCGGCGCCGAACCCGCGCAGGGCGAGCACCAGGACGCCGAGGCCGCCTACCCGCTGGCCTGAGCAGGCGCAGGCATCCGGCCGGGCTCGCGACGTGCCTGCTCGCGAAAGCGCCCTGGAGGCAGCCCGTAGCAGGCGCCGAAGACCCGGCCGAAATGCGGCGCCTGGCTGTAGCCGACCAGCCGTGCAACGTCCGCGACGGCAATCGAGGGCTGCCCGGCCAGCAGCTCCGCCGCCGCGCGCAGACGCCGCGCCTGGAGGTCCTCGCGGAAGCTCAGCTGCCCGAACTGCGCATAGGCGCGCTGCAGCTCACGCGGCGAGCTGGCCAGCGTCCCTGCCAGCAGTCCCAGTGTCAGCGGGCGCCCGTAGTGGCGGGCCACGATGACCCTGGCGCGAAGGTAGAGCAGCCGGCGGCTCTCCAAGGTCTGGCTGCGCATGGACTCCCCTCCGACCGTCCCGCGCCGGCGTGACGCCCGGCCGGCGAGAAAGCTAGGCGTAGGCGGCGGCAGCCCGCTCGGCGGACGCCCCGTAGGAGCCCCCGAACAACACCGCATGAACCAGCAACGGGGCCAGCTGGCAGAGCTCGACGCGCTCGCGCCAGCCATCGGCCAGAGGTGCCGCCTCCTCGTAGGCCTCGAAGATCCGCTCCGAGGGCGATCCGAACAGGCGCAGCATCGCCAGGTCCATCTCGCGGTGGCCGCCGTAGCAGGAGGGGTCGATCAGCCAGGCCTGACCGGCTGCGTCAGCCAGCACGTTCCCCGACCACAGATCGCCGTGCAGCCGCGCCGGTGGCTCGGCCGGGCCGGCCAGCTCGGCCATGCGGGCACAGACGCGCTCGATCAAACCCGCTGCCCGCGCCGAGAGGGAGCCGCGCTCTGCAGCCATCGCCGCCAGGGGAGCCAGGCGGCGCTCGGCGTAGAACTCCGCCCAGCTCGGGGCGGGCTCGTTGGAGAGCCGCAGCGAACCGAAGCCCGTCTCGCTGCGCACCCCCGGTGGCGCCCCGAAAGCGGCTGCCCCGGCCTCATGAGTGCCGGCGAGGGCACGCCCGAACTCCTCCGCCCCGGCGGCGCTGAGGCTGCCCGGCTCGATCCACTCGAGGGCCAGATATGACTCCTGCTGATCGAGCACCGCGGGCGTGCGCACCAGTCCCGGCTCGGCCAGCCAGGCAAGGCCAGCCGCCTCGGCCTCATACTCGCCGGGGATCGTCTCGGCCCGGCTCTTGACGAAGGCCTCCCGGCCGTCGGCCAGCTCGACCCGGTGAGCGTCGTTGATGTAACCGCCGCCCACGCGCTCCGGCTTCCCGGCCCCGGGCGGGAGCGTCACGGTACGCGGCCCGCCCGCAGCTCGGCCAACAGCCCCTCGCAGGCGGCCGAGACCATTTCGAAGACCTCCTCGAAGCCGCCCGGGGTGCCGTAGTAGGGGTCCGGCACGTCCAGATCCCTCGCCGCCACGGCTTCCGGGTCGAACTCCCGCAACAGCCGCACCCTGGCTTCCTGCTCGGGGCCCTGGGCCAGCGTGCGCAAGTCGCGCAGGTTCTCGCCGTCCATCGCCAGTATCAGCTCGAAGCGCTCGAAGTCCTCCAGGCGAACCTGGCGGGCGGCCCCGGCCAGCGTCACACCGTGGGCTGCCGCCGAGGCGCTCGCGCGGGCATCCGGCGCGCTACCTGCGTGCCAGGCGCCCGTGCCCGCGGAATCTGTCTCGATCTCATCCTCAAGACCCTCACGGGCGATCAGCGAGCGCATCACGCCCTCGGCCGTCGGCGAGCGGCAGATGTTGCCCAGGCAGACGAACAGCAGCCGGACGGGGGACTCCTGCACGGACTACTCCTCGCCCAGCTCGAGGACCGCCAGGAAGGCCTCTTGGGGGACCTCCACACGGCCCACCTGCTTCATCCGCTGCTTGCCCTCCTTCTGTTTGGCCAGCAGCTTTTTCTTGCGTGTGATGTCGCCGCCGTAACAGCCGGCGATGACGTCCTTGCGGAACGCCTTGACGGTCTCGCGCGCGATCACGTGGGCGCCGATGGCGGCCTGGATCGGCACGTCGTACTGCTGGCGGGGTATCCGCTTGCGGAGCTTCTCCGTCAGGGTCCGCCCCATCTCGTAGGCCTTCTCGCGGTGCACCACCATCGAGAGGGCATCCACCGTGTCGCCCGCCAGCAGCACGTCGAGCTTGACCAGATCGGACTGGCGCATCCCGCTCAGCTCATAGTCCAGTGAGGCGTAGCCTTTGGTTCGCGACTTCAGCTGGTCGAAGAAGTCGAGCACGATTTCGGCCAGCGGCAGGTCGTAGTTCATCTGCACCCGCTCCGGCGAGAGGTAGTGCATTCCCGAGTGGACCCCGCGGCGTTCCTGGCAGAGCTCCATGACGGCACCCACGAACTCTTTGGGAGCGATCACCGAGGCCTTGATGAACGGCTCGCGGATCTCGGCGATGGTGCCCGGGTCGGGGAAGTCCGAGGGGTTGTGGACGTCGAGCTCCTCGCCGTTGGTGAGCGTCACGTCGAACTCGACCGAGGGCATCGTGGCGAGCAGTTCCAGGTCGTACTCGCGCTCGAGGCGCTCACGCACGATGTCCATGTGCAGCAGGCCCAAAAAGCCGCAGCGGAAGCCGAAACCAAGTGCGTCGGAGGTCTCCGGCTCCCATGAGAGGGCAGCGTCGTTGAGCACCAGCTTCTCCAGCGCGTCTCGCAGGTCGGCGTAGTCGTCGGAGTCGATCGGGAACAGGCCGCAGAAGACCATCGGCTTGACCTCCCGGTAGCCCGGCAGTGGTTCGGTCGCCTCGACGCTTTTGCCGCGGCTGCCCGGCCCGGAGGTCCGTGTCCGCGTGGTCAGCGTGTCCCCGACGCGCAGCAGGGTCACATCCTTCAGGCCCGTGATCAGGTATCCCACCTCGCCGGCCGCCAGCTGGTCGGTCGGCATCATCTGCGGGCTGAAGAAGCCGATGTCGTCGATGTCCGCCTCGGTTCCCGTGGCCATCGCGCGGATCGCCTGGCCCTTGCTGAAGGACCCGTCCACCACCCTGATGTAGGCGATGACGCCCCGGTACTGGTCGAACTCGGAGTCGAAGATCAGTGCACGCGAGGGGCCGTCGGGGTCGCCCGAGGGAGGCGGCACGCGGGCGATCAGCTCCTCGAGCACCGCGCCCACCCCCTCCCCCGTCTTGCCGCTGATCTTGAGGATCTCGTCGGCCGGCTCACCGATCAGGTCGGCCACTTCGCCGGCCACCCGCTCGGGCTCGGCGCCGGGCAGGTCGATCTTGTTCAGGCAGGGGATCAGCTCGAGCCCCGATTCGATTGCCAGGTAGGTGTTGGCGACCGTCTGGGCCTCCACGCCCTGGGAGGCGTCCACGACCAGCAGGGCGCCCTCGCAGGCCTCGAGCGAACGCGACACCTCGTAGGTGAAATCGACGTGGCCCGGCGTGTCGATCAGATGCAGCTGGTAGGTCTCACCGTCAGCCGCCGTGAAGAACACCCTGACCGCCTGGGCCTTGATCGTGATTCCCCGCTCGCGCTCCAGGTCCATCGAGTCCAAGAGCTGGGCCCGCATCTCGCGCGCTCCGACGGTGTGGGTCAGCTCCAGGATCCGGTCGGCCAGCGTCGACTTGCCGTGGTCGATGTGGGCGATGATCGAGAAGTTTCGGATATGTGCCTGGTCCATGCTGGGGTAAAGCCTAGACGCGCTAGCCTTGTCGTTCCGGCGGATCGCCAACTCGACGAGGGTTCACCCAGCCGCGGCTACGCCTCAGGCGAAATCCTGAGGGCCTGTCCAGGTGTCGAGAGTGTTAAGCCGCCCAGGCGAAACACACAGTCCTGGGACGTAAGTAGTAAGCGGCGATCCATGTCGGGTGCAAGCCGGGTGGGCCTCGTGTCCACCCGGCCTCTGCCCGCCCCTCAGGGCCGGCCGAGCCGGGCCCGCACGAGTCGTCCGACCTGATGGGCCTCGGGAACCCGCATCACGAGGACCGCCCGCACGTAGACGACCAGCCCGATCGCCGCCGCCCCGCCGACACTCACCACCTCGGCCGGAAGCGATGTGCCGAGAATTGAGTCGAAGAGCTTCCAGACGGCCCATGAGACTCCCGCCAGGATGGCCGAGGCGAGCGTGATGCGCGCGGTGATCATCATTGTCTGGCCGCCTTCCATGCGCCCGTTGAAGCCGAGCCGCAGCCGGTAGAGCAGCAGCGCCGTCATGACCGCGTTCGCGGCCACCGTGCCGATGATCAGTCCGGCGATCCCCAGCGGTTTGTAGAGGCCCACGCTCACGACGATGTCCACGACGATGTTGATGGCCGCCATCCGCGTCGGCAGCCATGGCCGCTGGACGGCGAAGAATGCCCTCGTCAGCAGCAGATTCAGCCCGCCGAAGGGCAGGCTCCATGCGAACCAGAACAGGGCCACCGAGACCAGATGGGTCGAGTGGGCGTTGAATTCGCCGCGCTGGAAGACGAGCTCCACGATCGGCCGGGCGAGGACGATCATGAACGCCGCCGCGGGAATCAGCAGCAGGTTGATCTGGCGCATGCCCAACCCCACCGTGCGGCGCATCGCCCCCACGTCGCGGTCGGCGGCCATGCGGCTGAGGGTGGGAAACAGGACCGTCGCGACGGCCACGCTGAACAGGCCCTGCGGGAGCATGTAGATGCGAAAGGCGTTGTCTATCGCCCGGGGCGCCTGATCTGAGACGAGCGTCCCGAAGACCGAGTTGATCAGCTGGTCGAGGTTGACGATCCCAAGGCCGATCGTCACGGGCAGCATCAGCGTGAAGACCTGACGGATGCGGGGGTCATGCCAGTCGATGTGCATCTGCAGGCGGAAGTCGATCCGGCCCAGTGCCCCGAAGGCCATCGCCAGTTGAACGAAGGTCGCCACCAGGATCGCGATCGCCAGCGCATAGACACGGTTGCCGTCTTCCACGCCGCCATGGAAATGCGGTTTGAGGACGATCAGAAGGACGATGATCACCACGTTCCAGACGGCCGGCGAGATCGCCGGGATCGTGAAATGGTCGTAGGACTGCAGGACGCCCACCAGCAGCCCGTTCAGTCCCAGCAGCAAGATCACCGGGAAGAGGATCTGCGAGAGCCCCGCCGTGAGGTCGTCCAGCGGGCCCGAGAAATGGTTGCCCGTGAACAGCGGCATGACGAAGTGCGCCGAGAGGATGAAGAAGGCGGTGATCGCGCCAAGGCCGATCAGCATGATCCAGAACAGGGTCGAGGCGAGCCTCAGGGCCTCCTGCTTGCGGCCCTTCTGCAGCAGTTCGGTGAAGACCGGCACGAAGGCCGCCGACAGGGCCGCGTTGGCGAACAGGTTGCTGATCAGGTTGGGGACCTGGAAGGCGATGGTGAACGCCGAAGCCGGCCCCTTGGTGCCGAAGAAGCTGGCCGCCACGACTTCCCGCAGCAGCCCCGCGACGCGTGAGATGCCCGTGGCGATCGAGAAGATCGCCGTGTTGCGGGCCACGCGCCCGCCCCCCGGCGGCGCCGGAGCGGCCGGCTCCTCGGCTGGGTCCTCGGCGCTGGCTGTCAAGGCCGCTATAGTACGGCGCTGCGCGGCGCGGCCGGAGCATCACCGGCGCCTGCGCCTGAAGACATGGCCAACATTCACTCACAGAAGAAGCGCATCCTTCGCTCCGAGCGCGAGCGTCTGGAGAACCGCCGCTACACCTCGACGATCAAGACCTACTTCCGCCGTCTGGAAGAGATCGTCGCGAGCGGTGAGCAGGACGCGGCCGGCGAGGCGCACCGCGAGCTCGTCTCGACGATCGACAAGGCCGTCAAGCGCGGGGCGATGCACCGCAACACGGGCGATCGCAAGAAGTCCCGCGCCGCCCGTGTGGCCGCCGGCGCTCCGCCTGCCGCCACGGAGTGATCACGCCGCTCAGGCGGCTGTCGTGATCTCTTCGATCGCCCTCTGAGCGAGCGTGTCCTCGCTCATCGCGGCCAGCGTGTCGCGCTGGGAGGACAGTGGCGAGCCGCCGCGCGTGTCCAGCTCGAGCGACGCCATCACGCCCAGCGCTGCCCGCAGCCGCTCCGGGTCGCTGCGCGCGACATCCGCCACGAATCGCTCCGCCGCCCTGGGAGGCATCCGCAGCGTCCGCTTGACCTCCGCCACCGACTCCCCGGCGCCGAGCCGCAGGGACACCGCCAGCGCCTCGCGCAGCCTGCCGGCCATCAGATAGGTCAGGCCGGCCAGGCGCTCGCCCTGCTGGCGCAGGCGCAGGTATTGCAGGGTGGCCGCCGCTCCGTCCGCTCCCACCAGGGCATCGGCGAGGCCGTATGCCTTGTGCTCGGCCGAGTGGGCCGAGCGCGCTTCGATCTCCGTTGCGTCGACCGTCCGCGGTCCGGACGCGGCGCCCGCCTCGCCCTCGCCGCCTTCCAGGGCCAGCTTCTCGAGCTCGCGCAGCAGCCGCTGCTGGCGCTCGCCGACCTGGTCGACCAGAGCCCTGGCAGCTGGCCCATCCAGTGCGAGGCCGAGCTGGGCGGCCTGTTCGCGCGCCCACTTGGGAAGCTCCCAGGGCTTCATCGTCATCCGGGCCGCGATCACGCCGCCGGCCTTCTTGACAGCCTCGTGAAGGGCGGGTGGGGCCTTGGCCTTGCCGTCCTCGCGGGCGAATATCCCGAGGGTCGTCTCGGGCGGCATTGATGCCAGAGCCGCTGCGAGGTGGGCCTGCACGTCGGCGGGGCGCCATCGCTCGGCGCCGTCCACGATCAGCACGCGCCGGCCCACGCTGAGGGTCATGGCCGCCAGGGCTCCGGCCACACCGGCGGGCGTTGCGTCCTCGCCTTCCAGCAGCTCGACGCTCCCCATGCCGCCGGCGTCCGTTTCGCCCCGCTTCTTCAGTCCGGCCCGGCGCTCGCCCACGGCGCCGTGATCATCGCCATGAATCAGGTAGACGGGCTTCAGCTCGGCCATGCGCTCAGCGCACGACCAGGTTGACCAGCTTGCCCGGCACCACGATCTCCTTGACGAGCTCCTTGCCGTCGAGGTGTGCCTGCACGTTGGGGGCGGCCATGCAGAGCGCCTTGAGCTCCTCGGGGCCCGCCTCGGCCCCCGCCTGAACGCGATCACGGACCTTGCCGTTGACCTGGCAGACGAGCTCATAGACCTCGCTCTCGAGCAGAGCCTCGTCGGCCTGCGGCCATGGCTGCTCCCAGACACGCTCGCCGGTCAGCATCGAGTAGATGTCCGAGCAGGTGTGGGGAGCGAAGGGGAACAGCAGCGAAGAGGCCATCCCGAGCGCGTAGCGCAGCGTCGGAGCACCCACCTGATCGCGTAGCCGCGAGCAGTCGTTGAGCAGCTCCATGACGGCCGCAATGGCCGTGTTGAAGGCGAACCGGCGCAGGTCGCCACTGATCTTCTCGATCGCCCAATGGGTCTTTCTCAGCAGCTCCTCCTCGGCCGCCCCTCCAATCGGGGGCAGCTCCAGGCCGGGTTCGGGTGGGCCGGCGCGCTCGGCCGTCTCGGCGGCCAGACGCCACAGCCGCCCGAGGAAGCGGTGGACGCCTTCGACGCCCTCGTCGGAGTAGTCGGCGTCCTGGTCGGGGGGGCCGACGAACAGGATGTAGCAGCGGGCCGCATCGGCGCCCACCCGCCTGACGATCGCCGTGGGCGAGACGACATTGCCCTTGGACTTGCTCATCTTCGAGCCGTCCTTTGTCACCATCCCCTGGGTGAACAGCGAGCTGAAGGGCTCCTGGAAGTCCAGGTGGCCCAGGTCGGCGAGGGCCTTGGTGAAGAAGCGGGCGTAGAGCAGGTGCAGAATGGCGTGCTCGACGCCGCCGATGTACTGATCCACGGGCATCCACTCGCGCAGCGCTGCGGGATCCCAGGCGGCCTCGGCGTTCCCCGCGTCGCAGTAGCGCAGGAAATACCATGAGGAGTCCACGAAGGTGTCCATCGTGTCCGTCTCGCGCCTGGCCGGCCCGCCGCAGGACGGGCACTGGGTGTTGACCCACTCCTCGGCCGCCGCCAGCGGCGAGCGCCCTTTGGGCATGTAGTCATCGATGTCCGGCAGCGCGACGGGCAGCTCCTGCTCGGGCACGGGCACGGTGCCGCAGCGCTCGCAGTAGAGGATCGGGATCGGGCAGCCCCAGTAGCGCTGGCGCGAGACGAGCCAGTCGCGTAGCCGGTAGTTGACTGAGGCGTGGCCTTTGCCCTCACGGTCAAGCCAGGCGACGATGGCGCCGAGCGCCTGGCGGTTGCCCAGCCCGTCGAAGTCCGTATGCGAGCCGACCAGCCGCCCGTCGCCGCTGTAGGGCAGCTCCCCGGCCCCCTCCCCCGCATCCTCCAGCGGCTCGATGACCCGCCGGATGGGCAGGCCGAAGGTACGAGCGAAGTCATAGTCGCGCTCGTCGTGGGCGGGCACGGCCATGATGGCCCCCGTGCCGTACTCCATCAGCACGTAGTCGGCCACATACATGGGGATCTGCTCGCCGTTGACCGGATTGGTCACCGTCCGGCCAAGCGGCACGCCGGTCTTCACCTTCTCCGCATTGCCGCGCTCCTCGTTGGTCTCGTTGAGTGACTGGTTGACGTAGTCGCGGGCAGCCGACTCGAACTCGGTCCCGGCCGCCAGGCGCATGACGTCGGGGTGCTCGGGTGCCATGACGAAGAAGGTCGCGCCGAAGAGCGTGTCCGGACGGGTCGTGAAGACCGGATAGTCCACTCCCAGCGCCTCGCAGCGGAAGGTCACCTCGGCACCCTCGCTGCGGCCGATCCAGTTGCGCTGCATAGTCTTCACGTGCTCGGGCCAGTCGATGCCGTCGAGATCTCCGAGCAGCCGCTCGGCGTAGTCGGTGATGCGCAGGAACCACTGCTCGAGCTGGCGCACCTCCACCAGGGCGCCGCAGCGCTCGCAGTGTCCGTCGGCGTCCACCTGCTCGTTGGCCAGGACAGTCTGGTCTTTGGGGCACCACTTGACTGCGGCCTCGCGGCGATATGCGAGGCCCGCCTTGAACAGCTCGAGGAAGATCCACTGGGTCCAGCGGTAGTAGGAGGGGTCGGAGGTCGAGATCTCACGCGACCAGTCGATCGAGATCCCCCAGGAGCGGAACTGCTGTTGGAAGGAGGCGATCGACTCGGCGATCGAGTCGCGCGGGTGGACGCCTGTCTTGATGGCGTGGTTCTCAGCCGGCAGGCCGAAGGAGTCAAAGCCCATCGGGTGCAGTACCCGCCGGCCCAGCCGCCGCTGGAAGTGGGCGATGGCGTCGCCCAGGGCGTAGCACTTGAGGTGGCCGATGTGAGGCTCGCCGCTGGGATAGGGGAGCATCTCGAGGACGTAGGAGTTCTCGGGCTCTCCCGATCCCCGTCCGGGCCCTGGGAGGTCGGAGGACCCTCCGTTGCTCACCTCCCAGGTCCGCTCCTCGGCCCAGATCGCCTGCCAGCGAGGCTCGATCTGCGACGGGTCATAGCGGTGCTCTGTCATCGGGACCCGCAGGTTAGCGGTCGGCCCTGGCCGAACGGCCGCGGTGGGCGCCTCAGCTGGAGCGGGCACCAACCGCCTGCTGTGCGGCGAAGCGGCTGGATCCTTCCAGCAGCGCCACAATGGCCGCCGGGGCCTTGGTGGGAGAGCCGGAGTCGAACGGAGGCTGGGGGTCGTACTCGATGCCCAGCTGGATCGATTGGGCGAGCTCTGCGCCTGCGATCCGCTGGACGAGCCCGAGGGCCATGTCGATGCCGGCCGAGACGCCCGCGGCCGTCACGTACTTGCCGTCGAAGACGACCCGCTCGGAGACCGCCTGGGCGCCCAGGGCCCCGAGTTCGCCCAAGGCCAGCCAGTGGCTCGTCGCCCGGCGTCCCGCGAGCAGTCCGGCGCCGGCCAGGATCAGCGAACCGGTACACACCGATGTCGTCCAGGTACTCGTCTGGTCGACTGCTCGCAGCCAGTCGAGCAGAGCCCCTCCGGCTCGCTCGGCCACCTCACCCGGGCCGCCGGGAACGAGCACGATGTCCGGCGCCGGCACCTCGGCCACGGCGCGCTCGGCGAGCAGCGTCAGCATCCCGTTGTCCGTGCGAACCGGCCCCGCCTCTGCGCCCACGAAGCAGAGCTCCGCACCGGGCAGCCGGCTGAGCACCTCATACGGTCCGATCGCGTCCAGGGCCGTCAGTCGGTCGTATAGGACGATTGCGATCTTCATGTCCGTCTCCTCCTCTGATTGCGGGCTTGGGTGCTGATGAGATAGGTGGGCGCCACGAGGGCGGCTCAGGCTGCTGCGCTGTCGCCCGCGGCGTGGGATCGGAACCTGCGCCGGTACTCGGCGGGACCGACCTCCAGGGCACGCAGGAAGACCCGGCGCATCGTCTCGGCGGTTCCGAAGCCGCAGGAGTGCGCGATCGCGGCGATCGGCTCCCCGGTCTCCTCCAGGCGCCGGCGGGCGGCCTCCAGGCGCACCTGCTCTACGTAGCGCGCGGGCGTCACACCGGTCTGTGCCCGGAAGGTCCGCGCCAGATGGCGGGGACTCATATGGGCGCGGGCCGCCAGGGCCTCGACCGAGTGCTCTCCGGCGACGTCCTCGACGATCAGGCGCTGAATCTCCCGCAGCGGCGCCGAGGCGGGCTGCTGGGCCAAGAGCGTGGCGCTGAACTGAGACTGGTTTCCAGGTCGGCGCAGGAACAGGACCAGATGACGGGCAATTGCCAGGGCCAACTCCCGGTCGTGGTCCTCCTCGACGAGCGCCAGCGCCAGGTCCATGCCCGCCGTCACCCCGGCCGAGGTCCAGACCGGCCCGTCCTTGACAAAGATCGGATCGGCCTCGACGCGCACCTCGGGGTAGCGCTGCTGGAGCGCTGAGGCATATGCCCAGTGGGTGGTTGCCCGGCGCCCCGCCAGCAGCCCCGCTCCGGCCAACAGGAACGCGCCGGTGCAGACAGATGCGGTCCGTCTCGCCTCCGCGGAGGTCTCCGCCAGCCAGCTCAGCAGCGCCGGCTCGTCCTCAACACCGCCCCGCCCCGCACCCCCGGCGACCAGCAGCGTGTCCAGCCCCGGGTGGCTCTCCGCAAGCGTGGCGTCGGGGACGATCGTCAGCCCACTGGAGGTCCGCAGGGGATCGGGCTGCGAGGCCACGATGCGAACCTCGTAGCCGCGCACCGGCCGCCCTGAATGCTCAAGCAGCCGCTGGGCCGCGCTGAAGACCTCCAGCGGGCCGGTCACGTCGAGGCTCTGAACGCCCGGGTAGACGAGGATCGCGATCTGCCGGGGAGGCTTCGTCATGAGTGCATGTTCGCGCAGCGCCCCTTTGTCCGCAAGGACAGATTTCCAACCATTTCCGCCATCTGGGGAAGTCGCGCGTGCGTTCCCGCGCGGTCGCCGGACACACGATCGGCGCGGGGAATACGATTATCGGATGGCAGAGCCACAGTTCATCGCAGCGGAAATCGCGGATCAATCGGACCCGGACTCGCTGAGGTCCGCACCCGGCCGGGTCGCCTCGATCGTCGCGGCCGCCGAACAGGCCGCCAAGGAACTGCGCGACAACGCGGAGTCCAGGTCGCGCGAGCGGATCGCGGAGGCCGACCGGGCCGCGGACCTCCGTGTCCTGGCAGCGGAGGAGGAAGCAGAGGAAATCCTCGTCGCTGCCAACACCGAGGCCCAGGCCACGACCTCCCAGGCGGCGGCCACCGCCGCCAAGCTGACGACCGAAACCGAAAGCGCCCGCGACGAGGCGGCACAGAAGCTCGGCGAAGCCCAGCAGGCATCAAAGCGCCTGCGCCAGGAAGCCCAGGCTGCCGCTGATCAGATGCGCGCCGAGGCCACCGCCGAGACCGAGACCCTGCGCGCCACCGCGGCTGCTGAGACCGGCGCCCTGCGCGCCGACGCCGCCGCCGAGACCGAGGCCCTGCGTGCCAAGGCCGCCACCGAGACCGAGGCCCTGCGCACCAACGTGGCCGCCGAGGTCTCGACGCTGCGCGCCAACGCCGAGAAGGAATCGAACTCCCTGCTCGAGAGCGCCCGCAAGGAGGCCGCTCGAATCCTCGAGGAGACCCGCGAGCAGACCGAGCGCTTGATCGCCGGCCGTCGCGAGGAGATGGCCCGCCTGCTCAAGGAGGCCGAGGACCAGGGACGCGAGATGAAGGTCCAGGCGCGCCTCGAAGCCCGCGAGATCACGGGCGAGGCCCACGCCGTGGCCCACGACATCCTCGAGGACGGCACCGAGATCTCGCGCAACCTGAAAGACCTGTCCAACTCGCTGCGCAACAATGCCGAGCGGCTGCTGCGCGACGTCGGACTGGCCCACGGCGGCATGACCGCCGCCCTTGAGCGGGTCGCCCCTGCCGATAAGAACGCCGGAGCCCAGAAGAAGGCCACCGCCGAGAAGAAGCGCAAACCGCGGGGACGCGGCTCCGACGGTGACGACGGCGGCGAGGACCTGGACGTTCCCGAGTTCGTGCCTCGAGGCTGAGCGCCGGGCTGGCAGCGACTGCCCTTCGCGCGTCATGCCGAGGGCGCTAGGATTGCTCGTCCCGGGGCTATAGCTCAGCTGGGAGAGCGCCGCCATGGCATGGCGGAGGTCGAGGGTTCGAGCCCCTCTAGCTCCATCGGGTCCGGGGTGGGCGCTATTGAGGCCCGCCGCGGGTGTGCATTCCGCGCCAGGCTCCGGCACTCCTCAGCCCAGCGGGGCCTATGGCGTCAGTTCGCTCACTTCGACATTCTCGAACTGGTACTGCGCTTCGGGTTCCGGTTCGGAGGAGACCCACGCGGCTGTGGCTCTGCCGTCGTCCGAGAGAGCGATCGTGGCGGAGCCGGCTCCCGCGGACGCCAACGTGAGCGGACTTGACCATTCGCCCACACCCAGACGCGTCGAGGTGTAGTCGCGACTGGTTTCGGGGGGCCATCCGCCACCGATGCCGGCGCGCCCGAAGACGGCTCGGGTTGGGGCCACCGTCCATGTTGCCAGCAGCTCGTCGGAGGTCGGCGCCGCGACGATCTGCGGCGAGAACGTCGACATCCCGGCCGGGGCGGGGACGTCGACGGGCGACGCCCACGGCCCGGCGGCGCCGGGCTTGGTGGCGTTCTGCACGACCGTTCGCTGAGTCGAGGTCGGGCTCACCCCCTGTTCAGATTCCGCCACCGGCTCGTGACCGCCCAGAAGGTGCGTGAAGAGAACGCTCGCGTCGCCCTCGGAGTCGACTGCAACCGACAGTTCGGAGTCGCCACCCGGGGAGATCCGCGCCGGAGCCCCGAAGCGCCCGCCCGGACTGCGGGTCGCAGCAACGAGCGGGCCCGCCGCGCCATGCGGACGCCAGGCCAGCACGAGCTCGCCACGCAGGTTCCCGGCGAGCTCCAGATCGAGTTCCTTTTCGTCTCCCCTCGCGAGCGTCTGCACCGGACCCCGCGGTGCGCCACCGGGGCCCAGGAACATCACCTTCACCGACTCGCGACGCCCGGGGTAGAAGCGTTCCTCCCACGCCACGGCGGCGCCGCCCCCCGCAAGCAGCGCGACTCGCGGTTCGCCTTCGAGGGCACCGAGTGCCAGCCCCCGCCTGCGCCAGCGCCCGCCGGTGCCTCGCAGGGCGATGCCGCTCAGGTGGGAGCCCACGTGATACACGAGCGCCGCACGACCGTCCGGTGCCACGTTCATGGCGAGCGAGCCGGCTTCGGGATCTGCTTTGACGATCCTGGTGGGGCGGCTCCAGCCCCCGGCGGGTGGCTCAGTGAGCACGTCGACCTCGGGCGCCATCGAGTGTTCGGAGGGAAAGCGCTCCCACGCCAGCGTCGCCCGTCCGTCGGCGTCGCTTCCGAGCGCGATCTGCAGAGGACCTTCGCGCCGTGCGGAGTCGAGAACCGCCAGATGCCAGGAGCCCTCCGGTCCCTTCGTGGTGGCTTCGGCTCCGCCGAGCGTGCCTTCGAGCGTTTCTTCGCGACGCCACGCGACGGTCTCGCTTCGGCTGTCGCTGCGCGCGACCGCGAGTTGCAGGTATGACCAGACCCTCGCGCGGGCCAGGCGGTGTGGCGTGCTCCATTGCGCGTGTGCCGGCGAGACGGGTGCGAGCGCCGCCGCCGCCACCGTGGCGAGGACCGTGAGGAACTTCTGAGGGACCTGATGCCGGAGCGCCTCCATCAGCCTCCATGATCGCGGAAACGGCCCCGAGGTCAGGACGCCGGCGGCGCCGGAGCGGCCGGGCATGAAGCGCAGCGTCATGTGCGCGGGTAAGCCAAATACAGCCCTAGGGTACCTGGCCGATCTGGGCGGCCGGGGCGAGCATGGTCCTACAAACCAAATCGTCCCTCAAGGAGGCCGTAATGCGCAACATCGTTCACCACACCAAGCACGTCGTCCTGATCGCGGCAGGCGTGGCGGCGCTCGCCGGAAGTGTCGGCACGCCGCTCGCCAGCGCACTTCAGAAGCCAACCGTCAGCGCCGACACCTGCGCGCAGTGGCAGGGCTGGTTCAACGAAGACGTCAACCGGGCCAACGAAGCCGTGACGGCCGGCAAGCCCGGGGAAGTCACAAAATCCTTCCAGGAAGCCGCTCACGACCTGGAACTGGCCAAAGAGGCCGGCTGCTCATGGGCGGCCGTGGCAGCGGTGCCCCACGTACCTGTACCGGTCGCCGTTACGACGCCGATCTCCATCAGCGCAACTGTCGCCCTGCGACCGCTCGGCTGAGCCGAGGGGGAGGAAGTCGCTGTGGCGGAAGGCCGCCGACGTCTCTATCCGGTCGGTTCCTGTTCTTTTTCGGCCTTGCGTTCTTCGCGTTCTGCCTTCAGTTCTTCGCGTGCGGCTTTGCGGAGTTCTGGGGGCAGTGCGTGCAGCGACCGAGCGCGTTCTTCGCGTTCGGTCGCCTGTTGTTCGCGCGCCTGCCTGCGTTGTTCGCGCGTCCTGATGGCTTCTTCATGTATGCGCGCGTGTTCTTCGCCTTTGGACGTCCTACCGCTCAGGCGGCCCGACTTTCTTTCCTCGATCGCCTGTTCGCGCCTCGCGGCCGCCTGAAGTCGTTCCTGCGCCGCAGGCGTGTCACGTTCGTGTGCTCCCGGCGCTGGTGGGCTCTTGCCGGAGCCGCTCGGCCCCGAGCTTTCGCTGGAAGAGCCCGCGTCTTCCTGCACGGCCCCGATTTCAACCGAGGGCAGGGACGCCTGCCCCGGGTCGGGCGCGGACAGTTCCGCTTCGCTCGCCGTCGACCGATCGGGGCCGGCGCCTGGTCCTGAAATGGTCAAGCCCCCGCTGATGGCCGCCGGAGCGCCCGTCCGCGCCTCGTAGAGCGAGGCCCCGAGGGCAGCTTCCGAGGGGCTGTTCGCGACAGTCGTGGCGGAGGTCTTGCCTCCCGGCGTTTCGGAGGCTTCCAGCAGGGACGCGCCGACCCCGCACGCTCCCACACAGGCAACGCCGGCGACCACAGCGAGGACGGCCTTCAGGCCGCCGCTTGCCAGCGCGAAGGTGCCGGCGGCCCCGCCGCTGACCGCCGCGCCGCCACGGTAGCCCGCGACCGGAGCTGCGGCGTTGCCCAGCGCCTCCTGCAGCGCCCGAGTCTTCAGGGCGAGCGACGGGACGACCGGGAAGAGCGCACCCAGCGCCCGGCTCTGGTGTCGCAGCCCGCGCTGGTAGGCACGGCAGCCATCACATGTGCGCAAGTGGCGTCGCAGCGGCCCCTTGAGTCGCCCCGCTCCATGCGCCTGGGCAAGCTGGTCGCGGATCTCCGAACAGTCGGCCTCGCGGGCGTGGCGCTCGGCGATCAGGTTCGAGCGGGCCTGGTAGGTAAACGCCTTGACCTGGGCGGGACGGATACCCATCACCGAAGAGATCTCGCGCTGGCTCAGGCCCTGAACCTCTGCCATGACCAGGGCCGCGCGCTGAGGCTCCGGCAGATCGAGCAGCCCGTCCAGGAGCTGGCGGACCTCATTCTTGACTTCCAGACGGCGTGCCGGGTCCCCGTCCAGGGCGGGCTCGCCGTTGAGCTCCACCCACGTCCGGCGCTTGCGGATCACCGACACGCAGGCGTTGCGCGCAACCACGAACAGCCACGGCCGAAGGGCCAGATCGCGGTCGTCTCGCAGCAGGGCTTTGTGCGCAGAGGAGAACGTCGCCTGAACGGCGTCCTCGGCGTCGTGATGGGACCCCAGCATGTACACGCAGAACGAGAGCAGCGATGCCGCGTGACGGTCATAGATCGCCTCGAAGGCCGCCCCGTTGCCCTCGCGCACCAGCTGGACTAGCCGCTCGTCGCTCAGAAAGCGCAGCCGCACCCGTGAGGAGGCCTCAATTCTCACGTACAGACCCGACACCTATGCTCGCCTCCACCGGGCCGCGCACCTCGGCACACAGCCCGCCTCTCCCGGTTGGTCTTCCCTTTTTATCAACCCTCCGTACACAGCCAAGCTATCCCCTTGCCCGGGGGTATTCAAGGGCCACGCACGCAACGGAAAAAGCTGCATCCAGACGTCCAACCTTCAGCCTTCGCGCGCGTTCTAAATGTGCGTGCTGCGCATGCGCGGCGGCCGCCGGGGGGGGGCGATGCCGCGCGAGCTCTTTGATGAGGAGCGCGTCCTCGCGCGCACGGGGACACCTGACCAACCTTCCCGGGCCGGGAGGCGTTGTTGGTGTATGGGAGAGCAATCGCCGAGGGCGGTCTACCTGTCCGTCACCGGCACACCGGGCGTAGGCCAGATGCCAAGATGGGCACGATGATCGCTTCAATCCTCGCGCGCGTTCGCGCTCGCTCGGCCGCCCGCAGGGGAGCCGGGGTGCTGATCGCGACGCTCGTGTTCGGCGTCCCGGGAGCGTCGGCGCTGATCGCCCGCGTCGGGACGAGGACCGTCGGCTATCAGCCGATCCCCGCGGCAGCGACAGGCGGCCGCTCCGCCTCGAGAGCCGAGGCAAAAACGGGCAAGGGCGGCTCGCCCGACTCCATGCAGCCGCTCGAATACCACGGCGGCCCGGTCATGCCGTCCAACACCAACTACACGCTCTACTGGCGGCCCTCTGGGGCTCCCGCCTTTCCGGCGGGCTATCAGGCCGGCCTGAACCGCTATTTCGAAGACCTGGCGCACGACAGCGGCGGCGTGCAGAACACGGACTCGATCCTCGCGCAGTACAAAGACGCCGGTGGAGAATATGCGGCCTACGACTCGTACTTCGGGGGGGAACTGCTCGACACCGACCCCTACCCGGCCAACGGCTGTGCGGCCGCGCCGGTCTGCCTCACCGACGAACAGCTGCGAGCGGAGATCACACGCTACGTCGCCGAACACGGACTGCCCGCCGACCTCGGCCACGAGTACTTCCTGCTGACGCCCGCAGCCGTCGAGAGCTGCCTGGAAGCGGCGGCCCGCAAGTGCTCGGTGGGCGCCAAACACGCCGTCTACTGCTCCTACCACGGTTTCATCCCTGTCGCGGGCGGAGTGGTTCTCTACACCGATAATCCGTTCATCGACGAAACCGGATGCGATCCCGGCGAACAGCACCCCAACGGCAACGCCTCGGACGCCACCATCGGCGGGGGTCTCGCACACGAGCACAGCGAGACCGTCACAGACCCCGAGCTCAACGCCTGGTATGACGCCAAGGGCGAGGAGGTGGCCGACAAGTGCGCGACCGGCAAGGAGGCGAGCGAATTCGGCGAAGCCCTGGGGCTCGCGCCCGATGGCGCCAAGTACAACCAGGTGATCGACGGCGACCTCTACTACTACCAGCAGATGTGGAGCAACGAAGCGGGCGCCTGCCTGCAGCGGGCTGCGCCGCCCCCGCCCGCCGTAACCAAGCTCTCGCCAAAAAAAGGGCCATCCGCAGGGGGGACGAGCGTGACGGTCACCGGAACGGAACTGTCGGGCGCGACCGCGGTGAAATTCGGCTCGCTCTCGGCGACGAGCTTCCATGTCGAATCGCCGACGAGGATCAGTGCCGTCTCGCCGGCGCAGCCCGACGGCACCGTGCAGCTGTCCGTGAGCACACCGTCCGGCACCAGCGCCCTGACGAAAAAGGACGATTTCAAATACACCAAGTAGCGACGTGTGTCCGCGGATCTCGCGCGATCTCCTTTTGCACCGCATCGCGGCCCGGCTAGGCTCAGCGAATGCGGGAGCTGGGGTTCAGCGAGCGGCGCCGGGCGCGCAGGACGGCGCTGGCCCTGCTGGCCGGCGTCCTCACAGCCGCCGGCGCGATGTGGCTGGCCGCCGGCGCCGAGGGTGCAGCCAACCCGTCGGACTCGCTGATCTACATGCCCTACGGGTTGATCCATTCGATCCATTCGGTCGAAGCGGCCGATCAATACCTCGCCGAGATCGATCACTACGACATCGGCCAGTTCGTCTTTGCGATGCCCAAATTCAAGGCCGGCGGCTTTCTCAAGGTGCCAAGGCACAATCGCGAAATGCTGCACCGATTCTCCTCGCAGGCCGCCTCCTACGACGCCGAACACGATGCCGCGCTGACCATGACGATCGTCTACAACGGCAAGATCGGGACGCGCGGAAACGACTTGAACCTGGAAGTTCCGGCAACCCGCACCCACATCGTGGCCGCCATCGAAGCGACCCTTGGCGACGGTGCCTCGGGAGTCCAGCTCGACCTCGAGCCCTACCCAACCACCCCGGGCTTCCTGACGCTGCTGGAAGAACTCGATGCGGCGTTTACGCGACTGGGCTTTCCGGGAAGGCTGTCGGTCACCGCCCCCGCGACCGTCTCGCACTGGACAGCCTCCTATCTGCACCGCGTCTCGGAACTGGTCGACCAGGTCGACCCGCTCTACTACGACAGCGAATCTGAGACCGTCGCCGCCTACCAATCGTGGATCGAGAGCGGCCTCGCCTTCTACAGCGAAAATGTCCTCCCCACGACCAGGATCGTCCCCGTCCTGCCCTCCTATTCGGCCGACCGGTGGCACCTGACGTCCGTCGAGAACATCACCACGGCCACCGAAGCGCTCGCCGCCGGACTCCTGGCGGGCGACCGCGTAAACGGCGCCGGCATCTGGTCGGGCTGGGGGTTCCTGCTCGATGAGGAAGGCAAATATGACGGCAGCCAGGACCGCGCCACCTGGCTGTCACAGACGGTTGGGCTTCCCTTCTCTCCCTGAGCCCGCGGAGCGCGGCCTCAGGCGGCGGCGCGTGCGGTGAGCTCCAGCACCAGCTCGCGGGCCGCGTCCGGGCCGGCGAACGGGGCGATCGCAACGTAGGCGATCTGAGGCAGGCGCCGGCGCAGCTCGGCGGTGTGACCTCGTTCCACCTCCAGCTGGATCAGCTCGGTCAGGGCGCCCGAGATCGCCTGCGAGTACAGGCGCGGCAGTCCTTCCGCCTGGGGGCGGTAGCGGTAGCCCTCCTCGAGGAACAGCGTGAAGGAGCGCGTGATGTCCTCGGCGCGGCGAATCGCGGCGCCGCCGGCGGCGTAGCACTCGACCATCCGCAGATGGGCCAAGGCGGGGTTCTCGGCGATCAGGCCGAGCAGGACGTCCAGTGCGAGCCAGATCCGCTGCGGCCATCCGTCGACGGAGAAATAGGCGCCGGCCATCGTGTCCAGGAGGTGCTGGCTCGGATACTGCTGAGCCTCGAGGAATGCGTGTTCGCGGTCTGAGAAGTGCCGGTAGAAGGCCTCTTTGGCCACACCTGCCGCGGCAACGATGTCCGCCACCGTCGTACCGGCGTAGCCCTTCTCCATCGTCACCGCGGCCGTCGCCAGGATGATCCGGGTGCGCTGGCTGCGGGCCACCGCCCCCGGAGAGAGGCCATGGCGCCCGCGGGGCAGGCGCGGCAGCTCGATCAGCGCCTCGGGGCCCTCGGCCTGCGGGGTCTCCTCAGCGCCCGCCAGAGCCTGCGGCCCGGTGCTCCACCGCCCCTGCTCGGAGGGCACCGCGTAGCTGCCCATCCACGCGACGATGTCCTCCGTCAGACGCGTCAGGCGATCCTCGTCATGCGTTCGCAGATGGCGCGAGACGATGTAGCGAACGCCTCCGATCAGCGCCCGCGCGGGGACGTCGAGCGTGCTTGCCCCCGGGGGTGTGCGCTCCAGGAGCTCCTCGGAGCTCCGCTCCATGAAGTCCCGGACCCGCGAGAGCTCCTGGCGCAACCGCGGGCCGCCGCTGAGCGCCTCCACGAACATGACCCGCCCGGCGTCAGGATCGCTCTGGACGCTCTGCAAAAGCTCCCCGAAGGCTGGACGGGCAGCCATCGCCCATTCGCCCGCCTGCAGCGCGCTGTCCATCCGCGCAAGCGTCCGCTGCGTTGCCTCCCTGTAGGCCGCCAGCATGCACGCTTCCTTGTCCTCGAAGAGCTCGTAGAAGGTCGCGCTGGAGACTCCCGCGCGCGAGCTGATCTGGGCGATGCTCAGTCCCTGATAGCCATGCTGGCCCGAGAGTTCGATGATCGCCTGGACCAGCCGCTCGCGCTGCGTCGGCTTGGCCGCGAGACGCGCCACGGCCACGCCGCGACGGGCGGGTCGCTCGCGACGGGAGGGGAGCTTTCGAGCTGGCTGGGGCATAGGGCTGCGACCGAAGATATCGCACCCCTCGCCGGCTGAAAAGATGCCGAATGCCCTCAATTTCTGAGTCCGCAGGACTTTTTCTCCAACACCCACGTACTTTCATCTCGACTTCCATGGAGCCTCTGCCAGAGGGCGGACCAGACACCAACGGCCCAGAAAACCTTATTGAATCGGCCATCACGCCTGTCAAATTCGAAAGTTCTGTCCGGGGGGTTGACAGAAGTGTGCTGTTCTGATTAGGTTACGCTGTCGTTCATTCATGAAACGCAGAGATTTTTTTTGAGTTTATGTTTGGGCGGGGCAGGAATAGGGAAAAAGGGTATTTGGATAGGTAGGGACCAAGGATCGACGGGCGAGCAGCCGCATCGGGCTCACCTCCGCAGATCCTGGGAGCTACCACCGGCCGGTGAGAACAGAGCCTGTGCGAGCGTCGCGACACACCCCTCCTCCGTGGCGCTCGCAGAGGCTCTTTCTCCGCCTGCCGGCCACTGGGCGCTGACGATCAGCCGGCGGGCACCCCGGTTCCTCAAGCGCGCCGGTGCGCAATCATCAAGCGGTGACCGAGCTCCTCGTCAAGCTGCTGCTTGCACCCGCCTTCGTGGTGGGTGCCTCGCTGGTCGCGCGGCGGTTCGGGCCGCGGGTCGGTGGCCTGATCGGAGGCCTGCCCGTCGTCGCCGGGCCGATCCTGCTCGCCTACGCACTGGCGCATGGCAAGGACTTCGCCGCGGGGGCGGCAGCCGGGACACTGCTCGGGCTGGTATCGCTGATCGCCTTCGCCGTTCTCTACGGCCGGCTCGCCGGGCATCTCCCCTGGTTCGCCTGCATGATCTGCGGTTGGATCGCCTTCGCCATCGGAACGGCCGTATTCAGTGCATTCGCAATCCCCGTGGGCGTCGCGCTGATGCTGGCCGGACTGGCGCTGCCAGCCGGACTGACCTGGCTCCCCCACCCCAGCTCGCCGCGCTCTGGCGGATCGCCGCCGCCCGGCTGGGATCTACCGCTGAGAGCCGCCTGCGCCGTGGCGCTGGTCCTGACCCTGACCGCGATCTCCGGCTGGCTCGGACCGCAGCTGAGTGGCCTGCTTGCGCCGTTCCCGATCATCTCCACGGTGCTTGCCACCTTCACCCACACCCAGCGCGGCTCGGACGAGGCCCTGCGACTGTTGCGCGGGATGATCGCCGGATTCGGTGCCTTTGCCCTGTTCTGCTTCACGCTGGCCATCTCGCTGCGGGGGCTGGGCACCGGTTTCGCCTTCGTCCTGTCAACCGCCGTTGCCCTGGCGACTCAGGGCCTCGTGATCTACTTCGCCCGCCACGAGACGGGTGTCCACGCCATGCCCGCCCCGGGGCCCCCGGTCGGCACGGTCTCCGGACCGGCCGCCGAGCGCTCAGCCTGAAAGCTCGCGCTCGAGCGAGCTGTGTCGGATGCGCTGGCGTGCCTCGGCGTAGCGCACGACCTCATAGACGGTCATCGCCACCAGCAACGCGCTCATGATCCCGAGCAGGGCCAGCGCCGAAATGTGAGCGGCGAGGGGCAACAGCGCCAGCAGGGCCAGCGCGCAGAGCAGGCGCCGGACGCTGACGCTGCCCACGTTTCGCAAGCGGAAGGCCACGTGCCCGAGCAGGTAGAGGGCAGTTCCGCCCAGCAGGGCCACGGCAGGCACGAGGCGCAGGGGATCATCGACGTGGGCCAGCGTCCGCTTGAGCCCGACCGCCAGCAGGGCGATCCCCGCGACCAGCGGAAAATGCAGGTAGGAGTAGGAGTCCCGGGCGATCTCGTTCTGCTCGCGCCCCTCGGCCGCGCGCGCGAGCCGACGCCCGGCAGCGATCGCCGTGACATCGAAGTAGGCCCACCACAGGCAGGCCGCCACGACCATCCCGAACAGCGCGGCCACCGCGATGCCGGCATCGATCTTCTCGCGTGCACCGACGCCGATCGCCACGATCGACTCGCCCAGGGCGATGATCACGATCGCCCCGTGACGCTCGGCGAAATGACCCGGCACGAGCTTCCAGCCGTCTGCGCCGAAGAGGAACGGCCCGGCGGCATCGAGCAGCAGGGCAAGGCCCCACAGCGACAGACGGAGGTTCCCCGAGACGAAGGCCGCCGCGAGGATCAGACCGGCCCCGATGGCGGTGCTGCCGGCCAGGCCGAGGACCGACCTGCGCAGGACGGCGTCCTCGCGGCTGGCCAGCAGGAACAGGAAGATGTGGGCCACGCGCACTGCTCCATAGGCGATCGCGAACAGCAGGGCATCTTCGCCAAAGGCCCCCGGTACGCACAGGGCAGCGATCAGAAAGGCCGCCATGGCCATGAACATGACCAGCCTGACCAGCCCCTCCTCGGGGTCCACGACGCTCGTCAGCCAGGCGTAGCCGACCCATGACCACCAGAGCATGCCCAGCACCAGCAGCCCCTTCAGCAGGCCCAGCCAGGTGGGTGTGCCGGCCATCAGGGTCGTGCACTGGGTCAGAGCCAGGACGAAGACGAGATCGAAGAACAGCTCGAGTGGCGTAACCCGCTCGCCTTCGCGCATTACCGCCCGCACGCGCGGGCGCGAGTGCTCCGGCTCGGCGCTCACGCCCATCGCCCACGCTCACTGGCGGGGGGAGGAGTGGGAGCCCGGTGGGGCCTCGGCGCCGGTCGACCCGGCGCCGAGGACACCCGTTGGCCGATCAGTGCAGCGACATGTTCGGCTCGCCCGCTGAGTTGAGACCCGATCCCGAGATCGTACAGGTCCCGCCCTTGGGGGCACCGCCGTTGTAGGCCTGCGTCAGACAGTTGCGAAGACCCAGCTGCGCCCAGTAGTTCGGGTGGATGTCTTCCTGGAGTTCATATGGCCCGAAGATCGCTTCGACCGTGCGGATCTGGTTGAACCACTCGCTCTTGTTGACCGCTTCGGGTGCTTGCCAGTTGGACAGCCCCTCTTCCTCGAGCATCCCGACCCCTTTGTCGCACAGCCGGTGCGCATTGAAGGCCGAGCTGAGTTCCATCGTCTTGACGTTCGCCAGACCGGCGGCCGAAGCGCCACCGAACACGGCGCCGTTGATCGTCGGCAGCATCGTCGCATTGGCGTAGTTGGCATCGTTGTTCCAGAACCCGCACCCGCCCGTCGTCTGGCGGCTGTAGCCGCTCTGGGTGTAGCGGAATTCCGAACCGTTGGGAATCGGGGACGGGTAGTCCTGGACGAGGATCGTGTACTGCGAGCTCGAGTAGCCCGCATTGGTCATCGCGGTGGCCACGTTTTTGACCGCTGTCGTGATTTCGCCCTTGACCCTGCTGACGTTGCTCGCGGTGAAGTTGTTCGTGACCGAGCTTTCTTTGCTGCAGTAGAAGTCGTAGAACCAGGTGGACTCCAGGAAGTCCTCGACGCAGGTCGTGACGATCCCCGCGAAGTTGAAGTTGTTGCCACCGATCGAGAGCGCGATCAGTTTGACGTCGTGAGAGGCAGCGAAGTGCTGCAGCATCAGCGCCTGGCCTTCTTTGCCGCCCGAGTTGTAGAAGTCGATCCCTGGCTTGAAGGTGCTGCCTTCGGTGAAGCTCGAGGTCTTGGCGCCCGAGCAGGCGAGGTTCTCGCCGTTGACGCCACCGCCGATGTAAACCTCGGCGGACTTCGAGCGGTGGCAGCCGGCAATCAGTTCGCCCGTGCCGCCGGCGTTGTCGTCGTAGGCCGTCGAGCCAAGCGCGTCGGTCTTGGAGGAGCTTTCATCGGTGTTGCCCGCCCAGCGTCCGGCCTCGCCGGAGATGAACGAGTCACCGACGCTGACCGTCCAGGGCGCCCCCGTCCCGGGACCGTCGGCGCGTGCCGCCGGTGCCAGCGCCGTGAAGCAACAGGCGAGCGCCGCAGCACAAAGCGCGGCGATCGCGACCAGAACCGAACCCCGCCGCAATGCGATCGGGTCGTGCATATATATCTCCCTCTCTCCGCGCGCCGCCCCCAAGCGGCGCTGTCGGGCGACCCTAACCGGTCGCGCGGCGGCGGGTCAACTGTCGCCGGCGGCGCGCGCCGGGACCTCGCCCCAGAGCTGCTCCAGGCGGTAGAACTCCCGCGTCTGAGGGGTGAAGATGTGCACGACCACGTCGAGGTAATCCATCAGGATCCAGCCTCCCTCCCCGCTGCCCTCCACCCGGGTCGGCAGGCGGTCGTGGTCGTGCTTGAGCCCCGCCAGGATGCCGTCGTGGATCGCCTTTGCCTGGCGGCCCGTGTTGCCGCTGCAGACCAGGAAGTAGTCGGTGTAGCCGAGCACGCCGCGCAGGTCCAGCTCGACGACGTCAAGCGCCTTCTTGTCGGCCGCAAGGCGGCCGATCTCCGCGAGCAGCTCATGCGGCTCCATCAGCGCACGCTCCTCTGGGCCACTCCATAGAGGCCGTGCTCGGCCACGTAGGAGGCGACCGGCTCGCCGAGCATCGCAGCGGCGCTCTGGCCCGCCGCGAGTTGCTCGCGGGCCGCTGAGGAGGAGGCCTCCAGGGGCGCCATCTCCAGAAAGCTGATCCGCGGACGAGCGCCCGAGCCGGCCAGGACCGCCTCCAGCGCTCCCATGACCTCGCCGCGGTCGGTCCCCGCGCGCGCGGCAACGGCCAGCTCCGCGAGCTCGAGAACGAGCAGCGGTTCGTGCCAGGAGGGCAACGTGCGGGCAGTGTCTGCGCCGACGATGAAGGTCAGCTCGGCCTCCGGGTCTCGCTCATGGATCTCTCTCAAGGTATCGGCGGTGTAGGACGGCCCGCCCCGTTCGAGCTCGAGCTCACAGGCGCTCAGCCCGGGCTCGCCGGCGACGGCCAGCCGACACATGTTCAGCCGATGCTCGGGCCCCGGGTCCATGCCGCCCGGCTTGTGCGGCGGTGTGTGCACGGGCATCAGCAGGACACGGTCCAGCGACAGCTCGCCGAGGGCGTGGCGGGCGAGCTCGAGATGCCCGCGATGGGGCGGGTTGAAGGTGCCCCCCAGGATGCCGATGCGAGCCAAGTGCCGATCAAGGGCGGACGTGCCCGTCGCCCTCGAGCAGATACTTGAACGTGCACAGCTCGCGCAGGCCGATCGGGCCGCGGGCATGCAGCTTCTGGGTCGAGATGCCGATCTCGGCGCCCATGCCGAACGCGCCTCCGTCGGTGAAGCGGGTCGAGGCGTTGACATAGACACATGCCGCATCGACGCCGAGCTGGAAGGCCCTGGCCGAGGCGGTGTCGCGCGTGACGATCGCCTCGGAATGCCCGCTGCCGTGATCGGAGATGTGCTCGATGGCCTGGTTGACCGAATCGACCAGGCGCAGGGCGATCACCGGGGCCAGGTACTCGGTGTCCCAGTCCTCCTCGCTGGCCGGCTCGACGAGGGCGCCGCCGGCGCCGGCTGCCAGCGCCAGCGCGCCGGCGTCGGCACGCACGACCACGCCCGCACCCGTCAGGGCGGCTGCGATTCGCGGCACGAAGTCCTCGGCCAGTGAGTCGTGCACCAGCAGCGTCTCGGCTGCGTTGCAGACACCGGGGCGCTGGGTCTTGGCGTTGAGCACGATCGCTTCCGCCATCTCGAGCTCGGCGCTGCGGTCGACATAGATGTGGCAGTTGCCCGAGGCGGCGTAGATGACGGGCACCGTCGCGACCGCCTGCAGCGCCTCCTTGAGACTCTCCCCGCCGCGCGGCACGATCAGGTCGAGGTATTCGCGCTGGGTGGCAAGCTCGGCCAGCTCCTCGCGCCCACCACCTGCAACCAGGCTGACCGCGCCCTCGGGCAGCCCGGCCGAGACGGCCGCCTCGGCGGCGACCCGAGCGAGCGCCCGGTTGGAGTTCGCCGCGGTCGAGGAACCCCTGAGAACGACCGCGTTGCCGGACTTCAGACACAGGGCGGCGGCGTCGATGGTCACGTTCGGACGCGCCTCATAGACGACCGCCACGACACCCAGCGGCACACGTACCTTGCGCAGGTCGAGCCCGTTGGGCAGGCGCCGGCCCTCGATCACCTCACCGACGGGGTCGGGCAGCGCGGCGATCTGGCGAACCGCCTGGGCGATCGAGCGCACACGCGGCTCGTCCAGGCGCAGGCGATCCAGCAGCGCCTCGCCGATCTGACCTTCGCGGCCGAGCTCCATGTCGAGGGCGTTGGCGGAGAGGATCTCCTCCAGACGCTCCTCGAGGGCGGCTGCGATCGCCTCCAGTGCCGCGTCACGGAGGGATGAGCCGGTGCGCGCCAGCGCCCGCGCGGCAAGCTTGGCGGTGCGGCATGTCTCGGCGACCGTTGTTGTGGCCAGGGCCATCTCTACAGGGTAGGGCCCCTCAGTCGAGGACGAGGTAGTCGCGATGCACGGCCTCGTCGCTGCCCCGCGGGAGCACCTCGCGCACGGCCTCGGACTTCATGCCGATGACCTGCCTGAGCTCAGCGGCCGAGTAGCTCGAGATGCCCTTGGCAAGGGGGCGCACCCGCATCCCCTCGGGGGCCTCGCGTTCGATGATCTCGACCGCATCCCCAGCGTCGAACTCGCCCCGCACCCCGGTCACGCCAACCGGCAGCAGGCTGGCACTGCCGCCGCGCAGAGCCCTGGCGGCGCCGGCGTCGACCGTCAGGGTGCCCCGCGAGGGCTTGGCGTACTTGAGCCACAGCTTGAAGCTCGAGTAACGCGCTTCGCCCGCCGGGAAGTGCGTGCCCCGGGCCTCGCCGGCGAGAACAGCGGCAAGCGTGTCCGGGTCCAGCCCGTTGCAGATCCGCGTGCCGATGCCGGCCGCCGTGGCCATCTCGGCTGCAACGACCTTGGAACGCATTCCGCCCGAGCCCAGCGGCGAGGTGGTGTGGCCGATTTCGAGATCGTGCAGCGAGTCGAAGTCGGTGACCGCGGCGACGATGTGCGCATCGGGATGAAGACGCGGGTCGGCCGTGTAGAGACCGTCGATGTCGGTCATCAGGATCAGCTCGTCGGCGCCGATCAGCACTGCCACCTGAGCGGCCAGGAAGTCGTTGTCGCCGAAGGAGATCTCGTCGGTCGCCGTCGTGTCGTTCTCGTTGATCACCGGCAGGACCCGCCAGTCGAGCAGCGTCGCCAGCGTCTGGCGGGCGTTGAGGTAGTGCGTACGCGCGCTCATGTCAAAGAACGTCAGCAGCACCTGCGCGCTGGTCACGCCCCGCTCGCGCAGCAGCTCGTCATAGACGCGGTAGAGCTTGCCCTGCCCGACGGCGCTGGCGGCCTGCAGGGCGCCGATCGTGCTGGGACGCTGCGCCAGGCCCATGACGCGCATGCCCCTGGCGATCGCCCCGCTGGTCACCAGGATCGCCTCCTCCCCGGAGGCGTGCAACGCGGCCAGCTGGTCGCAGACGCGGGCCAGCACGTCCTCGCGGAGCGTGCCGTCGCTGTCGGCCACGACACTCGACCCGAGCTTGACGACCAATCGCCTCATTGCGGGGAGCTTACGCCGCCTATCCGGGGTCGAGCTCGAAGGTGACGCCGGCGATCTCGATCTCGTCGCCGGGCTCAAAGCCCTCGGCCTCCAGCGCGCCGATGACGCCGATCCGCCGCAGGCGGCCCTCGAGATATCCCATGGCGTCCTCGTTCTCGATGTCATAGCGGGCAATCAACCGCTCGATGCCCCGGCCGCTCACCCTGAACGAGCCCTCGCCGGTGCGCGAGACGACAAAACCGCTTGGCGCCATGGGCCTGAAGACCATGTGCTCCACGAGCTGCTCGGGCTCGGTGGCGGACGCGTGCCCGGGGGCCGGGCTGCTCTGCGCCGGGACGGTGCGCAACAGCTCCGCGGCGAGCTGCTCCAGCCCCTCGCCGGTGGCGCTCGAGGTCGCCAGCACGGGCACTCCGGGGCCCATACGCTCGCGCCACTCGGCCAGCGCCTGTTCACGGCGCTGCTCGCCGACCAGGTCGCACTTGGAGAGCGCCAGGATTCGCGGCAGCTCGGCAAGGCGCGGGTCGTGGGCGGAGAGCTCGTGCTCGATGGTCATGTGGTTGACCAGGGCATCGGCGCCCTCGCCCTGCGTCAGCTCGGGGGCGATGTCGAGCACGTGGACCAGGACCCTGGTGCGCTCGACGTGAGCCAGGAAGTCATGACCGAGGCCGGCCCCGTCGCTGGCGCCCTCGATCAGGCCGGGGATGTCGGCGATGACCAGCTGGCGATCCTCCCCTTCGAGCACGCCAAGGACAGGCGAGAGCGTCGTGAAGGGGTAGTCGGCCACCTTGGGGGCGGCCCGCGTCAGACGGGAGATCAGCGATGACTTGCCGGCATTAGGCAGACCCACGAGGCCGACATCGGCGAGCAGCTTCAGCTGCAGCTCGAGCCAGCCTTCCTCACCTGCCAGCCCGCGCTCGGCGAAGCGCGGAGCCTGGCGGGTCGGGGTGGCGAAACGCTTGTTGCCCTTGCCGCCGCTGCCCCCCTGGGCGGCGGTCGCTCGCTGCCCGTCGGCGAGCAGCTCCCAATAGCGGCCCGCCAGCTCCTCGGAGTCCTCCGCGGAGGCGGTGATCTGCGTTCCCGGCGGCACTCGTATGTAGAGCGTCTCCCCCTCGGCCCCGTGTCGCTGCGCTCCTTCTCCGTGACCGCCACGCCCGGCCCGAAAGTGGCTGCGGCGGCGGAACGCCTGCAGGTCGCGCAGCGACTCGTCGCAGAGCAGCACGATGTCGCCGCCGCGCCCGCCGTCACCGCCGTCCGGGCCGCCGCGCGGAACCATGGCTTCGCGGCGGAAGCTCATGCAGCCGTCGCCGCCGGCCCCGGCCTGGATGTGGATCCTCGCGCGATCATGGAGCATCCGCCCATCGTGACAGCCGCGGCTCTCACCGGAGGATCGAGGCGATGTGGCTAGATTCCACCGTCAGCCAACGAGCAGAGGAGGCACCGCCCCCATGAGCACCGACCGTTCACCTTCCGAGCAGCCTGTGCTGCTTATCACCGGCGCCTCATCGGGCATCGGCGCCGCCACCGCCCGTCAGGCCTCCGCCGCCGGCTGGCGCCTGGTGCTGGCAGCCCGCTCGCTCGAGACCCTGCAGGGTCTCGCCGAGGAACTCGGCGGTCCCGAGCGGGCGCTGGCGGTTCGCTGCGACGTGACTGAGTGGGAGCAGCAGCAGTCCCTGGTGGCCGCCGCCCTGGAGTCCTTCGGGGGGATCGACGCGGCCTTTGCCAATGCCGGTTTCGGAGGCCCACGGGGCTTTCTCAAGGACACGGTCGAGCACTGGCGCGAGATGGTCCTGACCAACGTCTACGGCGCCGCCTTGACGATCCGTGCGACCGTACCGGCGCTGACGGAGTCCAAGGGTCATCTGCTCCTGACCTCCAGTGTCGCCGGGCGGCGGGTGCTGCCGGGCTCGCTCTACTCGTGCACCAAGCATGCGGTGACGGCGATGGGCGAGGCGGCCCGCCAGGACCTCAACGGGACCGGCGTGCGCGTCACGCTGATCGAGCCGGGGATGGTCGACACGCCGTTCTTCGACAATCGCCCCACGGACGCCCTGCAGGACGAGGACATCGCCCGGGGCGTCATCTATGCGCTCTCACAGCCGCCACACGTGGACGTCAACGAGATCCTGATCCGCCCCATCGCGCAGGAGGGCTAGCCGAGCCGGCGGGCTAGGCGCGGGCGAGGCGGTGCGCGAAGTACAGGCCCGCCAGCGCCGAGCCGCCGGCGATCGCGACGGTTCCGAGGACGCCGAGCCTGGGCAGCGACTCACGCTCGAGGACCGTCCCGAGCGCATCCACTCCGTCGGCGAACGCGCAGGCGAGCTGTATCCGCGGACCGAGCACGGGGTCGTCGAGCGTCTGCAGAACCGCCAGGCCCAGTGCGATGTCGCGTGCCGCCAGGCCACGGCCGAGGTCCTTTACGCCACCCAGCCGAGCGTTGTCCTTACCCAGCCAATGCGACATGACCTGCTCGGGCGCCGCCAACACTGCCGCGCCAAGGCCGACACGTCCCGCTGCAAGCAGCAGGGCTCCCTGCCGAGGGCTCACAGAAAGCGCTATTCGGCGGCGGGGAGCACGCTGACGACGCGTCCCCGGCGACCTGTGGTGAATGCCACGGTGCCCGCGGCACGCGCGTAGAGCGTGTCGTCCTTGCCGATGCCGACGCCCGGACCGGGCTTGAAGACGGTCCCGCGCTGGCGAACGATGATCTCGCCGCCCGTCACGGCCTGGCCCGCGAACGTCTTGACGCCCAGGCGCTGGGCGTTGGAGTCGCGGCCGTTACGGCTCGAGCCGAGGCCCTTCTTATGTGCCATCTGCGACCTTCTCCTCAGTCGGTTTGCTCGTCGCGGCCGGGCTCTCCCCGTCCGCTTTGGAAGCTTTGGCTTTGGCCGCTTTGGCTTTGCCGGAGGTGATCTCGGTCACCTCGATACGCGTCAACTCCTGACGGTGGCCGGTGCGGCGCTTGTAGCCGCGCTTGGGCTTGAACTTGAACACCCGGAGCTTCTCGCCGCGCTCGTGCGCCAAGATCTTGGCCGTCACCGTGACCTGTTCGAGGCCCGCCTTGTCCACGACCGCCTCATCCGAGCGGTAGAGCAGCGGCTGCAGCGAGACGCTGGCACCCTCGGCCTCGGGTAGGCGCTCCACGAGCAGGGTCTGGCCGCGCTCGACGCGGTACTGCTTTCCACCTGTCTTGACGATCGCGTACATGGGCCTGTCGGTCTCTACTCTCCGGCTCGGTTTGGCTTGCGCTACTCGGCGGCCTTGGCCTTGGCAGCGGAACGGCGTCGCCCGCCCCTGCGGCCACGACGCCGAGGCTTCGATTGTAGGCCATCCTCGCCGTCCTTCGCGCCCTCGGGCGCCTCGTCCCCGCTCTGCGCCCCCGCCGGCGGCTGCTCGGGCTCGTCGTCGAGGGCGGTCGGCGCGGCCGCCAGGCCGGCTTCCTCGCGGGCCTCGGACTCGCCCGGGTCGGGCTGGGCGCGGCCACGGCGGCGACGACCTTCGGTGCGCCCCGCCGAGTCGGAGGAGCCGCCCCCGCGTCCCGAGCGCGCCCGCTCCGGCCGGGCCGGCGCTACGACAACCTCGCCGTCCTCGTCCAGCAGCACGGCGCTGGCCGCCGTGCGACCCACCTGGTCGATCCGGATCATGCGCTTCTCCCCCACGTGCTGCGCAGCGCCGGCGATCGAGATTATGTAGCCGTCGATTTTGGCGACCGCGTCATCGACGTCATACATGTGCGGCTCGACGATCTCGACGAGCACCTCGTCGCCCTGGCGGAACGGCAGGGCCCGCTCCTCGACCTCCTCGCGGGTGCCCATGAAGGTGATCGCGAAGTGATCCAGCGCCAGGCCTTCGGAGCCCTCGAACAGGAACGACTTGCCGGTCTCGGCCTCCAGGGCGTGCAGGGCGCGCGATGAGCTGCCGGTGAACTGGGTGCTGACGCGCGGGTTGATCTGAACCAGGAAGGCTTCGGACTCCGGGTGTTCGACCGCCACGTCACGCAGCCGGCGCTCGAACTCGATGGCGATCGTTTCCTCCGAGCGGATCACCCCCTCGCCCTCGCAGGTGGGACACGGTCGGCTCATGATCTCGCGGACGCCCTCGGTGACGTTCTGACGCGTCATCTCGACCAGGCCGAGCTTCGAGATCTCCGCGGTGAAGGTCTTGGTGCGATCCTCGTCGAGCGTCTTGCGCAGGGTCTTCATGACGGCATCGCGGTTGCGCGCCCTGGCCATGTCGATGAAGTCGATGACGATGATGCCGCCGATGTCGCGCAGGCGCAGCTGGTTGACGACCTCCTCGGCAGCCTCGAGGTTCGTCCGGGTGATCGTGTCCTCGAGTCCGGCGCCCTTTCCGCGGCCGATGAAGCTGCCGGAGTTGACGTCGATCACCGTCAGCGCCTCGGCGTAGTCGATGATGAGATAGCCGCCGCTGGGCAGATCGACGCGCCGCGAGAGGACGCCCTCGATCGCCTTGTCGACCTCGTAGGCCTCGAACAGTGGCTCGGCCTCCTGCCAGAGCTCGACCCGCTCGACCAGCTCGGGGGCGGTTCGGGTGAAGAAGGAGACGAGGCGGTGGTACTGCTGCTCGTCATCGACGATCGCACGCTCGAAGTGGGCGGAGAAGATGTCGCGCACGACCCGGACCGACAGGTCGGCCTCCTGGAAGACCAGGTCTGGCGCGGCGGTCGCCTCGACGCGTTTCTCGAGCACCTCGTGGAGCTTGTTGAGGTACTTCAGCTCGCGCTCGAAGTCCTCGCGCTTGGCTCCGTGGGCCGCGGTGCGAATGATCACACCACCTCCGTCCAGAGTCAGTTTGGCCGTCTGGCGGCGCAGCCGTTCACGCTCTTTGTCCTCCAGGCGCCGCGAGACGCCGATCCCCTCGCCGGTGGGCGCGTAGACCATGTAGCGCCCCGCGATCGTCAGCTCCATCGAGAGCCGCGCGCCCTTCGTCTTCAGAGGGTCCTTGACCACCTGTACGACGATCTCCTGGCCGGGTTTGAGCAGGTCGGAGATCCGCCGGCCTGCGCCGGCGCCGCCGCGGCCCCGCCGGGGCGTCTCGACGCCGGGCAGCACGATCTCGTCGACGTGCAGGAAGCCGTTCTTCTCGAGTCCGATGTCGACGAACGCCGCCTCGAGGCCGGGCAGGACGTTGTCGACCTTGCCCTTGTAGATGTTGCCGACGATCGAGCGTCCCCCACGGCGCTCGATGTAGAGCTCAGCTACCCGGTAGCCGTCCTGTGGGCGTTTGCCGCCTTTGGCGGCTGGGCGGGTTGCGGTGGGGGTTCCACTCGCCTCCAGGAGCGCGACGCGCGTCTCGGCGCGATCGACGCTGACAAGAACTTGCTTTTTCAATTTGATCCAGTCTTTCGGTTTTTGGGTGCGCCGAGCGCCGCGGGCGTCGAATCGCGCGAGGACCGTCGGTCGCGCATGCGAGCAGGGCCGCAGGGTCGATATGGACCCTTGCGGCCGCCCGGGCGCGGACGGCACCGCGTTCGACGCCTGCACGCGTCGTGAGCGTCGCTGTTGGGTGACCCGCCTGAGCCGTGCTCGCGAGGGTCGCGGGCCGGAGGTCTGGTGGGAGGTGCTCGGCGGACATGTGTGTCTAGAACCGCGGGACGCGACCCTTCATCGCTTGCGAAGCACGCGCCCGTACGTATATCGACTGCAACAGGCCCATGGCCAACATCGTTGTGATCACCGAGGATCCGCCGTAGCTCATGAGCGGCAGCGTCACACCGGTGATGGGCATGATTCCAATTGTCACGCCCACGTTGACAAAGACCTGGAACATGAGCATAGCTGTTACTCCGGCGGCGATCAGCGAGCCCAGCAGGTCCTTGGCCATGACAAGGATGCGCAGCGCGCGGGAGATCATCAGGCCGTAGAGGATCAGGACGATCCCCGCCCCGAGGAAGCCGTAGCGCTCGCCGACGGCGGCGAAGACGAAGTCCGTGTGAGCCTCGGGCACGAAGCCGTTGGAGGTCTGGTCACCGTTGACCCCGCGGCCGGTCTTCTGGCCCGAGCCGATGGCGATCTTCGACTGCTGCAGCTGGTAGGCGGATTCCGAGTTCGCCGAGGGGTTCAGGAAGGCCGTCAGGCGCTGTTCCTGGTAGGGCTTGAGCACGTGGATCCCGGCCGCCGGGGCGACGGCCAGCACGAATGCGCCGGCCACCACGACGAGCGCCGCCAGGGCCACCAGGTGCTTCCAGGAGGTCCCGGCGATGAACAGCATCATGTAGGCGATCGTCATGTAGACCATGCCGGAGCCCAGGTCGGGCTCGGCGATCACGAGCATCGCCGGGATCAGCGCGGCGATCATCACCCGCACCGTCGTGTCGCGCTCCCCCAGATAGCGCGCCCGCTCGACCACGAACGCGGCCAGCGCGAGGATCAGCAGCACCTTGCCAAGCTCGGAGGACTGGTAGGAGAACAGCGGGAAGTTGATCGCTCGCGTCGAGCCGCGGGCGGCGTGGCCGAGGCCGAGCACAGCCATGATCGTGAAGATCAGAAATCCGTAGAGGGCGACTTTGAAGCGGGTGAAGAGTGTGTAGTCGACCCGGCTCAGGACCAGCATCGCGAGGAAGCCGACCACCAGATAGACGATCTGCCGGTCGACGTAGAAGCGCGGGCTGCCTGCGACGAAGTTGCGCGTCACCGATGTCAGCGTCACGGCCGAGCAGATCCCCAGGCCGATCACGGCGAGCGTCAGGACCGGGTCCAGCGGCAGGCGCAGCGCCCTGGGCGGCGGGGGCGGGGCCGCGTCGTCGGGCTGCTGGATCGGGCTGAGCGGCATCAGAACGTTTTTGAGGTCCCGGCGACGAACCGCTCGGGCTTGCCGTAGTACTTGGCGGCGATCAACCGGGCGGCCGGCGCAGCCGTTTCGGCCCCGAAGCCGCCCTGCTCGACGGTGACGGCGATGACCAGTGGCCGCGAGGCGTTGCCGATGTAGGCCATGTACCAGGACTGTTCGACCTTGCCGACGTGTTCCGCCGTGCCGGTCTTCCCGTAGACGGGGTCTTCGCTCTGGTTCCAGCCCTGCCAGACGGGCTGCGAGGTCCCTCCGGGGGCACTGGCGGCCTCGTGGATGCCTTCCATCACCAGGTTGAGGTCGGTGTTGTCGAGTTTGACGTGGCGGGAGGGGAAGCTGAGGCTCTGCAGCAGCCCGCCGTTGGCTTCGTCGATCGCCATCCCCAGATGGGGTGTCGGCGCCCAGCCTTCGCCGCCATGGGTGAAGGCGTTGGCGAGCGTCGAGTAGGCGACGGCCATCTGCAGCGGGTTGGTCAGCAGGTCGCCCTGCCCGACCGCCAGGTTCATGTTTTCGCCGATTGTCCAGGGCTTCTTTTCAGCGACGATTTCGCAGCGTGACCGGTGTTCGTGTTCGCATTTTTCCTGTGCTTCGTTCTGGCGCTGGCGCCAGGCGGCGTCCGGGATGACACCTTCGAATTCGCTCGGCAGGTCGATGTGGTTGGCGACCCCAACCCCGAGCTTGCGGGCCTCGTTTTGGATGATCGGCCCGCGGTTGGTGCGCTCGCCGACTTCGTAGAAATACGTGTCGGAGGACACCTTCAGGGCTTCGACGAGGCCGACCGAGCCGAAGTCGGTCATGCCGGCGTTGCAGAATTCCCGGCCCTGGCCGTTGACCTGTATGCACTTGCCCGCTCCCAGGCCTTCGTTCGGCGAGAGCACGCCGGCTTCGAGCGCCGCCATGGCGGTGATCGGCTTGAAGGTCGATCCGGTCGGGTACTCGCCGCTGACGGCACGGTCGAGCAGCGGGGCGACACCATTTTCCCCGCCCTCGAGGCGCTTGTATTCGGCTTCACTCAGGGGCTTGGCGAACGTGTTCGGGTTGAACGTCGGTTCGGATCCGATCGCGAGGATCTGGCCGTTGCGCGGATCAATCGCGACGAAGGCCCCGGCCACGGCCGGTTTGCCGCCTGCCTGAGCGACTTCTTTGGCTTGGTGGAGCGCTTTTTCGGCCTCATGTTGGAGGCCCATGTCGAGCGTCACCCGCAGGCTGCGACCGGCTTCCGGCTGCGACGGCGGAAGCTTGGAGGGCACCGGGTAGCCTTCGGCGTTGACCTCGACGCGCTGGATGCCGGTCTTCCCGCGCAGGTAGCGGTCGTAGTAGTACTCGAGCCCTTCCTGGCCGACGATCGTCCCCTGGGGCACGCCGCGGAAGGCTCTTTTTTCGAGCTCGCCCGAGGAGACCGAGCCGACGTAGCCGAGCACCTGGGCGGCCATCGGGCCGTAGGGGTATCGGCGGATCGAAACAGGCTGCTGGATCACGCCGGGGTATTCGTTGGCCCGCTCGCCGATCTCGGTGAGCACGCCGGGCCCCGCATCCGTCTTGATCGTCACGGGCGCATAGACGACCGCGGTGCTGTCGCGGACGACGTCTTCGTCGATCACCCGCGCGGGCATGCCCAGCAGCCTGCCCAGACGGGCGAACAGCGCGCGCGCCCGGGTCGCCTTTGCGGGCAGCGCTGGCACCGGCACGGTTGGAGGGTGTTCGGCCGTCGTCTTCAATCGCAGCAGTTCGGCGCGTTCTCCCGCGCCCCGAGGGTCCGCTCCGTGGGTGCCCTGAAAACTGCGCAGCGCGCTGATCGCACGCAGGTGGGTCTTTTCGGCCGGAGCCAGGCGTTCGCGGTAGCGTTTCGTCTGCTGTTCGATCATGCCGGGTTGGGGCAGCGCTGAGGGCACGATCTGCACGGCGTTGGTTGTGACGCTGGTGGCGATCGGGTTGCCGTTGCGGTCGAGGATCTGGCCCCGGGGCGCCGCGATCGGCAGGTCGCGGACGCGGTTGGAGTTGGCCTGCTGGACGTACTGTTCGCCGGTCAGGACCTGCAGGTACCAGAGTCGAAAGAAGATCACGCTGAACATCGCGATGGCGATCGCGGAGATGATCGCCACCCGCAGCGCCAGACCCTGAGACACGGGGATCGTCGGGCTGCGCCGCCTGACGGGCTCGATGCTGCTCATGCTTTGGTCAACGGGCTGAGGCCGCCGGTGGTGTAGGCACGCCGGCGCCGCCGCCGGCGGGGGTCCTCCGGAAGGGCGCCGATCAGGGCGCGGCGCACGAGGGCATACATGGGCACCGCGAGGACGGTGTCGACGATCGTGCCGAGGACGATCTGGCGCAGAAGATCGAAGCTGACAGGTGCGTCGACGCCGAGCAGAAACTCCATCATCGAGTAGCCGATCAGCGCCACGGCCGACGCCGCGGCGCCCACGAGCAGTGGTGTCAGGGCCGCCTGGGGGTCGCGAAGCTCGCGCAGGCGCCCGGCCCAGTAGCCGATCAGCGTGAACACCAGTGAGGTCACCCCGAGCGTCTGCAGCAGCGCCAGATCGACCAGCAGCCCGACGGCGAAGCCCGCCGCGGCACCGAGCATCGAGCCGCCCAGAAGCCCGACGAACACCACCAGCAGGGGGGTCAGGTCGGCGTTGACGCCGAACACCGGCACCTCCGAGACGACGCCGATCTGGAAGAGGACGACCAGGACAGCGAGGCCGGCGACCCGCGGCAGCACCGCAGCGGGGGGAGTCGAGCTCATCCGCCGGTTCCCGTCGCGGCGAGCTGTTCGGCCTGATTGGTGCCCTGACCCTGGGCGGGCAGGTTCGAGACGAGCGTCGACAGGCGCGACGGCAGGCCGCTGGAGCCGGAGGTGAGGACGTCGACCACGTCCAGGTTGTGAAGATTCGCCGCCGGACGCACGTTGACCGCCGTGTAAGCGCTTTCTTCGCTCGTCGAGGTGACCGTCCCGATCATGATGCCGGGCGGGTACAGCGAGTTGTATGGAGGGGCCACGGTCCCCGAGGTGACGACCAGTTCTCCCTTGGTGGGTGTTGTGTTGGCCGGCAGATAGCGCATCAGCAGGTCGCTCGGTTCGCCCACCTTGGGCACCACGAGGCCGGTGGCGCTGGAGGTGCCGATCCGCCCCAGCACGCCCATTGAGCTGTCGGTGATCAGATCGACCTGAGCGCCGTCGCTCTCGACCGCCACGACGCGGCCGACCAGCCCTTCACCGTTGACGACAGGGTCGTTGACGCGCACGCCGTCCGGAGTCCCCTTGTTGATGGTCACCACCTGGTACCAGATGTTCGGCGACTCGCCGACCACGGTGGCGGGCACGGGGTGGTAGTCGGAGAGGCCCAGACGTTCGAGGTGATAGAGCGCCAGCAGCTGCTGATAGGTCCGTTTTTCAGCCTGGGCGGCGATCAGTTCCGGACGCAGCTTGTCGATTTCCCGCTGCAGCTTGTCGCGCTGGCCTTTGGCGCCGAGCGTGTCGCCGAACCAGCCGAACAGGTCGCGGACCGGCTTGAGCGCTTTGTTGGCCCCATCCTGGATCGGCGAGACGACCGCCAGGAAGTCGCGCTGGACAGCATGCAGCCTTCCGTTGGGGGACTCGCCGAAGTAGGCGGTCAGGAGCAGCAGGGAGAGCACGACGAGCAGCCCCAGGACTGCACGTCGACGCCGGACAGTCTTGTCGTACATCTATGACTACCTTCCAAAGCGTTCAGGGCACAGAGTACCCAGGGGGCTCCCCGGCGGGGACAGACCCCGGTTTCAGCGGCGGCGGCGATTGCGGGAAGTGCGATTGGAACGGTGGATCGCCTCGAACTCCTCGAGCGAGCGGCCCGAGCCGACGGCCACACAGGTCAGTGGCGACTCGGCCAGGTGTGCCGGCATCTGCGTCTCCTCGCGCAGGCGCACATCGAGGCCCTGCAACAGCGAGCCGCCGCCGGCCAGCATGATGCCGCGGTCCATGATGTCCGAGGCCAGCTCGGGTGGCGTCCGGTCGAGCGTCTCCTTGACGGCATCGATGATCTGACTGAGCGGCTCCTCGAGCGCCTGGCGGATCTCCTCGCTGGTCAGCACGACGGTCTTTGGCAGCCCGGCGACCATGTCGCGGCCGCGAATCTCGGCCTGCAGCTCCTCGGGCATCGGACAGGCCGATCCGATCTCGAGCTTCAGCTCCTCGGCCGTCTGCTGGCCGATCAGCAGCTTGTACTCTTTCTTGGCGTAGTTGATGATCGCCTCGTCCATCTCGTCGCCGCCGACACGAATCGACTGCGAGACGACGATCCCCCCGAGCGAGATCACCGCAACCTCGGAGGTACCGCCGCCGATGTCGACGACCATCGAGCCCGTCGGCTCGCCGACCGGGAGGCCGGCGCCGATCGCGGCGGCCATTGGCTCCTCGATGAGGTAGGCCGTGCGTGCCCCGGCGGAGAGGCAGGCCTCCTCGACGGCCCGCTTCTCGACTCCGGTCACCCCGGAGGGCACGCAGACGACGACCCGTGGATGGGCGAAGCGGTTCTGGTGGACCTTCTGGATGAAGTGGCGGAGCATCTGCTCGGTCACGTCGAAGTCGGCGATGACGCCGTCCTTCAACGGTCTGATGGCTTGAATCGTCCCGGGTGTCCGTCCGAGCATCCGCTTGGCCTCTATTCCGACGGCATGAACTTCACCCGATCGTGAGTCGATCGCGACGACGCTCGGCTCAGACAGCACGATGCCCCGGCCCCGGACATAGACGAGGGTGTTGGCCGTGCCGAGGTCGACCGCCATGTCGCGACCACCGAAGCCAGTCAGATAGCTGAAGATGCTCATATTGAGGAGATCTCGAACGCCCAGTTGATGTCTGGCGCCGCGTGCATCGCGGCGCATTCGGCGGCCAGCGCTCACCGTGGCGTACGGATCGGGGAGGATAGCGAACACCTGCCTGCGGCCCGCAACCATGCCAGCCGCTTTGCATCCGGCGATCAGGCTTCGAGCAGCTCCGGGTAGAGGTCGATCAGCGCCGCCACCGGCAGGCCCACGACGTTCTCGTATTCACCGGCCAGCGAGCGCACCAGAGCCGCCCCGGCACCCTGGATCGCATAGCCCCCCGCCCGTTCGCGCCACTCCCCTTGCGCCAGGTACCAGTCGATCACTCGCGCGTCCATCTCGCGGAAGCTGACCTGGGTGCGGGCCAGGGCAGTTCGCTCCTCGCCCCCCACGAGGACGGCGAGGCCGCTGGTCACCTCGTGGGTCCGCCCGGCCAGGGCGGCCAGCGTCCGACGGGCCTCATCCTCCTCTGCCGGCTTGCCGTAGACACGGCCGTCGAGGGCGACCACCGTGTCGCAGCCGATCACCACGGCGTGCTCGCCGCTCGCCACCGCGCGTGCCTTGCGGAGCGCATTCTCGAGCGCCATGGGCCCGGCATCGCCATGCTCGTCGGCCTCCTCGAGCTCCTCGACGCCCGAAACCCTCACGCTGAAGTCGACCCCTAGGCGTGAAAGAATGGCACGGCGCTGGGGCGAGCGCGAGGCGAGGATCAGTGCGGGCCGGCCGGAGACGGTCTAGAAATCCCCGAAGAACAGCGCCGCCTCACGGGCAGCAGACTCGGGTGAGTCCGAGCCATGAACCATGTTGGCGCCCATCTCGATCGCGAAGTCGCCGCGGATACTGCCCGGGGCGGCCTCGAGCGGGTTGGTGGCGCCGATGAGCTGGCGGGCCGCCTTTACGGCGTCCACGCCCTCCAGCACCATCGCCACGATCGGCCCGGAGGTGATGAACTCGACCAGCTCGCCGAAGAACGGCCGCTCGGAGTGCTCGGCGTAGTGCTGTTCGGCCAGCTCGGCGGTGACGGTCATATGGCGCAGGGCGACGATCTTCAGCCCCTTGCGCTCGAAGCGGGCGATGATCTCGCCACTCAGGGAGCGGGCGAAGGCGTCTGGCTTTACAAGGATCAGCGTGCGGTCCATGGGTTCCTTTGGGAGGGGAGGGTCAAGATGTGGGGCGGGTACGTCCGCCGGGCTGACTGGCTCGTCCGCCGCGAGACGGCGCCGAACGAGCTTGGGCCTCCGCCGCAGCGAGTGGCTCTGCGCCCGGATCTCCCGCCTGGGTGCTCAGCGGGATCTCAAGCTCGGAGGTTGCGTCCACCGCCGGCTCTGAACGCCGGCGCCGCGAACGAGGGCCTGCCAGGCCGGGGACGTCGGCCTCGCAGTAGGGGCAGATGGTCCACGAGCGGTCCAACGGCCTTGCGCAGTTGATGCAGCGCTCCTTGAGCTTTCGCAGGCAGCTGGGGCAACGCACGAAGTCACTCTCGATCCTGTAGTCGCAGTGCGGGCAGAGGATCGTGTCGAGCTGGCTCAAGCGAGCTTCGGCGGCATGCATCTCCAGTTCGCGCTCGCGCACGTCCTCGAGGTACTCGGGTGGGCGCAGGATCATGTAGACGATCGCGCCCACAAACGGGAAGAATGCTGCCGCCGTGGCGCAGCCGACAAGCATCGGGTCTTCGATCCGCCGCCGCGCGTCCGCGTAGGTCCAGTAGATCAGCGACAGATACACGACCACGATGAACAGGATCACCAGGTCGACGGCCAGGTTCAGACCGCTGCTTTCGATTCCGAAATAAGCGAGCGGAGTCATCGGCCGGCTGAGTTTAGAGAAACAGGCGGCCGAAACCGTAGCCAGCAGCGAAGAACACGAGGATTACGAGGGCGACGATCAGCGCGACTGCGCCGATCATCGTGAGCACTGAAGGGCCTTCGTTGTTCATCGCGGAGCGCTCCCCTGCCGGAGACCGGGACCGTCAAGACTACCGGACCCCTCGCCGGCGGCCAGCAGGGCACCCACCAGATAGACCGAGCCGGTCACGAGGACGACCCCGCCGTGCTCGGACGCCCATCGCCGGGCCGCTTCGAGGGCGTGCTCGGGACGGGGCTCGCAGGAGGTCCCCGTCCAGCCCAGCCGCAACGCCTGGGAGGCGAGGGCCGCCGGGGAGAGCGCGCGCGAGCTCGGCGGCGCGGTGAACCAGGCGCGCTCGCAGACGCCCATCAACAGGGCGAGCATTGATGCGGCGTCCTTGTCCTCGAGTACGCCGAACACCAGCGCCAGGGGCTTCCCGCCGCTCAGCTCTCCCAACCCGGGAAGCGAATCCAGCAGTGCCCGCACGGCGTCGGGGTTGTGCGCGCCGTCCAGGAACGTAGGCGGGTCCTGGCTGACGAGTTGCAGTCGGCCTGGAACCTCTGTTTGTGCCGCAGCCTCGGCAACCGCGCGCTCGTCGAGCTCGCGGCCGATCCGCTGCAGGTGCGCCGCGGCGGCGGCACGGGCGAGGGCGAAGTTTGTGCGCTGGAAGGACCCGCGTGCACGCAGCTGCAGGCCGGCCGCCGGTGCCTCGGGGCTAACCAGCAACGCCCGGCGCTCGGCTGCGATCCGCTCTGCCACGACCAGCGCCGCGGGGTCGAGCTCGAGTCCGATGACGAGCGCCGCGCCGTCCTGGACGACCGCGAGCTTTTCCTCGGCGATGTCCGTCACGGTCGGCCCGAGCCAGCGGGTGTGCTCGAGGCCGACATTCGTCAGCACCGTCACGCCTGCGTCGATGACGCTGGTCGCGTCATAGCGTCCGCCCAGGCCGGCCTCGATCACCCCCACCTCGACCTGGCGCTCGGCCATCTGCCACAGGGCCGCGGCCGTCAGCAGTTCGAACTGGGTCACATGATCGTCCTCGCCGAGTGTCCGGTTGACGCGCTCTGCCGCCCAGCTCGCCCGGGCGATGGCGAGCGCGAAGGCGTCGGCCTCCAGCTCGCGGCCGTCGATCAGGATGCGTTCGCGGTAAGCGCTCAGATGCGGCGAGGTGTAGGTGCCCGTGCTCAGGCCGTGCCCGGCGAGTATCGCGGAGGTCATCCTCGTCGTCGAGGACTTGCCGTTGGTCCCGAGGATCTGGATCGCCGGGAAGTCCCGCTCGGGCGAGCCCAGGACGGTCATCATCCGGCGCATGCGGTCCAGCCCGAAGCGCATCCCGAACAGCTCCAGCGAGCGGAGCTGCCCCTCGGCCCTGGCCTCGCTCCACCGCGGGGGACCCGGGCGAGGATCACCACTGCGCTTCGGGGGCTGCATCAGCTCAGGGCGCCGCCGCGGGGCGGCTCAGGCGTCGGGGTGCTTGCGCAGGTAGTCGATGAACAGGGGCCGCAGCGCCTCGCCCAGCTCGCCCTCGCCGCTGTGCAGGGCGTCGGAGATGAGCCCTTTGGAGAACTGGACATCGAAGTCCGCCTCGCCCTGATCCCCGCTGGCCGCCTCGGCTGCGGGGATCAGCTCGAGCAGTGACCAGAAGAACTTGACGTCGAGATGGCGCTCTGCGCGACGGATCGCGCGGTCGTGCAACTCGTGCGTCGATAGCTGCTCGAGCTCTTTGCTCTGCTGATCGCTCATCCGCGCCGCTAACCGCGCCGGCGGCGCGCACGGCGAATCAACGGGCGCAGGTCCTCGCCCATGCCCCGCAGGTCGAGCTTGCCGGCCAGCTTGCGCAGCTCCTTGCGCTCCTTGGCCGACAGCCGGTTCAGCCGCCCGCCCGACTCACGCAGAAGCTCCAGAAGGCGCTCGCGCTCGGATGCGCTCAGTTTGCCCACGCGGCGCCCGACGGTGAAGCCGGCCTGGAGCAACAGGGCCCACGGCAGATCCTTCGCGCGGTCGAGTTTCGACTTCGAGGTCTTGGTGATGCGGCGGGAGCGTGGCATGTCGCGATCCTAGCGGGCCGCGGCGCGGACGCGGGCGAGACTGCGGCGCCGAGCGCCCGCGCTCAGGCGGACTCCTCGCGCAGCGCGCCGTCCTCGGCCTCTTCCGGCGCGGCTTCGGTGACGAGCGTCGGGGTCAGCCCCTTCTCCACCGTCTCCTTGGTGACGACGCACTTCTTCACGTCGCGCCGCGATGGCAGCTCGAACTGGACCTCCAACAGGATTTCCTCGATGATCGAGCGCAGGCCCCGGGCGCCCGTTTCGCGTTCCAGGCCCTTCTCGGCAATCGCCACGAGCGCGTCCTCGGAGAAGACCAGCTCGATGCCGTCGAAGGCGAAGAAGCGCTGGAACTGCTTGGCCAGGGCGTTGCGCGGCTCCACGAGGATCGAGACGAGATCATCGCGCGTCAGCTGGTGGACGGCTGAGACGACCGGCAGGCGGCCGATGAACTCGGGGATCAGGCCGTACTCGATCAGGTCCTCCGGCAGGCACTGCTCGAACACTTCGCCTGCGTCGCGGTCGGCCTTGGCCTCGATCGCAGCAGCGAAGCCGACGCCTTTGTGCCCGACGCGGCGCTCGATGACCTTGTCGAGGTTGGCAAAGGCCCCGCCGCAGATGAACAGGACGTTGGTGGTATCGATGGTCAGGAACTCCTGGTGGGGATGCTTGCGCCCGCCCTGCGGCGGAACGGAGGCCTGGGTGCCCTCGAGGATCTTCAGGAGCGCCTGCTGAACCCCCTCGCCGGACACGTCGCGCGTGATCGACGGGTTGTCGGCCTTGCGCGCGATCTTGTCAACCTCGTCGATGTAGATGATCCCCGTTTCGGCCTTCTTGACGTCATAGTCGGCGGCCTGGATCAGCTTGAGCAGGATGTTCTCGACGTCCTCGCCGACATAGCCGGCCTCGGTCAGCGCCGTGGCGTCGGCAATCGCGAACGGCACGTTGAGGATCCGCGCGAGCGTCTGGGCGAGCAGTGTCTTGCCGCAACCGGTCGGCCCGAGCAACAGGATGTTCGACTTCTGCAGCTCGATGTCGGATTCGGGCGACATCATCATCTGGACGCGCTTGTAGTGGTTGTAGACGGCCACCGAGAGCGTTCGCTTGGACGGGTCCTGCCCGACCACGTACTCGTCGAGGACCTCGTAGATCTCACGCGGCTTGGGCAGGTTCTCGATGTCGAACGCGGGCGGCGCCGAGAGCTCCTCATCGATGATCTCGTTGCAGAGATCGATGCACTCGTCGCAGATGTAGACGCCCGGACCGGCGATCAGCTTCTTGACCTGCCGCTGGGACTTGCCGCAGAAGCTGCAGAGGAGCTGCTCGTTGGAATCAGTTGGTCTGGCCATATCGCTTACCGCCTCCTGTGATTCTCCTGCTGCGAAAGCCGTTAGGCAAGTACTGCACGGTGCCCGCTAGTGCTCGGAGATCACCCGATCGATGATGCCGTACTCCTTGGCCTCCTCCGAGCTCATGAAGTAATCACGCTCGGTGTCTTTGCTGACGTCCTCCAGCGGCTTGCCGGTGTGCTTGGAGATGATCTCGTCCAGCCGGTGGCGGATGTCGATGATCTCCCTGGCGTGGATCTCGATGTCCGTCGCCTGTCCCTGAAAGCTCGATGAGACCTGGTGGATCAGGATCTTCGCGTTGGGCAGCGCCATGCGCTTGCCTTTGGCGCCACCGGCCAGCAGCAGGGCGCCCATCGACATCGCGATACCGACGCAGATCGTCTGCACATCGGGCTTGATGAACTGCATCGTGTCGTAGATCGCCAGGCCCGCGTAGACCGAGCCTCCGGGCGAATTGATGTAGATCGAGACGTCCTTTTCGGGGTCCTCGGACTCGAGATGCAGCAGCTGGGCAACGATCAGATTCGCGATCTGATCGTCGACGGGCGTGCCGAGGAAGATGATCCGCTCATTGAGCAGACGGCTGTAGATGTCGAATGCTCGCTCACCGCGCGAGGTCTGCTCGACGACCATGGGGACAAGGGGGCTCATTGACTCGCTTTGTTTGCCAACACGTGACGGATTCCTCTAGAGGCTAGCGATCTGGCGTCCACAGCTCGCCCGCCTCGGTGGCTCCCTCGGTCGGAGCGGCCCCCTCCACGGCGCCCTTCTCGGGCGTCCAGATCTTCTCCCGCGCCTCGGCCTGGGCGAGCGGGATCGGCTTGGCTGCGGCGGCGATCGCCTCGACCGCCTGGCGCGCCGCAAGGTCCTCCCGCACCTCCTCGAGGCGCCCCGCGCGGCGCAGGTCATCAAGCAGCGTCTGCGGCTCGATCCCCTCGCGCTCGGCGGTTGGCTGCAGCACCTCGAGCACCTCGGCGTCCGTCGGCTCGATGCCCTCGGCCGCGACCACCGCCGTCAGGACGGCCTCACGGCGCAATCCCAGCTCGGCTTCGTCCTCCATCTCGGCGATCACCTCTGCTTCCTCGCGGCCGGTGATCTGGAGATAGGCCTCGCGCGATATGCCCCGGTGTGAGAGCGAGTGGATCATCCGCTCCCACATCTCCTTGGCCCGGTCCTTGACGAGCTCGGGCGTGACGGGGACGGTGGCGCCGGCGACGGCGACGTCCAGGGCAGCCTGGCGGAACTCCGCCTCGACGCGGGCCTCGTCGGCGGCGAGCAGCCTGGCGCGGATGTCCTCGCGCAGCTCCTCCATGTCGTCGAATCCAGCGTCGACGGCGAAGTCGTCGCCCAGCTCGGGAAGCTCCTTCTCCTTGACCTCCTTGACCGACACCTCGAAGCTGGCCGCGCGCCCGGCCAGCTCCTCGGCGCCGTACTCGGATGGGAAGGTCAGCTCCAGCGTCCTGGTGTCCCCCGCCGAGGCGCCCAGGATGCCGTCCTCGAAACCGGGGATCAGGTTGCCCGAACCGAGCTCCACGAGCTGGTCGCGGCCCTCGCCTCCGGGAAAGGGCTCAAGGCGCGTCTCGCCGTCCTCCCCATGCTCGACGGGCAACGAGCCGAGATAGTCGATCACGACGAAGTCTCCAGCGGCGGCCGGTCGCTCGGCTGTCGCCAGCCGGGCCAGGCGCTCACGCATGGACTCGATCTCCTGATCGAGGCGCTGCTCGTCAGCGGCGGGCTCGCCCCGGCCGACCTCCAGGCCCTTGTAGTCCCCGAGCTCAGCTTTGGGCAGCACGCCGATCTCGATCGAGAAGCCCAGCGCCTCGCCCTTCGGGGGCAGCTCGCCGAGATCGAGCGTCGGGTCGCCGACGGGCACCACCCCGGCCTCCGAGATCGCCTCGGCATACCAGGTGGAGAGCGTGTCGCGCACGGCTTCCTCGAGCACGACCTCGCGGCCCATGCGCTGGATCACCAGCGGTGGTGGCACCTTTCCGCGTCGGAAGCCGGGAAGTTTGAGCTGCCCTCCCAGCTGACGCGCCTTCCCCTCGACCCGGGCCTCAAGCTCTCCGGGCGGGACCTCGACCTGCAGGCGCACGCGCGAGTCCTCGAGCTCGGTCAGGGTGGTCTTCAGGCCAGCTGGCACGTCCGCCACGATACCGTGCGGCCGAATGGGCAAGCCGAGACGTCTCACAGCGCTGCGCCGCGCCGAGGCGCGGATTCGCACGGGAGGCGCCGCGCACCTGCTCGGCGGCGGCCTGGATGTGCTGAGCGCGATCACCCTACATCTGCGCGAACGGGCGCGGGGCCGGATCTCGGGTTCGAAATCCAGCCCCGCGGGCCCTTGAAGCGACTGCCGTCGTGACTAGGCGGCGCTGACCGTCTGCCCGCCGCGGCCAAACGCCGGCTGCGCGCCGCGCGGGAGCACCAGGACGGCGCTGCGCGAGATCTCGATCAGGTGCTGAGCCGAGGAGCTGATCGATACGCGGCCAACCTCCGCCTCGGGACGCGAGTCGATCACCAGCAGGCCGGTCTGGTCGTTTGCGACCGGGGCAACCTGGGCGCCGAGTGCGTCCGCGAGGATCTGTGCGACGTGGCGGGCACCGCCGTCGCCGTCGCCGACGGCGACGATCTGGGCGACGGTGTCACCCTGCTCGGCGAGGTCGACCGGCGCGATCGCCACAGCCGTGCGGCCACCCTCGAGCAGGCGCTGGGCGGAGTTGCCGATCGAGACGTGGCCCTTGGCCGTGTGCGAGTCCGAGCAGAAGACGACGACGTCGGCCTGCTCAGCCTCGGCCAGCGCGGCCAGGCCCTCGGGGGTCGAGCGGTCGGTGACGACGTGGCCCGTGGCGCCCGGGTCGCCCAGCAGCTGCAGGCCGCGGTCCAGGATTCCCTGGGTGTCGCCGGCCGAGTCCTCGGTGTGCGCGACGTAGGCCAGGGCGATCTGCGCGCCGGCCTTGCCGAGGATGCGCCCGAGGGCGATGGCGTCGTCCTCGTTGGCGGTTCCGTCGTAGGAAATGATGATCTTTGCAGCCATTTTCTTTCTCCTTGAGTGAGACCCGTGGGCCTTTTGGAAGTTGTCTGAGGCGGGGGGTGGTGAACAGCTGGAATGTCTTTCGACTCATATTGCCACGGACTTGATATCAGTACCAGTTATCTTTGTAATCTCTGCTATAAGCTGAACTTATGTTGAATGTGGCCCGCCTCGCGGTGCTCAAGGAGGTCGCCTACCGCGGCTCCTTCTCGGAGGCCGCCGAGGCCCTCTCCTACAGCCAGTCGGCCGTCTCGCAGCAGATGGCCACGCTCGAGGCAGAAGCCGGCCTGACGCTCCTGGAACGCCAGCCGCGCGGCGTCACGCTGACCGCCGCCGGGCAGACACTTGTCGGCCACGCGGAGGCGATCCTGGGCGAGCTCGACCGGGCAGAGGCCGCCCTCGCAGAGATCGCGGGGCTGCGTGGCGGGCGGTTGCGGATGGCCTCCTTCCCCACTGCGGGTGCGACGCTGATGCCACTGGCGATCGCGAAGTTCCGCGCCTCATATCCGGACGTCGAGCTGACGCTGGCCGAGGCGGAGCCCGAGGAGGTCGCCCCCAGGCTGCGGGGCGGCGAGCTTGACCTGGCGCTGCTGTTCGAGTTCGAGGGCGAGCAGCTGATCGACGAGCGCATGACGCGAGCCGAGCTGTTCGAAGACCCGATGTTCCTGGCGCTGCCGTCCGAGCACCGCCTCGCCGGGCGCAGGCGGGTGCGCCTTGAGGATCTACGCGATGAGGCCTGGGTGCAGACCTCGCGCGCGAGCGCCTGCGCGCGCCACGTGGTGCGCCGTTGCCACGCGGCCGGATTCGAGCCCAACGTGGCTTTCGAAAGCGACGACTACCAGACCGTGCAGGGCCTGGTCGCCGCCGGCGTGGGCGTCGCGCTGATCCCCCGGCTGGCGCTGTCGGCGCCCCGTGCCGATGTCCTCATGCACTCGCTCTCGCCCGCCCCCCCGGTGCGCCAGGTGATCGCCGCGGCACCCGCCGGCGCGCGCCTTGTGCCGGCCGCCACGGCGATGCTGCGGATCCTCGAGTCCTCCGACTGGCAGGCGCTTGCGGCCCGCTGGCCCGCGCCGGCTGCACGACCGGCAGAAGCCTGAGGGCCAGCCGCCCGCCCGCTCGCCAAGCGCCCCTTAACGAGCGAGCGCCCCGCCGGATGGCGGGGCGCTCGGTACGACTTCTCCTAATCAGCCGCTGACTGATTTGCCGGTCGTGAGAGCCTCGTAGAGGATCTTCTCGAACAGCTTGTGGCCGGCGGGCGTCGGGTGAATGTCGCCTTCCGGGTATTTTTCGGCTTCTGCAGCGGTCACTTCGTGGCCGACCGCTTTTTCCTCGTTGACTTTTTTGTCAAACGGGTTGCACTCTTCGGTGTACTTGCAGATCGCCTTGGCCTCTGCCTTGGGGTTCGACGGGTTGGTCTTCGGGAACGGGTTCGCGTAGACCACGCCGGGACCGAAGGCTTCAGAGTTGACGTAGCCTTCCAGCGTTTCGTTGAGCTCTTTCTGCAGCGTGTCGCTACCGGGCAGGAGCTCTGCCTGCGGGTTGTAGAACCCGAGGATCCCGACCTCACCTGTGAGGCCTTCGTGGCGAAGCACGCCGATCACATCACCGATGTTCGTGATGATGTGCGAGAACAGACCGTGTTCGAAGTAGGTCCCTTCGGTGCCGGCTTCGTGAAGCAGGCATTCGATGAGACCGTGCGTGAACCCGTGTTCTTCGTCATACGATTTTGTCGAGCACGCGTGCACGACTGCGAGCTCGTCGTTGGAGCCGATCTGCAGCGTGACGTACTTCGTCGGGCCGAGGAGGCCTTCGTCGGCCGTTTCGGTTGCGATCCCGATCGCCGCTTCAAGCTGCGAAACGGTGCCGTATGAGAAATGACGCCTGAAGCCGTCCACGTTGTGCCAGGCACAGGGCGCGGAGTCGCTGGCGCCGTTGGCCAGCTGGCCGCCACCAAGTGCGGGGTTTTCACCGATCAATCCGTCGCTGACCTCACCGGGACATGACAGGTTGGCGGTCGTCAGCGCGTTTCCGCTTTTCTTTTCCAGGCTTGCGAGCTTTTCGCCCAGCAGGTTCACAAATCCGCCTTCGAACGCCGACGGCGGCTCAGCGGGGTAGTTTTCGTCGAATTTCTGCTCCGAGTAGCCGTAGGAAACCGAGTCACCCATGGCGATGTAGTTTGTTGCTTTCAACGGCGCTTTGGCCGCCGAGGCGACGGCCGAAAACAGCGCCGAGCCCACCAGAGCGACTGCCACCAGGCAGCCGATCAGTCTAAAAGACCGCGTCAAGCCTTTCTTGGCTGACATGTCTCACCCTCCTCATTTCTGCGGGACATGCCTCGCAAACCAATCCGCCCGGCACGAGCCCCTCGTTGGATTCCCTCTTTGGGATGCAGCGCCCTCCGTATCTCCTCCGGACGGCACCGGGGAACATAAACCGCGCCTGACCCCCTGTCAAGCGGGACCCCCGGTCCGGGGAGGCGATCCTGTCCGACCGCGGTGGGATGTTTGACGGCCGCCAAGCCTCACAGGAGACCACGTTATGACCGTTGTTCTGTTGATCCTCGGAGTCCTACTCGGCGCCATCGCGGCGGCGCTTGTGCTGCGTCCAAATCGCGAGCGGATGCGGGAAGAACTGCAGTCGATGACGGTCGACGTGATGGCCCGGACGGGCGCCTCGCTGGCCCAGAGCGTCGCTGAGGCGCGCGCCGCCGAGCAGGAGCGGGCGGCCGGAGAGATGGCGCTGCGTACCCAGGAGATCAAGGGGCTCGTGGCGCCCGTGCAGGAGAAACTCGGGCGGATGGAGAGCGAGATCGGGCGCCTGGAGCGCGAGCGCCGCGAAGCACAGGGTGACCTGCATGCGATGGTCCGCCAGCTCGGCGAGGGCGTCGGCACCCTGCGCAAGGAGACGGGCAACCTCGTCTCGGCGCTCAAGCGCCCTTCGACGCGTGGCTCCTGGGGCGAGATCCAGCTGCGCAACGTCGTCGAGATGGCCGGCATGGTTTCCCACTGCGACTTCCTCGAGCAGTCGACGATCCAAACGGGAGACGGGATGCTGCGGCCGGACATGCTGGTCAAGCTCCCCGGCGGCAAGCTCGTCGTGGTCGACTCGAAGGTCCCGCTCGATGCTTACCTGTCGCTGCTCGAGTCCGAGGATGACGGCGAGCGTGAGACCCACGCCGGGCGCCACGCGCGCCAGACGCGCGAGCACATACTCAAACTGGCCTCCAAGGGCTACCAGCGCCAGTTCGACTCGACACCCGAGTTCGTCGTCATGTTCGTGCCCTCCGACGGGATCTACCAGGCGGCGCTGGCCCAGGACCCGTCGCTGATCGAGTACGGCGTCTCCCAGCAGGTGCTGATGGCGACGCCGACGACCCTGATCGGGTTGCTGTGGGCCGTCCACTACGGCTGGCGCCAGGAGCTGATCGCCGAATCGGCCCGCGACATCGCCGAGGCGGCGCGCGAGCTGCATCAGCGGCTCGGACGCTTTGTAACTCCACTGGCCAAGGCCGGGCGCCAGCTCGACTCGGCGGTCTCCGCCTACAACGAAGCTGTCGGCTCGTTCGATACCCGCGTGATCCCCCAGGTCCGCCGCATCGAGCAGGCCGGTGCGGCATCCGAGCGCGAGGTGCAGGCGCCCGCCGCGCTGGAGATCACGGCGCGGGCGATCGCCGCCCGGCCCGAGCCGGACCTCGAGGAGGCCGCGCCGCCGGCGCCGTTCGCCCGGATCCCACGGGCAACGGGGGACGAGCGTCTCGCCTCCGGCGCCTGAACTCGAGGACGATCAGCGTCAGGGCCACAGGCACAGTCGCCGGCAGCTCGTTGACGAGAAGGAACAACAGGTCGAAGGCGATTGCGAGCGTCACCGCGAGAGCCGCGGCAGGACCCTGGCGCCGGTGCTGAGCAGCCAGCAGCCCGCCGAGGACGCCGGCGATGAACAGATCGCCGTAGCCCATCACCGCCGAGCCCACGACGGCGCTCTGCAGCCGCGGCAGGCCGGCGGCGGGATGGGCCGCGTTGAGCGCGTTGTTGGGGCGCTGCAGCAGATCTGAGATGACCAGGGCGCTGTCGGCAAGCGCCATCGCGATGATTCCCGCTGCCAGCCAGCGGGCGGGCGTGACAGTGCCCAGCAGCGAACCGAGGGCCACGCAGCTGAGCGCCGTCAGCAGCGTCGCGGCGATGTTGCCGGCAAGCCCGCCGTGGTCAGCCCATGCGAGGGCGAACAGCGCGGGCACCGCCAGCATGGCTGGCCGGCGAGCGGGCCGTGAGAGCAAGCCCAGCGCCACAGCCGCCAGAGGGGGCACGGCCACGAGCGCGAGGTAGGTGAGCCCCTGCGCGCTCGCTTCTTCTGCCTTGCGGGCGATCAGCACGAAGACGATCACCGAGAGCGGCAGGACGGCCGCCCAGCCGCCGGCGCGCAGCCGCTCGAGGGCCGGAATGCGCGGCGGTCTCGGCAACGCCACGAGGATCCCCTGCAGGAGGGACAGCAGACCAATCGAGAGCCAGAAGGGCAGCATCCGCACGACCATAGAGCGCACCCGCCGACCCTGCCGGGCGTTGCCCGGCTCCGGGGGCCGGCGGCGCCTGCGCGTAGGATGCACAGCGTGAATGCGCCAGCCACAGAGGCGCCGCCGATCCTTCATCTCTCCTCGGTGATCGGCAGCCCGCTGCTCGATTCCGACGGCGAGCGTCTCGGCAAGGTCAACGACCTGATCGTGCGACTCGGAGGCGTCGGCTACCCCCCGATCACGGGCGCGCTGGTGACGGTCGCCGGGCGCCAGTCCTTCGTCGGGGCCGAGCGGATCTCGGGGCTCGGGGCCGACGGCATCGTGCTACGCAAGGCCAAGCTCGACCTGCGCCACTTCGAGCGCCGGCCTGAGGAGGTGCTGCTCGGCCGCGACCTGCTCGATCGCCAGCTGATCAACGTCGAGGGTGCGCGCCTCGTGCGCGCCAACGAGATCGAGCTGGCGCTCGTGGCGGGCTCCTGGCGGGTCGTCGGCGTGGACACGGGGCCGCGCGGGGGGCTTCGCCGGCTGTTGCCCAAGCCGCTCGGCGCCCACATCGCCCCCGGGCAGTTCCTGGACTGGGCCGAGGTCGAGCCGTTCGTGGGGCATGTGCCCACGGTCCGGCTACGTGTCCCCCACCCCAAGCTCGCGAAGCTCCATCCCGCGCAGATCGCCGACCTTGTCGAGGCGGCCTCGCGTCGCGAGGGCGAGGAGATCATCAAGGCCGTCGGCGAGGGCGACCGTGAGCTCGAGGCCGACGTCTTCGAGGAGCTCGACGACCAGCACCAGCGCGAGTTCCTCGAGGATCGCCCCGACGCCCAGGTGGCCGAGATCCTCTCGCGGATGGCCCCCGACGACGCTGCGGATGTCGTCGGCGAGCTCGAGGAGGATCGGCGCGAGCAGGTGCTGGGCCTTTTGCCCGTCAGCCACCGGATCAAGGTCAGGGCGCTGCTCGGCTATGACCCCGCAGAGGCGGGGGGTCTGATGAGCCCCGACTTCGTGCTTCTGCGGGAGTCGGCCAGCACCGCCGATGCGCTGGCAGCGGTGCGCGCGAGCGCGATCGCGCCTGAGCTGCTGACGGCTGTCTTCGTGGGGTCGGCACATGGGCTCGAGGGCAGCGTGCCCATCACGGCGCTGCTGCGTGCCGCGCCGGAGCGCCCGCTGAAGGACGAGGTTCGCCACGAGGTGCCCTGCCTGGCCCCCGACGCGCCCTTTGAGGAGGTCGCCCGGCTGATGGCCGATTACAACCTCACGGCCATCCCCGTGGTCGACGAGAACAAGCGGATGCTGGGGGTCGTGACAGTCGATGACGTCCTCGAGGCGATGCTGCCGCGTGGCTGGCGCAGGCGTTTCGGACTGCTCGGCGAGGACTGAATAGACTGGCCTGCGAAATGCCTTCGCCCTGCGGACAGTTCGATGGCGGTCCGAGTACCGCCCGTCATGCGCCGTATCCGGTCGGCCGCACGCGGCCGACCGCGTCTGCCTGCCCGCCTCAACCCTAGACGCGCCCGGATCTTCGCCCTCCTGGGCCTGCTCGGCCCGGGCCTGATCGCCGCCAACGCCGGCAACGACGCCGGCGGGGTGGCCACCTACTCCTCGATCGGCGCCAAGTACGGCTATGGGCTGCTGTGGTCGATCGTCCTGATCACGGTCTCGCTGGCCATCGTGCAGATGCTGGCCGCCCGGATGGGCGTCGTCACGGGCAAGGGCCTGGCCGAGCTGGTGCGCGAGGAGTACGGCATCCGCTGGTCGGTCTTCGCCACGAGCGCCGTCCTGATCGCCAACCTCGGAATCTGCATCTCGGACTTCGTGGGGACGGGCGCAGCCGTCGCCCTGGCCGGAGTGCCCGCGCAGGTGACGGTCCCGATTGCGGCCATCGGCATCTGGCTGATCATCGTCCGCGGCTCATACCGCTCGGCCGAGAAGATCTTCATCTGGTTCACGATCCCCTTCTTCGCCTACCCGATTGCGGCCATCCTGGCCCACCCCGACTGGGGCAAGGTCGGCAAGGCGATCGTCACGCCCCAACTGCACACCTCATCGGCCTATCTGTTGCTGTTGATTGCGACGGTGGGCACGACCATCACCCCCTACATGCAGCTCTACCTCCAGTCGGCAACGGTCGAGCGCGGCGTCCGCGTCGAGGACCTGCGACGCGAGGAAGGCGAGGCTGTCTCCGGGGCGGTCTTCGCCTGCATCATCTCGGCCTTCATCGTGATCGCCACCGGCGCCACGCTCTACACCCACGGGATCCACGAAATCGGCACCGCCGCGGACGCCGCGCGTGCGCTGACGCCGTTTGCTGGGCAGTTCGCCGAGACGCTGTTCGGGATCGGGCTGCTCGGCGCCAGCCTGCTGGCGGCGGCGATTCTCCCGATTGCCACGTCCTATGTCGTCTCGGAGTCCCTCGGCTACGAGAAGGGGCTCGGCCGCCGCGCCCACGAGGCGCCCGTGTTCGTGGGGATCATCACGGCGATGATCGCGGTCAGCGCGCTCGTCGCCGTCGTGCCCGGCGTTCCCGTGATCTCTCTGTTGCTGGGCGTGCAGGTCGTCAACGGCATCCTGCTGCCGATCAACCTATTCTTCATCTGGCGTCTCTCCCGCTCACATCGGGTGATGGGCGAGCGTCGCACACGGGGAGCCCTTGACGCGGCCACCGGCCTGACGGTTGTGCTGCTCTCGTCGCTGTCGGTGATCCTCGTGCTCGTGACGCTCGGCGAAATCTAGGCGGCCGGGTCAACCAGCAGCGAGGCGCCGATCGCTCCACCGAAGTCGCCCAGGGCGGCCACCTCGACATGCGGCGGCCGGGAGTTGGCAAAGAGATGGGGCTGCATCGCCTCGGCGATGCGTTCGGCCGCGGGCGTCCCCAGTCTGACGCCGAGGCCGCCGCCGATGATGACCGCCTCGACGTCGAGCAGGTTGACGGCCGAGGCGACCCCTGCGCCGAGCGCCTTGATGGCCCGGTCGACCATCATTTCGGCCAGCTCATCGCCACGCTCCAGGGCGCGCGACCAGATGCCGCTGGTCAGCCGGGGCCGCTCATGGCGCTTGGCCAGCTTGAAGAGATCGGTCTTCTCGCCCTTCTCGACGAGCTTGCGAACGTGTCCTTCCATCGCCGAGCGCCCCGCATAGGCCTCCATGCAGCCGCGCCTGCCGCAGGTGCAGCGGGCGCCATCGATCTCGACGACCATGTGACCGATCTCCCCCGCACCGCCCCTGCCTCGCCAGGGATCGCCGTCAAAGATCAGACCGCCGCCAACGCCGGTGCCCCAGAAGACGCCGAGCAGCGACCCGAACGGGCGGCCGGCCCCGAGGTGAAACTCGGCCGCCGTCGCGACCTGCACGTCGTTGCCGATCTTGACCTCCGGGCCGAGTTCCTTCTTGAGCGTCTCGGCCAGCGGAAAGGAGCCTTCCCAGCCGGGCAGGTTCCTGGCGCTGGTCACGGTGCCGGCCTCGACCGTGCCGGGCGAGCCAACACCGATCCCGCCGAGCTCTGCCAGCTCGACCTTGGCGTCGGCAGCCGCTTCGCGCAGCGCCGTCGACATCTCGCTCGCCACATCCGCGGGGCCGCCGCTCGTCGGCGTGGGACGCCTGGCAGAGCCGATCACCTCGTGCTTTGCGTCGACGATCGCCGCCTGGATCTTGGTGCCGCCTAGGTCGATGCCGCCGAAGCTGGCCATCGCGCCATCATGGCAGACGACTGCCCGGCTCGGACAGCTATTTCTGCTGGCGGTCGGGGACCGCCGCGGAGGTCGGCTTCGCAGCGACCTTCGGGGTGGCGATGGCGCCCACCCGGGTGATCAACTGCGACCACTGGTCGGCTGTCAGGGTGCTCGTGGTGACGATCGGGGCGGGGGCTGCGGAGCCCTTGGCGGCCGAGTGGGCGGCTGCAGCGGCGTCCTGCAAGGTGGTTTTTTTCTCGGCCGGCGCGAATTCGACCTCGATGCGGTTCCAGTAGGCGGCGTCGGACTGGGTACGCGACTGCCCCGGGTAGCGCATCAGGCTGATGATCTTCTCGGGCACGAATTCGCTGGGCAACGTCAGCAGCGCCCGGATGGTCAGGTCGGTGATCGTACCCGTGCCCTGGTGGCGAGCCAGCTCCACGCCGTTGATGGCCGTGATCTCGACGCTGTCGCCGCGGTAGGCGGCCGAGGGTGCGCCGGTCGCGGAGTACTGGCTCTGGCCGCAGCGCAGAGCGCTGATCGTCGGCGACAGGCCGCTGCGCGAGAGGAACGCGAGCAGCGCCAGCACCCGGTGATCGATCAGGCCGTTGGCGATGTCCTGGCGCCCGCAGCTGTAGATCGTGATCCCGGGGTCGGAGAGGACGGCCCGCTCGAGTTGGGCCTCAGAGAGCAGGAAGACATCGCTTGCGGTCGCGCCGAGCAGCGCGTTGGTTGCCTTGGCGCCCTCGGGGTGAAGCGCCTTCTGCAGCTCGCCCCAGTTGGCCAGGATCGGCCCCGGGTCGACGTAGCTGGTGTCACCGGCGGGTCGCAGTGCAAAGCGCAGGTGCCCCGCCTTGGCTCCGGAAGGCACCGCGACGGTCCCCAGGATCGTGCCGCTGGAGACGACTGCGCCCTTTCGCAACGGCAGCTTCTGCCCGGCCCGGTTGCGCCTGGCGCGCCGCGCGCTCTGCTGGGCGACGGCCGCGCGGGCGTCGGGGTTGCCGGGGTGGGCGAACAGACGGGTCCGCCCCATCCCCGCGGGAACGTTTTCGTCGGCGCTTGAGACGATCGCCGTCGAGCCGCCCAGTGAGCCGGGCTGCTTGGGGGTGGGCGCCTTGACCTGGAGGGTGAGCGGAGCCTGCGTGCCGGCGCTCGCCGGTGCCGAGGGAGCCGGATCATGTTTCCCGGCCGCTTCCACGCCTGGCGCCAGCGCCTTGGTCTTGGTGGGCTGGGCGACCTTGTAGGTCGGCGCGATCGAGCCCAATCCGGCGTAGGTGAACAGATCGCCGTAGACGTCTCGCAGGACGATGTACCTGCCGAGCTTGCTCGACTCGCCGATCTGGATGATGCGCCCATCCTGTACGGCCACCACGTTGGCATGCGGCGAGGTCGTCAGTTCGATCGTCCGCAGCGGTGGCGTCTTGGGCGCGTGGGCGCCGGCGGCCGCCGGCGAAGGCGCCGCCGAGGATCCTGGCGTCGTCTGTACGGAGCTGGTTTTGGCGGTCGATGAAGCGCTCGCTCCGGCGGTCGCCGTGGCGGTGCCCGGCGGTTCGGGTGTCAGCGTGCCCCAGGTGAGCTGCTTGCCGGTGACCGGCAGCTTGCCGTCCACGAGGCCGGTCAGAGTCGCGATCACGGGCGAGGGATAGGTCGAGATCAGCTTTGCCCGGAGCATCACCGAGTTCACATATTCTTCGGAGTGGTTGTAGGAGAAGATCGCCGTGCGGATGTCCTTCCCGGCGCCCGCGGCGCGGAGGTAGCGGGCTGCGGCGAAGATCGAGTCGACCGGGTTGTAGGGGTCTGCGTAGCCGGCGTTGAGGGCGTCCACGCCGTACTGCAGCCAGGTGGAGGGCATGAACTGCATCCAGCCCAGGGCGCCGGCACTCGAGACCGACTGGTCGGTTCCGTAGTCGGTCTCGATTTCGTTGATCGCGGCGAGGATCTGCCACGGCACGCCGTACTGCACGGCGGCCGCCTTGTAGATCGGCAACAGGAACAACGGCACCCTGTAGAACGCCAACGCCTGGGCGCTCGCCTGCGAGTTGGCGAGCAGGGCCGAGAGGGCGCCGGCCTGGACCGACTGGGGTGAGCCGGTGACGTTGTTGTTGGCCTTGTTCTTCTTGGCCTTGGCGCCGGTCGAGTTGGCACTCTGGCTCTGCTTCCCGCGCGTCGTTTTCTGGCGGCGTTGCAACACCACGGCCGGAGCTTCCTTGGCCGCAGGCGGCGTCACCGCCGGAGTGGTCGTGGGCGCCGTGGTGGTGCTCGCCGGCACCGTCGTCGAGGGCGCCGGCGTGGTTGTTGTCGCCGCCGGCGTCGTCGGTGTGGTTTCAGCGCCTGTTTCCGCGGCCCCGCCCGCGGTCGTGCCTTCCGGCACCACGGGGACCGAGCCCACAGAGGCAGCGTCTGCCCCGGCGGCCAGCGGGCCGCCCAGCGCGACGGCGGTCAGACCTCCGCCGGCGAGGGCCGAGAGCACGGTGATGAACGCGCGTCTACGCGCACCGGTAGGGGGCATCATGCGGGGCTGTTGGTCATCTGTGGGTCGTCCCATGGGTTCGGCCAGCGCAGATAATCCGTGATTGCCCGGATGCGCCTGCCGGGAGTCATATCGGCAGCCAACCAGGAATCCGTAAAGGATTCGTAATCGATCTGCCAAATTTTGGTTCGCTCATCGCCCGGGAGTATCTGCCAAAAGCGGCCATCGAGGGGCAGTTCGCGGCCCACCGGCGCTCTCCTGCGCGCTCTGCGGAGCTCGAAAACCGCGCCTTTCGCTAATCTGTCGGGCGTGGAAACGATCGATTCGATCATCCAGGTGATGCTTGCCGTCGTCGTGGTGGCGCTGATTCTGATGCACTCGGGCAAGGATTCTGGCCTCTCAGGGGCGTTTGGCGTGGGCAGCGGGACCGGCCCTCTGGGCGGCGGCTCGCTGGTCGAGCGCAACCTTAACCGCTGGACGGTCTTCTTCTCGGTCCTGTTCTTCCTGAACGCCGTTTTGCTGCTCAAGCACCCCTGGTCCTGAGCAGCTGCGGCTCCGCTAGGAGCCAACCGAGCCACCCTCAGCGCCGCTCTCGGGCTCTGTGAGCCCTTCGAGCTCGTCCAGAATCGTCAGCGCCTCGGCGCGCAGCTGAGAGTCGATCGCCTGATAGTCCGTGGGCGAGAGCTTCCCGGTGCGGTAGTCCAGCTCGGCATCGCGGATCTCTTTGTACTTTGCCTCGCGGGCAGCCTCGAGCTCGGCCCGGCGCTCCACCGCGCCCAGCTTTGGCCGCTCCGGCGGGGGCCGGTCGCTCGCGGCCAGCGCCGACTCCCGGTGCTGCGCGCTGCGCACCGGCCCGCTGATCAACAGCACGACGGCAGTCGCGAGGCCCAGCGCGAAGATGACCACCAGCACGCCCATCTTGCTCCGGCGCCGTCCACGCGCCTCAGGCGCGTGCCAGGCCACGCAGCGCGCGGGCGCGCGAACGAGCCGCCACCCGCCGGCGCACCGTGCTGGGTGCGGGCCAGGCCGCGATCAGCCCGCCGCCGAAGACGATCAGCCCGCCCAGCCAGATCCACAGGACGAGCGGCGAGACCAGGAAGTGGAATTGCGCCGGAGGAGGTTCGTGCAGGTAGGAGCGCGCCAGATAGATCAGTGCGATGGCGGCATCTTCGGGCGGCAGCTTGGCATTGCCGGCGGCGACGATGCGCTTCAGGGCCGGCGTTTCGATGTTCGGCGCAATCGCCGTCCAGACGTCGCGGGTGATGCCACCATCCATGCTTATGTGGCTGACGGCCTGGCCGCCGATCAGGCTAGAGACGGAGCCTTCGGCGGGGTTGTCCGAGGCGTAGAAACCCTCACTGGGACGAAGCGTGGCGACGTGGCGGCCTTTCTTGGTGACATCCAGGACGGCGCCCAGGCTGATCGTCGACCCCGTATGAGCGCGGTCGTTTTTGGGAGTGATCGTCGCGGTCGGTGCGACGTAGCGGATCCTGTAGGCGCCCACCGTGACGGACTTGCCCGGCGAGAGCGTCGTTTCGGTTGCGTGCTGGAAGGACGAGGAGGCCGCCACTCCCACGAACAGCACGGCGATACCCAGGTGCACGACGTAGCCGCCGTAGCGACGCCGGTTTCTCTGCACCAGCGCCAGCAGGGCCCGCGGCGCCCGCTCGCCGGCCATCGCCCGCCGCGCCTGCGTGCCGCGCACGAACTCCTGACCGACGCTGCCGAAGACGAAGGCGGCGCAGCTGAACATGGCCAGCGCAAAGGTCTTGTGAGCCACCCCGGCGGCAAGCAGGCCGATCAGCGTCGCCGCAGCACAGGCGAGCGGGATCAGGAAGTTTCGCCGCGCGTTTGCGAGGCTCGCCCGCCTCCAGGATATGACCGGCCCGATGCCGCTGAGAAGCACCAGGATCAGGGCGAGCGGAACCGTGTAGCGGTCAAACCAGGGTGGCCCCACGGAGGCTTCCTGGCCGGTCAGCGCCTCTGAGATCAGCGGGAAGTAGGTGCCCCAGAAGATCACGAAGCACAGTCCCACGAGCACCAGGTTGTTGGCCAGGAAGATCGACTCACGAGAGAGCAGCGAGTCGATCCGGTTCTCCGAACGGAGCATCTCCCGCCGCGAGACGACCAGATAGATGGAGGCTGCGATCAACAGCCCGATCAGGCAGACGAAGGGCACCCCCAGCGTGGCCCCGCCGAACGCGTGGATCGAGTTGAGCACCCCGCTGCGGACGAGGAAGGTGCCCATGATGGCCAGGGTGCCCGTGGCGAGCACGAGGGAGACGTTCCAGACCTTCAGCATCCCCCGTTTCTCCTGGATCATCAGGGAGTGCAGGAAGGCGGTGCCGGTCAGCCACGGCATCAGCGAGGCGTTCTCGACCGCGTCCCAGCCCCAGTAGCCGCCCCACCCGAGCTCGGCGTAGGACCAGCGGGCTCCCAGCAGGATGCCCATGCCCAAGAACAGCCAGGCCGCGAAGGCAAAGCGCCGGATCACTTTGATCCAGTCGGCATCGACGCGCCGGGCGATCAGCGCGCCCATCCCGAACGCCAGCGGGATCGTGCAAAGCGTGTAGCCGCTGTAGAGCATGGGCGGGTGGATCATCATCGTCGGGAAGCGCAGCAGCGGGTCCAGGCCGACCCCTTCCGCGGGCGCCGGGCTGGTGGTCTGGAACGGGTTGGCGTAGAAGATCATCAGCGAGATGAAGAAGCCGCCGAAGCCGAGCAGGATCGCGGTCGCGTAGCCCGCCACATCGCGCATCCGCTTGCGGGTCAGGAACAGCGCCAGGCTCGACCACAGCGAGAGCAGCCAGGCCCACAGCAGCAGCGAACCTTCCTGGGAGGACCACACGGCGGCCGCCCGGTAGAAGGTGGGCGTCGTGCGGCTGGATGTGTCGGCGACCGTGTTGAAGACGAAATCGTTTCGCAGGAACGCGATCTCGAGAACCCCCATGGCCACCGTGAGAATCAGCGCCAGCGCATAGACGCAGCGTCGCCCCGACTCGGTGTACTCGGGACGGGCGCGCCGGACCCCGTAGACCGATGCGCCGATGCCGTAGAGGCACACCGCCAGGGCGAGCAGCAGACAGGCGTAACCGAGACCGGCCATCAGCGGCTAACGCCCCGCGAATGCCCGGCGAGCACTGGCGATCACTGGTTTTGCTTCTCGCCGGGAGGTGCTTCTTTGTACTTCGAGGGGCACTTGGTGATCAGCGAATTGCGTTCGCCGACGTAGCTGTCGCCGCGCTTCTCGACCGTCACGACCACCTCTCGTCCTTCTCGGAAAGGGTCGGGGATCGTGCCCGTGTAGGAGATGGGGATCGCCGCCGTGCCGGCCCGGTCACGCACGGCGAAGTCGAGCGTCCCGTTCGAGCGGTGGACCGATCCGCTCTCCACGGTGCCGGTCAGGACGTAGCTGCGCCCGGGCTGGGCTTTCTGCATGAGCTGGGAGGGCGTCAGGGCGGGACTTGCGGCGCTGAAGCTGGTGTAGATCAGGGCGCTCGCCAGAACCACAGCCGCGGTCAGCGCCACGACCAGGCGCACCGTTCGCTTGCGCGAGGGATTCATCAAGGGCAGTATCTCAAACCGGGCCGGTGATACCCCCAATCGGGTGCGGACCGACCGCGAACGTCATCCGGCGGACAGGAAACAAAGGTTGCACAGCGAAACCTTTGGCCATGGATGACGTGTTAACGGTTGGAAGAACCATGCGGCAGAGACTGATCAAACCGGCGCGCGAGCGCTACCGCGACCGCGGTGGCAACCATTCCCCTGGGCGCAGGCCGCGCCAGGCGCCCCCCGAGGCGCTCCAGATCGACGCCGCCGTCGAGCGGGTCCGCCGAGCCGGTGGCCCACTGGATCTCGCCTCGTATGTCTGCGGCTGCGGCTACGTGTTCAGCGCCCCCGTCTCCACGACGGTCAGCTGCCCGCACTGCCAGGCCGATCAGGCCTGGTAGCGGCGCCTACTTGATGTGCATGCCCGAGATCGCCCTGGCGATCACGAGCTGCTGGATCTCGGCGGTGCCCTCGAAGATGTCGTAGATCTTGGCGTCCCGGTGCCAGCGCTCGACGGGGAACTCGCGCGTGTAGCCGTTGCCGCCGAGGATCTGGATCGCACGCTCGGTGACCCAGACGGCGACCTCGCCGGCCTTCAGCTTGGACATCGAGCCCTCGGCGTTAGTGAACGGGACGCCGTTGCGGCCCATCCATGAGGCGCGCCAGACCAGCAGCCGGGCGGCGTCGATCTCGAGCTTCATGCGCGCCAGCGTGAATGCGATCGCCTGGTTCTCGATGATCTTGCGGCCGAACTGCTCGCGCTCCTTGGCGTACTCGAGCGCATACTCGTAGGCCGCCCGGGCGATGCCGAGCGCCTGCGAGCCGACGGTGGGACGGGAGGACTCGAACGTCGCCATCGCCGCCTGCGAATTCGATTTCTTGCCCTCACGCACCCGCGCGAGGCGCTCGTCGAGCTTCTCCTTGCCCCCCAGCACGTGGCCGGCGGGGATGCGGCAGTCATCGAGGAAGACGTCCGCGGTGTGGGAGGCGCGCAGGCCGTGCTTGGAGACCTTGCTGCCCTGCGAGATCCCCGAGGCTTCACTCATCGGCACCACAAAGGCGGCGTGGCCTTTGGAGCCCAGCTCGCGGTCGACCGAGGCGATGACGACGTGGATGTCGGATATGCCGCCGTTGGTCGCCCAGGCCTTCTGGCCGTTCAACACCCACTCCCCCGCCGCCTCATCGAACTTGGCCGTCGTACGAACTCCCGACACATCCGAGCCCGCGTTGGGCTCTGAGGCACAGAAGGCTGCGACCTTCACGTCATCGACCGTCCCGAAGCAACGCGGGATCCATTCGCCGATCTGCTCGCCCGTTCCCTGGCCGAAGATCGCGGCGACCGCCAGGCTCGTACCCATGATCGACATGCCGATCCCGGCATCGCCCCAGAACAGCTCCTCGTTTACGATCGGCAGCCCGAGCCCGGTCGGGTCGCCGAAGAACTGGGCCATGCCTTCGAAGCCGTACAGGCCGATCTTGGCGGCCTCCTGGATGATCGGCCAGGGCGTCGTCTCCTTCTCGTCCCACTCATGCGCCGCCGGGCGCACCACGTCGGCCGCAAAACCGTGCACCCAGTCGCGGATGTCCTTCTGGTCCTGCGTCAGGCTCAGCGAGAAGGTCGCCTCCTGCTCCGCGCCGGCCTCGGCGAGCGCCTCGGGGGAAACGGTGGACGTGGGGGCTGACATCTGGAGATCTCCTTTGGCTGTGCGCCGATGGTGGCGAAGGAAACGCGCGGAGGCGTTCCCCTCTCGTGAAAGCGTACCTTACAAATACCCCTCGGATGTCAACGCTACGCGCAAATCACCTGCTGCGTGTCCAATATCACGCAGGGTCGGCCTAGCGAGTCTGCCAGGCCTCCTCGGCACGGGTGAGCGCCATGATGCCCTTGGGCAGATTCCCGGCGGCCACGTCCGCGACCGTCACCTCCTCGAGCACCGCCCGCAGATTTGCCCGCACCGCGATCCAGACCTGCTGGAGCGCCTGAGAGGAACCGGCATACTCGATCTCCTCCGGGCGTTGGCCGCGGATCCCGACCAGCGGGCCCTCCACGGCCCTGATGATCTGGGCCAGGTTGACCTCCTCGGGGGGATGGGCCAGCCAATAGCCGCCCTCGGGACCGCGCTGGCTGCGCACGACGCCCGAGGAGCGCAGCTGGGTCAGGATGTTCTCCAGGAACGAAACCGGGATCGCCTGTGAGGTGGCGATGTCTTCAACCTTGCGCGGGGCCGCCTGGGAGCTGTCGGCGAGCTCGACGACGGCTCGCACGGCGTAGTCGGCCTTCGCAGTCACATGCATTGGGGTAATTCTCGCCTATCCGGCGGCGATCGGTCGAGCCAGTGCAAAATTAGGCAACCCTAATAGGTGTGGTAGGTTGGCAGTCCATCCCGACCGCCCTGATCGGAATTAGCCCGAAATGCGCCCCATAACCGCAGCTTTCGCCCTGGCAGTCGTGTCGTTGTCGCTGGTGCTGAGCGCGTGCGGCAGCTCCTCATCCAAAGGCCTGGTGCTCTACAGCGGCCAGCACGAACAGACGACCGCCAAGCTCGTGGAGGCCTTCGAACGCAAGACCGCCATCAGAGTCCAGATCCGTTCAGATGACGAGTCGACCCTCGGCAACCAGATCGAGCAGGAGGGCTCCAACTCGCCGGCCGATCTCTTTTACACGGAGAACACACCCGTCCTGGAAGCCCTGGCCGCCAAAGGACTGCTGGCACCGGTCGACCCTGCGACGCTCGCCTCGGTCCCACACAGTGACGACTCGAGCTCGGGCTCCTGGGTAGGGGTCTCGGCCCGGGTCTCTGCCCTGGTCTACAACACGGAGAAGCTCAAAGCCTCCGAACTTCCCAGCTCGATCCTCGAACTGGCCGCCGCGAAGTGGAAAGGCAAGCTCGGCTTCGCTCCCTCCGAGACGGACTTCCAGCCGCTGATCACCGCTGTCATCAAGCTGGACGGGCCGACGGCCGCGGAACGGTGGCTGAAGGGGCTGCAGGCCAACGGCAAGCTCTATCCCGACAACGAGACGGTGGTCGCCCAGGTCAATAACGGCGAGAGCGAGCTCGGCCCGATCAACCACTACTACTGGTATCGCCTGCGCCAGGAGGAAGGCTCGGGTGCCACACACTCGGCGCTGCATTACTACGCCGCGGGTGACCCGGGCGCCCTGATCGACATCTCCGGTGCCGCGATCCTCAGGTCCAGCGGTCATCAGGCCGAGGCCCAGCAGTTCCTGGCCTTCCTCGTCAGCAGGGAAGGGCAAGAAGTGCTCGCCCACAGCGACAGCTATGAGTACCCGGTCAGGCCCGGCGTCGCCGCCAACTCGCAGCTGCCACCGCTGGCAGGGCTGAAGGCGAACTCGCTGCAGCCGGCCGAGCTCGGCGACGGCGGCGAGGCGTTCAGCATGGAGCAACGGCTGGGACTGCTGTAGGGCCCCCGGATGAGCGCCTTCGTACCCACCGACCAGCTCGCCAGGCGGCTTACACACACCCGATCGAACTGGCGGCGCTGGCCTCTGGTCAGCATCGCCGGCGGCCTGCTGGCCACCGCCGGCGTTCTCTTGCCCCTGGCCTTCCTCGTCGTCCAGGCCCAGAACTCCGGTTGGGGGGAAGTCGAACATCTGCTGCTGCGCCACACCGTGGCGGTGCTGCTGTGGAACAGCCTGAGGCTGGCGCTCGCCTGCACGGTGCTGTGCGCCGTGCTGGGCATCGGCGCCGCCTGGCTGGTGGAGCGAACCGACGTTCCACTGCGTCGGCTGTGGTCGGTGCTGCTGGTGCTCCCCCTCGGCATCCCCGACTTCGTCGTCAGCTTCGGATGGGTCTCGATCGATCCCTCTCTCCACGGCTACCTGCCCGCGGTCATGGTCATGACGCTGTCGCTCTACCCGCTGGTCTACCTGCCGGTCGCCTCTGCCCTGGCAAACCTCGACGGGAGCCTCGAGGAGGCAGCGCGGAGCCTTGGTATGGGGCCCTGGCGGGCCTTTGCGATGCTGACCATGCGCCAGATCTGGCCGGCCGTCCTGGGCGGCTGCCTGCTTGTGACCCTCGGCCTGCTGGCCGAGTACGGCGCCTTCGAGATCCTCCAATACCAGACGTTCACGGTCGAGATATTCACCGAGTTCAAGCTCGGCTTCGACGCCGTCGGCGCCTGCACGCTGGCGCTGGTCCTGGTGCTCCTCAGCGTGGCCGTGCTCGCGGGCGAGCTTGCCCTGACCGCCCGCGGCCGTGCCTTCCGGCCGGGGCCCGGTGTGCGCCGGAGCGCCCCCCGGGTGGCTCTCGGGCGCCGGCTCCCAGCAGCCCTGGCGGCTCTCGGGGCCGTGGCGGGCCTCGCCCTCGGCGTGCCCATGGGAGCGCTCTGCTACTGGCTGATCCACGGCAGCTCAAGCACGTTGCCCGCGACCTCGATACTGGCGGCCGCCGGTCACACGGCGCTCTACAGCGCCGCCGCCGCGGGGCTGGCCACCGTCCTGGCGGTCCCCGTGAGCACCCTTGCGATCCGCCACCGCAACCGCCTGACAATCCTCCTCGAGCGCCTCTCCTACCTGCCGATGGCCCTCCCGGGACTCGTCATCGCGCTCGGGCTCGTGGCGTTCTCGGTGCGTTATGCCTTCTCGCTGTATCAGAGCTCGATCGAGCTGATCATCGCCTATGCGATCCTGTTTTTGCCGCTGGCGGTCGTTGGGGTGCGCTCCGCGATGGGCCTGGCCTCGCCGCTTCTGGAGGAGGTCGGCCGCTCGCTCGGCGCGAGCCGCAGCAGCGTCTTCGGCCGAATCACCCTGCCGCTGATCGCTCCCGGACTGGGCGCCGCCTTCGCGCTTGTCTTCATCTCGAGCTCCACCGAGCTGACCGCGACGCTGCTGCTGCGCCCGACCGGCGTCAACACCCTGGCGACTCAGTTCTGGACGTACACGACCAACTTCTCCTACGGCGCGGCCGCCCCCTACGCTGCTCTGATGGTTGTGATCTCGGCGGTCCCCGCCTACCTTCTGAGCCGCCGCATGCGGACCATCTCCCAGATTCGGCCGCCGGCGTGAGCGCGCTGTCTGTCAGAGGGCTCTGGAAGGGCTATGGCGAGCAGCCCGTCCTGCGCGGCGTGGACCTTGAGGTGCCCGCCGGTTCGCTGTCAGCCGTCCTCGGCCTCTCGGGCTGCGGCAAGACGACCCTGTTGCGCGTCATCGCGGGCTTCGAGCGGGCAGAGCGCGGTGAGGTGTCGCTGGCAAAGGTGACCCTCGAGGGGGGCGGCACCTACGTGCCCCCCGAGCGCCGCAGCATCGGCTACGTGCCCCAGGAGGGTGCCCTGTTCCCCCACCTGGACGTCGCCGGCAACGTCGGGTTCGGACTGTCTCGGGCCGAGCGGCGCGGAAGCACCGTGGGCGAGCTGTTGGAGATGGTCGGCATCGGCTCACTCGGCGCCCGCATGCCGAACGAGCTCTCCGGCGGCGAGCAGCAGCGCGTCGCCCTCGCCCGGGCCCTCGCGCGCCGTCCCCAGGCGCTGTTGCTCGACGAGCCCTTCTCCTCGCTGGACGCTTCGCTGCGCACGCGCGTGCGGGAGGAGGTCCATGGCCTGCTGCGCCAGCATGGCGTGACGACGGTCCTCGTCACGCACGACCAGGAGGAGGCGCTGTCGATGGCCGACCACGTGGCCGTCCTGCGCGACGGACGGATCGTCCAACAGGGCACGCCGGCCGAACTCTACGAGCGTCCCGCCGACGCCGGACTGGCCGGCTTCCTGGGCGAGGTGAACCTGATCGACGCCGAGTTCGGCGAGGGGATCGCCACCACCTCCCTCGGCATCCTCTCCCTGCGCGGCGCCCCCGCCGAGGCGAGCCCGCACGGCGTCGTAATGGTGCGCCCCGAGCAGCTCGAGGTGAGCCTTTCGAACGCCGGTCCGGTGACGCCCGGCGCCCTGCGCGGACGTGTCGAGCAGTGCCGCTACTACGGGCACGACGCGCTGCTGGAGATACGCGCCGACGCTCCTGCCATGGCGCGGGCGCTGCTGGCCAGAGTGCACGGCGAGCAGGCGTTGCCCGTGGGTAGCGCGGTGCTTGTCCGGGCTCACGGCCCGGTCACACCGCTCGATTGACGCGGCGGGCGCCCGCCGTACAGGACTCGCGAGCCCGCCGTTTAGGATCTCGCTCATGCCCCCCCGCTGGAGCTGGGACTTCGAGGAGGAGAAGCGCTCCGGCTCACCCCCGGCCTCGCCGCCATCGCCGCCGGCAGGCCCTGGTTCGCCGCCGCCCGGGCCGCGCAGGGACACCCGCGCGCTACAGATCCGTCGACGTCGCCTGGGGGCCGGCGCCGCGCTGCTCGTGATCGTCCTGATCGCCGTCGTCGTGGCCGCGACCTCGGGTTCCTCCACCGGGCACCGCCCGCCGGCGGCCGCCAAAGGGAGTCGGAGCACGAGGCCGAGTGCTACCGAGGCCGATTTGGAAAAGAGAAGCCTCGCTGCGGTCGGCTCGGTGCTCGCCTACACGCCGTTCGTCAAACAGGGCTCGACGCATGCAAAGGATGTCGCCCTGACCTTCGACGATGGCCCCGGGCCCTACACGATAAAGCTGCTCGAAGTGCTAGAGCGCTATCGCGTCAAAGCCACCTTCTTCGCGATCGGCAAGATGCTCCAATACTTCGGGGCCGCCACGGTGCGCGAGGTCGAAGACGGCGATGTCATCGGCGACCACACCGAGACCCACCCCTTCATGGCGACCCTCTCCGCCCATGACCAATACGAAGAGCTCTTCGAACAGATGGCTCGCATCGAACTCGCCGGCGGCAGGCGCCCGACGCTCTTCCGCCCGCCCTACGGCTCGTTCAACGCCACCACGATGCACGAGCTGGCCAAGCTTCACCTGCTGATGGTCCTGTGGTCGGCCGACACCGACGACTACCTGCAGCCGGGGGTCTCGGTGATCGTCGAACGTGCTCTGCAGGGGGCGCACCCCGGCGCCATCATCCTCATGCACGACGGCGGCGGGACCCGCACGCAGACGATCGAAGCGCTGCCGCTGATCATCACCAAGCTACGCGCCCAGGGCTATCACCTGGTGACGATCCCGCGGCTGCTGCTCGACGATCCACCCGTGGCCGGACAACCGCTGCCGCCCAATTTGAGCGGCGACTGAGCCCGGCCCGAGGCTAGCTGTGCGTGGAACGGGCGAGCGCTCGCAGGAGCGATTCGAGCTCCCTCGTCTGCCATGCCTCGAAGCTCACATTGGCAGGAGCCAGCGTCTCGGTCACTTCAACGACGGGGATCCCCTCACGCCGAACGATCTGGTTGACCCGCTGGACGTCCGGGGTGACGTTTTGGGCGTTGAACACCCAGACATCTATTTCGCGGGCTGATGCCTGCCTGTCGACCGTCTGCTTGTCCTGGGCGGTCACGTCAGTCCCCTCTGCCACCGCCTTGGCAAAGCTCGCAGGGCTCAGCAGGCGCAGTTCGGTGTATTCGCCCAGACCTTGGAAGATGCTCTCGCTGTAGCCGACGGGGTCTCCCGCGAAGCGGGCGCGTATCTCGCCCAACAACTGGTCATAGCGCGCGAAACCACGCATCAGCAGCCACCGGCTGCGGGCGGCGAAGTAAGCCGCATCGCCCGGGTCCAGGCGGTCATAGCCGGCGAGGATCGCCGCCAGCACGCGCCGGACATCGCCCGGGTAGTACCAGCGGTGCGGGTTGGATCCTCCAGCCAGACCGAGCCGGCTGCCGACGTTCAGCACGACACGACTCGAGGCCGGGCTCGCCCGCAGCAGCTGACCCGCCCATTCGTCGTAGCCGAGGCCGTTGACGATGGCCATGTTGGAGGCGGCGAGCAGGCGGGCGTCCCCCGTGGAGGGCTGATAGCTGTGGGGGTCGGTTGCGGGATTGGTGATGATGCTCCGCACCTGCGCCCGATTCCCGGCCAGCTGCGCTGCCAGGCTGCCCCAGAAGTTCTCCGCCGCCACCACCAGGAAGCGGCGCGTGCCCCCGCCCGAGGCGCCGACCGCCCTGGGGCCTGAGCGCCCGCACCCCGCAGCCACCGCAGCGACGGCGAGGGAGACCAGCATGAGAGCCACCAATCGCGGGATTCCAAAGTTGAGTCGGCGCGGTTCGCTTGTGTCTCCCATCGGCGCCGACCGTAGCAAATAATGAGACTCGATCTCATCTTGCGGCAGATGGCCCGGGGCATGCGGGACTATGCTGGCGCTCGATGAGCGACCCCTACGGGAGACGACCCCCGTTGGATTCCCAGGCCCGCCGGGTGCGCCGCGAGGAGCGCCGTGGCCAACTCCGCCGGAGGCGCGCCTTCGCGCTGAGTTTCGCCCTCGCCGTGCTGCTCACGGCGATTGCCCTGATCGGACTCGCCGGCGGCGGCTCCGGCGCGCCCAGACACAAGGCCACCCTTAAGGCTCGGGCACCGAGCTCGCACAGCAGAACGCCGGCGTCCAGCGAGGCGGGCACCGCTGCGAGGGGACCAACGGGGCCTCCGGGCCAACGCGCGGTGCCGATCCTGATGTACCACGTGATCGCCGCGCCCCCCGTGGGAGCGCCGTTTCCCGGGCTCTACGTGCCGCCGGCGGAGTTCGCCGAAGAGATGCAGTCGCTCAAGGACGCCGGCTGGCATGCCGTGACACCGGACCAGCTCCGTGCCTACTGGACCCGCGGAATCCCCCTCGGCCCCGGCAAGCCGATCGTCCTGAGCTTCGACAACGGCTACGAGTCCCAGTACACGCAGGCGCTTCCGGTGCTGCGCCGTCTCGGCTGGGTCGGCGAGGAGAACATCCAGCTGACCGGCCTTCCGCCCTCTCAGGGCGGCATCGGACAACGCGAGATCCGGGAACTGGTCAAGGACGGCTGGGAGCTCGACACCCAGGGCTTCAGCCACGCGGATCTCGTGACGCTCGATGCGGCCGAACTGCACTACCAGGTGGCGGTCGCGCGGGCTGTGGTCCAGCGTCGCTACCGCGTCCCCGTCAACTGGTTCTGCTACCCGTCCGGCCATTACAACGCGACCGTCATCGCCGCTGTTCGCGCGGCGGGATACGCGGGCTCGACAACCGTCGTCCCCGGCTGGGCCAAGCGCGAAGACGACCCCTACCGGCTGCCCAGGCTGCGTGTCCTGGGCGGCACCAGCGGCGCGTCTTTGCTCTCTGAGCTCCAGGCCATCAGGGACGATCCTGCGGCGCCGGCGGAATACACAGGTGCATGAGGGGCGCAATCAGCCAAGCAACCGCTCGACTGCCTCGCGCCGGAAGTCGAAGATCGCCTTGAGGTCGCGCCGGACAAGCAGCGCTTCGGCGGCGCGGCCCAGCGGGCCGAACGGAATCGCATAGCGAACGCGGTCGCACATCAGCGTCGCACCGTCTCGGTCCTCGAAGGTGTGGGTGTGGTGCCACAAACGATATGGCCCGCGCAGCTGGCGGTCCACGAAGCGCGACTCGGGATCCCACTCCTCGATTCGCGTCAGCCAGCGCACCGGCAGGCCGTGCAGACGCATCCGGTAGGCGATCTCCGCTCCCTGGCGCATCTCGATCGGCGCCGGCGTCAGCACGCCGAAGTTCAACCAGGGCGGCGTGAGGGGCTCGAGGTTGAGAGCGTCGGCAAAGAAGGCGAAGACCTCGGGCCGCGCGCGGGCGATCAGCTGTTCGCGCTCGATCACCTGCACCCGGCCGGGCTCGGGCGCGGTCCGTGGGCTCATCGGTCCAGCCTAGCCCGCGACCGGCGAGCGCGCGGAGGGCTGACCGCAGACCCTGAAGCCGAATTCGAGCTCCAGGGCCGACACCCGGGCGTGGTCGACTTCGCGTGTGGCGCTCAGCCTCCTGACGGCGGCCGTTTCGCCTCGCTCGAGCGCACTCAGCAGATGTTCCGCATCATCGCCCACGCGCTTCAGGCCGGCGAGGATCTGGCTGACCGTCGCGCTCTCACCGGCCGGAGGCGGGATGGCTTCGAGGCGTTGGTAGACGCGCCGGTAGCGGCGCAGTCCCGCTCGCAGGACGGGCACCATGAGCCGCGCTTCGCGCCACGCGGGGCTATGGCGGCGCTCGATGGAAGCGGCGCGGGCATCGATGGGCGCGATCGCCTGTTTGCCCTTTCGGCAGATCTGATCGCCGTGAGCGATGTAGGCGGCGCGCGCCGCGTTCTGCGCAGGCGACCCGGCCGGGGCGGGGCCGCTGCGGACCGAGGAGGAGGACGCGCAGGCCGACAGCACGCCGACGACGGCGACCAGGGCCGGCCCCGAGATCATCCTGCTTCGCACGCGCTGCTCCTTCCCTTGGAACCCGTGCGTCAGGGAAACGGCCCGGGCCCAATGTCTCGCGGTGCGCCTTCCGCGGGCGCGCCCCATTCCGGTAATCGGGTTTCCATTATCCTCGTCGGAGAGTGGATGCCCTTCAACCGTGATCACCTGCGCTACTTCGTCGCGGTCGCCGACGAGGGCCAGATCACCCAGGCCGCCAGAAGTCTCTTCATGGCCCAGCCGGCGCTCTCCCAGGCGATCTCCCAACTCGAGTCCGAACTCGGGCTGAGGCTGCTCGACCGCCACGCCCGGGGCGTCACGCTGACCGACGCCGGCGAGGCATTCCTCGAGAAGGCCAGGGCGGCCGTGGCCAGCGAAGCCGAGGTCCGGCGCACCGCAGAATCGCTGGCACGCGCCGAACGGGGCGTCCTCGAGCTCGGCTTCATCGGGCCGCCGCCCGCGATGACTGCCCGCCCCCTGATCAGCGACTTCGCCCGAGCTCAGCCCGACGCCGAGATCGCCTTCCGCGACCTGCCCTTCCCGTCCGGCTCAACCCGCTCCTGGCTCGAGCCGGTCGATGTGGCCCTCTGCATCGAGCCCGTCGCCGAAGCCGACATCCGCATGCATCCCGTGCGCAGCGAACCGCGGATGCTGCTGGTCCCCCCCGGCCATCGGCTTGCGAAGCTCGAGCAGACAAACGTGGCAGAGATCCTCGACGAGACCTACATCAGCTATCACCCGGATGTCCAGCCCGCATGGCGCGGGTTTCACAGCTTTGACGATCATCGAGCGGGCCCGCCGGCGGCTGCGACCGACGATCAGGTCACCACGGCCCTGCAGATGCTCGGCGTCCTTGCCACGACCAATGCCGTGACGGCTCTGCCGCTGGCCGACGCCGAGCTCGTCGTACAGGTCCTACCGGGAATGAAGGCCATCCCCGTGAGCGATGCGGAGCCGGGCACCCTCTCTCTGATCTGGCGGGCCGAGGACGAGCACCCGCTCGTCTCGACGCTCGCGGAGCTCTCGGACTCGCAGATCGAGGACTCGGATTCTTAGCGACGCCGGCGCCCGCGGGGCCAACCCGCTTAGATTCGCGGCCGATGGCCTCCCACCCAGACCACGGAGCAGGGGTCAGATCCAAAGACGGTGTGTGGAGGAACGCTCCGTTGCTGCGCCTGCAGCTTTCCACGGCGGCAACGTCGCTCGGGAAGTGGGCCTTCGGCGTGGCGCTCTATGTCTATGCCTTCCGGCAGGGAGGCACGTCGGCGATCGGGCTGCTGGCGGTCGTCCAGGCAGTCCCGGCAATGGCGGCAGCGCCAGTCCTTGGCCTCGCCGGCGACCGATATCCGCGTCAGCGCGTGCTGCTCGTCACGAACGCCTTGCGGGCCCTGCTGCTGACAGGTATTTCCTACGGGATCTCCGACGGCCTCGCGCCGTGGCTCGTCTTTGCTCTGGCGGCGGTCTTCAGCACGGTCTCGACCGCAAACCAACCAGCGCGGGCCGCGCTGATCCCTGCATTGGCACGATCGCCGCGCGAGGTCTCGGCGGCCACGTCTGTGATGGGCGGGATAGACATGGCGAGTTTCCTCGCCGGAGCAGGCGTTGGAGGGATCCTGCTCGCCTCGAGCAGCGTCGCCGCACTGATCGCCTTGTGCGCTCTCGCCTACGCCGCCGCGACGGCGCTGATGCTGGGCATTCCCGTCGACAGACATCTCGTCCGTCGGCGCGTCGAGCTGCCGTTCCCTGCGCTTTCGGCAGGTTTTCGCACGGTTCTTCACGAACCCAGGCTACGGCTCGTGCTCGCCATCATCGCTGTGCTCTCGATGATCGACGGCGTCGTCACCGTCCTCGTCGTCGTGACCGCGATCCACCTGCTCGGCACGGGCACCGCTGGAATCGGCTATCTCAACATCGGCCGCGGGCTCGGCGGCCTGGCGGGCAGCGTGGCGGCGTTTGCCCTGCTCCGCCACGCCAAGCCCGCAAGTGGCCTGGCACTGGGCACGGTGGCGGTCGGATTGCCGTTGACGACGATCGGCGCGCTCCCGAGCGTGGCCGTCGGGGTCGGGGCATGGTGTGCCTTTGGCTTCGGCTACGTGCTCGTCAAGGTCTACGGCATCACGCTCGTGCAGCGTCTCAGCGGGGACCGCGTGCTCTCACGCGTTCTTGCAGTGCTCGAGACGACCTTCGTCGCGACCATCGGCCTCGGCGCCGTCCTGGCGTCCGTCATGGAATCGCTATTCGGTCTGCGGGGTGCCTTGGTTGCCGCCGGGGCCGCACTACCCGTGATGATGCTGGCGCATCTCCCAGCCCTGCGTCGGTTGGATCTGGGCGGCGAGGTCCCACAGCGTGAGTTCGAACTGCTTCGGGGCTGCTCGATCTTCGCACCCCTGCCACTGGCGAGCGTAGAGGGGCTCGCACAACGCCTGCGCAGAATCGATCTCGCGGCAGGCATCGAGGTAATCACCCAGGGCACCACCGGCGAGAGCTTCTACATGATCGAAGAGGGGCAGGTCGAGGTCCTCGAAGATGGGGTCTTCCGCCGCCATCAGGGACCGGGCGAGGCTTTTGGGGAGATCGCGCTGCTACGTGATGTGCCGCGCACTGCAACCGTTCGTACCGTGACTCCCACGACCCTGCTCGCGCTCGATCGCGAGCCCTTCCTCGTTTCGGTCACCGGCTATGCCGACAGCCACGAAGTCGCTCACGAGGTGGCCGAGGGCTACTTGCAAAACGGCGGATCGCCGGCAGCCGAGGTGACCTAGGCGCGACACCAAGCGCCGAACACGGCCCGGGCCCGGTGAGCCCAGGCCCGTTGGTGGCTCGGGAGAATCCCTAGATCGCCCATCCCAGAGCCGAAAACAGAGCGCCACGAAACCCAGATGGCGTCCAAGCCCGGCGAACTCGGTGAGGTTCTGCGCCAGCCGCGGATGCAAGTTTCCTTGCAGAATTCAAGGATCGCGAGCACACCTCCACGCACGACGGGCTTGACCTTCACGGGGAGCGCTGGGACTGCCGAGGCGCCCGCCCGAGACAGGCCGCGGTTGGCATCGCTCGCGGGTCGGCCGGCGGCAGCGCATGCACCGCATGGCCCGGAGAATTCATTTCATTTGCGCGTATGCTTGCATGCTTGCGAATTACGATTTACAGGGGCGAGCGCGACATTCTCCTAGAGGGACTGCGGACGCTCTTCGCCTATGCCGGGTACCCGCACGAAGAGACCGATCCGCATTGGCTGTTCCTCGCCCGCACCCGTGAGGCCCTCATGAGCGGATCGCCGCCCTGGGTTCTCGACGGCGAGCCGTCGAGCATCGCCGCCCTCGTGAGCGGGGAGGAATGCTCGGCACTCCGAGAGCGCGTCGGGCACCAGCTTTCGAGCTGAGCGCTCAGGGGCGGCCCTGCGGTGAGCACTCGGACCCCGAGCACGTTCAAGTTCAGGCTTCCGGCCCGACCGCGGGGGGCGCCTCGCCTCCACGACGGGCGAGCCGAGCGGCGCCCTGGAACACTGCGAGCACGAGGCGCATCGCGGCGGCCAGCAGCAGCCAGAACAGGACGTTGCCGACGATCCGGTCCGCGAGGTGAGGTGAGTGGTGTCCCCCGCCCAGCGCGCCCACCAGCGTGAGCGCGCCGCTGAGGAGGAGACAGACAGTCCACGCCCGGCCCGGCCGCCGTCGGCGAGTACGCGGGATAAAGACGTGTCGGCGCATCGACGGGCTCACGAGCAACCCGAAGACGACAAGCTCTGCGGCGTCCCAGACCGGGTGGAACCGTGCTCCCCACGCGGGCGCGGCCCAATACATGATCGGCCCGATGATGTAGATCCACCATGCCCATCGCTGACGCCATCCCGCCATCGCAGCCAGAGAGGCAAGGCCGAACACCTGCCACCCGATACGCCGAAGCAGATCATGGTCGAAATAGGATGTGTCGAGCGCGATGAACGCGGCGTCCCAAACCAGGACAAGGACGACGAAAAGCCGGACCGTCAGCGGCCATTCCCTCACGGGCACCGGTGGGCGCATGGGTCACCTATCGGCCGACGCCGCCGAGACCATAGGCCGTTGAGGCATTCCCGGCGCTTGAACAGGTGGATATCGGCCCTGTGAAGCCGATTCTCGGGATAAAAAGCGAACGGAGTTCGACCAAACGTCCCGAGCGCGAAGCGACGCGACGCAGGTGGTCATGGCGGAAAACGGCTTTGCAGAGCCGATAAACCGAAGCGGCGAACGGGGTTCGAACCCGCGACCTCAAGCTTGGGAAGCTTGCGCTCTACCAACTGAGCTATCGCCGCGCAGGGGCCATTCTATGGGCTCGGTGGCCGGCCGGGTCAACGGGGCGGGCCCGGCTAGCATCGGCTGCATGAGGGGGGGAACCATGACGGCCGTAACGGTGATCGCGGCGTGTTGTTTCTGCGCCGCTACCGCCGCGGCGTCTGACCCCGTCGCGCCGCCGTTGCCGGCCAACCTGCAGGCGCTTGTCGCCAAGATGCGCCTGCTGCAGGTCAACAGCGAGCGCTACTCGGAGGTGTCGCGGGGCTATATCCGGGTCGCGAACCGCTCCAACGGCAGGATCGTCGGGCGCGTCAGGTACGTACGCGAGAACTTTCAGCTGACCGGGGTGGCGAGCCTCACACCGCAGCGGAGCGAGACCTTTTTCGGGCCGAAGCACGCACCAAGGCGGATCGTCATCGGCCAGAACATCTATTTTCACGTGGACGGCAAACGCCGCCGGTGGGTGCGGCGGCGCGAACCGGACTCGGCGCGGGCCTTCGCCGCCTACCCGTTTCACGGTGAACCCGACGAAAATGACCTTGGCGGAACCGGCAGCTACGCGGGTCTGCTGAACCTTCTGGCCACCGCGGTCGGGCCGATCGTCAACGGGACACCGACAGTGATCGGCGGCCAGCGGACAGAAGTCCTCAGCGCCACCGTGCAACCGCTCCGTCTGGTCAAGGGGCTGACCGAAGCAAACCAGAACTCTCTGGGTCCCAATCCGGTCCTCGAGCAGGTGGAAGTCTTCCTCACCGAAGCCGGGGTCCCCATCAGGGTCGTGGAGACGCTCCACGCAGACGAAGTCCATCTGACGCTCGCCAGCGAAATCCTCGCGGTCAACATGCCGGTCGACGTCAAGACTCCACCCGCACGACAGACGGGCTGACCGCCCGCCGCCATTCGGTGGCCCACCGCACTATGCGGAGCCCCGCATGCTCCCGGGCCTCTACCCTTCCGGGGACGTGAGACTTCGCCCGCTGCCGATCCTGATCTCGATCGCCGGGGCCTGCCTGATCGGCCTCCTGGTCTACGGGATCTCAAACCAGGCGGCCAACCGGACGCTCGACAACCTCGTCGCCGAGGGCCACCATCCGGCCGCCCCCGAGGCCACGCGCATGCTTCCGGTGCTCGGCGGGAAGGGCTTCAGCTCCCTGGCCTCGCTTCGCGGGAAGGTGGTCATCCTCAACTTCTGGGCCTCCTGGTGCCCGCCCTGCCAAACCGAGGCTCCCCTACTCCAGCGCGCCCAGGGACCGCTGCAGAGGCTCGGCGCCACCGTCCTCGGCGTCACCTATAAGGACGTCGTCTCTGACTCCAAGAGCTTCATCGCGAGCCATCACCTGACCTACCCCAACCTGCGCGACGACAACGGCGCGTTTGCGAGCGCCTACGGGACCGACCAGCTGCCCGAGAGCTTCCTGGTCAACCGCAGCGGGGACATCGTCGCGCTCGAACGCGGCGAGATCGAACAGAAGTTCATCGCCAAAGCCCTGACGCTTGCGAAGAGCACATGAGCCGCCCCGCGGCCCTGCTGGCGCTGCTGGCCGTCGGCTGCCTGATGAGCCCCCCGGGAGCGATGGCGGCGGGCGGCGCGGCGCAGCCCAAGGTCTCGCTGCCCGCGATCGAGCGCCAGGTCATGTGCGTGACGTGCAAAATCCCGCTCAACGTCGCCGAGTCGCCCCAGGCGGACCGGGAGAAGGCCTTCATCCGAACACTGATCGCCGAGGGCCAGAGCGAAACCCAGATCAAGCACGAACTCGTCTCCCAGTACGGCTCGACCGTCCTCGGCCTGCCTGCCGCCAAGGGCTTTGACCTGAGCGTCTACCTGGTTCCGCTTGCCGCCGTGCTGTTGCTGCTCGGCATCTTCTTGACCGTGCTTCCGCGCTGGAGGCGGGCCGCGCGTGCGCAGGCATCATCGGCGCCCGAAAGCCCGGCGCTGACGTCCACCGATGCCGCCCGCCTCGAGTCAGACCTGGCCCGCTTCGACTAGCGCCTGCCCACGGTCGGGTTGCTACATGCGCTCGGGGGCGTTGACTCCCAGGAGCGCCAGCGAGCGGGCGATCGCACCGATGCTCGCCACCGACAGCGCCAGGCGCCAGGACTCGAGCGACTCGGGCTCGGCGCCCAGCACTTTGCAGTCACGGTAGAAGGCCGTGAAGCCCTGGGCCAGCTCGAGTGCATGAGCCGCGATCCGGTGCGGCGCGCGGCGCGCCACGGCCTCCCGGAACTCACCGGGGAAGCCCAGCAGCAGCAGGACCAGCGTCCGCTCGGACTCGTGCAGCGGCTCCTCGGCCTGCGTGGAGACGCCGGCACGGGCGCCGCCAAGGGCCTCTTGGACCCGCTCGGCGCCCGCGCGGGCAAGCAGGGTTGCGATCCGCGCGTGGGCGTATTGAACGTAGTAGACCGGGTTCTCGTTGGACTGCTCGCGCGCCAGGTCCAGGTCGAGGTCGAGGGTCGTGTCGTGTGAGCGCGCCAGCAGATACCAGCGCGCCGCGTCGACGCCGATCTCCCCAACCAGCTCGTCCAGCGTCACGAACTCGCCGGCACGCTTGGACATCTGGGCGCGTTCGCCCGAGCGGACGAGGTGGACCAGCTGCATGATCAGCAGCTCAAGCTCCTGCGGGTCCCCGCCGAGCGCCTCATAGGCAGCCTTCATCCGCAGGACGTAGCCATGGTGATCGGCTCCCCACACGTTGATCTGGCGTTCGAAGCCGCGCTCGCGCTTGTCCTGGTGGTAGGCGATATCCGAGGCGAAGTAGGTGTGCTCCCCGTTGGAGCGCACGAGGACGCGGTCCTTGTCATCGCCGAACTCGGTGGTGCGCAGCCACAGAGCCCCGTCCTTGCGGTAGCTGTGGCCCTGCTTCTCCAGTACGGACAGGGTGCGCTCCACAAGGCTCGGGCTACCTTCGTGCAGCGCACTCTCGTACTGCCAGTGGTCAAAGCCCTCGACGCGGAACGCCGACAGGGACTCCTTGACCCTGCCCAGCATCACCGCGACTGCCGCTATGCCGAGCTCACCGACCTCGAGCTCGGCCGCGCCGGGCAACAGCTCGGCGAGCTCGCTGACGTACTCCCCCTGATAGCCGTCCTCGGCCACCGGCTCCTGGCGCGCCACGGCCTGGATCGACTCTCCGAACTTGAGGATCTGCGAGCCGGCGTCGTTGACATAGAACTCCCGCTCGACGCGGTTTCCGGCAAACGCCAGCATGCGGGCCAGCGAGTCCCCGTAGGCCGCATTGCGCGCATGGCCGACGTGGACCGGACCGGTCGGGTTGGCCGAGACGAATTCGACCAGCACCCGCTCGCCCGCGCCGCCTTCTGCGGCCCCGAATGAATCCCCCGCCTCAAGGACGGCCGCCAAACCGGCCCGATACCAGCCGTCGGCCAGGAACAGGTTGAGAAAGCCCGGACCGGCGACCTCGTAGCGCTCGAGCGCCCCGCCGAGCCGCTTGGTCAGCGCTGCGCCCACCCGCTCGGCCAGCTCGCGCGGCGCCACTCCCGCGGCCGGTGCCAGCAGGAGAGCCGCATTGGTTGAGTAGTCGCCGAACTCGGCCCGTTTAGGGCGCTCCAGCGTGATCTGGGAGCGACCCGTAGAGCCACCGTCCGGGACAAGGCTGTGCGCCACCGCCAGAACATCCTCGCGCAGGCGTCCCAGGGGTGTCAGGGCAGCGCCCGGCGGGGTGGCGGACGGCACGGTCTGATGGGCGGCGGAGGGCTCTGTCATGGGTCCGTTCCCGGGGCTTGCGATACTAGCCGTGTGAACGATCAGGACCCAGGCTCCGAACGCCACATAAACATCCATCTCTCCCCGGAGATCATGGGCGGTGTATATGCGAACTTCGCCAATGTCAGCCACTCCGACTACGAGTTCACCGTCACCTTCGCCCGCGTGGACCACGAGGTCGAGGCCGACGAGGTCCCCGGCGTCGTCGTCTCGCGCGTCAACCTCTCGCCGCGATTCATGCGCGAGCTGATTGATGCGATGGAGGACAACTACTCGAAGTGGCTCACCCGCGAGGGGATCAAGAACCTGCCCGAGTACGGCGGCGGCGAGTCGGAGCAAGAGTCGTCCTAGGCCCCGGCGGGCCTGGCTGCCGGCTTGCAGGACGGGCGTTCGTGGAACGTGCGCCCGGCGACGGTGTTCCTACCCTGCAGAAATGAAGGTCGCAGTCGTCTCCGACATCCACGCCAACCGGCATGCCTTCGAGGCCACCCTCGAGGATGTCGCAGCCAGCGAGGCCTCCGAGCTCTGGTGCCTGGGCGACCTGGTCGGCTATGGCGCCGAGCCCGACGCCTGCGTCGAACTGGCGCGCCGCCATGCTGCCGTCTGTCTCGCCGGCAACCATGACATGGCCGTCACCGGCGAGCTCGCGCTGGACGAGTTCTCGCGAGGCGCCAGCGTGGCTGCCCAGTGGACACGCGAGGTCATCGCCCCCGAGAACCTCGCTTTCCTGACCGAGCTCAGCCCCGGTGGCGAGGAGCACGGGATCGGTCTCTTTCACGCCAGCCCCCGTGACCCCGTATGGGAGTACGTCCTCTCGGCGCTCCTGGCCGAGCTGTGCATGGACCGCCAACAGCAGCGCATCTGCATGATCGGCCACTCCCACGTGGCCCTCTCATTCGTTCGCCAGGAGGGCGAGCTGGCGACCGGCGAGCCGCAGCGGGCCGGGACGCGCCTTGATGTCTCCGAGGGCGAGTGGCTCCTCAATCCGGGCAGCGTCGGGCAGCCTCGCGACGGCGACCCCCGTGCCTCATGGCTGCTGCTCGACATGGACGGGATGAACGCCACCTTCCATCGCGCCGACTACGACATCGCCGGGGCCGCCGCGGCCATACGGGCGGCACGGTTGCCGGACTCGCTGGCCGAGCGCCTGGAGTACGGTCAATGAGCATGCTGCCGTGGCCGGCGAGCGAGCAACGGGTCTCGCCCGTCCTCAGAGCCGCATTGCGGCTCGCCCTGGCCTGCGCCCTGGGTGGCGCAACGGCGCTCCTGATCGCCTGCGGCAGCTCAGGCAAGGGTCTCATCGCCGCCTCGGAAGCGGGTCCGCTGAAGAGCGACATCGAAGCCGTGGACCTGGCAGCCCAGGAAGGCAACGGCAACTGCAACGCCACCAACGCGGCACTGCAGCGGACCGAACAGGACTACACCGCGCTGCCCACCTCGATCGACGTGGGCCTGCACAACACACTGCGCCAGGGAATCGCCAACCTGCGCAAGGTGGCCACCGAACTGTGCGCCCAGCCGATCGCCAAAACGACCACTACCGCCACCACGCCCACGACCACCGCGCCGCCTGTCAAAACGACGAGCCCCGGCGAAGAAAAAGCCAAAGAACACGAACGCGAAAAAGAAGAAAAAGTCAAAGAAACCGAAGAAAAAGCAGCGGCCAAAGAAGAAGAATCGGAAACCGGCTCCGGCACGGGTGGTGGCACCCCCGCACCCGGTGAAGGCAACGGCAAATCGCCCGCCGAAGGCGTCGGCGGGGCGGGCGCCGAAGAAGCACAGAACAACGGCGCGGGCGGGCTGGAAACGAAATGAGCAGCGAACTGATCGCGGGGCGCTACCGGCTCGAGGGCAGGCTCGGCTTCGGCGGCATGTCGACCGTGCATCTGGCCATGGACCTCCGTCTGGAGCGCCAGGTGGCCGTCAAGCTGCTCGCCGAGCACCTCGCCGACGACCCGGCCTTCGTCTCACGCTTCCAACGCGAGGCCCAGGCGGCCGCGCGGCTGATCCATCCCAACATCGTCCAGGTCTTCGACTCCGGCCGCGATGAGGGCAGCGACCGCTACTTCATCGTCATGGAGTACATCGAGGGGCTCTCGGGGGCGGAGATCCTGCGCGATGACGGCTGGGTCGAGGTCGACGAGGCCCTGTCGATCATCGAGCAGGCGTGCGAGGGCCTCCACTACGCACACCGCCACGGCGTCGTGCACCGCGACGTCAAGCCGGGCAACCTGCTGCGCTCGCTCGAAGGGGAGGTGAAGCTTGCCGACTTCGGTATCGCCAAGGCGACCGAGCAGTCGAGCATCACCCAGGTCGGGTCGGTGCTCGGGACGGCCGCCTACCTCGCACCGGAGCAGGCCCGGGGCGAGGAGGCCGGTCCCAGCGCAGACCTGTACGCGCTCGGCGTCGTCACCTACCAGCTGATCTCCGGCCGGCTGCCCTACGAGGCGAGCTCGCTGACCGAGCTAGCCCTCAAGCAGCAGCAGGAGACGCCCGCGACGCTTGACACGCTCGTGGCGGCCGTCACGCCAGAGCTGGCCGACGCGATCGCGGTCGCGCTGGCGCTCGATCCCCGCGACCGTTACCGGACCGGCCATGAGATGCGAAAAGCGCTTCATGACGGCAGCCGGGGAATTGCCCCCAGCGACCGCCCCGTCCCCACTGCGGCCACCAAGGCCATACCGGCCACGCGTGCCACGACCGTTCTCGCGCCCGGCCGCGGCGCGCCCAAGGCGCCGGTTCAGACCCGCCACCCGCGCCAGGGGCCGCCGCGCGCAAGGCCCGCGGTCTCCCAGCGGGGATCAGGCGCGCGCTCCAAGGGCCGCGGCAGGCTCGCCGGCGTGCTGATCGGCCTCGTGGCAGTGATTCTGATCATCGTTGCCGTCGTGGCGCTCTCGAGCCCCAAAGCCACCGAAGTGCGCCTGCGCAACGTCGTCTATCCCGAAATCCAGCAGGCCGCCGCGGCGCTGCGCCAGCTGGTCACCGAAAACACCAAGTAGCCAACCGCCCGCGCCGCGCCCGGGAGCGACGCCGCGCTGCGGCATGCTAGGAACCGCCGATGCCTGCCGCTCTGCTCAACGTCGAACATCTGATCAGCACCGCGGGCTACCCCCTGCTGTTCCTGCTTGTCATGGCTGAGTCCAGCGGACTGCCCATCCCGGGCGAGACCGGACTGATCGCGGCGGCCGTGCTCGCCTCGCAGGGGAAAATGGAGATCGTCCTCGTCATCGTCCTCGCCGCCACCGGGGCGATCGTCGGCGACAACATCGGCTACCTCATCGGTCGCAAGGGCGGGCGCTGGCTGCTGGAGCGCCCAGGACCGTTTCGCACCCAGCGCCAGAACGTGCTGGTGATCGGCGAGCCATTCTTCGACCGGCACGGCCCCAAGGCGGTGTTCTTCGGGCGCTTCGTTCTGGGACTGCGGGTATGGGCATCGTGGCTGGCCGGGGCGACCCGGATGCACTGGCGCTCGTTCGTCCTGTGGAACGCTCTTGGAGGCATCACCTGGGCCACCGCCATCGGGCTGTTGGCCTACTACCTGGGGCACTCGGCCAGCAACGCCGTCCAGGCTTTCGGCATCTACGGCCTCGTCGCTGTGGCGCTGGCCATCGCCAGCGGCTTCCTGGCCCACCGCCGCCACAAGCAGCGCCTCAGCGCCACGGAGGGTCCGCCCCCGGTGTCCGGAGACGGACCCTCGCAGTCAGGCGGAGGCTCGGGAGCCTAGGCCGCCTGGACGGTCTGGTCGGCCGTCTGGCCGCCCTCGACGACGCCGCCGGCCGGGGTGATCCTCACGCGGTGGGGTCTGCGCTCCTGTGGCTTGGGGATCCTCACCTCCAGGACGCCCTTCTCGAAGCTGGCCCGGATCGCCTCCGGGTCGAGTCCCTCGGGCAGCGTCAGCGAGCGGCTGAAGCTGCCGCTGGCCCGCTCGTAGCGGTGGTAGCCCTGCTGGTGCTCCTCGATGCGCGAGCTGCGCTCGCCGGAGACCGTCAGGACCCGCTCGTCGAGCTCGATCTCGACGTCCTTCTCGTCCAGGCCGGGCAGGTCGGCTCTGAGCACATACTCCCCGCCCTCCTCGATCAGGTCCATCGCCGGAACCCAACGGCGCGCCGTCACGGCAGAGTCGCCCGTGGGGCTGTCGAAGAACGTGCCGAACAGGCGGTTCATCTCCTGCTGGACCGACTGGATCTCGCGTGTCGGCTCCCATCTGATCAATGCCATTTCCGTTCTACCTCCAAGATCGGGGTGTTCCTGATGATCTGAAGTATAAAATCTAAGTCGCTACTTGTCAAGTCTTGTAGGCATGGCACGTGCGATCGACAAGAGGCAATACGATCGAGGAATCCCAGTCGGAGAGCCAGAAACTCCACCCAGGGCATAAAAAAACCGCCTTTCGGCGGATGGTGAATGGAGTTTGCTGAGGACTTCTCAGCAACCGCAGGGAGCGATCCGCTCCCACATATCAGACAGGACCGAAAGCTCCTGCTCGGAGAAGTTCGAGAGGAAGTGGGCGCGGATCACGGCCCGGTGAGTTCCCCTGGCTTCGGCGAGCCGTTCACGACCCGCGTCCGTCAGACAGGCATACGAGCCCCGGGCGTCATGGCTGCAGGAGCAGCGCTCGATCATCCCGTCGCGTGAGAGGCGGTCGACCATCCGTGTCAGGCCGCTGCGTGAGAGCTGCGCCTGCTCGGCCAGGTCGCACATCCGCATCCGTCCCGCGCTGGCCTCCTCGAGATGGTGGAGCACCTCGTAGGAGCTCATCGGCAGGCCGTGCGAGCGCTCCAGCTCCGCGTCCAGCTTTTTAGCGAGGCACGCATGTGCCCGTAGCAGGCCCCTCCAGGCGCGAAGCTCACCGAGGGTGAGAGCCTCCTGGTCGGGGGTGGAGATCTTGACGGCGGTCGCGGTCGACATGACGTTGCGAAACAGAATCCCTTCTCAGCCGAACATAGCAGCGGAGACGCCGAAAACGCGGCAGATTCCTGTCAGCGCCGAGTTGCCTTCCAGGCCCAAAGCATCATCAGCGGCTGCAGCGGCAGGCGTGCATAGAGCGTCCACCGAGGCAGCGTCTTGAACTCCTCAGGCGCTCGCGCCATGTAGAGGTTCGCGGGAAAGACGGCGGCCAGCAGAGCGATGGCCCCCAGACCCGACAGGCGCCTGCTCGCCCGCGGGAGCACCCCGAGCCCGACGATGATCTCCGCCGCGCCGCTGATCTCAACGACACGCTTGGCCTCACGCTTGAGGCTGGGCGGCACGATGGCCTCATAGAAGCGGGGGTTGACGAAATGGTTGATGCCGGCGCCGATGAAGAACGCCGACAGCGCCAGGCGCGATGTGCGGCGAGCGCGGACGGCCGGCTCGGCCGCCGGCGAGGTGTCGCTGTCATACAAGTCGCTGTCCTCCATCTCGGGCACCCGTGCGACCAATCTAGCGATCCGCGATCAGCGAGCGCCCGGTCATCGCCGCCGGCTGGGCGATCCCCAACGCCTCAAGCAGGGTCGGCGCGACATCCGCCAGCACACCGCCTGCCTGATCGAGCGCGACTCCGGCACAGGTCAGGATCACCGGAACCGGATTCAATGAGTGCTGCGTGTTGGGACTGCCGTCGGGCTCGAGCATGTGATCGGCGTTGCCGTGGTCGGCCGTGATCAGGCATACGCCGCCCGCCTCGTGAACGGCCGTGACGATCTCCGCGAGGCATCCATCGACCGTCTCGACCGCCTTGACGGCCGCCGAGATGACGCCGGTGTGGCCGACCATGTCGGCGTTTGCGAAGTTGATGATCCCGAACCGCGGCCCGTCACCACGCCAGGCTGAGACGAACGCCCGGGCAGCCTCCACGGCGCTCATCTCAGGCTTGAAGTCATAGGTCGGCACGTCGCGCGGGGACTGGACCAGCTCGCGTCGCTCGCCGGCCAGCGGAGCCTCGTCGCCGCCGTTGAAAAAATATGTCACGTGGGGATACTTCTCGGTCTCGGCGACATGGAGCTGGGTTGCGCCCTCGCCGGCAAGAACCTCGGCCAGCGTCGTGGCGGGATGTTCGGGAGCGAAAGCCACCGGGTAGGGCCAGCCCTCCTCGTAACGGGTCAGGGTGGCGACGCTCGCGACCGGCTCGGCGCCGTCGCGCCCCGGCCAGCCCGGCAGATCCTCCTCCCCATCCCCGAAACCCGGCTCAGACAGGGCGCGGACGATCTCGCGCATTCGATCGGGCCTGAAGTTGAAACAGATGACGCTGTCGCCGCTCCTGATCCGGCCCTCCTCCCCGACCAGTGTGGGCTCGATGAACTCGTCCGTCTCGCCGCGTTCGTAGGCATCGAGAACCGCCTGCTGGCCCGTGTCGGCGTGGTAGGGGGCACGGCCGTGGACGAGCAGCTCATAGGCACGCCCGGTGCGGTCCCAGCGACGATCGCGATCCATCGCCCAGTAGCGCCCCACAACCGAGGCGACACGGCCCGTACCGACCGATTCGAGCTCGTGGAGGAAGCCGGCGCCGGCATGGGGCAGCGTGTCGCGGCCATCAGTGAAGGCGTGCACCAGCACCTCTCCCCCAGCCGCCTCACGGGACATCTCGAGCAGCGCACGCAGGTGCTCGAGCGAGGAATGCACGCCGCCGTCGGAGACCAGGCCGATCAGATGGACGCGCTCAAAGCCCTTGAAGGCAGCGCGCAGCACCTCGTTCTCGGCCAGCTCGCCGTCGGACACGGCATCGTCGATCCGCATCAGGTCCTGGCGGATCACCGAGCCGGCGCCGAGGTTCAGGTGTCCCACCTCGCTGTTGCCCATCTGCCCGTCGGGCAGCCCGACGGCCTTGCCGCAGGCCGTCAGCGTCGTGTGCGGGTAGGCCGAGGAAAGCTCGTCGAAGACCGGCGTCGCCGCGAGCGAGATCGCGTTTCCCGGCCCGGGCTCGGCGAGCCCCCAGCCGTCAAGGACGACCAGGCAGGCACAGCGTGCAGGCAGCTCTCCCGGGCCCGGCGGCAGACTCATCGGGCGCCGGCAGCGACGATCTGCGCGAACGACTCGGGCTCGAGCGACGCGCCGCCCACGAGCGCGCCGTCGACATCGGGCAGAGCCATCAGTTCGGCGGCGTTCTCGGGCTTGACCGAGCCGCCATAAAGGACACGCAGCTGCTCGGCAGCGGCCTCGTTACGGCCTGCCACCAGTGCCCGGATGAAGGCGATCGCCTCCTGCGCCTGCTCGGCGCTGGCAACGCGGCCGGTGCCGATCGCCCAGATCGGCTCATAGGCGATCACGACCTCGGCCAGGCGGTCAGCCGGCACACCTGCCAGGTCCTCCTTGATCTGGTGGCGCAGCTTGCGTTCGGTCTGTTCGCTGTCGCGCTCCTCCTCGGTCTCCCCGACGCAGAGGATCGGCACGAGTCCGGCCTGCAGGGCCGCCGGGACCTTGAGCCCCAGGGCCTTGTCGGTCTCGCCGAACAGTGCTCGGCGCTCAGAATGCCCGAGCACAACGCCGCGTGCGTCCAGCTCGGAGAGCATCGGCGCAGAGATCTCGCCCGTGAAGGGCCCCTCGGCCGCCTGGTGCATGTTCTGGGCGAAGACCTCGACCCGCGAGCCGCGAGCACTGTCGATCATCGCCCGCAGGTCCGTGAAGGGCACGCAGATGGCCACATCCACACCATCGATCGCCGAGACCCGCGGCAGCAGGCCCTGGATGAACTCCTCGGCCTGCTCCTCGGTCTTGTACATCTTCCAGTTGCCGGCCACAAGCGGCGTACGGGAAGCGCTCATCGAGGCGCCACCTGGGCGCCTTCGAGCGCCAGGATCCCGGGCAGCTCCTTGCCCTCGACCAGCTCCAGGGTCGCGCCGCCGCCGGTCGAGAGGTGATCGACGCGATCCTCGAGGCCGAACTGTGCCAGCGCCGCGGCAGAGTCACCGCCGCCGACGACGGTGATGCCCGCGGCGTCTGCGACGGCCTCTGCGACCGCGCGCGTGCCCGCAGCGAAGGGCTCCATCTCGAAGGCTCCCATCGGGCCGTTCCAGAACACCGAGCCGGCCCGGGCAATGACGGCCGCGTAGCGCTCCGCCGTCCGCGGGCCGATGTCCAGCCCCATCCATCCGCTGGGAACCTCGACCGAGTCGAGCGCACGACACTGCGCGTCAACGGCGAAGCGATCGCCGATGACAAGGTCATAGGGCAGCTCGACACTCGCGCGGCCCGGGTCGGTGGCCTTGGCCAGTGCGCGCCGAGCGTGCTCGACATCCTCCTCGTCACAGAGCGAATCGCCCACTTTGTGGCCCTGGGCGCAGAGGAACGGGAAGCACATGGCCCCGCCGATCACGACCACGTCGGCGACATCCAGGAAGCGGTCGATGACGGCGATCTTGTCGGCAACCTTGGCTCCGCCCACGATTGCCACGAGCGGTCGCGGAGGGTCGAGCAGGATCTTCTCGATCGTGCGGACCTCGCGTTCCAGGAGCCGGCCCGCCGCGCTGGGCAGCAGATGCGCCACACCCTCGGTGCTCGCATGGGCGCGGTGGGCTGCGCCGAAGGCATCGTTGACGTAGACGTCGCCGAGCTCCGCGAGCGCTCCGGCAAGAGCGGGGTCGTTGCTTGTCTCTCCCGGCTCGAAGCGCACGTTCTCCAGCACCAGCACCTCGCCGGACGCCAGCTTCTCGGTCAGCTCGCGCACCTGCTCGCCGACCACATCGGGCGCCAGCGTCACGGTCGCGTCCGTCAGTTCTCGCAGGCGGTCCACCACCGGGGCAAGCGACAGGTCGCTCTCGCGACGCCCCTCGGGACGGCCGAGATGGGAAATCAGCACGAGCCGCGCTCCGGCGCCACGCAACTCCTCGATCGTGCCGAGCGCCGCCCTGATACGGGTGTCGTCGCTCACCACGGTGGAGCCCCATGCGTCCTTCTCGAGCGGGACGTTGAAGTCGACCCGGACCAGCACCCGCCGGCCGTGGACGTCCAGTTCGTCGATGCTCCTCACCGCCCAGCCACCTCCAGCTCGCGCTCGGTCACGATGCCCCCGTCCGGTTCGAGCGACTGGGCCGGGCGCTGGGTCACAGGACCCTCTGGACGAGGTCCACCACGCGGTTGGAATAGCCCCACTCGTTGTCATACCAGGCGACAACTTTGGCCATCGTCCCCTGCATGACCGAGGTCAGTTTGGAGTCCAGGATCGACGAGTAGGGCGAGGAGACGATGTCGCTCGAGACGATCGGATCCTCGGTGTACTGAAGGATTCCCCTGAGCGGACCCTCGGCGGCCTCCCGCAGAGCGGAGTTGAGCTCCTCGACGCTCGTCTCGCGGCGACAGACGACGGTCAGGTCCACAACCGAGCCGGTCGGCACGGGCGCACGCACGGCGAAGCCGTTGAGCCTGCCCTGTAGCTCCGGGATCACCAGGCCGATCGCCTTGGCGGCACCCGTCGAAGCGGGAATCAGGTTGATCGCCGCGGCGCGCGCACGGCGCAGATCCTTGTGCGGCATGTCCTGCAGGCGCTGGTCGGCCGTGTAGGCGTGAATCGTGGTCATCAGCCCGTGGTCGATACCGACCGTGTCGTTGAGGACCTTGGCCACCGGCGCCAGACAGTTGGTCGTACAGGAGGCGTTGGAGATCACATGGTGAACGGCGGGGTCATAGGCCTCGTCGAAGTTGACGCCCAGTACGACGGTCGCGTCCGGGTCGGTGGCGGGGGCCGAGATGACGACCTTCCTGGCGCCACCCGCGAGATGCTTGGCGGCGCTCTCGCGGTCGGTGAAGAAGCCGGTCGACTCGATCACCACATCGACGCCCAGATCCCCCCACGGCAGCGCCGCGGGATCGCGCTCGGCGAGCACCTTGAGCGGTTTGCCGTCGATCTGGATCGTGTCGCCCTCGAGCTTCACCTCGCCCGGGTAAGGACCGAGGATCGAGTCGTACTTGAGCAGGTGCGCGAGCGTCGTGGCGTCAGTCAGATCGTTGACGGCCACCCACTCGATCTCGTGCGCCCCCGCTGCCATGGCGGCGCGGAAGACGTTCCGGCCGATACGGCCGAACCCATTGATCCCGACCCTTACGGGCATGCAAGTCCTCCTGAGCGAAAATGAACGATGCCGGGCCCCTGGGGCCCTGCCCCGTCGCCCGGCGTGCCCGCTGAGGCTATCAGCGAGACCCCCGCGGGTGTCAGTAGTTACCCGTCGTCAGGAGCGCTGCGGGGCACGGTCTATGTCGCGATGGACCACCGCCACCTCGAGCTCAGGGCGGTCCCTGTAGCGCGCGCCCAGGCGCTCTGCGATCGCCACCGAGCGGTGCCTGCCGCCGGTGCAGCCGACCGCCACCACCAAGTGGGCCTTGCCCTCCTCGACGTACTGGGGCAGCAGGAAGTCGAGCAGCGGGTCGAGGCGTTCGTAGAGCTCCTGCAGGCGTCCGTCGCGCCCGACGTACTCCACCACCTCGGGGTCGAGACCCGTCAGCTCGCGCAGCTCCGGCTCATAGTGCGGGTTGGGCAGGAAGCGCACATCGAAGACGAGATCCTCGTCGCGCGGGGGCCCGTGCTTGAAGCCGAAGCTCATGATCGTCACCGACAGGCGCCCCACGTTCTGGCGCGGCAACAGCTCCTGGGCGATCTTGGCTCGCAGCATCGAGGCGGACATGCCGGTCGTGTCGATCACCAGATCGGCGCGGCCGCGCAGCGGCTCCAGCAGCTCGCGCTCGGCCGCCACGCCGGCGGCGACGCTGCCCTGCGGGGCCAGGGGGTGACGGCGGCGGGTCTCCTTGTAGCGGGTCACGAGTGTCTGTTCGGCGGCCTCGAGGAACAGGACACTGTGGTTCAGGCCCAGCGCGTCCAGATCGTCCACGACCGCTCTGAGCGCCTCGAAGTAGGCCCCCCCTCGGACGTCCGAGACCACGGCCGCGCGCTCCACCTTGAACCCCTTGTGGACGAACAGCTCGACCAGTGAGCGGATCATCTCCGGTGGCAGGTTGTCGACGCAGAAGTAGCCTGCGTCCTCGAAGACGTTCATCGCCGTGGACTTGCCCGCGCCGGAGAAGCCGGTGATCACGACGAGGTCCTCGAGCCGTGACTCGAGCACCGGCCTGACGGACCTGCCGCCGGCGGCTCTTAGCGGACGCAGGGGCCTGATGACCGCCATCTCACCCTCATTGTGGCGCTTCGGGCGGCGGCGTGGTGAAGATCCCGGTCTTCAGCCGGCGCGGTGAAGCGCTTCGTGGAGATCCCGGCCCACCTTGGCGGGTAGTCCCGGCACCGTCTGCAGCTGCTCACGCGAGGCCGCCACGACGGCGTCGGGCGAGCCGAAATGGGCGAGCAGGGCGCGCTTGCGCGACGGGCCGATCCCGGGCAGCTCGTCGAGCAGCGAGGTCGTCATCGCGCGGTCGCGCCTGCTGCGGTGGTGGGTGATGGCGAAGCGGTGCGCCTCATCGCGGATCCGCTGCAACAGCTGCAGCTCGGGCGTCGAGTGATCCAGCACCAGCGGGGCCGCGCGCCCGGGCTGGAAGACCTCCTCGATCCGCTTGGCCAGCGAGATGACCGCCACGCCGCGGTCGCGGAATCCCTTCAGCGGCGCCATCCCGGCCGCCAGCTGGCCCTTGCCGCCGTCGATCACCACCAGGTTGGGCAGGGCCGCGAAGCTGGCGTCATATTCGGGGTCGTGCGGGGAGATGTCGGCCTGGCGCTCCCACTGGGCGAAGCGCCGGCCCAGCACCTCGGCCATCGAGGCGAAGTCATCGGGGGCGCCCTCGGTGCTGCGGATCTTGAACCGCCGGTAGTCGGACTTCTTGGGCGCTCCGCCCTCGAATACGACCATCGAGGCGACCGTATGGGTGCCGCCCAGGTTCGAGATGTCAAAGCACTCCAGCCGGATCGGCGGAGCGTCCAGGCCGAGCGCCGCCTGCAGCCCTTCGAGCGCCTGCACGCGTCCCTCACGGCGACGCTCGCTGCGCAGCTTGTCCTGATCGAGGGCCAGCCTTGCGTTGCGGTCGGCCAGCTCGAGGATCCGCCGCTTCTCGCCCCGCTCGGGCGCCCGCAGCTCGACCGGCCCTTCGCGCCGTGCCGCCAGGGCGTCGGCCAGCGCCGGGCGCTCCCCGAGCTCCGGCTGCACGACCAGCAGCGACGGAATCGAGATCTGCCCGTCGTAGTACTGGAGCATGAACTCCTCGGCCACCTCGCCGAGATCGCGCTCGGTCTCATTGGAGAGATAGAAGGACTGGCGGTCCGAGAGGACCCCGTCGCGGACCTGGAAGACCTGTCCGTTGGCCTCGCGGCCGTCGATCGCCACGGCCACCGCGTCGAAGGTGCCCATCGACTCGCCCGTCACACGACGACGCTCGAGCAGCGAGCGGACCGCCTGCAGGCGGTTTCGCTCGAGCGTCGCCTGCTCGAACTCCTCGGCCGCGGCCGCTGCGCGCATGCGCTCGTCGAGATCGCGCTCGATCGCGGCGAAGCGACCCGAGAGGAAGTCGATGACGCCGTCGATCGAGGCCCGGTACTCCTCCTTGCTCACGTAGCCGACGCAGGGCGCCCCGCAGCGCTTGATGTAGTAGTCCAGGCACGGGTTGCCGCTGCGCCGGCCGGGCTCGGGGCCGGTACAGGAGCGGAACATGAACACCTTGGCCAGCACCTCCAGCGTCGAGCGGACCCGTTTGGCGTTCGAGTAGGGACCGAAGTAGGCGCGAGCGCCACGGTGGCGCTCGCGAGTGAAATAGACGCGCGGGTAGTCCTCATCGAGTGAGATCGCGATGTAGGGATAGGACTTGTCATCGCGCAGCCGGATGTTGAACCGCGGCCGGTACTGTTTGATGAAGCTCTGCTCGGCCAGCAGGGCCTCGGCCTCGGTGGCCACCACGACGCACTCGATGTGCTCGACGGCGGCGACCATCTCGGCATGGCCTGGACTGCTGGGGACCTGAGCCTTGGAGAAGTGCGAGGCCACGCGTTTGCGCACCGACTTCGCCTTGCCGACATAGATGACACGCCCGTTGCCGTCACGAAACAGGTAGACGCCGGGCTGGTCGGGCAGCGCCAACCGCTGCTCGCGCAGCCCCGTCTGTGGGCTCTCGTTCCTCGGCGTGACGGCCATGGCAACGAGGATAGGCCGCCCCCGGGCGGCCCCTCAGCCGTAGCTGCGGTGGTGGCGGTAGACCTCGGCCAGCATGTAGAGCGCCGAGCCCGCCAGCAGCAGCCAGCCGATCCCGCCGAGGCCCGTCTCCCACATCCTCGAGAAGGCCATGTAACAGAAGACCGCCAATCCCACGCCGGCGTAGAGCAGGCCCCTGTGGCGGTCGCCGAGGGCCATCAGGCGAAACTGGTTTTCCCGGTAGACACGGAGCCCGATGAAGGCGATCGCCACGGCGAACAGCAGGTAGAGCAGAGCACGGAAGCCCGCCGCGACGTTTCCGCCGCCGGGTATGAAGTAGACCGCGGCGCCGATGGCAATCACGATCGCCACGTTGCGTGCCGTACGGAAGCGCTCCATCTCGATGATTCTAGGCGGAAGGGTCAGTCGATCAGCTCGCCCAGGCGAGCATAAGCTGCCTCGACCGCCCGCTTGGCGGCCGTGTGGCGAGCCTCGGACTTGGCGGCCTCGTAGCGGCTCGCCCAGGCCGCCGGGTCGGCCAGCTCGTCTTCCAGGGCCACGAGCGCCGCCTCGGCCTGCTCGATCTCCTGCTCGGCCTGCTCCTGCGCGCTGAGACGGTTCTTGGAGGGCCCCTTGGACCTGGCTCTTGCCTTCGGCTTCGGTGTCTCACCCGTCTTGACGGGTGAGGCGGCGGCTCCGTTGGACGGGCCCGGCGTGCGGGCCAGCGGCGCGATGGCTCCGGCCCGGACCCGCTCGGGCGCCTCGCCGGCACGCTCCTCCCGGACCCGCACGTACTCCGGCCAGCCGCCCTCGTAGCTGTGCAGCGCGCGGTCCTCAACCGCGATCGTCCGCGTGCCCACGGCGTCGAGCAGCGCCCGGTCGTGAGAGACGAGGATCAGCGCCCCGCCGAAGCCGCGCAGGGCATCCTCGAGCGCCTCGCGGCTCTCGATGTCCAGGTGGTTGGTGGGCTCATCGAGGATCAGCACGTTGGGCGGATCGCGATCGGATCCCACCAGAACGGCCAGGGACAGCCGGCGGCGCTCGCCCCCCGAGAGGCCCCGCAGCGGTTTCTCGACCTCCTCGCCGGAGAACAGGAACCGTCCCAGCAGCGCGCGGGCACGGTTGGGAGCAAGGCCCGTGGCCCGCTGGGCCGCATCGAGAACGCTCTGCTCGGGGTGCCCGCCCGCGCCCAGCTCCTCGGCGTGCTGAGAGAGATAGCCGAGCTTGACGTTGTGCCCGATGCTCAGTTTGCCGCCGGCCAGCTCGCGGGTGCCGGCCAACGTTTCGATCAGCGTCGTCTTGCCGGTGCCGTTGGGCCCGACCAGCGAGACGTGCTCGCCCCGTTCAAGCCACAGTTCGGCGTGATCGAGCAGCACCAGCGGCTCCTCGCCGATCTCGATACGCCCGTCGAGCAGCTCGAAGATCACCCGGCCCGAGCGCTCGACCTTGGAGAACGAGAACTCGAGACTGCGCGAATCCTTGGGGTCGCGCTCCAGGCGCTCGATCTTGGAGAGTTTCTTGACCCGCGACTGGGCCTGTTTGGCCTTGCTTGCCTTGTAGCGGAAACGCTCGATGAAGCGCTCCATCCGCTCGATCTCCGCCTGCTGTGCCTCGATCGCCCGGCCCAGGGCCAGCTCGCGGGCGGCCTGCTCCCGCCGCCACTGGTGCCAGGTGCCCGCAAAGAAGCGTGAACGGGCGGGCTGCGAGCCGTAGAGCTCGAGCACGGCCGTCCCGACGGCCTCCAAGAACCAGCGGTCGTGAGCCACCAGCACGACGGCGGTTTCCAGGCCCGTCAGCGTCTGCTCGAGCCACTCCAGCGACTCGATGTCGAGATGGTTGGTGGGCTCGTCCAGGAGCAGCACGTCCGCGCCCGTCGCCAGCGCGCGGGCCAGCGAGGCCCGGGTCAGCTGCCCGCCCGAGAAGGTGTCGAGGCTACGGTCGAGGTCCTCGTCGCGGAACCCCAGGCCGTGTGCCATGGCGGTCGCCCGGGAGCGCCACAGGTAACCGCCGCGGGCCTCCAGGCGTGCCTGGGCCTCGGCATAGCGCGCGAGTGTCGCCTCGTCGGACTGCCCGCCGCTCATGCGGCCCTCGAGGTCCGCCAACTCGGCCTCGATGGCCAGCTCTTCGGCGCAGCCCGACAGCAGGTAGTCGCGCAGCGCCATCTCGCGCTCGCGGGGCGGGCGCTGGTCGTGCAGCGCGATCCGGACACCCTTGGAGACCGTCAGCTCGCCGCGGTCGATCGAGGTCTCCCCCGAAAGCATCCGCAGCAGCGTCGTCTTACCCGCGCCGTTGCGGCCGGCGACGGTCAGACGTTCGCGGCGCTCGAGCTTGAACGAGACCCCCTGCAGCAGTGGTTCGCCGGCGATGTCCTTGTGCAGGTCGGATGCGATCAACAGGGCCATGGGCTGCTGATGGTAGGCCCTGCTCCGCCCGCTCCTCAGATAGGATTTCGCCCGATGCGCAAACGCCTGCTCGCAACGCTGATCCCCTACGCCCTGCTGCTCGTGCTGACCCTTGCGCCGGCCGCGCTGGCTACCGACAATGACGGGCGGGGCTTCTACGGCGCGACCAACGACAAGGTCGTGACCAATTTCGGCTTCGCGCTGATCATCTTCTTCCCGCTGTTCATCTTCCTGATGAGCATGCTCCAGAAACGGCTGGACAAGCGCAAAGAAGCCCGCAAAGCAGCACACTCCTCCCAGTTGGGCGACCCCCACTGGCGAGGCGGCTGGTAACCGGAGCCGGCGTGGCCCCGGCCGGCCCTGAAGGCGCCGCCGTCCAATACGAGCGGCGCGGCGTGGCCGCGATCGTGACGATCGACCGCCAGGAGCGGCGCAACGCCGTCGACGGGCCCACCGCCGCCCTGCTGCACGAGGCGTTCCTGCGTTTCGAGGCCGACGAGTCGGCCCGCGTGATGATCCTGACGGGAGCCGGCGGCGTCTCCTTCTGTGCCGGGGCCGACCTCAAGGCCACAGCGACGATGGCTCCGCGGCTGATGAGCGAGGAGGGCCCGATGGGCTTCACCCGCCTGACCGCGTCCAAGCCCACGATCGCGGCCGTCTCGGGCTTCTGCCTGGCCGGGGGCCTTGAGCTGGCGCTGTGGTGCGATCTGCGGATCGTCACTGAGGACTCCCGGTTCGGCTACCCCGAGCGCCGCTGGGGTGTGCCGCTGATCGACGGCGGCACCCAGCGCCTGCCGCGGATCGTGGGGCTCGGCCGGGCGCTTGACCTGATCCTGACGGGCCGCATCATCGACGCCGTGGAGGCCCACGCGATGGGCCTCGTCACCGAGCTGGTCGTCCCCGGCGCCCATCTGGAGAGGGCCCTCGAGCTCGCCGAGGGCCTGGCCGGTTTCCCCCAGGCGACGATGCTTGCCGACCGCCGGGCGGCGATCGAGGGACTTGGCCTGCCGCTGGCGGAGGCGCTCGCGATGGAGGCCGCGGCCGGACCCGGGGTTTTCGAGGACGGGGCACGCGGCGCCGAACGGTTCGCCGCCGGGGAGGGCCGGGGCGGCGCCGGTGCGGGCGCCTAGTAACACGGCGCGGGCCGTCCAAGGTAGGCTCTCGCTGCGATGGCCTACTTCGTAACGGGAGCGACCGGATTCATCGGCCGCCGGCTGGTCGAGGGGCTGCTGGCAAACCGCCAGGGAAAGATCTACGTCCTCGTCCGCGAGAACTCCAAAGGACGCCTCGAGGATCTGCTCGAGCGCTGGGCCGTCCTGGCCGGCACCAAAGCCGTCGAGCGGATCGTCCCCGTGGTCGGCGATCTGCGTCGGCCGCTGCTGGGGGTGGAGGCAGATCAGCTGACCGAGCTGCGCGGCAAGGTGGAGCACTTCTTCCATCTCGCGGCCGTCTATGACATGACGGCGCCGGCCGAGCGGAACACGGCGGTCAACGTCGGAGGCACCACCCACGCGGTCGAACTGGCCCGCGCGCTCGACGCGGGCCACCTGCACCATGTCTCATCGATCGCGGTCGCCGGGCAGTACGCGGGCATCTTCGACGAGACCATGTTCGACGAGGGTCAGCGCCTGCCCTCGCCCTATCACCGCACCAAGTTCGAGTCCGAGCGGATCGTCCGCGAGCAGCCCTACGTGCCGTGGCGCGTCTACCGCCCCGGCATCGTGGTGGGGGATTCCAAGACCGGCGAGATGGACAAGATCGACGGCCCCTACTACTTCTTCAAGGCCATCCAGCGGATGCGCCACCTGCTCCCCGGCTGGGTGCCGCTGGTGGGCCTCGACCTGGGATACACGAACGTCGTGCCCGTCGACTGGGTGGCGGGCGCGCTTGAATCCATCGCCCACAAGCCCGACCTGGACGGCCGGGCCTTCCATCTGACCGATCCTCGGCCACAGCGCGTGGACGAGCTGATCAACGAACTCGCCGTGGCGGCCCACGCTCCCCGCTTCGCGGTCAGCATCGACAAACGGCTGATCGATCCGCTGCCCAAGTGGCCGCTGGCCCTGGCGGGCGCGCTGCCGCCGTTCAAGCAGGTCCGAAACCTGGCGCTGCGCGAGCTCGGCATTCCGCAGGAGGTGCTCAGCCATATGGAGCTGGTGCCGCGCTTTGACACGCACGAGGCCGCCAAGGCGCTGGCCGGCTCGCCATTGGAGCAGCCGCCGCCGCTGCACGACTACGTGGCCCGTCTGTGGGATTACTGGGAGCGCGAGATGGAGCCCGATGTGGGGCGCGGCCGAACGCTCAAGGAGGCCCTTGGCGGGCGCCACGTGATGATCACGGGAGCCTCATCGGGGATCGGCCGCTCGGCTGCGCTGAAGGTCGCGGCGGCCGGCGGCGTGCCACTGCTGGTGGCCCGCAACGTCGAGCAGCTCGAGGAGGTCCGCGCGGAGATCGTCGCCGCAGGCGGGACCGCCTACGTCTACGCCGCCGACATCTCCGACATGGAGTCCATCGAAGGCCTGCTCGACCGGGTGCTGGCCGACCACCGCAACGTGGACATGCTGGTCAACAACGCCGGGCGCTCGATCCGCCGCTCGATCGCTCTGAGCTACGACCGCTTCCACGACTTCGAACGGACGATCCAGCTCAACTACTTCGGCGCCATCAAGCTGATCATCGGGCTGCTGCCACACATGCGCGAGCGTGGCTCGGGACACATCGTCAACGTCTCCTCGATCGGCGTGCAGACCAACCCGCCCCGCTTCTCGGCCTACGTGGCCTCGAAGGCGGCGCTGGATGCCTTCAGCCGGGTCGTCGCCTCGGAGGTGATCGGGGACGGCGTGACGTTCACGACGATCCACATGCCGCTGGTGCGCACCCCCATGATCGCGCCAACGAAAATGTATGACGCCTTCCCGACCTTGAGCCCCGAGGAGGCCGCCGACATGATCTGCGAGGCGCTGCGCGGGCGGCCCAAGGAGATGGGCACCCGGGTCGGCAAGTTCGGCGAAGTCGCCTACACGCTCTCGCCGCGCATGGTCGACCGCCTGCTGCACCTCGCCTACCGAGTCTTCCCGGACTCGCAGGCGGCCAAAGGCCAGGCCAACGTCGAGGAACACGTGTCCTTCGAGCAGATCGCCATGGCGACCCTCACACGGGGCGTGCACTGGTAGCAGCCGGGGGCACGGCCCCCACCCCCGGCCTGGGATGATCGGGCCGTGAGCGAATCTTCAGTGGCCATCGAGGTCTCGGCGCTGCGCAAGCGCTACGGCGATTACGAGGCCCTGCGCGGAATCGACATCACTGTCCGCAGCGGCGAGGTCTTCGGCCTGCTCGGACCCAACGGTGCCGGCAAGACGACGACCGTGGAGATCCTCGAGGGCTACCGCTCCCGCTCGGACGGCGATGTGTCGGTCCTCGGCCATGATCCCGCCCGCCGCTCCATCGATCTGCGCCGGCGAATCGGCATCGTCCTGCAGTCTGGCGGTATCTACAGCCACATCACCCCGCGCGAGGCGCTCGGCCACTGGGCCAGCTTCTACCCCCACCCTCGGGCCGTCGAGGAGGTGCTCGAGCTGGTGGGCCTGACCGAGTCGGCGGACGTGCGCAGCCGCAAGCTCTCCGGAGGGCAGCTGCGGCGGCTCGACTTCGCGCTGGCGCTGGTCGGCGACCCTGAGCTGATCTTTCTCGACGAGCCGACGACGGGCTTCGATCCCGAGGCGCGGCGTACGGCCTGGGAGACGATTCGCTCGTTGCGAGCACTGGGCAAGACGATCCTCCTGACGACCCACTATCTCGAGGAGGCCCAGGAACTGGCCGACCGGGTGGCCATCGTCAAGGACGGGCGAATCCTCGCGATCGGCGCGCCGCGCGAGCTGGGTGTGGGCGGAGGCGCCGCCGGCAACCGCTACATGGTGGCCTTTCGTGGCGCCGACGGGGAGATGGTCGAGCAGGAGACCGACGACCCCACCGCCCTGTTGCACCGGCTGACCGGAGCGGCCCTGGCCGAGGGTCGGAAGCTCGAGGACCTCTCGGTCGGGCGCCCGACGCTCGAGGACGTCTATCTGGAGCTTACGGCCGATGCCTGAGACCGTCCTGCTCGGCTGGCGCCAGTACCGCCTGGAGCGACGCATGTTCTGGCGCAACCCGAGCGCCGCCTTCTTCAACTTCGTCCTGCCGCTGCTGTTCCTGTTCGGCGGCGGGGTGCTGCTGAGCGGAAGCCAGCACGACCTCAACAAGCTGATTCCGGCGATCGCCGGGATGAGCGTGATGTCGACGACCTTCACGGCCCTGGCCTACAACATCGTCTTCCTGCGCGAGCGCGGCGTCCTCAAGCGGATCCGCGGGACGCCACTGCCGACGATCTCCTACTTCGGCGGGGTGGCCGCCAACGCCGTCACCAACACAGCTCTGCAGATCGCCATCGTGATCCTCTCAGGACGCGTCTTCTTCGGCATCGGCTGGCCCGAGGACTGGCTCTCGCTGATCGTCTTCGTGATCGCCGGCGTCATCAGCCTGGCGGCCCTGGGAGTTGCCTTCGCGCACGCCATCCCCAACTTCGAGTCCACGGCGGCCTATGTCAACGCGGTCTTCCTACCGGTCGTATTTGTCTCCTTCTATGTCTTTGACACGAACAGCGCGCCCGGCTTCCTGCGCTCGATCGCCGACGGGCTGCCCCTGAAGCCACTGATCGACGGGCTCTCGGGGGCGATGGTCACGGGCTCGGGGCTCTCGGACAACCTCGATGCCCTGGTGGTCATCGTCCTGTGGGGCGCCTTCGGGCTCTATCTGGCCGTGCGGGGGTTCTCCTGGGAGCGCTCGAGCCGGTGAGCGAGAGCGTCTTCTCGTTTGACGGAGAGCGCTTCCTGCCGGGCCCCCTGGCCCGCGGGCCCTGGGATCCCCAGGCGCTGCACGGCGGCGCGCCCGCGGCTCTGATCACCTCTGCCTTCGAGCGCCACGAACCTGCCCAGGAGATCGAGATCGCCCGACTGGGCTTCGAGTTCCTGCGCCCCATTCCGTTCGCTCCGATGACTCTGGCAGTGCGCTCGGTGCGCTCGGGCCGCCGTGTCCAGGAGCTGACAGCCGAGCTCCACGCAGACCTCGGAGAGGGCGAGCCGACATTGATCTGCCGGGCCGGCGCCCTACGTCTCGTGCGCCTGCCGGAGCTGCCGCGGGACCTGCCCGGCGGAGCGCGCGCCGAGCGCCTGATGCCCGGGCCCGAGGAGGGAGCGCCGGTGCGCTTCGCCCTGAACGACTCCGCCCAGACGAGCTTTGCCTCCAGCGAGATGGAGATGCGCTGGCTCGATGACCCCGCGCTGCCCGGGCCCGCACGGGTGTGGATGCGGATGCGCCACCCGCTGCTGGCCGGCCGGCCGCTGAGCCCGCTGGCGCGGCTGGCGGCAACGGCCGACTTCGGTAACGGGGTCAGCGCCTCGCTGCCGTTTGACGAGTACATCTTTATCAACGCCGACCTGACGATCCACCTGCACCGCCCGCCCCGGGGCGAGTGGATCTGCCTGGAGGCGCGGACGTTGATGCACGAGCACGGAACAGGCCTCGCCGAAGGCGTCCTGCACGACCTCGAGGGGCCGGTCGGCCGCTCCTTCCAGGGGCTCGTCGTGATGCGGCGCTGATCGGCTGCGCGGTCGGCGCGCTCGATCAGGCGGCGTAGAAGACGATCCCGATGACCGCATAGAGGGCCAGCAGCTGCAGGCCCTCATACCAGGTCGACTCCCCGCCGGATACGACCGCCCCGGCTGCCAGACCGGCGGCCAGCAGGGCCGCCAGCTCGTAGCCGTTGAAGACGATTCCCATCGGCCAGGGCCCCACCAGAAACGAGAGCAGGAACAGCAGGGGGGCCACGAACAGGCCGATCTGGGCGCTCGAGCCGATCGCGATGTTAACCGACAGCTCGATCTTGTCGCGGGCCGCAGCCACGACGGCCACATAGTGCTCGGCGGCGTTGCCGATGATCGCCACCACGAAGGCGCCCACGAAGAACTGCGAGAGCCCGACGGCATGGGCCGCATGCTCGATCGAGCCCACCAGCACGTCGCTCATTCCTGCCACGACCGCTCCGGCGCCGGCCAGCGTGGCCACCGAGCGCCGGATCGGCCATGCCGCCTCGGCTGAGCCGTCCTCGGGTAGCTGGTTGAACAGTCCGCGGTGTGTGCGAAGCGAGAAGAACAGGCCGGCGATGTAGGTGACGATCAGCGTCACGGACACGGCGATCGTTACGCCTTGGGTGTCCGAGCTGACCGCTTGACGCACCGTGTTCGGGCCGGGAAGGGGCTCATGGCGCGCGAGCTCCAGGACCGAGGGGAAGACGAGCGCGATGACGGTCAGCAGCAACATGCCCGCCAGGGCCCGAGCGGCCGTGCCCTGAAAGGCCTGGCTGGGACGGTGCCAGCCCCCGGCCAGCATCGCAGCACCCAGCACCAGCAGGGAGTTGCCGATGATCGAGCCGACCAGCGAGGCCTTGACAACCTCCTGCAGGCCGTCGGCCAGCGCGAAGATGGCGATAATCAGCTCCGGGGCGTTGCCGAAGGTGACGTTGACCAGGCCGCCGATACCGGGGCCGGCCCGGGCGGCCAGTTGCTCGGTGGCCTCCCCCATCTCGGCGGCCGCGGGAATCGTCGCCAGCGCGGAGGCAGCGAAGATGAGCGCCGCGGGAGCCCCCGCCAGGTCGAGGAGGACCGCCACGGGGACCAGCAGATAGAGGACCCTGATCAGGCGCACCCGAGCAAGGCTATGCGCGCCGTGGGACGGCTCAGGCGGCGGCGCCCGACAGCGCCTCGAGCTCGGCGCTGCTCAGCTCAAGCTCGGCCGAGGCCGTGAGCTCGGCGAGCTGCGCCACGGAGGTGGCGCTGGCGATGGGCGCGAGCACCGTCGGCTGCGCCGCCAGCCAGGCCAGGGCCACCGCCGCAACCTTCGTCTGATGAGCTTGGGCGATCCGGTCGAGCTCGTCCAGGACCGCGAAGCCACGCTCGTTCATGTAGGCGTCGCGAATCCCCTGCGCGCGTGGACTGTCCCCGCCGCCGGACCCGTCGCGCCGGTACTTGCCGCTCAGGAAGCCTCGCGCGAGACCGTAATAGGGCAGGCAGGCCAGGCCGTGGCGCTCAACCACGCCGGCCAGCTTGCCCTCATACTCCGAGCGGTCCAGCAGGTTGTAGTTCGGCTGCAGCGCCACGTATGAGGCGAGGCCCGTCTGCCGGCCCGCCGCGAGCGCCTGCTCAAGGCGCTCCGGGCTGTAGTTGGAGGCCGCCGCATAGCTGATCTTGCCTTCGTCGATCAGGCCCGCAAACGCGCCGAGGGTCTCCTCCAGCGGCGTCTCCGGGTCGTCCCGGTGCGCGTAGTACAGATCGATCCGCTCGATCCCCAGGCGTTCGAGCGAAGCCTCGCAGGCCCGGGCGATGTTCTTGGCTGAGAGCCCTTCGAGGCCTTTGGCCATTCCGACCTTGGTCGCAATGACGATCTCATCGCGGTTGCCGCGCGCCGCCATCCAGCGGCCGATGATCGTCTCGGAGATCCCGGCGCCGCCGGGGGCCCACTGACCGTAGACGTCGGCCGTGTCGATGAAGTTTCCGCCGGCCGCTGCAAACGCGTCCAGCACTTCGAAGGACCCCGCCTCGTCGATCGTCCAGCCGAAGACGTTGCCGCCGAGGCACAGCGGGAAGACATCCAGATCGGTGTTGCCCAGAGGGGTCATGCCTCGAGCCTACCCGCCGGGCGATCTCTTGACGGGCCGGAGGGGCACTGCGGCGCGATATTAAGCCCAGCTTCAGGCGCGCGCGCCACCGTGGAATTCGAGGAGGCGGAACTCGATCACAAGGAGAGCTCGATGGCCAGAATCATCGTCACAGCCGAGACCGCCCGCGATACCCGAGGCCCCGTCGGGGCGCGAACGCCGATACTGCTCGACGAGCGGATCAGCTCGATCCATCTCTGCGACGAGCATGCCGCGGAGCAACTGGTCGAACGGCTGGCCTGGGCCGTGACCGATGCGGAGGCCGCCGAGCGCCACGTGCCTCCTCCCGGTCCGCACTGAGCGCCGGCGGAGATCAGAAAGGCAGCCCCTGCACATCCACACGACCGACCGGCCAGCCGGGGCTACCGTGCAGCGCCCGCCACATCGCGGGCAGCGGCATCTCGACCCGGCCCGCAGGCTGATCGGCCCAGACCGCAGCCGGGATCTCCTGAAAGCCAAAGCTCTCGTAGACGGCCACTTTGCCCGGACGGCAGAAGAGCATGGCCCGCTCGGGGCCAAGCCTTGAAGCGGTGCGCAGGAGCTCATCGACGAGTCCTCGCATAACCCCTTTTCCACGCGCTGACGACCGAACGAACACGCCGCTCACTCCCACCACCTTGAAGGGGGCGCCACCCTCGACGACGATCTCGGCGATGACCGACTCGGCCACGCCCAGGAGCTCCCCGGAGTCGCCGCACATCCCGAGGTGAAGCTCACTGTCGCGCCACTGGAAGGTTTCGGCGACCCCGCCGCCCCACGCCCCGGGCTCCTCAGCGCCGAGCTCGCGCCACTGGTCGTCGTCCACATCCTCGAGCTCGACCAGGTTCATGCGCTGACCTTAGCCGTCCGGGGATGGTTCCATTCGGTCCGCCACGGGTAACAAAGCGTTATGACACTAACAATCGCCATCATCGTGCTGGTAGTTCTGGCCATCGGTCTGCTCGCCCTGCTGAGCGGCATGATGAGCCTGCCCCGTCACATGGAGCCTCACCGCGCCCGGCGCGGCAGACCTGCCGCCCGCCTGCGCCGCTTCTCCCGCCGCCGCCAGGCCTAGCGCCGCCGCCCCGAGGCGAAGCTCTGGATCGGCGGGGCGACGGCGCGCATGCTGGAGGTAACCTGTGCGCCCGGCGCCTCGTCCTCCTGCATGTCGCTCCCCCGGGCCTGAAGGCGGTGCACGGTTGCCCGTTCGTCCTGCCTGAGGGATCCATCGAGATGAAGCTCTAGGGGTTCGAGCTCGCGCACGATCAGGTTGATGACCGGGCGGATCACCTCGCCGTCGGCCTCCCGCTCCAGGCCGTCGCCGGCGGGCTCGCCGATCGGCCGAGCCGCGCGCTCCTGGGTGCGCTCGAGACGGCCCCGGGCGAGCAGCAACGGCTCGGCCCGGGCGAGAAGGCGGCGGCGCTCGTAGACGGCTCGGGGAACGATCAGGTTGACCGTCCCGAACTCGTCCTCGAACAGCAGGAACATCGTCCCGCCTGCGGTCCCGGGACGCTGACGGGCGATCACCAGACCGGCCAGGGAGATATCGCAGCCGCTCGGCAGACGGGCAAGCTGTGCGCTGGTGGCGAGCTTGGGCACGGTCAGGCGCTCGCGCAGGATGGCCATGGCGTGCTCGCTGATCGTCACCCCGCTGGTGGAGTAGTCGGCTATCAGCCGCTGCCAGCGGCCCAGCCGACGAAGGCCGGGCGCGGCCGGCAACTCCAGAGGCAGAGCCAGCTGCGTGCTCTGCGCCTGCCTTTGTCCGCGCCGGTCTCCATCGAGCGCCACTGACGGCGCTGCCAGCCCGAGCTGCCAGAGGGCAGTGCGCCTGTCCTGGGCGCGTCCGCCCGTGGCCGTGAGCTCCAGCAGGCGGTCGCAGGCTCCCGACCAGGCCAGCTGTTCCAGTGTGACCCTTCTCACCCCCGAGCGTCCCGCCAGCTCGCCCAGCTCGGCGTAGGGGCCGCCCCGGTGGCGCTCTGAAACGAGCCCGGCCATCTCCGCAGCGGTCACATCCTTGATGTAGCCGAGACCGAGACGTACGGCTCCGTCCTGCACCGAGCACTCCACATCGGAGGCGTTCACGTCCAGCCCCAGCACCGGGATGCCGCGATTCTCGGCCTCGTGGAGGAGGCTGTCGGAGGCATAGAAGCCCATTGGCTGCTCGTTGAGCAGCGCGCACAGGAACTCCGGCCCGTAGTGAACGCGCAACCAGGTCGACTGGTAGGCCAACAGCCCGAAGGCGGCGCTGTGGGCCTTGGGGAAGCCAAAGCCGGCAAATCCGACCACCATCCCCCACACCCGCTCGGCGATCTCCAGCGTCGCGCCGCTGTGACGGGCCGCCCCCTCGAGGAACCGTTCGTGATGACTCTGGAGCGCCTCACCGGCGCGCTTGCGGCTCATCGCCCGCCGCAGACCATCGGCCTCGCCCGGGCTGTAGCCGGCAAAGGCTTCGGCGACCTGCATGACCTGGTCTTGGAAGATGATCGTGCCGAGCGTCTCCGCCAGCACGGGCTCCAGCGCCGGATGCTCGTAGGGGATCTTGTAGGAGGGGTCTTCGCGCAGGCGCTGACGGCGTTCGATGTAGGGGTTGACGGCTCCGCCCTGGATCGGCCCGGGGCGCACGATGGCGACCTGGATCGTCAGGTCGTCGAGATCGCGCGGGCGGGTGCGCAGGAGCGACTGCATCTGAGCGCGGCTCTCGACCTGGAACACGCCGACCGTGTCGGCCGCCCGGATCGCGCGGAAGGTCTCGCCGTCGTCGAAGGGGATCCGCGACAGGTCAATCCGCTCGCCGCGCTGGCGGGAGATCTCCTCGACGCAGCGCTCCACGGCCGAGAGCATCCCAAGCCCCAGGAGATCGATCTTCAAAAAGCCCGCGTCAGCGCAGGAGTCCTTGTCCCAATGCACCATCTGGCGCCCTTCCATAGCTGCCGGCACGACCGGGCAGCAGTCGATCAGCGGCCTGGTCGAGATGATCATGCCGCCCGAATGCTGGGAGAGATGGCGCGGCAGCCCCTGGGCCTGCTCCACGAGCCGTCCGAGCCAACCCCAGCGCCCCGACGGCTCCCCTCCACGCCGGCCGGCACCCTCGGGCCGGGCCCGCCCTTCACCGAGGGCCGTGTCGATGTCGTGCTCGGCGGTCGAGCCGTAGTGCTCGGCGCCGCGAGCCAGACGCTCGATCTCGCCGGGCGGCAGGCCCAGCACCTTGCCCAGCTCGCGGATGGCCCCCCGTGCCCGGAATGTCGGGAAGGCAGCCACCAGGGCCGCCCGGTCACGGCCGAAGCGGTCGTGGACGCGGGGTATCAACCGCTCGCGGATGTCGCGGGGGAAGTCCAGGTCGATGTCCGGGAGACCCGTCAGCTCCTCGTGCAGGAACCGCCCCAGCGCCAGCCGGTTGGCGAGCGGGTCGATATGAGAGAGGCCCGTCAGATAGCAGACCAGCGAGGACACCGATGAGCCCCGGCCACGGCCGGGGGCGAGCAGCGCCCGCACCGAGTCGGGGCCACGGACCTCGCGCGCCACCTCGCGGGCCAGCTCGAGCATCTCGTGATGCAACAGGAAGAAGCCGGCCAGTCCGAGTCGCCCGATCACCCCCAGCTCCTCCTCCAGACGCTCGGTCGCCTCGCGGTACAGGGCCCTGGCCGGCGGCGGCGAGCCGGGGCCGTAGCGCTCCTGAAGGCGTGTCCGGCAGAGCTCGGCCAGCAGGCCGGGAGCCGCCTGATCCTCGGCTCCCGGATAGCGGTAGCCGAGGTCCCTGGTCAGGTCGAAGCGCAGCCGCTCGGCCAGCCGCAATGTCTCGGCGACCGCCTCCGGATGGTCGGCGAAGCGGCTGGCCATGGCCCGCGGCGTGCTCATGACATGGCTGGCGTTGCCGCGGCGCAGCGGCTCGGAGGCATCGAGCGTGGTGTGGTTGCGGATCGCCACGAAGGCGTCCTGCAACTCGGCCCTGCCGGCGTCATGGGCGTGGACGTTGCCGCTCGCCACGCACCTCAGCCCTGCCCGCCGGGCCAGGTCGGCGAAGGCCCGGTTGCGGGCCCGGTCGTGGCGGAGGTAGGGACGCTGCAACTCGACATAGAGATCCTCCGCCGCAAACCCCTCCCGTAGCCGGCGGATCGCCTCCCGCGCATCCCCGCCTCCGAGCACCGATCGCGCCGCGCAGCCGGTCAGGCAGACGAGCCCCTCGGCGTGCTCGGCGACGGCATCCAGCCCGATCGAGGGCTCGCCCCGGCTGCGGGCGGCCGAGCCCTCGCGCGTGTGGGCATGGGCGAGCGTGAGGATGCGACAGAGGTTGCTCCAGCCGCGCTCGTCGCGAACGAGCAGCGTGATGTGCCTGACCATGCCCCCCTGTGGGGAGCTCTGCGAGCCCGCTTCGCGCTCGCCGGGGACGGGCTCGAGCAGGACATCGAGCTCCGCGCCGTGGATCGCCCGGATTCCACAGCCGGCGGCGCTCTGGGCCAGCTCCATCGAGCCGGAGACCGAGTTGTGGTCGGTCAGGGCCAGCGCCGCATGGCCGAGCTCCCCGGCGCGTCGGGCCAGCTCTTCAGGCAGCGAGACCCCGTCCAGGAAGGAGTAGGCCGAATGGCAGTGCAACTCGACATAGGGCGGCGCAGCGGTCATCGTCATCGCTGGATGAACCAGCGGCCCGTGCAAAGGTCGTGGAAGATGACCAGGTTGCGTCCCCGCACCCCGATCAGCTCCCAGTAGCGCCGGCGCAGTGGCTCGGCGCTCCACCAGCGGTCCTCGAGGAGCCATGACTCGCGCAGCGCCTCGATCCGTTCGCCATCCACCTCCGCCGGGCGTCCCTCCCCCCAGCGCACCCGGACCGGCCGGGGAGCGTTGAGCGCCCGGGCCGTCATTCGGGCACCGGCGCCAGCACCACCCGCCGCTCGGGCACCCGCGAGTCGGGGTCCACGAAGACCGCCCGCAGGGCGGCGTCCTTCCCCGCGACCTCCCGCACCTGGGCCACGGCCTCCCGCAGGCGAGCAGACCGCTGCGCCCGGCCCTGGTCGAGCAGGGCCCCCTGCTCGCCGGCCGGTGGCCCGAAGCGCTCGACCGCCAGACGCAGCTCGCCGGCCGGTGCGGGCAGCCCCAGCAGCCTCAGCGAGAGCGCCAGCCCGATGCGCTCGGGATCCGAGAGCGCTTGGCGGAAGACGACCTGCTCATGCCAGCTGCCGCCCGATAGCAGCTGCGCGGAGAGCCTGACCGAGCGCAGCGTCCGCCCTCGGCGCTCGGGGCGCGCCAGCAGGCGGCCCACGAGCACCCCCAGGACGCGTGAGAGCGCATTGCCGCTGTTGGCGTCGCCGACCCCCATCGACTCCTCCAGGCGCTCATGCGCCAGGCGCGGACGCAGCGGGCTGTCCTGCCCGCAGGCCAGATCGTGTGCCATCTGACCGGCCGCCCCGAACCGGTCGGTCAGGGCCGGGCGGCCCAGCCTGAGGAGCTCACCCAGCGTCTGGACACCCAGCCGGGCCAGCGCATCCACCAGCGGCGCGGTCTGCTCGCGATAGCCCAGCAGCGTCACGGGGCGGGCGGCCAGCCAGCGCCGGGCATCGGCTCCCTCGAGTACCAATGCCCGGCGCGAGCGGGCCGCCAGTGCCGCTGCCAGCGCGGCAAAGCGCGTGGGTGCCGCTCCGATTCGCACCGGGCGCCCCAGCGCCCGCCGGGCGGCGGCGATCGTCTGCTCGGTTCCGCCGTGCATCCGGTGCAGCCCGTCCAGCTCGAAGTAGGCCAGCCCCGGCCCGGCCGGCTCGATCAGGGCACCGACCGATTCCAGGGCCGCGAGTGCGGCCTCCCAGCTCTCGGCCACCCGGACCGGGTCGCCCGGCAGGAGCACCAGCTCAGGGCACCGGGCCAGGGCCTCCCCCAGCCCCATTCCGCGGCTCACCCCCTGGGCTTCGGCGGCACCCGAGACCTCCCCCAGCCGGCCGGCCGCCGCCGAGCCCTCCGCCCCCACGGACGGTGCCACCGCCAGCGGCCCGCCGGCCAGCGCCCGCCGGGCGATCCCGGCGTCCTCTCCGGCCGCTGCAGTCAGCTCGAAGCGGGGCAGATGCAGACAGGCGATCATACGAACGTATGTTCGCATAAGAGGGTCTCGAGGTAAAGGCAGTTTGCTTGACAGTCAAGCAAGTTGACAAAATTGAGGACAGAGCGTAGCCTCGTGCGATGCCACCGGCGAAGCGCAACCCGGCGACGGACACGCAGGCAACAGACCCCGACATCGAGATCGGCATCCCGGCCCTCCTGCGCGCGGCGCGCGGGAGCTACGCCCGCGCCGTTCGCGCAAGTCTCGCCGAGGCCGACTTCAGCGACGTGCCCCGCAACGGCGCCTTCGTGCTCGGAGGGATGGTCAACCAGGGCATCGAAGCCGGCCTGCTGATCAGGCAGCTGGGCGTCAGCAGGCAGGCGGCCAGCCAGCTGATCGACACGCTGGTCGTGCGCGGCTATCTCGAGCGCAGCCCCCATCCCGCAGACCGTCGCCGGCTGACCATCCAGGCCACCGAGCGTGGCCGCGCCGCGGCCACCGCCGTCCGCTCGGCCGTCACGGCCATCGATGAGGAGCTGGCGGAGAACATCACTCCCGAGCAGCTGGCGGCCATGCGCGCCGGGCTGATCGCACTGTGCGACATCAGGGACCGCCTCGAGACCGAGGCGCAGGCCCTGGCGGGCAGCTAGTCCATCGTCAGCGGGCCCTCGGCGGAGCCGCTGAGGAACTGGCGCACAAAGGCGTTCTCAGAGGAGAACATCCGCTCGGCATCGCCCGCTTCCACGATTCGTCCCCGCCAGAGCAGGGCGATGTACTCGCCGATCCTGCGGGCCGAGGCGATGTCGTGGGTGACCACGATGTAGGTCCCTTTGTAGATCTCGTGCATCTCCTGGATCAGCTCGCACAGCAGGGCGGTGCGCACCGGGTCCAGGCCCGAGTCGGGCTCATCAAAGATCACCACGTCAGGCTCCATCACGAGCGCCCGGGCGAATCCGGCGCGCTTGCGCATGCCCCCGGACAGCTGCGATGGCGCGTCGTCCATGGCCTCGGCCAGGCCCACGTCGGCGAGACGCTGCTTGACCCGCTCGGAGATCGCCCCCTCGGTCATGTCGGTGTGCTGGCGCAGCGGGAAGGCCACGTTGTCGAACACCGTCATCGAGCCGAACAGCGCGCCGTCCTGGAACAGGACGCCGATCTTGCGCCGCAGTTCCAGCAGCTTGGGCATCGTCAGGCTGGGCACAGACTGGCCTTTGACGATGATGTCGCCGGAGTCCGGGAACATCAGCCCGATCATGTGCTTGATCAGCACGCTCTTGCCGGTGCCAGAGGGTCCAAGGACGACCGTGATCGTGTCCTCGGGAAAGGCCACGTTGAGGCCGTTGAGCACCGGCACGCCGCCCAGGCGCTTGTGGACGTCGATGCAGCGTATCGACCACTCCCCCACATCAGGGTCGCCGGAGAGGTCGAGATCGCTCTGGTGGTACTGGTAGTCGTCGCTCATCATTTTCCTTCGTAGACGACGTGCGGGAACTGGCTCAGTTTGCCATTGAAGCTGTTCGGCCCCTGCTGGACGCAGGCGGGGGCGGCCACCTGATTTGGTTCTCCGGCGGCCGCCTTGTTCGCTTTTTCTTCGATCCCCACCGGGTTTTCGGGCTTGTTGGCGAGCTTGAAGGCGATGATCTCTTCGATCAGGGACTTCGAGATCGTGCTGTTTTCGGGGCCGTTGACCGATGGCGTCTTGTTGGCACAGTTCGATGTGCTGAACACGGGCAGGCCCGTGGCGAGCAGGTTGTAGGTGCCGGCCAGCGGATAGGCGTTGCTCCGGTCGGTCCCGATCCGTTCCTTGTAGAGCGCCAGGCTCTCGGGGCTCAGGACGGCGAGCGTCGTCAGCAGGTGCTGCTTTGCGTCGACGCTTTCGGGCAGGTCCCCGTTTTTCGCCTGGGACTCAGAGGCCGAGGTGAGGTTGGCGAAGAAGGCCTGGAGCTCTTTCGTATAGGTCCCCGCGTACTGCAGGAAAGGATCGAGGTTGTGCAGCACCGGGCGGAGGTTTTCGAGCACGGGCACGCTGAGGTTGAGCGACTTGCCGAGGTCCGGCAGGCCGTTCTTGGCCGCCTTGGTGAGCGGGCCCACGGATGTCAGGAACCGGTCGAACTCGGGTGCGAATGGCTTGGCGGCATTCAGCAGACCCGTCAGTGCGCGCTCGGTGGGGCGGAATTCGTCGAGGAAGGGATTTGCCACGACCTGGAATTTGTCGAGTTCTTTCAGCGCCACACGTGAGGTGCGCTCGAAGGCCGGCAGGGCCCGGAACGCCTGCGCGAACGCCTGGCTGCCGGCGGCGGCGGCTTTGAAGGTCTGTTCGCCGTGGACAATCAGCCCTTCGAGCTGATGGTCGCGGCTGGCGAGCGCATTGAAGACGGTGCCCGTGTTGTGGACCAGGGCGCGCACGGCGCCCTCCTGCGTGGCCAGTATGCCCAGCAGCTTGTTGGCGTTTTCGGCAAACGGTTCGAGCGCGGCGAAGGACGCGTTGATCTGTTCGCCACGGCCGTTGATTCCCTGCGCCACCGACTGCTGCCAGATCTTGAAGGCCGCCCTCGTCTTGGGATCGAACGCCGAGAGGATGTCGTCGAGGGTCACCGAGGGTTCGACCTGATCGTCTGCCAGCTTGCCCTCGTCGGGGAGAAATGGTCCGCTGTTGCCCTCGGGGATCAGCTGCACGTAGGTCTCCCCGAGCAGCGTCTTCTGGCGCAGAATCGCGTGCATGTTGGCCCGGACGGGCGCGTATTTGCCGCTGATTTCGATCGTTGCGTGCGTCAGCCCGTCGCTCCCAAGTTTGACCGCTGTCACATGCCCGACGTCCACCCCGCTGATACGGACGTCCGACTGTTCGGCGAGCGCCAGCGCCTTCGGGAATGCGACGGTCATGCGGTAGCCCTTGGGCTTCAGCGGCAGGGGACCTCCGAAGGACTCCCACAGGAACATCAGCAGCCCGAAGCAGCTCAGCACGAACAGGATGATCACGAGGATGTTGCCCAGTGTGGGAGCGCGCTTCTGCATCTCAGCGACCCGCCCCCGTCTTCGCGGTCGTCCCGCCGAACGGCGCCGCGCTCAGCGTCGAGAAGACACTGGCGCGTGCTGCCGTTTTGGCCTTGACCGATGCCGCTTTGGCTTTCGTCAGCCCGAGGCTCTGGCATTCGCTTTCCGTCGGGATCTTCAGCAGGCCGGTCAGGAGTTTGACCGGTTCATTGACTTCTTCGACGCCCTGGATGATCGGAATGATGTTGCAGTTGAAGTAGATGACGCTTCGGCCGAGCGTCCCGTGAGCGTCGGCATTGGCCACGACGCTGTTGAGGTCGTGGTTCGCCCACGCGAGGAAGAAGTCGAAGCCGGCCTGTTTGCTGCTCGGCTCGTAGGCGAGCTCGTTGAAGAATTCGTTGATGACCGAGAAGCTGGTCGTGAGTTTGGGGAACGCTTCGGCGAGACCCTGCGTCGAGGGCGCCAGTTCGTTGATCGTCGGCAGGATTTCCCGGGCGAACGGCCGGATCTCATTCTTGATGATGGGCGTGGTCTTGATGGCCAGTCGTTTGGTCGCCTGTTGCGCAGGAGCCAGCGCCTTGGCGAACGGCAGCAGCTCATGCAGCGTCGGGCCGGCCTGGTCCTGGGCGACGGCCACCTTGCTGAGCGCATTGCCGGTCTTGTGCAGGGCGCTCGGCAGCAGATGCAGGGTGCTCTGCAGGTTGGCGTCCTCCTGGGAGAAGACCTTGAAGACGGCGTTGGAGGAATCCACCAGTTGGGCGATCTCGGTGTCCTTGCTGCCGAGCTCTTCCATCAGCAGGCGGAAGTTGTGAATCGAGCGGCCGATGTTCGCCTGGCGCTTGGCGAGTTCGCGCTGGATTTCATCGCCGTAGCGGGCCGCCGGCTGGAAGCGCTTGAGCGCCGCGGAGAGCGCCAGGCCGTTGTGGTCGAGGCCTTCGCCGGCGCCCGCCAGCAGCTCCTGCAGGTAGGCGCGCGTTTCGGTGTCCAGGCCCGCGAGGAATTCGTCGAAGTTGATGTCGGGCGCCGTCTGGGACAGGGGGAGCGTTTCGCCGCTCTTGAGCTTGCCCGCCGACGGGGTGCCGGGGTTGACCTCGACGGTGATGTCCTGCAGCTGGGTCTTGGGCCGCAGCAGCAGCGTCGCGTTCCTGTAGAAGCGGGCGTATTTGGGCGTCACTTTCATTGTCACCGTGGCGATGCCGTTGCTGAGGTCGACGCTCGCGACTTCCCCGACCTTGGCCCCGGCGACCGTCACGGCCTGTCCCTGGCCGGGAGTCACGGCCTGGGCCGTCTGGAACTCGGCCTTCAGCGTGTAGTAGTTGTGACCTAGGACCGGTACCCAGCCGGGGAGCTTCAGGTTCTCGTGCGCGAGGACGTAACCGCCCACGGCGGCAGCGATGATGACCATCGTCACGACCGAGATGAACGCCGTGCGGTAGCGCTCGATCTGGTCGCGGACACTCAGGCCCCCTTCGTGCTTGTTCTCGGGAGGGTTCATCAGCCGCCCCCGTCCGCCGGGCCTTGTGAGAGCGGCCCGTTGACTTCAGCCGGCTTCTGGGTGGCGCACGGCACGAGCGGCTCGTAGGGCGGCTCGGAGGCCGGATAGGCAGGACGCGTGCCTTCGGGTTTGAGCGGAGAGCGGCCCAGCAGTCGCAGGCCCTTCGCGCTCGAACCCAGCAGGGCCGCCGGCTGGGAGACCAACGTCGTGCCGGAGTTGCCGACGAGAAACTTCGTGAAGGTGCCGTTGCCGTCGAAGCTCTGACCAATGCCTGAGAGGCCCACGAGGCTGTACCAGAACTCCTTGTAGTTCTCCACGCCCGAGCTGCTGCTGCCGTCCTGCAGCTTGGCGTTGCCGGTGGGGTAGATCACGTTGGTCAGGCACTTGTTGAACGCTTCGGTCTGCTTGAAGAGCGGAACCTGTTCGGCGGACAGCTTGGCGAGCGAGGGGGTGGCCGCGTCGAGGCCCTTGGCAACGCCGCCGAGCTCGGTCGGGGCCAGCGAGTCCTTGGTCTGTTCGATGAACGGCAGCGCCGCCTTGACCGTTTCGTCGGTCTCGCGCACGCCGGGCAGGATCGCCTTGGCGAATTCCCTGGTCGGCGGGAACGAGGCGCCGAGCGAGGCCAGTCCACGGTTGATGTTGCCGAGCGTGCTGGGCAGCTCGGCAACCGTTGCGTGCAGTGCCGTGGACTGCGCGGCGAAGGCCGAGAAGAAGGTGTTGAAGTTGACGATCAGTTCGCCCAGCTCCTGCTCGTGCACGTTCAGCGCGGAGGTCACCTTCGAGATGCCGGCGATCAGTTTCGAGAAATCGTGCTGTTCGGTTCCCGTGATGGCCTGGTTGATGATCGCCCCGCCGCGCAGAGCCGGCGGCGCGAGATGATAGGTCTTGTTGAGTGCTTCGGCCGCATTCTTGCCGCGCACCTCAGGTAGCTGTTCTGCGTCTTCGGCCGCTTCGGGCTTGCGGGTCAGCGCTTCGCCGTAGTAGATCAGGAACTTCTGCAGGTTGGCTCGGGTATCCGTGTTCAGGGCATCGAGCACCTGATCGAGCTGGACGGGGTCGGACGTCTGGGTGATGGGGATCGTCGAACCGGAGCTGAGCGACGGCGAGGACGGGCTGCCCGGCTGCAATTCCACGAACCAGTTGCCTTCCAGGAAGATGCGCGGGCGAATCTTCACCGTGGCGTCGCTATGGATGGGCAGGCCGCGGCTTTCGATTTCCATGGTCACCACGCCCGTTTTCCCCTCGCGCTTGATCGAGGAGACCTTCCCCACGTCCACCCCGGCCACCCGAACAGGCGACTTGGAGTGAATGTTGATCGCGGAGGCGAAGACGGCATGTAGCTGATAGCCGTGTTTGAACGGAATCCTCTTGGTGAAGCCAAAGTAGATGGCGACGATCAGGACGAGGATCAAGACGACCGCGAAGCGCACGGGATTCGTCTTGTTCAGCTCGCGCACCGGGACTTCCTCGCGGCGGCGCCAGAATCGTTTGCCGCTCATTTGCTCGCCCCCAGGGCTTTGAGCGTCGAGGCGGGGTAGCTTTCGCCGAACAGGTTGGTCTTGCGCGTCGTGAATTCGGCTCCGCTTGCGACCTTGCTCGCCGGTGCGTTGCCGATCAGGTCGGTGCCGGGGACGAACGTGGTCTTGCCGGCTTCGCAAACCTGGGCCTGACCCGGCCCGCTCACGTTCGGGTACGGGTTCACGTGAACGTGGTTGTTGTCGATGATCGGGCCACCTTTGCCCTTGGTTTCCGTCGAGCCGCCGTTGGCCGGAGCCGAGGATGGGAAGCCCTCGTTGTTGGGCCCCCCGGGTGCGATCACGAAGCCGGCGCGCGCGACGTTGCCCACGCCGATGTTCTCCGACTCGAGACTTGCCACATTGCGGAAGGCAAGCGTCCAGTAGTTGCACTTGGCCTGCTCGGGCGCGACGCCGGCAAGCACCGGGTTGCCGACTTCGAGCGTCTGTGTGAAGTCTTCGAATGCAAGCTTGATGACCGGGTTTTCGCCGAACTTCTGAAGCGCTTCGGAGGATTCGGCCAGCCGCGAGTTGAGTGTCGTCGCGGCGGCGAGGTTGACCGCTCCAACTTTGAATCCGTGGCCGAGCGCGGGCGCAACCGTCGTCAGCGCCGCAGCGCTCGGGCGGAGCAGGTGCATGAACTCGGTTGCCTTTTCGATCAGTGGGGCCTCGTGAGGCAGCGAGTAGGTCGCCTGCTCGAGCGACGCCGGGCCGCCCTCGGTGGCTTCTTCGATCGACTTGGTCACGCTGGCGAAGGCGGTGAAGAACGTGTCCAGGTCGGTGTAGTAGCTCGCCTGGGCCTCGGCCACCGGGGCTGCCTCCGCGGAGGCCCTGTCGAGCGCGATGAACAGCTCACGCAGACCCGTCTGCGGCGATGCGAGGTTGTTGAGGACGGGGATCGCGTTGGTGACCAGCGGACGCAGTTCGTGGATCGTGTTGTTGAGGCCCAGCCCGCGCCCGGCGAGACCGTCGCCGAAGTTGTTCGTGTTGATCTTGATCGCCGTACGCGTCTTGTGGTCGAACATGTTGAAAAGTTCCTCAATGTCCACCGGTTCGCTCGTCTGGGTCTCGGGGATCGTTCCGCCGGCACTCAGCATCCGGCTCGACGTGCCCTTTTTGAGTTCGAGGTACTTCAGGCCGATCGCCGAGACCGACAGGACTTCGGCATGGGTGTCGACGGGGAGCTTTTCCACGCTCTTTTCGAGCTTCAGGTTCGCGATCGCCGTCAGCTTGCCGGTCTTCGGGTTCTGGTAGGGCGTCAGCGAACTCACCACGCCGACCCGCGTGCCTGCGATCCGCACCTGGTTTGAGGGCTGCAGCCCCGATGCCTCCGGCAGCGCCACTTTGACGTTGTAGGTCGGCACGAAGGGCAGCCCGTTGTTGGCGTTGTAGGACAGGAACACGGCCACCACGACGATCAGCGTCGTCACGGCTCCGATCAGGAGCGGGCTGGCTGCGAGCGAGTTGCGCCGGCGGCGGTCCATCACGGCACCTGCGAGGGGTCGCAGGTCAGTTCGGAGTCGGCAAAGGGAGAAGAGCCGTCTTCGGCCGGCTGGGTCGCGCCACCCGGGCAGCGGCGCAGCTGCTCGGTCCTGAGGTTTGCAAGCGCCTGGTCGGCGGACGTCGGGACGAGGGTGTTGTTTTCAGCCAGGGAGAAGCTCGGTAGGACCGGGCTGACGCGGGCGTAGCCACCGTTTCCGTCGTAGTAGGCGCCTGACTGGCCGAAGGTCCGCAGGGTGCCCGCCAAGTCGGGCGCGTAGGGGCCGAAGAAGGCGGTGATCGGGACCGATTCCTTCTCACCCTGCACGACGGCGGGCGAGGCTGTCACGAGCCGTTTGTAGAGCTCCGGCAGTGCGTTGGCGAGGTCCGTCAGATCGTTGTTCGCACCCGGACGGGAGAAGGCGTTGGCGAAGTTGGTGACCGGCGTCGTGCCCGTCGAGACCAGACCGTGCAGGCTGTTGAACAGGGTCGTCAACGGCTTGCTGGTGGGCTTGGAAGCTTCGACCAGCGCTGTCAGGGCTTTGAAGGTGGAGGGCAGTTCGGCGAACGTCTTGTTGCCCGCGCGCAGGGTCACCGGCAGCTGTTTCAGCCCGGCTGCGAACTGCGACTGGGCGGAACCGATCGCGGTGAAGGTCGTGTTCGCGTTTTCGATCAGGTCTGAGAGCTGTTCCTTGCGGTCGGCGATCGTCGTTACGGCCTTCGATGTTTCGAGGAGGAACTTCAGGAACGTCGGCTGATCGCGGACCAGCTCCGAGAAGAAGTGATTGGAGGCTGTCAGGAACGGCCCGAAGTATTCGGTCGATTCGCCGAGCTGGCGCCCTGCGCCGACGTACTGGGCGGCGGTGCCCTGGATGAACTGCTGCAGGCCCTTGCGTGTCTTCGGGTTGAGCGTGTTGAACAGGGCGTCGAGGTCGGTGACTTCGCGGGTCGCGCTCGAGGGCAGCGTCGCCCCGGCGGACAACTTGGGCTTGTTGTTGGGGCCCGGTGTCAGCTGGATGTAGCGGTTGGCGACACTCGAGAGCGACGGCACACGGACCTGGGCGACCGTGCCTTCGTGCAACGGCGTGAGCGAGGAGTCGACGTGGATCGTGACCCGCGCCTTGAAGTCTTTGGTCAGTTCGAGGTTCGTGACGCTGCCCACGGGCACCCCGCCTACCTGCACCTGATCGCCCTTAACGAGCTGATCGCCTTCGGCGAAGATCAGGTGGTAGTTGGCTCCGCCTCCGCCGGCGAACAGCAGGAACACGATCACCAGCACGACGACGCCGAGCGCGCCCACCGCGAGTGGCCGGGCGAGGCTGGAGCGCCGCCCGCCACCTGCCGGGGGCTGGCGCTCAGGCGGCGGCGCTGCGGAGGGAGGACTCGGGGGGCTAGTTGTTGCCACCGCTGGTCCCTTCCGGGGCGCCGTCCGGGATCGCCGCCGAGGACGGCTTGCCCGCAACGCTCGGATCGGGGATCTCGCCGAGCCGTGCCACCAGCCTCGTCCACTGAGCGGGCGTGAGAGCGGAGGAGTAAAGCCCCGCGATCCGGGCCAGGCCGGAGTGCGGCGCCGCGAAGGCGACGTGGATGGCGTCGGCGGCCGACGCGCTCGTGACGGCGCCGGGCGAACCGGGATAGCTCATCAGGCTCGCGATCCTGCGCGGGCGCGAGACGCCCTGGAGCATCAACAGCTTGCGCACGGTGGTGTCGGCGATGCTGCCCGGGCTCTGGTGCCCCGCCACGGGGATGCCGTTGATCGCAGTGATGGTCACGGCGTCGCTGGTTGCGCGAGCTCCTGCGTTTGCCGCCTGCGCGGCGGGCGTGGAAGGCGCACAGGCCAGCCCGCCCACAGCGGGGCGCAACCCGGATACCGAGAGGTACTCGAGCATCGCCAGGACCCGCTTGTCGACACGGCCCTCCTGTATGTCCTGGTGCCCGCAGCGTCCCAGCTCCACGCCCTTGTCCTGGAGCACCTGGCGCTGCAGCTGCAGCTTGGACTCCAGCAGCACCTGCCCGACCGTCGGCGAGGTCGCCAGGAACGGATTCTCTCCCTTGGCATGGAAGACGGAGCTGTTCTCGAGCGCCACCCAGCCATCGAGGATCGGCTTGGGATCGATCAACGGCGCGCCCAGGCCGGCTGGGCGGATCTGGAACAGGATGTGCGTACCGGGAAGCTGACCCGGCTGCGAGCTTGAGCCGACATGACCGAGAACGGTCCCGGCGATCACCTGCGCGCCCACCTGAAGCCGGTGCAGGTAGACCTCCTCCGAGCCTTCCTGGAAGGAGCTGACCCGCGGCGCCCTCGCGGCGGGCACCGGGGCGGGGACCGGGGAGGCGGCCTTCGCGGTGCTGGGCGCCGGCGGTGCCGTTTCGAGTCGTGCGGCAGCTCCCAGCGCCAGTCCGGAGACGGTGGCGCTTTCGGAGATCGGCGAGCGTGGCTGGGCTCCGGCGCTCGCCGGGCCGCTGGGGACGGGTTCAGGGGTACCCGTCCGTTCGATCTTCGAGCTGACCGTCGAGTCGACGTGCGGCTGCAGGACCGGGTAGACCGACGAGACATCCCCTAGCTGGGCGTAGACGTAGGTGTTGCCGTAAGCGTCCTTGAGCTGTACGAAATGCCCGAGTGCCGGGGAGTCTCCGAGCGCAACGACTTCCCCGTCCTGGGTCGCTATGACAGGTGCGCCTGACGCGGCGTAGATCGTCGTGCCGACGAGCGGCTCGTACTGCCCCTTTGCGCCCTTGACGGTAGGGAAGCCGTCGCTGTAGTGGGCGGCCGCATGGACGGGGAAGCGGGCCTCGGTCAGCCCCGTCACCGCGCCGAGCAGTTCCGAGGGGGTGCCGCCCAAGAGCTGAGCGCGGAGCATCACGGAGCTGACGTAGGCCTGGGAGTGGTTGTAGGCGAAGATCGCCGCCCGCAGGTTGGTCTCGCCCCCTGCGGCCCGCAGATAACGCGCAGCCGTGAAGATCGCATCGGCCGGGTTGTAGGGATCCCGGTACCCGTCGCCGTTGGCGTCAACCCCGTACTGCGCCCATGAGGAGGGGAGGAACTGCATCCAGCCCTCCGCTCCAGCGCTCGAGACGCTGAGGTCGCGGCCGTAGTCGGTCTCGACCTCGTTGATCGCCGCCAGCACCTGCCAGGGAATCCCATAGGCCGTGCCCGCGGCCTGGAAGATCGGCAGCAGGAACGGCGGCACCTGGAAGCTTTCGATGAAGAATGAGGGCACGCCCGAGATCGATTCGCGCAGGTTGAGCGGAAGCGAGGGCGTCAACGCCGAGGGCTTGGGCGCGCTGTGCCCGGCACGAACCTGTTCTCCGCCGCCCCCCGTTTCGGTCTGCGCGCTTTCGGGTTCGACAGTTCTCGAGGAGCTCGGCGCCGAGCGCCGCGGTTTCACGCCGGGGCTCGAATGCTGCGGTTCCTGGCTCTGGATTTCCGGGGCCGCTTCAGCCGGGGCCGTCGCTTCGCTCGTGCTCGTCCCTGCTTCGGAGGGCGTTTCGGGCGCCGGGGCGGGCACCGTCGTCACGGTCGGGAGCGTTTCCGATGCGGGCGTTTCAGCGGCGGTCGCCGCGGCGGGGGCGGCGAGCGTCAGCGCACCAAGCAGGGCGGCCAGGGCGAGTTGTCGGTATATGGATCTCATCGCGGGATCAGTTGCCCAGCAGGTAGTTGAGCAGTAGGCCGTCGGCTTCGGAGCCTTCGGAGGAGGGTGAGTAGTAGGTCGTGCCCGACGTGGAGCCGCCGACCGGCCGGCTCGCTTCAGCGGATTCCGGCGAGCCGGAAGCCGAGGCGTTCGAGCCGATGATTTCGGCTGGGCTCGTCTTGCCCGGGTATTTGGCGATCGCCGCAGCCGGCGTCGCGCCGTTGATCACGGCGATCGTGCGAAGCATCTGCAGGTTGGCGCCGGAGCCGATGCTGGCCTTGGTTGCTTCGGGTTCCCCCGTGGTACCAACGTGGCGGTTGCACCCGGAGCTCTGTTCGGGGAAGTATTTGACGCAGGCGTTCGCGACACCCTCGGTGCGAAGGAAATGACCCAGGGCGTCGTAGCCGTTGGCGGCCCCCGCGCCCAGGAAGATGAAGTCCATGATCCGCTCGAGGCCGCCGGTGTTCTTGAGGCTCGTGAACAGTTCCGCGAGGTTGCTCGAGAATGGCTTGCCCGCCGCGCCCAGCGAGGCGAGCTGTTTGAGCAGCGGTTTGGTGCCGGTCAGCGCCGGACCCGCCTGTTTGGAGGTCTTGCCCAGACTGGCGAAGAATTTTTCCGAGCTGCTCGAGAACGCAGGCAGGCTGGTGAACGTCTGGTTGATTCCGGGGGCCGCCTTTTTCAGGTTGGTGAAGGCCGGTGCGGTCTGTTCGGCGAAGCGCTGAAGCCGTTCCATCGCCGGTCCGAGCTGGCGCAGGAACGGCGGAAAGTGCTTGAGGTTCTGTTCGAGCGCCCCGCGGTGCGCGGCAGTTGCCTGGGAGACCCTGTTGCTCTGCACCAAGAAGTCGGCGACCTGTTTGCGCACACGGGCGAACGGCCCGAGCGCCTTGTCGGAGTCGACGGCCAGCTTGGCGAGGATTTTGTTCTCGCCGGCAAGAATCGCCAGGACCTTGTCGAATTCCCGCAGCGCCGGGTTGGCGCGGGCGATCACTTCGTGCAGGTCGCTGCCGCGGCCCGCCAGACCGGCCCCGAATTCGTTGAGGATGATCGTCAGACGCTCGCGTTCGGGTAGGCGGCTGATGTCCCCGAGCAGGTCGACGTCGACCGGGCTGCTCGTCTGCTGCACCGGCAGCAGGAACTCCCCGGAGCCTTCCTGCCCGCTGGGGATCTTTTTCAGCGGCGGGGGCAACGGCGTGCCTTCGACGCGCGGCTGGGTCGGCAGGCAGTCGACGTACTTCTCGCCGATCAGCGCCTGCGGGCGCACCGTGCAGGTCGCGTCCGCGCGGAAGTCCTCGAATCCCGCGGTCGTGATGTGGAGGACCAGCGCGGCCTTCGCCTGCGGGGTCGGCGTGACCGAGGTGACCGTGCCGACCTTGACGCCGTCGATCTTCACAACCTCGCCCGGGATGGCGTTGCCGGCGTCGTCGAAGATCGCGCGGACACGGTATTCGCCGTTGCTCCCGCCCGCAGACATCGCGAGCACGAGCACGCCGGCCAGGCACGCCAATGCCACCAAGCCGACCGCCAGCCTCCGCCCCATGCTCTCCGTCCTCACCCGGGTCCTTCCTCGTTTTTACAACAGGGCGGGCGGCCCACCTTCTCCGGTGAGGCCGCCCGCCCCCTTTCTGCTGCGCTTGAGCTTACGCCCTCGTGGACGCGAACTCTTGTCTCCCTGCCTACTTTTTCGGGGGGCAGGGCGCGTTGTAGGTCTTCGTCACGGTCTGTTCGGTCAGCCCGCCCAGGCCGGCGAATTTCAATTCGGTCTTCAGCGGGAAGCCGCCCTTGGGACAGCTTTTCGGCAGTCGCCCGTAGTAGATCGTTTCCTTGCCCTTCTTGTAGGCGGAGCCGACCTTGACCGAAATCGACTCGACCGAGGCGTCCTGCGCTCCCGGAACCGTTTCGACGAGGGGCACCTGCGAGATCAACTCGTGGCTGTAGAGTCCGCCTGCGCCGACGTAGTGGCCCGTGGAAATGATTTCCAGGATCGTCGGTTCGTGGCCGTAGGTGAAGAACTCAATGCCGCCACCCGGCGCGTAGAAGGATTCAAGCGTCGCTTCCTCAGGCACGATTTTGGTGCCGAAGGCGACCTCGCCCAGGACGTGGCCGACAGGTCCTGCGGCCGAGCCTTTGGGGCAGCCCTTGGGTCCGATGCCGCTCGGTTCAAGCACCGACTTCGGGCAGGTCGGGAAGCCCGTGTTGTGCAGTACCGCGCCCTTCGGCAGGTAGAAGTTCACACCGATCAGCGGCGGCGGGAATCCGCCGTATTCGGTTCCTTTGATCGAGTATTCGGCCTGCAGTGCGGCGCCGGCGCCAAGGATGTTTCCCGTGTGGGGGAAGTTGGCGATCGGCACTGCTTTGGCTTTGAACGTGACTTCCGGGGTCGCGGCAGCGACCCCGGGCAGCGCCAGCGCCAGCGCGCTGAACCCCAGAACGGCAAGACAGGTGGATGCTCTGCGCATCTGTATCTCTCCTCGTTTGATGGACAGGACCGCCTCGATTCCGGTTTCCCCTGTAGCAAGGCCGGTCCGGCTTCATCGAGATCCCCCGCAGGCGCGAGGGAACGGTGGCGAGTTCTTCGGGCAACCTTATCCGCAGCACACGATGCGATCAAGGTCCAAGCGACCGCTGCGCCGAGCCCTGCAAGGCGGCTGGCAGCCCGGGAGCCGGGAGCCATCGAAGCTACGCATACCTAACCGTCCAGCTGAGGCTGAGATCAAGCGGGCGGAGGCTCAGGCTGAGAGCTCGAGCTGCTCGCTCGAGTAACGCACGTCCACGGGCTCGAGCACAACCCCGCGCGGCCCCTCCTCGACCCCCCCGGCGAGGATCGCGTCCAGTCCCAGGCCGGCGGCGATCTCCACGACCTTCTCACCGCTCCCCGCCGCACAGTAGACGGCGAAGCCCGAGCCCATGTTGAAGGTCGAGTAGGCCTCCGCCGGGTCGAGCGATGCGGACTCGACGAGGAACGCCAGGATCTCGGGAACCGGCTGCAGACGGGTGATCCGGTAGGTCAGCTCCCGCGCCGGGCGCATGAGCTTCAACATCCCGTGACCGGTGATGTGGCTCAGATATGTCACTGGCAGCCCACGCTCGAGCAGAGCGGCGATCAGCGGCACGTAGATGAGCGACGGTGCGAGCAGCGCCTCGCCGAAGCTCATCCCGGAGGGGAGTGGCGTGGCATACCCCGCCGCCAGCCGCCCGGCCACGAGCCGCGCCAGCGAGGCGCCGTTGGCGTGCAGGCCGCTGGCCGCAACCAGAACGATCTCATCGCCGGCCGCCAGATCCTCGCCGAGGATCGCGCGCCGGCCCTCGGGCACCGCGCCGACGGCGGCGCCAGCGAGCTCGATGTCCCCCTCCGAAACTAGTCCGGACAGCGACGGAGACTCCCCGCCGCCCCAGGTGCAACCCGCGTCCGAGCATGCCCGGTGCCAGCCCTCCACGAGTGCCTCAGACGGTCCCCGCTGGGCGTACCAGGCCGAGGAGCCGGTGGCGAAGTAGGCGTTGACCACCAGGGGCAGGGCACCCACGCACGAGAGATCGTTGACGATCGCGGCGACCGTGTCGTAGGCCACATCGGCGAAGCGGTTGACGCCCAGCGTCTCGTACACCGCACGCGAGATCAGCGACTTGGTGCCGAGGCCCTCGACCACGAACGCCAGCGTCCGCCCGTCGAGGTCGAACACGAACGCCGGCTCCCCGCGAGAGGCGTCCAGCGCCTTCGCGCCCCGCTGCCCCATCAGCGGCGAAGTAGCCAGGGCACGGGCCATGGCCAGCCGCTTGCCGGCGTCGAGCACCTCGTAATCCACACCGGCAGCGCGATAGCTGGTGCCCTCTGGACTCATCGGGGATGATCCTAGGCACTTGCCGCCACCGAGGAGGACTGATGGACTTTCAACCCAGCGAGCGTTGCTCTCAATTCATCGAGCGCCTGAAGGCGTTCATGGACGAGCACGTCTACCCGGCCGAGGAGCTCTACGAGCGCCAGCGGAGCGAGTCGGGCAACCCACACCACCACCCGCCCGTGATGGAGGAGCTGAAGGCCAAGGCGCGCGAGGCCGGACTGTGGAACATGTTCCTGCCGGACGCCGAGGACGGAGCGGGACTATCGAACGCCGACTACGCCCCGCTCGCTGAGATCATGGGCCACTCGGCGATCGCCTCGGAGGCCTGCAACTGCTCTGCGCCCGACACGGGCAACATGGAGGTTCTGCACCAGTTCGGCACTCCCGAGCAAAAGGACCGCTGGTTGAAGCCGCTGCTCGACGGGGAGATCCGTTCGGCCTTCGCCATGACCGAGCCCGACGTCGCCAGCTCGGACGCGACCAACATCTGCCTGAGCATCGAGCGCGACGGCGAGGAGTACGTGCTGAACGGGCGCAAGTGGTGGACCTCCAACGCCATGCACCCCAACTGCCGGATCATGATCGTGATGGGCAAGTCCCAGCCCGACGCCCCCACCCACAAGCAGCAGAGCCAGATCCTCTGCCCGATCGACGCGCCCGGGGTAACGGTCATGCGCAACCTCCAGGTGTTCGGCTATGAGGACCAGGAGGGCCACGCCGAAGTCGACTTCAAGGACGTCCGTGTCCCGGCCTCGAACCTGATCGCCTCCGAGGGGGACGGCTTCATGATCGCCCAGGCACGGCTCGGCCCGGGACGGATCCACCACTGCATGCGAGCGCTCGGGGCGGCAGAGCGGGCGCTGGAGGAGATGTGCAAGCGCGCCGTATCGCGCGTGACCTTCGGCCAGCCGCTGGCGATGCGCGGCAACGTCCAGGACTGGATCGCCGACTCGCGTGTGGAAATAGAGATGGCGCGCCTGCTGACACTGAAGGCCGCCTGGCTGATGGACACGGTCGGCAACCGGCACGCCCGGACCGAGATCTCGGCGATCAAGATCGCTGCGCCCAACGTCGCGCTCCGCGTCCTCGACCGTGCCATCCAGGTCCACGGAGGCGGGGGCGTCTCGCAGGACTTCGGCCTAGCCGCAGCCTATGCCCACCTGCGCACCCTGCGCCTGGCCGACGGGCCGGACGAGGTCCACAAGATGTCCATCGCCCGCCGCGAGCTGGCGCCGCACATCCCCCGCGAGAGCTGAAGGCCCCGGCCCTCGTCGCCCGCCCCGCAGGGCGTGCAACGGGGCCGGTATGACCGTCCCGACCGGGCGCGAGGGCACCGATACAGGAGAGGCCTCGGCGGTTCCCCTGCTTTACATCCCGGCGTTGCGGGTAAGCCTCCAGATGGAGAGGGAAGTTCCATGCCCGGAACGCCGACGTTCCAATAGCGAACAGGGAGAGTTCAACCGTGAATCCGCGCCGTACCGCTGCTCTGCTGATAACGCTGGCCTGCCTGCTGCTCGGGGCGGACCTGGCACCCGCTGCGCAGGGATTCGGCATCTCCAAATGGGAAGCGGGCACGTGCAACAGCTCGACGAAATGTGAATATTCCAATACCGGAAACTTCTACACCCAGGCGGCCGGGCACCCGCCCTGGGGGCTGACGGGCTTCGAAGTGACCGGTGCCACCACCTCCCCGCCGCTCAAGCGGATCCGCGTGGACATCCCCCCGGGGCTTGCAGCCGACCCGGTGACACTGCCCGCCTGCCCGAAAGCCAACTTTGATGCGAACTCCTGCTCGGAAGACACCAAAGCCGGCTTCATCCAGCTGCAGGCCTACCTCGAACCACCGCTGCTCCCGGGACTGACATTGCCCCTGGAAGGCAACGTCTACAACCTCGGGCCTCAGGCTGGACTACCGCTGCTGTTCGGGATCAACGTCGAAGGCAAAGGACTCGCCAAGAACGTGCACCTGCTCTTGGAAGGGCACGTCAGCGACCACACAGAAGGCGGGCCCGCGCCGTCGGATGACTATCACGAGTACTTCGAAATCAACAACATTCCCCAGGAAGCCGAAATCGAAGTGGGCGGTCTCCACTTCGCAAATGCGCCGCTTCGGACGGTCGAATCAAAGCTCTTCTTCAACGGTAACGCCGGTAAAGGCAACTTCCTGACGATGCCGAGCGACTGCGCCGCGCCGACGACCTCCTATCTGGAACTCGAAAGCTACGCGGGTGAAGTCGCGAACCTGGCGACCACCCCCCCGTCCAAAGTCGAAAAATGCGACGAAGTCGAATTCAAGCCGACCGCGACCGTCAAAGGGGAACCATCGCAGTACGACAGTCCCGACGGGGCCGAAACGGTCGTGGCCGTCAAACAGAATGAAGGGGCCGGTGAAATCAACAGCGCCGACCTCCTCGACGCCCATGTCACCTTGCCCGAAGGTCTGACGCTGAACCCCTCGGCGGCCCACGGCCTTGAAGCGTGCACGCAGGCACAGCTCGGCAAAAGCCATGCTGGCCCCGCGGCCTGCCCCGCCGCCTCGAAAATCGGCACCGTCGACGTGGAAACCGACCTACCGCCGGGGAGCCTGTCCGGCAACGTCTACCTCGGCAAGGAAGACGGGACGACGCTGATCACCAAGCCGCCCTACTTCATCTTCATCGATGCCGAGAGCGTCTATGGAGTGTCATTGAAGCTGGAAGGCAAGGCCAATCCCAACCCGACCACGGGCCGCCTTGAAGTCAGCTTCCTGGGCAACCCGCAGTTGCCCTTCAGCTCGCTCAGCCTGAAGCTGAACAGCGGTCCGCGGGCGCCGCTGGCGAACGCCGTCAGCTGCGTCGCCTCCACCACCGGCTTCACCTTCACGCCCTGGACCGGTGAGGCTCCGTTCAGCGGGACCACCGCCTTCGCCACCACCGGCTGCCCTGCGACGATCCCCTTCTCCCCCACCCAGACGACCGGGGACAGCACGAACAGGGCGGGCGCCTACACCAATTACACGTTCACCCTCAGCCGCGAAGACAGCCAACAGGATCTAGGGTCCGTCCAGGCGACCCTCCCCGCCGGTCTCGTGGGCTTCATCCCCAACGTCACTCGCTGCCCCGAACCGGCCGCGGGCACCGGAAGCTGCCCCTCTTCCAGCCTCATCGGCTCGGCCTCCGCGAGCGCTGGAAGCGGCACCGAACCGTACGCCTTCTCAGGCCCCGTCTATCTCACGGGCCCATACAACGGTGCCCCCTACGGGCTGTCGATCCCGATCGAGGCCGCTGCGGGCCCGTTCGACCTCGGCCGCCTGACGACACGGGTGGGCATCTCGGTCGAACCGAGCACCGGCCGCGTGGTCGCGACCAGCACGCTGCCCGAGATCATCGGCGGCGTCCCGCTGCGGCTGCGCTCGCTGAGCGTCTCCATCAACCACTCCGACTTCCTGTTCAACCCCAGCTACTGCGGCAGCCTGGCGACCGAATCGCTGCTCGGCTCGACGGCCGGGGCGAGCGCCAAAGCCTCTAGCCCCTTCGGCGTCATCGACTGCACCAGCCTGCCGTTCAAGCCCGTCTTCACCGCCTCCAGCCCGACGACCCCCTCACGCGCCAACGGCGCCAGCCTCGAAGTCGGCTTCACCCAGCCCGGGCACCAGGCCAACATCAAATCGGTCGTTGCCACGCTGCCCAACGTGCTGCCCTCGCGTGACTCGACGCTGAAGCTCGCCTGCCCCGAAGCCACCTTCAAGACCGGCTACAAGAACTGCCCGAGCACGTCGAAGGTCGGCAGCGCCACGGTCACAACCCCCGTCCTACCGGAAAAGCTGACCGGGCCCGCCTACCTGGTCTCCTACGGAGGAGCCTCCTTCCCCGACCTCGACCTGTTCCTGGAAGGTGATGACGGGGTCAAAGTCAACCTGGTCGGCAACACCGAAATCGCCAAGGGCGTAACGACCTCGACCTTCGCCTCGGTACCCGACGTTCCGGTATCGAGCTTCCTGCTGAACCTGCCGACCGGCAAAGACTCACTGCTGGGCGCCGGGGGCAGCCTGTGCGCCAAGCCGCTGTACATGCCCACGACGATCACCGCCCAGAGCGGAGCCGTGATCAAACAGCGGACGCGGATCTCGATCGGCAGCTGCAAGATCAAGCTGCTCTCACACCGCGTCAGGGGCCACTACCTGATCATCCGCGTTCAGACCTACACGGCAGGGCGCGTGCGCGTCACATCGCCCGGCCTGCACACCACGATCCGACGCCTCAAGGGCCCCGCAGTGACCAAGATCAAGGTGGCGCTTTCCAAGCGCGGCCGCCGCAGCCTGGCTTCGGGACGGGAGCTCCACATCAAGTTCCGAGTGGGCTTCAACCCGCGGCACAAGGATGAATACCACTCGGCAGCTTTCGCTCGCGTCACCTTCAGGCACTAGGTTCCCGGCGGAGCCATGCGCCCCGCCCTGCTCCAAACCACAGCCCACCGCCGGTCGCCAGCCATCCCCCTGGCAGCTCTCCTGGTGCTGGCGGTGACGCCCGCAGCGACAGCCGGCCCCGCGGTCTCGATCAACGCCGCCGCAGCGCCCGCCGAGATCCCGATCGGGGCAAGCACGACAGTCAGCGGCACCCTGGCGGGCGAACCGTCGGCAATCGGCGGGCAACCGCTCGAGCTCGAAGCCGCGCCCTACCCGTTCCACGACTTCGCACCCGTCGCGCAGAGCGAAAGTGCGGCCGACGGCGGCTTCTCCTTCGCGCCGACGGCGCCGCTCGTGGACACGCGACTGCGGATCTCACTCATCGGATCCCAAGCACCGGCGAGTCCCGCCCTCTCCGTGACGGTGGACCCGCGAATCGCGTTGCACGCCCAGAGCCTCGGCCCGGGTCGCGAGCGGCTCTCCACGAGGATCGTCCACGCCGGAGCCGGCGGCCCGGATCGCGTGCGCTGGTATCTGGCGCCAAAGGGCTCCAGGAAGTTCACCGCGCCCGTCACGAGCACCTCGCGCGAACGCACACCCGGGGTGAGCTACGCGAGCGTCATCGTCAGCCCACCGGCCCGGCGATTCACCTTCCGTGTCTGCCTGACGCCCGCCTGGGCCTCCTCCATGGGGCCACCGAGCGAGCGCGGCAGCTGCCCGGCGCACGGCGTCGCACTGTCCTCCCATGGCAGCGGCATCCCGCAGCCCCCCTACCCCTCGGCGAGCGCCATCTCCGCAGCGGAGCGCTGGCTTGCCGAGCGCGCCGGCGTCACGGCGCTGGCGGTCCTGGACAGCGGCGGCCGGCTCAGCGGGCGCGACCTGACCGAGACATTCGAGACGGCCAGCATCATCAAGGTCATGTTCCTGACGGCCTACCTGCAAAAGCTCAGTGCACGCCATCGGGGTCTCGCATCTGGCGACAATGCCCTGCTCTACCCGATGATCCACGAATCCAACAACGAAGACGCCTCGGCTGTCCTTGCCGTCGTCGGGGAGAGCGCCGTCGAGCGCGTCGCACGCGAAGCTGGGATGCGCGACTACACCCCGGGTGTCGGCTGGTGGGCCTTCTCCCACACCTCCGCAGCCGATCAGGTTCGCTTTTTCCTCGAGCTCCCTCATCTGATCCCGCGGCAGTTCTGGGCCTATGCGCGCGGGCTCTTGTCGGGCATCGAGGCCGAGCAGTCCTGGGGCATCCCGCCGGTGGCACGGCCGCGCTGGCAGGTCTTCTTCAAGACCGGTGCCCTGCCCTCGCAGGGCCTGTTCAACGAGGTCGCCCGGCTCGAGCGCGGCGACATCACCTTCACCGTGGCCGTGCTGAGCGATGGCGAGCCCTCACAGGCCTACGGCGAAGAAACGATCGAGGGAGTCGCCGAGCGGCTGCTCGCGCACACGCCATGAGCGCTCTGCACCACATCGAGCGCCCACCCTCCGGGGACGCTCACGGGCTGCTCGTCCTCCACCACGGCCGGGGCTCGGACGAGCGCGACCTGCTGACCCTGGCGGACGTGCTCGACCCCAAGGGCAGGCTGCACGTCGTCACCGCCCGCGCCCCGTTGGCACTGGAGGGATCGCCGGGATACCACTGGTATCTGGTCCCACGGGTCGGCTATCCGGATCCCGAGACCTTCCAGTCCGCCCGCGCCGCCCTCGCCGAACTGCACGACGAGCTCTGGCGGAGAACCGGGATCGGACCCGAGCGCACGGTCCTCGGTGGTTTCTCCATGGGGTGCGTCATGAGCCACGCAATGAGCCTCAGCGCTGAGCGCCCGGTGCCCGCGGGGGTCCTCGGCTACTCGGGTTTCATCCCCACCGTGGCGGGCTGGGAGCCTTCGCTCGATGACCGACCTGGCATGCGCGTCTTCCTGGCCCACGGCAGCCGTGACCCCGTGATCGACGTGGGCTTCGGCCGCTTGGCTGCCGAGACCCTCCAGGCGGCCGGGATCGAGGTCGAATACCACGAGAGTGAGATCGGACATCACATCGATCCCCGCGGCCTGCCGACCGCGGCAGCGTGGCTGGAGCGCACGTTCTCACGGGCCTAGCAAGGACCCGGCGAAGGGCATAAGGTTGCTGGCCAGCACGACGGCCGGAGAGGAGCAAGCGTGTCCGCCGCAACCATGGACGAACGAGCGACGCCAGCACGAAAGATGCGAGTTCTCATCGTCGGCGCTGGCTTCGGCGGCATCGCCGCGGCAATCGAGCTGCGTCGGCACGGCTTCACGGACGTCACGATCCTCGAGAAGGGCTCCGACCTTGGCGGGACCTGGTTCTTCAACACCTATCCCGGCGCGGCATGTGACGTCCCCAGCCACCTCTATTCATTCTCCTTCGCCCAGCGCCGCGACTGGTCGCGGCTGTGTTCGACGCAGCAGGAGATCCACTCCTACCTGCACGCTGTCGCCGCCCAGTACGGGGTTGATCGGCTCGTGCGCACCCGCCAGGAGGTCAGCTCATGTACCTGGGTTCAGAGCGCCTGCCACTGGAGCGTCGAGACCGCCGGCGGCGAGAGCTACGAGGCCGAGGCCCTGATCCTCGCCACCGGTCAGCTCCATCAACCCCGCCGGCCGCAGATCGAGGGCATCGAGAGCTTTGCCGGGCACAGCTTCCATTCGGCCGAATGGGACCACTCCTACCCCTTGGCGGGAAAGCGTGTAGGCGTCGTGGGGACCGGTGCCAGCGCGGTTCAGTTCGTTCCCGAGATCGCCGCGGAGGTCCAGCGCCTGACCGTCTTCCAGCGCACCGGCAACTGGTTCCTGCCGCGGGTCAACCGGCCCTACCCCGAGCTGGCCAAGAGAATCTTCGCGGGGGTTCCCGGGCTGCAGACGTTGCGCCGCCGGTTCGTCTTCGAGTACACCGAATCGCTGACGCTGATGATTCGCCATCCGCGCAGCATCGGCCTGCTCGGGCGAGCACGCTCGGAGGTGTTCATGAGAATGCAGCTGAAGGATCGCCGGCTACGGGAAAAGGTGTGGCCGGACTACACCTTCGGCTGCAAGCGGATCCTGTTCAGCTCGATGTTCCTGCCCGCGCTCCAGCGTCAGAACGTCGAGGTGGTCACCGACGCCATCACAGCGATCGAGCCGCGCGGGATCGTCGATGCGAGCGGAACGACCCACGAGCTCGACTGCATCATCTGGGGCACCGGCTTCAAGACCAACGATTTCATGTTCCCCATGGCCATCACGGGCCGCGAGGGAGGCGAGTTGGCCGAGGTCTGGTCGGGAGGAGCCCACGCGCACCTGGGAATGACCGTGCCGGGCTTCCCGAACATGTTCATCCTCTACGGGCCCAACACCAACACCTCGGGCGGCTCGATCATCTTTTACCTCGAGCGCCAGGTCGCCTACGTGCGTCAGGCCCTGCAGCACGTCGCGGCGCGTGGCGCCGGGGCGATCGAGGTCCGCGCCGAAGTCGAGGCGGCCAGCGACCGGGCCCTGCAGCATCGCTTTGCGGGAACCGCCTGGACGCAGTGCGACTCCTGGTATCGCGACCAGCAGGGTCGCATCGTGGCCAACTGGCCCGGATACATGCGCGAGTACCTCGCCCAGACAGCCCAGCTCGATGTCAGCCAATACCGCTTTGTGCCACTGCCGGAGCGCGCGGCCGTCGCGGGCGCCTGAAGATCGGAGGAGCAGCCATGCACGACTACGTGATCGTCGGAGCAGGATCGGCCGGATGCGTTTTGGCCAACCGTCTCTCGGAGGATCCCTCGGTCAGCGTCCTGCTGCTCGAGGCCGGAGGGAAGGACCGCTCGCTGAAGATCAAGATCCCGGCGGCCTTCCCCGAACAGTTCCACACCAAGCTCGACTGGGACTTCGAGACCGAGCCCGAGCCGCACGTCGACGACCGCCCCCTGTACGTGCCGCGCGGCAAGGCGCTGGGCGGATCGAGCTCGATGAACGCCATGCTCTACGTCCGCGGGCGGCCGTTCGACTACGACGGCTGGGAGGCGCAGGGCGCGCCGGGCTGGAGCTATCGCGATGTGCTGCCCTACTTCATCCGCTCCGAGGACAACGTCCGCGGAGCCTCCGAGTACCACGGCGCAGGCGGGCCGTTGCGGGTCAGCGAGCAGCGCTCGCCGCGGCCGATGAACCGCCGGCTGCTGGCCGCCAGCGAGGCGGCGGGGATCCCGCTGATCGCCGACTACAACGGACCGGAGCAGGACGGCGCCTCGATGTTTCAGGTGACTCAGAAGAACGGCCGGCGCTTCAGCGCCGCCGACGCCTACCTGCGCCCGGCCATGGGACGCCCCAACCTCGAGCTCCGAACGGGCGTTCAGGCGCTGCAGGTGGAGTTCGAGGGAACCCGGGCGGTCGGCGTGCGGCTGCGCAAGGGCCGCAGCGGCTCAGAGCTCGTCCGGGCCGGGCGTGAGGTGATCCTGGCGGCGGGGGCCATCGCCTCGCCCCAGTTGCTGCTGCTGTCCGGCGTCGGTGCGCCCGGGGATCTCGAGGCGGCGGGAATCCCCGTCCGCCACGCGCTGCCCGGCGTCGGGCGCAACCTCCAGGACCACCCGTTCGTGACGATGCTCTGGGAAGTCTCCGACCAGCAGACGCTCTACGGCGCCGACAAGCCCAGGCCGCTTGCAGAGTGGCTGTTGCGCCGCTCCGGCCCACTCAGCTCGACGGTTGCCGAGGTCGTCGCATTCACCCGCACCCGTGGCGGCCTGCCGGCCGCAGACATCCAGTTCCACATGGGAGCAGCCTACTTCGAGGACCATGGCGCCGAGACCTACGACGGACACTGCATGGTCATCGCACCGGTGCTGATCTCGCCGCGGGCGCGCGGGCAGGTCTGGCTGCGTTCGGCGGACCCCACCGACAAGCCGCGCATCCTGACCAACTCGCTGTCAGAGCCCGAGGACGTCGAATCGATGGTCGCGGGCATGGCGCTGGCCCGCGAGATCGCCGCGCAGGGGCCGCTCAGGGAGATCGTCATCAAGGAGCTCAAGCCGGGCGCCGCGAGGGCCGATCGGGCCGATCTCGAAGCCGACCTGCGCCGGCGGCTGATGTTGATCTATCACCCAGTGGGCACCGCCCGCATGAGCGACACGCACGAGCAGGCCGTCGTCGACTCGCGCCTGCGCGTCCATGGTCTCGAGGGCCTGCGCGTGGTCGACGCCTCGATCATGCCGACGATCGTCGGCGGCAACACCAACGCCCCTACGATCATGATCGCCGAGCGCGGCGCCGACCTGATCCGGGAGCTCGCGTGAGCGTCTCGATCAACTACCACCGGGAGGGCTCCGGTCCGCCCGTCCTGCTGCTGCACGGCGTCGGGCACCACTGGCAGGCATGGACCCCGGTCATCGAGCGGCTGCGCGGCGAGTTCGACCTGATCGCCTGCGACTCGCCCGGCTTCGGGCTTTCGGCACCCCTGCCTTCGGGAATCGAGCCCACGATCACCTCCTACGCAGACGCCTTCGAGTGGTTCCTGGCCGAGCTCGGGCTCGAGCGCCCGCACGTCGCGGGCAACTCGATGGGTGGTGCCATCGGTCTGGAGCTGGCACGTCGGCGGGCAGTCAGCTCGGTGACGGCCTTCTCGCCCGCGGGCTTCTGGACCAACGCGGAACGCCGGCTCTGCCAGCTCTCGCTGGGCGCGCTGGCCAACGTGCCGGGCCCCGCCCGCCCAGCGCTGCTGGCCGCGGCCCGCACCCGCGCAGGGCGGGCGGCACTGTTCTCCCAGCTGTTCGGCTATCCGGCCCGCCTGCCCGCCGCCGAGGCCGTCTCGACCCTCCGCGACGCCTGGGCCTCCCCCGCGCTTGCCGGAACACTGAAGTGCTTTGACTACTACGCTTTCGAGCGCCCCGAAGAGCTGCGCAACACATCCATCACGATCGCATGGGGAGTGCGCGACCGGCTGCTGTTCTACCGCACCCAGGCGCCGCGGGCGCAGGAGATGCTGCCCTGGGCCGCCCACCTCCCGCTGGGGGCCGGTCATGTTCCCTTCTACGACGACCCCGCGGCTGCGGCCGCCGCGATCCGCGCCCGGGTCCTCGCATCCGACAGGCAGTCCAGGACCGCCGGGCGCGCCTAGGCCCTTATTCCGCGGATCACCAGCTCGAGGTGGCGCTTCCAGTCCCAGCCGGGCTTCTGGATGTCGGCCGTCGCGCAGACGCCGCACATCAGCATCGGGATGTCGTCGGCGCGAAAGCCCGGCGCCAGTCCGCCCGAGCGCCGTCCCCTGCGCACCAGGGTCCCGCACAGGCGCAGAAACTCTGTCGCCTCAACCTCGGCATGGGCAAAGACGCGCTCGCCACCGCTCATGAAGGCGAAGCGCGTAGCCGCATCCTCGGCCACACCGGCAGCGTTGTCCCGAAGGGCCTCGACCAGCGCGTCGACCGGGTCGGAGGAGGAGTCTGCCACCGCGATCTGCAGGCGCGCGTTGAATAACTCGAAACGCTCACGCACCAGTTCCCCCATCAGCGCCTCCTTGTCGGGGAAGTGGCGATAGACGGTCCCGACGCCCACTCCCGCGCGCCGGGCGAGGTCGTCCATCTGCACCTCGGGCGGGCCGGCGGCGAACAGCTCCCGTGCCGCTGCCAGGATCCGCTCGCGGTTGCGCCGCGCGTCGGCCCTCATCGGCCTGGCCCCTGTCGTGATCGTGATCGTCATGGTTCCCTCTCGCGTCCCATCCGGACAAAAGCGGAACTGCTGCTCCGGATTGTTCCTGCTGTGCTAGGTTAGCCGAATCGGAAACGGAACTCTACTTCCGCAAAGCCCTTTGCCGGCAACGAGACAGGACCTTTTCCCATGACCCAGATGGACGCCCGCGCCAAGTCGTTCGCTCTGATGCTGCTGGCGATGACGCAGTTCGTCGTCGTCATCGACGCCTCGATCGTCAACATCGCGCTGCCCTCGATCGGGACCGCCCTGCACTTCTCGCAGGCCGACCTCTCGTGGGTGGTCAACGCCTACACCCTGACGTTCGGCGGCTTTCTGCTGCTCGGGGGGCGACTCGCCGATTTGATGGGCAGGCGCAGGATGTTCATGGTCGGCCTGGGAATCTTCTCGATCGCATCGCTGCTGGGTGGCCTGGCGCAGTCCGAGGCCTGGCTGATCGGAGCCCGCGCGGTGCAGGGCCTCGGCGCGGCGATCGTCTCGCCGGCCGCCCTCTCGATCATCACGACGACGTTCGCCGAAGGCGAGGAGCGCAACCGGGCGCTGGGCGTATGGGGCGCCGTGGCAGGTGCGGGCGGCGCCGCCGGCGTGCTGCTCGGAGGCGTGCTCACCAGCGGCCTGAGCTGGCGTTGGGTGCTGTTCGTGAACGTCCCAATCGGCATCATCTGCACTGTTCTGGCCCCCCGTGTGCTGCAGGAGAGCCACGCCGAGTTCGAGAACCGCGACTTCGACATTCCCGGTGCGGTGACGGTGACCGCCGGGCTCGGCCTGCTCGTCTACGCCCTGGTGGATGCAGTCAACGTGGGCTGGGGATCCTCAGCCACGATCCTCAAGATCGCAGGCTCGATCGTGCTCCTGATCGTCTTCGCCGCCATCGAGAGCCGGCGCAAGGCTCCGCTGATGCCATTCTCGATCTTCCGCCTGCGCACCTTGCGCGGCGCGGACACCGTCGCGCTACTGATCGGGATGTCCCTCTTCTCGATGTTCTTCTTCATCTCGCTCTACATGCAGCAGGTGCTCCACTACTCGGCCCTGAAGGCGGGCCTCTCCTATCTGCCGCTGGCGATCGCCATCATCCTCTCCGCGGGCGCAGCCTCGGCGGGGGTGACACGGCTTGGCTTCAAGCCCGTGCTGGTGACCGGGATGCTGTTCGTGGCCGGCGGACTGTTCTGGTTCTCGAGGATTCCCACGCACGGCAGCTTCGCGGCCAACATCCTCGGCCCCTCCGTGCTGGCCGCAATCGGGCTCGGCCTGTCCTTCGTGCCGGTCACCATCGCCGCCGTGACGGGAACGACGCCGCAGGAGGCCGGCCTCGCATCGGGGCTGGTCAACACCGCGCAGCAGGTCGGTGGCGCGCTCGGCCTGGCGATCCTCGCGACGATCGCCGACAGCCACACCAAATCGCTGCTCTCGGCCGGCGGGCACAACCCGGCCGAAGCGCTGACCAAGGGCTTCCAGCGGGCCTTTCTGACCGGCTCCGGGTTCGCCATCGCCGGCGCCATCCTGGCACTTCTGCTGATCTCCAGCCGTGACAGCCGCGAGCACTCCGAAAGTGCGCGCGGGCTCGCGCCGGCCGCCGGCGCCCCGCTGGCAGGAGAGGGCTGAGACTCGGGAACCCGGCGTGCCGCGTCGTCGCCCACGCCGCCCTGCTTACGTGGAAGGTCGGCTTCGTATACCTTCAGAATGGTGACGCTCGAGGAACTCACCGATGCGGTCGAGCGGGGGACGATCGACACCGTCCTGCTCGCCATCACCGACATGCAGGGCCGCCTGCAGGGCAAGCGCCTGACGGCGACCCATTTCCTCGCCGAGGTCGTCGAGCACGGCGCCGAGGGGTGCAACTACCTGCTGGCCGTGGACGTGGACATGGCCACCGTCGAGGGCTACGCAATGTCCTCCTGGGAGCGCGGCTACGGCGACATGATGATGGTGCCCGACCTGGCCACGCTGCGACAGGTCCCCTGGCAGGAGGGCACCGTCATCTGCCTGGCAGACGTGGCCTGGCTCGACGGCAGCGACGTGCTCGCGTCCCCGCGTCAGATCCTGCGCCGCCAGCTGGCGCGCCTGGCCGAGCGCGGCTGGAGCGCCAATGCCGGCACAGAGCTCGAGTTCATGGTCTTCCTGGACACCTATGAGGAGGCCTGGCACAAGAGCTACCGCGGGCTGCGTCCGGCCAATCTCTACAACGTCGACTACTCCCTGCTCGGCACCGCGCGTGTCGAGCCGCTGATCCGCCGGATCCGCAACAGCATGGCCGCGGCTGGGATGGTCGTCGAGGACTCCAAGGGGGAGTGCAACTTCGGCCAGCACGAGATCAACTTCCGCTACGCCGATGCACTGCGCACGGCCGACGAGCACGTGATCTTCAAGAACGGCGCCAAGGAGATCGCCGCCGAGGAAGGCACGGCGATCACCTTCATGGCCAAGTACGACGAGCGCGAGGGCAACTCGTGCCACATCCACTTCTCGCTGGCCGACGAGCAGGGGCCGCTGTTCGCCCGCGAGTCCGCCGTCTTCGACGCCTTCCTGGCCGGCCAGCTCGCCTGTCTGCGGGAGATGACCCTGCTGCTCGCCCCGAACGTCAACTCCTACAAGCGATACGCCGCCGCGAGCTTCGCACCCACCGCGGTCGCCTGGGGCGAGGACAACCGGACTTGCTCATTGCGGGTCGTCGGCCACGGCCCCTCGCGGCGCTTCGAGAACCGGGCCGGGGGAGCCGACCTGAACCCCTACCTCGCCCTCAGCGCCCTGATCGCCTCGGGGCTGCATGGCATCGATGCGGGGCTCGAGCTCGAGCCACCGCTCGCCGGCAACGCCTATGCCGCCGCCGAGCGCCCGCGCGTGCCGCAGACGCTCCGCGACGCGCGCGAGCTGTTTGCCGCCAGCGAGGTGGCCCGCGAGGCCTTCGGCGAGGAGGTGCTGGCGCATTATCTGAACGCCGCCGACGTCGAGCTCAAGGCATTCCAGTCAAGCGTCACCGACTGGGAGCGTTTCCGGGGGTTCGAGCGGCTGTGAGAACGAGCGGGTGTGGGCGTCTTGGCCGGCTCTGCTGAGCAGCGCAGCGCCCCGTCCCAGCCGTTCGCGGCGCCCGACGCAGTGTTTGTCCCCGTCCGCTCGCAGACGGCCTTCGAGGAGACCGTCGACCGGCTGGGAACGGCCATCAAGCTCGGCCTGCTGCCACCCGGCTCGCAGCTGCCCGCCGAGCGCGAGCTCTGCGGACGGCTGGGGATCGCCCGCTCGACCCTGCGCCAGGCCCTGACGGCCCTCACCCAGAGCGGCCATGTCTTCGCCACCCGCGGACGCGGGGGCGGGACGTTCGTCTCCGATCCCCAGCCGCCCGCCGACCCCCCCTCCAAGCGGATCCTCTCCGAATGGCGCGAGGTCTGCGACCAGCGCCTGGCGATCGAGCTGGGCGTGGCCGTGCTCGCCGCGGAACGAGCCCAGCCGGCCGACTTGGAAGAGCTGGACGGGATCGCCGACGCGCTCGAGGCGACGATCGAGGATTTCGCCGGCTATCGCCAGGCCGACATCAGGCTTCACGTCGGTCTCGCCAGGGCAACCCATTCAAACCGCCTCGTGCGGGAGATGACCCAGGTCCAGGGCGCGATGAGCGATCTGATCTCCTACATCGCCCACCCTCCCGCGGTGCTCTCCTCATCCAACACACAGCACCGCCGGCTGCTGGCGGCCCTGCGCGAGCGCGACGCCATGCGCGCGGCAAAGGTCATGACCGACCACCTGCACGGCACCGTGCATATCCTCGCGGGCCTGCTGCCCAACGGCTGAAAGGCGTCTTCTGGGGCTTCCCGGCTGGACCACGGGGACGCTCGCACGCGCCGCCGTTGGCCAAATGCCCAAAAAATGAAAATTGGCCTCGGCGACCCTTGACTTCCATCCGCGTTCGCGCGTATCGTCACGAGCGAAGGACGGAGGACCAAACCTTTACTTCTTATAGGGGGGTCGTGCGGATGAGTGCAGCCGGGACCATGGGAAGCGACGAGCAGCGCCTCGCAGAGCTCGGCTACAAGCAGGAGCTCAACCGTGGCTGGAGCTCGTTCTCCAACTTCGCGATCTCCTTCTCGATCATCTCGGTGCTGGCGGGCTGCTTCACCACCTATGGGCAGGCGCTCAAGAACGGTGGCCCGATCGCCATCTCGATCGCCTGGCCGATCATCAGCGTCTTCATCCTGATGGTCGCCTTCTCGATGTCAGAGCTGGCCTCCTCGATGCCGACAGCGGGCGGCATCTATTACTGGGCGTCGAAGCTCGGCGGGCCGGGCTGGGGCTGGTTCACCGGCTGGTTCAACCTGATCGGCCTGGTCGCCGTGGTTGCCTCCGTCGATTACGTCTGCGGGACCTTCCTGATGAACCTGCTGGGCCTCTACAACGTCCACTTCATCTTCAATTTCCAAAAGGCTGCGTCCTTCAGCGATGTCCATTACTCAGCGCATGTGAACTTCGCCCTGTTCGCCGTCCTGCTGTGCCTCCATGGGGCGATCAACGTCTTCTCAAGCCATCTGGTGTCGATCTTCAACGGCGTCTCCGTCTGGTGGCACGTGATCGGCGTGGCCATCATCGTGGTCATCCTGATCGCCGTTCCGGCCCACCACGCGAGCCTCTCCTACGTGTTCGGGCATCGCGCCAACCTCTCGGGCTTCAGCCATCACATGTACTGGTTCTACGTGCTGCCCCTCGGCTTCCTGTTGACGATGTACACGATCACCGGATATGACGCCTCGGCGCACGTCTCCGAGGAGACCCACGACGCCGAAGGCTCGGCGCCCAAAGGCGTCTGGCGATCGGTCTTCTACTCGGCCGTCATCGGCTGGGTCGTCCTGCTGGCGATCACCTTCGCGATCCAGAAGGCGCACGAAACCGAAGTCTATGCGGCGGGCTACCCGGCGCTGGAAGTGTTCGCCACGGCCCTCAGCTCGGCAGCGGCCAAGGCGGTCGTCCTGATCTCGACCATCGGGCAGATCTTCTGCGGCATGGCCTGCGTGACGAGCGCATCGCGCATGACCTTCGCCTTCTCCCGTGACGGCGCCGTTCCCGGGCACAACCTCTGGCGGCGCCTGGGCAAGAACCGCACCCCCACCTGGGCGGTCGCCTTCGTCGTGATGATGGCGCTGATCATCACCATTCCGGCCTACTTCCCCAACCACCTCGGCACACCGGTTGCGTTCCTCGCGGTCACCTCGATCTCGGTGATCGGGCTCTACATCGCCTACACGATCCCCGTGTACCTGCGTTGGCGCATGGGAGACGAGTTCAAACCCGGATCCTGGACTCTGGGCAGCAAATACAAATGGATGAACCCGATCGCCTTCACCTGGGTCGGGCTGTGCGTGATCATCTTCTGCCTCCCCTTCGCGCCGGCCGGGGTGTTCTTCGGCAAAGAATTCGAATGGTCGGCCGTGAACTACGCGCCGCTGGTGACGATCGGTGTCATGGGCGCTGTAACGATCTGGTACGCGGTGTCGGCCAAAAACTCGTTCAAGGGCCCGATCCGCACGGTCGAGGAGCTCAACCTCGAAGAGGGTCTGCCCGACATCGCCCAGGCCCCCTGAGCCTCTCGGACGGGCTGAGCGCTGGCTGAGTCACTGGCAGTCCTCGAGCCCGCCACCGAGGCGGTGCTCGCGGAGATCCCTCGCGCGGACGTTGAGGAGATCGACGAGGCGGTCGCGCGGGCACGGGCCGCGCTGGGAGGCTGGCGCCGTCTGGCCCCCGGCGAAAGGGCTCGGGTGCTTCACGCGCTGGCCGAGAACCTGGACGGGCACCTCGAGGAGCTGGCCCTGCTCGAGGCGCGAAACGCCGGCAAGGCGATCACCGATGCCCGTGGGGAGATGGGGATGGTGGTGGACACCTTCCGCTTCTATGCAGGCGCACCCGAGCGCCTGCTCGGCGACACGATCCCCGTTGCCGGCGGACATGCCTTCACGGTCCGTGAGCCCGTCGGCGTGGTCGGGCTGATCACTCCCTGGAACTTCCCGCTGACGATCGCATCCTGGAAGCTCGCCCCGGCGCTCGCGGCCGGAAACACGGTCGTCCTCAAGCCTGCTGAGCTGACCCCGCTGACAGCGCTGCGCTTCGCCGAGCTGGCCCTGGAGGCCGGGATCCCCGAGGGCGTCGTCAACGTCGTTGTCGGCCCCGGCCGAACCTGCGGGCAGCGCCTTGTGGAGCATCCCGACGTGGCGAAGATCGCCTTCACGGGCTCGACCGAGGTCGGACGTTCGATCGCCGAAGCAGCGGCCTCGACGATCAAGCGCGTCACGCTCGAGCTCGGCGGCAAGTCCGCCAACGTCATCTTCGCCGACGCCGACCTCGAGGCCGCCGCAGCAGCGGCGCCCTTGGCGGTCTTCGGCAACGCCGGCCAGGACTGCTGCGCGCGCTCGCGGATCCTCGTGGAGGAGTCCGTTCGCGAGCCCTTCCTCGAGCTTCTCGAGGCCCAGGTCAAGGCGCTGCGCGTCGGCGACCCGCTCCAGGAGAGCACCCAGATGGGGCCCCTGATCTCGGCCGCCCAGCGCGAGTCGGTCGCCTCGTTTCTCGAGGAGGATGTCCGGGTGGCCTTCCGCGGCAGCGCGCCCGAGGGTCCCGGCTTCTGGTTTGCCCCGACGGTTCTGGCCCCCGTCAGCCCCTCCGACCGGGTCGCACGCGAGGAGGTCTTCGGTCCGATCGCCGCGGTCATCCCCTTCACGGGAGAGGCACAGGCGATCGAGCTCGCCAACGACACGATCTACGGCCTGTCCGGCTCGATCTGGACCCGTGACGGGGCCCGGGCGCTGCGTGTGGCACGTGCCGTCGATACGGGGGTCCTGTCGATCAACTCGAACAGCTCGGTGCGGGTGACGACCCCCTTCGGCGGTTTCAAGCAGTCGGGCTACGGCCGCGAGCTCGGACCCCATGCGCTCGAGGCCTACACCGAGGTCAAGACGATCTTCTATGCGACGGAGGGATCATGAGCACCAGCGGACGACTCGACGGCCGGGTCTGCATCGTCACGGGTGCCCGCGGCGGGATCGGCGCAGCGACCGTCGAGGCCTTCCAGCGCGAGGGCGCGACGGTGGTGGGCGTGGACGTCCTCGCGGACTCGCCGGGCGAGCTCTCGCTGCAGGCCGACCTGACCAGCGAGCAGGAGGTCCAGGGGATCTACCGCCAGGCGCGGGAGCGGTTCGGCCGGATTGACGTTCTGTTCAACAACGCCGGCATCTCGCCCAATGACGACGGCTCGGTGATCGAAACCGCCCTCGAGGCATGGGAGCGCGTCCAGGCGGTCAACCTGCGCAGCGTCTTCCTCTGCTGCAAGCACGGCATCCCCGAGCTACTCCAGAACGACGGGCCAGAACGCGGCTCGGTCATCAACACCGCATCATTCGTGGCTGTGATGGGCGCCGCGACCTCGCAGATCTCCTACACCGCCTCCAAGGGGGGCGTGCTGGCCATGACCCGGGAGCTGGGCGTCGAGTTCGCCCGCCGGGGTGTGCGCGTCAATGCGCTGTGCCCTGGACCCGTGGACACGCCGCTGCTCAAAGAGCTCTACGCCAAGGACCCCGAGCAGGCCGCCCGCCGTCTCGTCCACGTCCCAATGGGTCGCTTCGCACGAGCAGAGGAGATCGCCCAGGCCGTTCTCTTCCTGGCCAGCCCCGAGTCGAGCTTTATGACGGCCGCCAGCTTTCTCGTCGACGGAGGCCTCAGCGGCGCCTACACGACGCCGCTGGAGTAGAGCCACGGTGGACACGCTCTATGTGATCCACGGCTCGCACGCCTGCAGAACCGCAATGCTGGTGCTCGACCACAAGGGGATCGCCTACCGTACCCGCGCTCTGCCGACCGGCATGCACCCGCTGGCCGTGCGCCTGCTCGGCTTCCCGGGCAACCCCCAGCCGATCAGATCGGTGGACGGCCACTCAAAGGGCGTGTTGGCGGGTATGGACCGTCTCGGCACCGTCCCAGCCCTCAACCACGAGGGCCGCCACATCCAGACCAATCGGCGGATCATCGAGTTCGCCGAGCAGCTGCGGCCCGATCCCCCGCTGTATCCGGCGGACCCCGCCGGCAGGGCCGCGGTCGAGCAAGCCGTCGAATGGGGCGACGGGGCGCTGCAGATGGCTGCCCGGAGAACCGTTCTGGCCGGCGGTATGGGTGGCCTTGGCGCTCTGCACGAGCGCGGCGCCGACGGCCGGCTCGGGCCGCTGCTCGCCCGCCGGGCGCCTCTGCGCGTGCTCGACAACGCTTTTGCGGCGCGCCTGATCTTCAAGGCCGGCGGCCGGCAGGACTCCGAGCTGCTGACCGACATCTCTCCGATGCTCGACCGTATCGACGCATGGATCGCCGATGGCACGCTGAACGGCGAGCGCCCCAACGCTGCCGACATGACCATCGCGCCGAGCCTCGCCCTGCTGGACTACCGGCTCGACCTGCGGGCTGATCTGCGTTCCCGCCCCTGCTACGCCCTGATCGAGCGGTTCGTGCCCGAGCCCACCCCGGCCGGCTGAGCTTCAGGGCGCCAGCGGCGCCTCGCCGCTCCTGCGCGTCGCCCCGACCGACGCCGCGGACACGAAGGCGATGCCGGCCACCAGGCGCAGGCTGATCGCCTGGCCGACCACGACGAACCCCGCCAGTGCCGCCACGGCCGGCTCGAGGCTCATCAACACGCCGAAGACAGGCGGTGCGATCCGGCGCAGGGCTTCAAGCTCGAACGAGTAGGGAATCACCGAGGAGAGCAGCCCGATGGCCGCCCCGAGCAGTAGCGCTTCACCGCTCACCAGCTGCCCGGCTGCTTCGGCGATGCCCAACGGCGCCACCCCCAGCGCGCCGACACACATCCCCAACGCCAGGCCGCCGCCGCCTGGGAACGTGCGGCCCAGCCGGGCATTGAGCACGATGTAGATGCCCCAGAAGCAACCCGCCAGCAGCGCCAGGGCGACGCCGAGGCCGTCAAGCGCGTGGCCACCGGGGCTGGTCAGGATCACGATCCCCCCGGCCGCCAGAGCGACCCACACGAGATCCAGGGCGCGTCGGGAGCCGAGCAGCGCCACGGTCAGCGGGCCGACGAACTCGAGCGCCACGGCGACACCTAGCGGGATCCGGTCAAGGGCCTCATAGAAGGACAGGTTCATTGAGGCCAGCACCAGGCCGAAGATTGCGGCCTGCGCCAGTTCCTCGCGGCTGTGCCCCGCGATCGAGGGCCGCCACAGGGCGAGCAGGATGATGGCGCCGAAAGCCAGGCGCTCAAAGACGGTGCCGGCCGGTCCCAGCCGCGCGAACAGTGTCGTCGCCACCGCCGCCCCAAGCTGCACCGATGCGATCGATCCGAGAACGAGCACCCCCGAGGGGACGCTGGCGAGCGCCCCTCCGGCCGCCCGCTGTTCGAGTTCCACCACCAACGCCGATCGTAGCCCGGGCGAGTCGCGGGGCCTAGCGGCCGCGAGCTTCAGCCGCGGCAGATAGCTCTCTCACCGGTCCCTCGAAGCGGTATTCCGACCAGTCCGCGATCCGTTTGAAGCCAACCTGAGCGTAGATCTTGTTCGACGTCGGATTGGCCAGGTCGGTGAACAGCGCGCAGCGCTCGGCCCCTGACGCCAGCATCTTGGCGCAGACAGCGGCCACCGCGCCGCTCGCATAGCCGCGGCCGCGAAGCTCCGCGGGGGTGTAGACGGGTCCGAGCCGCACCGTCCCGGCGACCTGTGGCGAGACGACAACCGTCGAGACCGGTCCGTCGTCCTCCCAGATGTACTGCGCTGCTTCGCCCAGGCGCGAGTCGGTCATCGCCTGCGTTGGGGTGGCGGTGATGTGGGCATCGCGAAGGAAGCGCTGCTCCCACTCGATGAGCATCGCTCGCTCGCCCCTGAGGGCGAGGCGCAGCCGGCCGGGCGCCGGGCGCGCCGGTGCGATCACCTCATCCAGCCTGTGCAGCGCGCTGCGCGTCGCCAGCACGGCCCTCCCGCCGCTCGCCCGCTCCCACGCGCGGGCGATCGAGCAAGCGCTCGTCGACTCACCGATGACGCCCGGAAGCCCCGCATCCTCCGCAAGCCATGGGCCGATCAGCTCATCAGCGTCAAGGCTCCCGGCGAGGCCCGTCAGCATCGGCCAGGGCGGCGTGCGCAGGGCCGCATAGCCAATCTCGCCGTCCTCGGTTGAGACGTAGGCGAACAGCGGGGCCTCGTGACCGTAGGCGCCGTTGCGCGCCTTGATGACCGTCGTGGCGAGCTGGTTGTGCTCGATGCGGCTGCTCAGCAGGGGCCCCGCGCGGGCCGCGAAGTCCTCTAGGTCGCGTGTGATCCGAAGCGCCATCGGGTGATGATAGGAACGCCCGGGAACCTCCTCACCCGGCTTCGAGCACGGCCATCGCGGCGTTTCGGCCCGGGATGGCGCTGACGCCCCCGCCGCGCCTTGCCCCGGCGCCGCAGAGCATGATGCGAGGGTCGCTTGTCTCCACGCCCCACCTGCCCTGCTCGTGCTGCTCCTCTGCGAAGGGCCATGAGAGGTCGCGGTGGAAGATGTGCCCCCCGGGCATCCTCAGCTCCCGCTCGATGTCCAGCGGGCTGCGCACCTCCAGGCACGGGCGCCCCTCGCAGTCGGTTGCCAGACAGTCCTCGATCGGCTCGGCAAGGACACTGTTCAGCGAGGCCAGCGTCGCCTGCAACGCCTGCCGGCGGGCGCCCTCGGGGTCGGCCTCGAACAGCCGCGCCGGCATGTGCAGGGCAAAGACCGTCAGCGTCTGGCCCCCTGAGGAGCGCAGCTCGGGCCCGAGGATGGACGGATCGGAGAGGGAGTGGCAGTAGGCCTCACACGGCACCCGAGCGGGAATTTCCCCCCGCTGTGCCTGCTCGTACGCCCGTTGCAACTGTCCGGCGGTCTCGTTGACATGAAAGGTCCCCATGAAGGCTCTCGCCGGGTCGAGCTGATCCTCCCGCAGCCGCGGCAGGCGTGAGAGCAGGAGGTTGACCTTCAGCTGTGAGCCCTCCGGCGCCTGCTCATCCCGCTCCCGTCCCAGCAGCCGGTCGAGCTCCGCGGGCGCGGCGCCGACCAGCAGATGGGCCGCGCGGACCTCGCGCTCGCCCTGCTTTACGGTGAAACCGACGCTGACCCCCGACTCCTCGGCGCTGACGCCCAGGACCTCGGCGCCCGTGAGCAACTCCGCACCCGCATCCGCGGCGGCGCCCGCGAGGGCTCCGGAGACGGCACCCATCCCCCCGATCGGGACCTGCCACTCACCGGTTCCACGACCGATGACGTGGTAGAGAAAGCAGCGGTTCTGGCGCAGGCTCGTGTCTCGGGCGCCTGCGAAGGTGCCGATCAGCCCGTCCGTCAGCACCACCCCCTCGATCAGCTCGTCCGCAAAGGCAGCACTCGTCGTCTCGCCCAGCGGAGCCTCGAAGAGCCCCTCCCAGGTCTCCTCGTCTGCCACCATCGCTCGCAGCTGATCGCGTGAGCGAAGCGGCTCGGTCAGCGTCGGAAAGACAATCCGGGCCAGGCGCGCCGTCCGCGCGTAGAACTCCTCCCATGCACGCAGGTCGTGCTCGCCACCGCTGACGGCGGCAAAGGATGCCGCGGTTGCATCTCGGTCCGCCCCATCGACCATCAGCCCCCGACGCCCGGCGAGCCGGGGATCGGGGGTGTATGACGAGACCAGGCGCGGTGCCAGGCGCACCTGTAGACCGAGCTCCTCGACGATCTGCTCCGGTAGCAGGCTGACGAGGTAGGAGTGGCTCGACACCCTCGCGTCCACGCCCTCGAAGAGATACTCGGAGGCGGCTGCGCCTCCGAGACGGTCGCGGCGCTCGAGCAGGAGACAACTGCGTCCGGCGCGTGCCAGATAGGCGGCGGCCGTGAGGGCGTTGTGCCCACCGCCGACGATCACCGCGTCATAGCAATCCACCGGGCAATCATTCCAAGCCGGCCCGCCCTCGAGCCGGCCCGTCAGGGTTGCCCGTTGCGAAGCGGCGAGATCAGACCCGTGATTTTTTTGAGCTTGCCGGTCGTTTCTTCAACCTTGCCTTTGGTTTCTTCGACTTTGCTTTTGACTTCTTCGACTTTGCCTTTGACTTCTTCGACCTTGCCTTTGGCGACTTCTTCGACTTTGCCTTTGACTTCTTCGACTTTGGCCTTGACTTCTTCGACCTTGCCTTTGGCGACTTCTTCGACCTTGCCTTTGACTTCTTCGACCTTGCCCTTGACCTGTTCGACTTTGCCTTTGGCTTTTTCGACCGTCGATTCGGAGCCGCCCCCGCTCTTTTCGCTGCCCTTGGGGGCCGTGGGGGTTTCCGAGCCGCCGCTAACTGGCTTCGAGGTGACCGGCCGGCTCTTGGGGGGCGCCGGGGTTTCAGCACTGGGCGCGGAGCCGGCTTCCCCTCCGGGCTGCGGCAAAGCAGGCGCAGCGGCCCCCGAAGCGGAAGCCGGGACGGGGCTGCCCGCGGCAGCTGCCGCAGCCGGAGTGGTGGCGGTGAGCGGCCTGCTGGAGGACCCTACGACCGTGGCGGGCGCGGCGGCCCGCACGGTTTTCGACCCACCTCGCAGCGTCGGGCCCTTCGAGGGTTGCGACGTTGCTCTGGCCGGCGCGCTCAGCGTGGAGACCCTCGCCGGCGCGGCAGCCTTTGTGTGCACGGGGAGCGCGAGGGTCGCCGAGCTGGACGCCAGGCTTCCGGCCAGCGCAGCCACGGCCAGCGTCTTTGCGGTCGCCCCCACACCCGAGGCGACTGCGCTCATCTGTTCAAAGGCACGTGCCGGGAGGCTCGTCACCCACCCCCACAGCGTCATACCGCGACGTCCGGAGTAGTGCGCACAGAAAGCACGCACGGCGGCCGGGTCGAGCTGTTTGCCTGCCTCCGACTTGAGCACCTCGAGCGCCTCCTGGTGCGTCTTTGCCCGGCGGTAGGGGCGGTTGGCGCTCAGAGCGTCAAAGGTGTCTGCGACGGCGATGATGCGCGAGCCGATCGGGATCTCCTCGCCGGCGAGGCCGTCGGGGTAGCCGGTCCCGTCGAGGCGCTCATGGTGATGGCGAACGGTGGCCGTCAGATCGGGGTCGTGCAGCGCCACCGCCATCAGCGCGCCGTTGGCGGCGTGCCGCTTCATGACTTCGTACTCCTCGTCGGTCAGGGGCCCGCGCTTGTTCAGGACGCCGTCGGGAGTGTCGATCTTGCCAATGTCGTGGATTGCCGCTGCTGTCCGGATACGTGCCACCTGTTCGCGTGTCAGGTTCATCCGCGTGGCGATCATCCAGGAGTAGCGCGCCACACGGCGCGAATGGCCGTAGGTCGTCGGGTCGCGCGCGTCCAGCGCGCGTGCAAAGCCTTCGAGCAGCTTGGCCTGTCGCTCGGGGCTCAGGCCATTCTCCATGGCGTTCTGCGCGTTGCTGAGCGCCCCCAGCACCGCTCGGGCGGAGTTCAGCCGCCGCTCGGTGTAGCGGCGGTGAATGTATCCCCAGATCATCAACTCGCTGAACAGCAGGTTTCGCGATCCCGGCCGCCGCTGCCAGTAGGCACGTCCTAGCGTCGAGCCCAGCAGGGACATGGCGACACCGAGCAGCGCCACCAGCAGATATGAGCTGAGCAGGCCGGAGGCTCTCATCGACCAGATGACCACCGCCGGCAGCAGCGCGACGATGCTCGTGGCCAAGATGACCTGCGGCAGATAGGAGCTTTTGGGCGGATCCTCGCTGGCACTGAGGTGAGTGGGAGACTGATCGGCCATGGCTTCGCACGATCTCTCCGGGCTTTCACGGGCTCACCGGAGGGACTGATGTGGAGGCCATCGGCCCCGCGGGAGAAACACTTAGCCGGCGGGCGATGAGCTGGACGGATCAGCCGGGATGATCCTCGGCTCGGTCATCGGGGCCCGCTCGGAGAGCTGCTTCAGGTTGAGCAGCTGGCGGCGCATCATCACGAGGTCGCCGGGCGCCAGGACGGCAGCCCGCGCCCACCATGCCCGCGCGCCGGCTGGCCGAGCGACGAGCAGCTTGACCAGCAGCCTCGAGCACCCCGGGGTGTTGGCTGTGATCCGGTAGGTACATGCGACGCGGCCGAACAGACGGCCCTCGCTGAGAACCGTCAGCGAGCGGTCCTGCTCGAAGCAGACCAGACGGAAGACCCGCATGACGCGTTGGCCGGCTTGAAGGCGCTCGAGACCGGGTGTCAGCCTCTGCGGGCTGCGCCTCCCCCTGTTGTCGAGCAGGTCATAGCTGTAGGGCGCCTCCCGCAGCTGGCACAGCCAGCGGAACACACTCGCCGGTTCCGCCTCGATCTCCACCGCACGATAGAGCTCCAGGTCGGGCCGACTGACCAGCTCGTCGCAGGAAAACGATTCGGCGCGCTCCGTTGGGGTCGAGCGCCAGTCGGTGATGAAGGCAGGCCACGCGGCGATCGCTCGCATTCAGCCGAGATCCGAGCGCAGCGCCGAGAGGGTCCTCTCGTAGAGGCGACCCTTGATCGATTGAAGCGTCACGGGATCCTTGCCCGCAAGGGATGCTGCGCGCTCGATGGCCATGGGCAGCACGTCCTCCTCGGCCACCGCGAACTCGGCGATCCCCGCCGCTGCGGCATCGGCTCCGCCGTAGCGGCGCCCGGAGGTCATCGCCTCATGAGCCGTTCGCGCCGGTAGGCGAGCGGCGATCAGGGCGTTCATACCCGGAGTGAAAGGAATGCCGATGTCGATCTCAGGCAGGCAGAAGTAACCGCGATCGACCCGCATCACGCGCTCGTCGTGGGCCAGAGCCAGCATCGCGCCGGCCGCAAAGGCATGGCCCTGCACGGCGGCCACGGTGGGCACCCCCAGCTCCAGGACTCGCGCCAGCAGCCGCTGGAGCCGTCCGACGAAGCCGAGCGCGGCCTCCCCCTCTCCGGCCAGCCATTCCAGGTCCAGGCCGTTGGAGTAGATCTTGCCCGTGGCACTCGTCACCAGGGCACACGGTGCCGCCGTCTCCACCTGCTCCAAGCAGGCCTCGAGCTGCTCGAGCGAGGCGGCGTTGAAGCGATTCTCGCCGTCACCGAGGTCGAGGATGAAGACATCGCCGGTTCGCTGCATCTCGGGCATCGGGGCCTTTCTTAGAGGGTCTGCTCTAGAGCGTATATTCTACATATTGTGAGCCGCCGCGTGTTCTCCACCGACGCGATCCTCGACGCCGCCCGTGGCGTGGTCGTCGAACGGGGGGCGCGCGCCGCAACGGTCGAGGCGATCGCAACCGCCGCAGCAGTCCCCGTAGGTTCGATCTACCACCGCTTCAGCTCGGTGGACGAACTGCTTGCCCGAGTCTGGTTGCGGGCGGTGCGGGCGAGCCAGCAGGCCGCTCTGGAGGTCCTGGGCGGCGGGGAGGCCCCGATTGAGGGCGCCGTCGCCGTCGCCCTTGCCATGTATGACCATTGCCTCGCGCACCCTGCGGACACGCTGTTGCTCGATGCCATGTCCAGGACCCAGCTGATGGACGGCGCACCGTCTGAACTGCGAGAGGAACTGGAGCGCGTCAACGACGAGATCGAACGGCGCATGGCCGGCGTGGCGCGCTCGCTGTTCGGCCGGGGCGACGCACGGGCTCGAAACCTCGTCGTGCTGGCACTCGTCGACCTCCCGCATGGCTTCGCGCATCGCGAGCTCTCCAGCGGGCGCCCTACGCCGGCCCGCCGCGAGCGGCTGCCGGCAGCCGTCAGGGCCGTCCTCGAGGACGCCTGAGGCTGCCCGCCCTTTACGCCAGGCCCACAAAGGGCCTGTAAAGACTGAGGTTTTTCGCGGCACTGCCCGAGAAGGACGACACGGGCTGCCCGGCCGGGAGGACACGCGTGTCGTCCCATCGTCCACACGGGCGATCCGCGCCTAATTCCAAGGCCCCGATCTGGCGAGTAGTCGGCCAGGAAGTAACACAGGGGAAAGGGAATCCGTCAGATGAGCAACAGAACGAACCGCGCCAGGACGGTTGCAACGGCGCTCGCCGGGGCCGCAGTCCTGGCTGCGGCCCTACCGGGCCTGGCAGATGCCGCCTGTCCGAGCAGCGCCGGCTCACATCCCTTCGCCGCCTTCGGTGACGAAGCCGATTATGTGCCCGCCCCGGACGGCAGCTTCGAGTCGGGTACTCCAGGCTGGACGCTCGCAGGCGCTGCCGTCACCGACGGCAACGAGAGCTTCGCCGAAACCGGCACCCATTCGCTGGCGATCGAAGCAGGCGGCCGAGCCGTCTCCGCGCCGGTCTGCGTGAGCGGGGAATATCCGACCTTCCGCTTCTTCGCCCGTCAGCTCTCGGGTGACTCGCATGGCAACCTCACGGCGAGCCTGCGCTGGATGGACCTGTTGGGAATCACTGTCGAATCCCCAGCCGGGAGCGTGACTAACGCCGGCTCCTGGGAGCCGAGCCCGGTCATGCGCCTGGGCGACTCGATGCCGCTCTGGCTGCCGGCGAGCATGATGGCCGTTCAACTGGTGTTCACGAGCAGCGGGGGCGGCTCATGGGCGATCGACGACGTCTACATAGACCCATACAGTCGCTGAGCTCCGGCCGGGCGGCAGACGCTTCCGCGCCGCCGCTCAGGGCCGGTCTGAGGCCGACCGGATGAGCGGGCCGAGCCTGGAGGACGTTCGAGCCAGTGGGCCTGTGGAGCGGTTGCTCGAGGAGTCCTGGAACGCTCGCGCCGAGGGCGCGGGGCGGCGCGAGTTGATGGTCGAGGGCACCGCCGGGCTCCTGTTCCTTGCCTGCGCGATCCCGCTTGCGGCCGGTGCACTGGCGCACCACCCATTCGACCCGCTGCTGGCGGGCGCCCTGATCGTCCTCTACGCGATCAGCTCGCGCCTGGTCAAGTTCGCGATCGGCGCCGGCTACGTCGTCCCGTCCTATCTCGTGCTGGTCCCCATGCTCCTGCTGCTCCCGCCGGGCCTCGCGCCGCTGCTCGCCTGCGCCGGCCTGACGCTCGGGACGGCCGCGCAATGGGCCGCCGGGCAGGTGCGCGCCGAGCGGATCGCCCTGTCGGCACCGGACGCCTGGCACACGGTGGGGCCCGCCGCCGTGCTGCTCACCGCCGGATCGCACCCCGGAGTTCCCACCGCGCTCGTATACCTCGGGGCATTCGGCGCCGGGTGCCTGCTCGATCTCCTCTCAGCGACCCTGCGTGAGGCGGCCATCGCCAGCGTCGCCCCTCGTCTGCAGCTGCGCGTCCTGGCACTCGTCTGGCTGATCGACGCCTGCATTGCGCCACTGGGATTGCTCGTCGCACACGCCGCCCGGGGCGCGCACGCCCAGGTCCTGCTGATCCTCCCGCTCAATGCCGCCATGGTGATCGCCTCGCGTGACCGCAACTCGCGCATCGAGCAGGCCCAGCTGCGCCTGCAGGCGGTCGCGCACGAGCGGACTCGTCTGCAGACAGCCGTCCGGCGCCTGGGCGAGGCACTGGCCGCAAGGCTCGACCTCGCGGAGCTGACGGGGATCGTCCTGCGCAGCTCGATCGAGGCCCTCGACGCGGACGGGGGCCGGCTTGCCCTCGAAGGCCCGGGCGTGCCGGCAGTTGCGGAGATCAGCTGCTCTGAGGATGCGCTGCCCTGCCTGCGCGGCGCGACCGACCTGGCGAGCGCCCGTGGTGGGCCGGTGCAGCTCGAGCGTGACCGACACTGGGCTCTGGCGCTGCCCTTCGCGTTCTTCGGCCGTGCCGGGCGCGTCGATGGGGCGATCGGGCTGACACGCCAGGGTCGTGCCTTCCGCCCGGACGAGCAGGAGGTGCTGCAGCACCTCGTCGACCGCGCGCGCAGAGCGGCCGCGGACATCGTCACCCACGAGCTGTTGCGCGAACAGGCTCATACGGACACGCTCACGGGCCTCGGCAACAGGCGCAAGCTCGCCGCCGACATCCAGCGCTGGGAAGGCGCCCGGGCGGAGCCCCTGATCCTGATGCTGTTCGACCTGGACGGCTTCAAGGGCTACAACGACACCTTCGGGCACATGGCCGGCGATGCCATGCTGGCCCGGCTGGGGGCCAAGCTGGAAAGTGCAGTCCAGGATTCGGGGGCCGCCTACCGACTGGGCGGGGACGAGTTCTGCGCGACCCTGCGAGCGGATCTTCCCGATCTCGAGCTGGTCATCTGCGAAGCCGCCGCTGCATTGGCCGAACAGGGCCAGGACTTCGCCGTCGGCGCATCGTGGGGCGCCGTCCTGCTACCGCACGAGACCGACAGCATCGACTACGCGCTGCAGCTGGCGGACGAGCGAATGTATGCGAGGAAGCGTGGCCGGACCGACCGCACTGCCGACCACACGCGGGAGCTGCTGATGCGAATCATGTCGGCCCACCAGCCGGGCATCCCGGAGCACGCGAGCGAGCTGCCGGCGCTCGCCCGTCGGGTGGGACTGCGCTTGGGAATCTCCGGTGAGCAACTGGATGAGCTGGTCCGGGCGGCCGAGCTGCAGGACATCGGCAGGGTCGGGATACCCGACTCGATCCTCTCCAAGGCCGGCCCGCTGACCGAGGCCGAGTGGCAATTCGTGCGCCAGCAACCGCTGCTGGGCGAGCGGATCCTCAGTGTCGCACCGGCCCTGCGACCGGTCGCCGCCCTCGTCCGCTCGGCACGCGAGCGCTGGGATGGCCGCGGTTACCCCGACGCCCTGGCCGGTGAACGTATCCCGCTCGGATCGCGCGTCGTGAGCGCCTGTGTCGCCTATCACGCCATGCTGAGCGACCGCAGCCACCGTCCGCGCCGCGACCACGGCGAAGCCTGCGCCGAGCTCCTGCTCGAGGCCGGCCGCCAATTCGACCCTGCGGTCGTCGATGCCCTGCTGGAGGAGCTGGCGCGATCGTGGGAGCCCGCGACCGAGCCCATCCTCGAGACGATCGAGCCGGACGCCGTCACCGCCGCCGAGGTGGCTGCGCGGCTGCGCGAGATGCTCGCCGAGATGGATGTTCCAGAGCCGGGCGCGCCCCGCGCACGGCGAGGGGATTGCTGAGCGGACGCCGGAGACTAGCTGCGCGACGCGCTGACCTGCGCCAGGTCCACCGAGCTCGCGATCGTGTGGAACTTGACGTCCGGAGGCGTCGTGATCGTCGCCGGGATCGAGCGCATGAAGGTGTCTATGTGTGCGGTCGCGAAGTGGCGCTCGAGCGCGCTCTGATCGGCCCACTCCTCGACGAAGACGAAGTGGTTGGGCTGCTCGCTGTCCTCGTAGAAGCGGTAGGCGATGCAACCATCCTCATCGCGTGAGGCCGAGGCAACCGCCTGCGCCACCGCGATCAGCTGCTCTCGTTTCTCTGCATCGCTCGTCACCCTGCCCACAACTACGATCATCTTCGGCTCCTCTCCCCGTTTGCCGCCACGCGGCCCCGTGCTGCCCACACTAACCGCGCCGGCAGACTCTCGCTGAGCACAGGAGTACAGTTGGTGACCGGATGGGAGGGCTCGGTCCCCTTATTCCCGACGATGGTCCACGCGCCTCGCGGGTTTGGCGGCGTACCCGGGGCATCCTCGTCGAGCTTGCGGCGCTGGTACTGCTGAGCGTCCTGTCGCCGCTTTTGGTCATGCTCGCCGCGGCATCGGATCTGGCGCTCTGGCTGCGGCGGCGCAAGCCATGGATGGCACTGCGCCTGCTGGCGATGGCCTGGTGGTTCCTGGTCGGCGAGATGTACGGCCTGTTGGGCCTCTCGCTCGCCTGGCTCGCAGCCGGCGGTCGCGACGGCGCCAGGCGGCGCGAGCAGGTCTACCGGGTCAAGCGGCGCTGGCTGCGCAGTCATCTGCGAGGCATCAGGCGCCTGTTCGGGCTGGCGCTCGAGATCGAGGGGCTGGAGCTGGCCGGCCCCGGCCCGGTGATCGTCATGATCCGTCACGCCAGCATCATCGACAACGCCCTGCCCGATGCGATCATCGGCCACGCCCACGGGATCGGTTTTCGCTTCATCATCAAGCGCGAGCTCGAGTTGCTGCCGACAATCGACATCGGCGGGCGCTGGGTGCCCACGCTGTTCGTGCGGCGCGCCTCCGGGAACACGGACGGAGAGCTCGAGAAGCTGCGCGCGCTGACCGTCAACATGTCCCAGCGCGACGGGATCCTGATCTACCCCGAGGGCACGCGCTCGACACCCGAGAAGCTGGCCCACGCCAAGGCGATCATCGCCGAGCGCCAACCCGAGCTGGCGCCGCTGGCCGACCGTCTGCGCAACCTCCTGCCGCCTCGGCTCGGCGGCCCGCTGACGCTGCTTGAAGAGGCCCCCGACTGCGATGTGGTGATCTTCGGCCACGTCGGCCTGGACGGTTTCGAGTCGATCGGAGACATCTGGTCGGGAGGCCTGGTGGGCACCACGGTCAAGCTGAAGTTCTGGCGCTTTGCCGCGACCGAGATCCCGACGGGACGCGATCAGCAGATCGCATGGCTCTACGAACGCTGGCTGGAGCTCGACGAGTGGATCAGCGAGGCTCGCGCCGGCGGCTCACGAACGCTGGCTGCAGCCGCGGCCTGACGCCGGGCGCGAACGCCGGGCCCGCTCAGCGCGATGCCACCAGCGCTTCGCTGCGCTGCCACAGGGCCTCGGCGAGCGTGTCATCGCAGGCCTGGGCACTTGGCGTGAGGACCTTCTCGTCGCGCACGTACTCACCATCCAGCGACGCGGCGGCCGGATCGCTCGCAAGCCAGACGAGCGAGCGGGCGCCGGTTGCGGGCGAGCGCAGAAACGGCCCGGCGAGCGAGAGGGCAACTTTGATCAGCCCGCTGTCGTTCTTACCGAAGCCGGTCCGCACCACACCGGGGTGAAAGCAGTTCGCCTTCAGCTCCGGCGCCCTGCGCGCAAGCTCGCGCGTGAACATGATGTTGCACAGCTTCGAGGTCCCATAGGCGCGCATTGCCGAGTACTCGTGCGCGGATTGCAGGTCCTCCAGATCCAGGCGGCCGGCCTTGTGGGCGTCGGAGGAGGTGGTGAGGACGCGGCCCCCCACAAGCCTGTCACGCAGCAGGCCGGTGAGCAGGAACGGCGCAAGGTGATTGAGAGCGAACGTACGCTCGAGTCCCTCAGCGGTCTCCTGGCGGCTAGAGAAGATGGCGCCCGCGTTGTTGGCGAGCACGTCTATCCGGGCGTGATCCTCGCGCAGCTCGGCTGCCAGCCTGCGCACCTCTGACATCAACGTCAGATCGGCTCTGTACTGCGACACGGCTCTGGCCCCGGCCGCGCGTGCCGCCTGGGCCACGGCGGCGACCCGCTCGCGCTCGCGGCCGACCAGCGCGAGCTCGACCCCCTGTTCGGCAAGCGCCACGGCGGCGGCCTGCCCGATCCCCCTGCTCGCCCCGGTCAAAACGACCAGCGTCACCTCAGCAGCTCTCGCCCCGGCCGCTCGTCCGGTCGAGCAGTCGGGCGAAAACGCCTGCCAGGGTCTCCACCTCAGCCGGCTCGAGGTGCTCGAAGAAGTTGCTCTGGACGAACTCGAACAGCGCCGCCTGCGCCCGCGCGGTAAGTGCTTCGCCGCGCCTGGTCAGCTTGATGTTCGTAGCCCGCGCATCGGCCGGGCAGCTGTGGCGCTCGGTCAGTCCGCGCTGCCCCAACAGGTCGACCACGCGCGAGACGCGGCTCAGGCTAAGGCCCATGCCCTCGGCCAGAACGGTCTGGCGAAGCGTCAGCTTCGGCGCCAGCGAGAGGCGACCGATGATCCCGAGCATGCTCACGCTGAGGTCGAACTGCTCGATCAGCATCTCCTCGGCACCGCGGCGCAGGCGGCGGTTGACGTCGATCATGCCCTCCCAGGCCATCGCCTCCTGCCCCGTCCAGCTGCGCTCGGCGCCCTCGCCCATCATGTGCGCCGCACGGGCGGCCACTCGTGCCGCCTCGGTCCTCGGCTCGGCCGCGGGCTGGCTCATGGCCTAAGCATCCTCCGTTTGCCGGTCGGCCGGGCCGCCCTCGGACAGGACGATCCTGTTGCCCGCAGGATCCAGCACCGAGATCGACCGCTCGCCGTCCCTGCGATGCTCGACGCCCGACGCGCTGAGCCTCTCCAGGAGACGGTCCAGCTCACCCGGCTCGCCGAACAGGAGCTCGTAGCGGCTCATCCCCGCTGTGGCGGGCGGGCGCTGGATCGCGGCCGGGCCGTGCCAGTCGTTGATCGCCAGCCGGTGGGGAAAGCGCCCGCCGGCGCTGAGATCGGCCATCCCGACCTGCTCCATGAAGGCGTGCTCCCGAAAGCCGATAACGTCGCGGTAGAAGGCGTGGGCCGCCCGCAGATCGGGCACTTGCAGGTGGACGTGGCCGATGTAGCTCCCGCTCGCCAGCGGGCCGGCCGCCCGGCCGTCACCGAGCGGGGCCAGGGCCTCTGCGACGTCGAGCGCCTCAGTTGCCCCGCGCCGCCGGCCCCGGCTGTCGATCATGTAGAGGGAGCCAGGGCCGATCTCCACCGAGCGGAAGCGCTCGGGAGTCTCGAGCGTAATCTCGAGCAGCATGCCATCGGGGTCGTTGAGATATGTCGCCTTGGAGAAGATGTGGTCGGTCGGGGACTGAGGGACACCCGCCTCGCCGATACGCACCAGGGCGCGCGCGAACTCGAAGGCATCGGCGACGTGGATCGCCACGTGGTAGAGGCCGGCGTGTCCGCGGCCGGCCGGGTGCGTTGCGCCGGCGTGCAGGACGATGAGCTCGCGCCCGTCCACCCCCAACCGGGCCTCTCCCCCAGCCGCCGGCAGCTCCGCGAGGCCGATCAGATCGCGCCAGAAGGCCAGCGAGCGGTCCAGGTCGGCGACATCTAGGTGTACTGCGCCATAGGTGATCCGATCGCCGCGCAGCGCCTCGGGTGTGTTAGTCGCGGTCACGGTGGCCCCGGTGCTCACCAGCTCATCTCCTTGTTTGGAACGTTTACTTGCTAGAGCAATATACCAGAATATCCTTTATTTTGAAGAGATTTATTAGCTTTACTTGCTAGCGCAATATAATGCTATGCTTGCTATAGCAACTGATCCCCCCACGAACAAGGAGATTCAAAATGGCCTCAGCGACTCTCGCCCCCACGGGCACCTGGACCGTAGATGGCGCCCACTCGAAGGTCGGCTTTGCCGTCAAGCACATGGGCATCAGCACCGTGCGCGGAGAGTTCGAGGAGTTCGAGGGCACCCTGGAGCTCGGATCCGATCTCTCAAGCGCCCGTGCCTACGGGACCGTCAAGACGGCCTCGGTCGACACCAACCAGCCCCAGCGCGACGAGCACCTGCGCTCGGCTGACTTCTTCGACGCCGCCAACTACCCGGAGATCACCTTCGAGTCGACCAGCATCGAGCAGGCCGGCGAGGACACCTACCGGATCACCGGCCAGCTGACACTCCACGGCGTCAGCCGCGAGCTCGTCCTAGAGGCTGAGCTCCAGGGCACCGAGACCGACCCGCAGAGCGGCAGCGAGAAGATCGGCCTCGAGGTCACGGGCCAGCTCTCGCGAGGCGATTACGGCATGCAGTTCAACATGGCGCTCGGGAGCGGCAACATGATGGTTTCCGACAAGGTCAAGCTGGCGCTGGACATCGAGGCTGTAAAGAGCTAGGCGATCCAGGCGGTCCGGGCAGGGCTCGGACCGCCTCCGCCGGCCGTTGGCGGCAGCCTGTGCAAAACGGTGGTTGGACTCCTGTCGAACGAGCCCCCCCGAAGAAGAGACAAGCGGCGCTGCGGTGGGGGCAACAGCGTTGTAGTGTGCCCCTATGACAGCTGCCACTCGGGGTGGTGGCGAGGGGGACGGCTGGATCAGTCATGGAGCGACGCGTCGGGCACGGGAGACCAAGCGGGGCCGGAGGTTTCGATGGCGAACCGCCCGGTAGGGCGCGCGGCGCCCGTCGTCCAGCGCCGCTTGCGCTGCTGCTGATAATCGCCGTTGCGCTCGCGCTCGGCGCCACGAGCGCAACGGGCCAGCGCGGCCTCGTGCGCATCGGGACATCCCCAAGGCTCCCCCGGGGCGCCGTGGACCTCGGCGCCCCGCCTGCCGACGCGGCCATCTCGGGCGAGGTGATCCTGCGTCCCCGCAGCGAGCCTGCCCTCGAAGCTTTCATCAGCGCGGCGAGTACGCGCGGGTCCTCCTCCTTCGGCCACTACCTGCGCAAGGGCGCCTTCGCGGCGCGCTTCGGCCCCACTCAGGCAGCGATCAGCGCGCTACGCGCACAACTGAGCGGCGCTGGGCTTCATGTGGAGCCGGCCGGCGCAGACCCCCTGCTCGTTGGCTTCTCGGGCTCCCCAGCAGCCGCAGGCCGGGCCTTCTCGACCAGCATCCACGCCTTCAGGCTTGCCAACGGCAGGCGGGGGCGAGCCAGTGTCTCGGCGCCGGCTCTGCCGCAGCAGCTCGCCGGTTCGGTCGCGGCCGTGGTGGGACTCGACGAACTGGGTACGGCCAAGCCACTGCGAGTCCATCGCTCGAGGAGGACGGCCGCGCACCTCCCGGCCGCCAAGAGCTCAAGCTTCGAACACCCCGCCGGGGCACCGGACGCCTGCGCGCAGGCCCGCGGCGCAGCCGAGGAATTCGGCGGGCTGACCGACGACCAGATCGCAAACGCCTACGGAGCTTTCGGGCTCTACGACGCAGGCGACACGGGCGCGGGCGTGCACATTGGCGTCTTTGAGGAGGAACCCTTTTCGCAGAGCGACATCGAACACTTCGACCGTTGCTACTTCGGCGGAAAGACCGCCGCCGCGATGCAGGCGCGGCTGCATCTGATCCCCCTCGAAGGCGGAGTCGTCGAAGGTCCCGGAGAAGACGGCGAGGCGCTGCTCGACGTCGAGGATGTCTCCGCCATGGCCCCCGGCGCGGACATCGACGTGTACGAGATCGCGGAAAAGGGCTCCGAACCGGAAGCGGCAGGCAACGAAGTCCGGGAGGTCGCGGCGATGGTCAATGATGACCGCGACCAGATCATCACCTCGAGCTACGGCCAGGCCTGCGAGGAGGAGGAGCAGGAAGGCCAGCCCGGCATGCAGGAGGTCATGAACTTCCTCTTTCAGCAGGGGGCGGCGCAGGGCCAGACGTTCCTCGGGGCCGCTGGCGACAACGGCAGCGACAACTGCGAAGAAGCCCACCGCGAACCGATCCCCCAGCCCGGCCAGAACCCCGTGTCCGGCGGCGAAATCGCGAGCCAGCCCTACGTCATCGGAGTGGGCGGCACGACGATCACCGACGCCGGCCAGCCGATCGAGGAGCATGTCTGGAACGACGGCGCCTACGGCGGAGCCGGCGGCGGCGGGATCTCCGAGTCCTTTGCAATGCCCAGCTGGCAGCGCTCGGCGACGGTTTCAGGCATCTCGCTGCCCGGCAGCGAAGACTACGTGCAGGGGGCGAGTGTGGAGAGGAGCTTCGGCTTCCCCACCGGCTTCTGCGGGGAAACTCTGCCAAGCGGCCCGGGCACCCCATGCCGGCTCGAGCCGGACGTCTCGGCACAATCAGACGAGTACACCGGCGCGGTGACGGTCTACAGCCAGGAGTACCGGGGCGAAAGCGGCAGCTTCGAAGAAAGCCCCGATGGATGGGTGACCTCCGGCGGCACCTCCTCCGCCGCCCCCATCTGGGCGGGCCTGCTGGCACTCGCCGACGCCTCTCCCGCGTGCAGGAACAATCCGGCGACCGCCTCCGGCGTCGGCTACATCCTTCCGCTCCTGTACGGGATCGCTTCCAACCCCGCCTCCTACGAAACTTCGTTCAACGACATCACCGAAGGCAACAACGACCAGTACGGCCTCGACGAAGGGAAGGTTTTCGCCGCCCGCAAGGGCTTCGACCTCGCCTCGGGACTCGGATCCCCGCGGATGACCGGCCCTGGGGGCTCCGCGGGCCTCGCATGGAACCTCTGCACATACGCCGCCCAGGCCTCACGCCCGTCAATCACAGAGCTCTCGCCAAACACCGGCACAACCGCCGGCGGGGAGAAGGTCAAGCTCTCGGGCACGAACCTCGAACATGTCACGAGCGTCCAGGTTGGCGACTGGCTCGCCCCCGCGAGCTCATTCCATGTGCTCAGCGCGAGCGCCGTCGAAGTGCGGATGCCGCCGGCCGCGCAGACGCTGGCTGCTCGGGCGCCCGCCGGCCAGGACGGCGCAGGACCGGCACAGGTGACCGTTTCCCTCGCAGACGGCCAGTCGAGCGCGGCCGGCCCCGCATCGATCTTCCAGTACGTGGACCCAAGCCCGACCGGGAACATCCCGAGTGTCACCGGAGTCGTTCCGGCCGGCGGCAGCGAGACGGCACCGGCGCCGGTGACGATCCTCGGGGCGAACTTCAAGGCCGCCACCAGCGTGACCTTCGGCGGCGTGCCCGCCGGCTCCTTGCAGATCCTCGGCGACTCCGAGATCAGTGTCACGCCGCCCTCCTATTCCAGCCACATGGCATGCGCGGCGCTGCCGAGCTCAGGGGCCTACGCCGGTGAGAGCGCCGCCAACGACATCTGCCAGGTGCAGGTGCTCGTCCACGATGGCGCCGGCGTGAGCGCAGCGGGAAAGATTCTGCCCGCGTTCGAGGGCACCCAGACCTTCCAGCAGGATGGGGCCCTGGAGGCACCCGCCGGGTGCGGCTGCGAGATCTACCCGGCGCCCAGCGAGTACGACTACGCGCCCAGCCCGCACATCACCTCCGTCTCCACCTCTGAAGGTCCCGCCAAGATGGCCAGCGAGCGAGGCGGCACGCTCGTGACGATCCACGGCACGGGCCTGGGACGGTTCACATTCGACTACACGAGCTTCGGCGAACCGCAGCTGGAGTCCTCGATCGATCTCGTCAGCCCGGCCTACATCTCCGGAACCGAGATCCAGATCGAAGCGCCAGGGTTGGCCGGGTACGAAGAAGAACCGACCGTCGGACCGCAGAGCGTCGAGCTGAGCGTGCGCACCGCCGCGGGCACCTCGCCGCAGGCAAGCGTCGCCTATGCCGGCATACCCCGCCTCGCGAGCGTCTCCACGCCCGGCAACCCGACGCGGCTGAACGGGTTCAGCGGCGCGGTGGACACCGGTGGAACCCCCATCGTGCTCAAGGGCAAAGGCTTGGCCGGGCAGGTCGAGTACGTGCGCTTCGGCGTCCCGGAAGGCTTCTCGGAAGGGACCGATTACAAGCTCACCGAAGAAGGAACTGGACGCCTGAGCACACAGACCGTCTCTGAGAACCCGTCCCTCGTGACCGTCGAAGCGTGCACAGTCAGCGGATGCAGCAAGACGGGCACCGGCGCGGAGATCTACCTCTACCCGCCGGGGCAGCCCAAGGTCGAAACGCTCTCTCCGTCCTCCGGCAAGGCCGCGGGCTCGACCAAGGTTCTGATCACCGGGCGCAATCTCGCCTGCCCGATCGCGGTCGATTTCGCCAACAAGGCGGCCAAGTCGTTCGGCCCGACCGAGCCCGGGCCCTGCGACCTGCCGACCGCCGGCGTCGAAGCGCTCTCCCCTCCCGGCCATGCCGGCAGCGAGGTGCCGGTCACGGTGAGCACGTGGGAGAGCTACTTCACCGGCACCGAAGATGCGCCCACACAAGCGCTCTTCACCTACCGCTAGCTACGGCGCGCGATCCGCTCCGGGCGGACGGCGCCCGGCGGCGGACAACCGCCGCCGGCGGCGCAGCACGATGATCATTACCGCCCCGACCACCAGCGCCCCGAGGGCGATCTCACCGGCCGTGCCCGCGTCGGCCACGACATCTGTGATCGATGGGCCGAGCAGGTCGGCGCCGATGCCGATCGCAGCCGCCCAGCCAAGCGCCGAGAGAGTGTTGGCGACCAGAAAGCGCGACCAGGGCATCTTGTGGATCCCGGCGGCCCATGACGGTGCAATCAACACAGCGATCAGCCCATAGCGCTCATAGAAGCGCTCCCCCCGAGCCACCATCAACAGTCGCAGCCGTAGCAGGACGCCCGGCGCGGTGAGGAGAGCTCTGCCGCCGCGCCTGCCGATCTGCCAGCCGAGCATGCCGCCCAGGCTCGCGCCCGCGAACGCGCTCGCCACCACGCCGGTGAGATCGAGGTGGCCGTGTCGAGCGGAGATGCCTGCTGCGATCAGGGCGGCTTCCCCCAATCCCGGAACGGCCACCCAGCTCAGCAGCGCGGCCAGGAAGACGCCGACGTAGTCGGCACCGGCACGAACGCGGCGGAAGCGATGGGCATGGTGGAGCGCGATCTGCGGGTGGGATGCGTGGGCCACCGCTGCCGCGGGGTGGGCCGGGGCGAGGCCCTGCGCCAGGTGGACGGCGGCGAGCAGCCCCTGCGTCGTCGGGAGACTCACCAGGATCACGCTCAGATAGTGACGCGCCGCGCCGGCGCATGGGTCAACGCGCTGAATCGGATTAGAAGAGCGAGGGCGGGGTAAAGGCAACCGTTGGTTGCTACTCTTGGATTCAGCTTGCGCAACCGGAGGTTGCATCTAACACCGAGGGAGCCCACGTGGCCGATGACAGCGTCGAACGAGAGATCCTGATCGAGGCAACCCCCGAGATCGTCTGGGGCGTCATCACCGAGGCTTCGCAGATCAGCCGCTGGCTCAGCGACGAGGCCGAGCTCGAGAGCCGCGTCGGCGGCAACGGCATGCTCACCTGGTGCCCCGGTGGGCGCGGCGGTGAGAAAGAGCGCGCCGCGCTGGTGCCGATTCGGGTCGTCGAGGCCGAACCGTTCCACCGCTTCTCATTTCGCTGGAACCACCCGCAGGGGACCGAGCCGGATCAGCACAACTCGGCGCTGGTCGAGTTCAGCCTCACCGAGGAGGCCGGTGGGACGCGGCTGAGAGTCCTCGAGAGCGGGATCGGCGCCGTGACCGACGACGAGGCGGGCCGGAGCCGCTATCGCGAGGAGCACGATCGAGGCTGGCAGAGGCACCTTGGCGAAATGCGCGGTTATGTGACATCCGAGCGACGGGAAGCTGCGCACTGATGCCGAGCCCCGTCATCGAGGAGGACGTCCTTTGGGCGGCCGTGGCCGACCCGACCCGCCGGCGCGTGCTCGATTCGCTGCTCGAGCGGGGCGAGGCGACGACGACGGCGCTCGCGCAGGAGTTGCCGGTGACCCGGCAGGCTGTCGCCAAGCACCTGGTGGTGCTGGGCCGTGCGGGCCTGGTTGCGGGGCGGCGCCACGGGCGGGAGGTGCGCTACACGGTCCGCCCCGATCGCCTCGACGATGCGGCCGAAGCGGTGGCCCGGGTGGCCGCGCAGTGGGACAGGCGCCTGTCCCGAATCAAGCGGCTCGCCGAGGCCGCGCAGGCCGAAGGCGAAATCGATCCACGACGAGAAGGAGAAGGCGGATGAGCGAGCACCGAAGCGGAACCCGTGAGCAGTGGCTGTCGGCGCGGCTGGAGCTGCTCGAGGCGGAGAAGGAGCTGACACGCCGCGGCGACGAGCTGGCCAAGATGCGACGGGAGCTGCCGTGGGTGGCAGTGGATAAGGAGTACCGCTTCCAGACAGACGATGGGCCCGCTTCCCTCGCCGAGCTGTTCGGCGGACGCTCGCAGCTGCTCGTCTACCACTTCATGTTCGGGCCGGACTTCACCGCTGGATGCCCCTCCTGCTCGGCCATCGCGGACGGCTTCTCGGGCTCGGTGGCCCATCTGCAGAACCACGACGTCGCCTTCACCGCCGTGTCGCGGGCGCCGCTGGCGAAGCTCCAGGCCTACAAGCGCCGTATGGGCTGGAGCTTTCCGTGGGCCTCCTCGTTCGAGAGCGACTTCAACCACGACTTCCACGTCACCCACACCGAGCAGGAATGGCAATCGGGTGCCGTCGAGTACAACTTCCACACCAGCGACTTCCGCCCATCCGAGCAGAGCCCTGGACTGATCGAGATCGCCTCGGGGGCCGGCACCGATCCCGTGACCTTCCGCAAAGAGGGGCCGGGGATGAGCGCCTTCGCGCTCGAGGACGGAGTCGTCTACCACACCTATTCGGCCTACGGCCGTGGCGTCGACGGCGTGTGGGGAATGTATTCGTGGCTCGACCGAGCGCCGCTGGGACGCAACGAGGATGGCATCTGGTGGCGCCGCCATGACGAATACGAGGGAGCCTGAGCGGTGGCCGAGCTGCACAGCCGCCGACCTGCAGGCGCCTCCCCGGGGCCCATGGAAGTAGCGGCGGGGAGCGCCTACCGCTCCCCCCTGGGGGCGATGCGGAGAGAGCTCGGAATGGTCGCGGCCCTGCTGGCCCTCGCGGGAGTGGCATGGTGCTCAACGGCGGAGCGGATGGCCGGGATGCAAGCCGGGCCCGGTAGCGCGCTCGGGTCTGTGGGCTGGTTCACGGGAGTGTGGGCGACGATGATGGCGGCGATGATGCTCCCGTCGCTCGCGCCGGCGGCAGCCTCCTATGCAGCGGCCGTTCGCCGCAAGCTCTCCCGCGTGCTGCTGTTCGCCTTCAGCTACCTGGCGCTCTGGAGTGCCGCGGGAATCGGCGCCTACGGGCTGTTCGGGCTCGGGAGGACCCTGTGGGCCGGCTCACTCGCCTGGCACAGCGGCGGGCGTCCGCTCGCGGCAGGGGTTCTGGCACTCGCCGCGCTGTACCAGTTGACCCCACTCAAGCGGGAGTTCCTCTCGAGATGCCGCAGCTCGCCGAGATCTCCTGCCGGCGCGCCTCCCGGCACACGTCGCGAAGCCCTTGTTGCGGGCCTGCGCGCCGGCGGGTGGTGCCTGGGCTCCTCTTGGGCGCTGATGGCCGCGCTGTTCGCACTGGGCGTGATGAGCCTGCTCTGGATGGCACTGGTCGCCGTGCTCGTGGCGTTTGAGAAGCTCGGACCGGCGGGGCGCCGCGCGAGGCTGACGAGCGCCGTGGTCATGCTGGTCCTGGCGATCGCGGTCTTCGCGCTCCCCAATGAGCTACCGGGATTCGTGGTCCCCGGCTCCCCCGCCCAGCCGCAGACGATGAAAGCGATGGGATAGCGCAGGCTCAGCGAGCCCGGTCGAGGCGCAGCGCCGCTGCAGCCGCCGCGTCGCCGGGAACTCCGTGAACCGCTCCGCCGGGGAATGTCGCGGCGCTGCCGAGGAAGAGACCGTCCAGCGAGGTGCGGTAGGGCGAGGCTGCTGGCAGCGGTCGGAACAGCATCTGGCGCAGGGTGTAGCTGCCGCCACCCACGTCGCCGCCGACGAGGTTGGCATTGGCCGCCTCCAGTTGGGCCGGGCCCTGGACGTGCCGGGCGAGAATGCGCTCGCGGAAGCCGGGTGCGAACTGCTCCACCTTGGCCTCCATGCGCTCAACGTGGCGATCCTGCTCGCGTTCGTAGTCGACACCCTGGGCCGGACCATGGGTGTAGGCCCAAGCGGTGTGCTTTCCGGCTGGCGCGCGGCTCGGGTCGGCGATGCTCTGCTGGCCGAGCAGCAGAAAGGGATCGGACGGCAGGCTGCTCTGCGCCGCCGCCACCGAGTCCAGCAGCTGCTGCTCACCGCCGCCCACATGCACCGTGCCCGCGCCGCAGACCGCGGCATTGGCCCACGGGATCGGCCCGTCAAGCGCCCAGTCGACCTTGATCGTTGCCGGGCCGTAACGGTAGGCGCTCATCGCCCGCCGGTAGAACGGCCTGAGCGCATCGCCGGTCATGCGAACGAGGGCATCGGGCATCAGGTCGGCGATCACCGTCGGAGCGCTCAGCCGCACACCGCCGGCCACGGCCACCCCCGACACGCGGCCGTCGGCGCTGAGGATCCGCTCGACGCGGGCGTTCGTGCGCACCTCACCGCCGAGGCTCTGAAAGTAGCCGACGAGCGCCGCCGCCAGGTTGCCCGCCCCTCCCTTCGGGCTGGGCCAGCCGACAGCGTGGCCCAGCAGGTTGAGATAGAAGGCCGCGATCGCCCCGCCGGGGCTGCGCGGCGGCGTATCGCCATGCGTGGCTGCCCCGTAGAGCCATGCGCGCGATCCCTCGTGGCCGAACAGGCGGTGGCCAAGACCGACGGTCGAGGTCGGAAGCAACGCGGCGAAGGCAAGCGCGCGCAGAGGGCCGGCACCGGCCGTCAGCTTGAGCGGGCCCGTCAGCGGCGGGAAGCCGGCGAGCATCATCGAGCGCACCGCGGTAAACGACCCCAGGTAGGGACGTGCGAATCGCGCCCAGGCCTGCCCGTCGCCCTGTCGCAGTTCGTCCAGCGAGGCCGCCGTGGCGTCGAGGTCCCTGTAGAGGATGGCGGCACGCCCTCCCGGCAGCGGATGGGCCGAGCAGGCCTCCGGGTGCACCCACTCCAGGCCGTGGTCGGCGAGCGGCATGCTCGCAAAGACCGGGGAGGCCGCGGCTGCGGGATAGACGGCGGAGAAAGTGTCGTGGCGGAAACCCGGCAGCGTCAATTCGTCGGTGCGGATCGCACCTCCCGGCCGGTCAGAAGCCTCCAGCACAAGCACCTGACGGCCCGCTCTGGCAAGACGGATGGCGGCAGCAAGGCCGTTGGGCCCGCTGCCGATGACGATCGCCTCGGCGTCCGGTGACGGGGTCACTTCGCGAGCGCGATCGGCTGACATGGGAAGCCTCTTGATCGGGACACCTCCATTCAATCTAGGCCGCGCAAGACCGCGAGCGGTGAAAGCGGTCCGTTGCCTATGGGCTGGCGGCCCGGACGGGCCTCATGAAGCACGATCAGGCTCCGCGGCACGAAGACGCGCTCAACCGCCCAGCGCCGGCACGTCGAAGGCGCGCACGACGCTAGCCACGAGCGCCGTGGCGAGCGCCCAGCCCGCCAGCGTGATCGTGGCGGTCGCTTCGCCGCCGTACTGCACGAGCAGGCCGATGGCGAGCGGCCCGACCCAGGCGACTGACACGGCGATGAACGCCCCCGTGGCCTGGACGCGTCCCCGCAGATGCTCCGGTGTCAGCTGCAGACGCCCGCCGACGATGATCGAGCTGGAGAGGGTTATCGGCAGGAACATGCAGGCCACCGTAAGCCCCACCGCCACAGCCGAATGCAGAACGAGCAGCAACGGCAGCAGGGCCGCATAGACCCACGGCTCGATCAGGATGCCCTGGCGTGCAGAGAGCCGACTGCGCAGCGGGTTCGCCACCGCCGCGCTGAGCAGTCCGCCAAGCCCGACGATCGCGTAGGCGCCGCCGATTCCCGCGGCGGATACGCCGTGACCGTGGAGAATCAGCAGCACCAGCAGCTGGACGGCATAGATGGTCACGTTCTCCGCCGCATAGAGCAGCGATCCGGCCTTCAGGAAGGGCTGTGAGAAAAGCCAGCGGAAACCCTCACCGATCTCCTTGCGCAGGCCCTCGCGCCCCAGCTCCCCCCCGCGGTCGGCTGTGGGAAGCCTGATCGTGAGCAGCGCGAGTATTTCGACGCCGGCGCAGCAGGCGTCGGCCAGGAAGGGGGCCGCGCGCAAGAGGCCGAACAGGGCGCCTCCCGCAGGCGGCCCCGCGAGCACGGCGACCGCCGTGCGGGCCTCGTTGACGGTGACCGCCTCCGGCAGTTCTGAGGTCTCGACCAGGACCGGGAGCAGGCTGCGCTCGGCCACGTAGGAGATCGAGGACAGGCCCGCATCGATCAACGAGACCACCAGCAGCAGCCCGAAGGGTGGCTGGCCGAAGGCCAGGGCGATAGGGACCGAGATCACAGCGCAAAGGCGCACGGACGCGCAGAGGACCATCAGCAGGCGCCTGTCCACCCGGTCGGAGATGACGCCGGCCGGGATCACGCTCGCCGCCGTTGCCACCGCCCGCGCCACACCCACGACCCCCGCCTTGGCCGCCGAGCCGGTCAAGGCCAGAACGAGCAGCGGCGCGGCGATCAGGGTCACCTGAGCGCCGCTTTCGGCGACAGCCGCCCCCGCCCACAGCGCAAAGAACTGGCGGTTGCGCGCCAGGACGCCACCACGACGGCGGTCAGGAGAGCGGCTCACCAGACGGATCCTTGCGCTTGTGAGAATGGCGGGTGGGCCCGGCCGGCACGAGCTGCCCTGCCCCCCAGCCTGGTGGTCGCGGTCACAGGTTCACCCGACTCCTTCAGGGCGCGCACTTTCGTGGGCAGGCTGTGCACATGACAAAAACAGCGTTTCTGGGCGATAAGCCCGTCAACCGCATCGGCTTCGGCGCGATGCAACTTGCAGGCCCGGGTGTATTCGGCCCGCCAAACGACCCTGAGGGCGCTCGTGCGGTCCTGCGCCGGGCCCTCGAGCTCGGGGTCGACCACATCGACACCTCCCAGTTCTATGGCCCCAAGGTGGTCAACGAGCTGATCCACGACGCCCTCTATCCCTATCCCGCCAATCTCAAGCTCGTCACCAAGGTCGGGGGCCGCCGAGACGACGCCGGCGGCTGGCTGGCCGCACAATCGCCCGCCGAGCTGCGTGCCGGCGTGGAGGAAAACCTGCTGACCCTGCAGCTCGAGCGGATCGATCTCGTCAACCTGCGCCTGTTCGACGCGGAGGACTCCGAGGGCAGGCTGCCCGAGCAGCTCGGCGTGCTCGAGGATCTCCGCCAGGAGGGCAAGCTTGACCTGATCGGGATCTCAAACGCGGCGGCTGACACCGTCCGCAGAGCCCTTGAGCTGGTCGAGATCGCGTGCGTGCAGAACGCCTACAGCGTCGTCAATCGCGCCCAGGAGGACGAGCTTGAGCTGTGCGATGAGCACGGGCTCGCGTTTGTGCCGTTCTTTCCCCTGGGCTCCGCGTTCACCGGGGGTCCGCGCCAGCTGGCAGGGGACCCGGCGGTCGCCGAGGTGGCCGCGCGCCATGGAGCGACTCCTTCGCAGATCGCCCTGGCGTGGCTGCTGCGCCGCTCCGAGCGCATCCTGCTGATCCCCGGTACGAGCTCGATCGGGCATCTGGAGGAGAACATCGCCGCCGGCAACATCAACCTCGACGAGCAGGACGTGCAGCGCCTCGACCAAGCGACCCAGCTTGGCGACCCTCTGGCCGCCGCCGAGCACTAGCTCAGTCGACGCTCAGCGTCGCCAGGGCGGCGCGTGTAGCTGCATCTGCAGGCGCATAGACGGTCAGCCGGAGCTCGGGAGCCCCGGTCGGGACCGTCTGCGCGTGGTGCAGGCGCAGCGTTCCCAAGCTGGGATGCTCGATCGTCTTGGTTCCGCGCTGTGTGTCGTTGACCTCATGTTCGTCCCACCACTGCGCAAAGCGGCTGCTGTGTTCCCGCAGGTCCGCAATGAACCGCTCGTAGAGCCGCTCGCCGGCATGGGGGGCATACTCGCTGCGAAACCGCGCCACCATGTTGCGCGCCGTGGCTTCCCGGCCCGGGTTCGTTCGCGCCGCACCGGGGTCAACCAGCAGCATCCACAGCAGCGAGCGGCGGTCTGCTGCCAGGTGATCGGGCGAGCCGAGCAACACCGAGGCAGCGCCGTTCCAGGCGAGGATCTCGGTCATCGGGCCGAGCAGGTAAGCGGGCATCGGGTGCAGGCCCTCGACCAGGGACACCAGCAGTGCGCGGCCCTCCTCCCCACCGTCCCTCGGCTGCGTGTCTGCATTTCCCGGGAGCGGCATCTCCATCCGTGCCAGCGCGAACAGCGTCGACCGTTCGGCCGCGTCAAGGCGCAACGCCCGCGCCAGCGCATCGAGCACCTCGGGCGAGGGGTGGATGTCGCGGCCCTGCTCGAGCCAGGTGTACCAGGAGACGCCCACTCCCGCGAGCGCTGCCAGCTCCTCGCGCCGCAGGCCGGGCGTGCGGCGCCGGCCACCGTCCTCGGGCAGGCCGACATCCGACGGCGAGAGTCGCGCGCGGCGCGAGCGCAGAAACGCGCTCAGCTCATCGCGTCGGGTCGGTGAGGAGGCCACGGCCATCGTTTGGCGACGCTAGCACCCGAAATGAAGGTCGCGGTCCACGGCGCAGGTAGCCTGCTCGAATGCGCAAGGGAGCCTGGGGACAGCGTTCCTTCAGACTGTTCTTCTTCGGCCAGGGGATCTCGGCCATCGGGGACCGAATTGTCTCGGTGGCGCTTGCCTTCGCGGTCCTCGACCTGACAGGGTCGGTGAAGGACCTCGGGCTGGTGCTGGCCGCGCAGACCATCCCCCTGGTGCTGTTCGTGCTGGTGGGGGGCGTCTGGTCCGATCGCCTCCCTCGCCGAGCCGTCATGCTCGCCTCAGATCTCATTCGGGCGGGAGCGCAGGGGGCGAGCGCCGTGCTCCTCCTCAGCGGCAACGCGCATATCTGGCAACTGGCGGTGCTCCAGGCGGTCTACGGCGCGGCAGAGGCGTTCTTCTCACCGGCCGCCCAGGCCCTCCTGCCCGAGACCGTCGCTGCCGGCGATCTGCAGCAGGCGAACGCTCTGATCGCTGTCAGCGGCAACGTCGCCAACATCGGCGGTCCGGCGCTCGCCGGCATCCTGGTGGCAACGCTCGGTGCCGGCTGGGGACTCGCGATCGACGCGGGAAGCTTCCTTGTCAGCGCCACCTACCTCTCTCTGATGCGCGTCCAGGCCGTCATCCCTGCGGCCCGGACGGGCGCGATCAGCGAGCTGCGCGCCGGCTGGCGGGCATTCCGCTCGCGCACCTGGCTGTGGGTCAGCGCCCTGGAGTTCATGGGCTCAAACGCGCTGTGCTTCAGTCCCTATCTGGTCCTCGGCCCCGAGATCGCTCGTACCTCGCTCGGGGGTCCGGGAGCGTGGGCCGCCATCAGCACCGCCTCCGGTATCGGTGCGGTGCTCGGAGGAATCGTGGGTTTGCGATGGAACCCCCGGTATCCGCTGCGCGCCATGTTCGTGACATCGGTGATCGGTACAACCCCGCTGCTGGTCCTCCTGGGTGCGGCCGCCCCCCTGGCCGTTCTGCTCTTCGCCGCTGTCATCTCAGGCGTGTCGATCAGCTTCTTCAACCTAGTCTGGTTCGCCGTCGTGCAGCGGCGCATCCCCGGCGAGGAGCTCTCGCGCGTGAGCTCCTGGGATGCCCTTGGCTCATACGCCATCACCCCGATCGGCCTGGCGGCGGCCGGTCCGATCGGGATTGCGCTCGGTCTCAAAACGACCCTCTATGTCGCTGCGGCGCTGGGGGCTCTCGGCACCGCCGCCGTGCTCGCCGTGCCCTCCGTGCGCAACCTGGCCGACGAGCCCGAGGCCTAAGACCTCGAGGCGCCACCGGCAGCGGCAGGGAGTCCTCAAAACCAACGCGGGTCGAGTGGCCGCGGTGGAAGGCGGCTTCCACCAAAAACCAGGTCCACTCCCCTATCCCGAGAGTCAAACGCGGGCGGGCGGAGCCGGCCTCGACAACGAGCTCCTCACCCGCCCCGCCGGCTCGGCTGGCTCGCGACCCCCTCCCACCCGCGGATCCGCGCGATGCGCTCGTCGAGGCCCTCTGCGCTCCACGCGCGAGACCGGCACCTGGGATGCAGGTCCTTGCCCCACGGCCCTTGAGAGTCACCTGGATCGTCGCCCGGAGGATCGTGGAAAGACGTCATCAGAGCCCTTGACGCACGGAATCACCGACCGGCAAACCGGTCCGCAGGCTGACGACGGGACAGCGAGCAGGTGGCCGGTCTTCGCCAGCGGGCCAAAAATGCGCGGGGTGACCTATGCCATCGGTCTCAACTTTGCGGGCGGCTGTGAGAGACGCGCGACGGAGGGTAATTGGCGATCAGGAGCCGAGCATGAGCCTTTTCATCCCCTGCGAAGGAGGCAGTGATGGCGGTTGCAGCAGCAGGCCAGTCCCAGCGCAAAGCGGTCTCGCCGGCGGACGGGCGGGGGCTGCGCAAGGACTTCGGCCGGGTCGGGCTGATGTTCACCTCGGTTGGATCGGTTATCGGGTCCGGCTGGCTCTTGGGCGCCCTCAACGCGACCAAGATCGCCGGTCCGGCCGCGATCATCTCCTGGGTGGTGGGCGCGGCGGCGATCATGCTGCTGGCATTCATCCACGCCGAGCTGGGCGGCATGCACGCTGTCAACGGCGGCATCGCCCGCTTTCCCCACTTCGCCTTCGGAAGCATGGTCGGGTTCGGGATGGGCTGGATCTACTGGCTCGGTTCGGTCACCCTCGCCCCGGTCGAGACCGAGGCGGCGCTCCAGTACGCCGACAAATATGTCAACGAAGGGGTCGGCTTTCACCTGGTGCACGAAGTCTCCGGGCAGACGGTCCTGACGGCCGCCGGTTACGCCGTAGCGGCCGTGCTGATGCTCGCCTTCATCGCAATCAACCTCTATGGAGCGAAGCGTTTGAGCGAGGCCAACACGGCGGTGGTCTGGTGGAAGATCGCCATCCCCTGTCTGACGGTCGTCACGCTGCTGATCGTCAGCTTCAGCGGCTCGAACTTCAGCGCCGGCAACGGCTTCGACCCCTCGGGGGTCAAGGGCATCCTCAGCGCCATCGCCTCCGGCGGTGTGATCTTCGCGTATCTGGGCTTCGAGCAGGCAATCCAGTTCGGCGGCGAGACCGAGAACCCCCAACGCAACATCCCCTTTGCAGTCATCGGGGCGATGATCATCGGGACGATCGTCTACATCATGCTCGAGCTGGCCTTTGTCGGCGCCCTGAACCCCGCCACCGCGTCCCACGGCTGGTCGCATCTCTCCTTCACCAACGACTACGGGCCGTTCGCTGCCCTCGCCAGCGGCCTGGGCCTCGGCTGGCTGGCGGTCATCCTCTACATCGACGCTTTCTTCTCGCCGGCCGGCACGGGCCTCATCTACACCGGCTCGAGCGCACGTGTCAGCTACGCGCTGGGGCGCAACGGCTACATCCCCGAGGCCTTCGATCGCCTCAGCAAGCGCGGCGTTCCGTGGGTCAGCATCCTGTTCAGCTTTGCCGTCGGCATGCTCGTATTCCTCCCGTTCCCGGGCTGGCAGAAGCTGGTCGCATTCATCACCTCCGCGTCGGTCATCATCTACGCCGCACAGTGTCTGTCGCTGGCCGCTATGCGCCGACAGCTTCCCGACCACCCGCGGCCGTTCCGCCTACCGGGGGCCGAGTTGCTCGTGCCCGTCGGCTTCGTGATCGCGAATCTGATCGTCCTGTTCGCAGGTTGGACCGTCGACTGGAAGCTGTTCGCTGCCATCGGCATCGGCCTGGTGCTGCTGGGCGTCTCGCAGCTCAGCCGCCCGGCGTCCGAGCGCGTGTCGATGGACTGGCGCGCGTCGGCCTGGATGTGGCCGTGGCTTTTGGGGCTGCTGGTCCTCAGCTATCTCTCGAGCTTCGAAGGGGGACGCGACGACCTCCACTTCGGCGTCGACATGGCCGTGACAGCAGGCTTCGGCCTGCTGATCTACTTCTTCGCGCTCTCCTGCCGTCTGAGCCCGGAGGAAGCCGAGGAGCGCGTGCGAGCCGGCGCCGACGAGCAGCTGGCCGTCTGAGGCATCAACTCTCAGCGCCCCACTCGCTGCGGCGCAGCGTTTGCACGCCCGGAGAGGTTCGCGGGAAACACGCCGCCCAGAGTCGCCGGTGGTCGCGGAGGTATACGCGCGCGCGACTCGTTTGCGTCGCCGGCGATCCGTCGGCGTGCCCGACAGCCGGGTTAGCATGAGCTGAACCTTCGGCGCCGGTGGCTGTGGCTGAGGACGGACGCACTGCCGAGACCCCGGGTCGGTCACGAGAACATTCCCGAGACGCTTGGAGGATCAGGTGAGCGATACGCGCAGCGAATACGGCAAGGTCGTGGTGAACAGGTGCATGTCCCTCGACGGCTTCATCGCCGCCGCCGGCCACGTGATGGACTGGGGCGACGGGCGCCAGCTCACCGACTTCGTCGGGCCGGATGAGCTCAGTGAGATCGCCGCGGCCACCGGCGCCATGCTGATCGGCCGCAGGACCTCCGACGTCGGAGACAGGATGGAGGCCGAGGAGCCGGGCAGCGTCGACTACCCCTTCACCGGGCCTTTCTTCGTACTGACCCACCGGCCACCCGAGTCTCCGGAGCCCGGCGTGAGCTACCTCTCCGGCGACATCTCCGAGGCGGTCGCCACGGCCCGCAGGGCCGCTGGCACCAAGAACCTTGAGATCCTCGGCGCTGACGTGGCCGGCCAGTGCTTACAGGCGGGCCTGGTCGACGAAATCCTGGTCTATGTAGTGCCGGTGCTGCTCGGCGACGGCATCCCCTTCTCGCCGCCAGGCCTCCCCAGGATCGACTTGGTACCGGTCAGCTCCACGCGCTCGCGCGACGTCACCATCCTCCGGTTCCGCGTCAGCAGTTAGTCGCCGGCGAACACTGCGACCGAGGGCCTTCGCGATCGCATATCGCGGATCGTCTCCCACCGGCCAGAGAGCAGTCAAATTCAAAGCGCTGCGGGGGGCCGCTGTACGTGGCGTGCCTTCCCATCGCTGTCGTCGAACGATGTTTTGGAACAAGTCGCGGGACGTAGCGCTGCCGAGCGCTTTGGCCACCGGAGTAGCTCTGGCGTCTTCAGGCGCTCCAGGCCAGCGCGATCGGAGCACGGGTGTGCTGGGATCTCTTCGCCAAACGCCCAGCCAGCCAGCGAAAGGAACGACATGCCGCGTGAGATCATCACCACCGCCAACGCTCCCGCCTCGCCGATCTTCAGTCAGGCGGTAAAGGCCGGCCAGCAGTTGGTCCTCTCGGGCATCGTTGGGATAGACCCTGTCAGCGGAGCGCTTGCCGGCGAGACGATCCAGGCGCAGACAGCACAGGCGCTGAGGAATTGTGAGGCGGTCTTGGAGGCAGGCGGCGCGCGCCTCGAGGACGTGATCGAGGTGGGCCTGCTGCTGACACACCCCGAGGACTTCGAGGGCCTCAACGAGGAGTACTCGCGGTGGTTTGAGTCTGACCCACCAGCCCGCTATGTGGCGCGGCTCGGGCCTGAGCCCGCCGGGGTCCTCATCTCCATCCGCATGACGGCGTTCGTGGAATAGCAGACACGCCTGCACTCCACGTGGCACGAGCGACGGTCAAGGGTAGTCCGAAGCGACCAAACAGCGCGGGGTCGGCGAACAACGAGATGCGGCTGAGGTGAGTCAGGGTTGTGGCCAGGACGACGATCGCGAAGGCCCCATAGCTGTCGCCGTCACCGAGGTGGTATGCCGCGACGGCCAATTGGCCGTTGGCCTCGATCGGCACCATCCGCCAGTCGCAGGCCTGGCCGATGGCCTGAGACGCGATGAACGTCCCCGGTGCCTGCGCACGTGACGCGTACGCCGATGCCCGCGTGATGTCGCTCCCACGCGAGAGTACCGGCCTGTGAGCCGGCGGGGGCTATTGGGCCGTGGTAGGTTGCGACCAGGTTTGACGATTGCCTCGGGGGTTGCTGGTGGCGGAGTCTGTTGAGCTTGCGACGATCCTGCTGACCGATCTGGTCGGTTCGACGCGGCTGGCGACCGCGGTTGGTCCGGTGCGGGCGGATGAGCTGCGCGAAGAGCACTTCGAGCTGCTGCGCGATGCGATCGCATCCTCTGGAGGCCGAGAGGTGAAGAACACCGGCGACGGGCTCCTGGTTGCGTTCTCATCGGCCTCGGCGGCCGTGAAGTGTGCGGTTGCGATGCAGCAGTGCTTTGAGCGCCGATACCGCGAGGCTGAGCAGGCTCTCCACATACGCATCGGTCTCGGAGCCGGGGAGTCGACGGTCAAGGACGGGGACTACTTCGGGATGCCGTCGATCGAAGCCGCGCGTCTCTGCGACAAGGCACCCGCGGACGGCATCATCGTCTCGGCGCTGGTGCAGACCCTTGCCGGCCGATGCGAGGGGGTCGAGTTCTCACCCGCCGGAGAACTCGAGCTGAAGGGCTTCGAGAAGCCCGTGGAGGCACTGTCGGTGTCTTGGCCTCCGCTGCTCGAGGAGGCTGGAGGACCGAGCCGCTGGCCGCTACCGGTGCTGCTTCGCTCGGTGCCACCGGTCTCCTACGTGGGGCGAATCGAGGAACGCGCGGCGCTCGAGAAAGCGACGAAGCTCGCGCGGACGGGGAAGCGCCAGGTCGTGCTGCTGTCGGGCGAGCCGGGGATCGGCAAGACACGCCTTGCGAGCTACGCCGCCCACGACGCCCACTCGCAGGGCTTTGCGGTGTTCTGGGGAGCGTGCTCTGAGGAGCTGGCTGTGCCCTACGAGCCGTGGATCGGGATCTGCGCGCAGATCGTGGAAGACGCCCCCGAGGAGCTACTGGCACGCCACCTCAGGCGCCACCAAGGCGAGCTCGGGCGTCTCGCTCGCAACCTCAGCCAGCGCGTCGCAGAGCCACCGCCGCCGCAATCTTCTGACCCGGAGACCGAGCGCTACCTGTTGTTCAATGCCGTCGGCGGGCTGCTCGGTGAGATGGCGGAGACGGTGCCGGTGTGCGTGGTGCTCGACGATCTCCACTGGGCCGACGCGCAGTCGGTGGCACTGCTCAAGCATCTGGTGCGCACGGTGGAGCACGGCGCTCTGCACCTGATCGCGACCTACCGCGATTCGGACCTCGGCAAGGACCACCCGCTGACGACGGTCCTCGCCGACCTGCGCGTGGTCGAGGGCGTGGAGCGCGTCCCCCTCTACGGCCTTGGCACCGATGAGGTGGCCCAGCTTATGACCGCCATCGCTGGGCACGAGCTGGAACCCGACGCCGTTGAGCTGGCGGCACAGATCGCCGGCGAGACCGAGGGCAACCCGTTCTTCGTGGGCGAGATCGTGCGCGGACTCTCAGAGTCCGGCGGGCTCGTCTTCGACGAGACGAGCGAGCGCTGGAGCGTCGACACATCCATCCCGATCGCGCTGCCCGAGAGCGTGCGCGAGGTGATCGAGCGACGTGTCGAGCGCCTCGGCGACGAGGCGCTCGAGGTACTGACCCAGGCGGCGGTGATCGGGCGCGTGTTCGACCTCGCGTTGCTCGAGTCGATGTTCGACATCAACGAAGGCGCATTGCTGGACCACCTCGAGACAGCGGTCGATGCCTCGCTCCTGGCCGAGACCTCCGAGCGCGTCGGGCAGTTTCGCTTCGCCCACGCGCTGATCAACCAGACGCTCTATGAGGGTCTCGGCGCCACCCGCCGAGCGCGCATGCACGAGCGTGTCGCTCAGGCTTTGGAGCATCTCTACAGCGAGGATCCCGGCGAACATCTCTCGGAGCTCGCGCTTCACTGGCGGCTAGCCGCGGTCTCGGTCGATAAGGACAAGGCGGCCGGCTACGCATTGCGCGCCGGGCAGCAGGCGCTCAAGAGCCTCGCGCCGGCCGAGGCCGTGAAGCTGTTCGCCGGCGCCATCGAGCTGATCGGCGATCTCGAGAGCACCGAGCGCTGTGAAGCCCTGATTGGGCTCGGCGAAGCGCAGCTCCAAACCGGCGATCCCACTTTCCGCGAGACGCTGCTCGACGCGGCGCGGAGCGCCTCCACCCTCGCGGACGCCGAACTCGCCGCGGAAGCGGCGCTGGCAAACAACCGCGGAGAAGTCTCGAGCACGTTCGGTGGGATTGACGCAGAGCGGGTTGCAGCGATCGAGCGGGCGATCGAGCTCGACGAGCCACCCAATCGCGGCCGCCGGGCGCGGCTGCTCGCGCTGAAGGCGCTGGAACTCGAGTGGGACGCGGACTTCGGCCTGCGTCGCGCCCTCGTCGAGGAGGCGATCTCGCTGGCTCGTGCTACGGGGGACGCGAGGACACTCGCGGAAGTGCTCGTGAAGTTGGAGGCGATCCGAGCACCGGACACGCTCGCCTGGCGAATAGAGCTCGCCCCGGAGCTTCTTGGCTGCGCCGCCTCGGTGGGCGATCCTGCCCTCCGATACTCGGCGCACAACTTCGATTTTCACGCCTGCTTGGAGCGAGGGGACCTCGAGCGCGCGAAGCTCGGCCTCGAGCAGCAGACCCTGATCGCACAGCAGCTCGATCGGCCCACGCTTAACTGGTTTGCCACGTTTCTCAGGGCCGGTTGGGAGCTCATGCACGGTGATCTGGCAGCCGGCGAGCTGTCAGCCGAGCGCGGGTTGCAGATCGGGGAGGAGGCGGGGCAGCCCGACGCCGTCTTCGTCTACGGCGCCGCGCTCCTGCAGGCGCGCAACTTTCAAGGCCGCGCAAACGAGGTGATCGAGATGATGGAGCAGAGTGCGAGCGCCTACCCAGCGATCGCGGCCTGGCGAGCCGCAGTGGCGGCGGCCCTCTGCTATCTGGATCGTGGCGGCGAAGATCCTGGAGGAGGCTGCGGGAGACCGTTTCGAGCACATAGCCCACAACTCGGCCGCGCTGACCGCGCTGGCGCTGTATGCGGAGGCCGCCGCGCTGACCGCCAGCCCGGGCCCCGCCTCAATCCTTTACGAACTCATCGAGCCGTGGACCGACCAGGTCGTCTGGAACGGCGTTATCGGCTACGGCCACAACCGCATGTGGCTGGGCCTGCTCGCCGCCTGCATGGGCAACCACGAGCAGGCCGATGAGCATCTGGCATTTGCCTGCGATTTCCACGAGCAGAACGGCCTGCTTCTGTGGGCAGCCCGCGCACATCTCGGCTGGGCTCAGGCGCTCGCCGGACGTGGCGATGGGGCTCGAGCACGCGACCATGCCACCCGGTCGCTCGAGCTCTCGCGCAAGCACGGCTACGGGCTTTTCGAGCCGCGGGCGGAGACGCTCCTCGAGGCGCGCTCGACTGCCTAGGTCTGGCCGCGCGACGGGCACCGCCCTTTTCCAGGGTCAGATTTTTATGGAGACGGTGGGAATCGAACCCACGTCCGCAATCGCGTCTGAATGGCATCTACGAGCGTAGCCGGCGCTCTGATCTCGTCCCCAGCTCGCCTCGCCGGCGGGGTTGCTGGGGACCAGCCTCCTTAGATTTTCCCGGATCGGCGAAGGCGGACCTCACCGGGTGAGCCTGCTTTCTGATCCCGGCCTTCCCCGCCGCAGGCAAGCGGGGCCCGAGACCTCACGGCTTAGCTATTGACTAAGCGGCGAGGGCGTACTCGTGAGAGTCCGCACTTATGGTTTTCCCGGGTGTTTTACGAGGCCGCCCGGGACCTCGACTCGCCACCATCCACACGAGCCGACCACGTCGAAGCCTGTCGTCCCCGGGATGTATTGCCCTCCCAGTCTAACCGCAGCCGAAGGGCCGCGCCTGGGAAGGGAACGAAAACGACGCGGTTCCGGGCCGCCTGAGGAACCCATTTGGATCCGGCCCGAAGGCCTTCTCCTCGGATCGGGCCCAAGGGCCCTTTCCTTTCGGGTGGCGCGGCCTCACACCTCGGTGGCCTCGCTCTTTGCGGCTCGGTTCCGCGTCTGGATTCAAAGTAGCTCGCCCCCAGCAGGAGCACAACCCCCGCTCACACGACCATCCCGCATTGACCGAAAAAATCGCGACAACGGTGCTTGACGGCAGCCGGCCTTCATCGCGTCGACGACACGTTTGTGATCGGAGCGGCCGCGGCCCGCTGCACGCTGAACGCGCGAACGGGGGGCGCGCAACGCTGCCGAGACGATCAGTGCACCATGATCTCCGGAGCATTCGACTGTCGACGCCGAACATCCTGGGCGTGGACAAAAAACGACGCGGTTCCGGGCCGCCTGAGGAACCCGTTGGATCCGGCCCTAAGGCCCTCTCCCAGGTTCCGGCTCGAAAGCCCTCCCCTGCGGGTGGCGCGGCCTCACACCTCGGTGGCCTCGCTCTTTGCGGCTCGGTTCCGCGTCTGGATCCAACGTAGCTCCACCCACCCAGAGGCGCAACCCCTCGCACCACGGCGACCCCGCACTCTGCGAAAAAAGCTGTTGGCCCAGTCCTGCGTAGCGGCTGCGAGGTGCAGGACTCCGGGCGGGCAGTTAGGAGCCCCTTAGGGGCGGTGCGACAATGGGTCCATGGATGAGCAACCGTTTTCGCTCGCGCCGCGGCCAAGCGCGACGGCCACACCGCCGGCGCCGCTGCCTCAGGAGAACCCCTTCGGCGAGCTTCCCGCGGCGCACCGCAAACAGCGCGGCGGCCTGCGCGGGCGCATCGGCAGCATCCTCGCGGCCATCGCCGCCCTGTTCGCCAAGTTCTTCGCTGCCATCAAGGCGGGGTTGCTGCTGCTGCCGAACATCAAACTGCTTGGCACCGCCGGAACGGCACTCGTGTCCGTCGCCGCCTACTCGCTGTTCTGGGGCTGGACCTTCGCGGCAGGCTTCGTGCTGTTGCTGTTCGTCCACGAGATGGGCCATGTCATCCAACTTCGCCGCGAAGGGATCAAGGCGAGCGCCCCCATGTTCGTGCCGTTCCTTGGCGCGGCCGTGATGATGAAGTCGATGCCCGATGACGCTCTGGCGGAGGCTCGTGTGGGCCTGGCCGGCCCCGTCCTCGGCACCGTCGGCGCGGGTGTCTGCCTGGCCATCGCCGAGGCGACCAACAGCGACATGCTGCGGGCACTCGCCTACGTGGCCTTTTTCCTGAACCTCATCAACCTGATTCCCGTGGTGCCATTCGACGGCGGTCGCGCCATGGCCGCAATGGCGCCGGCCTTTTGGTTCGTCGGTCTGGCCGCACTGGTGGTTCTGTTCTTCATCGCCGGAAACCCCTTCCTGCTGATCTTCATCGTGCTCGGCTTCATGGAGACGCGCCGCCGCTGGCGGGCGCGCAAGACCCGCTCGATCGAGCAGGCCGCCTACTACCGCGTCTCGCCTCGCAACCGGTGGCTGGTCGGCGCCGTCTACGTCGGCCTGATCGTCCTGCTGGCCCTGGGCATGCACGAGGCACACATCCTCACCAGCGAAGGCCACACCTTCCGCTCGATCTAAAGTCCGGGGAGCGCTAGCGCCGGGCTTCGCGGACGGCCCGTTCCATGTCGCGCTTGGTCTCGCGCTCGCGGATCGTCTGGCGCTTGTCATAGAGATCCTTGCCCCGGGCCAGGGCGATCTCGACCTTGGCGTTGGCCCCGGAGAAGTAGATCCGGGTCGGGACCAGCGTCAGACCCCGCTCTTTGACCCGTATCGCCAGGCGCTCGATCTCGCGGTGGTGCGCCAACAGCTTGCGCTGGCGCTCGGGGTCATGGTTTTCCCGCGAGGCAGGGCCATACGGGGGGATGTGGACTGAGTGCAGCCACAGCTCGTCCCCGGCGAGCGCCGCATAGCCGTCCTTGAGCTGTGCCCCCGAGGTGCGCAGCGCCTTGACCTCCGTTCCCTCGAGGACCATCCCGCACTCCAGGCGCTCGATCAGCTCATAACGATGCGAGGCATAGCGGTTGGACGCCACGTCCCCCGCCCCCACCTTGCGCTTGCCCTTTCCCTTGGCCATCGCACGAGCCTAGCTCGCCGGTTCCAGATCCACCCGGCCGCGGACCGTCTCGACCCTCACTACACGCACGCGAACCTGGTCACCTAGACGCAGCGCCGCACCCGTGCGCTCGCCGCGAAGGATCGTCCCCTCCTCGTTGAGCTCCCACCACTCGCGGCTCCCTTGGCGCTCGCGCGAGCCGCGCTGGGCGTCCCGCCGGCCCTGGCGCTGCACCTGGCCCGGACGCCCGACGCCGCCGGAGGGACCCGCCGACGGCTGGGGAGCCCGCAACAGTCTGACGGGCATCATGCCCTCGAACGGGGGCACCTCGACGCCCTGGCCGTGCCCTGCTGCGCCCCCGGGGCCATCGAAGGCCACGAACGCGCCCGCACCGATCAGCCCCGTGATCTCGCCGTCGAGGACCTGATCGGGGCCGGACTCGAACAGCATCCGCTCGAGGGCGAAGCAGCTCGCGATGTCATCGCCGTCGCGCTCGATGATCATGGCCTCGCGCTCGCGTTCGGAGCTCCATGCACCAAGCTCCGGCAACTCCGCCGCGCGAGGGGCACGCTCGCCCGCGCCCACGGCCGCGAGCAGCGCGCGGTGGCAGACGATGTCCGGATAGCGGCGGATGGGCGAGGTGAAATGGCAGTAGGCGGCGGAGTTAAGCCCCGCGTGTCCTAGGTTCTGCGGCGAGTAATAGGCCTGCTTGAGCGTGCGCAGGACCAGCGAACTGAGGGCCCGCCGTCCGCGCCCGCCGCTGCGGCGCAGGTGCTCTTCGACCTTCACCGACAGTGCAGCCAACAAATCGGCGGCCTCGGTCGAGGACATGCGCTCGGGCACCGGTGGGGTGGGCACCTCGAGCGTGGCCAGCTGATCGGCCAGCCGCTCCACTCGGTCGGGCTCTGGTCGCTCATGGACGCGGTAGAGACAGGGGATCGAGCGCTTGGAGAGCAACTCGGCGACCGCTTCATTGGCCGCGATCATCAGGTGCTCGATCAGGCGATGGGACTCGGTCTGCACACGGCCGTGGACCTCGGTCACATGGCCGCGCTCGTCGAACGCGAACTCCGGCTCAGGCGAATCGAGCGCCAGGCCCCCGGCGCGCTCGCGCTTGGCCTGCAGCGCCGCAGCCACCCGGCGCGCCACGGCCAGGGGCTCGGCCCATGGAGCCGAGGCCCGTTCGGATCCCGCGAAGATCCGGTCGACCCGCTCGTAGTCCAGCCGTTCGTCGGAGCGGATCAGCGAGCGGTAGAACGAGGCGCTCCGGACCGTCTCGCCGTCCAGCAGGAGCTCGACAGTCACCGCCGCCCGTGGTCTGCCCGGCATCAGCGAGCAGGCGTCGCTGGAAAGCGCATGGGGAAGCATAGGCTCAACGGCTCCCGGGACATAGACGCTGGTGGAGCGCCGGCGCGCCTCGCGGTCCAGCGCGGAGCCCTCCGGGACGTGCGCGCTTACGTCAGCTATGTGGACCCAGATTCGCGCACGCCCGGAGCCCACCTGCTCCGCGGAGATCGCGTCGTCGAAGTCCCGGGCGCTTGCGGGGTCGATCGTGAAGGTCGCAAGCGACATCAGGTCGCGGCGCTCGCCCGGCGAGGCCTTTACCCGCTCCCCCGCCTCCTTGGCTTCGCGCTCGACCGCGCCACCGAAGCGGCGACTCAGGCCGCGGTCATAGAGCAGCGCCTCGATCACGTCGCGCGCCACATCCGGGCGCCCGATCCGCAGCTGAACCCGCGCGGACTTGGCGGCGGCGCGGACCAGCACCACGTCCCCCTCACGCGCTCCCGCAAGCGCGCCGCGCGAAGAGTTGGCCGAGGCCACGACCACACCACCTGACCGGTCGCGGCGAGACGGTCCGGAGATCTCCCCGCGCAGCGGGAACAGCCGCTCGGCCGTCAGGAAGCGGCCGCGCCGCTCGAGCACGGCGACGAATGGCGGACCGGGCGCCGGGCGGGTCACTTCACTCTGGCGGCAAGCGTGCTGAGCGCCACCGAGAGACCGGTGGAGGTGTCGACGAGCTTGTTACTGACCTTGACTTCCGGCGTGATGCCGGCGCCCTGTTTGACCCCGCCACCGCCCAGGTTGCGCCCGTTGGGGGTGAAGTACTCACCGACCGTTATGTCCAGTGCGCCGCCGTTGGAGAGCGGCTCCTCCTCCTGGAAGACCCCCTTGCCGAAGGTGTGCGTGCCCACGACCGTCGCACGGTGGTGGTCCTGCAACGCCGCCGTGACGATCTCAGATGCCGAGGCCGTCCCGGAGTCGACCAGCACCACGACCGGGATCGAGCTGGGGATCTCATCACCCAGCGCCTTCAGTGTCTGGGAGGGCTGCGTGCGCCCGCGTGTGGAGACGACCGTTGCGCCCTGGGGCAGGAAGATGCTCGCGATCAGCTGCGCCTCGGAGACCAGGCCGCCGCCGTTGCCACGCAGGTCAAAGACGATTCCCCTGGTCTTCTGCTGAAGCAGCTTTTCGACCGCTTCGCGCACTTCTCCATGGGCACCGGCGCTGAACTCCGCCAGCGCGACGACGCCGAGCTTGACCCCGTGAACCTTGCGGCCCGCTGAGGCGACGACAGGCTCGGAGACGAGCTCGCGGGTGATCGTCACGCTCCTGGTGTGAGCCTTGCGCTTCTGGCCGTTTTCCACCTGCAGCTTGACGTCCGTTCCGGGCTGGCCGCGGATCAGAGCCGTTGAGGCTTCGGCGGAGAGGCCGACCAGCTTGCGGGTGCCGACCCCGACGATCAATTCGCCGGGCTTCAGGCCGGCACGCGACGCCGGGGAGGCGTCGAACACCCGGGCGATCAGCAGCCCTCGGTGCAGCGGATCGACGACCACGCCGATCCCCGCGAAGTGCGGCGGCGAGACGAATTCGTTGAATTCGCTTTTCGTCAGGTAATGAGAAAACCGGTCACCGAGGCTCTTGACCACACCCGCGATCGAGGCGTCGGAGAGCTTTGAGGTGGGGATCGGGCGGTAGTAGTCCTCGGCGATCCGGTGGATCGCTTCGTCGACCACCAGCGTCGAGCGGTTGGCCACGAAGGCCTTCTTGAGAAAGCCCGGCAGGTGTTCGGGATGCCCGCCCAGCCACAGGCCGCCCACGAGCAGGACGGGCAGCAGCAAGGAGAGGACCGCCACGAGCGGAGGCCTGCGGGATGACGGTTGCGGCATCGGCACCGGCAAGCGTAGTGGAGGCGCGGCGGCGGACAGCCCGGTGACCTTCTAGGGTTCTTGGCCATGGCTTTGATAACCACCTCCACAGTTGCCCGCAACGGTTTGCCGATCCATGCGATCGAGATCCCGGGTACCCGCGCGCTGACAGTCCTCGTGGCATTCGACGCGGGTGCCCGCAACGAGACCCCCGCCGAGAACGGCATGGCTCACTTCCTCGAGCACCTGGTCTTCAAGGGAGGCGAGAAGTACCCGCACTACAGCGACGTCAACGAGACCGCCGAGCGCCTGGGCGGCGTCCTGAACGCCTACACCAGCCATGACCTGGTGGCGTTCCACATCACGGTCCGCGCCGAGAGCGCCGCACCGGCCATCGATCTGCTGAGCGACTTCGTCGGGCGGCCGCGGATCGACGCTGAGGAGCTCGACCGCGAGCGGGGCGTGGTGATTCAGGAGATCAACCGCGCATTCGACCAGCCATCGATGGTCGCTGAGTATCTGATCGACAAAGCCGCCTTCGGCGATCACCCGCTGGGGCGTCCCGTCCTCGGCCCCGAGGAGAACCTGCGCTCGTTCACGCGGGAGGGGATCGTCGCCTTCCGCGAGCGCCGTTGGGCCGGCGCCACGGGCGGCGTCTTCTTGGCCGGCAACCTCGACCATCTGCCGGAGGAGGGCGAGCTGCATGAGAGCTTCGGCCGTTTCCCGGCCCTATCTGAGCCGCCCCCCTATGAGCCCGCACCATCTTTCTCGCCGGGGACGCTGATCGAGGAGCGCGACACCAACCAGTCGCACCTGCGGATGATCTACCGGCCACAGATCGAGGTCAAAGACGTCCGCCAGCGTGCGGCCCTTGCGATCTACTCGACGCTGCTCGGTGGCTCAATGGGCTCGCGGCTGTTCGACGAGATCCGCGAGAAGCGCGGCCTTTGCTACTCGGTCTATGCGATCGCCCACGCCTTCGCCGACGTGCCTATCCTGCAGCTCGGCTCGGGTCTGGAGTCCTCCAAGTGCATCGAGGCCTATACGCGGATGCGCGAGATCGTCGACGAGCTGCGGGCCGACGGCCCGACCGAGGAGGAGGTCGCCCGCGCCCGTGCCTACGCCGCCGGACGCCTCGTCCTGTCGTTTGAGAACACCAACGCGGTGGCGCGCCATGCGGCCAACCAGTCGATTGTCTTCCATGCCTCGATCGACCCGGACGAGGCGATCGAGGCGATCGACTCGGTCACCTTCGAGGAGGTCCGTGCGGTGGCCGCGGAGGTCAGCGACAGCCTGGCCGTCGCCTGTGTCGGCCCGCACGCCACCGGCGAGTTCTAGGAGGGGCCCTCAGCCGATTGCGACCATGCGGTCGATCGGCACGCGGGCCCGGACGGCGATCTCCTCGGGCACCCTGACCTCGAAGCGCATCTCGCGCAACGCGTCGCGCAGCTTGGGCAGCGTGATCATCTTCATGAATACGCAAGAGGCCTCGGCGTTGGCGGGGATGAACTCGACGTCCGGCGCTGCCATCTGCAACGGGTAGAGCATTCCCGTCTCGGTGGCCACGATCGCCCGTGTGCGCGAGCCCGGATGCGCTCGTGTCTCGCTCTCAGCCCCCTCAGCGTATTTGAGCATGCCGCCCGTCGAGAGCATGTGCACGCCGGCCGATGCCACGTCGCCGGAGGCCACGTACTCCATGACGCTGGTTGTGCAGCCGCACTCGGGGTGGATCAGGAAGTCCGCTCCGGGATGCGCGGCCCGGGTCGCCTCGATGTCGGAGGGGCGGATCCCGGCGTGGACGTGGCACTCGCCGTCCCAGACGTGCATCCGCTTGCCCAGCTCCTTCTCCACGTAGGCGCCGAGCCACATGTCGGGGCCGAACAGGATCTCCGTGTCGGGCCCGTGGGTCTCATAGATGTGACGGACGACGTCCACGGCGTTGGCCGAGGTGCAGCAGTAGTCGGTCAGGGCCTTGACCTCGGCCGTGGTGTTGACGTACATCACCACGACACCCTGCGGGTAGGTGGCGCGCCAGTCGGCCAGCTGCTCGGCATCGATCGAGGCCGCCAGCGAGCAGCCTGCGTCGAGATCGGGAATCAGGACGGTCTTCTCGGGACAAAGGATCGAGGCCGTCTCGGCCATGAAGTGCACGCCGCAGAAGACGATCGTCTCGCCCTCGGCCGCCGCCGCCCGGCGTGAGAGGCCCAGCGAGTCGCCGACGTAGTCGGCCACGTCCTGCACCTCGGGCACCTGGTAGTTGTGGGCCAGGATGACGGCGTCGCGCTCGCCGGCCAGCGCTCGCACCTCCGCCTGCAGCTCGACGATCTGAGCCTCGGAAAGTATCTCCAGCGGGGGCTGGGCGGGAGCCATGGGAAGGTTCATGGCAGCGTCTCCAGTGTGAGAGAGAGGTCTAGAGCGGGCGCGGAGTGTGTCAGCGCGCCCATCGAGACCCATTCTACCCCGGTATCCGCCACCGTCCGAAGCGTCTGGAGGCTCACACCGCCGCTGGCCTCGAGTTCGGCCCTGCCGGCGACCTGCTCGACCGCGGCACACAGCTCCTGGGGGTCCATGTTGTCCAACAGCAGTCGCTGTGCCCCGGCTCGGAGCGCCTGGTCGATCTCCGAACTGTCACGGACCTCGACCTCCAGCGTCCCGGCGAGCTCCGGCGCTGTCGCTCTTGCACGCTCAACAGCCGCAGCGATGCCCCCCGCGGCGGCGATGTGGTTCTCCTTGATGAGGATCGCGTCGTAGAGCCCGATCCGATGGTTGACCGCCCCCCCGGCCGCCACGGCCGCCTTCTCGAGCGAGCGCAGCCCCGGCGTGGTCTTGCGCGTGTCCAGCACACGCGCGGAGGTGCCCTCCACCTCGCGAGCCGCCCGAGCCGCCATGGTCGCCACGCCAGAGAGGTGAGCGAGGAAGTTCAGGGCCGTACGCTCCGCCGTGAGCAGCGCACTGGCAAGACCCTCGATCACGAGCACGGGGCCCCGCTCGCGCCAGACGCCCTCCAGCACCTCGCGCTGGAAGGCAGCGTCGGGATCGAGCTCAGCGAAGGCCGCCTCCGTGACATCCAAGCCGTAGATGACGCCCGGGGCCTTCTGCGTGATTGAGGCACGCGCCCGCAACTTCGGATCGACCGTCGCGAGCGTCGTCACATCGCCGCTGCCGACATCCTCGTCGAGCGCGGCCCGGACCAGCATCTGCAGTTCGGTCAAGTCAGTTCTCCGGCGCAGCAGCCGCTGAGAGCAGGTAGGCCCTGACGAAGCCGTCCAGGTCACCGTCGAGGACACGCTGGACGTCCCCCATCTCGTGCCCGGTGCGGTGGTCCTTCGCCATCGTGTAGGGATGGAGCACGTAGGAGCGGATCTGCGAGCCGAAGTTCACATCCTGGGCCTCCCCCTTCTCGCGCGCGATCTCTTCCTGGCGTTCGCGCTCCTTGCGTTCCAGGAGCTTTGCCCGCAGCATGGCCATCGCCGTGGCACGGTTCGAGGACTGCGAGCGCTCGTTCTGGCACTGCACGACGATCCCCGACGGACGGTGGGTTATGCGCACCGCCGAGTCGGTCTTGTTGACGTGCTGCCCACCGGCGCCCGAGGCCCGGTAGGTGTCCACCTGAAGGTCGTCCTCGTTCACCTCGATCTCGCCGGTGTCCTTGACGACGGGAGCCACCTCGACGCCGGCGAAGCTTGTCTGGCGGCGGTGCGCGGAGTCAAACGGCGACAGGCGCACGAGACGGTGCACGCCGCGCTCGGCGCCGAACAGCCCGTAGGCGTTCTCACCCGAGGCGCGGAAGGTCGCTGACTTGATGCCGGCTTCCTCGCCCTCGCTCACCTCCAGAAGCTCAACCCCGAAGCCGCGGCCTTCGGCCCAGCGCATCAGCATGCGCAGGACCATCTCGGCCCAGTCCTGCGCGTCGGTCCCGCCCGCGCCGGCGTTGACGGTGACGAGCGCGTCGCCGGCGTCATAGCGCCCGGAGAACAGGCGCTGCTCCTCGAGCTCGGCCAGGCGCTCCTCGACCGAGGCGATCTGCTCCTGCACCTCGCCCTCGAGCGAGGGGTCCTCACCCGCCATCTCGCTCAGGCCGTCGAGATCCTCCACGTCGGCGGCAAGGGCCTGGAAGCCCTCCAGGCGCCGCGAGGCGCGGGAGTGCTCGGCCGACACCGAGGCGGCGCGCTCTGCGTCATCCCAGAATCCCTCCGCGCCCATCTCTCCCTCGAGCGACGCCACGCGCTCGCCCAGCTCAGCGGGGTCAAAGATAGTCCGAGAGCAGCTTCATCTGCTCGCGGATTGCGGCCAGGCGCTGCGGGGTCGATTCGCTCGCATCGGTGGTAGCCACGTCCACCACGATACTGTCCTCGGCCTGCCCACCCCGAGTCCCCACGACATCTCGACCGCCTTCGCCGCCGCGCTCGACGCCGGTGACCTGGACGGCGCGCTGGCCCACTGGGATCCCGAGGCCGTTCTCGTGGCCGCCGACGGCAGCTCGCTCACCGGCCGCGAGGCGATCGCCGGCGCGCTGCGCTCTCTAATCGACAGCGGCGCAAGCTTCGCGATCGAGCTCGGGGCGCTGTTCATCGCCGGGGACGTCGCCGTGGCCACGGGAAAGCTAACGCTGGCCAGCCCGGACGATCCCACCCAGCAGCTGCGCTCGCACGCCACGGTGGTCTACCGTCGCGACCGCCGCGGCAGGTGGCTGATCGCCATCGACGCTCCCTGGGGGCTCCCGACGCTGGAGTAGGAGCTCCACCGGCCAGGCTCCAAGTGGGGGCCGCTCAGCCGGTCAGGAGCCGTGGCACTTCTTGTACTTCTTGCCCGACCCGCACCAGCAGGGATCGTTGCGCCCCACCTGGTGCTCCTCGTCCACGACACGCTGCTCGACGACCGGCGCGGGCCCGAGCTCCTGCTCGGCGCCGAATTCCTGGCTGCCCCCTGCGGCTGCTGCCGCCGCCAGGGCGCCGGCGCCGACGCTCGCGGCACCTGAATAGGAGACGCGGCCTGCCCGGGTGGCGCTGCCGGCAGCTTTGAAGCTGGGAAGCGGCGGAGCGCCACCGTTCTCACCCTCGATGTTGACCTGGACGTTGAAGATCATCCGGGCGAAGTCTGTCCAGACGCTGTTCATCAGGTCGCCGAACAGGGTGAAGGCCTCGTTCTTGTAGGCGACCAGCGGATCGATCTGGGCGAAACCGCGGAGGTGGATGCCCTCGCGCAGGTAGTCCATGTCGAACAGGTGCTCGCGCCAACGCTCATCGATCGTCTGCAGCAGCAGGAAGCGCTCGAGGGCTCCCATGAGCTCCTCGCCCAGAGCCTCCTGGCGCGCCTCGTAGCGAACCATTCCCTCGCTCACCAGTGCTTCGGAGAGCACGGTGCGATCGGTTGCCTGGTTCTCGAGCAGCCCGTCCTCGAGCTCCGGCGGGAAGAACTGCCCGATCGCCGTGAACAGGCCGTCCACGTCCCAGTCCTCGAGGAAGTCGCCCGGGGTGTACTGGTCGACCGTCCTCTCGATCACGTTGGCGACCTCGCGGCGGGCCTCCTCGCCGATGGACTTGCCTTCCAGCACCTCATCGCGGTAGGCGTAGATGACGCGGCGCTGCTCGTTCATCACGTCGTCATATTCGAGCACCCGCTTGCGCAGCAGGAAGTTCTGGTCCTCCACCTTCTTCTGGGCTTTCTCGATCTGTTTGGAGAGCATGCCCGCCTCGATCGGTTCCTCATTGCCCTCCTCGTCGAGGCCGCCGAGTTTGTCGAGGATCCGGTAGATGCGATCACCGGCGAAGAGACGCACGAGATCGTCCTCGGCCGACAGGAAGAAGCGCGACTCGCCGGGGTCTCCCTGGCGGCCCGCGCGGCCGCGCAGCTGGTTGTCGATCCGGCGCGACTCATGGCGCTCGGTGCCGCAGATGAACAGGCCGCCGGCCGCCATGACCTGCTCGCGGTTGGCTGCCACCTTGGCGTCCAGCTCGGCCAGAAGCTCGGCCATGCGGCGTTCACCCTCCGGGGTGGCGGGGTCGATGCCCTCGGCGCCCAGCTGCTGGTGGCCGAGATGCTCGGCGTTGCCGCCGAGCTTGATGTCCACCCCGCGGCCGGCCATGTTGGTGGCGATCGTCACGGCCCCGGGCTGACCCGCCTCGGCGACGATGTCCGCCTCGCGTGCAGCGTGCTCAGGCTTGGCGTTCAGAACGGTATGGGGAATCCCATGGCTCCTCAGGCGCTCGGAGAGGAGCTCTGAGACCTCGACCGAGATCGTGCCCACCAGCACCGGCTGGCCGTTCTCGTGGCGGGCCTTGATCTCGCGCGCCACCGCGCTCCACTTGCCCTCCTTGGTCTTGTAGACCTGATCGTTGCGATCGGCCCGCACCATCTCTTTGTTGGTCGGGATCTGAACGACCGGCAGCTGGTAGATCTTCATGAACTCCGTCGCCTCGGTGAGCGCCGTGCCCGTCATGCCGGAGAGCTTGTCGTAGAGGCGGAAGAAGTTCTGGTATGTGATCGTGGCCAGGGTCTGGTTCTCCTCCTGGATCGAGACGCCCTCCTTGGCCTCGACCGCCTGGTGCAGTCCCTCGCCCCATCGGCGCCCGTCGAGGATCCGGCCGGTGAACTCGTCGATGATCTTGACCTCGCCGTCGATCACCGCATAGTCCACGTCGCGCTTGTAGAGCGCCTCGGCGCGGAGCGCCTGCAGCAGGTGATTGACCAGATGGCCGTTCTCGGCCCGGTAGAGGTGGTCGATGCCCAGGAACCGCTCGGCCTTGGCGACCCCCTGCTCGGTCACCGAGACGGACTTGTGCTTCTCGTCGATCTCGAAGTCGAAGTCCGCCACGAACTGCTTCTTGGACCTCGGGTCCATCCCTTCTGGGGTCTCGCCGAGGACCATCCGAGGGGCGAGTTTGGCGAAGCGCACATACAGGTCCGCGGCCTGTTCGGGCGCGCCCGAGATGATCAGCGGCGTCCGCGCCTCGTCGATCAGGATGTTGTCGACCTCGTCGACGACCGCGAAGGGGTGGCCCCGCTGGACCTTTTCCGAGAGGTCCTTGGCCATGTTGTCGCGCAGGTAGTCGAAACCGAACTCCGAATTGGTGCCGTAGACGACGTCGCACTGGTAGGCGCGGAACTTCTCCTCGTAGGCCTGCATGTTCTCGATCACGCCGACCGTGACGCCGAGCGCGTCATAGATCGGGGTCATCCATTCCGCATCGCGGCGCGCCAGATAGTCGTTGACCGTCACGACGTGCACACCGCGCCGGCGCGGCTTGCCCTCGGGGTCGTTGGGGTCGGGCGCGACGGCCAGCGAGTTCAGCACCACCGCCAGGGTTGCCGTGAGCGTCTTGCCCTCACCGGTCTTCATCTCGGCGATCTGGCCCTCGTGCAGAGCCATACCACCGATCAGCTGAACGTCGAAGTGGCGCATGCCCATCCTGCGCTTGCCCGTCTCGCGCACGACCGCGAAGCACTCGGGCAGCAGATCGTCGAGCGACTCGCCCTCCTCGGCGCGCTCGCGCAGCGAGTCCATCCGCGCCCGCAGCTCCTCGTCGGTGTCGTGTTCCAGCTCGGCCTCGAAGGCGCCGATCAGGGCAACCCGCTTCTGGTAATTCTTGAACTTCTTCGCCTCGCCGGCGTTCAGGGCACGATCAAGCAATGACGGCATGCGCCAAGGATAGCTCTAGCCGCCCCGCCGGCCGCGCCCTAGATCGAGGGCAGCGTCGCTTCGCTCGGTACGCCGAGGACCCGCGGCGAGGCCGCATGGGCCTCTCGGCGGTGGCGCCGTTTGTCGCGGTGGCGCTTGACCTGGCGTGCGAGCTCGTCAACCATCAGGTTCATCGAGTGGAACATCTCCGGGGATGCGTCGCGCGCGCGCAGCGTGACGCCCTTGAGGTACAGGGTCGCCTCGGCGACCTGACTGTCGGCAACCCGCGGGTTTCGCTCCTGGAAGATCTCGATCTCCAGCCGGGCCAGATCGGAGACCTGGCGCGAGACCTTTCCCAACCGGCGCTCCGCGTGCTCGCGAAGCTCGTCGGTGACCGTGACGTTTCGACCCTTGATGTCGATCTGCATCGTCGCTCCTTGGTCGGCCTTGTCGCTACTGCTCTGACTTCGATGCTACGCCGGTTTGCGGCGGATGTAAATGGGGTGGACAAATGGCACGGCGCCGTGTCGCGGGACGGGGCGCCGCAATCTGTTCGTCCGCCCGCCCCGCAGCTGTCACAGTGGGAGAATCCTGGGCTTGGTAAGTGCCAACCTGCACTGGTCGCTCAACCCGATCGTCTTCCTCGTCACGGCGTTGGTGGACTTCCTCTATGTCCGGCGCTGGCTGGCTGTCCGTCGCGCCGGCCCACCGCGAGCCCACGCCGACGCGCCGGTGTGGCGGCTGTGCTGCTTCCTGGCCTCGGGGGCCGTCGTGATCGTGGCCCTGATCTCGCCGATCGACTCCCTGGCCGATCAGCTCTTCTTCGCCCACATGATCCAGCACATGCTGCTGCTGGATCTGGCTCCCATACTCGCCATCCTCGGCTACACGAAGGTCTTCCTGCGTCCGGTCACCCGCCGGGTCAGCGAGCTCGAGCGCCGCGCCGGCCTGCTTGCGCACCCCGTCACGGCGGTGGCGCTCTACATCGCGGGGATCTGGCTGTGGCACATCCCGGCGGCCTATGACTTCGCGGTGCGCCATCCGCTTGTGCATATCGGCGAGCACCTGACCTTCCTCGCGATCGGCGCCCTCTACTGGTGGCACCTGCTCTCGCCGATCCGGGCCCGCCGGCGCCTGAACGGAATGGGACCCGTCTTCTACATGGTCTCCACCAAGCTGTTCGTGGGCGCCCTGGGCATGGGCCTTGCCTTCGCCCCCTCCGCCCTCTACCCCTATTACGTCCATCATGCCCGTCCGTGGGGGCTCTCGGCGCTGAGCGACCAGTCGATCGCCGGCCTGATCATGGCTGTGGAGCAGTCGCTGGTGATGGGCGTCGCCCTGGTCGTCCTGTTCGTAAGGGCGCTGGCGGAGTCCGAGCGTACCCAGCAGCGCGAAGAGCGCTACGAACTCAGCTGAGCGAGGCTCACGGGCGCGAGCCCGAAAGCTCCACGCAGAGCCGCTCGAGCAGCTGCTGGACCTCCGGCTGGCGGTTGGCGTCGTGGTCTGAGAGCAGCTCGCCAAGCTGCTCGCGGCGGGCGCTCAGAACCTGGTCGGCGGCCGCCACGCCGGCGGGCGTGAGAACCGCCTCGCCGCCCTCTTCGCTGACGAGCCCCTGCTCGCGCAGCTCGGCCTGCACGGCCGTGATGCGCTCCTCCTCGATGGCCTGGCGTCGCGCCATCTCCCGCGTGCCGGCGATACCGTAGCTGCCGAACCGGGCCAGCGCCCAGACGGCCCCCGGACTGAGCTGAACGCCGGCGCGGGCCGCCACGAGCTGATTGAAGGCCGTCCGCCGCTCGCTGCCCACGAGCACGCCCAGGGCCCTGTCGATCTCGGCCAGCGAGTCCGGCGATTTGGGGGCGGCCAGGGCGTCCTCGAGCCCGGTGCTCGTGGACGCGGTCGCTCGCAGCGGCTGCTCGCGCAGGAGCAGGCTGAGCAGGAAGCCGATCGCCGCGATCCCCGCGGCGACGATGAAGACGGGCCGCAGAGCATGGACGTAGGCGTTCTCGTAGGCCAGTTTGGCCGTACCCGGCAGTGTCGCCACCTGGGCGCCCGTCAGGCGGCCTCCGCCGGAGACCAGGGCGCCCAGTGGGCCGCTGATGACGTCGTGAAGCCCCGAGCGCAGGCGACTCGAGAAGATCGTTCCGAAGACAGCCGCCCCGAATGACCCTCCCACCCCGCGGGCCAGCGTCACCCCGGAGGTGGCGGCGCCGAGGATCGAGTAGTCGACCGAGTTCTGGACCGCCAGCACGAGGACCTGCATGACGAGGCCGAGGCCGAGGCCCAGTACCAGCAGGTAGGCGTCCGCTACCGGCGAGCTGGTGCTGACGTCAAGGCGCGAGAGCAGCAGCAGCCCGACGGTCATCACGGCCGTTCCGGCGATCGGGAAGATCCGGTAGCGCCCCGTGCGCGAGATCAGCTGTCCCGAGAGGATTGAGGTGACGAGCAGGCCGCCCATCAACGGGATCAGGCGCAGCCCGGCACCGGTGGGGCTGGAGTGAAAGACGGTCTGGAAGAACAGCGGCAGGAAGGTCACCGAGCCGAACAGGGCGAAGCCGACGATCAGCGACAGGAGCCCCGCCACGCGGAAGACCTGGCCGCGCAGCAACGCGAGCGGCAGTACCGGCTCGCCCGCGCCCCGCTCGACGAGCCCGAAGATGACCAGCAGCACCACACCGATCAGCGCCGTGATGATGACCTCGATCGAGCTCCAGGCCCAGGTGGTCCCGCCGAGGCTTGCGACGAGGATGAAGGCGCTGAGGGCGCCCGCCAGCACGCCGGCGCCGAGATAATCGATCGACTGGCGGCTGCGCTCCGCCGCGTTGGGAAGCGTGATCCCGAGGACGATCAGGGCCAGGATGCCCACGGGCAGGTTGACGTAGAAGATCCAGCGCCAGGAGAGGTGCTCGACGATCACCCCGCCCAGCAGCGGCCCGGCGACGCTCGCGACGCCGAAGACGGCCCCGAACAGGCCCTGGTATTTGCCGCGCTCACGCGGAGAGACGACGTCTCCGACCGTTGCCTGGACGAGCACGATCAGGCCGCCGGCACCGAGACCCTGCAACGCCCGGCAGGCGATCAGCTCGGTCATCGAGCCGGCCAGTCCGCAGAGGCCCGAGCCGATCAGGAACACCACCACGGCGCTCTGGAGCACCCGCTTGCGCCCGATCTGATCGCCCAGCTTGCCGTAAAGGGGCGTGACGGCGGTCTGGGCCAGCAGGTATGCGCTGGTGACCCAGGAGAGTTTCTCCAGTCCTCCGAGATCGCCGACGATCGTCGGCAGGGCCGTGGCGACGATCGTCGAGTCCAGCGCCGCCAGCAGCATCACGAGCATCAGGCCCGAGAAGATCAAGCCGAGGCGGCGCTCGGCCCCCTCGCGTACCGGAACCCCAACGGCGGCAGCGCTCACAGGCGCAGCCTACCGGCGAGCGGGCACGACCCTACCCGCGGCGGCGGAGGCTCTCGACGATCCCCTTGTGGGCGGCGATCGCGTCGATCAGGATCGCCTGCGCGCCGATCTCGGTGCCGGGGAAGACGATGCTGGAGCGCAGCTGCGCTCCCTCGCCGATCACCGCCCCGTCCCCGATCACGATCGGGCCGGTCAGACGCACGCCCGCCCCGATTCTCACGTCGGCGCCGATCCAGACGGGGGCGTCCACGATCGCGTCCTGTGGCAGGGTGCCCTGCCCGGCCAGCGTTACCCCCGGGCTCACCTCGGTGCCCTCGATCTGCAGGCCCAGCTCTCCGGCCAGGGCGTCGAAGGTGCCCTGGCGCAGCTCGCTCAGCGAGCCGACGTCGTTCCAGTACTCCGCCACCTCATGGATGTGGAACGGGATCTCATTCTCGAGCAGCGCCGGGAAGACATCCTGCGCCCAGTCCGCGAAGGGCCGGTCGGGGAAGTGCTCGAAGATCTCGGGGGAGAACACGTAGATGCCGCAGTTGCCCAGATCCGAAAGGGCCTCCTCGGGTGCCGGCTTCTCCTGAAAGCCCGTGATCCGCCCGGCGTCATCGTGCAGCACGACCCCGTACTCGCGGGTGTCCGCGACCTTCTTTACGGCCAGCGTGGCGATCCCGCCCGCGGTGCGGTGGCGCTCGGCCAGGGCCCCCAGGTCGATGTCTGTAAGCGCATCACCTGAGATGACCAGGAAGGGCTCGCCGGCGAAGAACTCCGCGCAGGCTCGCACTCCCCCGGCGGTGCCGAGCAGCTCCTCCTCGAAGCGGTAGGAGATCCGTTGTCCGAAGTACTCCCTGATCGAGTCCGGGAAGTAGTGCAGGTTGGCGATGATCTCATCGAATCCGTGGCGCTCCAGCAGCTCCAGGATGTGCTCCATCACCGGCCTGTCCAGCACCGGCACCATCGGCTTGGTGATCTCGTAGGTCAGCGGTCGCAGCCGGGTTCCAAGCCCGGCTGCGAGAACCATCGCCTTCATCCGCTGATCAGTACCGGTAGTGGTCCGGCTTGTAGGGACCCTCGACCGGGACGCCGATGTAGGCGGCCTGCTCGGCGCTCAGCTGGGTCAGCTTGACGCCAAGTGCCTCGAGGTGCAGCCGGGCGACCTTCTCGTCGAGGTGCTTCGGCAGCACGTAGACCCGCTTCTCGTACTCGTCGTTCTTGGTGAAGAGCTCGATCTGGGCGATCGTCTGGTTGCTGAACGAGTTGCTCATGACGAAGCTCGGGTGACCTGTGGCGTTGCCAAGGTTCAACAGCCGGCCCTCGGAGAGCATGATGATCGCGTGGCCGTCGGGGAAGACCCACTTGTCGACCTGCGGCTTGATGTTGACGCGCTCGATGCCCTGCACCTTCGACAGGCCGGAGATGTCGATCTCGTTGTCGAAATGCCCGATGTTGCCGACGATCGCCTGGTGCTTCATCTGTCCCATCTGGGCGGCCGTGATGATGTCCTTGTTCCCCGTCGTCGTGATGAAGATGTCGCCGGTCGCAAGCATTTCCTCAAGTGTTTTGACCTCGTAGCCCTGCATGGCGGCCTGGAGGGCACAGATCGGGTCGATCTCGGTGATGACGACGCGCGCGCCCTGTCCGCGCAGTGATTCCGCGCAGCCCTTGCCGACGTCGCCGAAGCCGCATACGACGGCGACCTTGCCGCCGATCATCACGTCGGTCGCGCGGTTGATGCCGTCGATCAATGAGTGTCGGCAACCGTAGAGGTTGTCGAACTTGGACTTGGTGACCGAGTCGTTGACGTTGATCGCCGGGAACAGCAGCTCGCCGCGCTCGACCATCTCATAGAGACGGTGCACGCCGGTCGTCGTCTCCTCGGTGACGCCTTTGATCTCCTGGCCGATCTTCGTCCAACGCTGCGGGTCCTCACCCAGCGAGCGGGTCAGGACGCCCAGGATCACCTCGTGCTCCTCGGACTCCGCCGTCGAGGGGTCGGGAACGGCCCCGGCGGCCTCGTACTCGGTGCCCTTGTGGACGAGCAGGGTGGCGTCCCCGCCGTCGTCCAGGATCATGTTCGGGCCGCCGTCGGGCCAGATCAGGACCTGCTCGGTGCACCACCAGTACTCCTCGAGCGTCTCGCCCTTCCAGGCGAACACGGGAACGCCGCGAGGGTTCTCTGGCGTGCCCTGCGGGCCCACCGCTACAGCGGCGGCCGCGTGGTCCTGGGTGGAGAAGATGTTGCAGCTGCACCAACGGACCTCGGCGCCGAGCGCCGTCAGCGTCTCGATCAGCACAGCCGTCTGGATCGTCATGTGCAGCGAGCCCGTGATGCGCGCGCCGGCCAGCGGCTGTGCCTCGCCGTACTCGCGGCGCAGGGACATCAGCCCCGGCATCTCGTGCTCGGCCATCGTGATCTCCTTGCGGCCGAACTCGGCCAGGGAGAGGTCGGCGACCTTGAAGTCGTTGGCAACTGCGGTGGGTGTCATTGCGGACATGATTAGTCCTCCTGTCCGGTCAGGTGAGCGCCCTTGCTGCAGAGAGGCCGAGCGTGGCGGATCGGAGCCCGTCGCAGCGCTCCTCGGCCGTCGTTGGGACGCTATCACACGGCTCGGGGCCCGCCCGACCCTCAGGGTCTCGCGGCTGCCCGCGCCTGGCGTGCGCTCTACAGGTTGGCCAGCGAGGACTTCAGCTCGTCCAGCGCCGCCACCGGCCCGGGGTCGACTCCGCGCAGCGTGGCCATGTAGATCGAGACCAGGTCTCCGAGCAGGACCAGCGAGAGGACGCGCTCGATCGCCGTCTGACCGCGGGTCTCCAGCCGGAAGCTCGCGACCGCATTGGCGGCGATGATCTGCTCCGTTAGGTCCATCCGCTGCTTGACTCGGGGGTGGGCGTCGGAGTCGTCCAGGAAGACGGCTGAGAAGCGCCCCACTTCGTGCGCCCCCTGCCAGCCCTCGAGCTCGTTGTGGTCGAGCTCGGGCAGTTCGTTGTAGAAGCAGGGCTGCTTGGCGTTCTCGTTGATCTGCGTCTTCCAGCGGTAGGCGATCGGGTTGGTCAGCCCGGCGCCGGCGATCACCGGTGTCGTGCCGAACAGGCCGCGGGCGACCTCCTTGGCCAGCGTGTCCTCGGCGGCGTCGGGACCCCACTCGGCCACGAGGTGCTCCAGGTGCGAGGCGGCCACGTCGATCTCCGAGGTCAGGCGGGGTCCGGCACCGCACAGGGCGGCCACCTCGAGGGCGGCCACCGTCATGTAGGCGACCGCTGCACGGGGCTGGAAGCCGGCCGGCAGGGGGATCACGGGGACCCCGTCCGCGCGGGCCATCTCCGCGAGCCGCCCGCCGGTGGTCACGACCGTCCGCTTGGCGCCGAGCGCTCCGGCGGACTCGTAGCATGCGAGCGTCTCCTCGGTGTTGCCCGAGTAGCTGGCGCAGAGGACCATCGTGTCCGGTGTGGTCCAGGTGGGAATGCCGTAGGCGCGGGTCACGAAGATCGGCCTCGAAGCGTGGTCGCCGAGCGCTGCGCGGGCCAGCGCGCCACCGATCGCCGAGCCGCCCATGCCTGCCACGACCAGCCCCGCCGAGGTGTCCCAGTCCTGCATGATCGCCGACTCGGCGCGCCACAGGGCGTCGCGCAGATGCTCGGGGAGGGCCAGCACGTCACCCAGCTGCCCCGAGGGGTCGATGCGGGCAATCGCCTCGCGTGAGAGCTCCTGCGCGGCCGGTGTGGCCGCCACGCTGCCGTCGCTCATCGAGTTGCCTCCCGGCGTCCGTGCGCCGGAGCGGCGCTTGCTTTGCCTGTCTGGATCGTCGTCATGTTCCTCTTCGCGTGTTCGGCCCTGTTCTCAGAACCCGATGGCCCCGTCCGGCAACTGCACACCAGGGAAGATACGCGCCCCGCGCGTGATGAGGTTGTCAGCCCCCACACCGACTCCCTCGCCGAGGACGGCGCCGCCGGTGATCCTGGTGCGCGGTCCGATCCTGCAGCCCGGCCCGATTATGCAGTCGCGCAGCTCGCAGCCCTCCCCGATCGAGCTCCCCCGGAGGACGACCGCGCGCTCGATGCTCGAGCCGGCGCCGACGGAGACATCCTCGCCCAGCACGACGAGGCTTCCCACCTGGGCCCCCGCACCGACCTTGACACCCCGCTCGAGGATGGCCGGGGGGATCACCCGGCCGTCCAGCTCGACCCCCTCGCCACGGGCGATCCAGCCGTCGCCGAGGCGCGCCTGGACAGCGGTCTGAACGTTGCCCTCGATGATGTCGAAGGTCCCCTTGAGGTAGCGATCGGGGGTCCCGATGTCGAGCCAGTAGCTCGTTGAGGCGTAGCCGTAGAGCCCCTCGCCAATCAGCCGCGGCCATACCTCGCGCTCGATCGAGACGTTGCGCCCGGGCGGGATCAGCTCGAGGATCTCGCGCTCGAGCACATAGGCGCCGGCCGAGATCAGGCTGCCGGGCGGCTGCTCGGAGCTCGGCTTCTCGACGAACTGCGAGATGGAGGCGTCCTCGTTCAGGATCACCATGCCGTAGGCAGTGGGATCGGGGACGCCGACCAGTGCCAGCGTCGCCCTGGCCCCCGTGGCCTGATGCTGGGCAATCTGGGCGCTCAGGTCGATGTCGGTCAGCACGTCGCCGTTGAGCATCAGAAAACGCTCCTCGAGCAGCGGCTCGGCGAGCTTCAGCGCGCCGGCCGTGCCACGGGGCTCGGGCTCTTCCACGAATCGCAGCCGCAGACCGAGCGCGCTGCCGTCGCCGAGGACGTCGCGCACGCCGTCGGCGAGAAAGCCGCAGGACATGATCACATCCTCGATGCCGTGGCTCAGCAGCCACTCGAGCATGTAGGAGATGAAGGGCCTGTCGACCAACTGGACGACCGGCTTGGGGACGGTTGAGGTCAGCGGGCGCAGCCGGGTGCCCTGTCCACCGACCAGGATCACTGCCTGAATCCGCTCACCTCCGACCGATCCCCTCGTAGAGCAGTCCCGCGGCGCGCACCGCCGCCGGGTCCAGCGCGTTGCGTCCGTCCACCAGCACGTTGCCCGCCATCGCCTCGGCGACGGCGCTCCAGTCGAGCTCGACGAGCTCCTGCCACTCGGTCACCAGCACCGCCGCGTCGGCACCGCGCAGCGCCTGCAGCGGCGTGTCGGCGAACTCGATCCCCGACACAAGACGCCGGGCCTGCTCCTCGGCGACCGGATCGTAGGCCACGATCGAGGCGCCGTCGGCCTGCAGGCGCGAGGAGAGGACGAGCGATGAGGCCTCGCGCATGTCGTCTGTGTTGGGCTTGAAGGCCAGCCCCAGAAGCGCCACCCGCCGTCCGGCCAGGGAGCCCAGGTGGCGCTGGAGCTTGCCGATGACGCGGCGCTTCTGCAGGTCGTTGACCTGGATGACGGCGTTCAGCAGCTGGAAGTTGTAACCGGAGTTGCCCGCCAGCTGCTTCAGCGCGTCCACGTCCTTCGGGAAGCAGCTGCCGCCGAAGCCGATGCCCGCCTGCAGGAACTTGTGTCCGATGCGGTCATCCAGGCCCATTCCGCGGGCCACCTCGACGACATCCGCGCCGGTCTGCTCGCAGACGTTGGCGATCTCGTTGATGAAGGAGATCTTGGTGGCCAGGAAGGCGTTGGAGGCGAGCTTGACCATCTCGGCGCTGGCCACGTCGGTGCGCACCAGGGGCGCCTGGAGCGGGGCATAGAGCTCGACGACGGCGTCCCCGGCCCAGGTTCCCTCGTCGCCCACGACCACGCGATCGGGGTTCAGGAAGTCCTTGACGGCCGAGCCCTCCTTGAGGAACTCGGGACAGGAGACGTAGGCGAGCCCCTCTTTGCCGCGCTCGCCGAAGACGCGCTGCAGCGAGGCGCCGGTGCCGCAGGGGACCGTCGACTTCATTACCAGCGCGTGATCGCGCGAGGCCGGGATCGCCTCGACGACGGCATGGACCGCGGACAGGTCGGCGTCTCCGGAGTAGGTCGGCGGCGTGCCGACGGCAACGAACAGCAGCCGCGCCTGCTCGAGGGCATCGGTGATCTCGGTCGAGAAGTGCAGCCGCTCGGAGTTCTTCTCCAGCATCTCCGCCAGCCCCGGCTCATAGATCGGCACCTCCCCGGCGCGCAGACGCTCGATCTTGGCTGCGTCGATGTCCACGCACCACACCTCGCTGCCCAGCTCGGCGAAGCCGGCGGCCGTCACCAGCCCGACATAGCCGGTTCCGATTACTCCGATGGGCTCGCTTGCGGGGCTCATGAGGCGGGAAAGGCTAGTGGCTGCGGGGGCGCGGCGCGCCGCCGCTAGGCCTCAACGGAGAGGAAGGCTTCGTAGCGGCGGATGTCCCGCTGCGCCCGTGCCAGTTCCTCAGTGCCCTGCTCGGCCCGCTCGGCCGTCTGGCGCGAGTCGGAGAGCTTGGTCTCGATCGTGGAACGGTCGATCTCCTGCGGGCTGATGGCCTCCTCGACCAGCACCAGGGCGCGATTCTCGGCGAACTGCAGGTAGCCCTCGGCCTGGGCGAAGCGAACGATCTCCGTCTCTGAGCGGTACAGGCGCAGCTCTGTCGGTTCGAGCAGCGCCAGCACCGGCTCGTGGCCGGCCAGAACACCGATCGAGCCGACGGCCGTCCGGGTCGAGAGCATCTCGACCTCCTCGGAGAAAACCTCGCCCTCGGGCGTCAGGATTTCGGCCTGGAACTTGGTGCGCGCCACAATCAGCCTTTCTTTGCCGCATCGACCACCTGGTCGATCGTGCCCTTCAGGAAGAAGGCGCTCTCGGGAACCTCGTCGTGCTTGCCTTCGATGATCTCCTCGAAGCCGCGGATCGTCTCGGCGATCGGCACGTACGCGCCGGGGGTGCCGGTGAACTGTTCTGCCACGAAGAACGGCTGTGACAGGAACCGCTCGATCTTGCGGGCGCGCTGCACGGTGAGCTTGTCCTCATCTGAGAGCTCGTCGATGCCGAGGATCGCGATGATGTCCTGGAGCTCCTTGTAGCGCTGCAGGATCTCCTTGACGCGGTTGGCGACCCGGAAGTGGTCCTCGCCGAGGATGTCGGCCTTGAGGATCGTCGAGTTCGAGTCGAGCGGGTCGACGGCCGGGTAGATGCCTTTTTCGGAGATCGCCCGCGAGAGGGCCGTGGTTGCGTTGAGGTGCGCGAACACCGATGCCGGAGCCGGGTCGGTGTAGTCATCGGCCGGCACGTAGATCGCCTGCACAGAGGTGACCGAGCCGCGCTTGGTCGAGGTGATCCGCTCCTGCAGCTGCCCCATCTCGGTCTCGAGTGTCGGCTGGTAGCCGACCTGCGAGGGCATCCGGCCCAGTAGCGCCGAGACCTCGGAGCCGGCCTGCACGAAACGGAAGATGTTGTCGATGAACAGCAGCACGTCCTGGCCCTCGTCGCGGAAGTGTTCGGCCATCGTCAGCCCCGACAGAGCGACCCGCATGCGGGCGCCAGGCGGCTCGTTCATCTGACCGAAGACGAGCATCGTCTTGTCAAGGACCCCGGACTCCTTCATCTCCAGCCACAGGTCGTTGCCCTCGCGCGAGCGCTCACCGACGCCGCAGAAGGCCGACAGGCCGCCGTGCTCCTTGGCGAGGTTGTGGATGAGCTCCTGGATCAGAACGGTCTTGCCCACGCCGGCACCGCCGAACAGGCCGACCTTGCCGCCCTTGGCGTAGGGGGCCAGCAGATCGATGACCTTGATGCCCGTCTCGAACATCTCGGTGGTCGGCGTCAGGTCCTCGACGCGCGGCGCGTCCTGGTGGATGCTGCGCCGCTCGACGTCCGCCGGCAGCTCCGCCCCGAGGTCGATCGGCTCGCCGAGCAGGTTGAAGATGCGACCCAGGGTCGCCTCGCCCACCGGCACCGAGATCGGCGCCCCGGTGTCGATGACCTCGAGGCCACGGGCCAGGCCGTCGGTCGTGTCCATCGCCACGGCGCGTACGCGGTCGTCGCCCAGGTGCTGCTGGACCTCGCAGACCAGAATCGTCTCCTCCGCACCGGAGCTGATGCCCTCGGCCTCCTCGGAGCGGTTGGCCGCCGTGCGAGCGATCGTGATGGCGTGGTTGATCTCAGGCAGGCGGTCGGGAAAGACGGCCTCGATCACGACGCCCTGGATCTCCTCGATGCGGCCGACGTTCTGCTCGCCCTGAGGAGTGGCGGTCGGCTCGGTAGCTGTGCTGGCCATGTCTATCTCTCTCTTTCTCGTCTAAATCAAATCTTGAGCAGGTTTACCCGGCTGGTGTTCGCAGTGGGCCGTCCCTCTGGGCGCGCTGAGCGGTGAGCGGCGCGAGGGCCAAGTGCAAGGACGCAGTGAGCGAAGCCTGCAATCTGCAGGCGAGCGATCGAGGACGCAGCACAGCGCCGGTCCTCGCGCCGCTCACGAGAGGCCCTCGGCGCCGGCGACAACCTCCATGATCTCCTGAGTGATCTCCGCCTGCCTGGCCCGGTTCATCTGCAGCGTGTAGTCGGTGATGATTTCCCCGGCGTTGTCGGAGGCGCTGCGCATTGCGGTCATCTGAGCGCCGAAGAAACCGGCGGTGGACTCGACCAGGGCACGGTAGATGGAGATCTCGATGTAGTCCGGGACGAGCCGCTTGAGGATCTCTTCGGGCCCCGGCTCGTAGGCCACCAGGGGACGCGGGCCATCCTCATGCTCGCCGGCCTCAGCCTCCTGCTCACCGGCGATCGTCGCGGCGGAGATCGGCAGCAGGCGCTCGCGCGTCACCCGCTGGGTGAGGGGTGAGATGTAGGAGTTGTAGACGATCTCGACACGGTCGAGCTTGCCGTCGACGTAGCCCTGGATCAGGTCATCGGCGATCGTCCGTGCGTCGGCGTAGGTGGGCCGGTCGGCGAATCCCGTGTAGGTGCCCTGCAGCTCGTAGCCGCGGAAGCTCAGCGAGGAGACGCCACGGCGCCCGGTGGCGAACCAGCTGCTCTGGAGCCCCTGCTCGCCGATCTCGCTGGAGATGCGCACTCCCGCCCGGATGATCTGCGAGTTGAAGCCGCCGGCCAGACCGCGGTCGCCGGTGACCAGCAGGAGTCCGACGTTGCTCTCACTCTCATGCTCGCGCAGCAGCGGCAGCCGCGCCGTCTCGGCGCCGGCCGCCTGAGCCGCCTGGCGGGTCATCCGCCGGATCGCGTCGGCATAGGGGCGCAGGGCATCAATCCGTTGCTCGGCCCGGCGCAGGCGCGCCGCGGCAACCATCTCCATCGCACGGGTGATCTTCTGGATGTTCTTGACCGATGCGATCTTGTTCTTGACGTCGCGCTGGGATGCCATGAGCGATCCTCCGAGCCGCTAGGCGGCCTGGGTGGAGACCTCCGGGGTAGCGGCCTCGTCCATCGGCTGGCCCTCCTCGTCGAGGTCGTAGCCGAAGTCCTGCGCGAAGCTCTCGACAGCCTCCTTGACAGCCTTCTGAGTCTCCTCCGACCAGTCCCCGCCGGCGATCTTCTCGCGCACGTCGGCGTGCTGGGAATGCATCCGTTCGGTCAGCTCGAGCAGGAAGTCCGATACGCGCTCTACCAGCAGGCGGTCGAGATAGCCGTTGGTGGCGGCGTAGATCTGGACGGTCTGGTCCTCCACCGCCAGCGGCGCACGCTCATTCTGGTTGAGCGTCTGGACGAGGCGCTCGCCGCGGGCCAGCGTCCGTTGCGTGTCGGCGTCGAGGTCGGAGCCGAACTGGGCGAAGGCCTCGAGGTCGCGGTACTGGGAGAGCTCGAGCTTGATCCGCCCGGCCACTTTCTTCATCGGGCCGATCTGGGCGTTTCCACCGACCCGTGAGACCGAGATGCCGACGTTGATCGCCGGGCGCACGCCGGAGTTGAACAGTTTCGACTCCAGGAAGATCTGTCCGTCGGTGATTGAGATGACGTTGGTCGGGATGTAGGCCGAGACGTCGCCGGCCTGCGTCTCGATCACGGGCAGGGCCGTGAGCGAGCCGCCGCCTAGATCGTCGTTGAGCTTGACCGCGCGCTCGAGCAGCCTCGAGTGCAGGTAGAAGACGTCACCCGGGTAGGCCTCGCGGCCCGGCGGGCGGCGCAGCAGCAGCGACATCTGCCGGTAGGCGTAGGCGTGCTTGGTCAGGTCGTCATAGACGCACAGCGCGTGTCTGCCGTTGTAGAGGAAGTGCTCGCCCATGGCGCATCCCGCGTAGGGGGCCATGAACTTGATCGGGGCCGCCTCATCGGCGGGGGCCGCAACGATGATCGTGTTCTCCAGGGCCCCGTTTTCCTCGAGCGTCTGCGCCAGGGCGACGACGGTGGACATCCTCTGGCCGATGGCCACGTAGATCGAGATGACGCCTGTGCCGCGGTTGTTGATGATCGCGTCGATCGCAATGGCGGTCTTGCCTGTCTGGCGGTCGCCGATGATCAACTCGCGCTGGCCGCGGCCGATCGGGATCATCGCGTCGATCGCCTTCAGCCCGGTCTGCATCGGTTCGGTGACGGGCTGGCGCTGCACGACACCGGGCGCCTTGAACTCGGCCGGGCGCATCTCGTCGATGCGGATCTCCCCCTTGCCGTCCAGCGCGCGGCCGAGCGGATCGACGATCCGGCCCAGCATCTGCTCCCCGACGGGGATCTCCAGCAGGGCGCCGGTGCGCTTGACCGTGTCTCCCTCTGAGACGTGCTCCCAGTTGCCGAACAGCACGGCGCCGACGTTGTCGGACTCGAGGTTCAGCGCCAGCCCGGTGACGCCATGGGGAAACTCGAGCATCTCGAATGACATGCAGTTCTCCAGGCCGTGCAGGCGGGCGATGCCGTCGGCCACCGACAGCACCGTGCCGACCTCCGTCAGCTCGGCGCGGCCTGCGTCCAGGCCCTCGATGCGGCTCTTGAGGATGCTTGTTATCTCGTCGGGGTTGATCTGCATGTCGTCTCCTGATTGAAAGCGCGTGGGGGCGGCTGCTCAGCCCTCTATGAGGCTGCCTGGGCAACTTGCCTGCGCAGCTGCTCCAGCCGGTTTCGAATTGAGGCGTCCAGAATCGAGTTTCCGATCCGGACGACGATGCCACCGAGGATCTCGGGGTCGACGTGAGCCGACAGCGTGACCTTGCGTCCGGCGCGCTCGCCGATCGTCCGGCCGAGGCTCTCGGTGGTGGCCTGGTCGAGCTCGATGGCGCTGGTTATCTCGACCGGGAGAACCTTGTTCTCCTGATCCCAGAGCCGCTCGTACTCGTGACGGACCCGGAAGATGACCGGCATCCGGTGGTTTTCGATCAGCAGGCCCAGGAAGTTCAGAAGGCTTTCGTCGGCGTCCGTCAGCATCCCCTTCAGCCCGTCCAGCTTCTCTGCCGTCGAGAAGTAGGGCGAGAAGAAGAACACGGCCAATCCCTGGTTCTGGTCGAGGGCGTCGGCGAACTGGCCGAGCTGCTCGCGCAGCGCGTCCAGCTTGTCCTGCTCCTGAGCGACCTCGAACAGGGAGCGCGCATATACCTGGGCGAGCTCCTCCATCAGTTGCTGGGTGCCGCGGAGATGCCGCTGAAGTCGAGCTCGCCGAGAGCCTCCTCGACCAGCCTGCGCTGGTCGGCGTCGGTGAGCGTCTTGCGGGTGACCTTCTCGGTTGCCAGGATCGTCAGGTCGGCGACCTCGCGGCGAATGTCATCCAGCGCCCGCTGGGTGGCCGCCTCGATGTTGCGCTCGGCGCGCTTGGCGGCCTCCTCGACAATCTCCTGGCTGCGCCCCTTGGCCTCCTGCTCGTGGGTCTCAGCGGTCTGGCGGGCACGCTGGACGATCTCGTCCGCCTGCGCGCGCGCCTCCTTGAGCCGCTCCCTGTATTCGGCCAGCAGCTTGTCGGCCTCCTCGCGGGTCCGCTCGGCCGTGTCGATCGACTCTTCGATCGCCTGCTGACGGCGTCCCAGAGCGTCGCTGATGCGCGGAAATGCGAGCTTCGAGAGCAGGAACATGGTCGCACCGAAGACCAGAAGCGTCCAGACCATCAGCCCGATTCCGGGTTCGATGAGGAAGCCGCCGCTGGAGGCGATCACCTGCGCTGAGGTTGTGATCAGGGCGAGCATCGGCTCAGACGATGAAAGCGGCCAGCAGTCCGGCCACGAGTCCGTAGAAGAAGCAGGCCTCGGTCAGGGCGAAACCCAGCCACTGCAGCTGCGTGATCTCGTCGCGCATCTCCGGCTGGCGGGTGATCGCTTCGATCGCCTTGCCGAAGATGATGCCGATGCCGACACCGGCGCCGACGGCCCCGAGACCTCCGCCGACGCCGAGGCCGATCGACTTGCCCGCCTTGGCCACTTCTTCGGTGACAGCAAAGATGGTGATTAGGGCTATGTGCACGACAGTTGGCTCCTTTAGTGGTCTTCGGCGACTGCGCCGCCGAGGTAGATGGCGGTGAGGGTGGCAAAGATGAACGCCTGCAGGGCAGCCACCAGGCCAACCTCGAAGGCGAACAACAGGATGCCGAACGGGATCGTGAACCAGGCCAGCGCGGAGACCCCCAGGATCACGGCGAGCGCACCCGCCATGAACAGGATGATCAGATGCCCCGCCAGGATGTTCGCGAACAGACGAATCGAGAGCGACATCAGCCGCATCACGTTGGAGAGGAGCTCGAGCCCGAAGATGAAGACGGCCATGCCGCCCGTGACACCGCCGGGAACCAGTCCTTTGAGGTAGCCGATGGGGCCCTTTGCGCGGACCCCTTCGACGGTGTAGGAGATGAACACGAGCAGCGCCAGAACGAGCGGGATCGAGAGGTTGGCCGTCGCGGCATAGAGCGAGAAGGACGGGATGTGCAGCCCGAAGATGTCGATCTTGTGCTCGGTGTTGGTCGGCAGCGGGATGTAGCCGACGAGGTTGGAGAACATGATGAAAAGAAACAGCGTGCCGATGAACGGGAACCACCTTTTGGCCATCTTCTCGTCGAGGTTGCCGCCCGTGATGTTGTCGCGCATCAGCTGGTAGAGGGCCTCGACGGCCGTTTGCACCTTGTTGGGCCGCGCCTGCATCCGCTTGGCGACGTAGATCATCGTCACGCAGGTGGCGATTGCCGCGAGGAACAGGTAGAGGACGGCCTTGTTGATCGAGAGGATCCCCAGGTGGACCCAGTTGTCCAGCTTGAACTCGTTCTGGGGCTGGTAGGCGTTGTTGCGCCCGCCGCTGCCGAATACAACGAACAGGACGATGATCCCGCCGAGCCACACACCGGCCAGCACCAGCAGGGTCCGTTTGAGCTTGTTGGGCGGCGTCTCGCCGGCGGCGGGCGTGCCGGAGCGTGCGGGCGCCGGGCGCGGAGCCTCGGCCGCCTGAGGCGGTGTTCCCCCCGTGGTACTCGTGCTCATGGGGTGCTCGGCCTGCTCGAGGTGCGCGGGACGATCGTGTTGCCGCGCGTGAAGAAGGACATGACGAAGTAGACCGTGAACGCCGCCAGCAGCAGGGCGGCGGCCATGATGCCGTCACCCTTGCCGCCGGCGAAGCGCGCCACGATGATCGCCAGCGCGACGACCCAGATCCGGCCCATCATGCTGGCCACCTGGATGCCGGCGCGAAGTTTGTGGTCGGCGATCCTCAATGCCCGCTCGAAGGCGAAGGTCGTGCCGAGCCGGGTCAGGACCCAGGCCGCGGCACCCAGCAGGTAGCCGAGCAGCGGCAGGCCCGCGATCGGCACGAACGGGGCCGTCGCGAGCACCAGGCACACGTCGAGGTAGCGAAGGAAGAACACGTCAGCTCAGCGTTCCAGGCAGGCCGCCGCGGCAGAGATTCCATGACCTCAGCCACTGTCGCGTGGGGGTCTGCCCGCGCGGGATCAGTCCGTCCGGGTTGCAGGCCACGCGGCTGGGCCGGCGGCGGCTCGCGAGGGCGCCGGCGAGCATGGGCCGGCCGGCGCGCGGGCGAGCGGCGGCGGCGTGTCTGCGCGTCTGCTCACGGCTGCGTCGCGTCGCGGGCGGCTGAAATGCGCGACCAAGCGAGCCACCCTGGCCGGAGCCCGGCGGGCGCGTGGAGTCGTCGTTGGCGTCGAAATCTGGCATGTGCGTGTGGGGCCACCCTACAGACGCAGAAGTGCCCGCGCTCTCACGAGGCGGAGCCGTCGAACTTGTCCCTCAACAGTCTGCGGCGGCTGGGTCACTGTACCCGACCTTGTACTTCGTAACAAGTTTGTGACAAGCGCCACTCGCGCCGCCGCGCACCGGTCAGACCGCGAGCGTCCCCGCGCGCTGCCTGGAGGCCGTGATCAGTCGAACAATCAGCAGGGAGGCGAAGGCCACGAGGATCCCGCCGAGGATGTCCAGCAGAAAATGGTTCCCGGTGGCCAGCACCGCGAAGGCCGTCACCAGCGGGTAGGCGATCATCCCCGCTCGCAGCCAGCGCGTGCGCGTTGCCGTCCAGACGGCCACCACGCACCAGACGGCCCAGGCGATGTGCAGCGAGGGCATCGCGGCCAGCTGATTCGCATCGGAGGCCAGCGCACCGCTGTGCCAGGAGCCGATCGCGTGCGTGGAGGCGACCACGTCGGTGAAGCCGGGAAGCATCCGCGGCGGCGCCACCGGGTAGCGCCAGAAGACGGCGAAGCCCAGCACGTTGATCAGCACCAGCTGGTTGCGCAGCCCCCGGTAGATGTCCGCACGCGCCCACCAGAGCCAGCCGAGGATCCCCAGGGTGACGATGAAGTGCGCGTTGTCGTAGTAGTCCGAGAGCGCCAGACCCAGCGAGGGGTGCGCGGCCAGCCACCTGTCGAGCGAGTGCTCAGGCGAGATGCCGAGCGACTGCTCGAGGCTGAGGATCCCACGGGCGTGACCGAGCGCAGCCGACAGGCGCAGCGGCGCCAGGCCGGTGATGGCGTCATAGACCCACAGCAGCCAGACGATGGCCAGCACCTCGACCCACCAGCGGCTGCGGGGATGTTCCTGTAGCCGTGGTGCCGAGAGAGCTTCCTCCTCGCCCGGCGCGGCGGCGCGCGTACCCCCCTGAATGACAGTCGACAAGCCTTCGATACTAGCCACCCTGGCCGATGGGGAGCGGCTCTCCGCTCAGGGAAAGACGGGCTCGACGGCCCGTTCGCGCATCGTCTGGAGCACCCGCGGCAGGGCCGCCGCGGTGGCCCGCCAGGAGCCGGGCGCGGAGTAGTCGTCGGCGTCGTGCAGCAGCAGGACGGCCCCTGCGCCGGCACCTCCGGTGACCTTCGCCGCGATCGTCTGCGGGGTCGCGGATGCCTCCCAGTCGCGGCCCCAGTGGCTCCAGAGGATCGTGCGCCATCCGTGGGCGTTGGCCAGGCGCAGGGCGGCGGCGTTGAGGACCCCGTAGGGAGGGCGGTAGAGCAGCGGATGGAGGCCGGTGCTCGTGACGATCGCCTCCTCGGCCCGGGCGAGGTCCTCGCGCACCTGGCGGGGACCCAGCCGCAGCAGGTTGCGGTGGCGGTCACAGTGCAGGCCGATCCGGTGTCCCGCGTCGAGGATCTCGCGCGGCAGCGACGGGTTGCGCCTGATCTGCTCGCCGACCAGGAAGAAGGTCGCCCGAACCTGCTCGCGGGCCAGGATCTCGAGCACCGCCGGTGTGCCCTGCGCGTGCGGCCCGTCATCGAAGGTCAGCGCGTAGCCCTCTCCGTCGGGGGTGCGGTCCTCGACGCCCAACGGGGCCCGCAGCGCCGGCCACGCCCCCGCAAGGCCGGGCAGCAGATATCCGCCGAGCGTTGTGGCGGCCAAAACGCCCAGGATCGGGCCTGCAGGAGTGCGATGATCGTCCGTGGACATGGAACTGGTGCTCGGAATGCTGGCTGCCGCCGGCGCCTCGACCTTCTACAGCCTAGGGATCGCCCTCCAGGCCCTGGACGCCAAGCAGGCCCCCCAGGAGGAGCATCTGCGGCTCGCGCTCGCCTGGGGACTCGTCAGACGCGGGCGCTGGCTGCTCGGGACGGGCCTCTCGATCCTCGGCTTTCCGTTGCAGATCGTCGCTCTGCTCCTGGCTCCACTGGCGGTCGTGCAGCCCGCGCTCGCAGCCGGGCTGCTTGTGCTGATGCTGGTGGGCGAGCACATGCTCGAAGAGCGCCCGGGCCGCTACGAGTACGCCTGTGTGCTCGCGATCGTCGCCGGCGTCATCGGTGCGGGTCTCTGCGCGCCCCCCAGCACCACCCATGTCACCGACGTGTCAACCACCACGATCGTCCTGGCGATACTCGCTGCCGCCGGACTGGCGCCCTACCTGCTGCGTGTCTTCGGGCATCCCCGCTCGGAGGTGACCATGTTCTGTGCCGGCTGCGCCTTCGCCTTCAGCGGGGTGGCCACCAAGCTCGCCGCCGACGACCTGAAAGTCGGCAGCATCTTCCTGGCCGTCCTGTGGGCAGCCAGCACCGCGCTGGCCAGCGGGGTCGGCACCCTGAGCGAGATGAGCGCCCTGCAGTCGCGACCGGCGATTCAGGTGGCCCCCGTGGTGTTCGTCACCCAGACCGCGATCCCGGTCGCGCTCGCGCCGCTGCTGTTCGGCGAGCACTTCGATGCGACGCCTCTGAACGGCTGGCCGTTGGTCCTCTCGCTGGCGCTGCTCGTGCTGGGGGCCGGCCTGCTTGCCCGCTCGCCCCTGCTGCTGGCCCTGATGGACCCTCAGCCGCCGACCAGCGAGTCCAGCGGCTCCACTCCCAGACCCTCGGCCGAGAGCCCGGAGACGATCCGTTCGAGGCCCAGCACCGAGCCGGCGGACCCGTCGAGCTCAACGACGACAACATCTCCGGCCCGCATGGGCCGCTGAGGCAGCGAACCGGTCGCGCTGATCCGCAGTGCGCCCTTGACCGGGATGGCACCCGCGGTACGGGCCAGGACGAGCTGACCGACCGACAGGCCCCCGGACGGCTGCAGGTAGTAGAAGTGGTGGTCGAGGCCGAGAGCCCGCGCCTGGGAATGCAGCACCCCACGCGTTTTGGGCCAGCGGAACACGGACGAGCTGGGCACTTCGGGCAGCAGTTCGTCGCGGAGGTCGTGCAGCTCGGCGATCCGCTGCGGCGTGGGCACCCCGGCGTCGTCGGCGAAGGAAACGTGGATGCCACGTTCTGCGAGCTCATAGGCCAGCACCGAGACGTCGCGCGACGGGGCATGCACGACGACCGCGACCTTGCGGTCATCGGTCGCCACATGGGTCAGCGGGTGGACGCGCAGGACCTTCGCGGCCAAGGAGGTGACCTCGTCGGTGGACATCATCCAGGAGCCGATCACGAACAGCAGGGCGGCCTGCGTGGCAAGTGCCGCCAGGCGCAGCCGCCAGCGCGGGATCGGGCGCACGCGCCGGAGCGCTCCGAGTACGAGGTCTACCGCTGCCGGCTGCTCGGAGGGCCCGAGCCCGTCGGCCTCAGCGCTCTGCTCGGCGAAGCTGGCCTGGACATGGCGGCGCAACTCGTCGGTGTTGTGTGCGAGGCGCACGAGGTCCAACTCGGCCATCTCGCGCGTGTTCAGGCGCGCGTGGCCGACCGGCAGCCCGTAGGAGACCACCGGCGTCCCGGCGGCCCGGGCCTCCAGGCAGGTGACCCCGCCGGTGGAGTGCACGAGCACGTCGGCCGCCGCCAGGATCTCCGGCATCCGGTCGGTGAAGCCCAGCACCCGCACGCGGGGTTCATCAGCGAACACCGCTCCGAGCTTCTCCTCGAGCTGCTCGTTGCGACCGGCGAGACAGACGATGCTCGTCACCTCCGGCGCCTTGACGAACTCCTTGACGGCACCGGCGATGTCGCCGACCCCCCAGCCTCCGCCTGAGACAACGACCATGCGCCCATCCTCGGGCAGGCCGAGCGTGCGTCGGGCGTCAGCGGGATTGCGCGGTTCCAAAAACTCGGCCGAGATCAGGGGGCGCACCAGCTGCACGCTGCCCGGGCCGGCGATCCGCTCGACCGAGGGCAGCGACTCGCCATACATGACGAGGTGCAGGTCGATCCCGGGCTGGGCCCAGAAGAACAGGCCCGTCAGGTCGGTGATCGTGGCGACCGTCACACAGTCCACGGCGCCCGTGCGGCGCAGCCGTGCGAGGACGACCGTGACGGCCGGATAGGTCGAGACGATCACGTCCGGTTCGTGTTCGGCGATCGTCCGCGCGAGCGGGCGGGACCCGAACAGGCACAGCAGCCGGCGCGCGAGCAGCCGGAATGGCAGAACATGCTCGAGCATCCAGTAGATCAGCGTGTAGGTCCAGGGGAAGAAGCGCAGCTGGACGCGGTATCCGTCCTCGACGACCGGCCGCAGGACGCGGCCCATCGAGTCGAGGCCGTCGATCACCGTGACCTCGGCATCCTGCGGCGAGGCCTCGATTTGCTCGGCCAGGGCACGGGCAGCCGCCGCGTGGCCCTCGCCCACGTCAGCAGAAAGAATCAGAACACGTCGCCGGCCGGAGACCTCGCGCAGGGGACGTTGGCGGTTACCGCGTCGCATACCGTAAGTAGCACGCCTCGCCCCCTAGGGTTACAGCGCGCCGGCAGACGCACCCGGCCAGGACCCTCCCGGCGAATGCGGCTGCACCCGCAGCGTAGCGCTCGCACTGGACGCCTGCCGAGCGGATAGACGCCAGAATGCCCGCATCGAGGTCACCGCACCCAGATTCAGCGCCGGCGGCCGGGCACAACCGGCCCCTGTCGCGGTGGCGCCGCGGACGGCCGCTCGCAGGGCGCTGGCGGGGCTCGGCCTGCTGATCATCCTCACGAGCCTCGGGGTGCTCGTGATCGACGCTGCGGCGGCCCCGAGCCAATATGTGCCGGCCTCCGCGGGAGGCTGGCCGCACTGGCTGGCGGGACCCCTGGGTGGCCTGGGCAGCCAACTGCACAGTGGCGGCTTCCAGGCGCTGATCCTGCTCATGTGCGCCGGCTACGGCCTGCTCCTCGCCGCCGGGCCCGTGCTGGGGCTGCGTGTGCTGGCGGGCGCGATCGTGCTGGCGCATGTCCTGCTGGCCCTCGGTCCGCCGCTGCTCTCCCAGGACGTGTTCAGCTATCTCTCCTTCGCCCGCATGGGCGCCCTCCACGGCCTCGACCCCTACACCAGGGTCGCGGCCGAAGCCCCCCACGATCAGGTGTTCCCCTTCCTCGGCTGGCCCTTCAGCCACTCCGCCTACGGGCCGCTGTTCACCTTGTCGAGCTACATCGTGGCCCCGCTCGGCCCGCCAGGGGGCATGTGGGCACTCAAAGCGCTGGCCGCCGTCGCGAGCCTCGGGGCGGTCGCGCTCACCGCCGCCGCCGCTTCCCGGCTGGGGCGCCCGGCCGGGCAGGCGGCGGCCTTTGTGGGGCTCAACCCGGTGCTCCTCGTACTGGCCGTCGGAGGCGCTCACAACGACACGCTGGTGATCGGCCTGCTGGCCCTGGCCCTGTTCCTCACCGCCGGAGCGAGCCCCCGCTTGCGGGCCGGCGCTTGGGCCCTGGCGGCCGCGGTGGGGATCAAGGTCTCGGCGGCGCTTACGCTCCCCTTCCTCGTGCTCGCGCCCATCGGGCGCTCCCGTCGAGTGGCCGTTGCCGGCGCCGGAGCGCTTGGGCTGCTCGCCCTCGCTGTGATCGGTGTGGCCGGCTTTGGCCCGCATGCGCTCGGCTTCCTTGACACCGTCTCCGAGCGCCAGCGCCAGATCGCAACCCACAGCGTGCCCGCCGAGACCGCTCGCCTGCTGGGTCTGAGTGGCACGCCCGGCTGGTGGCGGGCGCTGTTCGCAGCCGGCTTCCTGGCGGTGCTGGCCATCTCTCTGTGGCGCACCCACCGAGGCGCCGATTGGCGTGCTGCGGCGGGCTGGAGCACGCTCGCCCTGCTGTGCGCCACGGCCTGGTTTCTGCCGTGGTATGCGATCTGGGCGCTACCGCTGGCGGCCGTCGGCGGCGACCGGCGCCTGCGGGCCGCCGTGCTCCTGGCCTGCGCCTATGCCCTGCTGATCCACCTTGCGCTCGCCGACCCGCTGTTGAGCCCTGGGGGCTGATCGCTCGCCGCGTGTCTCGCGCTCGGGGCCATCACCGACAGCCTGGAATTCTTCGGTGACCGCCTTGAACTCGCCGGTCTCGAAGTCCTCGGCCACCCCCAGCTCGATCTCCGCCGGTGAGGCGTCCGGGCGTAATAGGCGCAGGCGCATCGCGTCGATGTGACGGAACTTCAGGATCTCCAACACGTAAACGAGGTAGACGCTGGCTGCCACGACGAGCAGTCCGATGGCGATCATGACGATCGTCCAGCCGGTGTAGAGATGCCCGTGATGATCGCTGTAGGGCACGAACCGCAGCGCCAGGGCAAGGCCGGCGAGCATCAGCGTCCAGGTGTAGAGGTAGGCGATCGTGCGCCGGTTGGAGAAGCCGATCCGGGCCATGCGGTGATGGAAGTGCTCGCTGTCGGGGCGGTAGACGGGCTGCTTGTACTTCAGCCGCTTGAGCAGGACGAAGGTCGTATCGAGGAACGGCACCGCGAGCAGGATCAGAGGCAGCACGAAGGAGACCACGGCCGTCACCTTGACTGCCGCCTCGACCGTGATCACGCCCATCAGCAGGCCCAGGAGGTTGGCGCCACAGTCGCCCATGAAGCTCGACGCGGGCGGAAAGTTGAAGATCAAAAAGCCGAGCGCGGCGCCTGCGGTGATCGCAGCGAGCACGCCGGGCTGCTGGCGGGAGAGGTCGAATGCGATCACGGCCATGGCGCCGGCGATGATCGCGCAGACACCCGCCGCCAATCCGTCGACGCCGTCGGAGAAGTTGACGACGTTCATCATCGCCACCAGGCCGACCACGGTCAGGATCGGCCCTGCGTTGGTCGCGCCTGCGTTGGGGAAGTGCAGGATGCCGACGAATGGCAGGGTGATCGCTTCGACGGCGACGCCGTAGTGGACGACGATCACCGCCGCGATGAACTGTCCCACCAGCTTCACGGCCGGATGCAGGTCAAAGCGGTCGTCCAGCGCTCCCACCACCGTGATGACTCCGGCGCCGAGCAGAACACCAGACCACAGATGCGGCTGTTTCGGGCCGTAGCCCGCGGGCAGCCAGACCAGCCCCGCCACGAGCACCCCGGCGAAGATCGCGAGGCCTCCCAGCAACGGCGTCAGGCGCTCGGAGAGGCCGCGCTCGCGGGGTTCGTCGATCGCCCCGATCGAGCGTGCCAGGCGCATCGTCAAGGGCGTCAGGGCGGCCGTCACGGCCAGCGCCGCCAGGAACGCATAAAGCGCTTCGAGCTCAGTGGGGTGCGCCATCGACTCTCCGAAGCATCGCAGGCGCCGAGGTCACAAGCATCGCGGAGCGACGCCTGAGACCGGGCCGGTCAGGCCGGCAGCGGCGCCGCGAGCCCCTCGTAGAGCGGGTAGCGCTCCACGATCGTCCCGACACGCTCGGCCAGCTCGCCGGTGCGGGACTCGAATTCGGGGGTGAGGGCGGCGGCGAGGATCTCACCGACCTCGGCGAAGTCCTCCTGCTGCAGCCCGCGGGTGGCCAGCGCGGGGGTGCCGATCCGCAGCCCCGAGGCCTCCATCGGCGGGCGCGGGTCAAAGGGCACGGCGTTGCGATTCACGGTGATGCCGATCTCGTGCAGGCGGTCCTCGGCCTGCTTGCCGCTGAGGCCGGGATCGCAGTCCCGCAGATCGACCAGCGCCAGATGCACGTCGGTCCCGCCCGTCAGCACGTTGACCCCGTGGCCGGCCTTCAGCAGCTCGTCCGCGACCGCCCTGGCGCCCTCGACGGTACGCCGCTGACGCTCCGCGAACAGCTCGCTGGCGGCGATCCGCAGGGCCACAGCCTTGGCAGCGATCACGTGCTCGAGCGGCCCTCCCTGCTGGCCCGGAAAGACCGCTGAGTCGATCTTCTTGGCGTAGTCCTGCTTGCAGAGGATGATTCCCGCCCGCGGGCCTCCGAGCGTCTTGTGGGTCGTGGTGGTCACGATGTCGGCGCCGGCGGCCACCGGGCTCGGGTGAAGCCCCGCGGCCACGAGTCCCGCGAAGTGGGCCATGTCGACCATCAGCAGCGCACCCACCTCGTCCGCGATCTCGCGAAAGCGCTCGAAGTCGAGCTGGCGTGGGTATGCCGACCACCCGGCCAGCAGCAGCTTGGGCTTGCGCTCGCGCGCGATCCGTGCGACCTCGTCCATGTCGATGAGGCTGCTCTCGCGGTCGACCTCATAGGCGGCGATCTCGTACAACCGCCCGGAGACATTGAGCTTCATGCCGTGCGTGAGGTGCCCGCCGTGGGCCAGGGACAGGCCCATGATCGTGTCCCCGGGCTGCAACAGAGCGTGGTAGACGGCTGTATTTGCCTGGGCGCCCGAGTGGGGCTGGACGTTCGCGTGCTCGGCGCCGAACAGCTCCTTGGCGCGGTCGATCGCAAGCTGCTCGGAGATGTCGACCCACTCGCAGCCGCCGTAGTAGCGTCGGCCGGGATAGCCCTCGGCGTACTTGTTGGTCAGCACCGAACCCTGGCACTCGAGCACGGCCCGGGGCGCAAAGTTCTCCGAGGCGATCATCTCCAGCGTGTCCTGCTGGCGCCCCAGCTCGCCGGAGAGCGCCTCGGCGATCTCGGGATCGACCTCCGCGAGCGGGCGGTTGAAGTAGTCGGGGCTGAGCTCAGTCTGGGACACGACGCTCTCCTTGGCAGGCGACGAAGGGTTCTGGTGCCCAGGCGCGCGGCGTGTTCGCTGGCCGCTTCCCGGTGGTCAGTTCCACCTCAGGGCGCCAGTCGCGGCAGCTTCGACGAGGCTAGCATCCCTCGCGGAGCCCGCAGGGCCTGCTCAGGTGATCCTTGCAAGTGCCGCCTCGACCTCCTGCTTGGGCAGGGCGCCCTCGCGCAGCACGTGCCAACGCCCCTCGGCGCCGAGGTCGCGCAGGTCGATGACCGTCGAGGGCGTGCCGCCCAGCTCGCCCCCGTCCAGCACCAGGTCGGCGCCCTGGCGCATCGAGTCGGGGACCTCCTCGAGGGTCCTCGCGTCGGGCTGGCCGGAGGTGTTGGCGCTCGACTGCATCACCGGGATCGTCACCCCACCGAGCGCGGCCAGCGAAGCGGGCAGGCGCGGGACGCGCAGGCCGAGCGTCAGAGGGTCCGTCCGGCAGGCTGCCCCGAAGCGCTGGGCCGGGTTGGCCAACAGCAGCGTCAGTGGCCCCGGAAGCAGGACCTGAAGGGCCAGCCGTTCGGGCTCCGGCAACTCGCTCAGCAGCGTCAAGGCCGGCTCGAGTGAGAAGAACATGACCGCTGAGGCCCGGGCGGGCGGACGCCCCTTCAGCTCGTACAGTCGGCGGGCGGCCCGCTCGTTCTCGGGGTCGCAGCAGATTCCGTAGACGGTGTCGCTGGGGAACACGGCCACGCCGCCACCGGCCACGCACTCCTGTAGCGCGGCTGCGTCACGCTCATCGAGCACTGGTGTCATCCTCGCTCCCCGATGACCACCCGTTCTACACCCGCAAGATCCTTTTTGCAACGGCAATCGGCAAATCCCGCAGCGACGCACAGCTTCGCGACAGCCGGCGCCTGCCCGTGGCCGACCTCGAGGGCCAGCGTTCTGACGGTATCGCGCCCGCTCAGCTGGCCGACCAGCCGGCGGATCACATCGAGTCCGTCGGGCCCGGCGAACAGCGCCTCGTGCGGCTCGTGGCGCATGATCTCGGGTGCAAGCAGTGCCCGCTCACCCTCGGCCACGTAGGGCGGATTGGCAAGGACGGCGTCGAAGCGGTCGGGTACGCCGTCGAGCAGATCGGCCTCGATCCACTCCACCTCCAGCCCCAGGCGGGCGCCGTTCTCGCGGGCGAGCGCCAGGGCGGGCCCGCTGCGGTCGCTGCCGGCGAGCCGCAGGTCGGGCCGCTCGTCGGCCAGCGCCAGCGCGACAGCGCCGCCGCCGGTGCACAGGTCGAGCACGCGCGCCCTCGCTGGCAGCGCGAGGCCGGCCTCGACCAGCAACTCGGTCTCGGGCCGCGGTATGAGCGCCCGTGGATCGCTCACCAGCTCCAGGCCCCGGAAGCCCCGGCGCCCGATGATGTAGGCGACCGGCTCGCGCTGGACCGAGCGCCGGCGCACGGCCGACTGAAAGACGCGCACCGCCGGGCCGGCCACCGTCAGTGTGCGGTCGCTGAGCAGCTGCGCGCGCGAGACGCCCAGGATCTCTCCGAGCATCACTTCGGCGTCCAGGCGCGGCGTCTCGCAGCCGGCGGCGGCGATCGCCGTGATCGCACCCTCGAGCGCCTCGCGAACCGGCGTCCCGCTCACGCGGACGCCTGGGCCTGCAGCCGGCGGCGCTTCTCGTCGGACTGCAGCGCCGAGGTCAGCTCGTCGAGCTCGCCTTCCAGCACCTGGTCGAGATTGTGGACCGTCACCTTGATGCGGTGGTCGGTGACTCGGCGCTCGCCGTAGTTGTAGGTGCGGATCTTCTCGGCGCGGTCGCCCGTCCCGACCTGCGAGCGGCGGTCGGCGGCCAGCTCCGCCTGCTGGTCGGCCAGGGCTCGCTCGTAGAGGCGCGCACGAAGGACCCGCAGCGCCTTCTCGCGGTTCTGCAGCTGGGACTTCTCGTCCTGCATCGAGACGACGATCCCCGATGGCCTGTGTGTCACGCGCACGGCCGAGTCGGTGGTGTTGACCGACTGCCCGCCCGGTCCCGAGGAGCGGTAGACGTCGATCTGCAGATCGTTCGGATCGACCTGGACGTCGACCTCTTCGGCCTCCGGCAGCACGGCCACTGTGGCTGTGGAGGTGTGCACCCGCCCCTGGGACTCGGTCTGTGGGACCCGCTGGACGCGGTGCGTGCCGCCCTCGAACTTGAACACCGAGTAGGCGCCGTCCCCCTTGACGGCGAACGTGAACTTGCCGTCGCCGACCTCGAGCGGCTCGGTCTGCCATCCCCGTCGCTCCGCGTAGCGGGACAGCATCCGGTAGAGGTCCCCGGCCCAGATCCCAGCCTCCTCACCGCCCGCTCCCCCTTGTATTTCGACGATGACGCTCTTCTCGTCATTGGGGTCCTGCTCGACCATGGCCAGGCGGATCTCCTCCTCGAGCTCCTCGATCCGCCGGCGCGCATCGGCCAGTTCATCCCGCATCTCGGCTTCCTCGCCGAGCTCCTGCAAAAGCTCCTCCGCGCCGGCGGCGTCGTCCTGCGCGTGGCGCCATTCGGCGGCCAGCTTTGCGGCGGGCTCAAGCTGGCTGTAGGCGCGGCCCACCTCGGCGTAGCGCTCCCGGTCGGAGATCACCTCGGGGTCGGTCATCTGCCGGCCCAGCTCGGCGAACCGGGTTTCGATCTGCTTGACAAGCTCTTCGATCATCGCCGGGGCAGTCTAGGCGCCCGCACCATGGCCGGCCCTACCATTTGTGCGCATGGCCACTTTTTTCGAGCTTCCGGTGATCGAAGCCGAACCCCCCGAACGGGTGGACGCGGCGCGCAACCGGGCCCGGATTCTCCGTGCGGCCCGGGGTCTGTTCGACGAGCGCGGCGCGGGCTGCGTATCGATGGATGATGTCGCCGAGCGGGCCGGCGTGGGCAAGGGCACGCTCTTCCGGCGCTTCGGCTCGCGCGCCGCACTGGCCCGCGCCGTCATCTCCGAGCGCGAGCGCAGTTTCCAGGAAGAGATCATCCGCGGCACCCCCCCGCTCGGCCCCGGCGCCCCCGGGCAGGAGCGACTGGTGGCCTTCGGCGAGACGGTCATCGACATGCTCGAGAGCAACCTCGAGCTGCTGATCGCCGCGGAGGGCAACGGAGCGCGCTTCACCTCGGCCCCCTATGCCGTCTACCGGCTGCACATCACGCTGTTGTTGCGCCAGGCCGATCCTGGCTGCGACGCGGAGTATCTCGCCGAGGTCCTCTTGGCCTGTCTCGGGGCGGACTTCTATCTCTACCTGCGCGATGCCCGCGCGATGGACATCGAGCGCCTCAAGCGCGGCTGGCGCGAGCTCGTGTGCCGGCTGCTCGTGGCCGGCGGACCGTAGAGGCCCCGCGCTCGGCGCGGGCTCTAGGCGACGACCTCGACACCGACCAGGTCCGCTGCCGTCAGCTCGCCCGGGCGCTCGAGTGCCAGCACCGCCTGAAGTGCCGCGATCGCCACCTCGAGCTGGTCGAGGTCCGGCTCGCGGGTGGTCAGCAGCTGCAGCTTCAGACCGGGCCACATGACCGCACGGACCCAGCCGCGCGAGCGGTTGCGTCCGGCGAACTTGATCAGCTCGAAGGAGATGCCGGCGATCAGCGGCACACCCAGGATTCGGGTCGCCACCAGCCAGTACCAGGCCGGCAGGCCGATCGGCGCAAAGATGAAAATCGCAACGACCATGACGATCAGCAGAAAACTCGTCCCGCAGCGCGGGTGCAGACGGGAAAAGCGCTGCGCATTGACGGGCGTCAGCTCGAGGCCGGCCTCAAAGCAGGAGATCGTCTTGTGCTCCGCGCCGTGGTACTCGAATACGCGCCGCAGGTCGCGCAGCCGCGAGATCGCCAGCATGTAACCGAGGAACAGGGTCGTGCGCACCAGCCCCTCGATCAGCCAGAACAGCAGCGAGGAATGCAGCCGGCTCTTGATCAGCGAGGTCAGTCCGACCGGGATCAAGAAGAACAGGATGATCGCCATCGCGACGGCCAGCACGACCGTGCCGATCCAGACCGCCTTGGGGATCTCCTCGGGCTCCGCGCCACCCTCCTCGGGGGGCAGCTGGGCGTTGGCGGAGACCTCCAGAGCACGGAAGCCGATCGCCATCGAGCCGCCCAGCGCGACGACCCCGCGGATGATCGGCAGGCGCAGCAGCCGGTGGCGGCGCATCGCAGAGTCCAGCGGGTAGGTGGTCACCTCGACCTCGCCCAGTGCTGCCTCCTCGGGCGAGCGCTCACCCTCGGCCAGCTGCTCGTCCGTGGGCTTGCGCACCGCCACAGCCCAGTTGGAGACGCCCCGCATCATTACTCCCTCGAGCACCGCCTGTCCGCCCAGCGGGGCGTCGCGAGTGGCCTGCAGCTTTCCTTCCGGGAGCAGCTCGGCATCAGCGCCGACACCAGCGTGCTCCAGCGGACCTGGGGCCGTGGGCGTCGCCGTGGCCGCGTTCAACGGAACAGGAACCCCCGGCGAACCTGCGGCCGCGCCCGCCGCCATCTGACTACTTGGCGGACCGGGCGGAGGCCAGACGACCCTTGGCGACGCGGCGCTGGAAGCGCTCGACGCGTCCGCCCGTGTCCATCAGCTTCTGGCGCCCGGTGTAGAACGGGTGGCAGTTCGAGCAGACCTCGACGTGGAGCTCCTCACGGGTGGCCCGCGTGATGAACTCGTTGCCGCAGGTGCAGCGAACGTGCGCCTGCTCGTATTTGGGATGGATCTTGGTCTTCATGGTCAGAAGATTCTAGCGGGCCGCGCAAGCCTCTCGCGCCCGGCCGTTGCCTGACAGCGTTCAGCTCGTGGGTTGCGCCGGTTCTTCGACCGTGCCGGGGCTCGCCGGCTGCAGGCAACGCTCGGTCCGCAGTTCTGCTGAGCGGATCAGCTTGCCCTTGGCGTTGAGCCAGCGGAAGCGTACCGCCGCGCGGTAGGCCGCGGGCGCGGCCAGGTTGGTGACCTCTTTCAGGTACCGGTAGGTCTTGACGCCCGGTGCGGCCGTCCGCCATACCCCCAGCCCGGGCGCGCTGACCGTATGGAAGATCAGTTCGCGCGGCAGGCGCTCGAGCACTTCGATCCTCATCTCGAGCTTCGCAGCGCCCGGGATCGAGGCCATTTCGCCGGCGAATGTCGCCGAGCGTTCGGCCTGGCTGGAAGAGGTCAGGCATTCCTCGAGCGTCGCCGACATCGGCGGCTTGGTGCTGGGCGGGGTCTGGGTGGGCGCCGTCGCGTCGGCCCTCAGTGCGCTCGGAGCCAGCGCCAGCCAGGCCACAGCGCCCCCCACGGCGAGGATGAGCGCCAGGCCGCGGGGCACGCGGCGCTGCGAGATCGATGATGTCTTGGTACCCATCACACGCTCTAACACTGCAAATGGCCCCAGGTTTCGCGGTCCGTGCACCGATCGGCCGAGCGCCCGGACCCGGTGCCCGCTCAGGTCAGCTGGTAGAGCGGCCCATCGCCGCCCTCGGGCGTCGTCAGTCGCCCGCCCTTGGCCGTGATGGCGCCGCACTGCACGCAGTTGGTGTAGTTGACGATCACGTCCACCTCACCCGTCTCGGGGGCGTCCTCGGGGATCTCGTAGACGCCCGCAGGGCACATCCACTTCCAGGTTTCGGCGATCTCCCTGGGCACGTGCTTCTGCACCCGGATGTGGTTGGGGGCGTCGTCACGCGTCGCATTGCCCGTGATGAACACGGAAGAGAGCTTGTCGAAGGTGTATTTGCCGTCCGGCTTGGGGTAGCGCTCCTTCGTGTCGCCGACGAACATCGGCTCGGCGTCATCACGGTGCCATTCCTGGCGTCCCGGAGGAACCTTGCCCTTCGACATGATCGAGGGGCCCGCCAACGCGCTGCCGACGAGAAACCCTTTTTGAAATGCCTGGCGGGTGTTTCGCACCTGGTAGAGCTCGGATCCGATCGAGGAGTTCTCGACCGCCTCCTCATAGGACTCGAAGCTCGTCTCGCCCCGCACCAGGGCCGCGTAGATCGACTCGGCCGCCAGTTTGCCCGACATGACGCAGTGGTGCACCCCCTTCAGGGCCGCCGTGTCAACCATGCCGGCGGAGTCCCCGACGAGCACGGCACCCGGCATCGACAGTTTGGGCATCGACCAGTATCCGCCGCCCGGGAGCGCCTTTGCTCCCCACGCGACCCGTTCGCCGCCCTCGAGGATGCCCTTGACGAGCGGGTGCATCTTGAAGGTCTGGAGCAGGTCGTGCGCCGAGGTCGTCGCGTCACGGTAGTTGAGGTCGACGACGAAGCCGATCGAGACGAGATCGTCGCCCGTCTTCTCATCCTTCATCGGATAGATCCAGGTCCCCCCCAGCTGTCCGTACTTGGGCGAGACCTTGAGCGGCCAGGGCTGCACGAATGTGTGGATCACGCGGTCGAGCGGCTTGGGAACCTTCCAGACCTCCTTGACCCCGAGCTCCCAGACCTGGGGCTCACGTCCCTCGGCGAGGCCGAACTCCTGGATCGCGGGGCCGGTCAGATGGCCCCAGCAGCCCTCAGCGAGAACGGTGGCCCGTGCCTTGATGTCGGTGCCCGGCTCGAAGTTGCCGAGCGGCTCGCCGTCCTTGCCGCGCCCCTTGTCGCCTGAGCGTACGCCGACGACGCGGCCGTCCTCGACGATCAGCTGCGTGGCTGCCGTCTCGGTCAGGATGTAGGCGCCTGCCTCCTCCGCCTGGCGCTGCTGAAAGCGCGCCATGGAGGAGACCGAGACGACCTCGTTGCCGTGGTTCTTGAAGTTCGGGACGGCGAAAACCGGCACCGAGATCTTGCTTTTCGGCCCGGTGAGCATGTACACGGACTCCTTCTCGACCTCACCGAAGGCGAAGCCCTCCTTGCGCCACTCCTCGCGGCTCATCTCGGGGAACAGCTCCATCAACGGCCCGGGACGCATGACGGCACCGGACAGGTTGTGCCCGCCGCAGGTCTTGGCCTTCTCGACCACCGCGACGGGGACTTCACCGAGACGCTCCATCGTCTCCGGATCGTCGGCCAGCAGCTGCAACAGGCGATTGGCGCAGGACAGGCCCGCGGTGCCGCCGCCGACGATCGCCACGCCGACCTCGATCAGCTCGTCCTCTGCGTCGAGGCCGCGCTTGATGAACTCCTTGCGCGAGTCCACCGGGGGCGGGAAGGCCGCGGGTGCGACCTTCCCGTTGCTGGAGCCGTTGTGCGCCGACACCTCAGCTGCCCTTCTTGGCCTTCACTGCCTCGGTCAGCTTGGGCAGGATCTTGTTCAGATCGCCGATCACGCCGAGGTCCGAGAATTCGAAGATCGGCGCGTTGGCGTCCTTGTTGATCGCGACGATGTTCTCCGAGCTCTGCATGCCCACCTTGTGCTGGATCGCGCCGGAGATGCCGGCCGCCAGATACAGCTTCGGGGAGACCGTCTTGCCGGTCTGCCCGATCTGCGCCGCATAGGGGTACCAGCCGGCGTCGACCACCGCCCGCGTGGCCGCCACGGCGCTGTTGCCACCGAACGCCTTGGCCAGGTCCTCGGCGAGCTCGAAGCCCTCCGCCTTGCCGAGGCCACGACCGCCGGCGATCAGTATGTCGGCGCCCTCGATGTCGACATCGGCGCCGCGCTGTTCCCCGCGCGTGACCATCGTCGCCTGCTGGGCCTGTGGCGAGAGCTCGAAGCTCAGCTGCTCCACGGGAGCATCGGCGCCCGAGGCATCGTTGATCTCGAACGCGTTCAGGCGCCCGATCACGATGCCCACCTCGGAGCGGTATTTGACTTCGGAGATCGACGAGTCGCCGAGGATCGGGCGCTCGGCGATCAGCTCGCCGTTCTCGGCGCGCACGTTGGTGACCTCCATCACCACCCCGGCGCCGAGGCGCGCCGCGAGTCCGGCGCCGATCTCGAAGCCGAGCAGGCCGCCGCCGAACAGCGCGTACTTGTAGCCACCGCCGGAGATGGCCGCAGCCATCGCGTCGACGAGCGGCTGCGCGAGGCCCTCCGGCCCCTCCGCGACGAGCACCTTTGCAGCACCGTATTTGCCGAGCGAGGCGGCGAGCTCCTGCGGAACGTTCTCGCCCAGCAGAATCGCGTGTGCCTCGCCGCCGAGCTCAGCGGCCAGCTTGGCGCCCTCGGAGACGGCACCGAGTGAGTTCTTGTTGATCGCGCCGTCGTAGTGCAGCGCGTAAACGAGAATGTTTGCCATCTAGATCAGCTTCCTCTCGTCGAGCCAGGCCACGATTTTTTCGACCGTTTCGCCGGTGTCCTCGTCTTCGATGATCTCGCCGGCGGCCTTCGCGGGCGGCGCCTTGGCAGCCGTCCACTGCGCAGCGGAGTTCTCGCCGCCCACTTTGGAGGCGTCGATCTCCACGTCCGCCGCACTGACGGTGTCGAGCGGCTTCTTCTTGGCACCCATGATCGCCTTCAGCGACGGGTAGCGCGGCTCGTTGATCGCGTCTCCCACCGAGATCACAGCCGGCAGCTTGATCTGGACGGTGTCATAGCCGTACTCAGCCTGGCGCTCGCAGCGCAGGCTCTCCGGGTCGACGTCCATCTTGATGACCTGGGTCAGCGAGGGCATGCCGAGATGCTCGGCGACGACGGCGCCGATCGTGTAGCACTCGCCGTCATCGGACTGCTGGCCGAGCAGCACCAGGTCGGGAGCCTCGCGCTGCAGCGTCTTTGCCAGCGCGTAGCCCGTGGCCGCCACATCTGAGCCGGCCACAACCTGGTCGGAGAGGTGGACCGAGCGGTCGGCGCCGAGCGAGACGGCCTTGTGCAGGGCCCGCACCGCGCTGTCGGGCCCCATCGTCACGGCCACGATCTCCTCGACCGGAACCGCGCCGCCCTCCTTGATCTGCATTGCCGCCTCGATGGCGTGAGTGTCATACGGGTTGAGGTTCTTCTCCCCGCTTCGGTCCATCCGCCCCGTCGAGGGGTCGATCCTCTTCTCGACGGCGGCGTCCGGAACCTCCTTAACCAGGACGCATATCTTCATTCTCAGCTGACTCCTTGGGGTCTGTTAGGTGCGATCCTACCTGGTCACGCCGTTGACTGACGAGTCAATCAGGCGCGCTGTGCCCGCTCGCCGACGGCGCCGCGGATGAAATCGACGATCGCCTGTGTGGGCGCGCCGGGTGTGAACACCTCGGCCACGCCGAGGCTCTTCAGCTCTGGGATGTCTTCCGCCGGGATCGTTCCGCCGACGGTGATGACGACGTCGTCCACGCCCTGCTCGGAGAGCAGCTCGACGACCCGCGGCACGAGCGTCATGTGGGCGCCTGAGAGGATCGAGAGCCCGACCGCGTCGGCATCCTCCTGGATCACGGTCTCCACGATCTGTTCGGGCGTCTGATGAAGCCCCGTGTAGATGACCTCCATGCCCGCATCCCGCAGGGCCCGGGCGATGATCTTGGCCCCGCGGTCATGCCCGTCGAGCCCGGGCTTGGCAACGACGACGCGGATCTTGCTCTGTGTGCTGGCGGGTGAGGGCATGGCGAGGTTGGCTCGATCGGTTGGTGTTGGCTGCTTACACAGGCGCCGGCCGGCACCTCGGCTCTCCTTCGGCCATCGCCGTGGAGAGGCTTCGCGCCCATACTCTAAGGCCTCATCGCCTCCGTGCGCGCCCGCGCCGCGCCTGCGCCGGGCCCCGACGACGCAGACGAGCCGTCCCGGGCTGCGCGCGGCGGGCAGATCCGCGCTCGGCCAGGCCGCGCCCGGCCGAGGCCAGGGCCGTCGTGGCCCCGACGGCGGCCAGCAGCTTCAGGCGTCTGCCCAGACGATCGAGCTCGACGATCTCCCAGCCCTCCTCCACCGCGATCCGGCGCAGCAGGGCATCGGGATTGACGACCACGGCATGCCCGACGGCACGCAGCATCGGCAGGTCGGACTCCGAGTCCGAGTAGGCGAAGGAGGCGCCCAGATCGATGCCCTCGCGCTCAGCCACCTCGCGCATCGAGAGAACCTTCCCCTCGCGGTAGTTGAACGGGCCCGCGGGGCGGCCCGTGTAGCGGCCGTCGACGATCTCCGAGCGCGAGCCGAGACCGCCGTCGAAGGCGAGCACCCGGGCCAGCAGGTCGGCCATCTCCTGCGAGGCGGCCGTCAGGATGTAGACGGGCATGCCGCCATCCTGGTGGGCGTAGGCGCGCTCGAGCATCTGCGGGTAAAGGCGCGGCAGGACGCCGCTGAGGACCCGCGGCGAGAGCCGCTCGAGGTCGCGCACCCGAACCCCGGCGATCATCTCGCCGACGCGCTTGCGCACGTCATCGGCACGGTCGTCGGTCGAGCCCAGCAGCCGAAAGCGGACATTCTCGTAGACGTCCATCACGAGGCGCCGGCGCGAGATCATTCCGGTTTCGTAGGCCGCCCGGGCGAAGAACACGCCCGAGGAGCCGGCCATCAACGTCTTGTCCAGATCAAAGAACGCGGCGCCGCTCGGGCCGTGTCCGTTTAGCCCGGCGTCCACTAGACGGCCATCTCAGACCTTGATGATCACCGCGTCGCCTTGCCCGCCGCCCGAGCAGATGGCAGCGCAACCCAGCCCGCCGCCACGACGGCGCAGCTCAAGCGCGAGGCTGCCGAGGATCCGCGCCCCCGAGGCGCCGATCGGATGCCCCAGGGCGACCGCGCCGCCGTTGACGTTGACGCGGTCCTCCTCGATGCCGAGCATCCTGATCGAGTTCAGGGTCACCGAGGCGAACGCCTCGTTGATCTCCCAGACGTCGATGTCCCCGGGCTGCAGGCCGGCCTTCTCGAGCGCCTTCTTGGCGGCGCTGGCCGGCGTCGTGGCAAGGTAGGCAAAGTCGTTGGCGCTCTGGGCGTGAGCGACGATCTCAGCCAGGATCTCCTTGCCGTTCGCCTGCGCCCACTCCTCCGAGGAGAGCACCAGTGCGCCGCCGCCATCGTTGACGCCGGGCGAGTTGCCGGCCGTGTGCGAGCCGTCCTTGCCGACGAGGCCCGGTAGCTTGGCCAGCGCCTCCAGCGACGTGTCGCGACGGGGGCCCTCGTCGATCTCGACAACCGTGTCGCCCTTGCGGCCCTTGACCGTCACGGCCACGATCTCTTCGGGCAGCCGGCCCTCGTCGGTGGCCTTCAGGGCCAGCTCGTGCGAGCGCAGCGCCCAGCGGTCGAGGTCGGCGCGGGTGATCTCGAGCTCCTCGCCGATCTCGGTCGCCTCGACGAACATCTGCTTGCCCGAGAACGGGTTGGTCAGCCCGTCGTGGACCATCGCATCGAGCATCTTCGCGTCACCCATGCGGTAGCCGAAGCGGGCCTGCGGCAGCAGATAGGGGGCCTTGGACATCGACTCCATGCCACCTCCGACACCGACCTGAAGGTCGCCGGCGCGGATCGCCTGGTCGATGATCACCGAGGCCCGCAGCCCCGAGGCGCAGACCTTGTTGACGGTCTCCGATGAGACCTCCTTGGGGATACCCGCCTTGATCTGGGCCTGGCGCGAGGGGATCTGGCCCTGGCCGGCCTGCAGGACCTGGCCCATGACGACATGTTCGACCTGCCCGGGCTCGACAGCGGCGCGCTCCAGGGCGGCGCTGATGGCTATCGCGCCGAGCTCGGTGGCGTCGATGCTGGCCAGCCCGCCACCCATCTTGCCGATCGGGGTGCGTGCGGCGCCGAGGATCACTGTCTTGGCCATGGGGGCAGCTTTCTCCTGATGTCGGTGGAGCAGGGTGGAAGACCGAGAATGGTAGTCGACGGCCCGCGGCCGGCGGCCCTCACGGGGCGCCCGGCGGGACTCGAAGCCTCCCGGAGACGGACGCGATCGGCGCCGGGTATCGTCCGCAAGATGAAGGTCAGTACGAGCCCGGAGCCGCTCGGCGAGCAGGACGCCGACACGTTTGTCGTCGCCGTCTTCGACAGCGAGATGTCGCCGCAGGGCGCGCCGGGGCTGCTCTCGGAGCTGCTCGAGTCTGGCGAGGCGCGGAGAGCCTTCCGCTCGCTGGCCTTGGCGCACGCCGATGGCCGGCGCTGGCTGCTGGTTGGGCTCGGAGCGCGCCATGAGTTCACTCCCGAGCGCGCCCGCGTGGCGGCGGCCACAGTGCTCGAGCGTGCGCGCGAGCTCGCGTCGCGCGTCCTCTGCTGGGGTCTGCCTTCCGAGACCGGCGGACAGGTCGCGGCCGCCCTGGTCGAGGGCACGGTCCTGCGCGATTACCGCTTCGAGCGGTTCAAGTCGGCGCCGGAGGATCTCGACGATCCGCCGAAGCAGCTGGAGGGCCTGATTCTCGCCTGCCCGGACGATCTCGCCGGGGATGTCGCTGGCGCCCAGGTCGTCGCCGAAGCCGCCAACCGGGCCCGCGACCTGCAGAACCGCCCCGGGAACGACCTCACGCCGACGGCGATGGGCGAATACGCCAAGGCGCTCGGCGAGGAGATCGACGGGCTGCTCGTCGAAGTCGAGGGCAGGGCGAGCCTGATGGCGCGCGGCATGGGCGCCTTCGCGGCAGTCGCGCAGGGCAGCCAGCAGGAGCCGGCACTGATCACCATGCGCTACGAGCCCCCCCAGGCCACGGGCCCCCTGCTGGCCTTCGTCGGCAAGGCGATCACGTTCGACAGCGGCGGCATCTCGCTGAAGGGCGGAGCCAAGATGGCCGAGATGAAGTTCGACATGTCCGGCGGCGCGGCGGCGCTGGAGGCGACCGCTGCGATCGCGCAGCTGGGCCTGCCGGTACGGCTGCTGACGGTCATCGGGGCGAGCGAGAACCTGCCCTCCGGCGCCGCCGTCAAGCCCGGCGACATCGTCACGGCGGCCAACGGGCGGACGGTCGAGATCAACAACACCGACGCCGAGGGTCGGCTCGTGCTGGCCGACTGCCTCTGCCACGCGGTCGGCCAGGGAGCGGAACGGATCATCGACCTGGCGACCCTGACGGGCGCGATGATCGTTGCCCTCGGTTCGACCTATGCCGGCCTGATGAGCAACGACGACGTGTTCGCCGAGCAGATCACCACGGCCGGGGCCCAGACGGGCGAGATCGTCTGGCGAATGCCGTTGCACGAGGAGTACGCCGCGATTGTCAAGGGCCGCTACGGCGACCTCGACAATGCTCCCGAAGCCCGCAAGGCCGGATCGATCGTCGCCGCGAGCTTCCTCTCGAACTTCGTCGCGGAAGTCCCGTGGGCGCACCTGGACATCGCGGGCACGGCCTGGGGACTGAACCGCCCCTATGTCGGCGAGGGCGCGTCGGGCTGGGGCGTCAGGCTGCTCGTCGAGCTGGCCCGCGAGCTCACGGCCTAGCGCGCGAGAGCGGCTTACCGCCCGCGGGCGGTCCCTGCTTTAGATCGCCCGCTCGCCGATGGCCGGCAAGGATGCCCCCTCCGGGGATGGCTTCTCGCCCGAGCGACCCGAGGAGGGCCCGTCGAGCCAGCCCGTCACGGCCGCCCATGCCTCCCCCCGTGGGTTGATGTGCGCGCGGTGCCCGCCTGCCTCGCCGGGAATCTCGGTCAACTCGGCAGGCGAGCCGGTCGCACGAGCCTGTTCGAGATAGTGACGCGAAAGCTCGACCGAGACTGTGCTGTCCTGCGAACCATGGACCAGCAGGACCGGGATCTCCAGCGGCAGCAGCTCGATCGGGTCGCCTACCGCGTAGCGCTCAGGAACCGTTTCGGGCCCTCCCCCCATCAGGGCACCCGCCGCACCGCCGTGCCACAGCCGATAAGCGCCGGCGAGGTCGCTGACAGGCGCCTGCCCGACCGCCCGGTTCAGTGCCACCGCCGGCGCGGCGCCGGGCGCACCGGAGGGAAGGTTTGCGCGAGAGGCCGCCCACAACGCCAGATGACCACCGGCGGAGTGCCCGATCACACTCACCTCTGCGAGGTCCAGCTGGGCCTCGAGAACCGGCAGGTGGTCGATCGCCGCCGCGACGTCCTCGAACGTCGCCGGCCAACCACCGCCCTCCCCCAGGCGCCGGTACTCGATGTTCCAGACCGCCCAGCCACGGCGCACCAGGTCGCCGGCCAGCCCGCGCATGACGATCTTGCCGTAGCGCTTGTGCCACGAGCCGCCGTGGATCAGGATGATCACCTGGTGCGGGCCCGGGGTCCTCGGCAGATGGAGGTCCGCCCGCTGGGAAGGATGCGATCCGTAGCGATGGCTCTGTCCCCGGGTCAGAAAGTCGCGGATCAAACGGGCCCGGTTCACGCGCAGCCATGCTAGATGACCTGGACGTGTGAGAATGCCGGTCCCGTGGACTTCGACCTCTCCCCCGATCACGAGCTGATCCGCCGCACGGTCAGGGAATTCGCCGAGGGCGAGGTCGCGCCGGTGGCCGAGGAGCTGGACCGGACCAAGGCGTTCCCATACGAGATCATCCGCGGGCTCGGAGCGTTGAACCTGATGGGGATCCCGTTCCCGGAGGAGTACGGCGGCGGAGGCGGCGACACGCTGGCATACGCGCTGACCGTCGAGGAGCTGACCCGCGTCGATTCGTCGGTCGCCATCACGCTCTGCGCGCACACCTCGCTCGGCACCCAGCCGATCTACCTGTTCGGCGACGAGGGGCAGAAGCGCCAGTGGCTGCCGAGGCTGTGCTCGGGCGAGGTGCTGGGCGCGTTCGGCCTGACCGAGCCGGAGGCCGGCTCTGACGCCGGCAACACGCGGACCCGGGCCCGGCTGAAAGACGGTGAATGGGTGATCGACGGCGCCAAGCAGTTCATCACCAACGCGGGGACGGACATCTCGGGCGTCGTCTGCATCACCGCTGTGACAGGTGAGGGCGATGGGCCCAAGGAGATCTCCAACCTGATCGTCGCAAACGGAACGCCGGGCTATGAGCAGGGCGAGCCCTACCGCAAGATGGGTTGGAACGCCTCGGACACCCGGCCGCTGAGCTTCACCGACTGCCGCGTTCCCGAGGCCAACCTGCTGGGTCCGCGCGGAGCCGGCTTCAAGCAGTTCCTACACATCCTGGACATCGGACGGATCGGCGTCGCCGCGATGGGTGTCGGCCTCGCCCAGGGGGCGCTCGAGGAGGCGCTGAAATATGCCAAGGAGCGCCGAGCCTTCGGCCAGCCGATCTCCAAGTTCCAGGCGATCCAGGCCAAGCTCGCTGACATGGCCACCGAGATCGCCGCCGCGCGCCTGCTTGTCTATAAGGCGGCGCTGGAGAAGGACGCCGGTAGGAACTTCACCCTGACCGCCGCCCAGGCGAAGCTGAAGACCGGGCGCCTGGCGGTCAGATGCTCGGAGGAGGCCGTCCAGATCCACGGCGGCTACGGCTACATCGAGGAGTACCCCGTCTGCCGCTTCTACCGCGACGCCAAGATCCTGACCATCGGCGAGGGCACCGACGAGATCCAGCAGATGGTCATCGCCCGGGCACTCGGTGCGTGACCGCAGGCCGCGAGAGCTCTCAGACGGTGCTCGTCGACGTCCACTCCTCGCGTGACTTCGGGCAATGGAGACAGGAAGGGCTGGCAGGGCGCCAGCCGAGCCTCGCGCCCTACGGGCTGGAGCATCTTTGCGCGCTCGGCTTCGAGCTCCGGCAGTCAGGCCGCCCGGCCTGGTTCGATCGTGAGCCGGCTCGCCGGCTGCGCCCGGTCGAACTACGGACGCGCCTGCGGCTGAGAGAGACCCTGCTCGGTGCGCGCGTGACCCGCCGCGCCGAGATCGCGCTCGCGCTGCTCGAGCCCCAGAGCTACGCCTTCTCGCTGCTCTCCACGCTGCGCGTGCCGCCCTGGTCGACGACGCCATTGGCCGCCCTCGTCTGCTGGCTGGCCGATGACTTCCGCGTGGCGGGCCCGCGGAGGCGGGCATGGCTGCGTCAATGCGTCAAGGGCACCGAGCTGTTCCTCTATCTGTCGAGCAACCAGCACCAGATACTGCGGGAGCAGCTCGCCATTCCCGAGGAGCGGCTGTGCTTCGTTCCCTTCGGCGTCGAGCACGACTACTTCACGCCTCGTTCCGAGCCGGCGCGCGAGCCCTACGTGCTCACCGCGGGGCTCGACCGGGGCCGTGACTACCGGACCTTCCTCGCCGCCGCGGCAGCACTGGACCATCCGGTCAAGCTGCTCTGCCCGCCGCACCTGCTGCGTGGCCTGAAGGTGCCGGAGAATGTCGAGGCGCTCGGGTTCGTGGAGAAGGCGCGCTACCGCGACCTGCTGCGCGACGCTGCGCTGGCGGTGATTCCGGTGCGGCCCGAGGTCGCCTACCCGACGGGACAGAGCGTGCTGCTCGCCGCAATGTCCTGCGAAGTCCCGACTGTCGTCACCCAAACCGAGGCGCTCGCCGATTACACGCGCCACGGGGAGAACACCTGGACGGTGCCGGGCGAAGATCCCGAGGCGCTGCTCGCGGGCATGGAACGCGTGCTGGGGGATCAGGTGCTCGCAGACAGGATCGCGCGCGGGGGACGCCAGGACGTCGAGTCGACCTTCAACACGGTTGCCATGTGGCGGAAGGTCGCGCCGCGCCTGCGCGCGCTCGGAGCGCCGCGCCCATGACCGAGCGTCCTGAACGGTGGCCCGACTTCTTCCTCGTCGGCCATCACAAGAGCGGCACGACGGCGCTGTACGAGATGCTGCGCAGGCACCCGCAGATCTTCATGCCGGACCTCAAGGAGCCCCGCTTCATGGCAAGCGACCTGCCGTGGCAGGGCCCCAGCGAGCTGCAGCGGCGCGATCCGCGAACGCGCGAGGAGTACCTCGCACTTTTCGCGGGAGCCGCGGCCGAGCAGCTCGCGGGCGAGGCGTCCGCCACCTATCTGTTCTCGCACACGGCGGCCGTGCGGATCGCCGAGGTCCAGCCGCAGGCAAGGATCGTCGCGATCCTGCGTGAGCCCGTCAGCTTCCTGCGCTCGCTGCACACCACCTACGTGCAGATCGGGTTCGAGACCGAGCTCGACCTCGGCGGGGCGATCGAACTCGAGCCCGCCCGCCGCTCCGGCGTGAAGATTCCCCCGCGGGCATTTCTGCCACAGCTGCTGCAGTACACCGAGCAAGTGCACTACCTCGAGCAGCTGAGCCGCTACGAGGCGCACTTTGACGCCGCCAACATGCTCGTGCTGATCTACGACGACTTCCAGCAGGACAATCAGGCCGTCCTGCGGCGGGTGCTGGACTTCCTCGGTGTCCAGTCGACGGGCTCGCTGCCTTCGCTCGAGGCCAACGTGACGACCTGGAGCTACCGCCGCCCGCGCATGGGCGCGACGCTGACGTCGGCCGCCCTGGGCCGCGGGGTGTGGGGACCCGTCGGGCGAGCAGCCAAGGCGCTCACCACCCAGCGACTGCGCCATGGCGCCATGCGAACGCTGCGCAAACGCTTCGTCCTTACCGATCCCCCGCAGCTGCGGCCCGAGCTTGCGAGCGAACTGCGCGAGCGCTTTCGGCCCGAGGTGGCAGCCGTGGGCGAGCACCTGGGTCGTGATCTGATCAAGCTCTGGGGCTACGACTCGCCCGCATAGCCTCTACCGCAGCCACGGTGGCTGAGAGGCATAGGCCTAGCGCGTGGGCGCCGTCCGCTCGAGCAGCGCAGTCGCTGCACTGGCCGGGTCCAGCCGCCGCTCGACGACCTGGTCGAGCAGGCGCCGGAACTCCGGGTCTTCGTGCAGCTCCTCCTCGAGCGCCCGGCGCATGCGCGCGGTGGCGATCGCCAGCACCTCTGCGCGAAGGTTGCGGCGCCGGCGCTCAGCCAGCTGTCCGGCCGCGACGATGTGCTCGCGGTGGGCTGCCAGTGCGCCCACCAGCTCCTCGATGCCCGTGCCGCGGTTGGCCTCGGTGCGGATGATCGGGACTTTCCACCTCGCTTTGACCTCCTCGGGGCTGCGCTCCAGGTTGGCCAGCGAAAGGACACCTCTGATCTCGCGAACCATCGTGTCGGTCAGCGGATGGTCGGACTTGTTGATGACGATCACGTCCGGGATCTCCATCACGCCAGCCTTCAACGCCTGGATCGAGTCGCCCGAGCCGGGCATCAGAACGAGCACGATCGTGTCAGCGTGGTCGATGATGTCGATCTCGGCCTGCCCCACGCCGACTGTCTCGACGAAGACATCCTGACGCCCTGCGGCGTCGAGCAGCAGCGCTGCCTGCAGGGCAGCCTCGGAGAGTCCGCCCAGAGCCCCGCGGTTGGCCATTGAACGGATGAACACGCCGCGGTCGAGGAAATGCTCGGTCAGCCTGATCCTGTCGCCCAGCAGCGCTCCCTGGGTGAACGGCGAGGAAGGGTCCACGGACAGGACCCCGACAGTCCGCCCGGCAGCCCGCCGGGCCTTGGTCAGCGCGCCGATCAGCGTCGACTTGCCCACGCCGGGAGGTCCCGTGAAACCGACCACCTCCGCCTTGCCCGTGTGCGGGTATACCTCCCGCACGAGCTCCCAGCCCTCGGGACGGTCGTCCTCGACCAGCGTGATGGCACGGGCCAGCGCACGGCGGTCGCCATCGAGCAGGCGCTGGGCGAGCGAGGCCTCGGTCATCGAGCGGGCATCATCGCAGGGCATTGCCGGGCGGGCCCCTGATCGGCCGCTGCCCATACGATCTGGCCGGGATGGAACTGCTCACGGACAGCGACCCGCAGACGACCCACTCCGGGATGGAGCCCGAGATCCGTCATCCGCCGGTGCCACGGACGGGTGGAGCGCGGGCGCTGCTGCGCTTCATGCGCGCCCACGGCATGATCCGGCCCGGCTACCTGGCTTTGCTGTGTCGCCTCGGGTGGCTGAAGCTGCGCCACGGGCGGCGCCTGCAGACCGACGGACTGTGCTTCATCTGCCCGGGGGTCAAGCTCGAGATCGGACCGGAGGCGACACTCAAGATCGGCCGCTGGGCATGGCTGGGGCACGGCTGCAAGATCCGCGTCCACGAGGGCGAGGTCAGCATCGGCGCCAAGACGGTCATCGGGCAGGAGTGCACCGTCTCAGCCTTCCAGCACGTCTCCATCGGGCGCGAGTGCATCATCGCCGACCGGGTCATGCTGATCGACTTCGACCACGGCGTGACCGAGGTGGACCGGCCGATCCGCAACCAGGGCATCTACAAGCGCGACGTGGACGTGGGGCACAACGTCTGGATCGGCTATGGAGCCTGCATCCTGCGCGGCGTCACCGTTGGCGACAACGCCATCATCGGCACCAGCGCCGTGCTGACGCGCACGGTCCCCGCAAACGCCGTCGTCGGCGGTGTGCCGGCGCGCATCATCCGCATGCGCAAGGCGCCCGCGCGGATGCGCTGGGAGTAGCGCCGGGACGCTTCACTGCGGCGCCAGGAAGGAGCTTCCTCCGCCGTCCACCGCGAGATTGCGAAGGCGCGTCGCGCCGGCTGCCGGACCCTCCGCGAGCGCGTCGAGCAGGGCTACCCGATGAGCCTCGAAGCGCTCCAGCGCGTATGGCAGCGCAATCTCGCGGGAGACCATGAAGGGCCAGTCGCTCGACTGCAGCGCCAACAGCTGGCGGATCGCAGCGGGGCCGGCGCCGGTCCCGGCCGCGGCCACCTGCAGCTCAGCCGCACGTGCCTCGAACGCAAGCTCGGACACGGCGGGACCGGACCAGGTGGAGAGGTCGCCGTCCTTGCCCCAGCTCGTCGCCCGCGAGTGCGCCACCTCCGTTCGACGGGCCGGCTCGAAGCGTTCGCGCGCGTCATCGAGGCGAACCAGCTCGAGCCCTTGGCGAGCGCTCTCGGCGAGCACCGCTCGCAGCCAGTCGATGCCCTCATACCACCAATGGCCCAGGAGCTCGGTGTCCAGCGCGCACACCACGAGGCCCCCGCTGTCCTTGAGGCGCTCGATCGTCCGGCGCACGAAGTCCGCGGCATGCTCGGCGGCCAAGGCCCGTGCCGCCCGGTGATCGTAGGGTCCGCCGGCGTTGTTCCAGGGGTTGTGGTGGTGGACGGTGTGGTGGTGATAGTCGCGGTAGGGACCCGAGGACGGATATCCGCCTTCGCTCCAGACGAGCGCCATCGTCTGGCGGTCAACCGCGAACAGCGTCAGGCCCGAGGAGGTCAGGATCGGGCGCAGGTGCGCCTGCGCGCCAAGACCAAAGCGGCCCGTCAGCTCGACGCAGGCGGCCAGCACTCCGGCCTCGTGCAGAATCGGCTCGAGCCAGGGTTCGTGAGCGCACTCGGGCAGCCACATGCCACCGCGCCAGCCATCGCCGAATCGGCGCCGATGCGAGGCGATGCCGCTGTGCAGCTGTTCGCGAACTCCCGCGTCCGTGGCCAGCAGTGGCAGGATCGCGTGGGTCGCAGAGGAGGTCCAGTTGACGTGTCCGGCCAGCGCTCCGAGTAGGTCACCGCCGATCTGCTCGAGGCGCTCCAGCGCCCTGCGGTAATCACCCGCCGCCCGTTCGACCTCCTCCGCCAGGATGCCCTCGCCGGCCCGTCTCAGCCCGTCCGCGTCGCGCTCGTGGGTCTCGCAGCGGATTCCGCCGAGGAAGTCCGAGAGGCGGCCCATGAGCCCCGGTGCCTCGAGCTGGTCACAGAGGACCGGGGTCATCGAGAGGGTGAGGATGGCGCCCTCCTCGAGCAGATCCAGCAGCGGCAGATAGCTCCCGGCGATCGCCTCCCACAGCCACTCCTCGCCGAACGGCCACGTGCCAAAGCCCTCGACGTAGGGCATGTGGGTGTGCAGGACGATCGCCAGGGCGCCGCCGCGGCCGGCGCCGCTCACGGCCGGCAGACCGCCAGGAAATCCAACGCGCCGTCCAGATCGGCGGAGCCGTCGGGGCGCAGGACGAAGTCGCTGGCGGCAATCGCCGGCGTGAAGCGGTCATAGAACGGCTGCGTCAGATGCAGGAGGGGATGGATCCGGTCCCAGCCCAGGTTGAGGGCGAGCTGGTGCAGGCGGAGTTTGCGGGCGTGGAAGAGCCCGTACAGCTCGACCCGGGCGAAGTGCCGGGCGCAGAGCTCGCGGAATTCCTCGCGCCGGTACTCATGGACGTGCCAGGGGTTGTCCGAGCGCTCCGCGCCCTTGGGTGCCAGCGTCAGGACGTTGGGCGTGGAGAGGTAGACCGTCCCCGACTCCCCCACGAGGCCACGGAAATGCTCGAGCGTGTCCCCAGGCGTCTCGACGTGCTCGATCGTCTGCAGGAAGACCACCGCCTCAGCGGACTCGGAATAGGTTTCCACGAGGTCCCGCACGAAGCTCAGGTTGGGCCTCACGTAGCGCAGCCGGGCGTGCTCGTGGGCCTCGGGGTTCGCATCCACGCCGACCACCCGCGAGGCGCTGCGCGCCAGGACCGCCGAGCCGTATCCCTCGCCGCAGGCCATGTCGATGACGCTCAACCCCCCCACGCGAGCGCCGATCCACTCGTAGACGGCCAGGTGGCGGCGATACCAGTAGTTCTCCTCGGGGACGTCGGGAAGCGTCCGCTCGCCGGTCAGCGACAGCGGCGGAACCCCGTCGGGCTGGTCGCGTTGGACGTACAGGCTTGTGTTCAACAGATGACTCGTTCTGAGATCGCAGCGTCGCCGCTCAGGGCGGGCCACGGCGCGCGAGTATATGGTGCCGCTCCGTGCCGTCCCCGCTGAGCGCAGAGCAGATCCGCGACGCCAACACCCGCTACCACGACGTGGCGGCTGGCCACTACGACTCGAAGTGGGGCATCGACTTCGGTGAGATCGGCCGCGCGCAGGTGACCGCCAAGGTCCGCAAGGCTCTAGGCCGCGAGCCCACGCTCTGGCCACGGACGCTCGAGATCGGCTCGGGGACCGGCTACTTCACCCTCAACCTGATGGCGGGCGGGCTGATCGGTGAGGCGACCTGCAGCGACATCTCTCCCGGAATGCTCGCCACGCTGTCGGCCAACGCCGGGCGCCTCGGCCTCGAGGTCACCACCGAACCCGCCGACGCGGAGCGGCTGCCGTTCCCCGATGAGAGCTTCGATCTGGTGCTCGGCCATGCGGTCCTCCATCACATCCCCAACCTGCCGCGGGCCTTCGCAGAGTTCTCCCGTGTCCTTGCACCGGGGGGAGAGATCCTGTTCGCCGGTGAGCCCTCGCGTTATGGCGACCGCCTGGCCAACGTACCCAAGCGCTTCGCTGGATCGGTTGCCCCGCTGTGGCGCCGGGCGCTCGGCGCAGGGCCCGCCGTGCCAGATCCAGACGAGCAGCCCGTGGCCGATCTCGAGGGAGTCGTGGACGTGCATGCCTTTGCGCCCGGCGAGCTGCTCGGAGCGGCGCGCTCGGCAGGATTCCGCGACGTCCGCGTCTCAGGCGAGGAGCTGCTGGCCAACTGGTTCGGATGGACCAACCGGACGCTCGAGGCGACGGCCGACCCCGAGCAGATCCCCTGGGCATGGCGCCAGTTCGCATACCGCGGCTATCTGGCCCTGCAGGAGCTCGATCGCAGGCTGCTCGAGGGGCGCCTGCCGCCGGCGATCTTCTACAACCTGATGATCGCCGCACGCAAGGGCTCCGCCGCGCCTTGAGGCCATAGGCGGGACGCGGGGCGTCCTAGACTCAAGCTCATGCCCGAGCCACTCATCAGGGGCTTCCCGCTGTTCCCGCTCGGCATCGTGGCGCTTCCCGGCGAGGGCCTTCCCCTGCACATCTTCGAGGAGCGCTACCGCAAGATGATCGAGAGCTGCATGTGCGAGGATCCGGGTGAGTTCGGGATCCTGTGGCTCTCCGACGACGAGCTCAAGCAGATCGGCTGCGCCTGTGAGATCGTCGAGATCCTCGAGCGCATGGAGGACGGGCGCTTGAACATCCTCGTCCGCGGCACGCGCCCCTTCCGTCTGCTCGAACGCCAGGACGATCTGCCTTTCCCGGCCGGCACCGTGGAGTTCCTCGGCGACACGCCGGAGGCCGAGACCGACACCGAGGCGGCCCGGTCGGCGCGCAACCTCTACCAGGAGCTCGTCAGGCAGGCGACCGACCGCGAGCTCGATCCCCAGGAACTGGCCGCCCTCGACTCCTATGCGATGGCCGCCACGGTCGAGTTCGAGATCGAGGCCAAGCAGGAACTGCTTGAGCTGCGCGGCGAGAACGAGCGGATGCGCCTGCTCGGCACGCTGCTGGCGTCCGCCATCGACCGCCTCGATCTGGTCGAGCGGGCCCAGGTGCGGGCGCTCTCAAACGGCAAGGTCAGGTTCAGCTGAGACTCGAGCGGGCCTGCTATTCGGGCAGGTGGCAGACCTGCTGAGCGGCTTCGAGGACGAGCAGGACAAGCGCACGCAGCACCTTGGGCTGGCGCTTGGAGTCGTCGGCGAAGGTGACCGTCCCGTTCTGGTCGCGGACGCTGTAGGAGAGCACCGAGCCCGGCTGGGCGGCCAGCGCCAGATGATGTGAGGAGGGTTCCTCGAGTTCTTCCTGGATGGCGCGCGCTTTGACGAGCTGCTGGTCGCTCAGCTTCAACCCCGGTCCGCCGTTGCAGCGAACCCCGCCTTCTTCGTTGATCAGCAAGGTCAGCCGGGCGTGCGGCCCGGCGCCGCTGCGTTTGACGATGAACAGGTCGGGCGCCGTCACACCGCCACATCCGGCGCCCGCCAGGGCCGCAGCGAGCAGTCCGAGAAGGGCTGCCCTCATGCGCTCACCGCTGCACCACCGCGGCGCGGATCGCCGGCTCCGCTCAGCTCGCCATCCCGGCTGAGAGTCGCCTGAACACCCCCGAAAAACAGGTTGCGAGCTCCGAAGCGAACCGTCTCGGTGGCGTCATCCAGGTCCTCGACGGCGACTCCGGGCTCGGCGAACACGATGCCGTTCTCGAAGTGGACCCGGGGCGCTTCGACAGCCTGCTGTACGCCCAGGCCATGATCGATGACACCGATGACCGTCTGCAGCAGCGCCGAGCGGATCCGGTTCGACCCGGCGCTGCCCAGCACCAGTTCCACCTCGCCCTCGCGTGTCACGATCGTCGGGGCCATCATGCTCGGCAGCCGCCGCCGAGCAGGATGGAGGTGAAAGCCCAGCGGGTTGAGGTCCTCCTCGCCCATCATGTTGTTCAGGTGAATGCCGGTGCCGGGCACGACCACGCCGGAGCACTCCCCGTTTGTGCAGGTGACGCTGCAGGCCAGGCCCGCTCCGTCGATCACCGAGATGTGGGTTGTCGATCCGAGACGGCTGTCGATGAAATGCTCCAGAAAGCCGTCCTGTGCCAGACCGTCAAGGAACTCGGCACTCCGCTCGGACTGGGCTGCCCGCATGGCCTCCACGGTCCCGGCGACGCTGGGAGGCGACGGGAGTTTGTCCAGCAGGCCCAGTGCGTAGGCCAGCAACGTGCCACCCGCGGACGGCGGCGGATTGGTGAGGATGACCCTGTCGCGATAGCCCAGGCGGACGGGCTCGCGCGCGATCGCCGCATAGCCGGCCAGGTCGGCGGGCCGCAGCGACCCGCCGCGCTCGCCCAGCCACCTGCAGACGGCCTGGGCCACCTCGCCGCGGTAGAAAGGCTCCGCCCCTTCGCCGCCCAGTCGCTCGAGCGCCATCGCGAGCTCCTCGTTGGCGAACGTGTCCCCCTCGCGCAGGACCCGCCCCTGCGGTGCCCAGATGGCGGCGCACTCGGGGGTCGAGGTCAACAGCTCGGCCAGCAACTCGGCGACATAGGCCTGGGCACGATTCATCACAACGCCCTCTCGAGCCAGCCGGGCGGCGGGGGCAGCCAGCTCCTCGAGCGCCACGGTGCCCCAGCGCCGTGCCGCCTCGCAGATTCCCGCCGGCGTGCCGTAGACGGCGCAGGAGGCCGGACCGATGTGAAAGACCTGCGCGGCATCTCCGAAGGAGACCTCGAGTGCAAGCAGCTCGGCCTCGCTTCCATCCCCCACCCGCGTTGGAGCGGCGGCGAAGAAATCGAGCAGCGTCGGCTCGAGCCCCGGACCGGCCACCATCATGTAGCCGCCGGCCCCAAGGCCCGTCAGCAGGGCCTCGGCCACGAACGAGCTCAGCATCGCCGCAATGGCCGCGTCCACTGCGTTGCCCCCCGCGCGCAGCACCTCCGCGCCGGCCTGCGCGCTCAACGGGTGACCGGCCGCGACGACGCCCTTCTCAGCTGAGCTCATCATGGAGCGATAGCACAGCAGAAGCCACCCGTGGTCGCCTTCGTGTCCCCCGGACCCCCCGTCGCCCTCAGAGGAAGACGTCTCTAGACGCTGACGTTGCCTAGAAGTTGGGGAGGAACTCGGGCACTTCGAGCTCATCGAGTCCGCCACGCCGTGTCTCGCGGGGGGGCGCCTGCGCGGGAGCGGCCGTGCGCTGGACGCGGACCTCGCCGGCAGCCGGCTCCTTGAAGCGGCTGACACTCTTGCGCCTGCCCTGGTCGCCGTAGCCTGTCGCCACGACGGTCACCCAGACCTGGTCGTCGAGTGTCTCGTCGACCATTGCACCGAAGATGATGTTGGCGTCCGGATGAGCAGCCTCAGAGACGGACTTGGCGGCCTCGTTGACCTCCCACAGGGAGAGGTTGGCGCCGGCGGTGATCGAGAGGAGGATCGAGCGCGCACCCTCCATCGAGGTCTCAAGCAGCGGCGAGGCCACAGCCTGCATTGCCGCCTCGGTGGCGCGGTGCTCGCCGACGCCCATGCCGATCCCGAGCAGGGCATTGCCGGCGTCGCTCATGATCGTGCGGACGTCTGCGAAGTCCAGGTTGATCAGGCCGGGGAGGGTCACGAGGTCGGAGATGCCCTGGACGCCCTGTCGCAGGACGTCGTCGGCGACCCGGAAGGCCTCGACCATCGAGGTCTGCTTGTCGAGGACCGCCAGCAGGCGCTCGTTGGGCACGACGATCAGCGTGTCGACCTCCTGTGCCAGCGCATCCACGCCGCGCTCACCCTGCTCGCTGCGGCGGGTGCCCTCGAAACCGAACGGCTTGGTCACGATGCCGACCGTCAGAGCGCCCACTTCCTTTGCGATGCGGGCGACCACCGGTGCCGCCCCGGTACCGGTTCCACCGCCACTGCCGGCCGCTATGAAGATCATGTCGGAGCCCTTGAGCAGCGACTTCATGCGGTCGTAGTCCTCCATCGCCGCCTGACGGCCGACGTTGGCGTCCGAGCCCGACCCACGCCCGTTGGTCAGTTCCGCCCCGATGTGGAGGGTCCGATCGGCGGTGGACTGCTGCAGCGACTGCAGGTCGGTGTTGACGGCCAGGAACTCGACACCGTGGACCTCGGCCTCGACCATGCGGTTGACCGCGTTGACCCCGGCGCCGCCGACGCCCACCACGCGGATGACCGGGTGACCGGCCTCGCCGGGGGCCGGTGCGGGCTCCTCGCGGAAGTACTCGACGGGTGCCTTGCGCGCGGCAGGGCGGTCCATCACGTTCTCCGGGATCTCCGAGGAGAAGGCGTGGCGCAGGCGCTCCTGCGGTGAGGGGATCTGCACCGCGGGCGCGGGCGCGGGCTCGGGGGCGCTGAGTGCGGGGTGCGGCAGACCGGTCTCGCGTGGGTGGGCGGGGGGCGCTTCGGGGGCGCCGGCCGCTGCCCGGGGGGCGTCCTGCGCCTGGCGGGCGGCGGAAGCTTCGCCCTGAAGCTCCTCGGCCTCTTCCGTCTTGCGGAACAGTGCTGCGAGCGGACCTTCGCGCATGCTGGCGCGCTTAGCGTTGGCCATGAGTGAGAACCTCCTGCGCGAGTTGGCGATAGGACTGCGCGGCCACGCCGTCGGGCTCGTACTTGAGCACCGACATGCCCTTCACGGGCGCCTCCGCGAAGCGGACGGTCTTGCGAATGCGGGACGCGAAAACGCGGTCGCCGAAGTTTTCCTCGAGGATCTCGATCGCCTCCTTAGCGTGGATCGTCCGCGAGTCGACCAGTGTCGGGAGGATACCCTCGATGTCGACACCGGGGTTCAGGTTCTCCCGGATCATCGCGAGTGTGTTCTGCAGCTGGATCAGTCCGCGCATCGACAGATACTCGCACTGGACGGGGACGATCACCTTGTCAGCGGCTGTCAGCGCGTTGATCGTCAGCAGTCCCAGGCTGGGGGGCGTGTCGATGCAGATGAAGTCGTAGTCCTCGAGGATCGGTTCAAAGGCCTTCTGCAGCGAGCGCTCGCGGCCGATCATCGTGGACATGGCGATCTCCGCCCCGGCCAGGTCGATCGAGGCACAGGCCACGTCGATCTCGCGCTTGCGCACGACCTCGCGGATCGAGACCTTGTGCACGAGCACGTCGTACATCGATTTCTCGAGCGTGTCGGGGTCGATGCCCTGAGACATCGTCAGATTGCCCTGCGGGTCCATGTCGACGCACAGGACGCGGTGGCCCTCCTCGGCGAATGCCGCGGCAAGGTTCAGCGTCGTCGTCGTCTTCGCGACGCCTCCCTTCTGGTTGGCGAACGCGATGACCTTGGCCTTTCCTTCCACGGTGGCTCCGATGCTCGATTGCTGGAACGGCTACCGCTCGGTATTCGCATGATCAGGTTGGATTCCTGCATCCCAACTACGATTCCGCCATGGCCGCGGGCAAGAGCGAGCTGCCGCCCGGGCTGGCGGAGCGCATCGAGGGAAAGCGAATCCTGATCTCATTGGGCGCCGGAGGGGTCGGCAAGACGACCACCTCGGCCGCGCTGGCGCTGGGCCTGGCCATGCGCGGGGCCAAGGTGGCGGTCGTGACGATCGACCCCGCGCCGCGGTTGGCCACGGCGCTGGGCCTTTCCGAACTGGGCGGCGAGCCGCGCCGGATCGAGGACCGGACGCTGCGCGACGGCGGCCTTCGCGTGGAGGGCGAGCTGTGGGCGCTGAAGCTCGACGTCAAGGGGACCTTCGACGGGATCGTCGCGGGCCTCGAGCCCGACGAGCAGGCGCGAGCGGAGATCCTCGCCAACCCCGTCTATCGGGAGCTCTCATCGGCAGTCGCCGGATCGCATGAGCTGAGCGCCGTCGCAAAGCTGCACGAGCTGCACGAGGAATACGACTTCGACGTGATCGTCCTGGACACGCCGCCGTCGCGCAACGCGCTGGACTTCCTCGAAGCCCCGGGCCGGCTGCTGGGGTTCCTGGAGGGACGCGCCCTGCAGGTGTTTCTCGCCCCCGGGGGCATGACGGCACGGCTGTTCGGCCGGGGCACGGCGCTCGTCTTTTCGATCTTCGCCCGCGTTACCGGCGTGGACATGCTCTCAGAACTTTCTCGCTTCTTCCGTTCGCTGGGCGGGGTCATCGACGGCTTTCGCGAGCGCACAAAGGGGGTTGACGAACTGCTCCACTCGCCCCGGACCGCCTTCCTGATCGTGACCTCGCCGGAGCGCGAGGCGGCACGCGAGGCACGCTTTCTGGCCGATCGCCTGGATCGCGCCGGACTGGGAGTGGCCGAGCTGATCGTCAACCGGGTCCACACCCATGCGCTGGACGGGCAGGATCCTGAGCAGCTCGCAGCCGCTCTGACGGGAGCGCTGGGGGAGCACCTGGCCTCCAGGGTTGCCCACAACCTGTCGGACTTCGATGTCCTGGCCAGGCGCGACAGCCAGACGATCGATGAGCTCTCGGCAACGCTCGTGCCACCCGCCCGCCCGATCATCGTCGGGCAGCTAGATGAAGAGGTCCAGGATCTCCTGGGACTCGCGCGGATCGCCGAGCAGCTGCTCGACTGACGTGGCAGGCGCCTCGGTCCCCTCCGGGGCATCCGGACTGCTCAGGAGCAGTTCATCGGCAAGGCCGACCAGGTCGGGGGCCAGGTGGCCGCAGATGACATCGCGCAGCAGCGCTCGCAGGTTCTCCGCGAGATCCGCCGCGGCCCGCTCCCCTCGGCCCCGGTCCGCTCCTTCGATCGCCGCCCGCTCGAGATCGATCGCCGCGATCGTCCGCTCGGTCAGCGACAGGCGGCGCTCGGGCGTGGCACACAGCGCGGCCAGACGGCCGGGCAGCAGGCCGCTGGCGGGACCCTCGGGCTCCAGCAGCGCCCGCAGCGCAAGCAGGTTGTCGCTCAGGGCCTCCAATGCATTGGCGCGCTCGCAGCCGAGCTCGAAGCGCCGCAGAGCCCAGGCCAGCTCGTTGCCGCTCGGCGCACGCCGGGAGACGAGGTTGCAGAAGGCTCTCAGCTCATCCTCCTGCTCGGCAGTGACGACGAGCATCCCGTGGGGGCGCCCGCCGGTGCCGAGCGCCAGCGCCGACCATGGTCCACCGGCCATCCGCGCCCAGGCCAGCGCGCCGAGGCAAACACGCCCGTCCCCGAACAGGCGCAGGGCCCGGAGCAGGTCTCGCAGCACGTCCTGGCCCTGCTCGAGCGCCGTCCGGGGGTCGTCGTGCTCGACGGCCAGGACGACGACGAGGTGCTCATCTCCGTCCTCGGCACCCTCGAGCGCTCCGGTCGGCAGGCCCTCGAGGGCGCCGGTGTGGGCGATCGTCAGACCGGTTGTCAGCGCCAGCTCGGCGGAGGTGATGGTGACGCCGTGCAGGGTGGCGACGATCGTGACATCGCTCTTGGAGGGCAGCGCCGCACCCTCGAGTCGCCTGAGGGCCGCCTCGACGCGCTCGGACCTCAACTCGAAGTCCGACTGCTCGGCGAAGACCTCGCCCAGCAGCGAGGCGATTGCCATTCGCACGCGTGCGGCCCGACCCATCCGCGCCGTCTCGGCGCCGACGCCGGCCAGATAGCGCTCGAGCCCGTCGTAGGACCCGAGCAGGTGCTCCGCCTCGGCGAAGGGACCCAGCGCTTCAAGCGCCGGGCGGCGTTCTGCGAGGAACTGCTCGACCAGCGGCCGGTAGCAGTAGAGCGAGGGCCCGGCGCGTCGCGCACCGTGCTGCTCGAGCTCGAATGGGATCTCGGCACCTGCCGCCAGATCGGCCGAGAGCATCTCCGAGGCGGCCAGCAGATAGTCCTTCAGGGCCGATTGCAACTGCAGCGAGCGCATGGTCTGCGGACTTCGCGCCGGGCGCCCGCGATCCTGCCCGGCGCAGGGTCTCTTGCAGCCGGTGCCGGCGCGTTGCCCCGGTCTCGCGCAGGCGAGATTCAGGCGACGGCGAGCTTGGCGGCGACGCGTTCAGAGCAGTCCGCGCCGAGCCAGTCTTCGCCGTATGCACGCATGTCGTCGATGATCGGCAGCAGCGCGCGGCCCTTCTCGGTCAGCGCATACTCGACCCGCGGCGGCACCTCGGGGAAGGTGTGGCGCTCAACCATGCCCTCCTCCTCCAGCGCGCGCAGGCGCAGCGAGAGCGTCCGGGGGCTGATCCCCGCGAGCGAGCGTTCAAGCTCGCAGAAGCGCGAGCAACCCTCCGAGAGCTCCCGCACGAGCAGCAGCGTCCACTTACTGCAGACGATCTCCGCGGTCATGCAGACGGGACATGTCTCATCAACGGCCATTCGGCCTTTTACTTTACCAAATGAAGTGACCCGGACGGGTCCCAGCGAGGAGCCGCCGCGTGCCGGATCGCGCGCGTGAGCGCAGCGGCGAAACCTGCTAGCCGAGCGGCGCAGGCGAGGTGGAGGAGGAGATCGCTTCGCGGTTCCCCTCAGCCGATGCCACGTCCTCCATGGTCGTCCCTCGACGCCCTTCGGCTTGCATCAGCAGCTTGAAGTCGTGCGGGCTGGAGGCGACACGCATCGCGTCCTCGAAGGTCACCCGGCCCGCCTTGACGTGGCCGTAGAGGGCCTGATCGAAGGTCTGCATGCCGTAGTAGCCGCCGGAGGTGATGACCTCGACGAGTTTTCCCGTCTGGTCGGGATCCAGGATCATGTCCCGGACGCGCCCGGTCATCCGCAGGATCTCGCAGACGGCGACACGGCCTCCGTCGGCGCCGGGCACCAGGCGCTGGGAGATGACGCCGCGGACGGTGCCGGCGATCATGCTGCGGGCCTGCTGGTGCTGATGGGGCGGGAAGAAGTCGAGCATCCGGTTGATCGACTCGGTCGCATCAACCGTGTGGATCGTCGAAAGGACGAGGTGGCCTGTCTCGGCGGCCGAGAGCGCCGTCTGGACGGTCTCCTCGTCGCGCATCTCGCCGACCAGGATCACGTCGGGGTCCTGACGCAGGACCCTGCGCAGGGCACGCTTGAAGGAGGCTGTGTCCATGCCGACCTCGCGCTGGTTGATAGCCGAGCGCTTGTCCTCGTGCACGAACTCGATCGGGTCCTCGATCGTGACGATGTGCTTGCTCATCGTCCTGTTCATGTGGTCGATCATGGCGGCCAGCGTCGTGGACTTACCCGAGCCGGTCGTGCCGGTCAGGAGCACGATGCCTCGCTCCTCCTCGGCCAGTTCGCGCACCACGTCGGGCAGCGAGAGCTCTTCGATCGTCGAGATCTTGTGGGGGATCGCGCGGCAGACCATCGAGATCGTGCCGCGCTGCAGGAACGCGTTGATCCGGTAGCGAGCCACGCCCTCGATTTCGTATGAGAAGTCGACCTCGTGGTCCTGGTCGAACTCTTCGAGCTTGTTCTCGTCGCCAAGCAGTGCCCGTAGGGCACCTTCGGTGTCAGACGCCATCAGCTCGGCGGAGCTGTGGTCGAGCGTCAGCTCCCCGTGGACTCGGTGCAACGGGCACGAGCCGACCTTCAGGTGAAGATCGGATCCTTCTTTTGCCACCAGCTCACGAAGCGCATCCTTGACGTCGAACATGGCCCCCTTTTCGGCATCTTCGGCGCAAGCCTTGAATGCCGCCCGCGCCGTTGGACAGAACCGGCCGCCGGCGGCGGCCGATCAAGACCGTCGCTATCGGCCCAGGGCCCTCAGCTGGGCGGCATATCCTTCGCCCTCCAGGCGTACCCGGGGCGTGGCAGGTTTCGAGCGACCGGGCGGGGTCGGCATCTCTGGCTTTAGAGCTCTGTGTTGCCCCGCGGGTCCAGTCGGATCCGCCTGCGCCCGGACCGCCTAGGCCACGTCGCGGAGCTTTTGAGCCTCCGCGAGCGACTGCAGCTTCTTCAGCGACTGGTTCTCGATCTGACGGATCCGCTCGCGGGTCACGTTGAAAGTGCGCCCGACCTCGTCCAGGGTGCGCGGGTGCTCGCCACCAAGGCCGTAGCGGAGCTCCAGCACGCGGCGTTCGCGGTAGGAGAGGTTCTCCAGCGCCTCCCGCAGGGCCTCCTTCGTGAGGATCTCGGCGGCGCGCTCGTAGGGCGACTCGGCGCGCTCGTCGGCGATGAACTGGCCGAACTCGGACTCCTCCTCGTCGCCGACGGGCTTCTCCAGCGACACGGGTGCCTGGGCGGAGCGCTTGATCGAGTCGACCTCCTCCGGGTCGATGCCGGTGACCTCGGCGATCTCGTCGGCCGTCGGCTCGCGGCCGAGCTCGGTCACGAGCTTGCGCTCCGCGCGACCGATCTTGTTGAGCTTCTCGACGACGTGGACGGGGATGCGGATCGTCCGAGCCTTGTCGGCCAGGGCCCGGGCGATTGCCTGGCGGATCCACCAGGTCGCGTAGGTCGAGAACTTGAAGCCCTTGCGGTAGTCGAACTTCTCTGCGGCTCGCACAAGGCCGAGCGTGCCCTCCTGGATCAGATCGAGGAACGGCAGGCCCTGGTTACGGTAGTTCTTGGCGATCGAGACGACCAGGCGAAGGTTCGACTCGACCATCTTCTGCTTTGCATCGAGGTCACCTCGCTCGATCCGCTTGGCTAGGTCCACCTCCTCCTGGGCTGTCAGCAGGCGGACCTTGCCGATGTCCTTGAGGAACAGCTGCAGCGAGTCCGTTGTCATGTCCGGCTTCAGGTCAAGCGCCGTTTTGGCTTTGCGGCGACCCCGTTTGTCCGGCGCGCGCTCGACCTGGGAGGCTGCCGAGAGGGCCGGGTCTATCTCCTCGACGAGCTCGATCTCGGACTTCTCCAGGAAGCCGTGGAGCTCCTCGACATCGGACTCGTCCAGGTCGAGCTCCGACATCGCTTTCGTGATCTCCGCGTAGGAGAGAACACCCACCTGCTGGCCCTTGGCCAGCAGGCCCTTGACCTCATCCAGCTCCTGCAGCTCGACTACTGACATTCGTGTTTCCATTTCTTCTGTCGATCGACAACCCGAAGGTGGCCTGAGGACTCAAGGACCATGGTTTGGACCGCAGTACCGTTGGAGATACGGCCGCAGCCCCGCCGACGTTACAGCCCATCGGCTCACCGGTCCTCATGCTAACGCCTCATCGGGGATAACGGACCGGTTGCCGATGCGCTTGCAGCATCTCGCGGGAAATCCGTCCGCGGCAGCGCTGCCGCGGACTGGCTTAAGCAATGATGTGGGGCAGTGAGCGCCGCCAATCAGAGCAACGGCCGGGTGGAGCCCTCCGGGGAGGGCTCGAGCGTACTCTCGAACCTGCCTCGAACCCGGCCCCAGCGCGCAACAGCCCGCCGGGCGGCCGCGCGGCGCGGCGGCGAAGCCGAAGTCGCCCACGAGACGACCATGGCGCCCGTCGCGCCCAAGCCGCCGGCACGACCGGCCAAACCCGCCAAACGCGCCAAACCCACCAAAGCCCGTTCGAAGACAGCGACGAGCCCCAAGCGGGCCACGGCTCGTTCCAAGGCCGGCACCGCCGAGCAGGTGCCGCGCCAGGGCTTCGAGTCGGACGGTGACCGGGCCAGCGGCCCCGTCACGCCCCCCGGCGGGATCGAGTTGGTCGCCTCAGCGGCCGAGCTGCTCGGCGAGCTCGCCAAAGCCGGCGTCAACACCGGCGAGCGCCTCTTGCGAGACGTCTTCTCGCGCCTGCCGGGCACCTGAGGACGCGGGAACCCGTCGCGCCCGGGCGCCAAAATCCTTCCGCGTCGAGATATGTATACTGCCGGGCACGCCGAGCCGCCGCGTCCCAGGACACGGTGGACGGGGGACCCAATGTGGATCGACGTTGATCCACCGGGGCGAATCGGTCCGCAAGGGCCGTAGCGCCGCGTTAGTTCGCCGCGCGAGCCCGTCAGCTCACCCCGTAGGCGTCTAGAGATATGCGTATCGACGCCAAGACACCCATGGTTGTGCTCGCCCTGACGGCACTTCTCAGCCTGCTTGCAGCTACCGGCGCGCTGGCCGACACCGGCGGCGCAAGCGCCCCCGAAACCGGTTCTGCGAGTCCGGCGAGCCCCACGGTCCACACGGCTCACGCGAGTATCGCGACCTGGTTCGGCCCGGGCTTCTTCGGCAAGAAGACCGCGTGCGGTCAGACCCTGACGCCAGGTGTCATCGGAGTGGCCAACCGCACGCTCCCTTGCGGAACGCTGGTCAAGGTGGCCTACCACGGACGTGCGTTGACGGTGCCGGTCCTCGACCGCGGCCCCTACAGCCACATCGGCGCCGACTGGGATCTGACAGCCGGTGCCGCACAGGCGCTCGGCATCACCGAAACAGTCCGAATCCAGACGCGCGTCATCGGCTACACCGCCAACTCCCCGGCGCTGGGCCTGCCGGCAACGCCCACGCCGGCACCGGCCACCGTGCTCGCCGGCGGCGCCGCCGCCGGCTGAGCCGAGCCTCACTCCTCCGACGCGCGAGCCAGCGTTACGGGATCAGTCTGGTGATGCTCGGAGCGTGCCGCATAGAGCCCCACGTCGGCGTGGGCAGCGAGGGCCGAAGCGCGCAGACCGTCCTCGGGGCAGACGGCCGTTCCGACGGCCGGCGAGAGATCCATGCCGCGGGAGTGCACCAGCCGTTCGAGGGCGCGGCCGAGGCGCGACGCAAGGGCGGCCGCGCCCATCCGGTCGGTGGCGGGCGCAAGCAGCCAGTAGCGGCCGGCCCGCTCACGGGTCATCGTTCCTGTGCCCAGCTCGTCTGACATGAGCTCCTCCACGGGGCCCCACGAGCCCTCGAGTTCGCCACGCAACTCGACCAGGAGCACCGCGAATGAGGCCCCGTCCTGCTCGTATTTCTCGAGTTGGCGGCCGATCGACCTCGTCCAAGCCGCCGGACCCTCGTCGCCGCGCTCGTCGCGGATCTGAATCTCTGCGGCGAAGGCGGGCTCCTCCGTGTCGGGCTCGGAGGGCGGGACCCTCGAGGGCTCCTGCGCCGGCCGCGACTCGCCCTCGGCCTGTTCATCCACGATCACGGCACCCACACGCGCGACGACCCCGGGGCGAGGCGTCCCGTCGCCCGGACCCTCTGCGGGGGCCCGCGCGGGCATGGGCGCCTCGGGGACGGGCCTCGGCGCCGCGAGCCCCCCGAGCGCCACCGGCACCAGCGCGGCGCAGACGGCCGCGAGGCGGTCTGCGAGATCCGCCAGAGACCTTCCTCGAGCAGGCTCGGCAGCGAGATAGGCGAACTGGGCCAGCGAGGCATCCCAGACGACGCCCCTGAGCAGCTCGACGGCCTCGATCACCGCCCGCGGGCCGGCCGCGCCCGCCAGTGCCCCGAGCCTGGAGGCCGGCAATTCGCCCGCGGGGCCGCCCTCGAGCAGCTCCCACAGCTCCTCGTCCGAGCGCAGCGCGCTCACGACGGCGGAGATCAGCGCGGGCGCCTCACGGGCCAGCTCTTCCAGTGCGACGCCGCCGATCGCCTCGGGCGGGCGCGCGGTGATCAAAGCGACGGCCCAGGCCCGCGAGAGCTCACCGACACGGTCGAGCAGGCCATCGAGGGCGAACTCGGCCAGCGGGCGCGCGCGTGGAGGAGCCGGCCGTGAGCGCTGCTCGGACATCCACCTTGAATAGCAGCATCGGGGGACACGACGGTGCGTCCCCGCGGGCGCCGTGGATAGCCTGGGCTCCCGTGCGAGGACCTTCGACCCAATGAGCTGGCCTTGGATCGTGCTCGGCCTTCTGGCGCTGCTGATCATCGGGCTTCTCGGCTCGATGGTCCTCCGCGCCCGCAGGACTCAGCCCGGCCTGCCCGCCGAGATCCTGGAGCTGACAGACACGACCGAAACCGACAGTGAGACGGAAGCTGTGCGCTCGGTTCAGTGGGCGGACGTGCTGCTCGACGAGCAGGCGCTGGAGGAGATCTGGACGCCTTTGCATCTCGAGCGCCTGGCGCGGACATATTGGCGCTTCCTCACCCGCGTCACGCTCGGCCTGATCCGCGTCCAGTACACCGGCGAGGAGCGCGTTGTCGTACTGGTCATGAAGCCCTTTCGCCTGTTGACCTTCCATGCACCCGAATATGAGATGGACTCCACGCGGGGTCTGGTGCGCTGGCGTATCGCCCGCGGCCTGCTTGTCGCACGCAGGGGACGCGAAGGCGACGGCTATCTGCAGATCGAGGTCTCCCGTGAGTCTCCCCCGGTGCCCGGGAGCACGTCCCGCGTGCGTCTGCACGTGGAGGTCTCGGTGGTCAACTTCTACCCCTCCATCTCAGGCGTCAGCCTCCGCCTCTACAACGCCACCCAGTCGCGGATCCATGTGATCGTCACCTACGGGTTCCTGCGTTCGCTGGCGCGGCTCGACCTCGCAGAGTCGCGGGTCGGCCGCTTCGGTGCCAGCGAACCTGGCGAGCCCGCCTAGCGACGTCAGACCGGCTGCGGCCGGTAGGGACCGGGCTTTGGCCGCGCACGCCCGCCGGGCAAGGCCAGGCGCAGAATCGTGCGGTGGACCGTGCCGAGCTGGCGGTGCAGCGGCCCGGTGTTGTACGGCAGGCCGTAGCGGTGGCAGATGTCACGGACCCGGGGAGCGATCTCGGCATAGCGACTGGACGGCATGTCGGGGAACAGATGGTGCTCGACCTGGAAGCTGAGGTTCCCGGCCAGCAGGTGGAACAGAGGCCCGCCGTCGATGTTGGCAGCCCCGAGGAGTTGGCGCACGTAGAAGCCGCCCCGCGTCTCCTCCGCCACTTCCTCCTCGCTGAAGGTGAAGGTCTGATCTGGGAAGTGCCCGCAGAAGATGATCGAGTAGGCCCACACGTTGCGCACGATGTTGGCGGTGAAATTGGCCGCCAGGGTCGACTTGAACGACCGGGGCCCGGACAGTGCCGGGAAGGCCACGTAGTCCTTGACGAACTGGCGCCGAGCCTTGACGCCGATCGCCTTCAGCTCCTCGAGCACCTGCTCGCGCGGCTTCTCACCCTTGCGGATCGCATCGCCGTTGAGGTCATGCAACGCCACGCCCCACTCGAAGAAGCCCATCAGGAGGAGGTTGTAGAACGGCTGCAGCAGGTAGACCGGGTGCCACTTCTGGTGCGGGTCGATGCGCATGATCTCGTAGCCGAGGTCGCGGTCCTTGCCGCGGATGTTGGTGAACGTGTGGTGCTCGTAGTTGTGCGAGTGCCGCCAGGCGTCCGCCGGTGAGGCTGTGTCCCAGTCCCAGTTGCGCGAGTTGATGTCGGGATCGTTCATCCAGTCCCACTGGCCGTGCATGACGTTGTGGCCGATCTCCATGTTCTCGAGGATCTTGGCCAGCGAGAGCGCCGCCGTCCCGGCCAGCCAGAGCGGCTTGCGGCGCGAGCCCATCAGCATCAGGCGAGCGAGGAGCACGAGCTCGCGGTGCAGGCGAATGGTGCCTCGTATGTAGCGCGCGTCGCGATCTCCCAGATCGGCGTAGACCTCCTCGTGGATCGCGTCGAACTCCCGGCCGATCTGCTCGAGTTGCTCGGCGCTCAGCCGCGCCAGCGGGTTCTCGACCCCGGCGGTGATGGGGTCGGCGTGAGGGGCCTCGGCTTGGATCGTTGACATCAGGTTCCTTTGCTCGATGGATTCAGAGGTCGATCTCGACCGCGCCCTCGGGCGCGTTTACGCAGGTGCGCAGAAGTTCGCCGGGCTGTCCGTGGACGCGGCCCGTACGCAGGTCGCGTACCTGGCCGCTGCGCAGACGCCCGACGCAGCTGTGGCAGATGCCCATGCGGCAGCCGAACGGGAGCTCTGCGCCCGCCCGCTCGCCGGCCTTGAGGATCGGCTCCTCGCCGTCACTCTCAGCCTGCACCTTGCTGCGCACGAAGGAGATCCGCCCGCCGCAGCCGCGCTCGCCCTCGCCGACGCGCTCGGGCGGCTGGAAGTGCTCCACATGGAGCCTCTCCGGGCGGCCCCGGCTCGTCCAGTGCTCGCTCATCGATTCGAGCAGCCCGCTGGGCCCGCACAAGAAGGTCTCGCGTTCGGCCCAATCCGGGCAGGCCTCGATGAGCAGCTCCGGGTTGAGCCGCCCCCGCTCGCCGCTGAGCCAGGTCTGCAACCTGTAGCCCGGATGGCGCAGGGCGAGCTCCTCGAGCTCACGGGCGAAGATGACCGTGTCGGCGTGACGCGCGCAGTGCAGATGCACGACATCGCTCAGGCCGTCTCGCCCGTCGAGGCTGCGGAGCATGCTCATGATCGGCGTGACGCCGCTGCCGGCGCTGATGAACAAGAGCCGCCGCGGCAGGGGCTGGGGCAGCACGAAGGTTCCTTCGACGCCGCCCAGGCGGACGATCGCCCCGGGCTTGACGCGACCGAACAGGAACGGCGAGACCTTGCCGCCCTCGACGAGCTTGGGGGTGATGGCGATGCAACCGTCGGCTCGCTGCGGACTCGATGTCAGCGAATATGCCCGCCAGTGGTGGATCCCGTCCACCTCGATGCCGAGTCGCAGATACTGGCCCGGCTCGTGCCCCGACCAGGCCCAGCCAGGCTTGATCAGGACCGTCACGGCCTCAGCCGACTCGCGCTCGATCCGTTCGATCCGGCCACGCAGCTCGCGTGTGGACCAGAGCGGGTTGACCAGCTCGAGGTAGTCGTCGGGAAGCAGCGGCGAGGTGAAGGAGCGGATCAGCCCCAGCGCTCTGCGGCCCGCCGTCGGCACGTGGGGGATTGCGCCTCGTTCAGCCATAGTGCCGGTTGCTGGGAGCTCGATCTGCCATATCCTCGGACCATGTTACCTGAAATGAGGTCACATCAAACATGGTAACCTCAAATGAAGAATGGCATCTGCAAGGACAAGCATCCCCGAGGTCTCCTCCCCCTCCCGCCCGGCGGGCGCCATGACAATCGAGCAGCTCGCCGGCGAGGTCGGCATGTCCGTTCGCAACATCCGCAACCACCACTCGCGGGGGCTGCTGACACCACCCGAAGTGCGAGCCCGGGTCGGCTACTACGACGAGGCCCACGTGGAGCGGTTGCGCCTGATCCAGGACCTGCAGGCTGACGGCTTCAACCTGGCGGCCATCGAGCGGCTGCTGAGCGGGTCGGACGGCCTGGCGGCCAAGCTCGTCGGACTGCGCGCGGCCGTCACGGCGCCATTCGACCCCGAGGCACCGGAGATCGTGACGGGTGAGGAACTGCGCGAGCGCTTCGGGGTCGCCGAGCCGAAGGATCTGGACCGCGTCAGGCGTCTGCGTGTGCTGCTGCCGCTCGGCGAGGATCGCTTCGAAGTCACGAGCCCCGCTCTGCTGGCAGCCGCCGAGCAGGTCATGGCTCTGGGCGTGCCGCTCAGGACGACCCTCGAGCTGATCGAGCGCGTCGGGCGAGACTGCGATTCGGTGGCACGTTCCTTCACACGCCTGTTCATCAAGGAGCTATGGGAGCCGTTCGAGCGCGAGGGTCAGCCCGAGGAGCGCTGGGACGAGTTGATCGAGGCTGTCGACTCCCTGCGGCCCCTGGCCTCCGAGGCGCTGCTGGCGATGTTCAAGCTGCGGATGACCAGCCAGCTCGAGGAGGCCTTCGGCAAGGTCATCGAGCACCAGTCCAAGCGCCGCCAGCGCTGACCCCGCCTGCCGCCCGGACCCTCTCAGAAGCGGTAGCCGCCCACGGCCCTGAGCTTGGCGCGGTCGTGGGTCGCGGTGATGCGCCGGATCGTTCCGGTGCGCGCACGCGTGACCAGCGATTCAGTCGTCGCCCCGCCGGCGCTCGGATAGCGGACCCCTTGCAGAACATCCCCGTCGGTGATCCCCGTGGCCGAGAAGAACACGTCCTCGCCCGAGACGAGCTCGTCGCGGTCAAGGACCCGGTCGAGGTCATACCCGGCCTCGAGGGCCGCTGTGCGCTCGCCGTCATCGCGCGGCCACAGGCGCCCGAGCAGCTGACCGCCCAGACACTTGACGGCCGCCGCCGAGATGACACCCTCAGGCGTTCCGCCGATCCCCCAGAGAAGGTCCACCGGTGATCGCTCCGTGACGGCCAGCAGGGCCGCGGAAACGTCGCCGTGCGCGATCAGGCGCACCCGGGCACCGGCCTCGCGGATGGCCGCTATGCCCTGCTCGTGGCGCGGACGGTCCAGCACCACCACGATCACGTCGCCGACCGGACAGGACCGCCGCTCGGCGATCAGCGCGACGGTCTCCCCCAGCGGCCGGTCGAGGTCGAGCAGATCGGCGATGTCGGGCGCGCCGGCCATCTTCTCCATGTAGACGCAGGGGCCCGGGTCGAACATGGTCCCCCGGGCCGACAGGGCGATGACCGCCAGCGCGCTCGGCATTCCGTGCGCCGCCAGCGTCGTGCCCTCCAGCGGGTCGACCGCGATATCGACCTGGGGCGGGGAGCCGTCCCCGATCTGCTCGCCGTTGTAGAGCATCGGCGCCTCATCCTTCTCCCCCTCGCCGATCACCACCAGCCCGTCCATTGGGACGGACTGCAGCATGTAGCGCATGCCGTCCACCGCCGCCTGATCGGCGGCCTCCTTGTCGCCGCGGCCGACCAGCGGCGCGGCCGCCAGCGCGGCCGCCTCGGTGACCCGCACGAGCTCTAGTGCCAGGTTGCGGTCGGGGATCTGCCGGTCGGCCTGATCGCGGTCCATGCCGGGCGCATCGTACCCGACGCTCCGCCCCGCCCCGGGCCCCCCCGCGCCAATCCGATACTCGTTCGCCGCTGCCACTAGGATCGTGGCGTGAGCAACGGCCACAGCCTCAGCGCCCGCATCCCCCCCGAGCTACGGGACGCGGTGCGGGAGCGCGTCGAGGCGGCCGCCGATCAGCAGGTGGCCGAGCGCGTCCGGTCCGGGGACGCAACCCTCTGGGGCCCCGCCGGCACCCCTGAGCTGGCCAACCGGCTCGGCTGGCTGACGATCGCCGAGCGGGTGCTGGCGCAGCTCGGCGAGATCGAGGCCTTTGCCGGGGAGGTCCGCGAGGCCGGCTTCACCGACATCGTCCTGCTCGGCATGGGCGGCTCATCTCTGGCGCCCGAGGTGCTGCGCCGCTCCTTCGGCGAGCAGGCCGGGCACCCCGTCCTGCATGTGCTCGACTCCACCGACGCAGAGGACATCCTGGCCGTCCAGGGCGCCGTCGATCTGCAGCACACCCTGTTCGTCGTCTCCTCCAAGTCCGGGGGCACGATCGAGCCGCTTTCACTGTTCGCGCACTTCCATGAGCTTGTCGGGGACGGCTCACACTTCATCGCCATCACCGACCCCGGGTCCGGCCTGGCAGAGCTGGCCGAGTCGCAGGGCTTTCGCCGCACCTTCCTCGGCGACCCCGACATCGGCGGGCGCTACAGCGCCCTGTCGCCCTTCGGGATCGTCCCGGGCGCCCTGATGGGCGCTGATGTCCGCAGCCTGTTGGAGGGTGCGCCTCTCGCCTGGCAGACCGAGCTCGAGGATGCGCAGGCGGGGCCGGGCCCCTCCCTGCCGGCGGCGATCTGGCTCGGGGCGGCGCTTGCGGGCCTCGCCCGGGCAGGCCGGGACAAGCTCACGTTCGTCATCGCCGACTCCCTGCCGGGGCTCGGGCTGTGGCTCGAGCAGCTCGTCGCCGAGTCCACCGGCAAGCACGGCACGGGCGTCCTGCCGGTCGCCGAGGAGCCACTGGGAGATCCGTCGGAATATGGCCCGGACCGGGTCTTTGCCTACCTGCCCGACGTCGCTCAGACCGATCCGCAGATGGACGCGCGCGTGGATGCTCTCGCCGCCGCCGGGCATCCCGTGATCACCATTCCGAGCACCGGCCCCAAGGACCTGGGGCGGATCTTCATGCTGGCCGAGCTTGCCACCGCCGTTGTCGGCTGGGGACTTCAGATCAATCCTTTCGACCAGCCCAACGTCCAACAGGCCAAGGACGCCACGAACAAGGTCCTGGCCGGATATGAACAGCAGCACGAGCTGCCCGAGCGTCCCGACGGCGACAGCGGCGCCCTGCGTGTCCTGCTCGGCGGCGCCCCGCCCGGCTATGTGGCGATCATGGCCTACACCCGGCCCACCCCGGAGTTCGATGAGGCCCTGGGCGCGCTGCGATCAGCGATCAGGGCGGCCGGCTCGATGACGACGACCTTCGGCTACGGACCGCGTTTCCTGCACTCGACGGGCCAGTTCCACAAGGGCGGCCCGAAGACCGGCCACTTCCTGCAGCTGCTCCATGACGGGCCCGAGGATGCCGAGATCCCCGGTCGCCCCTTCAGCTTCAGGACGCTCAAGAACGCGCAGGCGATCGGCGACTTCGACACGCTGCGCGAGCTGGGCCTGCCCGCCGAGCGTCTGCGTCTGGACGTGCAAGACCCGGTGGGCGCGATCCGCGCCCTGACAGCGAGCATCAGGGAGCAGACATGAGTCAGATCGGTTTCGTCGGGCTGGGCAAGATGGGCGGCAACATGGTGCACCGCATCCGGCGGGACTCCGAGCACGAGGTGGTGGCTTTCGACTTCGACGAGAAGGCCGTCAAGCAGGCGGTCCGCAACGGGGCGTCCGGCGCGGCCTCGCTGAAGGACCTCGTAAAGCAGCTCGAGGCACCGCGGATGGTCTGGATCATGGTCCCGGCCGGGGCGCCCACTCAGGAGACCGTCGACAAGCTTGCCAAGCTGCTCGACCGGGGCGACATGATCATCGACGGCGGCAACTCGAAGTGGACCGACGACAAGCGCCGCGCCGGCGAACTGAAATCGGCGGGCATCGAATACGTCGATGTCGGCACCTCCGGCGGCGTCTGGGGCCTGGAAGTCGGCTACTGCATGATGGTTGGCGGCCCACCCAAAGCGGTCAAACGGCTCGCGCCGATCCTCGACGTCCTTGCGCCCGAGACCAACGAGCAGAGCATCGCCTCGATCGGCCCCCGCGGCTGGATGAGATTCGGGCCCTCGGGGGCCGGGCATTACGTGAAGATGGTCCACAACGGCGTCGAGTACGGGCTGATGCAGGCCTATGCGGAGGGCTTCGACCTGTTCGACAAGTGCGAGTATGAGCTCGACAACGCCAAGATCGCCCATCTCTGGGGGCAGGGCTCCGTGGTTCGTTCGTGGCTGTGCGAACTGGCTGCCCGCGCCTTCGAGGCCGACGGCAACGACCTCGGGGCACTCGAGGGCTATACCGAGGACTCAGGCGAGGGCCGCTGGACGATCGAGGACGCGACCGCCCACGATGTCCCAACGCCGGTCATCACGGCGTCGCTCTATGCGCGTCTGCGTTCGCGCGGCAACGGGGACTTCGCCGACCGCGTGTTGGCGGCACTGCGCAACCAGTTCGGAGGCCATGCCGTGAAGAGCGCGGCCAAGGCCCCGACTACGAAAGCCGCGGGCCGGGCGAAGGGACGCTGAGGTGGCGATCGCGGCCGAGCAGCCAGAGACGCCCCTGGAGGCGGAGAACCCCCTGACGACGGGCCTGGAGCGGATGCCCGTCGCGCCGACGACACTGGTCATCTTCGGGGCAACCGGGGACCTGGCCCGCCGCAAACTGCTTCCGGCCCTTTACAACCTTGCCCATGACGGGGCGCTGCCGGAGCGCTTTCACCTGGTCGGCGTCTCGCGCAAAGAAAAAGAGCACGACGACTACCGCGCGGAGTGCGAGGAAGCCATCAGGCGCTTCTCGCGGCGAACTCCCGACGAGGATGTGCTCGCCGGATTCCTGGACAACGTCATGTACGTGCCAGGGACCTTCGACGACCCGGAGGTCTACGCCCACCTCAAAAAATGCCTGGACGCATTCGAGAAGAAGGCCGGCGAGCCGCTCAACCGGGCGTTCTACCTCTCCACCGCGCCGAGCTTTTTCCCGGTCATCGTCGACCAGCTGGGCGACGGCCAGCTCTCGAGCCACGAGAACGCAGAGGTGCGCCTGATCATCGAGAAGCCGTTCGGGACGACGCTCGAGGAGGCCCGCGAGCTGAACCGCCTGGTGCTCTCGCGCTTCGAGGAGAGCCAGGTCTACCGCATCGACCATTACCTGGGCAAGGAGACGGTCCAGAACATGATGGCCTTCCGCTTCGCCAACGGCATGTTCGAGCCGCTGTGGAACCGGAACTACATCGACAGCGTCCAGATCACGGCCGCCGAGGACCTCGGCATCGGCACCCGGGCCGACTATTACGACGCCGCCGGGGCCCTGCGCGACCTGATCCAGAACCACATGCTCCAGCTGCTCTGCCACGTCGCCATGGAGCCCCCCGTCAGCTTCACGGCCGAAGAGGTCCGCAACGAGAAGGTCAAGGTCCTGCAGGCGATCCCCGAGCCGACCGTCGCCGAGATCGGCGAGATGGCGCTGCGCGCGCAGTACACGGCGGGCCACGCCGGCGGCGAGGACGTCGCCGGTTACCTCGAGGAGGAGGGTGTGCCCGAGGGGTCGCACACCGAGACCTACGCCGCCCTGCGCCTCGAGGTCGACAACTGGCGCTGGGCGGGGGTTCCCTTCTACCTGCGCACCGGCAAGCGCCTGGCCCGCAAGGTGACCGAGATCGCCGTCACGCTCAAGCCGGTCCCGCACCTCGCCTTCAGCCAGGACGGCTCGCTGGGTGTGCAGCCGAACCAGCTCGTGCTGACCCTGCAGCCCAACGAGGGCGTCTCGCTGCGACTCGGCGCGAAGATCCCGGGGACCCGGATGATCATCCGGCCGGTCAACATGGAGTTCCTGTACGGCACGGCCTTCCTCTCTCAGTCACCCGAGGCCTATGAGCGGCTGATCACCGATGCCATGCGCGGAGACGCCACGCTCTTCACACGTAACGACGAGGTCGAGGCCCAATGGCGGATCTGTGACCCGATCGTCAAAGCCTGGGCCGAGCAGCCCGGCCCCCCCGTGGCCAACTATCAGGCGGGCTCGCAGGGACCGGCCGAGGCCGACGAGCTGTTGCGCGGCGAAGATCGCTGGCGCGCCATCTGATGAGCAGGATCGACGCCGTCTGGAGTGAACAGGGGACGACGCCGGACAAGATCGAAGCGGCTCTGCGCAGGCTGCTGATCGAAGTCCATAACGAACACACCGACTTCGCGCCGGCGCGTGTCCTCAACATGATCGCCTTCGTCGATCGCGAATGGAGCGGCGAGATCGCCAACCGCCTTCGCGGCGTCGGGCGCTACCACGCCTCGCGCATGGTGGTCCTCTCCTACGAGCCCAAGCGCGAGCGGCTCGATGCACGTGTGATGATCGCCGCCGAGGACGACCCGGCGCCCGGTGAACTGGCGCTCCTGCGCGAGACCGTGGTGGTGGATCTCGGCGACCGCCACATGGACGACCTGCTGACGATCGCCGACCCGCTCGTCGTGACCGATCTGCCCACGCTGCTGTGGTCGCCCCACGGCCACCACGAGATCGTGGCGGACCTGATGCCCCTGGCCCAGGCGGTGCTGCTCGATTCCGTCGTCGAGCCCGACGCGCGCGAAGCGGTGGACCGTGCCTTTGAGCTGACCCGTGACGCCTACGTGGTGGACCTGGCGTGGCTGCGCTCCACGCCCTGGCGCGAGCGCGTGGCCGCCATGTTCGACCCGGCCCCGATGCGTGGCGAACTGCGCGGCCTCTCCGCCGTGACCGTTCGCCACCACGGCGCCTCGACCGCCGCCGCGACCCTGCTCGTCGGCTGGCTGGGCTCGCGCCTGGGCTGGGAGCTAGGCCCACTGACAGGCCGGGGAGGCGCGCTGCACGGGACCGCCACAGCCGGCGCGAGCGAGGTAGCGGTCACGCTGCTGGCAGCGCCGGAGCTTCAAGTGCCCGGGCTGGCCGGGCTGACGGTCGAGACCTCCGCGGGCCTCAGCCTCTCCCTCGACCGCGGTTCGGGGGGCCTGCAGGCGCGCCTGGGACGCAACGGCGCGGCGCCCCGCGAGTGGATCATCCCCGGGGCTTCGCGCGGGGAGACCGGCGTGCTCGGCGAGGGGATCCGCCAGGCCCTGCTGCGCGACCCAACCTACGTGCCCGCGCTCGAAGCGGCCCGCTCGATGCTCGGATGACGCGGCTGACGACCTGCGCGGACGCGGAGACCGTCGCCCAGCGCGCCGCCCTGCACGTCGAGGCTGCGCTCGAGCGTGCCCGCGCCGAGCGCGGAGTGGCGCATCTGGCGCTCTCGGGCGGCACCACGCCCGGCCGGACCTTCGAGCTGTTGGCGAGGCCCGGTGAGCTGCGTGACACCGAGATCTGGTTCGCCGACGAGCGTTGCGTGGGTCCCGAGGATGAGGAGAGCAACTTTCGCCTGGCGCGAGAGACAGGCCTGGCCGGCGGCGCCGTGGCACTCGACCGGGTCCACCGCATGGAGGGCGAGCTCGGGCCCGTGGAGGGAGCCGAGCGCTACGGCACGCTGCTCGCCGAGCGGATCGGGGCGCACGGCGCGGCGGGGGTGCCCGTGCTCGACCTGGTCATCCTCGGCATAGGCCCGGATGGCCATGTCGCCTCGCTGTTCCCGGGCAACACGGCGTTGCAGGCCGACGAGCAGACCGTCTGCATCGGCATCAGTGACTCTCCCAAGCCGCCTCCCGAGCGGATCACGCTGAGCCTCTCTGTGCTGCGGGCGGCTCGCGGCTGTCTGCTGCTTGCCACCGGTGCCGGCAAGGCCGACGCCGTCGACGCCATGCTCGGTGAGCCCACCACTCACGTGCCCGCCAGCCTGCTGCGGCGCGAGCGTCTGACGGTCATGCTCGACGATGCCGCCGCTCCCGGCGGTCCGCCAAAGTGAGCGCATCCGGCGGCGAGCCGCAGCTGCTGCTCGCCCGCCACGCGGAGACCGAGTGGACGATCTCCCACCGTCACACGGGCCGCAGTGACATTCCGCTGACCGACCAAGGCCGCCGAGCCGCGCGGGAGCTCGCCGGGACGCTGGCCCGGCACACCTTCGATCTGGTCCTCACCAGCCCCCTGCTGCGCGCACGCGAAACCTGTGAGCTCGCGGGCTTCGGCGCACAGGCCCACAAGGACGATGACCTGATGGAGTGGGACTACGGCGATTACGAGGGGCTGACGAGGGCCGAAATCGAGACCCGCCAGCCGGGCTGGAACCTGTGGCGCGATGGCTGCCCGGGGGGCGAGCAGGCCGCCGCGGTGGCGGCCCGGGCCGACCGGGTGATCGCCGCCGCGGTGACGGCACCGGGGCCGGTCGCAATCTTCTCCCACGGGCACATGCTGCGCGTGCTCGGGTCGCGCTGGGCGGGCCTCGGCCCCGAGCAGGGCGAGCGCCTGGGCCTGTCCCCCGGCGCCATCTGCCTGCTCGGCCATGAGCACGGCACCAGGATCATCGGTGCCTGGAACCAGGTGCCCGGGGGCCCGCCGGACTGATCGCAATGCGTTTCGCCCCCACCCGGCCCAGATCTTGCGCGCGTTCGTTCTACAGTTAGCCAGCACCGCCCGCTCATGGCATCCCGCGCGGAACCAACCGACCACCTCTCCCCCGACGCCGAGCATGCGCTAGCGGCTATGGAGCAGGCACGCGAGGCGACCCTCCGCCTGATCTCGCACATCACCGACGAGCAGCTCGAGGCGGTGCACTCGCCGATCATGAGCCCGCTCGTCTGGGACCTCGGCCACATCGCGGCCTACGAGGACCTCTGGATCGGACACCGTTTGGGCGGTCGCGATCTTCTGCGCGGCGAACTGGCTGCCCTCTATGACGCCTTCGAGACGCCCCGTGCCGTCCGCGGCGAGATCGAGACCCTCCGACCGTCGCAGGCGCGCGAATACCTCGCCGAAGTTCGCCAGCGTAGCGCCGAGACGCTCGCCGCTGGACTCGGCGAGCCGCAGATCGTCGAGATGGTCCTGCGCCACGAGCTGCAGCATTGCGAGACCATGCGCCAGACGATGGCCATCGCCGGTCTGCTCGCCGAGGGCGAAGGCCGCCTCGCGGCCGTGCCCGGGCCGGAGCAGTGGATCACGATCGAGGGCGGCACCTTCGCCCAGGGGGCCCCCGCCGATGGCTTCGCCTATGACAACGAGCGGCCCTGCCACACGGTCGAGTTGCCGGCCTTTCGGATCTCCCGCCGGCCGGTCACCAACGCGAGCTGGATGCGCTTCAGCGAGGGCGGCGGCTATGAACGGCGCGAGTGGTGGTCCGACGAGGGCTGGGCCTGGAAGGAGGAGTACGACACCACGCACCATCCTGACGTGGCAGCGGGGCATCCGGACGCTCCCGCCTGCCACGTGAGCTGGTTCGAGGCCGACGCCTTCGCCCGCGCGCACGATGCGCGCCTGCCGAGTGAGGCGGAGTGGGAGAGGGCGGCGACCTCGGGGCAGCTGGCGGCAGTGGGCAAGGTCTGGGAGTGGACATCGTCTCTCTTCGTGCCCTATCCCGGCTTCCGCGCCTATCCCTATCCCGAGTATTCCGAGGTCTTCTTCGGCGAGCGCTACCGCGTCCTGCGGGGGGGCTCCTGGGCCACCGACCCACGCGTCGCCACGCTCAGCTTCCGCAACTGGGATCTGCCCGAGCGCCGTCAGATATTCGCCGGGCTGCGCCTGGCCCGAGGAGAGGATTGACATGAGCATCACGCCCGAGCCGCTCGCCGAGCCGGCCATCCGCATCGACTCGCATCTCGACGGCGCGCAGGAGCGCTCGCTCGCCGACGACGTCCTCGATGGGCTGACGCGGCCGTTCAAGGAGCTGCCGCCGAAGCACTTCTATGACGCCCGCGGAGCCGAGCTGTTCGATCAGATCTGCGAGCTGCCCGAGTACTACCCGACGCGGGCCGAGCGTACGATCCTCGAGGCCTCGGCGCAGGAGATCGCGGCGCTGACGGGCGCCGTCGAACTTGTCGAGCTGGGCTCCGGGACGGCAGCCAAGACGCGCGTCCTGCTTGATGCGCTGGCCGACGCCGGAACGCTGGCCCGCTACGTGCCGGTGGACGTCACCGAGACGATGGTCCGCGAATGCGCCGTTGCCCTGACCGAGGAGTACCCAGGGCTCCGCGTCCATGGCGTCATCGGCGATTTCGAGCGCCACCTCCACGAGATCCCTGTTGCCGAGGGTCCCCGCATCGTCGCCTTCCTGGGCGGCACGATCGGCAACTTCCCACCGGGTAGCCGCCGACGCTTCCTGCGTCAGATCGCCCGCCTGCTCGGCCCCGATGATTTCCTGCTGATGGGCACCGACCTGGTCAAGGATCCGGGCATCCTCGAGGCCGCCTACGACGACCGGGCCGGGATCACCGCGGAGTTCAACCGCAACGTCCTGCGTGTCCTCAACCGCGAGCTGGACGCCGACTTCGACCCCGAGGACTTCGAGCACGTCGCCATCTTCGATCGCAACCATGAGTGGATCGAGATGCGCCTGCGCGCCCGGCGCGAGCACACGACGCACATCCGCAGCCTGGGCCTGGACGTGCACTTCAACGCCGGCGAGGAGCTGCGCACCGAGATCAGCGCCAAGTTCACCCCGGCGCGCCTGGAGGGCGATCTGGCAGCCGCGGGGCTCGAGCTCGCCAGCTGGATGACCGACCCCGAAGCGCTGTTCGCGCTGACGCTTTCCCGCCCGCCCCGATAGGCTCCGCGCGTGCAGATCGAGGGTGCCGCAGCGATCGTTGCAGGAGGGGCCTCGGGCCTCGGTGAGGCCACCGTCCGCGCACTCAGCGAGCGCGGCGCCATCGTGACGATCGCAGACGTCAACGCCGAGAAGGGAGAGGCGCTCGCGGACGAGCTGGGCCTCGACTTCGTCAGCTGCGATGTGCGCGATGAGGAGCAGGTCAAGGCGGCTGTCGAGCATGCCTCCGCTGCCGGCCGCGGACTTCGCATCTCGATCTGCTGCGCCGGCACCGGCTGGGCCCAGAAGGTCGCGGGATCCAAGGGGCCGCATCCCCTGCTGCCGTTCGAGACGATCATCTCGATCAACCTGATCGGCACCTTCAACGTGCTGCGCCATGCCGCAACCGCCATGATCGCCGCCGAGCCGCTCGAGGACGGCGAGCGCGGGGTCTGCGTCAACACCGCCTCGATTGCCGCCTTCGACGGACAGATCGGGCAGATCGCCTACTCGGCCTCCAAGGGAGGCGTGGTCGGCATGACCCTGCCTGCTGCCCGCGACCTCGCCCAGTATGGGATCCGCGTCAACACGATCGCCCCGGGACTGTTCGACACGCCGCTGCTGGCGGCCCTGCCCGAGGATGCCCGGCTGAAGCTGGGAGCCGGTGTCCCCTATCCCCCGCGGCTGGGCACCCCTGCCGAGTACGCACATCTGGCCTGCCACATCACCGAGAACCGGATGCTCAACGGCGAGACGATCCGGCTGGACGGCGCGCTGCGAATGCCGCCGCGCTGACTCACAGCTCTGTCTGTGGGCTTTCGAACGCCTGATCTCGCGGCGAGGCTCTCTTGTGCGGCCGGCCTACCGCCCGCCGCAGCCGCCGGATGGCCCGCTCGGAAAAGGGCAACGGGGGCGGCCATGAACGTGGCTTTCCCTCGTGTTCGTTGAGCCGCTGCGCGAGCGCCGCCATGTCCGGGGGCTCGCCGTGGATGACCCGCACGCGGTCCACGATCTTCTGTGGGAATTCGGGCCTGAAGTTGTACTCGGAGGTGAGCACGAACACGTTCAGCCCCTGCTCCCATGCGCAATGGCGGAACGCCGGCTGGTCCGCACGCCTGCTGCGGCTCGCCAGACGCGCGCCGGGGAACGGCTCCTCCAGCAGCCACGCCTCGTATGTCCGCTGCCACGCGGCCAGGAACTCCTCGGTCCTGGCGCTGCGCCGCCACGCGAGCACGCCCGTGTTGAACTCGTGGAAGGACTTCGGGACCCCCGGCTCGGCGAGGCCCCGATAGCCGGGCGCGAAGGCGGCGGCGAGGTCATAGTGCCCGAGCAGCTCGAGCACATGGACGATCTCGTCGACCACGTAGGTGTCACTGTCAAGGTAGAGCGTGCGCTCGAACGGGGAACGGCGCATGTTGGCGATCTTGTCGGCATATGGGTTGCCGGAGGATGTGAAAGGCAGAACCGTCAGGCCGTCAAGCGCCGCCGCCGGCTCGCGATCGGCGAACAGCACGTGAGGAATGTGGTTGTGGCGCAGCGAGGATGCGGCGGAGCGCACGGCCTCAGCGACATAGAAGTCGCCGACGGCGGAGTAGACGACCCCCGCCGGCGCCGATTCCGGTGCTCCCGAGTGGCTCGGGCGCTGCCCGCCTGTCATCTCCGTCTATCGCGGGCGGCGCATCTCAAGACAGCCGCTCCACCAGCATCGCCATCCCCATCCCTCCGGCGACGCACATCGACTCGATGCCGTAGGTGCCATCGAGCGTCTCGAGACCGTTGATCAAGGTGGTCATGATGCGTGCGCCCGTCATGCCAAAGGGATGCCCGAGGGCGATCGCGCCGCCGAACGGGTTGAGCTTCTCATCGTCGATCCCCAGGTCTTCCTTGCAGGGGACGATCTGGGCGGCGAACGCCTCGTTGATCTCGACGACATCGATATCGCTCATCTTCATGCCCGTGTTCTTCAGCAGCTGCTCGATCGCCGGGATCGGGCCGAGGCCCATGATCTCCGGTCGGATCGCTGCGACCGTCGAGGCGATGATCCGGACTTTCGGTTTCAGGCCGAGCTGCTCGGCTCGCTCGGGTGTCGTGATCAGAAGCGCCGCCGCGCCGTCGTTGAGCGGACAGGCGTTGCCGGCGGTGACCGAACCGCCCTCCTTGAAGACGGGCTTCAGCGCCGCGAGCTTCTCGACCGTCGTCCCCGCGCGCGGACCGTCGTCCTTGGTGACGAGCTGCTCGGGCACGTCGATCTCGTTGCCCTCACGGTCGCGGTCCTTGTGTGCCGGCGCGGTGACCGCGACGATCTCTTTGTCGAAGTGCCCGGACTCCTGGGCCGCGACGGCGCGCTGCTGGGACAGGGCGGCCCACTCATCCTGCGCCTCGCGACTGACGTTGCAGCGCTCGGCGACGTTCTCGGCGGTCATCCCCATCGGGATGTAGACGTTGTAGAGGGAGTTCTCCGAGCCGTCCAGCTGGGGGTGGAACTCGAAGTCGGCGCCTTTGCCCGCCCGCGAGACGGCCTCGACGCCCGCGGCCACGTAGGTGTCGCCCTCGCCGGCCTTGATCGCGTGGAAGGCCATTCTGGTCGTCTGCAGCGAGGATGCACAGAACCGGTTGACGGTCGTACCAGGGACGTGATGGTCGATCCCCGCCAGCAGCGTGGCGTTGCGCCCGATGTTGTAGCCCGACTCGCCCTCGGCGAAGCCGCAGCCCATCATCACGTCGACGATCGAGCCGCCGCTCTCCAGCGAGGGGTTGCGCTCGAGCAGGGCTTTCAGCGGCACTGCGGCCAAATCGTCGGCGCGGACCGATTTCAGTGAGCCCTTGACAGCCCTTCCGATGGGGGTGCGAACGGCATCGACGATCACTGCTTCGGGCATCTGAGGATCTCTCTCCTTGGTCGGTGGAAGCGGCCGCGCTGCGGGGCGCGGAGCAGATGCTAGCGGGGCGGCTGCGCCGTGGATGGCCCGCCGCGGAGGCTCGAGCTCGCGCTGGGCGAGCCCAACGTCCGGCTCATACGGCCTCGCGCGCCCTGGGAGGCGGAGGCCCCGGTGTCGCCCAGGGGGGCGCCGCGCCGTCCAGCATCGCCGTCAGGCGCGGGATGTCCTGCGCGAAATGCTCCCGCAGGCGCTCGATCGTCTCGGGCCGCGGCGCCAGCTCAGCCGCCCTGTCGGGCACCGCTCGCCGGCGGTTCGCCGCGCGCGCCCGCGCGGCGGTCCTCCAGTAGCGCTGCCACAGCCGCCGGCGCGTCTGAAAGGGAAGCGCCCGCCAGAGGGCGTGAGTCCCGGGAAGCGCTCGGACCCCGCGCTGCAGCCCCTGCGGGCTGAGCGGCGAGGACGGGCTCATCCATGTCACCGGCCTGTGCCAGTCGAAGGCGGCTTCCTGACGCGCCCGGAAGTATCGCTCGGTGGGGTTCTCGGGAACGAAGTCCTTGCTCACATCGATGAACCCGAAGAGCTTTGAGAGCAGCTCGAGCGGCGCCCGCTCGAGCTCATCGGTGAACAGGATCAGCAGGCGCTCGCGGGGGAACACGTCGAGGTAGCCACCCAGGATGCGGCTGTACTCGCCCCACGTGATGTAGCCGTTGGTCTCTGTCGGGGCGGCCCGCGAGGCCCGCAGCTCCTCGGGCCGGAGCAGCTGCTCCACGGCGTCGTCGAAGTCGCGCAGCTCCCCTCCGCGCCGCCGCACCATGCTGTGGTGGGAGATGGCGCGCTGGACGGGATCACGGAGGATCGCGACGAGCCGCACGTCGGGGAGCTGCGCGTGCATCCGGCGTGGCACCGTCCGCTCGTCGTGCGGGTCCGCCTCTGTGCCGGGCAGCGATCCCAGCGTCCCTCCCATCATGTACTGCGGCGTCACCGTCCCCCACACCTTGGCGGGGTCGCTGATGCCGCCTCCACGGGTGAGCTCGTCCATGTAGGCGCGCCAGCCGCGCCGGTAGTTCTCCTCGTGGCTGAAGAACGGCGCCTCCTTGGCAACGGGCAGCGCCAGTTCGGGGTGTCGCCTGAGGTGCTCGAAGAGTGTCGTCGTCGCAGACTTCTGGGCTCCGATGACGATGAAGTCAAGTACGTCCTTCATGTGGAGAGTCGTTTCGGCCCCGGGGACCTAGAGGTCGAGGCGGCTCACGCCGAGCTCATCGAACCCGACGTGATGGGCGAGCTCGTGACGGACCGTCCGCGTGACCTGGTCACGAAGCAGCTCGCCGTTGTGCCCGAAGTCGCGGCGCAGGGTGTCGCGGAAGATGACGATCCGGTCGTGGGTGTTGTCGCGTGTCGCACCGTCGCCCTGGTAGAGGCCGTATGCCCCCGCCCGCCGGCCACCATCTGAGATGACCACCGCCACGTGGGCCAGGGCGTTGCGCAGCAGGTCGGGAAGGTCGTCCAAGGCGTCGCGGACCAGCTCCTCGAAGTCCTCGTCGTCGAGCGGGTCCAGGTCCATGAACTCCGCTTCCTGGGGGTCTACGGCGAGGCCTTCGCGGGCCAGGCGCTCGGCGTTGCGGACGATCTCGTCGAACTCGTCCTCGGACTCGGGTTCACGCCACCCGGCGAGGCGCACCGCTACGAATGCCACTCCACCCATCAGTGCGGCGGCCACGATCACCCCCAGCGCGATGTCCTCGAGCGCTCTGACGACACCGATCGAGCTGAAGCCCTGCCCGACCACGAGCACGATCAGCCCAAGGGAGGCCGCCAGCAGGGCGGCTGTCCCCACGCTGCGTGACTGGTGGCCACCCTCGAACCGCCGCCGCATCCTCATCCCGCCTGACTGCCGTTGACCAAACTCACACACGCATGATGCCAAGCCGGGACCAACATGCCACGCCGCGCGCTCATTTGAGCGTGCGGGCCACCACCAGGCGCTGGATCTCGTTCGTGCCCTCGTAGATCTGGGTGATCTTGGCGTCACGCATCATGCGCTCAACGGGGTACTCCTTGACGTAGCCGTAGCCACCCAGGACCTGGATCGCCTCAATCGTCACGGCCATCGCGGTATCCGAGGCGAAGACCTTGGCCATCGAGGAGTACTTGGCTCGCAGCGGGTGGCCCTGATCGGCCATCGCGCAGGCCTTGTAGAGCAGCTCACGCGCCGCCGCCGTTTGGATTTCCATGTCTGCCAGCTTGAACTGGATGGCCTGGAAATCCATGATCGGACTCCCGAACTGCTGGCGTTCCTTGGCATAGGCGACGGCGTAGTCGGTCGCCCCCTGGGCGATCCCGACGGCCTGCGCGGCCGCACCGAGGCGGGTCTTCTCGAGCGTCCCGAGCGCCACCGAGAGCCCCCTGCCGACCTCGCCGATGACGTTCGACTGCGGCACCCTGACGTCCTCGAAGATCGGCTGGCCTGTGGGCGATGCACGGATGCCGAGCTTGTGCTCGAGCTTGCCGACACTGAAGCCGGGGCGGTCGGCCTCGACGACGAAGGCCGTCATGCGGCGGTTCTCACGGTCGGTGACCGCAAAGACGATGTAGAAGTCCGCCACGCCCAGGTTGGTGATCCAGTTCTTGGTCCCGTTGATGACCCACTCCTCGCCGTCGAGCACCGCACTGGTCTTCATCCCCGCAGGGTCCGAGCCGGCCTCGGGCTCTGAGAGCGCAAAGGCCGGCGACCGCTCACCGGTGGCGCAGCCGGGCAGAAAGCGCTGCTTGAGCTCGTCCGAGCCGAACAGCTGGATCGGCAGGGTCCCCAGCTCCTGGACCATCAGGATCAGCGCACAGGCCGCATCGACCTTGGCGATCTCCTCGACGGCCATGTTCAGCATCAGCGTCCCCGTCCCGGTGCCGCCGTACTCGACCGGGAACGGCAGACCGAGGATGTCCTGCTCGGCGAGGAGCTTGCGGATGTCCCACGGGTACTCGGCCTGCTCGTCGATCTCGGCCGAGCGGGGGGCGATCTTCTCGCGTGCGATCTGACCGATCGTCGCGCAGAAGTCGAGGTTCTCCTGAGGAATCGTGTAGATGTCCGAGACGGCCTCCACGGCCAGTGATCCTAGTGATGAGCGAGCTGTCCCGCGCCCTCGCCGCGCCGCTAGGCTGAGGCCATGAGCGATCCGGACAGCGGGGAGATCGACCCGGCGCGCCTGGCGCAGTGGCTGGCCGAGGACGACCCGCCTCAGCTGGTCGACGTGCGCGAGCCGCACGAGCGCGAGGCGGGCTACATCGACGGATCGCGGCACATCGAATTGGTCGCTCTGACGGAGGCCGCCGCGACGGTGGACCGTGACAGGCCTGTCGTCTTCTACTGCCGTGTCGGGGGTCGCTCCGCGATGGCCATGCAGGCCTTCCGGGCGGCCGGCTACCAGGCATACTCACTGAGCGGCGGCCTGCTGCGCTGGGCCGACGAGCAGCGCCCGCTCTCGCCCGAGGGCGGGACGGTCGCCAACCACTAGCAAGGAGATCCGCAGATGGAGGCCTCGAGCGAGTTCCCAAAGGTGGTGCGCGGCGAGGGCTACGCGGTCGCCAACCTCACCGACCTCGGCGACGGACCGGGTTTCCGCAAGGTTCGCAAGGGCCTCGGCGTGAGCGCTTTCGGCGTCAACGCCATCGTCCTGCCCCCCGGAACCGACGCGGGCTCTCACTTCCACGACGAGCAGGAGGAGCTCTACTTCGTCCACCAGGGCACGATTGAGCTGCGTTTCGGCGACGGCAGTGTCCATCGCCTGCAGGCGGGGGGCCTGGCCCGGGTCGACGCGGCCACCGTCCGCGGGCTGCGCAACGTCGGCGAGGGCGACGCCGTCTACCTCTGCGCCGGGGGCAAGGGCGGCTATGTCGGACGTGACGGTCGCCTGCCCGAGGGCGAAGAGGCTCGCGTCCGAGCACTCCACGGCCTCTCCTCCGAGCAAGACGGCTGAGCGCCGGCCCTCCGCCCAGGTGAGCGAGTCCGATCCTCTCGGCCGTCTGCTGCGGGTCAACGCGCGGCTTGCGATCCCGCTGGGCGAGGTGACGCTGCGCACCAGCCGCTCCTCGGGGCCCGGCGGCCAGCATGCCAACGTGACGGCCTCGCGCGTGGAAGCCGTCTTCGATGTCGAGTCCTCCCCGACACTCACCGAGAGCCAGCGCCGGCGCCTGCTCGAGCGTGCCGGCGCCCGCGTTGTGGCCGTTGCCCAGGACGAGCGCTCGCAGAGCCGCAATCGCGAGCTCGCCCTCAGCCGGCTGGCCGAACGCATGGCAGAGGCGCTCAAGGTCAAGCGAAACCGGCGCGCAACGCGTCCGACGGCCGCCTCGAGGGAGCGGCGCCTGGCCGAGAAGCGCCTGGCCGCCAGGCGCAAGCGCGAGCGCCGGCCTCCGGGCGCCGGCGATGAGTGATCAGTTCAAAAGCTCGGTGACGTAGCGGTGGTGAAGGCGCCCCAGCGAGGTTTTTTCGGGATGGAAGCCGATCGCGTTCCAGATCAGGCTCGACGCGGGCGCCCAGGCGATGATCAGGTAGGCCCCCAGCACGAGCGCGGTCGTTCGTAGCCGCCTGGAGCTCGACAGGGCCGCCATCGGCAGCACCCAGACGATGTACCAGGGGAGCACCCAGCTGAGCGTCACGAGCAGCGCAACGCTGGCCCAGCCCGAGGCGGCGATCGTGCGGTCGGGTGCTCCATCCACATCGGCCGGCGGGCGCCCCGGCCGCGCTCCCCGCCAGGCCCACCAGCAGCAGCAGAGGATCGAGATCGCGAGTGCTCCGGTGAGCAGTTTGTGCAGTGTTTCGCCCTCCCCTCCCTGCCCGGTTGCCAATCCGATCAGGTTCGGGATGCTCTCGCTGGTGACCAGTTTGCTCTGGGTGCTGAGGTCGGGGATGTGGATGCCGAAAGCCGCCACGCTCACCGCCCCAACGACCATGCCGCCGAGAACCATCCCGACCACGACCTGCACGAGACCCCGGCGCTCGCGCAGCAGGCCCGCCAGCACCACGGGGATCAGGACAGCCGCCGAGGCCTTGATCCCGGCGGCCACGATCAGCGCGAAGCCCGCTCCAACTAGCGGCCAGGACACCGGGACGAGCAGGTGGACCAGGCCCGAGGGAATCGTGCGTCCGCGCCGTCGCGCTCTTGCCAGCAGCAGCAGGTAGAAGCCCAGCATGATGAAGAAGACCATCAGGAAGTCGTTGTGGTCGCCGCCCAGCCCCCAGACGAGCACGATCGGGTTGAGCCCGACCAGGGCCACCGCTTTGACGGGGTCGCGTTCGAGCAGGCGCGCGCAGCGCCAGACCAGCCACAGGATCCCCAGGCTCGTCGCCACCAGCAGGATCTTCAGCGCCCAGAACGACCCGGCGACGCCCAGCGGCACGACCGCGAACGTCAGGATCGTGAACAGCGGCCCGTAGGGGCTCAGCAGCTGGTGCCAGTTGCTCAGCGCGTAGGCCGGGTCGTTGTGCGGCTCGAGGATCGGGATGGAGGTGTAGGGGTTGAGGTTGTGCACCACCTCCATGCGGCCGTAGTTGATGTAGTTGAAGAGGTCCGTCAGCGCCAGTGGCGGCGCCAGGATCAGAACGAGGTGGACGGCCACGATGGCGCCGATGATCCAGGCGGCCGGCACCCGAGTGCTGCTGCGCACGACGTGGACATAGGCGAGGTACATGAAGATCAGCGCGCCCGAGAACATCCATCGCAAGGTCGTCGAATTGCCCGTCATGCCGGGCCACAGCCCGCCCAGGGGCCCGGACATCCAGCGGGGGAAGTAGCTGAAGTGGCTCGGCGGCGAGAGCAGGCTGGGACGGTCCGCCGCGATCAGGACGATGAACAGGCACAGGCCCACGATCGCCCCCAGCGCGAGGGCGCCCTGTAGCCGCCCGGAGGCGGTGGGCGAACGCTCGCGCGAGCGGCCCATGCGCAGGCGCCGAGCCACCCCGCCGCCGCGGGCAACGGCGCTTTCGCGCAGCGGAACGGTAGTAGCGTCGCCAGCCATCGTCAGCCTCGGGGACGATATCTGCCCGCCAACGCAAAGGGCCCGCCGAGGCGGGCCCTGGAAATGCGTTCGCTCGGTCGAGCTCAGATGGTGCTGACGTTTACAGCCTTGGGACCCTTGTCGCCCTGCTCAGGGTCGTAGGAGACCTTCGCCCCCTCCTGCAGAGAGCGGTAGCCCTCACCGTTGATACCGGTGTGATGGACGAACAGGTCCTTGTCGCCATCATCAGGGGTGATGAAACCGAACCCCTTGTCGTCGCTGAACCACTTGACGGTGCCGGTAGGCATTGCGTACTCCTCCACGGTATGTGCTCCTGCTACGCGGAGGATGCTTCTTGAAGCTTCGACCTGCGAGCGCTTGCACTACTTTTGCCGGTCAATACGCCGGCCATTCTCGACGACCGTAGCACGTCAGAACGCTCCCGTGTTGTCGGATTGTTGCGCCGGGCACAGGCCGCCCACGGCTAGGCTTTGCCGATGCCCCAGTCCACCGCCTCAGAGGCTGCAGAGCCGTCCACCATGGAGCGTCTGACAGCCGCCACGGGCGGCCTCACGGCCGAGCAGGCCGTCGAGGCATTCGGCCTGTGGAAACGACCTGCGGCGCCGCTCCCGCGGCCCAGGGTGCTGCTGAACATGGTCAGCACCGCGGACGGGCGGGCCACACTCGAAGGGCGTTCGGGCACGATCAGCGGCGCGGCCGACCGGGCACTGTTTCATGCGCTGCGCGCGCCCGTTGATGGGGTTCTCGTCGGTGCGGGAACGCTCCGCACGGAGCGATACGGGCGCCTCATCGCCGACCCTTCGGTGCGCGCCATGCGCGTCGGGCGCGGGCTTCCGCAGGAGCCGCTCGCCTGCATCGTCTCGGGCCGCCTGGCGCTCGACGGCGCCACGCCGCTGCTGCAGGAGCCCGAGGCCCGCGTGGTGGTCCTCACCGCCTCCGCCGCCAGTCTGCCCCGGGCCGGCGCCGATGTTGACTACATCAGGGCCGCCTCCGGGCAGCTGGACCTCCGGGCCGCCCTGATCGAGCTCGGCGAGCGCTTCTCGATCCAGACGCTGCTCTGCGAGGGCGGGCCCCACCTTGCCCGCGAACTGCTGGGGGCCGGTCTGCTCGATGAGCTGTTCCTGTCGGTCGCGCCGCTGTTGGCGGGCGGCGAGCCCGCGGGCGGGGAGGCGCTGCGAATCCTGGCCGGGACCGAACTCGACCCGCCGGCGGCGCTCGAGCTGCTCGACGTGCAGCGCAGTGGCTCCTATCTGTTCCTGCGCTACGGGGTCTCGGCCGCCGAGCGCGTCTCGCGCGAGACGACCGACAGCAGTTCGCTGGCCAGCTGACGACCCTGGCTTGCCACCCGCGGGGTGGCCGCGATGCGCACGACGACCTCATCGCCGTCGAGCTCCTCGAGGGTGATCCGGGGGGAATCCCGGAGCGGCGTCTGCAGCGAGCGCTCGAGCGTCTCCTGTAGCTCTCCGGGGGTCATGCCGGCTCGCAGCCGTGCCCGCAGGTTGACCGCCTCCGGCTCGCGCAGCGGGAGCACGGCCACGTTGAGAACGACGCTGTTGGGCACCATGATCGAGTCTTCACCCGTCGCGAAGGTCGTGTAGAGAAGGCCCAGCGAGCTGACCGTCCCCTCGATCTGCCCTGCCAGGGGACCGCCCTGCAGGCGCACCCGCTCGCCCACCCTGAACGGCCGCGCACTCAGCAGAACCGTCCCGGCGATCAGGTTGCCGAGGGTCTGCTGTGCGGCCAGACCGAAGATCACCGCCGTGAAGGCGCCACCCAGCGCGAGCGTTTTCGCTTCGATGCCGGCCACCTGGAGCGCGACGATCGCTGCCAGCACGATCGTCGCCAGGCGAATCAGAAAACCGACCGTTCCCGCGGTCGCCGGATCGAGCCGGCGAAACAGCGCCGGGCCCAGGCCGCGGCCCACGTCCCGGGCGATCGTCCAGCCGAGTATCACCAGCACGATCACCGTGAGGATCGTCAGGGGCGTTTCGACCGCCGGTTCGAGGAAGTAGTGCGCGGGAACGTGATGTCCTTCGCGGTTGACGTATTCCCGTATGTACTTGCCGAACAGTTCCGCCCGGTTGTCGTAGACGAGCACGACCGCCACAAAGATCGGCAGCATGACCAGCACCTCCAGGCGGGCCCGCTTCACGACCTTCGGGCTGATCTGGCGCAGCAGGCCGACCTCCTTCCAGGCCTGCGAGCGGGTCTCGAACATCTTTGGGGGGGTTCTCGGAATTGCCATCTCAGCTCATGATGGGGCAGCGGGCGCCCGCTCTCCCCCGGGGCCCTCTACCCCATTGTGTAGACGACCATTCCCAGCCCGAAGAGGATGCAGTAGACGGCGAAGGGGACCAGGGTCCGGGTCTTGAAGTAGCCGACCAGGAAGCGGACCGTGAAGACGGCCGTCACGGCTGCCACGGCACAGGCGACGAGCGCCTGGCCGCGAACGCCGTCGCCGAGGTGCCCGAGCATGTCGGGCAGCTTGACGATGCCCGCCGCCAGGATGATCGGTGTTGCCAGCAGGAAGGCGAAGCGGGCCGAATCGCTGTGATCGAGCCCCCGGGCCAGGCCTGCGCCCATCGTCACGCCGTCCCGGCTGATGCCGGCCACCAGCGCCGTCGACTGTGCCACGCCGACGAGGAGCGCCTCGCGAATCTCGAGCGTCTCGAGCTGACGGGCCCCGTCCGGCTTGGCGCCTTCGCGGACAGCCAGTTCCCTCACCTCGGCCCGGCGGCGGAAACGCTCCGCCGCAAACAGCAGGAAGCCGTTGACGACGAGGAAGACCGCGGCCACTTCCGGCTTGGCCGTCAGCGTACGCAGGGGATGCTCGAGGGCCAGGCCGATCACTCCCGCCGGAATGCTTGCGGCGATGATCAGCCAGGCCAGACGCTCGTTGGCGTCGTCCACCCGGCGCTTGGGAAGGGTGCGAAAGAAGGCGGAGATGATTTCCACCCAGTCGCGCCGGTAGTAGACCAGCAGCCCCAGGGCGCTGCCGACATGCAGCATCACAACGAAGGCGAGCCAGAAGGACTCCGACTTCGATTGCGCGTCGACCAGCGCGTTCCAGCCGAACAGCGTCGGAAACAGAACGGTGTGCCCGAGGCTCGAGATCGGAAACAGCTCGGTGACGCCCTGCAGAAATCCGAGGACGATCGCCTGGAAGTAGCTGATTGCGCCGGCGAGCGGCGGGAGTAAAACCGGAATCATCGCGGCCGAGCTTATCCGTGCTGGTATGCGCCGAGTAAACGAGGAACTTCACCGACAGTTCACACGATGGTTCCCGCTTGGTCACCGAAGGCCTTTGTTTGCAGGGAATTCTGTATCTCATGAACCCAGAGAAGATGACCCAGCCGGCCTGCAGGGCGGACCTGCACTGCCACTCGAGCGCCTCGCAGATCTCCAAGCTCGGCGTCCAGCGGACTTTGGGCCTGCCCGAGTGCGCCACCCCTCCCGAGGAGGTCTATGCGCTTGCCAAGCGCCGCGGCATGGACTTCGTGACGATCACAGACCACGACTCGATCGACGGCGTCCTTGAGATCGCCGGGCGTCCCGACGTCTTCATCTCGGAGGAGCTCACGGCGAGCTTCCGCGGCGAGCCGCAGGCTGTGCACGTGCTCTGCTTCGGGATCACCGCCGAGGACCACGAGTGGCTGCAGGCCCACCGCGGCGACCTCGAGCTGTGTGCCGCCTACATGTACGAGCGCGACATTGTCTGCGCCCTGGCGCATCCTTATTACACGGTTGCGGCTCCGCTGAGCCCTCGACACCGGCGGCGTCTGGCGTCGCTGTTCGGCATCTGGGAGGTCCGGAACGGCGCTCGGGCGCCCGAGCTCAACCGCCCTGCTGCCATGTATGTGACCACCCGCGACGCAATCGGGATCGGCGGCAGCGACGACCATGCCGGCGTGGACATCGGGCGGACCTACACCGAAACGCCTCTTGCGGGCACGCCTGCGGAGTTTCTCGAGCACCTGCGCGCCGGACGCGCCACGGCCCGTGGCCAGCAGGGCAGCCCCGCCAAGTGGGCCCATGCGGCCGTCGCGATCGCGATCCGGACGCTGGGCGCCCACGACAACGAATGCGCCGCGCCCGACCCGCGCCGGGTGCTGCAGATGGCCGCCCGCGTACTCAGCGAGGGGGATGTTCGCGTGGGCGAGGACGGCGGCGAACTTGACCCCGAGGATGCGAGGAGCCTGCTCGCCGCCTGGCTTGCGGCGCTCGGCTTCCAGGAGCGCGGCGGACGCCGGCTGATCGAGCACATGCAGCAGGACGACTTCAGCCACGCCGAGCTGCATCGGCGTGCCGCTCGGGTGCACGAGCACAAGCTGCGCGGAGCCGTGGCCACGGCGCTTTTGGCGATCGAGGGGCACGCACCCGTCGAGGCGGCGGCGGGCGCCATTTTCGACGCCTGCATAGCGGCGGTACCCTACGCTCCGGCGACGGCCTTCCTGGCCAATGAGCAGTCCAAGCTACGAGCCGTCCCGGGCGGTGCAAGCGTGGCCCTGGGCCCGGGTCCGGGAGGCCGGGCGTTTGAGGAGACCCCGCGCGTGGCGATTCTCGCCGACGGCATCAACTGCACACACGGCGTCACCCGGACGATCGAGGAGATCCGCCAGCGCGGTGTGCCCGGCTATGAGGTCGAGATCGTCGGCACGGACCCGCAGGTCGATCGCCGACTGGCCGCTGTGGCTGAGGTCGACGTTCCCTTTTACCCCGGCATGCGGATCGGCGTGCCGAGCCTGTCGGGAGCCATGCAGACCCTGATAGACGGGAGCTACGACGCCATCCATGTCTGCTCCCCGGGTCCCACCGGGGTGGCGGGCGCGCTGATAGCCCGCGCACTCGGCCTGCCGCTGCTCGGCAGCTACCACACCGAGCTGACCGCCTATGCAAGCCTGCGCTCGGGTGAGCTGAAGCTGGCGCAGGCAATGGCGGGCGTCGTAGGTGTCTTCTATGGCAGCTGTGACATCGTCCTGTCTCCCAGCTCGGCCTCTGACGAGGCCCTGGCGGCGATCGGCATCCCCAGCCATCGCGTGCTGCGCTGGGACCGCGGGGTGGACACCGACCGCTTCGACCCGGACCTGCGCAGCAGCGCCCCCCTCGGCCGGGAACGCATCAGGGTCCTCTATTCGGGACGCATCACCCGAGAGAAGGGCGTCGAGCTGCTCGCTGACACATTCCTGCGGGCCCGCCAGCAGGACGCAAGGCTGCAGCTCGTTCTGGCAGGCGGTGGACCTGAGCAGGAGCGTCTCGCCGAGCGCCTCGGCGAGCATGCAACGTTCCTTGGCTGGCTCGATGGACCCGAGCTGGCCCGCGCCTACGCCGATGCGGACATCTTCCTGTTCCCGAGCGCGACGGACACCTTCGGCCAGGTCATCCTCGAGGCGCAGGCCAGCGGCCTGCCAGTCATCGCCGTCGCCGAGGGCGGCCCGATCTCGCTGATCGAGGACGGCGTCACCGGCCTGCTGCGACCGGCTCGCGCAGAGGTCCTCGCGAGCGCCCTGCTCGAACTGGCCGCCTCCCCCCGGCGTCGCGGCGAGCTCGCCGATGCAGCGGTGCGCAAGGCGCGGATGAGGACCTGGGAGCGGACCCTCGAGCTGCTCGCCGCCGGCTACGACCTTGCCCTCGCGGGCCGCGGCGACGCGGCGGGCAGGGAGCGCGCCGCGGCGGCCTGAGCGCCGCGCGTTCACGAACTGGTCACAGGAGATGCCCGCCACACCGGGAAATCTCGTCGCGAGGGAGATGTCCAGTCCGAGGGAGAGCACACGCACCATCGCCGTCGCCCTGCACGGCATCGAGCCTGCCGCCTTCGAGCGCTGCGCGATGATCCGCGACTGGCTCGACGACCATGGCATCGACCGGGTCACGCTGCTCGTGGTCCCGGCCCGCGACCTGCATCCGGTCGGCGAGCGTGCACCCGCAATGGTCGAGTGGCTGAGCGAACGACGCGCAAGCGGGGACTCGATCGCCCAGCACGGCTTCCAGCACACCGGCTGTCGGCGCGGCGGGCGGCGCGAACTGATCGCCCGCCCCTACGGCCGCGGCGAGTTCAGCGGCCTCGACGGCGCCGAGACGCGTCGCGCGGTCAATGCCGGCTGGCGTGTCCTGAAGCTGGCCGGAATCGAGCCCGACGGTTTCGTGGCCCCCTCCTATGCCTACACCACCGCCCTGCACCGTACGCTCGCGGAGCGCTTTCGGTGGTGGGCGGGCCTGCTGCGCGTCCATCGCCCACCCCAGCAGGGCGGCATACACCGGCGCGATCCGCTGGCGCCCGCCTGGAGCATGACCGCCGCCGGGCCACTGAACCGCGTTCTCTCACCGTCACTGCTGCGGGTCGGCGCGATGCTGCCCGTCACAGCGCTGCGCCTGGACCTGCATCCCGCCGATCTGAACCGGCCACGACACATGATCGCCCTCGAGCGTGTTCTCGAGCGCTCCCACGACCGTCGCGCCGTCACCTACCCGGAGCTCGCCGGCATCTAGAGGCGAGGTGACGGAGCTGAGCGCGAACGCCCGGCTCAACCCTTGGCTCTGTCGAGGAACAGAGCCGGCGCCAGCGGCTTCACGCCACTCAGGCCGGCGTAGCCGAGGCGCCCCAGCTTGAAGACTTCCTCGATTGTCCGCAGCAGCGAGTAGTGGTTGTACGCGTCCGCGCTTGTCTTGCCTGACGGCACGTAGGGCGAGAGCAGGAGCGCGCCGACCGCCCCGCCGCCCTTCCCCAGCCCTTCGACTGAGGACAGGTTCGGATAGGACGGCTGCCCGCAGCAGGAGCTGGAGTCGGCAAATTCTCCGCTCGAGGGGGCCTCATCGCTCGTGATCACGATCAGGCCCGCGGACTTGTAGGCCTTCGAGGCCATGATCTCCGGAACAACCGAGTCCAGGAACCCGTCGGCGTCGGCCGGACCGGCCGCGGCACCGGCGGAGCACGGTGTCGGCGAGGCGTCCTGACAGCGGTCGGGAACGATGTAGGAAAGGCTGGGGGTGCTCGATGCTGCCGCCAGATCCCCCTTGAGGGCGCTCAGGCCGACGATCTCGGTGGCGCAGCTCGAGCTCGAGGTCACCGATTCGAAGTAGACGAAGGGATCGCGGAAGGTCGCGTAGGCGCCCGATTCGGCCGTTCCATCCGCGGCGCCCATCGCCGGGTGCGCGCAGGCGCCCGCCGTCGCACCGGCTTCGTCGATGCCCTCCACATAGGCGCGCCATTTCAGCTTCTTCCCTGCCAGCTGACCGCCCACGGTCTCGGTCGAGGACGGATAGACACAGCCCTGGCCGAGCACCTGGCCGTCCGCTCCCACCCCGGTCGCTGCCAGCGCCGAATAGGTGGCGCAGTTCGACGCCGTCTGTGGCGTGGGGCCCTGACCGCTGACAAGCGCGATGCCGTCGGCGAGCTGTTCGTGGGCAACAGCGTCATAGCGAACCAGCAGCTCGCCCTTTTTCTCGAGCGTCGAGGCCAGATATCGCGCCTTGGATTCGGGACCGAAGTCCGCCGCGTAGGGCTCGTCGTCGAGCACGATCAGAAACACGTGCTTGAACGACGGCAGCTTGGTGGCGGTCGTGGTCGCGCCCGATTTCGTCGTGCCGCCGGCGCCGGGCTCCGATTGCGGAGGTGCGCTGGATCCTTCTTCGCCGGCGGGTTTTGCCGTCGGCGTGGTTGGCGTCAACGACGCCGGTTCGGGGGTCGCTTCGGCTTCGCTTTCCGGGGCTTCGGCCGCAGCTCCCGTGGCGCTCACGCCGAGCCCTTTCGTCGGAGATGAGGCCGGCATCACGAACTTCAGACGCGGGCTCACCGACGCTGCCAGGCGCCCGCGCGTCGACCCGGCGGCGCTGCCCAGCAGCACGCCGAAACCGAGGAAGACCAGCACCAATGCGCCGGCCATGCGCGGCCTCGGCATGCGCGGGGACACGCGGGGCCGGAATGGCTCTATCTGCGTGACGGTCACGGCCGGCGGCGTCTGTCCCCGTTCGTCGCCGGCCCTGCGCTTGAGCTCGGCCAGCTGCGGGCTGCGCGACCCCACGCGAGCGCCGCAGTTCAGGCAGTAGTGCTGAGCGCCGTCCAGTCCGGCGCCGCAGGTCTCACAGCTCCGCTGCGGCTCGGGAGCCATGGCTGTCTAACCGTCGGCGCCGGGGTGCTGCTGGGGAGCCAGGATGGCATCCATGACGGCGGTGGTGTCATGGGGCCCCACGGCGGACTCGCTGGGCAGGCGCGCCATCAGCGTCGTCCCGCACTGCCAGCAGAAGACGGCTCCGCGGCTATGCGGCGCCGCACAGTTCGGGCATTGCCCCGCCGTCGCGTCCTCCTCGAGCTTGAGCAGGCGCTCTACCTCCGCGAGTTCGGCGTCCCGCTCCTGGAGGATTGCTGCCCGCCGGACGAGGACATCGAGCCGGAAGTGGTCGCGGATCGCCATCTCATACGCCAGGCCGCCGAGGTCCCAGTGCAGCTCGGTGACCTCTTCCGCCAGCGCATTGCGCCGGCGTCTGAGCTGCGACTCGGCCGCGCCGGATGGACGCGGTGTTGGCACCTGCGGAGGGGGCACCGTCGCACGGACGGGCGCCACGGGATCGCGCTCCTGTTCGCTCAAGATCCCCACCCGCTAGCCGGTTTCGACGACATCGGGGAGATTCTTGGACTTTTCCTCATAGCTCTTGCCCTTCGAGTGGCTGAGGCTTTTCAGCACCGACGGGGGCGCCGGGTGACTCAGGCTTGCGCCGCTCGAGGAGCCTTCGCCGCCTGAACTGCCGGTCGAGCTCGAGCTTGCACCGTTGGAGACTTCGACGACCTTCGCCCCAGGGAACTTGGACTTCAGCGTCCCAAGCGCTTTCTGAGCTTCAGTCCTCGTGTGGTAGTCGCCCGAGTAGATCATGAAGCCGCTGCCCGTCAGGCTCGAATAGCTCGCCTGTTCGAGCGCGCCCACCGCGCCGGCCCCTTTGGAGCTCGCGCCGCTCTTGGCCTGCGCGACGGCCGCCGGGGTGCTTCCTTCCGGCAGGGTCTGCAACTGAACCGTGAAGCCCTTCTTTCCCGCCGGCCAATCGCCTGTGAACGATTCTTCGCCGGCCGGCGTGGTGGATGTACCCGAGCCGGGGACGCCTCCGATCGTGATCACCTGGGCCGGTGGCGCCTTTGCGCTCGACCCTCCTGCCCGCCCGATCAGAACGCCGACGCCCATCGCCAGCAGCAGCACGCCAATCCCTGCGATGACGGGCAGCCATGGGTTTCCCGCCGCGCCTTTCGCCTCTCCCGCGAAGACGGTCGGCGGCGGCGACGGAGGGGTCCTGGGCACGGGCTCGGCTGCCGGGGGACCGGCGCGCAGGAAATCGCTCACGGCCGGCCGGCGCTCGCCGCACTCAAGGCAGTAGCGCTGGTCGGACGCGAGCGCGGCGCCGCAGGCGGCACACGCCGCGCCACCCACGCCGCGGGGCGCGGCCGGTGGGCTCAGAGTGGGTTCGGTTGACAGGGTCGGCTGCCTTTGCGATCGGGGTCATCCCGGCGCTGGGACACAGGCGCGGGTACAGACGGAACACGGGTCCAGTTGCGCTCCCCATGGTCGAGCCCGGGCGCCTGCGCGTCGTAACGATTCTGTGAAAGCACTCCGCGGCGCTCGCACGTCTAGGCTTTGCGGGAAGAATGCCAGCAGTAACCGCAACCAACGGGCCCCGGGCGGGTTTCAGCTCGACGAGTGGCCCCGGCCGCGATCGATGGGCCGCGGGCACTCAAGGCCGACAACGGAGTGGCACGACCGGAGAGGAGCAAGCATGAGGACGGCCAAGAGCAACACCGCCGGACGCCGGGTTGTCCTCATCGCGCTTGTCTTGGGACTGGCGCTCGCAGCGACCACCGCCGCGCAGGCAGGCGGAGCCGCCCCGCACGTCGCCACCTCCGGGGTCGCGCACGAGACCGCCACGTCGGGCGAATTGAAGGGCTCCGTCAGCACGCACGGCTTCACGGGCATCACCTACTTCTTCGAATACGGCCCGACGACGGCGTACGGCCTGAGCACCAAACCCGTCCCGGTGCCGGCCAGCACCACCGGCAAGAGCATTCCGGTCGGCCAGACGGTGACCGGCCTGCACCCCGAATGGCACTACCGGATCGCCGCCGTCTACACGTCCAAGAAAGGCGAAGCCGTGAAAATTCACGGCACCGACAAGAGATTCACGGGCGGCAAAGCCAGCAAGCTCCACTTCGTGATCGCCAAGGGCCGCGAAGAACAGATCACGGTGAGCTATGGGGGCGACGCGCTGCTGACGGGCGAGCTCAGCGGAACCGGCAGCGGCGGACGGGCCCTCACGCTGCAGGAGACGCCCTACCCGTTCAGCGCCGCCTTCGCGAGCGTCGATGTGCCGGCGCTCACCAGCGCCACGGGCGCCTTCTCGGTGAGCGTCCCGCATCTGACCCGCAACACCGAGTTCCGCTTGCTGACCACAGACCTTCGGCCGCTGTACAGCACCACCCTGCTCGTCCACGTCACCCCCAGGGTCACCCTTCGGGTCCGCGGCTCCTCGCGCACCGGCCTCTACCGCCTCTTCGGCACGGTCTACCCGGCGCGCAACGGCGCCCCGGTCTCGATCGAGCAGGTCCTGCCGCCGAAGTCCGGCTCCAAGCGCACGGGACCGCGCCTGCATCCGGTTTCCAGCAGCGTGCTCAAGCGCGGCAAAGCCGGAGCGTCGCGCTTCAGCATGATCGTCAAGCTCACGGGAAGCTTCCGGTATCGCGCCTACGTCCGCCTGCCCCAGGGCGCGCTCGACTCGGGCAGCAGCGGCAGCCTTCTGCTGCATGGGCCGAAGGCGCCCGCGAAACCCGGCAAATAGCGCCGGCCCGGCCGCAGGCCGGGCGGACTAGAGGATGCCGCGCTTGGCCAGCAGCGCCATGACCTGCTCGACCTCTTGGTCGACCGTTTCGCCGGCCGTGCCGAGCTTCAGGTCCGGGTCCTCGGGAGGCTCGTAGGGGGCGCCGACGCCCGTCATGCCCACAAGGTCTCCGGCGCGGGCGCGCGCGTAGAGCCCCTTGGGGTCGCGCTGCTCGCACAGCTCCAGCGGGGCATCCACGAACACCTCGATGAAGGCGAGGTCGTCGGTGGCGTGCAGCGTGGCCGCGGTTAGGCGGTCGGCTGCGTAGGGGCTCACAAGGCTCACCAGCGCGATCGTGCCGGACTCTGCCAGCAGCCGCGCGACGTGGGCGGTGCGCCGCACGTTCTCTGTGCGGGCCGTTTCATCGAAGCCCAGGTCACCGTTGAGGCCATGCCGCAGATTGTCGCCATCAAGCAGGAAGGCGGGGCGCCCCATTTCCAGCAGCCGCTCCTCGACGGCGGCCGCGACGGTCGACTTGCCTGCACCCGGGAGGCCCGTGAACCACAGCGTCGCACCGCCGTGGCCGAGTTCCTTCCAGCGGCGCTCGCGCGTCACCCGCGAGCCCTGCCAGCGCACGTTGGGGCTGCGATCGCTCGGCTCGAGGGCCTGGGCCTCCTCGACCTCGGTGTCGAGAATCACCCCTGCGGCGACCGTTTCGTTGGTCGCCTCGTCGATCATGATCAGCGAGCCCGTCACCCGGTTGCGCCTGTAGGAGTCGAACACCAGCGGCGAGCTCAGCTCGACGTGAACGCGCGCCAGGTCGTTCAGCTCAAGCGTCTGTACATCCTCGTCGCGGCGCAGGCTCTCAACGTCGATCCTGTAACGGACATCGACCTTGCCGACCGTCGCCATCCTCGTCGTGTGCTTGACGAGGTAGCGCCGGCCCGGCTGCAGAGCACGCTCGGACATCCAGCAGACAAGCGCCTCGAAGCGGTTTGAGACCGTTGGCTGATTATGGGTACGAACGATCATCGAACCCCGGCCCACGTCGATGTTGTCGGTGAGGCGCACCGCCACCGACATCGGCGGGAAGGCCTCCTCGACCGGCCCGTCGAAGGTGTCGATCCCCTCTATGCTCGAGCGCTGGCCGCCCGGCAGCACCACGACCTCGTCACCCGGTCGCATGATCCCGCCGGCGACCTGACCGGCATAGGCGCGGTAGTCAGCAACGGTGCTGGCCGGCGGGCGGATCACCCACTGGACCGGGAAACGCACGTCGATCAGGTTTCGGTCAGAGGCGATATGCACGTGCTCGAGGTGGTAGAGCAGCGGCGGGCCCTGATACCAGGGCATCGTCTCGGAGCGATCGACGACGTTGTCCCCCAGCAGCGCGGATATCGGGATGAACGTCACATCCGGGAGCTCCAGGCGGGCCGCAAAGCGGTCGAACTCATCGACGATCTGGTTGAAGATGTCCTCCTGGAAGTCGACCAGGTCCATCTTGTTGACGCACACGACCACGTGCGGGATGCCGAGCAGCGAGCTGATGAAGGCATGGCGCTTGGATTGGGCCAGCACGCCCTTGCGGGCATCCACCAGCACGATCGCCAGGTCGGCCGTCGATGCACCCGTGACCATGTTGCGCGTGTACTGCTCGTGCCCGGGGGTGTCGGCGATGATGAAGCGCCGTTGAGCCGTCGCGAAATAACGGTAGGCGACATCGATCGTGATTCCCTGCTCACGCTCGGCGCGCAGGCCATCCGTCAGCAGCGACAGGTCAAGGAAGGTCTCGCCCTTGCGCTGGCTGGCTGCTTCGACGTGGGCGAGCTGGTCGGCCAGGACCTGCTTGGAGTCGTAGAGCAGGCGGCCGATCAGGGTGCTCTTACCGTCGTCGACGGACCCGGCCGTCGCGAAGCGCAACAGGTCCGTCGGCCGCTCGGCGAGGCGCCGGAAGACCTCGGCTGCGCTCTCGGCCTCGAGCGTCACGGCGGCCGCCGGGCGCCCCGCAACGCCGTTGCCGTTGACAGCCTGCGGTGGCTTGGAGTCCTCGCCGGCCATCAGAAGTACCCCTGCCGCTTGCGATCCTCCATGGCGGCCTCGGTTGCGCGGTCATCAGCGCGAGTCTGGCCGCGCTCGGTCACCTCGGTGGCAGCTATCTCAGCCACCACCTCCGAGAGCGCTGCGGCGTCGGACTCGACGGCGCCGGTACAGCTCATGTCACCCACCGTCCGGTAGCGCACGCGGGCCTGGAACGGGACCTCGCCCTCGATCAGCTCGGTGAAGGGACTGACGGCGTAGAGCATCCCGTCGCGCGAGAACACCTCCCGCTCATGAGCGAAGTAGATCGATGGGACCTCGAGCTGCTCCTCGGCGAGGTATTGCCATACATCCAGCTCGGTCCAGTTGGAGATCGGGAAGACGCGAGCGTGCTCGCCCTTATGGATCCGCCCGTTGTACAGGTTCCAGACCTCAGGGCGTTGTTTCTGGGGCTCCCACTGCCCGAACTCGTCGCGGAACGAGAGGATCCGCTCCTTCGCGCGGGCGCGCTCCTCGTCGCGGCGTGCGCCGCCGAAGGCCGCGTCGAAGCGGTGTTCGGCGATCGCATCCAGCAGCGTCACCGTCTGCAGTTTGTTGCGCGAGGCCCGCGGGCCCGTCTCCTCCACCACGCGGCCCCTGTCGATCGACTCCTGGACGCTCGCCACGATCAGCCGCTCGCCGAGCTCGTCCACACGCCGGTCGCGATACTCGATCACCTCGGGGAAGTTCTCGCCCGTATCGACGTGCATCAGCACGAACGGGAACGGCGCCGGACGAAACGCCTTCTCGGCGAGACGCAGCAGCACAATCGAGTCCTTGCCGCCGCTGAACAGCAGCACCGGACGCTCGAATTCAGCGACCGTCTCGCGCATCACATGGATCGCCTCGGTCTCGAGCGTGCGCAGATGCGTGAGGTGGTAGGTGGCTGGCATCCCTGCTGTGCTCTTGTGGGTTGACCGGACGGGCAATGAGCACAGCGAAATTGCGCTCCAGCCGCGCTTCGGGCTCGAACGTTAGGGCGTTTGCAGCGACATTGCAAGCTCCAGAGGATCGCCCTACTGCCCGGTGTGCCTCGCGGCTGCCAGGACCGTCAGGCCCGCGCCAGGACTCGTCTATAGATATCAAGCACCGACCCGACGTGCCGCGGCAGTGTGAAGTCCTGCTCGACTCGCTCGCGACCCCGCCTGCCGAGCGAGGCCCGCCGAGCTGGGTCGCCCGCAAGCTCGCCGGCCGCCGCTGTCCAGGCGACGGGCACCCGAGGCTCCAGCAGGATGCCCCCGCCGGAGGACAGGATCTCGGCAGGCCCGCCGACGAGCGTCGCCAGCACGGGCACTTCGAGCGCCATCGCCTCGATCACGGCCCGACCGAACGGCTCCTCCCAGGATGGGAGCAAGAGCAGGTCGAGTGCGGCGATCAGCTCAGCCACATCCTCGCGCTCTCCGAGCCAGAGGATCCGGCTCGCAACCCCGCGTTCGTCGGCCAGCGCGCGCAGCCGCTGCACGTAGGCGCGATTGTCGAACCTCGTCGAGCTGGCCACGAACCGGGCGGTACCGATCAGGGCCAGCCGCGCATCGACGCCCTGCTCCAGCAGGCCCGAGAGCGTCTCAATCGCGGTGTCCTGCCCCTTCCAGGGGCTGAGCTGGGCCACGACGCCGAGCAGCAGCGTGGGTCCGCTCACGCCGATCGACGCCCGCGCCGCCGCCCGGTCGATCAGCTTCTGATCGAAGCGGGTGAGGTCGACGGCGTTGTAGAGGACCTCCGTGCGTGAGTTGGGTGCGACCGTCCGCGCCCAGCGCGCCGTGTACTGCGAGTTGGTGACCACCACCGTCGCGGTCGAGGCGATCAGCCTCATCGTCGCCTGGCTGACGCGGCCGGGCGGCAGACAATCGCGAACATGCACGACGGTCGGGGTCTCGAGCCGGGCCAGTGCGCAGACGATTCCGGCGCGGATCGAGTTCGCGTGGACGATGTCGGCCTCGAAGGATGCTGAGGCCCGGCGCACCTGAAGCGCCGCGATGGCCATCTCCGCGAGCGCCCGGGGCGTGTGCAGCGGGTGCAGTCGCAGACTCCCGGCGGTGCCCCTGATCGGGCGCAGGGGCACGCCCCGTTCACGCGCGAGGTCAGAGAGCGTGCCCGCGGGAGCCGCCAGCATTGCGGAGACCTCGCTCGGCAGAGCGCCGAGCAGGTCCAGGAGCGAGCGCTCCGCACCGCTCACCGTGGCGGTGTGGTTCACATAGAGGACCTTCACTTTCCCGTCCGGGCGAGCAGCTCCAGCAGCTCGGTCTGTACGCGTGCGCACACCGCAGGCCAGGAATGCGCCTCAGCGCGTGCTCTGCCCGCGGCTCCGAGCCGCGCCGCGAGATCGCTCTTGAGCAAGAGCGAGGTGATCGCCTCGGCGACGGCGAAGGAGTCCTCCGGATCGACCATCAGACCGGTCTCACCGTCGATGACCGCATCGACCACGCCGCCGAGGTTGCCGGCGACGACCGGCTTTCCGTAGGCGGCCGCCTCGAGATAGGAGATCCCGAAGCCCTCTCCCGCACCCCCCAGGGCCGGAAGGCGGCTGGGCATCGCCAACAGCCGGGCGCGGCGCAGCCAGAGATCACGCTCGGCATCGGAGACCGTTCCCAGAAAGCGGCAGGAGTCATAGACGCCGTGGGCACGCGCCAGCTGTTCGATCCCGGCACGCAGCGAACCATCCCCGATCACCACCCACTGCACATCCGGGACCTTGGCCCGCACCAGCGCGAGCGCCCTGACGAGGACATCATGGCCCTTGTAGCGCTCCTGCATCCGCGCCACGGTCACAACCGTGGGACGCTCCGTGGGCAGCGGCGAAGGGTCATCGGGGAGATCCACGCCATTGGGGATCACCTCGATCCGCGCCTGCGCGCCAGTTCCGCGGACGAGCTCGGCGGAGTATGCGCTGACGGCGATCGAGAGGTCTGCCTGCTCCGCCGCAAAGCGCGCCAGACGTGGCCGGACGCCGATCTCTTCCGCATGGAAGTACTGAACCGTCCGAGCACCGAGCAGCCGGATCGCCGCCGCTGCGGGGGCGGTGATGGCGTGCATGCTCAGCACGATTCGAGGCCGCTCGCGCAGGGCAACGGCCAGGGCAGCGGCGCTGAGCGCGGCGACCCTCCCCACACGGGGCATGCGCACGGCACCGATGCGGCGGACGTCCACGGATCCCTGCGGGTCTGGATCCCCCGCCGCGCCGCGGGCGGCCAGCGAGAGCACGCTCGTGTCGAATCGCTCCATTCCCTGCGCCAGGCGCCTGCTGACCGTCTGGATGCCACCCGGCGGCGGCGGGTAGTCAGGGGTCAGCATGAGCAGTCGCTCAGCCGGCATCGGCGCCGAGGAAGCCGTCGACCCACAGGCCGAGAGACAGCAGCGGCCACAGCGAATCGCTGTGATCGGCCCGCCCGGCCAGGTGCTCCTCGACCAGTGCCCTGACAGCCCCGCGGTCGAAGTAGCCCTCGCTGTAGATGAGACCATCGCGGACCTGGCTGTGCAGGGTCTCGCGTAGCGGCCCGCGTAGCCACTCGGCGGCCGGCACGCGGAACGCGGTCTTGCGATAGCGCCGGGTCCGCGTGGGCTCCAGGGCGCCCTGCGGGAGCATCGCGCGCAGCAGTGCCTTCCCGCCGCCGGCGAGATGGGTCTCCGTGTCAAGCGAGGCGGCGAAGTCCGCGAGCTCGCGCTCGAGAAACACCGTCCGGATCTCCAGCGAGGCCAGCATGCCGGCACGATCGGTCTTGAACAGGACATCATCGGGGAGGTAGTGGAGCTGGTCGAGACGCATCAGCCAGCGGACGGTCGAACCGTTCGGCTCGCCTGCGTGGAGTGCCGTGTCCGCCAGCACCCGGTCACGATCGAGCGCAAGCAGGCGAGGACCGTAGAGCGCCCCGCGACGGCCACGCCTGTCGGCTGTCGCCCAATCCACGTTTCGGGCCAGCAGCGGCCCGGGCGCCAGTCGCTGGGTCGCACGCTCACCAAGCCCCGTGCGGCTCGCGCCGGCCCGCGCCAGCGAACCGAGGGTGCCGGCCGCTGTACCCGGAAGCATCTGCTCGAACCGTCTGGAGCGCTCCAGCCAGCGATAGCGCGGGTAGCCGCCGAAGAGCTCGTCGGCGCCCTCGCCGCCGAGCGCCACCGTGACTCGGGGCCGCGCGAACCGCGAGAGGGCGTGCAGCGGCAGCAGCGCACGGTCGCCAAGTGGCTGGTCGGTGCCGGCCAGCAGCTTCGGCGCCAGTTCACCGACCTCCTGAGAGCTCAGCGTGACCTCGTGATGCTCGCTGCCGAGCCGCTGGGCGGTCCGTGCGGCCTGCGCGGTCTCATTGACCTGGCCGGTGTCGTAGCCGACGGTGAACGTCTTCAGACGCGTGGAGGACGCTTCGGCTGCAGCGCTCGCCACGAGCGTCGAGTCCACGCCGCCGGAGAGGAACACTCCCAGGGGCACGTCGGAGATCATGCGCCGGCGGACCGAGCGCTCGAACAGCTCGCGTGTCTCGGCGAGGGCCGCCTCGAAGCTCTCGCGGGGTTCCACACGCTCTGAACCGGGCGCCCACCATGCGCGCTCGGCCACCGCCCCGCCGCGCTCCCAGGAGAGCAGGTGGCCCGGCGCCAGCTGGCGTATGCCGCGAACGATCGTCCCCGGACCGGGTACGTAGGCGAACACGAAGAAGGCATCGATGGCAGCGGGCTCGAGCTCGTCCAGCGAGCTGTCGGCCGCCCGTAGGGCCGTCAGCTCGGAGGCGAACAGCAACTCGCCGGAGCGCTCGCGCACGAACAACGGCTTCTCGCCAAAGCGGTCTCGCCCGAGCAGCAGGCGTGATCTCGTGGCGTCCCACACGGCAAACGCGAACATCCCGTCCAACGCATGCACCAGGTCCTCCCCGTACTCCTCGTAGAGGTGGACCAGGACCTCGGTGTCAGAGCCGCTGGCAAACCGGTGTCCCCGCGACTCCAGCGCGGCCCGCAGCTCACGGTAGTTGTAGATCTCGCCATTGCAGACCGCCCAAACGGCGCCGTCCTCGTTCGCCAGCGGCTGGTGGCCGCCCTGAACGTCGATGATCGAGAGCCGGCGCATGCCGATCGTCACCCCCGCCCGCACATCGGAATGGACACCTTGATCGTCGGGCCCACGATGACGCAGGGCGTCGCACATCGCGGCGACGTGGGCCGCGTGGCGATCCTCTGTGCTGCCCGCGATCCCGCACATATGCGGCGAACGATATTCGCTACCCGGCGGCCTCGAGGATTGGCGCATCGCCGCTCCCGGACGCGCGCAGGACGCCAAGTCCTGGCACAGTGTCGCCCGAGCCACCCCCTCGAGCATGAGATCGCTGTCAAAGCCCCACTACGTATTTCGCCCCCTGCAGCTGCTGCGGCGCCTGCACAGCGGCGAGGTCGTCCGCACACCGTGGGCCGAGATGCGGGTCACCGACGACGTACTGGGGCGCGGGATCGCCCGCACCGGCGTCCACGAGCTCGCCGTCTCCGAGGTGATCTGGCGGCTCGTCGGGCCGAGCGACCTGGCACTCGATGTCGGCGCCAACGTCGGGTATTTCACGGGACTGCTGGCGCGACGCGCAGGCGAGATCATCGCAATCGAGCCCAACCCGCTGCTGCTGCCGATCGTCCGCGAGAACATAGATCGCTGGCCGGGGACCATCGAGCTACTGGCGGTCGCGGCTTCCGATCGCAGCGGAACCGCGATGCTGCATCTGCCGGACGGTTTTGACCAGAACAGCGGCATCGGCTCGCTCGAGGGCGACAGCGGCCGTGCCTACGAGGTGCAGACCGTGCGGCTTGAGGACGTCCTCGGCGAGCGCCCGGTGGGACTCATGAAGATCGACGTGGAGGGCCACGAGCTGGCGGCGCTGGAGGGGGCCCCCCTGGCGCAGGTGCGTGACCTCATCTTCGAGGACCACGGGCAGCTGCCGACCCCTGTCTCCGAGCTCCTGCTGGAGGCCGGATTCCAGATCAAGGGCATCGAGGAATCGTTCCTGGGGCCGCGGCTCGTGGACCGCAGGCCACAGGGCTGGGACGCTCCTACGTATCTGGCCACGCGCCGCCTCGCAGAGGCCGAGCGGCTGATCGCGCCACGGGGCTGGCGCGCGCTGCGCGGCCGTTAGCCCGGTGCGGCCTCTTCCAGGAGCGACTCGAGCGCCCCGGAGATCTGCGCGCATACCGCCTCGGGCGTGAACAGCCGCTGCGCCTCCGCTTGAGCCAGGCGCCGGGTTGCCGCGGGATCGGCCCGCAGCCGGTCGAGCGTCAACACGATCGCGTCTGCCATCGCATCGACGTCGTCCGGGGCGGTGCGCACCGCGACACGAGCGTCGACCTGCTCGGCGGCGCCAACCTCGGTCGTCGCCACCACCGGCACGCCGGCTGCCAGCGCCTCCGCGACGGTCAGGGCGAACGCCTCGTATCGGCTGGCCTGCAGCAGGATGTCGCTCCGGAGGAGCTCACGAGGAACCTCGGTGCTCGCCACCGGCCCGGCGTATTCGGCGTTCTCGCCAGGGAGCTCATCGAGCAGCTTGGTGTAGTCCGACCAGACACTCGTTCCGCCGCCGACGATGCGGAAGCGCACCGGAAGACCGCGCTCCTTCGCCAGGTGAGCGAGGGCGACGACGCTCTCGAGGCCCTTGCCCGTGGCGATGCGACCGAGCACCAGAACGATCGCGGGATCGCCAGCTGGGCCTTCGCGGCACTCGAAGCGCTCCACCCGGACCGGGTTGGCGACGATCGCCGTGCGCTCGCGACGCAGCCCGTAGTCACGGATCAGATGTTCGCGGAACACCTCGCTGATGCACAGCACCAGCGTCGCGCGGCGCAGCTGCCGGCGCTGCGCGCCCGCCCGGTAGGCGAGCGCCGCGGCGGCCAGCGCCATCGCCCAGGGCGGGCGCGTGCGCAGGTGCAGATGGCGCTCGCGCAGCAGGAAACGCAGTGCATCGGCGCTGCTCTGACCGGGATGGACAACGACCGGCACGGCCTTCCGCAGGCGCGGGGGAATCGCGCGGTTTTCCGTGTTGGAGAACTGGTAAAGCACGTCATATGGATGCTCGCGGTGGCGACGCATCAGTACCGAGCGCAGCCGCAGCGATGAGATCGTGCCGGCCACCTGTGCGCTGAGGAAGGCGGTCAGCCTGCTGCGGCTGTACCACCGGCCCCAGCGCCAGCGGCTGTTGCCCCACACGGGCACCACGTTCGCGCTGGAGGCGAGGCGAGGGGTCAGCGGCTGCTCGCGGCCGGGGAAGAAGCAGTCGATTCGGTGTCCCAGCTGCGCGAGACCGTGGAGCAGGTCGGTCGCGATGCCGGGCACACCGCCGACTTCCTCGGCGGGCACGAAGCCGATCCAGGCAATGTGCAGCGGCCGCTCCATCAGGTGATGTCCTCGTATCCCCACAACGAGACGAGATCGCGTCCGATGTGGTCGCTGAGCGCCCGGACCTCGCCGGCGAAGCGGGCCCTGAGCTCTGCCATCAGGCGCTCGTCGACCTCCTGCGCTGGTCTGTAGACGATGCTCCGCCGAAGCGCGGCGAGCACCCGTCGCCGCAACCCGTCGGGAGTCAGCGCCTTGCCCGCAGCCTTCAGCGTCCGCGTGGCGGGGCCGCGGCCGACAGCGAGCGCGTGCAGCAGTTCGCCCGCCGGCTGCGAGCGAGAGCGGACGCTCGTGTTGGCCTCAACGGGCTCGATCGAAACACCGTCGTCCACCTCCAGGAAGTGCAGCACGCGCCGCAGCGTGGCCGCATTGTCGGCGCGAAAATCGTCGTAGATCAGCACCAGCATCTGCTCCGGTGGAAACAGCGCCTGGTAGCGGCGCAGCTGCTCGACGTAGCGCACATGCTCGCTGTAGAGCAGGACGCTCGGCCAGTAGGTGTGCGGGGGGATCGACTGCCCCCGCCGGCGCGCCGGCTCGAGGCCGAGCGCCCGGGCCAGGTCCGACTCGGTCTCGACGTGGCTCTGGAGGAACTGGAGGTGCAGCGAGCGCAGCAGACTCGCCGGCTCGCGCAGGATCGCGATGATGCGAGCGTCGGGGCGAAGCTCGGCGATGTTCGCGGCGGCCGTGCGCGACCACAGGTAGAGGGCCGACGCCTCCCCGGCGCGCTGGTCCTCCCCTGCGGCGGAGAACCACGAGCTGTACTCCGTGAGCGTTCGTGGCGTTCCCTCCGGACGTGGCGGAGTGCGCTCAAGGAGCTCCTCGGCCAGGAACCACGGCTCCTTGCTTGCGGGCATGAATATCTGCGGGTGGGCCCGGAGCATCTCGTAGAGCGCCGTGGTGCCGCTCTTGGGTTGTCCAACGATGAAGAAATCAGGCAGCCGGCCGACGGCGTCACCGCGCGCTCCCTGTTTCATGTTGAGCAAGCGAGCGAGGTGACGGGCGACCGGTCAGCCGATCCGGTCATACCCCCACCGCGACACCAGGTCGCGGCCGAGGTACTCGCTCACCGCCTCAACCTCGGGCTTGAAACGACGGCGCAACTGGAGCAGGAACGCCGGATCGGGCTCGCGGCGCGGGCTGTAGATCAGCTGCCGCCAATACGAGCCGAGGGCTTCGCGTGGACCCCCGGGGATCGCTTTGTCGAGCAGGCGCAGCGCCGGGTGGACGCCACGCGGGTTGCGCCGCGCTTCCTGCAGATCCGTGGTGAGCCGGTGCAGGCGCTGCAGTCGCACGTCCTTGTTGGGACGCGTCACGGTCCGCTCGATCGCCACGTCGTCCTCCACCTCGAGGAAGCGCAGCACCTTGCGCACGACTCCCTCGTTGTCGTCGCGGTAGTCCTCGTAGATCAGCACGAGCACCTGCTCGGGCGGAAAGCTCGCGTGGAACCAGCTCAGCTGCTCGGCGTAGCGCACATGGTCGGAGTAGAGCAACCATTTGGGGCGATTGCAGTCCCGGGGGAGGCTTTTGCCGAGCCGGCGCATGGGCTCCAGTTCGATCGCGGCCTGGAAGTCCTTCTCCGTCTCGATCCGGCCGTGCATCATCTGCCCGTGGAAGGAGCGCAGGAAGTCAGCCGGCTCGCGCAGCAGCGCGATGATCTTCGCGTCAGGGTTGATCTCGGCGATCGCGGGAGGAACCTCCGGGTAGCGGAGGTACTGCGGCGAGGCCTCGCCCGCGAGCATGTCGGGCCCTGCCGGCGCGAACAGCGCCAGGTACTCCGCCATCGTCGTGGCCCGCTTGACGCTCGCCCCCGGCTCGGGCTTCGGGCGCAGTTCGGAGATCAAGAACCGCGGCTCCTTTTCGGCCGGCATGAAGATCCTCGGGTGGGGCAGCAGCATCTCGTAGAGCGCCGTCGTGCCGCACTTCTGATGCCCGACGATGAAGAAGTCCGGTGCGCGCCCGACGGCTCGTGTGTGCTCGCCCGAGTGCGCGTCATTCCGTGACGAACCGGTCGCCCCGGACCCTCCAGAGGCCGTTCCGTCAAGCGCGTCAGACATCGCGGCGAGTATACCGGGGGCCTTTTGGATGCCCCCGCAAATTGGGGTCGCCTGGAGGCACGGGCCCGATCACTGACGCGCGCGGCGGGCGAGAACGTCGTCGAGAACATCTCGCACCACCCGAGCGCTCCGCGGGACGCCCATCTCGCGCCGGGCGAACTCACCCCCGCGCGCGCCGAGCGACTCGGCGCGAGCGGGCTCTGCGAGCAGCGTGACCAGGCCCTCGGCAAGGGCATCGGCACGCGGGGCGACGATCAGCAGCGCACGCTCATCGATCAGCTCCCGCCACGCCCGCGGCCCGTCCAGTGCGACGACCGGCCGGCCCGACACGAGCGACCCGGCGAGCGTGCCCTTGCGGGACGTCGGCCCGGAGGTTTCTGGATGCAGCAGCACATCGCAGCGCGCCAGCGCATCGACGAGCTCCTGCGCGGCGAGCACCCCCGAGAAGGACAATGCCGGCTCGATTCCGCGTGAGCGCGCGCCCGTCAACCACGCTTCTGCCGCCGGCGTGCCCGGCCCCGGAGCCCCGAGCAGCTGCAGGGAAACCCCCGGGTGGCGCCCGCGCAGGGCGCTCAGGGCATCTAGCACGAGGTCCATCTGGGCGCCCTCGTAGGCGTAGCCGAACAGGCCGAGAACATCGCCCCGTCGCTGCGCCTGGACGGCGCCGGGACTGGGGACCGGCAGGTTCGGGAACACCGGCGCGAAGGCGACTTCGCGCCGCGGCAGCCAGCGCCTGGTGGCGAGCCAGTCGGCGCGGAACGGTGCCGTCACGATCACGGCCGCGGAGGCCCGCATCACATCGACCAGCGCCGCACGCTGGGTGACGGCCCAGGCACCACCGCGGAGACCCCCCCGTCCCCACGGGTAGGCGTACTCGTGCAGCAACGAGACCAGCGGGACTCCCAGGGCCCGCGTGGGTGCAAGCGCCGCGTGGACGAAGGCCGGTATCCCCCGGTGGGCATAGGAGAAGACGGAGTAGTGCAGCAGCACGGCGTGTGGACGTTCAGTGGCGAGTTGCGCGGTCAGCTCGGCGGTCCAGCCCGCGAACGCTGCCCGTGCCTGCCCGAAGGAGCTCTCGGTGTGTGACAGCCAGTGGTAGGAGCATGAGACCTCCTGCGCGGGCAGCGCGGCAGCCAGGAGGCCCGCGTGGTCGCGGACGCCACAGGTCGCGGTCGCCGAGACACCGACGACGGCTACGCGCAGCGCGCGGCGGCCCTCGGCGGGGGTGCTCACGTTCCTGCCCCTCCGAGCAGCTCGCCAAGGTATGCAGCCTCGATCGCTTCGGCCAGTGAGTCGGGGTCGTCGGTCGGGATGATCGTCCCGTCGCGGCCCGGCTCGATCAGCTCCTTCATGCCCGTGTCCTCGCTGACGATCAGCGGTACCCCGGCCGCCAGCGCCTCCGCCGGGGCGTAGCCGAAGCCATCCTCATAGGCGGGGTGGACGCACAGGCTCGCGCTGCGCAGATGCGCCAGCGGGTCTCCGGGCGAGACCGAGATGCGGGGGTCCTCGGCGCAGGCTCGCTGCACGAACTTGCGCATTCCCGTGCTCCCCCATCCGCCCACCAGGACCAGCTTCAGCTCGAGATGGGCCAGGCGGCGCACGGCGTCGATCAAAAGCGGCACCCCCTTGTGGATCTGCAGGCTCCCCACGTAGACGATCTCGAAGCGCTCGGCCTGTTGGCGGGCGGCGTGCTGGTAGCGCGGATCCGGTGTCAGCGGGAAATCGCAGAGCTTCTCCTCGGGGAAGCCCTGCTCGATGAACGACTCACGGATGTAGCGCGAGGCGACGAACACCCGGTCCGCCTGCTCGTACTCGGCGAGGTTGCGTGCTTCCAAGCGGCTCGCCCACGAGCCCTCCAGCGGGTAGCGCCGGTGTGCGAGCTCGTGCTGGCGGATCACGCGACGCAGATGGGAGTTGGCCGAAACCAGCGAGATCGTCTGAAAGCCGTCGCGCCACGCTGTTGCGAACTGCGTCAGTGCGTGGCCGTTGAAGCCGATCAGCTGCTCGGCCTTGGGCAGCCGCTTCGCGGCGTACGCGTCGAACTCCACCATCGCGGCGCGGGCACGCAGGCCGACCGTGCTCGGCAGGCGCAGGGTCCGCAGCACCGTGATCAGGTAGGGCAGGCCGAGCGCATGCCTTGTCGGCTCACGCCGCGGACCCGCAGCACCCGGCTCGTTGACGCTTGTGGCCGGGCATCCCTCGCGCGCAAACGCCTCCAGGATCTCCTGGCAGTGGCGCCCCAGTCCGCCTGAGCCGAGCGGCGCCATGCATGAGATGGTGGCCACGCCCGGCGGCAGCGCTTCACCCTGGCGTACGAGTGCCCGCTCGCGAACAGCCTGGAAGCCGGGGCGCGGAGCGCCACCGGGTGACGGCGCGGCCGCCGTCACCGGCCCGGCCCGGGATCAGTCGTGGTCATCGGAGCTGCGTGAAAGGCGCCTTCGGCCGGGCCTCAACGCGTCCCGGTGGCGATCGCCGACGCCGAGCGGTAGTAGTCGTTGTGCGCCCGGAGGTAGTCGATCGTGTCGAATGCTGCAAGCCGGCCGTCGAGTATCACCATCACCCGGTCGCAGATGTCCAGCGTCGACATGCGGTGGGCGATCACGAACATCGTCATCTGATCCTCCTCCTTGAGCGCCGTCAGCGACTCCTGGATCGCGACCTCGGATTTCGGGTCGAGTGCGCTCGTCGGCTCGTCCAGCACCAGCACCTCGGGTTTGCCCACGAGCGCCCGGGCCAGGCAGAGCCGCTGCTGCTGGCCACCGGAGACCGCGTCGGCGCGTGGCCCGACCAGCGTCTGGTAGCCGTCCGTCCAGGTCATGATCTCGTCGTGAATGTGCGCCAGGCGGGCTGCGGCTTCGATCTCGTCAAGCTCGATGTCCCGCTCAAAGGCGATGTTCTCGGCGACCGATCTGTGCAGCAGACGCGGTTCCTGCGGGACGTAGACGACGCGGCGGTGCCAGTCCGCGCGGAGATAGTCCTCGGCCGGCAGCCCGTTCACCACATAGCGCCCCTGCTGCGGCACGCGCAGTTGGAGCAGCAGCTGGATCAGCGTTGACTTGCCGGCACCCGTCGGGCCGATCACGCCCACCACCTCGCCGCGACGGACGGTGAAGCTCACATGCGACAGCGCCAGGCGCTCCGGGCGGTACCCGTAGGCGACATCCTCGAAGGCGAGCGTCTCGACCGATTGCAGCGGGACTGTTCCCGGTGGCGGCGCGCTGTCGTTGTAATGGCGCTCGGTCTCCTGCGTTCGCTCGATGAAGGGCAGGCTCTGCGACAGGCCCTGAAGCGTCGAGACCCCCTGTTGCCCGGTCCGCGCCGAGCGCAGCAGCAGCAGGATGATCGCGCCGATGGAAGCATTGTTATGCGGCTCGGCCGCGTGCCAGACGCCGAGCCCGACGATCAGCAGTGTGAGCAGCAGGCCTTGGATGAGGTTGGGGACGAACCTGTTCAGAACCATCGTCTGGAACATCAGACGCCGCGCGCGCTCGATCATTTTCTCGATGTGTCCGCGCTGCGCTTCGGCCACGCCGAACACCTGCGTCTCCTCGGCCACCCGAATCGCCTCGTTGACCCCCTCGGCGAACCCGACCTGGGCCGCGGACCACAGCGCCGCGCGGCCGCGGCTCATCCGTTTCAGAGGCTGCATCCCGAGCATCATCACCACGCCGCCGAGGAGGATCGCCGCGGCGGCGACGGGATTGAGCAGGAAGGCCACGATCAGCAAACTCAGGAAATTGAGCCCCGTCGAGATCAGGCTTGTGGCGCCCAGCGCCCCGCCTGTGGCCTGCATCGTCTGGCTCGTGATCGTCTCCTGCAGCTTGCCTTCGCGGTCGCGCGACTGCACCTCCCAGGACGCCCCCGTGTAAGCACGAAAGAGCTTTCGGCGGAGCGTCGACTGGACCTCGGAGGCGATCCGCGATGGCAGCACCGAAAGCGGTACCTGCAATCCCAGACGCAGGAGCGAGAGCCCGAAGGCGATCAAGATCAGGGTCCACACGGTGGTGTTGGTGTGCAGGCCAGCGATGTGCAGGTGTGCGCGCGACTTGCCGGAGACAAGCGACGCCGCGACCTCCGCGATCAGGGCGATCGTCGCCGCTTCGGAGAGGCCCGAGGCGAGCGACCAGAAGGCGAGCGCCACGACCGACCGCCGCCGTTCGCCGAGCAGCACGTTCAGGCGCTCGAACATCGAGCCCTGCGTTTCCACGGGTGGATTGTCGCTAGGCCAATATTTCACAGGGCCACCCCAACGGCACGCGAGGGCGCTACGGCGGCCGACGTTCGGTTCGACGCTGCGGCTGCCCTGCCGCCGCCGAACCAGAATGCGATCACACCGATCGAGAACCACAAAAACGCGCCCGGCGTCACCGCCAATGTCGGCCCGGAGAGGCCCTCGATCGTGGTGGCGAGGAAGGACGTGATCAGGCCCGCCAGCAGCGTACGCAACTCGATATCCCCGATGCGCCGAAGGCCGGCCATCGCCAGCACGAGCGCGTTGATTGTGAGGCCGAGCCAGAGCAACACCCCCGGCGCCCCGACTTCCTTCATCAGCAGATTGTACGCCGAGCCCCCAGCCGCCAGTCGTTGCCCTTCGAACTTGGTGTGCGCGCGTCCCCCGAAGCCCGAGACGGCCGCCGAGATTCCCAGCCCGAAACCGAACGGCTCGGCGATCAGGTAGCGCGGTATTTCGCTGAGCGCTTCAGCCTTGCCCGCGCCGCCGTGTTCGTTTGTCTGCTGGATGTTCGCCAGATGGGACTGCCGGGCGAGTATGCCGCTTCCGCTGGAGGCCACCAGCACCGCGGCTACGACGCAGATCAACCCGACCGCCGCCAGCAGTCCGGTCAGCGCGCGGCTGATCCGCACGCCGCTCATCGTCGAGATCACCCCGAAGAGGATCAGCGAGAGCACGGCTATGACGGTGGCTGTTCGCGACGCCGAGCTGGCCACGCCCAGCACCGCGCCACCGGCGAGCAGCAGCACGAACGCCTTCCGGCGCGGCGGTCCACCCGTGACCAGCAGCGCCAGCAGGAGCGGCAGTGCCAGTGCGCCGACCGAACCGCCAAAGCCTGCATCGGAGCCGAGCGCGGGTGGGCGCAGGTGCGCTTCGCCTTCGGAGGCGAAGGTGCGTCCCGTGGTGGCGTCCTGCCCTTCCCCGCCGTAGACGAGCGTGCGATAGCCGGGTCCCAATGCCGCGACCTGGCCCAGGCTCATCCTCGACTCGATGGTTCCCGCGAGCCCGTTGAGGAGCGCGATCACGCCGATCAGCACGTAGAGTTTGCGAAACCGCTGCTTCGAGCGCATCAGCGTGTAGCCGAAGAAGAAGAACGGCACCCACTCGAGCTGCTGTCGATATCCACCCAGGGCCTTCAGGAAGCTGATCGTCTTGGGGTTGGCGGCCTCGATCAGCACGAAGGCGACGAACGCGATGACCCACCATGCCAGGGGGGGGATCGTGACCCGCCGGCGGCTGGACAGCAGCCGCATCAGCATGCCGAGCACGACGGCAAGGGTCAGGACGTCGCGCACCCCGGAAGCGAGCGAACTGGCCGAGAGCAGCTTCACCGGCCCGTCGAACACCCCGAGATACACCAGCAGCACCGACACGGTGACCTCGGAGCGGCTGCTCGTCAGGAGCGCCGCGAAGCCGATGACCCCGATGGCGCCACCGAAGATCAGCACCGCGTTGGGGTGCGGGAGCGCGATCGTGATCGCGAGGCCGCCAACGAGCGGCAGGAGCACCATCAGCGCGGTCACGGCCGCGTCGCGCACGACTCTCGATCGGACCGCCGGGTGCATAGGTGCCGGGTGACCCACGAACCGCAGGTCCGCGCTCATCGCCCGGTGAGCCTGGTCCGCCATCCGCTTGAGCCATACCCCGAGAAGCCGAAGCGTCGGCTGTCCCGGGCCGAGACGCCGTTGGCCACGATGCCCAGCACCGGCGCGTCGGTCGTCCTGCGGAGCAGCAGCATGAGCCGGTGGGCCGCTGCCACCGAGGTCTGTCCGACGCGGGCTACCACCACCACCGCATCTACAAGCGACAGCAGCGGGATGCTGTCCCCGACCTCCAAGGGCGGCGGCGCGTCGATCAGGACGTGGTCGTACATCCCGGCGAGCGTCCTGAGCGTGTCGGCCAGCTCCGCGCCCGCGAGCAGCCCCGCGGGGTTGGCCACCGCTGTGCCCACGAGTGCGGCAACCGAATCCGGTGGCGCCTCGACGGCCACCTGAGCGGTGGCCGGCGCGCCATCGCCGGCCGGTGCGCCCGCCGGGCGGCGGCTCACGCCCTGGAGCGCTTCGCCTATCACGAGCCTGCCCTCAAGCACATCCTCGAGGCCCGGCCGGTCCGCCACGCCGAGCAGCTGCGCGAGCCTCGGCCGGCGCAGGTCGGCCTCGAGCACGACGAGCGAGGCGCCCGCGTCGCGCTGAACCATCGCCAGGCCCGCGATGACCGTCGACTTCCCGTCCCCGCTGCCCGCGCTTGTGAAGAGCACGGTGCGCGGCCGCGCCGGCTGCCCGTTTCCGTCGGCGGGTCCGGCGGCAACCTGGAGGCTGGTGAAGAGCCTCCCCAGCGGCTCGTAGAGGCTCCGCGCCGCCCGCGGACCGGAGGCTTCTCGCACTATGGGGCGCCGCACTGCCGGCAGCGTGGTCAGGATCTCGGCTCCGAAGGCCGCCTCGATCTCAGACAGCGTACGCAGCCTGGGGTCGAGCCGTGCAATCACGTAAGCCAGGATCGAAGCCAGCAGCAAGCCCACGAGGAAGCCGAAGACGGCGTTGCGCGTCGGGGAGGCTGAGAGCTTCGTCGCGGTTGCTTTGGAGACCTGGTCGACGCTGTGGATCGTGAGGTTGCCTTCCAGCTGGTTCAGCTTGCTGGCAAGGTTGGCGAGCTGCAGCACATTGCTCTCGTTCGTGCTGCCCTTGGCTTTCCCCGGCGTCGTGGTGCTGCTTTCCTGAGAGGATCCTTTCGAGCCTTTCGTCGCGGTGGTGGGCGAGGCTTCCGCAGCGGCTTCCTGACTTACGGTGATGCGATGGATCTCCCGGCGAGTGATCGCGATCGCGCCTTCGATCCCACGGTGATACCTGGCGTTCTGGCGGGAGATATATGTCTGGGCCGTCGTGTCGGCGAGCAGCACCGCGGCCTTCCTGTTGCGTGCTTCGGAGGTGATGCCGATGAACTCGCTCTTTTCGGTCGCTTTCGCTTTGACTTTGCCCTTGAGGGCCGCGCGGACGACCTTGCTCTTCGGCTCGGAGCGCAGCTTCTGGCGAACCTCGTTCTTGATGATCGGCGAGTTGATCAGCACGGCCTGCGCGGCCGGTTCGAGCCCGTTGGCCTTGCGGCCGACGGCCACTGTGCCGGTGAGGGTGATCTGTTCTTCGGCGCCCGCGCCGAGATAGATCTGCGTGGTGGCTTCGAAGTGCGGACTCTCGCGGTGGTAGTAGAGATACGTACCAGCGGCCACGAGGATCCCGGCCGCCAGGATCAGCCACTTGCGCCTCCAGATTGGCGCGAACATGGCGCTTGCGTCGGTCGTCGTCTCGTTCATAGCAGGTGGCTGAAAACCCCGTCCGTGGTCGCCCCCAGCGCCCAGGTGGATCGTAAGCGTACTCGTAAGGCTTCGTTAAAGAAAAGCACCGCAACGCGTCTCGCACCGTGTAAGGATGCGGGTCTTGCGCCTGCTCGTGGTCAGTCATCCCGCTGTGGTGGACGTCAATCAGACCGTCTATCGCGAGCTTCGAAGGCGTGGCTGGGAGGTCTCGATCGTGGTGCCCGATCGCTGGCGCCACGAGTACTCGCAGTCAGATGTGCGGCCCGTGGCGCTGCCCGGGATGGAGACCACACTGAGACCCACGCGCGTGCTCCTTCGCGGCCGGCCCCAGCGCCACCTCTATATCGGGAGCCGCTCGATATGCGCCCGCGAGAAACCGGATGTGGCCTTCCTGGAGGCCGAGCCCTACGCGCTCGCGGCCGCACAGTGGGGGCGCCTGCTGTGGCGGGCGGGAACGCCATTCGGCGTGCAGTGCTACGAGAACATCGATCGCCCGCTGCCCTGGCCGGCGCGGCAGCTGCGCGGGCGAGTGCTGCGCCAGGCTGCCTTCGTTGCGGCGCGCTCTGAGACCGCGGCGCGGCTGGCCGAGAGCTGGGGCGCGACGGGCACGGTCGCGCTGGCGCCGCCCGCCGTGCCGAGCTGGGAGCGCGTGCCCGCGGCGGGCGAGCGTCCGTTCACAGTCGGTTATGCCGGGCGCCTGGCGGCGGAGAAGGGCCTCGATGACCTGATCGGAGCGGTCCGTGGCCTGGATGCGCCGCTGGAGCTGATCCTGGTCGGGGATGGCAAGGAGCGGGCGAGCCTCGAGGGCGCGCAGATCCCGGGGTCTACGGTCCGCGTCCTCGACGGGCTCGGCCACGACGAGATGGCGGGTGCCTACGCTCGCTTCGACGTGCTGGCGCTGCCCTCGCGCACGACGCCGAGGTGGAAGGAGCAGTTCGGGCGGGTCATCATCGAGGCACTGTGGTGCGGGGTTCCGGTTGTGGGCTCGGATTCGGGTGAGATCCCGTGGCTGATCGGCCTTACCGGCGGTGGCCTCGTGTTCCCCGAGGGCGACCGTCAGGCGCTCACCGAACGGCTGCAGCAGCTGCGCGACTCACCCGAGCTGCGCGCGGAGCTGGCCGAGCGTGGGCGAGCTACGGTCGAGCGGCTGTTCGCCCCGCCCGCCGCAGCCGATGCGCTCGAACGCCTGCTCCAGGGAGCGCTGGGCTCCGCCTAGACCTGCGCCGGCCTCGCAGCGGACAACCTCTCGTAGAGCTCGTGGTGCTCCCGGATCATCCGCTCGCGCCCGAAGGCCACAGCCGACTCGCGTGCGGCCCGGCCCAGGCGGGCGCGAAGCTCCGGGTCGGAGGCGAGCAGCGCGAGCTGCGCCGCGATCGCCCGTGGCTCCCGATCGATCAGCAGTCCGTTGCGGCCGTCCTCGATCAGCTCCGCGACACCGTTGACCGGTGTCGCCACGATCGCCAGGCCGCTCGCCGCCGCCTCGAAGGTGGCGAGCGAGAAGGTCTCATAGCTGGAGGCCAACACCATCGCGTCCGCCGCGTCATAGACCCGCTCGACCTCGGCGATCACGCCGAGGAAATGCACGGCATCTGCAACACCCAGGCGCGCGGCCAGCGCGCGATAGCGCCCCTCCTCCCCTTCGCCGGCGATCAGCAGGCTCCACTCGGGGGCCAGTGCGAGCGCCTCGAGCACCTGCGGAAGTCCCTTGCGATCCCACTCGCTGCCCACGAACACGGCCACCAGCCGCTCCGTGGGGATGTCAAGCGATGCCCGCAGCTCAAGGGCCTGCTCGTGGCGCAAGCCCGGGGCGAAGCGATCGGTGTCGACGCCGTTGTAGATCGTCACCACCCTCGCCGCCAGGTCGGGAAAGTGCCGGCGCACCTCCGCCGCGACCCCCTCGGAGACGCATATGAATGCACCGGCCCGGCTGAGCCTGAAGCAGACCCGTTCGCCGAGCCGCGCCAACGCTCCCCCCAACCACGATTGAAGGCGGTACAGCCACGAGGACCGACTCGGAGTGGAGGTGCCGACCTGGTGGACGAAGTGAATAGAGATCGCGTCGACACGGTTGAGCAGAATCGCGCCGGTAGCCTGGACGAGGCCGCGGCGTCTGCGCCGGAGGGCGAGCGAGCCGGCGATCAAAAACCACGGATAGGCGAGCACGAACGGCCGGGCGGGCGCGCGCACCAGGTGGATCTCGGCTGCGGCGCCGGGCGGCAGCTCGCAGCTGCGAGCGATCACCGTCACGCGATGTCCGAGCTCGCTCAGGCCGGTGATCAGGTCCGCCAGCTGTCGCTCCATCCCGCGCACGGGACCGATGTCGTGGGCGACGATCGTCAGCTCGGCGGGCGCCGGCGGGGAACTCACGCCGGGGCGCGCTCGGCGGGCGCTGTGCCCGCCTCGCCCAGGACGGCGTGGAGCTCGCCGAAGAAGCGCCGCCGCATCGCCTGATCGGTGTAGTCGCGCAGGAAGCTCTCGCGGCCGTCATGGGCGAGCGATTCGCGCAACTCGCTCGATCTGAGCACCGGTTCGAGCGCATCGGCGAGAGCCGCCGGATCCCCCGAGCGCGCGAGGACGCCGGTCTCCCCGTCACGGATGAACTCGGCCGGCCCGCCGGAGTTGACGGCGAGTACGGCGATCCCCCGTGCCATGCCCTCCAACAGCACGATCCCGAACGGCTCGGGGTCGGACGCGTTGACGAGCACATCCAGCTGCTCCACGTAGGGTCCCGCGTCCGGGACCTGGCCCGTCAGCGTGACGTGCTCCGTGAGACCAAGCTGCTCGATCAGCCCGGGGAGCGACGCGGCGTACTCGCTCGAGAGCCCCCATGCGTCCCCGCCGACGATCACCAGATGCATCTCCACGCCGCGGTCGCGCAGCATCGCCTGGGCCCTGAGCAGACGGTCTTGCCCCTTCCACGGTTGCAGGCGGCCGATCAGCCCGACGATGGGCACGTCGCCGGGAAGCTCGAGCGGGCCGGGCCCGGCGTGGTCGCTCACGACCGGAACCGGAGCGCCGGCGGCGATGACATGGGTGGGCCGCACCGGATAGAGCTGCGCCTGGGCGGCCGCCGAGGCCCGCGAGTAGCACAGGATCGCCGCGGCCGGCAACAGGGTCGCGCAGCGGTCGAGCCAGCCTCGGCGCGGCGGGATCGCCTGCTGCCACCACACGACGCGATCGCGCCTGCCCGCCAGTACCGCTGCCGGCGATCCATAGAGCTGCGTTTTGGCCGCCCAGTTGAGCACCACGTCCGGGCGCCGATCGCGGATCAGGACCCTGAGACGAAGCACCGTTTTCAGCCAGCGGTGGGCTTCGCGCAGACGCCCGGCCTCGATCACCTCGACGCGGAACCCTTCATCGCGCAGCGACTGCGCCCACTCGCCCTCCTCGAAGAAGACGGGCTCCACTTCGTGACCTTCCTCGCGGGCTCCAGCCAGCACGGCAACCAGCATCGCCTCCGCGCCGCCCAGCGTCTGCGCCCATGGCACCGTTACGAGAACGCGCATGCGCCACCCTTGACCGCCACGCGGCTCAGCCCCTCCCGACTACTACGCGCGCCCGACTCACGGCCCGACATCCTACGTCGAGGCGTTGCCGGCCGCAACGGCCTCCTCCGGATCGCCGGGAGCACTCGAGGGCGACAGGCGCGCCAGCAACCTCCCGATCGGCCATTGCAGCACGCTCGTCAGGCGGGAGATCTCCGCGACCGGATCCGCGCGCGGCCTCAGCGACATCGTCCGCGAGCGCGACACGCGGTTGCCCTGCAGCGGCAGGCCGACGTCCAGCGACTCGAAGTCCGGCGGCTCGATGTCCTCGAGGCCGGCAACGGCAAGAATCCGGCGGACGACACGGGCGGGATCCCCCACGAAATCCTCGTAGCGGACGAACAGCCGCCGCTCGGGCGGCTGGCGCAGGAAAACGATCGCCGAGAGCAACTGCGTCACCCACAGGTAGACGTTCGTGTGGAGCGTCGACTTGTTGTACTCCGCAACATCACGCCGGTTGAAGGACGCCACCACGCCCTGGGGCTGGCGGGAGAGGAACAGCAGGTAGAGATCGATCTGCGGGATCCGCTGCAGCTCCCGCGCCCGTAGCGGATAGTGCGAGGTATCCGCGATCGTGCCCGCACCGCCGGCGCGGACGATCGCACCGTAGAGGTCCCTCGCGACCGCACGATAGGGGCCGCGCAGCCTGCGGCGCGCCGACCAGCGTCGCGGACGGAACAGCGAGGCCGAACGCTCGATCGAGTGCTGGGCCTCGGTGCCGAACAGCTCGGCGGCGGCGGCGGGGTCGTCGAGCTGCGCACGCACCTCCGCCCAGAAGGAGAGACGCTCCTCGTCCTGGAGTTGCGGCACGCCCGAGCGCGGCAGCCAGTTGTCGAGCTCGCCGGCGTAGAAGACCCCCGCGCAGTTCCCGAGCGTGATCCCAAGGGTGGTGCTGCCGCTGCGTCCGGCACCCATCACGTAGAGGACCCGCGGCCGGGGCCCGCTCCTCATCGCGCACCCCGGGTCATGCGAAGGAGCCGATACGCCATCCCCAACGCCTGTGCGGGCGAGCGCAGCGACCGTTCGCGCAGGTCGGTCGCCTGGTATGCGCCGTCGGCGGCGTATGTGTGGGTTGCCCTCGCGCGGCCTCCGAGATCGCGGGGCTCCAGGCGCGCGATCTCGTGCTCGGCATAGTCCTCGCGGTCCAGCACGTCGATTCGGCGGAAGGACACGGCGCCGCCATAGCGCCGGCCACAGTCCTGTGCCGGGCGGACGAGCGAGGTGCCCCAGCGCTGGATCGCTCCCGCCGGACGGGCGCAGCGCACGTCGGAGACGATCGGGTTGCGCGGATGCGGATGCCACTCGGCGGTGAGCGAGTCTGCGAAGAACAGGTGCAGCTCATCGAGCATCGCGGCGTGCTCGGCCGCAACCCCCACGAACAGCCACAGGCGCCCCTCGTGAGCCAGCAGTGTGGCATCGGAGGCCCTCAGCCCGTCCAGCAGGACGGCCTCTCGCTGCCATCCGCGCGGGAAGTCCACCGCGCGGTAGAGGGTCACGCGCCGCTCTGAGGATGTCTCGGGGATCAGGAAGATCTCACCGTCGTGCGCGAAGACGAACGGATAGGAGAGATGGTGCCCCTCGCAGACCACGGGCTCGGGCGCGCCCGCCCGGCCACCGGGCTCGAGCTCGACATGGGAGATGACACCGCGTCTGGAGCCGCTCGGGATCTCCTCGCAGAAGAGGTGGTGATGTCCCTCGTGCTCGAACAGGAAGGGATCTGCATAGAGATGCCCTGCGCGCCAGGCCACGGGCGAGCCGGCGGGGCGGTCCCACCCGGCGAGGGGGTCCGTCTGCGCCGGGCGCACCCGCACCTGCCACGGCCTGTCATACAACGCCCGGCCCGCGACAATCCGCCCCCACCTCCAGGAAGAGCGCACCAGCAGCTCGACCGTCGAGGGCGCCCGCGAGGGCGCCGGCGGGGGTGTTGGGAGCTCACCCCCGCCAGCGGGATCCACGACAGCCCGCTCGGCAGCCCGGCCGACCATCTCAGCGAGCTTCCACAGCGCCTTGTCGCGGCTGAGCGTCACCGAGTAGGGGCGGGCGCCCGACACGGTGCGCTCGATCAGGCGCTCATCCTCGCCGCTGCGCAACACGGCCTCGGAGACGACCCAGGGCCCGCCCCGCAGGCACGCCCTGCGAAACGCCTGCTCGGTCCCCTCGCAGCGGCCGTCGTGGCGCAGCGCCAGCGTCGGGACACCGCCGTCGGGAGGCGAGGACGCCTCGGCGAGCCACACGAGAAGCTCGACGTCGCCGGCTGAGGCGTCGCCGACTGCCTCGACCGGGACGGGCTCCATCGCATCCGGCCCGGCGGCGAAGAGGCGCCGCTCAAGGGCCGCATGGGCCGCTCGGATCCGCTCGCGGCGTCCCGCGCCCGCCAGACACACCGCTCGCACCTCGAGTCCCGGGCGCGCCTGCAGAGCCGCCAGGGCCCGGTGCTGCCAGCAGGGCACGGGCGCCCCGTCGATCACGACCGAGATCGGGTGGCGTGCGATCTCGGTCACCGTCATCGGTCCGAGGATGCTCGCACATGGCCGCCGCGGAGACGATCTCTCAAGCAGGGCACCAGGGGCGCCGATATCAGCCCCGAGGCCGTTCCCACACACTTCGAGGAGACGCATGCACCCGCCGTTGAAGACCCGAGCTCGCGCATTCGCACCAATGCTCGTCCTTTTGGCTGCCCTTGGGTCGGGCCTGCTCGGCCCCTCGGCGGCGAGCGCCTTGAACAGCGCCTCATCCTCGACAACCGGCGCAGCCCGTGTCGAAGAACGCCTCGCGCGCCACGCGCAGCGCCAGAGCGAACGCGAAAGCCGGCGAAGCGAACGCGAAAAGCTTCGCGCCGCCCACCGTCTGGCCCGCCAGGAACGCCAGGCAGGACACACGACGAGCGAAAAGGCCCCGGGCGGCGAAGGCGAAACCGCCAGCGGCGGCTCGTCGCAGGGAGAAGCCTGTCAGGTCACGATCACGGCGGCCTCGACACGAGTTCTCGCCGGTGAAAGTGTCGCGATCTCGGGAACCGCCGCCTGCCCCGAGGCACTGACCGCATCCCTTCCCAGCGTGCAGCTCTACGAGCACGTCGCGGGCTCCGGCATACGGGTGGGAGCGCTCGCGCAGACGCTCACGACGATCAGCGGCGGCACCTTCGCGACGAGCTCCGGTCCGCTGACAGCAAATACCGTCTTTCAGGCGCGACTGGGCAGCGCGCGGGCCCGCGTCGCCGTGAAGGTCGCCCCGGCGGTCACGCTCAGCGCCGGCCCCGCCCCTGAACCCCCCTCCAGTGCCGCAGGCTCGGCGGCAAGGACGCGCCGTGCGAGGACCCTGTTCAGTGGCACCGTCACGCCTGCCGTGCCCGGCGCGCTGGTCGCCCTGCAGATCGCCTACGCCGCCACCGGCGAGCACTGGCGCACGATCGGCTGGACGCGCACGGACGCCGACGGCTCGTACTCGGTCAGCCGCACCTTGCACATGCCGGGGCTGACGAGCGTTCGGACGCTCGTCCACACACACACCCATCTCGGCGTGGGGATATCCGAAGCGCTCTCCCTCCAGGGCGCCCAGCCGGAGCGCTCGGCACTGACCATTGCCACGTCGGCGGACCCGGTGATTGCCGGCCAGAGCTTCCGGATCTCGGGCGTGGCGGCAGAGACCTCCAACGCTCTCGTCAAGCTGCTCGCGCGCCCGGCGGGCGGCAGCTGGTCGGTCATCGCGGAATCGAGCACCGACGAAGCGGGCGGCTACAGCTTCGAACAGGCACCGCAGGAAACCACCCTCTACAGGGTGACCGACGCGACCGCGAGCTCGACGACCCTGCAGGAGCGTGTCGGCTATGAGATCTCGCCCGCCCCCGTCCCGGCGAGCGCGATCGCCGGCGAAGCGGTGAGCTTCACCGGGACCGTCAGCCCGGCGGCCCCCGGTACAACGGTCGTGCTCGAAGAACTCGGTCCCGGAGGCGTGGGCTTCCATCCGATCGCCACGACCACCGTCGGTCCCGCACAGGAATACTCGATCGGGCACGCCTTTTCGGCCGCGGGCGTGGACACTCTTCGCCGGCGCGTGCCGGCCAACGCCACGCACAGCGCGACCGCCGGTGCTTCGTTCCAGCTGAGCATCACGCGCTGAGGCGCCTTCCTGCGTGCCGGGCCTTGCCGGCCCTTGCCGGGCTTGCGCTCGGCCGGGACGGCCGCCGGGGACGGGACTGTAGATTGTCGCGACGTCCGATCGCAGGCAACGGGCTCTTGGACAAGCCGCGCCCGCCAGGAGGGAACACGAGCAATGCTTCATGTCGCGACCGTGCATCATCGCTCAGCGCGGTGGATTGAGATCCAGACGAGATACCTGCGCCGCCACATCGGTGTGCCCTATGAGGTCTGGACGTCCCTGCAGGACATCGATCCCGGCTACGGGGAGCACTTCGACCACGTGATCGATCAGGCCGGCGGGCACGCGGGCAAGCTCAACAACCTTGCGGTCGAGATCTCCCACCAGGCAGCGGAGGACGATCTGATCATGTTCCTCGACGGTGACGCCTTTCCGATCGCCGATCCGATGCCGCTGATCGAAGCGGGCCTGAAGGATGCCGCGCTCCTCGCCGTGCGCCGGGCCGAGAATCTCGGTGACGAACAGCCCCACCCGTGCTTCTGCGTGACCACGGTGGGAACCTGGCGGAGCCTGCCCGGCGACTGGTCGATGGGGCACCGTTGGAAGACGCCCGACGGCCGGCGGCCCACGGACGTCGGCGGCAATCTGCTGCGCACCCTCGAGCTGACGGGCACCAGCTGGACTCAGGTGCTGCGCTCCAACCCGCTTCAGGTGGACCCACTGCTGTTCGCTGTCTACGGCGGCGTGATCTACCACCACGGAGCCGGCTTCAGGCGCGGCGGGGCATCGCGATTGCACTACGACTCCGCGCCCAAGCCGCTGTCGGTCCCTGACGTGTTTCTGCTCCGCATGCTCGCCACGCGTATCGACCAGGCGCGCTTTCACCGTTGGAAACTCGCCGGGCGCGGCAAGCAGATCCTCGAGGCGGAACGGATGTACGAGCGCATCCGCCGCGACGAGCCGAACTGGCTCGCGATGATCGGCTAGCGAGACGAGGAGCTTGATGGCACAGCAACAGGCGATAGTGCACATCGGCACGCACAAGACCGGGACGACGGCCTTCCAGCGCTGGGCCTCGGCGAACCGGGCCGAGCTCGCCGAGATGACCGGCCTTCAGTACTACCGCGGATCATTCAACTCGTCGCACATCGAGTTCCCGATTCTGTGCATGCGCACCGACCGCAGCCTGCCGATGCGCTCGGAGATGTTCGACTGGTGCCTGCCCGAGTGGCAGCGGGACGCGATCTCGCACATTCGTCGCCAGGTCGAGGAGCCCTGTGAATCGCTGCTCGTCTCCGCGGAGGGCCTGTCGCTGCTACGCCACACAGACGAGGTCGAGCGCATGGTCGAGCTGCTCCGCCCGCGCGAGGTGAAGGTCGTTGTGACGCTGCGCGACCCTGCGGCCTACCTGCGGAGCTATACGCAGATGCTCGAAGGGACCGGGTTTTCCCGCAGCCGCTACCGGGACTCCTTCGCCTACGTCGCGGATGACACGTGGCTCACCGACTACGAGTCCCTGCTCGACGCCTACCGCACGGTTCTCGGCTCCGATCGCGTTCTCACGCTCGAGTACGAGCAGTCGCTCGAGCGCTTCGGATCGATGATCCCCGCGCTAATGGACACGCTCGGCTGCGAGCCCGACTCGATCCCACGCTGGGAGACCTATCGCCCGAGCCGCCTGCGCAAGTCCAAGCTGGCCAGAATTCTGCGCGCTCGCCGCCAGCGCCGTCGACGGTGATGTCGAGCGCCGCGTCCACCACCGGGGTCGTGGCGTTCAGCCCTCAGCCCGTGCAGGTCGGCCGATCCAGTTGACAACGCTGCGCTCGCCGGCGAAGGCCGCACGGTCGAACGGACCGGCTCCGGTGACCGAGAAGACCTCATAGTGGGCGTCGTGAAGCAGGTCCCACAGCCGCTCGGGGCGGGCGCCGTAGAGCTCGGCCGCGGCGCCGACGTGCTCGAAGATCAGCAGCGGCCGTGCCTCCTCCAGCAGCCTGCTCGCACCCTCGAGCACGTTCAGCTCCGCACCCTCCACGTCGATCTTCACGACCGTCGGGCAGAGGCCGGCGAGCTCGGTGTCGAGTGTCGAGACCTCAACGGTGATGTACTCGGGGTTGCCCTGGGCGTCACTTATGCCGGTGCTGCGACGGAGTCCGCTCCAGCCGTCGAGTGCACGGAAATGGCAGAACTCCGCTGTGCCCTGCTCCCCGGCGATCGCCAGCTGACGGCAATCCACGCTCGGGAACGCACTGGCCAGCTCGGCGGCGAGCGCGGGGATCGGCTCGAATGCGATGTGGCGGGCCCCGGGTGCGACGCGCAGGGCCTCGCGCAGAACCTGGCCTCGGTTGGCACCAACGTCGACATAGACTCCGTCGTCTCTCATCGACGCGGCGATCACGGCGGTGATCGCGATCTGCTCGCGCAGCTCTGTGCGCGCCCCGCCATAGAACGTCGCGAGCAGCTCGGGACGTCCCAGTCTTCGCGATGCCCGGCCCACCGCTCGTCTCGTCAGCCCCATCGCCGGGATCCTCGCAGACGGACGCAGCCGGGAGAACTATGATCGACCGACATGTCCCGGCGGAGCGGTCCAGCGTCAACTGAGGCGGCGGGGCGGCGCGAGCCGGCCGGGTTCGAGCAGTCCGATCCAGTTCTGTTCGTGACGCCGCGCTGGTCGCGTGACGGCGGCGTGGGCGCCCATGTCGCCGCGAGCGCCGCCGCACTGGCCGAGGCGGGCGTCCAGGTGACGGTGTTGTGCGCGCGCAACGACGGCGAAGCGCGTCTCGATGGCGTCGATATCGTCGAGAGCCCCACCCTGTTTGACGCCTCGGCCGACCCGCGGGAGAGGACCGCAACGGCGTTGGAACGAGGCGCGTCGGTGATTCACCTGCATCAGGTCGAGGATCCCGGCCTGTTGGCGTGGCTGCACGAGCGCGCGCCCGTGGTGGTCAGCGCGCACGGCTACACGGCGTGCACGTCGGGGGTCCACTACTTCCGCCCGGGCCACGAGTGCATGCGCCCGCATGGCCCAGGATGCGTCCCGCGGCTGCCCGGCTGCGCGCATACGACCAACCCGTCGCGCCTGCCCGGCAGCTATCGCAGCGCAAGCCTCGGATTGCGCTCGCTCCGCGAGTGCGACCTGGCGATCTCCTACTCGACTGCGATCGATCGTCACCTGGAGATAAACGGCGTCAAGCGGCGCGCCGTCGTTCCCTACTTCAGCACGCTGCGTGCGGCCAGCGGCTCGGGCCACGAGCATCGTCGGCGAGTCGTGTTCGTGGGCCGCGTCGTGGCTCCAAAGGGGGTCGGGGTCCTGATCAGGGCGGCCCGCGCTGTCGACGCCGAATTCGTCGTCTGCGGAGATGGATGGCGGCTCGAGGAGATGCGCAAGCTGGCCGCGCGAATCGGCGTCGCCGATCGCTTTCGGTTCACCGGCTGGCTCGAGCCCGGGGAGCTCGCGGGAGAGATCGCCGAAGCCTCGGTGGTTGCGATTCCCTCGGTCTGGCCGGAGCCGTTCGGACTCGGCGGGATCGAAGCGTTCGAGGCCGGCCGCCCGGTGGTCGCGAGCCTCACCGGCGGCACGGGAGACTGGCTCCAGGACGGTATCAACGGCCTCGCCGTGAGACCTGGCGACGTGGATCAGCTGGCTGGCGCTCTCAGTGAGCTTCTCGCCGACCCCCAACGCCAGCGCGCGATGGGCGAGGCGGGCCGCGCGATGACGGCGCAGAAGTTCACACCGCGGTCCCACCTGCAGGCGCTGCAGGCCGCCTACCAGCGCGCGCAGGCAAGCTGGCAGGGCTGATGGGCGACTCCTCGCAGGCCGCCGGCCGGCCGGGCCTGCTGTGCATCTCGCCGTCGTTCTCTCCGGCAAGCACACCGACGGCGATCCGTGCCGGCAAGCTGCTCTCACGCCTGGCTCGCGACTGGGAGATCGACCTGCTGACCGAAAGCGCGGGGCCTGCCTCGGAGGGCACGCTGCACCTCCAGACGGTGCGCGCCCGGCGCCCACAACGACTGCTCGCGGCACTGGGGAGGCTGCGGATGAGCAAGCTCATCGAGTTGTTCGTGTGGCCGGACAGCTCGATCTTCTGGGTCCTGCCCGCGGTTCGGGCAGGTCGCCGCAGGATCGCCGAGCGGCACCCCCAGGCGATCGTGGTCTTCATGATGCCCTACGGCGGAGGGCTTGCGGGGCTCTTGCTCAGCCGCCTCTCGGGCCTGCCGCTGATCGTCAACCTTGACGACTCACCCACCTGCACAGACATGCACCCGCATTTTCCGACGCGGCTGCACCACGTGCTCGCCCGGCGTCTCGAGGACGCCTACATACGCCACGCCGACGCGGTCGTGTACGTCTCCGCGCGAAACATGGAGCGGGTACGCGCGCGCCAGCCGGCTGCGGCGAGGGCGAAGTTCCGCCTGATCCGCTATGGAGCCGACGCCGGCGAACCCGGGCTCGCGGGCGACGGCGAGCGCTTCGAGATCATCTACACCGGGGCGATGACCGGGTGGTGGTCCCTGCTCGACGGGGACGGCCCGAAGACGCTGACCGAGCGCCTGTACGGCACCTGGATGCGCCTCGGCCGCCACGAGCTCGTCGAGCTCGACCACAGGACCTCCTCCCCGGCCGTGATCGGCCGGGCGATCCTGACCGTACTCTCGCGCCGGGCCGATTGGGAGGGGAAGCTCCATCTGACCATCTACGGCAACCCCTACCCCGAGGGGCTGGTCGAACGGGCCCTCGAGGCGACCGGGGTGAAGCAGGTCGTGAGCGTGCTTGGACCTGTTTCCCACCGCGAGGCGAGCGCGGCATCGGCCGCCGCCGACCTGCTGTTCCTGACACTGCCTGCCCGCGTGGACGGCTCGCCCGGCGGACGGATCTCAGCGAAGACCTATGAGTACCTCGCCACCGACCGCCCGATCCTGGCGGCGACGCCGGCCGGGGAGAACCGCGAGTACCTGGAGGGGCGCCCGGGCGTGTGGCTCCTTGACCCCGCCGATGAGCAGGGCATGGCTGCGGTGATCGAGGAGCTCGCGGCGGCCAAGTTCGCGGGCGCCCCGCGCTCGTTCGATCGCTCCTCACTGCGCCAGGAGCTCTCCTATGACACTCGGGCGCGTGAATTCGAGTCCGTCATACGCGACACGCTCGCCCAGAGCATGTCTCCTAGGGGCCGTAGCCCCAGAGCGTGGCGAGGTCGCGGCCGAGGTACTCGCTGAGCTCGAGCACGAAAGGCCGGTAGCGCTCGTGTAGCTCTCGCATCAGCCGCTCGTCCGGCGCGGGCGGGCGCCCGAAGATCAGGCGCCTTCGCACCACGCCGATGGCCCCTCGCCGAAGACGCTGGGAGGTCACTGCCTTGATCGCGGGACTGAGCAGCCGCCCCGCGGGGCCGCGACCGAGATAGATGGAGCGCAGCAGCTCGTGCGCGCGAGTCGAGCGCACGAGCACCGACTGGTTGGCTTCGGAGTGCCCGATCGCGTAGCCGTCCTCGACCTCGAGGAATCGCAGTATGCGCCCGAGGGTGCCGGCGTTGTCGGCCCGGAAATCGTCGTAGATCAGCACCAGCACCCGATCGTGCCCGAACGCCTCGTGGTATCGCCGCAGCTGCGCTGTGTATTCGACCCGATCGATGCCGTACCAGAGCATCGGCTTGCTTTCGCGCTGCTGAAGATCGCGCTCCATGGCGCGCCGTAGGTCCTTCTCCGTCTCGACGTAGTCCTTGAGCAGCTCGAGGTGCATCGCCCGCATGTAGGCGACCGGCTCGCGAAAGATCGCGATGATGCGGGCTCGCGGCTGCAGCTCCAGGATCCGCGCCGCGGCGGTATGCGAGCGCAGGTATTCGGGCGAGGCCTCACCCTTGCGCTGCCCGGCGCCGGCTGGGGCGAAGAGCGCCAGGTACTGCTCGACCGTTTGTGGGTGCGGGTCCCCCGGTCCCAGGCCGGGATGCAGCTCGCGGTCGAAGAAGCGCGTTTCCTTGAGCTCGGGCATGAAGATCTGCGGGTGGCTGCGGAGCATCTCGTAGATCGCGGTGGTTCCGCTCTTGGGGTTGCCGACGATGAAGAATTCGGGTAAGCCGCCGGGCGCACGGGAGTCCGAACTCGTCGCCGGAAAGCCCTCGTGGGCCTCCGCGTCAGTATTTCCAGAGCCCAATGAGATCACGCTCCAAATACTCACTCAGCGACTCGACCTCGGCGCGGTAGCGGCGCCGAAGCTCCTGCATGAACTCCTCGTCGGCCGCCGGGGGGCTTGCGAGCTGGGCGCGGCGAACCGCCCCGAGCGCGTCGTGGCGCATCCGTTGAGAGGTGACGGACTTGATGGCCGACCTCGCAACCCGACCAACGGCGCTGTCGCCCATGTAGATAGATCGCAGCAGCCAGTTCAGGCGCGTCGAACGGACCCCGGCGGCCGGGTTGGCGGTGACGGGGTCCACGGGCACCGTGTCGTCCACGCCCAGGAAGCTCTCGATGCGCCGGACCGTTCCCTCGTTGTCGGCGCGAAAGTCGTCGTAGATCAGGATCAGCATCTGCGCAGGATCGAACACGGCTTCGTATCGGCGCAGCTGCTCGACGTATCGCACGTGTTCGGAGTAGAGGAGCAACTGCGGACGTGTCGAGCTGCGCGGGATCCGCCTGCCCTGCGCACGCTCCCCCTCGAGTTCCAGTGCCGCTCTGAGGTCACGCTCGTTCTCGATGTCGGTACGCAGGAACTGCAGATGCAGTGAGCGCAGGTAGCTCGCCGGCTCGCGCAGGATCGCGATGATCCGCGCGTCCGGCCGCGCCGCCGCGATCCGGGCCGCCGCCGTCCTCGACCACAGATACCAGGTCGTCGACTCGCCGACGAGCTGCTCGGGCGCGGCATCGGCGAACAGCGCCATGTAGTCCGAGATGCCGTTGGGATAGCGCTTCTCCGCAGCCGAAACAATCTCGGGCACGAAGAATGACGGCTCCTTGCGGGGCATGTGGAGCTGCGGGTGGGTGCTCAGCATCCCGTGCAGCGCCGAGGTGCCGCTCTTGGCATGCCCGACGATGAAGAAGTCAGGTACCCGCCCGAGCGAAACGCGAGCTCCCATAGCCGCCGTGCCGGAGCTGCTCATCCGCGGAAGTCTATCGGCGCCAACCCGGTGCGCGATCAGCCAATCGGCCTTCTGGAGCCGCCCGGGCCGCCCATCCGGGGGGCGGTGATTGGATAGGCTCGACCGATGCTCGAGTCGCTGCTGAGGGTCTTCGGTTGGAGGTTCCTGCTCATCACAGGCGATCCCTGCGTGCTTGACCGCTGGAGGTGGCTGCGAGGCAGGTTGCGTGGGGGGCCGCTGCGCACCTTCGACGCCGGCTGCGGAAACGGTGCGTTCAGCATCTATGCGGCCAGCATCGGCAACGAGGTCGTGGCGGCATCCTTTGAAACCGCCGAGATGCAGACTGCGCGCCGGCGGGCAGAGACGCTGGGCGTCGAGGGCATCGACTTCCGGGTGCTCGACCTGCGCGAGATCGAGCAGCACCGCGACGCCCTCGGCACCTTCGATCAGATCATCTGCCTGGAGACGATTGAGCACGTCAGCGAGGATCAGGCGCTGCTCGCGACGCTTGCCTCGATGCTCAACCCCGGGGGGCGGATCCTGATCAGTGCACCGAACGTCGATCATCGCCCGCTTTACACCGAGGAGCTGGAGCCCAGTCCGGTCGAGGACGGCTCGCATGTCCGCTACGGCTACTCCCCACAGCGGCTGGCCGAGATCGCGACAGCCGCGGGTCTGGAGCTCGCCGAGCAGGGCTTCGTCAGTGGACTGGTTGCACAGCGCCTGACCGACCTGATGAGAAGGCTGACCGAGCGGATCGGCTTGAACGCGGCCTGGCTCGTACTGCTGCCGCTGCGGGTGCTGGTGGTTCTGGACGGTCCCCTCAGCCGCATCGCCGGCTATCCCTACCTCAGCGTCGCGCTGTGTGCCGCCGCCCCGGTGATAACCCGCCCGTCGCAGAACGGAGCGCCCGCGCAGCAGGCCGCCCAGGGCGGACTTGACTCGATCGACCTTGCCTGACGGCGCTGAGGCAGCGCGCCGTCCGGAGCGCGGCGTCAGCTCCACGGCGAGCGCGCAGGCCGGCGCCCGTGTCGTGCTCGTCCACGACTACCTGCTCGTCATGCGCGGGGCCGAGCGTACCTTCGCCGCGATCGCCGATTGCTTTGTGCAGGCTCCGATATTCACCATTCTCTACGACGAGCAGGGCACCGACGGACGGTTTGCGGGCCGCCGCGTGAGCACCTCGCCGCTGCAGCGCCTGGGCGCCGTCCAGGGGAACTTCAGACGTCTGCTTCCGCTCTATCCCGCGGCTGTCTCGCGCCTCTCATTGCCCCCGTGCGAGCTGGTGCTGAGCAGCAGCAGCGCCTTTGCGCACGGGGTGCGAGTCCCCGAGGGGGCCGTCCATCTCTGTTACTGCTACACGCCTTTTCGCTACGCCTGGTATGAGCACCAGCGCGCCCTCGAGGAGGTGCCGGCGCCGCTGCGCCCACTGTTGCGTGCCGAGCTCGCGCGGATCCGCCGGTGGGACCTGCGGGCGAGCCGGCGCGTCGACTCCTACATCGCGATCTCCGAGCTCAGCCGCCAGCGGATCGAGCGCTACTGGGGGCGCCAGGCCCGCGTCGTGCATCCGCCCGTCGAGACCGCCCGATTCGCGCCCGGAGAACCGGGCGATGCGCTGCTGGTCGTCTCCGAGCTGGTTCGCCACAAGCGCCTGCAGGTGGCGCTCGAGGCGGCCAGGAGGGCGCGGGCGCCGATCCGCGTCGCCGGCACAGGACCCGACCTCGAGTCGCTGCGAGCGGCCTACCCGGAGGCGGAGTTCCTCGGGCGCGTCGATGACGCGCAACTCGCTGAGCTCTACGCGCAGGCCCGAGCGGTGATCGTGCCGAGCATGGAGGAGTTCGGTATCACGGCCGTCGAGGCACAGGCGGCTGGGCGACCCGTCATCGCCGCGGGGGCCGGCGGCGCGCTGGAGACCGTGATCGACGGAGTCACCGGGACCCTGGTCCCGCTCGACGACATCGAGGCCTTCCGCCAGGCCATCGAGCGGATCGACTCCCTGGGTCTGGATCCGGCACGCGCGGTCGAGAACGCCGAGCACTTCTCGGTGCCGGTCTTTCGGAGGCGAATCGCCGGCGAGGCCGCCCTGGCGCTCGAACGTGGGCCGGTCCGGCCCCGACCGGCGTGATCGGGCCAGCTACGCTGTTGCTCAGCCGCTGAGCCTCGCCAGCAGCTCGACGACCGACAATTCACATGCACCTGAACCGAGTCCTGCCGATCGCGATCTGCTGCCTGCTGGCGGTGGGGGCTGCCGGCTGCGGCCGGGCCGCCGAAACGACTCCGCACGAAGCGAGCACCAGCGAAGAAGTGGCGCAGAGCGAAGAATCAAGCGCCAAAAAAGAAGAAGCCGCAGAAGCAACGCAGAACCGTGAAAATCTCGCGTTGATCGAAGCTCGTAGCCGCGAAGAAGAAGCCGAAGCTACTGCGCGCAAGATTGAATCCGCTGCCACTGCCCGCGCAAAGCGGCGGGTGAGAGCTGCGGAGAAGGCCGCCAAGCGCGAGGAAAAGGAAGCTCAGGAAAAGGCGGCAAAGAAGAAGGAAGCCGAAACCAAGGCGAAAAAGCCATCGACCGAAACTCACGCCAAGAAACAGAAGTCATCGACGACGACCACCACCACCCCGGAATCGACCGGGACACCTCCCGCAACCGAAGTCAAGAGCGGACAGCCGTGAGAACCACCGCGATGCGGATACGCCGGGCGACTCGCCATCCGGGCGCGCTGGCCGCCGCCCTCCTGGCAACCGTGCTGCTCGCCGGCTGCGGCGGGGGCTCGGGGAAGGAATCCGAAGCCACCCAAGGCTCAACCACCGTCCAGGAAGGTGTCTCGCCCCCATCTCTGAAGGAACGCGAAGCCGCGTCGATCAAGCGCGAACAGGGCGAACTCGCCGCGCTCAAGCGAAGCCAGCAACGCGCCCGGGCCGCGCGGGAAGCAGCGGCAGCTGAAGCCGCCAAGACTTCGAACAAGACAACGGGCAGCGGCAAGAGCGGCACGGGCGCCTCGAAGAAGAGCACCAGCACGAAAAAGAGCAAGAGTGGCTCCGGAAAAAAGAAAGGCACCGAAAGCGAAGCCGAACGCAAGGCTCGCAAGCGCTTCGAAGAAGAAGAAGCCGCCGAAGCCAAGAGCTAGTTGCAATGGCCGTTGAGACTCAGTCCGCCGAGGACGAGCGCGCTTTCCTGGAGGATCTGAGCCACGCTCGTGAATCCGGCCGCAGGGTGCCCGACTTCTTCGTCGTGGGACACGCCAAGTGCGGCACGACGGCGCTGTGCGAGATCCTGAAGAAACACCCGCAGGTCTTCATGCCGCGCTTCAAGGAGACGGAGTTCCTCTCGCGCGCCCGCCACCACCGGGTTGACCTTCAGCGCCGGCGCCCGGCGCAGCGGCCCCGGACGCTCGAGGCCTACCTTGAGCTGTTTGCGGATGCGCCCCCGCTGGCGCGCGCCGGCGAGGGTTCAACCGAGTATCTGCGCACGGATGGCACCGCTGAGCGCATCCATGCCCTCTGTCCCGATGCCCGGATCGTGGCGGCCTTTCGCGAGCCGGCAAGCTTTCTGCGCTCGCTGCATCTGCAGCTGCTGCAGGTGGGAACCGAGACCGAGCCCGACCTCGCGACCGCGCTGGCCCTGGAGGAGCGGCGGGCGCGTGGGGAAGCTATCCCTCCGCGTTGTGGATGGCCGCCGGCGCTGCTCTACTCGCGCCATGTCCGTTACGCCATGCAGATCCGGCGTTACGAGGAGCTCTTCGGCAGCGACCGTGTCCAGGTCCTGATCTACGACGACTTCCGGGCGGACAACGAGCGCGTGGTGCGCGAGGTCTTTCGTTTCCTCGAGATTGACGACAGTGAGCCAATCGAGGCCGTCGAGGCCAACCCGACGGTCCGTGTCCGATCGCGGCGTGCCGGCGAGCTGCTCGGCGCGGTGTCCGCCGGCAGGAGCCCGCTCGCACGGGCGGCGGAGTCGACGGTCCGAGCGCTCACATCACAGCGGATGCGCCGAGAGGCGCTCAGGCTCTTCCAGCGGGCTGCCGTGGACGCGCCGCCGCCACCGGATCCGGCACTGATGGAGTCCCTGCGGCGGCGCTTTGTGGGTGAGGTCGTGGCGCTCGGTGCGCATCTCAAACGTGACCTCGTGGGTCTCTGGGGTTACGAGGAGCTCGGCTGAGGAGGGCTCACGCAGCGATCAGATAGCCTCCACCCGTGTGAGCACCGAGCCACTTCGCATCGCTTGGCTCGGTCCGGCCCCTGGGGGACATTCGGGTGTGCGTGGTGTCGCCACCGAGCTGCTCCAGGGCCTCTCGCGAGAGGGGCATACGATCGATTGTTTCTTGCCGGCGGCCGAGAACCAGAGCAGCGTTCGGACGGCCGGTGACGAGCAGGTCACCTTCGGTGAGGGCGAGCTGGCGTTCGCCGAGAACGTCACCTTCGTTTGGGGGACAAGCCGCTGGGAGTGGAACCGGTGGTACAGCCGCGGCAAGGTGACGTCGTTTGCAAGCGGCATGGTCTCGCGCATGGTTGCCTCGCTGCGTCTGCGCCGCGAGCTCGCGCGGCGCCACGAGCTCCGGCCCTATGACCTCGTCTACCAGTTCTCGAGCATCGAGACACCCGCCCTTCCCGGCAAGCTGGCCCGTTCGGTTCCGCTGGTGATCCATCCCGAGACTCACATCGCGGGCGAGCTTCGGTGGCTGCTGGCCGAGCGCCGGCTGTGCCTGCGCTGCCAGCCTGCGCCCGTGTTCGCGGCCGTGGCCGTGATGCTGTTCGCACGCTCGCTCGCACAGCGGCGCTCGATCCGCCGCGCGAGCCTGGTGATCTGCATCTCGAGCGTCTTCCGCGACCACATCGTCAGCGACTACAGCTTCCCGCGCGAGCGGACCTTCGTGGCACCGAACCCGATGCGTGCCGCGCGCTTCGCGGTGTCGAAACGGCAGGTCGGGAACCCGGCCAGGTTGCTCGTGTTGGGCCGCATATCAACGCGCAAGGGAATCGAGGACGTGATCGAGCTCGGTCGCCTGCTGCAGGCTCAGGATGCCGACGTGCGGATACGTGTGGTCGGTGGTCCGACCCTTTGGTCCGACTACACGCCACTGCTTGGCGATCTCCCCTCAAATGCCGAATATGCGGGTCACATGGCGGCCAACGAGATCCCCGGCGAGCTGGCCGAAACCGATCTGCTGCTGCAGCCCAGCAAGTACGAGCCGTTCGGGTTGACCGTTGCGGAGGCGCTGGCCGCAGGAGTCCCCGTCATCGGCACGCGCGAGGTCGGGGCGATCGAGGGCGTCGATGCCGCCGTGGCCAGATCGGTCGAGCCGGGCGACGTGGAGGCCATGGCCGCCGCCGTCTCGGGCACCCTGGAGTCCCTACGGACAGACGGACCGGCTGTTCATGCGCTCGCCCGCTCAGAGGCCGAGCGGCTGTTTTCGCCCGAGACCGTCTGCGCACACATCTCAGAGGCGCTCGCGGGGCTCATGCGCGCCTCCGGCTGAGGCTCCTCTTTGCGCCTCAGCCCCAGGGCGCTGCGGAGCACTACAGGCCGCGGCGGCCAAGCACGTGAGGCACGGTCCGCAGGAGGATCTTGATGTCCGTCCAGGGAGACCAGTTGGCCACGTAGAGGTAATCGATCGCGACCATCTCGCGAAGCGGCACGCGGGCGGGGCCGAGAATCTGCCAGGGGCCCGTCATGCCGGGCATCAGCTCCAGGCGGCGGCGGTGCCATCCCTCGATGCGCTGGTCCTCCTCGAGGACCAGGGGACGCGGCCCCACGAGGCTCATCTCGCCCCGCACGATGTTCAAGAGCTGCGGCAGCTCGTCAAGGGCGCTGCGTCGCAGAAGGCCACCGACCCGCGTCACGCGCGGGTCCTGGGCGATCTTGAACAGTCCCTCCATGGCCTCGTTGCGGTGGCGCAGCGAGTCCTTCATCGACTCGGCCTCGGGGACCATCGTGCGGAACTTGAGCATGTCGAAGCGTTTGCCGTGGCGTCCCACGCGCTGCTGGCGGAAGAACACGGGGCCGCGACTGTCGAGCTTGATCGCGATCGCGATGACGAGCATCAGGGGCGAGATCGCGATCAGGCCCATGGTGGCGCCGATCCGGTCGAACCAGCGCTTGAAGAGCGCCGAGGATCGTGTCAGGTCGAAGCGACGCACACCCATGACCGTGACGCCGTGGAGATCGTCGAACTCGACCGAGGAGCCGACCACCTCGAGCAGGCGCGGAACGACGCTGACGCGGACCCCGACCGCCTTCAGCGTGCGAACGAGGTTGAGCATCTCGCCCGCGTCGGCGCTCCGTGGGGCAATGATCGCGCGGTGCACATCGAGCGTCTGTGCGAGGTCGCGGATCTCTGCGAGCCGCGGCTCGGAGAACGAGTCCGTCGACCAGGGAGCGACCTTGTCCAGGTCCAGGTGCGCAACGACCGTCGCCTTGACCCCCCCGTTGCAGGCGAGCTTCGAGCGGATCGTTGCCGCTGACATCTCATCGCCGATGAACAGGCAGCGCTCGGTCGGGGCGATCGTCAGGGCCACCGTGCGCGCGATCGTGCGACAGGCGATCAGCAGCGCCGCGAGCACGAGCCACAGGATCAAGGCTGATTGCCGGCCCAGATTGCCGGTGACGATCATGCCTCCCGCGAGCCAGGCCACGACCGTGCAGAGCGTTGCCAGCTGGAACAGCTTCGGCGCCTCGTCGAGGGTCGTCTTGCGCAGCAGCGTCTCGTCGCGGTCATACAGCCCGGTCAGCTTCGCCGCGATCAGAAGGATCGGTATCTCGAGCAGGCCCGCCCAGGTCAGGCCCATCGGCCGCTGGGCGATCACCAGGGTCAGCAGGAAGGCGCCGACGATCGCGACGATGTCAGCGAGAGCCAGGCTGCGGCGGAAGAGCGCGTCGCGCGCCATCGAGGCCGCAGGACCGCGAACCTCGGAGATGCCGGTGAGCAGGACGCGTCTGCGTCCGCCGAGACCGAGGAAGCCTTTCGAGGCCGGCAGCACGTGGGCGTCCCACGGCGCACCCGCCTCGGCCCTGCTTCCAGTCTCGACACTCATCGCGTCTCCCCGCCTCCTTGCTCACGCTATTCGGCCCCCGCGAATAGTGATCCAACAGACCCCAACAGATGTCGAGATTCAGTGACCTCGACTCAGGTTCGGCACTATAAACATCAGCCAAACCTAAAGCAAGGGGTATGAGCAGACTCTCAGCAAGGTCACTCGAGATCGGGGCGGGGAGTGACGTCCGTGGGAGTCGAGGGGAACGTCGTCTCGGCCGGCGCCCAGGGGCGCGTAGTCAGGGCCCAGAAGGACGCGCCGGCGAGCAGGGTCGCGCAGAGGATCCAGCCCAGCGTCGTCGTGCCGACGCCGACGTACTTCAGCCCTGAGGCAGCGACGACGAATGTGATCACAGGGCGCACATAGCGGTCAGGCGCGCTGGATGAGAACAGCGATCCGATCAGGACCGCGGGAACGCTGCCGATGATCAGCGAGGTCGTCACGCCGAATTCGACGTGGCCAAAGGCTACGGCGCCGAGGGCTGCCGCCGCGGTCAGCGGGACGGCCTGGGTGAGGTCGGTGCCGACGAGCTGGTTGGCGCCGAGCATCGGATAGAGGAACAGCATCAGGATTATCATCAGCGAGCCGGAGCCGACGGAGGTCATGCCGACGACCACGCCTCCGAGCATTCCGATCGCGACCGTCCGCAGCGGCTTGGGCGTGACCTCGTGGACGACGCCCGTGCGTGCCTCGCCGCCTCGCCGGTCGAGGACGTAGCGCACCACCATCGCCGCCGCACCGAGCAGCAGCGCGCAGCCGAGGGCCAGCTCGATTTCTTTCTGGGCGGACTTGGCGTCGCCGAGCAGGTGCAGAAGATACGCGCCCAGGAACGCCATCGGCACGGAGCCCAGCACCATCCAGCCGACGAGCTTCATGTTGACGGTGCCCTTGCGCAGATGGACCGCCGATCCGACCGGGCGCATGACCACGGCCGCAACAAGGTCGCTGGAAATCGCCGCCGAGGGCGTCACGCCGAAGATCAGGATCAGCATGGGTGTCATCAGCGCTCCACCGCCGGCTCCCGTCATGCCGACCAGGAAGCCGATGATCGCGCTGCCGAGGACGATGTATGGGTCGATATGCATGGCGCTCTCCCCGGGCGGCCTGGCCGCCCAACGATGCTCGGCTCCGGGCCGGGCATCCCCTCTGGAGCGGCCGATCATAGGCGCTCATGCGACCCCGTGTGACCCATCAACGGCCGTCGGCCGGGGCGATTGCTCGCCCCGGCCGACGGGTCCGCGTGTGGCTCGCTGCTCAGAAGCCGATGCCAGGTGAGGACGCGACGCCTTCCACGACCTCGGAGTCGACTTCTTTGGGCAGCGCGGAGTAGTCGTTTCCGGCCAGCTCCGCCTGCCCGCCCTTCTTGTCGGCCACGAAGGCCAGGTAGTTCTCTACGCTCGTCGCCTCGTTCGCCGTGGCGCCTTTGGCTTCGAACAGTGAGTATTTCGTGAACGCAAGCGCGTAGACGAAGTTGCACAGCGTGTAGTCCTTCTCCTTCACTTCGGCGGGACCGCCCGGGACAGCCGTCGTGACGGCGTTCCATAGGCCCGTGACGCTGGGCGGCGGGAACGGGTTGTTCCCGTTGGTGTAGCCCGTCTTCGCGCAGTTGGCGCTGGCGGCCGCACCGACATCGAGGTTCGTGGCCGGGTCGGCATAGGTCAGTTTGAGCGATTTGCCTTTGCCCTTCGACCCATTCTCGAGCTCGACCCAGAACTTGCCTGTGCCGGCCCCTGTGCCTGCACCGCTGAACAGCCCCGTCTGGCGGAGTTCGGCCAGGTTGGAGTAGCCGATGCTGCCAGGCGTCGTGTTGACCTTTTCGGCCTCGGCGGCGTCGCCTTCGGCGGAGGTCAGAACGGCACCGCTCAGCGCGGTCGGGTAGACCGTGTTGAGTTTGCCTTCCGAGAGCGCGGTCCACGTCTGGCTGCCCGACGGCGTTTCCAGCGGGGCCGTGTTGATCAGCCCGAGGTATTTCTTGAGCACGTTCGCGGTACCCGATTTTTCTTTACGCAGGACGGCGACGATCGGGTCGGAGTTGCAGCCTTCCGGCGTCAGTTTGTCGCCACCGTCGGTGATCGCGCCCCACGTTTTGATCGTGCCGGCGTAGATGCCCTGCAGGGTCGCGTTGCTGAGCACGAGACGACCGCTGGAAGCGGTGCTCGTGGCGGTGCAGCCGGCCGGCAGGTTCACGTAGATCGCCAGTGCGAACTGAGCCAGCGGCAGCGTCTCCAGTGTGCCCGACGTTTCTTTGCTCTCGTGCGAGAGGATTTCTTTGATCTGCGTTGCGTTGGGCGCTTCACCGGTGTTGATGAACCCGTTGGTGGGCCCGTATTTCAATTCGCTTTCGGATTTTGTTTCGGCTCCAAAGGAGCGCAGGCCCGCGCCGCTGCTGTTGGCGGTGTAGGTGACTTTGGGCGATTCTTTGCTGCCCTGGCTGCCGCTGCATGCCTTTTTGTCGCTGGAGCTGTTGAAGCCGGCGGTCCAGACTTCCTCGGCGACCTTCGCGATCGCCGCGCCCTGTCCGCCGATTGCGCCGCCCGAGCACTGGGTCGCCGCGCTGGCGGCACCCGGCGCTCCGAAGACGGCCAGTCCTGCCGCCGCGGTGATGCACGCCATAATCAAGCCTGGTCGGCGCGCGTGATTTCCTTTCATTGCGTCTTTACCTCCGAGTCGATTTAGTCGTTACCAGCGGCGCTGGCGGACTGGAAGGCGAAGTCCCGCACACGGTGCGTTCCCCACCGACCTCGTGAGGATCATCCCGCACCGATCCGGTGAGGATGTCTAGTTCCTGTTACCGAGTGTTTACTGCTGTTCTGTTACGGCCTTGTGAAACATTGGTCAATCGCGTCCGCGCACAGTCGCAGAACGCGAAAAGAGCCGGACCCCGCCCCTCGCGGTGGTCCGGCTCTTTCCATGCGCGCCCGCTATCGGTGCGGGACTGTCATCCGATGCTGCCGGCTAGTATTCGACCAGCTCGGCGCCTTCCACCGCCTCACCGTCGACTTCGCTGGGCAATGCGGTGTAGTCGTTACCGGCCAGCTCCGCCTGTCCACCTTTCTTGTCGGTGATGAAGTGGAGGTAGTTGTTGACCGTCGTAGCCTCTCCTTCGGTCGCCCCCTTGCTCGCCAGCAGGTGGTATTTGGCGAACGCGAGGTCGTAGGTGAGACCACACAGCGAGTAGTCCTTCTCTTTGACTTCGGCAACCGCGCCAGGCACTGAGGTCGTGACTTCGTTCCACAGTCCGGTCACTGCCGGGGGCGGGAACGGGTTGCTCCCGTTGGTGTACGCGGTCTTCGCGCAGTTCGAGCTGGCCGGTGCAGCGACGTCACCGTTTTCGGCGGGGTCCGCGTAGGTCAGTTTGAGCGATTTGCCTTTGCCCTTGGCGCCGTTCTCGAGCTCGCCCCAGAACATCGGGGTGTTCGCGCCACCTTCCGGCGGAACGAGTTTCGAGCTTGCTCGTGCTTCGGCGATGTTCACGTAGCCGATGCTGCCGGCGGTTTCGCCCACCTTTTTGATGAGTTCACCGCCACCCTTGACACCCGCGGTTTTCACGTTGGCTGCTTCGGGCCAGACGATGTTCAGCGCACCTTCGGACAGTTCGTCCCAGGTCTTTTCGCCGGACGTCGTTTTGAGTGCCCCGGTGTTGATCAGGCCGAGATAGCGCTTGATGATGTGCGTCGTCCCGGACTGGTCGAAGCGCACCACCGGGGTGATCGCCGCGGTGTCGCAGCTTTCCGGCGTCAGCGTGTCGCCGCCGTCGGTGATGGCGCCCCACGTTTTGACCGTGCCCGCGAAGATGCCCTGCAGGGTCGTGTCGCTGAGCACCAGGCGACCGCTGCTGATCGTGCTGTTCGCTTTGCAGCCCGTAGGCAGGTGGAAGATAATCGCCACAGCCTCCTGGGCCACCGGAATCGTGTAGAGAGTTTTCGCTGTCGGCGAGCTCTCCTCGCTGAGGATTTCGGTCAACTGGGTCGCGTTCGGCGGTTCGTCGGTGCCGACGAAGGCGTTGGTCGGTCCGAATTTCAGTTCGGCTTCAGCTTTCGTTTCCGCGCCCCAGGACCGCAGGCCGGCGCCGCTGCCGCTCGGGTTGTAGGAGATTTTGGGTGATTCTTTGCTGCCGAATTTGCCGCTGCAGGCATATTTGTCGCTCGAGCTGTTGAAGCCGGGGCCCCACAGGGTTTCCTGCGCGACCTTCTGAAGCGACGAGCCCTGCCCTCCGATGGCCCCGCCTGAGCACTGCGTGGCCGCGCTGGCCGCGCCCGGCGCTGCGAGGACGGCAATGCCGGCCGCCGTGACGATGCACGCAGGTATCAATCTGCGCGCCCCTTGAATCCTCATTACTTGCAACCTCCTGGCTGTCGATTGCCGCCGCGGGCAATTCCGTTCCCGCGGCGGATGCGTGAGAGCAACCGCCCTCTTCATGCACTCTCAGCCAGGGCACCTTTGACAAGGTTGCCGAGCGGTGACAAGGCGATGGCGCGGGCCACTTCTCGGGCCCTGGTCACAGGTCGTTCACGGCCCGTTCACGGCTGGGTAACACGAGCTCGCGCGCGCCGGCGGTGCTGGGCGGCCGGTCGGCGGCGCGGCGTGCGGACAGAGGTGTTCCTGGGAGACGTGCTCGGGCGAGACGTGCTCGTGCGAGACGTCTTGCTGCGGGGCGTCGGGCCGCGGGAACTGGTTCCCCGGCCCGGCCCCCGGGGACCTAGTGGTGAGCCTTGGCCTTGGCCACCTTGATCGTCACGGTGGCGCTCGTCGTGACGCTCGCGCCTTCGGGATTGCGGGCCACGACCGTGGCCTTGGCCAGGACCTTCTTGAGTTTGGCGAGCAGCTTGCGCCCCTTTGCACTCAGGTGCACGGTCACTGTCTTGGTCTGCCCCGCGGCCACCGTGAAGGAGACGCTCCCGAGGGTCAGGATCGAGGCCTTGCTCTTGCTCGCATGCCCGACACTCGCGATGACCGCCTTGGCCGTCTTCAACGTCAGAGTCCCGGTGCACGTGCCCGCGCCCGCCGGACAACTCACCTTCAGTGCGAAGGCACCGGAGGAGCTCGCCGTCGCTGAGCCCAGCGCGATCCTGACGGCCGGCGAGGTGTCGCTCGGCGGCGGCGTCGTCGTGATGGGCGTCGTCGACGTAGTCGTCGTTGTCGGCGGCGGCGATGTTGTTTCTTTTTCTTTCGCCGGGGCCGCTTCGGTTGTGAATTCGACTTCGCCGCCCGCACCGGACAGGTTGCCCGGGGCCTTCGCGACAAGGCGTACTTTGTAGGTTTTTCCGGCCTGCAGACCGGCGGCAGCGGCCGTCACGGCGACCGGCGAGCTTCCAGAACCGGGCAGCGTCGCGCAGTTGGCGACGCCTTCGCCGACGCTGAAGATCCCGTATTCGAAGTAGCACGATTCAACCGTCCCGCCTTCGGGGTCTACGGTCCCGTTGAACGTCGCCGTCGTCTGCCCGACCGCGGTTGCGGCGTCGGTGACGGAGACCGGTGGCGGTCCGGTTGTGAACGCGCCGGGGGCGCTGAGGCTTTCGCCGCTCGCGTTCTTGGCGAAGACCGCGAATTTGTAGCTGGTGTGCGCCGCGAGGCCTTCGACCGTGGCGGTGACGGCGACCGGCGTCGTGCCTTTTCCCGGCAGCGCCGAGCAGGGCTTGCTGTGTTCGCTGACGTTGGTGGTGCCGTACTCGAACTTGCATTCGCTGACTTCAACGCCCTTCGGGTTGACCGTGGCGTTCAGCGTCTCGCTGGTGGGACCTGCCGATTTGGCCTGGCCGGTCACGACGGCGGGACCGCTGCTTTCGATCTTGACGTGGCTTTCGACTTCGATCAGCGGCTTTTCGAGATCGTCGGTGTGGATCTTCTCCTTGACCGTCAGCGTGCCTGCGGCGGCGAACTGGTGCGTCACTTCGGTGATCTCGTATTCACGCGCTTTGAGCGTTTGTTTGGTGCCGTCGCCGAATTCCCATTCGACTTCCAGGGCGTTCGACTCCGTCAGCGTCGATGACAGCGTGACGCTGTCGGAGATCGGGATCGTTTCGGCTTCGGAGACTTTCGAGCCGTTGACCGTGGCGACCGGCTTCGTCGCGGTCCCCACCGGACAGCCGCCGCCGCCCGGGCCGAACTCCAGGATCTGATCGACTTTCGTGTTCAGCGCGTTGTTGGTGTTGTAGACGAACACGTCACCGTTTTTGCCGGCCGCGATCTGCGGCGACGGCGTCAGGGCGATTTTGCACGCGCCCGCTTCGCCGACGCTCGCCACGTTCTGCCCGCCGGTCCAGCCCTTCTCCAAGCCCGCGGAGGTGAACTCGTCGATGCCGGGATAGAAGAACCCGCCTTCTTCGTACTGGTCGGCGATCGTCGCCTTGGAGTAGATCGTGCCTTCTTCCCCGATCGACAGTGCACCACCTGTAGCGGGTTCCGGCGAGCCGGGGATCCTCGTCACTTTTTCCAGCCCCTCTTCGAACTGCGTCTGGCCAAACGGGGTCGGCGCGGTCGCGCTCGAAAAGCTGGCCGGGACTTCGGCGATTTCCTCGAAGCCCTGGACAAGGACCTGGCCCGTCGAGGTCACGACGGGCGAGCTCGCCGTGTCTTCGAAGTATTCGCTGTTGTCGACCCAGCGCGCCCCGAGGACGCCGGTGCTGCTGACCCGCTGCAGCGCGATCTGTTCCCCTTCGCTACCGCCTTTGTCTTCTTCGCCGAGGATGATCACGTCCCCGGTTTTCGGGTCTACGGCGATCCCTGCTGGTTCGAGCAACGCCTGGCCCCGGGTCGTCGAAAGCGTGTTCAGGGCTTTGGGGCCCACGAGAACCCCCGCTTCTTTGCCTTCGCTCGGTGTGCCGCTCGCGGGCACCAGCGTTTTGCCCGATTCGACTGTCGAGAACGCGAAGATCTGCGTCGCCGCGTCAACGCTCGGGTCGACTTCCCCGACTTTTGCGGCGTTGCGCTCCTCCGCACTCAGCAGATAGACCCGGTTTTCGGCCGTGTTGACGGCCACACCCTCGACCACGTCCGTTTCTTCCGGTTCGTCGTTGACCGGTTTGAAGACCACCGTGGCGGCCAGTTCATATTTACCCGCGTTGTCCTTGAACTTCTGCAGGCGGAATTCGTTTTTCGCGGCCGCTTTTTCGCCGGGCAGATCAACTACATAGACACTGTTATCGCGGGGATCGACACCGATCGCGTTCGCTTCGAGGCTGCCTTCGAACTGCCCTTCCCCCTCACCCCTGGAGCCAAAGTGGGTGATTTCCCCGTAGGTGCCTGCGTTGGCCGCCGGCACCAGGGCACAGCCGATCGCGAGGACGCCTGCGATCGAGCCCAGCGAGCGTCGAAGGGCACGTGGAAAGTCAGACATCGGGCTCCGATCTGGTTGCATTCAAAGTTCGGGTAGTTCGCTACGGGCGCCGCGTTACGCAAGCGACTCCACGGCTCACGCCGGGCTTGGCAAGGACGATGCCGGGTGACAGAGACCTGGGTGTGTTAATGCCGTAAACGGGGGGTGAAACCGGGCGGCTACCGGCCGCGCCTGCGCATCGACCCGTGGCGACGCTGGGTGCGCATCGCCGAGATCGTCGCCGGCGCCACTTCCACCCCGCGGCGGCGCCGTCCCGGGCGTCGCCTCACCGAGGCGCCGGCGAAGGCGGCCAGCACGATGACGCCGAGCAGGTACTCCGGCATCGGCTCATGTTCGGAGGGGTGGTAGGCAAGCGCCTCGTTGCTCACCGACTCGGGCGCAGCCTCCTCCTCCTCCTGGCGTTCAGGTGCCTCCACCGGCGAGGTCACCGCCGAGGTGCCGCTGGGCGGCGTCGGACGGGCCGGGGTGGGGATGGGAGGCGGCACGAAGCCCGGCACGAACGATGGGATCGTCTGTGGCACAAAGAAGGGCGCCACCAGCTGCGGCTTGACCGGCACCGCGGTCACCGGCGTGGCCGGCGGGGGCGGAACGGGAATCGGGACGGGAGTTGGCGCGGGCGAGGCCGCGGCCGGCGCCGGGCTCGCGGGCGGCGGCGCCGGGGCGGCCGACTGGGTGACGGCCGCTGCGGGTTCTGCCGGGGTCGGCGGCACGCACGGCTGTCGCAGACTGCCCCCCTGCACCACCACAGCCACCGTCGCAGACAGCCCGCCTGCTTCGACGGTGACATCCGTTTCACCCTTTGCGAAGGCGCAGAACAGACCCGAGTGTGCGTCGAGGATCGGCTTTCCGGCCGCGGAGCGTTCCACGGTGGTGGCGCTCACCGCGAGGTCGGGTTTGACAAACGCGCCGACCTTCGGTTCCGATGACCTGAACGTGTATTCGGGGAACAGGCCTTCGTTTTCTGCGCAGCGAGTTCCGCGGCAGTTGAATGGGATCGGCACATAAGGGTCTGTCAGCGGTGTCGTCGAGCCCTTGGCGGAATCGTTGCCCGACCTGGGACGGCGCGCGAGTGCCTCGAACTCGGCCACCTCGCTGCGTCTCAGCAGCGTGCCCTGCTCGGCTTCGAGGGCGAGTTCACCGATGTTGGGGATCAGCTTGACGTGGACCGGGAAGAGGCCGGTGGCCGGGCTGCGCGTCTGCGCGACCTGCACCAGCAGGACGCCGCTCGGACCGAGGAAGTCCGCCGCTTTCTGCGCCGCGAAACTGACGTAGCCGAGCGTTCCCGAGCCGTAGCTCATCAGCGATGTTCCGAGCTTGACTTCGAGGTTCTGTTCCGGGGAGTCAAAGAAATACGCTGATGCGTGGCCCGCGACGAGCGCGCCGATCACTTCTCGAGCGCTGGCGTCCGTTGCGCTCTGCGCGGCAAGGTTGGCGTTGCCGACGACGATCGCCGGCTCGGGCTTTGTTTCGGCTTCGGCGAGCTCCGTGCGCAGCCATGCGAGCTGCTGGGCGCTGACGTCGGAGGTCTGGTCCAACACGATCACCCGCACCGTCCCGCCTTCGCCGCCGGTCGTTTCGAGCGCGTAGTAGCCGCTTTGACACAGAGCCGAGCAGGCGGGTTGCAAGCCCGGCGCGGGGGACGCGGTGCCAAATGGCTCCGGGAAGCCACTGAAGGCTTCCTTGAAGCTCACTTCGCTGTGAGCGAGGTCCAGGTCGGTTGGCGACGGAGCCGCGTAGGCGGGCACCGGGCTGCTCGCGAGCAGGTCCGCGTAGCGTTCCAGCTCGCTCGCGTAGGGGATCGTCAGCGTCGCCGGCCCGGCAGTCCTGCCGGTCGTGACCCGTGGGTCCGTGTAAAGGAAGGCGCGAACTTCCGGGATCACCGGTGCACCCGATGGGAGTTTCGCGCCGGCAAGGCCGAGCGCGTGAGTCAGCCAGGTGTCGGGTCCGATCTTTGCGTTGGCACGGTCCGCGCAGGGCGCTTCGCACTGCGAGCCTCCGCCGATCAGGAACCTGGCGGCCTGTTTTTCGACGCTTACAGCGACATGCCCGACACCCGGTGGTTCTTCGCCGGTTGCCGGGTAGCGCCAGACGTCAGAGGTGTCCATCTGCGGATTGCCACTGTCCACGATGCCACCGAGGGCCCAGCCGGTCGCCCCCGTCGGGTCGACCAGGATCGCGGAAACGGGATCGGGCTGGTAGACGCTGTCGTAGACCGCGTATTCGCCTTCGGGTTCCTGCACGTTGTTGAGTTCATGCTCCTCGTCGCTCCAGCCCGTGGCCGTCTCGCGCAACACGCCCTGTTCCTGGCTCGAGCTGATCGGGTACGCGCTCACTTCCGGCGGCGGCTCACCCGGCGGAGATGCGGCTTCGTCTTCTGTGATTGCCAGTTCGTGTGTCGAGACGCTGCCGACCGCGATGACCCGTAGCGCGGCGCCTTCGCGGAAGATCGCCAGCGAGCCGGGCGAGTTGGCGCCCGGATATGGGGTGGCTGTCGCCTGCCAGGGTCCCCCTGCGGACTGGCGCTCGAAGATCTGACCGTCGTCGGTGCTGAAGGCAGCGCCGCCATCGCTCAGCGCGGCAACCGCCCACGGCGCGTCGCCCGGTGCGAACGGGGCGATCACGCCCGCCGCAGCCGCGTCTATGTGCCAGCCGCTGCCGCTGTTGATGAGCAGTCCACCTTCGTAATGTTCGGTCGACGGGATCAGTTTGCGGTAAGCGACGATCGCTTCCGAGCCCGCGAAGGCGATCGAGGTGAAGTTGGCACCCACGACCTGGGCCGGCAGGTTTTGTTCCTGCGTCCAAGTCTTGCCGTAGCTCAGCAGCACCCCTGACTGCCCGACGGCGTATCCGCGTGCCGGTTCGTTCGGATCGAAGGCGATGCCCAGCAGGTTGCCGCGGAAGTCCTGCGGCGTCGCCGGATCCGGTTCCCACAGCTTCGTTTCCCCGCGCCAGCGCCACATCGAGCTCTGGAAGTGCGGGTTGAAGTCACCTACCGCGAACGCCAGGTTCGTCGTCGGCCACGCAACCGCACGGAGGCGAACGTTTTCATGGCGCCCGCCCGGCCCGAGCAGTGTTTCCGGCAGCCATCCCTGGCCGGGTGCGTAGCGGGCTACCTCGCCGCTGTCACCGACCGCGAGCGCTTCGCTGCCGGTCGCTCCGACGGGCTGGCCGGGCGCAGGTGCCACCGCCAACAGGGCGTGGCTGAAGGCGACCGGCCAGGGCTTCAGCCTGCTGGACTGCGGCGTGGTGGTGAGGTGCACCGGCAGGCCGTAGTTGCCCAACCAGCCCTCCACCGCCGATGAGAAGGCCGAACCGAACGTGCCCCCGACATCGAACGGCGGCGTCCCACCCCCCAGTGCGCGGACGGTCAGGAATCGGCTGCCAACGAGCCGCAGACTCACCCCGCCGCGGAAGCCCGTGATCACGCGTTCTCCGTAGGGTTCGCCGGCATTGGCCCACGCGTAGCTGCGAACCCTCGCGTTGGAGAGCTGGGCGGGCAGCGCGAAGCGGCATCCGGTCGTGCCGGCCGGAGATCCTTCCGGTAGCTGACACCAGGACGCCGAGACGGTGCCGGTCAATTCCGCGCCGGGTTTGAAGAACAGCGTCGTCGTCGCGCTCACGTCCGGGCGCAGGCCGTCGATCCAGACCCCCTGCGCCGTGACCGTCAGCACCTGGGACTGGTAGGGGTTGGGAACCGTGAACGAGCCTTCTTCGCCCTTTTCGAGCGGTGCCTCGAGCGGTTCGCCCGGTTCGCCACCGGATTTGGACGCAACGGGCTTCCACCTGGCCGGTTCCCCCCCGCCGCCTTCTTCGCGGTGAAACAGGGCCACCGAGCCCGCCGGATAGCCGGACAGGCTGCCCAGCAGCCAGGCGTTCTTTGGTGAGCTTGCCCCGATAGCCAGCACGTGGAATTCGCCTGCGCTGGCGGCGGGTATTTCGATTGGCTCGCTGCTCCAGGTTTCGCCGTTCCAGTGCAGCACCCGCTGCTCGATGCCGGATTCTTCATCGACGGGGACGACCAGCGCGCCGGCTTGCGAGGATCCTTCTTCGAGCGCCGCGATCATCGGCGCGCGGTTGGGGCTCAGGAGTTTTTCGCCCGCCGCGAGCGATGCTTCGCCCGTCTGGGGCAGTTCTTCGGTTTCCTGGAAGGCCCCGGAGGGGTGGCGCACGAGCAGCACCTGGCGCAGTGTGCTGCCCGACCCCACGGTACCGGCCAGGACACCGCTGCCGTCGGGCGTCATCTGTCCCGCCAGCGGACTGGCGAAGGGATAGCGGCCGCCTTCGGGATGATCCAGCAGGAAGCCGCTCAGCGGCTTGCCTTCCACATTCAGCAGCTGCGTGCCGAGCCTCCAGCCCGCGCCCTGTGCATAACGCACGACCGTGCTGGCGCCTTCGTGCAGGCCCACGCCCCACGTCTCCCCGGGTGCCTCCTGGGGCGAGGAGCCGATCATCATCACGTCGCGGGCCGGGACCGACGCGTCCGTTTCGGGGCTTGCTTCGCCGACGGCCGAGGCTGCCCGCGAGACAGACCCCGGCCCGCCGCCCCACAACAGCAGCGAGAGGAGCCCGAGTGCGCCGAGCACCGCCATGCACAGCAGCCCCCGCCGGGTGCGCGTTCCCATTGGCCTGCTCACCGGGGCCAGCCGGTCCCGAGGGTCGGCTCGATCGAGGGCTGCGAGCCGGGCATCCGCTCTGATGTCGAGACGCTTTCGACACTCGATCCCGCGGTCGAAACTTTCCTCAGCGGCGCCAGCGCATGCGTCTGCAAGTCGAGCTTGGTCGGCCAGTGCTTGGGGTTCAGGCGCACCTGGAGACTGTGCTTGCCCGCCTTCAGGGTCCGTGCGGGCGTGCTCGCAACGACCGTCTTGCGGCGCTTGGCGATCAGCCTCACGCGAGCCTTCACCGAGAGGTGAAAGCTCAGTTCGAGCGTCGTCCCGTGCACCAGACGGGTGTGCATGCCGGACAGCAGCGGCACGTCCACCATCGCGAATGGGCTGACCACTTCGGGGTTGACCGACAGGGGTTCCGTCGGCGCGCCGGCGGCTTGGGTTTCTTCTTCGGCCGGCAGACCCAGTTCGGTTTGCTGGGGCACGCCTTCATCCAGCGGGCGTTCGGTGATCAGGTAGCCACCTGCGAAGGCGCCATCCCCGTTGGGGTCGGTCGTGTTCCGTTCAACCTGGTTGGCGAGATGGTAGATCCAGCCCTGCGTGGTGGCCAGCCAGCAATCGTGGGCCGCCGGGCAGGCGATCGTTTCCGCTGCCCCCTTGCCCGGCAGCGAGAGGTTGTCGGAGATGGTGCCGTCTCCCTGGATGCGGGCGAGGATTGCGGGCGCCGTCGGAGAGTCCCCGTTCGAGCTATCCGCGTTTTCCTGGGAATCCAGCGCCAGCCATGCGCTTTCGCCGCCGGGCTCGGCGGCGATCGACTTGACGACAGCTTTGGGAAGTGGATCTTCGCTCGGCGGTTCCTTTTCGCACGAATGGGAGATCGAAGGACATGCGCCGATGACCTGGTACCAGCCGGGAGTAGCTTCTTCCACGTATCCCCCGGCTTCGCGGGAGTACTGGGTACGCGAGTAGCGCAGCACGGTGACACCCGCTTCGGCAGAGTTCGATGGCTTGGTGGGCTGGGGACCCGAGGCGGCCCACAACGTGTTGCTGTCCGCGCTCAAATGCAGGTAGTCGGGCGCCGCTGGGAACTCCTGGGGCGCCAACAGGGGGATTTCGGTGAGGACTTCGGATGAGGGAGTGACACCGTCGGGGTTCAGGAGGTGCATCGCGGGCACTTCACCGACGGCGCCTTCTTTCTTGACCGGCTGCGGGTCGCTTTCGCTGATGCGCATGGAGGCGTAGACGTGTCCTTCAAATGCCGCCATGTCGCCGAGCTGGTGCCCTTCGTTGAGAAATGGTTCGCGGGTCAAGCTGTGTCCGTCCCAGTGAAGCTGGAACGTCCCGGTCTGAGGTTCGGGCAGCTCGTCGCCACCGAACCAGCAGTCGGAGGGGTCCAGGCAGGCTGCTCCCGCCATGGCCTGATAGGAGCTGGACTCGAACGCCGGAGATGCGTAGGAGGTCCCGATCACGAAGTGGGGAACCGGCCCGGGGCCGAGCGTGAAGTGGCACAGCGTGTTGTCTTCGATCGGCGCCGGGTCGCCGCGGGAGTCCTCCGCCTGGCCCGGGCGCCCGTCTGAGACGGTCCAGAATTCATCAGGCCCGGCCCAGGCGATGCGACCGCGGCCGATCGCCTGTGAGCTCGAGGCACCTCGGTCGGTCGCGCCGCATTGGGTCGACAGCTGCACCCATTCGACCCCGTTGTAGAGCCACACGCCGGGCTTCACCGAGCTGCCGTTTCCGGCGGTGATCAGGGCGCCGCGATTTCGCGACTCGAACTCGATGTCGCTCACGGCGCCTAGCGGGTCGGGCACGCCGGCGCCTTCGGCTCCGGTGGGACCTTCAGGCGTCTTGGGCTGTTCCAGGCGCCATTCCGCGTTGCCGTCGTCAGGAAGTTCAGCCGCCTGGGACATGCCGGCCAAGGACAGGCCAACGAAGATTGACAACGTCATCGCTAGCAGCAAACTGCGGACCCCGGGGTTCATGGCCGTCATCTCTTGAGCTGCCCTTGAGAGCTGGCCTTTTTGGCCTTGTGAGCCGGCTTGCGCCGGAACTTGACCGCGATCCGCGCATGCAGCGCGCGCTGACCAGCCGCCGTGAAGGTCACGGTCACCGTCCCGGAGAGCCCCCTCGGATGTTCTGCCAGCGCACGGTAGGAAGAGGCGAGGCCGAGAGTGAGAATCGTCAGGCCTTCGGCATTGCCGCTGGCGGGTCGCACGAGGGTCGCCACGGTCCGCGTGAGAACCTTGGCGCGCGCGGACTTCTTGCCCCTTGTGCGCGAGGTGCGCTTGCTCGCGATCGTGACGCCGGCGCTGGCGGCAGCGCGCAGCGTGCCGGCGCCAGGCGCCTCGACGTAGAGTCGAACCCGGCCGTCGCCCAGCGAGCTCGCCGTGACACCGAGGGTACGCGTGGGAATCACGGCCGGCCCCGCGGGAGCTTCGGAGATGATCTGCGCGGCGGGTGTGGGCAGGAACTGAATCCGTTTGACCAGGAAGACGTCGCTGCCGTCGAAGCGGGGGTTGTCGTGCGGCGGCGTGTTGCCGTCCCCGTAGACCAGGTTCGACGCAGTCGAGGAGAAGGCGAGCTCTTCGCCGTCGCCCGAGAAGGACGGCGCCAATGCCCCGTCCCCGGGGGTCGGATAGGCGTCTTCTTCTTTGCTCGTAGAAGCCGAATGCGGATGTTCGGGAGCGCCCCCTTCGTACCCTTCGGAGACCCTGGTGAGCGTGGCGTTGGAGAGGTCGATGTCGAAGAGTTCCAGCAGCCCCGGGACCGTCGCGGGCTCGCTGACCAGCGCCGGCGAGCCGAGCGGGAATGCGATGCGCTTCGTCGAGAAGGCGACCTGCGACCCGCTGGGCGAGATCGAATAGTCGAAGATGGAGGCGTCCTCGGCGATGCTCGTCGTGTCGCCGCCCGCGAACTCGGTCAGTGGCGTTATCGCCGGCAGTGCCCCTTCCTGCATTTCGGCGATATAGAGATCGCTCGGCAGCTGCGTGCTGCCGAGGCCGAAGTCTTCCCCGCGGGCAGCCAAGGGAGCGTTGGCGCTGAAGGCCACCTCGTGGCCGTCTCGATCCAGGCGGGGCACCGACTCAGCCTTTTCCGAACGCCAGATCCCGTCCCCTTCGACGGGTAGGAACGGACCCTGCTCACCGCCGCTGACGCGTCTCGCTCGAGCGCCTTCGCCGCCGCTTATGCGCCGCCACAGTACGTCGCTGTAGCGGGCCGGCGCGAATTCCCCCGCGGCGACGGGGGCCTGCTCGGCGATGTCCTGGGCCAGCCATGCGACGGTCGAGCCGTCGGCGCTGATCGAAGCGGGAACCTCGTAGGTCGCTTCATAGGGTCCCTGCGCTTCGAAGGGTGGTGGTTTCGAGGAGGAGTCATAGACCGCTCCGTAGGTCTTGGCGTTTTCGAACTCGGCCGCGACCGGCAGGTCCTTGCCGTTTTCGCCCTGCTTGGGAGCTCCCGTTTCAGGGTCAATTTCGACGCTCACGGTTTCGGTGATGCCGCTGTCGAGGTGGCGAACCGCGGCCTCGAGGGCCGGCGTGCCTGCGCCGTCGAGATCCGATCGCGCGGTGGTGACGAAGATGACCTCCCGGCCGCCGGCCGTGATCGCGTTTCGGCTGCTTGCCTGAGCGCCGTCGACCTTTTCTTCGTTTTCGCGTCCTTCTCCGGCGGAGTATTCATAGGTCAGGCCCTGGGTGGAGCCGCTGACGGCCGAGGCCAGCGTGAAGGCACAGGCTTCCGCGGGCTGGAGCACCTGTTCTTCGGCGCACGGCTGCGTTTCGCTGACGTCCATGTCGCGGACGTAGACGTCAGGTCCGTGGTTGAGATCGTTGGCGGGCGTCAGTGCGGCCTGCGTCGTGAAGCTCACGTAGCGGCCTTCTTCACTGATCGACGGCAGCAGCGCGCTGCCGGCCGGCGTCCCCGGTTCGCCGACCGCCACCGGTGCGACCGTCCCCGTCTGGAGGTCCCGGCGCCACACGCCGGTCTGGCCGTCGAAATATCCGTCGTAGGCGACGTAGCGACCGTCGGCGGACATGGCGGGGTCATGCGCATAGTCCGCCTGTTCGGTCGTGCTCGCCGAGGCCAGCGAGATTGGGCCGAAGACATCGGCGGAGGCGCTGCTCGGCATGGCGGCGATGGCGCCCACGATGAGCAGCCCCGGAAGCAGCCGTCTCATCCGACGCTCACCACCCGGTGCACGATCGTTGACTGCCCGAGCCGGTCTCGGGCGCGAACGGTGATCGTGTAGCGCCCGCTTTGGGCGTAGCGGTGCTTCAGCCGCGCCCGTCCGCGGGCACGGTGTCCATCGCCGAAGCTGATTTCGACCGAGCCGCCCGCAACCCCGGACTGGCCGTCCGTCACCGCGACCGCAATCGCCCCTCGCGCACCGGCCTTTGAAAAGCTGACGGCGGGGGGTCCATCGATACTCAGAGTCGATGGCGTCGTGAGGGTCGACTGGCCATAGCGGTCGGTCACGAGCAGTTGCAGTTTATGCCTGCCCGGTGGGAGCAGGTGCGGACTGATCCTCAGCGCCGACACGCCCCCGGGAGTGCCCAGTCGATGGCCGTCCAGCACGACCGTGTAGGTGAGCGGGCCGTTTGCGCTGGGCGCCCGCTCCCACGACACGAGTGCCTGCGCCGGGCGGATCCACCCCTTGGGCGAACTGGTCACGAACTGCCCCGGCGTCGCCGAGATCTCCGAGCCCACGATCGCCGCGTCACCCAGAGCTCCCTGCTGGAAGGCGACAAGGCCATCCCCCAGGCCGGAGCGACCGACCGCCAGTGCTCCGATCGGGCCGCCCGCTCCGCCGCTGATCAGGCCGGTCTGCACGCCCCCACCCGGGAAGTCCTCGCGCACGCCCAACTCAGGCGCCTTCTGCGCGTTCTCGCTTGGCCACGCCGAGACTCCTCCGCCTTCGGGGTCCATGACGCTCGCTGAGGGCAGTTCGGCGGCCGGCGCAAGATTGGAGCCGACGAACGGCGTACCAAGAGAGATCGTCCCGGTCAGACCGAGGTCACTACCCTGCACGACCCGAGGGGTGCCATTGTCGTCGTAGATCAGGCGGACCGATTCCTGTTCGTCGATGTCAACGCTCGGGCGACCGACGCTCGCATTGCTTCCGCCTGGCACCGAACCATCAGCAACCGTCGCGCCTGCAAACTCGGTGCCGTTGGTGGCTTCGCCGTTGGCCAGGGTGTTCAGGAAGATCCGCGGTCCGGGCAGCGACGAGCCGCGCCCAGCGGCCTGCCGGTAGGCCACGTCGGCCTGCCCGACCTGAGAGACACTGACCGAGGGAGCGTCCGCATCTTCATTGATCGGGCCGGCGGCAAGGCTGGTTGCGCTGACCAGCATCGGATAGTCGACCGTCGAGCCGAACAGTCGTCGTGCCCAGATGCGCGCGACTCCTGTGATTTCAGGCTCCTGCCAGACGACCACCCCGTTGCCGGTCGGTCCGATGGCGATCTTCGGAGCGTTGGCTTCGGTCGGCGGGCGCATCGAGAGCGCCGGGTCGAAGTTCATCGCCCCGAGCCTCGACCAGCGTTCGCCGTTGAAGCGCGCCACACGGACCTGCTCGGTCACGTCTCCTGGCCGCAGCGGCTGCACCGCACCCCGTTCTTCGACCACGCGATAGACGACGTCGGCCTGAGCCGTGGAGCTCATCGCCAGGTCCGGGGTGGCACCGTTGCCTTCGCCGATATCCGGGTCAACGATCTGAGCTTCGCCGAAAGCTTCGGAGCCCGATCCCAGCGTCGAGGAGAGCAACTCCTGCACGGGCTTGCCGGCAACTGTTGCGAATGGCGTGGCCCAGACCACCAGCAGCTCCCCGCCGTTGGCGGCCCCGATCCGCGGCGAGCTGGCCGCGTAGGCCTGACCGGTGTCAACCCGCATCGGCGCCAGCCATCTGCCGTCCAGGTATCGCACGACAAAGACATGCGCCACGCCATCCACTCGCCTGAGGTAGACGACGCCGCCGGTGCCGTCTTCGGCCATAGCGGCCCCGCCGAAGCCGACGATGTCCTCGCTGGGCCCGTCGAGCGTGACTGCGGGCAGAATGGCGGCCCGCGCGCCGGGCGCCCAGATCGCCAGCAGCGCGGCGGCGAGAGCAAATGCAAGCGCCGGTCCGCTGCGCTTGCATGCAGCAATGGGGTTCAGGAGTCGCACTTTGCTAGCCCTGACGTCAGGATTCAGGTTTATTGATCGCGCCCTGCGCCAGGTTGAAGGCGCATCGGAAGTTCTGCGGTTCGCTGACCGGCTCCGAGCCCGCGAACCCCCCCGCGTTGTTGTTGTCGTACACCGTCACGTACTGCAGTGATTCGGGCAGCGGGTTGGCAGCGAGCGGCACCGGGTTCGGCTGGCCTTGGCGTGGATTGCCCGTCGCGCCTTCGCTGACTCCCTCCGAGCCGGCCGCCGCCGAGCCCGCCTCGGTCGTCACAAGCGTCGAGCTCATCTCGCGTTCATCTTTCAACCCGCGGGTCGGATCGAGGTCGATGGTCGCCGTCAGCTGCGAATCGTGGATCGTCGACTCGAGTTTGACGCGGTCGGCCGCGCCGAGCAGCTCGGCGGCACTCGGCAACCAGCCGCCTTCCGCGGCACAGGCTTTGCTGGCCCACACGAAATTGTTCTTGCCGACATCGGCCTTCGCCACCGGATAGGGGCCGGTGTCAAGACACCAGGTGCCGAGGTCGACCGTGGCGGGCGGGCAGGTTCCGGCAAGCTGTTCGGCCGTCTTGCCACCCACGCGCGTTGCCTCTTTGACGGTGGGGATCGCGGAGGCCGGGAATTTGGCGTTGTGCCCGAGCACGAGGAGCGCACCGGCCGACGGCTTGCTCGTCACGCGGTGTCCCGCGATCACCGCGACTACCGCGTTGCGTGCGGCGTCCGCAAGCCCGGACATCGACAGCACCAGGGCCACCGACGCGACCACCATGGCCGGCGAGGGCAGGCGGAAGCTCATGGCTGGCGCTTGGGCTCGCGCGAAGGAGAGGCCCGGCGCACCTCGCGGAGTTCGTCGAGCGAGGACTCGCGCACCGTGGAAAGCATGGCGTCGAGCGCCACACCGGAGAGGGTCTCCTGCTCGAGCAGCGCGGTCGCGGTCTCCTCGACGGTGTTCCAGTTGCGGTCCAGGACGACGCTCGCCCGGGCCTCCGCATCCCCGACCAGGCGCTCGATCTCGTTGTCGATCAGGTTGAGTGTCTCGGGGCCTACCGACCCGAGGTCCTGCAGCGAAGCTCCGAGGAAGACCTCACCGCTCTTCTCGCCGATCGTGACCAGGCCCAGCGCCTCTGACATCCCGAATGAGGTGATCATGCTGCGCGCAAGGGCTGTCGCTGCATGAAGATCGTCGTTGACGCTTGTCGAGGTGTGTCCGAAGGCGATCCTCTCCCCCGCCATCCCGGCCGTGATGACGATCAGCTGGCTCTGCAGGTCGGGCTTGCTCATGATCACCTGATCGCGGTCGGAGAGCATGTGGGCGGCGGTGCCCAGCTGGCGTCCCCGGGCGACGATCGAGAGCTTGCGCGTGGATGTCGCGTGGCCGAGCGCCTCTGTGACGACGGCGTGCGAGGCCTCGTGGATCGCGATCAGCCAGCGCTCCTGCTCGGTCAGGATGTGGCGCTTTGCCGGTCCTGCGACGACGCGGTCGATCGCCTCCTCGAGCGTGGCCTGGTCGATCTGGCCGCGACCGTCTCGAACACTCAGCAGGGCCGCCTCGTTGATCACGTTGGCGAGCTCGGCGCCGCTGAAGCCGGGCGTCTGGCGAGCGACCTCCTCGAGCGATGCGTCCGGCGCAAGCGGGCGCTTGCCGCCGTGCAGTCGGAGGATCTCAAGGCGCCCGTGGACGTCGGGGTTGTCCACGACGATCTGGCGGTCGAAGCGGCCGGGGCGAAGCAGCGCGGGGTCGAGGATGTCGGGGCGGTTGGTGGCGCCCATCACGACCAGGCCGCCGTCTCCGGAGAAGCCGTCCATCTCGACGAGGATCTGGTTGAGGGTCTGCTCGCGCTCGTCGTTGCCCTGGCCGATGCCTGCGCCACGCTTACGCCCGGCGGCGTCGAGCTCGTCGATGAAGATGATCGCGGGCGAGGCCTTGCGCGCCTTGCGGAATAGGTCGCGAACACGGGCCGCCCCGACGCCGACGAGCGACTCCACGAAATCCGAGCCCGAGACCGAGAAGAAGGCGGCATCGGCTTCGCCCGCGACGGCCTTCGCCAGCAGTGTCTTGCCGGTGCCCGGAGGGCCCACCAGGAGCACGCCCTTCGGGGCGGCTGCCCCGACGCTCAGGTACTTGCTCGGATCCGCCAGATAGTCGCGGATCTCCTTGAGCTCGGCCAGTGCCTCGCCTGCCCCCGCCACATCGGCGAAGGTGATGCGGTCGCGCGTCCCCTTGCCCTTCTTGCGTCCTTTGCCGGTGAACTCGGAAAACGCTGCAAGCCCTCCCGCCGCGCCGTCGCCGCCGAGGCGCGTGAACAGCGAGAACAGGCACACCAGCAGGAGGATCGGGATCAGGAACTGGACGATGATCGCTTTGGTCGGCTTGCCCGACTGCTGATCGACGGAGACGATGGCGCCGCCCGCGGTCAGTTCCTTGGCCAGTTCAGCGGTCTGCGCGCCCGAGGCCGGGTAGGCGGCCCACAGTTTCTCCAGGCCGGTGCTGGTCGGTTCGGTGGTCGAGCTCGCACCTCCGGCTTCGGCCGAGACGGCCAGCGAGCCGTCGGGATTGATCCCGGGGGCGTTGGCGGTCGTCGTCAACACGACCCGGCTGTCGTGGTCAAGCAGCGTCGCCGAGGCGACGTCGTGCTTCTTGGCGAGCTTCTGAACCGTGCTGATCGGCACCTGCGTGCCCGAGCTACCGGGCTTGATGTCCCCCAGGAGCACCGCAAAGGTGACCGCAAGAGCGATCGAGGCGATGGCCAGGAACAACGCGAGAGGGTCGCGCAGCAGGATCCGCCTCGCGTTGGTGGCGAAGCTTCCCAGGGCGACCAAGGCGGGATTGCGCCGGTGCGCCAGCGCGGAGCGAACCGCCGGCCTGTTAGCCGGGCTGTGCCCGTTCGAAGCGGGCACGGTGTCTTTGGGAGTCGTGTCGTCGTCTGCCATGGCAGGTTGCCGTAATCACGACCGGAGCACACGAGAGTCGGTGCGCTGCCGATCCAGGACGCCGCGACGGCCTCCGATCGAACGGTGCGGTGAGCCTCACACGACCGCCGGCGAAAAGCAATGGCGTTCACAAAAACAACACATTGGCCACCGGCACGTTCACATCTTTTACACATCGGGGCGACGTCCGACGTTCACAAAATCAAAACACCGCTCATACCGTCGCACGACACTCTTCGCTCGGGCGACGCGGCTAGAGCAGCACCGCATCGAACAAGACCCAAGGGTTCCCACCGCCGTAGTCGCAACCCCGGCTCAGGCCGACCACCTTCCCCGATCGCAAAAGGAGCATTCACCGTGCGCCCCCTCCGCCCCCTGATAGCTGTACTGCTGGCCCTTGCATTGGCGGTACCCGCCTCGGCCCTCGGCCGGCGCGTCATCATGGACGGCTCCACCGCGATGCTGCCCCTGGTCCAGAAACTGGCCAGCGCCTACCACCACGCCTTCCCCAGCATTCCGGCACCGAAAGTGGGCGGCGGGCAGACCGGAGTCGGGATATCCGACGTCAGCGCGGGGCGCGTCGACATCGGCGACGCGTCGCGTGACCCGATCCCCGGGGTGGACCCCAAAGGCCTCGTCTTCACAAAGGCTGCACGTGACGGCGTCTGCGTGATCACCAACAGTGCAAACCCAATCGTTAACCTGCAGCCCGAAATCGTCACGGGCATTTTCACAGGCCGCATTCGTGACTGGAGCCAGGTACCGGGATCATCGCTGACCGGATCTATCGATCTGTTCGACCGCGACGGCACCTCCGGTACACAGGACGCCTTCCAAAACATCTTCCTAGGTGAAAACGTCAAGATCTCTCCCACCGCGACGCCGGAGACCTCCGAGGGTCTCGAGGTGGAAGCGGTTCACTCCGACAAGAGCGCGATCGGCTTCGTCTCGTTCGCCGCAACCCTCAACGGGGGCGTTCACACCGCCGACTACCAGGGCATCCCATGCACCCTGCGCAACGCCAAGTCCGGTCAGTACCTCGGCGTGCGTAACTTCTGGTTTGTCACCAAGGGGGTCCCGAAGGGCGAAGCACGCAAGTTCATCGCATGGGTCACCAAGCCGGGCAACCAGACCGCCCGGTCGATCATCAGCTCCGAGTGGATCGCGATTCACTGATCCGACTCCCCGCGTCCGGCCGTCCTGCTCGTCAGGCAAGGCCGGACGCGAGTAGAAGCGACCGGCGCGTCGAGCGGACGCTCGGCGCGCTTGCCGTTGCAACGCTCGTGCTGATCGGCGCGATGCTCGTGACCGTCTTTGTGCGCGCGTGGCCCTCGTTCTCTCACAACGGCCTGGCCTGGTTCGGGCCCGGCGGAGATGTCGATACACAGCTGCGCGCCATGCAGGAAGTCCACCCGCTGCCCGGGCATTCGCTGTACTACTTCCGGGCGTGGCCGTTGATCTGGGGAACGGCTCTGACCACCGCCGTGGCGGTTCTGTTGGCCCTCATCATCTCGACGTTTGCGGCCATCTTCCTGACCGAGTTTGCGCCGCCCGCCGTCCGCCGCGCACTCGACCCGGTGATTCGCCTGCTCGCGGGCGTGCCTTCGGTCATCTACGGCCTGATCGGCATCCTCGTGATCGTCCCGTTCGTAAACGCCCATCTGATCAGCGAGCATCGAAAGGCCTCGGTCGCCTACGTGGTCCAGTTGAACGGAGCGAACCTGACGACCGCCTCACTGATCCTGACGGTGATGATCCTGCCGATCATGGTGGCCATCAGCGCCAATGCCTTCGAAGCGGTGCCGGCCTCCTGGCGCGAAGGCTCGCTGGCGCTGGGAGTCAATCGCTGGCGCACGATCTGGCGCGTCTCGCTGCGCACGGCGCGCCCCGCGATCATCGCCGCGACCGTGCTCTCCACCGCGCGGGCGCTGGGCGAGGCCGTGATGCTCGCCATGGTCTCCGGGGGCCGCGGGTTTGCCGCCAACCCGCTGGACGGGATCACCTTCCTGTTCGAGCCCGTCCGGCCGCTTGCCGCGACAATCCTGCAGAACGCCGAAGGCCTGACGATCGCGCCGCTGATGCACACGATCTATGCGATCGGCGCGGTACTGCTGATTTCGGCCGGGATGCTGTCGCTGGCCGGCTGGGCGGCCAAGCGGCAACTCCTCCGCTACGGGATCAGATGATGGCGGATGCCGTGCTGAGGCCGCCCACCGCGGTCGCGCGAGCGGGTCGCGAGCGAACCACGGCCTGGCCGCTGGCCGATCGCATCGGCTATGCGCTCTGCTGGGCAACCGGCATCGGCCTGGCTCTGATCGCCCTGGCCGTGGTCGGGCTGATGCTGGCCAAGGGGATCTCCTTTCTGCGCCCGTCCCTGCTCGTCGAATCGCCCGCCCCTAGCTCTCGACAGAGCGCAAGCGGTGGGTTCCTTGATCCGATCGAGGGCACGCTGCTCGTCACCGCCGTCGGCACGGTGATCGCCGCCCCACTCGGCGTCGGGCTGGCAGTGTGGCTCTCCGAGTACGGCCGGCCCTCGTGGCTGGCGCGCACCGTGGAGTCGGCCATCGAGGTCATTGCCGGCGTTCCCAGCGTCGTGCTCGCCATTTTCGGCCTGCTGATCTTCGCCGCCCCGTTCCTCGAATTCCTCTCGCAGAGCTCAGCCAGCGGCGCCGTCTACGGGCGCTCCTTCTTCGCCGCAGGAATCGTCATGGCGGTGCTCGCCCTGCCGCTCATCGTCGGATCCACGCGCGAGGCCCTGGCCCAGCTGCCCTCGCGCATGCGCGAGGCGTCCTGGGCGCTCGGCAAGACCCCCGCAACGACGATCCGCCATGTCCTGCTCCCCTCGATCCGCCCGGGGATCGCGACCGGCGTCGTCCTCGGCATGGGCCGGATCATCGGTGACACGGCGATCATCCGCATCCTGCTCGGCGTATCGCTGACGACGCAACCGGTCGGAAACACGCCGGTCCTCGGCCTGCTGCGCGGCACCGGCGGCACCTTGACCACCTACGTGTACGAAAATTCGCCCGCGGGCGAAGGCAGCGCTCCCCAGAAGGCCTATGCCGCGGCCTTCGTCCTTTTACTGTTGGTGCTCTGCCTGAACGGGCTCGTCACCTGGCTGACCAAACGCAGCGGCCTCGAGCGCGGCCGGCGGCGCTTTGCCTGGCTGCCGTGGAGGTGGGAGGCGCTGTCATGGATCCGCTGATGCCTCCGCCCGTACGGCGGATCGCGGTGGATCGCGACCCGTTTGTCGCACCCCCTCGCCCGGCCCCCAGCAACGGCGGCGCGCCGCCCGCTGCCGCGCTCGGTTTGCACCGCCCGCGCGAGGCGGCGGCCGTGGTTCGCGAGCGGATGCGAATCGAATCGGTCTGGCTCGCCTATGGCGATAACTGGGTCGTGCGCGATGTGAGCTTGCCGGTACGCCAGGGAGAGGTGCTGGGAATGATCGGGGCCTCGGGGTCGGGCAAGACGACCCTCCTGCGCTCGCTGAACCGACTGACCGAGGTGACCTCCGGAGCGGCTCGGGCGGGACGCATCACGCTCGACGAGCAGGAGATCCACGAGCTCGAGGTCAACCAGCTGCGCCGCCGGGTCACGATGGTCTTCCAGCAGCCCAACCCGTTTCCGATGAGCATTTTCGACAACGTCGCCTATTCGCTGGTGGAGCACCCCTCCCGGGGCGGTCGCCGCCGTCGCCGCACCCCCGAGCTGCGCGAAGCCGTCGTCGACGCCCTGCGCCGGGCGGGGCTCTACGACGAGGTCGCCGAGGACCTCTCACGGCCCGCGCTGACTCTCTCCGGCGGCCAGCAGCAGCGGCTTTGCATCGCCCGGGCGCTGGCCGCGAACCCGGAGGTGCTGCTGCTAGACGAGCCCTGCTCGGCGCTCGACCCGATCTCGACCGCGACGATCGAGGAGCTGATCGTCGAGCTTCGCGAGTCGGTGGCGATCGTGATCGTCACCCACAACCTCCAGCAGGCATTTCGCGTCGCCGACCATGTGGCCTTCATGCACCTGGGCGAGCTGGTCGAGTACGGGCCCAGCGAGCAGGTCTTCGGCCGGCCCTCCGAGCAGCGTACACGGGACTACGTGAGCGGGGCCTTCGGGTGAGATGGGCAGTGCTGGCGCTCGCCGCCCTGGCGCTGACCGGCTGTGAGACAAGCGCCGAAAAGAGCGCCAAGCTGGAGCGTCAAGCCAGGCTGGCCGCGGCGAAGGAACCGAGCAGCACGCCCTCACCGGCCGCCGCTCTGACCCGCCCGAGCCGCAACCTCGCGGTGGGCAAGATCACGATCCTCCACGGCCCCGAAGGCTATGCAGCGGTCGTGCCGCTGCGAAACACCTCCGGTGAGACCCTGCACGACGTGCCGATCGTGCTCAAGGTGATCGCCACCGACGGCTCGACGCTCTACTCAAACGCAGCTCCCGGGGAGGCGGCGGGGCTAGCTGCGGCTCCCCTGATCGAGGCGCACGGGCAGCTGGACTGGATCGACGACCAGATCCAGGCGGCGGGACAGGTCAAGGGGGCTACGGCCACAGCCGGCGAAGTCCCCGCCGTCAGCGGACAGCTACCGAAGCTCTCGGTCAGGGACGCGCAGCTGGTGGCGGGCTCCTCCAGCGAACCCGCGGTCGAAGGCGAAGTCGTCAACCACTCGAGCGTCCCGCAGAGCGAGCTCGTCGTCTATGCGATCGCCAGGCGCGCCGGCACGATCGTGGCAGCCGGGCGCGCCGTGCTCGAACAGGTCCCCGCCGGTGACGCCGTGCGCTTCCAGGCGTTCTTCGTCGGCGACCCGAGCGGTGCCAAGCTGGAAGTCACGGCACCGCCGTCCACCCTCTGAGGAAGGCTCCGCGTCAGGCCGCGAGGGGCTCGGCGGGCGCAGCGGGCGCCAGACACTCCGGAGCGAGACGGTAACCGACACCGAAGTGGGTGTGGATGTAGGCCCAGCCGGGTGAGGCGCGCTCGAGCTTGCGTCGCAGCTTGTGCACGAAGACGTCCACCGAGCGATCGTTGCGGATCATCTCGTATCCCCACAGGCTTTCGTAGATGCGCTCACGGTGGAGTATCTCGCCCCGCGCCTCGTCCAGCAGTTCGATCAGCTGATACTCGCGTCTGGTCAGGCCGAGGCTCTCCTCACCGACGAACGCCTGGAACTGGTCCGGGCGGATCTCCACCTCGCCCATGCGGGAGCTCTCAAGTTTGCGCTTGCTGATCCGGCGGTGACGACCTGCCGCCTCGATTCGCGCTAGCAGCTCCTCCGCGTGACATGGCTTCGCGAGCCAGTCATCCACGCCGTGGCGCAGCGCCCGGACCCGCTCGGCCACCGTCGAGGAGGCGGTGCAGACGATCACGCTGAGCGTTGGGCGCTCGTGGCACAGTCGCTCGAGGAGCCCGAGCCGGTCGCCCCCCAGCAGTTCGACGTCGATCACGAGCACGTCGGCCTCGAGCGCGAGCAGGGTTTTCAGCGTCGTCTTCGGCCGCAGGACCTCGTGCTGCCATCCGGCGCGCTCGAGTCGCTTGCCGAGCACCAGCAGAAACCCGCGGTCGCTGTCGAGAATCGCCGCCCGCCGCGCTGCCGGCGCGGCCGGGCGCGGATGCAACTCGGTGATCTTGCCCGCGTCTTTGCCGCTGCTTGGAGAGCCCTCCTTCGCAGGCCTCTGCGCACGGGCTGTGCGCCCCTCTGTACCGGCTGGGTGTTCCATGGCCCCCTCCATCCTTTCTCCGACTTGGGGGCGAGTTGTACCACAAAGTTGACTATTCAGGTGATCTTTGTGATGAATGTGAAAACAATGTAAACACCGCGCCTGGCACGCGTCAGGCGATCGGCCAGCTTCAGGCGCACGGCCGGCGCGAGATTCCTCAACGGCGGCGCTGCTTGAGGGTGATCCCCTCAAGCACGTGTGCGACTTTCTCGCATGCGTCCACGGCCGCCTCGAGCGACTCGAAGATGTCCTTCCAGCGGATCACGACCATCGGGTCGATGCCGCCGGCGAACAGCGAGGCCACCGCGTCGCGCTGAAGACGGTCGCCCTCGTTCTCCAGTCGGTGGATCTCGACCAGGTGCGGGCCCATCTCCGTTCCGGTCCGCAGACAGCGCAGCGCCTGAGCGATCTGCTCCCCCGCCCCAACGAGCACCTCGGTGAACTCGACCGCCTGCTCCATCGGGGCCTCGACGCCATAAAGCCCGAGCTGGGCGGCCACCTGCTCGGAGTGATCGACGACGTCGTCCAGGGTGCTCGCCAGCACATACCCGTCTCCCGTCTCAAACGGTGCCGACACGCGCCCTCCACCAGCGAGCCGGTGGATGATGTCGTGGGTGATGCGGTCGCCTTCCTGCTCGCAGACCTTCATGTCCTGGGCGAGCGTGGCGTGCTCGGGATAGTCCACGAGCAGTTCGCGCAGCAGCAGACCACTGCGCTGCACATTGCGCCCGGACTCCTCGACCAGCGCCATCAACTCGGCGTCGAAGGGGCGGCGCAGGAAGCTCATCCGAGCGAGAATATTGATCCGGCACAGCCTCGGGCTTGCTTTTACGGTTTTTTCACCGATAGATCACGACTTTGCAACTCCTTGGCCGCCTCCGGCTGGGACGCTCCGCGTCGTGGCCGTCTTTCAGGAGAGTGCCGATGTGCCCGGCGTCCTATACGCGGGCGAGCTCGAGATACGCCCCGACGAGGGCCTGGTCCTCGCCAGCGGAACCGTCCTGACGCTGTCCGTGCGCGAGTTCGAGCTGCTGGTGGCCATGGCCCGGCGCCAGGGCGCGATCACCTCGCGCGAGGCGCTCTACCACTCGGTTTGGGGCGGCGAGCTGCGCCGCGGGGATCGCTCGGTGGATGTCTACATCTCCAAGCTGCGCAACAAGCTCGAGGAGGCCCTACCGGATCGGCGCTTCATTCACACCCACCCGGGGTTCGGCTACCGATTTCAGCCCCAACCTTCACGGAATGTTCACACGGAGGACGCTGCCTCCTAGGGAAAGTGTTGCCGGGCTGTAACTGTCGTCTGCCCCGGCGCCCCCGTGGAGCCCACAGGCTGACCCCCGCTTTCCGGGGGTGCGGTTGCGCCGAGGATGCCGACGACCGACACCGTCGCCGAGAGCCCCGGCGAGAACGAAACCATCCAAGGAGACTCAGTGATCAAGAAGAAGATGGGCGCGCTCGCCGGTTGTGCGCTGCTCGGTTTGGGCCTGGCGGCCTGCGGCAGCTCGAGTTCGTCGAGCACCACTGCGAGCACCCCCTCCACGACCAGCAGCGCGGCCGCCAAGACGGCCACGGCGGCCCCCTCGGGCTCGGGCACGATCTCCGGCGCGGGGTCCACCTTCGCCGCTCCCGTCTACGAACAGTGGGCCTCCTCCCAATCGGGCCTGACGGTCAACTACCAGGCCGTCGGTTCGGGCGCCGGCATCACCGCGATCGAGAGCAAGATCGTCGACTTCGGAGCCAGCGACCCGCCGCTGAAGGCTGAAGAAGAAGAAGCGATCGCCAAGAACGGCAGCCCGGCCGTCCAGATCCCCATGTTCCTGGGCGCCATCACCGTCTCCTACAACCTTCCAGGTGTCAAATCCGGCCTGAAGCTGGACGGCAAAACGCTCGGCGACATCTTCATCGGCAAGGTCAAGACCTGGAATGACGCCGAGATCAAGGCGCTGAACCCGGGGGTCAGCCTCCCGAGCACGACGATCACCATCATCCACCGCTCCGACTCCTCGGGCACCACCTCGGGCTTCACCAGCTACCTGTCCGCGGTCGACCCTGAATTCAAGAGCAAGGTCGGCGAAGGCAAGGAAGTGCCGTGGCCCACGGGCACCGGCGCCAAGGGCAACTCAGGCGTCGCCGCAGCCGTCAAGCAGACGGCCGGAGCGGTCGGCTATGTCGAGCAGGCATACGCCCTCACCAACGGCTTCACCTACGCCTCGATCAAGAACAAAGCCGGCACCTACGAGGCGCCGACGCTGGCTTCGACGAGCGCGGCGGGCGAAGGCGTCACGATCCCCGCCAACCTCGGCATCAAAGTGATCAACTCGGCGGCCCCGACGGCCTACCCGATCACCTCGCAGACGTTCATCGTCGTCAACAAAGACCTCTGCAAGGCAGGGATCCCCGGCGGTGAAGAAGCTGCCAAGGGGCTCAAGAAGTTCATCGAATACGGACTCGGCTCGGGCCAGTCGATCCTCTCGCAGGCCGACTACGCCAAGCTCCCGGCCCCGATCCTGTCCAAGTCCAAGGCGGCGCTGACGGGCCTTGAGTGCAACGGCTCGCCGATCGCCTGAGCAGATGACGCCGACCCCGCGGATCAGGTAGACAACAGCTCCGTGGAGGCAGCATCCGTATCCAGCGGTGACCGCGCACTACTCGCGCGGTCACCGCTGGCCCGTCTTCCCGACAGGGTCCTGAAGTACGGCCTCACGGCCCTCGCGGCGCTGATCCTCGCGCTGATCGTCTTCTTTTTCATCAAGCTGGTCGGCGAAGCGAAACCGGCGTTCGCCAAGGAAGGCGTGCTCGGGTTCGCCTTTACCAACAACTGGAACCCGAGTGCCGGCCATTTCGGCGCGCTGCCGCTGGTCGTTGGCACCCTGATCACCGCCGTACTGGCGTTGCTGATCGGCGTCCCGATCGCCGTCGCCGCAGCGCTTTACTCAACCGAGCTCTGCCCCAGGGCTCTGCGCACGCCGCTCAGCATCCTCGTCGAGCTGCTCGCTGCCGTTCCCTCGGTCGTCTACGGCCTGTGGGGCATCTTCTTCCTCGCCCCCAAGCTTCAGCCGGCCGAGCAGTGGGTCGCCGACCGGCTCTCCTTCGTCCCGTTCATCGGGGGCGGGCTGGTCACGATCCCCAACTACTTCATCACGGGCCTCGTGCTCGCGATCATGATCCTGCCGATCGTCAGTTCCATCAGCCGCGAGGTGATGCGGACCGTGCCCGACGATCACAAGGAGGCCGCCCTCGGCCTCGGCGCGACCCAGTGGGAGATGATCCGCATCGCCGTCATCCCCTACTGCCGCTCGGGCATCGTCGGCGGAGCGATGCTTGGGCTGGGGCGTGCGATCGGCGAGACGATCGCCGTCACGATCCTGATCGGGGACGCGCCGAAACTGGGCAGCCAGCTGTTCGGGCAGGGCTACAGCCTGGCCGCCGTGATCGCCAACGAGTTCGGCGAGGCGCAGGGAACCCACCGCTCCGCTCTGTTCGCCGCCGGCCTGGTCCTCTTCGTCCTGACGCTCGTGGTGAACGGCGCGGCCAGGGCAATCGTGGCCCGCTCCGCCCGCAAACAGGGAGGCTCACCCACTCCTGTCGGAGGCGCCGGCGTGGCCGCGGCGGTCGGCGCATGAGCGCCCAGGCACAAAGCGCAGAGCTGGCGGCGCGCTTCGGCGTCAGCCCCGGGCGCCGGCGCAAGGACCGGGTCGCGCGGAGCGTGATCGGGGGGGCCACCGTCCTCGCCCTGATCCCGCTCGTGCTGATCGTCTACTACCTGCTTAAAAAGGGGCTTGGCGCCTGGAGTTCGGACTTTTTCACGACCGACCCGACCGGCAACACCTTTTTCAAAAGCTCGAGTATCGGCGGCATCAAGAGCGCCATCCTCGGGACGATCGAGATGGTCGCCCTGGCATCGGTGATCGCGATCCCGGTCGGTGTGGGCGTCGCAGTGTGGCTCGTCGAGTACGGCAAGTCGAGTCGCTTTGCGCAGGTCGTTCGTTTCTTCGTCGACGTCCTCACCGGCGTCCCCTCGATCGTCTTCGGCCTGTTCATCTACATCGTCCTGGTGATCGAGAACCACACAACCTTCGCCGGCTACAAGGGGTCGCTGGCCCTCTCGCTGCTGATGCTGCCCGTGGTCATCCGCTCGGCCGAGGTGATCCTGCTGCTCGTCCCGGCCGGCCTGCGCGAATCGGCCCTGGCCCTCGGGGCGCCCCGCTGGAAGGTCATCGCCTCGATCGTCCTGCCGACGGCACTGCCGGGAATGATCACCGGAGTGCTGCTCGCCGTCGCTCGCGCGGCCGGCGAGACCGCACCCCTGCTGTTCACGGCCGCATCGACCAAGAAGACCAGCTTCGACCTGGGCGGCTTCATGAACTCGCTGCCTGTGCAAATCTACGGGGACGTCACCTCGCCGACCGCTTCCGTCGTCAACCGGGCCTGGGGCGCTGCTCTGACCCTGGTGACGATGATCCTGCTGCTCAACCTGATCGCCCGACTTATCTCGCGAAGGAGTCGCCTTGCATGACATCCACCCGCCGGACCACAGAGGTGGCTGACGTGGATCCCGATCGAAGCTCGGAGCTCGAGCGCTCGGCGCAGTCCGGAGGCCCGGACTCGTCGGAGGCCGTGGGCCCGCCTCGGCTGACCAGCGCGCGAACCCTGTCCGCCGCGCCGAGCGCCGCGCAGGCGGGCTTCAGCGTCAAGCTCGAGCAGCTGAAGGCCTTCTACGGCGATGCCGAACAGGTCAGGGGAATCGATCTCGAGTTCAAAGCCAACGAGGTGACCGCGATCATCGGCCCTTCCGGCTGCGGCAAGTCCACGATGGTGCGCTGCATCAACCGCATGCACGAGGAGATCCCGGGCGCGCGCGCCGAGGGGCGCGTCCTGCTCGCGGGCATGGACGTCTACGAGCAGTCGGTTGACGTGGTCTCCGTGCGCCGCGCGATCGGCATGGTCTTCCAGAAGCCCAACCCGTTCCCCACCATGTCGATCTACGACAACGTCGCCGCCGGACTGCGGCTGACCGGCCGCCGCGGAAAGGACCTCGACGCCAGGGTCGAGGCGGCCCTGCGCGGCGCCGGTCTTTGGAGCGAGGTCTCCGACAGGCTCTCCGAGCCAGGCGCCGGGCTCTCGGGAGGACAGCAGCAGCGGCTGTGCATCGCCCGCTCGTTGGCCGTCGACCCCGAGGTGATCCTGATGGATGAGCCCTGCTCGGCACTGGACCCGGTCGCCACGCTTAAAATCGAGGAGCTGATCGACGAGCTCAAGCAGCGGGTCACGATCGTCATCGTCACGCACAACATGCAGCAGGCGGCGCGGGTCGCCGACCGAACCGCCTTCATGCTCGACGGCCGTCTGGTCGAGGTCGGCCCGACCCACGAGATCTTCACCAACCCCCACGATTCGCGAACCGAGGAATATGTCACCGGCAAGTTCGGCTGAAGGTTCAGGGACGCCGGTCCCCGAGTTGCACCGCTCAGCCGGGTCACCCGGGCGCCTGCATTTTCAGGAGCAGTTGCATGAGTTGGAGCGCCACGCGCTGGGCGGGCTCGACCTGATCGTCGAGCAGCTCGACCGCGTGCTGGAGGCGCTCGCTCACCAGGATGTCGAGCTGGCCCAGATGGTGATCGCCGATGACGACCGCGTCGACGGGCGCTATCTCGAGGTCCACCAGGGAATCCTCTCGCTGCTTGCGCTACAGGCGCCGGTGGCAGGCGACCTGCGCCTCGTCGCGGCCCTGCTGCACCTGATCAAGCACATCGAGCGCATGGGCGACCAGTGCGTCAACATCGCCAAGATGATCCCGCTCTCGGGGTACGAGCCGCCCGTTCACGGCGAAATGCTCGAGGCGCTGGCCAAGATGGGCGCCTACGCACGCTCGGAGGTCATCCAGTGCAAGGCCGCCTTCGCGGGGCGCGACGTGGCCCTGGCCGAGGACCTCGTGCGCCAGGACCGTGAGATCAACCGCCTCAACCGCGACATCTTCCGCCTGGCCATCGAGATCGGCGACGACCCCGACACGCGCGAGTGGGCCATGCACATGACCTTGGTCGCACGGGCCCTGGAGCGGATCGGCGACAACGCCGTCGACGTGGGCGAGCAGGTGGCATTCGTGGTCACCGGACTGTTTCGGGAGTTCTCGGACTCCTCACGGCCCCTCGGTCGCACCAGTTAGCGCGGGGACTCGGTGAAGAGCCGCAAATAGCCGCTTTTGCAGCTGTGAAGATCCTGTTACATCGACTTGCGGATCGACCCGCGGCCCAATCCATCCCCTAGACTCCCCGGCGATGACGGAAAGCGTTCGCGTCGCGGGCCAGGGGGGCTCATCACCGGCCCCCGAAGCCCCGCCCCCCGCCTCGGCATCGCTGAGAATCGCCGTCCTCGACCGCGACAGCGGCTTCATCCAGGTCCTCAGCAAGCGCCTCGACAGGCTCAGCTGGGAGCACCGTGTGCTCGCAAGCCCGGTGCCGCCCGAGGAGATCCTCTCGATGCGCCTCAGCGCCCTCGTCGTCGACCTCGCCGTCCTCGGCCCGCAGGCCTGGATCTGGCTCGAGCGTCTCTGCGAGACGCTGCCCGACCTCGGCATCGTCGTCTGCACAGGACCCTCCACGGTCGCCCAGCGCGTCCGCGGCCTGCGCCTCGGCGCCGACGACTGGATCACCAAGCCCTGCCATCCGGAGGAGGTCATCGCGCGCGTCCAGAGCGTCGTGCGCCGCCGCCGCCGGGCGAGCGGCCGAGCAGAGGTGGCACCGGTCAGCGCCGGCGAGGTGGAGATCCGCTCCGACCGTTTCCAGGCCTTCGTCGGCGGACAGTCGATCGACCTGACCCGCCGCGAGTTCGAGCTGATCGAGCTGCTCGCTGCGGCCGAGGGCCGCGTGCTCGAGCGCGAGGAGATCTATTCGCGCCTGTGGGGCTACACGATGGTCCGCGGCGACCGCTCGGTCGACGTGTTCGTTCGCAAGCTTCGCCAGAAGCTCGAGAAGGCCTCGCCCGAGTGGCGCTACATCCACACCCACTTCGGCATCGGCTACCGCTTTGCCGCCGAATCACTCGAGATCGTCGACCCCGGCGATGTCCCCTCCTCAGTCCCCGCCGACTGGGACACCCAGGCTGTGCAAGCTCGGATCGGCGATCAGGGCGAGCTCACGGGGCCGCATCAGGACGGCGAGCTGTCCACCCCCGCCTTCTAGTTTCACGACCGCCAGACCGCCCTTCTTGAGATCGATCCGCCCGCCGGTCAGTTCGGCGGCGACGTTTGACAGATCGGGCTCGTGGCCGACCAGCAGGAGTCGGCCCTCCTCCCCCAGGATGTTCATCTGCTCCAGCGCCTCCCCGGCGTCGAAGCCGCCGGCCAGGCTCGGCAGGACCGCCAGGCGCGAGCGTGCGGCCTCATCCCAGGCCTCGGCGGCCAGCTCGGCGGTCTGGACGGCCCGTACCTTGGGGCTGTAGAGAACCGCCTCGAAACCGAGCCCGAGGCGCGCGAGTGCCAGGCCGGCCATCCTGGCCTGCCGTTCGCCCCGCTCGGTCAAGCGCCGCAGCGAATCCTCGCGGCTTCCGTGCGGCTCGGCGTCTGCGTGACGTAGTAGCCAGAGCTGACGAGCCATGCCCGGCGAAGCCTAGCGCGGAGGGGCTCGTCGCGACAGCGGGCACGCACCGATTTTCACGACAGGTTCGCTGCGACCTTGTAGCGTGAAGCTGATGCTCGAGGACCTCCACCAGCAGGAGCCCCACAGCGCCGGGCAGCCCGGCCCGGAGGGCCGCGAGGACCCCTCCCTGTATCTGAACCGCGAGCTCTCTTGGCTCGACTTCAACGACCGGGTCCTGCAGCTGGCCGAGGACGAGCGCGTGCCGCTGCTCGAGCGCGTCAAGTTCTGTGCGATCTACACGACCAATCTCGACGAGTACTACATGGTCCGCGTCGCCGGCCTGCGCGACCAGATCGATGCCGGCGTCGAGAGCCAGAGCCAGGACGGGCGCACCCCCTCCGAAACGATCGGCCTGATCCGCGAGCGCGTCCTCCAGCAGAGCAGGCGGCTGACCAACTGCTTCGAAGGCGTCCTGCGCTCCGCCCTCGCCGAGCAGGACATTGTGATCGTCAGCGTCGACGAGCTCGACGACGAGCGCCGCGGCGAGCTGGCGCGCCACTTCCAGAAGACCATCTTCCCCGCCCTGACGCCGTTGGCCGTGGCACCGGGCCGGCCCTTCCCCTACATCTCCAACCTCTCTCTGAGCCTCGCCGTCAACGTGCGCGATCCCGTGAACGGGCAGACGGTCTTCGCCCGGGTCAAGGTCCCGACAGAGATCCTGCCGCGCTTCGTGACACTCAAGGGCAACGCGGGTGAGCCCGCCCTGCTGGTGGCGCTGGAGGATGTCATAGCCCATCACCTCGACGCCCTGTTTCCCGGCATGGAGATCGCCGACTGCGACGTCTTCCGCGTCACCCGCGACGCCGACCTGGAGGTCTCAGACGACGCCGCCGACCTGTTGCAGGCCGTCGAGGACGAGCTGCGCCGGCGACGCTTCGGCGAGGTCGTCCGGGTCGAGGTCGGCGCAAGCTGCTCCGAGCAGCTGCTGACGTCGCTGACCTCGCTGCTGGGGGTGCAGGATGAAGAGGTCTATCCGGTCGAAGGGCTGCTCGACATGGGCGCCCTGTGGCAGATCGTCAAACTGCCCGGCCACACTGAGCTGCGCGAGGAGCCGCTCGCCTCGATCACCAATCCAAAGCTCCTACGCCACGAGGGCGAGCGGCCTGACGTCCTGGGCGCGATGCGCGAAGGTGATGTGCTCGTCCACCACCCCTACGACTCCTTCGCCACCTCGGTCGAGCGGTTCGTCGAACAGGCCGTCGCCGACCCCAACGTCCTGGCGATCAAGCAGACGGTCTACCGCACGAGCGATGACTCGCCGCTGGTCCCGGCGCTGATCGACGCAACCGAGCGCGGCAAGCAGGCGGTCGCCCTGGTCGAGCTTCAGGCCCGCTTTGACGAGCGCATGAACATCCACTGGGCCAAGGCGATGGAGGAGGCGGGCGTCCACGTCGTCTACGGGCAGCCGGCGCTGAAGACCCACGCCAAGTGCGTCCTGGTCGTACGCCGCGAGGGCGACGGCGTGCGCAACTACGTGCACATCGGCACCGGCAACTACCACTCTGCGACGGCGCGCCTCTACACCGACTTCGGCCTGTTCACCACCGACGAACAGATCGGCGCCGACGTGGCCGACATGTTCAACTACCTGACCGGCTATGGGCGCCCGCTGCATTACCGGCGTGTCCTCACCGCCCCGGCCCATCTGCGCGAGGGGATCCTCCACCAGATCGAGCAGACGATCGCCGCCCACTCCGACGAGCACCCGGCGCGGATCGAGATGAAGATGAACTCACTCGTCGACGGGCGCTGCATCCGGGCGCTCTACGCGGCCTCCCAGGCCGGTGTACAGGTCGAGTTGAACGTGCGCGGGATCTGCTGCCTGCGACCCGGCCTGCCGGACATCTCCGAGAACATCCGCGTCGTCTCAATCGTCGGGCGGCTGCTCGAGCACTCCCGCATCTACGCCTTCGAACGCCACGGCGAGCACACGATCTACATCGCCTCCGCCGACCTGATGCCGCGAAACCTCGACCATCGCGTCGAGCTGGCCGTGCCGATCAAAGAGGCCGAGCTGAAGAGCGAGCTGCTCGACACGCTCGAGCGGGCCTTCGCCGACAACCAGTCCTCGTGGCAGCTGGACGGCTCCGGACAATGGCACAGGCGCACACCCGCGCCGGGTGAGCGTCCGCGCAACATGCAGCTCGAGCTGGCCGAGATCCATGCGGCCCGCGCCGCGAGCCTCGAGCGCCCAGGCGGCGAGCCCGAGGGCGGCTGAACTTCAGGCCGCCGCGAGCGGGAGTGCGTCGAGCACCGCTTTGAGCTCGTCGACCGACTGGAAGTCCAGTCCCAGACGGTGGTCGTGGCGGTCACGGACGATGCCCTCCTCGTCGATCACGATCACCGCCCGTTTCATGCCCAGTCGCCCGAAGGTGCTGTAGGCCCTGCCAACCTCGCCGCCGACGTCGGCCAGCAGCGGCACGTTGAGGGAGTTCTTGGTGATGAAGGCCTCGTGTGAGCCCAGATCCTGGGGCGAGATGCCGACGACCGTCGCATTCAGCGAGGCGAAGTCCTCCGCCCGGTCGCGGTAGGAACAGAACTGTTTGGTGCAGACGGGCGTGTTGTCACCCGGGTAGAACAGGAGCACGACGCGCTCGCCGCGGTGATCGCAGAGACGAAACGGACCGTCGGTGCCCGGCAACTCGAAGTCGGGTGCCTGCTCGCCTGGCTGCGGGGTCTTGGGCATCGTCTCGGCGCCTCCCTGTCGGTTCCCCGGCTCGCGGCCGGACGGCCCCAGCATAACGACCGCCGGCCCCCCGCCGCGCGGCTCGGACGGTCGCGCGGCGATGCGCTAGAACGACTCGAGATGAAGGTCCGTCTCAGCCTAAGCCTTGCCCTGGCCGCGCTGGCCGGTGCAGTCATCGCGGCCTGCGGCTCGAGCGTCCCGGCGGACGTCGTGACGCCCACGGCCCGGGCCGACGCCATCCCCTCGCCGGCCCGCAGCGCGACCTCCGCGCACCTGACCGACTGGCCCGAGTTCGGCCTGAACCCCGCCCGCAGCGACGTCAGCGAACTCTCCACCGGCATCACCGCGGCCAACATCGACCATCTGAGCTCGCGCAGCGTCGAACTGCCGGGGACGGTGGACTCCTCGCCGATCTATCTGCACGGCGTCACCGTCGGCGCCTCGAACGTCGACGCGATCATCGTCACGACCACCTACGGCCGGACGGTCGCCATCGACGCCTCCAGCGGGCAGACCCTGTGGACCTTCACGCCGCCCGGTTACAGCGAATGGGCCGGGAGCCTCCAGATCACGACGGCGAGCCCCATCGCCGACCCCGACCGCCGTTCGGTCTATGCCGCCTCTCCGAACGGCCTGATCCACAAGCTCTCGCTCGCCGACGGGCGCGAGGAGAGCGGATGGCCGGTGTCGGTGACGCGTGAACCCCGCCACGAGAAGCTTGCCGCGGCGCTCAACATCGACGGGCCCTACCTCGTGGCAGCGACCGGCGGCTACGTCGGCGACGCCCCTCCCTACCAGGGTCACCTCGTGCTCATTGATCGCACGAGCGGGCGGCTGAAGGCCATCTTCAACACGCTCTGCTCCAACCGCCGCGCGCTGATCGTGCCGAGCAGCTGCCCGGCCAGCGACTCGGCGATCCTCTCGCGCGCCGGGGCCGTGGTCGAGCCGCGAAGTGGGCGGATCCTGATCGACACAGGCAACGCCCCCTGGAACGGCACGACCGACTTCGGCGACAGCGTGCTCGAGCTGACCGTCCCCGGCCTGCAGCTGCGCCAGGCCTTCACCCCCGTCGATCAGGCCGGCCTCAACACCAGCGATACCGACCTGGGCTCGAGCGCTCCGGCCCTGCTCGGTCATGACCGCGTCGTCCTTGCGGGCAAGGACGGCATCCTGCGTGTCCTGGCTCTCTCGCGCCTCGACGGACGAGGCCCCGGCACGGGGACGCGGAAGCTGGGCGGCGAACTGCAACGACTCTCCATACCGGGCGGCGGCGAGCTGTTCAGCGCCCCGGCCGTCTGGCAGCAAGCCGGCCACACGACCGTCTTCGTCGCCGACGAAGGCGGCACGGCGGCCTACGTGCTTCGCTCCGGCCGGCTCGAGCGCGCCTGGATCAACTCGAACGCCGGCACCAGCCCCGTGATGGCCGGCGGACTGCTCTACGTCTATGACCTCAATGCGGGAGGCATCTACGTCTACCGGCCCGGCTCGCCCTCCCCGATCGCCAAACTCGCGGGCCAACCGGGCCATTGGAACAGCCCCATCGTCGTGGACGGGCACATCGTGGAGCCCGAGGGCAACGCCAACGACCATTCCCAGAGCGGCAGCCTCGAGATCTTCTCGGCCGGCTGAGCGCCGGAGCCGCTCAGCCCGGTCCAGCCAACAGCTCGAGCCAAACCTCGCTGCGGGTCGGGAAACACGGGACGGCCTGCTGGAGCAGCCCGATAGGCACGCCGCCGGCGATGGCGATGGTGGCCGCGTGCAGCGACTCCGCGACCTCGACCCCCACGAAGGTCGCTCCCACGATCACGCCGCGGTCCTCGTCGATGAGGATCTGACCGCAGCCGCCGGCGCCATGGCCGACGAAGCTCGACCCCGCATTCCCCTGCAGCGACACGCGCCGCTCCTGCACCGCCAGACCCGCCTCACGGGCGCCGGCGAGCGTCATTCCTGCCGCTGCCACCTGCGGCTCGGTGAAGATCACCCGCGGTATGACTCCGCCGGCGGGGTTCGGTGGCACGTCGCCGCCGAGGATGGCTCCGGCCACGGCACGCGCCTGATACTTGCCCATATGGGTCAGCAGCGCCCGGCCGTTGACATCGCCGATCGCATACAGCCACTCAAGTCCGGGGACCTGGAGCGAGTCCTCGACCTCGATGTAGCCGCCTCCCTGCAGTCCCACCGACTCGAGGCCCAGCTCGTCGCTGAGCGGACGCCGCCCGGTGGCAACGAGCAGCTCGGCGCCACTCAGACCCGCCCCGTCGGCCAGCTCGAGGCGCACCTGGCCTCCCGGCTCCGGACGGCTCACGGAGACGGCCTTGACGCCCACGAGCACACTCACGCCGCGCTGCTCGAGGCCCTCGTGGACGAGCTGGGAGGCGAACTCCTCCTCCCCGGCGATCAGCCGCGGGCCCGCCTCGACGACGCTGACGGCGGCGCCGAGGGAAGCATAGGCACAGGCCATCTCCACGCCCACGACCCCGCCGCCCAGGACCAACAGCGAGGACGGGACGGCGTCGGCCGTCGTCGCGCGGCGGTTGGTCCACGGCTCGGCGTCCGCCAGACCGGGGATCGGCGGCATCGCCGCAGTGCTCCCGGGCGCGAGCACGACCGCCCGGCGCGCCTGCAGCGTGCGCTCGCCGACGCGCACGCGACGCTCGCCGTCCAGCTGTGCATGCCCACGGATGAGCGTGATCGAGCGCTTCTCGAGCCACGGGAGCTGGGCGCTGTCGTCAAGGTCGTGGATCACCTCGTCACGCCGGGCAAGCACCGCAGCGACATCGAGCTTCCCGGTTATCGCCTGCGCGGCGCCCTGGACCCGCCGCGCCTCATCCAGGATCTCGGCCGGGCGCAGCAGCGCCTTCGAGGGCATGCAGGCGTAGAAGGAGCATTCCCCGCCGACCAGGTCGCGCTCCACGAGGGCAACTGTCATCCCGCCGTCCGCCACCTTGCCGGCGCAGACCTCCCCCGCGGGCCCGGCTCCGACCACCACCACATCGAACTGCTCGGGCTCGCTCATCACAGCTCCTCATACCCCGTCAGGCCCACAGCAAGCGATGCTCGCGTGATCGGGCAGGCGTAGGGGCGCGGAATCCTAGCCCAACGGAGGCCGGGCAGGTACCCTGTGCCCGATGAGCAGCGGATCGCTTGCGGGCCGCCTCCTGCTGGCCTCCACGAGCCTGCAGGATCCCAACTTCCTGCGCACGGTGGTACTGATCGGGATGCACAGCGAGCAGGGGGCGCTCGGCCTGGTCCTCAACCGCCCCTCCGCCATAACCGTCGGCGACGCCGTCCCCGCGCTCGAGCAGATGATGGGCGAGGACGAGCCCGTCTATGTCGGCGGGCCGGTGCAGCCGGGAGCGATCGTCATGCTCGCCGAGTTCCTGGACCCGGCCGCGGCAGGCATCCTTGTGCTCGGGCGGATCGGGCTGCCGGCCCCCGAGGCACCCTTGAACACCCTCGCCGATGCCACCGAGCGCCGGCGGGTGTTCGCCGGCTATGCCGGCTGGGGCGAGGGGCAGCTCGACGCCGAGTTCGAGCAGGGCGACTGGATCGCCGTGGACCCCAAGCCGGAGGACATCTTCAGCGAGGCGCCGGCTGAGCTGTGGAGCGAGGTCCTGATCCGCAAGGGCGGCAAATACGCGCTGATCGCCCGGATGCCGCTGGACCCGAGCGTCAACTGACGCTCGGCTAACCTCATCCGAGGCGCCCAAGCAGGCGACCGTTTTCCCGACGGCTGACGCGTCCCCGCGCGTCAAGCAGCTCTCGCCCCCCCGAGATCCCTGGAGTGCATGTGCTCAAGCTCGCCCGCTGGTCGACAACCCACCGCAAGTACGTGGTGATCGCCTGGATCCTGCTGCTCATCGCCATCAACGCCATCGCCCAATCCGCGGGCACGAGCTACTCCAACAACTTCACGATCCCGAACTCCGACGCCCAGCGCGCCGCCGACCTGCTCGACAAGAGCTTCCCGGCGCAGGCCGGTGATCGCGATCAGATCGTCTTTCGTGTCGCCTCGGGTTCGGTCACCGACCCGGCCGTCCGCTCGCGGATGGAGGCCATGTTCAAGCAGGTCGAAGGCCTCCCGCACGTGACGGCCGTCATCAGCCCCTACTCGGGTACCGCGGCGGGCCGCTCGATCTCGGCCACCGGGAGGATCGCCTTCGCCACGGTCGTCTTCGACGAGAAAGCCAACCTGCTGCCGCAGAGCGCCCCCGAACGGGTCGTCTCGGTCGCCAAACGCGCAGGCGGCTCGGGCATCGAGGTCGAGCTCGGCGGTCAGGCCATCGAGGCCACAGAGCGGGTGGGCTTCGGCCTGGCGACCGCCGTCGGGCTGCTGGCGGCGATCGTGGTGCTGCTGCTGACGTTCGGCTCGATGATCGCCATGGGACTGCCGATCGTCACCGCCCTGTTCGGACTCGGAACCGGCCTCGGCGTGATCGCGCTGTTCACCCACGCCGTCGACACCCCCGAATTCTCATCCGAGCTCGCCGCCATGATCGGCCTTGGAGTAGGGATCGACTACGCGCTTTTCATCCTGACGCGTTTCCGGGAGGCCTACCGGACCCCGGGCCCGACCTTCGAGGACAGCCGCGAGTCGGTCATCCAGGCGATCGACACGGCCGGCCGTGCCGTCCTGTTCGCCGGCTCCACCGTCGTCATCGCGCTGCTCGGAATGATGCTGCTGGGCGTCAGCTTCCTCTACGGCGTCGCCGTCTCGGCCTCGATCGGCGTGCTGTTGGTAATGCTTGCCTCGCTGACGCTGCTACCCGCCCTGCTGACGATCGCCGGCGCCCGGGTCGCGCGGGGCTCGCGGCGCGCAAGAGCCCGCGCACGGGCGGCGGAGAAGCAGGACCTGGACGCCGCGGCGCCCGCCGGCTCCTCCGAAGGTCGCGGCTGGCTGCGCTGGAGCCTGTTCGTCCAACGCCACCCGCAGACCATCGCCGCGGGCGCAGCGGTCCTGATGCTCGCGATCGCAGCGCCGGCGACCGCGCTGCGTCTCGGTTCCTCCGACGCCTCCAACGACCCGTCGGGTCAGACCACCCATCGTGCCTATGAGCTGCTGGCGAGCGGCTTCGGCCAGGGTTTCAACGGACCCCTGCTGGTGGTCGCCAAGGTCCCCAACCCGGCCCATGAAGCCGCCGAGAACGGCGTTCTGCTGACGGCGCCGGAGCCCGCCGAAGGGGCGGTGACGCGGTTGAGCCACGCCATCGCAGTGACACCCGGGGTGGCGGCCGTGGCCCCGCCGAAGCTCAATCCCGCCGGCGAGGTGGCCACGATCACCGTCTACCCGAAGTCCTCGCCCCAGGCCTACGCCACCAGCCAGCTTGTGACCCGTCTGCGCGAACACGTCGTCCCGCCGCTGGAGTCGAGTACGGGGATGAAGGTCTACGTCGGCGGGGTAACGGCCGGCGCGGTCGACTTCGCGACCACCCTCGGGCACAAGCTGCCGCTGTTCATCGGCGTGGTCGTGCTGCTCTCCGCCCTGCTGCTGCTGATCGTCTTCCGCTCGCTGGTAATCCCGCTGCAGGCGGCAGTCATGAACCTGCTCTCGATCGGCGCCTCGCTGGGGGTCATCGTGGCGATTTTCCAGTGGGGCTGGCTGAGCGGCCTGATGGGCGTCCAGCAGGGGCCGATCGAGTCCTTCATCCCCGTGATGCTGTTCGCGATCGTCTTCGGGCTCTCGATGGACTACGAGGTCTTCCTCGTCTCGCGGATCCATGAGCGCTGGACCCTCACGGGCGACGGCAAACGCGCCGTCGGTGAGGGCCTCGCCCTGACGGGCCGGGTGATCACCGCGGCGGCCGCGATCATGGTCTGTGTCTTCCTGTCCTTCATGCTCGGCGAAGACCGGATCATCAAGGAGTTCGGCCTGAGCCTCGCGAGCGCTGTCTTCCTGGATGCACTGATCGTTCGCTGCCTGCTGCTGCCGGCCACCCTGCAGCTGCTGGGTGCCACCACGTGGCGCCTGCCCGCCTGGCTCGACCGGGTGCTGCCAAGGCTGAACATCGAGGGGACGACCCTCGCGCCCCCGGATGGACCCGACGAGAGCGCGCCGACGGGCCAGCGCCCCCGTGCGGGTGTCCTCGCCGAGGGGGCAGACGGCTGAGGCAGCTGCGCAGGGCGGCCACGATCGCCCTGCTGCTCGGCACATCCGCGGCCGGGGCCTGCGCCCCCGCAGCGGCGCTCGCAGCATCCCCTCGGCGCACGGCGCTTGTCGTCTTCCTCGGCGCCGACGCCGCCCAGATGCAGGCTGCCGGGCTCTCGGTGGGCATCATGTCGGCCAGCCAGGGCCGCTTTTCGCCCGCTCAGCTGATGCTCGACATCGGCCAGGGTGCCCGCGTGGGGACGGCGGCCTATGCCCACTCCGAACCGCCTGCGCTCACTCTCACGACCGCCGGCGCCGGCGGAGTGATCGACGGCTGGCAGGGTGCCCTGGCCCGGGCCCGCGCCACGCCCCAGGAGCTAGAACCGGGCCTGCTGGCAGGGCAGGCCGGGGGCGGCGCCTATGCGGGCATCGTCGGTCTGCCTTCGCTCGCCGCCGTGCTGGGCGCCGACCGCTCGGGGCGGGTGGCGAGCGTCTCGAGGGGCTCTCCTGCGACGATCGTGGGGCGTACTCTCAGCCTGCTCGAGCGCCGGGCACTGGTCGTGGCCGACCTCCCCCCAGGCCCCGCCGGACCCGTCGACCTGGAGCGCCTGGTGCGCGAGCGCATGCCCGGCACCCTGTTGATCGCGCTCCAGCGCGCGCGCACTTCAGGCGCCGGTCAGCTGCTGTGGGCGGCCGAGGCCGCACCCTCGCCCGGCGGGGGCGAGCTGAGCTCTGCGAGCACCGAGCAGCGCGGCCTGATCGTCTCGATGGATCTCGCGCCAACGATCCTCAGCTGGCTCGGCCGGCCCCTGCCTCCATCGATCCGCGGGCGGGAGCTCGAAGCGTCCGGGCGCCTCGACGCGAGGGCACTGGCAGGGCTGATGCGCCGCTTGCGCGTCATCGGCGGGCGGAGGCTCCCGGCGCTCGGCTTCCTGCTGCTCGCCTGGCTCGTGCTGGCCCTGGCCTGCTCGACTCGGCCGCGAGCACGCGCCTGGGCGCTGCGGGTGGGGGGCCTGGCCGTTCTGTGGGCCCCCGTGGCGAGCATGCTCACGGCGGCGCTCGAGCCGGGCGCCGCGGTCGAATACGGAGCGCTCGCACTGATCTGCCTGGCGCTCGGAGCCCTGAGCGACCGTCTCTCGCCGTGGCCCCGGGCGCTCCTCGCGCCGGCAGTGGCCGCGCCCCTTGCGATCACCGCCGACGCCCTGCTGCACGGCCAGCTGCTGCTGCGCTCGCTGCTCGGTCCCGACCCGATCCTCGGCGCACGCTTCTACGGCATCGGCAACGAGCTGAAGTCCGCCCTCGCGGTGGCTGCCCTGGCCGCGGTCGCCGCCGCGCTCGATCCCGGCCCTCGCGACGGGCGCGCGCGGGCCGCGGTCCTCGCCACCGGCGTCGTGCTCGGAGTCGTCGAGGGTGCCGCGCGAGTCGGCGCGGGAGTCGGCGGGGTGATCCTGGTCTGCGCCGGGTTCGCCGTGGCGTTGATCGTCCTGACCCCCGGGCCGCTCACCCGGCGCCGCGCCCTCGGCGTCCTCGCCGCGCCCGTCGCCGGGCTGATCGGACTGGCGCTGATCGACCTCCTGACCGCCCACGGCAGCGGGCACTTCACCGGCAGCGTCCTTGACGCCCGCTCCGCGGGGGATCTTCGCGACGTCATCGTGCGCCGCTACCACGGTGCCTGGGAGGAGTCGCGCAACGGCCTCATGCCTGTCGCGGGCGCACTGGCGCTGGCCGCTGGGGTGGCGGGAGTGGCAGGGCGCAGGCGCCTGCTGGCGCCGGTGGAGGGCAATCCCCTATGGGAGGCCGCGCTGGCCGGAGGCCTCGCCGCCGGGGTCGCCGGATCGCTGGTCGAGGACTCGGGCCCGGTGCTGCTCGTCGTGGCGATCTTCGCGCTGGGTTGTGTCCTCAGCTACCTGTGGGGGCGCCCCGCGGGGTACTCCCCGCACACTCCGCGCAGGCTCCCCGCAGCACGATCTCGTGCTCGGAGACGGCCAGCGGCACCCGTCCGCTGAGACTGCGGATGGCCCGCTCTAGCCCCGGGTCGGAAAACGGCATCACCAGGCCGCAGCGGTCGCAGACGAGATGGTGATGGTGCTCCTCGCTGCTCGAGTGGCGCTCGTAGCGGACCATCGCCTGACCCGTTTCGACCCGCTGGACCAATCCGAGGCCCTCCAGCTCGTCGAGGATCCGGTAGATGCTCGCCCGGCTCACCGGGCGCCCGCGCAAGGCCTCCTCCATCTCCGGTGCGGTCAGCGCGCAGTCCTGCTCGGCCAGCAGATCGAGCATCGCCCGGCGGGCGCCCCCGCGCTTGCGACCGGCGGCGCTCAGGGCGTCCTCGGCCCGTCGCGCCCACCCCTGGCTGCTCATCGCATCACCCCCGCCAGAATCTGCATCGCCACCGCGAAGCCGACGATCGCGCTGCTGGGCGGGATGGCCGGCACCAGATAGGCGAGCACCAGCCCCAGCCAGACGGCCGCCAGTGCGAGCAGGCCGGCCAGAGCGATTCCCGCCGCCGGGCCGCGGACCAGCCGCTGTGCCGCCGCGGCCGGTGCCGTCAGCAGCCCCAGCAGCAGCAGCGCGCCGATCGCCTGGCTGGCCTCGGCGGCGATCACCCCGAGCAGCACCAGCAGGGCGATGTCGAGTAGCCGCGTCGGCACACCGCGCGCCGCGGCCACCTCGGGAGCCACGGTGGCAAACAGCAGAGGCCTGGCAATCGCGAGGATGCAGGCCAGGACACCGAGGGCGACCAGCGCCGCCAGCCGGGCTTCGCCGCCTCCCAGGCCGAAGATCGAGCCGAACAGCGTGTGCGCCGCCTGCACCCCCGAACTGCCCTGCGATCCAAGGCTGAACTTCGCCAGCAGGAACACCCCGATGGCCAGGATGAAGGTGAAGGCGATGCCGATCGCCGCATCGTCCGCGGGTCCCAGCGCGATCGCCCCGCCGCCCGCGCCGCGGGCTCGCGCCAGCAGGCCGATCGCGGCGGCCGCCGCGATCGTCGCCGCGAACAGCCCCACACGCGGATCGAGGCCCGCGACGGCCGCCGCCAGTGCGCCGGGGAAGGCCACATGGCTGAGGGCATCGCCTGCGAACACCTGGCCCCGCATGACCACGAACCAGCCGCAGACGCCACAGGCAAGCCCTATGAAGCTGCCCGCGAGCAGGGCGTTGCGCATGAATTCCTGGGCAAGCATCAGGCGATCACGATGCCCGTCGAGGCGGGCGGCTCGTTGGGCATCGGCCCTTGCCGGGCCGCCCGCCCGGCAGCAGCCGCCAGCCGCGCCAGCAGGTAGCCGGCGAAGGCCACGGCGCCGATGAAGAAACCCGGCGGGTAGACCGAGAAGTAGGCGGCGCCGAGACCGATCCAGACGACGGCCACGCCGATCGCGACCGTCAGCACAAGGCTCGGCAGCGGCCGGTTGGTGATCGCCTGCGCGCTCGCAGCGGGCATCACGAGCAGCGCGAAAACCAACAGCGGCCCGGTGATCTGGCTGGTTGCTGCCACGGCCAAACCCAGCAGCACCAAAAAGGCCGCCGAGAGGCGTCCCACCTGGACCCCCTGCGCGCGCGCCACCTCGGGATCGACCGAGGCGAGCACCAGCGGCCGGGCGATCACGGCGAGCACGCCGAGGACCGCCGCGGCCAACAACACGAGGGTCAGCACCTGCGCGTCCGAGACGCCCAGCAGGTTGCCGAACAGCAGGCTCTCGAGGTCTCCAAGCACGCCGCCGTAGAGGCTCACGAACAGAAAACCGAGCCCCAGCGCCAGCGCCTGAACCGATCCGATCGAGGCCGACTCGCTGCTCCATGAGCCTGCCGAGGCCCTCGGCAGGCGTCCGATCGTGACCCCGCCGGCCCCGCAGAAGGCGAAGTAGCCCCAGGCTGCCGGGATGCCCAGCAATGCCGCCGCGGCTGCCCCCGGGAAGGCCATCATCGCCAGCGAATGCCCGGCGAAGGTCTCGCGCCGCAGGACCATCAGCCACCCGATCAGCCCCGCCAGGACGGCCACGACGCTGCCGGCCTCCAGCGCGTTGACCATGAAGTGGTATTCGAGCAGCAGGCTGATGTCGTGTAGCGGGTTCCAGTCCGGCGAGGGCGATGCCGGTTCAGTGGGCATGCGCGTGCCCGTGCTCGTGCCGGTCGTGATGGTGAGCCGGAGGCTCGGGCTGGCCGATCACGACCAGGCGACCGTCGGAGGCTCGCAGGACCTCGACCGGAAGGCCGTAGAGCTGGCTCAGCGTCTGATTGCAGATGACCTCCTCGACGGTTCCCGAGACCGCCCGCCCACCTGCCAGGTAGGCGACCCGGTCGAGATAGCCGAGTAGCGGGTTGACGTCGTGGGCGACCAGCAGCACCGCCACGCCTGCCTCATGGCAGATCCGCCCCACGAGCGCGGCCACCGAGGCCTGGTTGGGCAGGTCCAGGCTGTCGAGGGGCTCGTCCAGCAGGAGCAGGCGTGGGCGGCGGACGAGCGCCTGGGCGATCAGCAGCCGCTGCTGCTCGCCACCTGAGCACTCACCCAGCGCCCGGTCGGCGTAGGCGCCCGCTCCGACCAGCTCGATTGCCTCGTCGACCTGCCTGCCGGACTCACGGGCACGGGCACGGGCGGCCGCCCTGAGGCTCAGGGGCAGGCCCCAGCGATCGCCGTCGAGCCCCAGACGGACGATGTCGCGCCCCCGCAGACTCGCGCCCGGGCCACCGGCGGGACGCTGAGGCAGGTACCCGATCGCGCGGCCGGCCTCGCCCGGGCGCCCCCCGAGCACCGTCACCTCCCCGGCCGTCAGCGCCAGCGAGCCCAGCAGGACCCGCAGCAGGGTCGACTTGCCCGAGCCGTTCTCCCCCAGCAGCGCCACGAACTCGCCCTGCTCGATCCTCAGCGACACCTCGCGCCAGATCGTTCGGCCGGCGATCCGCACCTCGGCGTCGCGGAGCTGGACGGCGGGATCTGGATCGTCCGGCATCGAGCGAGCCTATCATGAGACTGAGTCTTGTTTAGCGTGGACGAGCTCCCGCCGCACCGGGCGCCCGGACCCGCGATGATCCGTCGAGCGGCCATCGAGGCCGGCCGAAAGAACGACCAAGGAGACGCGGTGCACAAGCTCAAGCTCGACTCGGACGAGGTGATCTCGCCGACCTACGCCGGGCGGATGTTCTCCCATGACATCCCCAAGTTCAAACTGCCCGACGGCGGCATGACCGCACCCGCGGCCTACCAGCTGGTGCATGACGAGCTCAACCTGGACGGCAACCCGGCGCTGAACCTGGCCTCGTTCGTGACCTCCTGGATGGAGCCGCAGGCGGACCTGCTGGCGGCGGAGACCCTGGCCAAGAACATGATCGACCAGGACGAGTACCCGCAGACCGAGGAGGTCCACAGACGCGTCGTCTCGATGATCGGGCGGCTGTTCAATGCACCCTCGCAGGAGGAACCGACCGGCACGGCAACGATCGGCTCCTCCGAGGCGATCATGCTGGCGATGCTCGCCCACAAGCGCTCCTGGCAGCGAGCCCGCGAGGCGGCCGGCCAGCCGGCCGACCGGCCCAACATGGTGATGGGCGCCGACGTCCACACCTGCTGGGAGAAGTTCACGCGCTACTTCGAGGTCGAAGCGAGAGTCGTGCCGATGGAGGAGGGCCGCTACACGATCGGCGCCGAGCAGGTCGAGCCCCTCCTGGACGAGCGCACGATCGGCGTTGCCGGCCTGCTGGGGACGACCTTCACAGGCCAGATGGACGACCTGGCCTCGATCGACGGGCTGCTTCAGCGTGTGGAGTCAGAGCACGGCTGGCGGATCCCGCTGCACATCGACGCCGCCTCGGGCGGGTTCATCGTGCCCTTCGCCAGGCCCGACGAGCGATGGGACTTCCGGCTCGACTCGGTGCGCTCGATCAACGTTTCAAACCACAAGTTCGGGCTCGTCTACCCCGGCATGGGGACGGTGATCTTCCGCGACAAGAGCGACCTGCCCGAAGAGCTGGTCTTCCACATCAACTATCTCGGCGGCGACATGCCCAACTACTCGCTCAACTTCTCGCGGCCGTCCTCCTCGGTGATCCTGCAGTACTTCGCCTTCCTGCGCCTGGGACACGAGGGTTACAGCGAAATCGTCGCCTCGATGCTTGAGAACGCCGTCGCCCTGTCGGAAAAAGTCGGCGCCGTCGACGGCCTCGAACTGATCACCGACGGCTCCGTTTTCCCGATCGTCACCGTGCGCGCACAGGAAGCCGGGGAGCTGGACCTCACCGTCATCTCCCATCTTCTGCGCGAGCGCGGCTGGATCGTGCCCGCCTACACGCTGCCGCCGAACGCTGAGCACCTATCGGTGCTGCGAATGGTGGTCAAGGAGAACTTCTCCCGCGACATGGCCGAGATGCTCGCCGAGGATCTCGCGAGCGCCGTGCGCGCCCACCACGCGCGCACGACGCTGCACTCCCACGCCCCGCGCTGGCGCCCGCACTGCTGAGTGGCGCCGGCGTCAGTCGCGTGCCGCGCGGCGGCGGCGCAACAGCAGGAAGATGCCGCCGGCCACGACGAGGACGACGACGACGATGATCGCGATCGTCCGGCGCGGGTGCGAGCCCAGCGTCTTGCCTTTTTTCTTGTGCGGTTTGATCCGTTCGGCAACCACGCCCTTGGCATGCAGTTCCCCTTCCACCTTGGCGGTGGCGCCCGCGGGGTAGTGGTAGAGGACGAGCTTCCCGTTCTTGAGCTTCAGGCGCAGGCTGCGCTTGTCCGTGTTGACGCCGGCCGATGCGATTTCGCCGCCGCGCAGCTGCGATTCGTAGGCCTGCTGGCTCTCCTCGGTGTACTTCGGCGTGGCCGCGGCAGCGATGCCAGCGGCGGGCAGCGCGAGCGCTGCGAGAAAGACCAAAGAGGCGATCAGGCACAGCGGGCGAACCCGCTTCAGTCCGGTCATTTTTGCTCCTGTATCGAGCGGGAACGGCAGCTTGCGCCAGGCCGGATCACGCTTTGGGGGGGGGTTGACAGGTCACTACCCTAACCGCTAGATACGGCCCGTGTCACGCCGGTAGGCGCGGCGCGCGACGGCTGTCATCACCACCGTCCAGGCCGCCATCACGATCCACCCGCGGGCCGGCCACGCAGCACCGCCCAGCGCCACGTGGCTGGCCTGTACAAGCCAATATGAGGGCAGGTACCGTGCCACCTCGTAGAGAAAGCCGTGATCGCCGAGCGGGAACCAGGTCCCGCCGAGCAGCGCCAGCAGCGAGATCAGCCCGCCCATCGCCGGGCCGATCGAGTCGGGCGTCATCAGATGGCCGATCGCGACGCCCAAAGCCGCGAAGGGCACCAGGCCGATCAGGATCAGGCCGGTCATCTTCAGCCACTCCGAAGCCGACAGGCTGACCCCCAGGGTGAGCCCCGCCACGTAAAGGGCGGCAAGGCTGATGGCGGCCATCATGTAGGCCGTCAGCACCTTGGCTCGGAAATAGGCCCGCGGCGAGAGCGGCGTGATCCGCAGCTGGCGGTTCCAGCCCACGGCCCGCTCGGCCGCGATCCTGGCCCCCGATGAGAGCATCGCGCCCATCGTCCCGAAGGAGGCCAGCCCAACCATGTAGTAGAGGGGCGCCGAGATCCCGGAGCTGTTGAGGTTCGCGACGTTCTGTTGCGAACCCGCGATGACGTAGAAGAGAATCAGCGGAAAGATCAGCGAGAGCATCAGGAAGCGCCGGTTGCGCAGTGTCCGCAGCAGCTCGAAGCGGGTGTAGACGACAGAGCTCATTGCGGCTCCTGCTCGGGTGTCCCGGTCAGCGCCAGGAAAGCGTGCTCCAGACCGGCCGCCTCGATCTCGATGTCACGGGCCTGCGGATGGGCGCCCAGCAGCGCCCGGATGGCGGCGTCGGAGTCCGAGCACACCAGCAGCACGGCCTCGCCGCGACGCTCGGCGCTGCTGACGCCCGGCAGCCGCGCCAGCTCCTCCTCGCTGACAGGCCCGACCGTCGCACGGATCGTCCGCGAGCCGACCATCGCCTTGATCTCGTTGGTCGGTCCGTCGGCGACGATGTTGCCATGGGCCATCAGAACGGCCCGGTCCGCGTAGGCGTCGGCCTCCTCGAGGTAGTGCGTGGCGAACAGGATCGTCCGGCCCCGTGAGGTGAAGTCGCGCATCGTCGTCCAGAAGGCGTGGCGGCTCTCGACGTCCATCGCGACGGTGGGCTCGTCCAGGACGAGGAGCCGGGGGTCGCTGATCAACGCAACCGCGAAGCGTACGCGCTGGGTCTCACCTCCCGAGAGCTTCTGGGTGCGCCGATCGGCGAACTCCTCCGCGCCAGTCAGCTCGAGGACCTCGGCGACCGGCAGCGGCGACGGGTAGAGCGAGGCCATCATCGAGAGCAGCTCACGGACGTTGAGATCGCGCAGCAGCTCACCCGTCTGAAGCATCGCCCCCACGGCCCCCTCGGAGATGGCCTGGGAGGGGCTGTGACCGAAGACCCTGACAAGACCCTCGTCGGGTTCGAGCAGCCCGAGCAACATGTCGATCGTCGTCGACTTGCCCGCCCCGTTGGGACCGAGGAGGGCTACGGTCTCGCCGGCGGCGATGCCCACATCTATGCCCCTGACGGCTTTGACGATGCTGCCCCCGCGGCTGAAGGACTTGACTAGGCCGCGCAGCTCAATGTCTGGCCCGCCCCCCGCTCCCGAGCTGCGGCGGGGGCCCGAGATCATTTCCGGGCGGCCCTCATGGCCTTGAGGCGTTCCACCTTCGGCAGGACCACCTTGCGCATCCGGACGGCCTCCGGCGTCGCCTCCACGGCCTCGTCCTCGCGCACCCACTCCAGCGCCTCGTCGAGCGTCAGTTTGCGGTGCGCGTCGAGACGAACGAGGACGTCGGAGGTCGAAGAGCGCATGTTCGTCAGATGCTTCTCCTTGACGGGGTTGACGTCAAGATCCTCCGAGCGCGCGTTTTCGCCGATGATCATCCCCTCATAGACCTCCTCGCCGGGCCCCACGAACAACGAACCGCGCTCCTGCAGAGTGAACAGCGAGAAGGTCACGGTCGAGCCGCGGCGATCGGCCACGAGCGCCCCGGCGTTGCGCGTCAGGAGCTCGCCGGCCCAGGGCTCCCAGCGATCGAAGACGTGATGCATGATCCCCGTGCCGCGGGTCTCGGTCAGAAACTCGGTCCGGAACCCGATCAGACCCCTGGCCGGCACCAGGTAGTCCATCCGCACCCAGCCGGTGCCGTGGTTGGTCATGTGCTCCATCCGGCCTTTGCGCGCGGCCAGCAGCTGGGTGACGGTTCCCACGTGCTCCTCGGGAACGTCGACCGAAAGGCGCTCGACGGGCTCGTGGCGCTTGCCCTCGATCACGCGCTCGACAACGTGGGGCTGCCCGACGGTCAGCTCGAAGCCCTCCCGGCGCATCATCTCGACGAGGATCGCCAGCTGCAGCTCGCCACGGCCCTGGACCTCATATGTGTCGGGGCGCTCCGTGGGAACGACACGCAGCGAGACGTTCCCCACGAGCTCCTGCTCGAGACGCGCCTCGATCTGGCGGGCCGTCAGCTTCGAGCCGTCTTTGCCGGCCAACGGCGAGGTGTTCACGCCCAGCGTGATCGACATGGCGGGCTCATCCACGGTGATCACGGGCAGCGGCCGCGGGTCGCCCTGGTCGGCCAGGGTCTCGCCGATGGTCACCTCCGCAATGCCGGCCACCGCGATCACTTCACCCGGGCCGGCATCCTCGGCATCGACCCGTTCGAGGCCCTCGGTGACGTAGAGCTCGGCGACCTGGGCGCGCGTGATCGTCCCGTCTGCCCGGCACCAGGCGATCTGCTGGCCCTTGCGGATCTGGCCGTGGCGCACCCGGCAGATCGCCAGCCGTCCGACGTAGGGCGAGGCATCGAGGTTGGTGACCAGGGCCTGAAGCGGATGTTCATCGTCATAGGTCGGCGCAGAGATCCGCTCCAGCAGCAGGTCCAGCAGCGGCGCCAGGTCGCCGCTGGAGAGCTGGTCGCCCTCGTTGTACTCGAGCGATGCCACCCCCGCCTTGGCGTTGCAGTAGACGATCGGGAACTCGATCTGATGCTCGTCCGCGTCAAGATCGAGAAACAGCTCATAGACCTCGTCGACGACCTCGGCGACACGGGCGTCGCTGCGGTCCACCTTGTTGATGACCAGGATCACCGGCAGGTGCGCCTCGAGCGCCTTGCGCAGCACAAAGCGGGTCTGCGGCAGCGGCCCCTCGGAGGCGTCCACCAGCAAAAGGACCCCGTCGACCATCGTCAGCCCACGCTCGACCTCACCGCCGAAGTCCGCGTGTCCGGGGGTGTCGATGATGTTCAGCTTTACGTCCCGGTAGTGCAGCGAGGTGTTCTTGGCGAGGATCGTGATGCCCTTCTCGCGCTCGAGATCCATCGAGTCCATGACGCGGGTGGCTACATCCTGGCCGACCCTGAACGTGCCGGACTGCCACAGCATGGCGTCGACCAGGGTGGTCTTGCCGTGGTCGACGTGGGCGACGATCGCCACGTTGCGGATGTCATCTCTCGTTTGTTGCACGGCCCGACAGGCTAGCGGCGCTGGTCACCGTTACCCGCGCGGGGGTGCCGCCGGGACATGCTTTTGGCCGGTCGTGCTCACCAAATCTTCACGGGCCGAGGTTTCCCAGCGGGCAGACACGGACATATGACTCCGATGAACGGCGAGGACCCCTTCGCAGCGCCCATCACAAGGCGCTCGCTGCTGCGGCGGGGCGGCGCGCTGGCAGCGGCCGCCGGCGGCGCAACCACGGCCGGGACCTTTCTGAGGAGCGCCATGGCGCTGGCACACCCGCTGCGCGCCCCGGACAGTCTCCCCGACCCCCGGTTCCCCGCCGGCACGGTCAACGAGGCGCTCCAGTTCGACCACGTCGTCGTGGTGATGATGGAGAACCACTCATTCGACAACCTGCTGGGCGCCCTGCCGCGATCGGGCCAGCCGAAGGCCCACGGCCTGCATTTCAACCACGCCGGGGTTGCCCGCAACAGCAACCCCGGCCCCGGAGGCCCCGTGCACTCCTTCCCGATTGCCACCACCGCCCAGGGCTCGTCGGTCAGCCAGAGCTGGAACGCGACCCACGAACAGATCGACGGAGGGCGGATGGACGGGTTCGTGCGCTCGGTCGGCTCGAGCCAGCCGATGGGCTACTGGACCGAGGCGGTCCTTCCGTTCGCCTATTCGTTCGCCCGCACCTTCACCGTGGCCAACCGGTGGTTCTCCTCGGCGCCCTGCCAGACATACCCGAACCGCCGTTTCCTGATGGCCGGCACCGCCTACGGCGACATCTCGACGGACACCGAAAGCCTCAAGGACGCTCCGCCGCCCAACGGAACCATCTTCGACCGCCTGCAGGCCTACGGCATCAGCTGGCGCAACTACTTCACCGATCTGCCCCAGACCGCGATCATCCCGTCGATCGTCGAGAGATTCCCGGCGAACCTCGCGCCATTCGCACAGTTCCAACTCGACTGCGCGACCGGGAACCTGCCCTCGGTCAGCTTCGTCGACCCGGAGTTCGGCGTGGCATCCGACGTCGGCGAAGCACTGGGCGCCGTTCCTGGCCTCGAAGCGATCACCGGCAAGCTCGAGACGACCGGCGGCGACGAGGAGGACCCGCAGGACATGAGCTACGGCGAGTACTGGGCCTACCGGGCCGTCAAGGCGGTCCTCGCCTCGCCTGCCTGGCCGAGAACGCTGCTGATCTACACCTACGACGAGCACGGCGGCTACTACGACCACGTGCCGCCGCCCGCGGCGATCGCCCCCGACTCGATCGCCCCCGAACTCGGCCCAGAAGACGTGCCGGGCGGCTATGACATCTACGGGCTGCGCGTGCCGGGCATCGTCGCCTCGCCCTACTCCAAGCCGAACGGGGTGACCAACGTCCTGCATGACCACACCTCGGTGCTGGCAACGATCTCGGCCAAGTGGAACCTGCCCGCCCTGACCTACCGTGACGCCAACGCCCGGACCGTCGAGGACTTCCTGGACTTCTCGAAGGCCGCCTTCATGGAACCGCCACAGACGATCTCCGAACCGCCCGTCCCTGCCGGCGCCCTGGCCAGAAGATGATCCGCCGCGTCCTTTTGAGCGCCGCGCTGTGTGCCTGGGCTCTGAGCGCCATGTGCGCCGCGGCCTCGGCGCACACCCGGCCGTTCAAGCTGCCCAAGATCCGGCACGTCTTCGTCATCGTCCTGGAGAACGAGAGCTACGAATCGACGTTCGGTGAACCCGTGGGCGACCCCTACCTGGCCCGGACCCTGCCGGCGCAGGGAGCCCTGCTCGAGAACTACTACGCGACGGGCCACGAGAGCAACGACAACTACATCTCGCTCGTCTCCGGTCAACCGCCCAACACGGAGAACCAGGCCGACTGCCAGATCTTCAGCGACTTCATCGGTGCCGGGCAGACCAGCGGTGGCCTCCAGACGGGAGAGGGTTGCGTCTACCCCGCCGAAGTGCAGAACATCGGCACCCAGCTCTCGGCCGCGGGCAAGAGCTGGAAGGCCTACGAGGAGGACATGGGCAACGATCCCAACCGCGAGACGGCAGCCTGCGGGCACCCCGCACCCGGTGCCGTGGACGGGACGCAGAAAGCCGAGGCCGGTGACGGTTATGCAACCCGCCATGACCCATTCGTCTACTTCCACTCGGTGATCGACACGGCGGCCTACTGCGACGCGCACGTCGTCGCGCTGGGCTCCCCGGCCGGTGTCATGCCGGCGGCCTCCCTGAAGGGCGAGACGGGGCTAGCGACCGACCTCCAACACCCTGCCCGCACACCGAAGTTCTCCTTCATCACCCCCAACCTCTGCGACGACGGGCACGACTACCCCTGCACCAACCAGGCAGGGGGGACCTCGGCCCTGGCGGACATCGACAGCTTCCTGGAAACGTGGGTGCCGAAGATCACGGGCTCCCCGGCCTTCCTGCACGGCGGGCTGCTGGAGATCACCTTCGACGAGTCCGACGGCCCCGAATCGGACTCCTCGGCCTGCTGCGAAGAGAGCCCCGGGCCCGGTTCGCCCGAGCCCGGCATCACAGGGCCGGGTGGCGGGCGTGTCGGTGCGCTCCTGCTCTCGCCGATGATCAAACCGGGGACCGTCAGCGCGGCCCCCTACAACCACTACTCCTCGCTTGCCAGCTGGGAGACGCTCCTCGGCCTCCACCGCCTGGCTGACGCCGCGACCGTACCGGGGACCTTCGGGGCCGACGTCTTCGAGAGCCGCTAGGCCCGCACGCGGGCGGCGCGCAGGCCGGTTCGCATGCCAAAGCGCGCCAGCGCCGCCGGGTAGCGCTCGACGCGCGCGATCGTCTCGCGCAGGGCCCCAGCGAAACGCACGATCTCCTCCTCGGGGACCGTCAACGCCGGCAGCGCCTTGATCACGTTCATGTGGTGCCCGGCGACCTGGCAGAGGATGCGGTGGCGGTGAAACAGCGGAACGGTGATGAGCTGGGAGAACAGTCCCGGCTGGCGCGTCTCGACACGCTCCCACAGGCGACGGCCCACGCCGCCCGCGGGCGGACCGAACTCGATCGCCCACATCAGGCCCATACCGCGGACGTCGCGCACGACCTCGAACTCCTCGATGAAGGGCGCGGTGAGCTCGAGCAGCAGCGCTCCCAGCCGCGCCGAGCGCTCCACGAGCCGCTCGTGGTCCATCACGCGCAGGGTGGCCAGCGCCGCGGCCGCTGCGAGGTCGTTGCCGCCGAATGTCGAGCCATGGCGGACGGCCCGCTCCATGCCGTCGAATACACGCTCGAAGGCAGGCCGCGAGACCAGCACGGCGCCGATCGGCACGAGTCCGCCCGAGAGGGCCTTGGCGAGACAGATCATGTCGGGCTCCAGGCCGAAGTGCTCGAGCGCCAGGAACGCCCCGGTCCGCCCGATCCCCGTCTGCACCTCGTCGCAGACGAACAGGGCACCCGACTCGCGGCACAGCCGCTGGGCGTCCAACAGGTAGCCCACGGGCGCCAGGTTGACACCCTTGCCCTGGATCGGCTCCAGTACCAGGGCCGCCACATCCCCCCGTTCGAGCTCCACCCGCAACGTCTCGAGATCGCCGAAGGCCACCGGCTCGCAACCCGGCAGCAGCGGCCCGAAGCCGTCGCGGAACTCGTCGTTGCCGTTGATCGACAATGACCCCAGGGTGAGGCCGTGAAAGGCGTGGTCGGCGAACAGGATGCGGGGGCGCCCCGTCGCCGCCCGGGCCACCTTGATCGCCGCCTCCACGGCCTCGGTGCCTGTGTTCGCAGGAATCATCGCGCCGACACTGCCCGGTGCCCTGGCCAGCAGCTGCTCGGCCAGCACGCCACTCAGGAGCGTCACTCCGAGCTGGGGCATGTTTCCGGTGCGGGCCGCCATGACCGCCTCCACGGCAGCCACCGCCTCGGGGTGCCCGCGGCCGATGGCGAACACGCCGTAGCCGCCGAAGAGGTCCAGGTAACGCCGGCCCTCGGAGTCGATCAGGTGCGCCCCCTCCCCGCCCGTCCAGACCCGGTCGAAGCCGAGCGTCCGCAGGATCCGCCCCATCTGGGGGTTCAGATAACGATCGTTGAGCTCCATCTCCTCGCCTGTCCTCTGGGCGAGCAGACTGGCCACATCAGGCAGCGGTGGGACAGGCACAGGCTGAGCCTAGCTCGCCCCGGACCGCTCCCGTGGGCGCGACGCGGGAGCGGGTGGATATCTGTGACCAGTCTGTTTGCTTACGGCCGGATCGGGGTATTGTGATCCAAGAGCAGTGCTTTGGCGTACAATGTCGGGATCGAACAGCTGGTGTTCGGGCAGCGGATACCGCAGGCGAACCGAGAAAGGGGAGCAGCGATGACAGCGACGGCAACAAGCCCATCAGGACTCTCAAGTTCAGTCGGCGCACCCGCCGAGACCGCCCAGCTCTTCGAGCGCTGGCAGGGTCACGGGGACGAGCTCGCCCGCCAGGCACTCGTCGAGCGCTTCATGCCGCTGGCGCGCAGCCTCACCCGTCGCTACGGACGCTCCTCCGAGCCGTTTGAGGACCTGCTTCAGGTCGCCTCGCTCGGCCTGCTCAAGGCCATCGACCGCTATGACGCCTCGCGCGGCTTCCCCTTCCAGTCCTACGCCGTACCCACGATCCTGGGCGAGATGCGCCGCTACTTCCGTGACTCCGGCTGGGCTGTGCACGTCCCGCGCGGAGCCCAAGAGCGAGCGCTGAAGGTCCGTGACGCGCAGGAGCGCCTGTCCAACGAGACGGGCCGCGCCCCCACGGTCAACCAGCTCTCCGAGTACCTCGAGCTGCACACCGAGGATGTCATCGACGCACTGCAGGCCATCCGCGCCTACGAGACCGTCTCGCTGGACGCGCCGCGCGTCGGCCACGACGACGAAGTCATCTCCTATGGCGACTCGATCGGCGGCGAGGACACCCGTTACGAGCTGGTAGAGCTCGATGCGACCGTGTCAAGCGCCCTCGCGCATCTGCCGGCCCGCGACCGGCTGGTGCTGCACCTGCGGTTCGTGGAGGATCTGACGCAGACGGAGATCGCTGAGCAGATCGGAATCTCCCAGATGCAGGTTTCGCGCCTTCTGCGCCGCTCGCTCGAGCAGCTGCGGACGATGACCGACTCGCCGCCCGCCGACAAGGCGCGCTAGGACGAGACATGGAGGCGGGTCCGTCTCGGGCTGAGGACCCGCCGACACGGACGCGGTCCTTCGGTATCCGGAGGGCGCGTCGATGGGCGCAGCTCCCAACGTCCGCCTGAACGTCCCCAACCGGGCGGAGAACGTTCTGCTCGTACGTCAGGCCCTGAGCGGACTCGCCGAGTCCCTGGGCCTGGACGCTGTTTCCCTGGGCGACATCAGCACGGCGGTCACCGAGGCGGCCAACAACGTGGTGCTGCACGCCTACGAAGGCGGCGAAGGTCCGCTCGACGTGGAGTTGGAAAGCGTCGAGGGCGGACTCGACGTGCTGGTGGGTGACCGCGGCTGCGGCATTCCCCCCTCGGTGCGAACCGGCGAGTCGATGTCCGACGGGATCGGGCTGCCGGTCATCCAGGCGCTGAGCGACCACGTCGAGTTTCGCGACCGCCGCGCCGGAGGGACCGAAGTGCTGATGCACTTCGAGCTCGGCCAGTCCATCCACCTCGCGGGGGAGTCCCGGCTCGCCAACGGGGCGGGCCACGAGCAGCTGCAAACCGGGCCGGAGGAGATCATGCTGGGCGTCGCGCCGACCGCCGTGGCACGCAACGTCGTGCCACGGGTCCTCTCGACGCTGGCCGCCCGCGCATATTTCACGACCGATCGAATCTCCGACGCCCAACTGCTGGCGGACACACTCGTCGCCGGGTTGCAGGACGCCGGCGACGGACGACTGCTGGTGGCCGTCAACGTTGCCCCCCGCAACCTGGATCTGAGAATCGGACCGCTGCTCAACGGACGGGCGGCTGAGCTGTTTGCGGCTGAGCGCGCGGACGGCCTGGGCTCCATCATGGAGCGGCTGAGCGACGGGCACTCCGTCGCGGCGTCCGGCTCGCGAGAGCTGCTCGAACTACGTATGGCTCAGCGCAACTAAGGCCAGAGGGCGAGCGCAAGGCGCGGGAAGATCAAACGTGGCATGCCAGCTGGTCCGCGTCGGGACGGACCAGCCGACATGCCACTCAATGCCGCCCGAATGGGGCGCAATCGCAGGGGGCGCGCGATCGCGTCCGAGGGGCGACGTTGGTAATCAGCCTTTGCCCGCTCAAACCAGCTCTAAACCCCCAACTGCAGAAAAAGTGCAGGCAGCCGTCGGCGTGCTGCTCCAAATCTCCGGTTGCAGGCGTTTGACAAAGGTCGCATACGGGAACCTTTGAGGCAGGGCCGGAGGCGGAGTGAGCCGCCCGGCGTTCATAGAAGAGGAGGTGGCTATGGTCCCGCTGATAGCGCTGGTATTGATCCTCGCGATCTTCGGCGGTCTCGGATTCGCCGTGCACGTGCTGTGGTTCGTGCTTGTCGTTGCCGTGCTGCTCTGGCTGATCGGCTTCTTCATCGGGGGAGTTCCCTCCGGTGGCGGTCGTCGTGGGTGGTATGGCCGCTACTAGCCCCTCACTGTGTGAGATGCCGGCGGGGAGTGCAGAACACCCCTCGCCGGCGCACTCTCACGGCTTCCGTCACGAGGTGATCTTCCACGGCGACGGCGCCGAGGGCTTCGTGCGCCAGACCCAGCCGCTGATCGAGCAGGCCCTGGACCGCGCCGCGCCGGTGCTCGTCGCGGTCAGCCGCGAGCGGATCGGCAAGCTCCGTGAGGCGCTCGGCGAGCGCTCCGAACAGGTCGGCTTCATCGACATGCGCCAGCTCGGCGTCAACCCGGCCCGGATCATCCCCGCCTGGCGGGAATTTCTGAACGGGTTTGCCCCCGATGCCGAACCGCTTGGCATCGGTGAACCGATCTGGCCCGGACGCAGCCTCGCCGAGCTCGACGAGTGCTGGCGCCACGAGGCCCTGCTCAACCTGGCGTTCGGCGGCGGGCGCTCATGGCGCCTGCTTTGCCCCTACGATCTGGACGGCCTCGAGGACCATGTGATCGAAGCCGCCCACATCTGCCATCCGAGGGTGACGGGGGTGGCCGGCGACTACCCCAGCGAGTCCTACGCCCGCCAGATGAGACCGTTTGACGGCACGCTGAGCGAACCGCCCACCGCTACCGCTGAGTTGGCATTCCGGGAAAGCGATCTTGGCGAGATCCGCCGTACGTTGAGCCGCTGGGCCCGTGTCGAGGGCCTGGATCACGAGGCGACCGCCGACCTCGTGCTGGCCGTTGATGAGATCGCCACAAACAGCATCCGTCACGGAGGCGGGACCGGCCGGCTGCGCATGTGGCGCGATGGCGAGTCGCTGCTGTGCGAGATCCGCGATCTGGGGGAGATGCGCGATCCGCTGCTCGGCCGCGTTTGCCCCGGGTCTGACTCCGCGTGTGGCCGCGGGATGTGGATCGTCAACCAGCTCTGCGACCTGGTCCAGATCCGCTCCTCGGAGGCCGGCAGCCAGATCAGGCTGCACAAGCGGCTCCCCTGAACCATACGGCCAGGAGCCCCTCAACTGCGCCACCCCACCGGTCTGCGCCGCTAGAATTCCGGCCATGGGGGCCAACTCCCAGCTACACCTCCAGACCAAGCAGGAGAGCGACCGCGTCGTCGTCACCATGGACGGCGAACTGGACATGGCCAACGCAGCGGCGCTGCAGACGGCAATCGAGTCCGAGGAGCTGGCCGGCGCCGAGAACGTGGTCCTGGACCTGCAGGGCCTGACCTTCCTGGACTCGACGGGACTGCGCGTCATCCTGGCGGCCCGCGAGCTGTGCTGGCGGCGGGGTCAGGAGTTCGCCGTTACCCCCGGTTCGCCCCAGGTGCAACGTCTGCTGAGCGTCACGGGCGTCGGTGAGCACCTGCGCACGATTGCCACCGCCGGCGCACTGCTGGGCTGAGCCGGCTCAGAGCTCGGCCAGGCGGCGTTCCAGAAAGCGGCGCTCGGGCGCCGAGCGAACGAGTTCGAGCGCCCGCAGATAGGAGGTCCTTGCCTCCTCGCTCCGATCCAGCCTGCGCAGCAGCTCGGCGCGCGTCGAATGCAGGTGGTGATAGGCGTCGAGGTCCAGCCCGGCGATCGCCTCGAGACCGGCCTGCGGACCCTCGGACTCCGCCAGGGCGACGGCGCGGTTGAGCTGCACCACGGGCGAGCCGGTCAGCTCCGCCAGCTCCGCATAGAGGAGTGCGATGCGTTTCCAGTCGCTGGCCTCTGCCACGTGCAGCCTGGCGATGGCGGCCTGGAGCAGGTAGGGGCCCCTGCCGCCGAGAGCGAATCCGCGGGCGAGGGCGGCCCGCCCGGTCTGGATCCTCTGCGGATCCCACAGGGTGCGATCCTGGTCCGCCAGCAGCACGATCTCGCCGTCGCGGAGCCGCGCCTCGCGCCGCGAGTCCACAAGAAGCATGAGCGCCAGCAGGCCGTGGATCTCCGACTCCTCGGGCATCAACTCGGCCAGCGCCACCCCCAGCCGGATCGCCTCGGCCGCAAGCTCACCACGGCCCTCGTAACCCTGGTTGAAGATCAGATATACGACCGCCAGGACGGCTGAAAGCCGTTCCGCCAGACGCTCCGGCGGGGGGATTCGAAAGGGGATGGCGGCGTCGCGGATCTTGCGCTTGGCGCGCACCAGCCGCTGTGCCATCGTGGCCTCCGTGACGAGAAAGGCCCGCGCGATCTCCTCGGTGCTCAACCCGCCCAGGGCACGGAGGATCAGCGCCACCTGAGCATCCAGGCCCAGTGCCGGATGCGCGCAGGTGAAGATCAGCTCGAGGCGTTCATCGGGGAAGGCCTGCTCCTCGATCTCCTCCATGACCGCCTCCTCAGCCTCCAACAGCCGGGACTTCGCGGCCAGCGTCCGTTCTCGTCTGATCCGATCGATCGCCCGGTTGCGTGCGGTCGTGATCAGCCACGCGCCCGGGTGCTCTGGCTGCCCATCCGCCGGCCATCGCTCAGCAGCCACCGCAAAGGCCTCCTGAGCGGCCTCCTCGGCGCGATCGAAGTCGCCGAGGAAGCCGATCAGAGCGGCCAGGACGCGGCCCCACTCGGCTCTGAATACCTCTTCGATCAGCGCTGCGCGATCGGCCGGATCTCGACCGCTCCCCCCAGGCGCGCCGCCGGAATGCTCGCTGCCAGCTCGATCGCCGCGTCGAGGTCATCTGCTTCGAACAGGTAGTAGCCGCCGAGCGCCTCCTTGGTCTCCGCGAACGGTCCGTCCGTCGTCAGCGTCCGGCCCTCCTGTACGCGGATCGTCGTGGCCGAGCTCGGCGCCTCCAGGCGCTCGCCACCGATCACCCCGGGCCTGCTGGAGATGGCAAAGTACTCGCTCGTCACGGCCTCCTGCTCAGGCTGGGACATTGCTTCCCAGGCTTCCATCGAATCGCCGCTGAAGATCTGGATCAGGTATTGCATGTGTCTCCTCTCGAGGTCTTTTTACCCCTCTCAGACGAACGTTGCAGGCGACCCTCGACACCTTGCCCGATATATGTCTTGCTAGACATATACGAGATGGAGCGCCTCCGTCCATGACCAGCGCATTCGAGATCATCGCCGAGCCCGCGCGCCGAGCACTGCTCGAGGAGTTGCGCGCCGGGCCTCTGCCCGTGGGCGAGCTCGCCAGGGCAACCGGCCTCAGCCAGCCCAACACCTCTCACCATCTGCGGATCATGCGGGAGGCGGGCGTCGTCGAGTACGAGGTCGAAGGACAGCGGCGCAGCTACCGGCTGCGGCCCGAGGGCCTGGCCGACCTGGCGCACTGGTTGACCCCCTACGTGCTGCTACTGGCACACCACCGCCCCGCGCCCGGACCCCTTCAAGGAGAGCCGCCGCGCTGACTGAAACGGCCCGCGGCCGGGTAGTTCGCCCCTGGGAGATGCGGCTCATAGCGGTCGGTCCCCTCCCGCCGGGTGGCGAAGTCATGATCATGAACCCCAATCACAATCTGCCACCCACGGAGCTCAGCCCCCGCCGCGCCCCTGCGCCGGCCGACCAGCTTCACATCTGCGTCCAATGCGCCGGCACGCTGGTGCACCCATTCGACTGGGAAGCCGAAGGTCCGCGCCACTGGCGGGTGATGCTGCACTGCCCGGACTGCCAGGGCGTTCGCGAAGGTGTCTTCACCCAGATCGCCGTCGACGCGCTGGCCGACGAGCTCGACCGTGGCAGCAGTATCGTCATCCGGGAGCTCGATCTGCTGACGCGCGAGAACATGACAGCCGAGATCGATGTCCTCGTCCGCGCGCTCGAGAGCGACCTGATCCTGCCCTGCGACTTCTGAGCGCCCGGCCGGGCGTTTCCCAATTGACGCTGCCCCGGCCGGGCAGTGCCTTGCTCTGAACAGCGTGGGGTCAACTACGTAAAGTGCCACCCATCGCGGTGGTAGGGTGGGACCATGGCCCCAGTCCGTTATTCGGAACTTGGTTGGCTCTCGATGAGGGCCTGATGCCGATCCATACACCGCCCCGCGCCCATGTCCTGGTGCGGACGGCCGTGCCGGGCGCCGCGCCGCTCGGAGGAAATCGATGCCCCAGCTTCTGATCGTCGACGACGATGAGGCCGTCCGGCGCTGGGAGGAGCGGGTCGTCACGGACAACGGGTACTCCAGCGAGAGCGCCCGCGACGCAGAGGACGCGCGCTCACATCTGAGCGCGGGCGAGTTCGAGCTGGCGCTGCTCGACGTCAACCTGCCGGGCGACTCGGGCTTTGACCTGCTGACCCAGATCCGGCGCGATCACCCCAACCTGGCGGTCGTCATGGTCACCGGCGAGGACAACACCGAGCTCGCCATGAAGGCAATCGAGCTGGGCGCATTCGGCTACCTGATCAAGCCGGTGCGCACCGGCGAGCTGCTGATCAACATCGCCAACGCCCTGCACCGGCGACGCGGCGAGAAACTGGCCTTTCAGCGCCTTGAGCGTCTGCGCGAGGACGCCCAGCAGCGAGGCGACGATCTGGCCCAGGCGCTGCAGAATCTCGAGCTCTCCGAGCGAGAGGTCTGGGCCTCGCAGGCCGAAACCATCTTCCGCCTCGCAAGGCTGGTCGAGTTCCGCGACGAGGAGACGGGACACCATCTGCACCGGATGAGCTCCTACTGCGAGACGATCACACGCACGATGGGCGAGGGAGCCGAGGGGTGCGAGCGCCTGCGGCTGGCGAGCCAGCTGCACGACGTCGGCAAGGTGGCGGTGCCCGACAGCGTCCTGCTCAAGCGGGGCAAACTGACCCCGCCGGAGTTCGAGATCATCAAGGGCCACAGTGAGATCGGCTACCGCATGCTGGCCGGGTCGGCCTCGGATGTGGTTCAGCTCGGTGCCGTGGTCGCCTACACCCATCACGAGCGCTGGGACGGCAACGGCTATCCGCGCTCGCTCGCCGGAGAGGCGATCCCCCGGGAGGGCCGGATCGCGGCCGTTGCCGATGTCTTCGATGCGCTGACCAGCGACCGGGTATACCGCGCCGCGCTGCCCGTTCGCTCGGCGCTCAAACTGATGGGCGAGGAACGCGGCCACTTCGACCCCGAGGTCTTCGACAGCTTCATCGGAGTCATGCCCGCGATCGAACAGACCCGCCAGCACTACGCCGACTGACCGCTTGCCCCGGCGCCGGCGAGCACATCGCCCTCCCCAGGACCGTTAAGTAGGCCGCGCGGGAGGGCATCGGGCAAATACTGCGCACAGGGCATGCCGAGGCGCCGTTTTGTCTATTAGTCCTCCAAGTCACAACGAAAGGAGCGAGGCGTGTCGGCTTCCCTCACCACAGCCCGCCCCAGCAGCGCCGTCAGCCCCCCCGCCCCCAGAAAGCGGCTCGGCCCCCTGTCGGTCAAGCGGGTGCCCGCAGAGCGCCATGTCCACTCAAGCCACGGCCGGCGCATCGCAATGGCCTTTGCCGAGGTCGAGCGGCTGCCCGCGCTGTCTGAGTCGCGCGAGCGCATCATCGCCCTGACCGACGGGACGAACGTGGCCACGGGCGAACTCGTTGCGGCCGTCGAGTCAGATCCCGCCATCACAATGGCCGTTCTGCGAGCGGCCAACGCCGGCATGCTGACCGACGGGCGCGTCGACACCGTCCACGAGGCCGCCGAACGGATCGGCGCGGGGAAGGTCCGCGAGCTGACCGAACAGACCAAGAGCTTTGACTTCTTCGAGCGCGCCGGCGGCTGGGATCTCGTGCCGCAGCAGTTCCGCCTGCATGGCCTGGCCACGCAACAGGCCGCCGAACGAATCGCCGCGGAGGTCTTCCACCCCCACCGCGGGCGGCTCGCGACGGCCAGCCTGCTGCACGACGTTGGCAAGCTCGTCCTGATGCGCGCCTACCCCGGCTACCCGGGGGCGGTCCACCGCGGCGCCCTGCTTCCCGAGGAGCAGCTTCATGCCGAGCGACGGGAGCTGGGCTACGACCACGCACTCGTCGGCGGCGTCCTGCTGCGCCGCTGGGGATTCCCCGCCTCGATCACCGCCGCCGTCGAGCGCCACCACGACCCTGAGGCAGAGGGCGATGGCGCGATCGTCCGGGTCGCCGACATGCTCGCCCACTACCAGCACGGCGATCCAATCTCGCCTGCGGAGCTGATGCGCGGAGCGGAGGTCGTCGGCCTCAACCCGAAGGATCTGCGCCGACTGATGTGCGACCTCTCCACACTGCGTTCCGATCGCCACCGCCAGGTCGATCCCTGTCCTCTCTCCGGCCGCGAGCTGCGCGTCCTTCAGCGTCTCTCCGAGGGGAGCGTCTACAAGGAAATCGCGCTCGAGCTGGAGCTCTCGGCGAGCACCGTGCGCAGCCACCTCAACAAGATCTACCGCAAGCTCGGCGCGCGAGACCGCGCCCAGGCCGTGCTCATCGCTTCCCGCCGCGGCTGGCTTTAGGAACAACCGTGGTCAGGCACTGGCGGATCATGCTGGCCGGCTATGCCGTCGCTGACGGCTTCTACTGGCTGGCCGTCAAGCCACAGCTGCGCCGCGCGGTGGGGCTTGGGCTTCCCTCACCCACCCCCCACCGGCGAGCCGGGTCAGCTCTCCGCGCAGACGTTTCCCTCTGAGGCGTTCAGCGTCCCTCCGATCAGCAGCTCGAGCTGCTCGAGGGAACGGCGCAGCAGCCGCGAGATCTGCATCTGGGAGCTTCCGGTGCGCTGCGCGATTTCCGACTGCGTCATTTCTCCGAAGAAGCGCATCCCGAGCATGGCGCGGTCCTGCTCTGAGAGCTCCGCCAGCGCGCGCTGAAGATCGGTCCTCGACTCCATCACACCGAAGCCGCCCTCCTCGCCGCCCAGTATTTCGGCATAGGTGGTCACATCCTCACCCGAGCCCACGGGTGCATCCAGTGAGTTCACCTCGTAGGAATCGAGCGCCTGCAGACCATCGATGACCTGCTCGTACTCGTAGCCGAGGTGCACGCGCAGCTGCTCGACCGTCGGCGGCCGGCCATTCTCGGCCGTCAGCTCCCGCTGCGCCTCGCGGACGGCCAGGGCACGCTCCTGAGTCCGCCTAGGCACGTGAAGCGCCCAGCCCGAGTTGCGGAAGTACCGCCGCATCTCGCCGAGGATGGTCGGAATCGCAAACGACTGGAACCGGTGTCCGAGGTCGACATCGAAGCGGTCGATCGCCAGCAGGAGGCCCACCATTGCGACCTGGACCAGATCGTCCATCGGCTCAGAGGAGCGGCCGTAACGCCGTGCGAGTTTGCGCACCAAGGGCGTGAACTCTGCGACCAGCTGATCGCGGGCGCGAGCGTCACCGTGCTTCTGCCAAGCCAGGAACAGGGCGCGCCGATCGCGCGACGCATGAGACGGGCCAGGCCGGGTGCGCGGCTCCGTGGCACTCATCGTGAACAAGAGCGGGTTGAGGTGTCAAATGGAGGAAGCGCGATTGTCGAGCGACAGCTCGGAAGGCATAGGTAGGACATGTTTCTCCGCGACGCTCATGGGCCCGAGGCCCGTTGCCGATGTGCGGTAGTCCCTGCTACACCCGGAACGCCGTTGCCAGCTCGTCCCACCGCTTGTGTAGAACCTGTCTCGCCCTAGTCGATCCAGACCCAGTGTTTTATTAACCGAATACTCCAGATGTCAAACCTCGAACTGTCAACCGTCGGGGGAAGACGCGGATCGGGCGCGGTCGGGCGGGGCGCTCGTCAGGAACGTCGCGGCGAGATCCTGCTCGCCGTGGGTGGGCACGCCTTCTGCCAGCCGGTCGCTGATCGCCTGCACGACGGGCAGGTCGAGCTCGTGGCGCGCAGCTAGCTCCACAGCGAGGCGGGCGTCCTTGGCGGCCAGCTCGAGCCGGAAGGACGGCGTGAAGTCACGCTCGATGATCGCCTTGGCCTTCAGCTGCAGGTAGGGGAGGTCAAGCGGCCCGCCGTCGATGGCAGCGAGGAAGTCATCGGGGTCGACGCCCGCGCCTTCAGCGAGGGCGAGTGTCTCCGCCACCCCCTCGACCACGGCGACGATCCAGCTGTTGGTCACGACCTTCAGGCGGCTTCCCGCCCCGGCCTCCCCCAGCCAGAGTGTCTTCTTGCCAATGGCGGCGAAGATCGGCTCCAGACGGCCACGCAGCCCCTCGGGCCGGACGCGAGAATCACCAGCTCCCCCCGCTGCGCCGGCTGCTTGGTCCCGAGCACAGGAGCATCCACCAGCGTCACGCCATGGCGCTCGGCGAGCTCGGCGCAACGCTCGAGCCCCTCGACGCCCACCGTGCTCATCTGCACCCAGACCAGCGAGCCCTCGGCGTCCTGGAGAAAGCCGTCCTCCCCGTCCATCGCCTCGAGCACGGCGTCTGCGTCTGAGAGCATCGTGATCAGGACTTCCGCGCCCAGGGCGGTCTGTGCGGGCGTCGAGCAGATCTCGGCGCCCAGCTCAGTCAGCGGCCCGGCCTTCTCAGACGAGCGGTTCCAGGCCCGCAGTGGGAGACCGGCCCGGGCGATGTTGGACGCCATTCCCAGCCCCATCGCTCCGCCGGCGCCGAGGAAGGCGACGGCCAGGCCGTCCGGATCGTCGTGGCTCCTGTTCACAGGCCTTTACTACCCGCCGCCACCGCCGTTAATCGGCGTGGGCGGGGGATGTCAAAGCCGACGCGCCGCCGTGGCAGTCGCGAACCTCCTCGACGGTCATGCCTTCATCGAACAGATCCCATGCCTCGACGACGTTGCCGACGGGATCGCTGACATAGAGGGAGCGGTCTCCGCCGGGGTGCTCGACAGGGCCTCTCGCATCGCCACCCGCCTGCCTGACTCGAACGGCGAGCTCATCGATCGAGCCCTGCTCCACGGCAAATGCGAAATGCACATGGACGCCACCCTTGTCGCCGAACACCTTGCGACCGGGCGTCCACAGCCCCAGTCTGGCCTGGGCGCCGACGCCGAGCCAGACTTTGTCGCCCTCGTCGGCCAGCATGGGAAGCCCAAAGGCCTCGATGTAGAAGCGCGCGAGAGCATGGGGGTCTCGCGCCTCGCGTGTCATCTCTGCAAAGCCGGTGATCGCCATCTCAGCCGAGCCGCGTGCCCGAGAGTGAGTCGCGCAGCTCAGAGACCGACTCGAAGACCGCGACGGCGCCCGCCTCTGTCAGCTCTTCGCGGGAGAACCCGCCCGTCAGGACAGCAATCGTGTCCACGCCGGCAGGTGCCGCCGCACGACAATCCCAGGTCGAGTCGCCGACCATCACAGCATCAGCGGGCTGGGCACGGGCCACGCCCAGAGCGGCCCTGACGATGTCGGGGTGGGGCTTGGTCGCCTTGACGTCAGCCGAGCTCGTCCAGCCGTCAGCCAGATCGCGAGCCCCGAGCAGGTCGATGTAGTGCTCTAGCTCCTCCTCCTTGGCCGATGATGCAAGGACGATTGAGTGGCCGTTCTCCGAGAGCTCCTCCAGTAGCTCGCGTGCGCCGTCCATCGGACGGACTTCGTCGATCATCTGCCGGTAGAGGCGGCCCTCGGACGCTCTGATGGCGTCACCGCGCTCGCGCTCCACCGACTCGTCCGTGAGGGCCTGCACGAACTGGTCACCTCCCATCCCGATATGGCGATGGATCCGCCACAGGGGCAGCACAAGCTCGTGCTCGCGAAAGGCCCGATACCAGGCGAGGGCGTGCTGATAGTTGGTGTCCACGAGAGTTCCATCTACGTCCAGTAGCACGGCGGTCATCTACGGTGCTCCACGATTGCCACCCCCGCTGTCCGGATCTCAGGAACCATCTCTGCCTGCTTTACCCGTGGTGCGCTGCCCAGACCGGCGCGGCTCGCCAGGGGCGTCCTGCGGGGCCTCGGCGAGCAGGTCAAGGACGGCTCGCTCGACGCGCCTGCGGATTCGCCCGTCGGCCAGGTCCGCACCACCGGCGGCCTGCGCCCGACCCAGCGCACCGGCGATCGTGACGCCGTCGCGATAGCGGTCGAGCACCCGCGGATCGACATAGGAGGCGCGGCAGACCGCTGGCGTGTTGCCGAGATAGGCGGCGACCGTCCTGATGGCGGCTGTGACCGCACGCTCGCCGGCCCGGCGCGAGCGCTCCCGGGGAACCGCCGCGAGCGCAACGGCGGCTAGGACCGTCGCGTTCCAGGTGCGGAAGTCTTTGGCGGTGAAGGGGCCGCCGCTCTGCTGCTTGAGGTAGGTGTTGACATCCTCCGCGCCTGGCTCCACCCAGCCCCCCTGCTCGCGGTAGGCCAGCAGCTGCTCGCCGCTGCGCCTGCGCTTGAGGGCCGCCACGATCGCCAGCGCCTCGGGGTCCGCGATCTCCTGAACCCGGCGCTGCCCGGACTTGGCCGGGAAGTCGAAGACCAGCGCCCCGTCGTGCTCGCTGACATGGCGGCGCAGCATCGTGGTCAGCCCGTAGGACTCGTTGCGCTCGGCATAGTCCTCTGAGCCGATCCGGAAGAAGCCGACGTCGAGCAGCCGCACTGCACAGGCGAGGACCCGCTCGCGTGTCAGGGCGTCGACCGGCACCCGCCCGGGCGCCGAGGTTCCTGCGGGCAACTCCAGGTCGCGGACGATCCTGCGCCGCAGACGGGGCAGGGCGCTCCCGAAGGCGATCATCGAATCGAACTTCAGCCGGTCGCGGTGGGTGCGCCAACGTTCGTGGTAGCGGTACTGCTTGCGCCCCGCGGCGTCCATCCCGGTCGCCTGGAGATGTCCGTGGGGATCCATGCAGACCCACACCTCCTTCCAGGCCGGCGGGATCGCCAGCTCGCCGATCCGCTGGAGCACCTCGGGGTCGTCGATCCGCTCGCCGTCAGGGTCGCGGTATTCGAATCCACGGCCTCGTCGCCGGCGGGCGATACCTGGAGCCGCACAGTCGGATCGGCGCAACCTGGCCATCGCCTCAGCGCCCGTCTGCGCGGCTGGCGGATTGCATCGTTCGGGTGCCCGGCTTGTCCATCGCTGCCGCCTTGCCTACCCCGACGGTCGGCCCATGAACCGCGCTGGTCACTACCCTTAGGCGGATGAAGCTCCTGTTCAAGCCCGTCAGCCTCATCACCGGCCGCCTGGCCGGTATGACGGCGCGTAGGTTGATTGACGGGATGTGGGGTGTCGTCGAGGACGGGGAGCCGCCGCGGGCCGACCAGCGCACGGCGCCCTGGAGCAAGCTGGCCGCACGGCTGGCCATCGAGGGGGCCGTCTTCGCCGTCGTCTCGGGGCTCACAGATCACGCCTCCCGGCGCTGGTTCGAGTCCCGCACGGGGCGCTGGCCCGGCGAGGATCCGGCGGCACCCGAGGAGCAGTAGCCACCACAAACGCGAAAGCCCCCGCACAGGCGGAGGCTTTCAGCGATCGGGGCGCCGAGATTCGAACTCGGGACCTCACCGACCCGAACGGTGCGCGCTACCAGGCTGCGCCACGCCCCGAAGGCCCCAGCAGTATCCCACACCCTCCCTACCGCTAGTCTCGTCCGATGGGAGCGACCGTCACCGAGCTGCTCGGCGAGGCCGACCGGCTGCTGGATCCCGAGCGCTTCGAGGATTACTGCGTCAACGGATTACAGGTCCCCGGAGCAGACGAGGTGAACACCCTCGCGACCGGGGTCTCGGCGAACGCCGAGCTGTTTCGGCTGGCGGCCCGCGAGGGCGCCCATCTGCTGCTGGTCCACCACGGACTGTTCTGGGGCTCCGGTATGCGCTCGATCGACCCCGTCCTGCGCAACCGTCTGAAGCTCCTGCTCGATGCTGACATCGCCCTGGCCGCCTACCACCTGCCTCTGGACGCCCATGCCGAGCTCGGCAACAACGCGCTGATCGGCCGCGCCCTGGGAGCGGAGCGGCTCGATCCCTTCGGCCGCCACCGCGGCCAGACAATCGGCTTTCTGGCCCAGCTGCCCGGCTTCGGCGTTTCACTGCAGGAACTCGTCCAGCAGATCGGCGGTCTGACCGCCGGCGAGCCGCTCGTGCTCGGTTCGGGCCCCGGGGTGGTTCACCGCCTGGCAATTGTCTCGGGGTCCGGGTCGGATTACATCGAGGAGGCGGCGCGAGCGGGCGCGGACGCACTGCTGACCGGAGAGCCCGCCGAGCGGGTGACGGCCACGGCCACAGAGCTTGGCCTTCACCTGATCGCCGCCGGGCACTATGCGACGGAGACCTTCGGCATCCGGCGCCTGGGCGATCACCTCGCCGAGCGCTTCGGTCTGCGACACGTCTTTCTGGATGTGCCAAACCCCGTCTGAGAGCCGCACAGCGGCCCAACGGGCTCTAACATCTGAATAGCCGGATCCATAGTCATCGGAGAGGGGAGTACCAATGGAGGCCACAGCGACGACCACCGGGTCGAAGACGATCGCCGACCTGGTTTCGCGCGCGGCCGCCGAACACGGGGAGCGCCCGGCCGTCCGCTACAAGCGCGAGGGGACGTGGCATGACGTCAGCTACACCGAGCTTTCGGGGATCGTCCAGGAGATCGGGCTCGGCATGATCGAGCTGGGCGTTCAGGCCGGCGACCGCGTCTGCATCCTCGCCAACACCCGCCCCGAGTGGACCTACGCCGATCTGGCGGCAACCTCGGCGGGCGCCGTCGTCGTGCCGATCTACCAGACCAACTCGCCCGAGGAGTGCCTGTGGGTCATCTCCGACTCCGGCGCCACGGCGATCGTCTGCGAGAACGAGGAACAGCTGGCCAAGATCGTCGAGCTGGGCGACCGCGTGCCGAACCTGCGCACGGTCATCGTCATGGAGCCGCCCGCCGGCGCCTCCGGCAACGGCTCGACGCCCGAGCAGCGCCCGCTGGGCGCCATCACCCTCGATGAGGTGCGCGCTGCCGGCAAGGGACGCTCCGCCGAGGAGCTGAACGCCCGCCGCGCCGCAGTGCGTCCCGAGGACCCCTTCACGTTCATCTACACCTCCGGTACGACGGGGCCACCGAAGGGATGCGTCCTGACCCATGGCAACTACAGCGCCATCGTCGACATGGTCGGCGAGGCGGGCGCGCTGACGGGTCACGACGAGGGGCAGATCATCTACCTCTACCTTCCCCTCGCCCATTCGTTCGCCCTGCTCGTCCAGCTGGCCGTCTTCGACCAGGGCGCCACGCTGGCCTACTTCGGCGGTGACACCAAGGCGATCATCTCCGAGCTGCAGGAGGTGAAACCGACCTTCTTTCCGTCGGTGCCCCGCGTGTTCGAGAAGATCTACACCCTGGCGCACGGCGCCATCGAGGCGATGGAGCCGGCCGAGCGAGCACAGGCCGAAGGCGCCATCAAGCTGGGCGCCAAGGTCCGCGACATGCAGAACCGCGGCGAAGAGGTTCCCGAGGAGATGCAGAACAACTTCGACGAGGCGGACGAGAAGCTGTTCAAAAACGTCCGCGCGATCTTCGGCGGGGCAGTCCGCCAGGCGACCAGTGGCGCTGCCCCGATCGCCCGGGACATCCTCGAATTCTTCTGGGCCTGCGGCGTCCCCGTGCTGGAGGGCTACGGCATGACCGAGACCGCCACGGCGGCCACCGGCTCGACGATCGAGGAACACCGGTTCGGGACGGTCGGCAAAGCGCTGCCGGGCGTCGAGCTGAAGATCGCCGAGGACGGCGAGATCCTGATCAAAGGCCCGAACATCTTCGACGGCTACCACAACCACGCGCCCACGAGCTTCGGGGCGGTCGAGAACGGCTGGCTGCACACCGGTGATCTGGGCTCGCTCGACGAGGACGGCTACCTGTCGATCACGGGGCGCAAGAAGGACATCATCATCACCGCCGGCGGCAAGAACCTGACGCCCGCCAACATCGAGAACGACCTCAAGCAGTGCCGCTGGATCTCCCAGGCCGTCATGCACGGCGACGCCCGTCCCTACCCGGTCGTGCTGGTCACGCTGGACGAGGAAGAGATGCCGATCTTCGCCCGCGAGCACGACCTCCCCGAAGACGTGGGAACGCTGTGCAACGAGCCGGCCGTGCGTGAGCTGATCCAGGCTGAGATCGACAAGGCGAACGCGAAATACGCGCAGGTCGAGCAGGTGAAGAAGTTCGTGATTCTCGACCACGACCTTTCGCAGGCCACCGGTGAGCTGACGCCGACCTTGAAGGTCAAGCGCAACGTCGTCAACGAGAAATATGCGGAGTTGTTCGACGCTCTGTACAGCAGCTGAGCCGGACCGCGCGCCGAGCCTGCGAACATGAGCTGAGATGCGCAGCGACCCTTCAGACAACGGCGGCCTGTTCGTCGGCCGCCGGCCGGGGACCGCACCCGTCCAGTACCGGGAGCTGCCCGAGCGGGCCGGAGAGCGCCGCGAACGGATCGACGGCTCGCTGGCCAATTTGCTGCTGGCCGGGATGACGCTTTTGAGCCTGCTCTGCTGGGGCCCCATTCCGATCGCCTGTCTATGGCTCGGCTCTCAGGCCAACTACCTCTCCGGCAGTGTCAGCGTCGGCATCCTGGTGGCCTTCGCGGCCCTGTTCGCGCTGCTCTTCGGGGCATTGTCGCTGCTCAAACGGCTTGATAACGCATGGCTCTTGGTGCGACGGGCCGCGGGCCACGACCAGCGCCTGGGTGCACTGGGACGAGTTTTCGGGGCCACCGCGGTGATCTGCGGCGCCGCCTTCGCCTTCTGGTTCCTGGTCATTCACGGGCCCGGCTCATCCAGCTTCTCCGGGCAGTCCGGCTCCTGATGAGCGCCGGCAGCGGGCGGAAGGCGCCGGCTTCGCCGGGGCGCGAGAATCGCTGCTAGAACGGGCAATGCTTTGGGCCTGCTCGATTACTACCGCCAGTTCGAAGGAATGTCCGAGGAGGAGGTCAACGAGCGCCTGCGCGAGGAGGCCGCCGAGCGACGGCGCAAAGCGCTGACGATCGTGGACACCCTGGACCTGTCCCACACGACCTGGCCCGACCTGCCCCATCCGCGGATCGTCAACGCGATCACCTATGTGGCGCGCCGGGGGCTGAACAGCTACCCGCACATGCGCGGAACGGACCTGCGCAACACGCTCGCCGAGCGACACGGAGTGGACCCGGCGCGGCTGATCCTCGGCAACGGCGCCGCCGAGCTCTTGAGCTCGGCCACCCGGGCTCTGCTGGCGCCGGGCCAACAACTGCTGACCCGCTGGCCCTCCTATCCGCTCTACCCCCTGATGGCGCGACGCGCCCACGGCCAGGCGGTGCCGATAGAGGACGGCGCCATCGACAGCCTGCTCGAGGCCGCCCAGAGCCCCGATGTGAGGGTCATTGCGCTGGCGAGCCCCAACGACCCGACCGGCGAGCTGCTCGCCACGGCCGAGCTCGAGCGGCTGCTCGAAGGCCTGCCGCAGGGAGTGGCTGTGCTGCTTGACGAGGCGCTCGTCGACTTCGCCGACGCTCAGCCCGCGAACTCCTCGCTGGAGCTGCTGGAGCGCCATCCCCGGCTGCTGGTCTTCCGCAGCTTTTCCAAGGCATGGGGCCTGGCGGGGCTACGCATCGGCTATGTCATCGGCAGCCCCGAATCGGGTGAGCTGCTGGCCGAGCTCGACCCCGATCTGGGTGTCTCCGAGCTCTCCCAGGCAGGAGCCCTGGAGGCGCTCCACAGCTGCGAGGAGCTGGTCGAGAAACAGGTCCAGCGGATCTGCGAGCAGCGTCCGCTGCTGATCGAGGCGTTGCGCGGCCGTGGCTTCGAAGTCGCCGACAGCCAGGCCAACTTCATCTGGGCGGCCCACCCGGAGCTCTCGGGTGCCGAGCTTGCCACCCGCCTGGCCCAGGCCGGCGTGCTGGTGGCCGCGGGCGATGCCCTCGGCGAGCCCCGCCACGTGCGCATGGCGGTGCGCTCCAAGCAGGCATCGGAGCGGCTGCTGGATGCGATCGAGAAAGCCGGCGGCTAGCCCCGGCGCCGGTCTGAACCGACTTGGCTCAGCCCGAACCGGCCTGGCGCAGCAACGCCCCGGTGGTCCCTTCGAGGATCTTGCGCCAGGCGCTGACCGACTCGGTTTCCTCATCGAAGTGCGCCACCACCTGGCGGACGCGCTTGCCCGAGATATCCAGGCCGTGCCGTTCGGCCACGTCCTGATAACGGTCGTATTCGCCGGCCAGCTGCTTGGTGACCGACTCAAAGCCGTGGCGGGCGATCTCGACGCGCGAGGTGAAGCTCATCATCGAGGTCTGGAACATCAGTTCATCGTTGGGTTCGGGCTCGATCAGCACGATGTCCACGCCCGGATAGCGCTCCTCCCAGCTTTTGGCCAGTTCGTGCAGGCGCTGGTGAGCCACGAGCTTGAAGACCTGATAGCCGATCTGTGCGAAGCCCATATCTGAGACGCGGCGAGGGCGTCGCCCGTGGAGCGTCGTGATGGTCGACGTGAAGTCGTTGACGAAAGGGACGATCGGGTTGATGACCACAACCAGCTTGGCGCCCGCCTCGACGGCGAGATCAAGGTTGGTCGTTGAGACGATCCCGCCGTCGATCAGCTCGCGGTCCTCGACCTGGACGGGTGAATAGACCATCGGCAGCGCCCCCGATGCGCGGACGGACGTCGAGATCGGAATGTGCTCCATTCCCTGGGCCCCCAGCACGACCCGCTCGCAGGTGTCGAGGTCGGTGGCCGTCAGGTAGAGCTCGCAGTCGAGCTGGCGGAAGTCGTCAGTGCGGCCAGGCTCGCCCAGGACCTCTTCGAGGTACTTCTCGATGCCCGCACCCGTATAGAGGCCCGATGGCAGCACATCGGCCAGGCCCATGGCGAGGTCCATCGCAGAAACCCCGCCCCGGCCGGCTGCGAACTGCCGCAGAACCGACAGGGCGTGCAGCGGCAGCGCGGCGCCCTTGCGGGCAAACTCGAGCAGGTTGGGGCGCAGCAGATCGGAGATGTCGACATCTTTGAAGGGCGCCGGACCGCCCTTGCGGGTGACGACCCGCATCATCTCCTCAGGCGTCACGCCGTTGGCGCAGAGCGAGGCGATGAAGGCACCCGCCGAGGTCCCCACGTAGACATCGAAGTTGTTGACGGTGCTGTTGACCGCCAGCAGGTCCAGGGCGCGCAGCGCACCGATCTCATAGACGCCGCCGGTGAACCCTCCGCCACCCAGGACCAGGGCCGTCTTGTCGATGCGGCGCCTGCGACGACGCTCGATCGAGGCGGGCCGGCCGATCCCTCTCGGGGCATCGCGACGCCCACGAGCGGCCGCAGCGGCCGCTTTCTTCTGGGTCGGTTCAAGCTTGACAACCTTGCCCATCCCGAACATTGTAAGGGCGAGTGGGCATCGACCGTCGCCGCCGGGCTCTCATTTCGTTGGGTGGAACTCTGCTGGTCTGCATGGCAACCGCCGCCGGAGCCGCGGCGAAGACGCCACTTGCGGCATTGCAGGGGGACATCTCCCACCAACTCGCCCTCGCGGGCCGCGACGACGGAGCCTTCGTCTACGACCTCACCTCCAAGCAGACGCTGTTCTCAGAACGCGCCCAGGTGCTGCGCCCGCCGGCCTCGGTGGAGAAGCTCTACACCTCCGCGGCCGCGCTCGCACGGATGGGTCCCACGGCGCGGCTGAGGACGACGGTCGCAGGGGTCGGGCATCTGCTCCCCGGCGGCACCTGGGTGGGCAGCCTCTATCTGCGCGGCGGCGGTGACCCGACATTCGGCAGCAGTGGGTTCATCGCGAGCCACTATGGCGGCATCGGCACCAGTGTCACGACGCTGGTCACAGAACTGGTGCGGGGGGACGGCATCCACCACATCACCGGTTCGATCATGGGCGATGAGTCGTTTTTGGACTCCCGCCGCGGCGAGCCCTCGAGCGGCTATGCCTTCGACCCTTGGCTTGAAGGTACGCTCAGCGCCCTGGCCTTCAACCGCGGCGAGAGCGGTAACGAACACGGCGCCCATGCGCCCGCGGCCTACGCCGCCCGCGAGCTCTGGCGGGCGCTGAAGAACGACGGCGTCACCATCACCGGTCCCAGCGGAGCCGCCACCACCCCGGCCGGCGCCAGGGCGCTCGCCGAAGCGCCCTCTCCCACCGTCGCCGAACTGATCGGGCTGATGCTGCCGCCGTCGGACAACTTTTTCGCCGAGACGCTCGTCAAGGACCTGGGCGCGCTCTACGGCGGCGCCGGCACGACCTCGGCGGGCGCCGCAGTTGTACGCAAGGAGATCTCCACGCTGCAGGGCTTCACGCCGGGGATCGTGGACGGCTCGGGCCTGTCCAGGGCCGACAAAACCTCCCCCTACGAGATAGTCCAGCTGCTCACCGGCCTTTACCCCAGCACGCTGGGGGCGCTGCTGCGCGAACGCCTGGCCGTCGCGGGGCGCAGCGGGACACTCGAACGCAGGATGCGCCACACGGGTGCTGAAAACCGCTGCCGCGGTAAGACGGGGACCCTCGAAGGCGCCTCCAACCTGGTCGGCTACTGCCGGGCCGCCAACGGCCATGAACTGGCCTTCGCAATCTTCACGGACGACATCGCCATCGAAAGTGCCCACACCTTCCAGGACCACATCGCGATCAGCCTGGCCGACTCCAACCTCTCGGCGGCCGAACTGGCCAAGGCGAAGCCCACGACCGTCCTCTCCGCGCCGCTGAGCGCCCTGAGGATGCTCCCGGGCCGCTGATACCTTTGGCCGGTGCGAGTGAGCGCCACTGACGCGGGGCCCCCGCGGGCGCGAGACGGCGCCAGCGCCGGCGCCAAGGGAGCCTGAAATGGAGATAGTGCGCCGCAACCGCGGCCGTCTGCGCTACCTGATGTGGCGCCTGCGCCGGCGCAGGCGCAAGCGTAGGAATGCGCGCAGTGGCGCCCCAGTCCGTCAGCCGAGCGCCCCACCGACCCGGTGGCACGACAAGGACGCACCCTCGAGCGCACTGCTGATCGCATTCGGCGGCCTCGACAGCGCCTTTGGAATGCCCCCGTTCGAGTTTCTGAGGGTCACCGAGGAGACACAGGCAAAACGGCTGTTCGTGCGCGACCTGCACGGGGCCTGGTATCACCGCGGTTTCAGTGGGGGTGGCATCGAGGAGGTGCGCGACTTTCTGGCGCGGGAAATCGAGGCTTGTGGTGCGGAGCGTGTCGTGATGGTGGGCAGCTCCGCCGGCGGCTACGCGGCGCTGCTGTTCGGCAGCTTGCTGCGCGCCGATGTGGTGCTCAGCTTCTCGCCCCAGTCAACCATCGATCTGGACGAGCTGCACCGGCTGGGCGATCGCCGCTGGGACGATGACCTGGGCCCGCTCACAAGACAGGGCGTGCTCCAGCCGCAGTGGATGGACCTGCGCACGGTGCTCGCCCAATACAACGGTCTCACGCGCTACAGGCTGTTCGTGGACGAGACCTTCGACGTGGATCGTCGCCACGTCGATCGCCTTGCCGGTGCACAGCACCTGCGTATCTACCGCTTCGGCCACGGCTCCCACCGGCTGGTCAACAAGCTGCGCCAGAAAGGTGTGCTGACGCGCATTCTCGACGAGGCGCTGACGCCTCCCGTCAGCCAGCCCTGAACACCAGGCGCGCTCCCGTGCGCCCGTCAGCTCGCGAGCAGCTCGCGCAGGCCGTTCTCGTCGAGCACCGGCACACCGAGACGCTGGGCCTTCTCGAGCTTGGACCCCGGTGTCTCGCCGGCCACCAGGTAGTCGGTCTTCTTGGAGATCGAACCTGTGACCCTCCCACCGGCGGCCGCGATCCGCTCGGTGGCCTGCTCGCGCGACCACTGCGGCAGCGTCCCGGTGAGGACCAGCGTCCGCCCGGCCAGGGGACCCTCCGAGGGCGGCGGGCCGGCTTCCCGGAAACAGAGCCCCTGAGCGCGCAGCTCGGCGATCAGCGTCCCCATCCGCTCATCGGCCAGCTGAGCGCGGATCGAGGCAGCCATCTTCTCCCCCACCCCCGGAATCTGGGCGATCTGCTGCTCGTCGGCCGCAAGCAGCGCGTCGATGTCGCGGAAGCCCTGGGCAAGGTTTCGTCCTGTCACCTCGCCCACCTCCTCGATGCCCAGGGCAAACAGGACGCGGGCGAAGGGACGCTGCTTGGACTGCTCGATCGCGGCGATCTCCTTGCGCGCCGAGAGCTCGCCGAAGCCCTCGAGCTCCATCAGCTGGTCCTCCGTCAGCCGGTAGAAGTCCGCCGCGCTTCGCACCAGTCCGTGCTCCTGGAGCATCGCCACCTGCTTCTCGCCCAGGCCATCGATGTCCATGGCGCCACGTGAGACGAAGTGCTTGAGCAGCTGCCAGGCGCGGGCCGGACAGTCGCGATTGGGGCACTGTGTGAAGATTGAGCCCTCGGGCTTGACGGTCGGGGTGTCGCAGAAGGGACAGCGCGCCGGCGGCTCGGGCAGCGGCGGGCGCCGGCGTGCCTCGGCGACGTGGGGGGCCGGTGAGACGACCTGGGGAATCACATCGCCCGCCCGCACCACGATCACCTCCTCCCCAGCACGGATGTCCTTGCGGCGGATGTCCTCCTCGTTGTGCAGCGTTGCCATGCGGATCGTCACGCCGCCCACTTCGACGGGCGAGAGGACCGCGTAGGGGCGCAGGTCGCCGAACTTGCCGACGTTCCACATGACTTTCTCGAGCGTCGTCGAGGCGGTCGTCGGCGGGAACTTCCAGGCCACCGCCCAACGGGGGTCTCGGCCCACCGAGCCGAGGCGATGCTGCAGAGCCAGGTCGTCGACCTTCACGACGGCCCCGTCGATCTCGAAGTCCAGCTCGCCGCGGCGGCGCTCCCACTCCTGGCACTGCTCGATGACGGCCTCCTCGCCGGAGAGCCGCCGGATCCCTCCGTTGACACGAAAGCCGTGCTCGCGCAGCCACTCCAGCGCCTCGCTGTGGGCCTTGAAGCTCAGTCCCTCCGAGACACCCACCTGGTAGGCCCAGATCGACAGGGGTCGCTTGGCGGCGTCGGCGGGGTCGAGCTGGCGGATCGTGCCGGCGGCGGAGTTTCGCGGGTTCATGAAGGTCGATTCGCCCGCTTCGGCGCGCCGCTCGTTGAGCGCCGTGAAGTCGGCCAGAGACATGTAGACCTCGCCGCGCACCTCCACCAGCGGCGGCGCATCGGCGATCCGCAGGGGGATCGCGCCGATCGTGCGCAGGTTGTGCGTGACGTCCTCGCCGATCTCGCCGTTGCCGCGGGTGGCGCCGCGCTCGAGCACCCCGTCGCGGTAGAGGAGGCTGATGGCCAGGCCATCGATCTTCGGCTCGACGACGTACTCGAACTTGGGCTCGGCGATCCCCTCTCGGGCCAGGTGGTTGCGCATCCGCTCGACCCAGGCACGCAGCTCCTCGGCCGAGCGGACGTTGCCCAGCGAGAGCATCGGCTCGAGGTGGCGGACCTTTTCGAGCTTGCCCACCGGCTCGCCACCGACGCGCTGGGTGGGCGAGTCCGCACTCAGCAAGGCCGGGTGTTCGGCCTCGAGCGCCCGCAGCTCGTCCAGCAGCCGATCGTAGGCGTCATCGCCGATCTCGGGATCGTCGAGGACGTAGTAGCGATGTGAGTGGTATCCGAGCTGCTCGCGCAGCTCGGCGGCGCGCTTGACGGCCTGCGCCGGCGGGGACTTCGCGTCGTCTGTGGCCGGCGGTCCTGTGCTCACGAGGCCGCGTCGGGCGCGAGCGGCTCGAGCAGGCCGTCGAGGTCGAAGCGTCGCAGCGCATCGAGGCTCGCATGGTCGGTGAGATCGAAATGAAGTGGTGTCACGGCAATGCGCCCGGCGTGGACGGCCGCAAGATCGGTGCCGGGCTCGTCCTGGAAGCCGGGGTAGGAGCCGTAGATCCAGTAGCGGCGGCGGTGCTCCTCCTCGGCGTCCAGCTTGAGCTCGTCGCGGTAGATCCGCTTGCCGAGGCTGGCCACCTCGACCCCGTCGGGCGCACCCGCGGGGACGTTGACGTTGAGCAGCGTCCGCGGGGGCAGCGGGACATCATCGATCCGCTCGACCATGGCCGCCACGAACCGTGCGGCGACATCGAAGCCGAAACCGCCGTCGAAGTTGTAGTCGAGGTTGCGCGCCCCCGACTGCTGGGAGACGGCGATCGCGGGCAGCCCCAGGACAACGCCCTCGAGTGCCGCCGCCACGGTACCCGAGTAGGTGATGTCGTCACCGAGGTTGGCGCCGTGGTTTATGCCGGAGACGACCAGATGGGTCTCGAAGTCCTCGATCAGGCCGAGGCTCGCCAAGCGGACGCAGTCGACCGGCGTGCCGTCGGTGGCGTAGCCCGTCGTTCCGTCGGAGAACGGCACCTCTTCGATCCACAACGGCCGGCGGGTGGTGATCGAGCGCGCCATCGCCGAGCGGTTGCCGTCCGGGGCGATGACGGCCAGGTGAACCCCCTCGATCCCGGCCAGGGCGCGGCGCATGGCCTGAAGGCCCTCGGCCTCGATCCCGTCGTCATTGGTCAGCAGCACGTTGAGCATGTCCGTCCAGCATAGGGGCCGCTTCGGTCCCCGACCGTGAAGATATGCCGGCCCGATGGCCGCCGGCCTGCTGCCCTCCTCCACGGTCAGCCGCGGGCGCCCGGGGCGAGCGTCCTCGTCGCGACCGGCACTGGTCCGCTTGAGCCTCTGACACAGCCGGCCTTCCTCAGGATTCTGCGAAGGCTATGCCCAAGCGCCTGCCTGAGAGGCGCTGAGGCCGGGTGGGTAGCCGACCGCGGCCAGCGCCAGCCCATGGGCCGGGGCCGTGCGACCGGCCTCTGAGCGGGGCCGGCCCTCGAGCAGCCGGCCGAACTGCTCAACGGTGTAGATGCCGGTGGCCACGTCGATCATCGTCCCCACCAGGACCCGGTTCATGTGGCGCAGGAACATGTCCGCCTCGATCCAGAACTCGAGCAGCTCGCCTTCCAGCGACCACTCGGCGCGACGGACGTCGCAGCGAAACCAGCCATGCTCGGTCTCTTTGGGCGTGAAGGCAGTGAAGTCGTGGCGCCCGCCGAGCAGCTCGGCGCAGGCCTGCAGGGCGCCGCGGTCAAGCTGCCCTGGCCACCAGAAGGCGGTGGAGCGCTGAAAGACCCCGCGCGTACGCCTGGCCAGGACGCGATAGCAGTAGGTCCGGCTGACGGCATCCCGGCGCGCGTCGAAGCCCGCGGGAGCGGGCTCTGATGAGAGCACGGACACGTCGTGGCCGATCAGGCCGTTGATCCGCAGGGGATCCACGGCCTCATGGCTGTAGCTGGCCACCTGCCCCCAGGCGTGGACGCCCCGGTCGGTCCTGCCCGCGACCGTCAATTTCAGCGGGCTGCCGTCGCCCGCGCGCTCGCCGAGAATCGTTCGCAGGGCCCCCTCCAGCTCACCCTGGACGGAGCGCTCATCGGGCTGGCGAGCCCAGCCGGCAAAGGCAGCACCGTCATACTCGATCGTCAGCCTCGAGATCATCCACGCGGCTCCCCGGCCGCGGCCCGCTCAGACGAGCTCGAGGAAGACCATCTCGGTCGCGTCACCCTGACGCTGGCCGATCTTCAGGATGCGGGTATAGCCACCCGGGCGCTCGGCATAACGCGGAGCGACCTCGACGAACAGCTTGTGGACCGCGAACTTGTCCTGCGAGAGGGTCGAGAGCGCCTGACGGCGGGCGTGCAGGTCGCCCCGCTTGGCCAGCGTGATCAGTTTCTCGATCTCAGGCTTGACGGCCTTGGCCTTGGCTTCGGTCGTCTTGATCCGCTCGTGCTCGATCAGCTCCTTGCTGAGGTTCATCAGCAGGGCCTTGCGGTGGGCCGAGTCACGGCTGAGCTTTTTGCGTGTCTTCTGGTGGCGCATGGGAGTCGGGAGTGTAGATGATCGGATTCACGCCTAACGCCTTCGGCGCAGGGCGTGAGCTCGATCACTCACTCCCTCCAGCCGAGACGGGGGACGCGCACATGGCGCGCCCGGCGTGTTGCAGATCAGTCTGCGCGGAGGTTCAGGCCTCTCGCGTGCAGGGTTTCGATGACCTCGTCGATGGACTTTTTGCCGAAGTTGGGGATCGCGTTCAGCTCGGCCTCGGACTTGGAGATCAGATCCCCGACCGTCTGGATGCCGGCCCGCTTGAGGCAGTTGTAGGAGCGTACGCCGAGCTCGAGCTCCTCGATCAGGATGCCCCACTCCTCGCCCTGCAATGCCGCCTGGGCGCCGCCGGGAACGGCCAGCCCGTGGCCGTCCAGCTGGCCGCCGGGGGTTGCCCGCAGCTCCTGGATCCGGTCTGCGTCGGTGAAGATGGCCAGCTGGGAGATCAGCAGCTCGGCCGCCTCGCGCAGGGCCGCCTGCGGGTCGATCGAGCCGTCGGTCTCGATGTCCAGCGTCAGCTTGTCGAAGTCCGTCTTCTGTCCCACACGAGCCTGCTCGACCGCGTAGGCGACACGGCGGACGGGCGAGAAGATCGAGTCGATCGGGATCACGCCGATGGGCTGATCTGAGGACTTGTTCTCCTCGGCGGGACGGTAGCCGCGGCCGCGGCCGATCGTCATATAGAGCTCGAGCTTGGTTTTCTTCTCGAGCGTCGCAATGTGCAGGTCGGGGTTGAGAATCTCGACGCCGGCGGGCAGGTCGATGTCCTTGGCGGTGATCTCACCCGGGCCGGTGACGACCAGCGGAGCCTCGACCTCGCTGGCGTCCGAGTGCATCCGGCAGACGACACCCTTGAGGTTCAGGACGATGTCGGTGACATCCTCCTTGACGCCCGTGATCGTCGAGAACTCGTGGGCTACGCCCTCGATACGCACGCTCGTGACGGCGGCGCCGGCCAGAGAGGAGAGCAGGACACGCCGCAGCGAGTTGCCGAACGTGTAGCCAAACCCGCGATCGAGCGGCTCGATCGTGAACGTGCCTCGGTTCTGCTCCACGGACTCGCTTGTGATCCGGGGGATTTGGAAGTCGAGCATGAGAGTCCTTACGTCGTTTTGGTCTCGCACCGGTGTCGGGCGGACACCGGCCTGAAAGCGCCGCCGCCCGGGGGGACGGAGGCGTCGGAAATTGCGTCTACTTCGAGTACAGCTCGACGATGAGCTGCTCCTGCACCGGTGCAGCGACCTCGCGCCGCTCCGGCTTGCGCAGAACCTTGGCCGTCAAAGACTCGTGATCGGCCTGCAGCCACGCGGGAATCTGTCCTGTGAGCTCGGTGGCATCCCTGACGACCTGGGTCGCAGGCGTGTCTGCCTTGATGGCGATCACGTCACCAGGTCGCACCTGGTAGCTGGGGATGTTCACCCGCCGGCCGTTGACCGTCCAATGGCCGTGGCGGATCAGCTGGCGCCCCTGGCGGCGTGAAGCCGCGAAGCCGAGGCGCACCAGGACATTGTCAAGCCTGCACTCGAGCAGCGCCAGCAGGTTCTCGCCGGTGATGCCCGGCTGGCGCGAGGCCTTGGCGTAATAGCCCCTGAACTGCTTCTCCAGGACGCCGTAGTAGCGGCGGGCCTTCTGCTTCTCGCGCAGCTGAACGCGGTACTCGCTCTGTTTCATCCGCCCACGGCCATGCTCGCCGGGCGGGTAGGAGCGGCGCTCGACGCCGCACTTGTCGGTCAGGCAGCGCTCGCCCTTGAGGAACAGCTTCTGTCCCTCACGGCGGCATTGCTTGCACTGCGGGCCGGTATCGCGCGCCATCTCAGACCCTCCGCCGCTTGCGGGGGCGGCATCCGTTGTGGGCCTGCGGCGTGACGTCCTTGACGCCCGTCACCTCGAGGCCGGCGGCCTGCAGCGAGCGGATCGCCGTCTCGCGCCCGGAGCCTGGCCCCTTGACGTAGACCTCGACTTTCTGCAGCCCCTGTTCGAGGCCCTTGCGCGCAGCTGCGTCGGCGGTCACCTGGGCGGCGAACGGCGTGGACTTGCGCGAGCCCTTGAAGCCCGCGCCGCCGGCGGACTCCCAGGCGATCACGTTGCCGCTGACGTCCGTCAGGGAGACAATCGTGTTGTTGAACGAGGTCTTGATGTGAGCCTGCCCGACGGGAATGTTCTTTTTCGGCTTGCGACGGCCGCGGGCGCGTTTGGGAGCGGGGGGCATTACTTCTTGCCTGCTTTCTTCTTGCCCGCGACCTGCATCCGCTTGGGGCCCTTGCGGGTACGGGCGTTGGTCTTGGTCTTCTGACCGCGGACGGGAAGGCCGCGACGGTGGCGCAGGCCGCGGTAGCAGCCGATGTCCTGGAGACGTTTGATGTCCTGCAGGCGCTCACGGCGCAGATCGCCCTCGACGGTCAGGCCGTCATCGATCGCATCGCGCAGCTTGGACACCTCGTCCTCGGTCAGGTCCCTGATGTAGGTGTCGGGACTGATCCCCACCTCGGCCAGGATCTTCGCCGAGGTCGAGCGGCCGACGCCGTAGATGTAGGTCAGCCCGATTTCCGAGCGCTTGTTGAGGGGGAGGTTGACTCCCGCGATCCTCGCCATCTACGCCTAACCCTGCCGCTGCTTGTGGCGCTTGTTCTGGCAGATCACCAACACCACACCGTGGCGTCGGATGATCTTGCATTTCTCGCACATCGGCTTCACCGACGGTCTTACCTTCATGATCCCTTTCAGGCGCTGGGTTCCGGCGATCCGGCTCTGGCTGCCGTTGCGGCTGCCGCTACCGAGTCGTGGACAGATGCCTCTGCGCAGGCCAAGCAGGCTCGCGCGTCAGGCAGGACTCCAGATGGTAGCAACTCCGCGAAGGCGACGGTCGGTGACCCCGGCACGCCCCGGCGGCGTCGTCAGCCGGCTGCCCCGACGCCCTCGCTGACCGGGCCTCCGGCCCGCTCGGCGAGCGGCAGATGCCAGGGCGTCAGGATTCGTGGTCCCTCACCGGTGACCGCCACGGTGAACTCGAAGTGGGCAGCCTGCGAGCCGTCCTGGGAGTAGATCGCCCAGCCGTCCCCCCCGGCCCTGACCCCGGGACGCCCCGCCGTGGTCATGGGCTCGATCGCCAGGACCATGCCCTCCTCGAGGATCGGGCCCTTGCCCGCCCGGCCGTAGTTGGGCACCTGCGGATCCTCGTGCATCTCCCGGCCGACTCCGTGGCCGACCAGCGAGCGCACCACCGACAGGCCGGCGGCCTCCGCCACCAGCTGGATGGCGTTGGAGAGGTCGCCGATCCTGTTGCCCGCACGGCACTGGGCCACACCGGCGTGCAGCGACTCGCTGGTCGCCGAGAGCAGGTTCTCCGACTCCGCCGAGATCTCCCCGACGGGGAAGGTCCGCGCCGCGTCGGCTACCCAGCCATCCAGGGTCACCCCGACGTCGATCGAGATGATGTCGCCCTCCTCCAGGCGGTAGGCGCCCGGGATGCCGTGGACGATCATGGCGTTGGGCGAGGAGCAGATCGAGCCGGGGAAGCCGCGATAGCCCTTGAAGGTGGGCTCGGCGCCGTGGGAGCGGATGAAGTCCTCGGCCAGCCGGTCGAGCTGGCCCGTCTTGATGCCCGGCCGGACGCTGCTCTGCATCAGATCGAGGGTGGCCGCCAGGATGTAGCCGGACTGGGCCATCTTGTCGATCTCCTGGGGTGACTTCTTGATGATCACCGAACGAGCTTAGCTGGCACGATCAGAGCTTCTCCTCGAGGCGCAGCGTGGCGATGGTTGCCCGGATGTGGTCGTGGACCTCGTCCGGGGAGCGGGTGCCGTCGAAGCGGCGCAGCAGGCCGGAGCGGTCGTAGTAGGCGATCAGCGGCTCGGTCTGTCGGTGGTAGACCTCGAGCCGGTGGCGGATCGTCTCCTCGCGGTCGTCATCACGCTGGATCAGTCGCGAGCCGTCCTGGTCGCAGATGCCTTCGTGCTTGGGCGGGTCGAAGTCGACATGGTAGATGTGCCCCGCGTTCTTGACGCAGACGCGCCGGCCGGCCAGCCGTTTGACCAGGGCGTCATCGGAGACGGCGATCAGCAGTGCCGCGCTCAGCTGGCGGCCCAGGCCGCGCAGCGACTCGGCGAGTGTGTCGGCCTGGCTCTCGTTGCGGGGGAAGCCGTCGAGCAGGAAACCGTCGCGGGCGTCGGCGTCGGCGACCCGCGCCATGATCATCCCGACGATGACCTCGTCGGGAACCAGGTCGCCGGCGTCCATGTAGCGCTTGGCCTCAAGGCCAAGCGCTGTCTTCTCGGCCACCTGCGCCCGGAGCATGTCGCCGGTGGAGATGTGGGGCAGGCCGAAGTCGTCGCGCAGGCGGTCGGCCTGCGTTCCCTTGCCCGCGCCAGGCGGGCCGAGCAGGATCAGATTCAACTCGGACAAGACGGGCAGCCTATCCGCTCGGCACTCAGGTTTGCCAGTGGGTTCGCCGGCCGATGCTCGATCTGGCCGCCGGCGCGCGGCAGCTACTTCAGGAAGCCCTCGTAACTGCGCATCATCAGCTGTGCCTCGAGCTGCTTCATCGTTTCCAGCGCCACGCCGATGACGATCAGGATCGAGGTGCCGCCGAAGTAGAAGTTCTGGTGGGTGCGGGCAATGAGAATCGCCGGCAGGGCGGCCACGGCCGCCAGGAAGAGGGCTCCGGGGAATGTCAGCCGGGCCAGGATGCGGTCGAGGAATTCGGCCGTCGGGCGTCCGGGTCGCACCCCCGGGATGAAGCCGCCGTACTTCTTCAGGTTGTCGGCCTGGTCGACCGGGTTAAAGGTCACGGCCGTGTAGAAGTAGGTGAACACGATGATCAGCAGGGACTCACCGAGCACGTAGTGCCAGCCGTTGGGCGTGAAGAAGTCTGAGAGCTTGGTGCCCCAGTGGGTTTTGACGAGTTGTCCGACGGTGGCCGGGAAGGCCATCAGGCTGGCGGCGAAGATGACCGGGATGACACCGGCCATGTTGACCCGCAGCGGCAGGTAGGTCTGGCCGCCCTCGGTCATCCGCCGGCCGATGACGCGCTTGGCGTACTGCACGGGGATGCGCCGCTGACCTTCCTGGACGAAGACGATGGCCGCGACCACGGCCAGCACCATGAAGGGCATCATCACCTTGAAGACCTGGTCGGTGGATGTCCACCAGGTCTGGATGCCACCGGGCAGTCGCGAGACGATCGAGGCGAAGATCAAAAGCGAGATGCCGTTGCCGATGCCGCGCTGGGTGATCAGCTCGCCGATCCACATCAGCATGACGCAGCCCGTGGTCAGGCAGATGACGATCAGAAAGATGTGGGGGGCGTCGAAATGGGTGACGACCGATTCGCCCGCTTTGGCCTGGAGGCTGTGGAACAGGAAGACGTAGCCGATCGACTGGGCGAAGGCCAGACCGACGGTCAGGTAGCGGGTGTACTGGGTGATCCGCGCCTGGCCGACCTCGCCTTCCTTGGAGAGCTTTTCCAGCGACGGGACTGCGACCTGGAGCAGTTGCAGGATGATCGAGGAGGTGATGTAGGGCATGATCCCCAGCGCGAACAGCGCGATCCGCGAGAGGCTGCCGCCTGAGAAGAGGTTCAGCAGGCCCAGGATGTTCGAGCCGCCGAACTGTTTCTGCAGGTTGTTGACGGCCGTCAGGTTGACGCCGGGGACGGGGATGTGCGATCCCAGCCGGTAGATGAGCAGCATCCCGGCCGTGAACATGATCTTCTTGCGGATGTCCGCAACCTGGAATGCGTTCAGGATGGTGGAGAGCATGGTTTGTGTGCCGTTCGTGCCGGGCCGTTGTTCGGCAGCGGGTCGGGATGGCCGATTCTAGTGGATGCCGGTCCGTCGCATGACGGGCCCGGTGCGCCTCGCGGCTCCTAGGACTCGACGATCGTGCAGGTTCCGCCGGCGGCCTCGATGCGCTCGCGCGCTCCCGCGCTGAAGGCGTGCGCGTGGACGGTCAACGCCTTGTTCAGCTCGCCCTTGGCGAGGACCTTGACGGGAATGTCCCGGCGGGTCGCGAGGCCCTTGGACTTCATCAGCTCGATCGTCACCTCGGTGCCGGCGTCGAAACGCTCCTCCAGCGAGGAGATGTTGACGGGCTGGGTGTACGTACGGAACATCTCGAAGGGCATCGACTTCTTCATGTGCGGGCCGCGCAGCTTTCGCATGCGCATGTGGATCGGCATCTGGCCACCCTCGAAGGCGGCGCGGCTCTTGGAGCCCGAGCGCGAGCCCGCGCCCTTCTGCCCGCGGCCGGAGGTCTTGCCCGTGCCGGACCCTTCGCCACGGCCGATCCGCTTGCGCGGGCGGCGGCTGCCGGGAGCCGGAGAGAGGCTGTGCAGGCCGATCCACTCCCGCTTCTCGTCGTCTTTGGGGCTCACTTGCCCTCCTTGACCTCGACGAGATGACGGACCGCATGGAGCATGCCGCGGGACTGATCGGTGTCATTGACCTCAACGGTGTGGCCGATGCGCCGCAGGCCAAGCGAGCGCAGGGTGTCGATCTGTTTCTGGTTGGCGCCGTTCTTGGACTTGCGCTGGGTGACGGTAAGGGAGGACATCAGGCAGGCGTCTCCGCGGCCGCCGTCTCCTCGGAGGCCGGCTCGCCGGCACTGATCGTCTCGCTCGCAGCGTTCTGGGAGACCGGCGGGGCGATGCCGAGCACCTGGTTGATGCTCAGACCGCGCAGCGTCGCCATCTCCTCGGGGGTGCGCAGGCCGCGCAGGCCGGCCACGGTCGCCTTGACGAGGTTGATGGGGTTCTGCGTGCCCAGGCTCTTGGAGAGGATGTCGTGGATACCGGCCAGCTCGAGCACCGCGCGCACGCCACCGCCGGCGATCACACCGGTACCGGGCGAGGCGGGCTTCAGCAGCACCCGGCCGGCACCGAAGATCCCGGTGGTCTTGTGGGTGATCGTGCTGCCGTGCTTGGGAACCCGGAAGAGGTCCTTCTTGGCGCGCTCGACACCCTTCTGGATCGCAAGGGGAACCTCGTTGGCCTTGCCGTAGCCGATGCCGACGACATCGCGTTCATCGCCGACCACGACGAGCGCCGTGAAGGAGAAGCGACGGCCGCCCTTGACGACCTTGGCGACGCGGTTGATCTCCACGACGCGCTCCTGGAGGTCCAGGCCGGCGGCGTTGACTGAGCGATCATTGACAATTGGCATAGGGAGGGAGAGGGTAGCGGGGGGACGGGGTGGAGCAGCCTCAGACGGTGATGCCGGCCTCGCGGATCGCCTCGGCGAAGGCGCGTACATGGCCGTGGTACTGGTAGCCGCCGCGGTCGAAGACGGCCTCGCTGACACCGGCCGCCTTGGCGCGCTCGGCCAGCAGTTCGCCGGCCTTCTTGGTCGCGTCGGCTTTGCCCAGCGACTTCAGCTCGGGCTCGAACCAGGCGACCGCCGCGAGGGTCTTGGCGGAGCCGTCGTCGATCAGCTGCGCCGAAAGGCCCCGGTTGGACCGGAACACCGAGATCCTGGGCCGCTCAGCGGTCCCCGAAACCTTCGCCCGCACACGGCGGCGGCGTTTGAGGCGGCGATTCTCTTTGGTGATGACGCTCATCGATTGTCTCCTCTGAGCTGGTCGGAGGACGACGCCCCATGAGCACGCAAAGCAAGCTGGCCAAGGACGCAGTGAGCGTGGCGTGCTCCGCAAGCGAGCGAGCGAGCGCACAGGCCAGCGCGGCTATACGGGCTCATGCGCGCTTGCCCACCTTGCGCTGGACGTACTCGCCCTCGTAACGGATGCCCTTGCCCTTGTAGGGCTCCGGCGGGCGCTGCTTGCGGATGATCGCGGCGGTCTCGCCGACGAGCTGCTTGGAGATCCCCTTGACGGTAACCCTGGTCGGCTGGGGCACTTCGAACTCGATCCCGTCGGGCGCCGGGATCGGCACCGGGTGTGAGTAGCCGACGGCCAGCTCGAGGTTCTTGCCCTTGAGCTGCGCCCGGTAGCCGACGCCCTGGATCTCCAGGCGCTTCTCGTAGCCCGTCGTTACGCCCTCGACCATGTTCGCCACGAGCGTCCGCGTCAGGCCGTGAAGCGCGCGGTGTTCGCCGCGGTCGGTTGGCCGGGAGACGAGCAGCACGTCGCCGTCCTGCTTGACCTCGATGTCGCGGTGGATGCGCTCTGAGAGTTCGCCTTTGGGTCCGTTGACACGGACGGACTCGGGCTCGATCGCCACGGTCACTCCCGAGGGCACCGGGATGGGTTGTCTACCGATCCGCGACATCGCTCACCAGACCTGCGCCAGGACCTCGCCGCCGACGCCTGCTGCGCGGGCGTCGTGACCGGTCATCACGCCGTGGGAAGTGGAGACGATCGAGGTGCCCATGCCGCCGAGCACCTTGGGGATGCTCTTGGAGTCCACGTAGGTGCGCCGGCCCGGGCGCGAGACGCGACGCAGACCGGAGATCGCCGAGCGGCGGTCCTCGGTGTACTTGAGGCGGATCTGGATGACCTGCCCGGCGCCGCCGTCGGGAGCCGGGGCGATCGACCAGGAGTCGATGTAGCCCTGCTCATCGAGGATGCGCGCAAGCTCACCCTTGAGCTTGGAGGCGGGCACCTCGACGGTCTCGTGGGCGGCGCGAATCGCATTGCGCACGCGCGTCAGGAAGTCGGCTATCGGATCGGTCATCGACATGGGCTGTTGGCTCCTACCAGGAGGACTTGGTCATCCCGGGGATCTGGCCGTTGTGGGCGAGCTCGCGAAGGCAGATGCGGCACACCCCGAACTTGCGATACACCGCGCGCGGGCGACCGCAGCGGGTGCAACGAGTATAGGCACGTGTTTTGTATTTGGGAGTGCGCGCCTGCTTGACGCGCTGGGAAGTCTTGGCCATCAGTCGCTGCTCTCCTTCTCGGTCTGGTCCGCGTCCGTCTCCTCGGCGGAAGCGTCTGGCTCGGCGGCGGGCTCAGTCTCTGCCGGCGCCTCGGGCTCGGCGGCGGGCTCGGGCTCGGCGGCGGCGGCGTCGGGCTCAGTTGCGGTGTCCGGCTCGGCGGCGGCCTCGGGCTCAGAGGGGGCCTGCGGCTCGGAGGTCGCCTCGGCGTCCGCTCCTGCCTCCTCGGCGGCCTCGGGCGAGTCGGCGGCCTCGGCCTCTTCGGCGGCCTCGCGTTCGGCAGCCGCCTTGGCCGCAGCGGCTTTCATTTTGTCGGCTTTGGGGGCATCGACCGGGAGCGGTTCGGCGGCCTTGGCGGCGGCACTGGCGGCCGCCTTCTCCTCGGCCTCAATGTGGGCCTGCTCAGCCGCGGCGTCGGCTGCCGGGTCATAGCCCTTGGGCCGGCCCTGCGGTGAGAAGGGCATGCCGAAGGCGGAAAGCAGGGCGTAGGCCTCGATGTCGCTCTGGGCGCTGGTGGTGATGGTGATGTCCAGCCCGCGGATCATGTCGATGGCGTCGTAGTCGATCTCGGGGAAGATGATCTGCTCCTTGACGCCCATCGAGTAGTTGCCGCGACCATCGAAGGAGCGCGCGCTGAGGCCACGGAAGTCGCGGATCCGCGGGATCGATATCGAGATCAGCCGGTCGAGGAACTCGTAGGCCCGCTCGCCGCGCAGCGTCACGGCGACGCCCACGGGCATCCCCTCACGCAGTTTGAAGGCTGCGATCGACTTGCGTGCGCGGCGGACGCTCGGCTGCTGGCCGGCGATCGCGGCCAGCTGCTCTGTTGCCGCCTTGAGCATTTTTGAGTCCTGCTTGGCCAAGCCGACGCCCATGTTGACCGTCACCTTCTCGAGCTTCGGGGCCTGCATCAGCGACGAGTAGCCGAAGCGCTCGATAAGCGCCGGGCGGATCTCCTCGAGGTAGCGGGTCTTCAGGCGGGCCGTGGGTGTCTCCATCGTGGTTGCCATGCGCTCAGTCCAGTCTCGCGCCGGTTGTCTTTGCCACTCGGTAGCGCTTGCCGTCCTCGCGCTCGATCCGGATTCGGGTCGGCTGGCCTTTGCCGTCGAGGACCATCACGTTGGAGACGTGGATCGGACCCTCGCGCTCGATGACCCCGCCGAGGGCGGCTTCACTGGACGCACCGGGGACCTGCGACGGGCGGGTGTGGCGCTTGACCATGTTCAGGCCCTCGACGAAGACCCGCTCGCGCTTGGTGTCGACACGCAGGATCCGGCCGCTCTTACCACGGTCCTTGCCCGAGATCACCTGGACACGGTCGCCGCTGCGGACCTTCATGGGGCGCGGGTTTGTCACGGGACGGCGGGCCATCAGAGCACCTCGGGCGCCAGCGAGACGATCTTCATGAAATTCCGGTCGCGCAGTTCCCTGGCCACCGGACCGAAGACGCGTGTTCCGCGCGGGTTGTTCTGGTCGTCGATGATCACCGCTGCGTTCTCGTCAAATGCGATGTAGGTGCCATCGTCGCGTCCGATCGGCTTCTTCGTGCGGACGACCACGGCGGTTACGACCTCGCCCTTTTTGACTGTCCCCTGGGGGTTGGCCTGCTTGACCGTCGCCGTGATGACGTCGCCCACGAAGGCGTAGCGCCGGCGCGAGCCACCCTTGACTCGGATGCAGAGGATTTCGCGGGCGCCGGAGTTGTCGGCTACGCGCAGTCGGGTCTCGTTCTGGATCATCGGGCACGCTCCACCACGTCGACCAGGGCCCAGCGCTTGGTCCGTGAGAGGGGCCGGCTCTCGATCACACGCACGACGTCGCCCTCATGGGCATCGTTGTTCTCGTCGTGGGCGTGAACGGTGCTGGAGCTGCGGACGATCTTCTCGTACCGACGGTGACGGCGTGCCACGTCGATGCGGACGGTGATCGTCTTTTCGGCCTTGTCGGAGACGACGATCCCCTGGCGCACACGGCGCGCACCCTCGACGGGCGCGTGTACCGGCGCAAGCGGCGCGGCCGCCGGCTTGGCTGCCCGGCGCTCGGCCGCTTTGGCACGTTCGCTGAGGCGACGGCGACGACGACGGACGGCCTTGTCGGCGCGGACGGCCACGCGTTCGGCGTGACGCTCCTCGGGCGTACGGGTGGGCCGGACCTCGCCTGTATGCGCCGAGCGCCTCTTGCGGCGGCGCTCCTTGGGCGGCAGGATCTCCTCGGGCTCGTGGTGGGGCTCGGCAGCGGGGGCCGCCTCGGCCTGCGGCTCCTCGGCGCGGGCGGGCTCCTCGACGGGTGCCTCCTCGCCGGCCGCAGCCTCAGCCTCGGGCGCCTCGGCCTGCGGCTCCTCGGCGCCGGCGGGCTCCTCGACGGGTGCCTCCTCGCCGGCCGCAGCCTCAGCCTCGGGCGCCTCGGCCTGGGGCGTCTCGGCCTGCTCGGGCTCAGACTGGGGTGTCTCGGGGGTCTCGTTGTCGGGTTCGTCAGCCATTTGCTCAGTTTCGCCTTGGTCGATGATTCTCAGTTGTTGGAGTTGCCGTGCAGCTCGCGCTGGCGCGCCACGGTCAGGGCGCGGGCCAGGTCGCGCTTGGCACGGCCGAGCCCGGCGGTGTCGTCCAGTTCGCCGGTCGCGTTGGCGAAGCGCAGGCCGAAGACCTCTTTGCGCAGCTCGCCGAGCTTCTTGGTGAGCTCTTTGGGTTCCAGGTCACGTATCTCGCTCGCCTTCATCTGACTAGTCCTCCCGCAGTACGAACTTGGACTTGACGGGGAGCTTGTGTGCGGCCAAGCGGATGGCTTCGCGCGCCAGCGGCTCGGAGACGCCGGCCAGCTCGAACATGACTCGACCGGGCTTCACCACGGCGACCCAGCCTTCGGGCGAACCCTTGCCGGAGCCCATGCGGGTCTCAGCGGGCTTCTTGGTGATCGGCTTGTCGGGGAAGACGTTGATCCAGACCTTCCCGCCACGCTTGATCTTGCGTGTCATCGCGATACGAGCAGCCTCGATCTGGCGGTTTGTCAGCCAGCCCTGCTCAAGGGACTTCAGGCCGTACTCGCCGAACTGAACGTGCAGCTGCCCACGCGAGTTGCCACGACGGCGACCGCGGTGCTGCTTGCGATGCTTTACGCGCTTGGGAGAGAGCATCAGCGAGCGCCTCCTCCGGGACCGCCGCCGGGACGGGGACCGCGTCCTGCGCCACCGGGACCACGCCCACCACCCGGGCCGCCACGACCGCCGGGGCCACCGGGACCGCGTCCGCCACCGGGACCGCGTCCGCCACCGCCGCCGCCTGAGCGGTTGCGCCCGCCGCCGCGGCCATCGCGGCCGTCACGGCCACCGCGGCCGTCGCGGTCGTTGCTCGGCGGGGCCGGAGCCGTCATGTCGGTCAGGTCCGCACCGGTGTAGCCCTCGGGCATGATTTCGCCCTTGTTGACCCAGCACTTGACGCCGATCCTGCCGAACGTCGTGCGGGCCTCGTAAAAGCCGTAGTCGATGTCGGCGCGCATCGTGTGCAGCGGGACGCGCCCGTCGGAGTAGCTTTCGGTGCGCGCCATCTCGGCGCCTCCAAGACGACCGGCGACCTGGACCTTGACGCCCTTGGCGCCCGAGCGCATGGCGCTGGTGAGAGCGCGCTTCATGGCGCGACGGAAGGCCACGCGATTCTGGAGCTGCTCGGCGATCGACTGGGCCACCAGCTTGGCGTCGAGCTCGGGGCGCTTGATCTCGAGGATGTTGACCTTGATCTGCTTTTTGGTCATCCGGTGCAGGTCGCGGCGCAGGGCGTCCACTTCGGTACCCGACTTGCCGATCACAATGCCCGGTCGCGCCGTGTGGATGTTGACCTCGAGTTCCTGGGCGTCCTTGCGGATCGTGATCTCGGACAGGCCGGCGTGGGCCAGCTTGTTGACGATGTGCTCGCGGACCTTGACGTCCTCGGCCAGGTACTCGGCGAAATTCTTCTCGTTGAACCAGTTCGACTTCCAGTCGTGGATGTAACCCACGCGCATAGCCTCTGGATGAACCTTCTGTCCCATGCTCGGTCTCTCTCAGCCTTGTCTCTTGGTCGCCCCGTCTTGCGGGCGCGGGGTCAACGTGATGGTCAGGTGGCTCGTTCGCTTGCGGATCGTCGTCGCTCGACCCATGGCGCGCGGGCGGAAGCGCTTGATCGTGGGCCCCTCGTCGGCGTAGGCCTCACGGACGATCAGATCGTCCTCGAGCAGCTCGTGGTTGCTCTCCGCATTGGCCACCGCCGACTCGAGCAGCTTGCTCCAGTCACGTGCCACCTCACGAGGGGTGAAGGCGAGGATAGCGCGCGCCTCCTGCACGGACTTGCCCCGCAGGTGGCCGCAGACCATCCGCGCCTTGCGAGCGGAGGTCCTGACGTAGCGGGCGTGCGCTTTGACAATACGGCGGCGCGAGGTTGTTTTTGCGCCTGTGGTGCCCGCGCGAGCGCTCCGCGCTTTCGGTTTTGCCTTGGCGGCCTCCTTGGCCTCCTCGGCGTCGCCGGGGGCGGCCGTCTCCGGCGCAGCTGGTTTTTTCCGCCGGCGCTGTTTCTCGGGAGCGTTCTCGCCTTCGTGCGACTCGTCCTCCTCGGCGGCAGCGCTTGCTTTGGCTGCTTTCGCGGCCGGAGCTTTTTTGGCGGCTTTGGCTTTTGGCGTGCTCTCGCCCTCGGCTGCCGCTTTTTTGGCAGGCGCTTTTTTGGCAGCAGCTTTTTTCGCCGCTTTGGGCTCCTCGGCAGCCTCCGCGGCCACGTCCTTCTCCTCCTCGGCGCTCATCGGACCTTGCCGGACCCCGCGTGACCGCGGAACACGCGGGTCGGAGCGAACTCTCCGAGCTTGTGGCCGACCATCGCCTCAGAGACGAATACGGGGATGTGTTTCTTGCCGTCGTGGACGGCGATCGTGTGGCCGACCATCTCGGGGAAGATCGTCGAGGCGCGCGACCAGGTGCGCAGCATTTTTTTGTTGTTCTCGGCGTTTAGGGCTTCGATCCGGCTCATCAGCCGCTCTTCGACCCAGGGGCCCTTCTTGCTCGAGCGGCTCATCGGCTCCTGCCCTTTCCACGTCTGCGACCACGGACGATGTAGCGGTCGGAGGTCTTGTTCTTCTTGCGCGTGCGGTAGCCCAGCGTCGGCACGCCCCAGGGGGTCACCGGGTGCCGGCCGGCCGTCGTTGAGCCCTCGCCGCCGCCGTGCGGGTGGTCGACCGGGTTCATGGCCGTGCCGCGGGTCTGCGGGCGGACGCCCATGTGGCGCTTGCGCCCGGCCTTACCCACCTTGACGTTCTGGTGCTCGGCATTGCCGATCACACCGACGGTCGCGCGGCACTCCGCGCGGACCATCCGCATCTCGCCCGAGGGCAGGCGCAAAGTGGCCATATCGCCGTCCTTGGCCATCAGCTGCGCCGAGGCTCCGGCCGAGCGGGCCATCTGGCCGCCCTTGCCGGGCTGTAGCTCGATGTTGTGGACGACCGTGCCGACCGGCATGCGGGTCAGCTCCATGCAGTTGCCCACCGAGATTTCCGCGCCGTCGCCGGAGGCCACCATCATCCCGACGGTCAGCCGCTGCGGGGCCAGGATGTAGCGCTTCTCGCCGTCCACATAATGGAGCAGCGCGATGTAGGCCGAGCGGTTGGGGTCGTACTCGATGGCCGCCACTTTGGCGGGGACGCCGTCCTTGCGGCGCTTGAAGTCGATCCGGCGGTAGGCGCGCTTGGCGCCGCCGCCGCGGTGGCGCGAGGTCTTGCGCCCGTGCGCGTTGCGACCACCACTCTTCTTGAGCCCTTCGATCAGCGTCTTCTCGGGCTTGGACTTGGTGATCTCCGCGAAATCCGGGTAGGAGACGAAGCGCATCCCGGGGCTGGTTGGCTTTGGCTTGCGGATCGGCATCGGTTACCCCTCGAGGGCCGCGAGACCCTGGAAGATCGGGATGCTCTCGCCCGGGCGGACCTGGACAATCGCCTTCTTCCAGCTCCGCGTGCGGCCGCTGGTGGTGCCGCGGCGCTTGGGCTTGGACTTGACGCTCAGGGTCCGGACCTCCACGACGTGAACGTCGAACAGTGCCTCGACAGCCTGGCGGATCTGGGTCTTGTGCGCGTCAGCGTGAACGCGGAAGGTGTAGCGGTCGGCCGCCGAGAGCACATAGCTCTTCTCGGAGACGACCGGGCGGATGATCACCTGTGTGTGCTCCATCAGACGTTCGCCTCCTCGCCCGAGCGTGGCTTGCCCGTGCGCTCGGTGAGCGCCGAGAGGGCATCCTCGGAGAGCAGCAGCGAAGCGGCGCCCAGCAGGTCTGTGACACCCACGTTCTCGGGGGTCAGGACAGCCACGCGCTGCAGGTTGCGGAACGACAGAGCGGCCGCTGACTCCTCGGGCGCGAGCACCACGAGTGTCGGGCGGTGCTGGTTCCAGTCGTCAAGCAGGTCGAAGGCCTGGCGCGTCTTGGGCGCCGTGAAGGCCGAGGCGTCAAGAATCGCGATCGAGCCGCGATCGGCGTGCAGCGAGAGCGCACTGCGCAGTGCCGCCCGCTGCTCCTTGCGGTTGACCTTGAAGGTGTAGGAACGGGGCTGGGGCCCGAAGACCGTGCCGCCGCCGGTCCAGATCGGCGAGCGGTTCGAGCCCGCGCGTGCGCGGCCGGTGCCCTTCTGGCGCCATGGCTTGGCGCCACCGCCGGAAACCATCGCCCGGGTCTTTGTGGCGGCCGTCCCGCGACGGCGCGCGGCCTGCTCGGCGCGAACCGTCTGGTGGATCAGGGGACCGTTGAAGTCGGCTCCGAAGGCGCTGTCCTCGAGCTTGACCTTCTTGGCGGCCGAGCCGCCGATGACGGGGGCGTCAGGCATCGCTGCGGACCTCCACGTAGCCGTTGCGCGGCCCGGGCACCGAACCTCTGACCAGCAGCAGGTTCTGCTTGGCGTCTACCTGGATGATCTCAAGCCCCTTCTGCGTCACGCGCTTGTTGCCCATCTGCCCCGGCCCGCGGATGCCCTTCATCACGCGTGCGGGCCAAGCGGAGGCGCCGATCGAGCCTGGTGCGCGCACGTTGTGCGAGCCGTGCGACTTCGGGCCACTGGCGAAGTTGTGGCGCTTGATCGTCCCCTGAAAGCCCTTGCCCTTGGAGGTGCCGGAGATCTTCACGCGGGTGCCCACCTCGAACGCCTCGACGGTGACCGTCTCGCCGAGCGTCAGCTCGCCGGCCTCGTCGCGGAACTCGACCACATGGCGAAGCGGAGGCGCATCGGCCTTCTTGAGGTGACCGAGCTCGGCTTTGGTTAGGTGCTTCTCCTTGGTCTGCCCGTAAGCCAGCTGGACGGCCTCGTAACCGTCACGCTCGAACGTGCGGATGGCGGTGACCGGACAGGGCCCGGCCTCGAGCACGGTCACCCGAGCGACGCTTCCGTCCGGCTGGAAGATCTGGGTCATACCGAGCTTCTTGGCGAGAATGGCGGGCATCGGTGCGTCAGGTCGCCAGGCGGATCTCGATGTCCACGCCGGCCGGGAGATGGTCCAGGCGCTGCAGCGAGTCAACGGTCTTGGGGGTCGGCTGATGAATGTCGATCAGACGCTTGTGGGTGCGGATCTCGAAATGCTCGCGCGAGTCCTTGTCCTTGAAGGGTGAGCGGATCACGCAGTAGACGTTCTTCTCGGTCGGCAGCGGCACCGGGCCCGAGACGGTCGCGCCGGTACGGGTCGCCGTCTCGACGATCTCCTTGGCAGCCGACTCGATGGCCGAGGTGTCATAGGCCTTGAGGCGGATGCGGATCTTGTTCTGGTTGGCGGCTGCCATTTCGGGTCTCAGTAGTTCTCTCTGTAGTGCTACTCGGATTGATCCTGGGTCCTGCGGGCGTATCAGCCCGGCGGCGGGGTCTTGTTCCGCCGGGGGCCCCTCCGCGGCGAGCGCCGGGGCGGTGGCGGGAGGTTCTCCCACCTGGATCCGCCCCAACCTCGCCTTTGCGGCCGGGGTCTGCTTAGTCGTATCGGACTGCCAATGTGCGACGCCTCGACTGCCTGCCAGAGGCGCGCGGGTGCTACTCGATGATCTCGCTGACCACGCCTGAGCCAACCGTGCGGCCACCCTCTCGGATGGCGAAGCGCAGGCCCTGATCCATGGCGATCGGCTGAATCAGCTCGATCTCCATCTGGACGTTGTCACCAGGCATGACCATCTCGACGCCCTCAGGCAGCTTGGCCACCCCGGTCACGTCGGTCGTGCGGAAGTAGAACTGCGGCCGGTAGCCCGTGAAGAACGGGGTGTGGCGCCCGCCCTCCTCCTTCTTGAGGACGTAGACCTCGGCCTTGTACTTTGTGTGCGGGGTGATCGAGCCCGGCTTGCACAGCACCTGCCCGCGCTCGATCTCCTCGCGCTTGGTGCCTCGGAGCAGGCAGCCGACGTTGTCGCCGGCCTGACCCTGGTCGAGGATCTTGCGGAACATCTCGACGCCCGTCACGACCGTCGTGGTCGAGTCGTGCACGCCGACGATTTCGACGGTGTCCCCCGTGTTGACGATGCCCTGCTCGACGCGGCCGGTCGCGACAGTGCCACGGCCGGTGATCGAGAAGACGTCCTCGACCGGCATCAGGAAGGGCTTGTCCAGCTCTCGAGTGGGCTCCGGGATGTAGGAGTCCAGCGCGGCGGCCAGCTCGAGGATCTTCTCCTTGTAGGCCTCCTCGCCCTCGAGCGCCTTTAGAGCGGAACCCGTGATGAAGGGGATGTCATCGCCCGGGAAGTCGTACTCGGAGAGGAGCTCGCGCACCTCGACCTCAACGAGTTCCAGGAGCTCCTCGTCGTCGACCATGTCGGCCTTGTTGAGGAACACGACGATGTAGGGCACGCCGACCTGCCGGGCAAGCAGGATGTGCTCGCGCGTCTGGGGCATGGGGCCGTCGGCCGCCGAGACGACCAGGATCGCCCCGTCCATCTGGGCGGCACCGGTGATCATGTTCTTGACGTAGTCGGCGTGACCGGGGCAGTCCACGTGTGCGTAGTGACGGTTCTCCGTCTGATACTCGACGTGGGAGGTGGCGATCGTGATCCCGCGTTCCTTCTCCTCGGGCGCGTTGTCGATCTCCGCAAAGGTGCGCGCTTCCGCTCCACCATGCTCGGCCAGCACCGTCGTAATGGCAGCGGTCAACGTCGTCTTGCCATGGTCGATGTGACCGATGGTCCCGACGTTCACGTGCGGCTTGTCGCGCTCGAACTTCTCCTTCGCCACTTTCTAATCGCTCCTGTATCGACTTGTATGTTCGCCGCTCCGAGAGGGCGAACCTGGGAAATCTATCTAACTGCGGCAGTCTGTGACTGCTGCCTACCGTTTTGAAGTCTGTGTTGCGTGCTGATGACGGCCTGTCCAGCTGCCGTCTAGGCCGGAACCGGTTCCCCCGTCCGCTGCTCAACCACCTTCTCAGCGATGTTGGGGGGCACCTCCTCGTAGGCCTCGAACTGCATTGTGTAGTTGGCTCGTCCCTGCGTGTTGGAGCGCAGATCCGTCGCGTAGCCGAACATCTCGCTGAGCGGCACCCGAGCGGTCACCGCCAGCGCGTTGCCGCGGCGGTCCTGACCCTCGACGCGTCCCCGCCGGCGCGAGAGATCGCCGATGACCTCGCCGAGGAAGTCCTCGGGCGTGACCACCTCGACCGAGAAGATCGGCTCGAGCAGAACCGGCTTGGCGCGTTTGGCAGCCTCCTTGAAGGCATAGGAGCCGGCGACTTTGAAGGCGATCTCCGAGGAGTCCACGTCGTGGTACTTGCCGTCCACGAGGGTGACCTTCATGTCGACCATCGGGTAGCCGGCCTTGACGCCGTTCTCAAGCGACTCTTCGATCCCCTTCTTGACGGCCGGGATGTATTCCGAGGGGATCGCTCCACCCTTGATCTTGTTGACGAACTCGAAACCCTCGCCGGGGGCGGGCTCGAGGTCGATGAAGACGACCCCGAACTGGCCCGAGCCACCGGTCTGGCGAACGAACTTGCCTTCGATCTTCTGGACGGTGCCGCGAATCGTCTCGCGGTAGGAGACCTGCGGGCGGCCCACGTTGGCCTCGACGCCGAACTCGCGCTTCATCCGGTCGACCAGCACCTCGAGGTGCAGCTCGCCCATGCCCGAGATCTCGGTCTGCCCGGTCTCCTCGTTGGTCCGCACCTGGAAGGTCGGGTCCTCCTCCGCCAGGCGTCCGAGGGCGACCGACATCTTCTCCTGGTCGACCTTGGTCTTTGGCTCGACCGCGACCTTGATGACCGGCTCGGGAAAGATGATGTTCTCTAGGTGGACGGGCGCGTCGGGCGCCGCCAGGGTGTCACCGGTCACGACCTGCTTGATACCCACGGCCGCCGCGATGTCGCCCGCGAAGACCTCCTCGACCTCCTCGCGGTCGTTGGCGTGCATCATCAGGATGCGCCCGATCCGCTCGGTGCGGCCGGTGCTCACATTCAGCACTCGCCCGCCCGCCTCGAGGTGACCCGAGTAGACGCGGAAATAGGTCAACTTGCCGACGTAAGGGTCGGCGGCGATCTTGAAGGCAAGAGCGGCGAACGGCGCGGAGTCGTCTGCCTTGCGTACGACCTCGCGCTCGTTCTCCTCGCCTTTGACCAGTTCGGTGCCCACAACGGGCGGCACGTCCAGCGGCGAGGGCAGATAGTCGATGACCGCATCCAGCAGCGGCTGGACGCCCTTGTTCTTGAAGGAGGAGCCGCACAGCACCGGCGTCAGTTTTGTCGAGAGGGTCGCCTGGCGGATGGCGTTCTTGAGCGTCGCCTCCGGCACCTCGGCCTCCTCGAGGATCAGCTCGAGCAGGGCGTCGTCGTAGTGGGAGACCTCCTCGAGGAGGAAGTCCCGGGCGGCCTGAGCGGCTTCGGCGAGGTTCTCCGGGATCTCGATTTCGTCGACTTCCTTGCCCATCTCGTCCTTGTAGACGATCGCTTTCATCGCGACGAGGTCCACGACGCCCAGGAAATCTCCCTCGGCACCGATCGGCAGCTGGATCGGCACGGGGTGTGCGCCGAGGCGGTCTTTCATCGTGTCGACGCCTTTGTCGAAGTCGGCACCGATGCGGTCCATCTTGTTGATGTACGCGATTCGCGGCACGTGGTACTTGTCGGCCTGGCGCCAGACGGTCTCGGACTGAGGCTCGACGCCGGCGACCGAGTCGAACAGGGCGATGGCGCCGTCGAGGACGCGCAGCGAGCGCTCGACCTCGACGGTGAAGTCAACGTGGCCGGGAGTGTCGATGATGTTGATCCGGTGGCCCTTCCACTGAGCGGTCGTGGCGGCCGAGGTGATCGTGATACCCCGCTCCTGCTCCTGCTCCATCCAGTCCATCACGGCCGCGCCCTCGTGAACCTCACCGATCTTGTAGGTGCGTCCCGTGTAGTAGAGGATCCGCTCGGTCGTCGTCGTCTTGCCCGCGTCGATGTGAGCCATGATCCCGATGTTGCGGGTGTTTTCGAGTGTGAACTTACGGGGCATCGATCAGAGTCCGGTTTCTGGTTTGGAAGGGCGTGCCTGGGGAAAAAAAATGGGCCCCTCGGGCCCACGCGCGCTGCTGGTCTGTCGAGGACCGGTTCGCGTCGTTATCTGCTCGAGGTCTCCATCTTCATTACCGGCTCACAAGCGGTTACCGCCCACCTGTGGCGCCTCGGCGACTATAGCAGAGCAATTCGGCCTTTCGACCGGGGTTCCTGCCCTCCGGGAGGGCCTCAGCGGACGGGCTGCTCGCCGCTCCAGCACTCCGGCGCGGCGGTCTGCTCGAACATCTCCCCCAGCCGCTCCAGGACTCTTGTCGCGGCGAGCAGATCGGGCTCGGAGAGCCCATCCAGGGCCCCGTCCCAGCGGGATTTCCAGGCCTGGCGCTTGGCATCGATCTGGCTCTCCCCCAAGGGCGTCAGCCGCGAGACGACAACCCGTCTGTCCTGCTGGGAGCGCGCGCGTTCGACGTGTCCGCTGTCGGCCAGGCCGTCGAGCATCTGGGTGACGGTGCCCGGCGCCAGGCGAGCGGCATGAGCGAGCTCGCCGGCCGAGAGCTCGCCTCGCTCCTGCAGCTCGATCAGCAGTTCGAACTGAGCGTGGCTCAGTTCCGATCCCGCAAGGTGCGTATCGCGGCCGCGCAGGCGGTTGAGCGTCCTGAAGACCCGCCGGAAGGCGATGCCCAGCTCGGCTATCCGCTCCTGGCGATCAGCCGCAGAGGGTCCCGGGCGGGTGGCCAGCGGAGCACCCATCCCGCTCACACCCCCAGCGGCTCGGCGGCCGCCTCGGCGTTCGCCGCCGCCGGGGTGAGGCGCGCGGTGGGATTCTCGGCCCGCAGCAGGACCAGACAGGGGATCAGGGACAGCAGCGCGATTCCCGCCGACCACCAATAGGCCTTATCGAAGGCCTTGGCCAGCACGCCGAGATCGTGGGACCCACCGGTGGCCCGCTGCAGGACCACGGCCAGGACCGCCGTGCCGATCGCTCCGCCGATCCGCTGCAGCACGTTCAGCTGCGGGGTCGCGTCGGAGAGCTGGTCGGGCCGGAGCGAGGCGAAGGCCGCGCTCATGGCGGGTACGAAGGCGAAGCCGATGCCCACCCCACGCGCCAGAAGGACGAATGAGATCCAGACAATCGAGGTGTGCGGCGAGACGAAGGCCAGCGGGATCGTCGTCAGGGCAAGGAACCCGACGCCTCCCAGCGCGATCTTGCCGCCCCCGAAGCGTTCGGTCAAACGGCCCGTCAGCGGCATCACGCACAACATCCCGAGCCCCTGGGGGCCCGTCAGCAGGCCTGTCACGATGACGCTCTCGCCCCGGACCTCCTGGTAGTAGAGGGGCACCAGGATCATCGCCCCGAACAGCGCCGCGCCCAGCCCGAATGTCGTCAGCGAGGCAGCACCGAAGACGCGGTTGGCGTAGAGCCGCACGTCCAGCAGCGGGCGCTCGATGCGCAGAGCATGAAAGATGAAGATGGACGCCAGGAGCAGGCCGCCGATTATCGGCAGGACCACGCCTGGCGCGGACAGGCTGGAGTTGGTGCCCAGCTGGGCCAGCCCGTAGACGGTCGCCGTCGAGGCGCTCGAGAGCAGGGCCAAACCCATGAGGTCAAGCCGGCCAGCCTCGCCGGAGTTGGTCTTCGGCAGGATCCGCCAGGCCAGGACGAAGGCGATGACGCCGATCGGCAGGTTGACCAGGAAGATCCAGGACCAGTGGAGGTTCTGCAGGATGGCCCCTCCGACCACGGGGCCGAGGATCGGCGCCAGCATGGCCGGCATCGAGACGATGCCCATCACGCGCCCCATCCGCTTGGGCCCCGCCACCTGGGCCATGATCAGCTGGCCGACCGGCATGATCATGCCTCCGCCCGCGCCCTGCAGGACGCGGAACAGGACCAGCGATGTGGTCGAGGCGGCCACGGCGCACAGCCCTGAGCCGGCGGTGAACAGGACAAGGGATGTCAGATAGACCTTCTTGGCGCCGAAGCGGCGCGCGGCCCAGCCGGTCACCGGGATGACGGCTGCCAGCGAGAGCAGGTAGCCCGTCACGACCCACTGGATCTGCGCGATCGATGAGTGCAGGTCGTGCCCCAGCGTCCTCAGCGCCACATTGACGATCGTCGTGTCGAGTATCGACATGATCATCCCCAGGATCACAACGCCGGCGATCTTCCAGACGTAGGGGTCGATCCTGTCCGAGGCCTCGGGGTGAAAGTGCGGGTCGGTGGAGTTGGGCGAAGACATTCGGTACCGAAACATTAGGTACCTAAGGATCGCTCTTCAAGTCATCTGTGCTCGGTATCACACATGGCTTCGCGCATATGGGAGCGCCGCCACCACCTATCGATCCTCAGTTGTTTATAAGAAAACTCACATCAAACCTCGTTACGCTTTCGAGCGTCGCACCGGGCGTGTCTCCCCAGACCAGCTCGTGCGCAACCTCGGGGCCGTGCGGTTCAACCATGACCTTGGACCGCGCGGCCCCAAACAGGTCGCCGTGCATCACCGTCCGCGCCGTATCCGAACCGCAAGATCGGACCCTCCGCGCGGCGTGCTCGACGCTGCAATCCCTCGCAATTGGCCGATTTGCCGATTGGTAGGATCTGCAAATGTCGCTTGGTGAGCAGTCGCTTCGCCCGGCCCAAGCAGACGATGTGCGCAAGCCCGAATTCTTTGTCGTAGGGCATCCCAAGTGCGGGACCACGGCCATCTACGAGATGCTGCGCCAGCACCCGCAGGTCTACACGGCTGCCGGCATGAAGGGGACCGAGTTCTTCCGGGAACGCCAGCCCCAGCAAGCCACGCAGGGCCGCCAGCCGCAAACGCTCGAGGAGTATCTCGCTCTGTTCGCGCCAGCCGGCCCCGGCCAGCGCACCGGCGAGTTCACGACCTCCTACCTGCGATCAGCGGATGCGGCGAGAGGCATCGCCGAGGTCCAGCCCGCCGCGAGGATCATCGCCCTGTTCCGCGAGCCGGCCAGCTTCTTGCGCTCGCTCCACCTGGAGCTCGTCAGGTTCCGGGTGGAGACCGAGCTCGACTTCCGCAAGGCGCTGGAACTGGAGCCTGCCCGGCGCGAGGGACGGATGGTGCCCGACGGCTGTCCCCGCGCGAGCATGCTCTTCTACTCAGACTTCATCCGCTACACCGAGCAGCTCAGTCGCTACCACGAGGCGTTCCCGCGCGAGCAGGTGCTGGCCCTGATCTACGACGATTTCCGCCGGGACAACCTGACCACCATGCGCCAGGTACTCCGGTTCATCGGAGTGGATGATCTCGACCTGCTGGAGATCAAAGACGTGCACGCGAGCGTGCGGGTGCGCTCGACCAGGGCACAGAGCATGCTTCGCGCCACGATGATGGGCCAAGGCCGGGTGGGGCGCGCCGCCAATGCCGCCATCAAGCGCGTCAGCTCCCAGCGCCAGAGGCAGCGGGCGTACGTCGCCGTGCGCAACCGGCTGCTGTTCGCCAAGCCCCATCCGCCCGACCACGCGCTGACACTGGAGCTGCGCCGCAGGTTCAAGCCCGAGGTCGAGGCCTTTGGCGAGTACATGGGCAGGGACCTGGCGACCCTGTGGGGTTACAACGAGCTCGCCTGAGCACCGGCGACCGACTGGCCAGGCGAGAAGCTGCCGGGGAAATCAACCCGGCGGTCTGTCTACCAGCGGTAGTGCGCGAAGGCCTTGTTGGCCTGGGCCATGCGGTAGATGTCGTCCTTGCGCTTGTAGGCGCCACCCTGCTGGGAGATCGCGTCGAGCAGCTCGTTGGCGAGCCGCTGGGCCATCGTCTTCTCACGGCGCTGGCGGGCGAACTCGACCAGCCAGCGGACGGCGAGCGTCCGGGCGCGACGCGAGGCCACCTCGACGGGTACCTGGTAGGTCGCGCCACCGACTCGGCGGGATTTGACCTCGAGCGAGGGAGTTAGAGATTTGATCGATGCCTCGAGCGTCTCGATCGGGTCTTTGTCGCTGCGCTCGGCGATCAGGGCGAGGGCGTCATAGACGATCCGCTCAGCGGTGGACTTCTTGCCGTCCAGCATGACCTTGTTGATCACCTGCTGGACCAGCTTGGAGCGGTGTACGGGGTCCGCCTCGACGGGGCGGATCTGGGCGGCTGCGCGGCGGGGCATCTATTTTTTCTTCACGCCGTACTGCGAACGGGCCTTCTTGCGGTCGCTGACGCCGGCAGCGTCCAGCGTCCCGCGGACGACCTTGTAGCGAACTCCCGGAAGATCCTTGACACGACCGCCGCGGACCAGCACGACCGAGTGCTCCTGCAAGTTGTGGCCCTCGCCGGGAATGTAGGCCGTGACCTCCATCGACCCGGAGATCCGCACACGGGCGACCTTGCGCAGGGCGGAGTTAGGCTTCTTCGGTGTCGTCGTGTAGACGCGGGTGCAGACACCGCGGCGCTGCGGGGCTGCGACCTTCTTCTTGCGACCCTTGCCGGACTTCAGGCCAGGGGTGGCAACCTTCTTCTTGGGGGCAACACGGCCCTTACGCACAAGCTGCGAGGTAGTCGGCATCGGGCGATGATGCTAGCAGCGCTAGGCCGCTTGGGGTACGCCGGCCGCACGAACCGGTGCGGGCATGAGTGCCGAGGCGACGATGACGAGGACGAAAGCGACCGCCTGGAGGACCACACCGAGCGAGCTGCCGGCCATCGGATCGCCGAAGACGATGATCCCGCCGGCGATGCCGGCGATGTTGGCCGCGGTGCCCGTGACAGCGATCACCGGGACGGCTTCGCCCTCCTGCAGGCCGCGGGCGGAGGCGAAGAAAGCCACCACCGAGGCGGCGATCGCCACAAGGAGCCAGGGGCTGAGCATCAGGCCCATCAAGCCATGCTGGCCCGTGATCCCCGTCAGAGCCTTGATGGCGGTGTCGGAGACACCGAAGAGGATTCCCGAGGCGGCACCGAGCATGATGCCGTGGTGCTCGACGGGGCCGCCCATGCGGGGGCCCATGATCAACAGGCCGCCGATGCCGAACAGGGCGCCCTCGAAGGAGATCATGGCGGCGACCGAGAAGTGGTCGTGTGCACCGTGCATGGAAGGGAGGGTGACCCCCAGCAGCACGAGGCCGGCTGCGGTCAGCATCAGCCCGACCCACTGGCGTCGGCCGACCTCGAAGCCGAACAGCCGGTCGGCCATGACGGCGATGAAGACGACGCCGGCGGCAAGGGAAACCTGGACGACCGACATCGGCGCCAGCGCCAGGGCACCTACGTGCAGGCCCCAGCTGGCGGTCGCCGTGATCATGCCCAGCGTGAAGAGCTTGGAGGAGTACAGCGCGCGGACCGAGCGCAGCGGGTGCAGCACCTGCACCTTGGGCACCGAGTTGGCGCCCTTGTACTTGTAGAAGAAGCCCAGGTTCGCCACGAAGGCGCATGCGAGGGCTAGGAATATTCCGAGATCTAAAGACATGATGGGTGGGGGTGCGACGGGAAGAAGCATCGGATGGGGGGTTCCGTTGCTTTACTCCGGGCCGGGACGGTAGCCGGATCAACCGTCCCCGGGAGAGTACCCGGCCGAACCTGTCCGCGAGCTAAAGAGCGCATTGAGGGGCCCGAAGAGCCGATGAACACTTGGGAAACTGCCAACAAGCGGGACACGCCGAGCGGCCCGGGGCGCGAGATCCCGCGGGCGTCCAGACCGCTGCTGATGGTGGACATCGACGGGGTCATCTCGCTGTATGGAGGCCCGGGCGCGGGGCTGCGGGGCACTCGCCCCGGCTCCTTCCACTCAATCGATGGCATACCGCACTTTCTTTCGGCTGACGCGGCCGCTCACCTGCTTGACCTCGCGGAGCTATTCGATCTGGTGTGGGCAAGCGGCTGGGAGGAGAAGGCAGATGAATACCTCCCCCGCCTGCTCGGGCTGCCAGCCGGGCTCCCCCACCTCAGTTTCGAGCGCTTTCCAGGCAGAGCCAACGCCCACTGGAAGCTCGATGCGATCGACGGCCATGCCGCCGGGCGTCCGCTGGCCTGGCTCGACGACGCCCTGAACGAGGAGTGCAGCGCCTGGGCGCTCGCTCGCGAGGCACCGACGCTGCTGGTCCAGACAGACCCGCGACTCGGTCTGACGGACGTCGAGGCCACCCTGCTCAGCGACTGGGCGCGCTCCATAAGGGGGCTCGAGTCCGATGGCGCATGAGACCGGCCATTTCGCGACGCCGGTACGCTGCGGAACCCCAATGCGCAGACTCGAACGCCTCCGGAAACTGTGGCACCCGCACCAGAAGCTCTGGAACAGCTGGGTGATCTGGCTGATCCGCGGAAGGTTCGGCACTGGAGCGGCCGGGGAAAGCCTGCTGGCGGGCGTGATCATCATCGACTCGCTGCTGCTTGCCGCGCGCTCGCGCTCGCGTGGCGCCTTTGGTCGCATGCCGCCACCGTTGGGCAGGCCTCGAGTCCTCTACATCGACTGTGGCCTGCACCGCCAGGCCGAAGAGGTGCGTTGGATGCACCGCTGGTTCGGCGAGCGCTACGAGCTGCACGTGTTCGGCTTCGAGGCCAGCGGCGAGCACGCCGTTGCCGCCGCCGCCGAGCTTGCCGGCCTGGAGCATCTGCACCTGCACCAGCTCGCGTTGGTCGGACCGGATTACGAGGGAGAGGAGGCGCGACTCTACAAGGCCTCGGGCCGGGGACGGGCGGACTCGCTGTTCAGCGAGCGCGGCCAGGAGTTCGAGGTGGTTCCCGCGGCACGTCTCTCGGCGGTCCTGGCTCGAGAGGGCTGGGACATCAGGCGCACGCCCACGATTCTGCGTATGAACATCGAGGGCGCCGAGCAGTTCGTGATCGCGGATCTGCTGGAGGCGGGGCTGGCCGACTCGGTCGACGGCTACTACGGCCTTTGGGATGATCTGTACAAGATCGACCGTGCGGCCGATCAGCATTTCCGCCTCCTGCTCGCGGAGCACGGCATCTCGCCGCTCACCTTCAACGATCGCGACCTCGAGGTGCGAGCGCCCGCCGCGCGTCTCTCACCGCGCCAGATGCCCTCTGCGCTGCGGGCCCTGGCCTTCCGACTGCGCCAGAGCGTCATCCGCCGCGACATCGAGTCGGCCATCGCAGCCGGGCTCGCGCGCAGCGCCGCAAACGAACGAGACGCGGCTCGTTAACGAACGCCGCCCGCACGGTGGCGGGCGGCGCAGATAGATCTCAGCGGGCGGGCAGTCAGACACCGGCCCTAGGCTATTTGGCGTCCCCCAGATCCTCGATCGGGATCTCGAGCTCGGCCAGCTCCTCGGCGAAGCCGGGGTCGGTGCCGCCGGCACCGATCTTCTCCAGCGAAGCCAGGTCGGCATCGAACTCCTGGCCGTAGCCGCCGTTGAGCGCGTCTCCCCCGGCGAGGCCGAGCTCGGCCGCAATCTCGTCCTGGTCGAGCAGGCCGACGTCGTCGATCGCCCGCGGCAGCGGTTCGGAGGGCTCGATCTCGATCCGCCGGTAGCGCTTCAGGCCCGTTGCCGCCGGGATCAGCTTCCCGATGATGACGTTCTCCTTCAGGCCGTTGAGGCGGTCGATCTTGCCTTCGAGGGAGGCATCGGTCAGGACCTTGGTCGTCTCCTGGAAGGAGGCGGCCGAGAGGAAGGAGTCCGTGTTCAGGGACGCCTTGGTGATGCCCAGGATGATGTCCTCGTACTGGGCGGTCTCGCCGCCTTTCTCGACCACCGAGTCGTTGGCCTTGGCGAACTCGAAGCGGTCCACGAACTGACCGGGAAGGTAGTCCGTGTCGCCCTTCTGGTCCACCCGGACCTTTTTGAGCATCTGCCGGACGATCAACTCGATGTGCTTGTCGTTGATGTCCACGCCCTGGGACTTGTAGACCTCCTGCACCTCCTTGACGAGGTACACCTCGGTCTCCGTCCGCCCGCGGATCGCCAGCAGCTCGTGCGGGTAGACAGAACCCTCGTTGAGCTGGCGTCCGGCGTTGATCTTCTCGCCCGAGGTGACGAACAGGCGCGTCCGCCGCGGGAATGCGTGGCGGTGCTCCTCGCCGGCCTCGTCGGTGATGACGACGGTCAGGGCTTTGTCGGTCTCCTCGATCGAGACGACCCCGTCCTGCTCGGCGATTTTCGAGAGCCCCTTCGGACGGCGGGCCTCGAAGAGCTCCACGACACGCGGCAGACCGTGCGTGATGTCCGCGCCGGCGACACCGCCCGTGTGGAACGTACGCATCGTCAGCTGGGTCCCGGGCTCACCGATCGACTGAGCGGCCACGATGCCCACCGCGTCGCCGATCTGGGCCAGGGCGCCGGTCGCCATGGCACGGCCATAACAGGCCTGGCACACCCCGCTGGGCGCCTCGCACTTCAGCGTCGAGCGGACCGGCACGCGGACGTCTACGCCCTTGTCGTGGTCCTCCTGGAAGGCCTCGGCGATGTCCGCCAGCTCGGCACGGCCGATTTCGGCCCCCTGCTCGCAGAGCATCCGGTTGCGCTTGGTCGTGATCGGCTGTGCGGCGATGCGGCCCACCAGCCCTTCGTCGGGCTGGTTGTCGTCCTTGAAGACGGCCAGCTCGATGTACTCCTGGGTCCCGCAGTCGGCCTCGCGGATGATCACGTCCTGGGCCACATCGACCAGCCGCCTGGTGAGGTAGCCAGAGTCGGCCGTCCTCAGAGCGGTGTCGGCCAGTCCCTTTCGGGCCCCGTGGGTGGAGATGAAGTACTCCAGCACCGACAGGCCCTCCATGAAGTTGGCCTTGATGGGACGCTCGATGATTTCACCCTTCGGGTTGGCCATCAGACCACGCATGCCCGCCAGCTGACGGATCTGCTTGAAGGAGCCACGTGCACCGGAGTTGGCCATCATGAAGATGGGGTTCAGCTCGTCGAGGTTGTTGACCATCGCCTCGGCGACCTCGTCCGTTGCCGCGTTCCACTGCTCGACGACCGCCTCGTGGCGCTCCTCCTGGGTGATCAGGCCATCGTCGTACTGGCCGGTGATGTCGCCGACCAGGGCGTCGAACTTGTCCAGGATCGACTGCTTCTCCGGCGGCACCACGACGTCGTTCTTGGAGATGGTGATCCCGGCCTGGGTCGCGTACTTGAAGCCCAGGTCCTTGAATGCGTCCAGCACCAGCGAGATCGTGGTCGCCCCGTAGGCCTGCACGAGCGTGTCGATCAGCCTGGTCGTGTCGCGCTTCTTCATCGACTGGTTGACGTAGGCGTACTTGGTCGGGTCGAACTCGTCGCCCAGGGCCTCTGAGAGGGCCCGCTCGATGCGGTCGTTGTAGATGATCCGGCCGATCGTTGTCAGGACGTGCCCGAAGTCACGGCCGTAGGGACGGAACTCGGCCACGTCGTGGAGTTTGACCACGCCTGCCTCATAGGAGAGTTCGGCCTCCTGCGCCGTGCGGAACACGTGCGGCCTGGGATCGTGCGTCGCCCGGTCGATCTTTGCCAGCTCCTCGGCTTCCGGACCGTAGGTCAGGTAGTAGGCACCGAGGATCATGTCCTGCGTCGGTGTCGCCAGCGGCGCTCCGTGCGCGGGGGACAGGATGTTGTTGGCCGAGAGCATCAGGATCCGTGCCTCCGCCTGGGCCTCCGCCGACAGCGGCAGGTGCACGGCCATCTGATCGCCGTCGAAGTCGGCGTTGAAGGCGTGACAGACCAGCGGGTGGACCTGAATGGCCTTGCCCTCGACGAGCAGCGGCTCGAACGCCTGGATCCCCAGGCGGTGGAGCGTCGGTGCACGGTTGAGCAGGACCGGGTGCTCGTGGATTACCTCCTCGAGCACGTCCCAGACCTCGGCGATCATCGAGTCGACCATCTTCTTGGCGGCCTTGATGTTCTGTGCGGACTTGCGCTCGACCAGCCGAGCCATGATGAACGGCTTGAAGAGCTCCAGCGCCATGATCTTCGGCAGACCGCACTGGTGCAGCTTCAGGTAGGGGCCGGCGACGATCACCGAACGGCCCGAGTAGTCGACGCGCTTGCCCAGCAGGTTCTGGCGGAAGCGGCCCTGCTTGCCCTTGAGCATGTCCGAGAGCGACTTCAGCGGGCGGTTGCCCGGGCCGGTCACGGGACGCCCTCGGCGGCCGTTGTCGAACAGCGCGTCGACGGCCTCCTGGAGCATCCGCTTCTCGTTGTTGACGATGATCTCCGGCGCGCCGAGGTCGAGCAGCCGCTTGAGGCGGTTGTTGCGGTTGATGACGCGGCGGTAGAGGTCGTTGAGGTCGGAGGTCGCGAAGCGCCCACCGTCCAGCTGGACCATCGGGCGCAGCTCCGGCGGAATCACCGGCACGGCGTCCAGGACCATCATCTCCGGTTTGTTGCCCGACTGCAGGAAGGCCGAGACGACCTTCAGGCGCTTGACGGCGCGGGCCTGCTTCTGGCCTTTGCCCGTCTTGACCTGGTCCTCCAGTTCGACCCTTTCGGCCTCCAGGTCCACCTGCTGGAGCAGGTCGCGGATCGCTTCTGCGCCCATGCCGCCGCGGAAGTACTCACCGAAGCCATAGGGAGAGCCGAAGCGCTCCTTGAGCTCGCGGAATGTGGTCTCGTCGTGCTCGATCTGCTTGGGCTCCATCGTCTTGAAGAGCTCCCAGACGTTGCGCATCCGCTCGGCCGCATCCTCGATGTAGGCTTCGGTGTCGGAGATGTCGGCCTCGAAGGCCTTGGTCAGCTCCTTGACCAGCTTGTCGCGCTCCTCGTCGGAGATTTTCGCCAGGTTGACGTCCAGCGAGTCAGCCCACAGGTGGTCTTCGTCGTTGAAGTTGGTCTGTTTGCCGCCCTGGAGGTACTTCTCGCGGCGCTTGAGCGACTCGCGCAGCTCCAGTACCCGCTCCTCGCGCTCGGCGGCGTAGGAGTCGAGAACCTTGTTGACCTCTTTCTCGAGCGAATCCAAGTCCTTGGCGCGGGCCTCCTCGTCAACCCAGGTGACGATCGAGGCGGCGAAGTAGAGGACCTTCTCGAGTTCCTTCGGCGCCATGTCAAGCAGGTAGCCGATGCGGCTGGGAACACCCTTGAAGAACCAGATGTGGCTGACGGGAGCCGCCAAATCGACGTGCCCCATCCGCTCACGGCGGACCTTCGAGCGCGTCACCTCGACGCCGCAGCGCTCGCACACGATGCCCTTGTAGCGGACGCGCTTGTACTTGCCGCAGTAGCACTCCCAATCCTTCGTCGGACCGAAGATGCGCTCGCAGAACAATCCGTCCTTCTCCGGCTTGAGCGTCCGGTAGTTGATCGTCTCCGGCTTGGTCACCTCGCCCGAGCTCCAGCTACGGATCTGCTTGGAGCTGGCGAGGCTGATCTCAATCGCATCAAAGTTATTTATGTCAATCACTGGGGGTGCCCTTCTGGCTGATGGTGTGAAACCCGTTACTCGGCGGGAACTGCTCGCGGGGCGCTGCGCTCCGCACTACTCGGCGGCCTCCTCGGTCACGAGGCTCTCCAGGTCGACCTCGGGGACCTCCTCGGCGATCAGCTCCTCCTCGGCGACCTCGTCCTCCTCGGCATCCTCGCTCGAGTCGGCCGACGACTCGCCGCCGTCGCCCTCGAGCGCCTCGTCGCTGGCGTCGCCTGTTGCGGCGCGAACGCCCGACAGGTCGATGCCGAGCTCCTCGGCGGCCCGCAGGAGGTCATCGTCCTCGTCGCGCATCTCGGCCCGCTGGCCCTCCTCGGAGACGACGTTGACGTCGAGCGCCAGCGACTGCATCTCCTTGAGGAGCACCTTGAAGGACTCGGGAATCGACGGCTCGGCGATGTTCTCGCCCTTGACGATCGCCTCGTATGCCTTGACGCGGCCGACAGTGTCGTCGGACTTGATCGTCAGCATCTCCTGCAGCGTGTAGGCGGCGCCATATGCCTCGAGCGCCCAGACCTCCATCTCGCCGAAGCGCTGGCCGCCGAACTGCGCCTTGCCGCCCAGCGGCTGCTGGGTGACGAGCGAGTAGGGACCCGTCGAGCGGGCGTGGATCTTGTCGTCCACGAGGTGCAGGAGCTTCAGGATGTACATGTAGCCCACCGTCACCTGTTCGGCGAACGGCTCACCTGTGCGGCCGTTGAACAGCGTCATCTTGCCCGACGCCTGCTCGCCGACCCGGCGGGACTTGTCGACGTCCATCCTGATGCGCCCCTCGTGGGCGTCCTGCCACTTGACCAGAGCGTTGTCCACATCTTCGACCGTCGCGCCGTCGAAGACGGGCGTCGAGACGTAGACGCGGCGCTTGCCGCTGGCCGCATCGGCTTCCTTGTAGGCCTCGGTGCCGTCGTCATACCAGCCCTGCGCGGCGGCCCAGCCGAGGTGGGTCTCCAGGATCTGCCCGACGTTCATGCGCGACGGCACGCCCAGCGGGTTGAGGATCACGTCAACCGGCGTCCCGTCCTCGAGGAACGGCATGTCCTGCTGGTCGACGATCTTGGAGATGACACCCTTGTTGCCGTGGCGGCCCGCGAGCTTGTCCCCCTCGGAGATCTTGCGCTTCTTGGCTACGAATACCCGCACCAGGTCATTGACCCCTGGCGGCAGGTCATCGCCGGCGTCACGGCTGAAGGTCTTGACGTCGATCACCACGCCGCCCTCACCGTGGGGGACCTTGAGCGAGGTGTCGCGGACCTCGCGCGCCTTCTCCTTGAAGATCGCGCGGATCAGCTTCTCCTCGGCGGTCAGCTCGGTCTCGCCCTTCGGCGTGACCTTGCCCACCAGCAGATCGCCCGAGATCACCTCGGCGCCGACGCGGACGATGCCGCGGTCGTCGAGGTTGCGCAGCGACTCCTCCGAGCGGTTGGGGATGTCGCGCGTGATCTCCTCCTCGCCCAGCTTGGTCGTGCGGGCGTCGATCTCGTACTCCTCGATGTGGATCGAGGTCAGCTCGTCATCCTGGACCAGGCGCTTGGACAGGATGATGGCGTCCTCGAAGTTGTAGCCCTCCCAGGACATGAAGGCCACCATCAGGTTCTTGCCGAGGGCCATTTCGCCCTTGTCGGTCGAGGACCCGTCGGCCAGGACATCGCCGGCTTTGACTTTCTGGCCGGTGTTGACCAGCGGCTTCTGGTGGATCAGGGTGCCCTGGTTGGAGCGCATGTACTTCTGCAACTCGTACTCGTCCTTCTTGCCGTCGGCGCCGAGGATCGCGATCTGGTCAGCGTCGACGAAGTCGATCGTCCCGGCCTCGCGGGCCAGGAGCACGTCCCCGGTGTCGAGGGCCGCACGGCGCTCCATCCCCGTGCCGACCAGCGGCGCGTCGGACTTCAACAGCGGCACCGCCTGGCGCTGCATGTTGGAGCCCATCAGGGCGCGGTTGGCGTCGTCGTGCTCGAGGAACGGGATCATGGCCGTGGCCACCGACCAGATCTGCTCGGGCGAGACATCGACCAGATCGACGTCTTTCGGGCCCACCGTCACGTACTGCCCGGCCTGCGTGCGGCAGAGGATCTCGGTCCCCTTGAGCTTGCCCGTCTTGGCGTCCACCGGGGTGTTGGCCTGGGCGATCAGCAGCTCCTCTTCCTGCGTCGCGTCGAGGTGGCGGACCTCCTCGGTCACCACGCCATCCGTGACGACCCGGTAGGGCGTCGTCACGAAGCCGTACTCCGAGACCTCCGCGAACGAGGACAGCGAGCCGATCAGCCCGATGTTCGGACCCTCGGGTGTCTCGATCGGACACATCCGGCCGTAGTGGGTGGGGTGCACGTCGCGAACCTCGATCGGAGCGCGCTCACGCGTCAGTCCGCCGGCGCCAAGCGCAGACAGGCGACGCCGGTGCGTCAGGCCCGAAAGCGAATTGGTCTGGTCCATGAACTGCGACAGCTGCGAGGAGCCGAAGAACTCCTTCAGCGCCGCCACGACCGGGCGGATGTTGATGATCGTCTGCGGCGTGATCGTGTCGGCGTCCTCGGTCGTCAGGCGCTCGCGGACCACCCGCTCCATCCGGTAGAGACCGATCCGGAAGGCCTCCTGGATCAGCTCGCCGACGGTGCGCAGGCGGCGGTTGCCGAAGTGCTCGTACTCGTCGAGGTGCTCGGCGACGGGCTCGCGCGGCATGCTCATCGCCTCGGCCGCGTAGTCCTTGATCTCGACCTCGCCGTCCTCGGGCAGGCCGAGGCGCTTGGGCAGCGAGACCAGCTCGCGCACCAGCGCCAGGATGTCGTCGTGCGTCAGGGTGCGGGTGTCGATGTCGACTTCCAGACCCAGACGGGAGTTGAGCTTGTAGCGGCCGACCCGCGTCAGGTCGTAGCGCTTGGGGTCGAAGAACAGCTGGTTGAGCAGCGCCTTGGCATTGTCGACGCTCGGCGGCTCACCGGGGCGCTGCTTCTTGAACAGCTCGATCAGGGCACCCTCTTCTGTGCGTGTGACCTCGGTGTCGGAGTCGATCGTGTTGCGGATGTAGAGCGAGTTCTCGAACAGGCGCAGGATCTCCTCATCGCTGGCGTAGCCCATCGCGCGCAGCAGCACTGTCACGGGAAGCTTTCGCTTGCGATCGATGCGGACGAAGACCTTGCCCTTCTTGTCGATCTCGAGCTCGAGCCAGGACCCTCGGGCCGGCATCAGGTTCGCGATGAAGACCTGCTTCTCGCGGTCCTTGGGCTCCATCAGGTAGGCGCCCGGCGAACGGACCAGCTGCGTCACCACGACGCGCTCGGTGCCGTTGATCACGAAGGTGCCGCGCTCGGTCATCCACGGGAAGTCACCCATGAAGACGGACTGCTCGCGGATCTCTCCGGTCTCGCGGTTGATGAAGGCGACCGTGACCGTCAGCGGCCGCGCGTAGGTCAGATCCTTCTCGCGGCACTGGTCGAGTGAGGCGACCGGCTCGTCGAAGGTGAACTCCCCGAACTGGACGGCGAGGTTTCCGGTGTAATCCTCGATCGGCGAGATGTCGTCGATCGTCTCGCGCAGACCGCCGGTGGCGGGATCTGTGAGCCACTCGAAGGAGCGGCGCTGGATGTCGATCAGGTTCGGTACGTCAACGGACTTGTTCAGACGCGCGAAGGTCCGGCGCGTCCGGAGAGCAGCTGCAGCAGCCAAGAAGTGACTCCTTCGGAGGGCGATACACGGGCAGAGGAGAGGCGCCGAGGCGCGACCAGTCAAGATAGCACAGGCCATCGACGCCCGTAAGGGCCGCCAGTGCTCACGGACCCCGTCCCTGACATCCGCGTATGTGGCGCGGTGTCGTGCTTCGCGGACGGCTGCGACTATTGACCAGCGACGGGCACTCTACCGGAAAATGGGCGAAGTTGTGAAGCCTGGATAAAGACACCCAGCCTTCCAGGACTGGACGGCGAACCGGCCGGGCAGGGAAACCCCCGCCCGATCGGCTAGGAGGGCTCGGCCGTGGCGCCGCCCCACTCCTCGGGGGCCACATCGGCGACGGTCTGGCTGAACGTCCAGCGATGTCCGCCAAGATCCTCGAAGGTGCACTGGCGCTCGCCGTAGGGGTGATCGGCCGGCTCACGCACGAGCCGGGCACCGTGGCCGAGGGCGCGGTCGTGGACTGCAGCGAGGTCTCCGACCCGCACAAGCACAGCCGAGTTGGCGCCCGGCACCGGCGCCCCCTCCTCGACGTCGGGCGGCCGGTCACGCACGACGATCACACCGTCGCCGGCGCGCAGCTGGGCACGGTGCCCGCCGGCCGACCAGCGGATCGTCAGACCGAATGCCTTGCAGAGCCACCCCACGGCCCGCTCGACATCCTCGTAGACGAGTTCCGGCGTCACCGCGGAGGGGGGCGCCGAGCGGTTGGCGAGCATCACCGTGTTCTACAGGAGGGCCCGCGCTCAGGCGGCCAGGGTGCGGTTGAAGCGCCGCACCGCCAGCGGCATCGCCACCGCCAGGATCAAAAGGCACCACAGCATCATGGCCAGCTCGGGGTGTTCCAGCTGCCAGGAGCCCGTCGTGTGCACACCCTGGGTCAGGCCGCGGACACTGGCCACCAGCGCAGCAATCGGGTCCCACTCGGCAATCGCCCGAGGGACGGCGTCCATGCCGGCGATCGGGACAAAGGTCCCCGCCATGAAGCTGAGCGGAAAGATGACGATGAACCCGATCCCCTGCATCGCGTCGGGCGAGCGCACCAGCATGCCGGCCAGGACACCCGCCCAGGTGAAGGCGAACATTCCGAGCACCATCAGCCCCAGCAGCTCGAGTGCGTGCAGAGCGCTCAGCTGGGGATCCCAGCCCAGGATCAGGCCGAAGCCCACCACGATGACCATCCCCAGGGCGGCCTCGCAGAACTGGCCCATGACCTGTCCGGTGATGATCGACAGACGACCGATGGGCATCGAACGGAAGCGGTCGATGACGCCCTCGCTCATGTCGTTGGAGGTCGCAACCCCCGCGCCGATGATCCCGAAGGCAAGCGACTGGCCGATGATCCCCGGGAACAGGTAATCCTTGTAGCTGATACCGGTCACGTGGATCGCGGAGCCGAACACGTAGAGGAAGAGCAGGATGAAGACGATCGGCTGAATCGTCACATCGAGCAGCCGCTCGGGCACGCGCGGGATCGCCCGCAGGCTGCGACCGGTCAGCAGCAGCGTGTCGCGCAGGTAGCGACCCGGGGTCGCGGCGGCCGGCGGCGTCTGGTGGGCCGTGATGGCGGAGGCACTCATGCGGCCAGCTCCTCCGGCTGTCCCTCGGCTGCGTCTCCCCCACCTGCGTCATGGCCCGTCAGCGCCAGGAAGGCATCGTCGAGCGTCGGGCGCCGTAGGGCCAGCTCATCGACCGCGATGGCGCTGTCGCGCACGGCGCTCGAGACCCGGGCCAGGTCGGCCGCTTCGCCCGGGGCGGGGATCGAGATTGTCCGCTGCTCGCGCGAGACCGATATCTCGAAGCTCCGTTCGAGCAGCTCGGCGAGCTGATCCAGGCCGGTGCTGTCGGCGGCCACGATGTCGATCCGCTGCTCGCCCACCTGAGCCTTCAGCTGCGCCGGAGTCCCGGCGGCGATCTCACGTCCGCGGTCGATCAGCACGACGCGGTCGGCCAATGCGTCGGCCTCGTCCAGGTACTGGGTCGTCAGCAACAGCGTCACACCTTCGCCGACCAGCTCGGAGATGGTCGCCCAGACGACCTGGCGGCTACGCGGGTCGAGGCCCGTGGTCGGCTCGTCCAGCACGAGCAGCTGGGGCTTGTCAATCAGGCCGGCCGCCAGGTCCACGCGCCGGCGCTGGCCGCCCGAGAGGTTCTTGACGAGCCGGTCGCGGAACTCGCCGATGTCGAAGCGCTCCACCAGCTGCGGGACCAGGGTGCGGGTGGCGGCGCGGCCATGGCCGCGCAGACGTGCCATCAGGACGAGGTTCTCGACTGCCGTCAGGTTCTTGTCCAGTGCGGCGAACTGGCCCGTCAGCGAGATCACCCGGCGCACACGGTCAGCTTCCGAGACGATGTCGTGCCCGGCAATACGTGCGCTGCCGGCATCGGGCCGGAGGAGCGTCGCCAGCATCCGGACCATCGTCGTCTTGCCCGCCCCGTTGGGGCCGAGCAGCGAGACGACAGTACCCGTGGCGACATTCAGATCAAGTGCGTCCACGGCCGTGAAGTCGCCGAAGCGCTTGGTCAGGCCCTGGGCTTCGATTGCGGGTGGGCTGGAATGACTCATGGGATGAAACTTACACTAACAGAAACTTTTCTGCAACTGTATCTACTCGGGTAAGCTCGGTGTGTGTCACTTGACGAGCTTGAGCTGCTTGAGGGATCCGGAGAGAGCGACGGCTTCGACGGCCTACCCGGAACGGACCGGATCAACAGCCTGTTGACGGCAGAGCTTGGGCCGGCGATGGCTGCGGCCTACGCCCGAGGACGCACCATTCAGGAGCGGGCGACGCGCCGGCGCCGACCACATGAGGGATTGCGCGAGCGAAAGAAGCGAATCACCCGCCAACAGATCTCTGATGTCGCCACAACGCTCTTCATCGTGCGCGGCTTCGAGCGTGTGACGGTCGCCCAGATTGCCGAGATCGTGGGGGTCTCGGAGAAGACCGTCTACAACTACTTCCCCACCAAGGAGTCGCTGGTCTTCGACCAGACCGACGAGGGAACCGAGCGCCTCGCGGTGGCGCTGCGCGCCCGTGACCCGGGCGAGTCGCCCACGGGGGTCATCCTGCGCGAGCTGGCCGAGCAGAGCCGCAGCCTCGAAGAGCTGCCCGAGGAGTCACACATGATGTTGCCGCTGTTCGCCGAGATGGTGGCGACGACGCCCGCTCTGCGGGCCGCATGGCTCGAGCACCAGGATCGTCTCGTAGCCCTCGTCACCTCCGAGCTCGCGGGCCAGGCCGAGCTCGATCCAGGCGATCCCGAGCCGATGATTGCCGCGCGCGCCATCGTTGGGCTGATCGAGCTCGCCTTCCTGTCACGCATCCGCCACTTCGAAGCGGGACTGCGTGGGACAACCCTCGCCGATGCCGTTGCGACCGACCTCGAGCGGGCCGCCCGACTGCTGGACGCCGGCCTGTGGTCGTTCAGTCTGCTGGCACTGGGCACTCGCAGCCGCAGGCAGATTCGCGATGCCGCCATCGCGGCCGACGAGACTCGCCAACAGGTCATGGATGCTCTGCGCCAGGCACGCGCGAACTGGCGCGAGCTGCGCCGGAGCGCCAAGGACGATGTCAAGGACCAGGTCAAGCGCGCCGCCAAGGCCCAGGCAGTGGCGCTTCGCGAGGAGGCCAAGCGGGCCGCCAAGGCCAAGGTCGCCATCGCGCTCGAGGAGGCCGGGCAGGCCCTCGCCGGGGCCACGACCACGCAAGCCCCCGGCAGGGACGGGTCCCCTGAGCGCCCCTATGACGCCTTCAGGCGCTCCATGGCCGCTCGCCACGAGGCCATCCGCCTGCGCGAGCAGCAGCTCGCGGCGCGGCCCGGATCAGACGATCAGTCCCTCACCTGAGCTCGCGTTCGCAAGCGCCTCCCAAACGAGGCCAGAGCCTCAACGGCTCCCAGCGGCCGCGGCCGCTGGGCGAAGGCGGCCCGCCGAGGGCGGGCCGCATCACTACCGGTTTCACATCGGGCCGGAACTGCCGGCGCTCGCATACTGGTGGCGAGCTACTTGAGCTCGACCGAAGCTCCTGCCTCCTCCAGTTCCTGCTTGAGCTTGTCGGCCTCCTCGCGGTCGACGCCCTCCTTGACGGGCTTGGGGGCCTCGTCGACGAGCGCCTTGGCCTCTTTGAGGCCGAGACCGGTCGCCGCGCGGACGACCTTGATGACCTGGATCTTCTTGTCGCCGGCGCCGGCCAGGATCACGTCGACCGTGCTCGAGGCTTCTTCCTCGGCGCCGGCGTCGGCGCCGCCGCCCGCGGGTGCCGCGACCGGGGCCGCGACGGCCGCGGCTGATACGCCGAACTCCTCCTCGAGCGCCTTGATGCGCTCGGCGAGCTCGAGCACGGAGATGCCCTTGAGCTCCTCGATCCAATCCTGTGTGCTGGTTGCCATGGTGTTCAGTCCTCCTTGGTGGGATTCGTCTCGGCGTCCTCGGTCTCGGCCGAGACGTCCGCCTGTTTGTCGTCTTCTTGCGCCGCTTGCTCCGGCTCAGTCTGGTCCTGCGCGGGTGCCTCGGCTTCGGCCTCAGGCGCCGCTGTCTGCTCTGTCTTGTCTGCCACCTCGGCGGCAGTCTCCTCGGCGGCGGGCTCCTCGGCCGCGGGCTCAGCCGCAGCAGGTGCCTCACCGGCCGGGATCTCGCCCGACTCCTTCTTCTGGTTGACCTGGCCCAGCGCAACCGCCAGACCGCCCACCAGTGCGTTGAGCGTCCGCACCAGCCCGCTGACGGGGGAGGCAACGACGCCGACGAGCTGACCGTAGAGGACTTCGCGCGAAGGGAGGCGCGAGAGCGAGCGGATCTGCTCGACATCGATCTCCGCGCCGCCCATCATGCCACCCTTGAACGGCAGCAGCTGGGTCGCGCGGGCGTAATCAGCGACGGCTTTGGCGGCCAGGGCGACGTCGCCCCGGACGAACGTCAGCGCCGTTGGGCCGCTCAGGTATTCCTTGAGCGGCTCAGCCCCGACCTGGTCTGCCGCCCGCTCGGTCAGCGAGTTCTTGACGACCTTGAAGGTCGCGTCGGCTTCGCGGAGCTTGGTGCGCAGCTCGGCCACCTGGGCGACTGTGATGCCTCGGTAGTCGACGGCGAAGATCGCCTCGGACTCGTCTATGTGGGTGGCGATCTCTGCGATCGCCGCGGCCTTCTGGTCGCGATTCATGCGGGGCTCCTGTCCCGGTCTTAAGCGTCAGCCGCCGGGGGTCTCTGGTGGCCTGTCGGGAGGCGGCTCAGGCGGCGACGGTCGCCGCTGGCGCCTCCTCGAGGATTTCTTTGGTTCGGCTGGGGTCGACCTTGACCCCGGGGCCCATCGTTGATGTGACGGTGATCGAGCGGAGATAGCGGCCTTTGGCAGCCGACGGCTTGGCCCGGATCAGCTCTTCGATGACGGCCGCATAGTTCTCCAGCAGCCGGCGCTCGTCGAAGCTCGCCTTGCCGATCACCAGGTGGACGATGGCGGTGCGGTCGGTCCGGTACTCGATCTTGCCCGACTTGGACTCCTCGACGGCTTTGCCGACGTCCATCGTGACCGTCCCCACTTTGGGGTTGGGCATCTTGCCCGACGGCCCAAGCAGGCGACCGAGCCGCCCCACGACGGACATCATGTCCGGGGTCGCGATGGCCACGTCGAAGTCGTCAAAGCCCTCCTCGATCCGTTTTGCCAGATCGTCGCCGCCGACAACGTCGGCGCCGGCGGCTTCGGCCTCGCGGACCTTGTCCCCCTGAGCGAAGACGGCCACCTTGACGTCCTTGCCGAGACCGTTGGGCAGCGCGATCGTGCCACGCAGCTGCTCATCGGCGTGACGGACGTTCAGACCAGTCCGCACGTGTACCTCGACGGACTCGTCGAACTTGGCGCTGGCAAGGCTCTTAACGAGGGAGACCGCTTCCAGGGGCTGGTACTCGTGCTCGCGGTCGACCTTCTCGAGGCCGTCCTTGTGACGGCGGCCGTGGACACTCATGCCTGCACCTCGACGCCCATCGAGCGAGCCGTTCCGGCGATGATCTTTGCCGCCTGGTCGACGTCGTGGGCGTTCAGGTCGTCCAGCTTGCGCTCGGCGATCTCGCGCAGCTGGGCCTGGGTGATCGTGCCGACCTTGACGCGGTTGGGCTCACCCGAGCCCTTGCCGATGCGCAATGCCTGGCGAATCAGCACGGCGGCCGGCGGGGTCTTGGTGATGAACGTGAAAGAGCGGTCCTCATAGACGGTGATGACGACCGGGATGACCGTCCCCGTTTCGCTCTGCGTCTGGGCGTTGAAGGCCTTGCAGAACTCCATGATGTTGATCCCGTGCTGACCCAGCGCGGGACCGACCGGAGGCGCAGGCGAAGCCTGGCCGGCATTCGCCTGGAGCTTGATCGTTGTCAGAACCTTCTTAGCCATTTCAAATCTTTTCTATTTCGTTCGTTCTAGGGCTGTCTGCGAAAACGGTCGGTGCGCCTGAGCGGGTCGAGGGCCAAGCCGGGCAAGGACGCAGGAAGCGAAGCCTGCGCTGGCAGGCGATCATCCCAGGGACGCCGCCCGGCGCCGGCCATCGGCTCGCTCAGAGCTTTTTGACCTGGTCGAAGCCTACCTCCACCGGCGTCTCCCTACCGAAGATTGATACCAGCACCTTGAGCTTGGAGGCATCCTCGTTGATCTCCGAGATCTCACCGGAGAAGTCCGAGAGGGGACCCGAGACGACCTTGACGGACTCGCCGATCGAGAACTGGGCGCGTGTCCGTGTGGCCGTCGCGACCTCCTTGTGCAACAGCCGGTCGACCTCCAGCTGGGTCAGCGGCACGGGCTCCTGCGAGGCGCCGACGAAGCCGGTCACGCCGGGGGTCCCCTTGACGACACCCCAGGAGTCCTCGTTGAGCTCCATGTTGACCAGCACGTAGCCGGGCATGGTCCGCTTCTCGACGGTCACCTTCTGGTTTTCCTTCATCTCCGAGACGGCTTCGGTCGGGACGACCACACTGCGGACAGCCCGCTGCTGCCCCAGCGAGATGACCCGGTGCTCAAGGTTGTGTTTGACCTTGTTCTCGTGCCCGGAATAGGTGTTTACGACGTACCAACGGAACATTCTTCAGCGGACCTCAGAGGATGAATTCGACGATTTCCTTGGCGACATAGTCAGCCAAGCCCAGATAAGCGCCCGCGATGGCAACGAAGCCGACGACGACGGCCGTCGCCTGACTGACCTGCCGGCGGTCGGGCCATTGGACCCGCTGCAGCTCGGCCCAGCTGGCGCGCAGGAAGCCGAGCGCGCGGTTGCCGCCACGCAGCGGCGCTCCTGATGGCTGCGCGGGGCCGCCGGCCCCACCGCCACCCCCGCCCGCGCCGTTGCCGCCGCTGACAGGAGGGCCTCCGCCGGTGTCCTGCAGAAGATCTTCGGAGTCCTCGCCGGTGAGCTCGTCCTGCTCGACTGCGGGGACGCCGCCCGCGCCGCGGACGATGGCGGCGTCGAACTCGTCGACGTCGGCCGACGCGTGGTCGAGCGCGCCGGGGACGTCCAGGCGCTCGAGGCCGCCGTCCGCCTGCTCAGCCGCGTCGGGCGCCGTGAGTCCGGCGTCGCCGGTGGCTCCACGGGGTACTGCGGCGGGGCGTCCGCGATCGCGGCGCTGCTTTGCGCGTTTCCGGTCACGAGCCACAGCAGCGCTCCCGCGCTAACGGGTCTCCCGATGGCTGGTGTGCTTGCGACACCAGCGGCAATACTTGCGCAGGCTCACCCGGTCGGGGTTGTTGCGCTTGCTCTTATTCGTCTGGTAATTGCGATGCTTGCACTCCTCGCAGGCGAGGGTGATAGCGATGCGTACGTCTCCGCGGGCCATGATCGAAAATCCCTGCGTAGTTGTGGACGGCCTTGGGCGAAGAAAAACCCCGCCCAAGTGCGAGGTCTGGCCAGTCTAGCGCGCTTGTCAGCCCTGCGGAGCTACGGCCCACCGGCGGGGGCCCGCAGAACGTCCGCCCGAGGCGCCAAGCTCGACGGGAAAGCCTTCCGGCGAGCATCCCCGACAATCGCGGGCCGGCCCACCGGCCGCCGCGCAAGGAGCCACCAGCATGCACCTGCCAGAGCCGATTCCCCCGGTCGTTCACGACGAGACCTTTGCCGGGGTGACCTACCACATCCGAGGCGAACTGGTCCCCGAGTTGCAGATCGAGATCGCCAATCAGGCGGTCATGTTCGAGCATCACGTCCTGCTGTGGAAGGAAACGCAGCTGAACATCGAGCTGAAGAAACTGCCCGGCGCCATCAAGCGCAAGATCGCCGGGCTCGAGTTCTTCGTCACCCGCACGTCCGGCTCGGGGCGGATCGCCTTCTCGCGCGACTCACCCGGGCAGTGCGTGCCGCTGCACCTCAAACAGGGCGAGGGCCTGGACGTCCGCGAGCACCAGTTCGTGGCCGCCACCGACAACCTCGATTACAGCTTCGAACGGATCAAGGGCGTACAGAACATGCTGCTGGGCGGCTCGGGCTTCTTCATGGACAAGTTCCGGGCCACCGACGGCGACGCACTCGTCTGGCTCCATGGCCACGGGAATGTCTTTGTCGTCCAGCTGCAGGATGGCGAGCAGCTGGACGTCGAGGCGGGCGCCTGGCTCTACAAGGATCCCTCCGTCAAGCTCGAGGCGATCACCATGGGCCTCAAGACGGGGATCTTCGGCGGCGGCGGCAAGCTGACCTGGAACCGTTTCACGGGCCCCGGGCGCCTGGCTATCCAGACGCTCTTCATCGCGCCCATCGAGGGGCTCGACTCTTCCAATGCCCAGTCAGCCGCCGCCGGGGGTGTCGCCGGGGCGATCCTCAGCGGCCTGGTCAAAGGTTGAGCGCCCTGACTACTCGTAGAGCGTCAGCGTTCCCAGGATGACGTAGAGGGCGACCAACGCCCAGCCCTCGAACTCGGCCGCCTCGCCGTCTCCGGTGACCTGCCAGAGGGCGAGAGCCGTCAGTCCGAGGGCGCCCGTGTAGACGGGCGAGAGGGCGAAGGTCAGCGGCGTCTTGAGAGCGAAGGACACGAGCACCAGAACAGGGAACAGGAAGGCGGCGATCTGGGCCACGGAGTTTTTGACCACCGAGATGGCCAGATCCGAGCGGCCCTTGAAGGCCAGGACGAGGCCGGCCGTGTTCTCGACCGCATTGCCGGCGATCGCCACGATGACGAGGCCCGCGAACGCCTGGGAGATGTGGAGCTGGAGGATGGCCGGCTCGAGGCCGTTGACGAACCAGTCCGAGACGAAGGCCGATGCGGCCCCCGCGGTGATGAGCAGAGCGAGCGTTGGCCCGAGCGCCAGCCGAGGACCGGCAGGGCGCTCGCCCGCTTGCGCACCCGCGCTGTCCGCGTCGGCGCCGGGGGCCTCGTCAGAGCGCAGGTAGGGAACGACCCAGGCCAGGTAGACGATCAACAGGCAGGCGGCCCCGACCGTCGAGATCGCCTTGACGTGATGGCTGGCTGGGTCGTGCGATCCCAGCGAGAGAGCCAGCAGGACGATGATGAACACGGTTACCTGGAGCAGCGTCGCCGTGTCGCGGGGCAGGCGCTTTGAGAAGACCATCAGGTTTTTCCCCGACCGTCTGGCGCCCACGACGATCACGAGGCCGAGGACCAGCAGTGCGTTGGCCAGGATCGAGCCGATGATGGCCGTCTGGGCGACGACCAGCTCGCCCTTCTGCAGGGCGAAGATCACGACGAACAGCTCCGGCAAGTTTCCGAGCGTCGACTGGAGCATGCCCGTCAGGCCGGGCCCGAAGCGCTCGCCCAGCTGCTCGGTGGCGAACGAGACCACCCAGGCCAGCCCCGCAAGCGCCAGCGTGGCGAGCGCGAAGCGCGGTATGGCGGCCCAGGCGCTGTAGTCCGCCAGCCCCGCCAGTGCCGAAAGGACCGTGATGGCTGCAAGCGCCAGGCGCTCGAACCGGCTCAGTCCCGCCATCGGCCGCGGCCGATCAGTGGCTCTCGAGCACCCGGTCGATTAGCCCGTACTCGAGCGCCTCGTCCGCCTTGAAAAAGCGGTCGCGCTCCATGTCGTGCCGGACTTCTTCCTTCGGGCGGCCCGTGTGCTCGGCGTAGATCTCGTCGATCCGCTCGCGTATTTTCAGGATCTCGCGCGCGTGGATCTCGATGTCGGTGGACTGGCCTTCGAAGCCCGCCGACGGCTGGTGGATCAGCACGCGTGAATTGGGTAGTGCCGCGCGCTTGCCTTTGGCGCCGGCGGCCAGCAGCAGCGAACCCATCGACATGGCGATACCGACGCACATCGTGGCGATGTCCGGCTTGACGAACTGCATCGTGTCGTAGATGGCGAGGCCGGAGTAAATGCTGCCGCCCGGAGAGTTGATGTAGATCGAGATGTCCTTTTCGGGATCCTCGCTCTCAAGGTGCAGCAGCTGGGCCACGACGAGGTTGGCGACCTGATCGTCGATCGGTGAGCCCAGGAAGATGATCCGCTCGTTGAGCAGCCTGGAGTAGATGTCAAACTCGCGCTCGCCGCGGGCGGTGCGTTCGATGACCATGGGAATCAAAGGCATCGCTCCACCCTAGCGGTCGTGACCGGCGGCGGCGCACCGGGACATCCGTCCAATTGCTGCGCTCGTGCGCAACAACTCGACTGCCTCGGGTATCAAGCTGTCGTGATCAGCCCGTCCACATCGTTCATCGGTCCCTGGCCCAGCCGCCAGCGGCGCCGGCTCCTGCGAGGGTGCGCGTGCGCGCTGCTGTTCGTGCTCGGCCTGTGCTCATCCGCTGCGGCCATGACCAGCCACGCCGGTTGGCCGCCGGACCAGCATCTCGTGATGGACAAGGGCCCCGGGGGTCTTGAACACGTCCTGCGCGCTCGCCCCGGCGTCCACAACTATCTGCTGGGCGGATACGGCAACGACACGATCTACGGCGCGGACGCCGGCGACGTCATCTGGGGCGACTATCACCCCAGCGGCTGGCCCTCGCGCCAGACGGCCATCATCCACGCGGGCGACGGCAAGAACTTCATCTACGCCAACGACACGGTCAACTACGTCTTCACCGGTACCAACCCGCAGACCGTCGTCCACGCCCACGAGGACGGCGGCGTCATCCATTGCGAAAACCCGCAGATCGTCGTCTTCACGAGCCACCATGCGCTGCCCCATTGGCACCTCGAGGGCTGCCGCCACATCAGTTTCTACTCAGTCGGCTACTGAGGCTCGAGCAGGCGCCGGCGCAGTGCGACCAGGTCCTCGGCGGCCAAGCCGCCGGCGAGCATCAGGGCCTCTACGTCGAGCGAGGCGAGCGTCGTCTCGATCACCTCGGCGGCGCTTGTGCCCCGCGCGGCCAGGTGGGCCACCAGCTTCGGCCCCTGGTCCTCCTCGCCGAGCGCTGCGAACAGGCCCGTCAGCCGTTCGTGGCTCAGTTCGTAGTCGGCTGCGATGACCTCGGGGGCGACCCCCGCCAGAGCCAGCGCGAGCATCGCGATCTGGCCCGAGCGGTCACGGCCGACTACGCAGTGAAAGGCCACCCCACCCGGCCCGGCGCGGGCGATCGCCGCCAGCACGGCCGCCGACAGGTGTGGTTTGCGTGTCAGATGCGCGCGGTAGTAGAGCGGCGTGCCGAACCCCGGGGTCTGTTCGATGCCCTTCCAGAGGCTCCGGTCCTCGGTACCGTCGAGCGGCAGCTCGATCGTCGCGATCGCGGGCGGGCGGCCGGCAACATCAGCACTTCGCTCCTCGGCGTTGCGCAGATCGACGACCGTCCGCACGCCGTGATCGAGCAGCGCCTGCCAGCCCTCGGCGCTGAGGCGGTTGAGCGAGTCGGCTCGCACAAGCGCTCCGCGTGCCGTGCGGCGCCCCCCGGCGGCGGGCAGTCCGCCGAGGTCGCGCACATTGAAGGCGCCCTCCCAGTCGAGATGGCGCTCCTCGCTCATCCTCGCCCCGCTTTCGAGTTCACAGGTTGATGGTCTGCATGCCCTGGGGGTCGTAGCGCTCCCCGGCGGCGGCCGGGATGGCCTCGGCAATCCGCTCGGCCTCCTCGGCGCTCAACTCGACCTCGGCGGCGGCGAGATTCTCCTCCAGGTAGCTGACCCGCTTGGTGCCGGGAATCGGGACGATGTGCTCGCCGCGGCCCAACACCCATGCGAGTGCGAGCTGGCCCGGGGTGATGTCCTTTTCGGCGGCCAGCTCCTTGACGGCCTCCGCCAGCTTGAGGTTCTGCTTCAGGTTCTCGCCGCTGAAGCGAGGCCCATGACGGCGGAAGTCGTCCTCGTCGAGCTCCTCGGGCGAGGTGAAACGGCCGGACAGGAAGCCACGACCGAGCGGCGAGTAGGCCACCAGGGCGATTCCGAGCTCTTCAAGCGTCGGCAGGATCTCGTGCTCGAGGTCGCGTGTCCACAGTGAGTACTCCGTCTGCACGGCCGTGATCGGATGCACCGCGTGGGCCCGGCGTATGGTCTCGGCGCTTGCCTCCGAGAGGCCCAGATAGCGAACCTTGCCCTGCTGGACCAGTTCCGCCATCGCTCCAACGGTCTCCTCGATCGGCGTCTCGGGATCGACGCGGTGCTGGTAGTAGAGATCAATGTGCTCGACGCCCAGGCGCTCCAGCGATCCGGCGCAGGCGCTGTGCACGTAGGCCGCGCTGCCGTCAACAGAGCGATGCGGTTTCCCGTCGACGAACTCCAGCTTGATGCCGAACTTGCTCGCCAGGAAGACCTCGTCGCGGCGGCCGGCGATGGCGGCTCCCACCAGACGCTCGTTGGTGTGTGGGCCATACATGTCCGAGGTGTCCAGGAACCCGCAGCCGAGCTCCAGCGCGCGGAGAATCGTGCGCTTGGCCTCCGCTTCATCGGTCGTGCCGTAGAAGGCCGACATCCCCATGCAACCCAGCCCGATGGCCGAGACCTCGGGTCCTCCGTCGCCGAGCGTGCGTTTCTTCATCGGGTGTCCTTCCTGTCGGGGTTCTGGCTGGCGGCACCGGGTATAGCAAAGCGGAGGCAGCCTCCGTTATTCGCGCCCGGTCAAGCTCGGCAGAGCACCGGCGGAGCCACTAATGTCGGCTGGAATGTTCCCCGTGAACCTGCCGAATCTGCTGACCGTCCTGCGGATCATGCTGGTGCCGGTACTGGTCGTCGCGCTGCTCGGAAACACGCCGGCCGGCGACGTACTGGCGGCCGTCGTCTTCGCACTGGCCTCACTGACGGACTTCGTCGACGGCTACCTGGCGCGGGCGCGCGACTCGGTCACCACCTTCGGCAAGCTCATGGACCCCCTGGCGGACAAGCTGCTGGTCGTTGCCGCGCTGATCTCGCTGGTGTCGCTGGATCGCCTTGAAGCGTGGGTGGCAATGGTCATCATCACCCGGGAGCTGGCCGTGACGGTGCTGCGCCTCGGTGCCACCCAGGCCGGCGTGGTCATCTCGGCCAGCATGTTCGGCAAGGTCAAGACATGCCTGCAGATCGCCACGATCCTGGCGGTGATCGCGGTCCACGACAAACCGCTGTGGCTCGCAGGGCTGCTCTACCTGACCGTCGCCGTGACTGTCCTGTCCGGCCTGGACTACTTCTTCGGCGTGCGCCGGCTGATGGCCAAGGGCGAAGCTCAGGCCGGCGGCTGAGCGCCGAGCCCGCCGTCCAGCCACGACTCCAGGCTGGTCTGACGCTCGGCCGGAGCGCCTGACTCGATCTCGCTGCGCATCTCGGCCAGCAGGCCGTGGCGCTCGGCGACGACGTTGTGCTGATGAATCGTCTCGAGGTTCTCCTGTCGGGCCGACACGAAGCTGGCTCCCTCCAGCCCGCCGAAGCGCTCCACCACCCCGCGGATCATCTCGCGTACGCAGTCCTCGACGAAGCGCGGGCGGCGATGGGCCTTTTCGACGACCTCGACCTCGTCGCTGCGCTTCATCAGCTCATAGATCTCCGAGGACATCGCGCTCTCGGCGATCTCCAACAGGACGCGGGCGTCGATCTCCGTCACGCATCCCTCCAGACAGCCAAGCTGAAGCGTCGCCAGGCCGCGCTGGTTGTGTGTGGCGACCGGCACGCTCTTCAGGATCCGCTCGATCTGCTCGTCGGAGAAATCCTCGAGCGCCAGGCGCTCGCGGGCTCGGGCCGCAACGAGTTCCTGTGCGCACGGGCAGGCGGTCATGCCGGTCGCCGAGACGCCCACGATGCGCCGGGTGCCGTGCTCGTAGGCGACGGCTCTACCCAACAGCGTGTAGATCTCCTGGGTCTGGATGCCTGAGACGGGCGCCGGCTTGTGCTCGGGGTAGCGAGCCGCGATCGTCACCTCGGCGCGAGCCGCGCCCTGGCGCTCACGGACCAGCTCGGCGACGTGCTGGGCCAGAGTCTCGGCGCGGAAGGGGGCCTCGCCGAGGACGACCTGCCCGATGGCCTCGTTGATGACCTCCTCGAAGCGCGACATGTGTGCGCCCTTCTGATGGCGGGAGAGATCGACGAAGCAATCGAGCCGTGCGAAGAACAGCTCGTCGCCGATCCGGACGACCTTCTCCACGCCCGTCACACCGACGCGCGAGAGACCCACGGGAACGCCGGGAGGACGCGCCTGCACGTCGTCGCCCGAGCCGAGCGCCGGAGACAGGATGGTGGTCGCCGTTGACGCCTGCACCGCGGTTCAGCCTAGCGTGATGGCGAGGGCATGCGCGGGCGACCCAGGGGGCGATCATTTCCACCGTCGATTCTGGTATCACTCCGCACTTAGTTCAGCGGATCGCGTTTGCCAGGGGGGTGAGCGGTGCCGGAACTTCAGGGAGTTGGGACACAACGAATTGCTGCTGATGAGAGCGCAACGCACAGGAGGCTTAGCGTAGGTCAGGGGAGGTCGGTGCGGTCACCGCACCGGCAAGGATTCGGAGAGGTCCTTGGGGAGTGGGAATGAGCCAAGAAGTCGATGGTTTGCTGGTAGCCACGGAGCCACCCGTGGTGGAGATTGAGGAGCTACAGGGAGTGATCGCCGAGGGCCAGGAGAAGGGCTTCCTGGCCGTCGACGCACTGTCCGCCGTGCTGGAGGAGCTGGACCTCTCCACACAGCAGACGCAGGATCTCTACAGCCATCTGGAGGAGCACGGCATCGAGCTGATCGAGGCCGGCGAGGCGGCTCCGGAGCTGGGGGCCCGTGAGATCGCCGTCGAGCCGCAGAGCGCGGCGGCCGGTCTTGAGGACGAGGAGAGCCTCGAGGGCGAGACCGAGGATCCGGATGGTGAGGATGAGGCCGAGCCCGGCCTGCAGGCACGCCTGGAGGAACTCAAACGGCCGGAGGTCGACCTGACGGTCGAGCCGAGCCTTGACTCACTGCGCCTCTATCTCAGGGCCATCGGCCGCGTGCCGCTGCTGACGGCGGCGGAGGAGGTCGCGCTGGCCAAGCGGATCGAGCGCGGCGACATGGCCGCCAAGCAGCACATGGTCGAGGCCAACCTGCGCCTGGTCGTATCGATCGCGAAGGGCTACGTGGGGCGGGGACTGACGCTGCTCGACCTGATCCAGGAGGGCTCACTGGGCCTGATCCGGGCAGTCGAGAAGTTCGATTACCGGCGCGGCTACAAGTTCTCCACCTATGCGACCTGGTGGATCCGCCAGGCCGTCACCCGCTCGCTCGCCGACAAGGGCCGCACGATCAGGATCCCCGTGCACATGGTCGAGCGCCTCAACAAGCTGGTCCACGCCGAACGACGGCTGATTCAGCAGCTCGGACGCGAGCCGAGCCCGGCCGAGCTGGCCGATGAGCTCGAGTGCACCGTCCGTGAGGTCCGCGATGTCATGCGGATCACCCAGCAGCCGATCTCGCTGGAGAAGCCGGTGGGAGAGGAGGACGACTCAGCGCTGGCCGATTTCGTCGAGGATGTCTCCGCGGCGTCGCCGTTCGAGATCGCGTCAGAGGCCCTGAGACGCGAGAACGTCATGCGTGTGCTGCAGTGCCTGCCACGACGCGAGCGCGAGGTCATCGAGATGCGCTACGGCATCGTGGGCGGGCGCTCGAGAACGCTCGAGGAAGTCGGGCGCGCTTTCAACATCACACGCGAGCGCGTGCGCCAGATCGAGAACCGGACCCTGAAAAAGCTCCAAACGCTGCCCGAAGCCCAACAGCTGCGCGAGGCGTCTTGAGCAGGCGCGCTATTCGGCGCCTCAGGTTCTAAACTGCGCGAGCCCCCGGCGGGGTTCCCGAGCGGTCAAAGGGGACGCGCTGTAAACGCGTTGGCTCTGCCTTCGCAGGTTCGAATCCTGCCCCCGCCATCGACCAGTGTCAATCACAGCTGTCACCAACCTCTTCGCGGGCGTGGCCGTCGCCGACCGCGACGCCGCGCTGCCTTTCTATGAACAACTTATGGGCCGCCCCCCGGATCTCATCCCGAACCCCGAGGAGGCCGCCTGGCAGTTGACGGGAAGCGGATGGATCTACATCTATGAGGACCCCCGCCCGGCGGGCGCGGCCCTGCAGACGCTGCTCGTGGAGGATCTCGACGGCGTGCTCGGAGAACTGGCCTCCGGAGGCCTGCAGGGCAGCCCGATCGAGCAGATGAGCAACGGCGTCCGTACCTCCACCGTCACCGACCCCGAAGGAAACAGGATCAAGCTCGGCCAGGTGCCGGCGGGCGCCTGAGGGCGCGCCGGCACAGCGGCAGCCCACCGGCGTGGTTTGAGCCCCCCAGCAGGGTAGAGCAGGTGCATGGATTTCCTGCGCGAGGCGCTCAGCGGCCGTAACCGATTCGTTCTGCGACTTGCCTTCATCGCGGCCCTCGGCGGCTTCCTGTTCGGCTATGACACCGGAGTCATATCGGGCGCGCTGCCCTTTGTGGCCAAGGAACTGGGCGGCGGTGAATTCAACGAACAGGCCTATGTCGGCTCGCTGTTGATCGGTGCGGTCGTCGGTGCCGTGCTGGCCGGCTACGCCGCCGATGCCCTCTCGCGCCGGCGCACCAAGATCATCGCGGGGTGCGTCTACGTCGTCGGGGCGCTCGGGTCAGCCGTCAGCCAGGGCTCGGGCGAGCTGATCGGCTTTCGCTTCGTCCTGGGGATGGCCGTCGGGACGGCCTCCTTCGTGGCACCCATGTATATCTCCGAGCTCGCACCCAAGCGCATCCGGGGGGGCGTCACATCGTTCAACCAGCTGATGGTCGTCAGCGGCATCATGACCGCCTACATCGCCAACTGGGCACTCAAGGGGGCGGCCGACAACTGGCGCTGGATGCTCGGCCTCGGCGCCGTCCCGGGCATGGCCCTGGCGATCGGGATGTACTTCCAGCCATTCTCCCCGCGTTGGCTGGTCGAGCAGGGCCGAGAGGATGAGGCCAGATCGGTCCTGCAACGCGCCCGCGAGAGCAAGGAGGAGGTGGATGAAGAGCTCGAGGAGATCCGCGGAGCAGCCGCGGAAAAGGGGGGCGGCCTGAAAGAGCTTCTGAGCCCGCAGGTGCGCCCGATCGTGGCCGTCGGAGTGGTGCTGGCCTTCGCCCAGCAACTGATCGGCGTCAACACCGTCATCTACTACGCCCCCACCATCCTCAGGTTCACCGGGGTCAGCACCAGCAGCGCCATCACCCAGGCCCTCTCGGTTGGCATCACAAACCTGATCTTCACGATCGTCGCGATCCTCCTGCTCGACCGCGTGGGCCGCCGGCCGCTGCTGATCATCGGCACCGTCGGCTGCATCCTCTCGCTGGCGGCCCTGGGCGTCTTCTTCTCGAGCGGCTCCCTGCAGCACGACGCCTCGTGGCTTGCCCTCGTCTTCCTGATCCTCTACATCGCATCCTTCGCCGTGGGATTGGGGCCGGTCTTCTGGCTGATGATCTCGGAGATCTTCCCCCTGCGCGTCAGGAGTCAGGCGATGAGTGCCTCGACGATCGCCAACTGGAGCTCGAACTTCGTCGTCTCGTCCTTCTTCCTGACACTCGTCTCGGCGATCACGCGGGAGGGGACTTTCTGGCTATACAGCGGGTTCGGCCTGCTGGCGCTGCTGTTCTTCCTTCTGCGCGTCCCCGAGACCAAGGGGCGCTCGCTCGAGGAGATCGGCCATGAGCTGGGGGCCGAGCAGCCGGGGCAGGCCCAGGGAGAACCGGCGGGCTGAGGGGCCCGCCCGGCCTGCCGAGGCATGTCACTCCGGGAGGGCGCCCGCCAAAAAGTCGAGCAGCATTTCGTTGAACGGCTTGGGCCGCTCCATGGGTGCCAGGTGCCCGGCGCCCGCGATGATCTCCAGACGGGCCCCGCCCAACGCGTTCGCGAGCCGCTCACCGGCCGCCGCGAAGTCGCTCATATCGCGCTCGCCGTAGGCGATCAGCACTGGAATGGCGAGCCGGCTCAGAGCACCGGGGTCGGATTCGAGCGGGTCGGGACCCTCGGGCGTCCGGCCATCCTGGGCCTGGAGTTCGAATGCCCGTCGCTGCATCTGGGCGACTCGCATCCGCAGCCGCGCCGGCGCGTCAGGGAGCGTCCATGCCTCAACGACGGCCTGAACGGCGGCGTCGATGTCCTCAAGTTCGAGCGCGGCCTCCTCGGCTTCCCCGGCGGCCCGCAGCTGCGGCGATGGGTCCATGGCATCGTCGGGGCTCGAGATCAGCGCGAGCGCCGATAGGCGCTCGCCCGCCAGCACGGCCACACGCTGGGCGAACCAGCCGCCGATCGAGAGGCCGACCAGCGCAAAACGCTCGACACCGAGCCAGTCCAGGGTCTCGATCACGTCGTTCCACGGAGCGTCCTCCTCAACGGGCATGGGCGCCTCGCCAAAGCCGGGAAGATCGAGGGCGATGATCCGGTAGCCCCCGTTCGCCAGGGGCCCCGACTGCCCCGCCCACATGCGCCTGTCGACGATGCCGGCGTGCAGCAGGACGACGCTTGGCCCCGTCCCCTGATCGTCGTGCGGCAGGATCACGATGGCATCATCGCAAGACCTCAACGCCGTGGTTGCGCCGCTCGGCCGCGTCAGGATCGATGTGTGGTGCGGGCGGTGCTCGCGCGTTCCAGCCGCGGCCCGGCGGCGTACCAGTCGGAGGGATCGGTGACCGCAGCCCCGTCAGTCGCGAGAGGCCGCCCTGGGAGGGCGCCGCGGCCGCTGGCATCGGCGGCGTCAACCTCCGGCCACGGTTTCCCGGGGCGCGATAGACGGAAGCCCTGTACCAGCGGGACGCCCATCCGCTGCAGGACGCGAAGCTCCGACGTCGTCTCCACGCCCTCGGCGATCAGCATGCTGCCGACCCGCTTGGCATAGCCGGTCAGCGCCTCCACCAGAGCCGCCCGGTCAGGTTCGCGGTCGATGCCGGCAACGAGTGCCCGGTCGAGCTTGAGATAGCTGGGCAGCACCGTCGTGATCTGGCGCAGGCCCGAGTAGCCCGCCCCCATGTCATCCACCGCCAGTCGCGCGCCGCGGGCGCGCAGGGGCGCGATCCTAGCCCGCAGCTCCGACTCGCCGAGGACCAGTGTCTCCTCGGTGATCTCGATAATCAGACCCGCCAGCTCGTCCGGCTGGAGGTCGGCCGCGTCCTCGAGCATCAGGAGTGTCTCGGCCTCGACGAGCACGGGAGCGGACAGGTTGACCGTCAGGCTCGTCCCAGCGGGGCGAGCGCCGAGCAGCTCGAGCGTTTCGCGCAGGCAGGCGCGCTCGAGCGCCGGCCTCACGCCAAGCTGCTCGGCGAGGGCGAACCAATGCAGCGGCGATGCTCCGGGCCGGGCCTCTCCGAACCGCGCAAGGGCCTCAAATGCGTGGATGGCGCCGCTGCGGATGTCAACGATCGGCTGCACAACCATCTCCAGGCCCTCGCCCTGGATCAGGCGGCCGAGCGCCGCGAGCGCGCCGGCGCGTTCCTGGGCGTCGAGCACAGGCGCCGGATTGGCACCCTCGGGATCGCCGACGCCGTCGCGGCCGGCCATTCGCGAAGCGATGTCGCCGGCCAACAGCAGCGTTTCGGCGCTCTCGGCCTGCAACCGCGTCTGGCGCAGGAGCAGGTTGAGCTCGCGGGTCATCCTGCCGCTGGTCAGCAGCAGCGCGAGCGTTGCCACACACAGCGCCGCATATTCAAGCTCGAGCTCGCCCGCGCGGATGATCGGCAGGACCAACGAGGCGAGCACGAGATAACGCCCGATCCCCTGGACGCGCCCGCCCCGGGCCAGCACGCCCGACGCCACGGCCACCAGCCACAGCAGGCTGAGGACCCCGACCCGCTCGCCGCCCAGCCCGATGATGAACAGCCCGGAGATACCCGAGAGGGACTCCTCGAAGCTGAGCCGCGCGAGCGACGGCCTTGCGAGCTGGACGACGGAGGTGAGAAGAATCGTCGCAAAGCCGGCGATCGCCGCCAGCGGATGCTGCTCGAGGGCCGGCCGGACGAGGATCAGGAGGATTCCCGCCAGGCCCATGGCGATCCGCGTCAGCGCAGCTGTGCGCCGGGCGCGCAGGACGTGCTCGTCAGACTCGATCGGCAGCGGGACGTCCAGCAGCGCCATTGCAGTGGAGTCGGCGCGAAGTGCTCACTGCTTGAGTCCGCCCGCCCATCCCGGCCCTTCGATCGCCATTCGGCCGGTCCGAAGCGTCCCCGAGACCCTCCACCGCCGCTGCTATGAATCCTCAGCTATGAGCCAGGGAGACAACGGCATCGAGGTCCAGGGCCTCGTCAAGGACTTCAAGGGCGGCGTCCGCGCGGTCGACGGAATCGACCTCCATGTCTCCCCCGGGGAGATCTACGGCTTTCTGGGCCCCAACGGCGCGGGTAAGTCAACGACCGTCCTCGTTCTGACGACCCTCCTTCCACCGACCGCCGGCACCGCGCGGGTCGCAGGCCTCGACGTGGTCCACCAGGGCGCCGAGGTCCGCCGGGCGATCGGCGCCTCGTTGCAGGAGTCGGCGCTCGATCCGTTCCTGACCGGCCGCGAGCACATGCGCCTGCAGAGCGCGCTGCATGGGCTCGGCAAGCAGGAGCGCGAGCGGCGCGGCGGCGAACTGCTCGAGCGGGTCGGCCTGACCGACGCTGCCGATCGCAAGGTCGGCGGCTACTCGGGGGGAATGAAGCGGCGCCTGGACCTGGGTCTGGCCCTGGTCCACGGCCCGCGCCTACTGTTCCTGGACGAGCCCACCACGGGCCTTGACCCGCAGAGCCGGGCAGCCCTGTGGGATGAGGTGCGCCGCCTTGCCAACGACGGGGTGACCGTGTTCCTGACGACCCAGTACCTCGAGGAGGCGGACGTCCTGGCGGACCGCGTCGGGATCATCGACAGGGGGACAATCGTGGCCGAGGGAACCCCCGCCGAGCTGAAGGCGGCCATCGGGCGCCCGAGCGTCGAGGCGGTCCCCGCCGATCCTGGCGAACAGGAGCGCCTGAGCTCGGTGCTTCACCGCTTCGGCGAGGCCGCCGCGGCGGCACCGGGCGCGGTCGCGGCACGACTGCCCGAGGGCGTCGGGGATCTGGCGGAGATCGTGCGGACGCTCGACGCCGAGGGGCTGAAGATCGCCGACCTGCGGCTGCACTCGCCGACGCTTGACGACGTCTTCCTGGCCAAGACCGGGCGCTCGCTCGAGGGCGCCGGGGACGGCGAGGCGGAGCAGGAGCAGCCGAGCGGTGCCACGGAGGCGCCGGGCGGCTGATGGGGGCCACGCTTTCCACCCAGGTGGGCGTCCTTGCGCGCCGCTCGATGCTCAAGACCCTGCGCCAGCCCTTCCAGCTCTTCCCGATCGTCTTCTTCCCGTTGATCCTGCTGGCCGTCAATGCCAGCGGCCTGAAGGCAGCAACCCGGCTGCCGGGCTTCCCCACCCACTCCTATGTCTCCTTCGCCGTAGCCGTAGCCTTTATCCAGGGGGGTATGTTCGCCCTGATCAACACGGGAACAAACTTGGCCGAGGACATCGAGAGCGGCTTCTTCAACCGTCTGGCGCTGACGCCGATGCGCCGGGTCTCGCTGATCGCGGGGCTGCTCGTTGGGGTTGGCGCGCTGGGCGTCCTGCAGTCGGCCGTCTACATCCTCATGAGCGTCATCGCCGGAGCCGATCTGGAAGCGGGCGTCGGCGGCGGGCTCGTGATCCTCCTGCTCGGCTCCATCACAGCTGTCGCCTTCGGCTCGCTGGGTTGCGCGGCGGCGTTGAAGACCGGCTCGGGCGAGGCCGTGCAGGGCCTCTTTCCGCTCTTCTTCGTCTTCATCTTCCTGTCCTCGAGCAACCTGCCCCGCAACCTCCTGCGCACCGGCTGGTTCCACACCGTCGCCAACTGGAACCCGATCTCCTACCTGATCGAGGGCTTTCGGAGCCTCTACATCTTCGGCTGGGACGGCACCGCCCTGTGGCGCGGCTTCGCGGTGGCCATCGGCCTCAGCGTCCTCGGCCTGCTGGCAGTGGCCGGCGCGATGCGCGGGAGGCTCCAGCGGACATGAGCGCCAGCGATCCCAAGAGCGCTTCCAGCGGTGCGGGCATCTTCGCCGTGGCGCTGGCCATCGCCGGGCGAAGCCTTCACACCTACATCCGCCGGCCCGACCTGTTCATCCCGTCGATCATCTTCCCGCTCGTCTTCCTTGCCAGCTTCGCGGGCGGCCTCTCTGCACTCGGCGAAGTTCCGGGCTTCCACTTCCCGGCCGGCTACACGGCCTTCCAGTTCGTCTTCGTGCTCTGCCAGTCGGCCATGTTCTCGGGCCTGTTCACCGGATTCACCTTGGCCTTTGACTTCGAAAGCGGTTTCGCGCGGAGGCTCATGCTGGCGGCCGAGAACCGGCGCGGGATTGCGCTGGGCTACGCCTTCGTGGCCCTCTCGCGAGCGGCCATCACGCTCTCCATCGTGACCGCCGTGGCGCTGATCACGGGGATGCAGATCACCGGCAACGGCGTGGACATCTTCGGCCTCTATGGGCTCGCGGCGCTGCTCGTGCTGGTGGGCTACGGGTGGGCGGCCGGCGTCGCCTTCCGCTTCCGCTCGATCCAGGCCGGGCCGCTGATGCAGACACCCGTCTTTCTGATCCTCTTCCTGGCCCCCGTCTATGTGCCGCTGAACCTGCTCAAAGGCTGGATCCACTCGGTCGCATCGATCAATCCGGCAACGGCATTCCTGCAGGCCGGCCGTGGACTGATCTCGGGCGTCCACGATCAGACCCTGCTCGCCTACCTGTGCGCCGTCGGGCTGATCCTCCTGTTCGGCATCTGGATGCTGACCGGCCTGCGCAAGGCCGAGACCTCCGGCTAGGAGCGCGCCAGCTCCTCCGCCAGCTGCCGGGCGTCGGCGGTGCTCAGCAGGACCCGCCGCAGTGCCGTGCCGTTGTCCACCCGGAGTCCGAGGGCCGGCACTCCGCGGCGCACCACGAACAGCTGGTCCAGGCGGATTGTGCGAGCCGCGTAGTAGAGCCAAGGCAGGCGCAGGCCGAACTTGATGCCGGAGCTCATCGCCTCGCGCAGCGGCTCGGCCACCACCTCGGCGTCGCTCACCTCCGCGCGAAGGAGGCTGACGTCGCGCATCAGCCCGAGGGCTTTCTGCCAGAGCGCAAAGTGGACCTCGAGGCGCTCCTCGGTGAGGACGATCCGCATTGCCAACACCCTAGAGCCAGATTGGGGTAGAACTGATCCGAGCGGATGCCCGCCGCGGGCCCCGCTCCCCAGGCAACCGAGACGCCGAAGGGAATGTGCCCATGCAAGCTGGAGACACCCACACGAAAGTTCTCGTCGTGGCCCACAGGACAGCCGCCACGCAGCCCCTGCTCGACGCCGTCCGTGAGCGCGCTGGGAGGGGGCCGGCCCGTTTCACGCTGCTCGTGCCAAATGCCGCCCATGGACTGCACAAGGTCGTGGACGCCGAGGACCAGGATGCCAACGAGGCCCAGCAGGTCCTCGATCAAGCCCTGCCGAGCCTCAGCGAGGCTGCAGGCGGCCCCGTCGAGGGGCTCATCGGTGACCCCGATCCCTCGGCGGCCGTCGCGGACGCCCTCAACCTGCGGGGGTTCGACGAGATCATCATCTCGACCCTCTCGCCCAAAGTCTCGCGCTGGCTCAAACTCGACCTTCCCAGCAAGGTCTCCGGGCATGGCCTGCCGGTGACGACCGTCACACCCGAGGACTGACCGGAGCGGCCCGGACGCCGCGCGCTAGAGTTTGCCGCCTGCCCAGCTAGCTCAGTTGGTAGAGCACTTCCATGGTAAGGAAGGGGTCAGCGGTTCGAGTCCGCTGCTGGGCTTCCATTAAACCGCCTGCAAATGGATGGTTTGACCGCCTTACAAAGTCTCGTTCGGGCGCTAGCACGAGTCCTGAGCCCCGTCTTGGTGCCCAATAGTGCCCAAATCGCCCTTGAAGTGGGGTGGCGCGAGCCTCGCTCCCGCTATCCCCTGCCGCCATTGCCTGATGCATTTGATCGATCGGTGAAGCGGCTCCTGGCCTAGCTGAGGAAGCGCTCCGGTTAGGCCGTCGCATGCTCGCGGGCCAGGGCCAAGATCGCGACATCGTCAGCGAGTCCTTCATCCGCGTAGCTCGTGACGGCCCGCATTATGTGCGCAGCCAGGAGCGAGCCATCATCCGGACTCGAGCGGAGCGGGTTGAACGTCGGGGTGGCGTACGAGCCATTGCGGCGCCTGTGGCCCTACCTCGGGCGGGAATTCGCGGGAGAGCTCGCCGGGGAGTCCCCCTGGGCGGCTTCTCAAGACGGCCGGGTCCGAATCATCGATCGCCCGGACCAGGCGCGGCCGGTGGTTGCCGAGCTCGCAGCTCTGATCCCGTCTGCCGCGAGCCGGGTAGAAGAGCGGCTCACGAGCATCGAGGCGCTTCTCGACGCGGTCCGTCCTCAGCGGTTACACGAGGCTGCGCTGCTCGCCTCGACCGGGCGGTTTGATGAGGCCGGCGAAGCACTCGCGCAGTTCGTGCCGGTACCCGGCGGGCCCTCCCGCCGGCGGATCGAGGAGCGCCACACGATCGAGCAACTCCGCCGCTGGATCCAGACTAGGGACCCATCGACACTCGCGCCAGCACCCGACCTGCCGCCGCCAGCTGACCCTCCCGACCCTCGACTGCGCGATCGCCTGCCCGTCGTGATCCGTGCCGCTCTGCGCCACCTAAAGCGTTAGCGCGAGAGGCCAAACCCCACCCGCGAGCCGCCGCGCGACCCCCCGGGCACCCCATCATCCAGTCCTGGCAGAAGGTCTGCAGGACTTGTCCTGCAGACCTCGCTGCTCTTCAGCGCAGGGGCCGGGTTCTGTCAAGGCCGGTCCGTCAGGACTGCCGAAGGCACCGCGCAGCGGCGGCCTTTACAGGTTCCGGCGCCGGAGCTACGAGCCCTAGCGGCGGCCGGCACCGAGCGACCAAGCGGGCTCCAGACAAATGAGGTGCTCCGTGGGGAAGTAGCGCTATTCGCTCTCGCTTACCCCAAGCGCAAGCGCGACTCCGGCGAGAAGCAGCACGAAGCCGGCGAGAAGCAGCACGAAGCCGGCGACCATCGCGCCGAGACCAGCGTTGTAAACCGTTTCGTAGGTGTTTTCGCTGAAGCGTCCCGGTACTGGAGAAACGCCCTGGTCGTGTTCGCAAGCGGCTTGGGAAGCCTTGCAGTTGGATTCGGGCTGGTGCGCGTTTGCGATCAAGAACGTAGGAATTCCAAGCAAGAGCAGGACTATTCCCAGGGCTAGGAGGCGCATCTGTGCAACCTACCCCGGCCGCGAGCGGATCAGCCGGCGGCAACCTGGTTGTCGCCGGAGCCGCGTCAGCGGCATAACCACTCCTCGAGCATTGCGCGGGTGAAGCGGATGTGCCGGCCGAGGCGCAGGCAGGGTAGCCGGCCGGTGCGGACGGCCTCGTAGATCCAGCTGGTCTTGACGTTCAGCAGCGCGGCGGCGTCGGCCGGGGTGAGCAGCGGCCCGTCGAGCGGCCGGATCGGCGGGACGAGCTCCGCCGCGCGGCCGGTGCCGTTGTGGCTACTCATCGTGTCCGTCCGGCCCGGGGTTGTTTTCGTGCTGGTCGTTGCCGAAGGAGACGTGACCGATGATCTTGTGGCGGGAGCGGACATGCCCGTCCTTGGCCTCCCACACGTCGAACACGAGCCGGCCCGTCACCGCGACCTCGCGGCCCTTCTTGAGGTAGGTGGCGCAGGCGTCGGCCTGCTTGCCGAACGTCGTCACATCAATGAACAACGCGTCGCGCTCCCGCGGGTCGTTGACCGCCAAACGCAGCTCACAAACACTGCCACCGTCCCGCAGCTTCCGGGAGTCGGGGTCCTTCGTGAGCCGGCCGAGCAGCACGACCTGGTTTACGGCGGGTGCAGACATCGGTGCCTCCGTGCGGTTGGGTTGCATGGGACCAATACGACCGGCTCTGTCCTTGCGGGACGGCTCGGGGCGGCGAGGGGTGCGCCGGCCGGCGGTCCCTCGGCGCTGGTGGGGTCGCTTGTGAGGCAGGTCCGCTGCGCGGCGGGGAGCGGCGCTCCCGACGGGGGTTCGGCTGGCGAGTGGTGCCTAGCCGGTTTCTTGGGCGCACACAGTGAGGCCGACTTTGTTCGCTGCCTGATTGGATGCGTCGCTGCGGAGTTTATTCGCGATCGTCTTGGCGGCGTGCAGTTCGTGGCGTCGGACGGCGGCCGCCATTTCCGAGGCCGTCCTGACTTCCGGTCGAAACAGGTCGAGGAATCGCGTGTAGCCTGCGGCGAGCGACGGCGGGGGGCTCAGCGCTTCCAGTTCCTTCTCGGTCTGCTCGACTAACTTAGCTGCGGCTTCGACCTCGCCGAACTGAAGTCCCCCGCCTTTGGTGATGGCCCGCGCCTTCGCCTGCGCGCGAGCACAGATCCCGTCGGCCAGAGCTCTGAACGAGCCCACGTCGCGCGAGCTGCTGATGCCCGCAGAGCTAGCCCCGCAGCCGCCGAGCGCGAGAGCCAGGAGCGCGAGAGCCAGCGGGAGACGCGTCAATCGCGGCATGGGAGGCAAGAACGCCACGAGAGATCCCTACCCCGGGGGACCGCCCGCCGACACACTCTCTCCCGAGACGCACAGGTCAGACGTTGCTCTGTCGGGTCCCGGTCAGAGGCGCACCGCCTCTCCACGCCCCGCTCGGCCCATCATCAGGTCGTGGCAGAAGGGCTGCACCCTCCCTGTCTATTAGGCTCAACGAGTGAAAACTCTCCGAGGAGCGATCAGCGTGTACGTCATGATCTCGACGCTCACCGTCTGCTCGAACGCGTCGGGTAGCAGTTCGGTTGGGGTCCGCTCCCCCGACCATCGAGTCCACTGCGAGTTCAGAGAGTTTGTCGACATCGGTCAACCAGCGTTCAACGTGGAATGCACATCCGCGGCCGCAACCCGCTACATCAACGCCGACCAGAGCCCGCTGGTCTCCCCCTGCCTAGCGGGAGGAGAAGACTCCCCCGAATTGCACGGCCCGGGCACCGTCGCCATCACTGTCTGGAACCGCCACTTTTTCCTCGATCAAGGCTGCTACCTGGGCGCGCACCATTTCCAGACGCTCTCCATCGGTCATGGAGTTGTAGAGCGCCACTTGGGATGCGCCGCCATCTGGAGTGACGAACTGCTTTGCCGATCACACGAGTCAGGGCGAGGCTTCGCGATCTCCTCACAGCACCTACGTCTCTTCTGAGGCGTGCATTCTCAAGTCGGCCGCCCGAGCTCCGGAACTCGTGTCCTAGGTCCGGACCTAGCAGCACGACCTGGTGGAGGAGCCCCAGACAAGAGAGCATCCATGCGATCGTGTCGCGTGAAGCTCGCTACGACGCGACGCAGCGTTCTAGGGGACACGGGCGCTGATGGACCGCGGCGGCCAGCGTTCCTCAGGCCCGCGGGGTTCGCCGCTGAAAAGCCGACCCGCAGCGCGGCAGCGAGCAGCGTTACCGATGGTTCGCTCCGCGTCGAGCGCCAGTAAGCGTGTCGAGACCGGCCTGCCCCCAGCAACCGTAGTGGTCTGCGATCTGCAGGCCCGTACCTGCAGACCTCGCTACGTCAGCGCGACGTCTGTCAAGACCGGGTGATCAGGACCGCCGCAGGCGTCCCGAGGGGCGGCCTTTACAGGACCGGGCCCGAAGCACGCGCCCTGGCAGGGTCGGGTGCTGGGTCGAGCTCCTGCCTGCCGATCACGCTTGGCTTACTGTCGCTTTCGCGGTCGCGTCTCGGCCTTGAGGGTTAGCTCGCGGGCTGGTCCGTGTTCTCCTGCTGGGCCGATGTAGTTGATCCCTGCGTTAATCGCGGCATCGCTGGCGATTCTGAGGGTTGTGGTGCGGCTGGCCTCGTTGTAGTAGAGATGCTGACCGTCGGCGGTGGTGATGGTGATCTCGGTGCGGACCGCGCCGTGGCCGGGGCGCCAGGTGAGGATGGCTATCCGGTGGTGCCTCCGTAGGGAGGCCGGGGGTCGGGCTAGGTGGGGATTCGCCGGATGGTAGGCCGGCCCAGGGACGACTTCGCGGATGAGGCCTTCCTGTTCGACGGTGGTGTTGAGCGTGTGGTCGGGTGTGCCGTCGTTTGCGGCAGTGAAGGTGAAGTGCCCGTGGCTGGCGGTACTGCTCGCTAGCGGGTGAGCTCCGCGACTGTCGGTGTCTTCGAAGACCAGGCGCTGTCCGGGGATGCGCCTGGCGCTCCAGCTCACCGTGTAGCGGTCGTGTCCTTGGTTACTGAGTCTTAGCCTGGGGCTGGGGGTCGGCAGCGCGACGGTGCTTTCAACCCCGGCGAGTGACGCCTGCCCGGGGGCCGGCGAGACTTCGATCGTGCCGGCGGACGGTTCGTTGATCGCGATCGCTGTCTCGTTGTCCTCAGGGTCGGCGAGTGCCGCGTAGGGGTGCCCTTGGTAGAGGCCTGTGCTTTCCGGCGCAACGCTAGTGGGGCTGCTCGCTGGGCCGAGCAGCACGGTGGGCGGCGCGGTTGCTCCTTTGACGAGCAGGTTGATCTGGTGGACACCGGCAGGGACATGGATCAGCGTCGGGGTGCTTGCCGCGCGAGCTGCGAGCTTTCCCTCGAGCTCACCAAATCCGCAAGAGTGAAATAGACTGGTGTGCCCGTTCCAGAGTGACGCTCCGCCGAATTCGATCAGCTTGCTGTAAACGGGGACCCGACCGCATCCAGCGATCCCGTTGTTGTTCGCGAGCGCGAAGCCGGTCGCCGAGTAGCCGTGCCAGCCGAGCGTGACGCCGGCTGTCGCCGTGAATCTGCTCGGTTCGACATACCCTTTGATGTAGCCGCTGAGGTCGACGCTCGCGATCGAGATCGCCAGGTTCCCGTGGAAGAGCACCGACCCGGGTAGATACGCGGTGATTCCTCCGCCTGCGAGTTTCTCATCCACGAGGCTGAGTTCGCCGGCCCCTTCTAGCACGAAGGGGTCTGCGAGGGTCGCGGTCAGAGATCCGTCGATGCTCGCCGCCGATTTCCCGTTGATCTCTGGTCCGGCCGACAGCCCGATCGATCCGGTAGCGGTCAGCGGCGGTCCGACGAGGACTTTCAGTCCGAGCGACTGCAGGAAGACGATCTCTCCGAGTGGCTTGTTGATCGAGTCCGCGGCGAGAGCGATTTCATTGACGTGCCCTTCTGACACGACCAGGGTGCCTGTGATCGTTGGGCCGCCGCCCTCACCGCCCTCCTCACCGGAGGGAAGTTCGATGCCGACTGTACCTTCCCACAGTTCGGCGCCGCTGTCGTCGGCATAGTGCAGGCGGGCTTTGCCCGCGACGAGGCCTTTAAACGGCAGCTTGCTTGCCAGTTCGAGCGTCAATGAGTCGAGCTCGAGGCCGTCCGTAAGCTTGAGCTCGACGGCGAGCGAGCCGCTGACCTGAACCGGGGAGTGGTGATCGGCGCCCGTGACGGAGGCGGTCGCGGTTCCATCGACTCCGCCGGGCACTAGACGCAGGTCGAGCGTGCCGCTGAGCGCCAGTCCCTTCAGCTTCAGACCACCAGGAACGGAAAGGGTCAGGTGGCCGGTCATCGACCAGGCGATGGAGCCGTGATACACGCGTAGCGACCCCAGGTAAACGTCGGCGGTGCCCGTCGTAGTGAGCTTGAGCGATCGCGTGTCGAGGGTCACTCCGCCCGTGGCGACGATATCCAGACCGTTTACTCGGATCTGGCCGGTGGCCGTGAGCACACCCGACGATGGTTCGCGAAAGCACGACGCCTCGACGGTGACGCCGCCGGGGAGCGAGACCGAATGCTTCCCGCAGGACGGCGGTGGCGGCCCTTTGCCGTCGTCGGGCGGACCGCCACCGCCGGGTCCACCGCCCCCGCGGCCACCGCCACCACCAGGTCCACCGCCACCAGGCCCACCGCCACCAGGCCCACCGCCACCGGGACCACCGCCACCAGGGCCGCCTCCAGGGCCGCCGCCGGTCGGGTTCGGGACGCACGCTGGATATGTGCCGGTAAGGCCTGATTCAGCGCAGGTCGGTGGATGACACGCGGGGTAGGTGCCGATTTCTCCTTTTACGGCGCACGTCGGTTTGTGTTCGCTGGGATGGGATCCTCCGTCGACCGGGTTTGTGCCTGCTTCGAGCTCTTCGATGTCGGAGTAGCCGTCGCCGTCGGAGTCCGCGGATGGCGAGAGCGTGAGGTCATAGGTCGTAGTGAACTTGCCGAATTCGTTTTCGACTACGCAGGTGCCGGTGATATGCCCGAGGTCAGCAACCCGCTGGTGGACGCCGCACTCATTCAGCAGCTCGCCGTCGTCGAATGGTCCTCCATGCCCTACCGGTTCGCCGGGGCAGGCGACCGTTTCTGTTTCTTCGAACATGACCGAGAATGACGAGCGGTCTTCTGGAAACGCCCCGTAAATTTTGAGTTCGCCGAGATACCCTTCTTCCGGGGCGTAAACCACACTGAAAGCGACTGGCGCATCGCCCCCTCCCGCCGCTCGCTGCTCGTATGGGTTGAATCCGAGCTGTTCGCGGACGCAGCCATTTGCGCGATGTTCGGTCTTGAGAAAGTGGAAGCCGGAGAACGTATACGGCTCGTGGATATACCGCAGCGCTTCCCGGGTCGATAGCGCGGGATCTTCACTAGTGCCGGCAAGCGTGATGTTGACGCCGCTTTCGGTTTCGACCGTTGTTCCGGCTTCCTCGCCGCTGTAAAGCGAGGTCGTGTCGATAGTTCCCGACCAGCTCGGAGAAGCCGCCGCAGCCGCACTCGCGGATCCAAAACACCAGACCGCGACAACAATTACAAGGAGCACCCCAGTCGTCTGCGTGACGTTCCGCCAATGTGCGGTGACACCTGATTTCGCGGCAGCGCCGCAACCTCGTCGCATAGCCCCCGGCCCCCCAGCGCGGCATCCCAGACGGTTGTGCCCCTTGTCGCGGCCGAGTGTATCACCGAGCATTTCGTGCAGGGGAGTAGCCGGGAAACGCGCCACGCGCAGCCGGAGTTGCAACGACAGTGCTGGCACCCCGACTCCAACCAAGACGCCTCAGCGGCCATATCGGGGATGCAGCGTCCGCGCGACCGCAGGCGGCACCGGGTTGCGCGGGGACCGCCGCCGCGGGCCCGAGGTCGACGTTGAGCTGCGCCCGTTGTCTCGCTCTGACCGGCTGATCCCGGCATGAGCGCCACCTCAGAGCTCGGCCACATCTTCCGGGCGCTGAAGGCCCCGGCGGCCGGGAGGGCTTGGCCGAAGCTCGCCGAGCGCGCCCGGGAGGAGTCCTGGTCTCACGAGCGGTTCCTCGAGGCCGTGCTCTCGACCGAGCTCTCCTCAAGGGAGTCCCACGGCGGGGAGAACCGGATCAAGGCCGCACGGTTCCCCGCCCGGAAGACACTCGAGGAGTTCGACTTCACCTTCCAGCGCTCCGTCAAGAAACAGGTCATCGAGCACCTCGGACAGCTCGACTTCCTGCACGCCAAGGAGAACGTCGTCCTACTGGGCCCGCCCGGGACCGGCAAGAGCCACCTCGCGATCGCCATCTCGATCCGCGCCTGCCTCGCCGGACAGCGCGTCGCGTTCGCGACCGCCACCGAATGGGTCGCCCGGCTCGGCGACGCAAAGCGCCAAGGCACCCTCGACGCCGAGCTGCGCCGCCTCGCGTTCGTCCCGCTGATCGTCGTCGATGAGGTCGGCTACATCCCGTTTGACCCAGAGGCCGCCAACCTGATGTTCAGCCTCGTCTCCGCACGCTACGAGCGAGCCTCGCTGATCGTGACCTCGAACAAGCCCTTCTCCGCCTGGGGAGAGATCTTCGGCGATGACGTCGTCGCCGCAGCCATGATCGACAGACTCGTCCACCACGCCGAAATCCTCTCTCTGAAGGGCGACAGCTACCGCCTACAAGGCAAGGACCTCGGACGCCCACCCGCCCACACCTAACGCCCCGGCCGACTACACGCTCTGATCATCAGGACCCCACACATCCAAGGGGGTCCCTTTTTCAACCGGCGAAAAGTGGGGACTTTTCAACCGGCCTTGACACCGGGTCCTAGCTAGTTCGTCGTTGACGGCTGCGTGATCACTTCGACTTGCCGCGGCGCTCTCTGCTTGCCGTCACATCAGCTTTGATTGCTCGCGATGGCGGGCCCAGGAGCGCGTCGGCATCGCGCCCTACGGACCCCTGTCGCCAACCGAGTCAAAGTCTGTCGCACGTCACGAACGGAAGACCGGGTGCGCCTAGCTAGCCGCGTTCCTCAACATTGACGAAGCCCATCAGCGAGCCGCCTCGCGGTGCGCGTGGGGTCAGTTGTCCCTCGGGTTTGGGCATCAGGGCCGTTCTAGTGCCCGAAGCCAGCATGAATCCCCCAAATCCGCCGGGACACGAGACAGCAGCGACCTATGGGAAATGCCCGCGAATAGGCGAAAATCCTAGGTAACGGATGGAGTTCCCAACGGGATGGTAAGGAAGGGGTCAGCGGTTCGAGTCCGCTGCTGGGCTTGGATTTCCTCGACTCTTCGGCGATCGCCAAGCCGATTTCGCGCCGATCCGGACCGGGCCTCGTCTACGTCGCGTCTCAGGCGGGTGCGGGGGCCTCTTTGAGCGCCTCCAGCACGTCGTCGGAACAGGTCTCACAGATCGTGTGGGTGATCGGTCGCATGTCCTGCTCGAGCAGGCCGAGGCGGGCGACCGCCTCCTCGACCTCGACGAATCCGCCGGCATCGAAGCGCCGGCACCAACTGCAGCTGCGGATCGCAGCACCGTCGCCATAGTGGGCGGAGAGGAGAGCCATGGGATCGCGATGCTCGATCCGGCTCACACTCGAGACGAACTCCAGCGCGCCCTCCGGCAGGGGCACCACGCGCATGATCAGCCGGCGTCGCTGCGTCGGTGAGTCGCAGCGGTAGGGGAAGCTGAGGACACGGCCGTTTCGTGCCCGGGCGAGGATCTCGCGCCAAAGAAAGCTCACCTCCATGCCGGTGATGAAGTCCCACACGGAGCACTCGAGCGCTTCGTCAGCCAGCGCGGGCACCCCGTTGGCATTCGCGAATTCGCGCCAGGCCTCGTTGACGGACACGATCGTGTCGTGCCGGTCGATCCGATAGATGACAGGTGCCGGATCGGATTCGCGGGAGTCTCGCATGCTGGTGACGGGCTCTCTGGCGTCCTGGACGCGAGCCTGTCCCTCCCTGAGAGCCTAGCGGCCCCGGAGACTCTGCTTCGCGAAGCCATGTACTCTTGGACGCGGAGCCTTGGCTCCGCTTCATGCGCACACGCTGACTTGATCCTTCCCGTCTTGGAAGCCTCTCGAAGGAGGTCAGCAGGTGCCGCTCGTTCACGGCGTGCTCCGAGCACGCGATGTCAGCAGGTCATATGGAGATGTCAGCGTCCTGGATCGCATTTCGCTGACGGTCTCTGCCGGTAGCCGCATCGGCATCGTCGGGCCCAACGGAATCGGCAAGTCGACGCTGCTGCGGGTCCTCGCGGGGCTCCAGACGCCTGAGTCGGGCGCTGTTCGGCGCGAGCCCGAGACGCTCCGGGTGGGCTACCTCGCGCAGGAGGGCCAGTTGCCCGGGCGCTCGCCCGGCGAGGCCGCGAGAGCGCGGCTGGATGAGCTGATCGTCGGGTCCCCCGAGATCATGCTGCTGGACGAGCCCACCAACAACCTCGACGCCTCCGGACTCGCCGTCCTCGAACGGCTCGTCCGCGAGCACCGAGGCGGGATGGTGGTCGTCTCCCATGACCGCGCATTCCTCGAGCAGATGACGTCGATCGTCGAGTTCGAGGCGGAGACGCGCAGGACAAGGGCCTACAGCGGTGGCTGGAGCGAATTCGACGCGGCCCGCCGGCTGGACCACGAGCGCCGGGTCCGTGCACACGCCAGCTATGCGGCTGAGCTCGGCCGCGTCGAGGATCATGCCCGGCGGATGCGCCAGTGGCAGGAACGAGGCTACGGGCAGGGCCGAAAAAAGAAGAAGGGAAAGGATCTTGCAAAGGCGGTCGATCTGCGCCGCAACCGGATCGAGCGGGTCGAGAAACCGTGGGCGGCCTGGCAGCTGCAGCTGACGCTCTCCAGCAGCCGCCGCCTCGGGGACACGGCCGTGCGCCTGGAGGGGGCGAGCCTGGAGCGGGGCTCCTTCCGGCTGGGCCCGCTCGACCTCGAGTTGGGACACGGCGAGCGCCTGGCGATCCTCGGGCCCAACGGCGCAGGCAAGACGACCCTGCTGAAGGCCCTGCTTGGCGATCTGGCGCTCGACTCGGGGAGCCGGTGGCTGGGTCCCGCGACGATCCTTGGCACGTTGCCTCAGGGGCCAGGGCCCTTTTCGACACCCGCGACGCTGATCGAGACGTTCCTCGGTTTGGCCGAGACGCCCATGCAGGCCGCACGTTCGCTGCTGGCCAAGTTCAGCCTCGGTGCCGAGGATGTGGGGCGCCCGGGCGAGTCGCTCTCACCGGGCGAGCGAACGCGCGCCACGCTGGCGTTGCTGGCGGCGCGCGGAGCCAACACGCTCGTCCTGGATGAGCCGACGAACAATCTGGACATTGAGGCGATCGAGCAGCTCGAGGCGGCCCTGCTGGACTTCGAAGGAGCGCTGGTCCTCGTCACCCACGATCGGCGCTTTCTGGAAGCCTTCCGCGCGACACGCCAGATCGAGCTTCCCTCGCCCACGCCGGGGGCGCGCGCGTCTCGGTGAGGGTGGGGCGCCCTCACCCACGTGCAGCGGCCCTCGTCAGGCCGGCGGCGGTGAGCTGTCGGGCGCCGCGGGCTCACGGGCAGGCGGCTGTCCGCCATCCTCGCCCAGACCCTCGACGAAACCGCTGGCCCTCGAGCCGGCCTTCTGTATCTGCTCGGTGTACTTGCCGCCCGTTCGCTGGTCGGCGGCCTGGCCGACCTTCTGGACGGTCTGCTGAATCTGCTCTTTGTGCTCGACGACCGCGTCCTCGGCCTTGCTTCGCAGGTCCTTGAGCTTGTCCGAGAGTCCCATCGGCCGCCTTTCGAAGAGGTGCAGGTCTCAACGATGCTAGACGCCGGGCCATCCCCGGCGGCGGTGCGCCCCGTCGATGCCCTTCCGCATCAGCTCATGGCAGGGTCACCAGCGCGGCCGCCGAGAGGGGATCCCCCGGCAGATGGCGTGCGCCGATCCGTTCGGCCGGCTGCCCCTCGAATCCCCCACCACCCACGACTATCGGCCGTGTCCCAGCCAGCTCGGCCAGCCCGGGCGCTGCCTGCTCGGCCAATCCCTGGACGCAAGAGGCCATCACCACGAGGTCGGGGTTCAGATGCTCACCCGCCTCGCGGATCGTCTGCAGCGGCGTGTCCGGCCCCAGAAAGCTGATCCGCCAGCCGCGGCTGCGCAGGGCCAGGCCGAAGCAGATCAGGCCGATGTCGTGCTGGTCCCCGGGGACACACGCCAGCAGCGACAGCGGACCCACTCCCCCGCCCCATCCGCGGGCGAGCCCCAGCAGCCGTCCGCGCAGCAGGGCGCTCGCGAAATGCTCGATCGCGATCGTCGCCTCACCCGCTTCCCAGCGATCCCCCAGCCCCCGCATGTAGGGCAGCACGACATCCCTCAGCACCGTCTGCTCGGCGAACCGGGAGAACAGCCAGTCGAGCGCAGCGTGAGCCGCCGTATCGTCCAAGCGGTCGAGGGCACGCTCGAGCTCGTCACCAAACTGCTGCGGGATGGATGCGTCGGGCGGCTCGCGCCCGGCCTGTTCGGCGAACTCCGTGTCGGTGGCCCGTGCCGCCTCGGCCGCCGAGAGCCCCGCGTCCATGTACGAGCGCATCCGCTCGGCCCGCATGACGTCCTCGGGGCCATACAGGCGATATCCCGACGGGGTCCGCTCGGGTGAGAACAACCCGTAGCGGCGCTCCCAGGCGCGCAGCAGCTCCGAGCTCACACCGGTTCGGCGGCTGAGCTCGCCGATCCGCAGACTCTTCCCCGTTTCGAGCGTCGCGCTCATTCCCCCCGCACTATACAGACCTCTTACAGACCTTGTACAAACCCCTGTTAGGATCGGCGGACGGACGAACGGACACAGGAGAATCTCGATGGCCAAGTATTCGGCGACGATCGCCACACCCCGACCCATGGACGAGGTCTTCCCCTACCTCGCCGACTTCTCCAACACGCTCGAATGGGACCCCGGCGTCGTTGAGGCCCAGCGGCTCGACGATGACCCGCCCGCCAAGGGCAGCGAGTTCAGGATCGTCTCCGAGTTCCTGGGCCGGCGCACCTCGCTGCTCTACAAAATCGTCGAGTTCGATCCCCCGCGGCTCGTGACCTTCCGTGGCGTCAACTCGACCGCCGTCTCCCTGGACCGCCTGACATTCGAGAACTTCGGCGGCGGTACGCTCGTCACCTATCAGGCCGAGCTGACCCTCAAAGGACCCTTCAAGCTCGCCGATCCTTTGCTGGCGCTCGCCTTCAACCGTGTCGGCGATCGGGCCCTGCAGGGTCTGCGCGACGCCCTGACCCCCCAGCCCGGCCATGAGGCTGCGCCGCTGGTGGCCGAGCCGTTTTCCGCCGCCTCCTAGAACAGTGCGGCCCGCAGGAAGTTCAGCCCGGCAGCGAGAAGCGCAGGCGGGCGTGCGCGAAGCGCTCGATGCAGGCCGTCCCCAGAGCAGCCGCCGGAGTCAGGCAGCCGGCTCGATCGGGCGTGGCGCCATCCTCGGCCAGGAGCATTCCGGCCTCACCGAGCAGCCTGGCCGTCGCCAGATAGCCCGGGTGCCCGTCGGCGTCCAACAACACGGTCACGCTGTTATCGCCGGCCGTCCGGCCGACCGCCCGCATCGTCCATTTCCAGCCCTCCATCCGCTCCCTGGAGGGGCCAAAACCCGACGAGGGGCCGAGCCAGGACATCGCGGCGGCCAGCGGCCGGCGCACGGACGGACGACTGCGTGCCAGCGCCCGGGCGCCGAGCTGGGAGGCGGTCATCAGCCCCGCGATCCCGAGTCGCGCCGGCATTGTCGCCGGGCCCCCGTCGAGGACGATCGCCTCGCGGTAGCGGAACGGCTCCGCCACGCGGCCCTCGGCCGCTGCGATCAACGCGGCCGAGCGGTGGATGACGCCGGGGTTGATGAACGCAGCGGGCGCCATTGGCGCGAGCACCGCTCCCCGCTCGCCGCGACGTGGGGCGAGAGCGATCGGACTCACGCGACGTACGGCCGCCGCAACGGCCGGGTCGGTGATCAAGAGCGCGGGGTCCTCGATCGCATCGGAGTCCTCGCTACCCGCCAGCGCGGTGACGCTCTGGAAGGTTCCACCGGAGATGCCGTCGGAGAGATGGGGCAGTCCGGGTGGGGAGATCATACGGACCTCCACGTCGACCTCCGACAGGCCTTCGCCGAAGCGCGAGCGCGACTGCTCGTCGGCCAAGGTCACGAGCAGGTCGGGCGGGAGTGCCTCGAAGCCCGCCACCTGGACGATCTTCACCCCCGCCTCGCGCGCCGGGCCCTCGAAGTCCGCAACGATCTGGCGCACGAAGGGCAGCTCGCCGGTCAGGTCGGCGTAGTGCGCTCCCGCGGCCACGCAGGCTTCGATCACCGGCCTGCCGTAGAGCGTGTAGGGACCGACGAGGTCGAGCACCACTCGCGTGCGCTCGGCCATCGCGGCCAGCGAGCCCGCGTCGCCCACGTCCGCCTGGATCGTCTCGGGGGCCTCAACGCCACCCTCTGCCAGGACCCGGTCGAGCTTGGCTGGGTCGCGCGCCGCTGCGGCCCAGCGCAGGCCGGTCGCGGAGGCCCGCTCGGCCAGGTAGGCGGCCACGCCGCGGCCGGTCACACCGGTCGCCCCGAACACCACCACGTCCAGATCGCGCCCGCTCAAGACCGAGACCATATCGTTGGCGGGCAGATCCGATGATGCAGATTTCCAAACTCGCCGCAATCGAGTCCTTCATCACCCTCGACGGGTCTGTGATCCGTGAGCTCGCGGGCCCGGCCTGGACTGCTTCTCGCGCGCAGAGCCTGGCCGAGGCGACGGTTGCACCCGGCGGCGAGACGGCCGAGCACCTGCACCCCCTCAGCGAGGAGATCTACTACTTCACCGCGGGCTCGGGGCGGATGCGCCTCGGCGAGGAGGAGGCCCCGGTGGCTGGCGGCGACTGCGTCGTCATCCCCCCGGGCACGCCGCACAAGCTCTGGAACGAGGGAGCCGGCCCGCTGGTCCTCCTGTGCTGCTGCTCACCCCCCTACTCCGACGGCGACACGGTCATGACCGGGCGCTGAGGGCTCGCTTGCTTGGCTCGCTGATCGACACCGTCATGGACCTCACGGTCCTGCCGGGGTACACCAAGCTCGGCTTCGGGGTGCGGCGGCGCGCCTGGGAGGACCGTCCGCCCGGCGACCTGCACGGCAAGACGGTAATGGTCAGCGGCGCCACCTCCGGCCTGGGCCTCGCCGCCGCCGAAGGTTTTGCGCGGCTGGGCGCCAGGCTCATCCTTTTGAGCCGCGACCGCGGACGCGGCGAGAAGGCCTGCGAGCAGATCCGCTCAGGCTCGCCTGAAGTCCAGGTCGAGCTCGCCATGTGCGACCTGGGCGAGCTGCGCTCCGTCCGCGCCTTCGCCCAGCGCTTCACAGCCGCCGGGGAGCAGCTGGATGTGCTGGTCAACAACGCGGGGGTCATGTGCGCCGAGCGCACCCTCTCCGGCGACGGGATCGAGCTGACCTTTGCCACCAACGTGCTCGGACCCTTCCTGCTCACCAACCTGCTCGTGGGGGCCCTCGAGCGGAACTCCGGCGGAAGGATCATCAACGTCTCCTCCGGGGGCATGTATGCGCAGCGTCTGCATGTCGAGGACCTGCAGATGGTCGAGGAGAAGTTCGACGGGACGACCGCATACGCGCGCACCAAGCGCGCCCAGGTGGTACTCACGGAGCTCTGGGCCCAGCGACTGGCTGAGCGGGGCGTCACCTGCAACTCGATGCATCCGGGCTGGGCGGACACGCCCGGGCTCGCCGACTCGCTTCCGGGCTTCTACAAGCTCACCCGCCGGGCGCTTCGCAGCGCCGCGGAAGGTGCCGACACGATCGTCTGGCTCGGCGCCGCCCCGGCCGAGCAGACCGGCACCGGAGGCTTCTGGCATGACCGCCGCCGCCGGCCCACCCACCGCCTGCCTCTGACGCACGAAACAGAGCGCGACCGCCTCACGCTATGGGAGGAATGCGCCCGGCTCAGCGGCTGGCATGAGCCCGGCGCCGCGCCTGGGAATGGCGGTCCGGTTCGGGTGCGATGAAGACGGCGGGGGTGTAACCGCGCTTTGCGACCTTGCCGTCGATCTCGATCAGTTCGCTGAGCGAGTGGCGGTAGGTGATGCCGTATTTCAAGCCGATTTCATGCAGCACCGGATCGTTGGCGTAGAAGAACCGGTCGCCGTCACGAAGCGCTTCGAACTGCTTGCGCCAGAGAGCCGACTCGAGTTCACCCAGTTCACTGCCCGCCTGATGCGGCTCGGAGAGCATCCCCACGAATGCGTCCAGATCTTCAACAGATCCGTAGATCGCCTTCAGCCGCGCGGCCAGAGTGCTGCGGCGGGTCTCGCTGACGGCCCTTTCGGATGAGCCTGGCGAGACCGGTTCGCCGTAGAAGTTCTCAAGCGAGGTCACGTCGAGGATGTGCGGATCTTCGATCGCGTTGGTGGCCGGGATCAGGGGATCTTCGGTGGGGAACTGTTCGGTGGCCTCACCCGTCACTTCGGTGAAGGTGTGCTGTGGGGCCAGGCCCAGGGCCCGGCGGAGTTCGTTGTAGCTGGGGATGCCGTGATCGCGTCCGCGCTGAACGTCAAGGGCGCCGAGATCCTCGACCGCACTGAAGCACCCCGGTGCGGAGGAATCACCGAAGCAGCTCGCCGGTTCGGTGCCCGCGGCGGGGATCTCGAACAGGACACTGCGCAGCGCTTCGTCGATCTGCTCGTCGTTGGCGTAGCCCGGTTCGTCGGTGAGACCCTTGAGGATCGGTGCCAGGCCGATGTCCGTAATCAGGGTGGGGTTGAAGAACGAGACGTTCAGCGGAATTTTCAGGTGCAGCATTCGCTTGGAGGCCTGTTCGACCGTGACGCCCATCGCTTCGATGCTCGCCAGTGCCTGCGGCTTGATCTTGGAGGCCTTGACTTCGACGCCCTCCTCGCCGTTGACCATCGAGTGGGCGCGGTAGGCCACCGTCGCGAATTCGTCACTGACCTCGGTTTCTACGTTCGGGTCATAGCCGCCGTATGGCGAAAGCGTCACGCCCAGGGCGGGGAGGAATTCTGTGTAGGTGATGTACTGCTCCTCGGCGCCTACGATCCGGCGGGCGATCTGGAAGCGTTCTTCGTTGCTCAGCGAGGAGGGGAGTTCGCCGACGATGCGGTTGTGCTCGCGCGCGAACATCGTCGTCAGGGCGGTCAGCTGGACGTTCTCGTTGGCCCGCACGTCACCCGCCACCACCGCGTTCTGTGGTTCTCCCGTCAGCGCCCCTTCTGTTTCCATGAACGGCGCCGTGGCGGCGTTCCCGCGCGCCGACGCCAGCGGCAGGAATTTCTTGGGCAGCAGCAGCTTGGCGCCGGCGGCCGCCGGTTCACCCTTGTCGGGGCCTTCACGCATCCATTCCAGACGCTGCTGGCTACCCCCGTAGAGGGCGTAGCCATCGAGGTAGGAGGGCACTGTGTTGACCTGCTCGCGCGGGTTTCCGGGCCCCGTGCCGGTCCCCGGCGCAACCGCGTCGCGGAAGAAGGGGATGGAGCCGAAGGTGTCGCTGTAGCTCTCCAGCGGGTCGTTCGCGTTGAAGGGAATCGAGGCTTCTTCGGTGCCTTCCTCGGCCTTTCCGATCGAATGGTCGACGTACTGGCCCCAGACCCAGGCCCACTGACTGAGGTTGTGCGGGGAGAACAGGTCCTGTCCGCCCGAGTTGAAGATCCGGTTGCTGATGTAGCGCGGGTTCGGGCCCGGCTCCATCTGTCCCGCACCGTCCGCGTAGTGGGCCGGCGCAAGCCGCGCGTAATCGCGTCCGGCTTCGCCCCAGCCGGGGTGCGCGAGGTTGTTGTTGGCGCCGTTGAGGCTCTCCACTTCGAAGGAGACCGGCGGCGATCCGGCGGCCTGGGCCTGGCCGGCCGCCATACACAGCGCCGCGAGTGATCCGAGCAGCGCCAAGCCGACCCGCCCACGATGGCGCGCCGACCCCTGCAACCAGACCGGCCTGGACCTCAGCCGTCCGCTCTCACCCTCCATCTGTCCCCTCCCGAACATCTCGATGCCTTCAAGCCGCTCCGCGGCGCGACGCCAGTCTCGCATCGACGCGACTGCAGGTCAAGCTCGCCTGCCCTGGGTCTAGCCGCCGTCTGGCCAAAAGCGGCCCGCGGCGACGACGACGGCACTCCCGCCGACCTCCACCCGCTCCAGTGCGCCCGGCGAGCCGAGCGCTCGAGCGCGCAACAGCGATGGACGCAGGATCTCGGCCCCCTGGGAGATCTCGATCTCCTCGCCGAAGCCGATTCGCCCATGGCGTGCAAGGTGCACCGCGAGCGGACCGGCCGCCGACCCCGTAGCGGGGTCCTCGGGGACCCCGAGGCCGGGCGCGAACATCCGGCTCTTGAAGCGCCCCGCCCGGCCGGCGAAGCAGCTGACGCCGAGTTCGCCGAGCCTGCCGAGGGCGCCACTGTCAGGCTCGAGTGCTGCCACCGCCTCAGGGGAGGGGAGCTCCACGTAGACGTGGCGGGGCCCGTTGCAATAGACCTCGATCGGCAGCCCCGATGTCTGCAGGCCAAGCGCCGCCAAGAGCTCGGCGGCAGCCTCGTAGGCCTCCCAGGTGGGAACCGGCTGGCGCATCCACCCGCTGGCCGATCGCCCGCCACACTCGTCAAAGATCACCTCGACCGTGCCCGCCCCAGTCTGCAGGAGCACCTCCTTGCGGCCCAGGGACCCGGCCAGGACGGCTGCCGAACCGAGCACCGGATGGCCGGCGAAGGGGAGCTCGGCCGACGGCGTGAAGATCCTGACGCGCGCGTCCGCTTCCTGATCGGGAGGGAGCATGAACACGGTCTCTGACAGCCTGAGCTCACGGGCCAGCGCCTGCATGGCGGTGCCCTCCATTTCCCGGCCATCCGTGAAGACGGCCAGCTGGTTGCCCTGCAGCGGCACATCCGAGAAGACATCCAGCACCAGATAGGCACGGCCCGCGCCCGCCTGAGCATCCGCGAAGGGATCGAACTCGGCCAGTGATCCCATGACGTCCATCAGCTCAGGTCGCTCAGCTCCAGCCGCACCGAGCCGACCTCGATCGCCTCGCGCCCGGCTCGCACCTCGCTGGGAACCTGCAGGGAGATCGCAGTTATCTGCTCGGCCGTTCCCGAGCCGACGGGGACGAAACGCACATCGCCACCATCCAGGCGCAGGCGGGCACCCTCGCCCGGCTCCGCCGTGCCCGCCACACCCAGCACCTCTGCCCAGCGGGTCATCGCCGCACGCGGCTCGTGTACCGCCACGGTGATGCCGGTCAGGCGCCCCGGTGCGCCGGCGCCCCGGTGCCCGGTCCACTCGGGCCCGCCCCAGCGCCACGTGCCCCGAGGTTCGGAGCGATCCAGCGAGACGATCGCACCGGGCACGTCCGCAGGGTGCAGGTGGGTGCCCGCGATGTCCGGCAGGTCGATCTGCCAGACCACCCGGACGCCCAGCGGCCCCAGCCGCTCCCGTGCACCGGCCAGGTCCTCGAGATCGAACAGTGCCATGTACCCGCCATCCCCGCCGGCTCGCTCTAGCTGGCGGGCGGCGGCCGTGCCCTCGCGCACCGGCGAGACCACCTCCAGGAAACAATCGCCGATCGCGAAGACGACGTTGGCCAGCCCGAACTCGCCCACGCCCGGGTCGCGGAACGGCTCCCCCAGGCCGAGCTCGGCGCGCAGCAACCGCGCCAGGGGCTCGAGTTCGCGCGACACGAGCACGGCCTGGCGCAGCCGCACCCCGAGATGGCCCTCGTCCATGCCCGAAGGCTAGCGGCAGACCGCGATAATCCGCAGATCGAGACCGACGGTCCCTCCACCCCGGCCAGGGAGCCCCAAACGGCGGACGCCGAGGCGGTTCCGGCCCTCCCGAGCCGCTCCTTGAAAGCCCTCGCCGACCTCCTCGTCCCGGCCGAGAACCCCGAGGGGGCGATCTACGGCCTGATCGTCATCGGCGCCCTGCTGGCCGGGGAGTTCGGGCGACACGAGAGCTACCTGGACACGCTCGGCGCGGCGCTCATCTCGGCCGCCCTCTACTGGCTTGCCCACGCCTACGCCGGGCTGCTCGGGGGGCGCCTGCTCAAAGGGGGTCGGCTGACCGTGCGGGTCCTGCTCGAGGCACTGGCGCACGACCTGGCGGTAATCCGCGGCGCCCTCATTCCGCTGGCGGCACTCTTCCTCGCCGCGCTCGCCGGCGCCTCTCAGGAGACGGCCGTCACGATCGCCATCTGGAGCGTCGTTTCGAGCTTGGTCGGCTTTGAGCTGCTGGCCGGCCTGCGCGCCAAGGCTGCTCCACGCGAGCTGCTGCTCGAGCTGAGCGTGGGAGCGGCAATGGGCGTCGCCGTCCTCGGCCTGAAGATCATCCTCCACTGAGGACGCCGTGGAGCAACGGCTCACCTGCGTTTGTGGATGATCCTTTCGGCCGCGTAGGTCAGCACGATGCCGACGAGCAACGAGATGACGATGACGATGATCAGTGGCGCATGACCCGAGCCGAAGATCCAGTCCACCTTGACGCTGTTGAGGTTCAGGACGGCAAACAGTGTGATCAGGATGGCCAGAACGACCATGGCGCCGGTCCGCGCCAGCTCGCCTTTGCTGCGTCCCGCTCGTGGCCGGGAGGGCTTGGCTGTCGAGGGCGAGGACATGCTTGCTTGATCGTACCCCTCCGCGACGGCGCCACCACCCCAGGGCCCGGCCGAGGAGGGCAGGGCCGGACGGCGAATACCATGGATCGATGCTCTCACCGCGCACACGGATCATTCCCGCTCTTGCAATGCTCGCCCTCGGGGCTGCCGGCTGCGGCTCCGCTACCAAGACGGTGACCGTCGAAACGCCCGCCGTGGCCGTGACGAAAAGCACGTCCACGACGACGCCCGCCAGGACCACGACCGCCACCACCCAGACCACGACCGCCACCACGGGCACCGCTCCGACCACAACCAGAACCGCGCCCGAGCCATCCTTCACCGAACAGGAAACACATGCCGAAGGACCCAGCGCCGCCGCGGCCGTCCTGCAGGCACGCGGCTACAGCGCCAAGGACCCGTCCGAATACCACTCCAGTCAGACCCTCCGTGTGCTGGTTGGAACGCGCACCGGCTCGGCCGAAGGGTACGGCCAGCAGGCCTTTTTCTTTCTCGACGGGCACTACCTGGGGACGGACACCAAGGAACCGAGCGCCAAGCTGAAAGTCGTGTCCCAGAGCGATACCGAAGTCGCCATCTCCTACCCGCTCTATCGGGCGGGTAACTCGCTTTGCTGCCCGGGGGGCGGCGAACGGATCGTTCACTTCGCGCTCAACAACGGCAAACTGACGGCGCTGGACCCGATCCCTCCGGCCAACTCGAAGACCGGACTGAGCCGCAACTGAGACAGGACCGGGCTTTGCCTCGAGCACGCCCTATGTTGGAGGTCCGACAGGAACCACTTCGACAGAGAGGTCTGGGCTGATGAGTGAACGCATCGAGGGTCGCGCGGAGGAGCTTCTGCGGGCCAAGAACTTCTGCCATGTCTCGACCCTGCGCAGCGACGGCTCCGTGCACACGGCTCCCGTCTGGGTCGACGTCCAGGACGGGCAACCAGTCCTCAACACCGCCGAGGGCCGCGCCTGGCCGCGCAATCTCGAGCGCGACCCGCGCGTGACGCTGACGATCCAGAACATGGAGAACCCCTACGAATACCTTGAGGTCCGGGGCAAGGTGGCCGACCGCACGACCGAGGGCGCGGATGCGCACATCGACGCCATGGCCAAGAAGTACATGGGTGTCGAGGAGTATCCGATGCGCCAACCCGGAGAACAGCGCGTGATCATCAAGGTCGAGCCTGAGCGCGTAAAGGTCTGGGGCGGCTGAGGCGCCCCAAGGGGCGCTTGCCGGGTCCGGCTCACCGGCGCCCGCGCAGGCGCGCCCAAAGCGACGGACGGCGCGGCTGGGCCGCCAGCCAGTCCTCGCGCAACCGCAGCAACCCGCTTTTGCGCGCCTCCAGGACGCATCGGCTGTGCGCATGGCGCCTGCGCCGGCTGTCGCCTTCGGGCGCGATCAGCATATGCTCGCTGAGAGCGGGCAGCAGATGACCACAGATCGGACAGCGATACGTCGATGGCTTGAGATTGGCGGCGGGACGTACCGTCCACCAATCCGCGCCCGCAAGGGCAGACATCGCTCCATTGTTGCGCCCCTGGCCGCGACACTCGCGGCGAGCGCCGCCGTCGGCCTGGGGGTCGCTGCCCTTTCGCGTGCAGGCGGCGAGCGCAGGCGCCGTCGCGAACGGCACCTGGGGCTGTGGCCCGAGGAGTCGGTGGGAGCGGGCCTTAAGCGGATGGCCATACAGCAGGCCGAGCTGGCGATCGCGGAGATCGACGGTGCGACGCCCGCCTCGATGGAACGGGCCGTCCACAACGCCCGCAAGTCGATCAAGCGCCTGAGGACGATCGTCAGGCTGCTGGAAGGCCAGCTGGGCCCTGACGTATGCGCTCGTGAGCACGCCTCGCTGCGGGCCGCGGCGGCAGGCCTTGCGGGGGCCCGCGACGCGGAGGTGATGCTGGCGACGCTGGAGCGGCTGATCGAGCGCCATCCCCGCCGGCTGGCCGGCAATCGCCAGATCAAGCGGCTGCGTGCCCGCATGGCCGAGGATCGAGACCGCGCCGAAGCTGAGGCCATCGAGGCCGCCACCAGGCTCGCCGTCACCCAGCAGCTGCGGGGCTTTCGAGCGCGCGCCATCGGCTGGCAGCTGTTGGAGAGTCAGGGGATCGGCTCCGTCGACAGCGGCCTGCGCCGGATCTACACCCAGGGGCGCAAACGCCGGCGCAGAGCCCGCAAGAGCGGCGGGATGCGGGCCATGCACCAGTGGCGTAAGCGAGTCAAGGATCTCCGCTACGCCGTCGAAATTCTCCAACGATCCGAGCCGCCTCGGCGCGGCTCACGCTCAAAGCGCGAGCGAGCGCGGGCCGAAGCCGGGTGGCTGCGCGGGATTGCGGGGCGCGCCGACGATCTCGGTGAACTGCTCGGGGAGGAGCACGACCTGGCCGTGCTCGGAGAGTGGCTGCAGACCGAGGGTAAGCGCCGGGGCCTGAAGCGCAAGATGAGGCGCAGGCTCGCCAAGCTGATCGCCAGACGCCGGGTCGAGCTACGCCGGCGAGCCCTGCGCAAGAGCAGCAAGCTCTACGAGCGCAGCCCCGAACAGTTCATGGCGCGGATGCGCCAGGCCTCGCAGAGGACCGGACCGAAGCTCAGCTGACGCTGACGATCGTCAGACGCCGCGACCCTTTGGGAAGCGTCACCGACAGCTCCTCGCCCTCGGCGCGGCCCAGCAGGGCGACGGCCACAGGCGATTCGGCGGAGAGCCGCCCGTCTTTGGGGGAGGCGTCGTGGGAGCTGACGATCCGCCAGGTCTGCTCGCCCCCCTCCTGGTCGCGGATGACGACCGTCGAGCCGAAGCCCACGACACCCCCGGGGGCGCTCTGGCGCTCGGCTACCACGACAGCGCTGGAGATCTTTTCCTGGAGCCGCGCGATCCTTGTCTCGAGGTGCGCCTGGTCGTTCTTGGCGTCGTGGTACTCGCTGTTCTCCTTGAGATCGCCCCATTCGCGAGCGGTTTTGATCCGCTCGGCGATCTCGCGCCGGCCCTCACCCTCCAGGGCCGCCAGTTCACCCTTCAGCTCCTCAAGGCCCGCGGCGGTGATCAGATTGTTCGTATCCGGCATCGGTGGCAGAGCCTACTGGCTTCGCAGCTGTGACCCGGCCGCGCGGTGGAAGCGGCCTAGAAGTACGTCGAGGGCGAGGAGGACAGCAGCGCGTAGATCTGCACGATGGCGGCTTGGACGAGCAGCTGGCCGGAGGGCGGCGAACCGGCCACGAAGAGATCATCCGAGAGACGAAGATGCTGCCAGGCGTAGTCGACATAGGCCTGGGCGATGGTGGCTCCCGGCGGGTCGTGGGTAACCGAGTCCAGGTAGAGCAGGTTGCGGAAGTAGACCGAGACGAAGAAGGGGATCTCCGTGGCGAGCTTTTCGGGCGTGAAGTAGGCCAGCGCCGCCGCGGCGGTCTGACGGGCCTCATAGAGATAGGCGCCGTTGCCGGTGGCCTGGTAGAGCAGCGCCCCGGCGCCGATCATGGCTCCCTGCGTGTAGCTCCAAAGGCGCGGTTCGAGCTGGCCGCGGCGGTTGAGGTGATCGCCGTAGAGGTTGCCGGGCTCGCTCAGGCACAGGCGCACCCATTCGTATGCCTGGGTGGCGAACTGCAGGTATTCGCTCTGCCCTGTGAGCCGGTAGAGCTGCACGGCCAGCTCGGCCGCCGGCGCGGTGGTGATCGTGTTGCGTTCGTTGTTTTCAATTGCGTTGGAGAACGGCAGGCCGCCTGCACAGCCGAGCTGCGGACTGGCCTGCCAGCCGGCGATCTCGAAGGCCATGATCCCCTCTGCGGAGCCGAGCAGGGCAGGTTCGTGGGTCAGCTTGTACATGCGCACCAGCTCGATTCCCACCCAGTCGTTATCGTCGTAGTACTTGGCTCCGCCCGGACCCGTCGGGGGCGCCGTGGTGCCGTCATAGGCGGCCAGGGTGCTCGTGTAGGTGCCTTCGACGGCCCCCGAGTTGTTGGTGTCAAGATATGAGCGAAGGCCGACGACTCGGGCTTTCAGTTCTCGCTGCATCACGCTTCCCAGCTTGGGGATGTTGGCCATCGAGACGGTGGCGGCCATGGCCTGAGAGAACGACCACAGGTAGGAGAACGGTTCTCCCTTGTAGAGGCCCGAGCCGAGCAGGTAGTAGTAGCGCTGCATCTCCTGGAAGCTGAGCCAGGCGCGGGCCGGGTCTCCCCGCAGCACCAGCCAGCGGCGCTTCCCGTGCACAGCGCGAAGCGCGATCTTGACGGAGACGCTTCCAGCTGAGCCCGCTGCGGCAGGCCTGGCACGGGGTGTGTGAAAGGCGGCCCGCGATGCTCGAGCGGGGTAGCCGGCGTGGACTCCCGTGGCCTTGGCCTGCCCGACGGGAAGGGCGAGCAGACAGCACGTCGCCGCCACGAGCGTCAGGATCACCGCAATCGGGAGCATTCGTCTCTGTCGGGGTCTTACGATCATCTCTCGAACTCGAACAACAGCCGGGCGGGGCAAACGATTTGGTGTTCGCGCCCGGAGGCGCTCGATCAGGCGCCCCATGTTTCCACGAGCCGTCGGGAGGGGTTGAACCAGGCCTTGCAGTTTGACTACATCACCGTCGGGCACGTCACCGTGGACCTGCTCGAGGACGGCACCCGGCGAGCCGGCGGCACGGCTCTCTACAGCGCCCTGCAGGCGGCCCGGCTCGGTCTGCGCGCGCTGATCCTCACGCGCGGTGTGGCGGATGAGATCGAGACGCTGCTCGAGCCCTGGGCGGAGGAGCTCGATGTGCAGGTCCAGGCGGCGCCCGAGACCACGCGGTTCGCGACCTCCGGGCTCGGCGCGCAGCGTACCCAGCGGCTGCTCGCCTGGGCCGGCCCGCTCGAGCCCACGGGACGGATGGAGTGCGCGATCCTCCACCTCGCGCCGGTGGCCGCCGAGCTGCCCCCCCACTGGCCCGAGGGAGGACGGCTAGTGGGACTGACGCCCCAGGGCCTGACCCGTCGTTGGCCCCCCGGCGGGGGCATCGTCCAGCCAGCGCCCCCGCCGGCAAGCGCCGTCGAGCAGGCGGCCCGGGTCGATGCGCTCGTGCTCAGCGAGCTGGAGCTCCCCGTCTGCGAGGCACTGGTGGCCCGCGCTCGGGCGGGCGGCGCCCTGCTCGCCCTGACGGCCGGGGAGCGGCCCAACACGATCCTCGCCCCCGGAGCCGATCCGATCGTGCTCGCGGCCCGGCCCGTCGCGCTCCTGGCCGACGACCTGGGCGCCGGCGATGTCTATGCGGCCGCTTTGTTCACGGGCCTAGCCGAGGGTCGAACGCCTGCCCAGGCGGGCGCGCTGGCGAACGCCGCGGCGGCCCTGCGAATCACGGGCACGGGTGCCCAGGCGGTCGCCGGACGCTCCCGGATCGAAGCGGTCCTGCCCCGCCCGGACTGACCCTTCAGGTGCTCCTCGAGCGCGCGAGCGCCGCGTCGATCAGGGCCCCCAGGCCATCGAAGTCAAGCTTCTCCTGGCGGCCTGCGGCACGCGCGGCCAGCGTCAGGGAGCCTCCCACGGGTGCCATCTCAACGCGGGTGATCTGGGCCTCGGGCGAGCTCTGGGCGATCCGTCGCCGCAGCGGGCCGACAAGGATCTCTCCCGCCTTGTAGGCGCTGCCGATCAGACCGACGGGAAAGCTGCCGGTCAGCTCGGCCTGTTCGATGACGGCCGCGATCTGGCCTCCCAGCAACTCGGCGCCGCGCTCGTAGAGCTCCCGTGCCACCTCATCGCCCTCGTCGGCCAGTTTTCCTGTCTGCACGGCGAGGGCGGCTATCTCGCTCTTGCTCAACGGCTTGGAGTAGACGAGCGTCACCACAGCCTCGATGTCGGGCACACCGAAGAACGAGCTGGCGATCTCGCCCAGACGGGTGGCCGGGCCTGACCCGTCCCGGTCGTGCAGGGCAGCCCTGATCGACTCGTTGCCGAGCCAGTAGCCCGACCCCTCGTCCCCCAGCAGGTGCCCCCATCCCCCGGTCCGCCACGAGCGCCCCCCCGGACCCACGGCGAAGACGTTGGATCCCGTGCCCGCGATTGCCGCTACGGCAGGGCCGCCTGCATTGACCGTGGCCCATGCCCCGACGACGTCGTTGACGACGATCCAGCCGTCATCCCGGTGGCGGCGGAGGTTGGAGGCGATCGACTCGGTGCTGGTTCCGGCGATCGCCAGAACCCCTGCCCCAACCTCGCCGCGACCGATTCCCGCGGCCTCGATCGCCTCGTCGGCGGCGGCGATCAGCGCGTCCACGGCGGCATCGGGGCCGACGGAATCCTCGTTGCTCGGGCCCGCGTGGCCCACATGCAGCGTCTGCTCCTGAAGGTCCAAAACCGCGGCCAGGGTCTTGGTCGCACCGCCGTCCACGCCCAACAGGTAGCGGGCGCCACTGTCCTCGACTGAGCCCGTCAGCGCTCCGGGCAACTCCACCAGCGGGTCGGTTCTCATACCGGGATCCTCTCAGGATCGGCGGGCGGCAGCTGAACCACGCCCCGACACCCGTCCAGCGGACACCCCAAAGCACACCCAGGGCTCATGCGGGGCGAGCGGGAGTCCGATGGTGTGGTCACAGGGGGCTTCAAGCAATGCCAGAAAGGCTTTCGGACATCGGTTCAACCGCCGCGGCGGGAGACGGCTCGCCGCCGGGCATGACGGCTGACTCCGCCTTGATGCATGACGGGCAGACCGTCGCGCGCAGCGCCGAAATACTGCTTCGTGAACACCCCGACGCGCTCGTGTGCGGACTGGCGGGCAACGGCCTGATCGTGCCCGTGCCGCAGTCCGTGGGGCTCTGGGGACAAGGCCTCATCGAGGGCCGGGCGCTGATCGACAACGTCGTCGCGGAGGACCGCACCGCAGTCGTGCGCACCTGGATCGCCGCCAACGAGAAAGGCGCGGCGGTCGCCAAGATCCGCATGTCCAATCGCCCGACCAGTTGGGCCAAGCTGCACTTCATCGACCTGCGCGAAACCCACGGCGTGCTGCTGGGGGTCGTCATCCCCAGCGAGGAGCCTGCGACGGGCGATGCTCCTGCGCCCGAGGAGCAGCCAGCCGCACCGCGATTCTGCACGCTGACCGAGGATGAAGGCGCAAAGGTGCTGGCCGCTGACGAAGCCTTCACGCAGATGTTCGGCTACAGCGAGCAGGAGCTGATCGGAGAGTCGGTCCTCGATCAGATCCATCCCGATGACCAGGGCCGCGCGATCGAGGGCTGGCTGGCCGTGCTGGCGACCCGGCGCGCACAGCAGACCAGGCTTCGGCGCCGGCGCAAGGACGGCAGCTGGATGTGGGTCGACACGACCCTGCACAACTACCTCGGCGATCCCGAGCGGCGCTGCGTGATGGTCGAGCTGATCGACATCTCCGCCGAGATGCAGGCGCAGGAGGCCCTGCACGAGCGCGAGGAGCTCCTGCGGCGTCTCACCGACGCCATGCCCGTCGGCCTGCTGCAAATCGGCACGGACCGCGAAATCGTCTACCACAACGCCCGCCTGCTGGACATCCTCTACGGCGCCGACCCAATCGACCTGCCCGCCTCACCGGAGGAGATCTCCGAGACCAAACTCTCGCGTCCGAGCACCCCTGCGGCGACGCTCCTGGGGACGCTCAGCGAGGAGAGCCTCGCGGCCTTCGAAGGGACTCTCGATCTGGTGCTCGGCGATGGCACCGACAGCGATCTGGAGGTGGACATCGTGCTGCCCGCAGGTGCCTGGCGTCGCGCCCTGTTGAGCGTTCGCGCGCTGCACCGGGCAAGCGGCGAGGTGAGCGGGGCCATCACCTGCGTACTCGACGTCACCGACAGCGCCCGGGCCCGGCAGGAGCTCGAGCGCCGCGCGACCTTCGACACGCTCACCCAGGTCCACAACCGCTCCTCGATCCTGGCGACCCTCCAGCTCGAGTTGGAACGTGAGGACTCACCCCGGACGGGTGTCATCTATGTCGACCTGGACAAGTTCAAGCCCGTCAACGACGAGCTCGGGCATGCGGCCGGGGACGAGCTGCTGGTGCTGGTGGCCCAGCGGCTGAAGATCGCCAGCCGTGACAGCGACGTCATCGGCAGGCTCGGCGGCGACGAGTTCCTGATCGTCCTGCGCGAGCTGCCAGGAGCCGACATCGCCATGCAGGTGGCCGACCGCATCGGCATGACCCTGTGCGGATCTTTCGACCTGACCGGCGGCAGCGCCGAGCTGCGCGTCAGCATCGGCGTGGCCTGCGGCGAGGCCGGCGCACTGCAGGCGGAGGACCTGGTACGCAGGGCCGACGCCGCCATGTACCAGTCCAAGCGGGCCGGCGAGTGCAAACCCGTCCTCGCGCCTGCCTCCTGAGCGCGCGCGCCCAAGACAAAAAAAGAGCGTGAGGTGCGGGAACCTCGCGGTCCCCGCTCCCCACGCTCAAGCTCAGCTGCGCCCCACCATCAGGCGGCTGAATTGCGACCTATGCTTCCGGTTCCGGTTCCGGCGTCGGGTCGAACCCGAGGTTGCCGCCGTTGATTCCCATTTCTTCGATTTCGCCGGAGAACTTGCCGCTGCCGTAGACGACACGGGCCGGCAGTTCGCCTTCGGCGGGCCGGTAGGAGCCGCCTTCTTCTTTCGCGTATTCGCAGCGGCCTTCTTCGACCGGGACGTACGTGTTGAGCGACTTCAGTTCCCAGGAGATGTCGAGTGATTCCTTGAAACCGCTGGGGTATTTCTTCAGTTTGGACGCCCCTTCCACCGTTTCCGTTTCGGTGGCGTATTCAGCCGCTTCATATTCCTTTTCGGGGTTTTTTTCGTCCGCTACGGGGTCGGTTTGGGCCGGGATGAACAGTTTGCATTTCTGGCCGGCGACCCTCATTTCCACGGGTGCAGTTTCAAGAATTTTGACTTCCCCGCCAGGATTCGGGTTGCCGAGCGCTACCGACCCGTTGGCGTGGAATTCCATCTTGATGCCTTTGCCGAATTTGACTTTGGCGGGCGTGAAGACCCCGCCTTTGCCGAACTTGATGTCGGTTTTGCAGCCCTCGAGTTTGACTATCGCCGTCAGGTTCGGAGACCGTTCGGCTTCAACCATCGCCGTGGCCAGCAGCGTGTAGCCGCTTTTCGTTTCGCATTCCATGCTGAGCGGACCGAGCTTCAGTTCGCCGATTTCCCCCTTGCCCTTGGCCGTGGCGGGCGACGTCGGCGAGATTTCCTGGCCGACCTTGCTCGCCGTGAAGTGGCCGAAATAGACTTTTTCTTTTGCTGCGAAGGACGGTGCGGCGAACACCGCCATCGAGCAGGCCACCGTGGCCAACCCCGTCATCATCCTGAGGCGTCTCATTCTCCTAAGTCCTCGCTTTCGCCCTTGCAGGCTGGTTCTGCTGGTTGTCGTGAGCGTGGTCAGCGACCCGGTTCGTCTCAGGCCACCCCCTGTAGGCCCCCCGAGATCGAGACTTCGGCCGCGAGCATACCATGACGGGCCCACGAACGGGTAGCACAAACGCGACCCCGTGGGGGCCGGAGATTCCGCTATTCGGGCGCCACCGGGGCGGTGGTGGCGGCTCCAGTTGGGAGGATCCTCGTGGGGACAGTCCCGTTGCCGCCTTCACTCTAACATCGCGCGGCCTCCCGGCTCCGCCCGCCATGGCGATGGCTCGAGGGGTCGCCGGCCGGGGGGTGGTTCTCGTGCTGACCTTTTGTCACGCAACCCGGGAATCGCTCAAGTCCACGGTCCCGCGCTACCGATGGTGCAGTTATAAAGCGCTGCCTCGAGCGTGACGATGGCCCCTGCACGGACACGCCGTGTCCATGATCGAGAAAAGGGGGCCCGACATGGGCACACGTCTAGGCAGGAAGGGAAGTGCAGGACGGCGCAACCTCGCCGGGCTGCTGGTGGTCGCGCTCGCCAGCGTCATCGGCGTGAGCGTCTACGCGTTCACGGCCAGCAACACCGTTGCCAGCCACTCGGCCGGCGCCGGCTCGGCGACCGTCAGCGGGTACACCGTGGCATCGCCGACCAATTACGTCTTCAGCGGCGACGGCACCAAAATGGAAGGGGTCACCTTCGACCTCGACAAGCAGGCCTCCGACGTCCAGGTAGCCCTGACGGCCGCTGCTCCCGCAAAGGCCGATTGGACCGATTGCGGCGCCTCCGAAGCCGCCTCGCCCTACGCCGTCACCTGCACCTTCACCTCTGCCATTCCCGTGGGCGAAGGCCTGAAGCTCTCGGTCGCCGCAGTCAGCAGCGGCACCGTGACGATCGAATAACGACCCCAACACCCGAGCTGGGGGCGGTCCGCGCGCGGGCCGCCCCGGCTCCAACCACGGCGATGCGCATTCGTAACATCAAGAAGCTGATCTCGGGCGCTCTGCTTGCGCTGGTGCTCAGCTCGCTGTGGTTCGTGTTCGCTCCGGCAAGCGTCGGCGGCTCAAGCAGCTGGGTCGTCACGGACGGAATCAGCATGGAGCCCCGGTTCCATGCCGGCGATCTGGTCCTCGTGCGAGCGCAGAGCAGCTACAGGGTCGGCGAGATTGTCGCCTACCACAGCAACGCCTTTCACACCGTCGTGCTGCACCGGATCGTGGGCCGCGCCGGCGGGCGCTTCATCTTCAAGGGCGACAACAACAACTTCGTCGACTTCGAACACCCGGAGCGCTCCCAGCTGATCGGCGCGCTGTGGCTGCACCTGCCGGGTCTCGGAGGACGTCTCGAGTCGATCCACTCGCCGCTGCTCATCGGCGCCCTGTTCGCGCTTGCCACGCTGCTGTTCGCAGGGGCGGCCTTCACGAGCCGCCGGCGACGCCGGCGACGCGAGCGCCGAGCCGAAGGGCCCGCGCGGCAGAACGCGCCCGGCTGGAGCGACCAATCGCGGACGCCCCAACCCGCAATCCTGATCGGTGGCCTGTTGGCACTGATGCCGTTTGCCGCCCTCGCGGTGCTCGCGTTCACGAGACCCACGGAGGCGCTGCTGCGCACGGAGGCACCCTACGAACAGCGCATGACGCTTTCCTATGATGCGCCGGCTCGCCCCGGTCCCGTCTACCCGGCCAACACGGCCCACACCGGGGACCCACTCTTCACGCACGTCGTCAATCGCGTCCGGCTCGACTTCGCCTACCACTTCGCGTCTCGTGAAGCCCATCGCCTGAGCGGTCGCATCGCGATCGCGGCCACCGTCCAGTCCTCGGCCGGATGGCGCAAGGTCATCGCGCTCGGCAGCCCGGTCAGCTTCCGCGGTGACAGCGGCTTCGCGAGCACCACCGTCGAACTGGATGCGCTCCTGGCTCTGGTGCGGACGGTTGAAACGAGCACTGGGGTCAGGAGCACCTACACGCTGACGCTGACGCCCACGGTGAGCGCGAGCGGAACCATCGGCGGACTACCGCTACAGGGAGCCTTTGCGCCCTCAATCGGTTTCTCGTTGAATCCGCTGGAGCTTCAACCGCTCGTGGCAGGCGCCGGCGCCACCTCAGGCGGGAGGGTCCCGATCAGCGCCTTCACCCGAAGCGCCAGCGGGATCACGAGCGGCCTGCGGGCCCGGCGCATGCAGCTGTCCGTGGGCGCCATCCACATCTCGGTCGGCGCGGCGCGCGACGCGGCGCTGGGCGCCATCGCGCTGCTCGTCTGTCTGATGGGGGCGCTCGCCACTCTGGCCCGCCCGCGGCGGCGTGATGAGTCCTCCATGATCAGAGCTCGATATGGCGGCCTGATCATCCCCGTCGAACGCGTCTGGCAGTTGCCGGGCGTGGCGGTCATCGACGTCGCTGACATCGAGGCTCTGGTGAGGATCGCCGATCACTATGACCGCTCGATCCTGCACGAGCTAACCGACTACGGAGAGGCTTTCTGGGTCACCGACGAGAGCGGGCAGTTCCGCTATTGGATCCCTGGTCACGACGAGCTGGACCCGGAGTCTTACGCCTCCGTGCCGGCAGCCCACGCGGAGTTGGCCGAGCTTGACCGGGTCGGGCCGCCCGGAGCCGAGGACGTGGCGACGCTCGAGTTCGCGGCTCTGGCCCGCCCACACGGATTCGCGCGCCCGACCGTGGCCTGGGGCCCAGCCAGCGAAGCGATCGATTACGTCGGATCTCCTTCGGTGGTCGAGCCGGGCCCCAAGGGAGTCTGAACGCGCCGGATATGCTCGGCCGCCGCCCAGAGTTCCTTCCTGAGCTCCCGTTCGATTTCCCAGGGGCGATCCCGGCACGCGCTTGCACGACGACGACCACGACCACGACCACGACCACGGTCACTCGCATGGCCTCGTCGACGAGAGCATCAAGCGCTCGCGAGAGGGCATCCGTGCCGTCTCCCTGTCACTGGGCGTCCTCGGCCTGACAGCCCTGGCCCAGACGGTCGTCTTCGTCGAGAGCTCCAGCGTCTCCCTGCTCGCCGATCTGATCCATAACTTCGGCGATGCCCTGACGGCCGTTCCGCTGGGCGTAGCGTTCGCGATGCGCTCACAGGTGGCCGAGCGCAGAGCTGGACTGGCCGTCGTGGCGGCGATCTTCCTAAGCGCGTGCGTGGCTGCCGTCGAGGCTGTGAACCGGCTTGTCAACCCGTCGGCGCCTTCGCACCTGTGGCTGCTCGCCCTGGCCGGCGCGATCGGGTTCGCCGGCAACTTCGCGGCGGCCCGCATCCGCCTGGCGGCCGGCCGGCGGCTGCACAGTCCGGCCCTGGTAGCGGATGGCAACCACGCGCAGGCCGATGCCTACGTCAGCCTCGGGGTAATCGGCTCAGCGCTCGTCGTGGCACTCGGCGTTCCCGTTGCTGACGCCCTGATCGCTCTGGCCATCACAGCGGTGATCCTTCGCATCACCTGGGAGTCGTGGCGGACGGTGCGTGGCTGAGACCGTGCGGCGCGACGCTAGGTTGGGAGCAGGAGCGCAAAGCCAACCACCGAGGTGACGAGATGAAGGCAGTCCAGTTCGACCAGTACGGGAGCCGCGACGTGCTTGAGGTGCGCGAGGTGGAGGACCCCAAGCCCGGCCCGGGGCAGGTGCTCGTCGAGGTGAAGGCTGCCAGCATCAACCCCGGCGAGGTCGGAATCCGCGAGGGCCGTATGCACGAGCGCTGGCCTGCCGCCTTCCCGTCGGGCGAGGGCACCGACTTCGCCGGAATCGTCCTGTCAACCGGCGGGGGAGCCGAGGCCTTCACCGAGGGCCAGGAGGTGCTCGGCTGGTCAGAGCTTCGCTCCAGCCAGGCCGAGCTCGTCGTCGCGCCCGTCGAGCAGCTGGCGCTGAAGCCACCGGAGCTCTCCTGGGAGGTGGCCGGATCCCTGTTCGTCGCGGGAATGGCGGCCTACGGCTCGGTTCTGGCGGTCGCCCCTCAGACCGGCGAGACGGTCGTCGTATCCGCTGCGGCCGGGGGCGTCGGCTCGGTGGCGGTACAGCTGGCTCGTCGTAGCGGGGCAACCGTCATCGGTCTCGCCGGCACAGGCAACCACGATTGGCTGCGCGGCCACGACATCATCCCGGTCGCCTACGGAGACGGCCAGGCGCAGCGGATTCGCGACGCGGCCGACGGCGAGATCGATGCATTCATCGACACATTCGGCGGTGGCTACGTCGACCTGGCGATCGAGTTGGGCGTGGCACCTGAGCGGATCAACACGATCATCGACTTCCAGGCCGCGCAGCGCCACGGAACCAAGCAGTTGGGAACACACTCGGTCGCTACGGCCGAGCGGCTGGCGGAGCTGGCCGCGCTGGCAGCGGACGGTAGCCTCGAGGTCCCCATCGCCGCCACCTTCCCCCTGGCCGAGGTCCGCGAGGCCTTCCGCGAGCTCGAACAGCGACACAGCCGCGGCAAGATCGTGCTGGTGCCCTGAGCGGCCCCGGCACCGGCCGTTGCGCCCAGGTCATTCGTATTCGTCGGCGTCCAGCTCAGCGCCGACATCGTCCAAGAACTCGAGCAGCTCTCGGTCCAGGTGCCAACCCAGCAACTGGTGCCGGCCGGCGAGCTTCAGGAGGCCCTCGGGGGACAGGTCGATCCGCTCCTCCTCGCCGCCGTCCAGATCGAAGTAACGGACGATCTGAAGCCACGCGACAACGTCATTGTCGGGAGCCCGCACCAGACGACGGATGCGCTCGCCAAACGGCAGCGCCCGTGCCACGACATCGCTGATCATCGCGTCGATTCCCAACCCCGGACTTCTGCACTCCAGGCGCCATGTGTTCATGACCGGCCGAGGAGGCTGCTCGCACGTAGCCCCGCGGAGCTGCGTCTCATCGGGCGCCAGCCCGATCGCCCGGGCCAGCTCTGCCGGGGTGATCACCTCACTCCCGATCGCGAAATAGACGTACTGCTCGATCTGCACAAAGAGCAGTGTCGCGGACCCCAGGTGCGTGAGAGACTCCCTCGATGCCCGCCGCGCGCTTCGATCTAGCGACCATCCGCCAGAGCCGATGAGATTTGGCCTGTTGTGCTCGGCGCAGGCCGGAAGTGATGATCTTCCGCCCGAGACGGGCCAAGGCTTCCGCGACTATCTTGATCTGAACGTGGAGGCTGAGGAACTCGGCTTCCACTCGAGCTTTCTGGTCGAGCACCACTTCACCGGCTGGAACCAGGTGTCCGCCACGCTCGTGCTGCTCACCGGTCTCGCCATGCGCACCACCAGGTTGCGCCTCGGCTCGGCGGTGATGGTCCTGCCCTGGCACAACCCTGTCCTTCTGGCGGAGCAGGCAGCGACGCTCGATCTGATCTCCGGCGGGCGTCTGGACTTTGGAATCGGCAAGGGCTACCGCCACAGCGAGTTCACCGGCTTTCAGGTCCCGCCAGAGGAGGCAGATGCGCGGTTCAACGAGGCCGTTGACGTCATCACACGCTCCTGGCTCGAGCGTTCCCCTTTCTCTCACCGCGGCCGGTTCTGGCACTTCAAGGACATCGTCGTCGAGCCGCCGCCCGCGCAACGACCCCACCCGCCATTCTGGATGGCAGCTGGGAGCGCGACGTCAATTCGACGGGCTGCCGAGCACGGCTTCAACCTCATGCTTGACCAGTACGCCTCCCCCGCGCAAGTTGGCGAGGGTATAGCCCTCTACCGGGCCGAACGTCAGGCGCACGGAAGACAGTTCGATTCGATGGGCGTCGCGGTGGCGCGCCAACTCTACATCGCGCGGGATCGCGCGGACGCCGATGACGCTCTGGCCCGCCTGGCCGAGTACACCGAGCGAACACTGAGCGTTGCTCGCTCACCTGACCACCAGGGCGGCTCCCACGTGCTCGCATACGCTGACGAGCGAGGGGCTACCGAGGAGCATGCGTTGTGTGGAACGCCCGAGGAAATCGGCTCCAAACTAGCGGCCTTAGGTGATGCCGGCGCCGACTATGTCCTGCTGACTCTGCTTGGCGGAAAAGAGCAGCTGCGACTCTTTGCACAGGAAGTCATGCCAGCGTTCTCCGCTGTCCGAGACCGAGCAAGCGACCCGGGGTAGGAGTCCCCGGCGATGGGCGGCCCGAATGCGAGGAGTTCCGGTAGACGATGAGCAGCGCTTGCGTGCCGGCCGTCTGGCCGCGCAGCGCCTGACGCCCGCCACGGCCTGCAAGAGCGCCGAGGAAGCGGCGTTGGCCGTGATCGGCGTCCAGGCTCAAGATCTGCGCGCCGCAGCTCTTGCATTGCGCTCGCGCGTACCCGGCCTGACCCGAAGCGCCGTCCGCGCCGCGCCGCTCCTGCGCACGTGGACGGCCCGGGGCACGGTGCACCTGATCGCGGCATCCGATCGCCCCTGGCTGCACGCGCTGTTCGCCGGGCGAAATGCCCGCGTGTTCGGCGCGCGCTTCGTGCGCTTCGGCATCGTGGAGGAGGTAAACGCCATGCGCGCGGACGTCGTCGAGCTCTGCGGCGAGCGTCCGCGCGACCGGCCGTCGCTGCTGCGCGCGCTGGTCGAGCGCGGCCACCCCTCGCTCGAGCAGGGTCCGATCAACACGTTCGTTCCCTGGCTCTCGTCGCAGGGGCTGGTCGTCACGGACGCTGCCGGCCTTCTGTATGCGGCCGATCCACCCGCGGCAGTCGACCTCGACGAGGCACTCGAGATCCTCGGCGCCCGCTACCGCGCCGGCTACGGGCCGTGCGACGCGAGCGACCTCGCGAAGTGGTCCTCGCTACCCGTCACGCAGGCGCGCCGGGCGCTGGAAGCCGCCGGAACACCGAGCGAGGTCGAACTGGTCCCGGCCGATGACATGCCGGCCTGTCTGCTGCTCGCCGCCTTCGACACGCTCATGCTCGGCTACCGCACTCGCGAGCCATTCGTTCTCGCCAAGGACGACCATCACATCCTGCGGGGCGGCGGGATGCTCAAACCTGTCGTGCTCAATCGGGGAGCAGCGACCGGTACTTGGTCCATCAAGAACGGCCGTCCCGAGCCGGCGTGGTTCGCGCGGGCCGCGCCCCCTGCGGCGCTCAACGGCGAGACCGCCGACATCGAACGCTTCCTTGGCTCGTAGCTGCGGGTGGCCTCCGGAACATCCAAGGTCCCATGCCCGGTCGGAGAATTCGAGGCGATCAAGAGAGCGATCGCGAGCACAGCCCCCCAGGCCCTCGCCGATCAGATTGACGAGGACCTTCGGTGCGGCCGACGGATAGCGAGGTGCTGCACGCCGGCGCGTTGCTGGGGCGCTGTGGCAGCAGCAGATGGACTTCGTGCAGGCGCTGAACGAGAGAGCCCAGCGCCGATGCGGCACGGGCATGGAGGATCGCGACCGGGCCCTCAGCCAATCCCGTTAGCCGGTGGGCCTCGATTGCTTCCGTAGAACGCGAAAGGCCCCGCCGTAGCGGGGCAATTCGCGACGCGCCCGAGAGGATTCGAACCTCTGACCTTCGGTTCCGTAGACCGACGCTCTATCCAGCTGAGCTACGGGCGCAGAGCGACGTAGTCTACCGTCGGGCCCGCGGCGCCTCCCGCGTGCCGCGCGGGACTAGGCGGGGGTACGCTCAAAGATCGCCGCGAGGCCCTGCCCGCCACCGATGCACATCGTCTCCAGGCCGTAGCGCACCTCACGCCGATCCATCTCGCGCAACAGCGTGGCGAGGATCCGTGCGCCGGTGGCGCCGACGGGGTGTCCAAGCGAGATACCCGATCCGTTGACGTTGAGCCGCTCCAGGCCGTCTGGGAGCCGCCACTCGCGCAGGACCGCCAATACCTGGGCGGCGAAGGCCTCGTTCAGCTCGATCAGGCCCATGTCGTCAAGCTCAAGTCCCGCCAACTCGAGGGCTCGTCTGGTGGAGGGGACCGGGCCGATGCCCATGGTCTGCGGCGGAACTCCGGCGACCGCCCAGCTGACGAGGCGCCCGAAGGGCCTGAGCCCGAGCTCGGCAGCCTTCTCGGGGTGGGTCACCACACACAGGGCAGCACCATCGTTCTGCCCGCTGGCGTTGCCGGCGGTGACGGTCGCATCGGGATCGTCACGACCCATGACGGGCCGGAGCCTGCTGAGCTTCTCCAGGCTCGCGTCGGGCCGGGGATGCTCGTCGCGCTCGATCAGCTCCTCCCCATGCGCGACGGGGACGATCTCCTGCGCAAAGCGCCCGTCCTCCTGCGCTGCCACGGCGAGCCGGTGTGAGCGCAGCGACAGCTCGTCCTGCTCCTCGCGCCCGATCCCGTACTCGCGCCGCAGGTTCTCGGCCGTTTCGAGCATGCCGCCCGGAACGGGATAGTTGATGCCCCCGGCCGTCACCCGCCCGCGCGCGAGGCGGTCCTCGAGCTTCACGCCAGTCGTGCCGGAGACCCCCCACCGAAGCTTGGTCGAATAGAACTCGGTCTGGCTCATGCTCTCGACCCCGCCGGCCAGCACGAGCTCACAGGCACCCGTCTGGACCTGCATGCAGGCGTTGATCACGGCCTGCAGCGCCGATCCGCAGCGCCGGTCGATCTGCGAGCCGGGGACCTGCACGGGCAGCCCTGCGTCGAGCGCCGCGACTCGCCCGATGGCCGGAGCCTCACCATTGGGCGAGCATTGGCCCATCACGACGTCGTCCACCTCCTCGCCGCGCAGCCCGGTGCGGGCGACCAGCTCGCGTATCACGGTGGAGGCGAGCGTGGCCGCGTCAAGATCGCGGAACATCCCCCCGAAGCGACCGACGGGCGTTCGCAGCGGCTCGCAGATGACGGCCTCCCTGGGCGGTGGGCTCATCGGCAACGGCTGCTCTGTCGGGGGTCGTCCATCGCGGGCCGAAGTCTAGAGACGGGACGGCTGGGTCCCTCGTCCAACCTCCTGCAGCAGCCAGCCGTTGCCGTCGGGGTCCTCGAAAGATACGAACGAGCCGTAGTCGCGGCGCTCGGGATCGGGCCCCGGGAGTTGCCCGCCTGCGCCGAAATGATAGATCGCGCTGACAGCCACGCCGCGGTCCCCGAGCTCACGGCGCGCCGCTTCGATGTCGCTGACGGTCAGGTGCAGTCCCCGCAGTTGCCCGGCGCGATCGGGACTCCTCATCAGCGAGATCGAGCAGGCCGAGCCCGGCGGCGTCAGTTGAACGACACGGAAGTCCTCACCGGCGCGATGGTCTACGTCGAGGCCGAAACCGACGCGCTCGAGGTAGAAGTCCTTGGCCCGGTCGATGTCCCTCACGGGCACGACCAGCAGTTCGAGTCTCAGATCCACGATCGGGTGCTACAGCTAGATCGCCCTCACGCGATTATTGCGGGCGTTGTGCTCGAGCTCGACCAGCCCCAGCGCCTCCAACAGCGGCGGCATGTACATGCCGAAGCGCCCTCGTAGGCCCTTCTTCGTTCCATACCAGCCGCCCACCGGATTCTCTGGTGAGCGCGCCCAAGCCTCGACCGTCCCGGGTGGCGCCGGCTTCTGCTCGTCGGCCGCCCCCAGCGCCATCCAATCGCCGTGCGCCTTGAGCATCTCCTGCAGGTCCTTAATCGCTCGCGCCTGGTAGCCGAGCTTCGTCTTGCCGACCACACAGACGATCGTCTGCGTCTCCTCGTCGCGGTACATCTCATAAGCGGAGGATCCCGGCGCAGTACTGAGCTTCCACGGATCCTCCTTGGTGCCCTGCCCGGCATCCGAAGCCATCGGTCTGCCTCCTTTCGGCCTGGCATTTGACCCGGCCACCGGTTGAAAGTGATCTTCGCCGATCCAGGCGGACAGGGCAACTCCACTCGCGGCTAGCATCTGTCGGGCGTGCGACCGCGGCCGGCAGGAGATTTCGATTACGAGCGGGCGGGCTCCGGATATGCCCGACAGCGCCGCGCCGACCCGCGCATCGCAGCAGCCATCCACGCGGCCCTCGGCAAAGCGGAGACCGTCCTCAACGTGGGCGCCGGAGCGGGGTCCTACGAGCCCTCCGACCGTCATGTGACGGCTGTCGAGCCGTCGGCCTCGATGCGGGCACAGCGCCCGCCCGGCCTGCGCCCCGCGATCGACGCCACGGCCGAAGATCTACCGTTTGAAGACGGGAGCTTTGATGCCGTTATGGCCATGGTGACCGTTCACCAATGGCCGGACTGGCGAGAGGGAATCCGCGAGCTCTGCCGGGTCGGCCGCGGCCCGGTCGTGATTCTGAGCTTCGACGGGACGGCGCTAGGGCGACTCTGGATCGGCGACTATGTGCCCGAGCTGTTCGAGGCCGAGAGCGCTCGCTACCCCGCCATCGGCGACCTTTGCGCGTCGCTGGGCGAGCGCGCGAGCGTGCATGAGGTACCGATTCCGATCGACTGCATCGACGGGTTCACCGAGGCCTACTACGCTCGGCCGGAGGCCTTTCTCGATCCCCTGGTCCGGCGTTCACAGTCGGCCTGGGGTTTCGTGGACCCCGTGGCCGTCAGCCGCGGCATCGAGCGACTGCGGAGCGACCTCCAGACCGGCCGCTGGGATGAGCGCTACGGGACACTCAGAACCCAGCCTGAGTTCATCGGCGCGTTGCGTCTGATCGTCGGGCGGCCCGAACCGGCCCGCTAGCGTGGGCGCCGACGGTAAAGGCGCGACCCGCCAGCCCGCGCCCATATCGTCCAGGACGTGCGACCTCGAGCACCGGCGAGCACAAGGAGCCCTCATGTCCCCACCGAGCGTCTCGTTCGAGACCACCCTAAAGGCGATCGGAAACAACACCGGCATAGTGGTGCCTGGTGAGCTGATCGAGGAGCTGGGCGCCGGCAGCAGACCCGCCGTTCTCGTCAATCTCAACGGTCACGAGTTCCCGAACACGGTGGGCGTGATGCGTGGAGAGCACATGATCAGCGTCAGCGCCGCAATCCGGAAGGAGACAGGCTTACAGGGCGGGGACGCGATCAAGGTGGTCCTCACGCTCAACGACACTCCGCGAGCCGTCACCATCCCGGATGAGCTCGAATCGGTCTTCAAGCAGAACCCGTCCGCGCGGACGTTCTTCGACACCCTCTCCAACAGCCTTCAGCGTTACCACGCCGAGAACGTGGCCGCCTCCAAGAACTCCGAGACGAGGCAGCGCCGCGCGGAGAAGACGATCGCCCTCTTCCTGGCCGGGCGCAAGCGCTAGTTACCATCTGCCCATGAGCCTCCGTAAACCCACTGGGGTGCGTTGAGGACGCTGGGCGCCATCGGCGTGCCCACCAGCGCCGGGGCGTTTGCCCCCGGCCAGGAGCAGGCGCCGCAGGCACTCAGGGAGGCCGGCCTGCTCGATCACCTACGAGGATCGGGCCTGGAGACCAACGACCACGGCGATCGCGACAGCTGGCGTTGGCGCCCCGATCGGGAGAATCGCCGGGCGCAGAATCTCGCAACGGTCGTCGAGATCGTGAAGGACACCGCCCGCCGCGTGGGCGAGGCGGCCGCGGAGCAGGAGCTCACGCTGGTCCTCGGCGGCGATTGCACCGTCGGCATCGGAACGGTCGCCGGACAGGCCTCGGCCGATCAGCGCCTCGGGCTCATCTACTTCGACAGTCACGCCGATCTGAATGTGCCCGCGAGCGTCACCGAGGGAGCCCTGGACTGGATGGGCCTGGCGCACATGCTGGGCGTTGACGGCGCGGCTCCCGAGCTCGTACATGCGGTGGGGAATGCGCCGCTGCTAGAGGCCGACCAGATCCTCCTGTTCGGTTGGGGCCCCGACCAGGCAACCGCCTTCGAGCGCGACCTGATCGCCCGACGCGCCATCGAGCTGGTTCCAGTAACGGAGGTCGCCGATGATCCGGCCGGCGCCGCAAAACGGGCGCTGCGCTCCATCGAAGAGCGCTGCGAGCGGCTGCTCGTACATTTCGACGTCGATGTCATCGACTTCACAGACGTGCCCCTGTCGGAGAACTGGGGGCGCAACGAGGGCTTGTCCTTCGACCATGCACTGTGCGCACTCGAGGAGATCCTGAGCTCCCCGCGCCTGGCCGCTCTGACGGTCACCGAGCTCAACCCAGACCACGCCGAGCGCGGTGCAGGCGGGATCGAGCGCTTCGCCCTCGCCCTGGCCCTCAGCCTCGCAAAGGCGCTAGGCGAGCACTCCGGGTCATGAGACGGGCAAGCTTTCAGGGCCGCCCACTGTCGTGAGCGTCAGGGTCTCGCCGTGAAGTGCTGGCTCGGGGTCGTCCACCGGGATCACGTCGGGCGCGGGGTGGAACTCGGGATCGCACAGATCGGCCATGGCAAGCGCGGCGGTCTGGACCGCATGAAACCCGGCGACTGGCTGGTCTACTACTCGCCGCGCATCAGCCAGAAGAGCGCCGAGCCCCTCCAGGCCTTCACTGCAATCGGGCGGATCGCCGACGACGAGGTCTGGCAGGCCGAGGAAGGAGACTTCAAGCCCTGGCGCCGGCGCGTGGATTACGTCACCGAGGCACACGAGGTGCCGGTGGGTTCGCTCAAGGGTCGCCTGCAGCTGACCGCGCAGCCGAACTGGGGCTATCAGTTGCGCCGGGGGCTGATCGAGCTCAGCTCCGAGGACCTCGCCTGTGTCCGCGACGCCATGAAGGGCGCCTGAGAGGATCCGCGTCTCGCAGCATCGGCTGCGAGACGCGGCTTCTCGGGCCGGCACGGGTTCAGGGGCGCGAGGTTTCCTCGGATGCGCTTCTCAGCGGCGAGGAGAGCGCGTAGACGGGTGTCCCTTTGTTGAACACCTTGATTTCGAAGTAACCGGTGGTTTTCTGGAGGAAGCCCTCGGTCCGCGAGTTGACCTCGATTGCAAACAGCGTTTCGTAGCCACCGACCCGCCTGAACGTGGCCGGGCCGGCGCCCACGATCTTGAGCCCGTTGCCGGGCGCCAGGACGCATTCCAGGCGGTTCAGCCTGCCGTCGACCTTGACCACTTCGGGGTGCCCCGTTTCGCCAAGCGAGAGCTCCTGGGTCCTGGCGAGGTTCGTGAACAGCGACTCGTTCACGTCGAACCCGCCGGGGGACCCGAGGTTTTCGTTCGCGATCCCGTGGATACCGCCACAGGCGTTTTTGGTCGTGAAGGCGATCGTGGCCGTCCCTTTCTGGCCGTCCAGACTGGTCGCTGTGACCGTGTAGGTGTGGTTTCCGACCGTGGAAGTGTTCAGTGTGCCCGGGCTTTTGCTGCCGGCTTCGTCCAAGCAGGATTCAAGGCCAGGGCCGAATGCGCCTTCTTCGCACGAGAACGCCGTCGGGACGGTTTCACCCGCCGTGTAGGTCGAGCCGCCCGCGGGTGCGGTGATGGTCGCTTTCGGCGGCGCCGCGACGGTGTAGTTGATACTCGCTGTCCCCGTCTGGCCGTCTTTGCTCTTGGCGGTCACCGTGTAGGTGAATTTGCCTGGCGTGCCTGTGGGCAGCGTGCCCGAGCCACCCGAGACGGTGTTCGTTGCGTTGCTGTCGTCGCAGGATTCCAGCCCCGGCCCGGCCCCTTCTTTACAGGAGAAGGTCGTCCCCACCACCTGGTTCTGAGCGAACAGCTGGTTGTTGCCCGGCACCGTGATCGAAGCCGTCGGTGGGGTCGTGATCACGGAATAGCTGTGTGTCACGGACGCCGACTGTCCGTCGGTGTCTTTGGCCGTGACCGTGAATTTGTTGCCCACACCGATGTTCGTCGTGTTGATCGGGCTGCCGTTCGGGACCGTGCCGGTGCACGATTCGAGCGTCGCGCCGAAGGCTTCGGTGCATGAGTAGCTGGCGTTCACAGCCTGTCCGTAGGTGTAGGCGACACCTTCGCCCGGCGTCGTGAGGAAGACCGTCGGCGGGCTTACGCCGTAGGTCGAGCACGAAGCGGCCGTGGCCGTGCCGTTGGTCTGCTGCGAGGAGATCGTCGGGAACGGCTGTGGCGCCAGCGCCGGCGTGCCCTCCTCGGCCAGGTTGCTCGACTCGGCCGTGAATTCGGTGTTCTTGCAGTTGGGCGCCAGATCGCTCGTGCCCTTGACCTGTGTGTTCACCGTCATCGTCGTGTTGGCGCTGAATTTAGCTTCGGAGCCGTTGAAGTTGCCGATCACGCCAAATTCTGCGGTTTTCCAATATTTGTAGAGGTTCAGCGAGCTCGCAGCCCCCGTTGCCACCGCTTTACCGCTACCGGTGATCATGACCACTTCGTCATTACCGCTCGAGTTGGCCCGGCCTTCGAGAGTCGTCCCCTGGAGGGCCGAGACTTTCAACGGACCGCCGGGCAGTGACGTACGCGCGGACTTCAGGTCGCAGTCGTTTTCGAAAGTCGTCCATTCGCTGCCCAGGTTCGAGCATTTTCCGCCCCCGGGCAGGAAGTTGATGACCCAGAATTCGATGAAGACCGTGTTTTCGAGGGACGATTTTTTGAAGGCCCCCGAGTAGATGAACTGCTCCCACCCCTCGCAACCTTCGACTTTCCCGCAGGCCGACGCCCCGGGAAAGAATTCGGAGTTCACCTGGAGCCCGAACCGTTCGGCTTCACCTTCGTCTTCCTCGGTCGCTCCGGGGGTGATGCTCGGGATCGACCCGATCGCGCTGCTTATCGTCCCCGTCGGAACTTCGGCGGCGTAGATTCCGCCGTGGCCACCGCCCACCTGGCCTTCGCCGGATGAGAATGGAGCGGGCGGCAGGAGACCTAGCGTCCCCTGCGGTGCAGTGTGCCGCGGCGGGTTCTCGTGTACCCGCGGCGCCGGGCCCTTTGCGCAGGCGACTTTCTGCCATGTGGCCGCGGGATAGGAGGACTGAAAGCAGCCTGAGTGCGGTACCGCGGTGTGGCGGATCGTCTGACTCCACAGGTGGAGTGCCTGTGAGGTGGCTGCCGATGCACCGGCCGCACCCCCGAGCACCATCGCGCTGATCAGGATGCCGGAGAGGAAAAACCTCCGGCGGAACCGCTGGGTGCCACTGAGAGCCGTCATGCGCTGCCTCCTTGCCGTGATCGGGAGGAAGTGCTGCGGTAGGAACAACTCCAGCTCACGCGCCCCCCGGCTGCCTGGTCCGCGCCAGCATATACGGATCGGCCGGAGCACGTCAACGGGATGGAATTGTCCTTCCCCGCTTGTCAGCAGGGTGGCAGGGACCCCGAGCACGGCGGACGCCGGCCGCTCCCCCGAGTCACCGCGAACTTGCAGGCCGGCCGCATCCCGAGCGGCTCGGGACCAGCCGCCCTGACGCGCGGGAGACCTAGACACTGTTGGATGACCTTCGCCGGCCGCAAGGCCGGATCGAAATCACCCTTGAGAAGGAGACATCTGATGGCGACGATGGATTGGGGCTCTCAGGCAGACAGCGGCGCTGCCAACTACGAGGAGTTCTTGGTGCCCGCGATGTTCGCGCCATTCGCCGAGCGACTGGTCGATCGGGCAGGCGTCTCGCCTGGCTCGGCCGTCCTGGACGTCGCGTGCGGCACGGGCGCGGTCTCGCGCGCCGCCGCGCGACGTGCCGGCTCGATGGGATCGGTCACGGGGGTGGACCTCGGTGAGCCTTCGCTCGCGATCGCCCGCTCCCACGCCCGCGACGATGGGGCGGCGCCGACCGAGTATCTGCAGTCGGATGCCACGACGCTGCCGTTCGCAGGTGCCACATTCGACGTCGCACTCTGCCAACAGGGCCTGCAGTTCTTCCCGTACCGCTCGGCCGCGCTCGACGAGATGCGGCGGGTATTGAAGGCCGAGGGCCGGCTCGCGATCGCGACCTGGAAGAGCATCGAGCACTCGCCTTTCCTCGCCGTTGCCGACGCACTCGCCTCCCATGTCAGCCTCGAGGCCTCGGAAATGATGCGCTCACCGTTCGGCCTCAGCGATGCCTCCGAGCTCGCCCATGCCATATCAGCTGCTGGATTTCATGATGTTGTAGTCGAGGATGAAACGATCGAGTGCACGTGGCCATCGCATCCGGAACTGGCGCGGCGCCTGATTGAAGCAGGGCCGGTTGCATCGTTGTTCGCCGCGGCGGACAACGCCGCCAAGCGCCGCTTGGTCGACGAGGTTGCCGCGCGACTCGCTCCACACGCCATCGCCGACGGGCGCCTACGCATGGCGATGACCTCCAACGTGGCCCTCGCTCGAGCCTGAGCGGATCGCAGGAGGGTCTGCACGGAGAGGGAGGGATTCGAACCCTCGAACGAGGTTTCCCCCGTTACGCGATTTCCAGTCGCGCCCGTTCAACCGCTCCGGCACCTCTCCAGCAATCGGACCCATGGGGCCCGGCGGTCGGCCTGAAGGCTACGACACTCCGGGATGCTCCGTTGCTAGGCTCCCGGCATGGTTCTCGCCAGCAACGAAGCCCTCAGCCATACGTTCGGCCTGATCGTTACCTTCGGCGGCATCGGCGTGATCGTCAACATCATCATCGTCTACATCCTCGTCCAGGTCCGCGGCGAGCGCCGCCAAAACGAGGAATACGCAGCGTCGCGCCGCCCGCCCGGCTCAAACGGGCGCTGAGCAGAGATCCCGGCCGCCCGTCTCGGCAGCGGCCGGCGCGCGAAGACGGCTCCTCGACGACCCGCCGCCCAGTGCGACTTCGCCGTGCATCCGCTGAGTCGATGTCCATCGTCTGGACATCTATGCCTGTGTGTGTAAACTAGGCGAAGAGGGAGGGCAGACCGCGATCGGAGGCACCGTCATGTCCGCAGCTCCCGCAGCAACCGCCGAACCGGACCCCTCAGCCACCAAGTCTGAGCCGCCGGCAATCGAGCGTCCCGTCATGGGCTGGCGCGACCCCAAGCGTCACTCCTGGCTACTCGGCCTGGTCGTCCCGACCCTGCCGTTCCTCGCCTGGGGGCTCGTCGAAGCGACCGGCCTGGGGGTCTTCTGGTTCTTCGGGCCGGCACTGGTCTTCGGGATCTTTCCCCTACTCGACCTGGCAATCGGAAGCGATGCCCGCAATCCCCCCGAGGACGCCCTGAAGTGGCTCGAGCAGGACCGTTACTACCGCTGGTGCACCTACCTCTACCTGCCGGTCCAATACGCAGGGCTGGTCGCGGCCTGCTGGCTGTGGTCGCGGGGCGGGCTCTCGACGATCGACGACATCGGACTGGCCCTCACGGTGGGCATGGTCAGCGGCGTGGCCATCAACACGGCGCACGAGCTCGGACACAAGCGCGCCAGCCTGGAGCGCTGGCTGAGCCGCATCGCGCTGGCCCAGAGCGGCTACGGCCATTTCTTCATCGAGCACAACCGCGGCCACCACGTGCGCGTCGCCACGCCCGAGGACCCCGCCAGCTCGCGGCTCGGCGAGAGCTTCTACGCATTCCTTCCGCGCACCGTCCTCGGCAGCCTGCGCTCGGCCTGGGAGCTCGAGGCCGTCCGGCTGCGCCGCCTGGGCAGCCCCCTGATCGGGCCCCGCAATGACATCCTGGGCGCGTGGGCGATGACCGTCGTGCTGTTCGCCGCGCTCGTGGCCGGCTTCGGCAGCCTCGTCATCCCCTATTTGCTGCTGCAGGCCGTCGTGGGCTTCTCGCTGCTCGAGGTCGTCAACTACCTCGAGCACTACGGCCTGCTGCGCCAGCGGCGCGAGGACGGCCGCTATGAGCGTACGCGCCCGGAGCACAGCTGGAACAGCAACAGCGCAGCCTCCAACGTCCTGCTCTACCACCTTCAGCGCCACTCCGACCACCACGCCAACCCCGTCCGTCGCTACCAGGCGCTGCGCCACGTCAAAGAGGCGCCGCAACTGCCCACGGGCTACGCGGGGATGATCGTGCTCGCCCTGCTCCCGCCTGTATGGCGGCGCGTCATGGACCCCAGGGTTCTCGAGCACTACCAGGGCGACGCCTCGCGGGCCAGCCTCAACCCTCGCCTCAGAACCCGAGGGCGGCGACGCTACGGGCTGCCGGCATGAGCCGCTGGAGATGCCCCGCCTGCGGCTACCTCTACGACGAGCAGCTGGGACATCCCCGAGAGGGATTTCCCGCCGGCACCCCCTGGAAGGAGGTTCCAGACGACTGGGCATGCCCCGACTGTGGAGTGCGCGATAAGGTCGATTTCGAGCGCGACGACTGATGTGCTCGCGCCGCTCCCCTCACGACCCCCTTTCGAGATGGCATCCGCCGATCAACGTGTCCCCTATTCCGTAGCCGCCCGCGAGCTGCTTCGCAACACGCTGCTCGACGCCGCCTGCCACGAGCTGCAGGACGAGCGCTGGAGTGACATCACGATGGCCGACATCGCGCTGGCCGCAGGCGTCAGCCGCCAGACGCTCTACAAGGAGTTCGGCTCACGCGAGGAGTTCGCCCAGGTGCTCGTCCTACGGGAAGCCGACCGCTTCCTTGACGCTGTCGAGCAGGCCGTCTCGGCCAACGCGGCCCTCCCCGTCAAGGCGCTGACGGCCGCCTTCGAGCTGTTCTTGAACACGGCCGCCGAGAACCCCGTGGTGCGCGCCGTCGTGATCGAAGAGGGCGCCGAGGAGCTGCTCAGCCTGCTGACGACACAGGGCAAGCCGATCGTCGAGCGCGCCGCCGAGCGGCTCACCGCGGTCATCGTCTCCAGCTGGCCCCTGATCCGCCGCCGCGATGCCGACCTCTTGAGCGATGTACTCGTCCGGCTTGCAATCAGCTACGCCGCCTTGCCCAACGGCGAGGCCTCAGCCACCGCCGCCTCCATCACAAACCTGCTCGAGCCCTACGTCGAGCGTCTCGTCGCGGCCGGACTGCGCTAGGACTCGGCCGTTGGCCCGGCCTGGTGCGCCTGTTCGGCCTGCGTCTCTTCACGCGCCCGGCGGTACTCGTTGACGACGATGTCCGTCAGCTCCTCCACCGAGGTCTCGCCGGTCGGCTTGTCCAGCGCGATCGTCCCGTCCTGGATCATCGAAACGCGGTCGCATGCCTGGAGGACGTGGACGTAGTTGTGCAGGATCATGATGATCGAGACCTTGCCCTCCTCCTTCAGGCGGGCCACCAGGTCAAGGATCTGCGCGCCCTCTTTGGCGCCCATTGCCGCCAGGGGCTCGTCCAGCAGGATGATGTCCGCGTCGGAGTTGACCGTTCGCGCTACGGCTATCGCCTGGCGCTGGCCACCGGAGAGGCGCGCCACAGCGACGTCGATGCGCGGAATGTTGATGCCGATCTCGTCCAGCGCCGTGCGCGCTTCGCGCTTCATCTGGCGATTGGCCAACAGCGGTAACGGACGGTGAACGCGCTCCTTGCGCAGGTACAGGTTGTGGTAGACGGAGAGTTCGTCGATCAACGCCAGGTCCTGGTAGACGGTCTCGATCCCCTGTGCCCGGGCATCGTCGACGCTTCTCGGCGCATAGGGCTTGCCGTGCAGGAACATCTCGCCGCCGTCCTGCTTCTGGAAGCCGCAGAGGATCTTGATCAAGGTCGACTTGCCGGCCCCGTTGTCCCCGAGCAGCCCGAGAACCTCACCCTTTTTCAGGTGCAGGTTGATGTCCTTCAGGGCCGTCACCGGGCCGAAGCGCTTGGAGATGTGTTCGACCCGCAGCACATCGTCCGGTGCTGAGCTCGGGCCGACCACTCCCTCGGTCTGTGGGGTTCTCTCGTCAGCCACTTCCGCTGTGCCCCCTCCGTGCCCGAGCCACATATACGTTGGCCGTCATCGCGACGACGATCGCAAGGCCGGTGTAGAAGAGCTGGTAGTTCGCGTTGACTCCCTGAAGGATCAATCCGTCCTTCAGCATCCCGAGGAACAGAGCGCCGATGAAGGCGCCGACCACCGTTCCCGAGCCACCCGAGAGCAGCGTGCCGCCGATCACCGCGCCGGCGATCGCTATCAGCAGAAGTTCGTTGGGGCCCGAGGGGTCCGGCTGGATCGTCTGCGAGCGGATCGCCTCGAACATGCCGACCATGCCGCCCAGCAGTGCGCACATCGTGAAGTTTCGAATCGTCACCAGCTTCACCCTCACGCCCGCCTCGGCCGCCCCGAGCTTGTTTGAGCCGATCGCCACGGTGTAGAGGCCCCAGCGCGTGAAGGTCAGTATGACCTGCAGCACGAGCACGATGGCGATGGCCCAGATCAACTCGGAATAGACACCCGCACCGAAGATTTTCGCGAACGTGCCGACGTGATTGACCTTTTCGGGTAGCACGATGCTGTGGCCATTGACCACGTGGTGAACCATCACGGTGCTCTGGTGTATCTGGGCACCGGGTGTCGCCACCGGGGTGCCGTGCGCGAGAAGCAGGCTCAGACCCTCGAAGCTGAACAGCATGCCCAGGGTCGTCACGAACGAGCTGACGCCCACGATCGCCACGAACGCACCGTTGGCCGCGCCGACGACCATGCAGAGCAACAGCGCAATGACCGCGGACGGGACCAGCCCCAGCCCCGCGTTGTCGAGCTTGTAGAAGGCGATCGGCGCGAACATGTACATCGCGCCGATCGACAGGTCGATCTCACCCAGGATCATCACGAACACCTCGCCCGCGCCGAGGATCGCGAGGGGGGCGAAGTAGGGGAGCAGCGTCTTGAAGTTTTCGCCCGTGAAGAACGTGCTCGTGTTCGCCGAGAAGTAAATCGCCACGATGATCGTGACGACGATGATGCTGCCCTCGCGCAGCGCGAACAGGCGGTTCAGGATCTCTCGCCCGCCGGGCCTGCTGTGATGCTCCTCTCCCGAGGGTGTCGAGGAAGGACCGCTCGCGGCAGGTGTGCTCGCCATGCTCGCCACGGTCCCTCCTCGCCTCCGCTCCGCAGACTCCGCCTAGACGACCTTGGCGGTACTCGACGTTCCCTCGTAGCGCGACTTCGAGGAGACGTACGGTTTGACCGTTTCTTTGTTCAGGAACTTCAGGCCCGTGTCAACTTCCGAGGGACCCGTCAGCGTGCCTGAGACCTGGTATTGGAACAGCTGCAGGACCGGCAGGAAGCCCTGCAGGTAGGGCTGCTGATCGATGGTGAATTCGATGTCGCCTTCCTGCAGCAGTTTCTGCGTCTGTTCGGTCAGGTCGAAGCCTCCGGCCTTGACACCCTTCGAGGTCAGGCCGAGCTTCTGCATGACTTTGGCGAGCGATTCGGTGCTGCCGCCATCGACGGCGTACATGCCCTTCGCGCTCTTGTGGCTGAGGTACCAGGCTTCGATCGCCGATTGCTCCTGTGCCACGGCGGCGCCGGTGGCGACGGTCTTGAACGTGATCGGCTTGCCGGAGGCCTTGATCGCCTTTTCGGCGCCTTCGATCCGGGGCTGCAGGTTGGCCGAGCCCGGGGTTGCGATGAACAGCCCGACTTCACCGGAGCCGACCTCTTCCACAATCCTCGTGCCCATTTCTTCGCCGGCCTTTTTGAGGTCCTGGCCGATGTAGGAGAGACGGGCGTTGCCGGGCGCATCGGCGTTGTAGGCGACCACGGGGATCCCCGCCTTGATCGCAGCTTCCACCGGCGCGTTGAAGGCGTGCAGGTCGATCAGTGCGACGGCGATGCCGTCGGCGCCGCTGGTCACGGCGCTGTTGACCGCGTTGACCATCTGGCTGACATTGCTGTTTTCCGAACCCGTCCACTGGTAGGAGCAGCCGAGCAGGTTGGCGGCGTCGGCGGCGCCGTACTGGGTCGGCGTGAAGAAGGGGTTGGTCGTCACGTGGTTGACGAACACGAATTTGTATGACTTGTGCGAGCCGAACACGCTCGCAGAGCCACCGCTGCTTCCGGAGCTCGAGGCGCTCGAACCGCAAGCGCTCAGAATCGAGCCGACTGAGCCGGCTGCCACACCGGTCAGCGCCGTGCGACGCAGGAAGGCACGACGGTCGAAACCGGAGCCTTTCTGAAGCTCGGCTTGGTCAGACAGACCAGGCACATGGTCGGAATCAGACATGAGCAATCTCCTCCTGCTGGACAGCATTTCACCGGGACAGACCGGCTTTGGCTGACACACTAGCTTCTCGGCAGACGGACTGGGTATACCCTCGGGTGATGAATGGAAAACCGACCGGTCCGGCGCCGGAAGCAGGCACGCCGGACCCCGGCGCCGAGGACGGTGCGGAGAACAACGACAGCGAGACCTTCGGCGTTGTCGAGTTGCAGCGGCTGGCCAAAGACGACGGTCGTGCCCTGCTGGTTTTCCGGCGCACCGGCGGGCGATGAGCGAGCTGCGCTTCAATGAGTTGCGTGGCGAGCAGGTGGCCTACGCGATCCACCGTCAGAATCGCATCTTCCTGCCCGACCGCGATCACTGCCCCCTGGACCCCACGCGGCCCGGCGGAGCGACGACGGAGATCCCACTGGCGCAGTTTGAGATCGTCGTCTTCGACAACCTCTTCCCGGCGTTTGCGGCGCCCCACGGAGCCGCCGAGGTGGTCGTCTACACCGACGACCATGACGGGTCCTTCGGCGCACTGAGCGCCGAGCGGGCAGAGGCGTTGATGTGGGTCTGGCGCCACCGGTACAAGGAGCTGGCCGCGAGGCCAGACGTCGACTACGTCTACATCTTTGAAAACCGCGGTGTGGAGATCGGCGTGACGCTGCACCACCCGCACGGGCAGATCTACGGCTACCCGTTCCTACCCCCCGTGCCCGCATTGGAGCTGGCTGCCGACGCACGCCTCGGCGGTTGTTCGCAGTGCCGGATGCTCGAGCTCGAGCGCGGCGAGGCGGACCGGATAATCCTCGAGAACGAGGCCGTCCTCGGCTTCGTCCCGCGCGCCGCCCGCTGGCCCTATGAAGCGCACATCAGCCTCGCTGCCCACCGCCGGAGCCTGCTGGAGTGCGAACCAGAGGAGATGCGCCTGCTGTCCGTGGCCCTGCAGCGGCTCGTGCGTGGCTACGACGCGCTGTTCGATCGGCCCATGCCCTACGTGATGGCCGTCCACCAGGCGCCCTGCGGCGGCGATGGCGAGGGTCAGGGCCACCTCCACGTCGAGTTCTACCCGCCGCTGCGCGCCGCCGAGAAGCTCAAGTACCCGGCCGGCTCGGAGCAGGGCGCGGGAACGTTCATCTCCGACGTCCTTCCCGAGGACGCAGCCGCCGCCCTGCGCGAAGCGATCGTCCATGCCGGATAGGAGCGTCGGCGCCTTCGCTCCCGGTCGCGTCAACGTGATCGGCGAGCACACCGATTACAACCAGGGACTCGCGCTGCCCTTCGCGATCGCCCAGGGGGTCACCGTCCGAGCCAGCCCGCGCACGGGGGAGGTGATCGAGGCCCACGCCCTCGATCTGGGCGAGTCCGACGACTTCCCGCTGGCCGACCCCTCCCCCGCCACGGGCTGGCGCGCATTCGTCCGTGGCGCCGTCGCCGAGCTGAGCGCAGCGGGAATGACCCTGGGCAGCGCCCGCCTAGAGATTTCCGGTGACGTACCTCGCGGCTCGGGCCTCTCATCCTCGGCCGCGCTCTCGGTGTCGCTCTGCCTGGCGCTCGCCGAGCTGCACGGGCATGGGGCCGGTAATGGGGAGCTGCCGCTCGAGCGCATCGAGCTTGCCCGGCTCTGCTCACGCGTGGAGCATGGCTGGGCGGGTGCCCATACCGGGCTGCTGGACCAGCTGGCGAGCCTTTACGGCGCGCCGGAGAGCGCACTGTGCATCGACTTCATGACGCTCGAGATCGAGGTGGTGCCGCTGCAGATGAGTGAATGGCGCTTCGTCGTGGCGGATTCCGGCGAGCGCCATGCCCACGCCGCCTCCGGCTACAACGAGCGTCGCCGTGAGTGCGTCCGGGCCTGCGAGCTCCTGGGCGTCGCCTCGCTGCGTGAGGTGAATGTCGCGCAGCTGGCACAGCTGCCCGAGCCCGAGCAGCGGCGCGCCGCGCATGTACTCTCGGAAAATGACCGGGTCCGCCAGGCCGTGGCGGCGCTCAGAGACAACCGGCCCGAGCTGCTGGGAGAGCTGATGAACGGTTCGCATACGAGCCTGCGCGACCTCTACGAGGTTTCCACGCCGGCCGTCGAGGAGACCGTCGAGCGGCTGCTGGCGGCCGGCGCCAGCGGCGCCCGGCTCGTGGGTGGCGGCTTTGGCGGCGCCGTGCTTGCACTGCTCGCCCCGGACGTGCCCGTCCCGGCGGGAGCGCTCGAGGTCGCGCCGGGACCGGGCGCGCACATTCTCTGAACCTGATCGGTCTCACAGGCGGACCGCCAGCAGTCCGACGGCCAGCAGTGGCACGCCCAGCGAGAGCAGCGCCAGGGCCCCGTCGAGCGGCGCCAACAACCCGGCCAGCGTCAGCTCCTGGGTGCTGCCATCGCTGAGGGTTCGCGTCCCCTCGACCGTCAGCGTTCTCCGACGTAGCTCACGGGCAGCCGAGCTGAGCCGCCGCTGGGCGTAGCTCAGGGCTGTGCAGGCAACGGCCACCAACAGACCGGCCACGCCGATCTCCAGGGAGTTGACGAAGTAGCCCGTGAAGGCCGGAAAGGCACCCCAGCCGAGCGCGAACCAGAGGTCGCTGTGGAACCGCCCGCCGAGCAACTCGAGGTTGTATGCCGGCAGGAACAGCCCGCCGGCGAGCACCAGGGGGATCAGCCACAGCGAGACCGAGGCGATGCCGCCAACACCGATGGCCACGGCGCCGAGCAGCGCCAGGGCGCCTGTCACCGCCAGCACCCGGTCGGAGAAGCCGGTCTGCAGAGGCCGGTCACTCAACTCGTCCAGCACGTGCGCGCCAACGCCGACGGCAAGGCCGAATGCCAGGGCCGCCCACGCCAGGCGTCCGGCATAGATGTGTGGCGCCGCGGCGCCACCGAGCGCCACATAGCTCAGGTGCCACAGCGTGTAGGGCGGGTGCAGCAGCGTGATCGCGTCGCCCACCCGTCCTGAGCCGAGCGCATAGAAGGCGGGCCGCCGAGGGATGGCGGCCAACGGTCAGCCCTCCTTGGTCCCCGACATCACGATCCCCCCGCCCAGGCTCATTCGCCGAACCGTGACGTCGCGCATACCCGCCTGGTTCCAGTAGCCGACGATCCGCTCGACGGGATGACGCTCATAGAAGCCGCGGATCGAGGGACCGAGGAACCTGCCCACCCGCGACCACTCGGACGAGGCGAGGCGGCCGAGCACCGGCAGCCCGACGGCCGTGTAAAAGCGCCAGGCCAGCCGCGCCGGGAGCCATGGGGGGACCCCGAACTCGAGCGAGGCCACGCGGCCCCCAGGGCGCACCACCCGCGCCAGCTCGCGCACCGTCGCGGCCGGATCGTCGACGTAGCGCAGCAGATAGGTGAACGTCAGGGCGTCGAAGGAGCAATCGGGGAAGGGCAGCTGCTCGGCTTCGCCTTCGAGGAGTTCCAGGCGCCCTGAGGGCAGACCCGCAAACCGGCTGCGCGCCCGGCCGAGCATCGCCGCGCTCTGGTCGATCGCCACGACCGAGCAGCGGGCGCGCGCCAGCAGCTCCGCGGCGACCATACCCGTGCCGGTTGCGACATCGAGGACCCGTGCACCATCGCTGACCCTGGCCTCTGCGACCAGGGCTCTGCGCCAACGGGGGTCCTGCCAGAAGCTCAGCGCCGCTGAGAGCTCGTCGTAGCGCCGGGGCAGCTCGCGGAACAGATCGAGCGCCTCGCGCTTGCGGGGTGAGGAGCTGCCGGTGGAGTGGCTGGATGCGGACGAGCTCATCGAAGGGCGATCTGAAAGGCTAGCCGGGGCTGCCCGGCCGGGCGCCGCACGCTACAGGAGCCAGGAGCCGATGCCAGAGCCTCAGCCGAGCAGCACCGACCGTGTATTTCTGATCACCGGCTCATCCAGCGGCATCGGTGAGGCCACGGCACGCCGCCTGGCCGCGGTGCAGGGAGCCTCTCTCGTCCTCGTCGCCCGCCGCAGCGAGCGCCTCGCCGCGCTGGCCGCCTCGCTCGGGGAGGATCGCGTCAGCTTCGTTGCTGTCGATCTGCTCGACGGGGATGCTCCGGTGAAGATCCTCGAGCATCTGCGAGAGCACCACGGACGCCTCGATTTGCTGGTCAACAACGCCGGTGCCGGCTGGCGGGCAACCTTTGCCGATGGCGGCTACGAGAACGTCCGGCGCACGATGGCCATCAACTTCGACGCCCAGGTGCGCCTGACCGAGGCGCTCCTGCCGCTGCTCCGCGCGAGCGCGCCCTCGGCCATCGTCAACGTCGCCTCGACAGCCGGCCGCGTGGCACGCGGGGGGACGGGCGCTTACAGCGCCTCCAAGTTCGCGCTTGCTGGCTGGTCGGATTCGCTCTGGGCCGAGGAGCGCGGGCACGGCGTCCACGTCGGCCTCGTGCTGCCCGGGTTCATCACCACCGAGGGCTTTCCGCAGACGGAGCTCACCGCCAACCCGTTCACCCGGCGTCTCGTCTCAACCCCCGAGCGGGCTGCCGGGGCCATCTTTGAGGCCGGCATCGGGCGGCGCCCGGAACGCTATGTCCCGCGCCCCTACGCGATCGCCGCCGCCATCCGCGTGCTCGCGCCCGGCCTTGCGAGGCGCATGATCGGCGGGCGCTCGGCGGCCATCATGACGACCACCACCGGGGCCGACATGGCCGACCGGATGAACGGCAGCGGAACCCCGGGCTCCAGCTGAGCCGGGCGGCCCGCCGGCGAGCTGCGGCTAACCTCAGCCGATCGCACACAAGGCGCTCGTCACAGGGGCCACCGGGTTCATCGGTGGCCGGCTCACCGGCTCACTGCTGCAGGCAGGGGTGGAAGTCCGGGCGCTCGTCCGCGATCCCTCGCGCGCCGGGCATCTGCAGGAGCAGGGCTGTGAGGTCGTACGCGGTGATGTCACGGACGCTTCGAGCCTCGCGAGGGTCTTCGAGGATGTGGACGTGGCCTACTACCTCGTGCATGCCATGGCGGGAGGCGCGGGCTTTGAGCAGCGCGAGCACGACGGGGCTGTCAACTTCGCTCGCGGCGCCCGCGCCGCCGGCGTTCGGCGCGTGGTCTATCTCGGCGGTCTGGGCGACGAGGGTGTTTCCAAGCACCTGAGCAGCCGCCACCAGACAGCCTGCCTGCTGGCCTCGGAGGGACCGCCCCTGACCTACTTCCGCGCAGCCATGGTCGTGGGAGCGCAGAGCGAGTCCTACCGGACCCTTCGCTATCTGGTCAAACGCCTGCCCGTCATGATCGCCCCCAGCTGGCTGCGAACGCCCACGCAGCCAATTGCCGTGGAGGACGTCATCCAATATCTCAGCCTCGCGCCGGAGATCGACTCCTCGACCGGGGCCGAGGTGCAGATCGGCGGGCCGGACGTGCTCGCCTACGGCGAGATGCTCGACCGGATGGCCAACGCGATGGGTATCCGGCCGAGGCCCAAGATCCCCGTGCCGCTGATCACACCCTGGCTCTCGGCGCTCTGGCTGGGCCTCGTCACGCCGGTGGACACCAATGTGGCCCGCCCCCTGGTCGAGGGCCTGCAGACCGCGACCGTCGTCACCGAGCCCGCTGCAGCGACGGCCTTCCCGATCACCCCGATGAGCTTCGACGACGCGCTGAGCAGGGCCCTGGAGGAAGAGCGCATCGCAAACGCGGAGGGCGATGGCGGCCGGCCGGCCGGAGGGTCGCGATGAGCCGGGGCCTGGTCCTGTTCACGGGCGATCTGCGCGTTCGTGATCAGCCGGCCCTCAGCGCCGCCCTGGCCGCACATCAGCAGATCGTGCCCGCCTTCGTGCTCGATGAGACCCTGCTGCGTGGCAGCTGCGGCGCGCCGAACCGCGTCAGTTTCCTACTCGACTGCCTGCGCGACCTCGATGACTCCCTGAGGGCCCGGGGCGCAGCCCTCCTCGTGCGCCGCGGCGATCTCCTCGAGCAGACCATGCGCCTGGCCCGTCGCTGGCGCGTGCACGCCATCCACATGAGCGCCGAGACGACGCCCTACGCCCGGGCGCGCCATTCCCAGCTCGAGCGGGCCTGCGCCGAGCAGCGCATCGAGCTGCGGACCTACGCGGGATCGGCCGCCGTGGATCCCGGTGAGCTCCGGCCCGCCGGAGGCGATCACTACCGCGTCTTCACCCCCTACTGGCGAGCCTGGAGAATGCAGCAGCCGCGACCCGCGGCGCCCACCCCGCGGCGGATCTCCGTGCCCGACGGCCTGCCCGCCCTGCGCCTGCCCTCTCTCGCCTCGCTGTCCAACGGCAAGCCCTCGCCGAAGCTGATGCGAGGTGGTGAGAGCGAGGCACGGCGGCGCATGGCGGCGTGGCTCCGCGGGCCACTTGCCGGCTACCCTCAGAACCACGACGACCTTGCCCGTGAGCGCACCTCGCGGCTGAGCCCCTATCTTCACTTCGGCTGCATCTCGCCGCATACCATCCTCGAGCTCCTCGATTCGCGGCCCGGCGCCGAGGACTTCGCTCGGCAGCTCTGCTGGCGCGATTTCTACAAGCAGGTGCTCGCGGCCAGCCCGAGCATGCCCGGCCGCGACTACCGTCCCCGGGGAGATCGATGGCGCCGCTCGGCGCGCGACAGCGAGGCCTGGCGCGAGGGCCGGACCGGCTATCCGATCGTCGACGCGGGCATGCGCCAGCTCGCCGAGGAAGGCTTCATGCACAACCGAGCCCGCCTCGTCGTCAGCTCATTCCTGACCAAGCTGCTTTACCTCGACTGGCGCCTGGGCGCGGCCCACTTCGCCCGGCTGCTGCTCGATGCGGACGTGGCCAACAATGTGGGCAACTGGCAGTGGGTGGCGGGCACCGGCAACGACACCCGCCCCAACAGGGTTCTCAACCCCATGCGCCAGGCCGAGCGCTTCGACCCGCACGGCGACTACATCCGCCGCCACGTACCCGAGCTTGCCGGGCTCGAGGGGCGCTCCGCCCATGCGCCTTGGCGCCTGGGCGCAGCCCGTCTGCGCGAGCTCGGTTACCCGGCACCGATCGTCGATCATGAGAGCGCCGCACGCGAGCTTCGCCGGCGCCGAGATGCGCAGCGGTGACGCGCCGTGTCGCGATCACCGGCGAGACGATCCGGCTTGGCCAGCTGCTCAAGCTCGCCGGGGTCGTCGACAGCGGCAGCGAGGTCAAGGGCCTGCTGGCAACCCGACCGGCACTCGTCAACGACGAGCCCGAGGACCGACGCGGCCGTCAGCTGCACCCGGGAGACCGAGTGCAGGTGGCTGGTCACGAGCTCCTCGTGACGGGCCTTCCACCACGCCCCTAGTGGGGGAAGCTCCGCGCGTCAGCTGAGCTTCGCGACGATCACCGGAGCGCTCGTCGGAGCCTTGCTGCCACCGTCCGGCTCGGCCGTGACCATGATCACCTTGATGCCGGCCACGTTTCCGGGCACGCCAACGGTCGCGTTGCCGGCGGAGCTGACGGTGAACAGCGCGTCGGTCGGCTGCGGGGCGCCACCACGTTTGACCCACACCTCATAGACGTGGTTGGGCGGTGACTGCGGCATGCCCGACACGTCGAGCTCGGCGTGACCGTCGCTGACGTTGACGAGCGCGCTCGCCGTTGGGGTGCTCACTTCGGCGCGGATCACCCGTGGGCCCCCCTTCGAACCGCCCGAGGTGATCAGCACGACGGCGATCACCGCCGCCGCCAGTGCGCCCACGGGGGCGATGGACACACGCCAACCCCAGCGCGCCGTGGAACGGCGCTCGCGAGGTGCTTCGGCATTACCGTCGGCGCCGCGCAGTCCGGCCTCGCTGTGGACCGTTGCCATGATCCGTCGCCTCAGATCCTCCGGAGCGCTCATCTGCGGTACGGCGGAGGGCAGTACAGAGGCGATGCCCTGGAGCGCCGCCACCTCCTCGCGGCAGACCGAGCAGGACTCCAGATGCACCACGAAGGCAGCATGCTCCTCCTCGGTCAGAGCGCCGAGCACGTAGGGCGCGGCGTCTCCGCCGCAGTCCGGGCTCATCCCGTGAAGCTCATCGTCGCTCATCCGAGCACCTCCGCCGGGTCTCCCAGGGTCATCCTCATCTTGGCCAGGCCAAGGCGCATTCGGCCCTTGATGGTGCCGACCGGCGCGTCAAGCATCGAGGCTATCTGGACGTGCGTCAGTCCGCCGAAGTAGGCCAGCTCGATCACCCGGCTCTGCTCCTCGGGCAGCTGCTCCAGCGCATCGCGGATCTCGCGCGCCTCGTCTTTGCGCGCAAACTCCAACTCGGTCCGCTCACGCGCCGGGAGACGCTCCTCGATGCCCTCGGAGTCGACGATGCCGCGCTCCCTGACCGTCCGTCGTCGCAACGCATCGATGGCGCGGTTGTGCACGATGCCCAGGGTCCACGTGCGTACGCTGCCCCGATTGCGGTCATAGCGCGCGCCGCTTCGCCAGAGCGACAGGAAGGCCTCCTGCACGACATCCTCGGCAAGGGCCCGTTGGCCGCACATGCGATATGCCAGCGAGAAGGCCGCGTCGGCATGACGGTCATAGATGACCTCGAACGCGGCGGCGTTGCCCCTGTAGAGCAACTGCATGAGCTCCTCGTCGGCCAGCACCCGTAGGCGCGCCGCCGAGCGCTCTCCACCCGCTGATCGCAAAGGATTGAACATGCTCAAGGTTTCTACGGCACAGGGTCGCAGCTGGATCACTGCGGGGCGTTACCGACGGGCACGCTCGGCGCCGGGCGCCGCGGTGGGCGTCAGATCCCATCCTCGCGTCCGTTCTCGTGACCGGCTGCGAGAGCCGCTTCGCCGCCCAGGCGGCGGCGGTCACGCCAGCCCATGACGCTCGCCAGCATGATGCTCAGCTCGAACAGCAGGTAGAGCGGTACGGTCTCCAGCAGAAGGGTGATGGCGTCGCCCGGCAAAAAGGCGGCGACGGCACCGCAGCCCAGCAGCGCATAGCGGCGGTTCTTGCGCAGCTGGCCGGGAGTCACGATGCCCGTCCGCGTGCATGCGAGGATTGCCACCGGGATCTGAAAGACCAGCCCCATCGCCAGTAGCGTCACCGCGGCAAAGTGGTAGTACTGGCTCGCCTGGACGAGCACGTTGAACTGTTCGCTGTTGTAGTTCTGGAAGAACCGCAGCGCGGCCGGCAGGACGACGACGTAGCCGAACGTCACGCCGGCGACGAACAGGAACGGGATCGAGAGCATCAGCGGCGTTGTCACTCTTCGCTGGTCCGGGCTGAAGGCGGGGAGCAGGAATCCGTAGAGCTGGAACAACAACACGGGCAGGGAGAGGATCAGGGCGAACAGGAATGCGATCCCCAGCGTGGTCGTGAACGGCTCACCGATGCCCAGGGTGACCGGCTTGTTCCCTGTGGGTTCGGCCGAAAGGCGTTTGATGGCCTTTCCGAGCGCGGGCGTAACCGCGCCCAGTGCGGCCCTGGTCGATGCCGAGGCGCCGCTGCCCGGACGCTCGAGCGTGCCCACCACCGTCCGCAGCTGTTCGGCCACCGACCGGGTGCTCTGCTGCACCGTGTAGGTGGCGCCCAGAGGCCCGTTGCCGGCACGGACCTGTTTCTGGGTCTGATGGGAGAGCGGCTTGTTGATAAACGTCAACAGTGCGTGGTTCTGCCACATGCAGACCCCGAAGGCGACCGCCAGCGTGGCCAGCGAGATGATCAGCCTCCCGCGTAGCTCCTCGAGATGATCGACGACGGTCGCCCGCTCCTCGTGTCCGAGCCTGCCGACCGCTACGGCCATCTAGACCGCGACCCGCTGGCTGTTGCTCTCTGTCTCCTGTGTGGCAAGCGGGACCGCAACCGGAGCGGCGTCCGGGGCCGGCGCCAGTGAGGCCTGCGTCTGCTCGCCGCTGAGCGCATCCTTGAAGCCGCGCATGCCGCTTCCCAGCGACTTGCCCATCTCGGGCAGGCGCTTGGCGCCGAAGACCAAAAGCAGAAGAATCAGAAGAAATGCGATGTGAATCGGGTTGTCTAGACCCATGGGAGTTGCCCTCCTCGGTTGAAATTTGATTGCTGCCTTCTCTACGGGCGGCCACCGCCGGCGGATCACCGGCGGGGCCCTTCTTGGCTGTCCGGCTACTTCTTGATCAGGGGACCCGCCGCGGCGAGCACCTGGGTTTTGCTGAGTGGTCTGTCGAAACCCTGATTGGGCGTGGGGCTTGTGCCGATCAGCAGGTCGATGGCCGCCGCATGGCGGGCCTCGATCTGCACGATCCCGCCCGCGGCGGCCAGGACTTCCTTGCTCCTGAGCGAGGGGGCAGCGCCGTTGTAGGCGCCGACACCGGTGTTCTCCAGCACCGAGGCAAGCTTCAGGAATGAGTGCTGGCTGCTGACCGGGAAGACGAACGTGGGCTTACTCACGGGCGTTCCTCCCAGCTGTTTGATGACGGCCGTCAGCGCATTGACGTGGTCGGCCTCCTCTTCACCGAACATCCTGGCGTAGCTCTTGGCCGTGCCCGAGAGCCCGACCGTCTTGCCCTTGACGTTGTAGAAGTCCGCCTCCAGGTACTCGAGCGTCAGGGCAAAGTTGAGGATTTCAACGTCGCCGCTGCCGCTTTCGGCGAACGCCGCCGAGACGAACGGCGTAACCGCGCCGAGGCCATACAGGCCTCCGGCCGCGAGGGCGCCGCGCAAGATGAAGCTCGAGCGTGTGATCCCCTGGATCTCGATCTCCGGTAGGACCGGGTCAAGCGACTCGGCTGTGTGAGTGACGGTCTGTGACATTTATCTCATTACTCCTTTTCTCGCCTGAGCTCTACGCCAGGAAGGGTTTGACGGCGGCCAGAACGGTGGACATGTCGGCCGGCTTGGCGAAGGCACCGTCCGGGGTGATCGACTTCTTGACGAGCGTCCCCAGGGTCGCCGCGTGACGCGCCTCGACCGTGTGGATTGACAGCGCAGCCGCCAGGACTTCGGTGTTCTGGATGTTGGCCGCCTGGCCGAGGTAGGCCGAGGCGCCGAGGTTCTCCACCGTGTAGGCCAGCTCTGCTACCTGCGTGGCGTTTTCCACCGGGAACTTGCCCACGGGCTTTGACGCCGGCGTCCCGCCGAGCTTCGTGACGGTGCCTTTGAGGGCTTCGACGTGGGTCATCTCCTGCGCGCCGAATTCCTTGAGCATCGAGGCAACCTTCCCTTTGAAGAGCCCGGCTTGGATGACTTTTTCGTAGAACTCTGTCTCCAGGTACTCGAGCGTCAGCGCGTAGTTGACGATCGCGACGTCGCCCATGCCTGAGCTCGCACCGGTCGAGGTGGCGGCCGTGGTGGCCGCTGTCGTCGAGGTGGTTTTGCTGCTGCTCCCGCAGGCCGCCATAACGAAGGCCCCGAAGCTGGCGGCAGCACCTGTGCCGGCCAGCTTCAGAAAGCGCTTGCGATCGACGTCATCGCGGACGAGCCGCTCGATGAGGCCGGTGGGCTGGGGAGCGGTCTCCTGATCCGGTAGACCGGACATGCTGTACCTCCGCTTGGTTGCTGTTCGGCATTGCCGGATGGCGCTGCCCTTCGAGTCCGTCGGGCGGATATGCGGCCCGGCGGTTCGTGATGCAATTCGGCCCTCCGCGCGATCCGGATCACTCGAACTTGCGACTGATCCGCAGCGGCGCGCGGCGCGTAGCTGTTGCGATGCCCGATCCGTCCGAGCCCAGCCCGAGGAGGCCCGAACGGCCCGATCGCAGGACGCCTGCGCCCAATGCCGTGCGCCGCCGCGTCATGGCTCGCGTCCATGCCCAGCCCGAGCCCGTCGCGGCACTGGCACTGCATCGCGCCCGACGACTGCTCGCTACCCGCCGCGCGGTGGCGACGGCGATCGCCATCTTGACCGGCCTCCTGCTCGTTCTTGCGCTGTCGCTCCCCGGTGGCGAGGGCCGACGGGCCCCACCCACATACCGCTCCGCCCAGGTGAGACTCACGCGTTCCGCACAGCGCGCCGAACTGCACCTTCTCGGCATGGCCCAACCACCGATCGGTGAGGTCTATGAGGTATGGGTCACAGGTTCCGGCGGGGCAGCAAAACCGACCGACGCCCTGTTCACGCCAACCTCGGCGGGCAGCGCCGCCGTCGAGGTCCCGGGCAGCCTGCGCGGGATCACGGCCATCACCGTCACCGCCGAGCCCCGCGGCGGCTCGAGCCAGCCCACCGGCCCCGTGGTGATCCGTGTGCCCCTATAGCTCTGCGGGGTCTAGCGGGGCTCGCGCCACATCTTCCACATCGGCGGCCCCCGCAGGAGCTTGATCTGCTCGAGCACGCGAAAGCCGTGGCGCGAATAGAAGTCGACGTTGCGCTCCTTCGAGGACTCCAAATACGCGGCCACGCCATCGCGATCGCACTGTTCGAGGACGCCCTGCAGCACCGCTGAACCGAGTCCCCGGCCCTGGGCTGCGGGGTCGGTCCCGAGGACCGCCAGGTAGAAATGGGGCGGTTGTCGCGCGTGGGCTCGCTCGAGCCGTTCCCAACCGAGGGCCACCAACGGGACCCGGGCCAGCAACCGGGGGTGCGCAAAAGCGGGCAGCAGCTGGGCCGTTTCGAACAGGCTCGAGTGCCAGTGCTCCGGCGGCGCCCAGAGAGCCGCGCAGCTGAGATCGCTGGTTGTCCAGACCTCCTCGTGGACGATCAGTTGGCGCAGCCGTCGCTCCTGGAAGCGTTCGAGCGCCCGCGGGCGCAGGCGCTCGGGCGGATAGGCCCAGGCCGCCACGGGGTCGTCAAGGAAGGCCCGGGTCAGGACCTCCGTCAGCGCCGGGATGTCGCCCGGCACGGCCCTGCGGATCTCACCCGATCCCGTCACAGCGCCAGCTCGAGAGCCTCGGCCAGCAGCTCATAGCTGCGACGGCGGGCCCCGTGGTCGTAGGTGATGCAGACGACGATCGCCTCCTCGGCACCGTAGGACTCGACGACCTCGCTCAACCGCGCGGCCGCCGTCGCGGCTGACCCCACAACGGCGCGGCGCTCTGCGCGGGGCGCCGTCGAGGACTCGTCGGCGGCGAGGAACTCGAGCGCCTCCTCCGGCGGGGGCACCGCGATCAGCTCCCCGCGGCGCAGCAGCGTAAAGGTCATCCGGCCACTGGCCGCCAGACGCTGCGCCTGCTCGTCGGTATCGGCGCAGATGACCCACACGGCGACCGCGGTGCGCGCCCGTCGCCCGGCGTGTTCATGTTCGGCGAAGCGCTCCCGATAGAGGGCCGCGAGCTCGGCTCCCTTCGGATTGATGAAGTCGGCGAATGCGTATGGCAGTCCCAGCTCGGCGGCCCAGATGGCGCTCTGCGGCGAGGAGCCCAGCAGCCACGGCTCGGGGCGCTCCGGCAGGCCTGGAAGCGTCTTGGCGAGCCGTGCGAAGGGATGGTCCCCCGGCAGCTCGTCGTAGAGATAGCCCAACAGCTCGGAGAGCTGCTGGGGAAAGTCATCGGGTGAAGCCTGGCGGCGGTCGCGCTGGAGTGCGAAGGTGGTCATCGGGTCTGTCCCGGCGGCACGGCCGAGACCCAGGTCGATACGACCCGGGAACAGACCGGCCAGCACGCTGAACGTCTCGGCCACCTTCAGCGGGCTGTAGTGCGGCAGCATGACGCCGCCGCTACCGACGCGGATCCGCTCCGTCGCCGCTGCCAGCGGGCCGATCAGCGCCTCCGGGCTGGGCCCGGCCAGCATCGGGCCGCCGTGATGCTCGGCGACCCAGTAGCGGTGGTAGCCCAGGCGATCGGCCAGCCGCGCCAGGTCGATCGTGTTGGCCAGGGCCCGGGCGCCGGTGGCGTTCTGCGCGATCGGCGACTGGTCGAGTACCGAGAGTCGAAACGGGGGCATGCTTAGGAGTATCGTCAACTCCGGTGGGACGCCGGTTCTCCGAGGCGCTCACAGGAGGAGCCTGTAGGGTTGGCGGAAATCTTCGGGGAGAGGAATCAGATGCCGTTGCCTGTGCTGTTCCGGGAGCGATCGCGGCCATTTCAGGTCGTCATGGGGGGCGTCGTGCCCGCTCTCATCGGCGCGCTGGCCGGTGTCATGATCGGCGTCTCGACCGGCGCCTACTGGGCGGTCGCCGTGATCGCGGGAGTGGGCGGCTTTCTGTCGGGCTTCGAGCACCAGGACGGCTGGGGCGGCGCTGACCGCGGACTGGTCGGCGGGGCGATCTACGGCACCTCGCTGCTGATCGCTCACGTGATCGCGGGCACCAGCGCCAAAGTCTCGCTCGGCAGCTTCCCGCCGCTGCTGGCAGTTGTGACTGCCATCTTCGGCATGTTTCTGGCGGCCGCGGGGGGACGCATCGTGCGCGGCCGGCGCGAACGGGCGGCCGGACCGGTCGAGGTGGAACCCGAGCCCGAGGAGGCATTCTGATGGCTGCCCCCACGGACGAGCCCGGCTATCACCTCCTGCTGGAGGCCGCGGAGATCACCGTGGCCGCGAGCGCACTGCGCCTACTCGTCTCCGACGAGGCCCACGAGCCGCTCATCCGGGCCCTGGCGCGCGAGGTGATCGAGCACCTGGGAGCGGCTCCCGACGAGCGGGGCCGGCTGCGCCTGACCCTCACCCCGCAGCAGATGAAGATCACCCACAGCGCCACGAGGCTGCTGCTCAACGATCTCCAGCGCGAGCAGGACGATGAGCGCCAGACGCTTCACGCGATCCTCGAGAAGCTGCCCGACGAGCACGTCATGCGGGCGATCGGCCTCTGAGCCCGGTCTGCCGCGCGCCTGCCCGCTAGGAGCGCAGTCCGAAGAAGCCGGTCATCAGCGCCATGGCAAGAAAGATCACACAGGCGCCGACGGGGATCAGGTAGTACCAGTAGCTCCCGCCGGGCCCCTTTGACGGCGGTGGGCTCACGTGCGGCCCGACGCTACCATCAGCCCGGCTCGGGTGAACGATCGAGGAGACTCCGAAGGGAATGCGCAGCGACGGGGAGGTGCTGTGAACCCTCAGCTGGAGCGGAGGCTCGGGCAGCTGATCCTCGAACTTCCCGTCCCCGTCAAGCGGCGCATCGCCGGAGCGGCGGTGCAGCGCGACGGCCAGATCCTCGAGCTGGACACGCAGGTCCTGCTCAAGCTTGCCGAGCGCAACCCACGGCCACCGCTGAAGGGGCGGACGCCCGCTCAGGCGCGCGCCGAGCTGAGCCATTCGGTTGCCCAGGTCGAGGGCCCGCAGATCCCGCTGGCGCAGGTGCGCGACATGTCCGTCGCGGGTGCCGAGGGCGAGTTGAGGGCGCGCCTCTACTCACCTGCCGTCGACCCGGGCGAGGAGCGTCCAAGCCCCCTGGTTGTCTACTTCCACGGCGGCGGCTGGGTGGTCGGGGACATCGAGACACACGACCAGCCCTGCCGGCTGCTGGCGCTGCACTCAGGCGCCAAGGTATTGAGCGTCGACTATCGCCTGGCGCCTGAGCATCCGTTCCCCGCGCCCGTGGAGGATGCCCTGGCCTCCTTCCGCGACGCAGTCGCCAAAGCCGGCGAGCTGGGAATCGATCCCGACCGCGTTGCCGTCGCCGGGGACAGCGCCGGCGGGCACCTGGCCGCAGTCTGCTCGATGCTGGCCGCGGCCGACGACGGACCGGCCCCGGCCTTCCAGCTGTTGATCTATCCGGCCACGGACTTATTGGAGGAGTGGGCCTCGCGCGTGAGCTTCGCGGAGGGCTTCCTGCTGACCAAAGAGAACATGGACTGGTATGAGGAGCAGTTCCTCGGCTCCGGCGGCGAGCGGCGCGACCCGCGCGTCTCCCCCCTGCTCGCGCCGAGCCTCGAGGGCCTCGCGCCGGCAATGGTCGTGACCGCAGGCTTTGACCCGCTGCGCGACGAGGGCGAGGCCTATGCCCGGCGTCTGCGTGAGGCGGGCGTCCCCTGCGCGCTGCGCCGCCACCCCGGCAACGTCCACGGCTTCATCCATATTCTGGCGGTCGGTACCTCGGCGCGCGAGGCGCTCGCCGAGATGGGCGGCGCGCTGCGGACCGCGCTGGCATAGCAGCGCAGCGGTTCAGCGCGCGGGCATCGGCGAGGGCGCCCCGCGGCTGGGAGTGTCCTCGACGGTCAGCGGCTTGGCGATGCTCTCGAGCGATTCACCCTCGGCCTTGACGCCGAAGAGGAGCTCAGCGATACCGCCCAGGATCATCATCACCGCGCCCATCCCCAGAGCCAGAAAGACCTGTTCGTAGCTTTCCGTGTTGATCAGCCGGCTGAAGACCTGCGGGCCTATGACGCCGCCGATGCCGGTGCCGACCGCGTAGAAGACGGCGATGCAAAGCGCCCGCGTCTCCATCGGGAAGACCTCCGAGACGGTCAGGTAGGCCGCGCTGGCTCCGGCCGAGGCGAAGAAGAAGACCACGCAGCAGCATGCCGTGAAGCTGATGTCGTTGAGGTCGTGGGCGCGGAACAAAAGACCCGTGACGATCAACAGGACACCGGAGAGCAGGTAGGTGCCCGCGATCATGGGCTTGCGTCCGATCGTGTCGAACAACGGGCTCAGCAGCAGCGCACCGGCGAAGTTTCCGACCGCGAAGACGGCAAGGTAATAGGGCGTGTTGCCCGAGGGGGTGTGGAAGTAGAGGCTCAGCAGGTTGCCGAAGCCGAACAGGATCGAGTTGTAGAGAAAGGCCTGCCCGATGAACAGCGACAGGCCAAGGATGCTGCGTCGCGGATACATCGTCACGACCGAGCGGATGATCAACCGCAGCGGGATGGCCCTGCGCTGGCGAATCGTCAGCTCATCTCCCTCGGGCGCCGGCAGCTTCTGATCGCTGGAACGCTCGACGTCAGCCTCGATTTCCGAGACGATCTTCTCGGCCTCGTCCTCACGGCCGTGGATGAACAGCCAACGTGGGCTCTCGGGAACGTTTTTTCGCACCAGCAGGACCGACAGGCCGATGACTGCGCCGAGCACGAAGGAGAGCCGCCAGCCGAGGCCGGCCGAGAAGATCGAGGTGTTGAGGAGGACCACCGCCAACAGCGAGCCGCCGACCCCGCCGAGCCAGTAGCTGCCGTTGATCGAGACGTCCACCCGGCCCCGGTGCTTGGCCGGGATCAGCTCATCGATCGCCGAGTTGATGGCGCTGTACTCGCCGCCGATGCCCAGACCGGTGATGAAGCGCACCGCGAAGAACCAGGCCGGCGAGAAGGTGAGGGCAGTCAGGACGGTCCCCAGCAGGTAGATGCTGAGCGTGACCATGAACAGCCGCTTGCGCCCGAAGCGATCGGTCAGCTGCCCGAAGATCAGCGCGCCCACGCAGGCACCCGCGATGTAGAGGGACGCCGCCCAGCCGGAGATGTCCGCGGGCGTCAGCCCGGTGCCCGCGCCGTGTTCTGAGATGCGGCTGGAGATCGAGCCGACCACGTTCACCTCGAGGCCGTCCAGGATCCAGGCCGTGCCGAGGCCAACGACGATCATCCAGTGAAAACGCGCCCACGGAAGCCTGTCCAGCCGTGCGGGAATCCGCGTCTTGATCGTGCCCGTTTCGACTCCCTCGCTCATCTCCCCTTGCTCCCTCGCCGTGCTTGCGCCGGCTCCGCGGATCGGCGCGAGCCGGCCTTCATGATCGGCTCATCTACCCCGCCCGGGCAGGGTCCAACCGACCTGCCACCACGAGAACCCCGGTTACCCGTGGCGCCTGTAGGGTTCGCCGCGCGATGCGCGTCTATCACCGCAGGCACACCGGCCGGCCGCTGCGCATCATCTGGACGCTCGAGGAGGTCGGCGAGCCATACGAGCTGATCGTGATGGACGCCGAGGAAGGCAAGAGCGCCGCCCACCGCGAGCGCCATCCACTCGGCAGGGTGCCCGTGCTCGAGGACGATGACGGGCTGCTGTTCGAGTCGACCGCCATGTGCATGCAGATCGGCGACCGCCACCCCGAGTCGGGCCTCATGCCGGCCCTCGCCAGCCGCGAGCGGGGACTGGTCTACCAGTGGTCCGTGTTCGCGCCCGCCGAGATGGAGTCGCCACTGTTCGAAGCGTGGGTCCAGGCCGAGAAGGACCCCGAACGCGCAGCCTCTGCGCGCCGTCGCTTCGACAAGGCCGCCGCAGTCATCGAGGACGCCCTCGACGGCTCGCCCTACCTCGTGGGGGATCAGCTGACGATCGCGGACATCATGGTGGGGACCGCGCTCCTTTTCACCACCCGTGCGGGCTTCTTCGAGGAGCTTCCGCAGGGGCTCACGGACTATGTCGCCCACCTGAGCGAGCGCCCAGCGGTGAAGCGAACCCTGAAGGCTGCCTTCGGCTGAGCGCCCCCGGGCGCCGTCTATATTGGGCCGCGATGGTCCAACCGCCAAGCCCTCGCCAGCTGGGCGCCTCGGCGCCCGAGGTCTCGGCGATCGGCCTCGGCTGCATGGGCATGTCCGGGATGTACGGGCCGTCCGACCGGCAGGAGAGCATCGCGACGATCCACGCCGCCCTGGAGGGCGGGATCGCCCTGCTTGACACCGGCGACTTCTATGGGATGGGCCACAACGAGCTGCTGATCGCCGAGGCACTGGCGGGCCGGCCGCGCGAGGAGTATCTGCTGAGCGTCAAGTTCGGCGCCCAGCGCGGGCCCGAAGGGTCCTTTCTGGGATTCGATGGCCGCCCGGCGGCGGTCAAGACGGCGTTGGCCCACTCGCTGACAAGGCTCGGCGTGGAGCACATCGACATCTACCGTCCGGCCCGGCTTGACCCGAAGGTGCCGATCGAGGAGACCATCGGGGCGATCGCCGAATTGGTCCAGGCCGGCTACGTGCGCTGGATCGGCCTCTCAGAGCTCGGCCCGGAGACCATCCGCCGCGCGGCCGCCACGCACCCGATCTGCGATCTGCAGATCGAGTACTCGCTGATCTCGCGTGGCATCGAGCAGGCCGTCCTGCCCGCCTGCCGCGAGCTGAGCATCCCGATCACCGCATATGGAGTCCTCAGCCGAGGGCTCATCAGCGGCCACTTCGACGCCCAACGAGAGCTGGCCGCGGGCGACTTCCGTTCTCACTCCCCGCGTTTTCAGGCGCACAACCTCGCGCACAACCTCGCGCTCGTTGAGGAGCTGCGAACGCTTGCCGCGGCACGCGGCGTAAGCGTCGCCCAGCTCGCCATCGCCTGGGTGCTCAGCCGGGGCGATGACATCGTCGCGCTCGTGGGAGCTCGCACCACCGAGCGCCTGCGCGAGGCGCTCGGCGCACTCGAGCTCGAGCTGAGCGCCGAGGAGATCGCGAGCCTGGAACGGGCGATCCCGCCCGATGCGGCAGCCGGCCAGCGTTACCCGGCGCCCCAAATGGCAGCGCTCGACAGCGAGCGCTGAGGCGCCTGCGGAGTACCACCGAGCGGCGCTCGGTAGTTCCCACCGATGGCACCGACTCTGGCTGCCAGCACCATCCAGGGGTCGATGTCGATGAACGGCCAGCCAAGTGCCCTCTTCTGCGCCTTCTGCGGCGAGGTCATGGGCGTCTATGAGCCGCTCGTCGCGGTGAGCGGGGATCGGAGCACCGTCAGGACCTCGCGCCTCAATCATCGCGATGCCCCCGACGCCGGCATTCTCGTGCATGAGGACTGCTTCGCCAAAAGCCAGCCATGGAACCTGGAGAGCTCCGGCTGAGCCGGCGGCGGATATCGTCCGCCCGTGCCAACGCTCGAGATCGCCGCTGAGGACCCCCGCGCTCCCGACGTCCTGGCGCTGCTCGACACGCACCTGGCCTTCGCGCACGCGACCACGCCCCCGGAGGCCGTGCACGCGCTCGAGCACGCGGCGCTGTCGGAGCCGCACGTCACATTCTTCACCGCCCGGCGAGGAGCCCGGCTGCTGGGCGTCTCGGCGCTGCGCGAGCTCGGACCCGCCCACGCGGAGGTCAAGTCGATGCACGTTGCCGCCGCCGCCCGCGGACAGGGGGTCGGGCGCGCGATGCTCAACCATCTGCTCGAGGTCGCCCGCGGGCGCGCCTATCGGCGGCTGAGCCTCGAGACGGGCTCCGGCGAGGACTTTGCGCCGGCCCGGGCGCTCTATGCGCAGGCGGGATTCGAGCATTGCGAGGCCTTCGGCGAGTATCCCGCCAGCGAACACAGCAGCTTTATGACCCTCGAGCTCTGAGCCGCCGAGCTGCCTCAGAGCGCCGCGGAGGGATCGACCGGCACCGCCGCCGGCCCCAGGTCGCCGTAGGTGACCTCGTGCGCGTCCAGACCCGTCCCGGGCAGGCGGGCCGAGTAGATCGAGCGGGCTTTGAGCAGCCGCGAGACGACGGTGGCCTCCACGACCGCGATCAGCATCGGCACCATGAGCCCATCGACCTTGTGGGTCAGCTCCAGCAACAGCACCACGGCCGCCAGCGGCGCCTGCATCCCGGCCGCCAGCACGGCGGCGCCGCCGATGACCGCATAGCTGCCCAGCGGCGCGCCGGGCCAGATCTGCGACCACCCTTCGCCCAGCACGCCGCCCAGGACCACGCCGAAGGTCAAGGTCGGCGTGAACAACCCGCCCGGCGCTCCGCTGGCCAGACAGGCGGCCGTAGCGAGCGGCTTCAGGACGATCAGGACGGCCATTGTCGCCACCGCCAGGCGTCCCACGAGCGCCAGCTGAACGGCGCCTTTGCCGTTGCCGAGCACCTCGGGATAGGCGATCGCGACGACACCCAGAGCCGTGAAGACGACGATCGGCGCGGCCACCCGAAGCCGGCCCGTGGGCCGCTTCGCGTGGGCTGCGGCGATCAAGCGGATGTAGGCCACCGAGGCAATGGCGGCGATCGGGCCCGCCAACAGCGCCCAGACGATCTGTGAGGCGTGCGCGTCATAGCTCGGCACGAGATAGGTGGGCCTTGTGGGCAGGGTGATCCATGCGACCGCCGTGGCGATCATGGACGTGGCCAGTGCCGGCAGGACCAGCGGCAGGCTGATCGTCCCAAGCAGCACCTCGAGGGCAAACAGGGCGCCTCCCAGGGGCACGTTGTAGACGGCTGCCATGCCGGCCCCCGCGCCGGAGGCGACCAGCAGCCGCCGCTGCCAGGCCGGCAAGCCTGCCCAGTCGCTGAGGCGGCTTGCGACCGACGCCCCGAGCTGCTGGGGGGCGGCCTCACGTCCCAGCGAGGCCCCCAGGCCGACAATGACAATCGAATCCAGCGCCCGGGCGAAGGCCGCGAGCAGCCGCATGCGCCCCGCACGCAGCCACAGCGCCTCGGTCACCTCGCCGCCAGGCCCGATGCGGGCAAGCCCGACGGCGGCGAGGCCGGCGAGGATCCCGCCCCCGCCCAGGACCAGCACCCGCCTGGCGTCCGAGGCATGTTCGACGCCTTCCAGGAAGTGGCCCCTGTGATAGGACCAGGCGACCTGCTGGACCGCTCGCAGGAGCTCGATCAGGGCTGCCCCCCCGAGGCCGGCGGCAATGCCGATCAGCACCACCAGCATCCAGAACTGCGGGCTGTAGCCGGCCGTGATCCCCCGTCCTGGGACGTTTGGCTGAGCGGACACCGAGGCCATCTGAGAGCAGTCTGACGACTGCGCTGGCGGCCCCGGCGCGAGGACCCGCGGACCGTGCCTCAGCCGGGCTTGCGCCAGGAGAGGACCGAGCCTCGGCCGGCCCGGCGCGGAGCGCTCCCGGCCGCAACCTGCTCAGCCAGGCGCCCGAGGCCTTCCTCTAGCTCCTGCGGATGATCACGCTGCAAGCGTTCGAAGTAGCTCGTCTGGCGCCGCCAGTCCTCATCGAGCAGCTTCTCGGGGTGGGCGGCCAGGGCGGCCAGCGAGGCATCCTCGAGATCTTCGAAGAGGACGGGCAGGCGGACGGCTCCGGGGAGCAGCTCGAGCAGCTCCGCTTCGCTCTGGTGGCTGCCCTCCATCCAGGCGCGCGTGGAGGGGAAGAGGTCCGACATCCACAGCCCTTCGATGTCCTCGCGCGTGTAGACCATCACAGCCAGACATCCGCCGGGAGTGAGGATGCGCCGTGCTTCGGCCATCGCAGCGGCGGGGTCATCCACGTGGTGGAGCATCGACACGGCCATCGCCGCATCGAAGCTCCCGTCCGGCAGGGGCAGCGACACGGCATCGGCCTCGATCGTCTCGAGCCCCTTGGCGGCCGCCCGGCCGAGCATCGCGGCCGAGCGATCGAGCACCACGGGGCTCCAGCCCTCTCGGGCCAGCGCCAGCGAGTAGTTGCCCGTGCCACCGCCGATGTCCGCCAGCCTGCGGCCGGGCGCTCCCGCGAGCGCCACCCGCAGCGGCGACAAGATCGAGGGGCTTGCCGCCCGGGTCCGGTCGTAGGTCTCGGCCTGCCTGGAATAGTCGCGCAGCAGGCTCATGCGCAGATCCTAAGTGCCACGGATCGCGATGCGCGGACTAACCCGCCGTGACGGCCCTGGCCTCTTTGAGCGCGTCCTCGATCAGGCGCGCGAAGTCCTCCGAGCCGGCCTCCGAGACCCAGCGTTCGAAGGCGATCCGGAAGATCGCCACGGCGATCTCCCCGGTGAGACCCGCGGCTGGCTCGGCGACCCCGCGCTCGCGCAGTGCCGCCGCGATCGCCCCGGCGAGCGCGGCCAGCTTGATCAGCTCACGCTCGCGCAGCTCGCCGCTGGCGAGGATGATCGCCTGGCGGCGGCGGGAGAAGTCGCGGTTGGCGATGATCACGGCGGCCGCCTCCAGCCCCGCCGCAGCAGCCGTGATCGGCGCCGCAGCCTCGGGCGCATCGCGGACAGCGGCTGCCACCAGGGCCTGCAACTCGCCGGCGCCCGCGAACAGGACCTCGCGCTTGTCAGCGAAGTGGCGGAAGAATGTTCGCTCCGTCAGTCCTGTGCGGGCGGCGATCTCGGCGACGGTCGTCTGGTCGAAGCCACGCTCCTCGTAGAGCTCCATCGCGGCCTGCGCAAGACGACCGCGCGCATTGGGCTCCCATCGCGTCATGGATCCCATGATAGTGGTGTCAGTTGCTGACATAGCGCGTGCTATAGTCATGTCAGTAACTGACATCGGGGCTCGCGAGGCAACCGCCCGAGGGACCGGCAATCACCTGGAGGTATCCCCCATGCGCATCTTTGTGACCGGAGCATCCGGCTGGATCGGCTCCGCAGTCGTACCCGAGTTGACCGGCGCAGGCCATCAGGTCCTCGGTCTCGCCCGCTCTGACGCATCGGCCGCCGCTCTCGAGGCCGCCGGCGCCGAGGTGGCCCGAGGAGATCTGGACGACCTCGACGCGCTGGGCAGCGCCGCCACCTCCTCGGACGGAGTGCTCCACCTCGCCTTCAAGCATGACCTGGCGTTCACAGGCCAGTTCGAGGCGGCTTCCGCCGCGGACCGCCTCGCGATCGAAACCTTCGGCGACGCGCTCGAGGGATCTGACAAGCCTTTTGTGATCGCCTCGGGGACGCTCGGCGTGGCACCGGGACGTGTTGCCAGCGAGCTCGACGGGCGCGACCCCGAGGCACCGGGATCAGCGATTCTGGGCGGGGCCGAGAACCGGATGTCAAACGCCCACATGACCCTGGCGCTGGCTTCGCGGGGCGTCCGCTCGACGGTCCTGCGCCTGCCGCCGACGTGTCACGGGGAGGGCGACAACGGCTTTATGACGTTCATCATCGCCATCGCACGCGAAAAGGGCGCCGCCGGCTACATCGGCGATGGCGCCAACCGCTGGCCCGCGGCGCACCGGCTCGACGTCGCCAAGCTGTTCCGGCTGGCCGCCGAGAAGGCACCGGCGGGAACGGTGCTCCAGGCCGTCGCGGACGAGGGCGTGCCGATCCGTGAGCTCGCCGAGGTCATCGGGCGCCACCTCGAGCTCCCCGTCTCATCGGTCGCCCCCGACGACGCCGAGGCGCACTTCGGCTGGATGGCCGGCCTGCTGGCCTTGGATTCCCCGGCCTCGAGCACGCTGACGCGCGAGATAACCGGCTGGGAGCCGACCCATCCGGGCCTGATCGAGGACCTCGAGCTGGGTCACTACTTCAAGGCCTGAGTGCCACGAGGGCGGACTCAGGCACCGCAGGCGAGCGCGCGCGAGAGCAGCAGCTCTCGTTCGCGGTCGTTGCGGCAGAGGTCGGCCGCCCGGATGAAGGCCTCGCGCGCCTCCTCGCTGCGTCCGAGCCTGACGAGCAGATCGGCGCGCACGCCCGGGAGCGGGTGGTAGGCCGCCAGGGCCGGGTGGCCGGCGAGCTCATCGAGCAGGTCGAGGCCCGCCTGAGGACCGAATGCCATCGCGACCGCGACGGCCCGGTTGAGCTCCACGACCGGCGACCCCGTCAGCCCTGCAAGGGCGTCATACAGGGCCACGATCCGCACCCAGTCGGTGTCCTCCACGCTCTGAGCGCGCGCGTGGCAGGCGGCGATGGCGGCCTGGAGCGTGTAGGGGCCCAGGGGAGCACCCAGCGCCTCGGCTCGCGACAGTCCCGCGAGACCCCGCTGCAGGAGCAGGCGGTCCCAATGAGAGCGCTCCTGGTCGGCCAGCAGCACCGGCTCGCCGCCGGGACCGATCCTCGCCCGCAGCCGCGAGGCCTGCAGCTCCATCAGCGACAGCAGGCCGTGCACCTCGGGCTCGCGTGCCATCAGGCCGGCGAGGATCCGTCCGAGGCGCAACGCCTGCTCGCACAGCGCGGGACGGACCCACTGCTCCCCGGAGGTGGCCGAGTAACCCTCGTTGAAGACCAGATAGATCACCTCGAGCACCGCTGAGAGGCGCTCATCGAGCTCCTCTCGCGCGGGCAGCTCGAATGGAACACGCGCCTCTTGGAGCGTCCGCTTCGCACGGACGATCCGCTGAGCCACGGTCGCCTCCGCGGCCAGGAACGCCCGCGCGATCTCGGGCGTCGAGAGTCCGCCCAGCAGGCGCAGTGTCAGCGCCACCCGCGCCTCCTGCGAGAGGGCGGGATGACAGGTCATGAAGATCAGGCGCAGCAAATCGTCGCCCACATCTTCGAGCTGTGCCGCGAAGTCGGGCTGCTCGAGCTGCTGCAGCGTCTGGAGATCGCGCCCGATCAGCTCCTGCTTGGCGGCCAGCGTGGCCCGGCGGCGGAGCGCGTCGATGCCACGGTGCTTGGCAGCCGCCATCAGCCATGCCCCGGCGTTCTCAGGGATGCCCGACCGGGGCCATTGCTCCAGCGCCGCCACCAGCGCATCCTGGGCCAGATCCTCGGCCAGCGAGACATCGCGCACGACGTGAGTCAGCCCGGCGATCAGCCGGGCCGACTCGATCCGCCAGACGGCGTCGATCGTGCGATGGGTGGCCGAGGCGGCCATCCGTCTAGGCCTGTCCGGGGGCCTGTTCGCGCAGCCGCTCGTTTGCCTCGCGCAACTCCGGCGTCAGCTGCTCGCCGAAGTCGGCGGGGTCGAAGATCTGCCGCAGCTCAACCTCCACATTGCCGTCGAAGGGCGCACGCTTGAGCCACTCGACGGCCTCCTCGCGCGAGGCGCACTCCCAAATCCAATAGCCCGCCACGAGCTCCTTGGACTCGGTGAACGGACCATCGATCACTGTCCGCTGACTGCCGTTGAAGCGGACCCTGGCCCCCTTGGAGGTCGGGTGCAGACCGTCGCCGGCCAGCATCACGCCCGCGCCGACCAGTGCTTCGTTGTACTTCGTCATCTCCTCGAGGATCTCGGTGCTCGGCATGACGCCCGCCTCAGAGTCGGCGTTGCCCGGGACCAGAACCATGAATCGCATGCTGCCTCCTAGTCGTCGTTACGTTGGGTTCTATACGCACGTCGAACGAGGCGAGGCGAAATCGACACGAACGGAAACACCTTTCGATTCACCTGCCGAGACGAGGACCTGCGCGAGCCGCCTTGGCCTCCCTTAAAAGGCGAGGAGGCCCCCACGGACGTGGGAGCCTCCTCTGCGAATTGCAAACTTCGTTCGGCGCGCCGGACGTGCCGGCGCTGCCGGAGCTCAGCTGGCCTGGACGTTGACCGCCTTGGGGCCCTTGTCGCCGGCCTCGGACTCATAGGTCACCTTGGCGCCCTCGGCGAGTGAGCGATAGCCCTCGCCGATGATTGCGCTGTGGTGGACGAACAGGTCCTTCGACTGGTCGTCGGGAGTGATGAACCCGAAACCCTTGTCGTCGCTGAACCACTTCACTGTGCCTGTAGGCATTTTTCTTTCCTCTGCGTTGTCAGGGTGCTGCGAACGCGGAGATGCCAGAAGCAAAAACACACGAGCGCTGATCCTGTTTTGTTGGCTGGAACATCCAACCTTGCACCCCCGACGGTAACAGGGTCAGAGCCGACCCTGCACCCTGGGCTCGATCTACCAGGCCCAACGGCGGGCGGCGCGCCGCCCCTCGCCGTGCTCACGACCGGGACGGGACGGCTGGCGAATCCCAACAAGCACCGGGCCTCCGCCACCCCCGAGGCGCCCCCTGCCCAGAACTCTTGTCCTAAACCTCATAAATACGGTTGAAATTATGGAGATCTTGGCTAACGTGACCGCGCGACCTGTCAAAAGACGGCCCGCAGCGCATCGAAAGCCCCCCCAAGACAAGCACGAGAGGAGCCCCAAATGTCCGAGACCCCGAGCTCGAACACGTCCCCCCCCAAGAGCTGCCGACGACGGCTCGTGCCCGGCACCCACCTGCTGGCGCTGTTGGCGTCGCTGGTGGTCCTCGCCGGCGCGAGCAGCTCAGCTGCGACGGCCGACCCCACGGCGCCCCCGCCCGTGACGATCCTCACACCCAACAGTCATCTCGGCCAGAGGGACGTCTTCATCTCCCCCTTCGGAGACGCTTCGACCTATGCCAACGGACCAGAGATTCTCGACCCCAACGGCAACGTCGTCTGGTTCCAGCCAGTGCCCGCAGGCCAGGAGGCGGCTGACTTCCGCACCCAGACCTACCACGGGCGGCCAGTTCTTACCTGGTGGCAGGGCACGGGCCTCGGCGGCGTTTCTACAGGAACGGACTACATCTACAACAGCCACTACCAGCAGATCGCGACCGTCAACGCGGGCAACGGGCTCAGCGCCGACGGCCACGAGTTCCTGATCACGCCCCAGAACACGGCGCTGATCCTCTCCTACACGACCGCCACGGCCGATCTGACGTCGATCGGAGGCCCCTCCAACCAGACGGTGATCAACGGGGTGGTCCAGGAGATCGACATCCCGACCGGCAAGGTGCTGTTCCAGTGGAACAGCGAGGACCACGTACCGTTCAGCCAGAGCGAGCAGCCGCTGCCGCCATCGCCGAGCACGCCATGGGACTGGTTCCACATCAACGCGGTGCACCTCGACACCGATGGCAATCTGCTGGTCGATGCGCGCGACACCTGGACCACTTACAAGGTGGACCGCCACAGCGGCAACATCATCTGGCAGCTGGGCGGGAAGGCCAGCGACTTCACGTTCCGAGCCGCCCCCGGCCAGAGCCTCAACGACGCCGGCGAGATCTTTGCCTGGCAGCATGACCCCGAGGCCCTGGGAAACAACGACTACTCGTTCTTTGACAACGAGTCGGCGGGCGCCGGCAACACCGGATCGGGCTCAACGGCCGAGTTCGGTCTCAGCCGTGTCGTCACCGTGAAGCTCGACCAGTGGCATCACACAGCGACGCTGGTGCGCTCCGAGAACCAGCCGGAGGGCCTGACCGCCCCCTCTCAGGGCAACGGTCAGCCACTTCCGGGCGGCGCCACCTTCGTCGGCTGGGGCAGCCTGCCCTACTTCTCGGCGTTTGACGCCTGGGGAGACCTGCTGTTCAACGCCGAGCTTCCGGCGGGCGTCAACAGCTACCGGGCCTACCTGCTGCCCTGGCCCGCGGGCTCATCCGGCGGCTGGCCGGGCGGCGGCCATGGCTACCCTGGCCAAGGGCACGTTGGGTTCAGCCACGCCGGCAGCTCGCGCGATCACTCGCGCGCCGTCGATTGGTCAGGCTGATCTACAGGCGCGACGCGCGGCCGAGGGGCATCATCGCCCCTCGGCCGCGTTACCTAAACTCGCCTGCGTGAGCTCTGACGTCGCGATACCCCAGGCGGGGATCTTCGCCCTGGGAACGGCCTCACACGCCTACCTCGAGTTCGATCTTCTCCCGGGCGCCGCGGCGCGGGAGCTGGTGTCCTCACTCGCCGCCCTCCGTGAGCCAAGGACGACCATCGGCGGGCTGAATCTGGTGATCGGCTTTCGCCCGGAGCTGTGGCGCGACGAGCTCGGGGCGGGCGCACCGGAGGACCTCACCGGGTTCCTCCAACCGATCCGCGGCCGCGATGGCTTCACCATGCCCGCCACGCAGCACGACGCCGTGCTCTGGCTCGCGGGCAGCACCTACGACGTGATCTTCGACGCGGCCCGCTCGGCGATGGCGGCGCTCGAAGGCCAGGCCGCGGTCGCAAGCGAGGTCTCGAGCTGGCCCTACCGCCATGATCGCGATCTGACGGGCTTCATCGACGGCAGCGAGAACCCGAGTCTCGCGCTGGCCCCGGGGGTCGCGCTCGGGGCGCCGGGGACCCCGGGCGCCGGGGGCTCGGTGCTGCTGCTCCAGCAGTGGACACACGAGGCCACGGCGTGGGAAGGGCTCTCAGACACGGCCCAGGAGCAGGTGATCGGGCGCACCAAGCCCGACTCTGTCGAGCTCGAGGACAAGCCCGAGACCTCGCACGTCGCCCGTACCGACCAGGATGAGTTCGGCGAAGTGTTTCGTCGCAACATGCCGTTCGGGACCGTCACCGAACACGGCACGATGTTCGTCGGCTTCGCAGCCCGGCAGGCGCCCCTGCAGCGGATGCTCGAGAGCATGGCCGGGGTACAGGGCCCGCGGGACGAGCTGACCAGGTACACCCGGCCGCTCACCGGCGCCTACTACTTCGCTCCGTCGCTGAGCGCCCTGACGGCCTACGCGCCGCAGGGCGAGGCCTGAGCGGGGCGGACGCCCTCGCGCTCAGCGCCGACCCGCTACTGGCGCGCGTCGAGGAATTCCTGCAGTTCGGCCTGGAAGCGCTCCCAATCGACTGCGGGCGCGCTCGAGCGCACAGGTCGGCGACCGAGCCGTACGAGACCTCCCGCGATCACGCCCGCGACGGCACAATCGATCACGACGATCAGAGGTTGCACGCTCTCTCCCCGGCCGGTTACGTCCCAAATCTACCCAGCGCCCGAGCGGTCAAACCGACGCCACATCAGACGCGCTGGAGCTTCAGCGCCAGGCGCGGGCATGCCGCGACCGTCTTGCGCGCCTCTCCCAACAGGTGCTGTGGAATGGTCTCCTGATCGATGATCGGGTATCCCCACTGGTCAAGTCCGATCAGCTCGCCAAGCAGCTCCGCGCAGTGCCCGTAGGCATCGCAGCGGACGGGGTCCAACACCAGCCGGTAGCGCTGCTCGCTCATCGCCACCCTCCCTGGAGCGCCGGCACGGGAAGCACCGGCTCGTGGGCGTGGGCGTGGGCGGTGCAGTGCCCGGCGAGATGCGATGCGAACTCGCCGGCAAACACGCTGGTCGCACTGGCCGTGAACCCGAGCACGCCGTCGGGGTGCGCGCAGGCGCCGCGCCGGGCGATCTGGCGATGCAGACCGCCGAGCCGGCCGTAGGCCTCGCCGGATTCGGGTCCGCGCCCGGCGATCTCGATGAGCTGGTTCAATCGCCGACTCATTTGGGAGTCCACAAATGCGAATCGCGAGTGATCTACCTAGAATCAGGTTGGGCATTGCGGCGCGATGCCCGGCGCGGCACAACACGAGAAGGGGGCAGTGCCAACGCCATGCAGCAGGCCGCCATACGCCGATGTCTGAGGAGGGGAGCGTCCTGACCGGACGCCGACACTCGGAGGACCCATGACCGGGTCGCGCCCGACTGAACGGGCAGGGGCGCCGCCGATTGCGGGGGAGCCCGTCGAGCGTCTGCGGCCCGGCTGGAACCCGGCGCTGCCGACGGGTGTGACGACGTTCCTGATGACAGACATCGAAGGCTCAACCCGACTGTGGGAGACCAGCCCCGGCGCCATGGCCGAGGCGCTGATGCGCCACGACGAGATGATCGCCAAGGTCGTCCAATCCCACGGCGGGCATTTCGTGGCGGCCGGCGACGGAGACGCGACCACGTCGATATTCGGCTCAGCGGCTCAGGCCGTGCGTACAGCGATCGAGGTCGCCCATGAGGTGGCGCGTGTCGCATGGCCCGAGAGCGCTCCCATCCGCGTCCGTTTCGGTCTCCACACGGGCGAGGCGGACGAGCGGCCGGGTAACTACTTCGGCACCCTCCCCAACCACGCGGCGCGTGTGCGCGGCGAGGCGCGCGGCGGCGAGATCCTGCTCTCCGAAGAGACGGCGGCGCTCCTGGAGGGAGACCTTCCGCCGGGGTTCACGATCGTCGATCTCGGTCCGCACACGCTGCGCGGAATCGAGCGCCCGGAGCGGATCAGCGCCATCTCGGGCCCCGGGCTGCAGACGCCACGTAGCGCTGCAGAATGCCCCTACCGCGGCCTGCTCTCGTTCCGCCCCAGCGACCGCCAGCTGTTCTTCGGGCGGGAGCGAATCCTCGGCGAACTGCTCGGCCGGCTCATGCCGGGGACGCTGCTTGCCCTCGTGGGAGCCTCAGGCAGCGGCAAGTCCTCGCTGCTGCGCGCCGGCGTGAGCGCCGCCGTGCAGGCCGGCGAGGTCCCGGCGGCCCGCACCGCGAGGTTGATCACACCGGGAGCCGAGCCGCCGCTCGACCTGGACGGGCCGGCCAGCGAGCTGCTCGTAGTCGACCAGTTCGAGGAGCTCTACACACAGTGCGCCGACCCGAGCCGCCGCGTGCAGTTCATCGATGCGCTGCTCTCCCGCCCTGGTGCGGTGGTGATCGGACTGCGCGCCGATTTCTATGGCGAGATCAGCGCCGACGCACGCCTGGCGCAAGCCGTCTCGGCCAACCAGATGCTGCTTGGCCCCATGGGCGAGGAGGAGCTGCGCTGCGCGATCGAGGCGCCGGCGAGCCTCGTGGGGCTGGAGCTCGGGCCGGGCCTGGTCGCGCTCGTGCTGCGCGACGCAGCCGGGCAGCCGGGGGCCCTGCCCCTGATCTCTCATGCGCTGCGCGCGACCTGGGAGCGCCGCGACGGGCGAACGCTCTCGGTCGAGGCCTATCGCGAGACCGGAGGCGTCAGTTCGGCCGTCGCCCAGACCGCCGAGGAGATTGTGCAGCGCACCCCTGTGGGACAGCGCCCCCTGCTGCGTGCGGTGTTTCTCCGTCTCACCGAGCTCGGAGAAGGCGTCGAGGACACACGCAGACGAGTGCGAAGCGAGGACCTCGTTCCGCATGGGACCTCCGTGGAGGAGGTGCGTGAGCTGCTCGAGCGCCTCGCCGAGGCGCGCCTGGTCACGCTCGGCGAGGGTACTGTCGAGCTTGCGCACGAGGTCCTGATAAGCCGATGGCCGAGACTGCGCGGCTGGCTCGAGGAGGATCGCGAGGGGATCCGCCTCTACAGGCGCCTGTGCGACGCGGCCCGGACATGGGACGCCGCCGGTCGCGAGCCCGGCGACCTCTACCGCGGTGGGCGACTGGAGGCGGCGCTCGAGTGGTCGCGGTCCAATGGAGCGCTGCTGAACGACACCGAGCGGCAGTTCCTCGACGGCTCGGCTGAGGAGTCGGCGGACACCTTGCGCCGCCGCCAACTGGCCAACCAGCGGCTGCGCCGCTCGCTTGCGGCCGCTGCAGGGCTGCTGGTGGTTGCCCTCGTGCTGCTCGCCGTCACGCTCGTCAGCCGCCACGACGCCGTCGAGGCCGAGTCCACCGCCCGCTCGCAGGCTTTGGCGACCGAATCCACAGCCCAGGTATCGCGCGATCCGCAACTCGCGCTGCTGCTCGCGCGTGCGGCACTCGCGAGCGCGCCGACACCACAGGCGGAGCTCGCGGCATCAGAGGCGCTCGATGCCAACACCCTACGCGCCCAGCTGCCCTCGCTCGGTGTGCAGGCATGCGACAACTCCGCCTACCTGCTGCTGCTGAACGGGGGCCGCACGGCCGCCGCCGACACCTGCCAGGGCTACGTCGTCTTCGCGGACCTCACGCACGACCGGATCGTGCGGCGCGTGCGTGTCGGCGCCACCACAAGCGACATGATCCTGGCCGGAGGCGGGCGCGAACTGATCGTCGCCAGCGGACGCAATCTCGTGTCGGTCAACGTGCAAAGCGGACGCACCCGCCAGCTGTTCACGGCGCCGTTTGAAATCGAACAGCTGGCAGGGCCGCCGGGCCATTTTCTGGCGATCGCCGACCGTGAACTGATCGGCCTGGTCGATCTGCGCCACGCCACCGTGCGCACGGTCGCGCGGGCCGACGGTTCGGTCAACGGCGTCAACGGCATCATGTCTGCCTCGGCCAGCACCCTGCTGATCGCCTCGACAGGCCAAACGCAGGGCCGCGGCGAACTGCTGCCACGCCTGACGGCGCTCAACGTGGACACGGGCGCCCGCTGGACGGTCCCGCTCGTCGCCCCCCCGCGGATCGCCTCGGTCGTCTACCTGCGTGTCTCCCCCGACCAGCGCACATGGTTCGTGACGGGTTCGATACTCAACGCCGAAGGCGAGGAACAGACGGCCGCGACCTGGGCGATCGACCCGCGCACGCGAAGCGTCCGCTGGGTCGCCAACGGCCCTGCGGGAGCGTGGTCGAGCCCCGTCCAGGTCTCGCCCGACGCGAGCCTGCTGGCCGTCGGCTACAGCGACGGCGAGGCCGCCGTGCTGGACGCCGCCACCGGGCACCTGGTGGCCGGCGACTCAAGCAGCAGCACCATCGCCTCCGGCGACCTTGCGATCGCGCCAGACGACAGGACGCTCGTGACACTCTCGCTCGACGGCCTGCTGCGCAAGTTTTCCACGCAGGCGGGCGAACGGCTGCGACTGCAGGCGCCGCCGGAAACGAGCGTCCAGTTCGCGCCGCACGGGAAGGACCTCATCATGCTGGGAAGCCGGGGCGAGATCGTCGACCGCGCGGGACGGGTGCTCCGCAGTTTCCCGGGCTTCGCCGCGGGAAGCGTTTTCAACTACTGCGCCTCCTGCTTCTCCGCCACGCCCGGCTTCGGCCGCCTGACCTATCTGGACCCGAACTCCAAGGCACCCCGGGTGGTCGAGATCGAAGGGCGGACCGGCCGGCACCTGGCGGCCGTCACGGTGCCGCGGATGGAAGCCCAGGGGGTCCTACCGGACGGGCGGATCGGTGCAGCCTACGTGCAGGGGTCCAAGATGCAGGCCGAGCTGATCGATCCGCGGACTGGAGTCGTCAGGCAACTGGCCCCCGGCGTGACCGAAGCGGGCTGCATCGCCGGCACGCCGTCGTTCGCGCTCGACGGCTCGCTGATGGCGATCGGCGATGGCTGCGTGCACGTCAACATCTGGAACCTGCGATCGGGAAGGTTGGTGCGCACGATCGTGCTGCAGGAGCACGGCAGCAGCGATGCCCTGCTCGCGCCCGACGGGCACGCGATGCTCGTGCCGATCGCCGTCGGAACGTTCGCCCGCGCGAACCTGATCAGCGGCGCCGTCGAAGAGGTTCCCGGCTCCAACGCAGCCGGTACCGCGCTAGCCATCTCGCCGAACGGACGCTATTACGCCATCGGTCGCGAGGACGGCACGGTCGACGAGTACGACGCACACACCATGCGCGTGATCCGCCACCACGAACTCGACAGCGCCGTCAAGACACTCGCCTTCTCGCCCGACAGCCGCGAACTGATGGTCGAGGACACCGCCGATGTCGTGCGCCTGTGGGACTCCTGCGAAGCCTGCGAGAACGCCACGCTGCTCGCCCGGCGAGCGGCCGCCGAGAGCGTCCGTTCGCTGACGGCGAGCGAGCGAGCCACGTTCGGTGTCCACTGACCGGCCCGGCGGCGAGAACGAGCAGGGCTAGACGACCAGCCCGTGGCGGACGGTATTCTCGCTCACCACCCGCGGCTCGACGAAGTGAAGCAGGTAACCCGGTCCGCCTGCCTTCGTTCCCGTGCCCGAGAGCCTGTTGCCGCCGAAGGGCTGGCGCCCCACCATGGCCCCGGTCGTCGCGCGGTTGACGTAGAGGTTGCCAACGGGCGTGCTCGCTATCACGTACTCGATCGTGCGCGGGCTGCGCGAGAACAGCCCTCCGGTGAGAGCGAAGGGGCTGCGCTCGACGACCTCGCAGGCGCCCTCGATGTCCTGCACCGTCTCGACCGTCAGCACAGGCCCGAAGATCTCTTGCGCCACCACGCAGGCGCCGGGCTTCGGCTCGAGCAAGATCGTCGGCGCTACATAGAGACCCCCGTCTTCTGGCGTCCTGCGCTGCAGCACCCTGGCGCCGACCTGCACTTCGGCCTGCACCACGCCCCTGATCCGCCCGAGGGCCTCGGCGTCGATCACGGGCGGCACGTCGGTGGCGAAATCCTGAGCGGGGCCGACCCGCAGGGTGTCCAACGCGCCCGTCAATCGCGTGACGAGCGTCCCGGAGATCTCACGATGGACCAGGACCCTGCTCGCAGCGGAGCACTTCTGCCCGGCGAAGGCGAAGGCCGAGGCCAGGACGGCGGGCACCACCTCGTCGAGGTCGGCATCGGCGTCGACGATGATGCAGTTCTTCCCGCCCATCTCGATCACCACGTTCTTGAGGTGGTCCTGGCCCGGAGCAACCTTGGCGGCCTGCTCGGCGATGGCGAGGCCGGCGGCGCAGGAGCCGGTGAAGGCGATCGTGTGGATGCGCGGATCTGCCACCAGGGCCCTGGCCGGCGCATCGCCGCCGGGGAGCAGCGTGAGGGTCCCGGCCGGCAGACCCGCCTCGCCGAGCGCAGAGGCGATGGCCGCCGCGCAGGCCGGCGTCTGCTGAGCGGGCTTCAGGACGACGGCATTGCCCGTCGCGAGCGCCGCCGCGGTCATACCGGTCGGGATGGCAAAGGGAAAGTTCCACGGGGCGATCACCGCAACGAGGCCCCTTGGGGCGAACCGCATCGTGTTGCGCTCGCCAGGCAGCTGCTTGAGCTCAGGGCCCTCGGCCAGGGCGACCGCCTCGCGCGCGTAGTACTCCAGGTAGTCGATCGCCTCGCAGATATCTGCGTCGGCCTCGATCCAGGGCTTTCCGGCCTCTCGGACCGCAAGTGCAGCCAGCTCGAGGCGCCGTCCGCGGAGCAGGCCAGCCGCGCGCGATAGCGTCGCAGCCCGGAGTGCGACGGGTGTGTCAGCCCATGCCGGCTGGCGGGCCGACGCGACAGCGACGGCCGCCGCGGCGTCCTCGGCGCTCGCCGAGGCGCCGCGGGAGACAATCCGCCGGGGGTCGGCCGGGTCGCCTGAATCGGTCAACGCCCGATCGACAACGTCACCCTCGAGCACCAGTGGGACGGTGAGCGGCAGTTTCGCGTCAAGGGCGGCCAGCGACGCGATGGCATCCTCACGCAGATAGCGGCGCCGAAACTCGAGCAGGGGCTCATTGGCGAAGTCGCTCATGGCGCATCCAGCAGGCTGTTCAGCTCCGAGCCGTCGGCGACGGCGCCGAGGAAGGAGTTGTTGGCGGTGTTCTCGAGCATCCGGCGCACGAGGTAGGCCATACCCGCGACCAGGTCCCCGATCGGGCAATAGGTGCGCACACGCCGTCCACTCTGCGCCACGGCCATCCCGAGCTCGTCCCCCAGGCCACGCAGGACCTGGAACTCGATGTCCTGGGCGGCCACGCCGATGGACTGTGCGTAGACGGCCGCGTGGGCCACGGAACGCAGGTTGTGCGACGCGATCGCCACGCGCACCTCCTGCGCATGATCGAGCAACCGCCGGCTCAACAGCTCGAAGTTGCGATCACACGATGGGCGGTCGAGGAAGACGGGCGGACTCCACCCGTGCTCGGCCGCCTGGATCACCTCGTGGTCCCAGTAGGCGCCCTTGACGAGCCGGATGGTCAGCGGCACATCGCGCCCGCCATGCACGACCCTCGCGAGGGTCTCCTCGAGGAATTCCGGGGAGTCGACGAGATAGGCCTGCAGCACCAGGCCGCAGGAGGGCCCGTGATGGAACTCCGGCTCTTCCAGCAGCTCGAAGACGAGACCCGCCACAGCTTCGCGGGAGTCCAGCGACTCCATGTCCACATGCAGGTGGGCGCCGCGGTCGCGAGCGATCCGCATCAGCTCGCGGAGGCGGCCCTTCGCCCCCGCGATGCCGCGCTCGGGCGAGGTGGATCGCAGCTGAGGAGTGAGCGCTGAGACCTTCACCGACAGATTGGCCCGGGGCAGCTCGCCTCTGCCGTCGGCTTCGAGCAGCGGCCGCGAGGGCCAGGACACAGCGGCCGACGTGAGCTGCTCGAGCGCTTGGCGGCATCGGTCGGCATACCTGTCAGCCTCGGACTCCGTCACGGTTGCCTCCCCGAGCAGGTCCACGGTCGTGGCGATGTCCTGGCGCCACAACTCGGCGACCGCCGGGATGGCAGCCGCGACGTTGCCGCCGAGGATGAAACGGTGCGCCATGCGCCCGACGGCGACGTCCGAGGCCGCGGCAGCCGGACGGCGTAGATATCTATGCGCCACGAGCCCCCGCAGGCGGTGAGCGCTCGGCGAGCTTCGTGCCTCGCCCAGGAACTGCTCGAGATGGCCCACCAGCTCGCGGGGGCCGGCGCAGGCCGGGCGCACATCCACGAAGCGAAACAGTGCCGCGCGTAACTCCGGGTCGGCCATCAGGCGATGGGTCAGCCGGCGCTCGAGGCCGTCCTGGCTGATCCGTCGCGGTGAGGCCAGATCGTGGGCGAGCCGTCCGCCCAATGCACGGATCTGCGGCTCAAGCTCAGCCGGCGCGCTGCTCAGGGGGCTGTCTCCGCGGCGAGCGTCTGCTCGCGGTGCTCCACGGGTGCCTCGAAGCAGCGCATGACCGGGACGGGTGCCTCGCTCAGAGTCGGCATTACCAGACTCCTCTCTTGATTTGAGAACTGTCCTTCGGACATTCCCGCCTGCCGGGCATCGAAACCCCTGTCCGCGCAAAAGCTATTGTGATTAGCCAGCTGGCTAGCTATACTTCCCTCCCTGGCTTGGAACACGGATCCCAAGGAGACCCAAAATGCTCAGCCATGACGCCGCGCAAGAGCGGACCAGCTTTCTTCAACGCCCCGACGGGCACATCGCATACGACGTGGCGGGCGATGGGCCCCTGGTCCTGCTGGTGCCCGGTATGGGTGACCTGCGCCGCGGATACCGACTGCTCGCCCCGGCGCTGCGCGAGGCCGGCTACCGCGTGGCCTGCACCGACCTGCGCGGTCACGGCGAGAGTGACGCCAAGTTCAGCTCCTACGGTGATATCGAGACCGCCGGTGACCTTCTCGCGCTGATCGAGCAGCTGGGCGGACCGGCCATCATCGTTGGCAACTCCATGGGTGCCGCCGCCGCGGTGGTAGCCGCGGCGCAACAGCCCGAGCAGGTCAACGGGCTCGTGCTCGTCGGCCCCTTCGTCCGCAACGGCGCCATGAGCGCCATCCAGCGAGCCCTCACACGGGTCGCAATGGCGCCCATCTGGGCTGCGAGCGCGTGGAAGTCATATCTGCCAAAGCTCTATGCGGGCCGCCGGCCTCAGGACTTCGAGAGCTACCGCAACGAGGTGGCCGAGAGCATGCGCCGGGCCGGATACGCCAAGGCCTTCTCGCTCACCACCCGGACCGATCACACGCCTGCCGAGGAGAGCCTCGCTCGGGTCAACACCCCGGCACTGGTCGTTATGGGGGCCGAGGACCCCGATTTTCCGGACCCCCGCGCAGAGGCCGATTGGATCGCCCAGACCCTGAAAGGCGAGGTCGTCATGGTGCCCGAGGCCGGCCACTACCCCCAGTCGCAACGCCCCGAGATAACGACCGAGGCCATCCTCCGATTCCTGACCAGGGTCGACGATCGTGGCTAGAGCCGGGCTCAGCGAACTGGTGGTCATCGAGGAGGCGGAGCGTCTCGCCGACGAGGTCGGCCTTTCGCGCATGACCCTGGCGGCGCTGGCCACCCGCCTGGGAGTGCGCCAGCCCTCTCTCTACAAGCACATCGAGAGCATCGACGGCCTGGTGCGCAGCATCTCGATACGCGCCAAGAACGAGCTGGCATACGTCCTGGCTCGCGCGGCCGTCGGGCGCGAACGAAGCGAGGCGCTGATGTCGATCGCCGGCGCCTACCGGAAGTGGGCTCTGGCACATCCGGGCCGCTACGCGGCGGCGCAGAGCGCACCCAAGCCCGGGGACACCGAGGATGAGGCGGCGAGCCTCACCGTGGTACAGGTCGTGACAGACGTGCTGGCGGGCTACAGGCTCGAAGGGGAAGATGCGATCGACGCGACGCGCGCCCTGCGCTCGGCACTCCACGGCTTCATCACACTCGAGGACAGCGGCGGCTTTGAGCTGCCGGTCGATACCCAGCGCAGCTTCGAGCGGCTCGTGGGCGGCCTCGCCACCGCCTTCTCATCGTGGGCGCAGGAACCAGTGGGGCGAGATGAGCGCAATGGCCAGCGCCGACAGGCCGCATCGCCGGGCACCCCGCAGCCGCGGGGTGCCCGGGAACGGAACTAGTTGCTCAACCGCGGATCGACGAACACCCCATACAGGCGGAAGTCGCCGTTGTGGGTGGTGTTGGCGAAGACGAAGTGCACTTCGCGAACACCTTCTTCCTTGCCGGCCAGTTCGGGCGCGACGTTGAATGGCTGGGAGAGTTCCCAGCCGGCGCCGGCCTTGCTCGCCAGCTTCGCGACCTGCTTGCTCGCAAGCAGCGCCTTCAGGCTCGTGTAGGCGACACCGACGGTCACGCCGCCGGGTCCACCGACCGATTCCACATAGGCGCGGGCGGTTGGGTACTGAAGGGTCACGCAGACCCCCGGGCTGATCGCCACACCGCCGGCGGGCAGGGCGAGCTCGTCGCCGCCTTCGCCGCCAGGCAGAGTCCCTTCGACGATCTGGGCCCCGCCGAGCAGGGTCCAGCCTGGAGCTGAGCCTTCAAACAGGCTCCCTTCGACAAGCGTGTAGTAGTTGTTGTCGCCCTGACCCAGGAAATCCTGGGCGAACGTCTGGCCTGGACAGACCGCCAGTTCCGCGTTCAATGCGGAGGGTGCGGTCTTCGCGTTGGCCGCGTTGGCGGCCGAGCTGAACACGGCCAGCGCGAGGCTGGCGATACCGATGCAGACGATCGCTGCGAGCGACCTGAATGCCGTGGGGCGAGACGAAGATCCGTACATGGCTCCTCCGTAACGTCCACTGGCGACCGAGCTATCTCGGCAGAACCGAGACCTCTAGTTTTGCGTCCCCGCCTCGCGACGGGTTTGCCTTGTTTCAGTGAGTCGTGGGTTGACAGTTGCGAAGGCGTGATCGGAGCGCACGTCGCTTCTCTGAAACCCACCGGCGGGGACTAGGCAAATCGCGCTGTCATCCAAATGACAACCCCTGTGACTTCCGCCCATTCTCAAGACCCCGTTCTCAATGCCCGGCCGGCTTCAGTCGATAGGAGACCGATGTCGCTCGAGCCGACACTCGAAGAGCAGCAGTTGCTCGCCGCGACCTTCGTGCGCGAGCACACGCGCGTGAGCGGCCGCGAGCAGGTCGCGGCGGTTCTCAGCGGCCTCGGCTTCCTCGCCGCCTCCGCGGCGCTCTGGAGCGCCCGGCCGCCGGGGCATTTCCCGCTTCTTCCCGCTCTGCTTTGCGCCCTCGTGCTCGTGTTCGCGTCGCGAGTGACGTTCGACACGCCGTTCGGGTTCACGGTTCTAACCCAGCTCGGCTTCATCCCGATGCTCTTCGCGATGCCCGTGGTGGTGGTTCCGGTGGTCGTCGCCCTGGCACTCGCGCTGGCCCGAATGCTCGACGTCCTGCGCGGGGAGACTTCACCGAGCCGCGTCCTGTTGGCACCCGGCAACTCCTGGTTTGCGATCGGCCCGGTCGCGGTTTTCGTGCTGGCGGACGTTGAACCCGCTCGCGCAACGCCATGGCTGTTGCTCGGAGCTCTCCTGGCCGAGTTCCTGCTCGATTTCGTCGTGTCCGTTTTGCGCTACCGCGCGACGAGCCGCACAAGCCTGCGCTCGCAGCTCGACGATGCATGGGTGTATGCGATCGACGCGGCCCTCTCGGGCGTGGCGCTTGTGATCGCACGCCACATCCGCAGCGAGCCCGCCGCCGTGCTGACCCTGCTGCCGCTGATCGGATTGTTTGCCGTCCTCGCACGAGAGCGCCGCCAGCGGCTTGAGAGCCTGATCGAGCTGAACAACGCCTACAAGGGCACCGCACTGGTGCTCGGAGACGTGCTCGAGTCGAGCGACGGCTACACGGGCGAGCACTGCAAGAGCGTCGTCGATCTGGCGATGAGGGTGGCAGAGCGGCTCAAGCTCGGGTCCGCCCAACGGCGAAACCTCGAGTTCGCGGCGCTGCTGCACGACATCGGCAAGATCGCCGTCCCCAAAGAGATCCTCCACAAGCCCGGGGCGCTCGATCCCGAGGAGTTCGAGATCATGAAGACGCACACCGTCGCCGGCCAGCGGATGCTCGAGCGGGTCGGGGGGTTCATGCGACAGGTCGGGATGATCGTACGCAGCCACCACGAGCGCTGGGATGGGGGCGGCTATCCCGACGGCCTGGCGGAGCAGGAGATCCCGCTCGAGGCGAGGATCATCTCCTGCTGTGACGCGTGGAACGCGATGCGGACGGATCGCGTGTATCGGCGCGCCCTCTCCTACACGGCCGCCTTCGCGGAGCTGACGGGCCAGGCCGGCCGTCAGTTCGACCCGCGTGTCGCCGATGCCCTCGCTTCGATCGTCAGGGATGAAGCCGGCGTGGCCTGCGAGACAACCGAGCTCGCCCAGCCCCCTCTGCTGGAACTGGCTGTCTGACCTAGGCCAAGGGGCCCCCTGGTCAGCTCGCACCATCCTGGAGCGCGGCGAGTATTTTGCCGACCGCGGTCTCGGCATCCACGTCGGCTGTCGCCACGTGCACCTCTGGCTTCTCGGGCACCTCATACGGCGCGTCGACGCCCGTGAATCCCTTGATCTCGCCGGCCTGAGCGCGCGCATAGAGCCCCTTGGGGTCACGCCGCGCGCACTCCTCCACGGGCGTATCGACGAACACCTCGACGAATGGCAGGCCGGCCGCGTGGTGCAACTCGCGCCCGATCTCCCGGTCAGAGCGAAGTGGGGAGACCAGCGAGACGACCGCTACGACGCCGGCGTCCGCGAACAGCCGCGCGACATGGCCGACCCGGCGTGACTGCTCGGCACGGTCTCCCGGCGCGAAGCCGAGATCGTCGGAGAGCCCATGGCGGACGTTGTCGCCGTCAAGCAGATAGGCCGGCTGCCCCCGGGCAACCAGAGCCCGCTCGAGCGCCACGGCGATCGTCGACTTCCCCGAGGCGGGCAGACCGGTCAGCCAGACCGTCCCACCGGAGAGCTCCAGCGAACGCCAGCGGTCCTCGCGGTCGAGCGCCGAGGGATGCCAGGTGACATCGCGCCTGCCCTCGGCGGCCGGTTTGACCTCGCGTGCAGAGCGCACGATTCCTGCGCCCACCGTCTCGTTGGAGTCCTCGTCGATCAGGATGAATGCGCCGGTCGCGCGGTTGTGGCGGTAGGGATCGGCGAGCACTGGAGAGCTGGTGCGCAGCGTGACGCGACCGATGTCGTTGAGCTCGAGGGCCCCGGGATCGGGGGTCTGCTCGAGGCTGTCCAGATCCCAGCGTGTGCTGACCGTCTGAACGGTCGCGCGCACACTGCGCGTGGTGTGCTTGAGGGCATAGCGGCGGCCTGGGCTGAGCGGCTGCTCAGTCATCCAGCAGATGGCCGTGTCCAGCTCGCGTGCCGCCGGCAGCGGGTCCTCGAGCGTCGTGAACACGTCTCCCCGGCCGACATCGAGGTCGTCGCTCAGCGTGACCGAGACCGACATCGAAGGGATCGCCACCGGGGCGTCCGCGTCGAGCGTGTCCAGCGAGGCGACCGTCGTTCTGGCGCCGGCGGGCGCCACCGAGATCTCATCGCCCACCCGCAGGGTGCCGGCCGCCATCCGCCCGGTGTAGACGCGCCTGCCCCCATCCTGGGGCCGGCCCACCCACTGGATGGGAAGCCGCAGACGCTGCTGCTCGAAATCGGTGTCGCCGGCAACATCGACCGTCTCGAGGATCTCCAGCAGCGGCTCGCCCTCATACCAGGGCATGCGCGTCGAGCGCTCGACGACGTTGTCCCCGTCCAACGCGCTGATCGGCACCGCTCGCAGGTCATCGACGCCGAGCCGGCGCCCCAGTTCCCCCACTTCATCGGCCACAGCCTCGAAGCGCTCCTGGGAGAAGTCGACGAGATCCATCTTGTTCACGGCCGCCACCACATGGCGAATCCCGAGCAGCGCCGAGATCTGCGCGTGGCGGCGGGTCTGCTTGACGACGCCACTGCGGGCGTCCACGAGCACAATCGCGAGGTCGGCCAGCGAGGCGCCCGTGAACATGTTGCGCGTGTAGCGCTCGTGCCCGGGCGTGTCGGCCAGAATGAAGGTGCGCCGCGGTGTGGCGAAGTAACGGTAGGCGACGTCGATCGTGATCCCCTGCTCGCGCTCTGCACGCAGACCGTCTGTCAGTGCGGCCAGGTCGGGAGCGCCGCCATTGCCCTGGGAGACGGCCTCGAGCTGGTCTGCCATCAGCAGCTTGGTGTCGAGCAGCAGCCGCCCGATCAGCGTCGACTTGCCGTCATCCACCGAGCCGGCCGTCGCCAGCCGCAGGAGCTCTCGGCGCTCTGTCTCGGCCATCTCAGAAGTAGCCTTCGCGCTTACGGTCCTCCATGGCGGCCTGCGACGTGCGGTCGTCCGCCCGCGTCTCGCCGCGCTCGGAGGTCTCAGAGGACTTCACCTCCGAGATCACCCCGGCGAGCGTGTCGGCCTCCGAGCGGACCGCCCCTGTGACCGTCAGATCGCCGACGGTGCGGTATCGCACGCGCAGCCGCTCGGCCTGCTCGCTCCCCTCGGGCGCAACGAACTCGGAGACGGCCAGCAGCATGCCTTCGCGCTCGATCACCTCGCGCTCGTGGGCGAAGTAGATCGAGGGCAGATCGAGTTTCTCGAGCTCGATATAGCTCCAGACGTCGAGCTCGGTCCAGTTGCTCAACGGGAACACCCGGATCTGCTCGCCACGGCGGATGCGCCCGTTGTAGAGCGTCCAGGGCTCCGCGCGCTGGGCACGTGGCTCCCACTGGCCGAACTCGTCGCGAAACGAGAACACGCGCTCCTTCGCGCGGGCACGCTCCTCGTCGCGGCGAGCACCGCCGAAGGCCGCGTCGAAGCGCCCCTCGGCCAGAGCGTCCAGCAGCGTCCGTGTCTGCAGTCGGTTGCGCGAGGCATTGGGCGCCTGCTCGTGGACACGACCCTCGTCGATCGCCTGCTGCACCGAGGCCACGATCAACTCGTGCCCGGCGGCCTTGATACGGCGGTCGCGGTACTCGATCACCTCCGGGAAGTTGTGGCCCGTGTCGACGTGAAGTACGGGAAATGGCAGCTCGAGCGGCCGAAAAGCCTTCTCAGCCAGATGCAGGAGCACGATCGAGTCCTTGCCGCCGCTGAACAGAAGCACCGGGCGCTCGAGTTCGGCCACAACCTCTCTCAGGATGTGAACGGCCTCGGCCTCCAGGGCACGCAGGTCGCCCAGGCGCGTCAGGCCCGGGCTGCCCGCTTGCGAAGTTCTTAGGGTCTGCTGAGCTGTCGGCGATTGATCGAGCATCACATTGGGCATATTCCCCATTGACATTATCGGCAATCAGCTTGGAGCATGCAAATGAACACCACGATGATCGCCTTCGGCTTTGCCGTCGGCCTGCTGGTCGGCATCACGGGGACCGGCGGAGGCTCTGTGATGACGCCCCTGCTGATCGTCCTCTTCGGCATCAACCCGGCGACGGCGATCGGCACTGACATCGCCTACTCCGCCGTCGAGAAGAGCATCGGAGGCTTCCGACAGTTCCGCGCGGGCAACGTCGACCGCCCCCTCTCGAAGAGGATGGCCATCGGCTCGGTGCCCGGTGCCATCGTGGGAGTGATCACCCTGAAGTACCTCGAGAAGCACCTCGGCTCGGACTTCGAAACCGTCATCTACACCCTGCTTGCCGGCGCCCTGCTGCTGTCCGGGGCCGCCCTGCTGGCGCGGATCCTGATCAAGTCGACAGGCGGCGAGCATTCCTCTGTGCGTCTCACCCGAGCGGCCACCACGCAGGCAATCGTGCTCGGGGCTTTCGTCGGGCTCATCATCGGCCTGACATCCGCCGGCAGTGGCGCACTGATCGCGGTCGGGCTGGTGATCTGGTTTCGCCTGCGCCCGGCCCGGGTCGTGGGAACCGATCTGTTCCACGCATCCATCGTGCTTTGGGCCGCCGCGATTGCCCACGTGTTCGCAAACGACATCGACTACGGATTGGCCGGCACGCTGCTGATCGGCGCCATCCCCGGAATCCTGATCAGCACGCACCTCTCGCTGCGCGCGCCCGCAAGCGCCCTGCGGGGCGCGCTTGCCGCGGTGCTGCTCGGTGCCGGGCTGGGCATGCTCTCCAAGGCGGGGGTCGCCATCCCGAGCGCCGCACTGGCCGTGGCGCCGGTCGTCGTCATCGTGCTCGTCGGAGGTGCCGTCGCTAAATCAACCGCGGACAAACGGGCGTTCTCCAAGCCCCGTTCGGAGCTCATATACAGGTGAGCACCAGGACGCCCGGCGACTTCACCGAGAAAGGGGTGAGGTCGCCCGCCGCCTCTGGCGATCAGCTGCCCAGGGGGGCGATACGCAGGATGCCGGTGACAGTGCCCTGGTACATGACTTTGCCCGGGACGATCGTCGGCGAGAGCTGCAGGGTGTTGAAGAGATATCCCGCGCCCAGCAGGGTCTCGTGGAGGACCTGGCCGGTGGCCGCGTCGATGGCATCCTCGCTGTAGACATCGCTCAGTCCGGTGCCGTCGGGTTCGAGCGGGTCGGTGTCCTGAACCGTGTAGAGGATCCCGTTGGCCGGGTCGAGGCGAGGGACCGCGGCTGAGCGGACTTCGTCCTGCCAGTGCGCCGCACAGCCCTTGCCGTTCTGATCGAGGTCGATGCGCTCGACTCCGCCGGTGAAGGGAGCGGATTCGGGTTCGCTTGTTTCGGCTCCTTCGGGCAATGACGGGTAGGGGTAGCCGTAGGTGCTGGCGACGAACACGCTGCGCCCGGAGCCGACCGGAGCGTTCTCGCTGCCCGAGGGCCCGGGGGTGAGCGTCGGCAGCTCGCAGACCAGCTGGGGCTTCTTGGCGACCTTGCCGGGCCGCGGATGCGCCGGGTGAGCCCAGGTGTCAAAGACCAGCAGATGCTCCGCGGGGGAGGCGTTGTCGAGGATCGTAAGGTATCGGGTCCCATCCTCGGGACCGAAGAACACAGGAGTCGAGCCGGTTCCGTGGCTCAGCTGCCCCGGCTTTCGGGCGGCCCCGCGTTCGTAGGCGTAGCGCCATATGACCTTCGGGCCCTTCCGCTTCGCGAGGAGGAAGTAGAGGGCGTGGTCGGTCGCGATCGCCGTTCCCTCCGGCGCAGTCGAGATCGAGTTCGCCACCTGCTCGCCCGAACCCAGTGCGACCGTCCTGACGGTGCTCGTCTGGGGTTCGACGTATCCGGCGACGCCGTCGGCGGTCACGAACCACACGCGTCCGCTCCAATCCGGGGCGATCCCGACGACTCCCCCGCAGAGGGAGGCGCAGTGAGCTTCGATCGCCGGGGCGGCCGGGACCGACGAGTCGATCGACATCATCCAGCTCCCGTCCGAGTAATGGTGACCGATGCGCAGCAGTTCTCCAGCCGCGTTGAAGAGGACGACGCGATTTTCCTGGTCCATGTACGCGTAGACCCCCGCAAACAGGTTGCCCGCCGGCAGGTCGAGGCTGGCCAGCGTGCCACCCGTCGCCGGGTCGAGCAGGTAGACGACCGGGTTGCGCCCGAGGATCGAGGTGCAGAGCGCCACCGGCATCCCGTCGGAGCCCTGGAGCACGGTCGGGCATGCAGCCGCGAGCTCGTTGGACACCACCACCTGCGCTCCGGTTCCCGGCCCGGCGTAGGGAGAGGAGCCGGATGACTCGGAGTCGCCGTGCATGGTGGCCGCCCCGTTGGCCGCCGTGTAGGGGTTCTGCGCAGCAAACGGCCCGAATTCGGATGCGCGGGCCGGAGAGGCGGCCACCGCGACGGCGAGCGCTGCAGCGGCAACGAGCCTGAGCAGAAGTTCAGGCGATCGGGAGCTGCTGGCCATGACCGACGGACTAATACCCTTCCTCACCGGAAAGGTAAACATCGTGGGATATGCGCCACCCCACCCCCGAATCGCCCCGGCTTTCCAGCGTCCCAACGAAAAACGGCCATCGAGGCGCGACAGGGCCGCCGGGGGCTGGCTGCCCTGCCACTCTCGATGACCGGCCTTCAGCGTAAAGGTCTCGGGTCCAAACCTTAAGGGCGCAGGCCTCGAAACCCCTGAAGATGCGCCGGTCAGTGACCGGGCTCACAGAGGAGCGCAACACGACCGATGCGCAATAAACTCGATGCTAGAGTAAATTCTATCCACCCCCCGAACATCCTCCACGGCTCGCGAGCCTCTCAGATCCTTCAGGCGGTGCACAGGACGCCCGGTGTCAGCCGGGCAGAGCTGACTCGAGAGCTCGGCATCTCGAGCGGGCTGGCCGCCGATCTTGTCCATCGCCTGCAGCGCCTTCAGCTGGTGGACGAGTCGCCCGCGGCGGCGAGCGGGCGTCGCGGGCGCCCGACGCTGGAATTGGGCCCCCACCGCGAGGGTCCGTTGGCCGCGGTTGCGGTGATCGGGCACGAGACGTGGATGGCGTCCACCATCGCGCTGGGAGGGTCGGTCCTCGGACGGCTCGAAGGACGCCACGGCCGGGAAGTCGGGCTGGTCTGCGCCGAACTGAGGCTGGCGCTCGATCAGTTGTGCTCGCCGGTGATCAGCCGTGTGGGCGCGGTTGCCGTCTCGGTGCCCGGAGTGACCACCGGCGAGACGCTCGTCGAAGCTCCCAGCCTGGCCTGGCGCGACCTGGCCCCGGCTGAGATGGTGCTCCCTGCGGATCTGCGCTCCCGCCCGTTTCTGCTGGGCAACGACGCCAACTTTGCGGCGCTCGGGGAGAGCCGGCGCGGAGCGGCGACTGAAATCGGCAGCTCGCTCTACATCTACATGCACTCCGGGGTCGGCGGTGCGCTGGTCTCAGACGGCAGGTTGCTCACGGGAGCCAAGGGGATGGCTGGAGAGTTCGGGCATCTTCCGTTCGGAGACCCCGTGCAGCGCTGCCGCTGCGGGGCGCTCGGCTGCTGGAACACGCTGCTTGACGGTGGCGCCTTCGCGCGGGGGCTCGGCTGCCCGGAGTCGGCGGAGGAGATCAGCCTGATCACCGCCGCGCTGGCGGGCGCCGCTGAGCGGCCCGGCCGCGAGCGGACGGTCGCCGAGGGAGTCGGGGAGGCACTCGGTCGGGGGTTGGCGGGGCTCGTCAACGCCCTCGATCCGGACGCGGTCGTGCTCGGCGGTCTGGCACCTCGCCTATTCGAGGTCGCTTCGGGCGCGGTCCGTGGCGGCTACGAAGCCGGGCTCATGGGCACCCGCGCCGGGGCCCCGGTCCCGCTGCTGGCCGGCAAGCTCGGGGCTGAGGCGCCCCTCGTTGGGGCCGGCGAGCAGGCTTTTGCGCGGATTCTAAGCGACCTGCAAACGGGGACATAGATGGGAGCCGAGACAGGGCGTGAGCGCCGCCTGCTCCTGCTGCTTGCCTTCGTTTCCTTCGTGGTCATGGCAACGGAGGTCGTCCCGGTGGGGATCGCCGCGATCTTCACCGCAAAGCAGGGAGTCGGGGACGGCGGGACTGGCCTGCTGGTGATCACCTACGCGCTCGGCGTTGCCGCCGGCGGACCTCTGCTGACGTTGACCGTGGTCAAGGTGGACCAGCGATTGCTGCTCATGATCCTGATTGGCGGATTTGCGATCTCCCAGGCGATGACCGCGTCCGCTCCCACGATGGACCTGATCCTGATGGCCCGGGCCGTCTCCGGGCTCATCGCCGGTGCGACCTTCGCCGCCGTCACGGTGGTCGCATACCGGCTCGCCGCCCGCGCCAGCAGGGGCAAGGCCCTGGGAACGGTTGCCCTGGGGATCAGCCTGGCCACCGTCCTTGCGGCACCGGCGTCCAACCTGCTGGCCGGCCGGCTGGGTTGGAGGGCGCCTTTCTGGGCGCTTGCGTTGATGGCCGCCCTTGCCCTCCTGCCGGTCGGGCGCCTGGTCGTCGAGGGCCCGCTGTCGGACATCGCCAGAGGGCCGCAGCTGCGATCGCTCCTGCGCCCCGGTGTCCGGAGCGCCCTCGCCACGACCGTCCTCGTGGACCCGGCGCTGTTCTGCGCCTACACCTACCTCGTCCCACTCGTGATCGCACGCGGGGCCGGCGACGACGTCGCCTTCGTACTGGTTGCCTTCGGAGTAGGAGCAGCGTCCGGGACCGCGCTCGGCGGTCGAGCCTTTGACCGAAACCCGAGGTGGGGCCTGATCGCGGCGTCGGCCCTGACCGGCATCGCGCTGCTGGCTGTTGCCCTTGCGGGCGCCGCTCTGCCCATGGCCGTGGGCTGTTTCTGCTTCGGTTTGGGCGCCTTCGCCGCGATCCCGATTCTGCAGGGCGGCGTGTTGCACCACGCGCCTCAGGCGCCACTGATCGCGGCGGCCGTCAACGTCAGCGCCTTCAACCTGGCCAATGCGATCGGCGCCGGCGCGGGGGCCCTCGGAATCGCCGCCTTCGGGGCGGCCGGTCCTGCCTACATCGGCGGGTGCGAGACGCTCGCTGTGGCGGGCGCCCTGACACTGCTGGCAGCGCGCACCCGGCGTGCGCCCAAGTTCGGGCTCGCCGCCGAGCGCCGGCGCGGCTGAGCCCGGGTGCTCTAGGCGGAGCTTCCCAAGGATCGGCCCGCTGCCAGACCGGCGCCAAGTCCCAGTGCGACTCCCATCGAGATGAGGCTGACGCTCCGCAGGGGCTTGCGCTGCGCCTTTGCCACGACGCCGTGGGCGGTGTGCCTGGCGGTCGCCTTGGCCGCCTTCCTACCGAGCTTGTGCTTGAGCGTGTTCATGTGTCCTCCTTGTTCAGGTCCCAATCGCTTCTTACCCCGGCTGATGCGCTCAAACACCAGGAAGCGCAGATGGCGCCCGGCCCGAGACGGCTCGGGTGACCGAGCCTCGCCGGTTTCGCGTCGGCCATCGGAGGGCAGCTAACGCGTGTGGCACACAACGAGCTCGAGATGGATGTTCCGCCCGAGAGCGTCTTCGCCGTGCTCTCAGATCCGCGCTCCTATGCTCGCTGGGTCGTCGGGTCGAGAGAGGTGCGCCGCGCCGATCCCGACTGGCCCGCGGTGGGCACAGCCTTCGACCACAAGGTGGGGATCTGGCCGGCAACGCTCTCCGACCACTCCGAGGTGCTCGAGGCCGAGCCGCCGCACTTCCTCAAGCTGCTCGTCAAGGCCCGGCCCTTCTCCAGAGCCCTCGTGAGCCTCCGCCTTCAAGAGACGCCACGCGGAACGCGGGTGCAGATGCGGGAGGTCGCCGCTGACGCGCGGAGCAGACTTCTACTCAACCCGCTCACCGATCCGCTGATCTGGATTCGCAACAGAGAGTCCCTGCGCCGGCTCAGGGCCCTCGCCGAAGGAGACGAGCCGATACCCCGCGGAGACCTGCCGCCCCGTAACAGCGACCGCGAAGCCCACATCACCGCCAGCAGCCGCCCCGCTGCCTCCTGAACCTGAGCCGGCCGATCTGACGCCGGCCTGGCTCATCCACCCTGGTGCGACGTGCTGGTCGACCACACGACGAGGAGGATCCCGCCATGCAGATCACCCGCAGCAGCACGGATACCCTTGCCGGGCCCGACGACTGGTTCACCGGCTCCGTTTTCATCGATCCGGTCGCCTCGCCCGCGGCGCCATCTCGGGTGGGCGCGGCCATGGTGCACTTCTCCCCGGGCGCCCGCACCGCGTGGCACACCCATCCGCTCGGGCAGACGATCTTCGTCACGGAGGGAATCGGACGCTGCCAGCGCCTGGGGGGCCCTATCGAGGAGATCCGACCCGGCGACAGCGTCTACTTCGAGCCTGAGGAGGAGCACTGGCACGGCGCCGCGCCAGGCCGTTTCATGGCGCATCTGGCCATGCAGGAGGCCGATGCCTCCGGCAGCCCCGTGGCCTGGGGTAGGCATGTGAGCGACGAGGACTACGACCCGCCGGCTCGCGGATCACAGCAGGCATGAGCAGAGGCTTGGCCTCCCATGACCAGCTGTGGCCGGGTCAGGATGGCGGACGCCAACCTCTCGGCAGGGTCGTCTGGCCGAACTCGATCAGATAACCGTCGGGGTCGCGGATGTAGCAGCGCAACTCGGAAATTGATGGGGGCGCCCGGACGCTTTGCCGGGCGCACACCCTGTATGTCAATTTGAGCCTCTAGGGCTTCGCTTCGCCTTTCCCGCAGGCTTCCTCGCTCAGACCTCCGAAGATGGCCGCGAATTCGCCGCAGGCCTTGTTCTGCTCGCCACCACCGATCCAGCTGAACAGGGCGGTTGCATGATCTTCCCGGCCCCCTGTCACAACAGCCAGTTCGCCGCTGGCAAGGTTGGCGAGCCCACCGCCAACCCAGGCGCCAACGCCACTCGCCGTACTGTCCTTCCCGCCACTGACCGACGAACGGGCTCCTCTCGCGAGGTCGTTGGTGCCGGCGCCGACCACCGAGAATTCGCCTTCGGCGGTGTTTTCCGAGCCGCCGCTGACCACCGAGGAAGGGCCGGTCGCCTTGCCTTTGATCCCGCCGCTGATCGCAGCCACGGGACCGCTGGCGGTGTTCTGTTCGCCGCCCCCGATCGATGCGTCATTCCCGCTTGCCTTGTTGAACTCGCCGCCCGCTACCGCAGAGTTTTCACCTTCGGCGACGTTTTCATACCCGCCGCTCACCGAGGATTGCGAGGAACCGCTGACGTTTTTATCGCCCCCGGAGACCGTTGCGGCCACACCCTCGGCGGCGTTGCCGATTCCGCCGCCGATCCATGCGGCCTCACCCCCGGCAACGTTGCCGAAGCCGCCCCCGACGGACGCAGCCAATCCGTCCGCGGTGCTGCTCGAACCGCCGCTGATGGACGCGAAGCCTCCTCCGGCGACATTGGCGTTGCCGCCGGTCACCGTGGCAAACGGGCCTTCGATCGTGTTGTCGTCCCCTGCCACGATGCCTCCATAGCTGGTGAAGGACTGGTCTTCGCCGACGACGAGGTTGTTCGATCCGCTCTGCACCTGGCGCCCGTTGGTCTCGTTGTAACCGATCACGAGGTTGCCCTCGCCGTTGGTCGTCGCTGTTTCCCCGGCTCCGCTGATGATCTGCACGTTGACGCCTGAGAACTGGATCGTAGGCTTACCGCCCACGCCGCTGGAGATGAAAGTGGCATGAGCGAGGAGGAGCTTCAACTGTTCGCGCTGTTCGCCTGTGAAGCCGTCCGTGCCTTCGGGACCGGGGCTACCGGCTTTCCCCTCCGTGCCCTGTTTGCCTTCGCCGCCCTGTTTGCCTTCGACGCCGAGCGTTGTGAGCTTGAATCCTCGTTTGCATTTGCCGTGCTTGGGGGTCAGGAACGAGCTAGCGGCCTTTGTGGGCACGCAGGCCTTGATCGCGCCCGCCGCCTGCGAGGTTGCAGCCGCTGCAAAGAGCACCAGGATCGCCAGCGCGGTCACACTAAGACATCTCATCTGTGAGGCCTCCTCTTATTGGGGCTTGAAGGTGTGGCCCGGTCGCGATCAGGTCATCCCGGACACGGCTGCAATGTGGTGCTCGCCGAGCTCCGCGAGCTCGGCCAGCAGCTGTACCGTCTCAAGCGAGTCCGCATCGAAGAGCAGAAAACAGGTCTCCTCCGCAGCCAGCAGGATCGACCGGCGAAACGCGACCTGCGAGCCGCGCCGGGTGATCTCCAGAGCGGCGGCGCGGGCGCGCTCTCGGCCCGTCACCGCCATCTCGACGTCGCCGCGCGCCACGAACAGCTCGACCACATATTCGGCCATCGGGGCGAGCATAAGAGCCCCTCGACGCCGGCGCCATAACGGAAACCCTCAATCTTTGGCGGCGGCCCCCTCGGGCAGGCGCCCCGAAAGCTGCCCTCTCGAGCTGATCCCCAGCTTGGCATAAGCGCGCGAGAGATGGACCTCCACGGTGTGCACCGTGACGACGAGCCGGCGAGCGATTTCCTTGTTCGAGAGCCCCTGCGCTGCGAGCACGGCGGTCTCGCGCTCGGCCGGCGTCAGCTCACCCGCGGCACCAGGCCGGCGCGCCCCGACGCGCTGGATTTCGAGCTCCGCCAGCGCTGCCCATCCCTCCGAGCGCAGGTCCCGAAAGGCGCTCGCGGCCATCTGCAGGCTGTGTCGCGCATCGCTTCGCTTGCGCAGCCGCCGCTGGCTGCGACCGAGTGAGAGCAGCGAACGCCCGGCATCAAATTTGAGTCCGAGCTCGAGGTACTGCTGCGCGGCGCCACGCAACTCCTGCGCTGCCTGAGCGTCATATTCGCCGTCGGCCAGATCGATCAGCGCCCGGCACCGGCGCGCCGTCGCGACACCCCACGGATGCTCCTGGGCTGCGGCAAGGGAACCCAATCTGTGGGCCACCTCGCTTGCCCGCCCCGGCTCGCCGAGTTCCACAAGCACGTCGACCAGGTCAGCGGCTACGGGGAACACCCCTGGCTCGAGGACCCCCTCGCGTACCGTGTGATCCCACGTCTGCTGCAAGGTCGTGGCGGCCGCCTCGAAATCGTGTGCGAGCAGCTGGGCGGTGCCAAGCGCGCGGCTCGCCTCCAGTCGGTCCCAGCCACTACCCGAGACCGCAGCCCCCTCCATTGCCTTGACTGCCCAGCGTGCAGCTTCCTCGGATTCGCCGCGGCCGGCCGCGAGCAGCGCCTGGCAACGCTCATACCTGGGCTGAAACATCAGCTCGCGGTCCGAGGACTCAGCCCACTCCTCCAGCAGCGACTGCGCCGCCTCCCACTCACCGGTGCGCAGGTAGAGCTCGCACAGATGAAGGCGCATCATCGCGTAGGACTCGCGCTCGCCTCGCTCATCCGCAAGCCTGAGCAGGCGGTGCAGCGCCTCTCGCGCGCTTGCGACCTCCCCGCGCCAAACCCTCCGCTGCGCCGCCACCCGCTCCGGTGAGGCGGCGAGGTAGGACGCCTCCTCGGAGAGCAGGTCGTGCTCTGCACACAGCTCGTCGATCGGCTCGCCACCCATTACCCGCGCCCACGCGAGGGCATAGAGGGCGACGCGCTGCTCATCCGGTCCTGCGTGCTCTGCGGCGGCGATCGCATCGTGCGCCTGAAGCTGGGCCCGGGCGATGCCCTCCACCGCAGTGGCAGCCGCGCTCGCCGCGCTCTTGGCCAGCACCAGCGCCCTCATCGCGGGGTCCTCTGCGGCCTCGTCCAGCGCCCGCGCTCGATGTCGTTCGAGCTCCTCGAGCTCACGCAGCTCGGATCCCTCGGAGAGCATCAAGCGGGCGCGCGCGGTCAAGGGGCCGACGGGCAAGGACGGAAGCTCAGCTTCGAGGAGCTCTGTCATACGCTGCACCTCCCCCGCGGTCTCGAGGTTCGCCGCCAGTTCCACGATGCGTTCACCGCGAGCGGAAGAAGCGGGCTCGGTGAAACGGATGGCGTGTTCGGAGAGCCGAACGGCCTGCTCACGCGAGCCACGCGCGGACGCACGCCCTGCCGCCGCCGCGACGGTTGCGGCGAGCCCGTCGTCATAGCCCTCTCTGGCAAGCGCGAGGTGAATCGCGCGCTGGCACTCGTCGGCAGTTACATGTGCGAGGGAGGCGTGGATATCCCGCAGCTCGCCGCGTCCTGTCGCTGCCAGTGCAGCAGCCGCGAGCAGCGGGTGCGCGGCGCGAACGCGATCGTCCTCGACGAGGACCATGCCGAGGTCGACGGCGGCGTCCAGAGCCTCCAGCGTGGTGACCTCGATGACAGTTCCTGTGCGAACATCGGCGCTCACGGCAAGGACAGCGAGCAGGGTCCGGATGTCCGGAGCGAGGGCCGCGATCCGCGTCCCCAGCAGCTCCTCGATGTCCCCGGGCAGAGGGATCTCATCGGCAGCCTCGGTGATGGCACCCGCCATCAGGGCGCGACCAAGTTCAAGCACGAACAGGGGATTGCCGAGGGTCACATCTGCCACTCGACGCAGGACGGCCCTGGACACTGTGAGCTGGAGGCGACGGAGCAGCATCTGCCGGACGGCCCCCACACTCAGCGGACCGATCGGCATCCGCGCGAAGCTTCCGCGCTCCAGCACCCGCTCCAGCCGCGTCCGCTCACCTTCACGGCGCGCCAGCAGAAACACCACCCGCTCACCGGCGAGCCGTTCGACCAGAAATACGAGCGCGGCCTCGGAGGATGCGTCCAGCCATTGAAGATCGTCCAGCGCGACCACCACTGGAGATACGGCCGCCAGGGAGCGAATCACCGCCAGGCATCCCAGATCGATTGCGTAGCTGTCGGCTGTGGCGGCGACCGGATCGCTCCGCAGCAGGGCAACCTCGAGCGCCTTGCGCTGGGGCGCTGGCAACCCGTCCAGGACATCCGGGCCGACACCGTCGAACAGGTCCACCAGCGAGGCGAAGGAGGGCCGGACCTCGGCAGCGCTGGGGCGTGCGCAGAGCACACGCATTCCCCGTTCGCTCGCCATCCGCATGCCGCTCTCCCAGAGCGTTGTCTTACCGATCCCGGGGTCGCCGATGAGCGCGAGCGTCTTCCCCGGCTCGCCGGCTGCGAGGAACTCCTCCAGACGCGCGAACTCGGCCTCTCTGCCCGATACATCGCTCTCAAGGCCGACTTTCACACTGGGGACGCTACAGGCCTGCAATGGGTCTGCCGGGCTGGCCGGCGCATCCGCCGCGCCGGCCAGACGAAGCGCGGCGCCGCGGGAATCGATGTCGCCGGGGCTGAGGACCTCGCAGCTCGTACCGCGCCCCTTCCAAGACATGCTCGCGCGCGGGCCCCGTCGCGCTTGCCGTCCAAGCGCTCGTAAAGACGCTGTAGCGAATCGAAGGCCGAGCGGCGTCTGCGCGAGGGCGGGCAGCTGGTTCGCGTAGTCTCGATGCCGCCGATGGTCTTGAGACGCAGTCACCGTTTGAGAATCCAGCTCCTTGCCGCGTTCGTGGTGATCCTCGCCGGTGTGGTGGCGCCCGCAACGAGCCAGGCCGGCAAGCAGCTCAGTTGGATGGGACACGATTGGACAGTCACAAACGGTGGAATGGCCGGCGTAGCTCGGGGGCGGCCGTCCAATGTCCAGCTGGACTCCAATGGCTACCTGCATCTGACGATCACCAGGAGGGGCAGGAGCGTCACAGCCGGGGAGCTCTTCTCGAAGGACAAGATGGGCTTCGGCACCTACCAATGGGAGATCCAGGGCCCCCTCGACAACATGGATCCTCATGCTGTGTTGGGCCTGTTCCCCTACGGGCCCGAGAACGGGACCGGCAAGGACGGCGAAAACGAGATCGACATCGAGTTCTCCAAGTGGGGCAACACGCTTTGCGAAGATGCTTGTAACGCAGACTTCACGGTCTACCCATCCTCTGGAAACGCCCGTGCGGGATCCGTCGAAGACGACTTCGACGTGAATCTGGCCGGTGGGGATCTCCTGACAGCGCGCATGAGCTGGAGCTCGACCAGCATCGTCGAGACGGTCATGTCCGGTCTTCAGCCTCCCGACTCGAACCAGGACGTGCTTCACACATGGACGTTCGCGCCTTCTGACTACCTCCGGCGCATCCCCCAACAGCCCGTTCTGCTCGGGATGAACCTCTGGTGCTTTCGAAAGGCGGTTGCCACCAGCCAGAGCGTGATCCTGCGAAGTTTTCAATATCTCCCTCAGCCGGACGACGCTCACTGAAGACACGGGGCGGCGTGGGTCCTCCCGGCGAGCTAGGGCCTCTGATCGCCGCTGGCGGCCCCTCGCTGGTGAGGCTCATGACGGCGCCAGTGGACCGTCACGGCCAGCGCGGTCGAGGATGAGCAAACGCCCACGGCATTCGCCACGATGATCGCGACGTTGCCGAGCGCCACCCCGTAGATGAGCCATAGCGTGCCGCCGCAGAGAAGCACCACCAGAAAGGGCAGGCTGACGTCGGACGCGCTTTCGCGCCGATGCGAGTGCAACGCCTGCAGCAGGGGGCCCGCTCCCATCACGACGCCAAAGCCACCGGCGAGGACAGCGAACACTTCTGTCGTGGAGCCCACGGCCCCCACAATGCCTGAAAGGCCTTTCCCCCGCGGGCTCTGTGGACAGACTGTGCCCGGTCCTCACGCGGCGGCGCTCTTCGGGCAGGCCCTCAGGAACGAATCAGAACCGGCACGCCCGGGCCGATTCGGGCGACCAGCCAGTCGATGCTCGCGGTCGCCAACCGCATGCAGCCGTGTGATTCGGCGGACCCGAGATGGCCGCCGAGGCTGTCCCGGCCGTGGATCCCGATCTGCCCGGGACCTCCTTCGAATTCTCGCAGGACATCCGAGCGTGCACTGAGTGTCAGCGCGAATGGCCCCCCGGGCTCACCGGGGCGCATCTGCACGGTCTCCTCGACGAAGAAGCGTCCCGTCGGCGTCGGCGTCGACGGCTTGCCGACGACCGCCGCGAATTCCTTGATCAGCTTGTCCTTCCAATATGCGCTGACGCGACGTCGGCGCAGACTGACCCGAATGCTCCATGGGGTGGAGCTTGTTCGCGTTCCCTGCTCGGCGATCCAGCCGGTGGAGCTGTTGGGGCGGCCGGGCAGCATCACCTCAAGCCATGAGATCCCCCGGCGATCGATCGATCGTGCGAGTACGGGGAGCGTTGTGCGCTCGCCCGTGATCGGCCCGGTGGGCGACACGGCCCTGAGAATGCGCGAGTGGGCGTTGGGCCCGGCGTGCACGAGATGGCCGGTGACCATTACCGCCAGGGGTTGGACGCCCACGGGCCGCGCCCGTGCATAAGCACCTGCGGGATGCAGGGTCGCCGCGAGCGCGGGCAGGCACGCGGCCAGCACAGCCAGCAGGGCCCGCGCTCTCCTGGGCCGGAGAGGTCGTGAGGGGTAGCTCGTCATTTAGACGCTCTTGGTGCGTTGGCTCCCGAACGGTCGCCAACGCACCGAGCCGGTCAGCCGGTTAGCCCACCGTGCCATGTGGGGGTCTCCGGGCGAGCCTGGGTCCGCCTGCGCACTGCTTCGCGGTGCCGACGTCGCCGGCGGGCTGCGGCGCGCCGTTTGGCTTCACGCTGGCGGCGCGTCAACGTCGTCTGTGAGCCGATCGGTTTAGGGGCAGACGTGGCCACCGGCGAAGTGGGCTTTGCCGCTCCGGCTTCGACCAGAGCCTGTTCTTCAGTGGGTGTCGTGGCTTCGCTGCCTCCTCCCCCACCGCTGACGCTCGAAGCACAGTTGGAGTTGGTGATCGTGTTGGTGTCAAGGTTCACCGCCGCCGTGCGGGCCAGGAGCCTGCCGTGAATCGTCGCCGCGGTTCCGGCCGTGATCGTTTCGGCGGCCATGACGGTGCCGATGAAGGTCGTTCCCGTGCCCAGTGTTGCCGATGAGCCAACCTGCCAGAAGACGTTGCAGGCCTGGGCGCCGTTGATCAACATGACGCTCGTGTTCGATCCGGTAATCAGCGTCGAGCCGACCTGGAAGATGAAGACCGCATTCGGATCACCCTGTGCGTCCAAGGTCACGCTACCTGAGGAGAGCAGCAGCGAGCTGCTCGCCGTGCGCACGCCCGGAGTGAACGTCTGGCCGGAGAGGTCCGTTCCCGCCGAGCCGTTCGTGGGACGTGACGCGGCATCGTTGTAGGCCGTCGTCAGCGAATTCTTGGCGCCGATCGCGACGGCGTCATCGACGTGTGTCGCACCGAGGACATGGGGGGCGCCCGTAACCGATGAGCCCGGGCTCAAGCCGAGATCGCCGAACATGGTGGTGGGACCCGTGTTGGTGACCGTCGAGCCTGCCAGCACCGAGAAGCTTGCGGCGGTGCCCAACCCCACCGTGGGCGTGGCAGCGAGCGCGGAGCTGCTCGAGAGCAGGCACAGCAGCGCCACCAGCGCGACCGGACCTACTCGGGCTGAACTTCTGCGCAGAAACTTCAGGCGCGGACTTCTTGCTGCGGATGAGCCGTTCAGAGACGACACATCGACCTGTGGGACGCCGTAGTTCATGGGCGTCTCCTGACTGCGGCGAGGTGCCGCGATTTTTTGAGGATCCCTCCCCGGCCAGTTCGGCCTGACCTCGTATCGGCAGCTTGAGCACTCGAGATGAGACGTGCCAACCAGGCCTGCCTTTGCGTCCAGTGGCTCGGCCCGCGACTTGCTCAGCGAAGCCCGGACCGGCGCGCGCGGGTACGTCCACCCGCGGAGGCCAGGTGGCGCCGGGCGATCGGGGGCGCGGCGGATAGCTGCTCGGGCTGGGGGCGGGCCATGGCCAGCAACTCGCGGCGTGAGGAGACGCCCAGCTTCCGGTAGATGTTCCTGGTGTGCGTGCGGACAGTCTCGATGCCTACCGCGAGGCCCAGCGCGATCTGGGCGTTTGAGAGTCCCTGGCGAAGCATCGGCAGGACCTGCGTCTCTTTTGCGGTCAGCAACGGCGAGATGCCCCGGGAAGCTGGATGATCGGCGCCCGGGACATCGGGCGTCAGCCTCATCCCTCGCGCTGCCAGGTGAATGGCACTGAGCACGTCGCGGCTCTGGGTCCCGGTGTCCAGACAGGCGCTCGCACCGAACGCGAGCATCTGCCCACATACGGCGGCCGTCGGGTTGGCAGCGAGCAGGACCAGCTTCGTCCGTGGATGGGAGACCGCAAGCTCCCGGACCTCGGAGAGCGTTCGCAAGGCGTCCGCGTCCAACACGGCAACATCGGGTTGATGGCCTGCCAGGATGACCGCTACACGCTGCTGCTCAATGCCTGCAGCCAGAACTTCGACGCTCTCGTCGCCGGCCAGCAGCTCGCGCAGCCCTCCCTGCAGGAGGTCGTCAAAGCGTGAGACCACGACCGTGATTGGTTTTTGTCTAGTCAACTTGCCCTTGGCGCCGGAGGGCGCTCCCCTCCCATCGGCATCTGTGCAACCGAGGGTGAATCACAGCTCCCCCGTGCCTACCCCTCCGCACGGGTCGGCTTCCCCCGAACGGAGGAACGCCCCGGCGAGTCTGACCGTCAGGCTTGAAACATGCCTCGAATCCGGCTCCTCGCTCTGCTCGCGACAGCTCTGTTGCTCTGCTGTGCATCCGGCGCTCAGGCGGATTCGAGCTCGTCCTCACAACCTGTCGGAGCTGTGGCTCGCGGGGCCCGGTCGGACACGCAGCGCCGCGAGGAGGTTCGCCTGGCGCTCAACAGGGCCGAGGCATACTGGGGCGCGACCCCCTGCGGCGGCAGCATCACCGTGACGGCCGCCTCCCGCGTGCCGAGGGGGATGGCGCCTGACACCGACGCCTGGGTCACGTTTGGCTCCTCGCTGGGCGCCGACAACCTCGTCGCTCCCGCGGTGAGCTACACGAGCTGCAGGATTGGCCTCGCGCGGTGGCAATGGCCCACCGCAGCGACCATCAAGTCCGATTGGGGCATGTTCTGCCTGACGGTCGTCCACGAGGTGGGCCATCTTCTCGGCCACCCCCACTCCAGCGTTCCGGGCAGCGTCATGGCACCGGTCTTCACTGACGAATCCTCAGTTCCGGCAATCTGCCGCAAGCCCCTCCGCGTCTAGAGTCCGCCGCAGAAATCTCCTCTAGCCGGGGTGCGAGGGGTCGCGTCAAGTCACACATTCGCTGGCCCCGATGTTCCTGCGCTAACGCCGGGCGGTTCGTATGCCGAGGGTAAGGCGACGGACTCTCACCTTTCGACCTCGGTCACTCTGAGCCTCGACATCTGAGCTCCCGCCTCTTGGCAATCGAGCATCACGAGGACAACGTGGGCAGACGCCGGCCAGCAGTCAGAGTTCCAGACCTATCTCAAGGCGGCATCCGTATCGGCTCGGGGGAAGTCCGGGCCGACGCGGCTATGAGCCGGGCCCCTACCGACTCGAGTGTTGCATCGGCGCTGCTCGCGGCACTCGACGAGGGTGTAGTCGTGATCGACAGCGCCGGCAAGCTGACGGACAGCAACGCTGCGGCGTCACGGATTCTCGGCATCGATCTCCTCGCGCCACGAAGCGACGCTGAGTGGTGGGCGCCGCTGGAACCCCGTCACGCAGTTGGTGGCGAGCACCTGGAAATCGGCAGGCAGGTCATGTCGAGGGGCCTGGAGATGCGCGACGTCGAGGCCGTGATCACACGCGACGGCGCCGAGGCACACCTGTCGGTCAACTACCTACCCGTCCGGGGGCCCACCGGGGCCGTCGTCGGTCTCGTCGTCGCGTTCCGCGATGTCACGGCCACCGAGCTCGAGCATCGTAGTCTGCTCGAGACGCAGGATCGGCTTCGTGAGGCACACGATGTAGCCCATTTGGCCAGTTGGGAGTGGGACGCCGCGACAGGGGGCGTCATTGTCTTTCAGGCTCTGGTGGAGTCGGGGCTCGAACCGGGGCAGACGGTGACGCTCGAGCAATGGCTGGCGATGATCCCGCCCGAACAGCACGCCGAAGTCGCCGAGGATTTCGAGGCCTTCGTCAACGGCGGGCGCGATCAGTCCTCGCGGCGCTTCCGTCACATCCTCCCTGGTGGCGCGGTCTGGCTGGAGCTCCGATCCCGGGCCGTACGTGACCCCACGGGGCGCCTTCTGTGCGTACGCGGCACCGCACAAGACGTGACCGAGCAGGAGCTTGCCAGCCAGGACCTCGCCGCCACCCGCAACTTCCTGCAAGCGACGCTCGACTCGCTCTCCACGCACGTTGCGGTCCTCGATGAGGACGGCCAGATTGTCCTGACAAATCGCGCATGGACCGCGTTTGCTCTGGAAAACGGAGGCGATCTCGATCGAATCGGGGTCGGAGCGAACTATCTGGAGGCATGCGAACACGAGGATTCAGGCGCCTCGGCGAGACAGGCGGCGGCAGGCTTGAGGGCGATCATCTCCGGGCAGCAGACGAGCTATTCGCTGGAGCAGCCGTGTCATAGCCCGGAGCTGCACCGCTGGTTTCAGATGCAGGCGACGCTCTATGACGGAGCGGGGCCAACGCGCGTCGTGGTCACACACGAGAACATCAGTGAGCGAAAGGCGGAAGAGCGGCTGGTTGCCATCGACCTCGACAAGCTTGCCTGGGTGGGCCGCATCGAGGACGCGCTCAAGAACGAGCGCTTCGTGCTCCACGCGCAGCCCATCCTCGAGCTCGCCAGCGGGCAGATCGTGCAACGAGAGCTCCTGATCCGCATGCGCCACCCGGAGGGGTCAAGTGCACCAGGGCTCGTCCCTCCGGGCTATTTCCTCCCGGTCGCAGAGGAGTTCGGACTGATCGTGGAGATAGATCGATGGGTCATCGACCGTTCGGCCGAGCTGGCCGCGACCGGCCTCCCCGTCGAGCTGAACGTCTCCGGACGCTCGATCAGCGATCCGCGGCTGGTCGATTACATCGAAGCCGCCCTCGAGCGAACCGGTGCCCAGCCGCAGATGCTCGTCTTCGAGATCACCGAGACGACGCTCATCGAGGATGACCAGGCGGCGCGTGCCTTCGTTGGGAAGCTCCACCGACTGGGCTGCAAGATCGCGCTGGACGACTTCGGGACCGGCTACGGCGGCTTCACCTATCTCAAGCAGCTCCCGATCGACTTCCTCAAGATCGACGTCGAGTTCGTGAGCGATCTCCTTTACAACCCGGCGAGCCGCACCGTCGTGCAGGCGATCGTGAAACTGGCCCAAGGGTTCGGGTTGAAGACCGTTGCCGAGGGCGTCGAGAGCGCGGACACGATGGACGCGCTACGCACACTGAATGTCGACTACGTGCAGGGCTACCACATCGGTCGTCCTGCGGCACTCCAACCGAACGAGCTCGGAAGGGCGGTAGCACGATGAGCGAAGCCACCGAGAAGGAACAGCGGAGCCTGCAGAGCGACCTCGACCAGGAACAGGCGGTGGTGGATCTCGATCAGGGGATCGCCGACCGCGAGCAGGCGCGTGTCGACCGCGAGCAGGAACCGCTCGACGCCGCCGCTGCGGCGCTCGCAGCCGGGGAGCCCGAGCTGCACGGAGTCAATCGATCGGACCTCGATCGCAGCACCGACCTCGGGCTCCAGCAGGACCGCCAGGACGCGCACCAGGCCCAGATCGACCAGACACAGCTCGCCCAGGGAGTTCGCCAGGACGTTCTCGACGAACAGCAGGTCGACCTGGACACCGACTCCCAGATCGCTCCCAACACTCCGGATGACCAGGCGATAGCGGTCGAAGAGCTACAGGCGGCGCTGCGCCTGAGAGCAGAGGAGACCCTCGCCCGAGCCGAGGCCGCCCGTCAGCGTGCGGCCGACGGCCTGCTGCGCCTGGAAGCCGCGCAGTCGCGCCAGCTCCAGCGCCATGACCGCCGGCCGTGACCCGAGCAGTGGCCTCAGCCAGTCGCGAGACTCGCTGAGGCCATTTACCCGGAGCCGGGCACCGCTCAGCGCGGCGGAGCTGCCCCCTGCTCGCCTCTGGGGAGCCGGATCGTCATGGTCGCGAGCAGGAGCTGGCCCGGCGAGTGCCCGGGGGTTCGCCTGGCAGCCGCGGCCGAGGACTCGAACAGAATTTCGATGGATCGCCCTGAGCCCGAGCAGCTTGCCGCGAACGGGTAGCGCAGGAGCAGATGCACGATCCCGCCCTTGGCGACGTCATGGTTGAAGACCGCCGCACCGGAGCCTTCCCCGTGGGCACCACAGCCCTCACTGGACACTGAGTAGTTCTGGGCAGCGCCATGGACCGCGAAGGGCGCCGCGAATGAGATCTCGGCGGCCGTCACCCGGCCCGCGTGGAGCTCATAGTGGATCGACGGATGCACCCGAGTGAGAGCCGCCTGGCTCGCCTGCACGGGCGGGGCGGGTGCGCCGGCGGGTGGGCAGGTGCGGGTGACCGCTACCGTGGCGCCATCGCGGGCGTCGTAGCCGTTTTCGCAATAGGTGCCGTTGTTGAGGTAGGTGATGGAGCTCACGGCACCGACGGTCCCAGGTCCCGCGCCGGGAGTCTGCGTTCCGGGCGCCTCTCCAGAGCCTTCGTGGTCGCTGCCTGCAGCCGCCGGCTGCACGATCAGATAGGCCCCAACATCCGGCACGACTTCCTGGCTGTGCGTTGAGGTGCCTTCGCGGTAGCTGACCCGCACCGCGTGAGGGCCAAGCAGCCCGTAGCTGATGTCACGCCCCTGTGGGCTCGCCGGGATGAAATGGCCGTGGGCGAAGGCGGCGTTCTCGTCGACGCCCCAGAGTTCGGCCGCGACGGCGCTGCCCCAAGCTGTTCCGCCGCTTCCACCAAGCGTGCAGGTCCCTCCTTCTATCTCGGTCCCGTCTTCTGTCGAGCCGCCCGGGAATGACTGTTCGACGGCTGAGGGAAACGGATGGAAGAGACCATCGTCGTTGAAGGCCCCGTCCGTGCCGAGCTCTCCGAGCGTTCCGTTGTCGAGCCTTCCGACCTGCGCGCACACGAGGCCGCGCGAGGTTTCCACGATCCGCATGCCCCACGGCAGGCCCCCGGCAGGGTCGCGGACCTGCAGCGGAAGCACCCGAGATGAGATCGAAGCCCCGATACCTTCTGATGGCCCAACGGGCGGAGCCGCGGGCACCGCCGAACCGGTGAGGATGACTCCCGTGGCTGCGAGAGCGATCGTCCCGCCGGCGAGGAGCGCCCCCGCAAGGGGGACGACCAGCCCCCAACCGGCCCGTCGTGGTACCGGCGACCAGCTTCTCCGTTGGCGCCTGGCCGGTTCCTCCACGACGCGTCGCAACTCGCTCTCGAGCGTCTCCAATGCACGGAATCTGTAGCTCATCGGGCACCTCCCCATGTGACGGTCAGTGAATTCTGCATCGCCCTGAGGGCGCGCGAAACGCGAGCGCGAGCCGTTGGCTCGGAGACCCCCAGGCGCACCGCGACCTCCTCATAGGGCATCTCCTCGATCACCCGCAGCTGCAGTGCGTCTCGCTGATCCGCGGTGAGCTGCCCCAGCTCCGCGGCCAGCTCGGGGCGAAACGCCTCGACGCCCGCTGCCGCCTCGATCGCCTCGAGGTCGTCCTCGTGAGCGACCGGAGTGCGCATCCCCAGGCGTCGCAGCGCATCACGCTGGGCATGTCCGCGACGGAAGTAGCGGCCGAGCTGTCGACGGGCGATCGTGAACAGCCACGCCCGCATCTCCTCCTCGCTGTCGGTGCGCACGCGCGACCAGCCGAGCCATGCCTGAGCAAAGGTCTCCGCCGTCAGTTCGAGCGCGACCTCGCCATCGAGCGTCCGCCTTGTGAGAAACATCAACACCGCCTCAGCCTCAGCTTGGTAGAAGGGCACAAAGCCCTCGGGATCAGCCATCACACCTAGATTGCCAGCGGCCCGGATTTTGTGACGAGGGCCAGTGCGACAGCCGTGCGAGAGCGAGCGACGCCCGCGCGCCGGCGCGAACGTCGCTCCAAGCCCGCCCTATCTACGGCGCGTAGGGCAACAGCACGTTGGAGGGGTGCTGGCTGTCGTGCAGCACCGTGATCGTGCCGCCCAGCTCCTGGCCCAGATCGGTGAGCGGCGTGAGTGTCGTGAACGTATTTGCCGTGCCGATCGTGAGCCGCAGCCGGTTGCCGGGCCTGACGATCTCCGAGGTCGGATAGATCTCCACCTTGTATTCGGTCGGTTCGCCCGGCGTGACCGCCTGCTGGCTTTCTTTCGTATAGGGATGCCAGGGGCGAATCATCAGGTGTTTGGGCCCATAGGTCGACAGCGCCGGGTCGACCGCGCGCTGGCTGGCGAGCAGGAATCCGGCCGTGATCTGGTTCGATGCGCCTGACGGTTCGACTTCGCTGAGGACGGCGATGAGCGTCGCATCGGTTGTGCTCAAACTCGCCCACAGGTTTGCTGTGATCAGCCCCGTGATCTTTGTCGCCGACTGCACCGGCGGGGTCGTGTAGGTCAGCGCCGTCGCCTCATAGGTGTCGTTGTTGGTGTCACACAAGCTGTTCGAGGCCGCGCCCGCGGTCCATTGCGCGGTCAACCGCGAGCATGGGCTCGAGGCGGGAAGCAGCGGCTCGGTGTCGCCGGCTTCGCTTGCCGGCGGCGCAGCGGTCAGCGATCCGTCGTGCAGGGAGAGCGTCGAGGATCCGGATGCGGCGCCGCTCAGGTACAGACGCCGATATTGCGTTTTGGGCAGCGGGAAACGGGTCGCGCGTTCCCAGTGTTCGCCGTTGATCGAGAACAGGTTCACCTTCGCCGTGTGCTGAACGCCGTTGTCTGTTTTCAACAGCCAATGGCTGAACCATTCCTGCTTGACGTTCGGGTCTTCCATCGCCGGGCCTTCGGTGGTGTGGTAGTGCGGCGACATGAACAGCACCCGGTCGCGCGAGTGTTTCAGCGATTCCCACAGCAGCGGCTCGCCGCGCTGGAAGATGTCATACCAGCCACCCTGGATCACCACGGGCACCTTGATTTCACCTGCGCGCACGACCGGTGAGCGCTCCCGGTAGAAGGGGCCGTCATAGGAGCTTTCGGCGCCAAGCGCCGCACCCAGAAGATTGGTTACTGCGAATTCGGCGTTGCCGAAGAGATGTTCGAGATAGACCTTCGCCGCTTCTTCGGGATCGCTGCTCAGCGATGACGGCGGCAGGTCTGAGAGCACGTCGACGAGACCCAGCCACAAGGGTATGAAGCCGGAGTCGACCGCCCCACCCTGGAAGGTGACGTCGCGGTAGGCGTCTGCCATCGGGATGTCCGCCCACACGGCCTGCACCGCGCGACGCTTGCCTTCGGCGACTCGCGCGGCATCAGCCTCGGCGATCAGCAGTGAGGTGATCCCCAGATAGGACTGGCCTGTGGTCGCCACGTTCTCGTTCGACCAGGGCTGCGCCTGGATCCAGTCGAGCACCTGCTTGTAGTCCTGCTGGCTCTGTTCGCCCCACGAGTCCCACTTTCCGCCGCTCGCGCCCGTGCCACGATCATCGAACACCATCACCGCGTAGCCCTTTCCCGTCAGCCCGCTGCCGGCGCCACCGGTCCCTTCCGAGCCCGAGCAATCCTGGCCGAGGGGGTTCTCAGCGTCCTTGTTGTAACCGGTCGCCGTCAGGATCGTGGGGTAGCGGCCCGTGGTGTCCGGAAGGAAGATGTTCGCGCGGAGCACCGTGCCGTCGCTCATGGTGATCGGGACGTTGCACATGTCCACCGATGCACTGGCGCCGGAGGCCATCAGGCCCGAGGAGAGGAGGGCAAGCGCCAAGCCCCGGCAGAGAAGGCCCACTGTTCGGCGTAGCTGAGTCCTGCCTCGTGTTCCGGTCGGCACCTTTGGGTATTCCTCCATGCGCCGCGGCAGCACTCGGCCCGTCAGCGCTGTTGGATCGATTCCCTCCCCGGCACCGATCAGTGACCCCGATTGCGGGTCAGGCAAACGTAACCGCACCAAACTTAGATGTCAAGCGTCTGAAAGATATCTGACATTTGGCCGATTAGTTTCGCTCAGGCTGGCCGGCCATCACCCGCCCTGTCCAGCTGGGGCCTTTCTCCCAGAAAGGAGAGGAGGGTTGCCCGGGCCGTCGGCCAAGGGTCCGGCTGGGCGCGCCCACGCGGCTCAAAATGCTCAGTCAGTGCCAGGCCGCGCACGGCTGCGAACGCAATCAGCAGGCGGCCCTCCCATCCCTCGGGCATTTCGATGCCGCGCAGCATCGCGACTCCGGCCGCGGTGACCGAGCGGGCGATCCGCTCCTCGCCCTCCGCCAGCCGCTCGTACAGCTCGGGCTCGTCGGCTGCGGCCGCCCACACCTTGACGAAGACGCCGAAGGTCGGCCCACTGAAGTCCTGCCACGCGCGGTCCAGAAGCGCGGGAACCCGGTCGGGATCGGCTTGCAACGCGTCTGAGGCCTCGCGCCATGCTGCGATGCGTTCGTCGATCAGCTGCTCCATGGCCGCGGCGAGCAGGTCGACGCGGCGCGGGAAGTAGTGGGCCATCGCGCCGGGAGAAAGGCCGGCCAGCGCGGCGACGGCGCGGGTGGTCGTCTGTGCGTAGCCGCTTTCGGCGAGCGACCGCACGGTCGCGTCGAGCAGCTTGCCGCGTGTCTCGGCCCGGCGCTGCTCCTGGGTGAGATGGGGCGGCATTGCGGGCTCCTGCCGAGGGGGACTTACCTTCCGGGCGCCCGAATCATAAAATCCAGGCGCTCGATATCCGAGGCTAGCAGCGCCCCGCTGGTGCCGTGCGCTCACTCGGCGTCGCGGAGAAAGCCGGTCGCAACCCGGCCGGCTGCCGCGGACACCGCGGTGTGTGCACCCAGCGCCGTCAGAAACGTGTCTCGGGGAACGCGGAGAACTGTCGTGTCCGTGATTGCTGTGACTGTGGCAGTCCGCTTGACCGAATGCAGCAGCGCAATCTCACCGAAGCCCTCTCCGCTGGACATGCTCCTGATCTCACGACCGCCTTTGGTGACCAGCACCGCTCCGCTGGTGATCGAGTAGTAGCTGTCCCCCTCGTCACCCTCGACGAGGATGGGAGTCCCGCCGGCCACGCTCGCGTAGCGAGCCTCACGGGCGAGCGTCTCAAGCGGGGCGGCGGACATGGCGCCGAAGATCGGCGTGTTGCGCAGGATCCCCATCTCGACGATCGGGATCGAGGCGTCTCGGTCGATCCTGCGAATTCGCCGGCCGACCAGCAACACGACGATCGGCGCGAGGGATGCCATCCCGACGAACGCCGCCGTGGCCCCCCCGACCCCGATCAGCAGCGGGACGACCAGCGCCCCGAAACCCAGTCCGAGATCGCGCACGGACTCGACAAGGGCGAACACGCAGACCAGAACATCGAGGGGGGTTGAACGTTGAAGGAGCGTCTGTGCCGCCACGTTCTGCACGGCCCGTGAGGCTCCGACGAGCGCCAGAAGGGCCAACGCAGTGAGCAGGGTCGAGACGAGCGCAAGCGCGGCGAGAGCGAGCCCGCCGAGCAGCGCGGCGGCTGCGAGGGGCACGGCCAGCCGCCGGCCGACGAGCGTGACGGCGCCCAGCGCGCCGAGCAGACCTCCGGCACCGAATGCGGCACTGAGGTAGCCGGCCGCACCCTGGCCGACCCCGAGCACCTCGACGGCGAGAACGACGGCGAGCAGGTCGATCGCACCCTCGATCGCAGCGGCAGCTGCAAGAAACGCGACGATCGCCCTGGTGCCCGGACGCATCGATATGACCCGCGCCGCGGCCAGCAGGTCCGCCAGTCCTCCCTCGGAGTCTTCTGCCTGCCCGGCCCCGGCGCTCAGGGAAGATATGCCTGCGAGCAGCGGCGTTGCCAGACAGACGGCCGCGAGCAGCGTGCAGGCCAGCCCGGGACCATCGGTGCTGATCATCAGGCCCGCGGCGGCGGGCCCCAGGAGTGCCCCCGAGCCTTCGGCCCAGCTGGTCGCGATGTTCGCCGACGCCAGCTCCGCCGGATGGCGCACGACCAGCGGCATGAGGACATTGTGGAGCGGCCTGCCGACGCCGAGCGAGACGGAGAAGGTGACCGCGGCGAGAAAGACCACGCCCACCGGCGCACCGATGAGGATCGCCACGCCGGAGCAGGCGAGAGACACAGTGGCGAGGAGATAGGCGCCGGCAAGAAGGCGGGCGGCGCCGAAACGGGCCAGGTGGGCGCTGAGGAGCGGAGCCAGCAGAATCGAGGGGACGAGCTGGACCATGACGACCAGACCCGCCTCGGATGCCCCTCCACGGGAGTAGGCGTAGACGATCAGGGCGACCCATTGCCCGTACTCGGCCACCGTCATTGCCGAGAAGGCAAGCAGCAGCCTGACGAGAGCGCCGTTGCGCGCGACCGTCTTCAGGACCTGGCTGAACCGCCCCCTACTGCTGATCATCTCGCTGCAAGGTACCGAGCGAGATGCGGCTGGCTATCAGGGTTACTCGGCAGCCTGTGGCGCGGCCTCGTAGATCGACTGGAGCTGCAGGTAGGCCGCCAAGCCCTCAGGTCCCAGCTCTCGCCCGATGCCGCTCGCCTTGACTCCCCCGAACGGAGCCGCGGGGTCCAGCATGTAGTGGTTGATGCCGATGCTGCCGGTCTGCACCCGCCGTGCCACGCTCTGCGCACGCTCGGGGTCCTTGCTCCACACGCTGCCCCCCAGCCCGAATTCCGAGTCGTTCGCAATAGCGACAGCCTGATCGACGCCGTCGTAGGGGATCACCGCGAGCACCGGACCGAAGATCTCCTCACGCGCGATCGTGTCGCTGTTCTGCACGTCGGCAAAGATCGTCGGCTGCACGAACCAACCGCGCTCCTGCTCGGGCGGTCGCCCGCCGCCGGCGACGACCCGTCCGCCCTCGGCGCGGCCCTTCGCGATGTAACCCTCGACGCGATCGCGCTGGCGAGCGCTCGCCACCGGACCGACCATGGTGGCGGGATCGAGCGAGTCACCCACCACGAGTGCGTCTGCGAGCCCGCTGAAGACTTCGAGGACCTCGTCATAACGGGCGCGTGGCGCCAGCACCCTGGTGCCTATGTTGCAGGTCTGGCCGTTGTTCGCCATCGTCGCCCCGAACAGCGCCTCCGTGGCACCGGCGAGGTCGGCGTCGTCCAGCACGATGGCAGCCGACTTGCCGCCGAGCTCCAAGGTGACAGGGCGCAGCAGCTCACCGCAACGCCTGGCGATCGCACGACCCGATGTGCTCGATCCCGTGAAGGTGACCTTGTCGACGCCCGGGTGTTCGATCAGATAGGCGCCCACCTCGCGGCCGGCGGGCACCAGGTTCACCACGCCGGGCGGAAGACCGGCCTCGATGATCGCCTCGGCGAGCAGGAGACCGTCGAGCACGGTCTCCGGACTGGGCTTCATGACGACCGTGCAACCCGCGGCAAGCAGTGGCGCGAGCTTGAACATCGCGAGGGTCTGCGGGTAGTTCCACGGCACGATCGCACCAACGACACCCACCGGCTTGCGCAACACGTGGATGGTGCCGCCGAGCAGCCCGGCGCGGTCTTCCTCGAGCGGGGTCTGACGGATCAGGCCGGCGTAGTACTGGGCCAGCAGGGACGGGAAGAGCGCCTCGACCTGCAGAGCGAATGAGATCGGCATGCCGTTCTGCAGCGAGACGCGATGCGCGATCTCCTCGCCGCGGCCTGCGAGCGCCTCGGCGAGCCGCTCAAGCGCCTGCGCCCGATCCTCGCTCGACCACGACGACCAGCCAATGGGATCATCGAATGCCGCGCGCGCCGCCCGCACCGCCGCATCGATGTCGGCGTTCGTCCCCTCTGGCACCGACCCAGCGGGTTCCTCGGTGCTGGCGGCCAGCACGGAGATCCGACCCGAGCCCTGCGGCTTGATCCACTCACCGCCGATGAAGAGCTCGTCGCTGTCGATGGTCGTCTGCGTACTCATCGGTATCCCCTCTGATCGGTATGCCCACAGGCCAATTCACACGGCACGGCCAGCCTAACCCGAGTGCCGCTTCAAGGGGAAAAACCATCGGATCCCGCGCGCGGGGACCTAAGCCGCCCGAGCAGTCCAGGCGGTAGACGACCGACGGTCGAGAGCCACGAGCCCGCAAGGATCAGCAACAGGCCTGCCACAGTGCCGCCGTCGGGCTGCTCACTGAGCAGCGCAACACCGAGCGCGACGGCCACGATCGGATTGATATAGGTGATCACCGATGCGCGGCTGGGACCTGCCTCGCCGATGAGGACCGTGTACACAACAAACGCCAGTGCGGTGCACACGAGTCCGAGCGCCACAGTCGCGCACAGCGCACCAACGGTGGGCGAGCTCGAGGGCGCCGTGAGGATCGCGGCGGGCGTCAGGAGCACGCCGGCCACCGCCATGCTCGACCCGATGACCGCCCGTGGATCAAGGCCTGCGAGGCGGTGCTTGAGGATCATCGGCCCGAGTGCATAGCCAACGGCGGCTCCGAGGATCGCGGCAACTCCCGCCAGCTCACCGGGATGACTTGACAGATCCACGCCCAGGAGAGCCACAACACCAATGAAGCCGATCCCCAGGCCTGACATCCGGCCGTGTGTCGGACGCTCACTGGAATCAAAGACGATCGCGATCACGGCGATCATCAGCGGCACGGTCGCGATCAGGATCGCAGCGAGAGACGAGGACACGTGCCGCTCGCCGAACCCGATCAGCGGAAATGGCAACGCGACCTCGATCACGCCGAAGGCTGCCACCCAGCGCATGTGCCCGCGAAGCGTGGAAAGCAGGCCTGCCCGGGCCGCGAGCGCGATCAGCACAAGGGCTGCGAGGACGACCCGAGCCCAGGCGAGCCCCACCGGTGGAACGCCGCCGTCGACAGCGATCTTGATCAGCAGATAGGGGACACCCCAGATTGCAGACATCGCCGCGAATGCGATCCAGGCGCGATTGCTCACCATCTCCGAGCATGACAGCCGGGAGGTGCTGTGCTGCATGCGCCTACCCATCGTCCCACCCCCGTCTGCCCCGCATCAGAGGGAATCGCCATCGCCGAACTGTGCGCCGCGATCGTGCGTGGCGACCTCGCCCCGGGGCGAGAAGATCCCCGCAGCAGGCGACGGCCGGTGAGCTCAGCGCGGTGAGGCGCCCAACGGGGCGGTCGGCGCATCGTTCGACCGGGGGCCCGCGTTCAGTAGACCTCGGCGGTACCCGCCTCCACGGGGGCGCTGGCCGGGGTAGCAGCGGGACGAAGCACGAAGATCGCGGCCAACAGCGCGACCGTCACGAGGCCCACCCCGGTCAGATAGGCGAGGTGGTACCCCGAGTTGAGGGCCACGCGGTTCGATACCCCCGCAGCGAGACGATCGCTGGTGCGCTGGGAGGCGAGGGTTGCGAGCACCGCGAGGCCGATGGCTCCGCCGACCTGGACGCTCGTGTTGACGATCCCCGAGGCCAGGCCCGAGTCGCTGGGGGTGGCGTTTGACATCGCCAGCGTCATCAGCGAGGGGAAGCCGAGGCCGGCGCCGACACCGATCAGGATCATCGCCGGCAGGATGTCGGTGAGATAGGTGGCCTGAACCGGTGTTTGGGTGAAGTAGATCAGGCCGGCGATGATGCACAGCAGGCTCGTGATGAGACAGGCCCGCGCCCCGAAGCGCAGCATCAGCGGCCCGGCGACGCGCAATGACATCGTGCCCATGATGATCGTGGTCGGCAGGAACGTCAGGCCGACCTTGAGCGCGTCGTAGCCGAGGACCCGTTGCAGGTAGAGCGCACCGAGGAAGAACATCCCGAACATGCCGACGACCTCCAACGCGATCACGACATTGGCGCCCGCCACGTTGCGCGAGCGCAGCAGCCGCAACGGCATCAGCGGGTTCGCTATCCGCGACTGGCGCACGAGGAAGCCGGCCAGCAGCGCGAGCGAGACCGCGCCGAGCCCGAGCGTCTGGGTCGAGCCCCATCCGTACCGGCTGACCTGGAGGATCGCGTAGACACCGATCATGAGCCCGGCCGTGAGGAGTCCCGCGCCCGGCACGTCGGCCCCCTCGGCCAGGCCGATCCCCGGCCGGTCCTCGACGAGCCTGAGGGCGAAGAAGCCGGTGAGCACCCCGATCGGAAGGTTCACGAAGAAGATCCAGTGCCAGCTGATTGCCTGCGTGAGCACCCCGCCGAGCAGCAGCCCGATGGAACCCCCGGCCGAGGCGATGAAGCCGTAGATACCGATCGCCTTGGCCTGCTCGCGGGGCTCGGGGAACAACGTCACGATCATGCCGAGGACGACCGCCGAGGAGAGCGCTCCGCCGATCCCCTGGATGAAGCGCGCGCCGATCAACAAGCCCTGGCTCTGGGACAGCGCACAGACCAGCGAGGCGAGCGTGAACACCGTCAGTCCGATGAGAAAGACCCGTCGCTGGCCGACCAGGTCACCCACCCGCCCCGCCAGCAGCAGCAGCCCGCCGAAGGCAATCAGGTAGGCGTTGACTATCCAGGCGAGGTTGCTCTGGGAGAAATGGAGGTCCTTTTGGATCGTGGGCAGCGCGACGTTGACGATCGTCGCGTCGATAACGATCATCAGAGCGCCGGCGCAGAGCACGTAGAGCGCCAGCCAACGTGCTCGATCACTGCCTGGCTCGGCCATCAAGACCTCCTTCGTTGGCTCGGGGGCGCCGCGGACCCGCACCATGAAAGCACTCCCGCTCCCTGGCGCGGTCGCGTCTTGCCTCCAGGTCAGCCTGCGGACGGTTGTCAGCTCTCGCCGAGGAATGCGCCGGGCGTGCCCCGGGGGTGAGCGAGGTGCCTAGCCGGCGAAAGACGCGAACGTCCAGTGGTTGCCGTCGGGGTCTGCCACCGTGAAATCGCGTGACGGATAGTCGGTCTGGTCCACGAGCGGGTGCACGATTGTGGCCCCGGCACTGACCGCCCGCTCCATCACAGCGTCAGGGTCGGCGGTGACGACATGCAGCGAGCTCGTTCCCGGGCGGCAGGGCGTGCTGCGCTCGCCGGTGCTGGACAGCAACACCCGGCCGCCCTCGGGCCAGTCCAGCTGACAGTGGTGGATCAGCTCCTCCCCCTCCCCGGGGATCATCAGGTCCTCCCTGAAGCCGAGACCGATCAGCCAGTCGCGCAACGCCGGCGCCTCGTCGCTCACGACGCTCGCCCAGATACTCGGCTGCCGAATACCACTGGTGCGCAACTCCATGCTGGCACTGATCCTACTCAGCGCCCGCCTAAGCTCGTTCTGAAGGTGTCCATGTCGCTCGACGGCCACGTCGCATCGGCCGATGGCAACGACGACTGGGTCGCGGCAGGCCGCTCCGAGGACTCCACCGGCTGCGGAACGTTGCGACGCGAGTCGCCTTAGGAGGCCGGCTGATGCAATCCGAAGGACGAACCCTGGTTGTCTCGGCAGAACACGAAGGTCCCTGACGGACCCGGACCGGAATGCTCGTTGAATTCGGCCTCGCCACCGAGCTGCCTCACGCGCTCAGCACTCCTCTCGGCATCCTCGACCTCGAAGAACAGGTAGGGACCGGCGCCCTGGTCGCCTCCGTGAAGACCACCCCGAAGATTCTCGGTCTCGATCTGAAACCCGTGATTCTCACCCGATGGGGTCGCCTCCATCGTCCAGCCGAAAAGCTCGCCGTAGAACTCACGAGCCTTCGAGGGGTCTGCGACCCCGAGCTCGAAGAATGAGACTCCGCCTGCCATCGCTTGCTCCTTTCTCGCGGGTGTGCCGCTGATGTAACAGACCAAGGAGGATGCCCCGCCCGATTCTGCTCCGATGGCGTGGGATCGCTGTGAACCCTTTGGAGCCCTCTCGGTCAGCGATCGGAACGGCGCGCGTGGCCGAGGTAGGATCGAGGGACGGAGATGGAACATCGATGACCTACATTGCCTCTCCCGATCGTTATGAAGGAAAGATGCGCTACCGGCGGACGGGGCGTTGGGGCCTCGATCTTCCCGTCCTTTCATTGGGCTACTGGCACAACTTTGGCGACGACCGCCCATTCGAGGTCCAGCGCGCCATCTCGCGGCGCGCCTTTGACCTGGGCATCACCCATCATGACCTGGCAAACAATTACGGGCCTCCATACGGGTCGGCGGAGATCAATTTCGGACGGCTGATGCGAGAGGATCTCGGGCCCTACCGCGATGAGATGGTGATCTCGACCAAGGCCGGCTGGGACATGTGGCCCGGCCCCTACGGACAGGGCGGAGGCTCCCGGAAGTACGTGCTCGCCTCGCTTGACCAGTCTCTGGCGCGGATGGGCCTCGATTACGTCGACATCTTCTACTCGCACCGGCTCGACGCCTCGACGCCGCTGGAGGAGACGATGGGCGCGCTCGACACCGCCGTGCGCCAGGGCAAGGCGCTCTACGTCGGCATCTCCTCCTACGACGCGGATCGGACGCGGCAGGCGGCTGACATCCTGCGTGACCTCGGCACTCCCCTGCTGATCCACCAGCCGTCATACTCGATGCTCAACCGTTGGATCGAGACTGACGGTCTGCTCGACGCGGCCGCCGAGCTGGGGATAGGGGTGATCGGCTTCACCGCCCTGGCGCAGGGGCTGCTCACCGACCGCTACCTGGATGGCGTGCCCGCAGACTCCCGCGCGGCACGGGACCCCGAATTCGACAAGTCGTGGCTCAGCGACGAGATGATCGACCGGCTGCGGGGGTTGAACGAGATCGCCGCCCGCCGCGGCCAGACCCTCGCACAGATGGCACTTGCCTGGGCGCTCCGGGACCAGCGCGTGACCTCGCTCGTCATCGGCGCCTCCTCTGTGGAGCAGCTCGAGCAGAACGTCGCCGCCCTCGAGAACCTCTCGGTTTCGGATGAGGAGCTGGCGAGGATCGACCAGCACCTCACCAGCGACGGCAGCATCGATCTCTGGCGCCAGGCGCGGAAAGGCACCGTTTAGCGACGCCGGAGCGGGTCGAACGGGCTAGGCGACAGTGAACGCGACCCAGCCTGGAGACGGACACGGGCAGCCCCTACCCTCGTCGTGCGGTCAGCAGCATTCGGTCTAGGAGGAACCCGGGCAGACCTCCGGGTTCCCGTCAGCGTTCTTCGCGCCCGCCCGCAGACCGGACCATCCGAAGGCGTATCGGCCCCCGCGCACCATCGAGATCGATCACGTCGCCTTTCTGAAGCACCTCGACGCGCCCATCTGCCACAAGAATTCGCGCGGCGTCGCGCACGACGGCCATATGGGGGCGAAAGTCTCCGTCGGTCGCGAGAAGACGTGCCGCCTCAGAGGGACAAATCGTCGTGCCGCTCGCTCTGAGCTCGAGGAGCTCGAGAATCGCCTCAACGGCGCGGTCAATGTCCTCAATCCGGTGAGCGTTCATGGCTGGCTCGTCGTAGACGTGCCTGTGAGCGTAGCTTCAGCCGCCGAGGGGAGCCACGGATCGATCACGGCAGTGTTCGACCCGTCGCGGCTCGCCGAGCTCAAGACCCCCCTGGGCGAGCTGTTTCGATGATCGAGCAGGACACCTCGCACAGTAAGGGGGGGACGCGCACAACTAAGGCCTCAGCGTGGGCCATCGACTGCGAACACCCGATGTGACAAACGCCTGTCTGGGTCAAGCTGCTGTTCATGGAAAGCAGACAGGAGGCGAAAGATGAATGGTTCGGTGATACTGCTCCTCGAGGCGCAGAAACTGAAGAGCGCGGAGTTGCGTCGCGCAACGGAGCGAGCGCGGAGTCATGAGCGCCCCGCTGGCCGAGGTCTCAAGGGGCGGCTCGCGGAGCGATACTGGTCGCGTGGGAACGCGCGTAACAAGCAGCCGGCTGATCGGCCGAGCTGGGGAGCTCGCGGAATGTGAGGCGGCGTTGCGCGAAGCGGCTGACGGTCGCCCGTCGGTGATCGCGCTGAGCGGCGAGTCCGGCGTGGGTAAGACGCGTCTCATCGCCGAGTTCGAGGACAGCATCGTCCCCGACGCCCGCATACTGCACGGAGAGTGCGTGGATCTCAGCGAGGGCGAACTCCCCTACGCTCCGCTTGTTGGCGCACTGCGAGACATTGTGCGTTGCGCGGACCCCGTCTTCGATTCACTCAGTGTCGAAGCGCGCGCCGCGTTGGGAGCGCTGCTGCCCAGCCTCGGTGACGGCACGAGCGAGGACCGCGACGACGAGTTCGCTCAGCTGCGCCTGTTCGAGGCCCTGCTGGAGTTGTTGGAGAGGCTTGGCGAGCAGCGACCCGTCGTGCTCGTGATCGAGGATCTGCATTGGGCGGACCGCTCAACCCGCACCTTTACGGCGTTCCTTTGCCGCAGCCTTCGGCGCGAGCGGGTGCTGTTCCTATTCAGCTATCGCGATGATGAGCTGCACCGCCGGCACCCGCTCCTCCCGCTTCTCAGGGAGCTCGAACACGGGGAGCGCCTCCGGCGGCTCTCGCTGTCGCCGTGGGGTCGGACCGAGCTGGAGGAGGCGCTCACCGACATCCTCGGAGCGGCGCCGAGCACGGAGATCTCCGCGCGCCTGTTTGAGCGCGCCCAGGGCAACCCGCTCTACACCGAGGAGCTGCTGGCGGCAGGGCTCGACGGACGCGGCGCAGCGCCGCAGTCCCTTCGTGATGCTTTCCTGCTCAGGTTCGACCGTCTCTCGTCTGAGGCGCAGCAGACGCTGCGCGTGCTCGCCGTGGCGCGCCATGCCGACGAAGAGCTTCTCACCGCTGCGAGCGGTCTCAATGCGGCGCAACTGAACGCGGCGCTGCGGGAGACCATCGACGCGAACGTGATCGCCGCAGACGCTCTGGGGGTCTTCGCCTTTCGTCACGCTCTGCTCGGCGAGGTCGCGTACGAGGACCTGCTGCCGGGGGAGCGCGCCAGCCTCCATCTCGGGGTCGCTGCCGTCCTTCAACAACGGTCAACCGGCAACGAGCATGACGACGCTGCCGTCGCCGCGCAGATCGCCGCTCACGCAAGGGCCGCGGGCGATCAGCCGCTCGCGCTCCGGACATCGATCGCGGCGGCCGGCGCCGCCTCCAACATTCACGCCCATGGCGAGGCCGCCGAGCTGCTTGAGCGGGCGCTGCAGGGATGGGCGCACGTGCCCGACGCCGAGGCCGTGGCCGGCATCGACCATGTGGAGCTGCTGCTGCGCGCAGCCGCCGAGCACGATTACGACGAACGGCGAGCCCGCGCGGAGGCCATGTTGCAGTCGGCCCTCGAGGAGCTCGACGAGGACACGGAGCCGGTACGAGCGGCGATCGCCCTCGAGCTCCTTTCACGGGCGCAGTGGGGTCTTGCCAAGGGCGACGAGGCACTCGCCGCCGCGCGGGGCTCACTGGGGGCTCTAGCTGGACAGGAGGCACCCGCAGAGCGCGCAAGCGCGCTCGCGTGGCTCGCGCGCATCACGCTGCTCAGGGGCCGCTACGGGGAGGCGGTGCCGGCGGCCGAGGAGGCCCTCGCGCTCGTGCGCGCCAGCAACGCCGGACCGCGACTGGAGACCCAGGTCCTGAACACTCTGGGGATGGCACTGTCGGGAAGCGGCGAGATCTTCCCCGGCGTTGAGGCGCTGCGAGCCGCGCTGGAGCTGGCCCAGGACAGCCGTGACTCGACCGGCGAGGCATATGCCCACACCAATCTCTCGGATGTCCTGCTGTCGACCGGGGACACGCACGGAGCGCTCGCCGTCGCTCTCGAGGGCGTTAAACGTGTGCCACCGAACCTGAGAGGCAGCCGCGTGTGGCTGGCTGCGACCGTGGCCGAGTGCGCGTTTGCGAGCGGAGACTGGAGCCTCGCGTGCGACAGCCTCGACGAGGAGCTCCACGCGCTTGAAGGCCGTTGGCTGATCAACATCGGCCTGCGCCGGGCCGAGCTGGCGCTGGGCATCGGCGAGACCGAGCGGGCTGGGCTCGCCCTCGAGCGGATAGCGCCACTGGTCGATCGAACCATCGAGCCGCAGTTCCTTGCCGCCTACGGCCTCGCGCGGGCGGAGCTCGAGCGGCGCGCCGGTTCGCTTGAGGCGGCGCGTGATGCACTGGAACTTGCGTTGGACCGAATCGAGACCTGCACCGACGACGCCAGGCGGGTGACGGCAATCGGCGCCGCCGGGCTCGCCGTCGAGGCCCAGATCGCTCAGCGGGCGCGAGACCGCGGCGAAGATGACGCCCTGCGCGACGCGACGCTGCGGGGGGAGATTCACCTGGCTCGAGTGCAGGCCGGCGCCGAGACCTCGGGCCCCGTCGAGGCTGTGTGGCTGGTCACGGCGGAGGCCGAGAACCAGCGCATGCTCGGGACCGACACACCGGAGGCATGGGCGAACGCGGCGCTCGCGTGGGAAGCAATCGACCGTCCCTACCTGGCGGCGCGGTTGCGTCTTCGGGAGGCCGAGGCACACATCGGGCGCGGCGATCGCGCTTCAGCGGCCGACGTTGTGGCCGGCGCACGCACCGCCGCGGAGCGACTCGGTGCCCGCTGGCTGGTCGAGGAGCTCGACGGCTTGGCGGCGCGGGCAAGGCTCCCCCGGCCCGCCACCGAGAGAGCCAGGTCGAAGGCCCCGGACGATCCCTTCGGTCTGACGCGCCGCGAGCTCGAAGTGCTGCTGCTAGTCGAGCAGGGGCAAACGAACCGCGAGATCGGCGAGCGGCTGTTCATGGCGGAGAAGACTGCCAGTGTCCATGTGTCGCGCATCCTCACCAAGCTCGGCGTCAAGACTCGAACCCAGGCAGCCGCCGTCGCGCACCGCGCGGGACTCATCCATGCGGATGAGCTCACCTGGGAGCCGCAGGGGCATCCGAGGGCGAGCTGACCGCTGGGGAGTAACGTGTGCACCCGCTCGGCCCTCTCATGGGCGGGGGAGAATTCGGAGGCAGAGATGAGCGAGACGACGCCGCTGCGGGGGTGGGGCGCGGCACCTGACGGAATCCCTGCCAGGACCGATCGGCTGGAGGCCGACTACCTCATCCTTGGAGCTGGGGCCATGGGGATGGCTTTCGCCGATGTCATCGTTGCCGAGGATCCTTCGGCCCGCCTGGTGATGGTCGACCGCCGACCGAATCCTGGTGGCCACTGGAACGACGCCTATCCGTTCGTGAGGCTGCATCAGCCGGCAGCGTTCTACGGTCTCAACTCGGCGAGCCTGGGGAAAGGGGCGAGTGACCTGACGTCGGCTCCCGAGATCCTTGCCTATTACAGGAACGCGATGGACGGCTTTCTCGCGACCGGCCGCGTCCGCTTTCTCGCCATGAGCGAGCATCAGGGAGACGGCCGCGTGGTATCCACGTTCGATCCAGGCCACATCACCACCGTCACCGCGCGCCGGCGGATCGTCGACAGCACCTATATGCAGGTGCAGGTGCCTTCGGTTTCCCCGCCCCGCTACGCCGTCGAGGACGGTGTGAGTGTAATACCGCCCAACGGCCTGGCAGCGGTCAAAAGGTCACACGACCGCTATGTCATCGCTGGAGCGGGCAAGACCGCAATCGACTCGATCCTCTTCCTCCTCGACCGAGGCGCGCCAGCCGATCGCATCCAGTGGATCGTCCCGAATGACGCATGGCTGTGGGATCGGGCGACTGTCCAGCCCGGCAGCGCTCTTGAGACGATCGTTGCCCTCGTGGAGAGCGTCGCCAACGCCAGGACCGTCGACGAGGTCTACCTGCAGCTCGAGCGCGCAGGCATCGTGTGCCGAATCGACTCGGACCTGCTCCCAACGAAGTGGCGCTGCGCAACCGTTGAGCGTTCCGAGCTCGCCCAGCTCCGAACCATCGAGAACGTGGTTCGGATGGGCCGCGTGACACGCTTGGGCGCTGGCCGCGTCCACCTCGAGACCGGCGCGATCGACGTCCCCGATGACACACTCGTCGTGGACTGCACGGCGAACGGCCTGGCGAAGCTGGCACCGCGCCCGTTGTTCTCCGAGCGCCTCGTCACTCTGCAGCCGGTATTCATGTGCCAACAAACGTTCAGCGCCGCGCTGATCGCGCATCTGGAGCTGCTCAACATGACGGACGAGCGACGCAACCGAATCTGCGTCGCAGTGCCACATCCAGAGCTCAAGGAGGATCTCCCCATCAGCTTGCTCGCCAGTGCGCAGAACATGATCAGATGCAACCGCTACCTGCCTTTCTGGCTGCGCCGCAGCCGGCTGTACCTCGCCCATCACGAGCCGCTTCACCGCTACCTGCTGGGGTCCGGCAAGCTCGCGCTGCTTCACCGTCGGGCCCGCTCCTCGATGAGCCACATGGGCGGCCTGGAGAACCGCACTGAGGAAGGACTGTCATGACGCGACTCGCGGTCATCCAGCCGGCCTTGACCCTTGGCGACGTCGACGGCAACCTGAGGCGGGTCGAGGACCTCGCCCGCGACGCGCACCGCGAGCACCACGCTGACGCAATTCTGCTGCCTGAGGCCGTGACCTCGCCAAACGTATATGCGAAGGTTCTCCGCACCACGCCGCTACCCGTCGATGGGCCTGCCTTTCAGTTGCTTATGCGCCTCGCGCGGGAGTTCGGGTGCGTCGTCGGCGGCGGCTTTCTGGCGGTCCGAGGCGCGCACACATATGGCACCTACGTTCTTGCCGAGCCAGACGGCGCCGCGCACCTCCACGACAAGGACACGCCCACGGCGTGGGAGCACAACTATTACCGGGGCGGCGACGATGATGGCGTCGTTCGATCGGCGACGCTGGGGGCCACTGTAGGACTCATGTCAGGGTGGGAGTGGGCCCGCTACGACACCGCGCGCCGAGTGCGCGCGGGCGGCGCTCAACTCGTGCTCGGCGGGATGTGCTGGCCGTCGATGCCGACCAACTGGCCGGGCCCGCTTGGCAGCTGGTTCGCCCGCGAGCACGCACGGTGGAAGCGTCAGCAGGCAGCTCTACCTGGGCAGGTCGCCCGGCTGGTGGGCGCCCCCGTCGCTCACGCCGCTCACGTCGGTCCTATCGTCAGCGATACGCCCCTCGGACCCGGGCTCCCATGGCCGACGAGCATGATCGGCGAGTCGCAGATCTGCGACCGCGACGGAACCGTCCTTGCGCGACTGTCTGAGGAGGACGGCGAGGGCCACGTCAGCGCTGAGGTCGAGATCGCCCAGCCGCGACCGCTGGACGAGCTCCGCGCACGCCGATGGATACCCGACATGACAACAATCGTCACGAAGGGCATCGCCTGGTACGGCATGAACGCTCACGGCGACGTTCACTACCGACTGCGCCACGCTCGTCGGGGGTTCCCCTGGCAAGCAGCCCCCACTCGCGACCTGCCCGACGAGATCCCGGCACCGCGAGCTGCTGGGACCCCGTGATGGCAGCTGGGCGTGGGGGCTGTTGCTCGCGCGCCGCCAGCGGCGGCGTGGATCACCCCTGACGCCTCTGGCGCCCGCTTATAGCGCTGTGGCGATCACCCCGACGAGCAACACGGCGGACGTGCTCCACACGATCGCCGTCGCGATCAGCCGCTGATCGAGCCCAAAAGCGTGGCCGACCAGCAGCGCGTTGACGCCCGAGGGCATGGCCGCCTGCAGCAGGTAGGCGCTCGGGATCGTAAGCCCCGCGAACGAGGCAAGAGAGAGCAGGGCCGCGTTCACGGTGAACCGCAGCACCAGCGCAACACCGATCCGCCGATCGGGCCGCTCGAGCAGCGGCGCCTCGTCTTCGCGGCGCTCCGCCGAGAGTGAGATCCCGACCACCAGGAAGCCGATCACGAGCAGGGCGTCGACGACGATCCGCCGCACGTCGATCAGCACGTGTGGGACGAGCCCGGGCGGGACGAGCAGGCCGGCAAGGGCGGCAATCAGCGGCGGGTTGCGGGTGAACACCGCCACCCGGCGCCGCGTCCCGAGGTGCTCGTGGCGCGCTCCGAACACCGCGCCGACTGCGAACCCGGCCGTGAACACCATCGGACCACTCACTACCTGGTCGTAGGCGACGGCCTGGTCGAGATGTGAGCTGCCGAGCACCGCAAGCGACATCGGCAGCCCGAGGTAGCCGGTGTTGACCAGCAGCACGACGCACACGAGCGCCCCGACGGACGGCCGGGGCAGCCGCAGCCAACGACCCGCGACATAGGCAAGTGTGCCGGCCAGACCCAGCCCCACATAGGCGAGTACGAGCCCGGCCCCGGCGTCCAGAGAGAGATGAAGGTGCGCAAATGACGTGAAGGCGACGAACGGGACCAGCACGTAGAGCATCGCGTTCATGCACGCCGCGGCCAGCCGCGTCGCGCCGGCGCTCCTGTGCTCGAGTGCCACCCCGGCGGCCGTCGCCGCGATCACCACTGCCGCAACTATGAACACGGCGCGCAGTGTCCCGTATGTTGAGCTGCCAGGCTTGATCGCTGGTCTCGCTCCAGGCGATCCCGCGGCTTCCCCAGATCCAAGACCGGTTTGTGGACCCTGCTCTTGCTCGCCTGCGCGCCGAGGCGGGTAGATATCGTCGGGCAATGGCTGATCCAGACGCCGTCATTCCATTTGCGCCGCGCGCCGATTCGGCCGTCCTCGAGGATCTGCGGCGACGGCTCCTGGCGACGGAGTGGCCGGATGCGCCCGCGGGCGCCGGGTGGTCGGCCGGCATCGACGTCGATGACCTGCGCAAGCTCGTCGCATACTGGGCCGACGGCTTTGACTGGCGAGCGGAGGAGGAGCGCCTGAACCGGTTGCCCCGGTTCCGCACCGCAATCGACGGCCTCGGCGTCCACTTCATTCACGCCCGCGCCAGCGCGGATTCTCCGCCTGCGATGCCACTCCTACTGGCGCACGGCTGGCCCGACTCGTTCTGGCGTTACTCGGAAGTAGTGTCGCTACTGGTGGACCCGGGTGCGCACGGCGGTGACCCGGAAGATGCCTTTGACGTCGTTGTGCCCGACATGCCCGGATTCGGCTACTCCGACCGGCCGCCGCAGACGCTCGACACGATCGCGGTGGCGGGGCTCTGGGCGCAGCTGATGGACCGGCTCGGCTATTCGCGCTTCGCGGCTGCCGGAGGCGATATCGGCAGCGATGTCGTCTGCTGGCTGGCCCTCGACTACCCAGAGCGGATCGACGCGGTGCACCTGACGGACGCCGTCTTCACAACCAGCGTCGACCGGTCGGCCGTCACCGAAGAGGAGCAGGTCTGGCTGGGGCGACTCGATCGATGGGAGCACGAGGAGGGGGCGTACGGGGCATTGCAATCAACCAAGCCGCAGACTGCCGCGGTTGGCCTCACCGACTCGCCGGCCGGCCTCGCCGCCTGGATTGTCGAGAAGCTACGCGCCTGGAGTGATTGCGGGCCCGACGGAACGAGCCTGATCGATCGCGACGCAGTCCTCACCAACCTCACCATCTACTGGCTCACCGGCACGATCGGCTCCTCGATGCGCATGTACAAGGCAAACGCCGCCATACCCGACACGGAGCTCTCCCGGACCATCACCGTGCCCACCGGCTACACGCTCTTCCCGGCCGATATCGAGCCGCCGGCGCCGGACGCGTGGCTTGCGCGCACCACCACCGACCTCGCGCGGGTCAGCCGCCCCGAACGCGGCGGGCACTTCGCGCCGGTCGAAGACCCAGAGCTCTACGCGACCGAGCTGCGTGAGTTCTTTCGGCCGTACCGCAGCGCGTGAACCCGTGTTTCGTGTCTGGGGGTGGACACCAGATGTGGGCGGGTTTTGAACACACGCCCCGGGCTGCATCCGCAGCCGCCATCAGCGTTACCCCAAACACCTCCGGGGCCGCGATCGACATGGACACGAACTAGGCAGGGAGCCGAGCCCGGTAGCCACGCACCCGCGCGAGCGGGCCGAGGAGAAGGGCAGCGGCCCGCAGGAGCGGCCAGGGCGGACTGAGAGGCCGTATCTCCCTCTCGAACTCCGGGACCATCACCGCGAGCTGCAGCAGACGAGGCATCCCCTTCGCATCCAGCCTGTCGGTGGCGGCCAAAGCAAATAGCGTTTCGAAGAACTCGGCGGTTGCAAGCGCCGGACGGAAGTAGCCGATCGAGTGCGCGTCCTCCTCGCCGTCGTTCCAAAACCTGTGCGGAACGTTGGCCGGGACCGAGATGGAGTCGCCGGGCGCCATTTTCCGCTGGACACCGTCGACCTCGAAGACGAGCGAGCCCGAGATCAGCTCCATGCCGCTCTCCTGACGAGGATGAACGTGCAACGGCTCGCGCTCGTCCGTGACGGGGTTGACCGTGTCGATCCGCAACAGGTCCTCGCTCATGTCGACGAAGGTCATCACCTGTCCCGTGCGGGGATTTGAGATCTGCTGCCCTTGCCGTGCCATTGCCCCCCAAACGATAATACTACGGATACCGAAGCTCCTGGTACCGTAGCATTCGCACGATGCCCGCACAACCTCCGGTCGAGCGGCTCCCCGTTGGGCAACTGCTCGGCAACCTGCTGCGGCTGTTCCGAAGCCAGCTGGCTGAGCGCGGCGAGGACTCCCCTGGAGTCGAGGGCATCCGCCCGGCTCACCTTCAGGTATTTGGGGTGATCAAGGCCGATGGCAGCCGCCTGACAGACCTCGCCGGGTGGGCGGACATGTCCCTGTCGGCAATGGCCGAGCTCGTCGACAGCCTCGAGCAGCTTGGCTACGTCGAACGCCGGCCCGATCCTCGGGACGGGCGCGCAAAGCTGGTCTGCCTCACAGACAGCGGATGGCACGCGATGAACGAGGGACGACGTCTGATCGCGCAGATCGAGGCAAGCTGGAGCGACGCACTCGGCAAGGATCGCTTCACCACGCTGTGCGCCGAGATGCAGGCACTGATAGATCTGCTCGACCCCACGATCCGTCCGCGCTACATCCCCGGCAGGCCTGTCGCACGACAAGCAACCCGTGACACCGAGCGAGGGCATGAATGATCATCTACCGCGAGGCCAGCAGTGAAGGTCTCAGGCTAAGAGCACCGCGCGACTACTGGCGGCCGGCCGGGCCCGCCATCGCGCGCTGTCACTACTCCGGGAGGGCCGCCACAAGCAAGTGCGAACTGACGCGCCCAGCGCCCACGCGGCGTTGCTCACATACCTTCCATTGCCTGCGGATCGCCGACGCCGAGCACTATCCGGCCTGAACGTTTGAGCGAGCGAGCGAGCTCGCCCAGCGCCCCGTCGAGATCGTCGATGAGGGTTTTGGGGCGACTCGGCGGGTGAGCGGCAGTGGCGGCGCTCCCGCGCGGGCTTAGCGGTTGCCTCCGAGTCGAGCGATGAGGTCGAGCATCGCGTCAAGCGCGGCCTCTAGTGGCTTGGTGTCGCGTTTGATCTTCGTGAGGAGCAGGCCGCCCTGCAGGGCGGCGAGCAGCGCAAGGGCGAGGGTGTCGGGGTCGGTGTCAGGCTTGAGCTCGCCTCGTGCATGCATCTCGCGTAGACCGCTCTGGATCGTGGCTTCCCATCGTTTGAAGCCCTCGACGACGTGGGCTCTTGCGTCGGGATCGGCCTCGGCCAGCTCGCCTCCCAGAGAGCCGATTGGGCAGCCGCCGATGCAGTGGTGCTCGCGCTGGGCCGCGATCACGAAGTCACGCCACGCTCGCAGGCCATCCAGCGTGCTGAAGTCGAACATCTCCTGCCCGCCCACCATTGTGTCGGCCTGGTGGTCGACCACGGCCCAGACTAAAGCCGTCTTGTCCTCGAAGTAGTGGTAGAGCTGGGAGCTTGAGACGTCCGCCGCCGCGCGTACGTCCTCGATCGTCGTGTGCGCGACGCCCTGCCGGAAGATCAAATCGGCCGCCGCGTCGACGACCCGCTGACGGGTTTCCTGACCCTTGCGCGTCAACGGGCGAGAGGAGGGGCTAGTGGTGTTCATCCCGCAGATTCTACCAACAGAATGGAACGCGCCATCCATTCTGCGCTAGAGTGGAACGTACGATCCATTTCAAGGATCGCGACAACCACTCAAAGGGGAGAACGCGATACATGTCACTCCAAGGCAAGACCGCCCTTATCACCGGCGGCACATCCGGGATGGGTTCCGCCACCGCACTGGCGATGGCCGAGAAGGCCGCGTCGGTGATCATCACCGGCCGCGACGAGACCCGCGGCGCGAGCACGGTGGAGGAGATCCGGGCGAGGGGGCACGACGCGCAGTTCATCGCCGCTGATTTCTTGGAGATGTCCGAGGTGGCGCGGGTCGCCGAAGCAGCAGGCGAGATTGATGTCCTCGTCAACCTCGCAGGCGTTGCGGCGATGGGCCCGACGGTTGACACCGACGAGGCGGCATTCGACGGGCTGTTCCAGATCAACGTCAAGGCGCCGTTCTTCCTGGTCGCCGCGCTCGCCCCGAAGATCGCCGCGCGCGGCGGTGGGTCGATCATCAACGTCTCAACCATGGTCGCGAGCTACGGCCAGCCAGGCTTGGGTGCCTACGGCGCGTCGCGTGCGGCCATCGAGCTGCTCACCAAGGCTTGGGCTGCCGAATTCGGGCCGCAGAACGTCCGAGTCAACGCGGTCGCTCCCGGTCCGACGATGACTCCGTCGTTGGAGCCCAAATTGGCAATGGCCGAAGAGTTCGCCAAGACGATTCCTCTCGGCCGCGTCGCCGACGTCCACGAGCTGTCCGACGTCATCACGTTCCTTGCGACCCCGGCTGCCGGCTACATCAACGGGGCGATCATCCCCGTCGACGGCGGCCGCCTCGCCGTCTGAGAGCAAAGTCGACACCGCCCCACCCCGGGCCACCAATGACCATGCCTGTACCTAAGGAGTGAATCACTCAAATGCAAACCACCGCGGAAAAGACCGTGCTGATCACCGGCGCCAACGTCGGGATCGGCAAGGACATAGCCAGGCAACTGGCATCACGTCCCGAGACCGCCCGCATCTACCTGGCGTGCCGCAACCAAGACCGGGCGACAGCGGCAAAGGCCGATCTCGAAGCGGAAACCGGCCGGTCCATCTTCGACATCGTTCTCATGGACGTCGCCGAACCGGGCTCGGTCCGCGCCGGCCTGGCGGACATTGACGGATCGCTCGACGCGGTGGTCATGAACGCCGGCGGAATGGGCGGCAAGACCCCAATAAAGTTGACCGCCGACGGGGCGACCTACATGTTCGCGCAGAACGTTCTGGGCCACGTTGTCCTCCTCGAGACGCTGCTGGCCGAGGACCGGCTCGGCGAGGTGGCGGTCTTCGCCGGGAGCGAGGCAGCCAGGGGAATCCCGAGAATGGGGTTCAAGCGGCCGTCGTTCGACTCAAACTCTGCCGACGAGCTCGCCACTGTCATTGACGGCAGCTATTTCGCCGGCGGCAAACCTGACATCAATTTGGCCTACGGGCAGGCCAAGCTGATCGGCATCCTATGGATGGCCTACCTGGCCCGCCACTACCCCGACCGCCGATTCATCTCCGTGAGCCCCGGCAACACCACCGGCACCCAAGCACCCAATGACCTTGCTTTGCCTCTGCGCATAGCGGCCAAGTACGTCATGCCCCGCCTCGGCATCGCCCACAAGCTTGACGTGGGCGCGAAGCGACTGGTCGACGGCCTCACCGACCCGACCCTGTCCAGCGGCGTGTTCTACGCCAGCAGGGGTGAAGTCCTCAAGGGGCCAGTGGTCGACCAAGCAGACATATTTCCCGACCTGGCCAACCCGTCATTCCAAGACCACGCCAACGAGGCTATCCACCGCTTTATCACCTGAAGCTGCTCTGCCGTCGCGAGCTCTTGCGCTTGGGCGGGCCCTGAGCTTGCCCCAGATCCGAACGATGGCGGCGGTGTCCTCCTCGTCGAGCGGGTCGATGAAGTGGCGGAGGATGGCATCCTCGAAGGTGCGTCCGACCTGGAAACTCGGGCGATGGGCACCCGGCCCTTGACCGTCAGCTCGCCGATCTCGACCCGGGCCTGCAGGCCACGTCTCCCAAGTGAACTCGGCCGTGGCGCCCAAAGCCAAAAGCCACGCATCAGCAGGGCCTTCTTGAATAGCGGGGCGGGATTCGAACCCGCCACCCTTCGGGTTGCGAGCTGAGGGGACGTGGGCCTTGTTGGCCATATATGGCTTGCTAGAGCGAAATGAAGTTCCCTCAAATTGCCCCGGCTTCGCTCAAATTGGTACGTACCCGATGGATCTTTGTGTTCCCCGCGCGACAGGCTGGGCGCCGCGGGACCTCGTAGCCCCGCGGCGTAAAGCTCACTGGCTCAGTTGCCGGCCTTGCTCCCATGGGCCACCGAGGAGAGCGTGACCCGTGAGATCTTGTAGTGCACGATGGCGTCGGGCGTTTGGCCGGGATTACCGCCGAGAAACTCGACCGGTACTCCGGTGCTCGCACTGATGATCAGCTGTTCGTGGTAGACGGCTTCGTTGGGGTACTCCCGAGGGTTGACGTAGTCGATCACCATCGTGGGCTGCCCTTCAAACTTGCTTTGGGTGATTGTGATCCGCGGGATGGTGGCGAGCAGTGCCAGGACACCTGCCCGTACTTGGGGGTCCCCGGCGCCGGCCACGAGGGCGTCCATCGAGTTGTTCCAAATTTCATGGTTTTCGATGTCCAGTGCCGACAGTGGTGAATAGCCCGGCGTGTGCCTGGCCTTTTCGCGCTTGGCCAGGTCCGCCCCGCCCGGTTCGACGGTTTTCGGCGTGATGCCGGGCTGCAAATTCGCGATCGACATCTCGTGACGCACGACGGCGATTGGTCCGCCCAGGGCTGCCTTGGCGGCTGCGATGTCACGCACCTCGGCATCCGAGCCTTCGAGGGTTTCGTTTGCGTTGATTGCCCTGGGTAGTTCAGCGGCCGTGGGTGTCGCATAGAACTTGCCGTCATCGGCGAACAGTTCGGCGATGCTCTCAGTGGCGGCCTGGTTGATTTGCTGCCGAATCACAAGCGTCGCGTCCCCGGTCGGCGCCGGGGCGTCCGCCAGCTTCGCGGAGAGGCGGACGAGTGGCGCGGCGGACGCGCTCTGCACCCCAAGCCCGCCGAGATTCCCGGTGTGCCGCTCACCGCCACCCACACCAGCGACAAGCAGCACGCCGAAAGCGGCGGCCACGATTGCCCCCGCAAACGCGGTGCGACGCACCCCGCGGCGAGGCGGTCGCGCGAGCACATGCCCGCGGCGGGCGCGGTCGCGTGTCGTGTAGCTGAGAAACTCAGCACGGACGCGGTCGGTGGTGGCGGGGTCAAGGTCAACCGGCTCCGGCCTCTCGGCGGTGAGCCAATCAAGCTCAGATTGCTGAAGCATCTCTCAGCTCTCCTTTGGGGTTGGATGTGATGTGGGCGCGCACGCGTGCTCGGGCGCGATGAATCCTCGACCGGACGGTCCCGACGGGAATGCCAAGAGCACGCGCGATCTCCCGATAGTCGAGCTCCGCCCACGCCAACAGCAACAGCGCCTCCCGGTCGAGCGCAGGCAGCCTCTCGAGCGCCTGGGCCAGCCGCGGTCCGAGCGCCTGCTCCTCCAGCCGCTGCAGCGGCTGCTCAACCCTGTTCAGCTCCGCTAGCGAGACGGCTTTTCGACCAGCCCTCTCACGGCGCTGGGTCGAGCGGAAATGCTGGCGCAACAGGTTGGTGGCGATCCCGTAGAGCCACGGCCTCGCGTCCTCGACACGCTGGTCGTAGCGGGCACGGTGATCGAATGCAAGCCGGAATGACTCCGCCGCGAGATCCTCACCGCTCGCACCCGCCCGACTTGTGCAATAGGCGTGGATCGACGACCAATGGCGATCAAAGATCTCGGCGAACTGCTCAGGCGCGTCAAGCGAGCGACCTATTAGAAACGCATCTGACGGGACAGCGGCCGGCCGTGACGGCATTGGGTCGAGCGTCGTTTTGGGGTTGATCGAATCCATGTCGTATGACCCATATGCCGGTCGCCGGCCAAAGGTTCGCGACGCGCCGCTCTGGTCGCATCCCACGAGGCCAGCGAGACCAGACTTTCGCCCCCATGTGTCAAGAGGCGGGAAAGGCGGCTGTTCCACCTTGGTCGTCCGTTTGACGACCCGCAGGAGCACTTGGAGCACTGGGGGCCTTTCCGGCGCCGGTCCCACCGATCCCGGCTTCGACCGGCGTCACACCCCCGGCGTACGCGACGCTCCCCGCGAGGACCTGCCGGGAACCCGAAGGTAAGCGCCAAACGAGGCGTCCTGCCAGATCGGCTGCATTGGGGCCGGAAATAGGAAAGCCCCGCATCAGCAGGGCTTTCTCGAATAGCGGGGGCGGGATTCGAACCCGCGACCTTCGGGTTATGAGAACTCCGAAGCGGGGTCGGGTAGGGTCGGGTAGCCCGGAAACACTGGGGCTGTCGAGGGCTGACTTAGGCCTGTATTGCTCAAATTGGAACGAGGATTGGAACGACAGGACAGCGGTCGTCGCCGCGAGTAGCTGCCTGATCGCCCCGTCGGCGAGCGTCACTGACAGCAGTACGACCTCGCGGCGGCCAGGAACGCGTCCCCGCAGGTAGCCCAGAGCCCAAGAGGTTCTCCTTGATCGCTCGGTGTGCGAGCCTGCACGGGTGACAGCCGCGCATGGATTTGGCGAAGTCGTTGTTGCGGGCTTCCGCTCGAAACCGACGGCGCGTCAGCGGGCCCCGAGGCCGCTTAGTGCGAGCGGTACCGGCGCTCGGTCCGCACGCCCGGCTTCGGGCGCACGAGGTCGCCGTACACGATGGGCGTCCCGCCCGGGTTATCGATTTCGACCCGCTCGTCCAGAGTGCCGTCGGCCCGGATGCGGCTTTCGAACTGCCCCTGTGCGAGGGCGACGTCGAGCTTCGGCATCTGAACGTTCGTGCCGGAGAGGGGCATCCGGTGGTCGCGCACGACGGCCGCGGCCATTGCGTCCTCGTGCGGCAGGGGCAGCAGCCCGATCCAAGGGTGCACGTTGCGGCCGCGGAGCAGGTCGGTCGACAGGCCGCCCGTCCGGTCCTTGATCTCCAAGAGCTCGGTCAGCTCCTGCTCGGCCATGAAGGTCTGCGCGGAGAAGTACTTCCCGATCCGCCAGCAGCTCAGGGCGACGCAGTGCGCCTCGTCGGGTAGGTACTGCTGGAGGTTCGGGTTGCCTCGCTCGATCAGGACGGCGCCGTCTCGCTCGAAGAGCGCGTCGCCCCCCTTCGACCAGAAGCGCTCGGGGAAAGTCCTTGGGCGGAAGGCGGCGAAGTCAGCGGCGTAGCGCTTCGCGATCAGCATTCCCCTGTAGTGGGTGTTGATCAGCCAGAGCAGCTTCACGAACTGCTCCTCCACGTCGCCGTCGGCAGTCAGGATCTGCGTTGGGCGGCCGGTGGTCAGCGCGTGATGAACGGCGAGGTAGACCAGCGCCTCATCGGTGGGGAGCGCTCCGGGTCCCTTCTTGGCCAACAGGAGGCCGCGCACGCCCAAGTCCTTCTGGATCCGGGCGTGCAGCGCGGCGCGGTCGGCCGCGTCAGGGTCGCGCCCGTGCTCTCGCCGAAAGCGGTCCTCTGCCGCCTGGACGTTGTAGCGACGCAGGCGTAGCAGCGCGAGGTAGTACTCGTAGACGTCGCGACCGGGCTCGCCAACAGCCGGCGGCTTCCACTCCGCGGGCTTGGCGGTGCCGTTCTTAATGGCCTTCACGAACACGTGCCCCGGGTGGCGCGTCAGCCAGTCGCGCGACTCCGCCATCACGAGCGGCGTCAGGACCATGCGGCCGGGCTTCTCGAGCAGCGCCTCGATGATCGCATCATCCACGTCGTCGGCGAGCACGTTGTTGTCGATGAACCAGACCGCCTCGTCCGGGCTCTCTGAGATCGAGCGGGCAACCTCGACGGTGTCCATCGGCACCCTGTCACCGAACTTCCAGTTCAGCCGCCGCATGTACGTCGGGTGCTCGGCGACCGCCTTCGGGATGTGTTCGACTCCTTCGCGATGGGCGTGCGCGACAGTTGAAGAACGCTTGGGCATGACCAGTCCAGTCTAGGAACGCGCCTGGGCGACTCGGGTGGATTGGACCCTCGCGGGGAGAACCGCCCCGACCTTGACCCCGCCCGCCGCCCGTCGGGCCAGCGGCTGTCGGGCGGCTACCTATGCGACGACGGGCCGCGCGTCCCCCACAACGGCATTGGATGTGAATGCAGAGTGGAACAGCACCACTGGCGTGACAAGGCGCTGCTGCTGAGCGTCCCCGGCTTCGTGTGTGTTTCGATGTACCAAGCGCTCATGCCTGCGAACACCGCGAGAACGACGTACACAGGAATAAACACCTTCAGGCGTCCCACTGGCCCCGGTGGCCACAATCGTGGGTGGGGGTCTGGCGCGACAGGTCGCGCGGAATACGCTCTGAGATCGCCCTTGAAGTCGTCCAGACTGTCTCTGGTGCGAGCGGGTCGAACTAATAGTCGCCGGTAACTCGCCGAGAGCGACTCGAGCACCGGAATCCGTTGTTCGACACCGAGATAGAGGCGCGAATAGAAGTAGTCCGCCCCTAAAAAGAGAACGGCTGCTAGCAGCGCGAAATAGTCTGGAAGTGCAACAAAGCTCGTGTAGCTGACAGCGACGAGTGCGGCCACGGCCGTCAACATCAGGCCACGGATCGTCAGCGCTGTTCGGTGATGCTCGTTGATCGCGGACTCGTGGCGCGCCAAGTCCGCCTCGACAAGGCGTACGAGCTCGACCGCGTCAGGCCCGAGGGCCTCGGCCGCGCTAGTAGCTCGCGTCGATGGCACTCGAGTACCGTTTCCACAGGTCGTCCATGGCATCCGCGAGCGCTCGATCGTTTTCGTCGCCGGTTGAGCGAAGCCAGGTCTCGACGGCATCCAGCCACTCGGGGAAGGCTTCTCGGTGAAACGAGACGAAATCGTCGTCGTCTTCTGAGTAGCCGAAGTCGAACGCGCCGTGAAACAGATCGCTCAGTTCCTCGAACCGGGCCGCGAGCTCGATCGCCTCCTCAGACTCGCTCGCAGAGGGACTGTCGCCTTCAGCTCGGACCAGCCGGCGTGAAACCTTGCGCTTGTCCTTATACGAGAAGCCTTGAACGTCTAGTTGAAACTCCTCACAGAGAAAAGCCTCGTAAAAGGTTCTGAGGAGCCTCATCAGGATCGACACGCGCCTTAGGTGAGCCGCCCGTTCGGTGTCGTCGTCCGTCGTCTCAAGCTCGCTAATGAACTCAACGACGTGTGGCCGGTACTCCGTGAGAACATCGCGAGCGCTCACGTGTAAAAGACGCTGAGAAGTCGCTCGACAGCATGGGCTGCCACCTCAAGCTCGCTGGGGGGATTCAGGTCGGTCGCCCTAGCGCGCCCCTCCTGCCACTGCTGCTCGAGAGCATCAATGCTGCATCGGTCGAGCCACGAAAGGCCGCCCGCCGAATAGGCATGTCGAAGCGCCCGATGGCGATTGAACTCCGGGCGACCCTCGCCAGCACAGAAGATCATCGCGCCCTGCTTGGCCAACGCGTAGAGCTCGCCAGCCGACGCATGAGGGTCGCGGTGAAGGCCGCGCGGCTGAGTAGTGAGCTCCTGGAACCGGCGCCTTGTCGCCGCCACGTGCGACCCCAGATCAAGCGCGCGCGTCCGTGGCACGTTACGGAGTGCCTGAACGAGGACTCCCGAGGGGTCCGCGAGCACCTGTGCTTCTGAGGCCAGATGGCGTGCAAAGAGCTGGCTACGGCTCCCGAGAAGCGCGAGGCGCGCCGGAGTGTAGAACGTCATGGTGACCTCATCCGGCACCACATCATCTAGGTCGTCGGGCAGTGGCCCGCGGTAGACGATTAGGACGTCAATGTCGCTACGAGGTCCAGCCTCCCCGCGAGCCACCGAGCCGAAGACCGCCACCGCATCTACGCGCGGATCCTCCTCGACCGATCGAACGAGCTCGCGAGCTTCGCGAAGCTCGCGACCCACCGATGCCGCGGCAAAATTGCTCATCTCGGACAAGAGTATTGCTCCGGGGCGACGTAGCTCCGCACTCGGCCCACTCGTCCACTAGAGCATCGAGGCCGGGGCGATGCGACCGCAACGAATGTGTCGTCAGAGCCCCGACGCACAGGCGCGAGGCTTCCGATAGGGCCCCCAGACGAGGGTGGTCAGCCGTTCAGTAGCCGCTCGAAAAGGTCTGTCTCGCGGAACATCGCTAGCCATGGGGAGAGCAGCTGACGGGCCGGCTCATACGGGTCGAGGAGGTCCTCGACAGCGAAGCGAGCGTGATCGAGATACCTCGGCGGCACATCGGCTACGGCGGAGATACGCGACTCCGGCTCACCAAAGCGCCCGCCGGACACGGCACGCTCTGAGGAAACGAGGTGGCCGGTATCGGGCGCCGAGCCGAAAATCACCGCGACGTCAACCGCCTGTGCCCCTCTGAGTTCCCCGAGCAGTACACCGGCAAGACGCATCGTGACCAACATCTCGGCGGCTACCTCCGGCTCCCGCGCGGCGTGGAAGGCAAGCGTTCCACGTTCGTCCGTGACCGCTGTCGGCCACGTCCTGTCGACCGCCAGGACACTGTCACGAGTGGAGAAGGACGCCGCGGCAGCCGGACGGCTTTGTAGGTGCTCAAGGAGGGGGTTCATATGACCCGCACCCCAAATATGCGGCGCCATCGGCTCCCAGCCGCCCTCGAACGCCCGCGCCAGCAGACTCGCGTCGGGCGGCCAATTCGCGGCGATCAGGGAAGCCTCCGCCGAAGCGTGGTCCAGCGCGTGCCTCGGATCACCGGCGGGATGGCGCAGACCCGAAGGCACCGCCGTTGCGACAACCTGCAAAAGCGCCACCCCCGAATACAGGCTCCAGGGATCGGGTGACCCTGGTGGCTTAACCGCGCGATCCACGATCTCCCGGAGCTCCCCCGGCGGCGACACTGGTGGCGAGCGCAAGGGTGCGCTGAACGCGGAGAAACGGGCCGCGCCGGGCCCACGACGACTGATTGCCGTCGAGACTTGATCGGCGACACGGTTGATCCCGCTCGCCGTCGAGGCCGCGTACCGCTGGGCGAGCGGCGGCGAGAACTCGAGGACGTCTGCCGCCACAACGCCGTGCCAGACGGGAAGGATGACGCGCTCGCCGTTGACGGTCTCGCGGGCAACAAGCCCTTCGAGCTCCCGCTTTGTCCACGGCTTTGAAAAGAACTCCTTGCTAAGCACCACGACACCAAAACGGGACAGCGCGAGGCCCCGATCGATCGACTCGCTAAGCGAGTCGCCGATTACCAGCTCCTGCTCATCCAACCAGACGCTATGACCGAGGGCGATCAGCCGTTCTGACAGGGGCCGCGCGACGGCGTCCTTGTCCTCGCTGGCGTGGGACACGAAGACGTCGCGCACCTCCCGATCCGCCCTGGGTGGATCGTTTGGCGTAGCTTTTGCGCTCAGAGATGCTGGCGAGGCTGGCCAATCGCCAGCCGTCTCACCGAAGAGCTCCTTGGCCCTGATCTCGTCATAGTCAACGGGGCCCGAAGCGTCCCAGTAGCGGACGATGTCTTCGGTTACAGCTGCCGACCATTCCTCGTTCGCACCGCGACTCGCAGCCTGGAGGAAAGGGACCTCGCGCTGAAGGACCTCGATCGTGACGTTTGCCACCCGTTCATCTGTCCCCAAGGCACGAAGATCGGCCTCTGTGATCCGAGGCTCCGCAGCGTCACCTTCGAACCTCTCCCGAGCCAGCTGCAAAACGGCGAAGAGACCGGCTAGGACTCGCTCACCGGCATCAGTCACAGCGAGACCAAACAGGAGGAGTACGACCCGCCGGGGATACCCCTCCTGAAACCCCAACGCCGTGGGCAGACTCTCCAGGAGACTACTCAACGGTACCGGTTGGCCTCTCCGGACAAGTTCCCTAGTCAAGCTCGCGACCTCTGGCCACTCGCCGCTTCCGATCAGGCTTGCGGCGATGAGATCGAGAATTGCAGCGTGCTCGTCGGCCCACGCTGCCGCATCGGCTGGCAGGAAGGAGGCTTCACGGGGATGACGTAACGACACATCGGCATTATCCGCTGCGGACGAGACTTCGTCCCCTCGGCTCTCTCAGCGCAGTCGCCGACTTCCGGCCTGGCCGCGCCACCCGCGAGAATGCTGGAATGGACGCCGCGCTGCGATACCTCTGGGGTGCCCCCACCGTCGCGGCACCCCCGCCCCTGAGGACCCACGCCCAGACGCTCCCACTTCAGGACCTGACGTGGCAGCATTTCGAGCGGTTGTGCCTTCGACTCGCCGAAAGCGAAGCCGAAGTCGAACAGGTCGGTCTATACGGCTTGCCCGGTCAGGCACAAGGTGGCATCGACATCTTCGCTCGGCTGCCCGAGGGCACTTATTCGGTCTATCAATGCCGGAGGGTCGAGAGGTTCACCGCTGGCGACTTGACGAAGGTTGTCGACGACCTCCTGTCGGGGGAGTGGGCGGAGCAGGCGGCTCGCCTTGTTCTCTGCACTAGCGCTGATCTAAGCGACACCAACCTCGCATTGACGGTGGAGGAGCAAAACGCTCGGTTGCAAACGCAGGGCAAAACGTTGGTCACGCTGGACAGAGAAGGCCTGTCGCGGAGACTCAAGGGTCTTCCGCGACTCGTCCTTGATTTCTTTGACCGCGCATGGCTTGAGGAGTTCTGCCCGGACGCCTCTGAGGGACTTCGCCGGAGACTCGGTGCCGCCGATGCGGGCGCTTTACGGCTGTCGCTCTCGCAGCTCTACGCGAACCTGTTCTCGCGACAAGACGCAGCTGTGCTGCTGGGGCTGACGACGGAGCGCGACAGGCCTCAGGTCGTCCAAGATGTGAGTGAGAGACGGGAGTTCACGTTCGCGAGCGGATCAACAGACGAGCGTGCAGACAACGGAGAGCAGCGGCCCCGACGGGAGGGTGCTGAGCGCGACATTGAACAGCGTATTCCGCTACAAGCCTGGCTCAATGGCGCCCGTGCGTATGTCCTCAGCGCCGACGCCGGCTCCGGAAAGAGCAGTCTGCTGCGTCAGCTCGCGGTCGATCTGCTCTCCGATACCCCGGGGCTCGCGGGCGAGATCGCCGCCTGGCGGGATCACATTCCGGTGTGGATCCCATTCGGGTTCTGGGTCAGATGCATTGAGCGAAACGAGGCCTGCTCCTTGGCCGACGCCATGCATAGTTGGTTGTCTGCGTTCAGCGAGGAAAAGTGCTGGCCACTCGTGGAGTGCGCCCTCGAGGACGAACGGCTCCTGCTCTTCGTTGACGGACTAGACGAGTGGGTCGATGCTGATGCGGCGGGGACCGCGTTCGAACGCCTCGTGGTCTTCGTCGAGCAGCGTCAAACACCGCTGCTGGCGACGACGCGACCTTCGGCGCTGGCAGAGCTGGGTCCCCTACCGCCAACCTGGCACGAGGCATCCCTCGCGGGGTTGACACTCGCCCAACAGCGTGAGTTGCTGTCCCCCTTGGGGTCGGGCGACACGGAGCCGTTCTTACAGGCGGTTGCGCGCGCCCCAAGCCTCGCGAGGATCGCTCGCACCCCGCTGCTGTTGGTGCTCTTGTTCTCGTTGTTCCGCTCGAGGACTGAGCTCCCGCAGAATCGCTTCAAGGCCTACGGAGAGTCTCTCGCCTATCTCGTCAAGGATCACCCGCGACGCCGCGGGAGCGCTGCCGCAAAGGGGCCTCTCGACAGCACGGACACGACGAACGCATTGGCTGCGCTTGCGTACACAATGCAGTGCGACGGCACAGCGATCATCAATGCACGCGAGGCTTCCGCGTGCATCTCGGAGTACCTGAGCGATGGGTCGCTCGAGAGCGGCGGCGCGAGCGCAACGCGACGACTCGGGCGAGAGCTCGTGGGGGACGCCCAGAAACGGCTCGGAATCCTCGTGGCCGCTGGGACCGACGGCGTGATGTTCCTGCACAGGTCCTTCCAGGAGCACCTCGCCGCCGTATACATCGCGTCCATGCCGGTCCCGAAACAACGTGAACTGATGGCGGCTCATGCGCCCCAATCTGGATGGCGGGAGGTCGTCCTCAACGTGCTTTCTCTAACTGAAGGGAGCGAGGGCGATCGTTTGATCGACGCAACTCGCAAACGGCGCTCAGCGAGGCAACGAGCGGCGATGCAGCCGTTGTTGGCGGAGATCGTTGCATGCGGTCTCGGCACCGCTCCGACGCTCGGCGAGCTTATGCGCGAGGTGTTGGGCACAGTCGAGACGTCGCCTGAAGGGTCGACTCGCGAGCGCACTCTCGCGACATTGTTGGAGGGAGACGCTCTCCATGAGGGAGAGGAGAGCGCTATCGAAACGTGGCTCCCGTCAGTGATTCAAGACAGACCGCAGGTCCTGGCGGAGATGGCCGGCTGGCTGCCCGACGAAAAAGTAAGCCGCACGACCTGGCGCTCCCTCTTCGACGAGGACACGGCGACCTGTCGCGCCGCGGCTCGTGCTCACATCAAGCTGCACGGTGGCGCCGACACTGCGCGCGCGGAACTCTTTGCGATGCTCCAGCATCCGGTCGAACCCCGCACTCGCGCTGCCGTACTTGAGGCGTTCGCGGCCGAGTGGCCACAACACCAAGGTCTTGATCGGCTCATGATCGCCGCGAGACGCTCAAGCGACGCGAATCTCCGGCTTGTCGCACACAGATGGCTCATAGACCGAGGCGAACATCAGCACGACGATCTTGAGGACCTCTTACAACTGGCTGGGCGCTTCACCGACGTCGACTACGAGCGCAAACCGGACGTCTTTGGGCTGATCAGAGATGGCTGGCCCGGCGACCCTGAAATCAAGAAGCTCGCCCTGAACGCGCTGAACCAACAAGGAAGCCAGTCACTCGAGCAGGACGGCGCCCTTTGGCTCCTCCTGAGCGCGTATCCGAAAGACGCAGAGGTAATCGCGTACAGCGTCCGTGAGATTGAAACCGCAAAGTATCCGTTCCTGACATTGCACTTCCAGGGCTGGGCCCTCCTCGCCGAGAACTTCCGGGACGATCCGGATCTTGTGGCCGCGATCGATCGATGGCTGCCAGACCAGAAGTTCCATGAGCCCGAGATCTCTTACGCAGCAAGGGTCGGGCGCACCGAGACTGCCAAGCGAACTCTGATCTCGGTGCTATTCGACAGCTCTATCCCGCATTGGCCCGCCCGAGCGCTCCTCGATGAGTGGGGGCTCGAGGATTCCGAAGTCGACGATGCGTTGAAAGAGGCCGCGCTCGGCGATCCTCGCCTTGCAGGCCTCATCGCGCATGACATTTCGAGGATCCTCACTGATCGTAAGGCGGCCGTCAGCCGTCTCACCGCGCTTCTCGCCGAGCCCGCGAATGTCCGCCCAGACCTCACGGTTATGGCTTTGGGTGAACTCGACGCCATGGATCGTGACGTCGTGGACAAGGCGCTCGTCCGTTACGAGGACTCCGGCCGATCGGAAGACATCTGGTTCTGGCTTATTACCTATGCAGCGGACGACGCGCGTGTGCGGAAGCTTGCCGCTGGCTACCTCAAGAACAACTGGTGCACCGCAGCCGTCGTGGCGCGCGCGTACGCGGACGACGCCGAGCTTAGGGCGGATATTTGCCGACACATGACCAGGCTTCCCCCTCAGCTTCGCACGAGGGTCGCAGAGCGTCTTCGCGACGGCTGCGGGTCCGCCCAACTCGCAGCGAATGTCAGCACCTGCTTCCTAATGGAGGACGATCCCCTTGCCGCGGCGACCCTCGCACAAACACGCGTGCGACGGGCACTTCAAAGTGATTCGGAACTGCTGGAGTCCGAGGTTGCCGAGGGCCTCAAAGCACGCGGCCCCCGCTACGAGCGCACCCGGCAGGCCGCCCTAGCGGCAGCGATCGAGCTAGGTCGCATCGATCTATTCGCAAACGCCCGCAACGATTTCGGGGATGAAACCCAGGTGGAGATCGGGCTCACCGACCACTTGAGCCCAAATGTTGTGCTCGCTCACTCCGTCGCGGAGCATTGGGCCGAGATGAGAGCGGCAGTCCCCGATCCCCTCCAACGACTGAGCAAAGGCTCGTCGATTCCGGCCAATTGGGACGTGTTGGCCCGCGTCGCGGACGTTTCGCCCGATCTCGCCGAAGAAGCGTTGGATGCGCTTGACGCCGGCACCGCGTGCAGCGCGAGCCTCTTGCGTCTATACGCCCGTGTGCGACCACGCGACCAGAGGATGCTCGCTCGGTGCCTCACGATACTCCGCGGCGAGCTCAACCCTTCGAGTCTGGCGGAGGACGTCACGCTGGCCGCAACAGAACTAATAGCCGACAACTACGCGGGCGACGCGCAGGCGCTCGAGAAGGTCTGCGAGGCCGGATTGTTCCCGGAGACCCTGATGCTGGTGCTCGCCGAAGGCTGGCCTGACAGCCTGCAGCTCAAGGACGCAATCGAGAGCGCGCGACGCGACGAAATGTTTTCCCGTCGCGAGTACGTACTACGCGTGCGCGTCGCCGTCGAGAAGCCAAATGCTGCAGTAAAGGAACTCAGGCACTTCATCGCTTACCTCGCCTCAGTCGGACGACACGTTGATCGTGGAGTCCCTGCAATTGTTCGGCGACTCCGTCGTGACCCCGCCGTTGTCGAGGAGCTTGAGAGCGCAATGTTCTCCGCGCCATCCCCGAGCGAGACAGCGAGTTTTGCGCGGTTGCTGGTGCTCGCGAATCCACTTGCAGCGACGACCCGTGAGCGCCTCACCGAGGCTGCAGAGGACGCGTTTAGCGGGGTGTCGGCGATACACGTTGCCTACGACATCGTGGCCGGCCGTCAACGGCCGTTGGCGATCTCGCTTCTCGACGCATTAGGCGCTGGCTAGCTCGACACGGGGTCGCCCGGTGGTCCACTCGACCTAGCCGAGTTCGGAGCACCTACGTGTCGACTCATCGCTCCTCAGGGATGGTGCAGTCGGCTGGCTGTCGACAACGTGGAGACGACGACTGCGACGCGAAGGCACGCTCGATCAGGTGCCCGCCGTAGGTCGGATCAGGCGCATAGTGCCGGTAGATCTCGGTCGTCTTCGCGTCAGCGTGGCCCATCCACTCTTGCAGCGCCCTTAGGGGCACGCCGGTAGCGGCGAGCTGCGTGCCGAAGGTGTGCCGCAGCTCGTGGAAGGTGATCTCACGCACCTCAGCCCGCTGGAGCGTTTCGCGAAACCGCTTGCGCATTTTGGAGGGGTCCAGCACATTGCCGGTCGCTGGATGACAGAACACGAGGTCCTCCTCGTGGGAGTTGCGCGAGCGTTCGCGATGAGCCTCGAGCTCGTCTGCCAGCCGGTTGGCCATTGGGACCGACCGGCCCTGATGCGACTTCGGGCTGTCCATCTGCCCGCGGGTGAAGCTGTCGGCCACTCGGACCCGTCCTGCGACCCAGTCGATGTCCATCCACTTCAGCGCCAGCAGCTCGCCTTGGCGAAGACCCGTGAGCGCGGCGGCGAGATACAGCGACGCTTCCGTGGCGCCGAGCTCATCGTCAACGACCGCGGCGATCGCCCTGTCCAGTTCAGCCGGCTCAAGGAAGCGAATGCGGCGGTGAGGGGAGCGCGTCTTCTTGGGACGGTCGATGTGTGCGACGGGGTTGCTCGCTGCCCAGCCGCGCATGACTGAGTACGAGAACACGCCGTGGAGGAAGTTCAGGTGGTTCTGCACCGTCTTCGCCGAGAGGCCGTCGGAGCGCTTGTTCTTCAGGTATGAGGCAACCTTCGCCGGGTCGACGCGGTCGATCGGTGTGGCGCCGAAGAACGCCTCGAAGTGCCCACGCACATAGCCGCGGTAGTCCTGGATCGTGGAGCGCTTGCGCTCCATAACCTCCTCTAGATGGTCGACATAGAGCGACGCTGCCTCGGTGACCGTCTTGCGCTCGGGCGTCGCGAGGATCAGGTCGTTCTCAATGCGCTTGCGCAACTCGCGCTCGGCTTGCACCCGCGTAAGGCCGTAGCTCCCGCCGGCCTCTCGCTTCAGTCCGATCTTGCGCTGGACCCTTCGTCCACCGACGCGCCAGGAGCCGTACCAGCTCTCGACTCCAGCCTTGTCCGTGTACACGAATAGGCGGCCACTTCCATAGGAGCGCTTAGGCATGACGGCGGATGCTACGAGGCGCTTGCGACACTCCTCGGCCGGCGTGTCTTGCGTGCGGCGGTCACGAGTCGAGACCGTTGCGGCCATGTTGGATTCCTTTCCGAGGGCGTTACTAGTGGGCTGTGTAGATCACTTGACCGCAAGTCGGGCGATGCGGCCAAACGGTTGGAGTGAGGCACCACTTGGAGATGCCCCTATCGGCATGCCACTACCTACAGCGGCGCCCAGCCACGCCCTCACACCCCGTCATCCGCTAGCGCAACCTCCGAGATTTCGACCCGAGGGCTACCGCACGCCTCACCCAGCACTCCTCGGGAGTTGATTCGGATTCGGTGCGGAACGCCCGGAAACGCTTGGGCTGAGGATGGCCTCGGAGGCTTTTGGCTCTCAGATTGGAGCGACGATTGGAACGACGGCGCAATTTGCGAAGATAGCCCCAGAAACAAGAAAACCCCGCGATTTGCAGGGTTTTCTCGCATAGCGGGGGCGGGATTCGAACCCGCGACCTTCGGGTTATGAGCCCTCGGCCGCAATGGTGTCGCGTGTCGCGTCGGGCGCGATCCCCCGGTTCTGCGGGGTTTACGCTGCCATCGCCTCGACGGTGATGGTGTCGAGTGGTGTGGGTGCTGTTTGCACTCTGTTCGCACTTTTCTGCGGCGCCAACGGCGTCCCCAGGTCCGCGTCCAGCAAGTGGACATAGGTGTCGAGCGTGAAGCTGGCCGAGTGATGCCCAAGCCACCGCTGGACCTGCACAGGGTTGCGGCCACCCTCGAACAACCTCGAGGCGACCGTGTGCCGGAACGTGTGGAAGCCAGCCCACTCCACGCCGGCCTCCGAGCATGCCGGCGCCAGCACCCTCTCCGCCAGATTGTCGGGGTCCAACAGGCTCCCAACCGACGAGGAGAACACCGGCGCCTCGCCGACGACCGCGAGCGCCTTGAGCCTGTCCGCGAGCTCCACCGGGACCGGGAGATCCCGGCGGGCGTAGCGCGACTTGAGCGGTCCGACGACGAGCCCCTCGCCGCGCCGTCGCCTTACCCGCTGGCGAACCTTCACATGCGGGCTATCGCCATCGAGCACCAGGTGCCGTCCCTCAAGCGCTAGCAGCTCGGAGCGCCGGAGGCCGGTGACGGCGAGCAGCTCGAACATCAGCCGATGGTCCGGGTGCACCAGGTCGACGACGAGCTCCATCACCCGTTCGGGAACGGCCTCGGCCGGTCCTCGTCGTTCTCGACGATCGCGCGGTGCGGCAGCGTCGCCTCCGCAGCGGCGTTGTGCCGCACCAGGCCCTCTCGGCGGGCAGTCGCAAGCGCCGCCCTGAGGGGTGACATCGCGTTGCGCACGGAGCTGTCCGCGAGCACTCGCCTCGCGTCCTCCTCGAGCGCCTTCGGCGGTGCTTTGCCGGCCGCCTCCGCGCGCTCCGTCTTGATCTTGTGCTCGAGCTTCGCCTGCTCCCCGGGATCGCACAGCCAGCCGACGAACCCCGCGATCGTGCTCGGCGTGACATCGGTCAGCTTCATCCGTGCCGGGAAGTACCGGAGCGCATACTTCGCAAGCAGCCCGCGGTACTCCGATCGTGTCTCCTCCCGGAAGCCGCGCCGGCCGGTGCCCTGGTAACGCTCGACCCACTCGCCGAGATAGTCGTGGAGTGTGATCCGTGAGCGCTCCTCGAACTCACCGCGGCCGATGTCAGTCTGTCGGGCCGCCTTCGCCCTCCTGGCCTCGTCCAATGTCCTGCAGCTCTCCCACCGCTGCTTGCCTGCGACGCGGTAGCTGAACACGTACCGGGACCCTCGCTTGAAGATTCCCGGCGTCCTCGTCTTTTCGAGTTTGGCCGCCATCACGCATCGCCCCCTACGGGTCGGAGAGGGGAAACGCCAATATCTTCGAGGCGCTGCGCGCCGTGCTCTCGGAGGTTGCGCGCCCACTCGGCGAAGTCGTCGGCGAACCGTGATCCCTCTGGAGGCGGGTTCTCGACTAGGTACCGCTCGATCATCAGACCAACGTCGTGCTCCGCTCGGCCGTCCCACACTGCTCCCGCGTCGGCGATTTTCATCACGCATCACCTCCCGCGAGCTCGTCGCGCAGGTCGATCGCGACAATCAGCGCCTCGGCCATTTCACGGCGACTCGGGTGGGGCACGAGGATGCTGTCGATGTCCATCTCTGCCATGTCACTGATCTCGCTGTCGAGACGCTTGAGGAGACGCGCCTCGAGTGGAATGTCAATAGTCGAGCCTGGACCCGGCGTAATCCGTCGAAGCGCCCGAAGTATCTCCTCGGCCATGAGGATCTCGGGTCGACGCCCGAAATAGTCATCGATCAACGTGTCCGTTGCCGAAGAGTCAACGAGGTGATCGAAGTTCGAGCCAGCATGGCCGTCGAACCTCTCCCACGCACCTGACAGACCATCCCCGATTGCAGCGGCGAGGATCGCCTTCTCCTGCCACGTCCTGACGGGCACCCTGATTATTGTCGCTGTAGCGCTCATGCCGCCACCGCCTCGGCTGTCAGATGTACGTCGCTCATCATGTCCTCCTTGGTCGTGTGCCGATGGCGTGGACCTGGAGGAACGGCTCTGACGAGGACGACACCGCTGAGCGTTTGGCTAGGGTGTCGGGCGCGCCGGGAGCTCTAACTCTCGGTGCCACGCCCCCGGACGTTTGCGCGTCGCGGGGGCACTTGGTTTGTAGATCCCATCTTACAACCGGCGCCAGCGGAGCGCAACGTCTGTTACGCACGGCGGCGCGCCGCACTCGGATACGATGCCGATTCCGATGAGGGGGATTGGATGGACAGTCTTCGCGGCCGTCGCCGTGGCCGCCTTCGGGCTCGCGCTGCCAGGAACCGCCGCGGCCGAAGCTGAATGTCCGGAAGGGCAGATCGAAGCCGTCAAAGTCCCGAACACCTGCGTCTCCTTCGCCCAGCAGAAGGTCGAACAAGAAACCAAGGAAAAACTCGACGACAATCGCGAAACCGCCGGCCCTCCCGGGTTCCTGGACGTCACGATCGTCAACCACTACGGCCGGACATACCGTCACCCCGGGTACACGTCGATCGACATCGCCACGACACAATTCGCATCGGTCAAGCTCTGGACGCGAGAACGATTCGCGCGAACCGGAAGAAGAAACCTTCAGCGAGGGCGAAAGCATCGAAGAAGAACCCGAATCGAAGATCGTCCACCTCAACTGGTCGTGCAGAAAGCCGTGCCGATCGATCGAATGGACGTCGCGGCTTCTGGCGTCGTAGAAGGCACCGTCGAAGCTGAACCGGCATTCGTCAGGGAAGGCGAAGTGACAATCGGGCCAAGCCGAAGCTGGTGCAAGCTGGCGAAGGTCCGCGAAGAGCGCGAGATTGCCGCGGCCCGCAACCGCCACGCCGAAGAAGTTCGACGGGACGCGGAAGACGAACGTGAACGCGTGCGCGAAGAAGCGGAAAAGGAAATCGGCGCGAGTCCGCCACTTCGAAACGAACTGTCGAGCGATCGGCGGCACGCCCGTCGAAATCGACGGTGGCACGAAAATCATCTGCAAGAACCCCCAAGGCGGAATCCTCATCGTTCCGAACTGACCGCACGATCACGGCCAGAGCGCGGCGTCGGAGATCCGCGCGGCGGTCGCGAGGGTGATCCCACGCGACGGGAGAGCGCCGTTCCTGCCGTTCCGGCGCCGGTAGCCCGTCCGTGCCTTCCATGCCCTAGCCCGGCACGCGTCAGAGGCGTAGCGGGCCTCGGGCGCTTGCCTCTCGAGGGAGGCTCCGCAGCCGCATCCACAGCGCCGTGTCATGGGCCGACCTGCTGACGGACCGCCCGGCGTGAGCCCTGCAGCCCGATGCCGGCGGTCGCTGCGTTGCCGATCGTCTTCAGCACCGCCGGGTCGGACGGGTGCAGCATGTAGTTGTAGTTGTTCTGGATCACCGACGCGCGGGCATTCACGCCGCCAGAGCCAATGTCACCGGTGCCGCCGAAGACGGCGAGGGCCTGTTCGGCGATCTGCGCGGACCTGGTTGCCTGTTCGGCTCGTTCGTTGGCCTGCGTGATCTGGGCCTGCACGTCGGCGTTTTCGTTCGTCCCACCCGACGACGGTGAGGAGAGCGATTCGAGGTTGGACCGTGCGGTCTTGACCTGGTTGGCGAGTTCGATGATCGCTTCCGACCCCGCGCCCCGCGCCTGCGCTGAGGAGAGAGCCCCTTCGAAGAAGCTGACCAGCTGGCCAGCAGCGGACGTGTCATCCGCCAGCCCGGGTGTCAGGGCTGCGAGTGCGACCCTGGCTTCGATGGCCTTCTCTTCCGCGACCTGCGCCGGCGTCAGCCCGGGCGGTTCTTCGCCCGCGGTCGTCTGTGTTTCGATTTCGCTGGCCTGGAGCTGTTCGGTGAGCTTCCGGAAGTAGGGGTCGCTGTCGCCGCCCTTCACGTGCTCGCGGCTTCGGCGATCAGCGACTGCAGGACGGTGAGCGTGGTCTGGCGGTTGCCCTTCGCCGTCTGGTATCCGGCTTCGTCGTCTCTACCGTCGGCGAGTTGCATTTCGTCGGCGGCGATGTTCGCGAGGTCCGTCTCCCGGCTGATCCGTCTCCTGGTAGGCCTTCGCGGTCCGGAGAGCCTTCGGTCGGCCTGGCAGCTCCGTGCGGTGTTTGCGTTCTTCGGTCTTCGCCTTGGCGAGCTTGCTGCGGGCTTCCGCCAGCTTCTGCCTGGTCCTTCGCCGGACGGTCCCTTTCGCGCTGGCATACTTGAGGTCGCGGCCGTCGGTCGCGACCTGGGCGTCGAGGCTCTTCACGGACCCGTGCGCCTTGTCGTACGCGGCCTTCTGCGCGTCGACTTTAGATTCGATGCTTTCGACCGGCAACGACAGCGGGTCGAGCTTCGGCGGGATCGCCCGGTGTTCCGGCCTTCTTGCGCGGACTTGTAGCCCGGGATTTGGAGGTCCTTGGCCAGCGACGCGAAAAGGCCGAGCGCGCGGCCACGGTAACGGTCCTCGAGCGGCACCACATAGTCGTCCTCGCCCAGGCCCATCAGCGTCGGCGCGCCACCTTCGTGCCCTGGCCAGTGCGGCCGTCGATGATGTACTCGGGGCCGCGGCCCTCCCCGACCAGCGACGGTTCGGCCGCGCCGGACTTGCGTCCTGAGGCGTTGCCGCCGAGGCTGATCGCTTTCGAGACGGCCCCCCCGAGGCCGCCGACGGTCTTCAGGACTGCGGTGCAGACGGTGATCGTCCGGTTTTCGAGCGCGTCGATCTGCGCTTTGAGTTCGGCTACTTTCTGAGCTTCGCTCGCAGCGTTCGTCTCGATCGCTGCGATCTTCGACGGCGGCACTTTGATGATGGCCGCGTGGAGCGCTTCCACCTCGACGGCCTTCGACCGGGCGTTGCTGATGATCTGCAGGATCTTGCTCGTCGGGACTTTCTGCGTCGCGGCGGTCAGCGCGAGGACGGCGATCGCGGCGGTCGGCGCGGTGGTCAGGACCTTGGCCACGAACGTCTTTTTGCCGACGGCGTCCAGTTTCGAGGCCAGGTCGCCGAGCTTCGCCTGCGCGCCCTGGTCTTCGAGTTCGTAGCGGGTGATGATCTTCTGTGGTGCTCCGGCGGTCTTTAGCGCAGCTTGCAGGTCGCCGACGCCTGGGGCGTTCGCCGTCGTGATCGCTGACTGGCCGGCGTTGAGCCTGTTCAGAGGCTCTCCTGTCTGACGGCGACTTCGGCGAGGATCTGTGCCTTCTTCGCGAGCGCCGTGTTGGCCTGGGCCTCGAGTTCGTTCAGGCGCCCCTGCTGGTCGGCTTCCTCTTCCTTGGTGTGCGCGGGGTGCAGCGCGAAGATCTTCTCGGCCGTCTGCAGTTCCTGTTCGGCAACCTTGGCGCCTTTTTCTGCGGTCTTGAGGGACTTCTCCGCTTCAGTGTTTTCTTCGCTGTAGGCCGTCCGAGCGGCCTTGATGGCGGCCAAGTGGTCATTGTGCGATTCAGCTGTTGCGAGGCGCGCTTCGAGCTGCGCGTCCTGAGCGGCGCTCCCCTTGAGCGTCCCGTCGCGAACTTCCTTTTCGACCTTCTTGAGCCGTTCGAGCGCCTGCTTGTGTTGCAGCGCGGCACGTTCGGCGCGGAGGTGCGCTTCGGATGACTTGAGCGTCGCGTCGTGAAGGCCTTCGATGGCTTCCTTGTCGGCGCGCATCGCCGCAGCGTTCTTTTGTGCAGCCGATTCGCTCGCGAAGAGGCCCGAGTTGAGGGCGACGAAGCCGCCGACCAGGCCGGCGATCGCGAGACCGATACCAGGGATCAATAGGCCGTAGGCGGACAGGTCACCGAAGAACGCGGAGATGCTGCCGGCGCTGATGGCCGCATTACGAACCACGACGATCGCTCCGCCGATGGCGGTGAGGATCGGGGCGACGAAGGTCGCGGCCTTAAATGCGAGGAACCCGGCGAGGAGGCCGGAGATCTCCGCGCTATTTCCGAGACCTGCCGCTTTCCCGACGTCGAGCAATGCTTTGGCTGTCGCCTCGATCGGTGGTGCGAGGTTCTGGAACACCTGGCCGACGGTGGAGAAGGCCTGCTCGATGTCATGGCCGGCCTTCTCGGCGCCACCGGAGCTGATGAACCCGGACAGGTCCTTCGCGCCCTCCCGGCTCAGCTTCGACAACGACGGCAGCAGCACGTCGCCGACGGTGATCGCGAACGCTTCAGCACCGGACTTCAGCTCGCCGAACGCCGCGGCTTCGCTGTGCTGGAATTCGGCCCAGGACTTGGCGAGTTTCTGCGGGCCGTCGTCGGTGCCGAGCTGCTGGTACTTCGCCCGCAGACGGTCGATCTCGCCGACCAGGGTGATGATCGTGCTGCTCGACTTGCCGCGGCCGAAGGCATTCGAGAGGATCTGGTCCTGTTCGACGGCGGTCTTACCGCTGTCCTGCAGGTGCTTCTTCAAATCTTCGACGGCGACCAGCACCCCGTTCGGCTTGCGCAGATCGTTGGCGAGCTGGTCGCTGCCGATCCCGATGGAGGCGAGTTCTTTGGCGGCTGCTTTGGTCGGGCTGACCATCTGCGCGATCGTCATCCGCAACCTGGTCGCCGTCACATTGGCCGGGGTGCTGTTGTCGGTGATCGTGGCGAGCGACGCGCCGAAGTCCTTCAACGTCAGCCCGGCCTGCGCGAAGGTCGGGAGCACCCCGGTGGCGACGGCCTTGTCGAGGTCCTCGAACCGGAGGTTTCCGGCGCCGACGATGTCGTTCAGCTGGCCTTGCGCGTCAGCGGCCCCTTTCACCCCTTTGATCTGGGAGGCGAGGGTGCCGACGAGAGCGTTAGCGGTGTCCTCCAAAGAGGCGCCACCGAGCGCTGCGCCCTCGGCTGAGGCCTTCAGTATCCGGAGCGCTTCGGCGCCTTTGAACCCGGCGGAGACGATGTGGTAGAGGCCTTCGGAGAGTTCCTTCGGCCCCTGCGGCACCGTCCCCGCCAACGAGAGGACGGCTCCCTTGAACCGGGTGACTTCGGCCGTCGTAGCGCCGGCCTGCGTGTGCAGCCGGAGCATTTCCCGGTTGAACGACGTCGCCTTCGCCGCCGCATACACGGCCGCAGCGCCGACGGCGACGATCCCTACCGCGGCGCTCTTCGTCGCCACTGACCCGAGCTTCCCGAGGTTCTGAGCCGCCTTGTCGCTGCTCTTGGCGTAGCCGTCCATCGCTTTCAGCGACGACCCTTCCAGCCGGCTAGAGAACGACCGTGACTTCGCCTCCGCGTCAGCTGCCGAGGCGACCGCCTTTTTGTTCGCGTCGTCGAACTCCTTGAAAGCCGCAGGATTGAAGCGGCCCTGCAGGACTGTGGTGACTGAGCCAGCGTCGAGCGCCATCAGTGGGCCCCTCTGTTCGTGGTGATCTCGAATAGGACTGGGCCTATCTGCAGCCACAGCCGACCAGCCCGGTAGGACGCGCCGACGAGGTCGGCATCCGAGATCGGGAGCCAATAGCCGCCAATCTCGACCAGGAGCGCCAGCTCGCCCGGCTCGACAGTCCCGGGCGGCGAGCTGCCCGCGGGCATCGCCTCAAGGCTCTGCGCGACCTCCTGCGTCTCCGACTATCCGCAACGTCCCCGCAACGCCGCCGAGAAACCGCGCGTCGTCGACACTCTCGGCCGGCCACGACGGGAGCGTCGCCATCGACATCTTCACCTGCTCGCCGTCAAGCAGACTGAGCGTCTTGCCGAGCGCGTCGAAGTCGACCGCCGGCTGCCTGGGACCTCCCGTCGCCGCTCTCACGCCGCGCTCCCGTTGTGCATGCGCGCCCGAATGCCGGCCTTCAGCCTCTCGTGGCGTCGGTCTCGCGGTCGAGACCGGTCAGATCGGACGGCGTCAGCTCAGCGAGCTCGGAGTCAGACATCTTGGCCATCTCCTCGCGCGTCAGCGGCGTCGTACGCGGGACCCGGCTCGGCGACTCCAAACCGACGAGACGACGCGTCGCCGCCGGGGTGCCGGCCATCGCCCACGCCTTGTACTCCGCAGCCGTCAAACCACACGCCTTCGCGGCGTCGGCCTCATCCGCCGTCAGCTGGTAGCTCTCATCAGACATTCGTCACCTCGTTCTCGATCGTGGTCAATAAGGCGGACGCCTGGTCGATCAGGCCCGTCATGCACCCGATCCCCTCGTCGAGCTCCTCGGTCGTCCAGCCCTTCGACATGCTCGCCGGCGCCGGGAACCTCGCCAGCCACTCCGGCCGCAGCTCCCCCGGCCGGACCCCGAGCTCCCGCAGCTCCCCGAACCGCAGCCGCCGGTCCGGCCACGGCGTGCCCTCACTGAGCGCACCGCACGCCGCCTCGGCCTCAGCGAGCCTCTGCCTCGCGACAACAGCGACCCGTAGCCGCCGCAGGTACTCCCGGTCGTATCCGTAGACCGCCAGGGCAGCCGCCATCCGGGCACGCTCCAGGCTCGTGCCCTGCGCCGCCGTGAACGCCACGACGGCGGCGTCGAGCTGCGCGTGGAGATCCTCGAGCCTCACCTCAGCCGCCGAGATGTGCTCACGCACCGACAGCGTCTCGCGGCCCTCCACGGCCGCCCGCCGTCGCGTCTCCTGCAGCTCCTCGAGCCGCGCCTGCTCTTCCCGGATCTCGTCCTCCTTCGCCCGCACGGCATCCGCCGCAGCGCGCACCTCCGACGTCTCATCGACCGTCCCGATCATGCTGTCTGCTCCCTTCTGCGCCGACTCATATCGGCGGCCGTCGTTCGTGAATGAGCCGCCTCAGCGGCCTCGTGAAACCCAGGCGACGACGGCAGGTCGACGTGCTCCTTGCCGACCAGCACAAGCTCGCCGCTCACCGTCACCGGCGGCGTCTCCGACAAGAACCGGCTGACCACGCTGACCCCGCCACGCGGCACACCGACCTCCGTCGGAACGGGCTCCCGCGGCATCTCCAGCCCCGCGCCCGTGAACACCGTCTCGCAATCAAAATCGCCGGCCGCCGAGAGCGACACCCGACGCGCCGCATCCCCCAGCCGCGAATGCCACTTCCCGTCGTAGTCCTGATACGGCCCCATTGCGAGCATCAGGCTGTCCGCCAGATCGTCGTGCCCCACTCCGGCCTCGATTTTCTCGCCGCCCGTCTGGTTCAACGACACCCGCAACAACAACAACTCCCGCAGCAGATCCGTCGCACCCAGAGGCAACGCCAGCCGCCCCTGCTCGAGCAGCATCCGCAGCCCCCCATACGTAGCGCTCTTCATCTCCGCCGTCGTGTGCCTGAACTCGAGCAATGGACACCGCCGACCACGCCCGGCCCGCAGCCGCCGCGCCAACGCCTGCGCCAACGGGTACCCCACCCCGTTCACCTCCATCGTGATCTGCTCGAGCTCCCCCTCAATCCCCGCGATCTGCCCCACAACACCCTGCTCCACGGCGTCTTCCGCAGCATCCAACGGTTCACCCGACCGCCACGCATGAGCGACAGGCACCACAAACAGGCCTTCCGGGCGCAACACCCTGCCCAACACAACCAGCGCACTCCGATCAGTCGTCACCCCCCAGTCAACGCCCGCCAGCCCCGCGCACCGCCCCAGACCGCGCATTCCCGGCATCACATAGTCCGCAGTCGCCCGCTCCAACAGCCCACGCGGAAACAGCGAGTCAGCGCCGCTCGCGAACACCCCTTCATACTCCGCCGCGAACATGGTCGGGCTCATCGACGCCCGCGCATGCTCAACCGAGCTCGACGACACCCACGGCGCGTCCGTCAATCTCCACGCGAACTCGGCGACATACTCACTGCCCTGCCGGCCCAGGATGACGTGGTCGTAAAACGCGCCACTCGCCGCCGACGCTGAGCTCGCCATCACGATCCGGGCATCCGGTCGAGCCGCCACCGTCGGGAACGCCGCACCAAGGATCAGCTCGTCGCTGACCATGCTGGCCTCATCCACCAGCAGCAGATCAACCGTCCAACCACGGACCTGCTTCTCTGAGTTCGGGACGCTGCGCACCTCCGAGCCGTTCGTCAACGTCAGCAGCCCGGCCGTCTCGTCGGCGACCGATCCGCGGAGCAACGCAGACCCCGACGCGATCGAGCGAACGTCAGCAAGCAGCCGACGTGCAGCCTCCTCGCCAGCCGACACGATCAGCACACGGGTCCTCGGCCGCCTGAACGCCTGATGCAGCGCCAGCACCGCCATCGACCGGGACTTGCCCGACTGCCGTGGCGCCACGACCACCGTCACACGCTTCGCGAGCTGCAGCGACGACGCCTGCCGGTCGGTCAACGGACGGCCGGCCATCTCAGCGAACGCCTGAAGGTCGTCGCGGGCAGCGCCGAAGTCAGTCATCGCTGTCACCGTCTTTCGCCCACTCCTGCGCCAGGTCACGGGCCTTGACCAGGTCGACGCCGAGCGCAGCGCGCGCCTTCGGCGTCATCCCGAGCGCGTCGAGGTAGCCGGCAGCCTCGCGGCGCAGCCGAGCCTCAACGTCGACCGCCGGACGGAGCTGACCTTTGCGCTTGCCGCGCTGCTCGAAGAAACCGAAGTCGCGGATATTCGCCGCGACGTCCTCGAGACGCAGCATCGCCTGAGCGAGCAACGCCACGATCGCACCGTCGTGCGACGGCAGCTCGCCGTCGGCTCGCAGCGGCGCGTCAGCTGCGAACGCTTCGAAGATGGCAGCCTCGCGCTGCTCGACACGCTCAGCGTTGAGCTGCGCATAGGCGCCGTGCACGCGTCGACGCTGCAGCCCGCCGTCGCCAGCACCAGCACCAGGCTCCAGGTTCGCGAGGCTCCGCGGGTTCCGCGCGCCGCCGCCGCCACGTGGCTTCCTCGGCGCGCTCACACCGACCCCTGACGGTCGGGTGTCAAACCCGACACTCGCCCAGAAACGCCCACCAACACTGGCCGAATGCGACGGGTGATAACAGGGTGCAAACACGCGCCGCTCATGCCGACGCCTCCAAGTAGGCGTCGAGATCCTCGCGGCGGTACATCGGCTTGCGGCCGTCATAGCCAGCGGGCGTGACCTTCCCCAAGCGCTTCAGATCATCAAGACGACCGTGCGCCAACCCGGCGTAGTCCTCGGCAGCGCGGGTGTCCAGCCACGTCGGCGACGAGGCCGACGGCTGCACGAGCGCGGCCGCGCGGCGAGCGATGGACTCGAGCTGGTCATCCGACAGCCGCACCGTCAGCTCCATCGGCGATCACTGACTATCGATGGAATCTTTCGAGAGCGCAAACGGCGGCGACGAGGGGCAGCGGCCGCGCCAGCGTCATGAGTTTGCCTCGATGAGTGCTTGGAGTTCTTGGTCGGTGCGGTCGTGGCCAAGGTGACCGTTGGTCTCTACAGGGTTTCCTTGGGTGCCTTGGTCGCCTTCCCTTGCATCTCCCCCAACATCACCAAGATGACCAGGGGGGGTGTGTGGGGTCGTGTTGAGTTCCCAGCCCCATGCGCTGCCGTGCTTCTTGGACCGGACGCCGTTCTGGGCTTTGATCCGCTCGCAGGTTTTCCAGCCGACGCCGGCTGCTTCGGCGCGTTTCTGGAGCTCGACGGTTGGCACCCATCCGGCGGCTAGCTCGGCGGCGAGGAAGTCGCGGGCTTCGGTGCGCGCGTTAGCTTCGGTGGTGCTGGTGGCGTTGCCGAGGAGGTCGCCGGCGGAAACGTTGGTCTCTCCTTGTCGGGCGGCGATGCTCGTTTCGATCTTGCCGTCCTGCCCGTCAATGATCCGCTGCTCGATCCGGTAGGACAGCGAGCGGGCCTTACGGCCGAGGTTGCTCTTGGCGTGGGCGAGTATCCGCTCGCTCCCCTGCTCCCCGTCGGGGTCGTCTGGGCTCAGCGCGAAGAGAAGGACCGATCTTGCCGCGGCGCCGATGCCGATGCTCCCGGAGAGGCGGCTGAGCGCATCGCCCTCTTGGCTCTTGTTCAGGTGCAAGATGAGCAGCGCAACGACGTTCCGCTGGTGGCATAGGTGTGCGAGCGGGGCGATCGCGCGGCGGACGTGCTGGTCCCGATGCGCGTTCAGCGCTGGGGGAAGCATTGCGACGAATGGGTCGAGCACGATCATCCGGGCGTCCTTGTCGGTGATCCACTGGTCGAGGAGGGGAACGTCGTCGGGCAGGCAGAGCGATGGGTTGTCCTCATCGCCATTCCTGGTGTTCTGGTGCTTCGCCTGGAAGAAGTGGATGCGTTTCGGGTCGCCGCCGGCGGCGAGGAACCGCGGGGCGAGCGTGTACTCGATGCTGTCCTCGGCGGACACGTAGGCGACATCGACGGGGCCGCCCAAGTCGCCGTCGAGCTTCCCGCGGGTCGCGGCCGCACATAGGCCGAGTGCGATCGTGCTCTTGCCAATACCGGGCGTGCCGGCGAGGATCGTCGGCTCGCCGAGCGGGACTCGCGGTGCCCATGCCCACGAGACCCGTTCGATGCGGGCCTCGCTCGCTGTGATCGACCTGACCTTCATGCCGCGGCGGGGCTCTCTTCGAGCCAGCGAACTTCGGACCACTCATGCGGCGCCCAGCTCCGGCTGACAGCGTCGTAGTGGCGTGCGCCCGCAAGAGTCCTGACGAGCATCCGAGCAGCGACCATCGTGACGACACCGTCAACAAGCTCGGCGTCGCCCGCGTAGATATTCCCGTTGCGTAGCCGCACCTCGGCGAGGCCGATCACCGGCCCACCGGCCAAAGCTCGAGCTCAACCCGTGGGCCTTCTGGGTCAACCGGCAGCTTGTGCGCGCCGGCGATGCAGACCAGCTGCGAGTCGTCCCTGTAAGCAAGCCCGTTCAGGGCATCGAGAATCGCCTTCACCAGGTTGTCGAGGTCAGCGTTGCGCCTCGCGCCATAGAAGCGTGCCGACAGCGAGAACGGCTCAGCGCCGAGCGTGGGTCGGCCGGCGGTCATCCACTCGGCCTGCACCAGGTCGCGATACTCGCAGCTCGCCCCAGGGAGGTAGTGGCCGCCGCGGCCGTTCCGGGAACGAGCCAGCGGGACCGGCCGACCGCACACGACAAGCCTGATACTCACTCGCGGCTCGGCCCCGACGAGGAGAAGGACATCGAAGCCGAGCCATTTTCGCCGGGTTCGCGCCCGAGGTTGCTAACGGCCTGGTCCTCGAGCACCGCGAGCCACGCGTCGAAGGCAGCCCTGGGCACGCGTATCGACCGACCAATTCTCACTGACGGGATCACGCCTTCCGAGATGAGCTGATAGACGCGGGGACGTGACCGCTCGAGAGCGGCGGACACCTCGGCGACTCCCATCAGTGGCGACCGTCCCGGGTGAGAGACTGCCCGCGTGGCGCCGTCTATAGCGTTGTCTCGTGGCATCTGGGCCAGTCTGGCCCACCCAGGCCACCTAACCGCCTTAGTCAGGTAATGCTCCTGCACGAGGACCATCCGGCTCTCGCCAGGGTCGCCGTGTGTCTTGCGCGCGGCCGGCCGGGAGTGCGGCCGCTCGTCTTCGCAGATCCAGATTCCAAAGACGTCGACTACTCGACGCCGGTGCTTTGCCTGCTCTCGGCCCGGAAAGAGGTGTTTCCCCTACCGGCTGCTTTCGCCCCCGGCTACGGGTTGAGTCCATCGCGCAGCGATCTCGCAGGTTTCCGGTTCGGCAGCCTTGCTCGGCACGGGTTCGCTGTCCTCACGGCCGAGCAGGTCGCCGAACTCGACTCGGTGGACCGCGCCCTAGACCTGGCGGTCGACCTACTGCTCGCCGGGCCACTCCCATCCGTCTTCGATCATGCAGCCGAGGAGGTCCACGGCACCCTCGAGACGTTCCTTCTCGAGGGGCTCAAGCGGATCGCCTGGACACCGAAGCGTCTTGAGGCCGTCGACAAGCTCTCCGACGAGGAGCGCGCAGCGCTCAGCCTGTCCTACGGACCCGGCCGTGTGTGGAGGGCGCTCGCCCCGCTGCACCCCGGCGGCAACGCGGGCGTCTACGTGTGCAGGGGCGACGAGCAAGGCCCCGGCTGCGGCCTGGTGTTCACCGGGCGCCGCCGAGACGAGCCACGTTTGCGCTGCGTCCACTGCTCCCTCAAGAACGGGCGACCGATCCTCACAGGTGCGAGCAACGGTCCGAGCCTGGTGCAGCTCGAGGCCGACGGCACACCGTTCTGGGCAGAGCGGTGGGAACCAGCGTGTCGAGATGTCTTGGTGTGGGTTCAGTGCGCTGGCTGCCACAGGTGGTTCTCGTCGGCGCCGCCGGCGGAGGGTGCAGGCCGGTCGCAGGCGCGGGCCGTGCAGCATTGCCTAGATTGCAAAAGACGAGCAACGTCAGAGAACTCGCTGCGCTCTAGGCGCCAGGTGATAGCCATGTCGTCGCGCCGCTAGCTGCTCGCAATGCTTCACCGACTCGACCGCCTGTTACTGCACCCGTGGCTGACTCGTGCCAGCTCGGCGGTCTTCCTCGTCGGCGCAATCGCGTTCATCATCCGCGCGGCCGAAGCCGGAATGCGAGACGTTGGCCTAGTTGAGGTGATCGGTCTCGCGCTGATGGCGACGGGTCTCATCATGTTCTCGCTGGGATGGCGGGAGCAACACCGGCAGCCACCAGAGCGGCACGGCACGGAAACCCGCGAGCCGGAGATGCCCGAGGCGCCTTCCGCCGCCTGGACGCCGCCGCCAGATCCACCGGGGACCGTGTTGCGAAAGGCGATGGAGGGAGCCCCCCGGGTCGAGTTCGCCAACCGGCTCGCCCGCCTGCACGGTGAGGGCCGAGAAATCCGGCAGCGCGCGAAGCCCGACCGTCCAACCCCAATGGAGGCAATGACCACGATACGCCTGATGTTCAAATACCCCCATGTGTCCGTCGGGCTTGAGCGACGCGCCGTCGAATGGAGTGAGAGCGTGCGGAATCAGCTCGCGTTGTCGGCTCCCCGGTTCGTGCCGGAATGGGAAGCCGGACCGCCGGCGCCTCCAGGCCCCCCACCATTTCTCATGTCGCATATGACCGCCGATGGCGTGGCGCTCGTCGCATTCCTCGACGCGCGGCTCGGCCTGTTGGAAAACATCATTCGCGACGTGCGACGCGGCAGCTGAGACTGTGCGCGCGGGCGATCGCTGGCAAGGCGCCCCGTCTCTCGCTCGGAGGAGCCGCCCTACGCCCCGGACAAGGACCTCGCGCTAGCTGTAGCGAGCCCTGGCCCCTGTCAGCACGAATGTGGGCGGCCGCACATGGGCGGTTGTCCCCCGGCGGTCGCGGGACAGGTCGAACTCGGCGATCACGTCCTTGTCCCAAAGGTTCCCGTCGCGAATAGCTTTTCCGGCTCTCGCTGTGTAGTCGGCCGTGATCGCTCTCCGGTTTCGCAGGAGCGCCGGCTTGGCGGTTTTGCTGTCGAGAGTGAGGCGCACCTGTTTGCTGTTTGAGTCAGCCATCGTGAGCTTCCCCGCCGCACGCACCTTGAGCGTCTCGAGATTCCCAACTTCAGTGAGTGCCTGCTTGTATTGCTCGGCCTGCTCACTCTGGAGCTCGATGACGAAGTCGTCGCCGCCAGTGCTCGGCAGCGTAAGCGACATCGAGATCATCTCGTCGGCGAGATGGCGCACCAAGGTCTTGTAGGCGTCGGTCACCTCGGTCCCATATGACAGCACCGCGCCGACGACATCAGTTTCACTCGCCTCGAGGAGATCGACCGTTGCAAGCGCGGCGAGGGTCGTCTCCGGGATGATGGCTGTCTGTAGTCTGAGCGGCAGATCCGCGAAGTCCTCGTCGTCCTCTTCGACCTTGCTCAGCGCAGCGGCTGCTCGCTGGATCTCGTCGTCCGGCGGACCGATCTCGACCTCGATCGAGTGCCCGAATTGGAGCGTAAAGAGCTGTGGACGGCTTTCCGTGAGCGACTGAAAGAGGCGCGCAGCGGCGTTTAAACGAGTCGCCGGTCGTCTCGAGGTCGGCGCGATCCGTCCCGATGTCACCGCCGCTAAAGAGCGCCCTGATCCGAGCTGTCGCAGCATCGGCGACCATAAGGTGGCCGGTCCCTTTGAGCGCTTCGTCTGCGACATCACGAAGTCGCGTCCGACGTTTCCCGCGGGCCACGGGCGCGACCGCGGTCCCCGTGTTCGGCGCCGCGGGCTGTTCTTCTGCCACTTCTCCAGCACCAGGAGCGTCGGGCCCCGTCGCTGGTTCGTCGTCTCTATGCATCAGAGACGCGTAGCAAGGGCAACGACCACCTCGGCAACGTATTGCGACGATCGCGGTCGCTGCGAGTATCTCTGTGACCGTGAGCCAGCCGCGTTTCGATTCGAGCACAGTCTCTCCCTCCTTAGTTGATCGCGGTACCGCCTTGCGAGGACGATCGCGACATCCTGATCATCGTCGATCGCGCGATCAGCTGCAGCCTCGACGTCCTTGTATCCCACCGTCGAGTACTTCGTGAGAACCCCAGCGAGGAGTGCCGCGATTCCGGCGAAGCCCACAAATGCAGCAGCGCCTATCGCCAAGCTGAGGATCGCAGCCTTGTCGTGCGATGAGAGGACGTCGCTCCCGAAGCTCGAGAGGGCCGCAGTCTGAGCCACCGCGAACACCGCAACAACGAATCCCGCGGTCTGCTGGGCGCGTGTGGACACCCGTTCAGCCTGGGTTGCCTGAGCGGCAGCGAGGTCCTTGAACTCGCCGAGAACCGTTGACCCGTAGTGGTCGTCCCAGTCTTCTGACTCGACCACGGTCAGCTGATGACCTCCTGATTCAGCTGGCGTACCCACGTAGGAAGCTTAGAGCGTCGTCGGACGACGAGTCGTGAAAAGGCCGGGGCGTTCGCACTTTCGTTTGCACCCCCGACCGGCTCGGCGTCTAGAGACACGAAACGGCCCGGAAAACCGGGCCATTTCTTATAGCGGGGGCGGGATTCGAACCCGCGACCTTCGGGTTATGAGCCCGACGAGCTACCAGACTGCTCCACCCCGCGTCGCTGCTTATGTTCTAGCAGAGACAGGGCGGCAGATGTAGCGGCGGATCGCCGCGCAGGGCCTGCCACTAGCATCCCCGCTTGTGCGCGTGGCGGTCCTCGATATCGGCAGCAATTCGACGCGTCTGCTGATCGCCGACGTCGAGGAGGAGGACGGCTCGGTGAGGGAGATCGTGCGCCGCTCGACGGTGACACGGCTGGGTGACGGCGTGGACGCCGGGGGCTCGCTCTCCGAAGAGGCCATGGGGCGGGTCTACGAGACCCTTGACGGTTACCGCCGGGAGATGGACGCCACCGAGTGCCAGGCAAATCTGGCCGTCCTCACCTCGGCCGTCCGCGACGCCGGCAATGGCGAGGAGTTCACCGAGCAGGTCCGCTCGCGCTACGGCCTCGACGCGCAGATCCTGCGCGGCGAGCAGGAGGCCCAGCTGACCTTCCTCGGAGCCATGGCCGGCCGGCCGGCGGCATCGGAGCCGACGGTCGTCATCGACATCGGAGGCGGCTCGACTGAGTTCATCGTGGGGCTTGGGCGCTCGGCCGGCTTCCATGTCTCGGTGCCCGCCGGGGTCGTGCGCATGAGCGAGCGCCACATCCACCACGACCCGCCCACGGCCGAGGAGCTGGGCGAGCTGACACGCGACACACGCGAGGCCTTCCTCGCCCACATTCCCGCCGAGGAGCGCAACCCCGTGCGTCTCGGCATCGCCGTCGCCGGCACGGCCACCTCGGCGGCCTCCATGGAGATGGAGCTCGAGCCCTACGATGCAGGGCGCGTCCACGGGCACCGGCTGCTGCTTGCCACCGTCGAACTGCTTCTGGCCCGCCTGGCCGAGCTGACCGAGGAGGAGCGCCGGCGGGTCCCCGGCCTGCACCCTGACCGGGCGCCCACGATCATCGCCGGGATGATCCTGCTCTCGGTGGCCATGCGGGTCATGGACCTCGAGCAGGTCGAGGTCTCAGAGCACGACATCCTCTACGGTGGCGCCCTGCGCCTGGCCGGCCTCGGCTGAGCCCTGCGGTCGGGCTCAGGCCAGGTTTGACTTGCGCGGGTAGACGACCGTGGGGTCGGTCAGCACGTTGACGAGCGCCGGCTTGCCCGATGAGAAAGCGCGCTCGATCGCGGGGGCCACCTGCTCCGCCGAGGAGATCATCTCGCCGTGGCCGCCCAGCGCCTCGACGACCTTGTCATAGGGCGTTTCGGGGCGCAGGTCGGCAACCACCGAGTAGCCGTAGAGGAACTCCATGGGGTGCTTCTCGAGCGCCCAGATGCCGTTGTTGCCCATGACGGCAACGATGTTCACCCCGTGGCGTGCCAGGGTGTCGAACTCCATCCCCGAGAAGCCAAAGGCACCATCCCCCAGCATCAGGACGACCTGCTTGTCCGGGCGCGCCAGCTTGGCTGCGAGCGCATAGCCCGGGCCCGTCCCCAGGCAGCCGAACGGTCCCGGGTCGAGCCAACAGCCGGGCTGGTAGCTGTTGACCACACGGCCGGCATAGGACACGAAGTCGCCTCCGTCACCGATGACGATCGCGTCACGGTCGAGGGTCTTTGCCAGCTCGGCATAGAGACGCATCGGATGCAGCGGGCTGCGGCCATCCTCGAACTCCGCCCGCTCGCCGTCACGCTTCTCGGTCTCAGCGGCTCGCAGCTGGGCAATCCAATCCTCGCTCGGCAGCGCCGCGCCCCCACCCGCCGAGGCCAGCTCTTCGAGGCTTGCCGGAATCGAGCCGTAGCACTCGGCGGCCACTGCTCGCGGATGGCCTCGCTCGGACTCGGTGCTGTCGATGACCACCACCTCCGTGTCCTCGCCGAAGGAGGCGCCGAAGGCCAGGCGGAAGTCCATCGGCACGCCGATCACCAGCGCCACATCGGCACCCTTGAGCGCCTGCCCGCGGGCGCGCGAGAAGAACAGCTCGTTGTCCGCCGCCATGCAGCCCCGCGCCAGGCCGTTGAGGAACACCGGTATCCGCAGCCTCTCCGCCAGCGCGCAGAGGGCCTGCTCGCCGTGACCCCAGTAGAGGTCCGTGCCGGCCATGATGACGGGCCGTTCAGCTCCCGCCAGGAGATCGGCCGCGCGTTGCAGGGCACCACCGTCGGCCCGGCGGGGATTGTGCAGCGCGACCGTCTCGGCGGGGTCCTGCTCAGCCGCCTCGGAGAAGACATAGTCCAGCGGGAAGTCCACGAAGGCCGGTCCGCCGTGCGGGGCCACGGCCGCCGCAAAGGCATCGTCCACCAGGCCGGGGATCTCCGCGGTCGACTCGGGCGTGGCCGCCAGCTTGGTCAGCGGGCGCACGAACGGCACGTGGTCGATCTCCTGCAGCGAGCCCTGGCCCCATCGCAGCGCCGGGGCGCGGCCGCCCAGGACGACCATGGGAGAGTGGTTTGCCTGGGCGGAGGCCATTGCGCTCATCCCGTTGGTCACACCGGGACCGGCCGTCAGCGCGCATACTCCCGGTTCACGGGTGACCTTGGCCCAGCCCTCCGCCGCAAAGGCGGCCGTGGACTCATGGCGGACGTCGATCAGCTCGATGCCCTCCTCGCGGCAGCCGTCATAGATAGAGAACAGGTGCCCGCCCGAGAGCGTGAACAGCCGGCTCACGCCGTGGGCCTTCAGGCGCCGCGCGATCAGGCGCCCGCCGTGGTAGGTCTGGGTCTCGGAGATGCTTTCGGTGGACACTGAGGCGACTCTAATGGATGAACGCAGCTCATGCCCGGGGTGGGATTCGAACCCACACGCCCTTTCGGGCCATCGATTTTAAGTCGATTGCGTATGCCCATTCCGCCACCCGGGCGCTGCCAGCGGGCCCAGTCTATGGGAGCCGGATCGTCGCTTAAACGCCTCCTAATCGCGCAACTATGCGGTTGCTACCGTGTCTATTGGGGCAAGTAGGACGGTGTAGGCAGGAGCGGGAGCATCCATGGAGGTATCGGCACTACCCAATCCCGGCGGGATCGCGGGCCTCAAAGGCCCGTCTGCTCTGCTGCGCCTGCAGTCTGACGAGCGGCTCATCTCGATGACCCGCCGCGGCAACCACGCCGCCTTCGAGGTTCTCTGCTCGCGCTACCAGTCACGGCTGCTGTCCTTCTGCCGCCACATGCTGAGCTCCAAGGAGGACGCCGAGGATGTCCTGCAGGAGGTCTTCGCGGCCGCCTTCAACGCTGTACTGGCCGATGATCGGCCGATCAACGTCAGGCCCTGGCTCTACCGGATCGCCCGCAACCGCTCGCTCAACCATCTGCGGCGCAACACGGCCACGGGCGTCGATTCCATGGACGTCCACTTCGCCGAGAACGGCCTCTCGACCAGCGACAAGGTTATTCGCCGGGAGAGCTTCCGCGAGCTGATCGCCGACGTCCACGAGCTGCCCGAGACACAGCGCACCGCCCTGCTGCTGCGAGAGATCGACGCGATGTCCTACGAACAGATCGCCGACGCAATGGAGACGACCGTCCCGTCCGTCAAGTCGCTGCTGGTCCGGGCCCGGATCTCGCTCGCCGAGGCGGCCGAGGCCCGCAAGATGAGCTGCGAGGAGGTCCGCTTGGAGCTCGGTGAAGCCGCCGAGGGTCTCACCAAGCTCACCACGCCTGCGCGGCGCCACGTCCGCGGCTGCGAACGCTGCACCTTCTTCAAGAAGCAGCTCAAGCAGAACAACCACGCGCTGGCGGCCATCATGCCGGTCGCCCCACTGCTGATGCTCAAAAAGGTCATCCTGGCGAAGCTCGGCATCACAGCCTCCGCCGGCGGCGCGCACATGGGTGCCGGTGCCGGTGCCGCTGCCAGTGCGGGCGCCGGAGCCGGAGCCGCGGCGAGTGCCGGTGCCGGTGCGGCTGCAGGGAGTGGCGGCATCGGCCTGATGACTGCCGGCGCGGGAGCGCTGGCAACCAAAGCCGTTGCCGGCCTCGCCGTGGCAGCCATTGTCAGCGCGGGCGCTGTCGCAGCCGACCACGCCGTCACCCCGTCCCATCGTCATCATCACTCTCCCGTGGCTACCGCAAGCGTCGCCAACGCGGCGGCCTCGAGCGCCCCCGACGTGGTCGTCTCTAACGTCCGCTCCCAGCCCGTCAGCGCCGGCCCTGCTGTCGCGGCCGTGCACCATCACCGCCTGCTGGACAAGAAGCCCGTAAAGCAGACCCCCATCGCGACCGCGCCGGTGACGTCCGCCACGAGCACCCCGAGCACCACCGCCGCCGCCGCGGCGCCGCCGGCCACAACCACAGCCCCTGCCGCCGAAACGCAGACGCCCGTCCAGGTCACCGAGGTGACGACCGAAACGACCGCCCTGCCAACCACCGCCACGACCGGCGAACCCAGCACGCTACCGGTCACCACCACCACGCCGACCGTCACCGCGACCACGCCCGAAGTCGCTCCCGCCGTGCCAACCGTCCCGGTCACCACCACGCCCGTCACGCCCACCGTGCCTCCCACCGAAGGCCATGCGAGCGGCAGGACACGGACCGGCGGCACCTACCCCAAAGACGGCAAGCGCCATCACGCCGAAAAGGCCGCCTACTAGGTCTTTCAGCCGAAGCTGAAGGTCTTCACCGACCTCAGCAGCGGGCCGCTGGATGCCACTTCATTGGCCGCCTTGATCTTCGCCCGAGCGCTCGTCGCGGCCAGCATGGTGATCTTCACGCCCAGACGGACGCCCGGTCTTTCGGGTGTCAGCAGGACGTTGCGCCCGAAGTATTCGTGTCCCTGCATCCGCATCGTATAGAGCACCTCGTAACCGGGGACCGTGTTGATGCGCGTCTTGCCCTCACCGCGGAGCACGAAACCGGGGTCGGCTGCGGCCAGTTCGCGGATGTAGCCGGTTGCATACAGCGGTAGCTCGCCCGAGGTGTTCCCGCTATAGGGCGGCAATTCCAGCGGCTCGACCGCATAGGAGTATTCGAGCGAGCCGTCTGCCGCCAGGGCCCGTAGCTTGACGTAGCCGCCGCGGTCGGGCGTCGTTCGATACAGGCCTCGGTAGGCAAAACTGAACGGCACCTTGCCCCCGTGGGAGTACCCGGTGGGAAGCAGCGTGAGAACGATCGCGGCCACGACGCCGAGCACCAGCACGACACCGAGCACCACGGTGATGCGCACCCAGCGCGCCGTCGCCTGCCAGCGAGGGGCCAGCAGACGACCCAGCGTCGGCCCGTACTCGGTCTTCATCGGCACTGCGCGCATGGCGCTCAGGAGATCATTCGCCGATCGAGAAGAGCGACTCGAGGTCGTGTCGCGAGTAGGCCGCGAAGGCCACCATCGTCTGCGTGCGCACCACGCCCGAGAGGCCGCCGATCTCGGCAGTCACCACGTTGGCCAGCTGCTCATGGTCGGGCACCCTGACGACCGCCACGAAGTCCCACTCGCCCGTCACCGAATAGGCCTCGGCGACGCCCTCGATGTCGGCCAGGTCGCTGCCCAGGTCCGAGAGCGCGTTACGCTCGGCCTCGATCAGCACGACGGCGTGAGTCATCGACATGTCATGTCAATCATAGGCCCGCTCACGCCCTGCCGGGCGCCAACCGACCGACGCCCAGACCGACCAGCAGGCCGAGCACGGCGCCCGTCAGGCCGCCGAGCCAACTGGCCTCAGGCCGCGCGAAGGGCACGACCAGCAGCAGGGCGGCGATGACACCCGCCCCCGCCAGGTCACCCTCATAGGCCTCGCCCGCTCGCGCCGCGATGATGTCCGGGGCCGCCCAGGCCATCAGCAGGGCCAGCGCGGCGGCGTTGCCGCCGGAGACGATCGGGAAGGTGTAGGTGGCGCTCGCCACCAGCGCTCCCGCCACTCCGGCCCCCAGGTAGAGGGCCAGCACGAAGGCCGGGCCATGGCGGCGCTCCAGCAGCCAGCCGAACAGCCCGGCGGCCGCGATCGCCAGGAACGCGTAGACCCCCGCTCCGCCGCCGCTGAAGTAGACCCACTGGGTCGTGAACAGCCGCCACCAGTCGCCGTGGATCGAGCCGATCAGCAGCATGTGGATGTAGAGATACGGTTCGGCGCGCACGGCCACCCAGGCGATGCAGGGCACCACCACGATCGCGATGGCCGCATAGGGGCGGCTCAGGACACTGCGCGTCGAGCGCGCCGGGGCGGGCCGCAGGCGCGGGGCCGGCCGGGTTCCACCCCGCCCGGCTCCCAGCAGAGATCCCAGGCCGCTGCGGCGCCCACGCTGCGGCTGGGGAGCGCCGACTTTCGGGAGCTTGGGCGCGCGGCGCCGGAGCCGGTTACCGCAGTAGGGGCACTCGGTGATGTAGGGGCTGACCTCCGACCCACATTGCTTGCACACCACGAAGAGGTCGGCACCGGAGCTCACGCACCCATTCTATGGACCTCTCGACCCCGGTTTGCACCCCTCTGGAATACTCAGGGTCATGAACCTTGGATATGACCAGAAGCTCTACATACTCGCCTTCGACCATCGCGGCTCCTTTCAGAAGAAGTTTTTCGGGATCGAGGGCGAGCCGGACTCCGAGCAGACGGCCATCATCGCCGACGCCAAGCACCTGATCTTCGAGGGTCTCCTGCAGGCCGTCAGCGCCGGCGCGGACCCGTCCGTGACGGGCGTCCTGGTCGATGAGCAGTTCGGCTCGACGGTTCCCGCCGAGGCGCTCGAGCGGGGCCTGAAGCTCGCCATGCCGGCTGAGCGCTCGGGCCAGAACATGTTCGACTTCCAGTACGGCGATGAGTTCGGCGAGCACATCACGAGCTTCAATCCGGACTTCACGAAGGTCCTCGTCCGCTACAACCCCGACGGAGACGCCGAGGAGAACGCCGTTCAGCTGACCAAGCTCAAGCGGCTGAGCGACTGGCTCAAGGCCAACGAGCGCAAGTTCCTCTTCGAGCTGCTCGTCCCGGCGGAGGACGCCCAGCTGTCAACTGTCGATGGCGATGCCGAGCGCTATGACGCCGAGCTGCGCCCGGAGCTGATGCGACGGGCCATCGCCGCCATCCAGGATGCCGGCATCGAGGTTGACATCTGGAAGATCGAGGGCGTCGACGAGCGCTCGGACTGCGAGATGCTCGTCGCCCAGGCCCGCTCGGATGGCCGCGATGGTGTCGTCTGCGTGGTCCTCGGCCGCGGTGCCGACGATGACAAGGTCGACCAATGGCTGGCCGCGGCTGCTCCCGTCGACGGCTTTGTCGGCTTCGCCATCGGCCGCTCGATCTGGTGGGACCCGCTCAAGGCCTACGTCGATGGCAAGATCGAGCGGGCCGCCGGTGCGCGCAAGATCGCTGAGAACTATCTGCGCTTCATCGCCGTCTACGAGCGCGCCAAGACGCCCGTCGGCTCCTAGCGCAGGGAGAACACCGGCCATGAAGATGCGCCAGAGCCTCGCGGACTGGGAGCGGGCCTTCGTCAAAGAGATCACGCTCGACCGCCGGCGGCGCGACTCGCTGCGCCGCACCGCCGAGCAGCGTACCTACAAACGCGAAGCCGAGAAGCGGCACAAGCGCGGCTCGGTGCGCTTCCTCCTGCTCGTCGCCACGCTCATCCTGACCGCGGTGATCGTCACCGTGGTCATGTTCCGCACCCTTTACCTGCTGCTCGGCTAGCCGAGCCGGGCCGGGGCCACTGCGCGGATCAGGCGCCCTCGCCCAGTTCGCGCAGCGACTCGTCGACCTCAGCGGTTTCCTCGGATGCGCCCGAAGGAGCCACACCCGCCGCTTCGCGATGAATCTCCAGGTAGATCTCCTTGCGGAAGACCGGCACCTTCTGCGGTGCCTGGATGCCGATCCGCACCTTCTCGCCCATCACGGACAGCACCGAAACCTCAATTTCATCGCCAATCATGATGCTCTGGTTGGACTTGCGCGTCAAAACCAGCATTTTCGGTGCACCCTTCCTCTTTGCCGACTGGCGTACCGCGGACCACGCCCTGCCCCACGGGTTGTCAGCAAGCATAACCCCGCGCGCGGGGGAACGCTCCGCGGTCACCCCCGGACCGGCCCTCCGGGCACTTCCGGCGGTGCCGGGAGGCATGGCCACTTGGTGTGCGCCGCCTCTCGAGGGTGCTTTGCGCTAGTCTCCCGGACCGTCCATGCCCCGGAAATCACTGCGTCCGCACCTCAATCAGATCCGCGCCTGGGTGCGCCAGGGTCGGACCGACGCCTGGGTCGCACATCAGCTCGAGGTCAGCGTCCGCGACATCGAGCAGTTCAAGCGCCAGAATGAGCTCTCGGGCGAGGATGCCGGCCCCGATGTCACCGTGGGCGACTACCCCGAGGAGATCGATCTCCGCGCCGAGGATGACGCGCTGATCGCGGCGGAGCTCGAAGCGGCCGAAGCCGAGGCCGAGCGCGCGCGCCTCGAGGCCGCCGAAAACGGCGACGGCCCGGAGGGCGAGGACGAGGATGCCGAGGAGCGGCCCCGCAAACGCAGCCGTCGCGGCGGCAGGCGCAGCCGCTCGGCACGCAACGCCCCACTTGAGGGCACCTTCGACCACGGCGAGGAGGGCTACGGCCTGTGGCTCGACCCGGCGATCCAGGACAACCCGGTCTACGCCGAGCACTGGGCCGGGCACCGGCCCGTTGAGGTGGCCGTCGAGGAGGACCGCATCGTCATCCGCCGCATCGGCGACGAGGACGAGTAGCGGCGCTCAGGCGCCCACCATTCGCCGTCCGCCGGCATAGTCGGCGGCCTCACGCAGATAGCGACCGAAGGCAGCGTCGACGACGATGCCCGCATCCCAGGCCCAGGCATCATCCGGAGCCACCTTCATCGCCACCTGCAGGCACCAGGCTGTGCCTGAGTCATAGAGGTCGGCCAGCTCCTGAGCGGAGAACTTCCCGCCCAGGCGCCGCCGCAGCTCTGCCACCAGCGCAGAGGTGACGCGCTCCAGCAGTCCCAGGCGGTCCTCGGGGGCACGTTGCAGCCGCCGCTCGCCCGCCTGCCATTGATAGATGGCGCTCTCGTAGGACACGCGCCGAGGCTAGCAGCGGGCGAGTGCCCGCCGGCGGTCAGTTGGCGGGCAGGTTGGTGACCACGTAGGCCTGCTCGCCCGGGCGCATCATGTCGAGCTGGCGAGCCTGCACTTCGAGGTTGCTCTGACTGCTCAGGGCGTTGTGCTGGTGCAGCAGCAAACGGTGTTCGCGTTCCATGGCGGCAACCCGCCCGTTGTCGCGGCTCGACTGTCTCCAGCTGGCAAGCAGGTGGACGCCGGCACTCAGGTAGAGGAACACGAGCGCCAGGGCCACCAGCAGCATCGCCACGCGGCCGAGCTTGTCCCAGCGGACCCTTGCGGGGGCGGGACGTCGCCCGCTTGCGGGGCGGGAGCGGCTCGAGGGGACGTAGGTGGCGGAGGCGCTTGGCATCGGCTGCAGGCCTTTTCGCCCTCCTCGGCCCAGCTCCTGCTATGGGGCGCCCGCTGTCGTTATCCGCGCGCCGGGGGGCCTAGGGCCGGGCGAAGGCGCTACGGCCCGCGAAGCGCGCCTTTGCTCCCAGCTGCTCCTCGATCCGCAGCAGCTGGTTGTACTTGGCCACGCGGTCCGAGCGCGAGGGCGCACCGGTCTTGATCTGCCCGCAGCCGGTCGCCACGGCCAGGTCGGCGATCGTCACATCCTCGGTCTCCCCTGAGCGGTGGCTCATCACCGCGGTGAAGCCGGCGGCCCTGGCCATGGCGATCGCATCCAGGGTCTCCGTGAGCGTTCCGATCTGGTTGACCTTGATCAGGATCGAGTTGGCCACCCCGTTCTGGATGCCACGCTCGAGGCGCCTGGTGTTGGTCACGAAGATGTCATCCCCCACCAGCTGAACGGTCCCTCCCAGGCGGTCCGTCAGCTCCTTCCAGCCATCCCAGTCCTCCTCGGCCATGCCGTCCTCGATCGAGAGGATCGGGTAGCGCCCCGCCAGTTCGGCCCAGTAGCCCGTCAGTTCCTCTGCGCTCAGGCTTCGGCCCTCGTGTTCGAGCAGGTAGGCGCCGTCCTCGTAGAACTCGCTGGTCGCCGGGTCCAGCGCGATCGCCACGTCCTCGCCTGGGAGGTAGCCGGCGGCCTCGATTCCCGCCAGGAGGATCTTCAGGGCCTCCTCGTTGGACGCCAGGTCGGGCGCGAAGCCGCCCTCGTCACCCACCGCGGTCCCAAGGCCACGCTCGTGCAGGGTCTGTTTGAGGGCATGGAAGACCTCGGCGCCCATCTGCAGGCACCGGGCAAAGCTCCCGGCGCCGCACGGCACGATCATGAACTCCTGGAAGTCGACCTTGTTGTCCGCATGCGCGCCGCCGTTGAGCACGTTCATCATCGGCACCGGCAGCAGCGACGCGTCCGGGCCGCCCAGGTAGCGCCACAGCGGCTGGCCCTCCTCGGCCGCCTGGGCGTGGGCGCTCGCCAGCGAGACGCCCAGGATCGCGTTGGCCCCCAGCCGCGACTTGTTGGGCGTCGCGTCCAACTCGATCATGGCCCGGTCCAGAGCCCCCTGGTCGGCGGCCTCCATTCCCCTCAGGGCATCGGCCAGCTCGCCCTCGACGTTGGCCACCGCCTGAGTGACTCCCTTGCCCGAGAAGGCCTCGCCTCCGTCGCGCAGCTCCGTCGCCTCGAACTCGCCCGTCGACGCGCCGGAGGGCACCGCCGCGCGGCCGACGGCACCAGAGCTGAGAGAGACTTCCACCTCGACCGTGGGATTGCCCCTGCTGTCGAGGATCTGGCGCCCGTGGACGCGCTCGATCTGGCTCATGCCGGACCTCTCCAGCGAGTCGTCAACGCACCCACCTCATGCCTGATCGGCTTCCCCCGCATGCTGCGGAGCGCTCAGCCGCCGGTGGTCGTGGTGCCGGTCGTCGCCGGCGTGGTCGTCGTCGGCGTAGTGGTCGTCGGGGTCGCCGTGCTGGTCGTCTTGGGCGCTTTGTAGGACTTGCAGTCCGCCACCACGAATTCCGAACGGCATTCGGTTTTGCCCGTCCACTTCTTTTTGAAGTTCTTGACGAATTCGCTCAGCGCCTTCTGCTGCTGGGTCGCCTGGAGCTGCTGTTTGATCGTCTTTTCGGACGCGGCGAGCGTCTGCTGGCTGCCGGGCGTCGAGCTGAGGACCTCGTAGATGTAAAAGCCGAACGGGGTTTTCACCGGGCCGCCCAACTTGTGCAGTTCAGCGGAGAAGATCGCCGTGTCCAGTTCTTTCTCCTCCGCGCCTTTGGCGACTCCCTGGAGCAGTCCGCCGTTGGCCTTGCTCGTCGGATCGATCGAGACCTTCTTGGCGACGGCCTTGAATTCCTTGCCCGATTCGACTTCTTTCCTGGCGGCCTTGGCCTGCGCTTCGGTCTTCGTGAGGATGATCTCGACGTTGCGCTTTTCCGGGGTGCCGTATTTCGACTTGTTTTCGTTGTAGTACTTCGCCACCTGCGCCTTGGTGACCGTCGACTTCTCCTTGATGATCTTCGACTGAATTTTCTGCGAGAGCAGATTCAGCTTCACACGCAGCAGCAGGTCGGAGACGCTCTGACCTGATGAGGAGAGGAATTTTTCGAATTCGGCAGCCTTGGGGAACTGCTCGTTCTTGATCTTTTCGAACTGCTTGTGAACTTCGGCATCCGTCAGCTTGACGCCGAGCGAGTTACCTTCGCCGAGCACCCAGGCGGAGGAGATCAGGAACCCCAGAACCTCCTGGGAGAGCGATTTGTACTGCGTCGCGCACTCGGTCTTCAGCTGAGCTGTCGTCGGGGCTTTCTGGCCTTTTTCAGGTTTGGGCGACGTGGCTGCGAGGTGTGCGATGCAGGCCGTGTAGTTCGGCGGTTCCGGCACCACGGCTTTGCCTCCGGTGCTGGCCGCGCTGGAGGCGGCGGCAACCGACATCCAGTGATTGAAGGCGTCTTTGGTGATTGCCTGCGCGCCGCCAACGTTGACGACGGCGTTACCGGGGATCCCGCCGCCGCATGCGGCAAGACCGGTGATGGCAAACAAAACGGCGCCGAGCGCCGCGAGCAGACGGAAGTTCCTGGACACGAGTGGGGCACTCTAGCGGAAAGGCCTCGCCCTATGGTTAAGGACTTCCTAAGCCGCCTCGCGTACAACCGCCAGCAGCACGTCGGCGGCCCGGACGACGCTGGGAAAGCGTTCGCTTCCGTCTTTCGGAACTCGCATCGAGACCTGGGAGCGACCCGATTCGTACAGGGCTTCGGGCAACTCCTCGCGCAGTCGGCGCGCCCGGGAGGAGTCCAGTTCAATCGGCACGACCGCCAGCCGGTCGCCGCGGAAGCTGACCGTCCGGGCACCCGCCTGCCCGAACTTGATCCGCGCCCGCTGCAGCGCCAAGAGGTTCTCCAGCGGCTCGGGGATCGGCCCGAACCGATCCTCGAGCTCCTCGCGAAGACGTTCGACATCGGCGACCTCCAGTGATGCCGCCACCCTCCTGTGCACCTCGATCTTGGCCTGCTCGTAGGGGACGTAGTCGGCGGGGACGTAGGCATCCACGTTGACATCCAGGCGCACAGGCTCGGGCAGCGGCTCTCCCTCTCCCTCGGGCTCCGCCGCCCGTACCGCCTCGTCGAGCATCTGCATGTAGAGCTCGAAGCCCAGCGCCGCCACGTGCCCGGACTGCTCGTCCCCCAGCAGATTGCCGGCCCCTCTTATCTCGAGGTCGCGCATCGCGATCTTGAATCCCGCGCCCAGCTCGGTGTAGTCCGAGAGTGCCGAGAGCCGCTGGGCCGCCTCGGGCGTCAGCGCGGCCGCCGAGTCGTAGAGCAGGTAGGCGTAGGCCCGCTCGCGGCTGCGGCCCACGCGGCCGCGGATCTGATAGAGCTGCGCCAGTCCGAAGGCGTCCGCGTGCTCGACGATCAGGGTGTTGGCCTGCGGGATGTCGATCCCCGACTCGATGATCGACGTGCACACGAGAACGTCGGCGCCGCCGCGCAGGTAGTCCATCATCACCGCCTCAAGTTCGCCCTCGGCCATCTGCCCGTGGGCGACCGCGAAGCGGACCCCGGGGCACAGCGCCCGTAGCCGCTCGGCCGTCTCCTCGATCGACTCGACGCGGTTGTGCAGGAAGAAGGCCTGCCCGCCGCGCTGGCGCTCACGCTCAATGGCCCGCTTGACGAGCTCCTCCTCGTACTCGCCCACGTATGTCTTGACCGGGCGCCGGCCCTCGGGCGGTGTCTCGATCACCGAGATGTCCCGCAGCCCGGCCAGCGACATCTGCAGGGTCCGGGGGATCGGCGTGGCCGACATCGAGATCACGTCCACCTTCAGCTTCAGCTGGCGCAGCAGCTCCTTCTGCTTGACGCCGAAGCGCTGCTCCTCATCGACGATCAGCAGGCCGAGATCCTTGGCCCTGACGTCGCGCGAGAGGACCCGGTGGGTGCCGATCAGGATGTCCACGCTGCCCTTGGAGAACCCGTCGATCGCGGCTTTCTGCTCGGCGGCGCTGCGGAAGCGCGAGACGTGCTCCAGCGTGAACGGATAGTCGGCCAGCCGCTCGGCGAAGGTGCCGTAGTGCTGTTGGGCCAGGATCGTAGTGGGCACCAGCATCAGTACCTGTTTGCCGTCCCCGGCGGCCTTGAAGGCGGCCCGCAGAGCCACCTCGGTCTTGCCGTAGCCGACGTCCCCGCAGATCAGGCGGTCCATCGGCCGGGGTGCTTCCATGTCCGCCTTGACCAGCTCGATCGCTTCGCGCTGGTCGGGTGTCTCGGTGAAGGGAAAGCGCTCCTCGAACTCGCGCTGCCAGTCCGAGTCGGCCTCGAAGGCGTGGCCGCTGCGCCGGCGGCGCTCGGCGTAGAGGCTAAGGAGCTCACCCGCCAGCTCCTGAGCGGCGCGGCGAGCCCGCGCCTTCATCGTCTCCCAGCGGGTACCGCCCAGTTTGCTCAGCGGCGGGTGCTCGGAGCCCGCGCCGACATAGCGCGAGATCTTGGCCAGCTGGTCGGTGGGCACGAAGACCTTGTCATCGCCCTGGTATTCGAGATACAGGTAGTCGCGGGTCACATCGGCCACCGTCCTCGTCTCGAAACCCGCAAAGCGGGCCACGCCGTGGTCCTCATGGACGACGATGTCACCCGTGCGCAGGTCGGTGAAAGAGCGCAGGGCGCCCCTGCGCGAGGTGCCGATCGCCCCTCCACCGCGCCCGCGCTCAGCCCGGCGGCGGTGCAGCAGACGGTGCTCGGGGTAGACGGCCAGCTTCAGCTGGGGCGCGATGAAGCCCTCGCGCAGGGATGCCGTCACGAAGCGAAGCGAAGGCTCGAGCACCTGGCGGGAGACCGCGGGGCCGCCGTCGCCCTCACCCAGCCAGCTCGCTTTCAGGCGCGCCAGGTTGTAGGCCGTGCGCTCGCCCTCGCCGCGGCGGGGGAAGCTGACCACCGTCCTGTAACCCGAGCGCACCAGCTTCTCGAGCTCCGGTTCCGCTTCGGGGAGGGACCGGGCTGTCGTGTCGGCAGCCGAGGCGCGGATCTCGATCTCCTGCCCGCTCGCCAGGCCCGAGAGCCATACGCGGCTGCGCGCCGCCAGCGTTGTGGCGATCTCGGCCGGGTTGACGTAGAGGTGATGCGCATCGGTGTCGCCGAAGGCGGCACAGACGTCCGTCCAATGGTCGGCCAGGGCCGGCCCGAGCTCCTCCTCGGCGGCGACCAGGACCTCGGCCCGGTCTCCCACCAGATCGAGCAACGCGCCAAAACGCTCGACCGGCAGCAGCTCGGCGATGTCCGGGCGCTCCTCCCCGCCCGCCTCCCCGGCAGCGAGCCGGCGGGAGGGCAGCTGCTCCGCGGCGATCTCGGCCAGCTCGCGGTGCTCGATGGCAAGCTCTGCCGCCGGCGCGATCTCGACTTCCTGGGCATCGCCCAGAGAGCGCTGGGTGAACGTCGAGAACCAGCGCAGCGATTCGATCTCGACGTCGAACATGTCAACGCGAACGGCGCGCTCCTCGGTCGCCGGAAAGACGTCAAGCAGGCCGCCGCGCATCGCGAACTGGCCGCGCTCCTCGACCTGGTCGACCCGCTCATAACCCGCCCCCACCAACTCGGCGGCGCACTCGTCGAGGTCCAGCAGCTCGCCCACGCGCAGCGTGAACGAGTGCGGTCGCAGCTGCGGGTCGGGCACCTTCTCCGAGAGGGCCACGGCGCTGACGACGACGACCGGCTGGCCCTCCGTGGAGGAACCGGCCGCCCCGCCGGCGTCAAGCAGCGAGTCCAGCGCCGCCACACGCAGGCCGACGAGATGCGGCGGCGGCGCCAGGTGGGACTCGTAGGCGACGCCGCGGGAGGGGTAGTAGCGAACTCGCCTCGGCGAGAGCCATGCGCGCAGGTCCCCCGCCAGATCACGGGCGGCCCGGTCATCGCCCACCACGACCAGGGTCGGACGTGCCCGCGCGTCCTCGTCGAGCTCGGCCAGCGCCGCGATCAGGTAGGGCCGCAGCGAGCTTGAGACGAACGCATGTCCGCCCTCTCGCGCCAGGCGCATCGCCTGCTGGTCCTCCTCGATCAGCCCCAGAAGGCTGCGCAGGGCGCCGGCCTGTGCGCTCATCAGGCGCCCACCGTCTCCTCGCCCAGGACGACCCGCTCGACGGTCGCGGCGGCCCGTCCGATCAGCCCATCGACCTCCGCCGGACTCTCGGCGAAGCGCCCGAGGACATGCGCCGACACAATCTCCGGGTCGGTCGAGTCGGGACGCCCGACGCCCACCCGCACGCGCAGGAACTCGGCGCTGCCGAGCTCGCGCTTGAGCGACTTGAGGCCGTTGTGCCCGGCCAGGCCGCCCCCTAGCCGGGTGCGGATCTCGCCGAATGGCAGATCGATCTCGTCATAGACCACCAGCACCCGATCCAGCGGCAGCTTCAGCGCGCCCCGGGCCGGGCCCACGGAGCGCCCCGAGTCGTTCATGTAGGTCTGCGGGCAGAGGATCGCCACGCGCGGCGGGCGCCCGCCGTCGGGGCCGGCGGATCCGGCCGGCAGGCGCCCCTCCACGATTCGTCCGCGGAAGCGGTCACGAGCCTTGCCCAGCTGCCAGCGCTCGGTGAGCAGCTCAGCAACCATGAAACCGGCGTTGTGCCGGGTGGCGGCGTGCTCGCGGCCGGGATTGCCGAGCCCTACGATCAGCCAGTCGACCGTCCCGCCACCGCCGCCGAAGGGGCGTCGCAGGGGCCGCTACTCCCCGTCTGAGGAGTCCTCCGAGCCCGCGTCGGAGCCGGCGTCGCCGTCGCCCTCGCCGACAACCTCGGTCTCGGATTCGATTTCCTCGTCGATTTCCGACTGCAGGCGGGGCGGCGAGAGGGTCGCGACGACCGTCTCCTCGAGATCGTCGAGCAGCGTCACACCCTCGGGTACCGCGATGGCGGAGAGGATGATCGTCTCGCCGATCTGCATCTCGCTGACATCGAAGCTGATCGACTCGGGGATCGCGGTCGGCAGCGCCTCGACGTTCAGCTCGCGCGTGGGCTGCTCGAGGATGCCGCCTTCCTTGACCCCCGGCGCATCCTCGGTGCCGAGCAGTTCCAGCGGCACGACCGCGTTGATCGCCTCGTTCAGGTTGACCCGCAGCAGGTCGATGTGCACCGTCTCGCCCCGCACGGGGTGGCGCTGGGCCTCCTTGAGGACAACGGGTGTGGCTTTGCCGCCGTCGATGCTCAGGTCGAGCACCGCGCCGGAGCCCGCCAGGGCGTGGCGCAGCTCGCGCGCGTCGGCGTCGAAGCCGAGCGCATCCTCACCGCCGCCGTAGAGGACGCCGAGCACGCGGCCTTCGCGGCGCAGGCGCCTGGCAGCGCGCGAACCGGCCGCGCTGCGGCTTTTGACACTTAGCTGTGTGGTGGTGGAAGCCATCGGAAGGATGGAGACTCTAGCATTCGCCTTCGTTTTCGATCGGCTTGCTCAGAGCGGTCAGCTCGACCCTGATACCAGACAGGAAGTTGCCGGTGCGCCTGACCTCGATGCACTGGACGACCGGAAGGGTTCGGTTGATCTCAGTCCAGGCGAACCGTGTCCTGCCGGTCGAGCCGAACGGCGAGTAGGCCGTCGGGGAGGTCAGCTCGAGGATCTTCACCGCTCCCGGCTTGCGTGTGCGGGGGTTGGCCGCGTTGGCCCTGACCGACGCCAGACAGGACGGGCTTTGCCGACAACCGGTGAGCTGGGCCAGCATCCCCTGGACATCGCCCCTGGTCTCGGCCTGGATCAGCGCCAGATCATCATCGCGTTCGACGTTCTCGGTCTGCAGGAAGCGGGCCAACAGGACGCTGACGGCCAGGAAGAAGATGACCCCCAGGGCCGTCAGCGCTACGAGTTTGCGGGTCCAGGTGATCTGCAGCCGGCGGCGCTGAAAGGGCTCGGCGGGAGAGTTCGCGGACATCCGGCGAGAGGATGGCGCATCGCGGGCGCCGCCGCGGCACGGGGCCCGGCGATCCGCGACGCGGGTCTAGAACAGCTGGTTCTCGCCGCCGAAGACCTCGCTGACGGAGTCGTCGACGAAGATTCGCCGGATCGAGTCGGTCAGCAGGTCGGCGCAGGGGAGCACGCGGACGTTTGCCGGGCGGTCGGCCCGCACGGGGATCGTGTCCGTCACCACGATCTCCTCGAGGCCCGCAGCGCTGAGGTTCTCGAAGGCGTTGCCGGAGAAGATGGCGTGGGTGGCCGCGACGTAGACACGGGCTGCCCCCGCCTCCTTGACGGTCTTGACGGCCGCCGCAATCGTGCCCGCCGTGTCGATGATGTCGTCCACGATCACCGCCGTCTTATCCTTTACGTCACCGATGACGTAGGCGATCTCGGCGACCTGCTGCGCGGGGCGCTCCTTGTCCAGGATCGCCAGCTCGGCGCCGATCTTTGAGGCGAATTTCTTGTTCAGCTTGACGCGGCCCGCGTCCGGCGCCACGACCACCAGGTCCTCGAGGCCGAGGTCGGTGAAGTACTGCGTCAGCATGAACAGCGAGGTCATGTGGTCGACCGGCTTCTGGAAGAAGCCCTGGATCTGGCCGGCGTGCAGATCCATCGTCAGGACCCGATCCGCGCCGGCCGCCTCGAGCATGCGCGCAACCAGCCGGGCCGAGATCGGCTCGCGGGGCGCGGACTTCTTGTCCTGGCGGGAGTAGCCGAACCAGGGCGTGACCGCGATCACCCTGTGCGCCGAGGCGCCCACCGCCGCGTCGATCATGAACAGCAGCTCCATCAGCGAGTCGTTGGCCGTCACGCCCGTGCGCTCGTTGCCGCAGGTCGGCTGCACGATGAAGACGTCGGCGCCGCGGATCGACTCGTCGTAGCGGCAGTAGACCTCGCCGTTGGAGAAGGTCTTCAGGGTCACGGGACCGAGGTCCACCCCGAGCTTGTCGGCGATGTCGATCGCCAGCTGCGGGTTGGCGCGCCCGCTGAACAGCATGAGGCGCTTGTTGTAGTCGATCGGGAGGCTGGCCGACGACTCCGTGCGCGGTTCTGTCGCGCTCATCTGGGAGAAGTGTAAAGGTCGGCGCCGAATCGGCAAATGCGGGTGGTACCGGTCACTTCGGACCGTGCTCGCCCGGCTCGCGGTCGGCATAGCCCTCGATGTTCCGCTGACGCTCGCGGGCGATTGCGAGGGCTCCATCGGGAACGTCCTCGGTGATCACCGAGCCGGCGCCCGTGATGACCCTTTCGCCCAGGGTCACGGGCGCAACCAGGGTCGTGTCCACTCCCGTTTTGACCTGGGCGCCGACCGTCGTGCGGTGCTTGGCGTGACCGTCGTAGTTGGCGGTGATCGTGGCCGCGCCGAGATTTGTGCCCTCGCCGATGTCCGCGTCCCCGATGTAGGAGAGGTGCGGAACTTTGGCCCGCCGGCCGATGTCGGAGTTCTTGACCTCCACGAACGTCCCCACCCGCGCGCCGGCCCGCAGGACCGTTCCCGGCCGCAGGTAGCCGAAGGGGCCCACGCCGGCGCCGTCCTCGAGCTCGCAGTCCACGAGATAGGACTGGCGGATCACGCATCCCGCCCCGATCCGGGTCGAGCCGCGGATGCTCGTGAACGGCTCGATCACGGTGTCCTGCCCGATCTCGACCCCGGCGTCGATGACCGTCGAGGCGGGATCGACGATCGTCACCCCGCCCAGCATGTGGCGTTCGTGAATCGACTGCTGGGCGAGACCCCCGACCTGCGCCAAGGCAAGACGATCGTTGATCTGCATCACCAGCCGCTCGTCCGAGACGACGTGGGCGGCGATCGATGCTCCGTCGCTGCGCAGGAGATCGAGTACCTGGGGCAGGTACAGCTCGCCCTGGGCATTGTCTGAGGTGAGCCGCGGCAAGGTTTGGCGCAGGGCGTGCACCGCGAAGACGAAGATCCCGGTGTTGACCTCGCGGATCTCGCGCTCGGCCTGGGTGGAGTCGCCCTGCTCCTTGGTCTCGACGACCTTCAGCACGGCGCCGTCGGAGTCGCGCACCACGCGGCCGTAGCCGGACGGATCCTCGAGGATTGCGGTCGCCATCGTCGCCACCGCCCCCGATGCCTGGTGCGCATCGACCAGCTCGGTGATCGCCGCCGCGCTGACCAGGGGCACGTCGCCCGAGAGGATCAGCACCGGGGCGTGCGTGTCAAGGCCCTCGCCGAGCTCATCCATCGCAGCCCGGACCGCTCCGCCGGTGCCGTTGGCGACCTCCTGGATGGCAAGCTCAACCGCCTCGGGAAGCAGCTCGGCGGTGGCACGCTCGGGCGAGTCGACAACCACCACGCGCCCCGCCCCCGCCTCGAGCGCCGCCAGTACGGGCCAGAGGATCATCGGCCGGCCGCAGATCTCGTGCAGGACCTTGGGCTTCTCGGAGCGCATTCGTGTCCCCCGGCCGGCGGCGAGGATCAGAACGGTGGGCGTGCTCACACCGGGGATGCTAGACGTTGGTGGCGGCCGCGCACGACCAATTGGGGGGCAGGGACTCGAACCCCGATTCTCAGGACCAAAACCTGATGTCCTGCCATTGGACGACCCCCCAGCGGGGCAGCGCAAGAATAGTCCTCCGCGGCCCTCCCGGGCGCCTATCTGGGTGCCGCCCAACGGTGAAACTTCGCTTCCATCCGGCGCTGTGCAACGATTCCTGCACTCTGGTGGCCCGACGCGCGAGACAGCTCCGCAAGTCGCGCCGCTCACTGGCCCTCGTGCTGGCGATCGGCGTGCTCGGTGTTTTTCCCTCCACATCGGGAGCGGCCTCGGCCTGCCCGGGCGCGGGCGCTCGGCCCACGACCGCCACCGCCGCCGCGGCGGCCGGCGCGACGCTCTGCCTCATCAACCAGATCCGTGTCGCCCATCACCTGCGCCCGCTGCGCGCGAACCCGGCGCTGGCCGAAGTGGCCACGAGCCAGGTCCGCGTGATGGTCAGCTGGGACTACTTCGCCGATGACCGCCCTACGGGGCAGACGCCGCTGTCGCTGATCGACGCCAGCCGCTACCTGACTCCCGGCGTGAGGCTGACGGTCGGGCAGAACATCGCCTGGGGAAGCGGCAGCTTCAGCCCGCCCCGGCACGTCGTGCGCGAGTGGATGGCCTCCCCGGCTCACCGGGCGGTCATCCTGACGGCCTCCTACACCGATGCCGGCGTGGCCATCCGCCCGGCTCTGCCGCGGGTGCTGCGGGCCGGCTCGCGCGGATCGACCTATGCGATGGAGTTCGCCGGCCGGCGCTAGGTGCGCCGGCCCGAGCGCCGCGGCACACGTCCGGCTTCCGCACCGGCCTCCGAGGCCGGGCCGCCGGGCGAGGCGATGCCGAGCACGCGCATCGACTTCAGTCCCAGGCTCAGCTTCTCACGGCCGTCGCTGGAGCTGACGTCCAGACCTGAGAGCTCGCGAACGCGCTCCAGGCGGTAGTAGATCGTGTGCCGGTGGGTGAACAGCCGCTGGGCCGTGCCGGCGACGTTGCCGTCGGCCTCCAGGAAGGTCTCGAGCGTCCGCACCAGGTCGGTCTCGTATTGGTCGTCGTAGGCGACCAAGGGCTCGACCGTCTCGGCATAGAAGCGCTGCAGCTCGCCCGGGTTCTCACTCATCGCCGAGAGCAGCAGCCTGTAGGCGCCGGTCTCCTCGAAGGCGAGCCCGGTGGCGCCCTCCGGTGAGCCCTGAGCGACGTTGGCAGCCAGGAGCGCTTCGCTGGCGGCCCGTGGCAGCTCGGAGGGATCCTCGGTGACGCGGCTGCGCCCGAGCGCGAAGGTGTAGCCCGAGAGGCCCGCTTCCATCTCGCGCAGGACGGTCTCGGCAGCCCTCGCTGCAGCCGTCTCGTCGCCGCCGGGGACGAGTACCAGCACCTCGGCGGCCTGGATGCCGTCACGTTCTGAGAGAGCCGCGATCGCGCGGCTGGCGACCGCCCGGGCGCCGCGCTCGGCCACGGCCCGGACCCGCCCGCGCCAGCCGTCGTCCGTCGGCGCCTGTGGATGGGCGCGAGCGACGATCATGCTGGCGCCCTCCTCGATCGCCAGGGACAGCTCCCGGGCGCGTCCCAGGAGCTGGTCGCGATCTGTCAGCTCGCGCCGCAGGACGGCCCGCAGGAAGTCCGCAGCGGCCGTTTCGGAGACCCGCTCGGGGGCTCTGACGCGCTCGACCTCGGAGGCGATCATCGTCAGCAGCAGCCGCTGCATCGAGGCGCTCGGTTCGGTCTTGGCCCGCATGTGCAGGGTGCCAACGACGGTGTCGGCCACCCGCAGCGGCATGCTGGAGATGCCCTCGCCCTTGGAGAGAAGCGCGCGCTCCTCGGCGGGCGAGCGGGCCGCCACGGCCAGGGTGGCCCCCCATGCGTCGGTCACAGCCAGGCTCGCCTCGAGTGCCCTGGCGGCGGCCCGCACGACCTCCGGCAGGCCGGCTCCCGACTCAACAGCCTCTGTTATCGCGTCCAGCGCCGCGAGATCGGACACGCCCTCAGCCCCAGAAGTAGACGGCGACCAGGGCACCGGCCACTCCGGCGCCCACAAGCAGGGCGAGCACGTACAGCGAGAGAGCGGCGGCAGCCACCCGCTCCCACAGTCGCGAGTAGGCGGTCCAGGCGGGGCGCAGGATGAGGCCGGCGTAGAGGCCCAGGGCGATGACCCCGCCGCCGCCGGCGACCAGCTCGTTGATTGCCGTTCTGCTCATGATCTAGCGGCGAATTGTTGCGCACGCAGCCGTCGCAGCCCGGGGCGAGTCCCAGCAGCAGGCCGGCGTGGAGCCCTCAGAGCTCACGCACCGCACCGAAGCCGGCCTCGACCGGGACGGCACAGAGCACAGCGGGCTCACGCTCTCCCAACGCCCCCGCGGCGAGTTCCGCCCGCGCCAGACCGTCGCCGGCCGGGTGGGCGAAGAGCCCCAGGACGGTCGGCCCCGAGCCGCTCACCATGACGGGGTTCCCCCCGGCCGCCCGCACCTCGCGGAGCGTCCCTGCGATCTCCGGGCGAAGCGACGCCGCGGCTCGCTGCAGATCGTTGTGGAGCAGCTCACCCGCAGCCGGCAGCGGCGCCCCGTGCGCGAGCGCTCCCGCCAGCTCCGCGGCCGTCTGCTCCAGCTCCTCGTGTGAGCGTGAGGAGCCGAGTCGATCCGCCTCCGCATAGACGGCGGCCGTCGAGAGCTCTCGGGCGCCGGGCACGATCAGGATGCCCAACCCGGCCCGCGGCGGCGCCAGCCCCTGCAGGCGCTCACCGGCGCCCCGAGCCAGCCAGCGTCCGGGTTCCAGCTGGGCGGGCACATCGGCCCCGAGCCCGGCTGCGATCCTCAACAGCAGCTCGGCGTCCCCAAGTCCCGAGGCCGCCTGGGCCAGGCGCAGGACCGCAGCGGCGTCCGCCGAGCCGCCGCCGAGACCGGCAGCCACGGGAATCCGCTTGAGGACCCGGATCAGCCGGGGCGGCACATCCCAGCCTGTGTCGCGGCGAAAATCGCGCAGTGCTGTCGCGGCGAGGTTCTCCTGCGCCGGCCCGGGGATGCCGGGACACTCCAGCAGATCCTCCTGGCTTCCCGCGGGGGCTGCCTGCAGGGTCACCTCGTCGGCCAGCGAGATGGACTGCATGACGCTCACCAGCTCGTGCTTTGCGTCGGCCTCGCGTCGCGGCCCGACGAACAGGCCGAGGTTGACCTTTGCGGGCGCCAGCGCCCGCAGCGCCCCGCCGTCGGCGCTCATTCGGCCAGCAGCTCCAACAGCGAGCGGAAATCGACCGGCCTGAGGCGCTCGGCACGCGCATCGGCGGGATGGCCCAGGTCCTGCAACGCGGCGCGGATCTGCTGGCGCGAGCGCCCCGGGACCGCGCCTGTGAGCGCCACCGACCCGGCCAGCGTCTTGCGCCGGTGTGCGAAGGAGCCTGCGACGAGGCGGCGCAATGCGGGCGTCACGGGGGCGTTCGCGCCGCCGGGCCCGAGCGGCAGGCGCTGCATTCCGAGCAGGACCGAGTCGACATTGGGCACCGGGAAGAAGACGCCGCGCGGGATCGCCCTGAGCACCTGCACCCGACACTCCAGCTGAGCCAGGACCGAGGGGGTGCCGTAGGACCCGCTGCCCGGACTCCCGGCCAGACGTTCACCGACCTCGCGCTGGACCATCGCCACCCAGCTCTGGACCGAGCCGAGCTGTTCGATCGTTCGGAGCAGAACTCCGGCGGCGATGCCGTAGGGCAGGTTGGCGACGACCTTGTTCGGCTGCGGCGAGAGCGCCTGCAGCTCGAGTGTCATCGCGTCGTCCCAGTGGACCGTCACGTTCTCGTGCGGGCCGGTGGCGTCCAAGAGCGCCTCGCGCAGCCGCTGGTCGATCTCGACGACGTGGACGTGGGCCACCCGTGGCGCCAGATACTCGGAGAGCACGCCCAGACCGCCCCCGATCTCGAGCACCACATCCTCGGGGTGCAGCTCGGAGGCGCGCCCGATGACACCCAGGATGTTCGAGTCGACGAGGAAGTTCTGGCCGAGGTCGCGGTCGGGACGGATGTCGAAGCGGCGCATCCGGCGCAGGCTCGGCTGGGCTGGCGCCTCGGCCACCGCGCTCATGTCCAGCCGAACAGCCGCGCTGCGTTGCGCTCGACAGCCGCCCCGAGCTGATCGGCGCCCACGCCTCGCCGGGCCGCCACGAAGGCCAGCGTGTGCGCCACGAATGCCGGCTGGTTGCGCTGGGAGCGAACCGCCTGGGGGGTCAGGTAGGGGGCGTCCGTCTCGACCAGCAGGCTGTCCTCGGGAACCAGCCGCGCGGCCTCGGCCAGCTCGCCGGCGCTCGGATAGGTGACGTTGCCGGCAAAGGAGATCGCATAGCCGCGCGAGAGACACTCCTCGAGCCGGTCGGGCATCGAGAAGCAGTGCATGATCACGCTGACACCGCCCGCTTCGCTGGCAAGCTGGGCGAGCGTCTGCTGGTCGGCCGCCCGGCTGTGGATGACCAGCGGTTTGTGCGTCTCGCGGGCCAGTGCGATCTGGGCCGCGAACGCTCGCTCCTGGTCAGCCGCCGCGGCACCCTCGCGATAGAAGTCAAGGCCCGTCTCGCCGATCGCCACGCAGCGCTCGTGCGCCGCCAGAGCGCGCAGCTCCGCGAGGTCGGCATCGTCGAAACCGGTCGCGGCGTTCGGGTGGCGCCCGACTGCGGCGTAGACCTGCGGGAAGTCCTCCGCCGCGGCGAGGGCGGCGCGGCAGGAGGCGCCGGCGGTCCCGACCGTCAGCATCCTCGAGACGCCTGCCTCAAGCGCCGCGGAAACGAGCTCGGTGTCCGGCGGCTCGCACAGGTGAAGGTGCGTGTGCGAGTCGATCATCCGTCGGCCGGCAGGTCCTTCGGGAACAGCGCCTGCAGCGAGCGCACCTGCGTGATGGCACCGGCGCCGAACCCGGCCGCGTCGTAGCCGCGCTCGGGCGCGCCGAGCGCATCCAGCAGCCGCTCGCAGCTCGAGGGCAGGTAGGGCCACAGCAGCACCGTGGCCGCGCGCAGGCCCTCAGCCAGCGAGCGCAGGACCAGGTCCAGCTCGCCCGCCTGCTGCTCGTCCTTGGCCAGCAGCCAGGGAGCCCGTTCCTCGACATAGCGGTTCATCCGCTTGACCCGCTGCCAGATCTCATCGAGCGCCAGCGTCATCTCGGCGCGGTCGATCTGCGCGCCCACGAGCTCGGGTAGTCCCTCGAAGTCGCCGGCCAGGGACGGGTCCAGCCCGCCGGCTGACACGGCACCGTCGCGGTATCGCGCCAGCATCCCGATCGTGCGGCTGGCCAGGTTGCCGAGCTCGTTGGCCAGCTCGCTCTCGTAACGCAGCTCAAAGGAGGCCGTCGAGACCGAGCCGTCCTGGCCAAAGGGCACCTCGCGGAGCAGATAGAACCGCAGCGCATCGGCACCGAAGCGATCGATCACGGCGAAGGGGTCGAGCACGTTGCCCAGCGACTTGCTCATCTTCTCGCCGTCCATCAGCAGGAAGCCGTGCACGAAGACGTGTTCGGGCAGCTCGATGCCCGCCGCCATCAACAGCGCCGGCCAATAGATGGCGTGGAAGCGCAGGATGTCCTTACCGATCAGGTGGTAGCTGGCGGGCCACAGCTCGGCCGTCAGGTCGGTGCCCTCGCGCGCATAGGAGAGCGCCGAGTAGTAGTTGAGCAGGGCGTCGAACCAGACGTAGAAGACGTGATCCTCATCCCACGGCACCTGGACGCCCCAGCGCAGCTTGTGCCGGGTGAGCGGGACGTCCCGCAGACCCGAGCGGATGAAGGAGAGCGCCTCGTTGTAACGCGTCCGGGGGGAGACGAAGTCGGGGTGCTCGCCATAGAGGGCTTCGAGCGGCTCCTGGAACGCGGACAGGCGAAAGAAGTAGTTCTCCTCCTGCTCGCGCGTCAGCTCGATGTGGTGGATCGGACAGCGGTTGCCCTCGTCGATCTCGTTGTCGGCCTTGAAGTCGGCGCAGCGCGGGCAGTACCAGCCCTCGTAGGTGCCCTCGTAGACGTAGCCGTTCTCGCGCACCGCCGAGAGGACCTGCTGCACCACCGCTTCATGCTGCGGATCGGTCGTGCGGATGAAAAAGTCGTTGCTCGCCCCCAGGCGGGGCGCCAGGGCGCGAAAGCGCTCGGCGTTGCGGTCGGCCAGCTCCTGCGGCTCGATTCCCAGCGCATGGGCGGCATCGGCCACGGGCTCACCGTGCTCGTCGGTGCCCGTGAGGAAGAACACCTCCTCCGCACGCTGACGATGGTGGCGGGCCATGACGTCGGCGGCGATCGTCGTGTAGGCGTGCCCGAGATGGGGCGCCGCGTTGACGTAGTAGATCGGGGTGGTGACGTAGAAGGACATCGCTGGCCTCAGGCTACTTGCCCCTCCCCACGAGGTCCCGGTAGAGCTCGTTGGCCGCCAGTCCCGTCAGACGTGACACGGCGCCCGCGGCCGGCCGTGCACGGGCACCGGCCTCGACGAGCTCGCGTAGCACCTCCCCAGCCTCCTCGAGTGAGGCCTGTCCCGCCTGCGCTGCGCCGCAGACCAGGACGATCTCGCCGCGGGCGGGCGCAGCGGCGAAGCGCTCGGCAAGCTCCAGGGCGCTGCCACGGATGACCTCCTCGTGGAGCTTGGTCAGCTCGCGACAGACGGCCACAGCCCGCTCGGGCTCAAGCGCAGCAAGCTCCGCCAGGGTGGCAGCGAGACGGCGCGGCGACTCGAAGGCGACCAGCGTCCGTGTGCATCTGGCGAGCAGCTCACGCCGCTCGGCCCGCCCGCGTGGCAGGAAGCCGACGAAGCACCAGTCGGCCGACGGGAGGCCCGAGAGCACCAGCGCCGTCAGGACGGCGCTCGGCCCAGGGAGGACCTCGACCGCCAGGCCCGCCTGGATGCAGCCGTCGAGGAGTTCGAAGCCGGGATCGGAGACGAGCGGGGTGCCGGCATCGGAGACCAGCGCGATCGCCTCGCCGTTCGCGATCCGCCCGATGAGCTCGCGGGCGCGCGGCCCTTCGTTGTGCTCGTGCAGGCTCGTCAGGCGCGTCGTGATGCCGTAGCGCTCGAGCAGGATCCGGGAGCGGCGGGTGTCCTCGCAGGCGATCAGATCGACGGCCCCCAACTCGCGCAGGGCACGCAGGGTGATGTCCTCGAGGTTGCCTATCGGCGTCGGGCAGACGACCAGACGCCCTACCGGCGCCTCGGTGGGGGTCATGCGGCAAATATAGGGTCCAGTCGATGGGCCCCGACCGCGACGAGCAGCCGAAGTACAAGCGCTACCGCGCCCGCCGCGGGGTCTTCGCACGCGCAGAGGACGATCTCGGCGTGGGCACCGCCCCCCGTCCCGGTGAGCCTCGCGACCGCCGGCCGCCCCGCCCGACCGGGCCCCCGCGGCGGCGGCAACCGTCGCCTGAGGGTTCGCGCTGGCGGGCATGGAGACGACCCAAACGCCTGTTGCTGAGCCTGGCCGGGGTGGTGCTGGCGTGGCTCCTGCTGTCGCTTGTCCTGTTCCTGATCAGCTCGCACTTCGAGCGGACCGCCCTGCCCGCGAATGTGGCCGGCACGCTCGACTCGGCCGGCAGCCCGCTGACATCGGCCAACAACATCCTGGTGCTCGGCTCCGACCGCCGTCAGAAGAACAGCCGCGAACCGGGCGCCGAAAAGACGGGGTTTGGGCGCTCGGACACGATCATGCTGATCCGCACTGGCGGCGGTCACTCGGCGCGGCTGTCCATTCCGCGCGACACGGTCGTCGAAATCCCCGGTTACGGGCTGCAGAAGATCAATGCCGCCCACTCGATCGGCGGGCCCGCCGAGTCGGTCAGGGTCATCAAGCAGTGGCTGGGAATCCCTATCAACCACGTGGTCGAAGTCAACTTCGAAGACTTTCCCGCGCTGATCGACGCGATGGGCGGCGTCGACTACACCGGCGGTTGCATCATCTCGCGTCTGGACGGGGGCTCCAGCCAGGGTGGCTTCACACTGCGCCTGCGGGCGGGCACCCACCACATCGACGGCCGCCAGGCACTGGCAATCGCCCGGACCCGCGAGAACCTCTGCGCCCCCAACGAGACGGACCTTCAGCGTGAGGAACATCAGCAGGCGTTGTTCAACGCCATGAAGCAGCGCCTGCTGTCGGTGTCCAGCTTCCTCCGCTTGCCCTGGATCGCCTGGAACACGCCTCCCACGATCATCTCGGACATGAGCGGCCCGACGCTCATGTCGCTGTTCGGCGGCCTGGCCATCTCCGGCACCCCGCCGACCACGATCCTCAAACCGACGGGAGCCGTGACGCTGCCCGGCGGGGGCGAAGGCCTGAGCGTCAGCGAAGCCGCCAAGCGGGCGGCGGTCGCCAAGTTCATGAGCGGATGAGGGGGCTCCCGGCGCGGCTGTGCGCCGAGTCAGGACTTCTTTGCGGCGGGTTTGGTGTCCTTTGCCTTGCCGTCCGATTTATCCGATTTCTCGCTCTTTTTCTCGGCCGAGGAGGACGATGCGGAAGATGAGGATGACTCGGAGGATTTCTCGGCTGAGGATTTCTCAGCCGAGGCGGCCGTCTCGCGGTTGCGGTTACGGGTGCCGTAATCGGTGTTGTAGAAGCCTTTGCCCTTGAAGTGGACGGCGGGGGCGTGCAACACGCGCTGTACCGGCACGCCCGTCTCAGGGTCCTTGGTCAGCGGATCGTCGCTGAAGGACTGCTGGAGTTCGAACGTCGTCCCATCCGGGCGCCTGTACTCGTAGATCGGCATGAGCCGGCGATTATAGGTACGTCAGTCGCTCAGCAGGGCGCGTACGCAGGTGATTCCGGCACGGATCGTCGTCGTGAAATCGCGATCCGGCTCGGTCAGCATCCGCAGGGCAAAACCGTCTCCGAGAGAGAACAGGATCTCGGCGACAGCCTCGGGCTCGGCGTGCAGGCGAATAATTCCCTCCTGCTGCGCCTGGCTCAGCATGGCCGTCACCTGATCTCGTGTCTGGCGCATCAGCGCGGCGTACTCGACTTTGATGTCCTCGTTGCGTTGGGCGAGGGTGAAGAGCTCGAAGACCAGCGTCACGAAATCCGGGTCTTCGCGGATCGTCTGCTGGAGGTTCTGCGCCATCAGGTCGATGAAGTCATCGGCCGTCTTGGCGGCGGAGAGCTGGCGCTCGAGCCGCTCGATCCGCAGTTCACCGTCGCGCCGCACAGCCTCCACGAGCAGCTGCTCCTTGGTGCCGAAGTAGTAGTGCAGCAGCCCGCGGGAGACACCGGCCTCACGAGAGACATGGTCGAAGGTCGATCCAGTGGTTCCACGCCGGGCAACACTGCTGCGCATCGCGTCGATGATCCGCTGCGCCTTCTCCCCCGACAGCGGACGTGTGGGGGCGCCGGCGGCGCCCTGGGCGATTTCCCCCTCGCCCTCGGCGGGGTCGATGACCGTCACGTCCGCAGCACTCATCGATCCCCGCCGCTGGTCCGTCTCAGGCGCCCGCCACGCCGGCCGGCTCCGCGGCTGCGCTGGGGGCGGTCGTCGAGGTGTAGTCGAATTTCTCCTCGGCACCGAAGAGCAGGTCGAGGACCTTCGTACGCAGTCCCTTGTTCAGCCCGATCGCCAGGCCGGCGCCGATCGCAGCGATCATCACCGTGCGGGCGAACCCGCGGCGGCGCCGCGGAGACTTGCCGGCGGGAGCCTCGCGCAGCGATTCACCGGCCTCGCGAAGCGCGCTGACCACGTTGCCGAGCTCCTCCTGGAGCTTCTTGTCCTCGAGCAGCGCCTCGTGGGGCGGCTTGCCGTTGCTCATGCGTCCGTACGCACCGCGCGCTGCGCCGTAGGCCGACACCAGGTTCGAGCGCAGCTCTTCGTCTTCGAGCAGCCGCTGCACGTAACGGTTGCCGGTCGCCGTCTTAGCCGCCTCGGATGCCTTGCCAAGTCTGTCTTTCGCTGCCATCGTTGCCACCGCCTCTGCTGGGAGCTTGCAGGTCTTGACCCAATATACCCCCGGGCAGACGCCCGTAGTCCTTGGCGGACAGGTGGCCGACGGGGACGCTCAGCTGTGGAGCGCGGCCTGCTCCTGTGCGGAGGGGAATGCCCACGCAGCACGCGTGCGTCGCTCCTGGCGGAAGACGAAGCGCAGCTGCTGCGGTGGTTTGAGCTGCGCCTCGCTGGGGCGGAAGGTGGCGCAGGGCTCGTCAAGCTCCAGCGCGCAGAGCAGGTTGACACGGAAGAAGCACTGCTCGCAGCTGACCTTCGCCGCGGCGCGCTTGCCGGTTGACGCTCGCCTGCTCTGAGTTGCCTTCACGTGGCCTGCCTGGAGTCGGACTGGACTGGACGCCAGCGATCAAAGCACGGCCGGCCGGGGCGCTCAAGGCAGATCGAAACCACACCCCGCAAATCGCAGAAGAATCGAGAAGTACCCGGAAACAGCAGCAAACCGGTCACGTAGATGTGACGATCGAGCCGTAAGTGCCGCACTTTGCGCCGCTTTCCGGTGCTTGTAGCCGGGCGCGTCATCATTGGGAAGGTGCAGGTCCTCCTCACCGGCGCCAGCGGGTTCGTCGGCTCGTCGCTGCTGCCCCGGCTGTTGGAGCAGGGTCACAGTGTGGGCGCGCTGACCCGCAACCCCGACGCCCTGCGGGCCGCCCTCGCCGCCGAGCCCCTGCCGGGGCCGCGGATCCTGGCGGGTGACGCCGTCACCGGAGCCGGCCTCGATGCAGCCCTCGAGGGTGTGGAGGTCGCCTACTACCTGATCCACTCGATGGAGAGCGGAGGAGACGGCACCGGCTTTGCCGAGCGCGAGCGGCGCTCGGCAGAGAACTTCGCCAGGGCGGCCGACGCCGCCGGTGTGCGCCGGATCGTCTACCTCGGGGGGCTCGTGCCGCGTTGGACGCCAGGGATGACATCGCGCAGGGCCCCGCGCTCCTCGCGCCACCTGGCCAGCCGCCAGGCGGTCGAGCAGATCCTGATGACCGGCGTGCCCGACTCGCTGTCGCTGCGTGCCTCGATCGTCATCGGCAGGCGCTCGCGCTCCTTCCGGCTGCTCGTGCGGCTGGTCGAGCGCATGCCCGTCATCGCCCTTCCCGCCTGGCAGCGATTCCGCACGCAGCCGATCGACGAGCGCGATGTCACCGCCATGCTGCTGGCCTGTGCAACCAGCGAGCTCAGCGGCGAGGTGCTCGAGGTCGGCGGCCCCGATGTTCTCACCTACGGCGAGATCCTCGGCGAGATCGCCGAGCTGATGCTGGTGGGGCGCCCAACGCTGCGCATCGGTGTGAACCTGACGGGCATCGCGGGGCGTGTCGCCGCGGCCATCGCGGCTGAGGATCCCGACCTGGTCCTGCCGCTGATGGAGGGCCTGCAGGGCGATCTGCTGCCGCGCGAGGACCGGGCCGCCGAACGGCTGGGGATACGACTGCACAGCTTCGAGTCAGCCGTCGAGCACGCTCTGCACCAGTGGGAACGGACCGAGCGCCTGGCGGCGCGCTGATGAGTCTCGTCACCACCTCGATCGATCTGCAGGCCTCCCCCGAGGAGGTGTGGCAGACCGTCATGAACCCCAACTGCCTGCCCGAATGGGTCACGATTCACCACCGCCTGCTGAGCTTTGACGACGGTCCACCTCGCGTGGGCTACCGGATGGACCAGCAGATACATCTTCGCGGTGTGACGCTGGAGGTCCGCTGGGAGCTGGTCGAGTGCGTCGTCAACGAGCGGGCCGTCTGGGAGGGCAAGGGTCCTGCACGCTCCCGTGCTCACACCGAGTATCTGTTGTCCAGCGTTGACGAGAAACGCACGCGTTTTGACTACCGGAATGAATTTCGGCCACCGCTCGGCCCGGTGGGTGCAATCGTCAGCCGCGCTCTCGTCGGGGGCATTCCTGAACGTGAGGCAAACCGCTCTCTGGAGCGGTTGGGGGCTCTCATTCAGCGCAAGGGCGGCTGAGCGTATTCGTGTAGTGTCAGATGAACAAGGGTGTGAGTCACCTCACAACCGACACAAGTGAACAGGACGGACCGTGACAGACTTTCTTGATGAGAAGCGCAAAGAGATCACCGACCGACTCAAAGAGCTGAGGCCCCTCGTCGACGAGTACCGCCGCCTCGAGGCGGCCGCCTCGGCACTGGCCGGAGTCGGCGAGTCGGCCGTCCGCGCAGCCGCCGGAGTCGCAACAGGCAAACGCGGCCCGGGACGTCCGCGCGGCGCGGCCGGCAAAAAACCGGCTGCCAAAGCGAGCGCTCGCAAACCCGCCAAAACCGGGGCCAAACGGGCTGGACGGAAAAAAGGCAGTGGCACGCGTGCCGCCGAGGCACTCTCATTCGTCCAGGGCCAGCCGGGCATCACCATTCCCGAGCTCGCCGCCAAGATGGGCATCAAGCAGAACTACCTCTACCGGGTCCTCCCCGGGCTCGAGGGGGAAAAAAAGGTAGAGAAGAAAGGCCGCGGCTGGCACCCCAAGTCCTAGTCTCGGGCTCCCTGGCGGCGCCTTGATCGCTCGCCTGCGAAGCAGGCTTCGCTCACTACGTCGTTGCCGGGAAACCCGATCCGTCGGACCTGCCCTTCGTCACCGCCCGCAATAGTCAGACGAAATGGTTGCGTAGTTTTGTGTAATTGCGGGTTTCTAAACGGTGTTTAAAGACAGAGGGCGCGGTCTTCACCGCGCCCTCTCTTTTGCCAGATTGACCCCGGGGCCTAGATCATGCCCTGCTCGGCGACCGTGTCGCGCTCGCCGACGAGCTCCTCGACCGAGGCGTCGATCTTGGAGCGGGAGAACCCGTCGAGCTCGATGCCCTCGACGATCTTGTACTCACCACCGGTGCAGGTACAGGGGAAGCCGCTGATGAGGCCCTCCGGGATTCCGTAGGAGCCGTCTGAGGCGACGCCCATCGAGACCCAGCCGCCGTCGGTGCCGTTGACCCAGTCATACACATGGTCGATGGCGGCGCTGGCAGCGGAGGCCGCCGAGGATGCCCCCCGCGCCTCGATGATGGCCGCGCCGCGTTTCCCGACGTTGGGCAGGAAGTCGTTCTCGATCCATTCCTGGTCGTCGACCGCGCCGGCCGCCTGGCGCCCACCGACCTTGGCGCTGAACAGGTCGGGATACATCGTCGGCGAGTGGTTGCCCCAGACCCCCATTTCCGAGACCTCGGTGACCGGCACCGCGAGCTTGTTGGCGAGCTGCGCGACGGCACGGTTGTGATCCAGGCGCATCATCGAGGTGAAGCGCTCCCGCGGCACGTCGGGCGCGTTGTTCATGGCGATCAGGCAGTTCGTGTTTGCGGGGTTGCCCACGACGAGTACCTTCACGTCGGCTGCGGCATTGGCGTTGAGCGCCTTTCCCTGAACGGTGAAGATGGCGCCGTTGGCCGACAGCAACTCGGCGCGCTCCATGCCCTTGGTGCGGGGGCGCGAGCCCACCAGCAGCGCCACGTTGACGCCGTCGAAGGCTTCGTCGGGGTTGTCATGCAGGTCGAGGTTGGCCAACAGCGGGAAGGCGCAGTCGATGAGCTCCATTGCCACGCCATCAAGGGCTCCCATCGCCTGGGGTATCTCGAGCAGGCGGAGATCGACGGGTTGCTCGGGGCCCAGCAGGGCCCCGCTTGCGATGCGGAAGACCAGGCTGTAGCCGATCTGGCCGGCGGCACCGGTCACGGTCACGCGTACGGGATTGCTCACGGGTGATTCATCTCCTGACGGTCTTTGATTTGGGAATTGTGCTCCGGGTCGCCGCTGATCAGGCGACCGCGCTGCGCAGGTTCTCGTCGATCGACGCGAGGAACTCCTCGGTGGTCTGCCACGGCTGCTCAGGGCCGACCAGCAGCGCTAGATCCTTCGTCATGCTGCCCGATTCGACGGTCTCGATGCAGACACGCTCGAGTGTCTCTGCGAAGGCGCTGACCTCGGGGGTCCCGTCCATCCTCCCGCGCGCCGCCAGACCCCGCGTCCAGGCGAAGATCGAGGCGATCGGGTTGGTCGACGTCGGCTTGCCCTGCTGGTGCATGCGGTAGTGGCGTGTGACCGTGCCATGGGCAGCCTCGGCCTCGACCGTTTTGCCGTCCGCCGTCATCAGCACGCTGGTCATCAGACCCAGTGAGCCGTAGCCTTGGGCGACGGTGTCGGACTGGACGTCGCCGTCGTAGTTCTTGCATGCCCACACGTAGCCGCCTTCCCACTTCAGGGCGGCGGCCACCATGTCATCGATCAGGCGGTGTTCGTAGGTGATCCCAGCAGCCTCGAACTCGCTGCGGAACTCCGCCTCGTAGGTTTCCGCGAAAATGTCCTTGAAGCGCCCGTCGTAGCGCTTCATGATCGTGTTCTTGGTCGAGAGGTAGACGGGATAGCCTCGCTCCAGGCCGTAGCGCAGCGAGGCGCGGGCGAAGTCACGGATCGAGTCGTCGAGGTTGTACATCGCCATCGCCACACCGGGTCCGGGGAAGTCGTAGACGTCCAGCTCGATCGGCTGATCGCCGCTCGAAGGGGTGAAGGTCAGCGTCAGCTTGCCCTCGCCCGGGACGACGAGGTCGGTGGCGCGGTACTGGTCGCCGAAGGCGTGGCGGCCGATGACGATCGGCTTCGTCCACCCCGGGACCAGCCGGGGAATGTTGGAGATGACGATCGGCTCGCGGAAAATGACGCCGCCGAGGATGTTGCGAACCGTCCCGTTGGGCGAGCGGTACATGTCCTTGAGGCCGAACTCCTCCACACGGGCCTCATCGGGGGTGATCGTGGCGCACTTGACGCCAACGCCGTACTCCTTGATCGCTTCAGCCGATTCGACGGTCACGCGGTCGTCGGTCTCGTCCCTGTGCTCGATGCCCAGGTCGTAGTACTTCAGGTCGATATCCAGATAGGGAAGGATCAGCTTCTGCTTGATGAACGACCAGATGATCCTCGTCATCTCGTCGCCATCGAGCTCGACGACCGGGTTCTTCACCTTGATCTGCGCCATGTGGGGGTCCTTGATCGGGGAAGGCCGATGCTATCGATCGAGGCGAGATCTGCTTGACTTCAGGCATGGCAACCGCCTCGCAGCCTGCGCGCGAGAGCACCGCGCCGTGGCAGACCCACACGGTCTTCAATCAGGCTCCTCCGCTGGAGGGCGTGAACGTATTCGCCACAAACCTGCCGCTTCTCGAGGCCACCGCGCGCGAGGGAGCGGGGTGGGTAACCGAGCGGGCCTCTGAGCTGGGAGCGCTGATCGGCGGCGAGCCGCAGCTGCAGTGGGGGCGCCTGGCAAACGAGAACAAGCCGATCCTGCGCACCTTCGACCGTTACGGACACCGCATCGACGAGGTGGAGTTCCACCCCGCATGGCATCAGCTGATGCAGATGGGCGTCCAGCACGAGTTGCATTCCTTGCCCTGGACGAGCTCTGAGCCCTCTCCCCACGCGGCGCGAGCGGCCATGTACATGACTGCCATGCAGGCCGAGGCCGGCTTCGCCTGCCCGATCACGATGACCTTCGCGGTCGTGCCGGCTCTGCGCGCGCAGCCGGAGCTGGCCGCCGAGTGGGAGCCGCTGGTGACGGCCACGACCTATGACCCCCGCCTCATCCCCGCCGGCGAGAAGGGCTCGGCGATCGCCGGGATGGCCATGACCGAGAAGCAGGGAGGCTCCGATGTGCGCGCCAACACGACCGTGGCGCACCCGCTGAACGGCGGCGGCGGCGGCGGCGAGTACGAGCTGACCGGTCACAAGTGGTTCTGCTCGGCGCCCATGTCGGACCTGTTCCTGGTCCTGGCCCAGACCGAGGAGGGGCTTTCGTGCTTTCTGCTGCCGCGGATCCTCCCCGACGGAAGCCGCAACGCATTTCACATCCAGCGCCTGAAGGACAAGCTTGGCAACCACTCCAATGCCTCCTCGGAGATCGAGTTGCACGGCGCCTGGGCAAGGATGGTCGGCGAGCCCGGCAGGGGCGTGCCGACGATCATCGAGATGGTCGGCCACACGCGCCTCGACTGCGTCATCGGCGCCGCCGCCGGGATGCGCTCGGGCCTTGTCAACGCGCTGCACCACACCGCGCACCGCAGCGCCTTCGGGCGCCATTTGATCGACCAGCCGCTGATGCGCAACGTCCTGGCCGACCTCTGCGTCGAGTCGGAGGCCACGACGGCGCTTGCGATGCGCCTTGCGCGCGCCTATGACGAAGCTCACGCCGACGCTGAGGCCGGCGAGGACTCAAGCGACGCGCAGCTGTTCAAGCGCCTGGCCACGGCTGTCGGCAAGTACTGGAGCTGCAAGCGCGCTCCCAACCACGCCTTCGAGTGCCTGGAGTGTCACGGCGGGATGGGCTACGTGGAGGAGTCGGGCATGCCCCGGCTGTACCGCGAGGCCCCATTGGCCTCGATCTGGGAGGGCTCGGGCAACGTCATGAGCCTGGACGTGCTGCGGGCCCTGACCCGCTCCCCACGCTCACTGGAAGTGTTCCTGAGCGAGATCGAGCTGGCGGCCGGGGCCGACCGGCGCCTGGACGAGCGCCTGGCCGGACTCAGGAGCCAGTTCGCCGACCCGGACACGCTCGAGAGCCGGGCCCGCCGGGTGGTCGAAACGATGGCCCTCTGCCTCCAGGGGTCGTTGCTGGTGCGCCATGGCCACCCCGCCGTCGCGGACGCCTTCTGCGCGTCGCGCCTGGGTGGCGATGGAGGTCTCGAGTACGGGACGCTTCCGGCCGGCACCGACTTCGGCGCCATCATCACGCGCTCACAGCCCGAGCGTAAATAGCACCGGCCCCGGCCGCTGCGCAGCGACCTACCATCAGCTCATGAGGCCGCGCCGGAACTTCCAGCTCGCGCGGATCTTTGGGATCCGGATCGGAGTCAGCATCAGCTGGTTCTTCGTTCTGTTCCTGATGATCATCTACCTGTCCGAATATTTCGATCAGGTCATCACGGGTACGAAAACGACGGTGTACCTGGTCGCCGTCGCAGGTGCTCTCGGGTACTTCGTCTCGCTGATCCTGCACGAGCTCGGCCACGCGCTGGTCGCACGCCGGCTCGGAATCGGCATCGCGGGCATCGAGCTGTGGTTCTTTGGCGGCCTGTCGCAGATGCGCCGCGAGCCCGCCACGGCCGGCGAGGAGTTCAAGATCGCGGCAGCGGGCCCAGTCGTGACTCTGCTGCTGTTCGTCATCTGCGTCGGCGCCGGCTCCGTCTTTGCCAGCGGGCACACGCTGAAGGAAGTCGCGCTGACCGAGGAAGGCTTCAGGACCTCCCCCGGGCTGGCCCTGGCCGGCTGGCTGGCATTCGTCAACGCGATCCTCTTCATCTTCAACATCGTCCCGGCCTTCCCACTGGACGGAGGCCGGATCGCCCGCGCGATCATCTGGAGGCGCACCGGGGACCGTAACCGCGCCACCCAGGCGACCGGTCGCGCCGGACAAGCCCTCGCGCTGGCCCTGATCCTGCTGGGCCTGGCGGGCTTCGCCACCTCCGCCTCCTTTCTCGATCTGATGACGATGGTCCTGGGCTATTTCCTCTACCAGGCGGCCAGCGCCGCGGTCGTCCAGGGAGCCCTGGGGCGACGCATCCAGAACCTGCGCGTCGCCGACATCATGGACCGCGAGCCCGTGACGATCGGCGCCGAGATCAGCCTGCTCGAAGCTCAGGAGCAGTTCTTCATGCGCTACCGCTGGCCGTGGTTCGTCGTCGTGGACCCCACGCGGCGCTTTCTGGGCGTCGTGCGCCAGCAGCGGATCGAGAGCGAGATCGCCGCGGGACGCCCTGCGCTTGCAGTCGGCGAAGTCCTGGAGCCCGACCTGGCCGTCCAGATCGGCGAAGAGGCGCCGCTCGAGTCGCTGCTCGGCGCCGAAGGCCTGGGCCGACTCGGAGCGATGGTCGCGGTCGACGCCGAGGGCGTCCTGCAGGGGGTCGTGACCCTCGCCCAGGTCCGCCGCGCGCTAGCTCCCGCCACCTCCTGAGGTCCGGGAAAAACCCCGAGCACCCCGGACCTGCCCCGCCCCCGGTGGGGGCTTGCGGGGCTGCTCGTTATAGAGTCCTCGGCGCAAACCCTTCCCCCCGATCGACTGCAGGAGTCCATGCCCGCACATGACGTATTGATCATCGGCGCCGGCCTGGCGGGTCAGCGCGCGGCGCTGGCAGCCGCCGAGCAGGGTGCGAGCGTCGCGATCATGAGCAAGGTCCACCCGGTCCGCTCGCACTCGGTGGCGGCCGCGGGCGGCATCAACGCCGCCATCAGCGTGGATGACGACTGGCGCTCGCACGCCTATGACACCGTCAAGGGCTCGGACTTCCTCGGTGACCAGGACGCCATCGAAGTGATGTGCTCCGAGGCGCCGGCGGAGGTCATGCACCTCGAGCACATCGGCGTGACCTTCCATCGCAACGACCGCGGCGAGATGGATCTGCGGGCCTTCGGCGGCGCCTCGATGAAGCGCACCGCCTACGTCGCGGACATCACCGGCCAGGCCCTGCTGCACGTGCTCTACGAGCAGCTGATGAAGCACCACGAGACGGTCGAGCGCTTCGAGGAGTGGTTCACGACCTCCCTGCTGACCGATGACGCCGGCAACTGCTGCGGCGTCATCGCCCGCGACATCCGCACGGGCAAACTGGAGATCTTCAGGGCCAAGAACGTCATCCTCGCATGCGGCGGGGCGGGTCAGGCATACCGCCCGACGACCAACGGCCTGATCGTCACGGGCGACGGCATCTCCCTGGCTTACCGGATCGGCGCTCCCCTGATGGACATGGAGATGGTCCAGTACCACCCCACCTGCCTGGTCGAGACCGGCATGCTGATCACCGAGGGCGCCCGTGGCGAGGGTGCCCACCTGCTGAACGCCAACGGCGAACGGTTCATGGAGAAGTCGGCTCCCAACAAGATGGAGCTGGCCTCTCGCGACGTGGTCTCGCGGGCCGAGCAGATCGAGATCAACGAGGGCCGCGGCGTCGGTCCCGACGGCGCCGGCATCTACCTCGATGTAACTGTCGTCCCGCGCAAGCGGACGCTGGAGGCGCTGCGCGAGATCGTCAACCTCGGCCGAGACTTCGCCGGCGTGGACATCACCCGCGAGCCGATCATGATCCGCCCGGGACAGCACTACATCATGGGCGGCGTCAAGACCGACATCGACGGGTGCACGCCGATCGACGGCCTCTACGCGGCCGGCGAGGTGGCCTGCGTATCGGTCCACGGCGGCAACCGGCTGGGTGCCAACTCCCTGCTGGACACGCTGATCTTCGGACGCCGGGCGGGTGAACACGCGGCTGCCCGGGCAGCCGCCATGGGCCCGCCGAAGATCGACGCCGGGGCGCAGCTCAAACGGGACGCTGAGACACTCGAGGCGATCATCGCCCGGCCCCGCGAGGGCCGGCGCGTCTCGGAGATCAAGGGCGAGCTCGGGGACACGATGAACAAACACGCCGCCGTGTTCCGCGACGAGGCAGGCCTGAAAGAGGCGCTCGAGACGATCCACCGCCTGCGGTCAGAGTCCGAGAAAGCCTGGATCGACGACCGCGGGACGGTCTTCAACCAGGACGTGCTGGGCGCCGTCGAGCTGGGCTTCATGATCGACTGCGCGGAGGCGACCGTCTTCGCCGCCATCGAGCGCAAAGAGAGCCGCGGAGCCCAATACCGCACCGACTTCCCGGAGCGCAACGACGATGAGTGGCTCAAGCACATCGACCTCACGCTGAAGGATGGCGAGCCTGAGGTCAGCTACTCCGAGGTGACGTTCACGCAGTGGCAGCCCGAGGTCCGGAAATACTGATGGCGCGAGACACCCCCCGCGCGACCCCCGTCGCGTCCGAGAGAGCAGGAGCATGAGCGATGGCTGAAATCCACGACAGGCCACCCGAGCAGTTCACGCTCCGGCTGCGCCGCTACAACCCCGAGTCCGGCGAGGCGCCCTACTGGGACGAGCACACGGTCGAGCTCGAGCCGCACCGATCGGTGCTCGAGGGGATCCTCCAGGCGCGCGACAAATTCGACGGCTCCATCGGCATCCGCTGCTCCTGCCGCCAGGCGATCTGCGGCTCCTGTGGAATCCGCGTCAACGGCGAACCGTCGCTGGCCTGCCACACCCACCTCGACGCCGCCAAGGCGGGCGCCAAGGACGGGGTCATCGAGATCGAACCGATGGGCAACATGCCTGTGCTGAAGGACCTGATCGTCGACATGGACGCTGTCCACTGGAAAAAGATCCAGCGCGTCACGCCATGGCTGCTGGCCAAGCAGCCCGTGCCCGAGCGCGAGTACATCGTGCCCAAAGAGTCGATGGTGGACGTCACCCAGACAATGGCCTGCATCCAATGCGGTGCCTGCGTCTCGGACTGCCTGGCGATGGAGGTCGACCCGGGCTTCATCGGCCCCGCGGCGCTCGCCAAGGCCTACCGCTTCGTCGGCGACCCGCGCGATGCCGAGCAGTTCGAGCGGCTCAACGATCTCTCCCAGGACCCGCAGGGCATCTTCGACTGCACGCACTGCTTCAAGTGCGTCGAGGCCTGCCCCAAGGACGTCAACCCGATGGGCCAGATCATGCGCCTGCGGCGCATCGCCAGCTCCGATCAGGAGATCGTGGATCAGAACAACGGCGTGCGCCATGAGCATGCCTTCTCGACGCTCGTCAAGGACAACGGCCTGCTGTGGGAGGCCGAGCTGCTCCCCCGCTCCTACGGCGGGGACTCCTGGTTCGGCAAATTCGCCCCAGCGGCGGGCAAAGAGCTGATCAGCTCGCTGCCGGCGATCCTCAAGGCTCTGCTGCGCGGCAAGGTGACGCCGATGGGCGCCCTGAAACCGCACAAGATCCCGAGCCAGGATCTCAAGAGCGTTCAGGCGATCTACGAGAAGATCGAAGGACGCGAGAGCCGGTATGAGCTGAACCTCTACATCGCCGGAGAGGACGAAGCTCCCGAGGCCGCCGAGGCACCCGCGGCGCCATCCGGCGAGAGCGCCGGCGCCTCATCGCCGCCGGACCCGGGAACGGGACAGCCGGCCGCCGCGGAGACCACGCACGAGGAGGCCGAGCCCGTCGGCCCCGGCGAAGAGAACGAGACTCCTGAAGGGAGCGATAGCTGATGAAGGTCGCCTATTGGCCCGGCTGTGTCAGCCGCGGCTTCACCCCCGAGCTGCACGGCTCGATGGCGCAGGTAGCGCCGCTGCTTGACATCGAGCTGGTCGAACTCGACCGCGCCTGCTGCACAGGCGCCGGCGTCATCGCCGAGCACAACCAGGAGCTCGCGGACACACTCAACGCCCGTACCTTCGCCCTCGCACAGCAGGTCCAGGGAGCCGAGATGATGATGAACATCTGCTCGACCTGCCAGGGCGCCCAGAGCGAGTGCCAGGAACGGCTGGACGCCAACTCCGAGTACCGCGACCATGTCAACTCGACGCTGGCCGGCGAGGGACTGACCTACGAGAAGGGCCTGACCAACAAGAACTTTCTCTGGCTGCTGGTCGAGGAGATCGGGCTCGAGGCGCTGAGCGCCAAAGTCAAGCGCCCGCTGACCAACCTCCGCGTGGGTCCCTTCTACGGCTGCTACATCGTCCGGCCGCGCAACCGCCTGGGGATCGACGCCGAGCACCCCCGTGACCAGTACCTGGACATGGTCATCGAGGCCCTCGGCGGCACGGTCATCGAGTACGCCGGTATGCGCAAGTGCTGCGGCTTCCCGATCATCACGATGAACAAGGACGCTTCGCTCAAACAGGCCGGCCGCCATCTCGGCGATGCCGTGGATGCGGACGCCGACTGCCTGGTGACGCCCTGCCCCCTGTGCCACCTGAACCTCGACCTGCAGCAGCCGCTGGCCGAGAAAGTCGTGGGACGCGAGCTGCAGATGCCAGTTCTGCATCTGCCCCAGCTGGTCGGCCTGGCCCTGGGGTTGGAGCCCAAGGAGCTTGGCCTGAACCGCCACGTGGTGCGCCCCACATCGGTCATCGACTGGACGACCTCGGTCGTGGGCGCGGCGGCCTAGCCGTAGGCGGACTGCCCGGCGGGTCAGATACGCCCGCGGGCCAGGTCGAGCAGGCGGCCCAGGATGCGCGGGCCGTCCCGGCGCAGGCCGTCATGGTCGTACTCGCTGGTCAGCCAGACCTGCAGTCCGGGCACGGCCGCCGCTGTCTGCTCAGAGAAGCGCCGCTCCACATAGGGGTCCTCGGCGTAGACCACGCCGGCCGCCGGCACCTCGTTCCCCGCCAGACTGCCAGCGTCATAGAGCGCGGGCCACTCGTGGGCCGCAAGCAGCCCGGCCGCCTCGCGCAGTCCTTCGAGGGATGGCTCATCGAACATCCACGGGAAGATGTGCTCACCGGTGAGGAACTCATCGGGCCACCCGGCCTGCTCCTCGAGGATGCGCTGCGCCGACCACCGGGTCTGCCCGCCGTTGGCCCAGCAGGCCTCGTGGAGCACCGCGTAGATGGGATTGCGCGCAAAGCTCGTGGCATGTTCCGCGTCATGCAGGAACCCCGGCGAGGAGGGGTCCAGCTCAAGCAGGTAGTGCAGCCGCTCCATGCCGTCACTCATGCCCAGGACGTGTCCGAGCTGGCGCAGGCGCTCCGGGCCCAGGCGATCTCCGCCGGGCAGCTCCAGCGGAGCTTCACGGGCCTGCTCCAACAGCCCCAGAAATCGCCCGCGGTCGTCGGGGTAGCGTCGGTAGAAGCGCTCGTTTCGATCCCGCATGCGCGCGAAGGTCGCGCGGTAGACCTCGTCGATGGACGCCTCAAGGGGCGGCACGCCGCCCGTGAAGAGCACCTCGCGCAGGGCCTCGGGCGCCGCGGAGAGATAGCGCATCGCACAGAAGCCGCCGAAGCTCTGACCGAGGACGCTCCAGCGCTCGACGCCAAGCTCGCTGCGGATCACCTCGGCGTCGGCCACGATCGAGTCGGGCGCGGAAGTGGGTCAGGTAGGCCGCCTGCTCGGCCGGCGTTCCCTGCAGCGAGGGGCTGATCGGGCTCGAGCGCCCCGTGCCCCGCTGGTCGAGCATCAGCACGCGGAAGTCGGCCAGCGCACGCTCGAGCCACGGCGGGGACTGACCGGTGCGTGAGGGCCGCGGTGCCTCAAAGCCGGGGCCGCCCTCGAAGAAGATGAGCAACGGCCGGTCCTGGCCCTCGGGATCGGCCAGCTCGCGGCTGAAGACCGTCAGGCGCCGACCGCCGGGGTTGGCGTGCTCGAGCGGCAGCGAATGCTCGCGCTCGGTGACGATCAGACCGGGGATCTCCAGGCGAAGGCCCACGGGGCTGCACCTTAGCCGGGATGGCGAGGCTCTAGGCTGCCCTGCGTGCGCATCCTGACCGTCGTCGGCAACCGGCCTCAGTTCATCAAGGCCGCCGCCGTCTCAGGGCCGCTGCGCGAGCATCACGAGGAGCTGTTGGTCCATACCGGCCAGCACCACGATGACTTGCTCTCGGCGATCTTCTTCCGCGAGCTGGGGCTGGCCCGGCCCGAGCGCCAGCTGATGATCGCCGGGGGTTCGAACACCTCCCAGACGGCTCGTATGCTGGGTGCCCTGGAGCCACTGCTGGCCGGCGAGGCGCCCGATGCCGTGCTCGTCTACGGGGACACCAACTCGACGCTCGCCGGTGCCCTGGCGGCCGCCCAGGCGCAGATCCCGCTGGTGCACATCGAGGCGGGAATGCGCTCGTTCGACCGCGCCATGCCGGAGGAGATCAACCGGGTCCTGGCTGACCATTGCGCCTCCCTGCTGCTCTGCTCCTCCGAGACGGCGGCCGAGAACCTGTCCCGCGAGGCGGTCGACGGCCGCGTGGAGGTGGTGGGCGACGTCATGGTCGACGTAGCCCTGCGCTGGCAGCCGGCCGCGCGGAGCGAGCGCTCGGTGCCCGTCTCCTACGGGCTGGAGCCGGGCTCCTACCTGCTGTTGACCGCCCACCGGGCGGGCAACGTGGACGATCCGGCAAGGCTCGACGCGCTGGCCGAGCTGATCGCAGGGCTGCCCGCGCCCGTCCTGTTCCCCGTGCATCCGCGCACCCGCGCCCGACTGGAGACCGCGGGGCTGCTCGCTCGGCTGGAACGCCTTGACGGTCTCCAGATGACGACACCCCTCGGCTATGTCGAGTTCAGCGCCCTCGTCTGCCAGGCCCGCGCCGTCCTGACGGATTCGGGGGGCGTCCAGAAGGAGGCGTACCTTGCCGGGGTGCCCTGCGTGACGCTGAGAGCCAGCACCGAGTGGGTTGAGACGGTCAACAGCGGCTGGAACACACTGGTGGACCTCGACCTCCACGCCGCCCTCGCGGCCCTGCAGAGCGCTGCGCCCACCGAGCATCCCCAGCTCTACGGCGACGGCCACGCCGCCGAGCGCTGCGTGCTCGCGATCGGAGCGATATGAGCGAGCCCACGCCCGCCCCCGTGCGCCTGGGCGTGGCCGGCCTCGGCTACTGGGGGCCCAACCTGGCCCGCAACCTGGCTTTGATCCCCGGCTGCGAGGTAGCCTGGCTGTGCGACGCATCTGAGCCGGCCCGGGCCAAGCTCGCGCCCGCCTTCCCGGGCGCACGCTCCACGGGCCAGCTGGGAGACCTGTTGGCCGACGAGCGTCTCGACGCCGTCGTCCTGGCGACGCCCGTGCCGACCCACGCCGAGCTGGCCGTCCAGGTGCTTGAGGCCGGAAAGCACTGCTTTGTCGAGAAGCCCCTGGCCACCAGCGCCGCGGATGCCGAGCGGGCCGTCGCCGCGGCCGAGTCCACGGGGCGGATCCTGATGGTGGGCCACCTGCTCGAGTATCACCCGGCCGTCACCCGCCTGAAGGAGCTGATCGACTCGGGCGAGCTGGGCGAGCTCTATTACATCTACGGCAACCGGCTCAACCTGGGCAAGCTGAGAGCGGACGAGAACGCCCTGTGGAGCCTCGGTGCCCATGACGTATCGGTGGCCCTGCACCTGATCGGCGAGGAGCCCGTCGAGTGCATCGCCCAGGGCGCCGCCTACGTCCGCGAGCCGGTCCAGGACGTCGTGTTCTGCTTCCTGCGCTTCCCCTCGGGCGTCGTCACCCACCTGCACCTCTCCTGGCTGGACCCCCACAAGGAGCGGCGCATCACCGTCGTGGGCGCGCGCCGTATGGCTGCCTTCGACGACATGCTGATCGAGGGCAAGCTGACGATCTACGACAAGGGCTTCGATGAGGACACGCGCTCGTGGGGCGAGTACATCGCCCGCTCGGGCGACATCTTCTCGCCGCGGATCCCCAACGCCGAGCCACTGCGCCTGGAGTGCGAACATTTCATCGAGTGCATCCGCAGCGGCGCCGTGCCGCGCTCTGACGGCCACAGCGGCCTGCGCGTCGTGCGCGTCCTCGAGCGCCTGCAGCAGTCGCTCGAGCGTTAGCGGCTCGGGCCCGCTCAGACGGCGGGGGTCCGGCGGCGATCGATGCCCTCGAACGTCCTGCTGCGGCGGCGGTCCACACGGAGCACCGGACCGCGGTCCGATCCAACCACACGCAGGATGTAGGCGTCACGCGAGTTGCTGTAGCGGAGCACCGGCCGCAGCAATGCGATCCAGTGCGGTGCGATGTACCGGCGGCGTCTTCTGACTGTGCGCATATTGATCGTTCCTTGAGCGACAGGGTGGTTCTCTGGGACACAGTGTGCCAGTTGCCCCGGTTTGATGACGTTTCCACCGCCTGGCGCCCCGTTGCGGGCAGTCCGCGGAGCGGCCTAGGAGCCTGCGCGGAACGGCTCCTCGCCGGCGATCGTGCCCTCGCCAGAGAGCTCGAAGGCGCTGTGCAGCGCCTTGACCGCGTCCTCGACCCGGTCGCGGTCGATGACGCAGGAGATCTTGATCGGCGAGGTCGAGATCATGTCGATGTTGACGCCCTCGCCGGCTAGGACGCCGAAGACCTTCGCCGCGACGCCGGGGTGCGAGCGCATGCCCGCGCCGACGATCGAGACCTTGCCCATCTCCTCGTGCGTCGTCAGCTTGGCAAAGGCCTCGCCCGTCAGCGGCTCGAGGGCCGCCTGGGCCGTGCGCAGATCCTCGCGCGGAACCGTGAAGGAGATCTCGGCCTGCCCGCCCGCGGATACGGGCTCGTTCTGGACGATCATGTCGACGTTGACATTGGCGCCGGCCATCGCCTCGAAGATCCGAGCGGCGGCGCCGGGCGCATCGGGCACGCCGGTCAGCGTGACCCGTGCTTCCTGCACGGAGTGGGTCACGGCGGTTATCAGCGGTTGCTCCATCGTTTCTCCTTCGGCCACCACAACGGTACCCGGCTCGGCGTTGAATGAGGAACGGACGTGGATCTTGACGCCGTGGTTGCGGGCGTACTCGACCGAGCGCAACTGCAGCACCCCGGCACCCGAGGCGGCCATCTCGAGCATCTCCTCGAAGGAGACCATTGGAAGCTTGCGCGCATTCGGCACGATCCGCGGGTCGGCCGTGTAGACGCCTTCGACGTCCGTATAGATCTCACAGACTTCCGCACCCAGTGCGGCCGCGACCGCGACCGCACTCGTGTCGGAGCCTCCGCGGCCCAGTGTGGTCACGTTCTTGGCCGTCTGCGAGACACCCTGAAAGCCTGCCACGAGCACGATGTGGTCCTCTTCGAGGGCCGCCCTGATGCGGTCGGCCCTCACGTCGAGGATCAGCGCCTTGGTGTGAGACTCGTCGGTCACGATGCCGGCCTGTGAGCCGGTCAGCGAGATCGCCCTGTAGCCGAGGTCGTTGATGGCCATTGCGCACAGCGCACAGGAGATCCGCTCACCGGAGGACAGGAGCATGTCCATCTCGCGCGGGTCCGGGCGCTCGGAGACCTCCTCGGCCATCGTGATCAGTTCGTCTGTCGTCTTGCCCCGAGCTGACAGGACCGCGACCACCGAGTGGCCCTGTTCGCGCTTCTCGACGATACGCCGGGCGGCGCGCTTGATGCGCTCGGCGTCGGCCACCGAGGTGCCGCCGAACTTCATGCAGATCAAAGAGGACATGGTCCGAGGATTACACAGCGCGGCGGCCGGCAAATGCCTTGCCGAGCGTCACCTCGTCCGCATACTCGAGGTCCGAGCCGACCGGGAGCCCGCTGGCCAGCCGCGTCAGGGTGACCTCGGGTGAGCGGCGGTGCAGCTCCTGGGCGATGTGCAGGGCGGTGGCCTCGCCGGTGGTCGTCGGGTTGGTCGCCAGGACCACTTCACGCACGCCCTCCTGCGCGGACTGGACGCGCTCGAGCAGCTCGGCGATCTTGAGGTCCTCGGGGTCCACCCCGTCGATCGGAGAGAGCGCTCCTCCCAGCACGTGGTAGACGCCGTGGTACTCGTGTGTGCGCTCCATCGGGATCACGTCCCCGGGCTCCTCGACGACACAGATCAGCTGCTGGTCGCGGCGCGGGTCCTGGCAGATCCTGCAGCGAACCTCATCGGTCAGGTTGAAGCAGACCTCGCACAGGCGGATCCGTTCCTTGACCTCGCGGATCGACTCCGCCAGCGCGATCGCGTCCTCATCCGATGCCCGCAGGATGTGGAAGGCCAGCCGCTGCGCGGTCCTGCTTCCAACACCCGGAAGCTTGGACAGCTCCGTGACGAGCTTCTGGACCGGGGGCGCATGGGAAGTGCTCACAGTCCTGGAAGCCCCAGCCCGCCGAGGCCGCCCAGATCCAGCCCGGCGGTGGCGCCGCCCATCTTGCGCTCGGCCAACTCCTGGGCCTTGCGCAGCGCCTCGTTGACGGCCGCCATGATCATGTCTCCGAGGATCTCGACATCCTCGGGGTCCACCGCCGAGGGATCGATGGAGATCTCCCTCAGCTCGAGGCCACCGCTCATCTTGACCGTCACCATGCCCCCGCCGGCGGAGGCCTCGACCACCTCGCTCGCCAGCTCCTGCTGAGCGAGCTCCATGTCCTTTTGCATTTTCTGGACCTGCTGCATCATCTGTTGGACGTTGGGCATCCCGCGCTGTGGCTTTGCCATCAGGCCCCTTTCTCGTTGCCGTTGACCGTCTGTGGCTGGTCGACTTCTGCGGCCGGTGCCTCCTGCGCCGCTCCCCACTCGCCCGGCACCTCCTCGGCGTCGAACTCATCCATGAAGCGGGCCAGCCAACGCTCCTCGGAGTGCTCCTCGTGGGTTTCCGCGCCGCTGTCGGTGAGGTCCTCGCGCAGTTCATAGGTCAGCCGCCAGCGCGTTGCCGTGACCGCCCGCAGGGCGTCACCGACCACCGCCCGGTTGGCCGGGTCCTCGGCCTTCTTCTTCAGAAAGGGGGAGCCGAAGGCGAGCGTCAGCTCCTCACCGCTGAGCTCGACCGGTCGGGCCTCCGCGATCAGCGCGCCCAGCAGGGCGTTCTCGCCGCGCACCACCTCGACGACAGCCGGCCACAGCTCGACCAGCGAGCCCAGCGTTGTGCCTGCTCCCTGTTGGGGCGCCTGCTCGATGACCGCTGTGGGTGTGGATATGGGGCCGGCCCCGACGACGGGGCCCTGGTCCGGCTGCGGCGGTTCCTGCGCCGCGGGGGCGAGCGGAGCCGCGGGGAGGGCCCCCGTCGGGACCGAGACGACGGAAGCGGCCGGCGGAGAGGAGGCCGGCGGGACATCGGATGGGCCGGCGCGATCCTCCCGCGGTGTGGGGGCGGGGGCGCTCCCGCGCTCCTCTTCGAGTCGCTCGATCCGGCTCAGCAGTGCACGCAGCGAGCTGTCCACGGCGGGACGCGCGCCCTTGATCAGAGCCAGCTCCAGGCGGGTGCGCGCGTCGGCTCCCGCACGGACGGCCTCGAGGGCCTCGCCGAGCAGCTCGAGCAGGCGCAGGACCGTCGCATGTGGCACCCGGGCAGCCTGCTCGGCCAATGCCGCATCAGCCTCGAGCGTCAGGGACAGCTCGGCGGGCACCGCGCCGAGTGTCTGGACGATCATCAGCTCGCGGGCACGTCCCTCCAGATCGGTTGCGAAGGAGGCCGCGTCGCGGCCCTGCTCAAGGCACGCTTCGAGCGTCCCCAGAGCCCGCCGGGGGTCCCCCTCGGCGACCGCATCGACGGCCTCGGCGAGCAGCCGCGAGTCGGCCACACCGAGCACCGCCAGGACATCATCGAGGGCGATCACCGAACCGCTGTAGGTGACCAGCTGCTCGAGCGTGCCGAGCGCGTCACGGAAGCTCCCCGTCGCCGAGCGGGCCACCGCGGCCACCGCCGGGGGCGGGATCTCGATCCCCTCGGTCGCTGCCACGCGCGAGAGCACACTGGCGATCTGGGTGACAGTCGGGCGATGGAAGTCGAAACGGTGGCAGCGGTCGACGACAGTCGGCGGCACTTTGTTGGCCTCGGTCGTGGCAAGCACGAAGACGGTGTTCGGCGGCGGCTCCTCGAGGGTCTTCAGGAATGCGTTCCAGGCCGCAGTGGAGAGCATGTGGGCCTCGTCCAGGATGTAGATCTTGCGCCGGCCGCTGACGGGTGCATAGGCGACGCTCTCGCGCAGCTCGCGAATGTCATCGACGGAGTTGTTGGAGGCCGCGTCCATCTCGATCACGTCCAGCGAGGTTGCCCCGGCGATCGCGCGGCAGGAGTCGCAGCGCCCGCAGGGCTCGGTGGTCGGGCCCTGCTCACAGTTCAGGCAGACGGCCAGGATCTTGGCCATCGAGGTCTTGCCGGTCCCGCGCGAGCCCACGAACAGGTAGGCGTGGTGGACCTTTTCGCGCTCGACGGCGTTGCGCAGGGTTCGTACGACCGGCTCTTGGCCCACGACGTCGGCGAAACTGCGGGGCCGGTGGCGACGGTAGAGGGATCGCTCCTGCTCGGTTGGCTGCTGCTCTGCGGACACCGTCGGCTGAGTCTATCCGGGCCGCGGGAGCGGCTCGAGGTATCCCGCAGCGGGTAGCGTCCGCCCCGTGAAAGCACCGATCCAGCGACTGCAGGGACGCCTCGGCGCACTGCTGGCGATCCTCGCCGGAGCCGTCCTGATCCGGCTCATCGCCGGTGTGGCATTCGCCAACTACGACACGCTCTACGCCCTCAGCTGGGGCGGTCAGCTGGCACGCGGGGAAACACCCGCCTACGGCATTGCGATCGCCCCCACCCCGCACCCGCTGCTCGAGCTGCTCGGCCTGATCCTCTATCCGCTGGGAGCCCGGGGGGAGCTGACCGTGACACTGGCCCTGGCCTTCCTCGCCCTGGCCACCTGCGGCTGGATCATCTACAACCTCGGGCGCCGCTGGTTCGGCGCCGCCGCGGGCCTGCTGGCGAGCGCGATCTTTCTGACCCGCGTGCCGATTCTCTCCTACGGCGTGAGGGCCTACCTCGACGTGCCCTATCTGACGTTCGTCCTGGGGGCCCTGCTCGTGGAGACGCGCCGCCCGAGGGCGGGTGCGCCCGTGCTCGGCCTGCTGGCCCTGGCGGGTCTGCTGCGACCCGAGGCCTGGGTCTTCTCGGGTCTCTACTGGCTCTACGTGCTCGACCTGCTGCCCGGCGCCCTTCGAGCCCATCTCCCGCCCGGCGAGCGCCCGCGGGAGCGAGGGGAGCTGATTCTGCTGACGGCCCTGACGGGGATCGCGCCGCTGATCTGGCTCGGCAGCGACCTGCTGATCACGGGCAACCCGCTGTGGTCGCTGACCAACACCCGCCACACCGCCTCGCTGCTTGACCGCGAGACCGGCATCGCCGAGGTACCGCAGTGGATACCCCGGAGGATCGGCGAAATCCTCCGCCCACCGGTCCTGCTCGGGGCGGCGATCGGCGGCATCGTGACCCTCCGCTGGACGCGCTCGCGTGCCGTGCCCGGCGCCCTCCTCGGCGTGCTGGCGGTGATCGTCTTTGCCGCCTTCGCCTCGGCAGGGCTGCCCATCAACAGCCGCTACGCCTTCTTGGCCTCGGCGATCCTGTGCCTGTTCTGCGGCGCCGGCGTGTTCGGGTGGATGTCGCTCGAGCGCGGCGACCCCCGACGGCGGATCTGGATGGCACTGGGGGCACTCGTGGCGATCGCCCTGCTGGCCTACGCGCCCTCGCAGTACCGGGGGACCAGCAGCCAGCTCACCCAACTCGCCGACCAGCAGCGGATCGAAGGCGATCTGATCTCACTCGTCCGCGACGGCGCCATCAACCTGAGCTGCGGCCCGGTGGGCGTGCCCAACCATGCCCCCGTCCCGCTCGTCTCGCTCTACCTGAAGTCCAGCCCGGCGCTGGTGCAGAGCGCCGAGGTCGGGCAAATCAGCTCCGGCATCTACGTGGACCCTGCCAGCGTGGAGGTGGAAGAAGACTATGTGCTCGACCGCAACGACCCGCACGAGGCCGTCTCGGTCCCCCGGGGCTTCTCACGGTCGGCATCCAACCGCTCGTGGGTGATCTTCAAGCGCTGCAGATAGTGGACCGTGCACCCCTCGTCGAGATTCCACCTGCCGGCCGCCGATCGCCGCCCGCGACTCCGGTCCGGGTACTCCCGCTGCGCCTGTCGGTATTCGCTTAAGGCTGCTTCCTTCCGGACCTGACCTGGTTCGCGAGCCGGCACCGCGCGGGACCCGGACCATCGACGCCCCGGACTTTGGAGCGACCGGAGCAGAACCCCTCGAAGGGGAATTCGGCCCCGCTAGAGCGGATTGCGAGTACAGGGCACCGCTACCTCCCCGCCTAGCACGGTCCGCCTGAGATCCTAGCGGCGCGGGCAAGCCACGACCGGCCGGGTGCGGTTCCGATAGGCTGCGCGACCGTGAACAACTTCAGAGAAGCCACATATCCCACTCGTGCCCGCGCCCTCACCGCACTCGCCGCGCTCAGCGCCGCGATCCTGATCGCCGGCTGCGGCGGCAGCTCAGGCGGATCCTCGACGCTGACCATCGGCAACGAGAACACGGGCGACAACGCGCTCATCAAGGCCACCAGCACGAGCTCAACCGCGTCCTCGGGCTCCGCGACCACGCCCACGAGCGGCCCGCTTTCGAAAAAGCCCACCGCCCCGGTCGGCAAAGGCAGCGCCCCGACGCACCTGATCTCAACCGACGTGATCAAAGGCACCGGGGCCGAAGCCAAAGCCGGCTCGAGCGTCGTCGTCAACTACGTCGGCGTCATCTGGAAGACCGGCAAGGAATTCGACTCCTCCTGGAAGCGCAGTGAAACCTTCCCCTTCACGCTGGGCTCGAGCCAGGTCATCAAGGGCTGGGAACAGGGCGTCATCGGTATGAAGGTGGGCGGCCGGCGGATTCTCGAAATCCCGTCTGCACTGGCCTACGGCAGCAAAGGCACCTCCGGCATTCCGCCCAACACGCCGCTGACGTTCGTCATCGACCTGCTCAAGGCCTAGCCGCCGGCGCTGGGGCACCGTGCCGGGCCGCTGGGCTCACGCGGCGGCACTGCTCCTGGCGCTCTGCGCGACGCTGCTCGTCGGTGGTTGCGGCTCGGGTGCGAGCCACAACCCCGAAGAGCTGCGCCTTGAGCGCGCCGACCTCGTGCTGGCGAGCAGCACGCTGGCCGGCGAGCAGGCGGGCGTGGATCGCCTGGCGCGTGCCGCCAAGGCCGCCTGGCCCTACCTCGCCAATGGCCTGCCGGCGAAGTCCAGGCCGGTTGCCCGCCGACTGATCGCCGAAGCCGCCCTGCAGGCTGCCGCGTTGCGGGTGCCGGGGCTGTTCAGCGAAGAACGCGCCCGCGGCCTGACGGGGCCGGCATCGCCGATCGCCTCGACCTACGCGGGCTTCGTACGGCTCGCCACCCGGGGCTGGCGACTGCTCAACTACTCGCTCGAACAGATCGAACGGGGCACTGCGTTCGCAGCGAGCTTCGCCCGCGCCAATGTGGCCCTCTACATCGAGAGCGTCTACGACGCCCAGTTCGCGGCCGCACAGATCGGCAAGAAGCTGCTGCCCGGATACGAACGCCTCGGCGGCCCCGCCCAATTCCAGGGAAAGCTGAGCATGGCTGAAGTGCAGCGGCTCGCCGCGGCCTATTCCGAGCCCGCCCTGCGGCTCTATCCCCACCCGACCGTCAAGCTGGGCTCCTGATGGACATGCGCCGGTGAGCGCCTTCGTGACGGCCGGGGCCGGCTTCCTCGCGGCAGTGCTCTGGTTCGACCTGATGTTCGACGTCCAGGTCCTGCGCCACTCCCAGACGCCGCTGCCCGAGCCGGTGCTGGCCTCCGTCGCGGCCTATTACGCGCGGGTCACGACCGCGGCACGCCCGATGAACCGGCTGATCGCGGCAACGATGCTGGCAACGCTCGCCGCGATCATCCTCGAGCTGGCCGAAGGCCTGACGCCGTCCTGGGCGGCCTGGGTGTCCCTCGCACTGGCCCTGGTCCCGATCCTGCTCGCGGGGAGCCGCACCGTCCCCGCGGCGGTCCGCCTGGGCGCCCGCAGCGATGACCCCGAGCGCCAGAGCCGCCTGGCCCGCTCGATCCTGCACGAGCACATGTTCTGCATCTGCTCGATCCTGGCGCTGCTCGCCTTGCAGCTCGCTGCCATGTGAGCGGGCGCGACGGTGGACCGGCCGGGCCCGATCGGTAAGACTGCTCGAAATGAGAGATGGACAGGGTCGAGTGGCACGGATGATCGGGCTGGCGCTGGCGGGCGGCACCCTCGCCTGCGCCTGGGGCTGTCCGAGCGCTCTGGCAGGGGGGACACAGGAAGCGTTCGTCCGGGTCAACCAGATCGGCTATTCCTCCCGGGCGCCCAAGCGGGCCTACGTGATCACGTCCTTCCAAGACGCCGGGGCCGCCTGGAGCGTCGAGCGCCGCAACGGCAAGACGCTGGCGAGCGGGACCCTGGGCGCGCCCGTCGGCTCCTGGAGCACCGCCTACCCGAACGTATACACGATCGACTTCGACGCCCTGCATGCAAAGGGGACCTACCGCGTCCTGCTCGGCGGCCCGGCGCCGGCCACCTCGCCCACCTTCGCCGTTGGCAAGCCGAGCGCTCTGTTCGCAACCCCGTTGACCAATGCGCTGTCCTTCTACGAGAACGAGCGCGACGGCCCCGAATACATCCCCTCGCCCCTGCGGAGCGCGCCGGGGCACCTCAACGACGAGCACGCCGAGACCTACTCGACGCCCAAGGTCAACGGCGGCGGCTCATTCAAAGGGGAACTGGAAAGCCTCGGCGAAACGATCGACGCCTCCGGCGGCTGGTGGGATGCGGGGGACTATCTCAAGTTCGTGCAGACGACCAGCTACACGGTCGACCTGATGCTGGCAGGGGTGCGGGACTTCCCGGCCCGCCTCGGGGCAGGCTCACCGTCGGATTTCACCGGCGAGGCGCGCTTCGGCGTGGAATGGCTGCTGCGCATGTGGAACGACTCGACCGGAACCCTCTACTACCAGGTCGGAATCGGCGAGGGCAACCGCAAGACGGTCGGCGATCACGACATCTGGCGCCTGCCCCAGGCCGACGACGACTTCGGCGGAGAAGAACCGCAGTACCGCTTCATCCGCAATCGCCCCGTCTTCCGCGCGGGGCCCCCGGGCTCGCGGGTCAGCCCCAACCTGGCCGGCCGCGATGCCGCCGCCTTCGGACTCTGCTCTCAGGTCTTCCAGACAAGCGACCCATCCCTGGCCGATCGTTGCCTGCATGCCGGCGAGCACATCTTCGAACTGGCAGATACCGAACCTCACGGCCACCTGTTGACGGCCATCCCCTTCGACTTCTATCCCGAGAAGGAATGGCGCGACGACCTCGAGCTCGGGGCCAGCGAGCTCGCGCTCGCGCTGTCCTCGACGAGCACTCCGCCCGCTGGGCTGGCGCACGCCGAATCCTCCTACTACCTCGCCCAGGCGACGCACTGGGCGGCCGAATACGATCGCCACGCTAAGCAGAACTCGGACACCCTCAACCTGTATGACGTCAGCGGACTGGCGGACTTCGAACTCGTCCGCGCATTGCGGGCTGCCGGCAACCCGACCGGACTGGCCGTCGACGAAGCCACTCTGACCGCCGCACTGGGAGGAGAGCTGGAAGGGGCCGAGGCCCAGGCGCAGCGCGACCCGTTCGGCTTTGGCTTCCCCTGGGCGGCCGCGGACACCACCTCCCACGGCGACGGCCTCGTCGTGATGGCCGCCGAGTACGACTGGCTGACAGCCGGCGAGAGGTACGCCACCTCGGGCGTCCGCTGGCTGGCCAACGTCCTCGGCGCGAACGCCTGGGGCTCCTCCCTGATCATCGGCGATGGCACCGTCTTCCCGCACTGTCCCCAGCACCAGGTCGCGAACCTCGTCGGCTCGCTCGACGGCTCGCCGCCCGTCCTGGCCGGCGCCGCCGTGGAGGGGCCCACTGACGAAGCCAGCTCGGGCGAAGTCGGCGGGATGCGCCCATGCCCCACATCAGGCACCGGGGAATTCTCCAAATTCAACAACGGCGCGCTGTTCGAAGACAATGTTCAGGCCTACACGAGCGTTGAGCCCGCCGTCGATCTGACTGCCTCCTCGATCCTCGCATTCGCCTGGCAGATCGAAAGCCCGGCGGCGCTCGGGTGAGGGAGCCTCTCGCCATGGGCGAGTCGCAATAGAATCGGGCGCCCAGGGCGCGTAGCTCAGTGGGAGAGCGCTCGCTTCACACGCGAGAGGTCGCAGGTTCGAAACCCGCCGCGCCCATCAAGTTCCATAGCTGGGCCGGCTCACTCGAGCCTGCCCGCCCAGGGGGACGGTCCCCCGCCTTCTTCATTCGTGATTTTCACGTTGTCATAGAAGCCCATCGACACCTGGCGCGGGCAGCTGGCCGAGGAGCCGCCCTTGTCGAACTTCAGCTTCCCGAAGGGCTCAAGGTACAGCGGCCTTCCTTCGCCCAGGCCGCCGAGTCCGCCCTTCAGCGCCTTGACCGTGTAGCTGCAGATCGTGCTGGTGGCGGGAAAGTACACGCCGATCGCGACGCGCCCGTGAAACTTGATTTCGGTCCTCGCCTTGGCGGTTAGGTACAGAGCCCCCAGCGACCCCGGAGATTCCGGTTCCATCACGACGTACGCCGCCGTCCCAAGTTTGTAGATGTTGCTGGTGCAGCTACCGGCACCCGTGAGTGAGCCTCCAACTTTGAACAGCTGCGCGCTGTCGCTCTTCGCCGAGTTCGTCAGGTCTTCTCCGGTGATGGTCGCTTCGCCGCATTTCACGTCTCCTTCCGTCGATGTGAGCTCGATTTCGGGAATGTGCAGCGTGAAATTCGTCGTCGTCCTAACGGGGCCGGCGGTGTTGAAAAGCGTGAGGACGGGCGCTTTCGCGATCGCCGTCGCAGCCGTCATGGCGGCCACGGCTGCGAGTATTGCCATGGTCGGACCGAACCAAAGCGCAAGCTTCCTGCGTTGCATCCCTGCCCCCCCGTGCCGAATTGACTCGAGCGGACCTTACACGCTGCTCGGTCCGCCGCCAACCGCGGCGAGTGGCCGTTCCCCTCGGTGCTTGCCGCTGACCATCCAATACGAAGCCGCCGCCGGTGGAGCCTAAAGGCGCCACCGGGAGCCGTCGATAGGGGAACATGCACTCGAGGGCGAAGCCCGCCCATGCCCTCGAAGCCCAGACCGCTGCGTCGCGCCTGCGGCCCGTGCTGAGCACAGCGGCACTTGCGGTGCTCGTGGCGCTCACCTGTACTGCGAGTGCTGGCGCTGAATCCTTCGCCGTCAACGACGCGACGGACGCCCCCCTTGCCAACTCCGGCGGGACGGCCTGCGAATCAACCCACGGATCCACCTGCACCTTGCGCGCAGCCGTGCAGGCCGCTGCCAACAGCGGGGGCGTAAGCACGATCATGCTACCCGCCGGCCAGTACACGCTGACCGGCCCGATCCCCATCGACGGTGCCTTGAACGCGCTCGCCATCGCAGGCGCCGCGGTCGCAGAAACGATCGTCACCACCAACAAACGCGGCCCCGCCTTCGAAGTGCCGGGCGGCAAGAGCCTCTCCATATCCGGCCTGACGATCGAAGACAGCGGCCATGAATTCGCAGCCGGGGGAGGAATTCTCAACGACGGCAACCTGACGGTGACCGGCTCCGCACTCAGGCACAACGTGGGCGGCGCAATCGAAAGCGCCGGTTTGTCGGTATCGGTGATCGACTCGACCGTCGAAGGCAACCGGGCTTCTGTCAACGGTGGAGCGTTCAGCCTCTACGACGGGTCGCTCATCCTCGCCGGGGACACGATCATGGCCAACAGTGCCACCCACGGCGGCAAGGGCGGAGTGCTCTTCGCCCGCGAGCACACGCCACAGCCAGTCGAAGTAATCGACAGCACTATCGCCAAGAACGAAGGGGCGCTTGGCGGAGGGCTTTGGCTGCGCGGCGACGGCGCTGTCGAAGCCGGCAAGCTGACGATCACCGGCAGCGACTTCGAGGAAAACACCTCGGAAAACGAGGGTGGCGCCGTGTTTGACGAAGCCTTCGGACCGATCGAGGTGGACCGCTCGAAATTCTCAGGGGATGAGGCCGCTGCGGGCGGAGCGATCGCTGTCGAACAGTCCGGTCCGCTTTCCATCGGCGAATCGACCTTCAGCGAAGACAAGAGCTCCCACAACGGCGGTGCCATCGTGAGCACCTTGACGGACGTTGCCGTCAGCCGCTCCACCTTCGTGCGCAACTCGAGCTCTGAAGAAGGCGGTGCGATCTTCGCCGGCTACGGGCTCGCCCTGGACCTGGTGAACGACACCTTTGAAGGCAACCGCGCCGTGAACGGAGGTGCGCTCGGCCTGCCGGGCGCCGGCGAAGCACCGGCGGCCGAACAGCTTCTCCTGAACGACACGATCGTACGCAACGAAGCACAGGATGGTGGCGGACTGGCGCCCTTCCAGGGGCCCGGGTACCCGAACCTGGTGATCGAGAACACGATCGTCGCTCAAAACTCCGGCGGTGACTGCTATCGCACAACGTCTCTTGACAACACCGCATCGGCCGATGCGGGCGGCAACATCGACAGCGACGGCAGCTGCTTCAGCGAAGGCGTCACCGGTGACCGGACGGGCGTCGCCGAACCGGCGCTCGGGGTCGCCGAGCTCGCGAGCAACGGCGGCCCCGCAGAAACCGACGCCCTGACAGCGAGCAGCCCCGCAATCGGCGCAGGCGTGTCGGGGAGCTGCCCCGCCACCGATGAGCGCGGCGTCAACCGCACCGGGGAGCCCTGTGATTCGGGCGCCTACCGGTTCGTCACGCCCGCCTCCCCGCCGGCCTCGAGCGGCTCCGCGACCACCGCCCCGGGCGCAACCCCCAAGGCCCCAAGCGGCCCGGCTCCCTGCCGCAGCGCACGGGTCGAGACGATCAACTGGCGGGTTCCACGCGGCGTTCGCCTCGGGCGTGTCACCGTGACGCTCGACGGGCGCATCTACCGCACTCTCCCTCGTGGCGCCCGCTCGGTCCGAGTGAGCCTCCTCGGACTGCCCATGAGCACAGTCTCCGTACGCATCGCCGGGATCGCACGCTCACACGCCGCATACGGGACCGCCCGCGTCTTTCACCCCTGCGCCCCCGCCAAACGCGTTGCGCCGCACCTCAGCAGCTATCTCCGTCGCCTGAGCGCTCCACTGGCGCGAGGAGGTCGTCGCTCAGGGTCTTGATACGCCCACCCTGTGCCCCAGCACCCGACCGGAGGGCAGGGCGATGTAGGTCTCCGAGAGGTCGTTGCGGCGGCTCATCTCGAAGAAATGCCCGTCCGGGTCAGCCCGCTGGACATAGGCGAAGCGCCCGTGCAGTCCGGTCACGTCGATCCACTGTTCGGGGTAGCTGTAGGGATACACGTCCGACCATCCCACGGAGGTGCCGAAGGTGTCCTGCTGCAGAAGTGCGTCTTCGCTGCATCCCGGGTAGACGGCTTCGTGCGGCGAGCGCGCGACCGGGTCGGTCCGAAACAGATCGCGCAGGCAGTAATCCACCTTCGGGCCCGTCCGCACGAGGCGGATCGCGCGGAAGTGCCCGTTGACGGACCACAGCTGAAAGGCCGCCAGGTGCCTCAGCTTCCAGTAGCTCGCGTCGCCGACGTTGCCGTAGCCGTAACGCTGACCGCTGATGTACTTGTAGACGAGCTGGGCGGCGCTGTGGAACAGGTGGGGCCGGCCGCGAATGTCATAGATCACCTGGTAGACCCGCCAGCGCCCGCGCCCGAACCGCCTTGCGCGGATCTCCAACGGCCCGCGCCCATGGTTGTTGACCGAACTGGTGGCCCGCAGCAGGACGCGGCCGGGGTGGGTACTGCGGTCGAACTCGAGTTCCCGGGGCGCCGACATGATCAGATCCGGGCAGCGCAGGTGAAGGCGCGCCACGTGGCAGGGGTTGCTCGCCGGCTGGCCGGCCGGCGCACCGGCCCAGGCGGCTGAGCAGAACGTCGTGGTGAGAATGGCGAGCGAGGCCAGCCCGCCAGCGGTGAGCCGGGGTCGCATCGCGCCAGAGCCTATCGGGCAGCTGACGGCGACCGCGACCGAACCCAGGCGGTTTCGGGTGAGCGCGGCCGAGGCGCGGCACTAGAATCGCCTATCCCCACCGTCGAGCAGAGGAGCGTCACGATGGCAAATCCGATGGCCGAGTTCAACGCAAAAATCATCGAGGAGTTCCGCGCCAACGGAGGCCGCGTGGGCGGGAACTTCGAGGGGGCGCCCGTGCTGCTGCTCCACCACACAGGCGCCAAGTCCGGTACCGCCTACGTCAACCCGCTCGTCTACCTCTCCGACGGGGAGCGCTATGTCATCTTCGCCTCCAAGGCGGGCGCGCCGACCAATCCCGACTGGTATCACAACCTCAAGGCCCACCCCGACGTAGAGATCGAGGTCGGCACGGACACGATTCCCGTCAAGGTCTCCGAGGTCGAGGGCGAGGAGCGCGATCGCCTGTTCGCCACCCAGGAACAGCGGATGGAGCAGTTCGCCGACTACGCAACGAAAACCGAGGGCCGGAAGATCCCCGTCCTGGCCCTCACGCCTGCCTGAGCCGCGGCCCTGCGCCTGGCGACCTGGAACGTCAACTCGCTGCCCGCGCGCCTGCCGCGGGTGCTCGAGTGGTTGGAGCGGGTCGAGCCCGATGTCGTCTGCTTGCAGGAGACCAAGGTCTCCGATGGCGCCTTCCCGCATCAAGAGCTCAGCGAGCTTGGCTACGAGTCGGCCGCCGACGGCGAGGGCGGCTACAACGGCGTGGCCATCCTCTCGCGCGTCGGGCTCCAGGACGTCCGCAAGGGCTTTGCGGGACAGCCCGGCTTCCCCGACCCCGAGCGCCGCTCGATTGCTGCCCGCTGCGGCGGGATCAACGTGTTCTCGCTCTACGTCCCCAACGGCCGGTCGCTCGACTCCCCGCATCTCCAGTACAAGCTGGCCTGGCTGGAGGCGCTGCGTGCCGCGGCCGCCAAGGAGCTCTCGGTGGGGGAACCGCTGGCGCTGTGCGGCGACTTCAACGTCGCGCCCAGGGACGTGGACGTATGGGATCCGGGCGCCTTCATCGGCTCGACCCACGTCAGCGAGCCCGAGCGACGCGCCATCGCGGCCCTGCTCGAACTGGGCCTCAGCGATCTTCAGCCTCGTGCCCTGAAGGGCGAGCCCTACACCTACTGGGACTACCGTGCCGGAATGTTCCACAAAGGCGAAGGCATGCGGATCGATCTCCTGCTCGTCAGCGGCGAGCTCGCCGCGGGCGTCGGAGACGTCTATATCGACCGGGAGGCACGCAAGGGCTCAAAGCCCTCCGATCACGCCCCCGTCCTCGCCGAGCTGAACCTGCCCTGACGGGCGGATCAGCGACCCACGGCGGTCCTGCCTCCGGCGGTTCTTTCTGTGGAGCCCGGCTTGGGGGCGGTCCCGGAGCCGAGCCGCTCACCGGCGCGGCTGATCCGTCGCCTGAGCTCCCCCAGCGGGGCGGGCCGGGCCAGGTAGAAGCCCTGGGCGCGACTGATGCCCAGCTCTCGCAGGACCTCCAGTTCCGTGGCCGTCTCGATGCCCTCGGCGATCAGCTCTGCGCCGGTGTCCTCGGCGAAGCGCATCAGCGAATGGGCCAGCGACCGGCGCACGGGGTCGAAGTCGATGCCGCTGACCAGCTCACGGTCGAGCTTGATGAAATCGGGAGCCAGCTTGAGGATGTGCATCAGGCTTGCGAAGCCGGCGCCCGCATCGTCGATCGCCAGGCGCACGCCTGAGGCTCTCAGGCCAGCAAGGGATTCGCTCAGCTGCGGGTAGTCATCGACGGCGGCATGCTCGGTCAGCTCGATGACGATCCGCGCCGGATCGGCCGCGGCCAGGGCGAATCGAAGCCGCGGCGAGGAGAGCGCCTCGGGACCGGCGTTGAGCGTGAGGATGATGCCCTCGGGCAGTCCTGGGAGTTGGAGCAGGGCCGTCTCGATCAGTGCCAGCTCGAGCTCGATCCCCAGGCCCACGCGATGCGCCCGTGCGAGCCAGGCATCCGGTGGCGGCGCGCCCTCTCCGCCGAAGCGTGCCAGCGCCTCGGCCGCCACCGCGGTGCCCTCCTCGAGATCGAAGATCGGCTGGAAGACGAGCCTGTACTCAGACTGCGCCAGGATCGCTTCGATCCGCGAGCGGTCATCGAGCTTGCGCGCCGCGGCGGGGTCGAGCACGTTGACCACGAAGCGCCCGGCCGCCTCAGCGTCCTCGGCCCGCTCGGCCGGCGAGACGCCCTCGAGGGCCGGCCGGCGCACGTTGCACAGGCGCGCTGTGATCGCCATGAACTCGGCGGCCGCCCCGATGACCGAGCTGATGAAGTCCGCCAGACCGCTCAGCAGCTGCACGTCGTGCTCGTCGAAGGCGTTGGGCGTGGCCGAGCTGACGTTGAGGATGCCCACCGGCTGCCCGTCCCCGCCCAGCGGCACGCAGACCGACGAGCGCACGTTGAAGGCCCGGGTTGCGTGACGGTTGACGCGGGAGTCGGTCTCGGTGTCGCCGCTGAGCAGTGTCCGCCCGGTGCGGATCGCCTCACCGGAGAGGCTGCCCTCCAAGGCCAGCGGTTCACCGACGAAGTGATGGAGGTATCCAGCCCCGCAGACGTAGCGCAACGAGTTCGGGTCGATCACCAGCCCGACCAGCACGCCGTCGGCGGGCCCGATCATCGCGAGGGCCTGATCGGCTACCCGCTGCATCAGCTGCAGCGGGTCGATGGCACGGCGAATCAGCCCCTCGAGCTCGGCTGGATCCCCCGCCCCGGCCCCGGGCGCCCGCGGGGGCTCCTCTGCGCGCCCAATCGTCATGGGTGAGCCATCGACCGATAACTGGAACTCCCTTAGATCGGGGAGCCCCACGGCGGACACATCTGGGCCCTCCGCGCAGGCGCCCTGCGGGTCTAGGCAGTCAGTCGCGCGGGCAGCCGCTTGAGCTGGTTGACGAACATGGATTCGACCCACGTCGGCTCGCCCGCCAGAGCGATATCGGGGTAGCGCTTGAGCGTCTCCTCGATCATCACCCTCAGCTCCAGCCGCGCCAGGGCGGTACCGAGACAGAAGTGCCTGCCTCCCGCGCCGAACGCCTGATGGTCGGCTTTGCGCGTGATGTCAAAGCGGTCGGGATCCTCGAAACGCGTCTCATCGCGATTGGAGGAGGCGTACCACATGACCACCTTCTCGCCCTCCTTGATCTCCTGCCCGTGCAGCACCGTGTCCTTGGTGGCCGTCCGGCGGAAGTGGGCGAAGGCGGGGAACATCCGCAGCGACTCCTCTACGGCATCCGGTATCAGGCTCGGGTCCTCGACCAGCATCTGCATCTGCTCGGGGTTTTCCATCAGTGCGCGCATGCCGCTGCAGTAGGTCGCCTTGGTCGAGTCGTTGCCCGCCGCCATCAGCAGGAAGAAGCCCATCACGATCTCGTGCTCCTCAAGCTTCTCGCCGTCCACCTCGGCATTGACCAGCACACTCGTCAGATCCTCGGTCGGGTTCTCCCGGCGTTCGGCGATCAGCTTGCGGCAGCGCTCGAAGATCTCCGGCACGTCGCGCTGCACAGCGCCCTCGACACCCTCAGGGTTGATGTCGGGGTCGCCCGCGGCGAGCGTCGAGTTCATCAGCCGTGCCCAGATGATGTCGTCCTCCTCGGCGATGCCCATGAAGCTGCCGATGACCCGCGAGACGATCGGCTGGGCGACCTCCTCGACCAGGTCACAGCTCTCCCTGCCCTCCAGGCGGTCGAGGACCTTGGCCGCGATCGCCCTGATCGCATCCTCGTGCGCGGCGATCCGCCGCGGCGTGAAACCGGCCTGGAAGAGCGCCTTCAGGCGGTCGTGCTTGGGCGGGTCCATGCCGATGAACATGGCCCTGGCGAGCTCGATCGGAAAGCCCCCGGCGGCCAGGATCACGCCGCCCTTTTCGGAGGAGTAGGTCTCCCAGTCGCGGCTGACGGCGTGGATGTCAGCAGCCGTCGTCACCGACCAGAAGCCGGCCTCCTCGGGGAACTCCTCAAAGCTCTCGGTCCAGTGGATCGGGCACTTGGAACGCATCTCGCTGAACAGCTCGTGCGGCGGCCCGTTCAGCCAGTGCTCACGGGGAGTCAGTTCGACGTCTCGGATATCGGTTTCCGTCGTTGCCACAGGAGGCCTCCGCTCTCGCTCAACCGGACTGCCGCGCATGATACTGGCCAGCTGGCCAGTTTTCTTCTCAGTAGGTGAAATCCTTGCCGATCGAAGCGAGCACGTAGCCCGCCAGGAGTTCCGAGCCGGCTTCGTTGAGGTGGATCCCATCCGAGCGCCGGACGATCGTCGCTGTGCCGTTGATCTTCATTGAGTCCCGGTAGACGCCGCCGGGGGTGAAGACGGGAACTGTGTCGATCACCCGGATCTGATCGGCCCAGGGGGCGAGGGCGACTTCGATAGCCGCGTTGACGACGCGAGCGATCGTCTGGCGAGCCGGCTCACGGGGCGTCGGAAGCGTGATCCAGTAGACCCGCGCGACACCGTTCTGGCGGTATGTGTCGGCGATCTGACGGGCCCGGTTGGCGTAGATGGCGGCCCACTCGGCGCTGCAGCATTCGACTTCGTGACCGCCCGGCCCGGGCATCGGGAAGCCGTCGTTGGCCCCGATGAAGACGACCACCGCGTTCGGGTGGTAGCGCTTGACCTGGTAGGCGGAGAGCTTGGCCCAGTTGACGATCAGGGTCGAGGAGATGCCCGTCCCGACGTGCGCGTCGGGAATCACCCTGACGCCCTTGGGTGCCAGTCTCTGGGCGAGATCGTCGTCCAGCGGTTCGACCATCGAGTCGCCGGTGACCAGCAGCGTCTCGAGCTTGCGCTTGGGCGCCGGCGGGGCGCCGATCCTGGACGGTTCGAACGCGTCGGCCGTCACGGCCCCGAGTTGCCCGCCGGCGCTGGCGGGGCTCGCAAACCCGCCTTCGCCACCCAGGTTCGGTTCGGGCTCGAGGAAAGCCGTGGCCTTCGTGCTGGCGCGTGAGAGCGGCAGCCGTTCGGCAACCCATGCGGCGGGCCTGCCGACGGCCAGGACGGCTTGGCGCCCGATCCCCGATTTCATCTCCTCCCCGGCCTTTCGGATGGACGGGCCCTGCAGAAGCACCAGGATGAGGGCCGCCAGAAAGACCACGAAGACAGCGTCGCGCGCCCGCACGCGGCGGATCCGCCGGTCCTCGAAGCGGGCCATCAGGCTGTCGTCGCGTGGCGGTTCGGGGGGCTCGCTCATGGCTAGAAGCGGAAGTAGATGAACGGGGGCACGCCCTGGCTGGGGACGGTCGCGCCGACCAGGACTATGACGATTGCGAGCCCTACGGCCAGCACAACGGGACGCAGCCGCTCGATGCGCAGCTGCAACGCTGCCAGCGGCCGCACGGGCGCCAGCTGCAGGCCGATGACTCCGACGATGGCGAGGAGCACCGGCGCGCTCCAGAGCGTCGCCGAGCCCGGCGAGGCGAGACGCGAGAGGAAGGTCCCCGCCAGCGAGAGGCTCTGGGAGCGGAACAGGATCCAGCCGAAGACGACCAGGTGGAAGGTGCCCAGCCAGCGCAGCCATCCGGGCAGGCGCAACCTGCCTTTCAGGGCATGCTCGGCGACCAGGCCGAGACCGTGGAAGGCACCCCACAGCACGAAGGTCCACGCGGCCCCGTGCCACAGCCCGGCGAGGACCATCGTGATCAGCAGGTTCCGGTAGACCATCCAGCGCCCTCCACGATTGCCGCCGAGCGGGATGTAGAGGAAGTCACGCAGGAAGCGCGACAGCGTCATGTGCCAGCGCCGCCAGAAGTCTCGGAAGCCGGTCGCCCGGTAGGGGCTGCGGAAGTTCTGCGGGAACACGAACCCCATCAGCAGAGCCAGGCCGATGGCCATGTCGGTGTAACCCGAAAAGTCGCAGTAGATCTGGGCCGCATAGCCGTAGGCGGCCAGCAGGACATCCAGACCGCCGTAGGCCTGCGGGACGGCGAATACGGGATCCACCAGCGTCCTGGCCAGGTAGTCGGCGATCAGCACCTTCTTGACCAGGCCAAGGGCGATCAGCGCAACCCCCGGTCCCACCGCCACGTTGTCCGGGTCTCGGGGCGTTGCCAGCTGTGGCAGGAACTCGCGCGCCCTGACGATCGGGCCGGCCACCAGATGCGGGAAGAAGCTCAGGTAGACGGCCGCGTCGATCAGGCTCGCGGGCTCGACCAGCCGGCGCCGTACATCGACGACATAGGAGATCGCCTGGAAGGTGTAAAAGCTGACCCCCACCGGCAGCGCGATCGTGATCAGCGCCAGCGGCATTCCCAGACCGATGCCGTGCAGGAGTTCGGCCATCTGCTGCACGAAGAAGGAGTAGTACTTGAAGACGCCCAGGACCGCCAGATCCAGTGTCACCGCGCCCGCCACCAGCAGGCGCCGGCGACGCTCGTCCTCGGTCCGGCCGATCAGCACGGCCGCGCCGTGGTTGCCGAGGGTGACGGCCGCGAGCAGCAGGCAGAAGGCGGGGCTGGCCGAGGCGTAGAAGATGTAGCTGGCTGCGATGATGAACGGCTTCCAGGCTCGCGGCCTGGACATCAGCGCCCACGACAGCGCCAGCACGATCGGGAAGAAGATCGCGAACTGGACGGTTGGAAAGAGCACGTGGGCGGGATCGCCGGGGCCGGGAGCGGACCTCCGGGACCCGGCCAGACTACGGGATCGAAGCACGGTGGTGAGCAGCTACCGGCGCGCGCCGCGGGCGCGCGTGCGATCCTTCCCGCGTCCCGGACCGAGGAGTCGACCGATGCCCAAGCCCCGCCAGTTCACCGCCCTGCTCGCCACCGCCGCCGCCCTGGGAGGCCTCGCCTCGCTGCCGGCCGCCCCGGCCCTGGCCGGCGTTCCACGCGCACACATCGCGGGCACCTGCAACATCAGGGGCAAAGAAGAGTCGCTCGGGCCCACATACGTGACCTACCTGGGCGTCAGCGGCGGGGCCGGCTGCGGCTTCGCCGAGCACCTCGTCAAGACCTACTACCAGTGCCGCCTCAAACATGGCGGGGTCAAGGGCACCTGCGGCGGCGTCGACGGCTTCCGTTGCAGCGAACGGCGTTTCGCCAAAATCGCGGTTCAGTTCGACGCCGGCGTCAGCTGCTCGCGAGGCTCAGAGCGCGTGCGTCACAACTTCACCCAGTTCACCTGATCCGCGGGCCCCAGCCGATCGGCACGCCGAAGGCGCCGCGGGCGGGGTCGAGCTGGCCGTCCGCCAGCATCGCCTGCACGATCAGGCTGCGCTCCACGCAGGCACCGGCGTGATTGAGGTGGATGCCGTCCGGGGTACGCGGGCGGATCTGCAGGCCTTCGTAGGTGATCTGGTGCTGAAATCCGCCCGGCGAGACGGCGCCACTCACCCCGATCAGCGTGATCTGGCCTTGAAATTCCGCGGCCAGGAGCGAGAGGGCGGAGTTGACGGCTTCATAGAGCGGCGCCCGGGCCGCCTCTTCGGGCGCGGGCAGGGTCAGCCAGTAGACATGCCCCAGCCCGCCGCGCACATAGGCGCGCGCCAGCGGCCGCAGGCGGTTCGCGTACAACCGCAGCCAGCGGGCACCGCAGCATTCCGTCAGCCTCCCCCTCGTGCGGGATCGGGCAGCGGGATCCCTCCGTCGCGGCCGCCGATCGAGATCACGGTGGCGCCAGGATGAAAGCGGGCGACCTGGGAGACCGCCAGTCGCGGCCAGTTGACGACGTTGGTCGTCAAACCGGTACCGTCGTGACGGTCGGCGTGGACGACCATCCCGGTGGGCGCTTCGATCGCCATCTCCTGATTGATCGGGTAGCTCATCGAGTCCCCCGTGACGAGCACCGAGAGATGCCGCCCGTGGCCCGGGAGGCGCACCGCCCCGGTGTCTTCGCGCAGCGTCCTGCAGATCGTGCGCTCGCCCGGCGCAAGCGCCAGAGCCGGGCCGGCACCGAGTGCCAGCGCGGCCGCCGTCAGGGCAATCAGAAGGCAGCGCATGGCGGAGCACCGTATTGAATCCTCGCCCGCCTCACGCCGGCCGCCGGTCCGCTGCGGCAAGCGGGCGTGCCCGCCACCGCCAGCGTCTACGATCGAGCCTCTGGTTGGGATGACGCCCATACCCTCGCCCAGAGGCCGGATCCGCCGCCGCCTGCTCACGCTCGCGTCGATCCTCAGCCTGCTCGGCCTGCTGGCCGCCGCGCCGGTCACGGCTCGCTCGCCGTCGCCGAGCGCCCGTGGCGCCGCCACTTTCCAGACCGGCATCGGCGATGAGCACCCCGCGATGTTCTCGAATCCCCTGTGGCTTCAGCTGCACACCAGGATCACCCGCTACATCGCACCCTACGACGCCGCCGTCCGGCCCTACTCGCTGCAACTCGCCAGAGCCTTCATCGCGGCAGCCGAAGCCCGCCACCAGAAGATCCTGATCGCCTTCTACCACTCCGAGTACACGCCGACGGTGATGCCGAGCGTCGCCACCTACCAACGCGACGTGCAGAAGTTCGTCCGCCTGTTCCCCCACGTCCACGAATACCAGTCCTGGGACGAGTCCAACCGAGGCAACATCCCCGGCGTCCTCGCCAGCCCCTCGGGTGTGTCGGCCGCGCGCTACTACCAGGCCCTGATCCGCGTCTGCCACGACTGTACGGTCAGCGGCCTGGACATCCTCGACGCGCGGGACATCGAACCGACGCTCGCCTACATCGCTCAATTCAAGCACGAGATCGGACGCCTCGAGACGATCATGCCGAGAGTGTGGGGGCTGCACAACTACTCCGACGTCAACCGCCTTGAAAGCTGGCGGACACGCGAACTGGTCCGCGCCCTAGGCGGGGAAGTCTGGCTCACGGAGACGGGCGGGATCGTCAAACTCGAACCGCTGTTCGAGAACCACGACGGCGAAGGCCTGCGCCGGGCCGCCAGAGTCCTCGAATACGTCTTTGGGGTAGCGGGCGAGCACGCCAGGATCAAGCGGCTCTACATCTTCGACTGGACCGGCGGGACCGTGTCGACCCGCTTCGACGCCGGCCTGATGGATGCCCACGACAAGCCCCGTCCCGGTTACGTGGCGGTGTGCCGCAAGCTGCGCGCGGCCCACTGCGACGTCCGCACCTCCAGCCGCTGAGGGGAGCTCAGCGGAAGCGTTCGAGCGCCCGCTCGATGGCGCGCGTGCCGAAGTCCACCGATGCAGCCGGCAGCCGCTCGTCAGGAGCATGGATCAGCGCCATGAAGCGCATGTCATCTCCCAGCTGCATGGGCAAAAAGCCGTAGGTCTGGATCCCCAGGCGCGAGAAGAAGCGCCCGTCGGTCACGCCGGGCAGCAGCAGCGGCACCGGGCGGGCAGCAGGGTCCAGCTCGCGCAGGGTGTCCGAGAGCATCCCGAACAGGCCCATGTCCGGCTCGCCCCCGACGGCATCGTGCTGGAGCACCTCGAGCTCCATCTCGACACCCGTGTGGGCTCGCAGCTCGGCGAAGAACTCCTCCGGCCCGAAACCCGGCAGCAGACGGCAGTCCAGCTCCACCGACACCTCATCGGGAATCACGTTGATCTTCTCGCCGCCCCCCACAATCGTCGGGCTGACCGTGTGATGCAGCAGCGGGTCGAACAGCTTCCCGCGCTCGCCGAGCAGGTCCAGGATGCGATCGGTCAGGGCCGGCTTGAGCAGGCCGCGCAACGGCATGGCCAGCGGCGGCGCCAGCTCGGCGGCGATCGCCTCGACCAGCGCACTCGCGGGGCCCGTGACGTGGACGGGCAGGCGCCGGCCGTCAAGGCTCGAGAGAAGCTTGCCCAGCAGGCCCATGGCGCCGCCGGCGACCGGCATCGAGCCATGCCCGGCGGGCCCCCGTAGCGTCGCCCGCGTCCAGCAGACCTGCTTCTCGGCGACCATGATCGGGTAGAAGGTCCGCCCTGCGATGCCCAGCGAGAAGCCGCCGAACTCGCCGATCGCATAGCGCACCCCCGCGAACAGCTCTGGGTGCTCCTCGACCAAGAACTTCGCACCCAGCTCACTGCCGGCCTCCTCGTCGGACATGAGGCAGAGGATCACGTCCCCCGGCGGGAGCCGCCCGGCGGCCGCCGTGCGCATGAAGGCCGCCAGCATCATCGCGACGCCACCCTTCATATCGAGTGCCCCCCGGCCCCAGATGAAGCCGTCGTGAACCTCGCCGGCAAAGGGCTCCCGGCGCCATTGGCCATGGGCCGCTACGACGTCCACGTGGCCCTGCAGCAGCAGCGGCGCCGCCGCACCCGCACCCTTCAGCCGTGCGATCAGGTTGGGGCGCTCGGGCGTGCGAGCGAGGATCTTCACCTCGCAGCCGAGGTCCTCCAGCAGGCCCCGGATCCACTCGATGCACTCGCGCTCGTTGCCCGGCGGATTGGTCGTGTCGAAGCGCAGCAGCTGGGCCAGCAGCTCGACGGGACGCTCGTACAGCGGCGTGCTGCTCTGCTCGGTGGCGCTCACGCCGACAGTCTCGCGCATCCGGGCACGCCGCGGCACGGTGCTTTGCAGAGGTGTTTGCGCCGGCCGATGCGTGGTAACAATTGCTGGATGCCCCGTGCGATGTGGACCGGCGCGATCAGCTTCGGGATGGTCACCGTGCCCGTCAAGCTGTACAGCGCCATCAACCGCAAGACGGTTCGCTTCCACCAGCTCTCGAGCAAGAGCGGTGTGCGGATCGCCCAGAAGCGCGTCGATCCACAGAGCGGCGAGGAGGTCGCCTACGAGGACATCGTCAAGGGCTACGAGCTCGCTCCAGACCGCTACGTCGTGATCGAGCCCGGCGAGCTGGAGACGCTGCAGCCCAAGAAGACGAAGACGATCGAGATCGAGGACTTCGTCGAGCTCTCAGAGATCGATCCCGTCTTCTACGACCACCCCTACTACCTGGCGCCGGGCCCCGGCGGGGCCAAGCCCTACAAGCTGCTGCTGGAGGCGATGCGCGAGACGGGCAAGGTCGCGATCGCCCGTGTGGTCATCCGCTCCAAGGAGAACCTGGTGGCGATCCGCCCGATGGGTGACGTGCTGGGCATGGCCACGATGATCTTCGCCGACGAAGTCCTATCGGCCGACCAGCTCGACGAGGTGGCCGACCTGGAGGAGGTCACGACGACCAAGCGCGAGCTCGACATCGCCGAGCAGCTCGTGGACTCGCTGGCAGGCGAGTTCGACCCCGACCGCTACCGGGACACCTACCGCGAGGAGGTCCTGGCGCTGATCGAGCGCAAGGCCGAGGGCAAGGCGATCACCGTCCAGCCGCCGCCGGAGGAGCTCACCGAGCCCGCGCCCGATCTGATGAGCGCGCTGAAGGCCAGCCTTGACGCCGTCCGGGCCCGCGAGAACGACGCTCCAGCCAAGGCAAAGAAGCGCAAACCGAGCGCCAAAGCCGCGAAAGCCTCACCCGCCAAAGCGCCCAAATCGGCCGGGCGCAAAGCGTCCGCGGCGCCCGCCAAACGCAGCTCCACACGGGCCAAGACCAAGAGCTAGGTGCCCGCCCGCCGGGAGAGCAGCGCCGCCAAAGCCCCGAAGGCCGGCGCCGGCAAGCTGGGACGCTACGAGAAGAAACGCGACTTCAAGACGACGCCCGAGCCGACCGCGAAGGCCGCCGGCTCGGCACGCTCGAAGCGGCTGCGGTTCGTGGTGCACCAGCATTCGGCCCGCCGCCTGCACTGGGATCTGCGCCTCGAGCACGAGGGTGCGCTCGCCTGCTGGGCGGTGCCCAAGGGCCTGCCCGAGGAGCCGGGCGAGAACCGCTTCGCGGCAGCTACCGAGGATCACCCGATCGAGTACCTCGACTTCCACGGCGAGATCCCCAAGGGCAATTACGGCGCCGGCACCATGACGATCTGGGATCGCGGCACCTACGAGGTGCTCAAGTGGGAGCCGCGCAAGATCGAGGTGCACCTGCACGGCGAGCGTTTGGACGCGCGATACGCCCTGTTCCCGATCGATAAGCGGGAGCCGCCCGGCGAGTGGATGGTCCACCGCATGGACCCGCCGGCCGACGCCGCGGCGGAGCCGATGCCCGAGCGGATCGTGCCGATGCTGGCCCGCGCGGCAGCCGAGCCCCCGGCCGGCGAAGAATGGGCGTTCGAGATCAAGTGGGACGGCGTTCGAGCGATCGCCTACTGCAGCCCCGGCGAGGTCCGCCTGGAAAGCCGCAACCTCAACGAGATCACCGACAGCTATCCGGAGATCGCCCGGATCGACCGCTCGCTCGGCTCGAGGCGGGCGGTCCTTGACGGTGAGCTGGTGGCCTTCGACGAGAGCGGGAGACCCAGCTTCGGCACCCTGCAGCAGCGAATGCACGTGGCATCGCGCGAGCAGGCCCGGCGGCTCGCCAAGCGAACGCCCGTGACCTACGTGATCTTCGACCTGCTCTGGCTGGACGGGCACTCGCTGATCGAGCTCCCTTATGCGGAGCGCAGAGAGAGGCTGACCGCGCTTGGCCTGCAGGGCGAGAGCTGGCAGACCCCCGAGCACGTCGTGGGCCAGGGCCGCGAGCTGCTCGCGGCGAGCAGAGAGCAGCAGCTCGAGGGCATCGTGGCCAAGCGGCTGGATTCGCCCTACACGCCGGGTAGGCGCGGCGCCAGCTGGCTGAAGATCAAGACCATGGGCCGCCAGGAGTTCGTGCTCGGCGGCTGGCTGCCCGGCAAGGGCCGCCGGCGGGAGACGATCGGCGCACTGCTGCTCGGCGTCGGAGAGCCGGGCGGCGGGCTCCGCTTCGTCGGGCGCGTGGGAACCGGCTTCAGCGACTCTGAGCTGGACCGCCTGGCGGGCCTGCTCGGAGCGCTCGAGCGCGACTCCTCCCCGTTCACGGCAGGCCCGCGCCCACCTCGCGAGGCCGTATTCTGCGAGCCGCAACTGGTCGCCGAGGTCGAGTTCACCGAGTGGACCAGCGCCGGAAACATCCGCCATCCCTCCTACAAGGGCCTGCGCGATGACAAGCATGCGGGGGAGGTGCTGCGCGAGGACAGCGCTCCGGCCCGCGGAGCGCGCCCCGAGACGCCGGCGACGTCGGCGCCGCTGAAGATCGAGCGGCGCGGTGGCAAGGAACCCTTCGCCAACGTCGGCGGGCACGAGCTGAAGCTCTCCAACCTGGACAAGGTCCTCTATCCGGAGCCGGGCTTCACCAAGGGCGCGCTGATCGACTACTACGCCGCCATCGCCCCGGTCCTGCTGCCCCATCTGGCGGGCCGGGCACTGACGGTGACGCGCTGGCCCGATGGCGTGGCGGGGAAGTCCTTCTTTCAGAAGCAGTCACCGGCGCATCGGCCCGAGTGGGTAAGGACAGCCACGGTGGCCAGCGAGAGCAAACCGATCGACTACACGCTGGCCGAGGACGAGGCAACACTGATCTGGCTCGCCAACCTGGCGGCCATCGAGCTGCACACGCCGCTGGCGCTGGCCGAGGCGACCGAGCGCCCGACGGCCGTCGTCTTCGACCTCGACCCGGGTGAGCCGGCCAGCGTCATCGAGTGCTGCCGGGTCGCCCTGCGCCTGCGCTCGATGTTCGACCATCTGGGCCTGCAGAGCTTCGTCAAGACATCGGGCTCGAAGGGGTTGCAGCTGTATCTGCCGCTGAACGACCCGCAGGCGAGCTATGCGCAGACCAAGCCCTTCGCCAAGGCCGTGGCCGAGCTGCTCGAGAGCGAGGAACCGGATCATGTGGTCGCGCGGATGACCAAGTCCAGGCGGGCCGGGAAGGTGCTGATCGACTGGAGTCAGAACGACGCCAAGAAGACGACCGTCTGCGCCTACTCGCTGCGGGCCCGGCCGCGACCCACGGCCTCGACCCCGCTCGGCTGGGAGGAGGTCGAGGAGGCGCTCGACCGCGGCGACCCGGCGGCCCTTGCGTTCGAGGCCCAGACCGTGCTCGAGCGCGTGGCCGAACGCGGCGACGAGCTCGCGCCGGTGCTGTCGCTGGGGCAGCAGCTGCCGAGCTTCTGAGGCCTACTCGAACTCGGGCGTCCGGTAGCCCGGCATGACATCGGGCAGACCGTCGGAGATCTTGTCGGTGAAGTGCGCCGGGCGCTTCTCGAGGAACGAGGTGACGCCCTCGATGACGTCGGCGGACTGTCCGCGCGCCACCATCCCGCGGGAGTCGGCACGGTGGGCCATCATCGGATGCTCGGCACCGAGCATCCGCCACATCAGCTGCCGGGCCAGCGCGACCGAGACCGGGGCTGTGTTCTCAGCTATCTCAAGCGCCAGCTCCCGGGCGGCGCCCAGCAGCTCGTCTTTGGGGTGAAGGCTTCTGATCAGGCCCGCCTCCAGACCCTCCCGCGCGGAGAAGACCCGGCCGGTGGAGACCCACTCCATCGCACGGCTGATACCGACGACCCGCGGCAGGAACCAACTCGAGCAGGCCTCGGGGATGATCCCGCGGCGGGCGAAGACGAAGCCGAGCTTTGCGTCCTCGGCGGCCAAGCGGACATCCATCGGCAGCGTCATCGTGGCCCCCACGCCGACGGCGGGGCCGTTGATGGCCGCGATGACCGGCTTCTTGGAGTCGAAGATCCGCAGCGTGAACTCCCCGCCCCCGTCGCGGCCGGCGAACCCGGCGGTGTCGCGCTTGGAGTAGTCGAAGGTGTCACCGCCCCCCTCGAGATCTGCGCCCGCGCAGAAGCCGCGTCCGGCGCCGGTGACGATGACGACGCGGACCTCGTCGTCGGCGTCGGAGAGGTCTAAGGCCGCACGCAGCTCCTCGCCCATCTGCCCGGTCCACGCGTTGAGGCGCTCGGGCCGGTTCAGGGTGATCGTGAGGATCCCCTCGGAGGTCTCTGTGGTGATCTGCTCGAAGTCCATGGCCGCGGATCCTTTCACTTCTCCGCCGGGCGCTCCTCGCGGGCGCCGAGCTGCCGGCCGTAGGGGCCCCGGCCGGTGAGGCACCAGGCACCGCAGCGGGCCGCCAGCTCGAGGGCATCGCCCAGCTCGAGACCGGCCCCCAGCCCGAACGTGAGGCCCGCTGCGAAAGAGTCTCCGCAGCCGTATGCGTCGGCGATCGGGCCGGGTATCGCTCCGGCCCGCCAGCGGCCCTCCACTCCCGTGCTCTGCCGCCAGCGCCCGCCGCGGGCGCCCTCGGTATAGACCACGAGGGCGGCCTCCTCGGACGCCCGCTCGCTCTCGCGCAGCTCGGTCTCGTCCTCGCCGCTGAGGACCAGTGCGTCCAGCGCCACACCGCAGCCGAGCACGTTCCTCGCCCGGGGACTCGCCACGAGCACCTGCGCCCCGGCCCGCGCCAGTTCGAGCGCCGCGGTGTCCCCGGCGGTGAAATAGACGGCATCCAGGCCGGCGAGCTCCTCCCAGCCCGGTGACGCGTCCCCTCCCCGGGGATCCAGGCGGGGCCCGAAGGTCGTGATCGTCCGCTCGCCGCGGTCGTCCAGCAGCGTCACCGCACGCCGCGTCGGCAGCTCGGAGACCGCCGCGCGCACCTCAACGCCGAGCTCGGCGAGACGAGCGGCGGCGCGCCGTCCGCGATCGTCCTCGCCGAGGACCGTGAACAGGATGCAGGAGCCCGCGAGCCGGGCCAATTGCACGGCCGCCACCGCGCCGCCCCCGGCCGGCTCCTCAAAGGCGTCGCGGGCGTGAACGACCTGCCCGGCCTGAGGGGCCCGCTCCACCCGTCCGAACTCGACCCACTCGACATGACCGATGACGGCCACCCTGGCTGCAATGCCCGGCACCGGCCCAGTGTCACATACGCGCCCTGCGACATAGGATGCGCCGATGCCCGAGATCCTGCTGCGCGATGAGCCGGCGCCCCACGTGGTGCGCCTGACGCTCAACCGCCCCGACCAGCTGAACACGATGACCGCCGAGCTCTGCGAGGCGCTGCACGCTGAGCTGCGCTCGCTGCGCCTCGAGCGTCCCTGCCGGGCGGTGATCCTGACGGGCGCCGGACGAGGCTTCTGCGCGGGCCTTGACCTGCACGGCTACGGCGCGGCACCGGGCAACACGGGCGAGGACCTCTCCCGTGACCGCCTGGCCAACCAGCGCCACATGTCGGGCCTGATCCTCGCGCTGAGATCGATCCCCCAGCCGGTGATCGCCGCCGTCAACGGCCCTTCGGCGGGATTCGGCCTGGCGCTGGCGCTGGGCTGCGACATCCGCTTTGCCGCCCGCGAGGCCGTCTTTCGGGCGGCCTTCATCAACATCGGCGTGTCCAACTGCGACATGGCCACCTCGTGGCTGTTGCCGCGGCTGATCGGCGCCTCGCGCTCACACGAGCTGATGCTGACGGGACGGCGCTTTGATGCCGAGGAGGCGCTGCGGATCGGTCTCGTGGCCGACGTCGTCGAGCAGGACGCGCTGGCCGCCCGCGCACTGCAAGCCGCAGAGCAGATCGCCTCGCTGGCTCCCTGGGGGGTGCAGCTGACCAAGCAGGGCATGTGGTCGGCGCTGGAGATCCCGAGCGCGCAGACGGCGGCCGAGTATGAGGACCGCCAGCAGATCATGGCCACCTTCGGAGCGGCCCCGCCGGAGGCCATCACGGCGTTCCTCGAGAAGCGCCCGGCCGAGTTCGCCGACTAGCCATGAGCGAGCTGTTCGGCGTCGCGGGCAAGACCGCCCTGGTGACGGGAGGCTCGCGCGGCATCGGCCTGATGATCGCCCGGGGACTCGTCGGCGCAGGCGCGCGGGTGATCGTCTCATCGCGCAAGCAGGGCGATGTCGAAGGGGCCGCCGCCGCGTTGGCCGCGGTCGGCGACTGCGTGGCCATCCCCGCGGACATCTCGACACCCGAGGGGGCGGGTGAGCTCGCGGCGGCAACGAGTGAGCGCTTCCCGGCGCTGGACATCCTCGTCAACAACGCCGGCGCCGTCTGGGGCGCGCCGCTGGAGGAGTTCCCGGCCAAGGGCTGGGACAGGGTGCTGCACACCAACGTCGAGGGAATCTTCCACCTGACTGTGGGGCTGCTCGGGCCGCTTCGCGCGGCCGCCAAGCCCGATGACCCCGCCCGGGTGATCAACATCGGCTCGATCGACGGGCTGCGGACCCCTTCGGTTGAGAACTACAGCTACAGCGCCAGCAAGGCGGCGGTCCACATGCTCACCCGACACCTGGCCAAGCGCCTGGCCGGCGAGCGGATCACGGTCAACGCGATCGCGCCGGGCCCGTTCGAGAGCAAGATGATGGACTTCGCGCTATCAGATCCCGACTCACGCAAGGCGATCGAGCAGAGCGTGCCGCTCGGGCGAATCGGGCGCCCCGACGACGTAGCCGGCCTGACGATCTTCCTGGCCTCGAGGGCCGGCGCCTACCTGACCGGCACCGTCATCCCGCTCGACGGCGGCATCACCGGCTGTGGCTGAAGGGTGAGCCAGGCCGCGCGCAGGTTGCAGACAGCGGTCAGCCTGGCGAGGGCCATCGGACGCTCGGCCCTGCATCCCGAAGTACCCCCACCAGCCACATTTCCCCTCGCCCCGGGGGACGCTGCCCGCATCACCATTCGCTGGCCCGAACACTACGAGTGGCCCGCCGCGGGCCGGTGGGTGGATCGACTGCGAGCGGCGCTCGCACGCCAGGTGACCCTCGTGAAGGCTCCGATCGCCCAGATCCATGAGGGGGTGGTGACCCTGGAGGTGCTGCTGGACGGCGCCTCGCACCCCGTGGCCATCGACTACTCCGACTACGACCGTGTACTTGACCGAGTCGCAGCCACGCACACGCTCGTGTTCAAGATGCAGTACCGCAACGAGGGCTACCGCGAGGAGCATGTCCTCGCCGGCGGCTACGTGCCGAGGAGCGGATACCTCCCGGCTCTGTTGCCCGGATTGCGCCATCTGCGCGAGCACTCGCCGCCGCAGCTCACCGTCTACGGCCGGTTCGGTGCCGCCTATGCGCCCGGTGTGCGGGGCGCTGCGACGCAGGCCCTGCGCGAACAGGACGACTTCCCCTACGAGGGGGATCTCGTGCTTCGCTCCTACCCGGACTATCTGCGCGAGGCAGCCCTCAGCCGGATCTGCATCGACCTGCCCGGCAACGGCGACCTCTGCCACCGCCTCGTCGAGTATCTAGCGCTGGGATGCTGCGTTGTGCGGCCGCCGGCCCTGGTTCGCTTCCCCGTCGCGCTGCAGGACGGAGTCGAGATCGTCTATGCACCCGACGCCGAGCAGGGCCTCGTTCAGACCTGCGCCAAGCTGCTTGGCGAACCCGGCCGCACGGCCGACATCGGCCGCCGTGCCCGCGCCTACTACGACCGTCATCTTCGCGCCGAGCAGCTGGCCGGCTGGTACCTGCAGTGCTGCCTTCAGCGCCTGGCAGAGCAGGGGCGCAATTGACACCCGGTCCGGGACGCGCCGGCCGAGAGGCCGAACTCTAGGATCACTCCCCGGCGCGGCGCGTCGGCAGACGAAGGACGGCAGGCGGCGTCGGCTACGATCGCCGCCCCAAGGGATCGAAGGCCTCGCAATGGGTGTCAATCGGAGAAACCGGCGCAAGATCATCTCGCTGTGTGTCGTCGGCGCCCTCGCCGCCGGGATCGGCATCGCGGCCTACGCGACCGGGCTGCTGCACCGCAGCGAACTGCAGACGATCGATGCCCGCTTCGCCATCCGCGGGCACCGCCATGCGTCGCGGAAAATCGAGTTCGTCGCCATCGATGCCGAGACGGCGCCCGAACTGCAGGCCGCCGGCAAGCAGGCGCGCTTCCCGTTCCCGCGGAAATACGAGGGTGCCGTGATCGAACACATCAACAAGGGCGGCGCAAAGGCGATCGCCGTTGACATCGAATTCACGACCAGGACCGACCAGCAGGACGACCTGGCGCTGGTCGAAGCGATCGAATCGACGGACGGGAAGGTCCTGCTGGCGGCGACCCGCATCGGCACTCACGGCGAAACGGAAATCTTCGGTGTGAACAATGCCGCACTGCTCAAGGAAGTGGGCGTCCATCCAGCCGAGGCCCAGCTCACGGTCGACAGCGACGGCTCCATCCGCCGGGTGGCACGCGAATACCACCATCTCGGCAGCTTCGCGACGGTCGCCGCCGAACTGATGAGCGGGCATCGCATCCCCCCTTCGAGGTTCGAAAGCTCGGGCACCGTGCCGATCGACTACGCCGGAGCCGTCGAAAGCTATTCCACAATCTCCTTCGCCAAGGTGCTCAAAGGAGAATTTCCCGCCGGCCTGTTCCGTAACAAGCTGGTCATCGTCGGCGCCTCGGCGCCGTCGCTGCAGGACCTCCACCCGACTCCCTTCAGCCAGATCATGCCCGGGCCCGAAATCTGGGCCAACGCGACCGCGACGCTGCTTGAAGGGGTGAAACTGCGGAACGCCTCGGGCCTCGTGAACATCCTCGTGATCATGGCGCTCGCCCTGACAGTGCCGCTCGGCAGCCTGCGCCTGCGCGGCTGGCGATCGATGCTCGACGCGGTCGTCCTGGGCGTCGTCTTCGCGATCGCGGTGCAGTTCGCCTTCGACTACGGGCGCATCATCACATTCGTCTATCCGCTGCTGGCCCTCGGCCTGGGAACGCTGGGGACGCTCGGCGTGCTCTACGTGGGCGAGGCGATCGAGCGCGAACGGGTACGTGATGTCTTCTCGCGCTTCGTCCCCGCGGACGTGCTCGAGGAGGTCCTCGCCAAAGCAGATGACAACCTCCGTCTCGGCGGCGTCGAGCGCGACTGCACGGTCCTGTTCTCCGACCTGCGCGGGTTCACCAGCTTCTCCGAGACCCAGCGCGCGGCGCGGGTGATCGAGGTGATCAACCAGTACCTCAACGAGATGACCGAGGCGATCCACACCAACGGCGGCACGCTGATCTCCTACATGGGCGACGGGATCATGGCCGTCTTCGGCACGCCGATCGAGCAGGAGGACCACGCCGACCGGGCCGTCAGGGCGGCCCGGGAGATGGTCGGCCCACGCTTGGAGAAGTTCAACGACTGGCTGGCCGCCGACGGCTTCGAGCACCGCTTCGAGATGGGCGTCGGCCTCAACAGCGGCACCGTCATGGCGGGCAACGTGGGCTCCGAGCAACGCGTGGAATACACGGCGATCGGCGACACCACCAATACCGCCTCGCGCCTCGAGGGGATGACCAAGGACCACGAGGCCATGGTGTTCATCTCCACCTCCACCCGCGAACGGCTGCATGAGGGCGCCGAGCGCCTGCGCCACGTCGGTGACTTCGAGGTCCGTGGGCGGGTGTCCAAGCTCGGCATATGGACCTTCGCGCCTGAAGATGAGGCCCCCGAGCCGACCTCCGCGGACACACCTGACGCGGTTGTCACAGTGCCGACACAGGCACAGGAGCCCCCGGCGATCGGCTAGTCTCGGTGTCAGAAAAATGCGCTACGCGAGCTTCAACACCTCATTGTCAGGGGGCGCTGCGACCGTTGCTGTCGGGGCGCTCGGGCGCCATGCCCTGCACAGGCTCTCCCCGGGGCAGCGCCGCGAGCAGCGCAAGCGCATCAGCCGGACCTGAACGCCGGTGCGTCTCGACCTCTGCGGAGTCCGCGGCTCGACCGCGGCGCCCGGCGCGGACTTCCTGCGCTACGGCGGGCACACCTCCTGCGTCGCGCTCAGCCAGGACGACAGCGAGCGCCCGACCCTGATCCTGGACGCGGGCACCGGCATCCGGGCGGCGAGCAGCCTGCTCGACGGGCAGCCCTACCGCGGCGCGATCCTCCTGACCCATCTGCACTGGGATCACGTCCAGGGGTTGCCCTTCTTCTCTGCCGGCGACAACGAGGAGTCTGCGGTCCAGCTGCTGCTGCCCGAACAGCCCGACGGCTCAGATGCCGTATCGATCCTGGCGCGCACCCTGTCCCCGCCCCACTTCCCCATGCGGCCCACCGATCTGCGCGGGGACTGGAGCTTCGGCTCGATCTCCCCCGGGGAGACCGAGCTCTCCGGATTCGCCGTCCTCACGCGCGAGGTACCGCACAAGGGCGGCCGGACGTTCGGCTACCGGATCACCGACGGGCACTCGACGGTCACCTACATCCCCGACCACTGTCCCACCGCCTATGGCCCGGGACCCGAGGGCATCGGCGAGTATCACGAGGCGGCATTGGAACTCGCCGCCGAAAGCGACCTGCTGATCCACGACTCACAGCTGCTGCGCGAGGAGGTCCCCGCCGAGGGCGCCTTCGGGCACTGTTGCGGGGAGTACGCGGTCGAGCTGGCCCGGCGCGCAGGGGCCTCGTCGGTGCTGCTCTTCCACCACCGACCCGACAGGACCGACGACGCCATGGACGCCCTCGCCGGGCGCTTCGCATCGCACCCAAACGTGGCGCTCGCCGCACAGGGCGTGACGCTCAGCCTGTGAGCTTTCCGTGATCTAGCTACAAGCTACAGCGGCCAGGGGCTGGGGACCGCCTGCCACGGCTCGGAGTACCAGTCCGCGTAAGCCTCGTCCGGCTCATGGGTCGTCTCGGAGACCGACGCGTCGTACTTCGCAGCAGCCTCCTCGACCGGATAGAGGCACTCGTCAACGCGCCGGGAGCCGATCATCAAAACCGCGCACGGCCGATCGCCTGCACCGACGAACACGTGGGCGACGCCGGCCGGACAATGGAAGAAATCCCACTGCTTGAGCGGATGCTCCTGGCCTTCGATGATCGCGATGCATTCGCCCTGCAGGACGAGGAAGTCCTCCTGAACGGCCTCCGAGTGGTACCGGCAGTTCGGCTGCCCAGGCTGCATGACCTGGACGTTGACGCCGGTATCCGGCCAGGGCGCGTCCTCCGGCTCCCAGTCGATCTGCGTGGCTCGGCGGGGATGGCTGCGAGCGGGAGCGTCGGCCAGGTTGACGATCACGGTCCGGTCCACGACTCGCAAGATAGCGGCTGTGTCAGCGTCGCATCCGGGACCGAGCATCTGCCGGTCATCCCCGCGACCGAGTTCGATCTGCCGTGAAGACGGGCGGCCCGTACGTCAAGCTGGCAGTCCCATGTCCCGACCGTCCGAGATCCGTCGCGTGCTCGGGCACCGCGACTTTCGCTTCCTGTGGCTGGCACAGTCCTCCAGCGTCATCGGCGACTACCTGGTGGTGGTCGCCCTGGCCCTGTTCGTCGTCGCCCGTACGGGATCCGCCACCGACCTCGGCTTCGTCCTCGCCGCCAAGGCGCTGCCGCTGATCGGCTTTCTGCTCGTCGGCGGTGTCTGGGCCGACCGCCTGCCGCGCCACCGCGTCATGATCGCCACCGACCTGATCCGCTTCGCGTTGCACGGGCTGCTGGCCGTCCTGATCTTCGCCGGCAACATCCCGATCTGGCAGCTGGTGGCAATCGAGGTGGGATTCGGCAGTGCCGAGGCGTTCTTTCGCCCTGCGGCCGACGGACTGCTGCCGCAGACGGTCCCCGAGGAGGACATCCAGCAGGCACGTGCGCTCACCTCGATGTCCAACAACATCGCCGAATTTGCAGGTCCGGCGCTGGCCACGGCCCTGGTGCTCGGGGCGGGCGCCGGTTGGGCCTTTGCGCTGGACGCTGTCACCTTCCTCGCCAGCGCCGCCTTCCTGACCCAGGTCCGCGCGCGCCGCAGGGGCGCCGCCGCCGCGATGGACAGCGGTGCGCCCGGCGAGGGCCGCAGCCTGCGAGCGGAGATCTGGGCGGGGTCGGCCGAGGTTCGGGCGCGCACCTGGGTGTGGGCCACGCTGCTGTCCTTCTGTGCCGCGCTGTTCTTCGGTCTCGCTCCGTGGTTCGTCCTCGGACCGCTGATCGCCAAGGGCCAGTACGGCCACGTCTCGGTCTACGGGATCCTCGAGGCGACGATCGGGGTGGGAACGATCATCGGTGCCCTGGTGGGGATCGGCTGGCGTCCCCGGTTCCCGATGCGGGCCGCCATGCTCGCCATCACCGCCTGGCCGGTGGCGGCCGTCCTCTACGCCTCGGGAGTGACGCTCGTGGTCGTGCTCCCAGTGACGCTTGTCGCGGGAACGGGCATCGCCGTCTTTGACATCCTCTGGACGACCGCCCTGGCCGAGCGCATCCCGCCCGCCAGCCTCTCGCGTGTCAGCTCGTTTGACTGGATGGTCTCCGGCGGGCTGCTGCCGCTCGGTTACGCCATCGCGGGGCCGCTCGCCGCATCGCTCGGGACCGTCACAGTGATGGTCGCGGGCTCCTGCCTCGCTTTCGCTGCGCTGGCTGCGGGCCTCGCCCCGCGGGAAACCCGGATGCTCGAACGCATCGAACCGGGCGAGACGGCCGCCCGCGCCGAGGAGCCGCTGCTGGGCCTCACCCACCGTCACTGAGCGGTGCTGCTCAAGAGCGCTCCCCAATAGGCTGTCGGCATGGACTTCCTGATCGACCGCGCGGATCTCGAGCAGACTCGCTTTGAGGATGCGCTGCCCCTGCAGGCCGGTCCCGGGGAGGCGGTGCTGCGCATCGCCCACTTCGGGCTGACCTCGAACAACATCACCTACGCCAAGTTCGGCGACGCAATGTCCTATTGGGAGTTCTTCCCAGCCCCCGAGGGCTGGGGACGCATGCCGGTCTGGGGCTTCGCCGAGGTGCGCTCCAGCCGGGTGGAGGGCCTGGAGGAGGGAACCCGCCTCTACGGCTACCTGCCGCCCTCGGGCGAGCTGCTCGTGCAGCCGATCCGCGTCGGGCCCGGAGGCTTTCTCGACGGAGCCCCGCACCGCGCGGAGCTGCCCGCCGCCTACAACGGTTACACCGCCACCACGGCCGACCCGATCTACGACCCGCGCACCGAGGATCAGCAGATGTTGCTGCGGCCGCTGTTCTTCACCTCCTGGCTGCTCGACGACTTCCTGCGCGAGAGCCAGCTGTTCGGCGCGCCGACCGTCGTCATCTCAAGCGCCTCCAGCAAGACCGCCAGCGCTCTCGCCTATCTGCTCTCGCGTGAGGGCTCGGCGAACGTCATCGGCCTGACCTCGGCGCGAGGAGCGGAGTTCACGCGCGGCCTCGGCGTCTACGACCATGTCATCCCCTACGACCAGCTCGATGAGCTGCCCAACGAGGCGGCCGTCTACGTGGACATGGCGGGCGACGGCGAGCTGCGAAGCGACGTCCACACGCATTTCGGTGATCAGCTGGCGCACTCGGCCGTCATCGGCGCCACCCACCACGACAGGATGGAAAATGTCCCCGACGGGCTCCCCGGCCCCCGGCCGACCTTCTTCTTCGCCCCCGACCGCGTCCGGAGCCGACGGAGCGACTGGGGGATGCAGGGGCTCGAACAGCGGATCGCCGACGCCTGGGGGCCCTACCTGGAGTGGGTCGGCAGCTGGCTCGAGGTGATCCGCGGCTCTGGACCCGAGGCCCTCGAGGCCGCCTACCGGGATCTGCTGGCGGGTCGGATCAACCCGGCTGCTGCCCACGTTCTGACGCCGGCTGACTGAAGCAACGCTCGATCCGCCGTGAGAGGATTGCCGGCGCCGCGGCCCGTCACCGCCCAGACCCCCGATCAAGGAGACCCCACATGCCCGACATCGAGTTCCCGACCAGCGCCGGCAGCGCGCCGGGCTACCTGGCCAAGCCTGCGGGCGAGCAGGGCCCCGCGACGATCGTCCTGCAGGAGTGGTGGGGCGTGGACGAGCACATCCGCTCGATCTGCGACCGGTTTGCCGCAGAGGGGTTCTTCGCGCTGGCACCGGACCTCTACCGGGGCGAGACCACGGAGCAGCCCAGCGAGGCCGAACAGAAGATGATGGCCCTATCGATGGACCGGGCCGAGAAGGACATGTGCGGGGCCGCCGAGTATCTGCTGGGCCTCGATGGCGTCAGCGGCGCGGGCGTCGGGTCGGTCGGCTTCTGTCTCGGAGGAGGCCTCTCTGTCTGGGCAGCCGCCACCTGCCCCAACATCGCGGCCGTCGTCAGCTACTACTACGTCATGCCCCACGGCAAGCCGGACTTCGGCGGCGTCGAGGGCCCGGTGCTGATGCACTTCGGCATCAACGACGACTTCGTCCCCGTGGATGACGCGAAGGGCCTCGCGGCCGAGATGCAGAGCGCGGGGGTCGATGTGAGCACCGAGTTCTATGAGGGTGCCGGACACGCGTTCTTCAACGACACCAACCGCCTGGGCACGTTCGACCCCGATCAGGCACAGCTCTCCTGGCAGCGGACGATCGACTTCCTGCGCGCCGCCCTCTCCTGACGCTGCGCAGCCACGCCCTGGCCCTCGCCGCGGCGGCTGTCGCCGCGGCAGCCCCGGCGATCCCCGGCCCGGCGCAGGCGGCGGCGCCGAGCCGGCCCCCCGAATGGTCGACGCCGACCCGGCTGAGCGCCTGCCCGGCCGCGGCGGCACCGCGCGTCATCTTCCCCAGCGAAGCACCTGAACAGCCGACCGGCGCCGGGGCCCTGGTCTGGGCCACCTTCTCAAACTGCCCGGGCGGCGCGGGCGCCAGGATCGACCCGATCTCGCCCACCGGCTTCCCCCGGCCGGCGCCCGCGGCCCACTCGGCCGAGGGCACGAGGCTGGGCCCGCGCTCACCGATCGAGGCAGCGGCAGCGCCCCACGGCCTGATCGCCATCGCAGGCTCGAACCCTGTCCGGCCCACCCGCGGCCTGTTCATCCAGGGTGCGGCCGCAGGCCCCTTCGCCCCGCTCACCGGCGCCCGCTCGCTCCGCCCGCTGGCGCTCGCCAACGGCTACCTGGGAGACCTCGGCATCCTCGCGGCCGGCCCCGGCATCAAGGGGTTGAGCGTCGAGCTGGAGCGCTGGTACTCACACCGGGTTCAGCCGCGTGGGCTGATCACAGGGCCGCAGGCCGAACATCCGACCGCCGCCGTCCTGGCCCTGGACTATCGCAGTGACGCCTTGGCCGTCTGGGCCGACGGCGGCAGGCTCTATGCGCGCGATGAGCCGGGGTCGGGCAACCACCATCCGCTGCAGGAGCTCGGCCACGCCGGGGGCGAAGTCCGGATCGCCGCCCTGCTCAGCGACGACAACCGTGGCATCGTCCTGTGGGTGGACCACGTCGCCGGGCGCACACGCGTCTATCTCGACTACTCCGCCTCGGGCGTGCGTTTCGCGGCTCCCCGGCTACTCGAAAGCTTCGCCGACCCCGACGGGCAGGACCGGCCCGCCGCGCCCCGGCTGATCCGGCTGAGCGATGAGAGTGTCATGGCCGCCTGGCCGGGATCGGAAAACCGGCACTGGGTGGTGCGCGTCGCGCCGATCGACCAGAACGGGCTGCTCACGCTCACCACGATCGCGGCGCCCGGGGGCGATGCCCTGCTCGACGCGCTCGCCCCGGGGCCGGGTGGCGAGGCGATCATGCTCTGGGGCGAGCCGCTCAGCCTGGCGGGCGGACAGCCCGAGCCCGACCGCCAGAGCCTGTTTGCCGCGCGTGGCATCGAGACTGCCCCGGGCGAGGCCCGTTTCGGTGCGGCGGAGCTCGTGGCGCCCCCCGGTCCAGTCTCTGGAGCCACCGTAGCGGTGGACCCTGCCAGCCGGCGGGCGATTGCCACATGGCTCGGCGAAGGCGGCACGATCCGCTGGTCTGGGCGGACCCCCGGGGCCGGCGGCTGAGCCTGCCGGAGGTGGCCGCACGGCGCGGAGAGGCACCTTTAGTAAAAGATGGGAGACCGATGGACCGCGACTACGAGCTCCAGACGCATCGGGCAGAGGACCAGCACTGGTGGTACCGCGGTCGGCGGACCGTCATCGAGCGCGTCCTGAACGGGCTTGATCTGCCCCCCGGGGCGCGCATCCTCGATGCTGGCTGCGGCAGCGGACGCAACATGGTCGAGCTGGCCCGCCACGGCACCGTCACCGGCGTCGAGCTCTCCCAGACGAGCGTCGACATCGCGCGCGGTCGCGGGGCGGGAGAGGTCATCGCGGGCTCGGTCCTCGACGTTCCGCTGCCCGATGCCAGCTTCCAGCTCGCCGTCACGCTCGACGTCATCGAGCACCTCGAGGACGACCTGGGAGCCCTGCGCGAGCTGCGCCGGCTGGTTGCCCCGGGCGGCGCTCTGCTGGTGACGGTCCCCGCCTACCAGTGGCTCTGGAGCGGGCATGACGAGATCAACCACCATCATCGCCGCTACACGCGCCGCTCGCTGCGGGCCGTCGCCGAGCAGGCCGGCTGGAAGCAGGCCCGCACGACCTACTTCAACTCGCTGCTGCTGCCGGTGGCGATCATGTTGCGGATCCTCGACCGGATCAACACCAAGACGACCGAGTCGAGTCTCGACCTGTGGGTGCCACCCGAACCGCTCAACTGGCTGCTCGAGCGGCCTCTGGCACTCGAGGCGGCCCTGATCGGTGGAGGCGGGCGCATACCGGCCGGCCTGTCGCTGCTGGCTGTCTTCAGGTAGCCGCGCCCGGACCGGCGGGGCCGCCTCCGGATCAGGCGGACAGCGAGGGTGCTTCGCGAAACGTCCAGGCACGGTTGACGAAGAAGGTGCTCACGGTCACGACGGCCGTCGCGAATGCCTGCGCCAGCAGCTTGTCCAGTTTGGCGTCATCCACGAACAGGTAGAGCAGCACCTCGTTGATGCCCAGGCCCCCGCCCTGCACGACGGCCCACCGAACTGGCGTCAGCGAGTCCCCGACATGTCCCGCGAAGGTCCAGCGGCGGTTGAGCAGGAAGCCGTTGGTGGCACCCACGATGAAGCCGATCGCCGACGCCAGCAGATACCAGACCCCGAAACCCTTGAGCAGCAGGGTGTAGACAAGGAACGTCAACGCGGTGTTGGAGACGCCCACCAGGCCGAACTTGATGAACTGCACCACGACCGGGGCACGCATGCGCCGGGTTAGTCCCGCTACCCTGGTGGGAGGTCCCTGCGGCGGCGTCAGCTGTGAGCTCATTCGGTCAAAGGATGAACGATAAGTTGAGCCGCGGCTTATGAAGCCCGTCGATGATGCATAAGAACCGCGGCCCTGGCGGCACCGGCGAACCTGAAAAGACGATGTCGGACGATCCCCTTCGCACACCCACCCTGCTCAGCGTGGTGGCGCCCGTATACGACGAGGAGCTGCTCGTCGAGCAGTTCGTCGCCCGCGCCACCGCCGCCGTGGCCGACTACGAATTCGAGCTCGTGCTGGTCAACGATGGCTCCAAAGACCGCACACCTGAGCTGCTGGACAAACTCGCCGCCGCCGACCCGCGTGTGCGGGTCATCCACCTGTCGCGCAACTTCGGCCATCAGGCAGCCCTGACAGCCGGTCTCGAGCATGCCGTCGGCGACGTCGTCGCGATGATCGACGCTGACCTGCAGGACCCGCCCGAGCTGATCCCCGAGATGATCGCCCAGTGGAGCCAGGGCGCCGACGTGGTCTACGCGGTGCGCAAGCAGCGCGAAGGCGAGACCGCCTTCAAGCTCGCCACCGCCTCCTGGTTCTACAAGCTCTTCGACAAGCTCGCCCAGGTGGACCTGGAGCCCAACTCCGGCGACTTCAGGCTGCTCGATCGCCGCGCCCTGAACGCCCTGCTGGCCATGACCGAGCGCTCGCGCTTCCTGCGCGGCATGACGGTCTGGATCGGCTTCACCCAGACCGCCGTCTCCTACCAGCGCGACGCGCGCCACGCCGGCGAGACGAAGTACACGCTGCGCAAGATGCTGCGCTTCTCACTGGACGCCATCGCCTCCTTCTCCCATCTGCCTCTGCAGGTGGCGACCTACGTGGGCGTACTCTCGGCCGGACTGGCCTTCATCGCGATCCCCGTCGTCATCCTGCTGAAGATCACGGGCTCCTACCTGCCCGGCTTCGGCTCGATCACGATCGCCATCCTCCTGCTCGGCGGCATCCAGCTGATCGCGCTGGGGGTGATCGGCGAGTACGTCGGACGGATATACGACGAGGTCAAGCATCGTCCGCTCTACATCGTGCGCGAGGAGCTCAACCACCCCTCCGCCTCGGGCCGGGCAGCGATCGTTCCGGGCGCCCGGGCCGGGCTGCCCGCGCGGGCGCCCGAACGCATCCTCTAAACCTCCTCTGCGACCGCGACACCGTGGCCACGAAGGTGTTCCACTGGGGAGATGCCCCGCAGAAAAAGCAGCATTGTCACTCTCTCCGCCCTGGCCTCCTGGGCGATCGTCCTCTGCGCCTGGGCCGGCGCGCCGGCCGCCGGTGCGGAAGCTTGCTTCGGCTCCGCCGGGCGCCCCTGTCCCTGGAGCTCCGCCACGGTAATCGGCCAGCGCGCCGAAGGGGTGCTGCGCTTCCCGGAGGCGATCGCCACGAGCCCCCTCGGCGCCATCTACGTCGCAGACCAGCTCGGCTACGTGGTCCAGAAGTTCAGTGCGCTCGGCGTCTACGAAGGCGAGTGGGGCTCCTTCGGCGGCGGCCACGGGCAGTTCGGCCCGATCGGAGGACTCGCCACCGACGGCGAAGGCAACGTCTACGTCGTCGACTCTAGCCACGACCGGATCGAGAAGTTCAACCCCGACGGCGTCTACCTCGGCGACTGGGGCGGCGCGGGCTCACAGCCCGGGCGGTTCCACTTCGGCTCCTCGCAGGACTTCACCCGGCCCCCCGGTGGAGGCATCGCGGTAGCCGGCTCCTACGTCTACGTGGCTGACAGCGGGAACAACCGCATCCAGCGCTTCAACCTGAGTGGCGGCGAACCGCTCGTCTGGGGAACCAAGGGCGCGGGTCCCGGCCAATTCTCCTACCCCCGCGGCGTTGCCGCCAACGCAGGCGAGGTATTGGTGTCCGACGACGACAACCACCGAATCGAGCAATTCACCCCCGAAGGCGGCTACGTGGGCTCGGTTGGCAGCGAAGGCTCGGGGCCCGGCCAGTTCGCCTATCCCTATGGCGTCGCCCTCGATGCGGCCGGCGACGTCTACGTGGCAGACGACACCAATCATCGCGTCGTCAAGCTGAACGCTCAGCTCGCTTTCCTCGCCACCTGGGGTGGCTTCGGCTCAAAACCCGGGCAGCTCGCGTTCCCCCGAGCCCTCGCGTCGGATCCCGCCGGCGACACCTACGTCGCCGACACGGCCAACGACCGCATCGAGGTCTATGACCCGAACGGCAGTTACCTGCGCACCATCGGCATCAGCGCACGCGGTCCCGGGCTGCTGACGGCCCCCCGTGGCGTGGCCGTCGAGCCGACCGGCTCGCTGCTGGCCTCCGACACCGTCGGCAACCGGGTCGAGTCCTTCGCGATCGGCAGCGACGCCTACACGGGGGAGTGGACCGCCACCCCGGGAGGCGGCCGCGTCGAGTTCTCCAGTCCCGCCGGCATCGCCACCGACCCCCTCGGCTCGGTCTTCGTCGCCGACGCCGGCAACGGCCGGCTGGCCCACTTCTGGGGTGACGGCACGTTCCTCTCAGAACTGGGCGGCCCCTCCGCCATCGGTGGCTTGGGGCTTCGTGAAGATGCGGCGGTCGCCGTCGGGAGCCCGGCCGGCGGAGATCTCACCTATGTCGCCGACACGGCAGACAACAGGGTTCTCGTCTACGGACCCGAAGGATCCCTGCGCGCCCGCTGGGGAGCCGATGAAGGCTCGGGCGCCGGTGGCACCGGTCCGGGGGACTTCGAACGTCCTGGCGCTGTCGCCCTCGACCGCGCCGGCGAGCTCTACGTCGCCGACACCGGCAACGACCGCGTCGTCAAGCTGAGCCCAGCCGGCGTGGTGCTCGCCGAATGGGGCGCCCCGGGCAGCGGCGAAGGGCACTTCCATTCGCCCGACGGCATCGCCCTCGACGCGGCCGGCAACGTCTACGTCTTGGACGCCGGCAACAACCGCGTCGAGGTCTTCGACGGCGCCGGGCGCTTCATCACCGAGTGGGGCAGCCGCGGTGTGGGCCTGGGGCAGTTCTCGGGGCCCGACGGCCTGGCCGTCGGCTGCGAAGGCTCCGTCTACGTCGCCGACACCGACAACAACCGGATCGAGCGCTTCAACCTCGACGCCCCATCACCGAGCGGCTGCGAGGCACCGGGGCGCTGGCCGCCCCCGCTCGATGTCGCACCCGTCCTGAAGGTCGCTCTGACGCGCTCGAGTGGTGTTCTGTCCCGGCGCGGACTGGCCCTCGCGGTCGGCTGCCAGCGGGCGTGCAAGATCCGCATCGGGGCGACCCTGGCGACGCTCCCCCGCCACCGAGGCAGGGGCCGCGCGGGGCGAACGGTACTGCTTGCCGGCGTGGCCCGGCCGCTGGCCGCCGGGCGCACGGGTCTCGTGCGCCTTCGCCTGGGCGCCCGGGGACTCGCCGTCCTGCGCCACCGGTTAGCGGGCCGGCGCGGGCTGCTCGCCCACGTGACCATCCTCGCGATCGGCGAGACCGGACGGCGAACGATCGTCCTGCGGACCTTCCTTGTGACCCGCTGAGCGCCGGCGCGCCCGTGACTCATTTACCGAATTGTTACTTCGGCACCAGAATCCTCAGTAGATTGATTGATTATATGATGATTACAGGCCGTTCCTCCCCTTTGCCCCTGAAAGTGCCCGCCCGTCCCTCGGTGTTGCGCCGATGTCCTGACGCCACACCGGCCGGCTGAGGCGCGAGTAGGCCTCGCCTTCAGAAGACGGGCCGATCCCTGACCCATCCCTGGCCGGACCTATGCCGGCCGAACAGCGATCGAACGGAGCAAACCGAATGAGAACCCGAATCACTCTGTCCATCATCTTGATCCTGATGGCGCTCGCCCCGACAGCGGCAAGCGCCCGCGCGGCGAGGAGCCGCGACCCGCAGGGCGACTGGCACTCTCCGTCGGGGGTGGCCCCCGCGCAGAACGCGCTCGTCCTGTCCTGGTATGACATCACCAACCAGACCGTCACAGCCGGCGCCTTCCCCGAGCCGGCGACGGGCAGCCGGATCTGGTCGGTCGCCTGGCTGGCAGCGGCCAGAGCGGTGGCCGGGTCGAGCCGTTTCACCGATTACTCAGACGCCGCCCTGGTGCAGGCCCTGCACGATGCCCTCGTGGCGCAGGTGCCCGCGCAACAGCCCACGCTCGACACCGACCTGGCGAATAGCCTTGCAACGATCCCCGACGGCCCCGCCAAGCAGGCCGGGATCGCCGTCGGGGCGCACGAGGCGGCCGCTGTCCTCGCCGCCCGCCAGGGCGACGGGCTGGACACCGCCTCGCTGGACATCCCCTACACCCCGCCCGCACCGGGGCCCGGGATCTGGCAGCCGACTCCGCCAACCTATGGTCCGGCGGTCCGTGCCGGTGAGGGCAAAGCGCGTCCGTTCCTGCTGGCCTCGGCCAACCAGTTCGACCCCGGCCCGCCGCCCAGCCTCAGCTCCGCCGAGTACCGCAGCGGCCTGGCCGAGGTAAGAACCTATGGCGCGCTCGACAGCACCGTTCGCACTCCGGCGCAGACCGACATCGCCGCCTTCTGGGAGCCGGCGGCCAACATCCAGTACATCCAGATCGTTCGCGGCCTGATCGCCGAGGACCAGCACCCGCTCAACTGGGATCTCCAGCTGGTGGCGGCCTTCCAGGTGATCACGACGGATGCCCAGATCGCGATCTACAACGGGAAGTTCGAGTACACATTCTGGCGGCCGGTCACGGCCATCCAGGAGGACGCCGTCGACCCGGACCCGAGCTGGACGCCGTTCTTCACGACGCCGCGCTATCCCGACTGGCCGAGCGGCCACGGCGGCTACGCCGGCGCCGCGCAGGCGGTCCTGACGGCGTTCGTCGGTCCGAACGCACCGGCGCCCATCACCGGCGTGACAAGCCCGACCGATCCCGGTTCGACGCACACCTACCAGAACTGGGCGGCCCTGACGGCCGAGATCGTCAATGCACGCGTCTGGGAGGGGATCCACTTCCGCTTCTCAGACGAGGCAGGGGCGAGCGTGGGACGCAACGTGGCCAACTACGACCTGAGCCGGCTCTACCGAATCGGCCTCTAAAAGCGGCGGGCGGGGCGCAAGACGCCGGCCCCGCCCGGCGAATCCACGGCCCTCCTCTCCGGTTCGGCCCACAGACCGGAGAGGAGGCCGTGCATCTACGGCCGTGGATCCACCCGCGTGACCCCCGAGGGCCGGAGGGTCGATAATGGAGCCATGAGCGAGGAGCAGAGGGTCCCCTCTGAGGTCGAACACCGCCAGGAGAGGGTCAGGATCGAGACCGAGCGCCACCGCATCGAGGGCGTCCTGACACTGGCTCGCGACGGCTATCGCAGCCGCGTCTCCGATGTGCTCAACGCCTCCGAGCGGGACTTCATCACGCTCACCGAGGTGACGGTCGCGCCGCTCGAGGGCGGCCCCGTCGAGCTGCACCCCTACCTGAGCCTCGGCCGGCGCCACATCGTCTTCGCCGTTGCTGTCCCCGAGCCCACCTGACGCCGAAAGGAACCTCCCGATGGCCACCGTTCGCGAAGTGACGCTCGACCTGCTCCGGGCCCACGAGATGACGACCATCTTCGGCAACCCCGGCTCGACCGAGCTGCCCATGCTGGCCGACCTGCCCGAGGACTTCACCTACGTCCTCGGCCTGCAGGAGCTGGTCGTCGTCGGCATGGCCGATGGCTTCGCCCAGGCCAGCGGCCGCACCACCCACGTCAACCTCCACACCGCGCCGGGTGTCGGCAACGCCGTGGGCGGGATCTTCAACGCCCAGGCAAACCGGTCGCCGCTGCTCATCACCGCCGGCCAACAGGTCCGCCCCCAGATCACCATGGAGGCCAACCTGACCAATCGCGAAGCCGTCAAGGGGCCGGAGCCCTACGTCAAGTGGAGCCACGAGCCGGCACGCGCCCAGGATGTCCCGGCGGCCATCGCACGCGCCATCCACCACGCCTCGCTGCCCCCCCGCGGGCCGGCCTTCGTCTCGATCCCCATGGACGACTGGGCGCAGGAGGCCGACGAGCAGGCGACGGCCCACACGCTGGCTCGCAGGGTCACCGGCCGCGCCATCCCCGATCCCGAGTCCCTGCAGCAGCTCGCCCGACGTCTGGAGCAAGCCGTGAACCCCGTGCTCGTGGCCGGCCCTGACATCGACGCCTCCGGCGGCTGGGATGACGCGGTGGCGCTGGCGGAGCGCCAGCACCTGCCCGTCTGGGCGACCCCGGCGACGGGCGGCGGGCGGCTCGGATTTCCCGAGAGCCACCCCAACTTCATCGGCGTCCTGCCCCCGGCCATCGGCCCCGCCGGTGAAACGCTGGCCGGCCACGACCTGGTCCTGGTCATCGGCTCCTCGGTTTTTCCCTACTACCCCTACATCCCAGGCCCGCTGCTGCCAGACGGTGCCTCCCTGGTGCAGATCACCTGCGACCCCGGCGAGGCCGCCCGGGCACCCATGGGCGAGGCCATCGTGGGCGACGTCGCCCTGGCACTGCGCCACCTGCTGGGACTGCTCGGCGACTCCGAGCGCAGCACACCCGCGCAACGCCCGGCCCCGGGGGAGCCGGCCGAGGCCGACCCGATGAGCGGCTCGACGGCAATGGCGGCGCTGGCGGAAGCCTGGCCCGAGGAGGGCATCGCCGTCGTTGAGACACCCTCCAGCACCGTCGCCCTGCGCAATCGCCTGCGCCTGTCGCGGCCCGGCAGCTACTACTTCTCCTCGAGCGGCGGACTGGGGTTCGGCATCTCCGCGGCCGTGGGAGTGCAGCTGGCACAACCCTCGCGTCCGGTCGTCTGCATCCTCGGTGAGGGTTCGGCGCAATACGGCATCACGGCCCTGTGGACGGCCGCCGCCTACAAGGTCCCCGTGACCTTCCTGGTGCTGCGCAACGAGGAGTACATGATCCTCAAGTGGTTCGCCGAATTCGAGGGCGCCGGCGGCCTCCCCGGCCTCGACCTGCCGGGCGTGGACGTGGCCGCCATCGCCGGTGCCTACGGCGTCTCCTCCCAGCAGGTCTCCGGCCGCGAGGAGCTGACCGAGGCGCTGCGCCAATCGATTGCCGCACAGGATGGGCCACGCCTCATCCAGGTGCCGGTGGCCAGCGGCATGTGGCTCGACTGACGGTGGCAACGCTGTCCGCCAGAGCCCGGCGGATCGCCCCGGAGCCCCCGGCTCCGGGATCGGGCTCACCCGACGCGGCTCCCGACTGGGTGGCCGACGGCACACCGGAGCCACTGGCCGGCGAACTGCGGGCCGCACTGGGAGAGGAGGGGATCGGCACCCGCGCGCTCGACCTGATCCGCTACGCCTCCGACGCCAGCCCCTACCGCTCGATCCCGCGTGCCGTGGCGATCCCGCGTGACATCGCCCAGGTCACCGAGGTCATGGCGCTCGCCCGGCGCACCGCTACGCCGCTGGTCTTCCGTGCCGGCGGCACGAGCCTCAACGGCCAGTCCCAGACCGACGGCATCCTGCTCGACTGCCGGCGGCACTTCAAAGGCATTCGCGTCGAGGACGGCGGGGCACGAGTCCGGGTTCAACCGGGTGTGGTGCTTGGCCACGTCAACAGGCTGCTGGCCCGGCATGGCCGGCGCATGGGCCCCGACCCGGCCTCCACCGAGATCGCCTGTGTCGGCGGGGTGCTCGCCAACAACTCGGGGGGCATGCGCTGCGGGGTCACCCATGACTCCTACCGCACCGTGCAGTCGCTCACCTTCGCCCTGGCCAACGGGGCGGTCATCGACACGTCCGCCCCCGATGCCGAGCAGCGCTTCGCCGAGGCCGCTCCGGAACTGGCGGCCGGACTCAGCGAGATCCGCGACGAACTGCGCGCCGACGCCGAGCTCTCCGAGCGGATCGCCCGCAAGTTCGAGATCAAGAACACGACCGGCTACCGGCTCTGCGCCTTCCTGGAAGCCGACACACCGTTAGGGATCTTCAGACGCCTTCTGATCGGCTCGGAGGGAACCCTGGCATTCGTCGGCGAGGCCGTCTTCGAGACCGTCCCACTCGGACGCCACACGACCCTTTCGCTGAGCTTCTTCAAGGACATCGACACTGCGGTGGACGCCGTCGAGGAGCTCGTGGCCGCGGGGGCGAGCGCCACCGAGCTGATGGTCGCCCCCACCCTCATCGCGGCCGCCTGGAACATGCCCGGGACACCGGAGCGCTGGAAGGAGCTGCCCTTCGACTCGGCGGCACTGCTGGTCGAGTTCAGAGCCGAAGCGCCGGGGGACCTCGACGGGCCCGAACAGGCGGCCCTGGAGATCCTCGCCGCCCGCGAGCCGATCGACGAGCCGCGCTTCAGCCGCGAGGCGGAGGAGGTCGGGATGCTCTGGCATGTCCGCGAGGGCATGCAGGGCCTGTTGGCCGCCGTGCGGGGGCCGGGCGTCTCGCTGATCATCGAGGACATCTGCGTGCCGCCGGCCCGCGTCGCCGAGGCCGCCAGGGACCTGCAGGAGATGCTCGGCCGCCACGGCTTTCTGACGAGCCTCGCGGGCCACGCCTCGGCGGGGAACCTGCACTTCCTGCTGACGCCGAACTTCGGCGAGCCGGAGGACCTCGAGCGTTATGAGGCCTTCATGAACGATCTCGTCGAGCTGGTGGTCGACCGCTACGACGGCTCGCTGAAGGCGGAGCACGGGACCGGCATCAACATGGCCCCTTTCGTGGAGCGCGAGTGGGGCACCAAGGCCACCGCAATGATGCGCCGCATCAAGCGCCTGGCCGACCCCGACAGGATCCTGGGCCCAGGGGTCCTGCTGACCGAAGACCCCCGGGCTCATCTGAGCGGCCTGAAGTCCGCCCCCCAGATAGAGCCGGTCGCCAACCAGTGCATCGAGTGCGGTTTCTGCGAGCCCATCTGCCCCAGCCGCGACCTCACCACGACGCCGCGCCAGCGGATCGTCCTGCGTCGCGAGATGGCCCGCCAACGCACCGGCTCGCCGGTGCTCGAGGCGCTGCTGGAGCAGTACGACTACGACGCCATCCAGACCTGCGCCGCCGACGGGACCTGCGCCCTGCACTGCCCGGTGGGGATCGACACGGGCAAGCTGATCAAGGATCTGCGCAGCGCCCGGCACGGCGAGGCGGCAGAACGCTCGGCGCTGGCCGCGGCCCGGCATTGGGGAGGGGTCGAACGTGCCGGCCGCAGCGCCCTGCGGGGCGGGCGCGCGCTCGGCGACGGGCCGACCGGCGCACTCAGCGGACTCGCCCGCGAGGCCGCGGGGCGCGAGCTGATCCCCGCCTGGGGCCCCTCCATGCCGGGCCCGGCCGCGCCGCTGCCCTGGAGCGCCCGCGATGGTGCCGCCGCGGTCTACTTTCCGGCCTGCCTGAACCGGATCTTCGGCAACCCTCGCGAGCAGCCCTCCCGGCCCTCTTTGCCCGAGGCGCTGCTGAGCGTCTCGGCCCGCGCCGGGCGCCCGCTGTGGATCCCCGAGGACGTCGCCGGCCTCTGCTGTGCCACCCCCTGGAGCTCCAAGGGCCACGATCGCGGCCGGCGCTGGATGACAAATGCCATCGCGCAGGCAGCCCTGCGCTGGACCGACGGGGGCGCCCTGCCGCTGGTGGTCGATGCCAGCTCGTGCAGCCAGGCCCTGCTGCGCGAGGTCCCCGAGGCCCTCGAGGGCGAGCTAGGGGAGGCCTTCGCGCAGGTCGAGATCCTCGACTCGATCGTCTGGGTCCACGACAAGCTGCTGGCCGAGCTCCAGATCTCCGAGCGCGCCTCCTCGGTCCTGCTGCATCCACCCTGTGCCGCCTCCCACCTGGGCCTGGTCGGGAAGCTCGAAGCGATCGCCGCCGCCCTCGCCGAGGATGTCCTGATGGCGAGCAATCCCACCTGCTGCGGCACCGCGGGCGACCGCGGTCTGCTGCACCCCGAGCTGCCGGCCGCCGCGATGCGTCCCGCGGCCGAGGAGCTGGCCGGCGCAAGCCCCAGCGCCTGCCTGTGCAGCAACCGCACCTGCGAGATCGGCCTCTCCGAAGCGACCGGGCGCGAGTTCAGCTCATTCGTCCTGCTGCTCGAGTCGCTGACCCGCCCTGCGAACCAGCCGCCCGCATAAGATCAGCCCTGCGTCGCCGACGCGACCGACAAGCCGAGGGGCCCGTGCCGGGCCGAACCGAGGGAAAGAGAAGACATGAGCGAGAGCAATCGCCGCATCGTCCTGGCCGAGCGGCCCACCGGAATGGTCAACGAGCAGACGACCCGTCTGGAAGAGCTCGCGGTCCCCGCGCCGGCCGCCGGCGAGGCGCTCGTCAAGGTCCGCTACCTCTCCATCGACCCCACGATCCGTACCTGGATGGACGACGCACCCGGCTACCTGCCCCCGATCGGCATCGATGAGGTCGTCCGCAGCGGCGGCATCGGCGAGGTGCTCGAGAGCAACTGCGACACCTACGCCGTAGGCGACCTGCTGTTCGGCATGACGGGCTGGCAGGACTACGTGATCGCCGACGCCGGCGAGCACGCCATGCAGGCCCTCCCGGCGGGGATCGAGCCGACGGCGGCCCTCAGCATCTTCGGGGTCACCGGCATGACGGCCTACTTCGGCATGACCGATGTCGGTCGGGTCAAGGAGGGGGACGTGGTCGTCGTCTCCGGCGCCGCCGGCGCGACCGGCTCGACCGCCGGACAGATCGCCCGGATCAAGGGCGCGAAAAAGGTCGTCGGTATCGCCGGCGGCCCGGAGAAGTGCAAATGGATCGTCGAGGAGCTCGGCTTCCACGAGGCCATCGACTACAAGAACGAGCAGGTCTCCGCCCGACTGCGCGAGGCTTGCCCCGAGGGCATCGACCTGTACTTCGACAACGTCGGCGGCGAGATCCTCAACGACTGCCTCGGCCAGCTGGCGCTGCGCGGCCGCGTGGCCCTGTGCGGAGCGATCTCCGGCTACAACAGCCGTGAGGCCGCCAGCGGGCCCGTCAACTACATCAACCTGCTGATCAAGCGTGGCCGCATGGAAGGCTTCATCATCCTCGACTACTTCGACCGCTTCCCGGCCGCCCAGGCCGAGGTCGGCGGCTGGCTGGCCAGCGGCCAGCTGAAGTCATCAGAGCACCTCGTCGAGGGCCTCGAGCGGGCCCCCGAGGCGCTCAACCTGCTGTTCACCGGCGGTAACACCGGCAAGGTCATCGTCAAGGTCTGAGGCGGCGCCTACCCGCCGACGAAGCCGGGAACCGAAAACCCGGGCCTCACTGCGGCCGATGCACCCCGGGGCCGGTCCGTTGTGTCGCTGGCAGCGAGTGCAATGGCAGTACTCAGTCCTCGCGCACGTAGCCGATGCGGGAGACCTGAACGTAGATCTGCTCGTTGCCCATGGACTCCGTCAAAACGATCCAGCCGGAGGGCGCGAGGAGCGAGCCGTCCCCCCGGCGCAGTCCATCGCGCGAGTTGACGACGCGACCCAGAACCTCGTCAATATCCTCGGCCACGCTGAGCGCCGCCTGGTCGAACAGAATGCTGGCCATCGGATCCTTTCTCGCGCGCGAGCGCGATTCTCGACTGATCAACTGAACAACCTCTAGGCTACACGGCGAGGACACGGCTTTGCCTTCCACTCCCCCCAACATCCTCTATCTCCACTCGCACGACACGGGGCGTTTCGTCCAGCCCTACGGCCATGCCGTGCCGACTCCCAACATCCAGCGCCTGGCCGATCAGGGGGTCCTGTTCCGCAAGGCCTTCTGCGCCGCCCCCACGTGCTCGGGCTCGCGGGCCTGCCTGCTGACGGGGCAGTGCAGCCACAGCAACGGGATGATGGGCCTCGCCCACCGCGGCTGGTCGCTGAACGACTACGAGCAGCACTGGGTCCACCCGCTCCACAACGCCGGTTACCACTCGGTTCTGATCGGCGAGCAGCACATCGCCAAGCGTCCCGACATCATCGGCTTCGACCGCGTCGTGAAGATCCCCACGACCCGTGTGGACACGGTCGCTCCGGCGGCAATCGAGTTCCTCAGCGAACCTCCCCCGGAGCCCTTCTTCCTGTCCGTCGGCTTCTTCGAGACGCACCGGGACTTCCTCAACCCACCCTCGTTGCGCGACTCGCTCTATTCGATCCCGCCGCCCAACCTGCCGGACACACCGGAGACCAGACGCGACATGGCCGCGTACAAGGCGAGCGCCCGCTCACTCGACCAGGGCGTGGGCTCGGTGCTCGAGGCACTTGACCACAACGGCCTGTCCGACAACACCCTGATCGTCTTCACGACCGATCACGGCCTCGCCTTCCCAGGCTCCAAGGCGACGCTCTATGACCGCGGCCTTGGCGTCATGCTGATCCTTCGCGGCCCCGGAGGCTTCTCCGGCGGCAAGGTACTCGACGCACTGGTCTCGCACATCGACGTCTACCCGACGCTCTGCGAGCTTGCGGGGATCGAGCGTCCCGAGTTCCTGCAGGGAACCTCGCTGCTTCCGCTGGTCAACGGCGGGGCAAAGAAGATCAGAGATGAGATCTTTGCCGAGATGACCTGGCACGCCGCCTACGATCCGCAACGAGCGATCCGCACCGATCGCTGGAAGTACATCCGCCGCTTCGGCGATCGCGCCACGCCCGTGCTGGCCAACTGCGACGACTCGCCCAGCAAGTCACTGCTGATGGAGCTCGGCTGGGCCGAGCGGACGATCGACTTCGAGCAGCTCTACGACCTGGCCTTCGATCCCAACGAGGCGGCCAACCTGGCCTTCGAGCCGCGCTACGAGGACGTCCGCAGCGAACTCGCCGCCCGGCTCGAGCAGTGGATGAGGGAGACCGACGATCCGCTCCTTGAGGGCGATCCCTCCCCCCCTCCAGGGGCGGAAATCAACGACCCGGATCAGATCTCGGCCACCGAACCGACGAGCGTGGTCGTGTGAGCGCCCCGGAGGAGGGAAGGGTCGTTCCCCGCCGGTCCTACCTGGTCTGCGCGACCCCTCGCAGCGGCAGCACGCTGCTCTGCGAGACGCTCGAAGCGACGGGCGTCGCCGGACGGCCCCGCGAGTATTTCGAGGCGCTCAAGGAGACCGGCGTCCCACGGCGTCCGCGGGAGTACTTCTGGGGCCTGCGCAGTCCCGAAGTGCTGCGCCTGCTCCCGCACGATGCCCAGCTCGACCGCGATTCCGAACGCGTCCAGACCTGGAACCGAGACGACTACGCCCGCCATCTCGACGCGGCCCTGCGTGAAGGCACGACCCCCAACGGGGTCTTCGCCTCGAAGATGATGTGGGGATACTTCGACGACTTCCTCGAGCTGGCGCGGGGCATACCCCGCTTCGGCGGCATGGGGGATGGATCCCTGCTCAACGCCGCCTTCCCTGAACTGCGCTACGTCTTCGTCTCGCGCAGCGACAAGGTCCGCCAGGCGGTTTCGCTGTGGCGCGCCCTGCAGACCTGGGTCTGGCGCAAGGCCGAGGGGAAGGCCGACGACGCCCCCCTGCCCGACCAGCGCGCCGTCTACTCCTTCGACGCCATCGACCACCTGCTAGACCAGCTCCGCCGCCACGAGGATGCGTGGCGAGGCTTCTTCTTCAGGATCGGCCAGCGCCCGCTCACGATCCTCTACGAGGAGGTCGCCGGCGACCTCGAGGCGACCGTCGCGCGCGTGCTTGACTCGTTGGGCCTCGAGCATCCCGCCCCGGCCGCACCGACATCGCGCTCGATGAGCCGCCAGTCCGACGAGCTCTCCGAGAGCTGGGTCCAGAACTATCTCGAAGACGTCTCGCGGCGCTGAGCGATCTCGCGGCGGGGCGCCTAAAGCGACGGCGTTGGCGCCCCCGCGAAGAAGAAGAACCACACCAGGAAGCTGATCACGGCCAGATAGACGCTGGTCATGACGATGCGCTCAAGGGCCGAGGTCCCGGCGCCGTAGCCCGGCTCCTCGATCCCCTCTGCGCGGGTGCTGCGCAACCATGTCAGGCGCCTTTCGCCGGGCACCCGGCCCGTCAGGCGGTCGTACTCCGAGCTCAGCCAGGCCAGCCCCATGGCCATCGAGAAGACCAGCACCGCGAGAACCAGCACGACGACAAATACGGCCTCCATCGAGAGAACGGTTTTGCCGACCACCTGCGAGCCGACCCACAGGGCCACGAGCGGTGCGCCCGTCCACAGGTTGATCGCCAGGAAGGCCGTCGCCCCGGCCAGCGCCGCCCGCTTGAGCGCCGAGCCAGGTCGCGGTTCGGGCGGCGGGACATTCATGGCAGCAGCAGAAACTCCTCGGTGACCCACACGCCGCGGAATCCCAATCGTGCGTAGAGGTCCTTCGCCCGGTCCTCATCGTCGGCGACGATCCAGAGGTCCTCAGCCCCCGCCGCCGCGGCCACCGCAGCAGTCGTGAGGGTCCTTCCGAGGCCTCGGCCGCGGTGGCCGGGATGCACAAAGACGCTCGTGACTTCCGCCGAGGAGCCATCCCAGCGCAGCTCGGAGAACGCGATCAGCTCGCCGCCCTGGCGGATCGCGAGCACACGAGAGCCGTTCTTCAGGGCGATCTCACGGGCGGCTGCCTGGTAGCCGGCGAACTCCATCTCGGGGTGATCCTCCAGATGCCAGGCCAGACGCAGACCGGCCGTCTCGTCGTAGGGGACCTCCTCGACGGAGAGCCCAGGCCCAATCTCAGGCAGCGGTTGCTCGTGCAGCATCCATAGGAGGCGAGTCGTTTTCCAGCCCGCCCGCTCGAAGTCGCCGCGGCGAGCCTCGGCGTCGGCGATGAGGTCGAAGTCGACCCGCCGGTGCGAGAGCCCGGACAGCGCCTCCTCCGCGCGGGCCGCAAGCGCCGCCGCATCGAGCTCGAGCTCCTTCTCGACACGCAGGACGTTGAAGTCATAGTAGGTGGGATAGCGCGTGGCACGCACGACCGTCCCGTGCTCCCAGGGCTCGGTCACGTCGCACACCGCGGCATGCCAGGCGCGCCGCCAGTCCCGCGCCCGGGCCATGGCAGAGCCCTCGGGAATCGCGCTCACACCCATGAGGGAAGGGTACGCCCCGCCGGATATCGACAAGTATGTGCGGCATCCGCAAACAACTTGGAGGCAGCATGACCGGACAAGGCATTCCCCTCCCCCGCGATGAGGACCTTCCCCCAGAGGCGGTCAAGCTCCTCGCCGCCCTGCCGCCGTTGAACGTCTTTCGCGCCGTGGCCGGCCTGCCGGCCAGCCTGCGTCCGTTCTTGGAGCTCGGCGGCTCGATCCTCGGCGGTAGCGAGCTGACGGCGGCCGAGCGCGAGCTGGCGATCCTCCGCGTCGCCCATCTGACAAGCGCCGCCTATGAGCGCCAGCAGCACGAGCAGCTCGGACGGACGGCCGGGCTCTCGGAGGCCGAGATCGAAGCGACGGCCACCGCCTCCCCCGGCGATCTGCTCGCCGAGGAGGGCGCCCTGGTGTGCCAGGCGACCGACGAGATCACCAACGATGTCCGGCTATCCGACCAGACGCTGGCGGCGATCCGCGAGCGCTGGGGTGACAAAGGCGCCGCGGAGCTGATCTTGACGGTCGGCTACTACAACATGATCAGCCGCTTCCTGGAGTCGATGCGGGTGCCGCTGGAGACCGATCAGCTGCTCACGGACACCACTCCCTCCGAGATGGCGCGCGGCGGCCGGGAGCGGCTCGACTGAGCCACAGGCCAGCATGGACTTCACTCACGAAGCTGATTTGGAACGGAGAGGGCGGGATTCGAACCCGCGATGGAGTTTGATCCCCATACTCGCTTAGCAGGCGAGTGCCTTCAGCCACTCGGCCACCTCTCCCGGAGGCAGGGGTGGAAGTCTAGAGGCTGGGACGCCCGTTGACCGCGGCGGTGGTTTCGGACCGGAGCGGGCCCGGCCACGCCGAACGGCTCACTTCGTACCGTGGCGGGCCACCCGCCGATCGCCCAGCGCCTGGGCGACTCGCCCGGGGCGGACGGCCTCTCTCACGCTGCGAGGTCGGCCAAGGCCTTCCGGCGTGCAGTGGTGTCCTCGGTTCTTCGGTGAAGCTTCAGCTGTGGCCAGGGCCCGCAGATAGGTTGCGGGGATGCGTCCACTGGTAATCCTGGCTGTGATCGCCCTGGGCGTGGGCGCAGGAGGATGCGCCAGCAAATCCTCGGCGACTCACACCACGACCCGACACAGGGACACAGCGCCGCGCTACTAGCGCCGCGATACTGAAGCCATGCTGAACGGCGTCAAGGCGCTCTGGGCCAGAAATCGCTATCGGCAGAGATTCTTCACGGACTCTCAGGTGCTGGGGCTCCCATGGTTCGGCGATGCACTCAAACCCAAGCTGCCGACCGAGGTGCAGGCAAAGGCCACAGCTGAGCTGGAGGCGCTGCGCCGGCGCTTGCCGCCGAGGCGCGAACGAACACGACGATCACCAACTCAACGAGCATGAGCCGATGAACCAACCTGTTGGTTTGCGTCCGTCTCGAAGAGACCGATATCCACCCGGTTACAACCCTGCGCTCAAGCTTGGGCGCCGGCGACGGTGGCGTGACACGGCTACGCTCAAGCGATGCTGTTCACGATCGTCCGACGGATCGCAATGCACCTGTACCGCCGTCACCGTTCTCGCACGCGATGACGACGAGACAACGGGTGCGCCGACGAAGCTAGGAACGTCTCGACCCAAAGTCGAGCATCTCCTGAGAATTCCGTACGCTCCACGAATGCTCAGATAGGCGGTACTACTCCAACTCCTATCCATCTCGGGAGCGAAATGGACTGGTTGGCTCTCTGAAGCACACGGAAGGGTGGCAGAGCGGTTGAATGCGGCGGTCTTGAAAACCGTTAGACGGGTACCCCCCGTCTCGGGGGTTCGAATCCCCCCCCTTCCGCCTCCGGGGCCGTGGTGGCGGCCGCCGGGATCAGCTCCGCGCCAGCGTCAACCCCTCGAGGAATCCCAGTCGTTCGGCCCGGCTGTTGCCGTACTGGACCGCCACCCAGGCGTTCCCCTCTCGCCGAGCCAGCATTTCGGGTGCGATCTCCGAGCGCGCGAACTCACGTGCGGGCCAGCCGGGATGGGCGCGGCGGAGTTCGCCCACCCGCTTCGCCGACGGTGCCCGCCCCCAGACCGGAGCGACCCGCACGACTCCCGGATGCCCGCTGAGGGCGGACGCCCCCCACAGCGGCGCGGGTGCACCGCCCGGATGCCGGGCGCTCAGCAGCACGGAGGCCTCGATGCTCGCGCCGGCATGGCGATACCAGACGTTCAAGCAGGTCAGGAAGGCTGTCCCGGTGACGCTCGGGTCAGCCCGGATGACCGTCGAGACCTCTCCCCACTGGACGCTCGTCGTCGGCGAGGCCGCCTGTAGCGCACAGCGGGCGTCGGCCGGCGGGGCGCCGGGCGCCTGCCAATAGCTGCTGGGAAGATTGAACGAACGCGCACGCGATTCCGCCGGAACCTGCGCGATCGCGTGTCCGGAGCGGTCGAGTGCGGTCATGGTGATCGCCACCGGGTGGGGCACCCGTTCGAAATTGATCAGCTCTCTGGCGCCGGCGCCCGGCGGAACGATGACCCCGAGCGAGCCGGGCCGGCGGTAGAACACGACGGCCCGGTCTCCGGGAGGGAGCCCGGGCAGGCTGACGGGCCGGAATGTGCCCGTGTCCTTGACCCGGACGGCCGCCACGCCGGGAGCGGTGAGAGCGAAGTCGATCTCCCCGCGCGGGCCGACGCGCTCGGCCGGCCCGTAGCCTTCATCCCCGAACAGCGGGCGGCCCGGCCCGCCGTAGGGCCCGTTGCACGTTCCCGTGCCTTCGAGGCGGACGCAGATCCCCACATTGCCCGGCTGCAGCGAGGGCGTTACGGCGAGCACGAACGGGTATCCATCCACGTATGGGCGCCCGTGGAGGAACGTGAGATCCAGAGGGCGCTCGGCTGCGGAGTCCGCAGCGCCCCGTCCCGTCCCCTTTGCGCCAGACAGCAGGACGCCGGCGAGCGCCAGGGTCCCTGCGCCAAACAGCGCGGCGACGCCTGCCCAGCGCCGTCGCTGGCGTCGGCGAGCGTCTCTGACCACCCCGCCCTGGACCTTGGCGACGGGCGGCGACTGGAGCGTCACGGGCATTCCGCACCCCCGGGGTTCGTGTGCATGACGCTAGTATCAATAGCACAATGCGCTGGAAGGTCGACCGCTCTGATCACACCGCCCTGCACGATCAGGTGGCAGCCCAGATCCGCCGGTCGATCGCCGAGGGCGAGGCGCGGCCCGGCGATCGCCTGCCGCCCGCGCGCGATCTGGCGGCGGTGGCCGGCGTGAACACCAACACCGTCCTGCGGGCCCTGCGGACGCTCCGCGAGGAGGGGCTGCTCGAATTCCGCCGCGGTCTCGGCATCCGCGTCACGGGAACGGCGCAGCAGGGCGCGGTCGTCGACCGGGCCCGCGAGCTCCTCGGATATGCGCGCGCACAGGGTTACCCGCCGGAGGAGCTGATCGCGATCATCCACGGCCTGGCCGAGGCCTCGGGAGGCTGAGCGCCGATGTGCCGGTTGTTCGGGATGAGCGCGGGTGGCGAGCGGGCGAAGGCCACGTTCTGGCTGCTGGACGCCCCCGACAGCCTGTCCGTCCAGAGTCACCGTGAGCCCGACGGGACCGGCCTGGGCTGGTTCGACGAGCACGAACGACCCGAGATCTCCAAGCAGCCGCTGGCCGCCTTCGGAGACCGTGACTTCGCCACCCGCGCGCGGGAGGTCTCCTCGCGCACGTTCGTGGCGCACATCCGCTTCGCCTCGACGGGAGGGCTCGAGTTGCGCAACACACACCCGTTCGAGCAGGCTGGGCGCCTGTTCGCCCACAACGGGGTGATCGAGGACCTCCCGGCGCTCGAGCATCAACTCGGAACCTCCTTGCCGCTGGTGGCGGGTGACACCGACTCCGAGCGCTTCTTCGCCCTGATCACCCACGAGACGGCTGCCCGAGAAGGTGACCTGGCGGGCGGGATCGAGGCCGCCTGCATGTGGGTGGCGGCCAACCTGCCGCTGTTGTCGATCAACTTCGTCCTCGCCACCGCAGGCGAGCTGTGGGCGCTGCGCTACCCCGAGACCCACGAGCTCCATATCCTCGAGCGCACCGCGGGGACGCCGCTGGAGCACGCCAGCAGCCTCGGCTCGCGCGTGCGCTCCGCCCACGGCGCCGATCATGCGCTCGTCACGATTGCCAGCGAGCAGATGGACGACGATCCCGCCTGGCGGGCGCTGGAGCCCGGTGAGCTCGTCCACGTCAGCCCGCAGCTGGAGGTTCGCTCTCAGCGGATCCTCGATGGACCTCCTGCCAAACCGCTGACGCTGGCGGACCTCACCGGGCAGGCCCGCGCTTCACAGGCGCGGGCCTCCTGACCGCGGGACCCTTGGCGACGTCAGAGACCGGGCTCTGAGGCGGCCGCCGAGCTGCGCAGCGCGTTGCCCGAGGCATCGAGGGCCTCCACGGCCAGATACGGCCCCGAGGTGCCGCCGGGCAGGGCGATGGCCGTCTCGAAGCCGGTGCGGGGGGTCGTCAGGATCGCGTGCAGCGACTGTGGCGAGGCCCCCGCGAGCAGCTTCCATGAGGCCACCGCGGTGGCACCGTTCCAGCTGGCGTAGACCGTGCCCTGGCCCGTACCGGCCGATTCGAAGGCAAACGACGGCGGATGGGCGGGAACGCCGACCCAGGGAAAGCGAAAGCTCCGGTATGAACGGGAGTGGACGGGGAAGTGGGCGTCGAAGAGCATCGTCCCCTGAGGGCTCAGCTCTGAGAAGAACGGTTCCTGGCCCCAGCCGAGGAACCAGTCGCCGTTGGCGAGCTGTTGGACGTTGCCCTCGCTTTCGACAACCAGCCCGGGCGTTCGGGTCAGCTGACTCACCAGCGAGACCGTCCCGGTGACCGGGTTGAGCTGCAGGACGATTCCCCGCGACTGGGGGTGGACCGTCGGCGCGGAACCGTTGTCGAACAGGCTGATCGTCCCGTCGGGTAGTTCCCGGGCGTCGTGCTGATAGGCCGTTCGGGTTGCCGTCGAGCCCTTGAAGTTGCTCTTCTTGCCCCCCAGGCGCCAATTGATCGCACCGGTGGCCGGCGAGAGGTCATAGACCCCCCAGGTGTTGCGCGCCGAGACCAACAGGCTGCCGTCGCGGTCCACGTTGATCGAGTTGAGATGGAAGAAGTCGTAGGGGTAGGCCGTCGTGGAGCTCTTGGCGGATTCGTAGGATTCGCTCAGGGCGACGTGGTCGACGCTCGTCCATTCGTACATGACCAGCCCGGTCTTGACGTCGATCTCCTGCATCAGCGAGTCTGTCAGGGCCCCTGCGGAGGGTCCGCCGGCCGAGGAGAGCTTGCACATGATCGGGAAGTACGAGGTGACCAGCGCGGTGCCCTGGGGCGTCAGCTGCAGCTCGTGCAGGTCGACCTGGTGTCCGTTGCCGGCCCGGACGTAGGCGATGTTGTCGTAGGTGCTGTCGGCGATGACGCCTTCGCCGAGGCCGAAGCCGTGCACCGATACGTCTCCCTGCCACCAGGTGAGCACCGGCTTGCCAAGGTATTCCTGCACGCGCAGATCGGCGGCAGAGTCGCTACGGGGCAGCGCCTTGAACCAGATCAGCCCGCCCGCGGGATCGATGATCATCGGCCCCGCCTGCCCGGGCCCCGCGTAGGGCGCGAGGAATATGTCGCCGGGCGCCACCGCCGGAGAGCTCGCCGTCACGGTGACGATCGGGGGGCGCAGGTCGGTGCGGGAGTGGAAATGCTGTTCCTGGGCAGCGGTGCCCGAGAAGATCCGCGCGGGGGTCGTCGTGATCGGGTCGGGCGTGGCGATCACGAACCCGTCCGCGATCGCGTGCCGTACGCCGCCCGCTCGAAGCTGGGCCTTGACCAGGACGTGCTCGCCGGCGACAAACGGATGGTCGACCACGAAGCTTGCGCCGTCGCCCTGCGAGTAGGGGCGCAGCTTGCCGCTGTGCACACCGCTGCGCGATCCCGTGACGCTCTGGACGCTCAACTCCGATGCCGGCGCACCGAGGAAGCTGATCTGAGTCTGGGGATCCGCGTCGCGAGTCCCCGGCAGGGGCGATATTGTTACCCCACCGGCCTGCAGAGCGGAATTGTTGAGGCTCGCGGGGACGCACGTTGGCGCAGATTGCGCAGCGGCGGTGGCGGTCAGGCCGGCAAACCCCATACCGAGGGCCAGAACCGGCCCGAGGATGAGAGCCCGCAGAGAGGTCATGGATTCCGAGCAGCATAGGAGAGTAGATCGACGCACGTTCCTGAAGGGCGGCCTGATCGCGGGCGGCGTCGCCGCCGGGGCCGGGCTCGGAATTCGTGCGCTCGCAGACACCGGCGGAGACTCGCAGAAGGCCCCCGCCGGCGCGACGGTTCAGAGCTCCCTGCACAAGGGCCACAGCCCCAGCACGAGGCCGAACATCCTCGTCATCATGGTCGACCAGCTTCGCTTCCCGCAGTGGTATGGCGCCAGCCCGATGGGCGTCGGCCTGCCCCCCAATCTCGCCCGCCTGCGGCGCGAGGGCGTCTCCTTCGAGCGCCACTACACCGCATCCAACGACTGCTCGCCGTCTCGCGCGGCGATGCTGACCGGCCTCTACACGCACCAGACCGGCTGCATGATCACCGGCGGCAGCACCCTGGACCCCGGGTTCCCGACCTGGGGAACGATGCTGCGCGAGCACGGCTACCACACGCGCTGGCTCGGCAAGTGGCATCTCACCCATCACGACAACCACTGGACCGCCCTGACGGGCGAAGCGGCCCTCGAGACCTACGGCTTTGCCGGCGGCATCTACCCGTCCCCCGACGGCGGCCCGGGCCAGGGCTGGCACGTCGATCCACAGATCGCCGCGGGCTTCGACGAGTGGTTCCGGGCCGAGGGCGGCTCAGAACCGTGGTGCACGACGGTCTCATTTGTCGACCCGCACGACATCGCCTGGTGGTACGTCTGGAGCGACCGCGTCGCGGCCGAGTCCTCGGCCGCCCCGAATGTGCGGCGCCTGCCCCCCAACTATGAGACGCCCGAACTGCTCGATGAGCGGCGCAAGCCACGCCTGCAGCGTTCGCTGCAGGAAACGGCCGCAGCCTCCTTCGGCCCGGTCCCGTTCGAAGGACCCGAAGCCGTCCCCGTCTGGCTCTCCTTCCTGGACCTCTACACAAAGCTGCAGCGCGAGGTCGACCACCAGGTCGGCAACGTGCTGCGCACGCTCGAGAGCAATCCGGAGGTGGCCGCCAACACGGTCGTCGTCTTCACCTCCGACCACGGCGAGTACGGCGCCTCGCACGGGCTCCGCGGCAAGGGCGCGGCGGCCTATGAGGAGGCCACGAGGGTGCCCCTGATAGTCAAGGACCCGCGTCGCAAGCTGACCCGGGCCACACGCATCCCACGCACCCAGCTCAGCTCAAGCGTGGACCTGGCGCCGATGCTGCTGACGATCGCAACCGGCTCCAATGACTGGCGCAATGAGGACTACTACTCCCAGCTCGCGCGGCGATTGGACCTGACCGCGATCCTTGCCGACCCCGCGGCGCCGGGGCGCGAGTACGTCCTGCACGCCACCGACGAGGTCGTCACCGAGTTCGCCATCGAACCCTATTCGGCGGCCGCGCCGCTGCACATCGTCTCCCTGCGCACGCAGCAGGCCAAGTACGCGACCTATTCGAACTGGGCCGAAGAAAGCATCCTCCCGGTGAGCACCGGCCGTGAACAGGAGCTCTATGACTACAGCACCCGCGACGGGCGGCTGGAGCTACACAACAGCGCCGATCACAGCCCCCTGGAGGAGGGACTGCTCGAACTGCACGAATACGCCTACCACCACGAGCTTCGTGAGCCGCTGCCCTCCCGTCTGAAGGCCGCCCACGGCCGTGGCTTCGCCGACTTCTTCTCGACCGCCCGCTCAGCCGCCGCACGAGCGACGGCGCGACGCAAGGTCCGCTCCGAACAGACCGTCGGCAAACTGGCCCGGCACGAAGGCCTGCCCCCGCACACAGCCCCGCGCCCGTACGAGCACCACCGGCGCCACCGTCCTCCGCGCTCCTGAGGCCGCCACGGAGCGCGCCGGCGGGCGCTCAGCCTTTGACCACGGCAGAGGTGCCGAGCACGTTGCCTGCGCCGTCAAGCGCCTGCACCTGAACGTAGGGCCCGTGTGTGGACGCGGAGATCGTCGTCTGGAAGCCAGACTTTGCAGCCGTGGCAGCCGTCGCCAGTGAGCTCGAGGAGGCACCCGCCAGCACACGCCAGGAAGCCACCTGGGTCGCGCCGTTCCAGCTCACCGAGACCGACATCGTGGCCCCGGCGGCCTTGACGAGCACCGCTGGCGCCGTCTTGGGCTGGCCGTTCCAGGGCGACAGGTAGGTGCGGAAGTCCTGCACGTTCTTGCCGAGACGCCCGTCGAGCAGGACGTGGCCGGCGGCGCTGAACTCGGTGAAGTCGGGCAGGCCCCCGTAACCCATCAGCCAGTTTCCTCCGGGCAGGCTGATCATGCTGCCCTGGCTGGAGGCGAGCAGCGTGCGGCTGGGGTTGGTGAAGGCCTTCACCAGGGTGACCGTGTGGCTGGAGAGGTTCGGCGAGAGGATCAGCCCGCGCGACTGCTTCTCCTCCGGTGGGTCGGAACCGTTGTCGAACACCGAGATCTGCCCGCCGGGCTGGAACTCGGCGTCGTGCTGCCAGAAGGTGCGCGTGGAGCTCGAGCCTTTGAAGTTGCTGCGGGAGCCGCCCAGGCGCCAGTTGATCGCGCCGGTGTGCAGGCTGAGGTCATACAGCGTCCAGGTGCTGCGCGAGGACACCAGCAGGTCGCCCGAGGTGCCCGGGTCGACCGAATTGATATGGACGTAGTCCCAGGGAGAAGAGCTGGCGCTCGGTAGGCCTTTTCTCGATTCGCTGAGCGGTATGTGCCCGATCGCGTGCCACTCCCACATGACCAGGCCCGTCTTGATGTCGACCTCCTCGACGACCGAGTCGTTGATGATGCCGTTCGCGCTGCCATGGACCGAGGAGAGGTTCATGCGGATCGGGTCGAAGGCGTCGATCCAGGCGGTCCCTTCAGGGGTGATCCGGATCTCGTGCAGATCCTCGTGGTAGCCGTTGCCCGCGCGGATGTGGGCGATCTGTTCATAGGAGCTGTTGGCCAGGACGACTTCGCCCTGGCCGAAGCCGACTTCGAGGATCCGGCCCTGCCACCAGGCCAGAACCGGTTTACCCTCGTATTCCTCGACCCTGAAGTTGGTCGCGGCGACGTTGGCCGGCAGCGGGTGGAACCAGATCAGGTTCCCGGCCTGGTCGGTGATCATCGGTCCGGCCACGCCCTTGCCCTGATAGGGCGCCAGGAACAGGTCTCCGGGCGAGGCTCCCGCCTTGGCGGGCGTCAGGATCTGGACCGTCGAGGGCGCCAGCGCCGGCGCGGTGCTGTAGTGCTGGATGTCGCGCGAATCGCCCGGGTTGATCGGGAACTGTTTCTGGCTGACGGCGTACTGGTGAGCGATCGTGAAGCTGGTCGTGACCGACCCGGTGCTGGGTCCCGCGGTGATCGTCGCGTGGACCGTCACCCGCTCGCCGGGAGTGAAGGGATGGGTGGGCAGGAAGCTTTCGCCGGTTCCCGTCGAGTAGGCCCGCAGCACGCCGCTGTGGGCGCCGCTGGATGACCCCTTTACGGACACGTCGGCCACCTTGGTCCCCGCTCCGCCTAGGAAGCTGATCTGTGTGGCGGGAGAGGCGTCGGGCGTCCCGGGCTCCGGCGACACGGCCACGGGATTGGCCTGGGCCACGTGGGCGTAGGCGGTAGGGGTGCCTCCTGCCGAGGCCGGCGTGCTGGCCGAGGATGTGCTTCCGCATGCGATCAGGGCGACCGCGCAGCCGAAGGCCGCCAGGGGGAGGGTTGCTATGCGCAGCTCGCTCATCGCCGCGGCCACCTTATCGGGCCCTGCCCCGGGATCCGCCACCTCCTCCGGGACGTACCGCCCGCCGCGCCGGCCTTCTACTGGATCGCCTAGGCTCAGACGATGGGGATACGCGTTCCGGCTTGTGTCGCGGTGCTATCCGCGGTCCTGCTCGCACCCGCCGCCGCGGCAGCCGCCTCGGCCGGTGACGCAGCGGCAACGCGAGCCTACGTGCAGGCCGACTACGCGCTCGTCTCGACAGCGCACTCCAACATTGCGCGCACCGAAGCGGATGTCAATGCGATCGTCGGCGAGGTGGGCCGCGAATGCCCGCGAGCCGCTCTCGGCTCGCCGCAGGATGGGCAGTCCACCCAGTTGAGCAACGAGCTGATCGGCAAGATGGTGCTTGCCGGCGGCGCGCCGGACCGCGGCGCCGTGGCGAACTATCTGAGGTCCGTCGGCCGCCTGCACTGGAGCAGCGGCACCGTCAACCGGGCCATCGGCGGCTATGTGAGGATGCTCCGGACCCTCTATGACCTGGGGACTCCCGACATCTGCGCCGACATCGGGAGCTGGAGGACAAGCGGCTACACGCAGCTCCCCGCCGCAACGGTCCCGTTCGTGCGGCTCTTCATCCCGGACTGGGTATCGCTGGGGGTCCTGCCGGCGGGCCTGGCGCGCTTGGAGACGCCGACCCTGAAGGCGATCGCCCGGCGCGCGGGGCGCTATGAATCGGATCTGATGGAAATGGAAGCCCGCCTGGTCGAAACCTGGGGGACGATCATGAACGAGCTGGTTCTCAACCCCTGAGCAGCTCTCAGGCGACCGCCCGCAGGTGACGGTAGGGCGTCCCGCGCAGCTCGCGCACAAGGGCGTCAACGACTCCCTCCTCGTCCTCCTCGCGGCCGTCGGTGACCGCTTCGATTACCGCGCGCTTGCGCTCGAGCAGCGTCGCGATCGTCTCGTCCACCGTCTCTGCCGCCAGTAGGTAGTAGGCCGTGACAGCGTCATGCTGCCCGATGCGATGACAGCGGTCCTCGGCCTGGTCGTGCTTGGCCGGGGTCCAGTCGAGCTCCAGGAAGGCCACGTTCGAGGCGGCCGTCAGGGTCAGCCCCTGGCCCGCCACCTCCATCGAGCAGACGATCAACTGGTTCCCCGGCCCATCGGCGCCCTGGAAGGCGCGCAGCGCTGCGTCGCGACGAGCGGGCGAGTCCTCGCCGAGGATGTGCAGCGCGGCGGGAAACCGCTCGATCACCGCCCGCTGGACCTCACGGTGGCGGGCAAACACCACCAGACGCTCGCCCGAGGAGGCGAAGTCGTGGATCCAGGCAAGTGCCGAGGCGAGCTTGCCGCGGGCGGCGAGCAGCTTGAGCGCGTTGAGTCGCACCAGGCGTTCGGCACGCAGGGCCGCAGCGACCTTCGCGTCAAGCTCGCGCAGGTCGAGCGGCTGACTGCGCAGCCACGCCAGCAGGTCGCGCTCGGCCAGCCTGTATTCGGCCTCGTTGTCCAGCTCGACCGGCACCACGGCACGGGTCTTGGCCGGAAGCTGCGGCAGCACGTCGCGCTTGAGACGGCGCACGTAGCAACGCGCGCGCAGATGCCAATGCAGGCGCTGGTGGGCGTCGGCCCCGCGGAAGCGTGCGCCGAACTGGACTCCCGAGCCGAAGTCGGCCAGCCGCCCGAGAATCCGCAGCTGGGAGATCAGCTCGGTCGGCCTGTTGATGATCGGCGTACCGCTCAGTGCGAGCACGAGGCCCTCATCGGGGATCCCCGCCGCAAGCTTCTGCACGGCCCGAGTCCGCTTGGCGGCAGGGTTCTTGCAGTAGTGGGCCTCGTCCAGCACCAGCGCCTGTGGGGCCGCCTGGAGCAGCTCGGAAAGACGGACGTCGAGGATGTCGTAGTTGACCACGGTCAGCTCCGCCTCGGGGGCTCCTGAGGCGCGACTGTGACCCAAGAGCGTACGCACGCTGCGGCCCGGGAGCCAGCGCTCGATCTCGCGCTCCCAGTTCAACTTGAGGTTGGCGGGACAGACGATCACGGCCGGGAAAGCATCAGCCGCCTGCAGCGTGGCCAGCGCCTCGATCGTCTTACCAAGGCCCTGCTCGTCGGCGAGGAAGGCGCGGCGGCGGCGCAGCAGGTAGCTGACCCCCGCACGCTGGAAGGGCTTCAGCTCCCCGCCCAGCCCTGGAACCACGAGCTCGGCGTCCTCGGCGCCCGACAGCGCCACCAGCCCCGCCGAGCGGGCATGCTCCTCACGCACCTCCTGCAGCAGCGCGAGCGCTTCCTCGTCAACCCAGACCCGCCCCGCCGCAAGGAAGCTGTCGAGCTCGGGCACGCAGAATGCGTCCGCCCGGATGGCCGGAAGCGCCGCATGCTCACGCGCCGCGCCTGTGCCGGCGAGCGCCAGCAGGGCACCGTCGAGCTCGGCGAAGCGCGTCCGCAGGGAGCCATCGTGACCGGGCGCCAGCACGAACGTCGGGTCCTCGTGCACGCTTGAGATCTCAAGGATCGCGGGGGGCGCCGGGCGGCCCGCCTCCAGCGCCGCCACACAACGCTTGGCGGCATGACTGGTCCAGCCGTCAAGGCGCTCGTCGATCAGACGCCAGGACTCCGCACTGAGTGGCACCGTCGCACCGCCGGGGGCGCGGCTGGCCCGTTCGCGCAGCTCGCGGGGCAGACGCTCGTAGTCGCCCAGCAGCAGGAAGACGGGCGCCTCGGGCGGGCCATCCACCTCGACGTTGCCGCGCCATGTCGTCGCCCGCCGCAACCAGGCGCCGATCCGGGGATCGACGGTGGCGTCCTCGATATGACCGAGCAGCTCACCGAGCCGCTCCGCGTCAGACTCGATCGCCGCCAGCCCGACGCTGCCCGCCGGGCCCTCGCGGGAGCCCAGGCCCAGCCGGCCCGCAAGTACACGGGCCATTGCCGCCGCCCGCTCGCCGACGAGAATCCAATGGGCTCCCCGCCGGTCGCGGCGGAACTCGATGTCGTGGCGCGCCCGAGGCGCCTCGCGCTCGGGCTCGGTCCGCGCGCCTTCCCGCCGAGCCTGAACGGCCCGTTTTGCCGGCTCGCTCGCAGACAGCCCCTCGGCGCGCCCGTCCAGTTCCGCCACGAGCGCCGCGGAGTGGTCGTCGACCGGCACCAGCGCGCGCCCGATCTGCTCGATCTGACGCGCTTCGGGATGTTCGAGCAGCAGCCCGACCGCTTGGGCCGGGCCGTCCGTGGCAAAGCTGAACCACCAATCCCTGTCCGGCCGCGCCAGCTCGACGAGGCATTGGTCGGTCCTCCGGCGGGCCCTGGCGCGACGCAGTGCCCTTACGAGCGGCTCCTCGACCTCGGGCTCGCCGGGAAGGGAGTTGAGGATCCTCGAGAGGGCCTCCGCCTGCTCGGGCTCGACGGGGAGGCACCAGGCTCGCTCCAGCGGATCCCAGCGCCGGCCGGGGATGGCCCGCAGCAGCTGGCGCAGGTCCTCGTCGAAGGGGAAGCGCAGGACCGCCTCGTCGCGGTGCAGAGATGCCGAGAAGCTGAACTGAGACACGAGCTGAGCACGATAGGCCCAACCGTGGATGCTCAGGCCCTTTCGTCGACAGCGGCCAGGTTCTGGTTGATCGATCGGGTCAGCTGCATCCGCACGAGCGCCGCGAGGCCGGGGATCGGCGATGCGAGCCGGATGTCGTAGTCGAAATGCGTGCCCTCGCCCTCCGGCGCGAAGATCATGACCCCGACGTGGCCCCGCAGAGGCGAGCCCTTGGTGATCTTGTAAACGATCCGCTCGTGGGGAACGAACTCGGTGACGGTCTCCTCAAAGGGGGGACCGGGGCCGATCTGAAGTTGCCGGACCGAGCCGACACCGTTGCGCTCGGTCTCGCCGTCGCGCAGCCGGGTGACCTTGGCGCCGAACATGTCCGCGAGGTTCTCATGCTCGGACAGGTAGGCGAAGACGCGCTCGGGCGGCTTGGCGAAATGGTGCTCGACCTTGACGTGATGTGCGCGCATCCAGGACCACCCTAGTGGGCCGGCGCAGGATAATGCCGGCATGCCCTCGATCGATCAATGGTGGGGGAGCGGGGAGTCCGTTCGGATCGCGCTCGGAGGAGACCCGCATGAGGTCTTCGTGCACAGCGAGGGCTCGGGGCCGAACCTGACCATGCTGCACGGCTTCCCGAGCTCCTCCCATGACTGGGCCAAGCTCGCGCTGCTGCTTCCCGGCCGCACCCTGCTGGCCCCCGACTTCCTCGGCTTCGGGGCTTCGGCCAAGCCCGTGGATCACACCTATTCGCTACATGAGCAGGCCGATCTCGTCGAGGCAGTCTGGACGCTCCGGGGGGTCTCGGAGACGACCATCCTCGCCCACGATTACGCCGTGTCCGTAACCCAGGAGCTGCTCGCCCGCCGCGATGAGGGCAGCCTGGCGGTCGAGCTCCGAGGCGTCCATCTGCTGAACGGTGGCCTCTACCCCGAGCTGCACCGCCCCCAACCGCTCCAGCTCGCCCTGCTGGACCCCGAGCAGGGCCCTCAGATCAGCGCGATGATCAATGAGGAGCTGTTCGTCGCCGGCCTCGCGCCGACGTTCGCACCCGGCTTTGATGCGGCCAAGGACAGTGCCGACATCTGGCGCTCGACCCACCGAAGCGACGGCGAGCGCATCTCGCATCTGCTGATCCACTACATCAGCGACCGTCGGCGACACGCCGAGCGGTGGACCTCGGCACTGGAGCGGACCGACGTGCCGCTGAGCTTCACGTGGGGCATGCTCGATCCGGTTTCGGGCGCGCACATGGCCTCGCGCATCCGCGAACGCCTGCCCTTGAGCGCCTTCGTGGAGCTCGCGGACGTCGCTCACTGGCCGGCCCTGGAAGCCCCCGCGCTCCTGGCCGAGTCGATTCTCGCCGGTCCCTCCTGAGTCGATAGTGGCGGGGACATCGCTGCCCCCGCCACCACGACGAGCGATCGGCAGCCGGCCGGCCCGTCCCCATTCAGCGCTCTGCTGATTGGACCGGCGGCGCCGAGGCGCAGTGGAGTTCAGCCGCCCCGCAGGCCCCCGCGTCCGTCAGCCCGCCGGGCGCGCCTCATAGGATGATCGGGATCGTCGCGGCCGAGGTGACCGAAACCGAACCGGCCACGTTTTTTGCCGTGACCTTGACCTTCAGCGCTTTGCCCACTTCGCCAGCCGTCGGGGTGTAGGTGTTTTTGGTCGCGCCGCTGATTTCGGTGCACCCTTCGCCGATGGCCGTGCAGTGCAGCCATTGGAACGAGTAGGTGATCGGTTCGGTGCCCGTCCAAGTTCCTTCTGTGGCGGTCGAAGCCGTGCCGCTCACGGGCGCGCCTACGATCAGCGGTGCGATCACGTTGGCGGGTGCGACGCCTCCCACGGTCGAGGTGGCAGCCGATTCCGCGGTCCCCGTCCCCGCAATGTTTTTCGCGATCACCTTGACGCGCAGCTTGTGCCCGACATCCGTCGCCGCGACGGTGTAGTTCGCCAGGAGCGAGGCGCCTGCAGCGGAGACACATGCTTCCCCAGCTGTGTTGCAGCGCAGCCATTCATATTCGTAGAGGATCGGTTCAGTACCCGACCATTTACCCGAGGAAGCCGTCAACGTCTGCCCGGCAGTCGCAGTCCCCGAGACCGAAGGCAATTCTGTGTTTTTCGGGCCGACACCCAGCACTTCACCCGTCACAGCCGAGACCTTTTCGACCGAGCCCGCCACATTTTTCGCCGTCACATCAACCCGAAGCGTATGACCCGCATCGCCATCAGGGATCGTGAACGTGGATTTCGTCGCCCCGGAGATCACGCCACACGACGAACCCGAGCCGCTGCACAATTCCCACTGGAACGAGTAGCTGATCGGTTCCGTGCCCGTCCACGTCCCTTCCGTCGCCGTCAGCGTCTGACCCGTGATGTCCAGACCCACCACCGTCGGCGCGATCACGTTCGCGGGTGCGACGCCCCCAACGGTCGAGGTGGCAGCCGATTCCGCGGTCCCCGACCCCGCAATGTTTTTCGCGATCACCTTGACGCGCAGCTTGTGCCCGACATCCGCCGCCGCGACGGTGTAGTTCGCCAGGAGCGAGGCGCCTGCAGCGGAGACACATGCTTCCCCAGCTGTGTTGCAGCGCAGCCATTCATATTCGTAGAGGATCGGTTCAGTACCCGACCATTTACCCGAGGAAGCCGTCAACGTCTGCCCGGCAGTCGCAGTCCCCGAGACCGAAGGCAATTCTGTGTTTTTCGGGCCGACACCCAGCACTTCACCCGTCACGGCCGAGACCTTTTCGACCGAGCCCGCCACATTTTTCGCCGTCACATCAACCCGAAGCGTATGACCCGCATCGCCATCAGGGATCGTGAACGTGGATTTCGTCGCCCCGGAGATCACGCCACACGACGAACCCGAGCCGCTGCACAATTCCCACTGGAACGAGTAGCTGATCGGTTCCGTGCCCGTCCACGTCCCTTCCGTCGCCGTCAGCGTCTGACCCGTGATGTCCAGACCCAAAACCGACGGCGCGATCACATTCGCCGGTGCGACACCCCCCACGGTCGCGGTGGCAGCCGATTCCGCGGTCCCCGACCCCGCAATGTTTTTCGCGATCACCTTGACGCGCAGCTTGTGCCCGACATCCGCCACCGCGACCGTGTAGGTGCTCAGCAGCGAAGCGGCCGAGGCGGTCGTGCATTCCGCGCCCGACGCGTTGCAGCGCAGCCATTCATATTCGTAGAGGATCGGTTCAGTACCCGACCATTTACCCGAGGAAGCCGTCAACGTCTGCCCGGCAGTCGCAGTCCCCGAGACCGAAGGCAATTCTGTGTTTTCGGGGCCGACACCCAGCACTTCACCCGTCACAGCCGAGACCTTTTCGACCGAGCCCGCCACATTTTTCGCCGTCACATCAACCCGAAGCGTATGACCCGCATCGCCATCAGGGATCGTGAACGTGGATTTCGTCGCCCCGGAGATCACGCCACACGACGAACCCGAGCCGCTGCACAATTCCCACTGGAACGAGTAGCTGATCGGTTCCGTGCCCGTCCACGTCCCTTCCGTCGCCGTCAGCGTCTGACCCGTGATGTCCAGACCCACCACCGTCGGCGCGATCACATTCGCCGGTGCGACACCCCCAACGGTCGCGGTGGCAGCCGATTCCGCGGTCCCCGACCCCGCAATGTTTTTCGCGATCACCTTGACGCGCAGCTTGTGCCCGACATCCGCCGCCGCGACGGTGTAGTTCGCCAGGAGCGAGGCGCCTGCAGCGGAGACACATGCTTCCCCAGCTGTGTTGCAGCGCAGCCATTCATATTCGTAGAGGATCGGTTCCGTACCCGACCATTTACCCGAGGAAGCCGTCAACGTCTGCCCGGCAGTCGCAGTCCCCGAGACCGAAGGCAATTCTGTGTTTTCGGGGCCGACACCCAGCACTTCACCCGTCACGGCCGAGACCTTTTCGACCGAGCCCGCCACATTTTTCGCCGTCACATCAACCCGGAGCGTATGGCCCGCATCGCCATCAGGGATCGTGAACGTGGATTTCGTCGCCCCGGAGATCACGCCACACGACGAACCCGAGCCGCTGCACAATTCCCACTGGAACGAGTAGCTGATCGGTTCCGTGCCCGTCCACGTCCCTTCCGTCGCCGTCAGCGTCTGACCCGTGATGTCCAGACCCACCACCGTCGGCGCGATCACGTTTTCAGGCGGCTGTGTACCGCCACCGAGGGTGGTGGTTTCGGGGGATGTGGCAGATGCGGTCCCCTGGGCGTTGGTGGCCGTGACGCTCACCTCGAAGGCCTCGCCGATCTGACCGATGCCGACTGAATAGGTGGGTTCTGTGGCGCCCGCGATTTCCGTGCATCCGCCTCCCAGCGGCGCGCAGCTCAGCCACTGGTAGCTGTAGGTGATCGGAGGAGTGCCAACCCATGTGCCGTTGTTGGCAGTGAGCGTCTGATCGGGGGCCACCAGGCCGGAGATGCTCGGCGCCACGAGGTTGAGCGGCGAGCCCGGGAGGACCTTCGCACTGGCTTTGGATTTTGCGGTCGCTTGACCGGCGGCGTTGTGAGCCGTAACGAGCGCGCGCAGCCGTTTCCCGATGTCGGCCGTCTGCGCGCGGTAGCTCGCTTCCGTGGCGCCCGCAATCAGTTCGCAGGCCCGGCCTTTGCATCGCTCCCACTGGTAGGTGAAGGTGAACGGGGCGGTGCCCTTGAAGGTGCCGCCGGCCACCGTCAGCAGGCGCCCGTCGATCGCCGAGCCGGTGATCGAGGCCGCCCTGCGCCGTTTTGGCGCGGCGGCAGCGATGATCGCACTTGGTGGCGAGGTCGCTTCGCTCGTGCCTTCTGAGTTGGTTGCGACTTCGGTGAATGTCAGCCGGTGGGCGACATCCAGGGAGCCGGGTTTATAAGACCGTTTGGTCGCGCCCGAGATCGAGTGGCATTCGGTTCCGGTCGCGCTGCAGCGCGACCAGCTGTCGCTGTAGGAGAACGGCGAGCCTCCTGTCCAGGTTCCGCGTGCCGCTTTGAGTTTGCCGCCTTCGACCGCGCTGCCGGAGACTGCCGGGGCGGAAGCGTTGTGTGGCGGGCCCGTTTCTCGTTCCGCGTCCGCGACCCCCGCGAGTAGACCGAGCAGAGAAAGTGCGGCGACCACCGATGCCAACACCCGAGGGAGGATCCGTTGCATGAGGGCAGGCGCGCACCGAGATGCAACCGCCCGTGGCGCCGCTGCGCGATCGGCCGCTCGGCGGCGTGAGTCCTGCCCCTGCCAGATGTGCACGGATATTCTCCCCCGTGTCGGCACCGGCCCCTCCACCCGTGCGCCCGCGGATAATCCCAGAGCGTCCTGAAACTGTCAACCCCGAGCACCGGCCTCGGTGGCTCGCAGGGCTCCGTGAGTGACTCCCCGGCTCAGCCGGTTGCGGGCGCCGCCAGGGCTCCGAGCGCATCGTGCAGCGAGCTGACTGCGATAGTGGCGCCGGCCCGTGTGAGCAGCCCGGCATCCGTTTCCCCCGAGTAGCCGATGACCTTCATGCCGGCCCGCACGCCGGCGGTGACCCCCGAGGGCGTGTCCTCGATGACGACACAGCTCGCCGGGATGGCTCCCATCGAGGCGGCGGCCAACAGGAACAGGTCCGGGTGGGGCTTCCCGCGCGGCACCTGATCGGCTGAGAAGCGGGCGCGGGGGGCGAACAGTCCGTGCAGGCCGGTCAGCGCGAGCGAGCGTCGGATCTTTTCCAGGCTCCCCTGCGAGGCAACGCAGATCTCACGGCCTCCGGCGAGCACGGCTTCGGCCAGCTCGCGTGCCCCGGGGACGGCTTTCAGCTCGCTGTCGAAGGCCACGTTGCGGCGGCGCTGGTACTCCTCCATCCAGCCCGCGGGCAGCGCCCGGCCGAGTCGGCCCTCGACGGTGGCCCGGACCTCCTCCAGTCGTTGTCCCTGGTGAGTGGCTTTGGCCTCGGCCAACGTCGTGGCGAGACCCTGCTCGCTGAGCATCTCGGCGAGCACTCCGTTGGAGATCGGCTCGGAGTCGACCAGCACGCCGTCGCAGTCAAAGATGACCAGCGCTGCACTCAGAGCGATCGAACCATCCAGACGTGTGGGATGCCCGCTTCCTCAAAGGTCTCCGAACAGACCTCGAAGCCGGCCCGGCGATACAGATCGACGACCTCCACTTGGGAGGCCAGTCGCGCCTGCGCGGCGCCCCGGGCGACGGACTCCTCCAGCGCCATCGAGAGCATGCGGCTGGCGATTGCCCTGCCTCGCCACGAGCGCTCGACGGCCACGCGGCCGACTTTGACGGTGGTCTGGGCGAACAGCAGGCGCAGCGTTCCGATGATCTCCCCGCCGGGGGCAACGGCCACGAGGTGCAGAGCCTGCTCGTCGCGACCGTCGAGCTCTTCCTCAAGCGGCACGCCCTGCTCGTCGCAGAAGACGCGCGTGCGGACGGCGAACGCGCCCTGCATGTCGGCGTCGCCCTGGGCCCAGCGCAACAGCGCCTCCTCGCTCATCTCCGCCCGGTGGTGAACGAGAACCGGTCGCCGACCGTCCAGGTCTCGCTGAGACCGCAGAGCGAGAGCTGTGTCGCGAAGTCCTCGACGCAGCTGACGGGCGCCGGCGAGCCGCAGCTGACCGCGCCACTCGGTTCGGGCGCTCCGCATGTGCCGAGTACCTGTTCGACGCTGGACCCCGGCTGCACGCCGAGAACTTTCGCCACCACGTGGACCCGGTAGGTGCTCCGCGGCGCCAGCGGCCTTACAGGCACGAGGATCGCGCCGGTGGGCGCGAGCAGATCGGAGGTCGTGTTGTCGAGCCAGCGCAGCGGGATCGAGCCATGGGCCGATCTGAGGGTGGCGGACTGGATCTGTGCCCGCGCACCGTCGCTCCATGGGCCGTCGAAGTAGACGAACAGGTTGGGACCGGTCGCTTGGGTGCCCAGGCCGAGCGTCTGGGCCGGGGTCATCGGCAGCTCCTGCGCCGTCTGCTGTACCCCTACCCCCGTCCGCCGGTTTCCCGGGTAGCTGTAGGCGAGCGGCTTTTCCGGGGCGGCCCGCAGCGTGCCGAGCTCGACCTCGACACAGCCAAAACCGTCGAGATCGGCGGCGCCGGTGGAGCTGATGCGCGGGTTGAGCAGGTCGAACAGGTGGTAGGGCGCGTTGTCGTAGGGATCGGAGCTGCCCCAGGAGATTCCCTCTGCGAGCACGGACGTCAGCGCGATCAGGTTGCCTCCGGGGGTGTATCCCGCCTTACCGAGGGTCTCTTCGTGACCGAATGCGTGGTTCGTCTTCTCGTAGGCGTCGTGGGCCGCGCAGTCGGCGCTCCAGGTCGCGTTTTCGGTGATGGCAGCGGGGATGTGGTTGGCGGTGCGCTGCGTGTTGAGCAACGCGATGATGTGCTTGGCCGTGGCGCCCGAGGCGGGCAGGACCGCCACGGAAAGGGCCAGGCAGGCGACAATCATGCTGGCCGCAGCGCATCTAGCCAACGGCGGACGGCTGCTGCGTTTCGACGAGCTCAATGCGGTTGCCCCACGGGTCATACGTATAGAACCTCTTCAAAGGGTCGAGTGACGTGTCCCAATCTACTTCCGCACCGCGCGAGCGGAGCCGCTCGGCGATCACCTCAAGTCCGCCGGGCGCGACGCTCAACGCAGGATGGGCCTTGCGCGCGGGCGCGAAGGCCTCCTCGATTCCGACGTGCAACTGCTGAGGTCCGCAGCGAAACCAGGCGCCTCCCCTTGCGCGCAGCGGCGGAGGCTTCTCCAGCTCCTGCAGACCGAGCGTTTCACCGTAGAAGGCACGTGCCTGCTCCTCCGAGCCCGCCGGCGCGGCAAGCTGGACATGGTCGATTCCGAGAACCTCCAACTCAGGCGGTGGTGGGCTGGTCCTCGCCCGCGCGCGCATCGAACTCCATCATCAGCGCCTGCGCCTTGAGGTCTTTCTCCAGGTGGGCATCGCCGAGCGGGCCGAGGATGCCGCGCAGGACCGAGACGACCGCCCAGCGCCGAGGGCGGATGATGCGCGGGCTGCGCCTCTCGATGCCCGCGACTATCGCCTCGCCCGCGACCGCGGGCGCGAGGCGCTTGTGCAGCGGCTTGGGCAGTGTCTCGAGCATTCGGCCGGCGAGCGGATCGGCGTCCATCGCCCGGTGCACCATCTCGGTGTCGATGAAGCCGAAGTAGGCGACGCTGGCGCTGGCCCCGTGCGGCGTGAGCTCGGCACGCAGAGCACGTCCGAACTGCTCCACCCCGGCCTTGGCCATCGCATAGGGCACCACTCCGACGCCGTTGGTGAACGCGTAGATCGAGGAGATCACCACGACATGGCCGCGGCGGCCGACGATCTCCGGAAGCGCGGCGTCGACCGTGCGATAGACACCCATCAGGTTGACGTCCAGAACGCGCTCGAAGCTCTCGGTGGACATGGCACGGAAGGTCGCCACGCGCGAAGCGATGCCTGCGTTGGCCACGACCACGTCCAGGCCGCCGAAGCGTTCGACGGTGGTGGCCACCGCCCGCTGCATGGCACCGCGGTCGGTGACGTCAGCGGCCATGCCGATGGCGCGGGTGTCGTGCAATTCAGAGGCGGCGCGGGAGGCGGCCCCCTCCTCCAGGTCGACGACGGCGACCGAGGCACCCCGTGAGATCAGGGCGCGGGCCGTCGCGAACCCGATTCCCCGTGCTGAGCCGGTTACGAGCGCGACCTTGCCGTTCAGGTCATAGCGAGCCATGGGCGCAGTCTGTCACTCGCCCAACCTCGCTGCTCAGCGGCGTTTGAAGCGAGCAGGCTTGATGCGTCTCTCCTCGTGCGCGGGCTGTGGCGGCAGAGGGCTCTGGTCCGGCTCCTCGGCCGCCGCCACCGTGCGCTCTGGGCCCTTCGCACACCGCCCCTCGAGCGCCCGCAGCAGAAAGCCCGCTACCAGCAGGCCGAAGACGATCGCGACGGCCCACCGTCCCTTGGCCGCCGAGGCCGCGCAGATCAACAGCGACACGGCGGCCGCCCCGAGCGAGAAAGCGGTGTTGGCTCGCATCGACCGAGCCTAGGGGGCCAGGCGGCCCGGGTCCGTGCGCTCGGGTGCCGGTCAGCTCGCGCCGTGGGCGCTCACGCGGAAACGGACGGTCGTGGCGGGCTCGGCGTCCAGCGCCAGCAGGTGGACATGCAGGTGCGACACGCTGCCTCCGTTGAAACGCATGTCGCCGCTGCGCTCGACAGTGGCCAGCGCAAGCGGCTCCAGGCGGCGCTTGAGCCCGCGCCGGATCTCCCACAGCTCGGCCCCCGCCTCGTCGGGCAGCTCGTCAAATGAGGCCACGTGCCTGCGGGCAACAATCAGGTAGTGCGCCGCGGAGCCCGCGTAGGGGTAGTCGTTGCGGGTGACATACCAGTGGGTCCCCGTGTGCTCGACCGGCTCGCGGTGGTACTGCTCGACATGCTCGGGGCAGAACACGCAGATCCCGGCCGCCTCCAGCTGCTCCATGTAGCGGCGCTGCTCCTCTTGGCGGGCGGCGTCGAGGTTATAGAGGCGCGGAGGTTCGCTCATAGGTCCTGAAACGGTAGGAGAGGTCGTTTTCGGCGAGCACCCCGCTCTGCTCGATGCAGCGCCAGTCCGGGCCGGTCTCGGGGAAGAACACGTCGCCCTCGATGTCCGCGTCGATCTCGGTCGCATACAGGCGCTCGGCCAGCGGCAGCGCCTCTTCGTAGGTGACAGCGCCGCCGATCACAAAGCACTCCCTGGCGCAGGCCGCAAACGCTGCTTGCAGCTGCCCGAACACCTCGGCACCCGCGGCCGCGAAGTCCGGGTCGGCACTGAGGACCAGGTTGCGCCGATCTGGCAACGGGCGAAAGGCATCGGGGAGCGACTGGAAAGTTCGACGGCCCATCAGCACGGCGTGACCGACCGTCAGCTCGCGGAAATGGCGCATGTCCCCGGGCAGCCGCCAGGGCAGCCCGCCATTGCGGCCGATAACGCGGTTGCGGCTGTGGGCGACGACCAGCGCGATCAACTCAGGTGGCCACCGGGATGCCGCCGATCGCGGGGTGCGGCTCGTAGTCGCTCAGCAGGAAGTGCTCCGCGCGGAAATCATGGATGTCGGTGATCCTCCGGCCCGCGTCGGTCAGCTCGAGGGTGGGCAGCGCAAGCGGCCGGCGAGAGAGCATCTCCTCGACCGCCGGCAGCTGGTCCTCATAGATGTGGGCGTACTGAATCCAATGCACGTACTCGGCGAAGCGGTAGCCGGTCAGCTGCTCGAGCATGAGGCCGAGGGCCGTGTACTGGGCCATGTTCGAGGGGACCCCGATCGGCGTGTCCCCCGAGCGCTGGTTGTGGATCAGATGCAGATCCTCGCCGAAGACGAGCGCGTGGATCCAGCCGTGGCATGGGGCGATGGTGTTGCGCGACCGGACGCCCTGCTCGCGATGGTTCGCGTTGGGGATCCACGGGCTCATCAGGGCGGTCCGGTCGAGGGGCAGGTCGCGGAGCTTCTTGACGAGGTGGGGCAGCTGGTCGAAACCCGGATCCTCCCCGTCGAGGTCGGTGGTGAAGTTGCGGAAGGCGTGGCCGTAGGAGCCCGGTCCGAGGTCGCCCGGCTCGAGCCCCCGTGCCTCGCACTTCTCGGCCGTGGCCCAGGCGCCCCACCAGTCACAGCCGAACGCGGCCAGCTCCTCGAGCGTTCGGGCCCCGTTGATGAAGGCGCACAGCTCGCCGATCGCCTTGGAGACGAAGCCCTTGATCGAGCGCTCGGTGATGACGGCTGCGCCGTGGGGCATGGGGAAGCGCATGCAATGACCGGCCAGCGCCAGCGCGCTTCCCCCCTGCTTGGTCTGGACGCGGGTGCCCTGATCGCGGATCGCGCCCAGCATGTCGCGGTAGGCCGTGCTCGGCAGGCGCTGGTCGAATGGCAGGTAGTCGGGCACCTTCGTCTCGCTCTTTCCTCGGCTGGGCGAGCAAGTGTGAACGCTCGGGCAGATGTATGCCGGGAGGGACCCGGTCGTGCCGGGGCGTGACCGCGAACGCCGCTAAGGTGCTTCGTCCTCCCTCGAAGGCGTGCGGGAGCGCGAGCATCGATGGCAGTCAACACCGGCATCCTGAGCCCCAACGCCAACTTCGGCGAGCGTCTGATCCCGACGCTCGAGGAGATGACACGGCTGGTCACCCACCTCCGTGGCCTCGGCTACAAGGTCGTTCTGACCTCGGGCTCATTCGACCTGATCCATCTGGGCCACGTCAAGTACCTGGAGCGCGCAAAGCAGCTCGGCGACGTCCTGGCCGTGGGCGTCGACAGTGACGCCAAGATCCGCCGCCGCAAGGGCGATGACCGCCCGATGGTGCCCGAGCTCGAGCGCCTGGAGCTGCTGGCCTATCAGCGGCCCGTCGATCTCATCTACCTCAAGGACGAGGGCGAAGAGCGCTGGGCGCTGATCAGGGCGGTGCGGCCGGACGTGCTGGTGCTGACCGAGGACCACTCCTATCCGCCCGAGGAGCTCGAGCAGCTACGCGAGCTGTGCGGACGGATCGAGGTGATCGAACGCCAGGCCTCGGTGACGACCAGCGAGCGGATCCGCCAGATGTACATGAACCTGGGCGAGCAGCTGGGCCCGAGGCTCGCCGATGTGCTGCCGGGCCTGATCGACAGCATCCTTCGCCGGGGATGAGCGGGGACGCCCTCGCCTACATCCCGGTGCTCCACGAGGGCTACCGGCGCTTTATCGAGGCACACGCCCGCGGGGGGCGCCTGTTCCTGATCGGCCCCGAGCTGCATGTCGAGTACCGCCCGCTGGCAAAGGACATTCGCGCCCTCCCGGCCGATATGGCGGCGTCGGCAATCGGTGCGTGGGGCGTCTGCTCGGATGTGGCCGTGCTCGATGTCCAGAGCGCAGAGCGTCTGGCCCTCGAGCGCCCGGCGCTGACAATGCCGGCGGAGGACATCAGCTACCGGGTGGCCGAGCGCTTTTTCGGGGGGTGCGAGGTGCTGTTCGACACGGTCTTCCTGCGCTGGGACAAGACACGTACGGCGCAGCTGTTTCGTCCGAGCGCCCCGGCGCCGACGCGGGGGGACCTCGAGCTGCGGGAGCTCGCGAGCGCCGCCCAGGAGCGGGCAGCGGGGTCGGTGGACTGGTGGCGGCAGGTTGGAGCCGCGATCCGCCTCCCCGACGGGGTCATTGCAACGGCCGTCAACGAGCACCTGCCGCATCGCCTGAGCGCGTATGCCGCGGGCGACCCACGCGCGAACTTCCACAAAGGCGTCGGCCTCGAGCTCTCAACGGCCGTCCACGCCGAGGCCGCCCTGATCGCACAGGCCGCCCGCGAAGGCACGGCAACCGCCGGCTCGGTCATGTACGTAACCGATTTCCCCTGTCCGCCCTGCGCCAAGCTGATCGCCGGCGCGGGCGTCTCGAAGCTCTACTTCCGTGCCGGCTACGCCGTTCTCGACGGCCGCGACGTGCTCGAGGCGGCCGGCGTCGAGCTGGTGCAGGTGGACTGAGCGGTGGCCCCAGCCGGCCACCTTCAGTCCGAGGTGCGCCGGACGATGCAGGACGCCGGCGGCTACTGGCGCCCGCTGGCCGCCGTGGCACGGCTGCTCGAGGAGCTGGGCGAGCTGGCGGAGCTGCTCGAGGACCCGGGAGCGCACGGCGATGAGCTGGCCGGCGAGCTGGCGGATCTCTGGATCATCACGACGGCTCTCGCCGACCAGTTCCTGATCGAGGTGCCCGATCCGGAGTGTGGCGCACGGGATGCTTCGGTCACGGCCGGTGCCCTGGTGATCGCCGCCGGGCCGATCGGAAGGGTCATCAACTACTACGACGGCCCCAAGACGCCCCGTACGGGCGACAGGCTGCCGTCGCTGACGGATGCGGTCGGCCATTTTCACACGCAACTGGAGCTGCTCGCTGGCGCCCTCGGAGTCGATCTCGCGGCAGCCGTGCGGGCGAAGATCACCGTCATCCGAGGTCGCGACATGAAGCGCTTTTCCCGCGGGGGGTACGACCCGAGCACGGCGCCCGTCCTGGCACTCGTGACCGAGGGGCCGGAGAGGAAGCTGTGGGGATCGCCTGAGCTGGATCTGGCCGCGGATGCATCCGAGCAGGCCACGGTGCTTGCCCCCTCGCTGTGCGCCTTCGCCAGAGCCGCCGGCCCAGAGGGCCTGGAGGGTTATGTGATCAGGGCGCCGGCGCCGCGTGGATCCGCCACGCTCGACGCCTGGCTCGACGGCCTCCTCGAGGCACTCCGCGGGATCGAGCCGGGTTGGATACACACCGGATCGTCCTCATTCGGATTGGGGCCGGCGATCGATGTCCTCCCAGGCCCCGACGGGACCGCCCTCATACTGCTGGGAACCGCCGGTATGTGCCCGAGCCCGGGCGGCGATCGTCCCCGAGCCCTTGATGACGGAGCCGTAATCGAGACCCAGGATCGGCACGAATCGCCGTTGCGCGCTCCCCGCGAATAGGCTTGCCTCCCAAGCGAAACCGCCGCCGACCAAGGAGAGCCCCATGTCCAGCTTCACGATCTTGAACCTGCGCGAACTGGATGACGTCGTCGGCGAGCGAGCACCCGGTATCGAAGGGCGCTTCGGACGCAGCAAGCTCGATTCGCGAGACCTCGGCGTGAGCCTGTTCAGCTACAAGCCGGACCTGCGCAGCCCGACTGCTCACAGCCACCGCGAGCAGGAGGAGGCCTACGTCGTCGTGTCGGGCTCGGGCCGCGTGCTGCTGGACGGCGAGCTCAGGGAGCTTCGGCAGTGGGACGTGCTGCGCGTCGCCCCCGAGGTCGTCAGGGCCTTCGAGGCGGGACCCGAGGGCCTCGAGCTGATCGCCATCGGCGGCCCCAAGCCGGGGGATGGCGATGGCGAGCCTGGCGCCGCCGTTTGGCCGGACGCCGCCTGAAGGGCGCCGGGCCGCAGGCCGGCCGGCCCAAGCCTCTCAGCAAGCTCTCAGGTCTCATTCAGCGCCGCAAAAGGTGAATGTCCGAAGCTTGGGGACATGACGCCCCTCACTGACATCCCACTCCCATCGCCGCACCGAGACACCCCGACTCCGCTGGCTGAAACCGCGCCGCCGACCCTCGAGCTGGTGCTGCCCGTCTACAACGAGGGGCACGTCCTCGCGTCGAGCCTCCGGACGCTGCACGACTACCTGGAGCGCAACCTGCCGTGCTCCTTCCGGATCACTGTCGCGGACAACGCCAGCATCGACGGGACGCTCGACTGCGCGCGCCGGCTGGCCGAGGAGCTCGAGTCGGTGGAGGTGCTACACCTCGACCTGAAGGGCCGCGGCAACGCGCTGCGGGCCGCATGGAGCGCGAGCCGCGCCGAGGTGGTCGGCTACATGGACATCGACCTCTCGACCGACCTGCACTGCCTGCCGGAGCTGGTGCTACCACTGCTTGAAAACCGCAGCGACGTCGCAATCGGCTCGCGTCTGGCGCCCGGCGCTCAGGTGACCCGGGGCCTCAAGCGCGAGACGATCTCCCGCTGCTACAACATCCTGCTGCGCAGCCTCCTCGGACTCGGCATCTCAGATGCTCAGTGCGGCTTCAAGGCGGCCAGGCGCGAGGCAATAGCCCCGTTGCTGGGCGAGGTGCGCGACGACGGCTGGTTCTTTGACACCGAGCTGCTCTACCTCGCCCGTCGCAACCGCCTGGCGATCCATGAGGTGCCCGTCCGGTGGGTCGACGACCCCGACTCGCGGGTGGCCATCCTCCACACGGCCCTCGAGGACCTTCGGGGGATCGCCCGGCTGCGCCGCGAAGCCCGCCACCGAGCATCGCTCAGCCCCTCCGTGCAGGGCCTGGAATACGCGTCCCCGCTTGGAATCCCTACCGGACACACCGCCTGAGCTTCCGCCTCTGACGGGTCCTCCAGGCATCGGGGCGCGTGCGCCCGCCAGGGACGGAACGAAACCGTGCAGCACCAGAATGTGCCGCGGCTAAGCTTCTGCGGCCATGGACTCGCGCGGGGTACCGGTCGAAAGCGCTCGGCGGCCTTCACCGGTGGCTCTGGTGGCGCTCGCCACAGGGCTGGTCGTGACGGTCGCCCTGGCCGTCACGACGCTGGTGCTCTATAACCGCAACGAGGATCGTCTGCTGGGGCTGCGCGGGCGCGAGGTCGGACTGGTGCTCTCGGCGTCGACCGCTCCGAAACAGACCGAGCTCGCCTCGGCCGCCGAGCTGGCCGATGCGACCAACGGCGATAGCGCCCGCTTCAGGGCACTGGTGCAATCCGAAGTTGGCCCGGGCAGGCAATTCAGCTCGGAGTCTCTGTGGCGGCTGGGGGTCACCAATCCGCGACCGATGGTGGTTGTTGGAGGAGTGCCGCAGCTGAGCCTCGCCCATGCCCGGGACCTGTTCGCACGAGCCGCCAAGAGCCACACGATGAGCGTGCTCGGACTGCTCGCCTCAACGCGTCCGGGAGTGGGTTACGCGTATACGGCAGCCAACGCCGGACACGGGTTCGTGGCCTACGCGGAAACCGCGCTCCCCTCCGATCGGCGCTCGCGCCTGGAGTCAAACACGGCCTTCTCCGACCTCAATTACGCGATCTACCTGGGTCGCTCGGTCACCCCCGCCAACCTGCTCGTTACGAGCCTCAAGCAGCTGCCGATCACGACCCGTCACTCCTCCAGCACGGTGCCCTTCGGCGATCAGCAGCTGACGCTCGTGGTTACGCCCAGGGACAGCCTGGGCGGCACCTTCTTCCAGATCCTCCCCTGGATCGTCGGCCTCTTTGGCCTGCTCCTGTCGGTGACTGCGGCACTGATAGCCGACCGCCTCGTGCGGGGGCGCCAACGCGCCGAGCAGCTGGCCGGCGTCCTCGACCGCCTGGCCGCCGAGACCGAGCACATGTATGACGAGCAGCGCTCGATCGCCCAGACGCTCCAGCACGCCCTGCTGCCGGACACCCTGCCGAAGTTCGAAGGCCTCAACGTCAGTGCCCGCTATGTGTCCGCGGGTGCAGGCGTGGAGGTGGGTGGAGACTGGTATGACCTGATCGCCGCCGGCGAGGGCCGCGCGCTGCTGGTCATCGGCGACGTCTCCGGCCATGGACTGCGCGCCGCGACGACGATGGCCTCCCTGCGCCACGCGACGCTCGCCTATGCGGCTCACAACCCCCATCCGGCGCTGATCCTCGAGCGACTGTCGCGCTACGTCAACAGCTCACGCCATGACTACTTCGCCACCGTGCTGTGTGTGTTGATCGACGTGAACGAGCACACCCTCTCGGCGGCCAGCGCGGGCCACCTGCCGCCGCTGCTGCTAGATGACGACGGGGCCCACTACCTCGAACTGACGGCGAGCGCGCCGATCGGCGTGGCGCGTGAGACGGGCTACGAGGAAGCCTCCGTCCAGGTTGGGCCGAGGACGACGCTGGTAGCTTTCACGGACGGTTTGGTTGAGCGGCGCGCAGAGGTGATCGATATCGGGCTGCAGCGACTGCGCGATGCGGCCGCAGAGCCAGGCATGGGCCTCGACGAGTTGATTGCAACGCTTCCTGGACGGCTCGCGTCGGATGGCCATCATGACGATACGGCAATCGTGGGGATCCAATGGCAGAGCTAGAGGAAGACGCGGTTGAGCTGAGCATCGGTGCCGAGGGTGCCGGTGCGGTGCCTCCGAGGCTGACCTTGGCCGGCGAACTGGACAGTTCCAACGTCGAGCAGCTCGAGGCCGCCGTGGCCTCGGTCATGGAGGCGGGGCCCGAGCGGGTGGTCTTCGACCTGAGCGGGCTTCGCTTCATGGACAGCGCCGGAATCTCGGTGCTCGTGCGCCTCGCCGGGGAGGTCCAGACGGTGGAGATCCGAGACCCGTCGCCGATCGTCCGGCGGGTCATTGAGATCACCGGTCTCACCAGCGTCCTACAGGTGGAGCCATGAGCAAGCAGCGCCGCTTTCCGCGCCGCCCGGAGTCGATCGGCCAGGCTCGCCGGTTCGTCCGTGAGGCCCTCGGCGACGGCCCGGCCGAGACGATCGAGGCCGCCGAGCTGATGGTCTCCGAGCTGGCCACCAACTCGGTGCAGCATGCCCACTCGGCCTTTGAGATCACGATCGGCGGCTCGGCCGGCTCACTGCGGGTCGAGGTGCGCGACTGCGGCACCGGCGAGCCGACCCTGCGTTCGCCCACTCCGCGTGAGCCTCGCGGCCGTGGCCTGCGGATCGTCGAAGCCCTATCGGCGTCCTGGGGCATCGAGCCCGCTCCGGCGGGCAAGACCGTTTGGTTCACGATGGCCGGCCCGCCCAGGAGTCCCGAGCAGGGCGGCAGGCTCGGACGCAGCGTCGCCTAGTAGGGATTCTTGGGAGACCGGTCCTCGGACAGCGAGGCGCGCGAGCGGGTGATCAGAACCTCGATGGCATCGGCGAGGTGCACGGGGGCGATGTTGTAGTCCCCGCGTTGCACGCGGATCCGGTGCGCCTCGAGCAGGACCTCGGCATGGGTGTGCCCGGCGGGCGGCTCGAAGCGGTATGCGGCCAGCTCGATCAGCAGGCCGAGCGGGTCCTCGAAGTAGATCGAGTCCATGAAGCCGCGGTCCTTGACGCCGCTGTGGGCGATCGAGCGCTCGTCGAGCCGCTCGAGCGCCTGGGCGAAGGTGGCCTGCGAGACCGAGAAGGCGAGGTGGTGCACACAGCCGGGATCTGTGGGGGTCCTGTCCGGGTCGCCGTGGCGCTCCTCGTTGGTGAAAACGGTGATCAGCCGCCCGTCGCCCGGGTCAAAATAGAGATGGCTCTCCGAGGGGTTGTCCAGGTTGGGCTGCTCGAAGACGAACGGCATCCCCAGCACCCCCTCCCAGAACTCGATCGTCCCCTGACGGCCGGCGCCGACGAGGGTGATGTGGTGCACGCCCTGGCTCTGAAGCTTGCGCATGCCAGGACGCTAGCTCAACGGCGCCGGCGAGCCCCGCCGCGGCAGCAGGGACCGCGCCCACCCTCGAACATCCGTCTTCCCCCCGGGTGCACGCGATGTAATGTCGTGTCAATGCGCTCGCTCAAGCTCGCCGGGTTGGCCGTGGCGCTCGGGCTGGTGTTCGCCTCTTCCGCGGCCGCGGCGAGCTGCACGGACGAATTTATCGGGGAAAACGAAGGCCAGTGGTCGAAAGCCTCCAACTGGTCGACAGGCAAAAAGCCTGGTCCATCCGACGTCGCCTGCTGGGAACCCGGAAGGACGGTGCTCGTGACCGAACCGGCAAACATCGGCGGCGGCGAAGTTGGGGCGATCCAGGGCGGGAGCCTCGTACTCGGAGGACGAAACGGGATCTTCATCTTTGGTCCTGGGGAATCGGACCTCACGGGTTCGCTGACGCTCGAGGAACAGGTCGACCTCAAGGAGTTCGGCGGCACCCGGATATTTCACGTCGACGGGGCGATCGTGGACGCTCCGGGGAAACTCGAAGGCGAAGAAGGAGGCATCGAGCTGACCCAGGGCCCTGGCAGCACCCTGATGATCGGTGGAGGCAGCCAGGTGGAAGTTGACCCCGGCAGCTCGATCTCGACCGAGAGCCCGATCACCATCGACAACCCGGAATTCAACGCCCGCGGCCCGATCACGACGACGAGCACGATCAGCTTCGCCCCGGGTGTGTCGATCGACCCCTCCCGCGCTGACGCTACGACCTTCACCGCGGCGGGCGTGGCGGCCAACTCCGGGCCGAGCTACGGCTTCGGCGGCGACCCGCTCGTACTGACCGGGGGGCAGACGACGGTTGCGGCTGGGACGAAACTCGAAAGCGGAGCCATCGAACTGAAGGGCGGCGTGCTCCAGGACGAAGGCGCCATCGGCGGCCCGGCCGCCGAACCTTCCCCGGTGACCCTCAGCGGAGGCACACTGGCCGGGACCGGCACTGTCAACGGCCCGCTCAACGTGATCACGGGCACCGTCGCCCCCGGGCCCCGTGGCCGGATGACTGTGTTGGGCGCCTATGATCAGGAAGGCGGCTCGCTGGCCTTCGGAATCGCCGGGGCCACGCCGGGGTCCGGGTTCGACCAGCTCCTGATCAGCGGGGGCGCCCAGTTCGCGGGCACCCTCCAAGCCACCGATGAAGCAGGGTTCAGCCCCGCCGAAGGGCAGACGTTCAAGGTCGTTGAGGGCGCCAACTCGCGGTCGGGCACATTCGCATCGTTCACCGGCGCCAGCGCCGCGCTGTACATGCCCGAATACGAATCGGACGGCCTGACGCTGCGCGGGCATCTGCCGGCGGCGCTTGCGACTCCGGCTCCCCTCACCCCGACGCCCGGAGTCGCCTCGACGCCGAGTGCTGTCGCCGCCCTGCTCCATGGCTGCTCCTCGAGCCCACTGGTGCTCAACGATGCCTACATCCACGGCAGCCGCGTGCTGTTGCGCGGCAGCGCCGCCGCGGGGTATGCCGGTAGGACGGTCAGCTTCCTGTTCAACGAAAAGAAGACCGTGGCTCACGCCAAGGTGACGGCCGATGGATCGTTCACGGCGACGGCCCCGCTGCCGCCCAGGAAGATCCGCGACGCCCTGACGACGCGCTACAGCGCCGAGATCGGCAAGCTCCGCTCGCTGCACCTGAAGTTGACCCGGCGCCTGCAGCTGGAACCGCCCACCTCGAATGGCCACTCGGTGATCCTCAAAGGACGTGTCGAGCTGCCCCTGACCAAGCCCGTGACTCCGGTGATCGTCGAACAGCAGCTCGAATGCGGCAAGACCACAGTCACCAGGACCTTCACGCCTTCGCACAACGGGCGCTTCGACATCACCCTGACCGTCCCCGCGGCCGCCAAGGCGGGGATCTATACGCTGAAAACGAAGGTGGCCGCCAACGCCGGGACGGCCAGGCGCGGCTTCACCACTTATAGCCTGCCGCTGCCAGTGCTGATCGGCTGAGCCGGGCTACTAGCCCTGTTCGAGCTCGAACCAGACGCAGCTGCCGCCTTCGGCGCATGTCCCCCATCGGGCTGCCAGCCGCTCCACGAGCTGCAGGCCGCGCAGTGGCGAGGCTCCGGTGGGTCGGGGTACGGCGGCGCCAACGTCAAAGCCGGGGCCGCCGTCGCAGACGCCGGCACGGAGCTGTGTCCCCGCGATCGAGACGTCCACCACGAGATGGGTCCCAGCGTCGGAGCCCGCGTGCTGGACCGAGTTGTTGATCAGCTCGGTGACCAGCAGTCGCAACAGGTCCTGCTCATCGGCGTTGAGCAGCCCCTTCGTCGCCAGCACCAGCCGGCGCCTCACCTCCGCGCCGGCCCATGGCTCCCTGCGCAGTCGCCAGCGGATCGCAAGCGAAGAGCCCTCATCCCACACCGGTGGGCTCTCGGTGGCCGGCCGGCGCGCTTGAAAACGGGGCGTTTCGGACCTCGGCTCGGTACTGATCACGTACGTCCTCCTGTGCTCGACATACCTGCGCCTCGTGCGCAGACGACGGGGACAGCTCCTGAAGAGGTGGACTACCCGTTCCTGGGCGATGACGACGCGTGGTGGCCAATTTGGCGCGCAGTCTGACCGGCTTGACGCGTCCGGTAAGCATTCGGACCCGGCGAGCCCTGCTAGGCGGTGTCGACGGAGCCGAGCTCGCCCCGTCGCAGCCGCCAGACCTGATCGACACCCGTCTCAAGCGGCGCTGACGCCTGGACGGGCACCTGCTCGGCACGCCGGAAGCCCAGCCGCTGCGGAATCTTTTCGCTGGCGGCATTGGCGCCATCGTGGTGAATCTCGACCGTCTCGGTGGATGGCAGGGCGAAGGCAACCGCCACCAGCAGGCGGGAGGCCTCCAGCGCCAGCCCCCGCCTGAGCCAGTCGGCGTGGATCCAATAGCCGATCTCGACGATGCCCGGCCCTCGGCGCTGAAGCAGACTTACCGCCCCCGCCACGGCTCCGTCGATGAAGACCCCGTACTCGGCATCGCCGCCTCGGTCGAAGGCATCTGACCAGTCGGCGATTTTCTGACGGTGCGCCTCGAGTGTCTGGGGGCGCTGCATGAACCGGAGCCAGGGCGTCAGATGCGCGGCGCTGTCCGTAATGGCGCGGTGCAGCGCTTCCAGGTCGGAGAGCCGCCATCGACGCAACATGAACCCGGGCCCCGGGATCTCCTCGGGAAACGACGCCATCCCTCGAGTATCGCGCGGACGGGCTCTCGCCCGGGAGCTAGGCCGCGCGAGCCAGCGTAAGTGAGCGCCCGTGGGCGTGAGCCAGTGCTTCGGCGTCGCGTCGCATCTGGGCGCTCATCTCCTTGAACTGGTCCAGAGCGGGGTTCTCGCCCACGAGCGTGAACTCCGTCTCAACGACCTCGAGCTCGAGCTTCCAGACGTCCTCCATGACGCGACGCATCCAGCCCGTCGCATGATCCCATCCCTCACGCGGCGTCCCCGCGCCGTAGGCCCCGCCGCGGACCGTCACGAGCACGGCCGGCTTGCCCGCGATCGCGGGCTCCGATCCGGCGGCCAGACGAGAGTCGGTGACGACGAGGTCGACGTAGGTCTTGAAATGCTGGGAGACCCCGAAGTTGTAAAGGGGGACGGCGAACAGCAGGACGTCGGCCGCCTCCAGCTCGTCAACCAGGCTGCCAGCAAGCGCGACCGCCTGCTGCTGCTCGGCGGAGCGGCTCTCCTGGGGCGTGGCGCCGGCGAAGACCGCGTTCGCCCAGGCCGAGGAGGGCAGCGGCGAGGTCCCGATCTCTCTGGTCACGACGGCCTGGCCCGGGTGGGCCTCGCGCCACTCGGCCTCGACGATGTCGGCGATCGCCCGGCTGTGCGAGCCCTCACTGCGGATGCTGGCATTGAGACGGAACATCGACATCTCGGACTCCCTTTGTTGAGGGTCGGACCGCGGTCCGCGTGATGTCGCACGCTAGCAAAAGCGGACCACGGTCCGCTTTTGGCCTCGTGATCAGGTGCCCTCGAAGGCCGGCTCGGCGCCCGCGGCGCGCGAATCGGGGGCCCGCTCGATGGCTAGCCGCGGCAGACGCCTCTCCAGCCATGACGGGAATGCCCAGGTTCTACGCCCCAGCAGCTGGAGTGCGGCGGGGAGCAGCAGGCTGCGAACGACGAAGGCGTCGAGGAACACGGCCGTCGCGAGGCTCAGGCCGAACAGCTTCAGCACCCGTTCGTCGCCCAGGGAGAACGAGGCGAAGACGCAGATCATGATCGTGGCGGCCGCCGTGATTACACGGCCTGTCGTGGCCAGACCCCTCGTGACCGCAAGCGAGGCATCGCGGCTGCGCCCCCACTCCTCATGGATGCGCGAGACGAGGAAGACCTCGTAGTCCATGGACAGGCCGAAGACGATCGCGAACAGCATCACCGGTATGAACGCCGCGATCGGGCCGCCCTGGACGTTGAAGAGGCTTCCCAACCAGCCCCACTGGAAAATCGCCACGACCACCCCCAAGGAAGCGCCGATCGAGAGCAGGTTCATGACCGCCGCCTGCAGGGGAATTACCAGCGAACGGAAGACGATCAGCAGCAGCAGCGCCGACAGCAGGACGACGATGCCGATGAACAACGGGAGCTTGTTCGAAAGCACACCCGTGAAGTCGATCGTGGTCGCCTCGGGACCCCCGACGAGCAGCGTCGCGCCGGTGCTCCGCTCCACCGGCGGCAGCCCGTGCCTGCGAAGGGAGGTCACCAGTTCGCTGGTCGCAAGCGACTGCGGCGAGCTCTGCGGGTAGACGCTTATGACGGCTGTCCGACCGTTGGGGCTCAGGCGCGGTGGGGAGACCGATGCGACATCGGGGGTCGCCTTCAGCACCGCCGTTGCACTCGCCAGCGAGGCGCTCGGCCCACCCTGGGGGAGGCTGGCAACCACGAGCAGCGGCCCGTTGGAGCCAGGTCCGAAGCCCCTGGCGATCAGATCGTAGGCCTGCCGCGTTGTGTCGCTCGGCGGGTTGTTGCCTGCGTCGCTGTTGCCGAGCCGCAGGGCCAGAACCGGGGCGGCCAGTACGAGCATGATGGCGAGGCCGGCGATCGCCGGGGGCCACGGGTGGCGCTCGATCACAGCCGCCCAGGAGGCCCAGAGGCCCTTGCCTTCCGACTGCTCGGCGGCCGGCTTGCGGCGGGCGCGGCGACCCGGGCGGCCGACCCGCGGACCGATCCGGGCGAGGACCGCCGGGAGGAAGGTGAGGGCGGCGATCATCGTCATCAGCACGGCCAGCGCCGATGCGACGGCGAGGCCGTAGAGGAAGCTGACCCCGAGCAGGAACTGACCGAGCAACGCGATGATGACGGTGATCCCGGCGAACAGGACGGCGCGCCCGGCCGAGTCCATCGCATCGTCGATCGCCACCTGAAGCTCGATGCCCGAGCGGTAGTTCTCGCGGAAGCGGGTGATGATGAACAGGGCATAGTCGATCCCCACCCCCAGGCCGATCATTGCCGCGAGCTCGATCGCGAAGTCGGGCACGCCGATCAGCTGGGAGGCGAGACCCGCCAGGCCGATGCCCGTACCGAGGCCCAGCAGTGCCGTCGCAATCGGCAGTCCCATCGCGATCGCCGAGCCGAAGGTGATCAGCAGGATGACGATGGCTGCCAGCAGTCCGATGCCCGTGGCGGCCCCGAGCGAGGGCTTCTTGGTCTGTTCGATGGCCTGGCCGCCCAGCTGCACCTGCAGTCCGGACGAGCGGGCGGCCTCAGCCGTCGAGATGACGGCTTCGATGGAGCCTTTCGGCAGCAGGTTGGCCCGTTCGTCGAAGTTGACGGTCGCGAAGGCGATCTTCCCGTCAGCGGAGATGGAGTGCACGCCGGTCCTCGAAAACGGGCTGAGGACGCCGCTCACATGAGGCAGGCGGGAAACCTTGTGCAGCATCGCTTCGACCGTGGTCCGCGTCGCCGGGGCGGTGATCGGCCCACCGGGCGTATAGAGGACGATCTGATCGGTGTCACCCGATTGAGCCGGGAAGTCCTTTTTCAAAAGGTCGGCGGCCCGCTGGGACTCGGTTCCCGGCAGTGAGAAGTTGCTGCTGTAGTTGGTGCCAACCGCGCCGGATATGCCCAGCGAGCCCACCAGCAGGACGACCCAGCCGATCAGCACGATCCGCCGATGGGCCCCGGCCCAGCTGCCTGCGCGGGCTACCGCTCCGAGTTTGCCGTGCGCTTCCGCCTGGGGGGTCATGGAGCTCCTCAACGCTATGATGATTCTGACTTTGGAACAATCCTTACATGGAATTGTTCGTAGTTCGAAGTACTGTAACAGCGCACACCTTGATGCCGGGACCACTCCCAGAAACAGCGTCAGCCTCGAGCGCGGTCGAGGAGGAGCTGACGACGTTCGTGATGCTGTTCTGGCCGACGATCCGGCGCATGAAGTCGATCGGGCCTCCCCCGGCGGGCCTGCGCGAGATGTTCGAGGCGGCCGGGCTGGGGCCTCGGCACATCTCAACGATCGTGACGCTGGCGCTCACGGGGCCACTTGGAGTCACCGAACTCTCCGAGCATCTCGGGCTGCAGCTTTCGACCACCAGTACGATGGTCGGTGAGCTGAGCCGCGCCGGGCTGCTCAGCCGGACCGAGGACCAACGTGATCGGCGACGGACGATCGTCGGCCTCGCCGAGGAGTACACCAGTGACCTGCCGGCGTGGCTGGACAGCGCCTTCGCGCCCGTCCGTGCGACGCTGGCGCGCCTCTCCCCGGAGGCCCGGGCGCACTTCATCGAAGGCTGGCAGGTGCTCGCGCAGGAGACAGAGCAGGCGGAGCTCGACTCCGGAGCCGACGCCTTGCGCTGCCCAACTCCGCGCCGGGAGCCGACGTCGTAGAGCGTGCCCCGATGCCGCTCCGGGGCCGGGCCGGCCTCGTTCGCGAGCGCACGGGCCGCCCGTGTGGAGGCAGCAGAGCCACCCGGCCCGCAGTCCGAACCGGCGTGGTTCTCCACGGCTCATCCCGGCACTCGCCCGCCGCTTTGCCACGCATGTAAGGCTCCCTCGCGTGGTCGCGGCGGGCGCGTCGGGAGATCTCCGACCGCCTCCTGGCTCACGCAGCACCACTCTCATCCCGCAGGCGGCCCGTCACCGGATCCAACCCCGACGGGCCCGGCCAGCCGGGGCCCTACAGCACCGAGCGCACCTGGCGGGCGATCTCCCGGTCCTCGCGGGCAGTGATCACGAGGGCTCGGACATCGGCCCCCTCCGCGCCGATCTCACAGTCGCCGGCGGCGCTTCTGTTGCGCGACTCATCGATGCTCACACCGAGAAAGCGGAGCTTCCGGGCTGCGAGCGAGCGCACCTCCGGCGCATGCTCTCCAACGCCGCCCGTGAAGACGAGCGCGTCGATTCCCCCGAGCGCCGCAGCCATCGCAGCGATCCCCGCGCGCAACCGATGGCCGTAGACCTCGATCGCCGCGCGGGCCGTCTCCTCTCCGGCGGCGGCACGGTCGAGGATCTCGTGCATGTCGGCGCTCCCGCTCAGGCCGAGCATCCCCGAACGATGCTCGAGCGCGTCGGCGAGCTCCGAGATGGGCATCTGCCGGTGCTCGAGCAGCCAGAGCAACAGCCCCGGGTCGACGCTGCCAGAGCGGGTCGCCATGACGAGGCCCTCCAGCGGCGTGAATCCCATTGTTGTGTCCACCGAGCGCCCGTCCGCGATCGCGCACAGGGATGCTCCGGCGCCCAGATGGCAGCTGACGATCCTCAATCCCTCGCCCGGGCGCTCCAGCAGCTGGGGCACACGCTCGGCGATCCAGCCGTGCGAGAGCCCGTGAAAGCCGTAGCGGCGCAGGCCCCACCGCTTGTTCCAGCCCGAGGGCAGCGCGTAGGTGCTGGCGGCGGGTCCGATCGTCTGGTGAAAGGCCGTGTCAAAGCAGGCGACGGCCGGCAGGTGCCCGAGCGCGCGCGAGACGGCGTCCAGGGCGGCGAGCGACTTGGGTTGGTGTAGCGGCGCCAGGTCGGTGAGCTCGCGCAGCGCCTGCTCCACATTCTCGTCGAGGAGCACCGGCCCGGAGAAACGTTCCCCGCCGTGGACGATCCGGTGACCGACAGCCTCGGCTTCACCCAGGGGGGAGTCCAGAGCGCCGCGGAGCTCCGCCTCGTCGACCTCGCCGGCGGGCGCATCCAGCTCGCACCGGGCGATCGTCTGCTGCTCCTCGCCGAACAGCGTCAGCTTGAGGCTGCTCGATCCGGCATTTACGGCCAGTACCCGCATCCAGGGCCCTCAGGCCGGTGGGTCCTGCCCGTGCCCGCTTGGTGGCGGCCAGCGCCAGTCGATGACGTCGGGAGAGTCCGTCCCGTGTTCGCGCGTGTATGCCCTGTGTCGCAGCCGCTCGTCTGTCATGTGCTGGCGGACATGCGCGGCCCGCTCGCCGAGCCCCGGGACACGATCGATGACGTCCATCACAAGGTGGAAGCGGTCCAGGTCATTGAGCATGACCATGTCGAAGGGTGTCGTCGTGGTGCCCTCCTCCTTGTAGCCGCGGACATGCATCTGGTGGTGGTTGGTGCGGCGGTAGGTGAGGCGATGGATCAGCAGCGGATAGCCATGGAAGGCGAAGATCACGGGCTGGCCGGTTGTGAAGATCGCGTCGAACTCGCGATCGGAGAGGCCGTGGGGATGCTCGCTGTCGGGCTGCAGGCGCATCAGGTCAACGACGTTTACGACCCTCACCTTCAGCTCGGGAATGTGCTCGCGCAGCAGCCCGGCGGCGGCGATCGTCTCGAGCGTCGGCACGTCTCCGGCGCAGCCCAGGACCACGTCGGGCTCGCCCGCCTCGTCGTTTGACGCCCAGTCCCAGATGCCGATGCCGCGGGTGCAGTGGTCGATCGCCTCGTCCATCGTCAGATAGTTGAGCGTCGGCTGCTTGCCCGCGACGATCACGTTGACGTAGTCGCGGCTGCGCAGGCAGTGATCGGCCACCGAGAGCAGGCAGTTCGCGTCGGGGGGCAGGTAGACGCGGACGATCTCGGCCTTCTTGTTGACCACGTGGTCGATGAAGCCGGGGTCCTGATGGGAGAAGCCGTTGTGGTCCTGGCGCCAGACATGGGAGGAGAGCAGATAGTTCAGCGAGGCGATCGGGCGCCGCCAGGGGATGTCGCCGGTGACCTTCAGCCACTTGGCGTGCTGGTTGAACATCGCGTCGATGATGTGAATGAACGCCTCGTAGCAGTTGAAAATTCCGTGGCGGCCGGTCAGCAGATAGCCCTCCAGCCAGCCCTCGCAGAGATGCTCGGAGAGCACCTCCATGACGCGGCCCTCCGGTGCCAGGTGATCGTCGCCGGGTAGCAGCTCCGCCTCCCATACGCGATTGGTCACCTCGAAGACATCGCCCAGGCGGTTGGATGCGGTCTCGTCGGGACCCATCAGGCGGAACGTTTCCGGATTGGCGCGGATCACATCACGCAGAAAGCCGCCGAGGACGCGCGTCGCCTCGGCGATGCTCGCTGTCGGCTGCTCGACCTCGACGGCGTAGTCGCGGAAGTCCGGCAGCTCGAGCGCCCGCAGCAACAGGCCTCCGTTGGCATGCGGGTTGGCCCCCATTCGCCGCTCCCCCTCCGGCGCGAGGGCCGCCAGCTCGCCGATCAGTGCGCCCTCCTGGTCGAAGAGCTCCTCGGGGCGGTAGGAGCGCAGCCATTCCTCGAGTTGCGCGAGATGGGCCGGGTTGCCGGCGAGGTCGGCCAGCGGCACCTGGTGCGAGCGAAACGTTCCCTCGGCGGGCAGGCCGTCGACCTCCTTCGGCCCCGTCCAGCCCTTGGGTGTCAGCAGCACGATCATCGGCCACTGCGGCCGCTCCAGCTCGCCGTCCTCGCGGGCGCGCCGCTGGATCTCGGCGATCTCCTCGGCGACCTCGTCGAGGACCAGTGCCATCTCGTGGTGCATCCGGGTCGGGTCGTCCCCCACGACGAAGCGCGGCGCGTAGCCGTAGCCCTCCATCAGACTCCGTAGCTCCGATTGTGGAATCCGCGCCAGCACCGTGGGGTTGGCGATCTTGTAGCCGTTCAGATGGAGGATCGGCAGGACGGCCCCGTCGCACCTGGGGTTGAGGAACTTGTTGGAATGCCAGCTGGTGGCCAGCGGGCCGGTCTCCGCCTCACCGTCCCCGATGACGCAGCAGACCAGCAGGTCGGGGTTGTCGAAGGCCGCGCCGAAGGCGTGGGCGAGCGAATAGCCGAGCTCGCCTCCCTCATTGATGGAACCCGGCGTCTCGGGGGCGACATGGCTTGGGATGCCGCCGGGAAAGGAGAACTGCCGGAACAGCCGGCGCAGGCCCTCCTCGTCGTGACCGATGTGCGGATAGACCTCTGTGTAGGTGCCCTCCAGGTAGACATTCGCCACCATGCCCGGGCCGCCGTGCCCGGGTCCCGTCACGTAGATGACGTTCAGGTCTCGTGCGCGGATCAGGCGGTTGAGATGTGCGTAGACGAAGTTCAGGCCCGGTGTCGTCCCCCAGTGGCCGAGCAGCCGAGCCTTCGTGTGCTCGAGCTTCAGGGGCTCGCGGAGCAACGGGTTGGCCTGCAGGTAGATCTGCCCGACTGAGAGGTAGTTCGCCGCGCGCCAGTAGGCATCCAGGAGCTGGATCTCCGATGCCGACGAAGAGGCTGCGGCGCTTGCCACACCGACATTGTTGCGCGCCACACAAGCCCGGGGCCTCAGCAGGTGCGGCGATCTCGCCGCCTGCCTCCGCGCGACCTATCGGGGCGAGCCGGCGTGCGTGTTGGAGTCGTGCAGGCTTTCGCGCGCCGCGCCTTGGTGGGACTTGTCCCTGGAGTCCCCTTTGGTGAAGGGGTCGTCATCGCCGAACAGCATTTCCGACGCCGCGAGATCGTGCTCGTGCTCGAGCTCTCCGCTGATCAGCATGAAGGCGTCCACGACGCGCGGATCGAAGTGCGTCCCGCGTCCGCCGAGAATCTCTGTGACGACGCTGGCAAAGGACCATGAGTCCTTGTAGTGGCGTGGGGATGAGAGCGCGTCGAACACGTCGGCGACGGCGCAGATGCGGCCGCCGAGCGGGATCTCCTCGCCGCGCAGACCACAGGGATAGCCGCTGCCGTCCCACCACTCGTGATGGGTGCGCGCGACGATCTCCGCCAACTGGAGCACCGGCGAGTTGGAGCCCGCGAGCAGCTGGGCGCCGGTCGCGGTGTGGGTCTGCATAAGTTCCCGCTCGTCCTCCTCCAGCTCGCCCCGCTTGAGCAGGACACGGTCTGGCACGCCGATCTTCCCCACGTCGTGGAGGGCGCTTGCGATCCTCAGTTGCTGAGCGTCGGCGGGGGACATGCCGAGCTCCAGGGCCAGGCGCTCGCAGATCCTGCCGACCCGCTCGATGTGGCGCCCGGTGTCCTCGTCACGAAGCTCTGCCGCCTGGGCGAGCCGGCGGATCACCCCGAGCTGGGTCCGGCGCAGTTCCCCGGTTCGATCCTCCACGGCCGCCTCCAGCATGTGCCCGTAGCGTTCGGCAAGCTCGCGCTCCCAGGTCTCGGCCAGAAAGCAGACCAGAACCGCCCCGAGCATCCCCAGCACCGCCGCAGCGAGCGGGTAGACGACGCCCAGGATCAGGTCGTGATCGAAGGCGAACTGCGCCAGCAGGCCGTAGAGACCTGCGCATGCCAGCCCCGCCACGAAAGCGCGCAACGGGCGCATCCACAGGCACAGCAGTGGGGTACCGGCGCCGCCGAGCAGAATGGCGAGCAACGTCAGCCAGCCCGGCGCTTCGCGCAGCGGGTTGCCGTGGAGGGCACTGAGAATCGCATCCGCCTGGACTTCCGGGCCGGCCATGCCGGTGCCCGTGCTCGCCGAGGTCAGATGGATGTCCTGCAGGACCGGGCTGGTGGCCCCGATGACGATTATCTTGCCCGCAACCTGGGCCGGGTCCACGCGACCCTTCACCAGATCCGAAAAGGAGACTCTGGGGATGGTCCCGGGTGGGCCGGGATAGTCGATCCAGGCCGAGTTGTGAACGAAGTCCCCCGGAGCCACGCGATGCCCCGACTGGCGTTCGGCGCCAGCGACGGCGATCGTCTTCAGGCCCCCGACCGAGTAGGAGTACTTCTGGATGACACCGCTGGAATCGGGCCGGAAGTTGGCCGCCGCGGCCTGCGCTCCGGCCGCCGCCAGGTTCGCGTTCCCGCCCAGCACGCTCGTTTCGCCGTGAGGCCCGATTTCGGTGGTCGCCAGCACCATCCCCGGCGCGCCGGCGATCGCGGAGTAGAGCTTCGCGTCTTCCGCTTCGGCCGTCGGTTGGGTGAATTGAACGTCGTAGGCGATCGTGCCGGCGTGGTCGGCATGCAGGATTTCGACCGCCCGTGCGTCGAGCGAGCGCGGGAACGGCCACCTCAGTTGCAGTGCGTTGAGCGTCCGTTCGTCGACCGCCACGATCAGGAGGTTGTCGGGGCGGACGGCCGGGCGCAGTGAGAAGCGAAGGTTGACGGTGGTGTTCTCAATACGCGTCCCGGCCCCCGTCAAGAAGCCGAGGACGCCCGCGGCGGCGGCCAGGATCGCGACGCCACAGAGCAACCGGCGGCGGCGAAGACCTCCGCGGCGCCCGCTATCCCGTTGTCGATCGGACCCGGCCGGCGCCGACACGGGACTGCCTTCAGCGGCGGGCCAGGAAGCTGTGGCCGGCCTTGACGCGAACGGTGCGGTGGGTGTGGAGGCTGCGCACGCTGACGATGCCCCGTCGGACCCGGGTGATGGTCCCGGCGCAGGTGTCTTCCGTCTCCCATTCGGTGCCCAGCACGGTGGCCACGCTGTCGGCGCCGTGCGTGCTGTATCGGCCGTGGTTGTCGCGCGCCCACAGCCTATGTCTGGCGGGCCGCGTTTCACTGGCCTGCGCACGGCCCTTGCGGGCACACACCGGTCGAGCGCCGCGCAGGATTAGTTCGGTCATGCCGTTGCCATGGCTCTTCTGCCCGACCTCGAAGACACCGCCCCAGACGGTGGCAGTCTGGGTGTGGCCGGCTCCGTCCAGTGCCGTGGTCAGGTTGACAGCGCCGTGACTGGTTTCGATCACCGAGCCGACAGGGACGCCCGCGCTTCCCTGCAGCGCAACGAACGAGTTGGTGTGGGGAAGCTTGACCCGCACGACCCCGGACGCGGCGCTGAGCGCTGCCACGCGTCCGATCACCGGCTCGGGCACCGTTTCGCCCGGCAGCGCAACGACCGAGGTTTCAGTGATGACGGGCGAGATCGCACTCGCCTTGGCGGAAGTCGTGAATGTGCTGTCGGCACCGTAGGTCGTGCCGCTGGCATTGGTCGCGACGAACCTGAAGTGGTAGGCGCTACCGGCTTCCAAGCCGGAGAGGGTCTCAAGGACGGAGACGGGAGCGGCCGCGTTTCCGGCGGATGCCGTGGCGGTCCTTGAGCCGTAGGAGGACGTGGGCCCGTATTCGATGAAATATTCGCTGCTCTGGGCGTTGGCTCCAAGCTCGGCGCCGAGCTGGGCGCTCTCAGAGCCGATCAGCAGCGCCGACTGGGAGGACACGCTGGGAGCAACCGTCAGGCGGCCCACTCGCGCGGGGCTGGCGCTCTCGGCGAACCAGATGTTTCCATCCGGGCCCGAGGTGATTGCCCCCGGTTTTGATTTCGCGGTCAGCCCGCTGGCTTCGGTGTACTCGGTGATCGCGCCGGCCGGTGTTATGCGGCCGATGGCTCCAACTCCATTGCTCTCGGTGAAGTAGAGATTCCCGTCGCTGCCCGCCACGATGTGGACGGGCGTCCCAGCGGTGAGCCCGGCAGAGAACTCGGTGATCACTCCCGTCCGAGGATCGATGCGGCCGATGCGCCCGGGGTTGACGGCCTCGGTGAACCACATGTCACCTTCGGGTCCCTTGGTGATTCCCCAGGGCGTGCTGTTGGCGGTCAGGCCTTCGGAATATTCGGTGATCTGATCGGTTGCCGGGTCGATCCGTCCGATGGCGCCGGGGTTGGCACTCTCTGTGAACCACAGGTCGCCTTCGGGTCCCAGCGCGATATCGGCTGGCTTGCTGGCTTTGACGGCCAACGGGAATTCGGTGATTTCGTGCGTGAGGGGGGTGATCCGCCCGATCTTGGCATTGCCGCCCGCCTCTGCGAACCAGAGATCACCTTCGGGCCCCGGCGTGATGCCGACGGGGTTGCTGCCCGAGGGAAGTGAGTATTCGCTGTATTCCTCAGTTGACGGCAGGAGCAGGCCGATGTTCGCGTTGCCTTCGCTCTCGGTGAACCAGAGGTCGCCTTCGATCCCTCTGGTGAGCTCGCGCGGAGGCGGACCGGTCAGCTTGGTGTAGCTCGTGATCGCGCCCGCGGCGGTGATGCGGGCAAACCCCGTGGAGCCGCCGTTCTCGCTCACCCACAGCTCACCTTCAGCATCGGTGGAAATGCCGAGGGGCGCCGCGCTCGCCGGTAGATGGGTGCTGTACTCCGTGATCGTGGGCGCCGCCTGGGCGCTCGCCGAAGGGAGCACGAACACGGCCAAAGCGAGGACCCACAAGAGGTAAAGGCGTTGGTTCACGGAACCGTATCGGCTGACCGAACCGTCGCCTTGAACAGCGGCAGCTGGGCCTAAACGTCCAATGATCGCCCACGCGTTCGCAGCCCGCTTGGGCGGCCTGGAGACCGAGGAGGCAAGCAGTGTCGAAAGGAATCTCGGCAGCCCGATCGGGCCGCCAACAGCGCGACCACGCCGTTCGGCTCCCAGATCCAAGCCCCGAGCGTGTCCTCGATCGCCTGAGGCGCGCAGGCCGGAGGCGGGTGGTTCGGGCGGAGCGGAACCGTCAAGGACTGAGGGTTTCCGTTATGCACACAGCGCTGACACGATCTGTCCGTGGCTTACCGGAGGATGCCGGGCTCTTTGTCGCCGTCTCCTCCCACATCTCTGCGCGCCTGGCAGCGCGACGCTCTGGACCGCCTCGCTGACTGGGAGGACGGCCCGTTCCTGATTTCGGCCGCCCCCGGCGCGGGCAAGACACGGCCGGCGCTGGAGCTCGCCGGGCGTCTACTGACGGCCCGCCATGCAGGGCGAATCGTCGTGCTCTGCCCCACGACCCCACTGACGCGTCAATGGGCCGCCGCCGCGGCAACGCTCGGAGTCCAGCTGGCACCCGATGCGCCGAGCGCAATCCCGCCACGGGACTTTCATGGGGTGGCGGTCACCTACGCGCGGGTCGCAAGCGACCCTGCCGGGTGGGCATCAAAGGTCTCGCCGGACACACTGGTGGTGGTCGACGAGGCGCACCACCTGGGTGAGGACCTTGCATGGGGCACGAGTTTTCGCAGGGCATTCCAACGGGCCAGGCGATGGCTGCTGCTGTCGGGAACTCCCTTTCGCTCCGACGCCACGCCCATCCCGGGCGTCAGCTACGACGGGGATGGCGTCGTGCTGCCCGATGTGGCCTACACGTACGCGGACGCGGTCAGTGACGGCATCTGCCGCCCGGTGGCGTTCGTGACCTTCGACGGCAGCCTCTCATGGCGCAGCGGCGATGACGTCATCGAATCCTCGTTTGAGACGGTCCTGAGCGGACGGGAGGCGAGCCGGCGATATCGAACGGCTATCTCGACCGAGCTTCCGGACGGCCTGCCGCGAATCCTCAAAGAGGCAGATGCCAAGCTGCAGTCACTGCGTTCGGCTGAGCACCGCGGCGCTGGCGGCCTCGCCGTCGCGGCCGACGCGACCCACGCTCGTCAGGTTGCCAAGCTTCTGCACGACGCCACCGGGGAGACTCCCGTGGTCGTTCTGCATACCGACGCCGACGCCGCCCGCAAGCTCGCGGACTTCCGCGACTCGCGAGACCGCTGGATCGTGGCCGTGAACATGGTTTCAGAGGGGGTCGACATTCCGAGGTTGCGGGTAGGTGTCTACGCGACGGCCGCCAAGACCCCCCTGCTGTTCCGTCAGATCGTGGGGCGCTTCGTGCGCACCACCCCGGGGATGGCGCCCGAGCCGAGCTGGGTCTACCTGCCCGCCGACCAGGTTCTTCGCCGTAGTGCCTCGGAGGTTGAAAGCGAGCTGCGGGCAGTCCTGCATCGCGAGGATCCCGAAGGCGAGCTCGACGAGCTCGCCGAGCGACGCGCGACCGAGCCCTCGCCGAGCAGCGAGTTCGTGCCCCTCAGCGCCGAGTTCGCAGCGCAGATGACGCTGTTCGGAGCGCCCGCCGTGGCACAAGCTCCCTCGGTGCAGGCGCCACCTCCCGAACCCGAGCCCCCGCCGGCTCCGATGGCGGCGTTCGAGCGCCGCGCGGAGCTTCGGCGCGAGCGCACCCGCCTCGTCGGCGAGTTACACCGTCGCGACGGGCTCGGCCACCGCGAGATCAACTCGTGGCTGAACCGCGCCGCAGGAGTGACCCGCGTCGAGGAGGCGACCATCGCCCAGCTGGAGAAGTCAATCCGGCTGCTCTCCAAGGAACTGGATCGGGGCCGGCGCACAGCCGCTCGCGCGATCTAGGTCTGCTCCATGGGGCGGCGGTCCGTGAGCATTCACGTGGTAGGGGCTGCGACTGACCCGAGGTAAGCGGATTCTCCACCCAGGGTGCCTGTCCGGCCGCAGGTGCCGGGGTGAGGATGGGTCTCATCAACTGACCCCCGCCACTGAGGAGACCAACCGCATGCTCACCGCCAAGACCCGCACCGCGATTCTCGCACTCGCAGCATCCGTCAGCGTTGCCTTGACAGCAATGGCGCCGGCCGTATCACAGGCGGCGAAAATCGACCCCTACCGCAACGCTTACGCCAAGCAGCAGGCGAATAAGGCGCCCGTCACCGACGAGTGCGGCAGCCTTGCGACGATCTACAACGCCGACGTCAGGGAACTTGCTGCGGCCCACGAAAGCGGCAGCAAGGTCGGCGTGGAAACGTTCCGGGAAGCCGCCAACGACAGGTACCAGGAAGCGTTCGAAATGGGATGTGGCTGGGCGGCATAGCCCGGCTGCAGCCCACGGCGAGAGCAGTTGGGGCCCCTGCCCGCGCGGGGGCCTTCTGCTGCCGGACCCGTTGCCGTGTGGCGACTCGCCACCCGTCCATCCGCTTCCCGGACGAGGTACTGGTCGAGGAAATGACCACAGCGTCAGAGCCCCTTGCATTTCGGCCACCTACGGATATCTTCTCCGCGGTGGAGCGTCTGCGCCTCATTCCGCTCGCCTGTGCGGCGGCTTTACTGCTCCCGGTCGCCGGGGCGAAGGCCGAAGTGGCCTTCCAGACGACGACGTTGGAACCGGCTGCGACCACAGTCGAGGACGTCGCCGTGGGCGACGTCGATGGGGTGAACGGACCGGACATCGTGACCGCCTACGCCGAAGGCGGTATCAGCGTCCAGCTCAACGACGGCCACGGTCATTTCGGCTCGCCTCGCCTGTACGCGACCGGCTGCGATACGAAGCAGGTCGAGCTCGCCGACGTCGGCGCGCCCCCCAGTTCGATTGCCCCCGACGGCCACCTGGACGCTGTCATCTCCTGCTCCTACGGCGGCGGCGAAACGATCGAGCTCGGCCGGATGTTCGGGGACGGCGGCGGCGGCTTCTCCACACCCGCCATGTTCCCGGAAAGCAACTACGGCTCTTTCAACGGGCTTGCCCTGTCACATCAAGCATTTGCCTTGGTCGAATTCCGCGGGCCGTCGGGTCCGCCGGTTCCAGCCTGGACGAGACTGGTCGAATCGGGCAGCTTCAAATTCAAGCGGTTTCTCTGCCTCAGCTACGACTGGAGCACGGCGCAGTGCACCGAAGACGAAGCAACGCAGCCGTACGCGCCGCTCGTGGCGGGACGGGTGGCTGAATCCGAGCTGTTCACCTACGGGGGCTCGGAAGGGCTGTTGGCCTGGGGCCCAAGCGGCTTCTGGCACGCGAGCACCCGCGACTTCGGCCCTGAACCGACCAGCAGGGAACCCGCCGACATCTGGCGCTCGATCACGGTCGGCGACCTGAACGGAGACGGTCCGGACATCCTCACCTCGGCGGGGACCAGTGGGGCCGTCCCCGAAGAACCGGCCAGCGGCCGGGTCAGCGTCCTTTACGGCAACACCGCCGAAGGAGTTCCGCCGCAACACGCCACCACCTTCCCCTCGGAGCTCGGCGTCGAGGGCATCGCCACTGGTGACTTCGACCTCGACGGTCACAGCGACGTGGTGGGAACCGACTTTCATTACAGCGCCGCGACCGGCGGGATAGGTGGCGTGTTCTTCCAGACCGGCGACGGAACGGGCCACCTCGCCGCCCCACAGGAACTGCCGCTCTACAGCGGCGAACGCTTCAACTACGCACCGGTTCGGGTCGCTGACCTGGACGGCAATGGAACGCCCGATGTCGTCGCGATCGTCGGCGGCGACGTTAGGGTCCTGCTGAACCAGGCGGCTCGGCCGGTACTGAATCCGATCGCCCCGGCGGTGAGCCTGGTCCCCGCCGCGCCCCCCGCGAAGCCCCTGGCCGGGATCAAGAAACTGCCGAAGCTGGTGAGCGCGCTCGCCAACGGGGGACTGCTGCTCGGCACCGCAACCAACCCGCCGACAGCGAGCGTCAGCATCACGATCACCATCCCGGCCAAAGGGAAGGCCAAAGGGGCCGCCCTCCAGGCGGCTGCGCCGAAGAAGCGCAAGCCGACGGTGATCGGCAGAGCTCAGATCAAGATTGGCGCCGGCAAGACCGTGGCACTGAAGGTGCGGCTCTCGACTGCCGCCCGGAAGCTGCTGAAGAAAGGCGCGTTGCACGCCAGGCTCACGATCGTTGCCCTCTCCCCCACCGGCGCCAAGCAGACGGAGACCGTCGTGCTGACGATCAAGCCGCCCAAGAGGCGGAAGAGCGCCAAGAAGTAGCCACACAGACCCTGGGCTACGCTTCGGCGCGTGGAGCTGCAGCGGCGCATTGCTGAGGGAACGGGTGAGTTCTTGCTCTTCGCGCTGACGCCACCGCGCCTTGAGACCGCACCGGAGCAAGCCCGTCAGATCGCCGCCAAGACGCTCGAGCGCCTGCACCCGGTGGGCATCGACGGCCTCGTGCTCTACGACATCGATGACGAGAGCGACCGCAACCCCGAGGAGCGACCCTTTCCCTTCCTGCCCACGATGGACCCCGCCGACTACCTCACTCGCGATCTCGTCGGCTTGGAGGTACCCGCGATCGTCTACCGCGCTGTCAGCAAGTACCCGGAGCAACAGCTTCAGTCGTGGCTCAAAGAGCAGGCCTCGGCCCAGGCGCTGTCGGTGTTCGTCGGCGCATCCTCCCGTGAGAAGCCCGTCGCGACCTCGTTGGCGCGAGCCTACGAACTACGGAGCGAGGCGCGCCCGGATCTCCTGCTCGGAGGTGTGGCGATCCCGGAGCGCCACGCGCGAGGAGGCACCGAGCACCTCCGTCTGCTGGCCAAGCAGGCCGCAGGTTGCTCGTTCTTTGTCACTCAGATCGTCTATGACGTCAACGCCGCCAAGGATCTGGTCTCCGACTACCGCTACGAGTGCGCCGCCCGTGGTCTGGGGCCGGCGCCGATCGTCTTCACGTTCTCTGTCTGCGGGTCGGTGAAGACACTGGAGTTCGTTCAATGGCTCGGCGTCGATGTGCCGCGCTGGATCGAGAACGAGCTGCGTCACGCAGAGGACACCCTGCAAGCGTCCTACGAGCAAGCCGTCGCTACCGCCGTCGAGCTGATCGCATTCTGCCGGCGCGTAGGCGTCCCGTTCGGGGTCAGCGTCGAGAGCGTCTCAATCCGCCAGGTCGAGATCGACGCCTCCGTCCGTCTGGCCACCCGGCTACGGGCAGAGCTGCGTCGCTAGTCCGCACCGCCCGCAAGCAACCGAGCAGCGGTGGCCCGTCGTCGGGTCCTCAGGCGGGACGGTCGCTGGACGGATCGATGAGGTACTTCCTACCGGTACTGCGGCGTGCGAACACAGCGAGGACCTCGGGCTCGAGGACGTCACGCAGCCCGATGGTCTGCGCATAGCCCGAGGCGAAGGTCGTTTTGGCCTCGGCGATGACGCGGGCACGCATCCGGCCGATCGCCTCACCCCCTAGACGCGCGAGCGCCGTCGTCAGGAGATACCCGCTGACGCTCCAGGTCAGCCCGAATCGGCGCTCGAGGATGGTGGGGGAGAAATCGAGCGAGCCGTAGATGTAGACCTGCTTGAGCACCGTCGTTCCGTACGGCGTGTAGGACTCGAGCGGCGGCTGCGCGCGCTCCATCGCAGCGAGGATGTCCCCCGCCAGCGAGCCGCCCCCGATCGCGTCGAAGGCCAACGTCGCGCCGGTCGCGCGAATCGCCTCGGTTAGGCGCTCGATGAAGTCGGGCTGTGAGGAGTCGATGACATGCACTGCGCCCAGGTCGCGCAGCACCTCTGTCTGCTCGGCGCTACGGACGATGTTCACCAGGCCGATCCCATCGGCGGCGCAGATCCTCACGAGCATCTGCCCAAGGTTGGAGGCGGCGGCGGTATGGATGAGAGCGGTGTGACCCTCGGCGCGCATCGTCTCGACCATCGACAGTGCGGTCAGCGGGTTGATGAACAGGGCCGCCCCCTCGCCGACGCTGACATCCTCGGGCAGCTCCACCACCGCAGCCGCGTCGGCGACGCGGTAGTCGCTCCACATCGATCCGCCGAACATCGCGACACGCCGGCCGATCATCCCGGCCGCCTCCGCGCCCGCCGCGACGATCGTGCCCGCTCCCTCGTTGCCGACCGGCAGCGGCTTGTCCAGCCGGTCGCGATAGAAAGGCAGCGTTCCCCCCGGGACCGGGCCGACCAGACCCTCACGATCGGGCCTGAGCGATTCGGGCGCGACGGCACCCAGCAGCACGCCTAGATCCGACGGGTTGATCGGCGACGCTTCGACTGCCAGCACCACCTCACCGGCGCCCGGCTCCGGAACGTCCCGTGTGTCCAGGGCCAGACGCAGCTCGCCACTGGAGGAGATGGTGGACCGCAGGCTGCGGCCGCGAAGTGCGGTGGCGTCGGGAGGCATCGGACTCTCGGGCGGAGCCTAGCGGGCAGGAGCCTGGGCGTATCTACGCCTGTTCGCGGCGGGCGCTCAGCTCCCAGTTTCGGCAGTCTCGGCGTCGTCGATCGCCAGCGACGAGGACAGCTCACGGTGTACCTCGATCTGCTGCTGCAGTTCGACGACTTTCCGTTCGGCGATCGCGATCGCGTCGGCGCCGGCCATAAAGCGACGCGGCGGCTGCGCCGAAGCCGTGATGGTCAGTAGGGCCTGAGCTAGCTTGGCCGGGTCGCCGGCCTGCTGGCCGTTGCGCGCATTCCACCACTCGCGCTGCTGCGCGCCGCGCTTGGCGTAGTCATCGATGCACGGGGTGGCGTAGGCGGTGGACTCGTTCGTGAGCAGCTCGGTGCGGAACGATCCCGGGCTGACGGTCGTGGTCGTTATCCCGAACGGCTCTACCTCGGGGGCGAGCGACTCCATCCAGCCCTCGAGGCCGAACTTTGACGCGGAGTAGGCCGTGCAGAACTCGAAGCCAACCAGCCCAGCGGTCGAGGAGATGGAGACGACCTGGCCTGAGCGTTGGCTGCGCATCACGGGCAGGACGGCCCGGGTGACGTTCATCGGGCCGACCAGGCTCGTTGCGAGCTGGCGTTCGACTTGCTCGGGTGTCAGCTCCTCGAAGTGCCCGGCGTAGAAGTTCCCGGCGTTGTTGACCAGTACGTCGATGGCACCGAAGCGGTCCACGGCGGCTTTTACTGCCTTCTCGGCATCGCGGGGGTTGGTGACGTCCAGCGCGACCACGAGTAGATCATCGTCCTCGCCGAGGGCCGTGGCGACGGCGTCGGGGTTGCGCCCGGTGGCGACGACGTTGTGGCCCGCGGCCAGCGCGGCCTTGGCGAAGTCGACGCCCATGCCGCGTCCCGCGCCGGTGATGAACCATGTCGTTTTGTCGGTCATGTGGGGGCTCCTCCTCGGGGTGGTCTCAGCGGGGCGAGATTCGGACGGTCGCGGACTTCGGCCCGTCGCCCTGGATGATCGGTACGGCCGAGCTGCCTGAGTACTTCGCCTCGTAGGCCGCATCGATGACGTCGGCTTCGATCGCCTGGAGGTCATCTTTCGACCAGGAACTCATGGCTGCGTCCTTTCTCCTCTGCGCTGGTGAGTGGTCAATCAGTACGGTTCGTTCGGCGTCTCAGCTTGGTCGATGTCAACGAAAGCACGGGATCGCTGAATGTGAGAGTCCCTGTTAAAGGGCTACTCCCAGGGTCTCCCAGGCAGGCTCATCGGGGTCTAGGCTTCGTTGGGTGGACACGAAGAACGAGATCCGGGAGTTCCTCACCTCCCGCCGCGGCAAGGTCACACCGGAGCAGGCTGGGTTGCCCTCCTACGGCCCGCGGCGCGTCCCCGGACTGCGCCGGGAGGAGGTCGCCGTCCTCGCCGGCGTGAGCGTCCCCTATTACATACGCCTCGAGCGCGGGGACATGAGCGGGGTCTCCGAGAGCGTCCTCGAGGCGCTCGCCCGCGCTCTCCAGCTCGACGACGCCGAGCGAACCCACCTCTTCGACCTCGCGCGCGCCGCCCACCCGATGCCGGCGCGGCCTCGTCGACGCCAAACCAAACAGGCCGTCCGTCCCGAGATCCAGTGGAGCCTCGACGCGATCACCGGCGCAGCCGCCGTCGTGAGCAACGACCGGCTCGACGTCCTGGCCACGAACCAGCTCGGACGTGCGCTGTACTCAGAGCTCTACGACACGCCTGCACGTCCCTTCAACACGGCACGCTTCCTGTTCCTCGACCCGCGAGCCGAAACCTCCTACCGCGAGTGGGATCGCGTCGCCACCGAGACCGTCGCCATCCTGCGCTCCGCCGCCGGCCGTGACCCCTACAGCCGCGAACTCTCAGACCTCGTCGGCGAACTCGCAACCCAGAGCGGAACATTCCGCACCCTCTGGGCCACCCACAACGTCCGCTTTCACAACACCGGTACCAAGCAGTTCAACCATCCCGTCGTCGGCGAGCTCAGCCTCAGCTTCAACCGCATGGACCTCACCGCAGACCCCGGCCTGACCCTCTTCACCTACACCGCAGAACCCGGCTCACGCTCCGAGGACACACTGAAGCTCCTCGGCAGCTGGGCCGCCACTCTCGACGCCGCCGAGCCTGCCCGCGCCACCGACCGAAGCTGACGGCGAGTCTCGCCCCGCCAATCAACAAAGAGCCGATTTGCTGGGCTTTTCCAAGCCGACGAGGGGACTCGAACCCCTGACCCCTTCGTTACGAGTCTCGCTGAAGGCCGAAATATTGGCTTTCCTGAGCCATATTTTGAGCCTCGAGGTGCGCTCAAGTAACCTCATATTTGCGGAGGTCGGGACATGGTTCGGGACACTTTTCTCGGATTCATCGATGGCTCACGCGAGCCCCGCCGCGCATGCGACACATCCCGCCAGCGCTACATCAAGCCATCCGCCCGCGCTCCACAGCACCGTCGCGGTCAACGATCCCACGGATGCACCGAGGAAGTTGCAGCGATGTACGCCGTGTTTGCCCGGCTGCGCGCAGCGGGCGCGAGGCTCAAGACATCGGACTGGTTGAGGATCCTCTGTCCCTGTGTGCCGAGATCCAACAGGACCACGCCGGCGATCAGCCAGCCGAGGTCACTTCCGCCCGGGATGAATGCGAGCCACCCGCAGAGCATCACTCCCCAGGCGAGCGAGCTTCCGAGTGGACCGTGTCCGCTGTCGTGGAGCCGCCCGGCGCGGCGCGCGACAATCGCGCCACCGAGTCCTGCGGCGCTCACGGCTCCGATCTGCGCGGGACTGAATCCATAGGCCGGGCTTCCGAGCAATAGCGTCATGCCGGTCCAGAGCAGGTTGAAGCTCGCCATCGAGACGAAGCCGAACGCCATCGCAACGCGCAGCGGCCGCTCCCGCCGCACGAGCGAGCCGACCGATCGCAGTAGAGCCGGATAGCTCTTCCGCGAGGAAGGCCGCCCCGACGGGGCTCGGCGCAGGATGAGGAGCGCGAGCGAGGCGTTGAGTGCCGCCGCGATCGCGAACACTGCACGCCAGCCGAGCGCTCCACCGATTGCCCCGCCTGCCACGCGTGCGGCGACGATCCCCGTAAGGAGTCCGCTCACCACGATGCCGACGGAACGGCCGCGTGAGCTCTCGTCACTCAGGTCGGCTGTGAATGCGACCAGGATCTGTCCCGAGACCGTCGTCCCGCCGACGAGCATCATCCCGACGCAGAAGACTGGAAATGTTGGTGCGAGGGCGCAGACCACAAGCGCCAGTGATGCGATTCCCATCATGAGCGGCACGAGCCGCCGTCGGTCGCGGACGTCGCCCAGCGGCACGAACAACAGGACCCCCGCGGCATAGCCGAGCTGGGTACAGAACAGCAGCAGGCTCGCTGTTGCTGCTGCGACGTGCAGGTCTGCTCCGATTGGCCCGATCAAGGGCTGCGCGTAATAGAGGTTCGCCACGGCCGCCCCTGAGGCGAGGGCAAACAGCGCGTAGAGCGAACCCCGCTGACTTTCCGCCTCGGGCGGACGCGCGCGCCGAGGACTTCGGCAGCGCCCGGCCGGCGCCGCCCGCCTTACCTTCATCCAGCCGTGGGATCCGGGCCATACTCGCCTGGACCCAGCGGGCCTGGTGAGCGAGGCCGACACCCTCTCCGCTTGCGGCTAGACGGCATCGGCTCTCGCCCGCTCGTTTGCGCCCCGGTCGATGGACCGGTCCACGGCCGCGAGCGCCGAGGGGCTGATCCGGTCGAGTTTCCGCCGGTCATAGAAGCCGGTCACGAGTAGACCGAGCAGCAACCAGAAGAGGAGCTCGCAGGCGATCACGATCAGCGCATGCGTCAGCCCGGCGCTTCCCCGCGCTTCGAAGTAGAGGATCGCTCGGGTTCCGCCGAGCACCTGGCGCAGCGGCTCAACCTTCCCGACGAGGTTGAACACGCCGGGCAACGCCTGTGGCGGCACGGTGCCGCCCGAAGAGGCGAGCGAGAGGTAGATGAGCAACAGCATCGCCAGGAGTTGACCGATCGAGCCGAACACCGCAAGCAGAGCGACGGTGCCAGTCGCGATCATCAGCGCGGCCAGCGTTCCCAGGACCCAAAGCAGGACCGCGTGAGGGGCGTACATGCCGAGTGCCCTGACGGCGATCGCCATCACGATGGCCGTCAGGATCGGGACGATGAGCAGGGCCGTGATCCACTTCGCGAGGAAGGTCTGGCGCCGGCTGATCGCGACCGGCCGCTGGTGCGTCCAGCGCGGGCCCATCTCGGTGCTCGCGTAGCCGAGGACAGAGTCGATCGAGTTGTTGATCAGGGTGCCAGCAATGAACCCGGCCAGGATCGAGAGCAGCGCGATGTAGAACGCCGAGAGGCCGACCGCCGAGTGGTCTGGCAGCGGCCGGTAGGTGACGGTATGCAGAACGATCGGATCCGCGAGATTGGCCGCGAGTACCGGGTTCGCCCGCGTTGATGCACTCGCGCGGGGCGCGATCTCACTGCCGAGCTGTTCTGAGATCTTCGTGAACGCCGGCGTCAGGACACCCGCAGCGAGGTTCACGCCGAGCGATCCGAGGCGCTGGTTCTCTTCCACGGCGATCGTGGCTTGGGCGGGCGCCGAGCTATCCCCTTTCGCTCCGGTTGCGAGCAGCACGGACCTGCTCAATGTCGCCGGTAGCACGACCGTGGCGTAGGCCTTACCTTCGTCCATCAGCCGGTGTGCCTCGGCCAGATCGGCGCGGCGGAGCGCAAGGCGCCCTGAGACCGACGGCGTGCGCTGCAGGGCGGCCGTCACTTCCGTGCCCACGTCGAGATGCCGTCCTCCCGCGTTTGCGCCGGTGTCTTGGTCGACGAGCAGCACCGGCAGCCCGTGCAGGTGGCCCGTGGGGTTGACCACCGAGCCAAGGTAGATCGTCACGACGAGCGCGACGAACAGGCTTCCGATCAGAAGCGGCGCCCGCCACGCGTGCCTGCCTATCACCACCTCCAGGGCGCTCTCCCTCTCCTGCGGAACGGCCGGTGCCTCATCTGTCAGGTCAACGTCGGACATCGTCTCTTCCCTTTCACCCGAGGTGGCTCTGCAGCCAGTCAAAGACGCGTGCGTCGCGAAGCGCGACACCCATCGGCTCGCAGTGTCGGTTCGCGCCCTCCTCGGCGTTGAACGTGACGAGCTTTCTCTCTCCCGCCAGACGCCCATAGAGCTCCGCCGGTTGGCCGGCGAAGAACTGCTCATCCTCTGGATCGAGGATCAACATCGGCGTCAGGAGATCCTTGGTCTCCTCTCCCAGGCGGTATCTAGCGACGGCGTGGAACAGGTCGTAGCGGGAGCCGGTCGCGATGCCGTACGGCCTGCCGCGGAACTCAAGCGCATGCCGAACCGCCGGCTGCTCCTGTTCGGCTGTCGCCAGCACGTCGTCGAACTCTGTCTTGCGTCCGGTCTCGAGCATCTCCCGCAGTTCGGGCGTAAGCGGTTCGAGCCACGCGCGCGAGATGTCGACCACGCCACCGTCGACAACCGCAGCCGCCAAGCGGTGCTCGAAGCACAGCGCTCGCGGGACCCAGAACCCGCCCTGACTCACCCCGATCACGGCCAGCCGCTCGGCGTCGACGTCCGGGCGCGCGATCAGCGTGTCGATGACCGGGGTCAACGCAGCCTCCCAATCGTGACGAAAGGGAATCGTTTGCTCGTAGAGCGCGTGCTGCTGGCCGGGACCGTCGAAGGTCATCCAGTGATACCCGCGTTCGCTGGCCGCGGCGCCGCCGTGGCCCCACATCGCTGCAGTTGTCCCGTCGCTGCCGTTGTTGAGGATCACGACTGGCCGCGGCTCCCCGGGCGCCGCGTCGGGCGCCCGGAAGAAGTAGCCCCGCAGCGCAGTCGCTTCGTACGGGATCTCGATCCTCTCCCCCGGCACGGGAAGCTGATCGACGACGTGCTCCCAGCAGGCGCGGTGCCGTCGCCACATCGCGAGCTCACATGCCGGCCCGAAATCTGAGGCCTTGATCGCACAGTAGAGAGCCGTGGCGTAGTAGGTCGCCGCCCGGCGGTAGAAGGAGACAGCGGTGACGCGGCGACCGGCGTGGCGCGCGGTCTCCCCCGCGCCCCACATCCGCTCGGCCGTCGCCTCCCACTCGCGGATCCATGAGTCTGCATCGCCGTCCGCGATCCGTTCAGCGGTGGCGATCGCCTCGCCGGCGTCGGCCTGTTGGCGGTACCCGCCGCCGAGCACCATCTCGAAGCCGAACTGGAAGTCGTCGTCGGCGAAGAGGCGCATCAGGCCTCCTCACCCTCAGTGATCGCCTGGGTCCGCTTGACCGCCCACACCACCAGGCCGATCGGGATCACCCAGTTCAGCGCGATGTTCGTGACGCGCGTGTCGATCGCGCCCGCGGCGATGTGGAACGGCACCATCGCTGCGAACACACACCCCCACATCACGGTGAGGCGACGGTTGACGGACTTGAAGCGCGGCGAGGACCACAGCTCGGGGGAGACCTGTTCACGGGCGTACTGCTCGGTGAACGGGACGGTCATGAGCGAGCCGAAGGCGATCAGCGCGAGGAGTGCCGCCGCGATGCCGCGGGCGTAGCGCTCGACGAATTCGGCCGTCGAGGCATCCGCGGTGAACGCGACGAGCGTGAAGCCGGTGAACGCGATGACGGCCCCGATCTCAAGCGCCTTGGGCCGCCCTGCCTGGATGCCCGGGCGGCTGATCACCACCGAGATCACCAGCGCTGCGATCGATGCGATCTTCAACGTGCCGTGCGCTGCGATTACCGTGAAAAGGACCCACGGGACCAGTGCGACGAACACGCCCGAGCTGTGTGTCGCCTCCTCCTTGCTTGTGACTGCTTCTGCCTCAACCATCGGTGCCTCCCCTGTCTGTTGGCTCATTGCGATAGGGGCAGCATCAACGGGGAGAGGGCCGCTGTCATACGTATGCCGCTACTGATCTTTCGCGACCTGCGGCTACGCAGCCAAACGCCCCGGGTGATACGTAGAATCCGCAGCGATGGAGCACGGTCGGGGATTGGTGTCGCCGTGGCCTCTCGTCGGGCGGGAGGACGAGCTCCGACGGGCCCGGGGCGCCATCGCCGATGGAGCGAGCGGGGTGATCATCAGTGGCGGCCCGGGCGTCGGGAAGAGCCGACTGGCCGCGCAGGTGGTAGCCGAGGCGGAAGACACGGGCGCGTACGTGCTGCGGGCCAGGGCAACGCGGAGCGCGTCGAACATCCCGTTTGGAGCGCTCGGCGGAGTCTTCGCGATCGAGGATCACGACACAGATGGGATCGGCTCGGTGCAGGACCTGTTCGCGGCGCTCCGGGTCGTCTCTGATGGCCGAGAGACGATGCTCAGCGTCGACGACGCTCACCTGCTCGATGACGCGTCCGCCACATTTCTCCTGCAGGCGGTCGAACGCGGCGTGGCCGCGGCCGTCGTGACGCTGCTTACCGGCGAGCCCTCCCCGGACGCAGTAACGGCGCTGTGGAAGGACGCCGGCTCGGTCCGAGTCGAGCTGGACCCGATGTCCGACGCGAAGATCCGCGAGCTCGTTGAGAAGGCACTTGGTGCCCCGCTCGAGCACGACGTACGCCGATGGCTCACAAGCACGAGCGGTGGCAACGTCCTCTACGCAAAGCAGCTCGTTGAGGGCGCTCTCGGCGATGAGGCGCTCGTGCTGCGCGAGGGTACCTGGCACCTGGCGCGCCACCCCAGGCCTGCGTCCTCCCTGCGCGAGCTCGTGACCGCGCAGATGGGCGCGCTGGCCGATGAGCAGCGCGAGGCGCTCGAGCTGCTCGTCCTGGCTGAGGATCTGCCGATCAGCGAGGCCAGCACGCTCATCGACGAGTCCCTGTTCGCTGCGCTGGAGACCGCCGGTCTGATCACGGTTTCTCTGGCTGGGAGTGGCGACTCCCACGTCCGGGTGGCCCATCCGCTGTACGCGGAGATCATCTCTGCCGAGACTCCCGCCTCGCGCGCACGGGCCCACCGTTTGCGTCTGGTCCGGTTGGTTTCCGAGCGCAGCCGAAGCCATCCCGCCGACGCCGTGCGGATCGCGCTCTGGCTGACGGAGGCAGGCGAACCTGTGAGCGACACCGTGCTGCTCGACGCGGCCCGCGCCTCGAATCTCGCCGGAATCGAAACCGGTATGGAGTTCGCGCAGCGAGCGCTCGACCAAGGCGCGGGAACCGAGGCGGCAATGCTGCTCGCCGCCTCGCACTATGTGCATGGACGACCAGAGCAGGCAGAGGGGGTGCTCTCGACCGTCGAGGGCACAATCGTCGACCCCGGGCTCGCCGCCGGCTACCTGCGGGAGCGCGCGGCGATTCTCGAGTGGGGCCTAGGACGCACCGCGGAGGCAGTCGCGCTGATCGAACGAGCCACCACGTGGTGGCCGGGAGAGGCATGGAGCAAGCTCGTGGAGATCCTCGGGCTGCCATTCCGAGCGCTGGCAGGCAGACCTGGCGAGACGGCTCCCGCGATCGAGGCAGCCCTGGAGGATGAGGCTCTCAGCACCGAGGCACGTCGCTGGTTGACCCGCGCGCTCGCGATCGACCGGTTTTGGGAGGGGCGGGTGAACGAGGCAGAGTCACTGCTGCCCGGGATGCCGGCTCCGCCGCTGCGCGACGAGCTCGAGTTCACTGAGATGGCAGCTCGGGCCGTCGTCGGCCTCGCATCCGGCTCCGACCTGACGGGGCTCAAGGATGAAATGAGTGACGCGTTCGTGGCCGCAGCCGACGCGGCTGACCCGGCCGCGGCGGGCCTTGCCGCGATGACAGTCGCCCAGGTCTGTTACCTCGGCGGCCGGTTCCTCGACGCCCAGCGCTGGCTGAACGAGGCCGTGGCGCAGTCCGAGCGCCAGGATCCGATGGACACACGGCTACTGGCCCACGCTATGCAGGCAGGGGTCTCCCTGGCGCTGTCCGAGGAAGGCCGCGCGCTGAGCGCAGGACGGCACCTGAACACACCCAGCCCCGGGACTGAGCAGCGAGGAACCGCCTCCTGGCTCGCGCGCGGCCGCGCCTGGGCGCTGCTCGCCGGAGGGGAGGCGACCAACGCACAACAGCTACTTCTCGACACTGCGGAGGCGCTCGACTGGGCACCCGTGCAGGAGGCCGAGCTGCGCTACGAAGCAATGCGGGCAGGACGACGCGCGAACGAGCTCAGCACGTCACTTGGCGAGCTCAGCGAACGCTGCGACGCACCACTCACACGCGCCTACGCGGCACACGTCCAGGCACGAGCGCACGGCGACGCGCGAGCCGCGCTCGCTGCATCAGAGCTCTTCGCCGTGCTCGGAGCGAACCTCTTCGCCGCCGAGGCCGCCGCCCACGCGGCCTCCGCGTTCGCAGCTGAAGGCCGACAGGACAGCGCGCGCCAAGCCGCCTCACGAAGCAGAGAGCTGCAACCCGAGGGCCAAGGCGCGCAGCCCCCCACGATCGCCGGAGTCGACCGCACCGACATCGAACTGACCCCACGGGAGGCCGAGATGGTGCAACTGGCCGCACGGGGCCTCAGCAACGCCGAGATCGCGGAGACACTCGTCATCTCCTCACGAACCGTCGAGACCCACATCTACAGGGCGATGCGAAAGCTCGGCATCAGCGACAGACGAGAGTTCCGGTCCGTGCCTTAGGTGGAACTCAACCATCCATCGACCGGCGCGGTGAGTTCTCAACCGTCGGCCCGGAGCGGGTCTCCCGGAGCCATAGACGGAGGTCATCGACATCGAACCGAACGTAGTGGCCGAGGCGCTGGTGCGGGATCTGCCCGGCGCGGGCCTGCGCAAGCAGCCAGGTGTGCGGCACGCCGAGTAACCGGCCGGCGGCCTTGGCGTCAATCAGCCGCGAGAACGTGCGTTGCTCGACGACTCGGCGGGCGCGGCTAAGCACCAGGGCCGCGGTCGAGCGCACATCCGAGGGCGTGATCTTGTCGGCGCGGCTGGTGATGTGTTTCGGCTGGCGTCTCATCGGTCTTGGCCTCCGAAGGTCGGCAGGGTTTTCCCTGCCGACGTGAGTGCTCTTCCAGCGGAGGGGGCGGGTTCTGTCAAGGCCGGGCCGCACCCCGCCGCAGGCGGTCCCGTAGGGACGGGCTTTACGGGTCCCGCTCCCGCAGCTACTTGTGTCCGCGCCTCGGAGGCTCCGGGCTCATCCATGGTCGACTCTCCTTAACTAGGGGAAGAGGCATTCGGTCTCTTCCGACACAGGTATGTCGATCGGGACATCCTTTAGACCCCCCCCTCCAATTTTCGAGGGCCACCTCGAGGGACGCGTCCTCGAGCGGTCGAAGCTCGCCCCCTAACACTCCAAAGCTGCCCAGCCACGACGAGCACAACTCGCCGCCCGCTACGCCACATGCCGCTGCTCAGGTCTGTCTCTCGCGCGTTCGACGCTCTCAGCTAACACTCCCGCCAACGCCACGCAAACTGCCGCTCGCCGCTCTCCTACAAACACCGCGGCACCCCCGAAACGCTGCGCTCTCCTACGGCCGCCCGCCCCCGGCGAGGGCCCCCACCACCCAGCTACCCACTGCCTTTTTCTTTCTTTTTTCGTTGTTTTCTCATTTTTCTTTCTCAATCTCAATCTTCATCCATCACCTTCCGACCAACCTTCGTACTCCACTCTGCCTGCCCCCTCCACCTTCCGTCACAGCGGGATGCGCCGCTACGCCGTGACGAGCAGCGGTTCGAGCGCCGCCGACGAGACGTGCACCCGCTCGGGCAGCGTCACGACGAGCTCTCCGTCACGCTCAAGCAGCCAACGCGCATTGACGATCGTCAGGCCGATGACGTTTTCGTCTGCATCGAACCGCAGCGCATGGCCCTCCGGCGTCTCGTCGAAGTCAACGGCCGCCCCGGGCTTGCCCAGGTGCAGGTATAGGACGTCGCCCAGCTGGTCGTAGCTGCTGTTGTCGAAGGTCAGCCGGCCGATTTTCACCGTCATCGTGCCCACACAGTGCGACTACCGCGCCGGAGCCGTCGAGACGCGCCGCTCGCGGGCCTCCGCGTACAGCGGCTCGGGCGCCATATCCAAGCCGTCCTCGGGCCAAGCGATCGTGCCGCCTTCTACGGAGACCTTCGCGAAGCGCTGTGGATCGCGCAGGGGCTCGAACACCCCCGTCCAATAGCTCTCGTCGAAGTTTACTTCGCCGACCGTGCCGTCCTCGAACGTCAGCCGCAGCGAGTGGTCCCCTATGACCTTGGCCTGAGTGACATGAACAAGTGTGGGAATGTCTGCCATCCGATCGATTTTAGGGCAGCGGCGGGATCGGCTCGAGGGACTCTCGCCGTCGGGCACGCTCCCAATCGGCCAGCAGCTCGTCGCCGTGGAGGCGTGCCCACTCCCGGACCATCCTCAGCGCCCGAGGTGGGAGCGTCCCGCCCAGCAGCGAACCGTCGAACGCGATCGACGCCAAGTGCTCGCCGTACTCGGCGTGGAAATGAGGCACCGGGTGGTCGCGCTCGTTCCAGTACATCGCGATCTTGATCCCATAGAAGAAGCTGATCCGCGGCATCAGTCCGAGGCCTCAGTCGCGGCAGCCGAATCACCGGCGTCCTGCTTCGCCGATCCGTCGACAGCCGCGACCTGAAACGCCTCCGCCACAAGCCGTGCATCCCCCGCCCGGGGCGCGTAGTGCAGGTAGCGCATCGTCGTCTGGATGTCCGCGTGGCCCATCCACTCCTGGACCCGGCGGATGTCCGCCTTGGCGATCATCCGGGTCCCGAATGTGTGGCGCAGGTCGTGGAAGCGCAGCGGGCGCAGCTCGGCCCGCTGCAGAGCCGCCTTGTAGCGGCGGCGCAGGGCCGAGCCGTCCAGGAACGAGCCGGTCGCGGCCGCGAACACCAGCTCGTCGTCGCCCGTGAACCGCTCACGGTTGGAGAGCTTCGCCAGCGCCGTCGCGACCTCAGGCGCCAGCGGCACCGAGCGGACCTTGCCTGACTTGGGCGTCGTCAGCGCCCCGCCCGCATAGCTCGCCCTCACGCGCACGACCGAGCCCGCGAAGTCGACATCGCGCCAGCGCAGCGCCAGCAGCTCGCCCGCCCGCAGACCCGTGAAGGCCGCCGTCAGGAAGATTGCCCCGTCCTGCTCCGAGCTCGCCGCACGTGCCAGCGCCCAGACCTCCTCCGGGGAGAACACCTCGATGTCGCCGCTGCGTTTCAGCGGGGGTCGTTCGATGTCGCTCGCCGGGTTGCTCGTCAGGCCGTAGACCTTGCGAGCCCGCTGGAAGATCCCCTGGAGCAGCACCACGGCCTTGGTGCGCGTGCTCGCCTTGCGCCCCATACCCGCCAGCCACTCCTCGACCTGCTCGCTCGTCACGTCCTCGAGGGCCATCGCACCGAAGGTCGGCAGGATCTGCGCGGCGATGATCCAGCGGTAGCCCTTCACCGTCGAGGGCTTGCGCTCACGATCCTGATCGATGTAGCGCAGGTACTCCTCCGCCGCCTCGGCCACCGTAGCCCCGGTGCGCACGAGGCCTGGGAGCGTGCCCCGCCGTGCCTGCTCGAGCGTCGCGCAGCCAGTCCTCGGCCTGGCGCTTTGTGAAGTAGCCGGCCTGGGGCCGTGTCCGCCCCGTCCAGGCCGGGCCGATCTTGCGCTGGACCTGGCGCCCGTCCGGCAGCCGGTACTTGGCGTACCAGACCGGGCCGCGCTTGCGATCGACTCGGAAGACGTGCCCCGAGGGCGCGCTCGCAGGGGGTTGAGCTCCAGTGGCCATGTCCCGAAACTACCATCATTCTTGGGACATATTCGGGACACATTCAGAAGCTGGCGCAATCCCGCAAAACCAAAAAGTGCCGCTTTGCTGGAAGTTTCTAAGCCGACGCGGGGACTCGAACCCCGGACCCCTTCATTACGAGTGAAGTGCTCTACCAGCTGAGCTACGTCGGCACGCTACAGCGCGCATCTTACCGTCGCCAGATCGAGCTCAGCCGGGCCACGGAACCCCTCAGGCCAGGCGCGCCAGCTCGTCCATCAGCGACTCGCCGTGCTTCTCGCAGAAGGCCGGCCCGATCCCCCGCACCTCGATCAGCTCGCCCACCGAGCTCGGGCGTCGAGCAAGAACCTCTTTGAGCGTCGCATCGGTGGCCACCGTGAATGCCGGCTTGCCCTCCGCGCGCCCCAGACGCCAGGCCCGCAGCGCATCGAACTCCTCGGCGGGAACGTCGAACTCCTCAGCCGGCGGGGATCCCGCCGAGCGAGTCCCCGCCGGGCGCGAGCGACCGCCGCCCTTGGCCGGTGCCGCCGCCATTGCCCGCGCCAGCTCGAGGTCGGGGTCGCAGACGTCGCAGCAGCGGCCCGTCGCGGCGCACTCGGCTGCATCGCCGAAGTGATCCAGGATCTGGCGTCGGCGACACAGCTCGGCGTCGGAGCTGAACCTCTCGATCGAACGGTATGAGGACCAGGAACGCTCGCGGGCAGCCCTGATGGCCTCCTGGGCCCGGCGGGAGCTGCCGGCGCCCGTGAGCTCGACCAGCAGCCCCTCCGGTCCGCCGGGCTCGAGCTTCACCGCCCCCGCCCGCTCGGCGATCGACAGCAGGATCCGATCGCGTTCACCCAGCTCGCCGTGCCCGATCGAGGTGACGTCCCCCGTCGCGTGGGCCCGCAGCCGCCCCACGAAGGCCCGCACCTGCTCAACGCTCGTCTCGCGTTCTCTGATGAAGCGGATCAGCCGCCCCAGATCGCTGCGCGATGAAAGCAGCAGCGCTCTGGCCTGGAGGCCGTCGCGACCGCCGCGACCAGCCTCCTGATAGTAGGCCTCGAGGCTCGTCGGCAGCGCCCAGTGGACCACCGTCCGCACATCGGCCTTGTCCACGCCCATGCCGAAGGCATTGGTCGCCACCACCACCTCCGCGCGGCCATCCATGAAGGCCTCCTGGCTCTTACGGCGTTTCTCCGGGGTCATCCCGGCGTGGTAGGCCACCGCCCGCAGCCCCGAGCGCGAGATTTCGCCCGCCAGCTTGTCCGTGTCCTTGCGTGTGCCGCAGTAGACGATCGCCGGCCTGGCCTCAGCGTCGGAGATCACGTGCATCAGCGCGGCCCGCTTGCGGTTGACAGCCCCCTTGCCCTCGACCACAGCGACATCGAAACTGAGATTCGGGCGGTCGAAGCCGGAGCGCACCGAGACCCAGTCGCGCAACCCCAGGCGCATTGCGATCTCCTGTGCCACCGCAGGGGTCGCGGTGGCCGTCGCCGCCATCACCGCCGGCCGTCCCAGCGAATCGATCGCCTCGTGAAGACGCAGGTAGTCCGGGCGGAAGTCATGTCCCCACTCGGCCACGCAGTGGGCCTCATCGACGACAAACAAGCCCACCTGGCGGGTGCCAAGCGCCCGCCGGAAGGCGCCTGAGGCGAAGCGCTCTGGCGCAGCCAGGACGAGCTGGGTCTCACCGGCTTCGATCGCCCGCAGGCTCGCCTCGTTGTGGCCGTCCTCCATCCCCGAGGCCAGCATTGCCGCCCGCACACCCGCATCCCGCAGACGCCGGAACTGGTCTGACATGAGCGCGATCAGCGGGCTGACCACTACGACCAGGCCCTGATCGGCCAGCGCCGGCAACTGGTAGCAGAGCGACTTGCCGCCACCCGTGGGCATCACCACGAGGCTGTCCCTGCCCTCGAGAGCGGCAACCACCGCCTCTCGCTGGCCGGGGCGAAAGCCCTCCAGGCCAAAGCGCTGGAGCAGCTCCTCGGGGCTCGGCGTCATCGTCTGGGTCATCTCTTCCAAGCTACTCACGATTGCGGCGGGTATCCGATGGGGCTCGGGCGCACAAGCGCAATCCCCTCCAGGCCGCCCCTCCGCGGCCCTCGATCAGCCGTTCGGCAAGCGGCGCTCCCAGACGACCCTGGTGCCCGCCATCGGCACGAGGGTTATCGCACGGCGGCGAACCAGCTCGCCCCGGCGCCCGGCGCCCGTCAGGCGGGCGAGCCGGCCGGCCGGCAGGCTCGGTGCGAGCTCGGCCAGGAGCGTTGCCAGCATCAACTTCATCTCGAGCGTCGCAAATGAGGCCCCGATGCAGCGCCTGATGCCGCCCCCGAAGGGGATCCAGGAGAACGTCTCCGGCGGGCGCTCGAGGAAGCGCTCGGGCATGAACTCGCCCGGCTCCTCGTAGACGCGCGGGTTGCGGTTGGCCAGGTATATGGCCGGCGCGACCGTCGTGCCTGGCGCCAGCCGCCAGCCGCCCACCTCCAGCTCCCGGCGCAGGGTACGCGCCACGATCGGCACCACCGGGCGCACCCTCAACGTCTCCGAGACGACCGCATTCAGGTAGTCCTCGCTCTCTCCAGCATCGATCTCGCCCACCAGCCGGCGCAGCTTGCCCGGATGGCGGACCAGCCGCTCGATCGCCCAGGCCACCGAGGTCGCCGTCGTCTCGTGACCCGCCAGCAGCAGCGTCACCAGCTCGTCGCGCAGCTCACCGTCCGTCATCGGCTCACCGTCCTCGTCCCGCGCCTGCAGCAGCAACGAGAGGATGTCCGTGCGCTCGCCCAGGTCGCTCGCCCCCCTGCGGCGCGCCAGCTCTCCGTAGATCACCCCGTCCAGCTCCTCGAGCGCCTGCCCGAGCGCGCCCTCGGGACGGGCCTCCGTCGGTGCCTTCAGAGCGATCCGCAGCACCGTCACCAGGTTCATCGGCGCCATCAGCCGCTCGACGGCCAGCTTCAGCGGGCCCATCCGCTCGGCGTCAACGCCGAACACCGCCCGCAGGATCACCTCAAGTGTGATCGCCCTCGTGCGGGACGCCAGGCGCATCGGGCGCCCCAGCGGCCAGGCCGCCATGTCCCGGCGCGTGGCCTCGACGATCACCTGCTCGTACTCGCGCATCCGCTCGCCGTGGAACGGCGGCAGCAGGAGCTTTCGCTGGCGCATGTGCTCAGCGCCCGTCAGCACGACGACCGAGCTCGCTCCCATGATCGGCTTGACCGGCGAGTTGCCCGCCGCCGAGGGCGCAATGTCGCCGGGCGCCGTGAAGACCGTCTTGACCGCCTCAGGGCCCGAGACCATCACGAACTGCCTGCCGCTGGGAGCGAAGGTCATCGTGAAGGTCTCCCCCAGGCTAGCCGCGCAGCGCTCCATGAACCATGTCGGCGCCAGCGTCCAGGCCAGCGTCTGCAACAGGGCCGGTGCCCGCGGACCCGGAGGCATCACGCCCGGCGAGACCTGGACGGGCCCATCCTGCGCCGTCCCCTCCACCCTGGTGGCTGTTGCCATGCCTACACGCTACCCCCTGTTCGCGTCGGGGGCCGTGGGGCGCGCTCAGCGGATCAGTGTCCAGCGTTCGCCCGGCGTCCGGCCGCGCTGACGCTGCTGGCGTACCGCCGTGGCCAGCGAGCGGTGCACCCGCTCGACTTCATCGCGGGTCATCACCATCGGCTGCTTCTCGAGCCAGCCCACGAGCATTCGTGCCGGAAGGATCCTCACGCCCTTGCGTCGCGCGCCCGGACGGTCCACCCAGGCCCGGCTGAAGACGACCAGCGACTGGGCCTGCGCACCCGTCACCCAGGCGATCGCCCGGCCCTGAGCCCGGGCCTGGGAGAGGGTCCCGCCGTGAACCCTTCCCGCACGGACGGGCCCGGGGTGGCTCTTGGTCTCGATCGTGAAGACTCCCGGAGGACCGATTGCAATGTGATCCACGTTTCCTCGTCCCAGGCTCACATCGTGGACCACTCGCCACCTGTCTCGGGCCAGTCCGTCCAGCAGCGCCCCCACGTGCTCCTCGGCCATCGCGCCCCGGTCGCGCTGCTCGACCAGGGGCAGGACGTATCGCGAGATCACGAACATGCTGATCAGCAGGGCCACCTCGGCGGCCAGGAACAACGGGTCGCGCAGGCCCAGGGTCCGGCCCAGCAGGGCCGTGCAGACGGCAAGCACCCCCAGCGCCACCAGTGTGCGCATGCGTAGTCGCCGCACGGTCGCCCGTGCGTACTGTCCGGCCCGTCGGCCGATCGGGTCGCGTTGCGCTAGCTGCATCCGTCCTTCCCGTTTTGGGTCCATCTGTTCATCGGCCGGGGAAGCCATCGGCCTTGAATATTCGGATTGCGCATCTTTGCGAGCCCTTCGACCGTCGAAGCGTGGAGCACTCACGGTTTTCTTCAAGCAGCCCTCGAGACGGGCCGAATCCCCTGGCACGAACAAGCGCACCTCAGCCGCTCCGCACCCCACCACCACCGCCAACACCAACACCATGAGCAATTCACTCGACACCGAGCATCCGGCCGACATCTGTCTGCTGCTTCGCGTCCACGCCGAGCAGCGCTGGTTGGCCAACAAGGTCACCCCGATGCTGCGCCAGCTCGAGCAGCCCGGCATGATCGACGAGGACGAAATCGGTGCTGCCCTCGCATACCTTGAAGTCCTGTGGCTCGAAGCCGGCCTGCGCGCCACCGAGACCGATGCCGCCTTCCTCAAGCTCCAGAACGCCTCCGTCCAGAGCAGCCAGGTCGTCGGTGAGAAGGCACGGCGCTACCACGCCGCCGTCGGGCGGCTGCGCCGGACGGTCGGGCGCCGAGTGCGCCGATTGACCCTGCCATTCGAGGAAGCCTCCTCACAGGAGCCGGCCAACTCCTGAGCGATCCCATACGCTCCCCGGCGTGGATCTGCGCTTCGACCTGCAATCTCACTCGACCAACTCCGACGGCGTCCTGTCCGCCGGCGAGGTCGTGGCCCGCGCCGCCGACGCCGGCGTCCAGCTGCTTGCCCTGTCAGACCATGACACCATCGCCGGGGTCTCCGAAGCGATCGCCGCCGGTGAGCAGCACGGCCTCAAGGTCGTCTCGGCAGTCGAGATCTCGGCCGTCGACGAGGGCTCGCCGGTGCCCCGGGAACTGCACATCCTCGGCTACTGCATCGACCACACGGGCCCTGTCATGACGGCCCGCCTGTCCGAGTTCCTGGCCGACCGCGAGCAGCGGACGCTGCGGATGCGCGACGGCCTGCTCGAGGTGGGCTTCGAGCTCGACGAAACCGAGCTCGAGGAGCGCGTCGCCGCCGGCAAACCGATCGGCAGGCCCCACCTCGCCGGCGCCGTTCTGCGCGCAACCGCAAATGCAGACCGCCTGGCCGAGGAGAACATCAGCGACATCGGCTCCCTGATCCGTGGCTACCTGATCGAGGGTCGCCCCGCCTTCCGTCTGCGCCAGACGCCCACCGTCGCGGAGGCTGTCGAGGCGATCCACCAGGCCGGCGGCGTCGCCATATGGGCGCATCCCTTCTGGGACATCGAGGATCCCACCGAAGTCCTCGCCACGATCGACCGCTTCGTCCCCCTCGGCATGGACGGTGTGGAGGCCTTCTACATCACCCATGACCAGGGGCAGACCGAGCTGCTGGCCTCTCGTACCGCGGAGCTCGGCTTGCTCTCCACCGGCTCAGCCGACTTCCACGGCCCCGAAAACGAGCTTTTTCACAGCTTCCTGGCGTTCGAGACCTACGGCCTCGTGCCGAATCTCGGGCCGATCGCCGCCGGCCTGTAACCCGCTCCCCCGCCGTCTCTCAGAGCGCCTCGATCCGGTAGGCCAGCGCCTCGAGCGCCAGCTCCTCGCCGACGTTGACGCCCAGGCTCAGCCGCGTCGCCCCCACCAGCTCGATCGCCTCGCGCAGCCGCCCGGCGGACTCGTCCCGTGCATCCTCCCCGAGCTGTTCGACCCGATCCACGGCATGTACCGCCTCGGCGGCCCCTTCGCAGAAGCACAGCACGTCCCTCAGCCACAGCTCCGCGAGGCGCAGACCCAGCTCGAGCGTCTGTGTGCGCGCCCGGCGCTCGGTGCGCCGCCGCGCGTCCTGGCCCTCCCGTTCGTGACGTTTGCCCTCCTTGCCCGGCAGCAGCTCCAGCTCGCTCTCAAGCCGTCGCTGAAACTCCTCGCCCGCCTCTGTCCCCGCCGCCCGCGAGGCTGCCAGCAGCCGCTGCCAGGGGCGCCCGCCGGTCTCGCGGGCAAGGGCAGAGCGCACGTAGGACTCGGCCGCCGACCGCAGTGCGGCCCCCTCCTCGCCCGCCAGCCGCGCCGCCAGGCCGCCGTCCCCCAGGGCCAGCCGCGCGCACGCCAGGGCCCGCTCGTCCTCCACGCCCTCGAGCGAGACCGCGATCACGGCCGCGCCCAGCTGGTCGAAACGAACCTTCTGACAGCGGGAGACCAGCGTTGGCAGGAGCTCCTGCCAGTGGTCGCAGACGAGCACCAGGTGCACGAAGGGGGGCGGTTCCTCAAGGGTCTTCAGCAGACGGTTGGCGGCCTCGTCGTTCAGCGTTTCCGCCGACTCGATCACGAACACCCGCCGGGCCGACTCGAAGGGCGTCCGGGCCGCCGCCGACACGACCGGCTCCTCGATGTCCGAGACCAGCATCTCGGCAGCGCCGGAGGGCCTCACCCAGGTCAGATCCGGATGAGTTTCGCGCATCACCCGTTCGCGCACCTGCTCGGGCTGCGGCGCGCCCTCTGCCAGCAGCGCCGCCGCAAAGGCCAGGGCCGCAGCGCGCTTGCCGACCCCCGGCGGACCGTGGAAGAGGTAGGCGTGTGACGGCCTTCCGGCCGGGCCCAGGGCCGGCCCCAACACCGCCAGCGCGTGGGTGTGGCGGTCGATCCCCGGGAGACGCTCCAGGGCCTCGCTGCGACCTGCATCGCGGGCTGGCGCAATCGCGGGCACCCGGCCATCCTAGAGGCGCCGCCGGGGCCGGGTGGCTGTAGCGTGGCGCCCATGCCCATAGGCCGCCTGATCACCATCGAGGGACTGGACGGCGCCGGAAAGAGCACCCTCGCCCGCGGCCTGACCGAGCGGCTCGGGAGCCGGGGGCTCGAAGTCGAGCTGCTCCGTGAGCCCGGCGGAGTCGAGGTGTCCGAGCGCATCCGGGCGCTGTTGCTCGAGCCCGAGCTGCCCGTCTCCCCCCGCGCCGAGGCATTGCTCTACGCCGCCGCCCGCGCCCAGCTCGTCGAGCAGCTCCTCGAACCTCGCCTGGCTGCGGGCGCGATCCTGCTGCTCGATCGCTTCGTCGACTCCTCGCTGGCCTACCAGGGCGCCGGGCGGCGCCTCGGCATCGATCAGATCGCTGCCGTCAACGGCTTCGCCCTGGGCGGGCTGCGCGCCGACCTGACCCTGCTGCTCGACGTTCCCGCCGAGCTGGGCCGCCGGCGCAAGAGCGCTCACGGTGGCGCCCCCGACCGCCTCGAGCTGGAGGACGGGCCGTTCTTCGAGCGGATCGCCCAGGCCTACCGGGCGCTGGCCCGGGCCGAGCCGCAGCGAATCCACCCCATCGATGCCCGGGCCGCACCCGCCGAGGTTCTCGAGGCGGCCATGGAGGCGGTCTCGGCCCTCCTCCCTGCCGCCCCCGGCGGCGATTAGCATGCCGTCAATCGTGCCCTCGCGAGCCCACCGCACGCCCCGCAGCCTCCTGGCGGCCCTAGCCGTCGCGGCGTTGATCGCGCCCCCCGGCGCCCTGGCCGCCGCCGGCACTACCCCGGTCAACCCCCCCGCGGGCGCCGGTGGCGTCCAGAGCCCGGGAGCCGCCGGCCAGCCCACCGTAGCCACCCCCACAGCGCCCGCGACGACCACAGCGCCCGCGACCACCACGGCACCCGCCATCCCCACCGCACCTGCTGCCACCACCACAGCGCCCGCCACCACCACAGCACCCGCCGGCGCCGTCCACGCCGCGACGGTCAAGAAGAGCGCCAGCAAGCTCTCCGACGGTGCTCTCCTCGCAGCCATCCTCGCGGGGCTGATCGCGCTCGCCTGTCTCCTCTGGGCCTTCTTCCGCTTCAGCGCCCTTGAGCCCCACTGGCTCCTCTCGCTGCGCCACGCCATCGCCGAGGCCGGCTTCCGGACCTCGGCCACCTGGGCTGAATTCAGCGACTGGATCCGCCTCGGGCGTTAGCGCAAGGGGCCTCTCGAGAGCAGCTCCGACCCCGGGAGCGGGGCGCCGATCAACTAAAATTGTCGGTGTAAGCGGGCCCTCTGCCCACTCCCGTTTCCGTCCGATCCGAGCGGGACTATGGTCGACCCGTCAAACAGCTTTCGAGCGGGTCACGCCCGCCAGGCGCCGCAGAGGAGGAAGGTCAGATGAACGAGTCCCCGCACCCCACCATCCCACTGGGAACAGCCCCCGGTCAGGCACTGCCGATCAGGCGGCTGCTGACCAGTCCGGGGACGCATCCCTTCGATGCCATCGAGTGGGAAACGCGGGATGCGCGGATCGGTCACGGCGACCACATCGCCTTCGAACAGCGCGATGTCGAGTTCCCCAAGAGCTGGTCGCAGAACGCGACCAACATCGTCTCCCAAAAGTACTTCCGCGGCCAGCTCGACTCTCCCGGCCGCGAGCGCTCGGTGCGCCAGATGATCAGCCGCGTCGCCGGGACGATCACAGGCTGGGGACGCAGCGGCGGGTACTTCGCCTCGGTGGAGGACGCCACGGCCTTCGAGGACGAGCTGACGCACATCCTCCTGCACCAGCTGGCGGCCTTCAACTCGCCGGTCTGGTTCAACGTGGGCTTCGAGGAGAGCCCCCAGTGCAGCGCCTGCTTCATCCTCAGCGTCCAGGACACGATGGAGTCGATCCTCGACTGGAACACCAAGGAGGGCATGATCTTCCGTGGCGGCTCCGGCTCGGGCATCAACCTCTCCAACATTCGCGGCTCGATGGAGCCCCTGGCCAAGGGAGGCACCGCCTCTGGTCCCGTCTCGTTCATGCGCGGCGCCGACTCCTGGGCGGGCACGATCAAGTCCGGCGGTAAGACCAGGCGCGCGGCCAAGATGGTCGTCCTCGACATCGACCACCCGGACATCCGCGAGTTCATCTGGTGCAAGGCCAACGAGGAGGACAAGGCCGCGGCGCTGCGCGATGCGGGCTTCGACATGTCCATCGACGGCGACGGCTTCAAGTCGATCCAGTACCAGAACGCCAACAACTCGGTTCGGATCACCGACGAGTTCATGCGCGCCGTCGAGCGCGACGAAGACTGGCACCTGACCGCCCGATCGACCGGGCAGCCCGTCGGCGAGCCGATCAGCGCCCGTCAGCTGATGGCCGAAATCGCCGAGGCCGCCTGGCGCTGCGCCGACCCCGGCGTCCAGTACGACACGACCATCAACACGTGGCACACCTGCCCCGCCAGCGGCCGCATCAACGCCTCGAACCCCTGCAGCGAGTACATGCACGTGGACGACTCGGCCTGCAACCTCGCCTCGCTGAACCTGATGAAGTTCCGCCGCCCCGACGGCAGCTTCGACGTGCCGACCTTCGAGCACGCCGTGGACATCATGCTTCTGGCCCAGGAGATCGTCGTCGGGCCATCGAGCTATCCGACCGCGGAGATCGGCGCCAACGCACGGGCCTTTCGGCAACTCGGACTCGGCTACGCCAACCTCGGCGCCTACCTGATGAGCAACGGCATGCCCTATGACTCCGACCACGGCCGAGCCGCGGCCGCCGCAATCACCGCCCTGATGACCGGCCGCGCCTACCGGCGCTCGGCCGAGGCAGCGGGCGCCATGGGTCCCTACGAGCGTTACCCGGAGAACCGCGAGGCTCACAACGCCGTCATGCGCATGCACCGTGACGCGGCGCAGGCGATCCCCGAGGAGACCAGCCTGGACAGCGAGCTGCTCGCCGCCGCACGGCGATCCTGGGATGAGGCCGTAGAGCTCGGCGAGATGCTCGGCTACCGCAACGCGCAGGCGACGGTACTCGCCCCCACGGGGACGATCTCCTTCTTGATGGACTGCGACACCACCGGCGTCGAGCCGGACTTCTCGCTCGTCAAGTTCAAGGAGCTCGTCGGCGGCGGTCAGATGACGATCGTCAACCGCACCGTCCCGCTGGCGCTGACCACGCTCGGGTACTCCGAGCCGCAGATCGAGCAGATCGAGGCGCATTTGGCCGAGCACGGCACCATCATCGGCGCGCCCGGCCTCAGCGAGGAGCACATGCCCGTGTTCGATGTCGCCGTCGGCGAGCGGGCCATATCGCACATGGGCCACATCAAGATGATGGGCGCCGTCCAGCCCTTCATCTCGGGGGCCATCTCCAAGACCGTCAACCTGCCCCAGGATGCGACCGTCGAGGACATCGCCGACGCCTACATCCAGGCCTGGCGCCAGGGCGTCAAGGCGCTGGCCATCTACCGCGACGGATCCAAGACGGCACAGGCGCTGCGCACGGACGCCCAGGAGCAGGCCAAGGCTCCGGCCGATGTCGATCTGATCGTCGAGCAGGCCGTCGCCAAGGCGCTGGCCGAAGCCGGGCCGCGCCGCAAGCGGATGCCCCGCGAGCGCCAGTCGATCACGCACAAGTTCTCGATCGCCGGCCACGAGGGCTACATCACGGCCGGCATGTATGAGGACGGGTCGGTCGGTGAGATCTTCCTGACGGACATCGGCAAGGAGGGTTCGACGCTCCGCGGCATGATGAACTCGTTCGCCACGGCGATCTCGATCGCCCTGCAGTACGGGGTGCCGCTCGAAACGCTCGTCCAGAAGTTCAGCTACATGCGCTTCGAGCCCGAGGGGATCACGAGCAACCCGGAGATCCCGTTCGCCAAGTCGATGCCCGACTACATCATGCGCTGGCTGGCCTCCCGCTTCCTCGATGTGGACGCCCAGGACGAACTGGGCATCCTCACCCCGGCCGTGCGGGCGCGCAAAGCGGCCCAGGACGCGCTGATGGCCGGAGACACCGCCGGCCCCACGGTCGAGCTCTCAGAGGCAGCGACGGGCCGCCAGGGACCCGCCCCGATCAACGCTGTCTCGGGCGCCGCTGCGCCCGCAGCGGCGGCGAGCGCCTTCACCGACTCGCCGCCCGTCGTCCCAGCTCGGCTGCAGGGGCTGGACCTCGGGCCCGCCTGCAGCCAGTGTGGCGGCATGATGCAGCGCACCGGCTCCTGCTACACGTGCTCCAGCTGCGGTAACAACACCGGCTGCGGCTGAGGCCGCCGGCAGCCTCGGCTGCCGGCGCCACTCCTGGCGGCGGCAGCCGAACAGCTCGAAGTCCTCGCTGAAGAGCTCATTGACCCTCTGGCGAGCCGGGCGCGAGCTAAGCTCCTCCCATACCGTCCGCCCTCCCCTCAAGCCCCTCACCAGCCCAGCCGCTGCAGGGGGGATGCCTCTGCGGCGCAGTCCGCTTCGAGATCACCGCGCCCTTCCGAAGCGCGGGCTACTGCCACTGCACGCACTGCCAGCGGCGCACCGGGACCGGCTCCTCCGCCAACGCCCGCGTCCCTCAGCAGGGCTTCGAGGTCCTCCAGGGACGCGAGTCGATCGCATCCTTCACCCCTGCCGTCGGGGTCCCCAAGCTGTTCTGCCGCACATGCGGCTCGGCTCTGTTCAGCGGCGACCCGTTCCACGACGCCGAGGTCGCGGTGCGGCTCGGCGCTCTCGACGGTGATCCCGGCATCCGTCCCGCCTACAGGCAATTCCTCGACTCGGCCGTCGGCTGGGAGCCCGTTCCCGATGACGGCCTGGACCGCTTTCCGGGCTCGCGCGCCTGAAGCGCATCAGGCCGCTCCGCTCCCAACCGCGCCGGATCCCGCCGGGGCCAGGAGCGAGGACGCACCGGTCATGCCGGCGGCCACTCGCAGGCGCCCGGCCCGCGCTCTGCGGCCGATGCCGGCAGCCCGCTCGCGCAGCCAGCTGAGCGAGCGAGGCTCGCCGCAGTGCTCTCGCCAGCCGACCGTCAGCCGCTCGAGCTCGCCGGAATCCTCGACGCTCGCCAGCAGCTCGACGGTCCCGCCACCGTCCGAGACGGGCCCCAGGCGCACCAGGTAGAGCTCACCGGTCTCCTTGACCCATGCGGCCCGATGCAGCGGCCCGTCGGACTCCTCTCGCCACCACAGCCCCACATCCAGCTCACGCGAGCGCAGACGAGCGGGATCGGCGTTGTAGAAGGCGGCGAGCGATGGGTAGCGCTCGAGCGCCTGCGCGGGTGAGTCGCTGTCTGCCATCGCTACCGCCCGTCGGTCGAGGGAAGGTTTCCTGCAAGCACCTTGGCGCCTGCGACGGATGAACGGGTTACGAGATTGTGAGAATCAGCCGAGAGCGCAGCAGTCCGGCGGCGGAGCCGGCGAGGGTCGACGACGACCCGCGCACGGCACTCCACCGGAAGCGAGAGGTGTCACCGGCTCAGGCGAACCGGTGACACTGCTGTCTCTCAGGGGTTCAGACGCTTCTTAAGGGCGCTGGCGGCCGAGAATTTAGCGGCCTTCGATGCAGCGATTTTGATCGTCTCTCCCGTCGAGGGGTTGCGCCCCTCACGCGCAGCCCGGTGGCTGACGCTGAACTTGCCAAAGCCTGCAAGCGCGACCTCCCCACCAGCGGCAAGCTCGTCGGAGATCGACTCGATCGTCGCCTCAACCGCCTGCCTTGCCTGGCTGCCGGCCAATCCGGTGCTCGAGGCGACCTTCTCAGCTAGCTCGTTCTTGGTCATGCCACTCCCTTCTCGAGTGTCTTTGCTCGGAGCAGGCTAATAGCTGCCGCGGACGACGGAACCCGAAAACACTGGACTTCTGAGCAGAAGAGTCCCTAATTTCCGGGGAACTCGACCGGCGTCGGGGCGCGCAGCGGCGACTCGTGCCGGCGGGAGGGGACTCCGGCGTTGCTGCGGCGGGTGAGCGCCCCCGCCTCGGCGGCCGACCAGATCGTCGCCAGCCACGCACAGCAGGCCAGCAGGATGTGAACCCATACGAGCTCCGTGGGCAGATGCGTCTCGTACTGGTCGAGGCCGACGATCCCCTGCAGGGCCAGCAGGACGCACAGCGCCGTCAACGGCCGTTGAACGCGCTCCGGCGCGCCGCGCCGACGGGCCAGGAACCACAGTCCCACCGCAGCCAGGCTGAACAGGAAGGCGATCTCGGCGTGGCGATGGATGACGAAGTCCATCGTTCCCCGGCCGTCAAAGGCCAGGCGGTTGATCTTCTGCCCGGGGGATCCTCCGGCGTGAGGGCCCGCCGCCGTGGCCGCCGTGCCCGCCACGATTGTCACTGCGCCGAAGATGACCATGCCGGCCAGCATCCGGCGTAGCCCGCGGTCGACCCCCGCCGCCTCGCCGGCCTGCGCCACGGCGGAGGCGTCGGGCAGTCTGGAGCGCCAGACGAGCATTGCGGCGTCCAGCAGGATCAGCATCGAGAGCGCGAAGTGGCCCATCACCCAGCCGTAGTCGAGGGCTCCTTTGACGGTGAAGCCGCCCAGCACGGCCTGCCCGACGACGCCCAGGGGCAACATTCCCCCGAGCCACACCAGGTCCCGCCGGTAGGGCCTGCGCCGCAGGGCCGCCACCCAGGCCAGGCCGGCCGCTATCGAGACCGGCACCGTAAGGACACGGTTTGAGAACTCGATCACCGCATGGGTGTTCAGCGGCGGGTAGACGTTGCCGTAGCACTTCGGCCAGGTCGGACAGCCGAGGCCCGAGCCCGTCAGGCGCACCGCCGCTCCACTGAGGACGATCAGCGTCAGCGCAACCAGCGCGCCATAGGCGAAGTGCACGTAGCCCTCCGCGCTGACCGTGTAGCCGTTGGTGCGCTCGCGCACGCGGTTTGCAAATCCCTCAGCCATCTGCGTCTGCGAAGCATGACATCCCGCGTCGCATCGAAGCGCCGTGGCGCCCCAGCTGGGCTATGTGCCCCAGCGAAACGGCAGTTCGGCCGCCAGCTCGCTCAGGCGGGGAGCGGCCGCGTCGCGCTCGGAGACGATCAGCTGCTCCTGCGGCAACGGCCATCGGACCCCCACGTCCGGGTCATTCCAGGCGATGCCGCGTTCGACGGCCCCGTCGTAGTAGGCGGTCTGCTTGTAGGAGACATCGGCCACCTCGCTGAGGACGCAGAAGCCGTGCGCGAAACCGACCGGCACATACAGCTCGCGCATCGACTCCTCGTCGAGCTCGACCCCCTCCCATTCGCCGTAGGTCGGCGAGCCTACGCGCAGATCGACGGCCACGTCGAAGATCCGCCCACGCCCGCAGCGCACGAGCTTGGCCACCCCCGCGCCGATCTGGAAGTGCATCCCCCTGAGGACACCGCGGGTCGAGCGGGAGTGGTTGTCCTGGATGAACGTCTCGCCGGGCGGCATCGCGCCCTGCTCGTTCCACTGGCGCCGGTAGGTCTCCACGAAGAAGCCGCGCTCGTCGCCGTGGACGGCCGGTTCGAATGTCACGAGCCCATCGATGCGAAGAGGCGTTGCGTGCACGGGCGCGGAGATTAGCGCCAGGCCGAGTGCCGGAGGGGTCAGCTGTGGCGTTTGGTGCGCCGGCGCTTCTTGGGGCGCGGCTTGGTGTGGTGGATCGTGATGGTCGTCTGGGAGACGTTGCGCGATTTGTCGTAGGCGAGGAAGGTCAGCGTGTGGGTGCCCAGGGGGATGTGCTTGGCGCCCTGCCAGGTGATGGTCCCGTCCAGCGTCGAGGGGTAGCTGGCACCGTCGTAGTTGCGGATCAGCTTGCCGTCCACCTCCAGCCGGATCCGGAAGACCCCCTGAGGGCTCGAGGCGCTCACGTCGATCGGCAGCGGGCCGCTGTAGCGCTGGCCCTTAGCGGGGGAGATGACCTTTATCTTGGGCCCCGAGAATTCGCCGCAGGCTTCGTGCAGCTGATCGCCCGAGCGCACGTAGGAGCGCATCGCCGCCCACGAGGGCTTGCGGCTGCCGTCGGCCCGGATCAGCCCCGAGGTGACGACCCCTTCGTCGCTCAGCGGGAACCACAGGGCCACCTGCACGTAGGGATCGCCCGCCAGGCAGTGGTAGGCCTGGCTGAGGTAGGTGGCCTGCTGTTCGTCGGTTATGCCTCCCGCCTTCTGGCCGGCCCAGACCCCTTCGCCGCAGGTTTCGCTCGTCGTGCGCCAGCTGAGCTCGGTCATCCAGATCGGCTTTTCGTCGGCGTTGGCAAGCATCACCGCGTGGACTTCGCGGTAGGCCAGGAACGAGTCGGGCAGCAGCCGGTTGTCCACGCCGCGAAGGAAGGAGTAGGGCGAGAGGACGTTGCAGGCCGTGTCCGTATGCACCGCAACCGCGTCAAAGGAGCCCTTGCCGCCGGCCGCGTAGACCCCTTCGAGAAACCCGTAGTCGTTGCCCGTAAGCCCGCCCAGCAACACCGTCGCCGACGGGTCGGCAGCCTTGACGGCGGGATAGGTCGCCTCCAGCAGGCGCGTATAGGCCGCCGGATCGGGCGCCCCAGTCCACCACCCCGGCGCGTCCTCCTCGTTCCAAATCTCATAGGCCGCCACCCAGGGAGCGAAGCGGTGGGCCAGCGTGGCCACGAATTCGGCGTAGTCCTGCGGGTTGGCCGGGGGCACGTGTTCATCGCTCGAGCCCGTCTCCCATTGCGGGGTGCCGACCACGTCCAGGATCACCTTGGTGCCTGCCGGCAGCGCCTTGAAGGCGGCTTCGTAGTTGTTCAGGACCCCCGGGTCGACGGCGCCGGCGCTGGGCTGCATCTGGCGCCACAGCAGGAACATCCGGACCCAGTGGACGCCCAGCGTTTTGACACCCGCGACCTGGCTTGCCGTGGGGCTCGGGATGTTCAGGCCCGCTTCGGCTGCACCCGCCCGGGCGGGTGCAAAGCAGAGCGAGAGCGCACCCGCGAACAGGCAGCAGGCGAGCACCAGCACCCGCGCCGGAGCGGCACGCGGCAGGCACAGGGCCTGGGTCACGAGGCGGTGGTTCACAATGTGGCTATCGAGTACCGGGCCCGCTACCTTGAGCCGGACGTGCAACTGGAGGACGAGATGTCCCCGCCGATGATGGCTCAGCAGGGGCCGTTCGCGCGCCGCTTGGCGCTCCAACGAGACGCAGCCGAGCTCTGGAGCGCCGATCTGCGGGCGATCCCCGAGGCCTGGTCGGCCTGCCTCTCGACCGGCGAGCTCAGACGCGCCGGGCTGTTGCTCGACCGGCGGAGTGCTCGACGCTTCCGTGGGGGTCGCGCTCTGCTGCGGATGCTGCTGGCCGCCTACACGGGCACTGACCCCGCGAGCCTCGAGATCCTCGCGGGCGCCCACGGCAAGCCCATGCTGCGGGCGCCCGGCGGCCCCGCCTTCAACGTCTCACACACCGGTCCCATCATCCTGCTGGCCTTCGCAGGGCAGCGCTCGGTGGGGGTTGACGTCCAGCTTCCCCGAACGGGAATCGACGAGCCGGCCCTGGCCGCGCGCGCTCTCGGGGGAGCCTGCTCGAAGCGCCTTGGGGCACTCGCTCCGGACGCGCGCCCGATGGCCTTCCTACGCGCCTGGACAGCCCACGAGGCGGCCCTGAAGTGGCAGGGAACGGGCATCGGCGCCCCCCTTGGCCGCTCTCCCTGGACGGCCCACCTGGAGCTCGGCCGGGCCTCCGCCGGGCTCGCGCTCGAGGGCCCGCCCCGCAGCCTGTCCCTGCGCACCCTCTCGGGCCCGCCGCTCCGCCTGGGCCCCAGCGGGGTTTGAGCAGCATGCCCGCTGCGGTTTCCCGACACCCCCGCTGCCCGCCGCGGCCCCCCTGCGGCGCTGGGGGCGTGGTGGCGCGCGGGTACGCTGTCAGCTAGAAATGGCCAAGCAAGGACTGCCCCCGGTCGTCGTGGACCGGGTTCACAAGAGCTTCGAGATCCCGCGCGAGCAGGTCAGCACTCTCAAGGAGCGCGCCCTGCATCCCCTCCGGCGCGGAAGCACCGACACGCTCAACGCGTTGCGAGGCGTCTCCTTCGCCGTCCAGCCGGGTGAGTTCTTCGGCATCGTCGGGCGCAACGGCTCGGGGAAGTCGACCCTTTTGAAGTGTTTGGCCGGTATCTACCGGGTCGACCACGGAAGCATCTATGTCAACGGGCCGATGTCCACGTTCATCGAGCTCGGTGTCGGTTTCAACCCCGATCTGCCGGCCCGCGACAACGCGATGCTCAACGCGACCATGCTCGGCCTCAGCCCGCGCGAGGCCCGCCGCCGGTTCGACAGCGTCATCGACTTCGCCGAACTGCGCGAGTTCATCGATCTGAAGATCAAGAACTACTCCTCCGGCATGCTCGTCAGGCTGGCCTTCTCGGTGATGATCCATGTGGACGCCGAGATCCTGCTGATCGACGAGGTCCTGGCCGTCGGCGACGCCGCCTTCCAGCAGAAGTGCTACGACGAGTTCGAGCGCATCAGGCGCAGCGGCGCCACGGTCCTGTTCGTCACCCACGACATGGGCGCCACTCAGCGCTTCTGCCAGCGGGCGTTGCTGCTCGAGCACGGCCGGCCGGTCCTCCTGGGCGACCCCGAGCATGTCGGCAACCGCTATCTGGAGCTGAACTTCTCCGAGCAGGCCCGCGAGGTCGAGCGGGCGGCGGCCGCTCAGGAATCGCCCGCCGGCGAGGACACAGGACCGTCCTTGAAAGCCTCCGGCGCTGAGCCCGTGGCCGACCGGGTCGCCGCCGGCGAGCCGGACGCGAGCACCGATGGCGTGCGCGTGGGCGATGGCAGCGCGGAGATCCTCGACGCCTGGTTCGAGGACGAGCACGGTCTGCGCACCGACGCCCTGCCGGGGCATCACCCCTGCATCTTCGCCGCCCGGGTCCGCTTCAGCCAGCAGGTCGAGAACCCGCTGTTCGGGATCAACGTCCAGAACAGCCATCGCGACCATGTCCTGGCCGCCTCTAGCCTGCGCAGCCAGCCCCGCACCGGCACCTTCGCGGCGGGCGAGGAGGCGCTCGTGCGGATCCGCTTCGAGAACGTCCTGGCCACCGACCGCTACCACGTGACAGTCAACGTCGCGCGCCAGGGAGGCGCCTGGATCGACCGTCGCGAACGGATGATCTCGATCGTCGTCACCGGCGCCCACCACACCGATGCCATCCTCGACCTGCCCTACGAGCTTGCGATCGAGCGCGACGCCGTCTCCTCCCGGGCTGAGCTGATCGGTTGAGCACCCCCACCGTCCAGCCGCCCGTCGAAGCGGCGGAGCTCAGCGCAGCGATGATCCTGCCGGAGGGTCTCGGGCGCCCGATCAAGGGGCCCTCGGCGCTCGGCAGCGACCCGCGGCGGCTGTGGCAGCTGACCTGGACGCTCGCCAAGACCGAGTTCAAGCTGGCCTTCTTCGGCTCGGCCCTCGGCTACCTGTGGCAGCTGATGCGCCCGCTGCTGCTGTTCGGCGTCATCTACCTGGTCCTCAGCCGCTCGATCCTGGCCTCGACCAGCAAACAGCCCTTCTTTCCGGCGGCTCTGCTGCTGGGGATCGTCCTGTTCAGCTTCTTCAGCGAGTCCACCGGGGGCTCGGTGACCTGCATGGTCAACCGCGAGAACCTCGTGCGCAAGATCGAGTTCCCGCGGTTGGCCGTCCCGCTGTCGATCGTTCTCACCTCGCTGATGAACCTCGGCCTCAACCTGATCCCGGTCCTGATCTTCCTGTTCATCGCCGGCGGCACGCCGGAGTTCAGCTGGCTGTTGCTGCCCGTCGTCATCCTCCTGCTGGCACTGCTCTCGACGGGCCTCGGAATGATCCTCTCGGTCTCATACGTCCGCTACCGGGACATCAAGCCGATCTGGGACGTCGTCATGCAGATGACCTTCTACGCGTCGGGCATCTTCATCTCGATCGCAGGCCTGAAGCCGGTCAGGGTCCTCGGTGTGGACGTGAACCTTTCCCACGTGCTGATGGCGGACCCGTTCGCGGCGATCCTGCAGGAGGCCCGCCATGTCTTCATCTCCCCCGCCTATCCGACGGCCGCCAGCGCAATCGGGGGGACCGGTCTGTTGATGATCCCCCTCGGGCTCGGCCTGGCGACGCTCCTCGGCGGCTACCTGCTCTTCGACCGGCGCGCGCCGCAGGTCGCCGAGCAGCTGTGAGCGACGCGCCCCAGGATCGCCTGAAGGTCGCCTTTGTCGGTCAGGCCGTCTATTTCGAACAGTGCTCGCTGCAGCAACCCGCCGGTGGCCTTGAGCCGAGCTACATCGACTTCCGTGCCGCCGCCCCCCCCGAGCAGCTGATCGGCGCTCTGCGCGAGCTGGACCCCGACGTGGTGCTGGTATTCAGGCCGGAGATCGTGCCCGCGGGACTGTTCGACACCCTACGGGCTCTGACGATCGGCTATCTGACCGAGCCGCTGCCGCGCGGCGGGGGCAAGGAGCACGCGGATCTGGCGGCCAGGATGTGGTGGCTGGAACAGGTCGATGCAGGCAACTTCGACCGCATCGTGGCATTCGACCCCCTGATCGCCCAGACGGCCTCGCGGGTGCTGCCGGTGTGGCGCTCGCTGCCGATTCCCGTGGCCGACTCGCTTTTCATGGAGCCCCATGAGCGTGGCACCCCGCCACGGCTGCTGTTCATCGGCCGCTCGACCGAGCACCGCGAGCGCCTGCTGGCACCCGTCAAGCGGTCCCAGGCGCTGGTGCACATCGGCCATGGGCTGTTCGGTGAGGAGCTCGCCGAGATCCTGCGCAACACCGATGTTCAGCTGAACATCCACAACAACCCCTACCCCTCGTTCGAGAACCGCGTCTCGATCGCCATGGCCGCGGGTCATCTGGTTATCTCAGAGCCGCTCAGCCCCGACCATGGCCTGCAGGCGGGGCGGGACTTCGTGGAGGTCACCACGCCCGAGGAGCTGTCGGCGGCCCTAGAGCTGCTCGCCACCGAGCCCGGCGCCCTCGCCGAGGTGCAGCACAAGGGCCGCCTCGAGGCCGAGCGTTTTCGTGCGTCGGCCGTCTATCCCGCGCTGCTGCGCCAGGCGCTCCAGGATGTGAGCGCCGGCGGCACTGCGCGTCGCGGCCGCTAGTCGATCCAGGCTGAGGGGACGCTCGTCGTGGCCCCGCGGCCGAACACGCGCACATCGTCCAGGAGATCCTCGATGATCCTCGCGAACAGACTCGATGCGCGGTACTGCTCGGCCTTCATGCGGCCACGCACCCGCACCCGCTGGTACATCTCGGGGAAGCGCCCCAGACGCTCAAGCGACCACACGAGGCCCTCGGCGGAGTCGAACTGCAGGTAGTCGATGTCACGCTCCAGGCCATGTGCCGGGTAGAGGGGCGTGCAGAAGAGAAGGTGCCCGGCGGCCAGGTGAAGGGCGACCTGCAGGCCGAAGCCGGCACGCGCCTCGGGTGAGACGTAGACGCCCACGTCGTAGCGGGCGAGCAACTCGGAGAGCATCTCACCGTGTACGCCGTGAATGACCTGCAGTAGGTCATGGTGGTGCTTGACGGGCAGAAGCATCGTCTCGCGGTAGCTCGTCGAGCGTCCGATGGACATAGCCCGTGGCGGATTCCCGACCGCTCGGACGTCGGCGAAGAAGCGGTCGGCCACGGGCGTCGGGAAGGCGCGCCACACATAGCCTGACCCGATTTTCTCACCGGTCAGCGCCGGCACGAAGGTGGCGAGCCTGTCCAGCGTTTGCAGCGCCGCCGTCAGCTCAGGTTGGGAGCCCTGGTCGGGCAGGCCGCCCACGAGGATCGCCAGCGTCACTCCGGGGATTCCCGCCAACAGCCGCGGGTCCAGCGAGAGCGGGTCCAGGATCACGCTGACATCGGGAGCGAAGCGCTTCAGGTCTCCCAGCGTGCGAGCGGGGTCGCCGTGCCCCGCGGCGAAGCCCGCGCGAAGCGAGCGGTCCCGCCCGTCAGCGGGAAGACAGAGCTCCAGCCAGACCGGCGGGCCGACGAACGCGATGCGCAAGCTCTCACCGGACCGGCGCAGCGGGCTTGGGGGGACGCTGCCAACGCCTTCATGGCTCATCGACACGGGTACGATAGCGATGCCTCCCCCTCCGGCGGCAGCCTCGATGTCCGACTGGCAAGAGCGAATAACTCACGAGACGGCTCCGGCGATCCGGGCCGAGCACGACCTGCGCTACCGGGCCGCCGCACCGCTGATCCTGGCGGCGGGCTCGTGGGCCGACCTCGGCTGCGGCAACGGCGTCGCGGCAGCCGATGCCCTCGGCGGGGAGCGTCCCTCCCACGCCGTGCTCGTCGACGTCTCCGAGCAGGCCGTCGCCCGTGCCGCCACGGAGCTTGGCATGCCCGACGCGGCGCTCGTCGTCGCCGACCTGACCGATCCGGGCGCGCTCGCCGAGATCACCCGGAAGCTCCTCGCGCACGGCGGCCGGCCGCTGATCACCTGCTTCGAGGTCATCGAGCACCTGTCCAGTTTCCTGCCCTTCGTGCAGTGGGCAGCCCAGATGGCCGGCGAGCACGACTGCACCTTCTTCATCAGCGTCCCCAACGACGAGTTCTGGGCGATCCAGAACCCGCACCATCTCAGCGCCTGGGGCGAGGGGGCCTTCGAGGAGCTGCGCGGCCTGCTGCCGCGGGAGACCACCCTGTTGCGCCAGGTCTCGGTGTCCGGTTCGGCCCTCGTGGCCTGGGACGCAGCCCTGGAGCGCCATTCGCTCGAGGTTGAAGTTGGCGGGCCAGGCACCGTCGCAACGCACTTTCTGGCGGCCTTCGGACCCCGCCGCGGCGAAGTCGAGCGCTCCGCCCTGGCGGTGCAGAGCGAGATGCTCGAGCAGCGCCGCTGGGAGCGCGAGCGCGAGAACGACCTGGCCGTGAGCCAGCGCCTGGCCGTTGAGTTCGCCAAGCAGCAGGAGGAGCTCCGTCAGCGAACCGTCTGGTTCGAGGAGTGGCGCAAGTACATCCATGAGCTCGAGCGGGAGCTGAACCGGCCCCTGTCCGGCGCCGGGGAGAACGATCTGCCTGAGGCAGAGCCCTCCCCTCCGCCGGGCGGCGAGGCTCAATGAAGGTCGCCTTCCTGGTCAACGACCTCGCCCTATCCGGCGGCGTGGGGGTCGTGGCCGAGCACGCCCGCAGACTGGCGCGGCTGGAGGGGTGGGAGGTCAGCCTGGTGCTCGTACGCGATCAGGACGAAGCCAGCTGGCACGGCTATGAGCAGCTCGCGCACGTCTCTGTCTGCTCACGCGAGCAGGCCCTCGAGGAGCACTGGGACGTGGCCGTGGCGACATGGTGGGAGACGACGTTCACGCTGTTCGAGCTGTCCGCCGAGCGCTACGCCTACTTCGTCCAGAGCCTCGAGGACCGCTTCTACCGCCATGACGAGGCCGAGCGCATGGGCGCGGCCCTGACCCTCGACCTGCCCGTGGCCTTCATCACCGAGGCCGGCTGGATCGCCGAGACGCTCGCCTCCCTACGTCCCCAGGCGCCCTGCTTCCTGGTTCGAAACGGCATCGACAAGTCCGTCTTCCCGGTGCTCGAGGAGGCACCCGCCAACGACTTCGGGACCCTGCGCATCCTGATCGAGGGATCTCCCAGCGCCTGGTTCAAGCACGTGCACAGCGCCATCGACGCGACCCAGGCGATGCGCGAGCCGCGTCACGTGACCGTCGTGACGGGCGACCGCGCGGCGCTCGGCACGGTCGCCGCCGACGAGGTGCTCGGGCCGCTCAGCCACCGTGAGATGTCCACCCTCTACGCGCGCAGCGACGTGCTGCTGAAGCTCTCGAGCGTCGAGGGCATGTTCGGGCCCCCCCTGGAGGGATTTCACTGCGGGGCCACCTGCGTCGTCACGCCCGTCACCGGCCAGGAGGAGTACGTCAGACATGGATGGAACGGGCTGTTGACCGACTGGGAAGACCTCCGTGGCACGGCCCGGCAGCTCGACCTGCTGGCCCGCGACCGCACGTTGCTCGGCTTCCTGCGCGCCAATGCCCTGGAGACAGCTCGCACGTGGCCCTCCTGGGATCAGTCCAGCCAGTTCATGGCAGGGGCCCTGTTGGCAATCCGCCGCCAGCCTCCCCCGTCGGGCCTCGACGCCGCTTCGCGTCTGCTCGCTGATCTGCGGGGGGGCCTTGAGACCTACCACCTGCATCTGCGCGAGCGGGCCGCCTACGCGGATCGCGCGCATCGCATCGAGCGCCGCCTGCGACGGGTTCTGGCCAGCGGGCCGGTGCGACGGCTGCTGGCGCTGCGCCGCTACCGTGCCGTCCGTGTGGCGGCCCGGCCGCTGCGTCCGCTCAAAGACCGGGCCAAGCGAGCCCTCTCGTGAGGGCCGCCGGCGCCCTGCGGCGCCTGCGCGGCCGGGAGAGCGCGGACAGGCCGGTTGGGATGCCGGCGGCGATGCGCCAACTCATGCGCAGCGGCCCGGCCCCGCTGGCCGCTGGCCGGCCGGCGGATCAGAGGCCCATGCGCATCGCCGCGGTGATCCCCTCCTATAAGCGGGGTAGCGGCGGGCACTCGACGATCGCCCGCCTCGCCGAAGCGCTGCGCGGACTCGGCCACGAGGTCTCGCTCTGGCTAGAGGACTCCGAGGGCTGGCATCTGGGGCGCAGCAGCGAGCAGATCACGGCGGAGTTCCGCGAGTACTTCGACGCGCCGGGCCTGAGCCTGGCGGCGGGCTTCGATCGCTGGCGCGGAGCCGACCTCGTCCTGGCGACCGGCTGGCAGACGGTTGGGAGGGTCCTTCTGCTGGCGGGTGCGGGCGCGCGGGCCTATCTGGTCCAGGACCACGAGCCGGACTTCTATCCCGTCTCCGCCGAGTCGCTGTGGGCACAGTGGACCTACCGCCAGGGCCTGCACGCGATCGCCGCGAGCCCCTGGCTTTCAAAGCTCCTGCAGGAGCGCTACGGGTGCAGTGCCACGTCGTTTGATCTGGCGCTCGATCACACCATCTACCGCGCCGGCTCCGAGGAGCGCCGCGAGGACCTGGTCGTCTTCTACGCGCGGGCCTCCACCCCACGACGCGCGGTGCCGCTCGGCGTGGCGGCGCTCAGGCAGCTGAGCGAGCTTCACCCCGAGCTGACGGTCGGGCTGTTCGGTCACGGCGCTCCGCTGCAGACGGGCTTCGCGCATCGCGACCTCGGCGTCCTCGATGGCCGCGGCCTGGCGCGCCTTTACTCCCGGGCGACCGTGGGCATGGTCCTCTCGCTCACCAACCCCTCGCTGATCGCACTGGAGATGATGGCCTGCGGGCTGCCCTGCGTGGAGCTGGCAAGCGATTCGATGACGGCCTCCTTCGGATTGGAGGGCCCGCTGTGCCTGGAGCCTCCCGAACCGGCCGCCCTGTGCGGGGCCATCGAGCGGCTGCTCGCCGACCGGAGCCTGCGCGAGGAGATCGCCGCGCGCGGCGTGGCCCTGGCAGAGACTCGAACGTGGCAGGGCGCGGCACTTCAAGTCGAGCAGGGACTTCGCGCAGCCGTCGGCGATGCCCTCCCCTGAGCGCCACGAGGGACGGTAGGCTTGCGCCTGTTGCGCCCCCTCGACCGCCCACGCTCGGCCCGCACCGCCGATGCGCTGATCCTGGCGGCGCTCATCCTCGGCGTGGCCGCCCTCTACAGCCACTACGCGCTGCGAATCGGGACCTTCCAGGACGACGAGGACCTATACCTGCGCTTGGCGCGCTACATCGCGGCGCACTTCCCGAACGCGCTGTGGGAACCCCTCTACACACGCGGGCTACAACGGCTGGACCCCCTGGTCATGGCGATCCCCTTTTCCTTCACCCGCGGGCCGGGCGCGTTCGAGATCGACCATGTCATCCAGTGCCTGTTGTTCGCGAGCACCGCCCTGCCGGTGTTTCTGCTGGCCCGCTGCGCACGCCTGAGCCGGCCGCTGAGCTACTTGGCGGCCCTGCTGGCCGTCATCTTGCCCTGGGGCGTCGTCGCGACCTCTTTCCTCAGCGAGAGCCTGGCCTACCCGGCCTTCGCCTGGGTGCTCTTCACGGTCTGGCAGGCCAGCTGCAAACCGTCGCTGAAGAATGAAGTGCTGGCGCTGGCGGCGCTCCTCATCGCCGCCTTCTGTCGCACGGCGCTGCTCGGCATGCTGCCGCTGCTGCCGCTGAGTGTTCTGTGGCAGACCTTCAGCTGCGAGCTCGCCGGCAGCGGCGCCTCGCGCGTGCGCGCCCTCCCCGGCCGCCTGTGGTGCCGGCACCGCCTCGTCTCGATCGTCCTGGCGGTCGGGATCACCGTCTATCTCGCCCAGCTGCTCGGCCTCCTGCCCGCTGGGCTCTCCAACACCCTGACCGGAAGCTACGGGCTGCCGCAGCTCGGTGCCCTGGGGCCCCTCTATGCACGGGACCGCTATTTCCTCTCGCGGATGGTCGCCGGCACCGGCTATATCCCGTTCGCCTTTGCCCTCGGATGGATCGCCGTGGCAGTCGTCCGCCGGCGCGGCGCCGAGCGCCACGGCCTCGCCGTCATCTGTCTTCTCGGCCTCCTCTGCGAGCTGTTCTCGTTGCTGCCGGCCGGCCCGGACGAGCGCTATGTCGTCTACGGGGCGATCCCGATCATCCTCGGTTTCGCAGCTGCCATCCAGGAGCGCCTCAGATGGCCTGTGCTGGTCGGCGCGCTCGTAACCGTGCTGTTGATTGAAAGCGTCAGCTGGCCCGAACTGGCCAACCTCTATGACTTCTTCACCTACCCGGCCGCGATCTTCTACCGGCGCGTGCTCGGCAACCATCTGGACAGCCTGCCCCTGATTCACATGTCCGCCGCCCACCTCGTGGACGCGGGCATCATGATCGCGGCCCTCGCCTGGGCGCTGCTGAGCTCTCGTGCGCGTCTCGCCAGACCAGCGGCCGCGCTGTTCGCCGTGGCCGTTCTCGGCCTCGGTGCGACCCAGACGGTCTATGCCCTACGCAAGTACTCGGCCGGTGCCGGGCACGGCCAGAGCGCGGATCTGCGCTCCTGGGTCGACCGCCAGGTGGGGGGCTCAGAACACGTCTCCACGCTCTCGATCTCCCTCGGCCAGAGCGCCGAATTCCTGCCGATCTGGCGCGAAGTCGAGTTCTGGAACACATCAATCCAAGCGACCGCCTTCTTCGGCTACGCGGGTTACGCGCCGCTTTCGCTGGGGATCTCACCGCTCACCCTGACCGTCGCCCCGCAGAGCGGCCTGTTGTCGGCGACCGAAGTCGGCCGGCCCAGGCCCATTCCACGTTTTCTGCTCGTCCCGCGACTGGGCACGCTCCCCATCGGCCTCGACACCGAACATGTCTCCGAAGACCCGGCGCTGCCGCTGAACCTGCTGCGCCTGCACGAGCCCGTGCGCGTTAGGTGGCTGCTTGGCGGCACATCCGAGGAAGGCTTCATGGCGCCGGGGAAGCCGGCTGAAATAGAGCTCTACGGATCCACGCCGGCAGCCTCGGAGTGCGTCGGACTGTCGCTGGTCGGTCCGCCGAACTATCTGGGCTCCTGGCCCTACAGGATCCTCGAGGGCCATCACACCGCGGCCCGCGGCACCATCGAAGCCCAGCACCGGGTCAGTTTGCACATTCCACTCAAGCGTGGGACATCGACGCCGGCCCGGCGTCTGGAAATCCGCGTTGAGGGCTCCGTTCCCTACCCCAACGGCGAAACGGTCAGCGCCCGGATCGAAGACGTCGCGCTGGAACAGTGCGGGGACGCACCGGTCAGCTAGCGCGACAGCGCCCCGCGGGTGGCGGCGCCTCCGAGACGGTTGCCGCCTGCAGGATTCCGCCGCTGGCGATCGCGCCGTTTGCGACCGTCCGGGAAGCTTCGATCGAGCCGCTCACCGTGTCCGATCCGCTCGCCAGGCAGCTCTGAATGTGGATCACCGCCGGCGTCGCGCCGCTGCCCAGAGCCACGGTTCGCCGGGAACGACCGATCCGGACCGTCACAGCCGTCGACGGCCCGCCCGGGGCAGAGAAAGGCGAGGTGAAGGCCATCGCGACGGTCAAAAGGACGGGACTTGACGGCACACCTGCGGGCGCCCAGGCCCGCAGCCTGACGGGTTTGCCCGCAGCGACCTCGCCGTCCCCTTCGAGCCCGCTGGTCATCCAGGTCGCGCGTACCGGCCGGTCGAGCCTCGTCAGCGCCAGGAACCTGTCCGGCGACTGGGCGAGCGTCGTGCCGGCCAGCTGCAGGAACGGCGAGGCGCTCTCGCCGACGACCTCCTCGATACCGCCGGCCCGCGCCGCAGGACGCAGGGCCCCGTCCGACGGGTCCACCGACAGCGGGCCCCTCGTCGGCACCCCGGTGAGGGGAAACTCGAGTGGTGAGGAGTCCGCGGCCGGGACGTAGGCGGTGTTGCGCAGCTGCGAGTTCCAGAACAGCGTGACGTGAACCTGATCCACCGCGAGGCCGGCCGCGGCAAGATCGATCGCGGGCGGCCGGACGCTCGCGAGGTTTTCAAGCCACGTCACGGTTCTTCCTTCCGCGTGGGAGTCCACCCAGTCAAGCGCAGCCATGCTTCCCGACGTGCGCCCCTGAACCCCGGAGACCTGCCCGTCGATGGCCGCGAAGGCATATCCCGCCAGGCCGAGCTGGACGACGGCGCCCACCCCGATCGTCCACCAGACGCGCAGCCGCGGCAGGCGGGCCCAGACCAGGCATGTCGCAAGACCGGTTCCCACGGTGAGGATGACCAGCGCCGTCTGTCCGAGGATCCGCGGGGCGACCGCCTCGACGGGCGAGAGGAAGGCGGTCTCCTCGGTGAGCACGGGAAGAAAGCCGATGCTCGCGAACATGACGGCCAGCACCGCGGTCCAGGCGAGCACGACGGGTAGAGCGATCCGGCCTTCGCGGAGCGCCGCGAACGCGCCGATCCAGAACGCCGGGATGACGTAGAAGAAGTAGCGCTCCTCCGTCAGGCGCCCAAGATAGCCGCCCTGCGAGTAGACCGTGACGATCATGAAGACCAGCATCACGAGGCCGCTCGCCGCGAGGTAGACCCACCGGCGCTCGAGCACCGGGCGGGCCAGCCGGCTCAGGTACCAGGGCACCGAGACGAGCGCCGGGACGAGGCCCACGCCGAGGGCGAGCGCGATCACCTCCACGAAGAGTCCCTCGGGGATCTTGGGCGGAAGCCCGTGGCGGATGATGACGTTCGTGTAGCTGCCGAACAGCCGCTGGACGTGGGCGTGCCACTGGCCGGAGAACCGCGCTCCCAGTAGCGCGACAACGGCGATCAGGAGCGCCGCCGAGGTGAAAGGGAAGCCGCGCACCGCGGCGGTGATGCCGTGACCCAGCCGCTGGCGCCAGCCGTCCTTCGCGCCCGCGCGCCACACGCAGGCGCCCAGCACGCAGAGAACGTAACCGGGGAAGACGGCCGCGAACTGCACCCGGGTCGCGACAAGCAGGCCGGTCACGAGGAGGACCAGCAGATCGCGCCTCAGCGAAGGCTGCCACAGGGCCGCACATATGGCCAACAGCAGCCACCAGAAGAGCGGATAGGCGAGGTTCTCGGTGAACAGCGCCGAGGTCAGCGTCAGCCAAGGAGCCGCGATGCTCAAGAGCGCGGCGGCGACGGCCGGCCAGCGTGAGTCCAGCACGGTCCGGGCCATCAGGTAGATCGGGATGGCAGCGCTGACGAACATGACGACGCTGATCGCATGATCGATCCGGACCGCCGCCGGGCCGCCGGTGAGCCGGTAGGCGATCGAGAGGACCAGCGAATAGAGACGGTCGGTTGCACGAGCGTCGATGTCATGGAACAGCGAGCTGGGGAGGTTGCTGGCGTAATGCAGTGCGGACTGCTGGTAGAGCGACTCGTCGAGCGCGAAGACGGTCACGTGGACCGCAATCAGCGCCGCGAAGACGATGATCAGGACGACCCCGGCTGCCAGGGCGATCGCCGGCCGGCGATCGCGGTCCGGTCCCTTCAGGGGGCTATGCGACCCGACGGCGCTGGACACGGCTCCCACGCTCAGCCGCAGGCCGGCGGATCACAGGGCACCGGCCGACACCCCATCACGACCGGGCGTCCGGCCGCCTGCGGGTGGCCCATCAGCCGGTGCGACGCAACCCGAGAATCGACAGCAGAAAGGACGAGAAGAAGATCTGGATGCCGACGATCAGGACCGAGGCCGCGACGACCGCGAGCCGTTCGTAGGACAGCGATCCAAATCCGTGCGAGATCCAGCTGACCATGATCACGGCGCCGAGGACGAATCCGGCCAGCATGAAGGCGCCGCCCAGCATCAGTCCGTGCTCGAGGCGGAAGCGGGCCCGCATGCGGTCGAACCAGGGATCCTTCTCCCCCATGAAGTATGTGCCGTAGGCATGCGCGCAGAGCCCCAGGGCCAGCACCTGGGTACCCACGATCATCAACAGCGCGCCGCCGATGATCGCATGCACGCCCCAGTTGCGCCCGAAGAAGTTCAGGCCCGCCTCGACGATCAGGATGATCAGCGTCCCGAGGCCGGCCAGCAGGGCGCCCGGGGCGATGAACAGGTGCGTCGGGCTGTGGACGAGCAGGAACCGCAGGTGACGCCATCCGTCCCGGAAACTAGAGAGCTTGCTCTCGCCGCCGCGGGGGTGATATTCGATCGGGAACTCAGCGATCCGAAGGTTCTCCTTGGATGCCCTGATGACCATCTCCGAGGCGAACTCCATGCCGGTCGTGCGCAGATCCAGACGCGGCAGGACATCCCGGCGCAGCGCCCTCATGCCGCAGTGGGCATCGTTGATGCCGGTACGGAAAAACAGGTTGAGCAGTCCGGTCAGGATCGGGTTGCCGATGTACTGGTGCAGCCACGGCATGGCCCCCGGCTGGATGTTGTCCATACGGTCGCCGATCACCATCTCGGCGCCTTCCTCCAGCGCCGCGATGAAACGGGGAATCTCGTTGAAGTCGTAGGTCAGGTCCGCGTCGGCCATGACGATGTAGCGCCCCCGCGAGGCGGCGAAACCCGCCAGGTAGGCGCTGCCGTAGCCCCGTCTGCGCTCGACGATCACGCGAGCGCCGGCCAGCTCCGCCAGCCGGGCCGAGTCGTCCTCGGAGTCGTTGTCGGCCACTACCACCTCGCCGATGACCCCCATCGACGCGATCGCCTCTCGCGCGGCGGTGACACATCGCTCGATGTTCTCTGCCTCGTTGAGACACGGGATCACGACGGACACGAGGGGTCCGAGGTCGGGCGCCGAGTCGGCGGGCGGGGTGGCTCTTGTCGGGGCGAGCGTGCTCATGGTCGATCTGCTTCGCGCCAGATTCGAGAATCCGGGCGAACTTCATGCGTTATAACGCCCGCGAGGGCGGAAAGTAACGCTCGTCGTGAGAATCGCCGGCAAAAAGGGCAGGCAACTCCTGCCCTCGCGGCCTGATGACATCCTAGTGGCATGCGCATCTGCGTCGTCTATGACTGTCTGTTCCCGCACACCGTGGGTGGGGCCGAGCGCTGGTACCGGAGCCTGGCCGAGCGTTTGGCCCAGGAGGGGCACACCGTCACCTACCTGACGCTGCGCCAGTGGGACCACGGCGAGCTGCCCGCCGTGGGCGCAGGCGTGCAGGTCGTGACCGCAGGCCCGCGGATGAGCCTCTACACCAGCGGCGGGCGCCGGCGGATCCTGCCGCCGCTCGTCTTCGGCCTCGGGGTGCTGGCGCACCTGGTCCGCCACGGCCGGCGCTATGACATCGTCAACACCTGCGCCTTTCCGTATTTCTCGCTGCTGGCGGCTGCCGCCGTGCGGCGCGCGATGGGATACCAGCTGATCGTCGACTGGTTCGAGGTCTGGAGCCGCTCCTACTGGCGCGAATACCTGGGCGCCGCCGGGCCGGTCGGCGCCCTGGTCCAGCGCCTGTGCGCGCGGGTGCCCCAACGCGCCCACTGCTTCTCCCGTCTGCATGCCGGGCGCCTTCGCGACGAGGGCCTGCGGGGCGAGGTGACCGTGCTGCGGGGCCTCTACACCGGCCCGCTGAGGGCCCCGGAGGCCCGGCCGGTCGATCCGTTGGTCCTCTGCGCAGGACGGCTGATACCCGAGAAGCGAATGCCGCTGGCCGTAAGCGCAATCGCGGCTGCGGCGCGGCGCGTCGAGGGGCTGCATGGGCTGATCATCGGCGACGGGCCCGAGAGCGCCACGCTTGCCCGGGCGATCGCGGCCGAAGGGGCCGCGGAGCTGATCGACACGCCGGGTTTCGTCGCGACCGAGACCGTCGAGGCCGAGATGGGCCGGGCGATGTGCCTGTTGCACACCTCGAGCCGTGAGGGCTACGGCCTGGTGGTCGTCGAGGCTGCATCCAGGGGCACCCCGAGCGTGGTGGTGGCGGGCCCCGACAATGCGGCCACCGAGCTGATCCTCGAGGGCGTCAACGGGACGATCGCCCCATCGGCCGACCCCGGCGTCATTGCCGAGGCGATCGCCCGTGTCCATGAGGGCGGCCTGGGACTGCGCGAACGCACCGTCTCATGGTTCAACGAGGAATCCGAGACCCTGGCGCTGGAGAGCTCGCTGCGCACGGTGCTCGCTTCTTACGCGAGCGCTCTTTCGTAGGAAGCAAGCGTCAGTCGCGCCGAGCGAGCCCAGGTGAACTCGCTGGCGCGCACCGCGCCTCGCTGGATGAGGCGCTCGCGAAGCTCCGGCTCGCCGAGCAGCCGTTCGAGGGCCTCAGCGATCCCACCCGGTACAACGGGATCGAACAGCAGCGCAGCGTCGCCAGCGACCTCAGGCAGCGAGGATGCGTTTGAGCAGGCGACGGGAACGCCGCGAGCCATCGCCTCGAGCACGGGCAGCCCGAAGCCCTCGTAGAGCGATGGATAGACGAACACCTGGGCCAGCGACCAGAGCCCCTCCACCTCGGAAGCGGAGACCCATCCGGGGAACCGGACGTCCTCCTGCACCCCCGCGCTGCGCGCGCGCTCGCGCAGCTCCTCCTCATGCCAGGTGCGGTAGCCCGGCAACACGAGCACGGGCCGCCGCTCCACGGGGATCAGGGCCATGGCCTCGATCAGCGCCAAAAGGTTCTTGTGCGGCAGCTTGGCCGAGAGGCTCAGGATCACGGGTCGCGAGCCGAGCTCGAAACGAGAACGAGCCTCCGACTCCGCGAGCCCTGCCTCGCGGGCCACGGCGCCAAGACCCAGCGGCACCACATCGATGCGCGAGGAGTCGATCCGTGCCAGCTCGACGAGGTCGGCGCGGGTGGACTGCGAGTCGGCGATCACACGCGCCGCACGACGGGCGCCGGCGGGGACAAGGAGTCTCATGCCCTGGCTGCGGATGCCCGGATGCGCCGCGGGAAACCGCGCGTAGATGAGATCGTGAACGGTCACGACCCGCTTGAAAGGACCCCACAGAGGGGCCGTGCTGGCCATGCTGTGCAGCACGTCGACGCCGGCGCGCGCCGCCAACGGCGCCAGCAGCGTCTGCTCTCCCAGGACCCATTGCACCCTGCTCCGGGCGTTGACCGGCACCGTCACAGCCGGCATCAGTTCCTGCCAGGGCCCACCGCCGGCGGCCGCGGCCTCGCGGTTTACGAACGCCGTGAACCGCGCCTGGGGAGCTGCCGCGACGAGCTCCGGTATCAGCTCGCGGGCCGCCACCTCCATCCCGCCGGTCTCGCCGGGCACCAGGAAGATCAGGTTGAGCCCGATGTGCATGGCCCGAGAGGCTAGCCCGCTCGCAGGCCACCGTGGTCGCGGGACGGATATGCAAGGCTGGCGCTGTTGAGCACCGCATCTCCCGCCCTGATCGGAATCGATGCGCGCGCGGCAGCCGAGGTCCCCGCGGGGCGTGGTCGTGTCGTGCGCGAGTTGCTGCGAGTCCTCGCCGCTCGCCCGGACGACGGTCGGCGTTACCTCCTTTACGCTCGCCGGCCGTGGGATGGGGTGGCGCTCGACGAGCGCTTCCGGTGGCGCCTGATCGGCGCGCGGGACCCCTGGTGGCATCTCCTGTGCGCACGGGCGGCGAATCGGGAGTGTGCCTGCTTCCTTTCGAGCAACTCCTATCTGACGACCTGGTTCCTGCGCATTCCGGCGGTGCCGATTGTCTACGACCTGACGACGTTCGCCCCGACCATGCGCCCGAACCGCCGCTCGACGCTGATCGAGCACGCCACGCTGGGGCTGTCGGTGCGACGCTCGGCCGCCCTCGTCGCGATCTCTCAGGCCACCGCGGATGCCCTGATTGAGCACTTTCCCCGGGCGGCCCGGAAGACCACGGTGGCGCTCCTTGGGGTCTCGCCTGCGCTCGGAACCGGGATTGAGGAGGACGAGCTGGCGCAGCTCCCGCCGGCGGGTTTCGTGTTGGCCGTCGGCACGCTCGAGCCACGCAAGAACCTGCCCCGGCTGGTGGCCGCGTACTGCGCCCTGGATAAGGCGATCCAGGAAGAGCATCCGCTCGTCGTCGTCGGAGCCCTGGGCTGGGAGACCGGTCCGACGCTCGATGCGCTGCGCTCGCTCGGCGAGCGATGCTCGATGCTCGGCTACGTCTCCGACGCCGCCCTGGCCGAGCTCTATCGACGCTGTGCCGTCTTCTGCTACCCCTCGCTCGGCGAGGGCTTCGGGCTGCCGGTGCTCGAGGCCATGGCCGCGGGCGCGGCAGTTGTAACGTCGGATATCTCCTCGCTGCCCGAGGTCGGGGGAGACGCCGTCGAATACGTCAACCCCGATGACGTCCAGAGCATCGCAACGGGACTGGGGAGGGTGCTGGGCGATCGGGGACGGCGTGTTGAGCTCGAAGGCCAAGGCCGCGCACGGGCGGCGGAGTTCTCCTGGGAGCGTTTTGCCGAGCGAACGCTCGAGGCGCTCGATGGCGCCGCTCCACAGATCCGCCAGGCGCGAATGGGAGACTGAGGCCGTGTCATATCTCGATCTGCCCCTGATGCGCGCCCGCAGCGCCTTCTACAACTTCGGCGGCCCCTGGTATCGGCGGGGGCTGGCCGAGGCGCTTGGCTCGCAGCGCTACTCCCGCCCCGCCCTGTTCGGGATGGACCGCCGCCTGGAGCAGCTGATGCCCTGGCGCGAGGGTACCTTCCTGGAAGCCGGCGGCCATGACGGGTACACGCAGTCGAACACGTACTTCCTCGAACGCCACCGCGGCTGGTCGGGCGTACTCGTGGAGCCGATTCCGGAGCTCTTTGAGAAGTGCTCCCGCCGCCGGCCACGGGCGCACGTCTTCGGCTGCGCACTGGTCGGGCCCGAACACGACGGGTCCACCATCACGATCCACTTCGGCGACCTGATGTCAACGACGGGGCCGCCAGCCCATACCGGCGGCGGTCTCGCCGTTACAGGCCGCCGCGGCTATTCGGTGGAGGTACCCGCGCGTACGCTCAGCTCGATCCTCGACGAGGCCGCGACCGGCCCGCTGGATCTGATGGTGCTCGACGTGGAGGGCCAGGAGGCCGCGGCTCTACGGGGCCTTGACCTCGAGCGCCATGCCCCGCGCTACCTGCTGCTCGAGTCGCTCGAGCCCGAGCAGGGCAGGCCGCTGTTCGAGGGGATCCTCGGAGAGCGCTACGAACTGGAAGAGATGCCCTCGCGGCATGATCTCCTCTACCGGCGCCGTGAGTGACATGCAGCCGCGCGTGCTCTTTCTGACGGCCGCACATGAGGACTACCTGGCCGACGGCCTGCTGCACGGCCTGAAGACCCTCCTGGGCGCCTCGGTCGTCGACTATCCGAAGGCCGAGTTCTTGTACGAGAGCTTTCCCGTCGAGCGCCGCGCGGCGCTGTACGGCCATGGCTTCGGTCTCTACGGGCTGCTCCCCGACCTGCCCGTCGACCGCCATCGCCCCCTGGAGCGCGCGCACAGGGGCGAGTTCGACCTGATCGTCTTTGCGGACATCTGGAACTCGTTCGGGCGCTTCGTCGAGCTTGGGCCCGCGATCTCCGGGACGCCAATGGCGGTCCTCGACGGAGCCGACCGGGAGGAGCCCTACCCCTATGCCGGGATCTGGTGGCGCAATCGCGCCTGGCGGGTATTGCCCCGGGCGCACACCCGCTCGATCTACTTCAAGCGGGAGCTGACCCCCAGGACGGGATGGTTCCGCTCGTTTCTGATGCTGCCTCCGGCGCTCGCGGGCCGGCTTCCCTCGATCCGGGCGATGCGTGAGATCTCCTTCTCCTACCCGGCCGAGAAGATCCTCGGCGCCCCACCCGGCGAGAAGCACCGGCTACTCGCGAGCCACATCGTGGACCCGGAAGTCGCCGCCCGGCTCGGTGTCGGTACCTCATACGCCTTTACCAGCGAGCAGGCGTATCACGAGGATCTGCGCGCATCGCGCTTCGGAATCACAGTCAAGCGGGCAGGCTGGGACTGCCTGCGCCACTACGAGCAGGCGGCCAACGGATGCGTCCCCTGCTTCAGGGACCTCGACCGCAAGCCACCGCGCTGTGCTCCCCATGGCCTCGATTCGAACAACAGCGTCACCTACCACGATCACGACGAGCTGATGCGGACGCTCGAGGGGATCGACGATCGGCGCTTCGCACAGCTGCAAGCGGGTGCGCTGGCCTGGGCCAACGCCAACAGCACCGTGGTGCGCGCGCGACAGTTCCTTGAGACATGCAGCCTCGCCCCGGCGCCCGGCGAGGTCGAGCGAACGCAGGCCACATGAGCGCCGAGCCGGGCAGCGAAGTCTCAGAAACGATCGCCGACGCCGACATCCTCGCCTCGCGGGAGGCGGGCGGGAGGTTCCTGCGCGGCGGCGGCATGCGCGTTGTCGCCTACGGCATCGGCCTCCTGGTGGGGCTAGCCTCGACACCGCTCGTGACCCGGCATCTCGGACCGGTCGACTGGGGCCATTTCGTCGCGGTCACCTCGGTGATCTTCATCGCCGTCGCACTGACGGAGGGCGGCGTGGGCAATCTCGGAGTGCGCGAGTACTCCAACAGCGATCCGGCGGAGCGGCGCCGTTTCATGGGTGACCTGCTGGGCCTGCGGGTGGTGCTTTCGCTGGTCGCCGCCCTGGCCGCCGTGGGGTTCACGATCGCCGCGGGATACCCGACGGTGCTCATCGAGGGCACGGCGATCGCCTGTGTCGGTCTGCTGCTGGAAGCGATGCGCGCCACCTTTTCGATCGCCCTGACCGTGCACATGCGCCTTGGCTGGCTGGCGGTCACCGACTTCCTGGGCCAGTTTGTGACGGCCCTCTTGATGGTCGGGCTGGTGCTGGGAGATGCGACCCTGCTGCCCTTCTACCTCGTCGCCGTCCTGACCGCCGCCACGACCCTGTCCGTGACCGCCTCCCTGGTACGCCGCGAGGTCAGCCTGCGACCCAGGTTCTCCCCGGGCCGATGGCGCTCCCTAATGGCGGGCTCGCTGATCTACGCGGCGGCGACGGCCCTGGGCGTCGTCTACTTCCGAATCGTCGTGGTCGCGATGTCGCTGCTCGCCACGAAGGTCCAGAGCGGCTATTTCAGCCTCTCCTTCCGGGTCATCGACATCGTCAACGGCATCCCCTGGCTGCTCGTCGCCTCGGCCTTCCCGATCCTCGCCCGGGCCGCCCACGACGACGAGGAACGCCTGCGCTACGCCTTGCAGCGCCTGTTCGACGGCAGCCTCGTCGTGGGCGGCCTGTTCACGTTGTGCGTGATCGCCGGCGCTCCGTTCGCCGTTCAGGTCGTGGGGGGCGCGAAATTCCACCCTTCGGTCGAAGTTCTGCAAATCCTCGGCGTCGGCATCATCGGCACATTCCTCGTCGCCACGTGGTCCTTTGCGCTGCTTACGCTGAAGCTCTACCGCGAGCTGATCGCGGTCAACGGCTTCGTCGTCCTGCTCGCGATCACCCTCTGCCTTGTCCTTATCCCCGGACACCAAGCGCGCGGCGCGGGCGTCGCCACAGCGACGCTCGAGATCGTCCTCGCGGGCGCATACGCGTTGGTACTCGCCACGCGGCGCCCTGAGTTGAGGCCCTCGCCGCGGCTCATACCGCGGGTCGCGCTGGCGCTGGCGGCGGGGCTCGGTCTCGCCCTTGCCCTGCCGGTCCATCCGGTGATCGCGGTTGGCGCAGGCGTGGTCGTGATGACCTCGCTCCTGTTTACCCTGGGGGCCTTCCCGGCGGAGTTCCTGCAGGCGCTGCGACTCAGACCCGGCAGCTAAGGTAGCGGCATGCCGAGCACCATTCCCCTGGACTCCCCGAAGTCGGAGACCTATTACGACCTGTCTCGCTCGGAGACGCTGGCCCACCTGCCAAAGCCGGTGGGGCGCGTCCTCGACGTCGGCTGTGCGGGCGGCGGCGCCGCGAGCGTCCTGCGTGAAGGCGGCGCCACCTGGATCACGGGCATCGAGATGCTGGCGGAGCCCGCCGCGATCGCGGCGAAAGTCTATGACCAGGTGCTCGTCGGCGACGCGCTCTCGGAGCTGCAGAACGCCAACGGGCCATTCGACACGATTCTCTGTTACGACGTGCTCGAGCACATCTATGACCCGCTCGCCGTGATCACAGCCCTGCGGGGTGTCGCGGCTCCGAACGGCCGGCTTCACATCTCGGTGCCGAACGCCAGCCACGTCTCGCTGCTGCGTGACCTGATCCTCAAGGGAACGTTCGGCTATCAGCCGGCGGGCCATCGCGATGCCACGCACGTCCGTTGGTTCACCCGCCGCGACATCGTGGCGCTCGTCGGCGAGGGCGGCTGGCAGGTGGAGAACGTCGCCTACTCACAGCTGCACCGCTCACGACCGCTGCACAAGCTCACGAGAGGACGCTCGACGGAGTTCCTGGCAGGCCAGTGGTACGTGCTGGCCCGCAACAGGGCGTGATGGCCGAGATCGACGTGTCGGTCTGCGTGCCCGTCTACCGCGCCCACGCAGCGCCCAACCTGGCCACGCTGGCCGAAACGATGGAGCGCGGCTTGGACGGCCTGCGAGGCGAGCTCGTGGTTGCGCTCAACGGCATCTCCGCAGCAGAAGCTGAAGTCCCCGACTGGGCGCGGTCGGTCGATCTCGGCATGAACCGCGGCGTCTCGCCCGGCTGGAATGCGGCTGCAAAGGCGGCCAGCGGGGCCGTCCTCGTGTTCTCGAACGACGATGTCCTGCTGGGCGAGAGATCCCTGCGCCTGATGCACGACGTCCTCACCACCCACCAGGAGGCCGGCGTGGTGGGACCCGACGGAACCCTCTGGGATCTCAGCGTCCCCAAGCACCTCGAGTGGCTCGACATGTCCGCCCGCGCGCCGGGGGAGATCGAGTCCTGCGACGTGGTCTCGGGCTTTCTCTTCGCGGTGCGCCCCGAGGTACTCAAGGGCGTGGGAGGCTTCGACGAGGCCTATGCCCCATGCTCCATGGAGGAGGTCGATTTCTGCACCGACGTGCGCACCCGGCTCGGTCTGAAGTGCTACGCCGTGGCAGGGGTGGAGACCGAGCACGAGTACGGGATCTCCGTCAGCAAGCCATGGACACGCGTTCGCCATAACGGCCGCTCGGAGTTCCTGCGCTCGATTCACATGCGCAACGAGCGCCATTTCCGGAGCAAGTGGCAGGGAATCGCCGACGGAAAGGGCCTCGCGGCAACCGCGCCTGGGGAGGCCGGGAAGCCGGGGAGTGCCGTGCGGGGCGAGCGCTAACATGCCCCCGGCATGAGAGGCACCTGTCAGTGAGCGCTTCGGCACCACCAAGCAGCCTGCTCCGCAGAATTGCCTCGGCGGTCGTGCCGGATGCCGGCAAGTCGGCGATCGACCGGGCACGCGAGCGACGTCTGATGCAGCGGATCCTGCCGCTCAACGACGAGTACGTCAAGCGCTTTGGCCTGCATGTGCGCCGCGGCCCTTTCACGGGCATGGAGCTGTTCACGGGTCCCCAGCTGGGACACCTGATCCCCAAGCTGGTCGGCAACTACGAGCGCCAGATCTACCCGTGGCTGAGCGAGGAGTGGATCGCGGGTGACTTCGAGCTGGTCATCGACGTCGGATGCGCGGAGGGCTTCTATGCGGTCGGGCTGGCGCGGGCCATGCCCAACACGGTGGTACACGCATATGACACCTACGAGCCCGTCAGGCGGGAGTGCGAACGGCTCGCGCAGCTCAACGGGGTCGAGGACCGTGTCGTGATGGGCGCCACCTGCACCCCGGCGACGCTCGCCGCCGTCGAGCAGACGAAGGTCGCTCTGCTGAGCGACTGCGAGGGCTACGAGAAGATCCTGCTCGATCCCGAGCAGGCCCCCAACCTACGAACATGGTCGATCATCGTCGAGCTGCACGAACTCGTCGACCCTGAGATCACTCGGACGATCGCGCGGCGCTTCCAGGAGAGCCACGAGATGGAGGTCATCGAGTACGTGCCCTCCTCTGACGCCGCAGGTCTGCCCGAGCTTGCCTGGATGACCCCGCAGCAGGTTCAGCTGGTCGTGGACGAGCGCCCGCCGTTCGGGATGAGCTGGGCTCTGCTGCGCCCCCGCAACTCCTAGGGCTTCGTTGCCCCAGCGCCCGCGAGCGGGGCCGCCTCGGGCCTTCGCCGATAGAGCACGTCGCCTGAGCTGAGATCCTCGACGGCCTCGTAGCGGTGGCCGATCGCCTGCTCGACTGCGGGGCGCCCGCCGCCGCCATGTATCTCGATGAGCAGCCACTGCGGGCGATAGCGGTCTAGGTCCAGGCCGCGCAGCGCCGGCGCCTCGAAGCCCTCCAGGTCAAGCGAGACAAAGTCGAGCTGCTCGATGCCCGACTCGCGCAGGACGTCGTCAAGTGTGCGGGCGGGAACCTGCACCTGGTAGGTGCCGGCCTCCTCCAGTGCCCGGCGCTCCATATCGGGCTCTGACCCGGCGATCAGCGAGCGCAGATCGGAGTAGGTCATCGTCACCGTCTCCTCGGCGAAGCCGTTCTCAACCAGCGCGCAGTTGTGCACGATCGAGTTGCTGCGAAGCCGGCGGCACTCCTCGCTCAACGCAGGAATGCCCTCGACTAGCACCCCGCGCCAGCCCTTGAAGCGTTCGAGATAATAGGTGTTGCTCCAGGTGTATCCGTCGTTGGCGCCGGCCTCCAGGAAGGTTCCCGTCGCGGGAAGATAGCGCTGCAGCTTGATGTCGATTCCCTCGAAGCCGGGCATCGAGAACCGCGGCGAACCGGCAGCCTCGAACAGGCGGCGCCGGGCATGGACGAGTCGCTTGCGGGTCTGGCGGTTGCGCAGCGGCGTCCAAGAGAGAGCTGCTCGGTGCGCACGATCGCGCATGCTCATGGTCACGGGCCCCAGGGAGTCTGCACCGGGCGACGACTCTATTGTATTGGCGCGTGAGTGCCCTGCCGATAACGCTGTGCGTCAGCACGCGGAACGCCGCCGCGATGCTGGCGGGCTGCATCGAGAGCGTTCGCGATTGGGTCAGCGAGATCGTTGTGGTGGACATGGAGAGCAGCGACGCGACGCTGGAGATCGCGCGTTCGTTTGGCGCGAAGGTCGTCTCCGTTCCCGCCGCCGGCTGGGCTGAGCCCGGCCGCCAGTCGGGCATCGACGCTGCCAGCCAGCCCTGGATCCTCGTGCTCGACGCCGACGAGCGCGCCGCGGCGGGGCTGCGCGAGCTGGCTGCCGGCTACGTCGGCCGCGAGGAGGTGTCGGGGGTGCAGCTGCCGCGCCAGAACTTCCAGTTCGGCTGGTGGGTGCCGAGCTCGGGCATCTGGCCCGACTGGCAGCTGCGCCTGTTTCGCTCCGACCGGACGACCTGGTCGGGCGAGCGCACCCACCAGGGCCCGGCCGTGGAGGGGACCGTCGAGCACGCACCGGCCCTGGCCGAGAACGCGATCATGCATCACAGCTACCCCACCGTCGCCGACTGGCTGACGAGCGCCAACAGCTACACGGACCTGGAGGCGGGACGGCTGGCAAGCTCCCGCCGGGCCAGCACGGTGCGCCTGATCGGTGTGCCTCTGGCGCGATTCTTCGAGCACTACCTCGGCAAACGCGGATATCGCAGCGGGCGGTACGGCATGGCGGTCGCCCTGATGTCGGCCTGCTATTGGATCCTCTCGGAGCTGAAGGTCTGGGAGCGCCAGCTGGCCGACGAGCGCCCGACCCGCGACTCGGTCCGCGAGCCTCCGCTCACGCCCTGAGGCGTTCGCCCCAGGCCCGTTCGTAGGTCGCGATCGTGCCTTCGGCCGTGGCTGTCCACGAGAACCCGTCGGCGCGCCTGTGGCCCGCCTCGACCAGGCGCGCGGAAAGGCTCTGGTCTCCCAGCAGATCGAGCAGCGAGTCGGCCATATCGCCAGGGTCGAGCGGGTTGAAGTAACGGGCGCCGTCCCCCGCGACCTCCGGCATGGCCGACACGTTTGAGCAGGCCACCGGGACCCCTCGGCGCATCGCCTCGAGCACCGGCAGGCCGAAGCCCTCGTTCAGCGAGGGCAGCACGAAGCAGCTGGCAGCCGCATAGAGCCCCTCCAGGTCCGCCGCGTCGACATATGGAGGGAAGGCCACGTTGCCCCCCACACCCTCGCGCACGGCGAGCTCACGGAGCTCCTGCTCGTGCTCGGTCGGACGGCCGGGCAGAACCAGCACGGCCTCGGGGAAGCGCTTGGCGACCGTGCGCATCGCCACGACAAGACGGCCCAGGTTCTTGTGCGCCTTCTTGGCCGAGACCGCAAGGACGATAGGCCCGGAGCCGAGCGCGAGTCGCTCGCGCAACGGCCCCTCGGGCGTCGGGGCGACTCGTGCCTCCACGCCGGGGCCGAGCGGGATGACGTCCAGCCGGTCCCTCGACACATGCAGGTGGCGGACGATGTCCTCGGCGCCGGACTGCGAGATCGCGATCAGCCGATCTGCCCTGCGGGCGATCGGCGGCACGATCAGCCGCCACAGGCGCATGGTCGCGCCCGCGTCCTGATCGGGGGCGACGATCCAGATGACGTCCGGAAGCATCACCACGTTGACCGCCGCCGTCCGCAGGGGTGCGGTGAAGGCGACGCTGTGAAGCAGATCGACCCGCCGGCCCGCGATCGCTCCGAGGACGGTCATCTCGGCGATCGCCTTTGTCCCTCGGACGCCCAGCAGAGGGTGGGTGATCAGCTCGACCTCGCTGCTCCACGGCTCGCCGCGCAGCTGCTCGAACCCGTTGCGGCTGCAGAACAGGCTGAAGCGAACGCCAGGCGCCAGGCGCACGAGCTCGGGCACGATCGCGCGAACGTAGGTCTCGAGGCCCCCCATCGGAGGCTCCAGAAAGACGGCGTTGAGGCCGACACGCGGAGGAAGGGCGCCATTCACCGCCGTGCACGCTAGCGGCACGCCTGGACCGGAGCGAGGGCCTAGTGCTCGAAGACTCCGACAGGCCGGGAGGCGCCGGCAGCATAGGGGTAGTCCGCGTCGTGTTCGCAGATCGCCCTGAACAGGTAGTGCACGGGACCGGCAAACTTGAAACGGTAGGAGGCGTGAAAGCGCCCGTGGGAGTCGCTGCGGACGACGTCGAACTCGATCCAGCCGCTGTGGCCCGCCCGCGCCTCGAGGATCAGCGGCTTGCCGCCCTTGGGAATGGGCCCGCCGGACAGCCGCCCGTGGAAGTGGATCGTGTGCCCGATGCCGGAGATGTGGGGTGAGACGCTGAGCGCCATCGGCGCGCGGACGGCCAGCTGGAGGGTGCGGGTGGCGGCCGGTGCCGCATCGCCCAGATGGGCCCGGTACACGAGCTGGACCGACTCCGAGGAGGCCTTGGCCGGCAGGCGCATGGTGAAGCGTCCGTCCGGTCCCGTTCGCACAGCGGCCAGCGCCTTCGCCTTTGCGCCGCCGTAGGAGGGCGTGTAGCTCGCTTCGATCTGGGCGCCGGTGATCGCCGCACCGCTTTCGCTGAGCAGGCGGCCCGTGATCGTCTCAGGCCTGCCATATGGGCTCGTCAGCTTAACCTTGGGTGTCGCCGTCCAGCGCGCTTCCAGCCGGGGGACCCCCGAGGAGCCCTGGCCGTTGACAGGGCCCAGGGCGACCGGGTTGGCGATCGTCACCGTCCGGTCGAGGACGGGCGCCGAGTTGCCCGCGGCATCGGTCACCATCACCTTGAGGTGGTGGCTGCCGTTGGCGATCGCAGTCGTGTTGAAGGGGATGTCGGCGGAGACCGACGCGGGACAGGGCCGCAGGTAGAGGAAGGCCGGCAGGCCATCGCTCGTCTCGCCCACGTTGCGGCAATGGCCTTCCTGTTCGTTGATCACGCCCTCTTGCACGACCCTGCCGTCGATGCTGAAGATGGCCTCGTAGACCCCCGCTCCGGAATCTGCCGCGGCGAACGTCACATCGTTCGTCCCCACCAGGCTCGCGGCGCTCGCCAGTTCGCCGCCCACCGCGCTGACCGTCGGACCTACGGTCTGTTCAAGCGTCAGGTCAGCGGCAAACAGGTCGATCACCGCCGCGTATTTGTTGGCATCGCCTTTGCCGGACGGACATTCAACGCCAGGATTGCCACCGCAGGCGGCTATCGAGTAGATGTTCGAGCCAAGCCGTTCGGCGGGAACCGCGACAAGGTTTTCGGCGGCGAGGGGCGAGCCGAGGTTTCCCTCCCCGGCGCATCCAACCCCGGCGAGGCACTCGTCGAAGGCATTTGGCGAGGTCCCGGCAACAAGCCCGAACTGGTAAGCGGCATTGAAGACGGCGCCCCCACTTGTGTCCCCGGCACGCCACAGGGTCGCCGCCGTGAGTGTGCCCTCGGCGGGAGCGGAGAATTCCCAGGTCGCACTGTCGGTGCTCGCCATGTGCTTCGTTTCATCGCCGAGTGCCGCCACGAGGGCACCCCCCTGCGAGCAGGTGTCGAGCGCGTAGTCGTCATAGGGGTCGGCCGGGGCGAGCGTGGGGCTCCAGCCATCGACCGGCGAGGGCGCGCCCGCCGGTGTCCGGCAGGAGTAGACGTGGTACTTGCCGGCGAGGGCGGGCGCGGCGGGGAGCGCTGCCGTGACGAGGGTCGCGGCAAGGCCGAGTTTGAGAATGCGTCTGTTCATAGGCAGGGGTATGTCGGTTGGAGTGGCGGCATGCCACCCCCCTGAGTTCTCTCTTCGTACGGGCACCCGCCTGGCTGCTCAGTGGTTTCCCCGCAACCGGGTGCGTAGCCGACCTCAGGCTGCGAAGCGAACGGGCAGCCGTTCCAGGCCGTAGATCCCCGACACGGTGCCGAACTGAGGCTCACCGTCGAGCTCGAGTCCGTTCAGGTGCTCGGAGAGGAAGGCCAGGCCCTCCTGCAACTCGAGACGGGCCAGGTTGGCCCCGAGGCAGTAGTGGACGCCCGCGCCGAAGGTCAGCGGCCGGCCGCGGCCGCGGCGGGCGGTGATGTCAAAGCTCTCCGCCGAGTCGCCCTCCCCCTCGAGGTCGCGATTGGCGGTGAAGGCACAGACCATGACAACGGTGCCGGCGGGGAAGCTGACGTCGCGGTAGAGGACCTGCTCGGTCAGGATCCGGGCGGTGAAGGGGGTGATGGGCTCGTAGCGCAGAGACTCCTCGACGGCCGCCTCGGCCAGGCCGGGATCCGCGGCCAGCGCCTCCCACTGGTCCGGGTGCTCCGCCAGCAGACGGACGGCGTGGGCGAGCTGGCTCTGCGTGGTGTCAACGCCACCGGCCAGGATGTTGAAGACGAGGTTGATGCACTCGACGTCGGACAGGCGCTCGCCCTCCTCTTCGGCCGCGATCAGCATTGAGATCAGATCGTCGCCGGGGCTGGTCCGCCGCTCGGCCACGAGCGCTCCGGCGTACTCGTAGAACTCCTCCACAGCCTGCTCGATCAGCTGGCGCTCCCCGGCCATGGCGCCGGCGTCGAACTGCTTCTGAATCCAGTTGGACCAGTGGTGCAGCCGCGGCGCGTCCTCGAGGGGGGCTCCCATGACGGTGGCGATGACCTGAGAGGGGTAGGGCTTGGCGAACGCCTCGACGAACTCGCAGGCGACCGTCTGCGCACCCGTCGGGGCATCCGCCAGGACGTCGCGCAGAAGCCCTTCCAGGAAGCCGCGCATGGCCGGGCGGTAGCGCTCGACAGCCCGGGGGGAAAGGGCCGGGTTGACGAGGCTCCGCAGGCGCGAATGGTCGGAGCCGTTGACGTGCAGGATGTTGCGGCACATCTGCTCGTAGAGAGGGCCCTCGGTGACCCCGAAGATCTCGGCGATCTTCATCCCGGGGAAGATCGCCGAGCGGGTCCGCAGGAAGAACTCGCCGGCGTCGCGGTCAAGGACCATGAAGCCGAACGGGGCCTGAACCAGCCAGCCCTGCCCGCGCACCTCGGCCATGGCGGCATGGAAGCGCTCCCCGCGCAGCGTCTCGTCCGTGTAGTCGAACGCGGGGAGCTCCAGCTCGTTGACCAGAGGCATTGCCGCTGGGTTACTTTTTCTTCGGGCTGATCGCGCTCTTCAGGCTGGCGCCGGCGGAGAACTTCGGCGCCTTGGAGGCTTTGATTTTGACGCGCTCGCCGGTGCGAGGGTTGACGCCCTGGCGTGCCGCCCGTTTGACGACGGAGAACTTGCCGAAACCGGTGATGGCGACCTCGTCGCCTTTTTTGAGGGTCTTGGTGACCGTGTCGAGCAGTGACTCGATCGCGCGTCCGGCATCGGCTTTGGAGAGACCGCTGTCAGAGGCGACAGCGTCGATCAGCTGTGACTTGTTCATTTAGGAGATTCCTTTCGAGCTGGTTGTCATCGGCGACGGGGCAGAGTAGCGCGCCAGCTTCTTGCCCGGGTTGAGCAGGCCCTTGGGGTCAAATGTCCGTTTGATGGCTTCGTGCAGCGCAACCGTCGCCGGAGGCCACTGGCCCTCTAGCCGGCCGCGCTTGAGCCACCCTACGCCGTGCTCCCCCGCCACGGATCCTCCGAGCGCTACCACGAGCTCGAAAAGGCGCTCGCCGACGGCCTCAGCCGCGTCCAGCTCCGCCTCGCTGCCGGGGTCCACGAGGACGGTCGCATGGACGTTCCCCTCGCCGCCGTGACCCCAGCAGCAGGAGCGCAGACCGTGCTCGGCGGCAATCGAGGCGAAGCCCTCCAGGCCATCCGCCAGCCGCTCCAGGGGGAAGACGACATCCTCGGAGACCTTCCCGCCGCGGACGGTCGTGACGGCCGGATTGATCCCGTCGCGCCAGCGCCACAGCGCCGCCGGCTCGGCGGGCCGCTCGATGGCGATCGCCTCTCCGCCAAGCAGGGCCAGCAGTTCTGCCCGCTGTTCCTCAACGCCTGCGGCCGTGCCGTCGAACTCGACGATCAGCCCGAACCCGCCACCGTCGGGGAAGAGGCTGCCCTCGCCTCCTGTGAGCCGCTCGGCGTCGGGGTATGCGCCACCGGTCATCGACAGGGTCTCGCCGTCCAGGAAGTCGAGCACCGCGGGCCGGAGCCCCGCGGCGAGGATCTGCTCGATTGCCGCACAGCCCTCGCGCAGTCCACCCAGGAACACAAGCAGGGCCTCGGCCGCCTCGGGGGCCGGCAGCAGGCGCAGACGGACGGCGGTGATCACACCGAGGGTCCCCTCGGAGCCGATCATCAGATTCTTGATGTCGTATCCGGCCACGTCCTTGCCCGCCCAGCCGCCGATCTGAACGAGCTCGCCGGGAGCCAGCACGACCTCGAGGCCCGCCACCCAGTTCCCTGTGACGCCGTACTTCAGCGCATGCGGGCCGCCGGCGTTCGTGGCCACGTTGCCACCGATCTGCGACTGCTCGGAGGCGCCGGGGTCGGGGGCGAACATCAGGCCGTTCTCGCGCGCCAGGCGCTTTACGTCGCTGGTGCTCACACCAGCCTCGGGAAGGATCCGCCAAAGGCCCGGCTCCAACTCACGCACGCGGCGCAGGCGCTCGAGCGAGAGGACGATCCCGCCGCGTGTCGCCACGGCGCCGCCCATCATCCCCGTGCCGCCTCCGCGGGGCACGACCGGGAGATCGTGCTCGTAGCACCAGGCCACGACGGCCGCTACCTCCTCGGCGCTGCCGGGCAGCACGGCCGCCTCGGCGCGACTCTCCACGCCCCGCCGACGTCCCGCGTCGCGCCCGTAGGGCGATGAGGCGGGCACCTCGAGGACGTGCTCGGAGCCCACCAGACGGCTTAGCTCGCGTCCAACCACCGGGGCCGAGGCTAGCGCGAAGGGTAGGATTGTGGCCAATGGCCGTCAGCGCAAAGCCACCAGCCGAGGCCGCTGGGGATCGCGGGGAGGATCGCTTCAAGACCCTTTCGGGCGAGCCGGTCCGTGCGCTCTACGGGCCGGGGGATCTGCCGGCCGGGATCGGGGGGCCCGAGGACCCGGTTGGCGAGCCGGGATCGTTCCCGTTCACCCGCGGGATTCACGAGTCGATGTACCGGGGACGCCTGTGGACGATGCGCCAGTTCGCCGGATTCGGCACGAGCGAGGAGACCAACGAGCGATTTCACTATCTGCTCGGCCATGGCCAGACGGGGCTCTCGACGGCGTTCGACATGCCCTCCCTGATGGGCCACGACTCAGACCACTCCCGTTCCCTGGGGGAGGTCGGCCGCGAGGGCGTGGCCGTGGACACCTTGGATGACATGCAGACGCTGTTCGGCGGCATCGACCTGGGCGAGGTGTCGGTCTCGATGACCATCAACGCACCCGCCGCCATCATGCTGGCCTTCTACGTCGCCGCGGCCGAATCCGATCCCGTGCACCCGGCGCCCCCGGAGCGTCTGGCGGGCACGATCCAGGCGGACATCCTCAAGGAGTACATCGCCCAGAAGGAGTGGTGCTTCCCGATCGACCCGGCCATGCGCCTTTGCGGCGACATGATCGAGTGGTGCACCCGGCGGATGCCGCGCTGGCATCCCATCTCGATCTCCGGCTACCACATACGGGAGGCCGGCTCGACCGCCCAGCAGGAGCTCGCCTTCACGCTCAAGGACGGCCTGACCTATGTCGAGCAGGCCGTCCAGCGCGGCCTTGACGTGGATGACTTCGCGCCGCGGCTGTCGTTCTTCTTCAACGCCCAGATCGACTTCTTCGAGGAGATCGCCAAGTACCGCGCCGCCCGCCGCATCTGGGCCCGGGAGATGCGCGAGACGTTCGGCGCCAAGAACCCCCGCTCCTGGCAGATGCGCTTCCACACGCAAACGGCCGGCGTCAGCCTGACCGCGCAGCAGCCGCTGAACAACATCGTGCGCACCGCCGTCGAGGCGCTCGCCGCCGTTCTCGGAGGCACCCAGTCACTGCACACCAATTCCTATGACGAGGCGCTGGCCCTGCCGACCGAGCAGGCCGTCACGATCGCGCTGCGCACGCAGCAGATGATCGCCCACGAGACCGGCGTCACGAACACCCCCGACCCGCTCGGCGGCAGCTACTTCGTGGAGGCCCTGACCGACGAGATGGAAGCCAGGGCCTACGAGTATTTCGCCAAGATCGACGAGCTTGGAGGGATGGTGCAGGCCGTCAAGCTCAACTACCCCCAGCGCGAGATCGCGGACGCCTCCTTTGCGCTTCAGCAGGAGATCGACGCGGGAGAGCGGATTGTGGTCGGCGTCAACAGCCACGTCAATCACAGCGAAGATCCGATCCCCACCCTGCGCGTGGACCCCGCCCTGGAGCGCAAGCAGATCGACCGCCTGCAGGGAGTCCGTGCTCGCCGCGACGGCAACGCCGTCGAGCAGGCGTTGAGCACCCTGAGACGCGATGCCGCCGACGAGGACCGGAACCTGATGGACCCACTGCTGGAGTGCGCACGCGCACATGCCAGCGAGGGCGAGATCATCGAGGCCCTGCAACAGGTCTTCGGCGACTACACCGAGACACCCGTTTTCTAGACCGTCCGAGCGCCGCGAGCCGCAACTACTGCGACCTTCACGGTGTCCTCATACCTAGCATCCGCTTTCCCCCTTTTCGCGCAGTGATGGAGCTCGCCCCTTGCCCCACCTGAGAAGCTCGTCTGAGCTTGACCAGCCCCGATCCGCCGGGCGGATGTTCTACGATGCCGGACTGCCGATTCCGCCTCACAACTACCGAGATCGACCATGAAGCCCGGTCCGAACGGCGCACACGTGCGTCAACGGCGGCTGCTGTTCGTGGCCTCGCTGGCAGTGATCCTCGCGAGCGTCACGGCGCTGGCCTTCGCCTCCAGGCGGATCAAAGCCGAGCAGGCGGCCTTCTTCGTGCCCACGGCGGGCCGCTGCACGCCGAGCACGCTCAACCGCTCTGACATCCTGCCGGGCACGCCGGTTGCCGTGACGCCGCTGCCGGACTCCTACGACGCGCTGGCGCGAACGCAGATCAGCTTCCTCGGTGTTCCGGCCGCCGAGCTCAGCAAGATCACCGTCTCCGGCTCGAGCAGCGGCAACCATTCGGGCAGCCTGCGAGCCTACTCGCAGGGCGACGGGGCGAGCTTCGTTCCCGCCAAGCCCTTCACCGCCGGTGAGACGGTGACGGTCCGCGGGCACCTCACCCAGGCGGGGCACACGGCCTCGCTGGCCTTCCACTTCGTGATCGCCCACGAAGATGTCCTGCCGCACCCCAAGACGGGCGTCTACCCCGGCACCTACAACCAGATGCAGCATTTCCGCTCGAGGCCGGAACTCGACCCGCCGGCGATCTCGGTCACCGCCCACTCCAGCGGCGGCGAAGCAGGTGACATATTCACGGCCCCCTACAACGGTCCCGGCAAGTACGGGCCGATGATCTTCGACGGATCGGGCAACCTGGTCTGGTTCGACCCGATGCCCGCCGAAACGGCGGCCACCAACCTCCAGGTTCAGCAGCTCGAAGGCAAACCCGTGCTGACCTGGTGGCAGGGCTACATCCCGCCGCAGGGCTTCGGCCAGGGCGAAGAGGTGATCTTCAACAGCCACTACCGCCAGGTCCTGCGCGTCAAGGCGGGCAACGGCTACAAAGCCGATCTGCACGACTTCCACCTGATGGCAAACGACACGGCCATGCTGACCGCCTTCAACCCGATCGACTGCGACCTCTCCTCACTGGGCGGCCCGCACGGCGCGGCCGTGACGGACACGCTCTACCAGGAAGTCGACCTGCGCACCGGGCTCGTGCGCCGCGAGTGGCACGACGTCGACCACGTGGCGCTCAGCGCCTCCTACAGCTCGGGCGTCACGGCCACCGACGAATGGCCATTCGACTACTTCCACATCAACTCGATCGACCAGGAGTCCGACGGCACCACGCTGATCTCCTCGCGCAACACCTGGTCGCTCTATGAACTCAACACCCAGAGCGGCCAGATCACTTCGACGATCGGCGGCAAGAACTCGAGCGTCAACATGACCCCCGGCACGCGGACCGCCTACCAGCACGACGCCAGCGTGCTCGCCAACGGCGAGATCGTCGTGTTCGACAACGGTGCCGTTCCGGCCATCCACCCTCAGTCGCGCGGCCTGGTCGAGACGATCAACCACGCCACCAACACGGCCAGCCAGGTGACCGAGTACGAGCACGACAAGCCGCTCTCGGCCGGCAGCCAGGGCAACGTGCAGACCCTCGCCGACGGCAACTTCTTCCTCGGCTGGGGCGCCGAGCCCTACTTCACCGAATACAGCCCCTCGGGCAAGGTGCTCTTCGATGCACGCATGGCGGGCTCCTACCAGGCCTACCGGGGCTACCGCTTCAGCTGGACGGGCGAACCGCTGGGTGCTCCGGCGCTGTCTGTGGCCTCCGAACACGGCGCGCTGAACGTCTTTGTGAGCTGGAACGGAGACACGCGCACTGCCAGCTGGCAGCTGCTGGCGGGCTCCTCCGCCAAGCACCTCAGCGTCGTCGGGCGCAGTGCCAAGACGGGGTTCGAGACGACGCTGCGGGCGCCCTCCAGCGCCGCCTACGTGGAGGTCCAGGCGCTCGACGCCAGTGGCGCGGTGCTCGGGAGCTCCAAGGTCACCAGGCGCTGAGCCGGCGCCGCTGCCGGGCGGGTTTTGCCCGTGGCGGCGGATGGTAGGGTCGAAGCTTCAGCCCCGACGGCCCTCAATCGAGAAGCCGAGGTGACAGACCAGCCGATGAGCAGGCCCTCACAGCGCTATCGCCGGCTCCCGAAGGGCACTCACGGGCTCGACCCCGAGCTCGTCCGCGAGGACCAGCGCCGGCGCCTGCGCGCCGCGATGGTCGAGCTGATCGCCGCCAAGGGCTACCCGTCGGTGCGGATCTCCGATCTGGCCCGGGTCGCGCACGTCTCGCCGCCCACGCTCTACGAGCTCTACAGCGACAAGGAACAGCTCTTCCTCGGCACCTACAGGGATATCTCGCGGCGCGTCGCAGAGACCGTCCTGCGGGCCTTTGCGGGCTCCCAGGTTCCGGAGCAGCGCCTGGAAGGAGCCCTGAGGGCCTTTTCGGAGCTGGCGGTGGCCGACCCCGAGGGGATCTCGTTGGTCGTACTGGGCGCCTTCGGGGCGGGCGCCAACGCGCTGGAACATCGCCGGCGCTCACTCGAGCTGCTCGAGTCATCGCTGCATGCGGCGCGCGGAGGTTCAGGCCCCCCCGCCGAGGGCGACCTGACCGTCAAGGCCATCCTGGGCGGCATGCGGGAGGTGACCTCCAACCAGCTCCGCCTGGGGCGCCCGCAGGCTCTCGCCGAGCTGGCGCCGGCGCTGGCCCGCTGGGTGGGCTGCTACCCGGACCGCCTGCCGGACGGGCTCCTCGCCCCGTGCCCGCGCCCGCCGGCGGCCAGGAATGCTCGTGAGGCCTCGCTGCGGGCGAAGCGTGCCGAAGGCCGGCTGCCGAGCGGACGTTCGGAGCTGGCACCCGAGGAGATCCTCAACAGCCAGCGCGAGCGGATCGTCGATGCGACAGCATCGATCGTCGCCGAGCGTGGCCTGGAGGGCCTGACGATCCCTGAGATCGCCCGCCGCGCCAACATCTCCAACCAGACCTTCTATGCGATCTACCCGTCCAAGCAGGATGCCTTCCTGGGCACGCAGAAGATCGGCCTGCACCAGGCCCAGCGTGTCTGCGCGCGCGCCTACGATCGTCAGCGAAGCGACTGGCCGCAGGCGGTCGCGGCGGGAATCGGGGCCCTGCTGGACTACCTCGCCTCAGAGCCCGACCACGCGCGGCTGAGCCTCGTGCAGATGTATGCGGCGGGACCCGAGGCGATCGCGCTGCGCGACGCCTCGGTGCAGACCTTCAGCCGCTATCTGCAGTCAGGCCTCCCGTGCGCTCAGGCGCCGGCCGTCGTCGCCGAGGCGGTCGTGGGGGGCATCTGGCAGATCCTGCACCACTACATCGAAAAGGACTCACCCGCCGAGCTTCCCGCCGCCTGGCCTCAGCTGACCTACTTCGCCCTGGCACCATTCCTCGGCGCAGCCGAGGCGGCCGAGGCCGCCCGCACGTACGCCATGCCGGGACGGCGCGAAGCTGCGGCCCGCTTTCAGCGGGCCGCGCATCTCTCAGCGGACGCCCTGGTCAGCTGACGGCTGCGCCGTGCAGGCTTTCGGCAGCCTGCTCGCGTTCGCCCCACCAGTCGGAGACGCTGTCGATCGCCCCGCCGATGATGCCCTCGCGGAAGGCGGTCGTGTCGTTGAGACGCGGAAGCGGCTCCGCCGGCACGTCCACGCCCAGGAAGTCGCACAGCGGCGCGAAGCCTTCCTTGGGATCCCAGACGAGCAGGCGATCGGCGGGGACGGTGGCCTTGACCTCGTCGTTCCAGCGCTCCATCGCAGCGGCCAGACCGGCCGTCGTGGAAGTGTCGCCTTTGAAGGCGCCCGTTTCCGCATCCCAGTTCATGCCATACATGAGTTTGATGTAGCGGTCCCACAGCGGGTCCACCACGGTGCGTGCCTCGGAGAGGTAGTGGATCACCGAATGCCCGAACCACATTCCCCAAATGGTCTTCTGCATGCTGGCGGCCCATTCCTCGCCGCCGCGGACGCTGAGCAGCACCTTGGCGTCGGGGTAGTAATCCATCAGCTCGCGGTAGTAGCGCGCCGAGGGCCAGTCGCAAGTTGAGCGAGCCTCGCCGAAGATCGTCTCCCAGTCGGGCTTGCCTTCCGCGACGGCTTCCCACAGTGGAAGCCCCGTCTCCAGGTCCAGCAACAGGTCACGCATGTGGTAACAGGGTCCGCAGTTCAACTTCTCCAGCGCGAACATCTGTGTGGTCGTGGCAGTGCGGGGAAGGCCCGCGCCGATGATCTTCATGGTCAGCTCCTCGTGTTGACTCCTACGTCGGTTGTACCAGTTGGCCCACACGGGATGTGACTCCTAAAAGTGCCCGCCGGCCCCCCGCAGCGCCTCTTCCAACCGATTTCCCCCGATGACAGTTGCGCATACGCCGGTGGCGAAGAATCATGTAAGTCCGGGGCTTTTCCGGACCCGCGCACACGCTCAGGGCATGCTGGGGGCGCTGCGGCCCGCTTCGCCCGGCGGCGTCACCCGCAGGTAGGCCAGTACCGCCAACACGCGCCGGTGGTCCTCCTCGCAGGCCGGAAGCTCGAGCTTGGCAAAGATGTTGGTGATGTGCTTCTCGACAGCGCCGGGGGTCACCACGAGGCTCTCGGCGATTGCCGAGTTCGACCGTCCCTCGGCCATCAGCTCGAGCACCTCACGCTCGCGGTTCGTCAGACGCGGCAGTGCCTGAGGCCCGGCGCCGGGCACAGCCAGCAGCTGCGTGACGACCTGGCGGTCGAGCACCGTCCCGCCGGCAGCGACGGTGTGCAGCGCATCGATGAAGGCCCGCACGTCGCCGACACGCTCCTTGAGCAGATAGCCGACGCCGGCCGTGTTCTCGACGAACAGCTCGCTGGCGTAGGCCGTCTCGACGTACTGGGAGAGCACCAGGACGCCCAGCTCCGGCCGGCGCCGGCGCGCCTCGATGGCGGCCAACAGGCCCTCGTCGCTGAACGTCGGCGGCAGCCTGACATCGACGATCGCCAGGTCGGGGTCGTGCCCGGCGATCGCCCGCAACAGCCCCGGCCCGTCCTGCGCCTGCGCCACCACCTCGATGCCGCTCTCGCGCAGCAGCGCCACGATGCCCTCACGCAGAAGTGCCAGGTCCTCGGCGATGACTACCCGCACGGCAGGGTCACCTCGACCAGCGTGCCGGCGCCCGGAGGGCTCTCCAGGCGCAGCTGCCCGTCGAGCGCCTCGACCCGGGCCCGCAGCCCGGCCAGCCCCGAGCCACCGCTGGGGTCCGCGCCGCCACACCCGTCGTCGCCCACGGCCACCAGCAGCTCGCCGTGGGAGTCCGCGAGGCGCACCCATGTCCGCCGGGCGCCTGAATGCTTGGCGCTGTTGGTCAGCGCCTCGGCGATCACGAAGTAGGCGGCGCTCTCGACCGCCGGTGCCAGCGGGCGATGCGTTTCGGCGACGATCGTGGTGCCGAGGCCGTAGCGGGCCGCCAGCGAGTCCACGGCGGCAGTCAGGCCGCGGTCGGCCAGCAGCGGCGGCACGATGCCGTGAGCGAGGTCGCGCAGCTCGGCGATCGCGTGCGAGGCCTCGCGCTGGGCGTCCTTGATCAGCTCGCAGACCTCGGGCTGGTCGCTGACCCGCAGCTCGGCCCGGCCCAGCTGCAGCGTCAGCGCGACAAGCCGCGCCTGGGCGCCGTCATGCAGGTCGCGCTCGATACGGCGCAGCTCGGCCGCCTGCGCCACAACGGCCTGGCGGCGCGTCCTTGTGAGCATCTCGATGCGTGCCCGCAGCGCCCGCCGGCCGCGGGCTACGAGCACACGGTCCTGCAGGGCGATCAACGAGTAGGCGCTGCCGGCAGTCGCCAGCCCGAGCAGCGCCCAGGCCGGCCAGAACGTATGGGCTCCGGCCAAGAGCCAGGTCAGCAACCAGGTGAAGATCAGGATCACGGCGGCCACGCCGATGGCCGTCCAGACGCAGGCCACACGGCGGATGGCTCCGGAGGGGCGCCGCCAGGCCCAGCCGGCCGCGAGATCCAAGAGCACCAGATCCCCCAGTCCGAGCCACGCCCACGCCGGCCAGAAGTAGCCCTGGCCGGTCAGTGCCCAGATCCCGGCCAGCAGCGCCGCCGTCAGGAAGGCCATCCTGTGCCACAGCGAGCGGGCGTACTGACCGAGTGAGAGCCCGGCCGCGAGCGCGGGCATCCAGCGTCGCGCCCGGCCCGGAGAGGCGAGTTTCGCGTTGAGGGCGGGCTGCGGCGGCGCGTCCACTACGCCAATGCTCGCACCTCTGCTGCCGGCCTGGCGCGGCAGGCTCTAGATGGCCTTGGCGGCCCGGCGCTCGGGCGCGACCCGCTGGACGTCCCAGGCCAGGCCGGTGCGCTCCATCGCCCGGATCAGAAGCCCCGAGAGGTCGACCTCGTGGCGCTCCATGCCATGGAAGGCCGAGGTCGGGAAAGCGTGGTGGTTGTTGTGCCACGCCTCGCCCATCGAGAGCGGCGCGAGCCATGCGAGGTTGTGCGAGTGGTCGTCCGTCTCATAGCTGCGGTAGCCGAAGAAGTGGCACAGCGAGTTGATGCTGTAGGTGACGTGGTGAAGCAGGAAGACCCGTACGACGCCGCCCCAGAGCAGCGCGTCGAGGCCGGCCGTGACGCTGCCGCCGATCAACATGCCCAGGCCGAACGGGATCGCCAGTCCCAGCAGCGACCAGAGCAGGAAGGTGCGGTCGACGAAGGCCACGACCGGATCGGCCAGCAGGTCCGGCGCGAATCGTTCCCGCGCGCCCCGCTGCTGATGGTCGAACAGCCAGCCGACGTGTGCGTGGATGAGTCCGCGCAGCGCCCCGCGCCAGCCGCCGCCGCGATCGACATGGGGGCTGTGGGGATCACCCAGCCGGTCGGAGTAGGCATGGTGCTTGCGGTGATCGGCCACCCATGAGATGACCGGCCCCTCGATGGACATCGTGCCGAGGACCGCGAAGACGCCGCGGACCCAGGGCTTGGTCCTAAAGCTCCGGTGGGTGAAGAGGCGGTGGAAGCCGACTGTCACGCCGAGCGCTGTGGCCGTGTACATGACGGCGAGAATCGCCAGGTCGGACCAGTGCAGGTGGTTGTTCCACAGCCGCCAGCCGGCCACCACGAGCAGCAGCGGCGGCAGGAAGGTGATGATCCCGGTGATCAGCCGGTCGAGCCATTCCAGCTCGGGGACCTGAATCTCCTCGGCGGTGGGTCCGTCGCCGAGCTCGGGCGCAGACGCGGGCGGCGAGACCGGAGGAGGTGCGGCCGAGACGCTCATGCCAGATAGATCCTGGAGCGCCCCGGCACCGTTGTCGATGCAGGGTGCCACCGTCCGATGGGGGGCAGACCCCCCACTTTCGCCTTCGGGAGCGCCGCTGTGCAGCTAGGAGCTGCGGACGTCCAGGACCACCTTGCCGACGGCCCGGCGCTCGTCGAGCGTGTGCAGCGCCTCGGCGGCCTGCTCGAGCGGGAAGCGCTGACCGATCAGCGGGCGCACGACGCCCGTCGCCATCATCTCGGCGATCGCCGCTCCGATCTGGCGGTTGATGTCGGGCTTGCCCATCACGTAGGCACCCCAGCCGGCGCCGATGACCTCGGTGTTCTTCAACAGCAGGCGGTTGACCCTGACCTCGGGGATGGAGCCGCCGGTGAAGCCGACCACGACCAGCCGGCCGTCCTCGGCAAGGGAGCGCAGGCTGTCGAGGAAGCGATCCCCGCCGACGGGGTCGAGGACCATGTCGACGCCGCCGCCCGAGAGCTCGACGACCTGGTCCTTCCAGCCGTCGCCGATCATCACCACGTGGTCGGCACCGGCCTCTTCGGCCACCTTGCGCTTCTCCTCGGTGGAGACCGTCGCGATCGTCTTGGCGCCCAACCCCCTGGCGACCTGCAGCGAGGCCGTTCCGACACCGCCGGCGGCGCCGTGTACGAGGACCGTCTCGCCGGCCTGCAGGCGCCCGCGGGTCCTCAGGCAGAAGTAGGCGGTGTGGTAGTTGAGCACCAGGGCCGCTCCCTGGGCGAAATCGAGCTCGTCCGGCAGCGCAAACGTGAAGTACTCCGGTGCCACCGCGGTCTCCGCCCAGCCACCCAGGGCGCAGAACGCCGCCACCCGGTCGCCCGCCTTCACGGCGGCCTGCGGCGGAGCGCTGATGACAACGCCGCCGACCTCACTGCCGGGCACGTAGGGCAGCGGCGGTTTCATCTGGTACTGCCCCCGCGACTGCAGGAGCTCCGGAAAGGAGACCCCTGCGACATGGACCTCGACCAGGACGCCTGAGCCCGGCGTGAGCATGTGGGAGGGCTCCGGCTCGGGCAGCTCGACCAGCGCCAGAGCGTTGTCCGGTCCCTCCTCGTTGACGATCTGAATGGCTCTCATGGCCGGTGATTATGTCGATGGGGGCATTACGGCGGAGCCCGGCGCACATTCCTACAGCGAGGGCGACGCGATCGGCGGCTCGCGGGAGGCGGCGCGGTTCAGGACGTGAGCTCCGATTCATCCTCGGGACCGGGACCGGGACCGGGAGCGGGATCGAGATCGTGCGCGTCCTGGTATCCGCCGATGCTCCCGGGAGGAGAGCGCAGGCGCCCAACCAGGTCGAAGTAGAGGATGGCCGTCGTCAGCGCCCCGAGGGAGGCTGTGATCGTGCGCAGGGCGATACCGGCCGCAACCGACGCCACCCCTGAGGTGCTGCCGAGGGGAATGGCCCGCACGCCGGCGCTCAGGCCGAGCCCGACGACGCCGATGAGCAGCAGCAGCCCGAAGATATGGCCGTAGTTGGTCCGCGTCAGCTCGGCGCTGCGGCGCAGCGAGGGTATCCAGCCCTCGTGCTCGATCGCCGCCACCTGCGCCACGACCGCCCAGCGCAGCGCGAGGACTATCCCCGGGATGACCAGCGCGACGAAGCCCAAGAGGATGCCCGCGCCCGAGACGATCACGGCGGCCACCGCTACCGGCAGCACCCGCAACGCACGCGCAGCGACCTCGCCGAGCCGGGGACGCCCGCCTTGGCCAATCGTCAGGACCGCATGGATGTGGAGCACCGATACGAGCGGTGAGACAACGACCGCGTCGAGCAGGAGCAGCAGGTAGTACTGCACAAGGGACTGGTGAACGCTGTCGGCGAGGGGGCCGGTTCCCGTTGCGGCGAGCACGACCAGCTCATACGGCGCAATCACCGCGGCGGCCAGCGAGAGGAAGGTGAGCGGGTGCTGCTGATAGAGGTCGAGCGCCTCGGCGATGATCTCGGCAACCGAGCGCGGACGCTCGAGCTCATTCGGCCGGCGCTCCACGCTCAAAAGATCCTGTAGCTCTGGATCGACAGGAAGAATCCGTGTCCGTCAGCGGGCCGCGGCGGCGGGGACCAGCTGCGGTGCTCGATGTCGCAGCGGGCGAAGCGCGCGAGAATGGCGCAGCTCGCCGTGACGGTGAGGCCCGCCGGCGCCCCGCCGACGGTGACCGTCCGCGTTGTGGTGCTGCAGCCGGCCGCCAGCGCGCTGGCCAGAGCCAGCGGAGTGAGCGGGGCCAACCTTCGAACGAGCTGCACGGCGTCTCAGCCTAGGTGCCCGTCCGGCCGTAGCGGCGCCGCCGAGGCCTCAATCGACGCTCAGAACCACCTTGCCCGCGATCCGCCGGTCCATCAGGGCCTCGACCGCCTCGGCGGCCTGGCGCCACGACAGTGTCCGGTCGATCGAGCAGTCCAGGCGCCCGGCCGCGACCAGGTCGGCGAGCCTGCCGAGGTCGCGCGCACCCGAGTTCTCATTTTGAAGGTGGGCGAAGAGGAAGAAGCCGTGCAGCCGGGCACCGGGAGCGCGTCCGAAGAAGGCACGCGTCGGGAACGAGACGGCAGCCGGGTCGCTGGAGGCGAACGAGACGATCGCCCCGCGCGCTGCGATGCGCTGCATGGCGGTGCCCAGAGTCGCGCCGCCGACGCCCTCGATGATCGCGTCAAACTCGGGGCCCGAGGTCTCGAGCTCATGCAGAACCTCGTCGGCGCCAAGCTCGATCAGGCCGCGGGCCCGCTCGGGGCTGGCGGAGACGCCCGTGACGTGCGCTCCGGCCATCCGGGCCAGCTGGATCGCGAAGCGCCCCACGCCGCCGCTCGCGCCGGTCACCAGCACGCGCTTGGCGAGTACCGAGCCGATGATGTCGAGGGCCGCAAGGGCCGTCAGACCAGCGACTGGCAGCGTGGCGGCCTGGGCGTCGCCGACGGCCTCGGGGAGGGCGGCGAGGGCCTGCGTGTCGACGGCGGCCAGCTCCGCCCAGGCGCCGCGTCCGACCACCCCGACCACTCTTGTCCCGGCGAGCGGGCCGCTGCCGTCGGCGGCGGCGCGCTCGACGACGCCCGCCAGGTCCCAGCCGTTGAGCTCTCCGTCGGTCATCTCCGCCAGCCGCCTGACCTCGCCGCGATTGAGCGAGAAGGCCTTGACGCGCACCAGCGCCTGGCCCGGCAGCGGATGCGGGTCGGGCACCTCACGCAGATCGACGTCGGCGGGAGCGCCCGGCGCTGCGGTCAGGGCCAGCATCGAAGTCGCGCTAGCCCAGTTCGGGACGTGCGGCGTAGCCCGCCGGCGCATCGGCCTTCAGCCAGACGATCGCTGCCGAGACTGCCGAGACGCATAGGACGCCCGGCCACGCACCGATCGCCAGCGCCAGGACGTGCGAGAGGACGAAGGCCGCGAAGCCGACAGCGGTCAGCTCTACGGCCGTCCGCGCACCGTGGCGCCGATGCCATAGCGCGGCACAGCCGATTCCGCCCGCCAGCAGCACGGCCCCGCCGACGGGACGCGATCCACTCACTTCCACGGCACCCCAACCGGCCAGCAGCGTGGCGGCTGCGAAAGGGGCGCTGGGCAGCGGACGCATCTGTCCAGACTAGCGGCGCTCGGCGAGCACGAGGCGCCCATCCTCGGCGAGCTCGAAACCGGGCAACTCGAAGCGCTCGGCGAGCAGGCGCGGCACCTGCTCGCGCACCAGCGTCTCTGTCCGCCGCTGGGCGGGCGTGCTCTCCATCATCGCCGGCTCCCCCCAGTCGCTCATTGCCAGGCGCCGGCCGTCCGTCCACTGCCTGCTGACAAGGAAGCCGGTGACGAAGCGCGAGGCGGGATGCGTCGCCGTCCACCAGTTGGCCGTCTCCACATCGGCCTTCGGCACAGGGTGGGGGAGGAACGCGTACATGTCCTCCCACCGGTCATCCCCGCCCGCCGCCTGCAGCACGTATTCGGGCTCGCGCTCGGTCACCCGGTAGCGCCAGCCCGACTGCCGATGCACCTCTCCGGGGCCCCAGGGCAACGGCTCGAGCAGCGTGCCTCCGCCGAAGCCCGCATCGGCGTGCCAGCGCTCGCCGCGCCAGCGGACGCCCAGCAGCAGATGGCTGCGCGGTCGCGGAGCGGCCGGGTCCGCGCCGAGCAGCACGCGCGCGAGGTAGAGCTCGACCTCGGCTCCCAGTGCCTGCAGGGCTCCCGCGAGAAGCAGGTTCTGCTCAAAGCAGTAGCCGCCCCGGCGGCGCTCCACGAGCTTTGCGGCGAGGTCCTCCTCGGCCAGCGAGACGGCAATGCCGCGCTGGGGGTCCAGCGACTCGAAGGGAATCGAGGTCACGTGCGCGCGGTGAAGCTCGGGCAGGCCGGGTTCCCGCCCGGCGAGGCCGATGCGATCGAGATATGAGTCGAGCTCGAACACGCTCTGAGATTAGTGGCGCGAAGCACGCCGGCGCGCGATACTGCGACCGATGGCATACGCGCCGCCGGCACGTCACCTGCTCCGCGCCAGGGACCTGGCCGACGCCCGCTATGCGGAGCCGCTGGGCGTCGAGGAGATGGCACGCGCCGCCGGGCTCTCGCGGGCCCATTTCAGCCGGGCCTTCAGGCGCACCTTCGGTGAAACGCCGCACGCCTATCTGCTGACTCGGCGTCTCGAGCGCGCCGCGACGCTGCTGCGCCGTACAGATCGACAGGTTCTAGACATCTGCCTTTCGGTTGGACTGACGAGCCTGGGCTCGTTCACGACCAGCTTCACACGCACCTACGGGATGTCCCCGACGGCCTATCGCGACAGCTTTCCGCCGGCCTCTGAGATGGCCCTCGTTCCAGGCTGCATCGTGCGTGCCTACAGCCGCCCCAAACGGCGCACTTTTCGAGAAGACGCCCCCGAAGCACGGGTCTAGTGTGACCCGGGTCAGAGAGTCAATCGAGAGGAGAACAAGATGATGAAGATCGCCAACGCCCAGCTCTGGGTCCACGACCAGGAGGTGGCGCTCGCCTTCTACACGGAGAAGCTCGGCATGGAGGTCCGCGCCGACGTCACGCTGCCCGAGATGGGCGGTTTTCGCTGGCTCGCAGTCAGCCCCCCGGGCCAGCCCGAGGTATCGATCGTCCTGATGGCGATCCCCGGGCCACCGATGATGGACGGGGACACCGTGGAGCAGATCGAGACGCTGATGGCGAAGGGATATGCGGGCACGGTGTTCCTGACGACGGACGACTGCCATGCCTCCTACGCGGAGCTTCGAGGCCGTGGGGTCGAGTTCCACGAAGCCCCCGAAGAGCGCCCCTACGGGATCGACTCCGGCTTTCGCGACCCGTCCGGCAACAACCTGCGACTGAGCCAGCTCCGCGACCTCGCCGAGCTCGAAGCGGCATCCGGGGTCAGCGCGGCCTGAAGCGTCAGCTCCGCCTCCCCGCTCGGTCAGCTAGCGTCCCGCGGGCCGAGCGGCGGAAAGGCGGGGCGATGGGGTGGAGATACGAGCGCGGGCTGCAGGAGGTGGGCGACGGCCTCTACGCCTACCTGCAGCCCGACGGCAGCTGGGGCTGGTCCAACGCCGGTCTGATCAGCGACGGCGAGAGCGCGATGCTGATCGACACGCTCTACGACCTCGCCCTGACCGAGCGCATGCTCGCCGAGATGCGCCGGGCCGTTCCGGCGGCTGCGCGGATCGACACATTGCTGAACACGCACGCCAACGGCGATCACTGCTACGGCAACCAGCTCGTCTCCGGCGCGCGCATCGTGGCCTCGGAGCGGACCGCCGCGGAGATGCCCGAGCTGCCGCCCGCCGCGATGGCGGCGCTCGTCGAGCAGGCACCGAACATGGGTGCGCTCGGGGAGTTCTTCCTGCGCTGCTTCGGCGCCTTTGACTTCAGAGGCATCGAACCGGTGCTGCCCTCGGAGACCTTCACCGGCGAGCTGACGCTCCGGGTCGGGGCGCGCGAGGTCCGCCTGATCGAAGTTGGCCCTGCCCACACCCGCGGCGACACCCTCGCCGTGCTGCCGGCCGAGCGGGTCATGTTCACCGGCGACATCCTCTTCAACGGGGCCCATCCGATCGCCTGGGCCGGTCCCGTCTCCAACTGGATCGCCGCCTGCGAGCGGATCGAAGCGCTGGACCCACTCGTGCTCGTCCCAGGGCACGGCCCGCTGGCCGAGCTCCAGGACGTGCGCGAGACGCGGGCCTATTTCGAGTACCTCTACGAGCAGGCGCGGCACACCCACGGGCAGGGCATGACGCCGCTGCAGGCGGCACGCTCCATCGAGCTCGACCGCTGGGCCGAGTGGGGCGAGCGCGAGCGGCTGGTCGTCAACCTCGCCACGATCTACACGGAGCTCTCCGGCGATGAGCCGCTGAACCCGCTCGAGGCCTTCCAGCAGATGGCCGAGCTGGCAGCAGGCTGAGATGGCCGGCTGGGAGGATGTCCGCCGGCTCGCCCTGTCCCTGCCCGAGACCAGCGAGCGGATCTCCCGCGAACGTTCGCAGTGGGTGATCAGGGACAGGCTATTCGTCTGGGAGCGCCCGCTGCGAGCCAAAGAAGTGCAGGAGCTCGGTCCGCTGGCTCCCCAGGGGCCCATCATGGGCGCGCGTGTCGAGCATCTGATCGCCAAGGAGGCGCTGCTGGCGGAGGAGCCCGAAGTCTTCTTCACGACCTCTCACTTCAAGGGCAGCGCCACGGTGCTCGTCCTTCTCGAGCGGATCGATGCCCGGACGCTCGAGGAGGTCGTCGTCGAGGCCTGGCTCGCCCGGGCTCCCGAGCGCCTGGCCCGCGGCTACCTGGACCTCCGCGGTGACGAGACCTAGAAGGCGCCCGTTCCGTCCGGGGTGCCGAGGCCCGTGGGCCCGTCGTAGCCTGGCAGGCCGGTGCACAGGTAGCTGGCGCCGCAGGAGCCGTTGCTGCCCGAGGTGACGTCGAACAGCGAGCCGGCGTGTCCGTAGGCGAACGAGGCCGAGCTGATCGAGGCGGCGTTGCCGGCCAGGGCATAGATACCCGCGATGATCGGTGAGGCGACGCTGGTGCCGCCGTAGACGACCCAGCCGCGCGAGGGCGCATAGGAGTCATAGACGGCCACGCCGGTGCGCGGATCGGCGACCGCGGCGACGTCGGCGACCGTCCTTCTGGCGCAGCCTGCATCCGTCTGCCAGGCCGGCTTGGCGACATATGCCGAGCAACCGCTGCCCGAGCCGCTCCATACGCTCTCCGACCAGCCGCGGGCCGTTTCGGTGCTGCGCGCCAGCGAGGTGCCCCCGACGGCCGTCACGTAGCGAGAGGAGGCCGGGAACTCGACGCCGTAGCCGCCATCGCCGGCGGAGGCCGTGACTGCGGGGTGCTCGTAGTTGGGTTCCGCAGCCGCCTCACCCGCGAACTCGGAGCCCCCGTAGCTGTTGGAGATCGTGTTGGCACCTAGACGCGCCGCCGTGTTCTCGGCGGTTCCCAGGTTGGCTATCGAGGCGCTCTGCGCCTCGACGAGCAGGATCTTGCAGTTGGGGCAGATCGCCGAAGCCATGTCGAGGTCGAGGGATATCTCCTCCGACCAGCTGCCTTCGGCGCGCGGCAGCATGGTGCCGCCTGTCTGGTTGACCTTCTTGAAGCAGTGGTTGGCGGTCGTGCAGGCACCCAGCCCGAACTGGCTGCGGTACAGGCCGAGATCGTGTTCGGCGTTGGGATCGTTGTAGGCGTCTACGATCCCGATTGTCTGCCCGCTGCCGGGCGCGCCGGTGGGGGGCGCCAATGCGTAGGCGGAGATGAGGTCCGCCGGCCGGAAGCCGGCCGGCGCGGCGCCCGTCGCCAGGGGCGCCGGTTTGCCGTTGAACAGTTCGCCGGAGGGTTCGGTCACGACGCTGGCGTCGCAGTGTGCGATGCCTGCCGGCGTGGGCCCACAGACCGAGCGCTGCGAGAGCAGCGTGGCCAGGCTGTGCGGGACCGAGAAGGCGAGGCACGTGCCGGGCAGCGCCAGCAGCGCGATCACGGCAAAAACGACAACGGCACCCTTACGCATAACTCGAGCCCCCATCCTTGGAATGAATCCCGCCACCCGGAACATTCCGGAGAGTACTAACGATCGGCCCCGAAGTCGATCGCACGAAGCACAGCTGAGCCTCTCCCCGTCGCCGCCCGCTGCGGCGGGACGGGACGGAGATGGCTGTGAAAAGCGGGAGCGACGGGACTCGAACCCGCGACCTCTGCCGTGACAGGGCAGCGCTCTAACCTGCTGAGCTACGCCCCCGCGGTCTGCCAGCGCGGCCCGGGGACCCGCGTGCTCCTCCAGTATGCCAAGGCTGCATCGCCGGCCACCTCACGATCGGACTGGCTGAGCAGCCAGTCGTTGCTCTAGGCTGTGGGAATGGCGCTCATCGGCCCGCCCCCGATGCTCAACCGCAAACCGGTGGCGGTGATGCTGGAAGACCTGCGCGCCGAGCGCTCGGCGAGCGTGGGCTACCCCCCCGGCGAGACGCGGTTCTCGCTGCCTCGGACGCGCGCGTTCGCCAACGATCCGCTGCCGGTCCTGCTCGACTCCTACGAGCGATACGGTCCCGTCTTCACGACCCGGCTGCTGCACTCGAACACCGTCTGGATGCTTGGCCCGGCGGCCAACCACTATGTGCTCGTCTCCCACGCCTCCAACTTCGAATGGCGCGAAGGCCAGTTCCGCGATCTCATCGGGCTGATGGGCGACGGCCTGCTGACGATCGACGGCGACTTCCACCGCCGCTCGCGTCTGATCATGCTGCCGGCGTTTCATCGCGAGCACATTGCCGCGTCTGTCCAGACGGTCATCGACGAGACCGACGCGGCCCTCTCGCAGCTGGATCAGGGAAGCGACATCGACCTGTACTCCTGGACGCGGCACCTCGCCATGCGCGTCGCCATGCGCGCCCTGTTCGGCCTTGACCCCGACGGTGAGCGGGCCCGCGCAATTGACGCCGCCGGGCTGTTCGAGGACGCGCTCGCCTTCTACGCCAGCGACTACCTGCTGCGGGTCTTCCGCGGCCGGCGCTCGCCCTGGGGAAGGATGCAGCACGCCGCCCGTCGCCTGGACGAGCTGATCTACGCGGACATCGCCGAGCGCCGCCGCGACGGCCGGCGCGGTACGGACATCATCAGCCTGCTGCTCGACGCCGAGGACGACGAGGGCAACAGCCTGAGTGATCTGCAGATTCGCGACGAGGTCATGACGCTGCTGTTCGCGGGCCACGACACGACCACCTCCACGATCTCCTTCATGTTCTACGAGCTGGCCCGCCACCCGGCGCTCCTCGCGCGCCTGGTGGCCGAGCAGGACGAGCTGCTCGGCGGCGGGCGCCCGAGCGCCGCGCAGCTACTCGGCGGCGAGCTGCCGGAGCTCGAGATGGTGATCGACGAGACATTGCGCAAGTACCCACCCGCCTGGGTCGGGCCGCGGCGCGCGCGCGAGAGCTTCGAGTTCGAAGGCGTGACCGTTCCCGAGCGCGCCTTCGTCAACTACTCCTCCTGGGCCTCGCACCACCTCCCCGACGTGTTCGCCGAGCCCGAGGCCTTCAGGCCTGAGCGTTTCACCGCCGAGGCAAAGGCGGCGCTCCCCAAGGGTGCCTACGTCCCCTTCGGCGGCGGCTCGCGGACCTGCATCGGGATGCGCTTCGGCCAGCTCGAGGTGCGCGCCATCGCGTCGCTGATACTGGGCCGCTGCTCGCTTGCCCTGCCGGACACCTTCCAGCTGAAGATCCGCCAGATGCCAACGATCTCCCCGCGCGAGGGCCTGCCGATGACCGTGGGCCCGCGCCTGCAGCGGGCGGCTGCCACGCTCGCCTCAGCCGCCTGAACGGGGACGCACGAGGGGCAGCGTCAACGCAGCAGCGCCTGCATGCTGAGCCGGTAGGTCAGCGGCCGGCGGGTGCTCACGGCGGCCGCGATGGACTCGGCGTGGACGTGGGGGTCCTCGAGCAGGGTCAACTGCAGTCCTTCGAGCAGGAAGCCCACGGGATGGACGACCAGGCGTCCTTCGCGCGCTTCGGCGCGGGCGGTGATGGACGTCGAGATTCCGAACAGGCCCCCCGCGACGCGCACTTCCACCGCACCTTCGCGGCTGGCAAGCAGCGTCGCCGAGACGCCGGCGGGAAGCGCCGCCGAGGCCTGAGCGGCGGTGGTCGAGCCGGCCCCTGAGAGCTGCGAGCCGCGCTTTCTCAGGCTCACGCCCTCCAGCGCAAGTGGCCCCACCTTGACCGATTGGGCGCTGATGTCCATGCGAGCGACCCCGCGGGATTCCCACAGCAGGGCCGAGGCCCGCGCGGGCGAGAGCGCAAGGCTCGCGGCGCTCACATCGACCGAGTCGGCATCGCCCCACAGCAGCTTCACGGCCGGCCAGGCCGAAACGCTGACGTGCTCGACCTTCCCGTAGCGGGCGATACGCGAGGAGATTCGGCTGGCCGCAAGCCCGGGCAGGATCAACTGGGCGAGGACGAGCGCGAGCACGGCCAGCCCCGCAACCAGGGCTGCGATGGTCACTGCTCGCGAGCGGCTCCGCATCCCCGCAAGCTTTGCAGGGATGCGGAGGACGCCCGCCGGCTGAACCTAGGACAGGCCGTTGGCCTGCAGGAACTGCTTGGCGACGCTCGCGGCCGACTGCTTGTCGATGCTGACAGCGGCGTTCATCTGCTGGATTGCCTTGGTCGTGAGCAGCGCGCTGACCTTATTCAGTGTTTCGGCAAAGGCCGGGCCCTCAGCGCTGAGGACGCTCTGCTTGACCACCGGTGCGACGTTCTGGAATCCGAACACGTACTTCGGGTCCGTGAGGATCTTGAACTTGCCACCGAGCAGCTGGCCGTCGGTGGTGAAGACGTCCTGCACGTCCACCTGGCCCGTTTCAAGCGCCTTGTAGGACAGTTCGATGGCGATCGGCTTGAACGTCGGCTTGACGCCATATTCCGCTTCCAGGCCCTTCAGACCCTCAAAGCGCGTGGCGAATTCAGGCGCCGCCCCGAGCTTGACGCTTTTGCCCAGCGCCTTGAGGTCCGCGACGCTCGTGAGGTTGTGAGCGCTCGCGTAGCTCGGCAGGGTGGCGAGTGCGTCGGAGTCATAGAAGGGCGTGTAGTCGAGCAGCGTCAGGCCGTGTTTTTCGACGTAGGCCTTGGCTTCGTCATAGGCGCCCTTGGCGCTCGCCGGCGTGTTGGTTTTTTCTGCGATCGCCGACAGCAGCGTGCCTGTGTACTCCGGATACATGTCGATCTGCCCCGAGGTCAGCGCCTTGTAGGTGATCTCCGAGGAGCCGATGTTGTCCTTCAGGGTGACCGAGAAGCCCTTCGCCTGGAGCGCCTGGGCGTACAGAGCGCCGAGGATGTTCTCCTCGGCGAAGTTCTTGTCGCCGATCGTCACCGTCGGCTTGCCCGCCCCGGGCTGGCCCGAGGAAGCGCTCGTCGAAGTGCTCGGCGTGCTCGTCGTGGTCGATGAGGAGCTGCTGCTCCCACAGGCCACGAGCACGAGGCTCGCCACCGCCAACACCAGGGCGATCAAGATCGCCCTGCCCGCCCTGTGCCCAGCTGTGCTGCTTCGAATCATGCCGCCTCCGTCTGTTTTATGTGTTTGTCGATAAGAATTGTGGGGGTTATACCGTGGCGCCGCCGGTCATCGCCTGGCCGACTGGGCCGCCCGAGCGCCGTGAGGGGCCGCGCAGGCCCACGGGGGTCAGCAACCACTGGACCCCGGTCAGCACTCCCTCCACCGCCAGGGCGAGCGCGGCCACGCAGATCGCTGCCCCCAGAACACCGGCAAAGTGATAGCTGGTCTCGTTGGCGATGATGTCGCCGAGGCTGCCGCTGAAGCCTGCCAGCGAGGCAATGGTGGTCGTGCTGATGACAAACACGGCGGCCGTTCGGACACCCGCGAAGATCAGTGGCACCGCCAGTGGAAGCTCGACGCGGCGCAGGATTTCAAGTTCGCCCATACCCATCCCCCGGGCCGCGTCGACCAGGTCGTCATCGACGCTGTCGACGGCGACGTAGGCGTTGGTGATCATCGGTGGCACCGCGAGGATCACGAGCGCCAGCTCGACCACTGTCAGACCCAGGCCGAGGAACGCGTCGCCGATCGCCAGGATCGCCAGGCTGGGCAGCGCGCGACCGATGTTGCCGAGGTTGATGGCGAGGAAGGAGCCGCGGTGGATGTGCCCCAGCCAGACCCCCAGGGGCAAGGCGAGGACGGCGGAGATCGCCACGCCGATCGCCCCCACCTTGAGCGTCTCGAGGGTCAGGTGAACGAGGCTCGGCAGGCCGCTCTGGCCGGCCACGGCGCCGTTATGGGCGATGAAGCGAAAGGCTTCGGTGAACTGGTTCACACGCGCCTAGCCGATCCGGGCCCGCGCCCATGGGGTGAGCCGGCGCTGTGCGAGGACGAGCGCCGCATCGGATGCCAGCGCCAGCAGGATCGCCAGGCCGCAGGCGGAGATCAGCTCGGTCTTGAACGGCCCCTCGCCGAGCGCCGTGTGGATCGGCACCCCGAGCCCCGCGTCATAGATCGTGTAGACGATCGTGGCCAGGGCGATGATCGTCACCGTCGCGATCCGCAGGCCGGCGACGATCGCCGGTAGGGCCAGCGGCAGCTCAACCCGGATCAGGGCCTGAGCGCGACTCATCCCCATGCCCTCTGCGGCCTCGAGGACCTCAGCGGGCACGGCGCGCAGCCCCGCAAGGGTGTTGCGGAACAGAATCAAAAGCGTGTATGAGACCAGCGCGATCTCGGCTGAATAGACGTTGGGACCCACCGGTGCCACCAGCAGCTCGAACAGGGCAAGTGAGGGGATGGTGTAGAGGAAGGTCGTGACCAGCACGGTCGGGCGCTCGATCCAGCGATAGCGATGCGCCAGCAGCGCGAGACCCAGGGAGATCGCAAAGCCGATGGCGATGGCCACCAGGCAGAGCAGGACATGGCTGCGCAGAGCCGGCCAGAGCACCGGTCCCCAGTTATGGCGTAGCCAGTCGGTGCAGAAGAGGTGGTTGTGCACGACGCAGCTGGAGCTCTGTGCGCCGTAGTTGGGTATCACCGGCCCCGCGCTGGCCGAGGGAATCCCGACCAAGAGGATCACGCCGCTCACCGGGATCGCTCCGGCTCGCCGTTCGGCGCGGGCGAACGAGCCTCCTCGGAGAGCATCTGCTGCAGCTGATCGAGCGTCAGCGTCCCGCGGATCCGCTGCTCGCCGTCGAGCACCGCCAGCGGCCGGCCGTCGGCGATCAAGAGCATCGAGAGGGCATCCTTCACGGACACCCCGCTCTCGACCCTGCGGGCATCGGCGGAGTCGCCGTTGGGCGCCTGCAGCTCCAGTTCACCCAGGGTCGTCAGCGAAAGCCGCTTGATGGCCCGGTCGGCCCCGACGAACTGGGCCACGAACTCGTCGGCCGGGTGGGTGAGGATCTCGCGCGGGGTGTCGTATTGCGCCAGGCGCCCCCCCTCACGCAGAATCGCAATCCGGTCGCCCATCTTGATTGCCTCGTCAATGTCGTGCGTCACGAAGACAACGGTCTTTTTCACCTTCGCCTGAAGGCCCAGGAATTCGTCCTGGAGGTCGGCACGATTGATCGGGTCGATCGCCCCGAAGGGCTCGTCCATGAGCATCAGCGGCGGATCCGCCGCCAGCGCCCGTGCGACGCCCACCCGCTGACGCTGGCCTCCCGAGAGCTGGGAGGGATAGCGGTCGGCCATCTCCGGGTCGAGTTTGATCAACGCCATGAGCTCTTTGACCCGCGATGCCGTGCGCTCACGCGGCCATCCGAGCAGCCGTGGGACGGTCGCGACGTTCTCGGCCACCGTCTGGTGGGGGAACAGGCCGATCTGCTGGATGACGTAGCCGATCTGTCGCCGCAGCTCGCGTGTGTCGCGCTTGAGGACGCTGCGCCCGCCCAGCAGGATGTCGCCTGAGCTCAGCGGGACCATGCGGTTGATCAAGCGCATGGCCGTCGTCTTGCCCGAGCCCGAAGGCCCCACCAGGACGCAGACCTCCCCAGCCGGGACCACCAGGGAGAGATCCTCGATTGCGGGCTTGCGCTGGCCCTCGTAGACCTTGCTCACCCCGCGCAGCTCAAGCTCTGCTGCCTGAGAGTTCGGCGGCGGCCCCTCGTTATGGGCGGTGTCTGCGATCTCCAAGGCGAATTCCCGGCAGGAGTGAGCTGATGCTAGCTCAGGGGGCCTACTTACCCAATCGCCCAGAAACCTCACAGGCACACCGCAGGAAATTGCCATGCCCGGCCCGCTAGCCTTGTTGCTCGTTGCCGGGGGCGCGTAGCTCAGTTGGCTAGAGCACCTCGCTTACACCGAGGGGGTCGCCCGTTCGAGTCGGGCCGCGCCCATCCCCGTCCACCAGATGACCGCAGCGAGGCTCACCAGATGACAGACCAGCGCCCAACCCGGATCGCCGTGATCGGCTCAGGCCCGGCCGGCTTCTACGCCGCCGGACACCTGCTCAAGGACCCCGAGGCGGCGGTTGAGGTGGACATGATCGAGCGCCTTCCCACCCCCTGGGGCCTGGTCCGCTCAGGGGTTGCTCCCGACCATCCCAAGATCAAGTCGGTGACGCGGGTCTACGAGAAGACGGCTGCGCATCAGCGCTTTCGCTATTTCGGCAACGTCAACTTCGGCGAGCACGTCTCGCGCGATGAGCTGCTGCGCCATTACCACGCGATCGTCTACGCCACCGGCTCGCCCTCGGACCGGCCCCTGGGGATACCCGGCGAAGAGCTTCCGGGGTCGCACGCCGCCACCGAGTTCGTCGGCTGGTACAACGGCCATCCCGACCACACCGCTCTGGAGGTCGATCTGCTGTCGGCCGAGCGGGCCGTGGTGATCGGCAACGGCAATGTGGCAATCGACGTCGCCCGGATGCTCGTCCTCGCGCCCTCGGAGCTCGCGCCCACGGACACTGCTGATCACGCCCTGCAGGTGCTGGCGGCGAGCCACGTCAAGGAAGTGGTCGTGATCGGCCGCCGCGGCCCGGCGCAATCGGCCTTCACCAACCCCGAGCTGCTCGAGCTCGGCGAGCTGGAGGACGCGGACGTGATCGTGGACGCGGAGGAACTGGAGCGGGGTCTGGCTGTCGATGACCCGCATGCGGCCGCCGACGCCACCGCGCGGCGCAACGTCGAGATCCTCCGCTCCTACTCCCAGCGCGAGCCGGCGGGCCGGCCCAAGCGGATCGTCCTGCGCTTCCTGCTCTCGCCCAGCGCCCTGGTGGCCGGCGAGAACGGGCACCTCGCCTCGGTCGAGCTGGTTCGAAACCTCCTGGTCGCAAGCGAGGACGGGACGCTCAAGGCGAAGGCGACCGAGGAGCACGAGACGATCTCCGCCGGCCTGCTCTTCCGCGCGATCGGCTACCGCGGCATTCCGCTGCCGGAGGTGCCCTTCGACGAGCGCGGCGCGGTGATTCCCAACGTGGGGGGTCGCGTCCAGGACGCCGAGAATGGCCACCGTGCGGCGGGCGAGTACGTCGTCGGCTGGATCAAGCGCGGCCCCTCCGGCGTCATCGGCACGAACAAGAAGGACGCCCAGGAGACCGTCGATGCGATCCTCGCTGACCTGTCCGCCGGCAACGGGGCGATCCACGTCCCTGAGAACCCGGACCCGGACGCCGTCGAGACGCTGCTGCGCGAACGCCAGCCCCAGCTGGTGACATATGAGGGCTGGGAAGCAATCGACCGCCACGAGCGCGCGCTCGGCGAGGCAGCCGGTCGACCCCGGGTGAAGCTGACGAACATCGAGGAGATGCTCCAGATCGCTGCCGGCGAAACGCCCTGACCGGAGCAGCCCGGACACCCCGCCGGAGCTCTCCGTCACGCCGTCCGCGGCGATGCACCCGCCTCCCTTCCCCCACGCCGGGGCCGCGAACCATCTGCCAGACTGTCGCCCGCAGGCCCCGTTAGCTCATCTGGTAGAGCGCCGGACTTTTAATCCGGTGGGGCGGGTTCGAGTCCCGCACGGGGCACTATCGTGGCGTCGATGCCTGCCACGGTCTCCGGCGCAACCCAACGGCCGATCACGATTGGCACTGACGGAATGGACGCGGTGGACGTGCTCGCCGTGGCCCGCGCCGGAGCGCCTGCCGAGCTCTCCCCACAGGCCGTGAGCGCGATGGAGTCGAGTGCCCGGATCGTCGCCGAGCTGGCCGCAGCCACGACGCCGGCCTACGGCGTATCCACCGGGTTCGGCTCCCTGGCCTCGGTGCGGATCGCTCCCGAACGCAGGGCGGAGTTGCAGCGGGCGCTTGTGCGCTCGCACGCCGCCGGGATGGGCCCTGCGATCGAGACCGATGTCGTGCGCGCGATGATGCTGCTGCGCGCAAGGACGCTGGCGATGGGCCGCTCGGGCACGCGACCCGTGGTGGCCGAGACGATTCTCGCATTGCTGAATGCGGGCCTGACCCCGATCGTCCCTGAGCACGGCTCCGTCGGCGCCAGCGGCGACCTCGCTCCGCTTGCTCACTGCGCGCTCGCCTACATCGGCGAGGGGACCGTGTTCCTCGGCGGCTCACGCGAGGAGACGCCGGCCGCCGAGGCGCTCAGAGCTTCGGGCATCGAGCCTCTGGAGCTGATGGCCAAGGAGGGTCTCGCGCTGATCAACGGGACCGACGGGATGCTCGCGATGCTCGTGCTTGCGGCGGCCGACCTGAGCGACCTGTTCAAGCTCGCCGACATCACGGCCGCGATGTCCGTCGAGGCCCTGCTGGGCACCGACCGGGCCTTCGCCGCAGACCTGCTCGCGCTTCGCCCCCAGCCGGGGCAGGCTGTGAGCGCCGCCAACCTGACGCGCCTGCTCACGGACTCTCCGCTCGTCGCCAGCCACCGCGAGAACGACCCGCGTGTCCAGGATGCCTACTCACTGCGCTGCGCACCCCAGGTCAACGGCGCCGCGCGAGACACCCTCACGCACGCCGAAGACGTCGCCTCGTACGAGCTTCGCTCGGCGATCGACAATCCGATGGTGCTGGGAGACGGGCGCGTCGAATCGTGCGGCAACTTCCATGGTGCGCCGCTGGCATTCGTCTGCGACTTCCTCGCGATCGCGGTCGCCGAGGTCGGCGCGATCGCCGAGCGGCGTACCGACCGGCTGCTCGACGCCTCCCGCTCGCAGGGCCTGCCGCCGTTCCTGGCGCACGAGCCGGGCGTGGATTCCGGCCTGATGATCGCGCAGTACACCCAGGCGGCAATGGTCGCCGAGAACCGTCGACGCGCGACACCCTCGAGTATCGGCTCGCTGCCCACCAGCGCGATGCAGGAGGATCACGTCTCGATGGGCTGGGGCGCCGCGCGCAAGCTGCGCCATAGCATCGAGGCGCTGCGGCGGATCCTGGCGGTCGAGCTGCTCGCAGCGGGGGCCGCGATCGATCTGCGGGCTCCGATCGGCCCGGGACCCGGGACCGGCGCCGCATTGTCGGCGCTGCGGGAGGTTGTTGGCCCGCCCGGCCCGGACCGCTTCATCGCCGCCGACCTGGCGGCTGCCGAGACGCTCCTCTACACGGGCGGGCTCCTTGCCAGGGTGGCCGCCGCGGTCGGGGAGCTCGCGTGAGCGCACCGGGACCGCGGCCGGTACGTGCGGCGCGCGGTCACTCGCTGAGCTGCCGCGGCTGGCAGCAGGAGGCGGCGCTTCGGATGTTGATGAACAACCTCGACCCCGAGGTGGCGGAGAACCCCGACGAGCTCGTGGTCTACGGAGGGACAGGGCGCGCCGCTCGATCCTGGGCGGCCTTCGACGCCATCGTCCGGACGCTTCAGACGCTGCAGGGCGATGAGACGCTGCTCGTCCAGTCGGGCAAGCCCGTCGGCGTCTTCAGGACCCATGAGTGGGCTCCCCGGGTGCTGATCGCCAACTCCAACCTGGTGCCCGAGTGGGCCAACTGGGAGGAGTTTCGCCGGCTCGAGGAGCTCGGCCTGACGATGTACGGGCAGATGACGGCCGGCTCCTGGATCTACATCGGGACGCAGGGCATCCTGCAGGGCACATACGAGTGCTTTGCGGAGATCGCCCGTCGCCGCCACGGCGGCTCGCTGGCGGGAACGATCACGCTCACAGCCGGGCTCGGCGGCATGGGTGGCGCTCAGCCTCTGGCGGTGACGCTCAACGACGGGGTCGCCCTGTGCATCGAGGTCGATCGCCAGCGCATCGAGCGGCGTCTGCAGACGCGCTACCTGGACGAGGTCGCCGAGGACCTGGAGGATGCATGGCGGCGATGCGAACAGGCCAGGGCCGACGGGCGAGCACTCAGCGTCGGCCTCTGCGCCAACGCGGCCGAGGTCCTGCCGATCCTGCTCGCGCGGGGATTTCCCGCCGACATCGTCACCGACCAGACGAGCGCCCACGATCCCCTGGGCGGCTATGTCCCGGACCTGCTGAGCATCGAGCAGGCCGAGGCCCTGCGCAGCGCGGACCCTGCGGCCTACATCGCCCGCTCGCGCCGCGCCATGGCGGCCCACTGCGCGGCCATGGTCGGGTTCAAGGACGCCGGCGCCGAGGTCTTCGACTACGGCAACAGCCTGCGGGCGGAGGCAAAGCTCGGAGGGTTCGAGCGCGCCTTCGACTACCCGGGCTTCGTTCCCGCCTACGTGCGGCCGCTGTTCTGTGAGGGCAAGGGGCCCTTTCGGTGGGTGGCACTTTCGGGAGACCCCGATGACATCGCCGCGACCGACCGGGCCGTGCTCGAGGAGTTCCCCGAGGACGAGCGCCTCGCGCGGTGGATCGATGCGGCCGGTAGGCGCGTCGCCTTCCAGGGCCTCCCCGCCAGGATCTGCTGGCTCGGCTACGGGGAGCGCGCGCGACTTGGTCTGCGCTTCAACCGGATGGTGGCAAGCGGCGAGATCTCGGCGCCGATCGTGATCGGCCGCGACCACCTGGACTCCGGGTCCGTGGCCTCGCCCTACCGCGAGACCGAGGGCATGGCCGACGGGTCCGACGCGATTGCCGACTGGCCGCTGCTCAACGCGCTCGTGAACACCGCCTCGGGCGCCACCTGGGTCTCGATTCACCACGGCGGCGGCGTCGGCATCGGCCGCTCGATTCACGCCGGCATGGTGTGTGTCGCCGATGGCACCGAGCTGGCGGCACAGAAGCTCGAGCGAGTCCTCACCGCCGACCCCGGTATGGGGGTCATCCGCCACGTCGATGCGGGCTACGAGTCCGCGGCAGCGGTCGCTGAGGAGCGAGGGGTCCGCGTTCCGATGAGCGAGTAGCCGTGAGCCTCCTTGACATCATCACGATCGGCCACCCGACGCTGCGCGAACCCGCCGGCGAGATCTCGGCCGAGGAGCTGGAAAGCCCGCAGACGCAGCGCTTCATCGACGACCTGATCGAGACGATGCGCGCCGCCGGAGGGGCCGGCCTGGCCGCCAACCAGGTCGACGACCGGCGCCGGATCGCCGTCATCGAGGTCGATCAGAACCCCCGCTACCCATATAAGCCGCCGATTCCCCTGACGGTCATCGTGAACCCCCGCCTCGAGCCCGTCGGCGAGGAGACCGTGGCGATCAACGAGGGCTGCCTCTCTGTGCCCGACCTGCGAGGGGAGGCCGAGCGCCACGTCACGGTGCGGGTCAGCTATCTCGACCGGAACGGCAACCCCCACGAGGAGCTGCGCCGCGGCCTCACAGCGGGAACGTTCCAGCACGAGATCGACCATCTCGACGGAGTGCTGTTCCTCGATCGAGTCCGCGATCCCCGCACGTTCACGACCTGGGCTCACTTCGAGCGCTTCCATCGCGATGCGTTTCTCGCTCGTGCGAGCGCACTCGTGGATCGCGTCGGCTCATGAGCGCACCCCCTGGGGAGGGAGAACCCGCCCGCCGCTACTGGTGCGAGCTGGCCTGGCTCGGAGGCGATGCCGCCGAGCCAGGGGTGCTGCTCGCGCTCCGCGACGGCCACATCCAATCGGTGAGCCGAGCGGCCGGCCCACCGCCGGACGCCGTGCGCCTTGCGGGACTGACGGTCCCGGGGCTCGCAAACGCGCACTCGCACGCCTTCCAACGCGCCCTGAGGGGTCACACCCAGGGCGGCGCCGGCGACTTCTGGAGCTGGCGCGAGCAGATGTACGCGCTCGTCGATCGCATCGATCCCGACCGTTACCTCGCCCTCGCCCGGGCCACCTTCGCCGAGATGGTCCTGGCGGGGATCACCCTCGTGGGCGAGTTCCACTACCTGCACCACCGGCCCGGGGGCCGCCCCTACGCTCGCATCAACGAGATGGGAGAGGTGATCGCGCAGGCTGCCGCGCAAGCCGGGATCCGCCTGACCCTGCTGGACACCTGCTACCTGCAGGGCGACATCGATCAGCCGCTCGCCGCCGCGCAGCTTCGTTTCGCCGACGGCGATGCCCAGGCCTGGGCCGAACGCGTCGGCGAGCTGGCGGAGACCGACTCGATGCGCGTGGGAGCGGCCATCCACAGCGTCCGCGCGGTCGACCCCGCGAGCGCGCGAATCGTCACCCGATGGGCCGCCGAGCACGCCGCGCCGCTGCATGCCCATCTCTCCGAGCAGCCGGCCGAGAACGAGCGCTGCCTCGCCGCATACGGTGCCACGCCGGCCGCGGTGCTGTGCGAGCAGGGCGCGCTCTCGCCGCTCTTCACGGCCGTGCACGCGACGCATCTAAGCGCCCGCGATCTCGCGGTGCTCGGCGAGAGCGAAGTCACCTGCTGCCTGTGCCCCACCACCGAGCGCGACCTCGCCGACGGCATCGGCGACGCGAGCGCGCTGCGCGAGGCCGGCGCGCGCCTGGCACTCGGCAGCGACTCCCAAGCCGTGATCGACATGTTCGAGGAGGCGCGCGCGATGGAGCTCGACGAGCGCCTGGCCACACGCAGACGGGGCCATCACTCCCCTGCCTCCCTGCTGGCTGCAGCGACCGCCGGCGGCTACACCAGCCTCGGCTGGCCCGAGGGTGGGCACCTGCGGGCGGGTGCGCCGGCGGACTTCACGACCATCACGCTGGAGAGCCCTCGACTCGCCGGCACGGTCGCATCCAATGCCCCCGCCGCGGCCGTCTTCGCCGCCTGCGCCAGCGACGTGAGAAACGTGATCGTCGCCGGCCGGGAGATCGTGCGCGATGGCCGCCACCTGAGCCTCGACGTCGCGGGCGAGCTGCGCAGTGCAACGGCCGCGCTCAGCTCATGAGCACGCTGGTCATCGACAACATCGGGCTGCTGATCACCAACGACCCGCAACTGGGCGAGGGAGCGCTCGGAGCCCTGCGCGACGTGGCCCTGGTGCTCGACAGCGGCGCGGGAGTCCTGGCCATCGAACCCTCCGGCGCCGTCGCGGACGAGCGACTGGACGCGCAGGGACGGTGCGTGATCCCGGGCTTCGTCGACAGCCACACCCATCTCGTCTTCGCCGGCGAGCGCGCGGAGGAGTTCGCCGCACGCATGGGCGGCCAGGCCTACCGGGCTGGGGGTATCGCAGGAACGGTGGCGGCCACGCGGCGCGCCGGTACGGAGGAGCTCCGCGCGCTCGCTGCAAGGCGCCGGCGAGAAGCGCTCCGCGCAGGCGTCACCCACATGGAGGTCAAGTCCGGCTATTCCCTGGACGTCGAGGGCGAGGCGCGCCTGTGCGCGCTGGCCTCGGAGCTGACAGACGACAGCACGTTTCTCGGCGCTCACCTCGTTGCGCCCGAGTACGAGGGCCGCGCCGATGAATACGTGGCGCTGGTCTGCGGAGAGATGCTCGCGGCCTGCCGGGGCAGTGCGCGATGGATCGACGTCTTCTGCGAGCAGGGGGCCTTTGACGCCGAGCAGTCACGGGCAGTGCTGAGCGCCGGGCGCGAAGCGGGGCTGGGGCTTCGTGTCCACGCCAACCAGCTGACGGCCGGCGAGGGAGTGCAACTTGCGGTCGAGATGCGGGCCGCCTCGGCGGATCACTGCACGCACATGAGCGATGCCGACCGGAAGGCGCTCGCGGGTAGCGAGACGGTCGCCACATTCCTGCCGCTGACGGACTTCAGCACCCGCCAGCCCTACCCCGACGCCCGCCGCGCAATCGACGCCGGCGTATCGGTGGCCATCGCCACCAACACCAATCCTGGATCCAGCTACAGCGGCGCGATGAGCCTCGCGCTGGCGCTGGCGGTGCGCGAGATGGGAATGACGACGGACGAGGCCCTCGCGGCGGCGACGCTCGGCGGCGCAAGGGCGCTGCGCCGCCCGGACGTCGGGCACCTTGCGCCCGGGGCCCGAGCCGATGCCGTGCTGCTTGATGCGCCGAGCCCCGCCCACCTCGTCTACCGTGTCGGCATGCCACTGATCGCCGCCACGGTGCAGCAGGGCGTCCTCGTCTACCGCGATCCCGAAAGCGGCCCCGGTAGCTGAGGTGAGCGCCGTGGAGATGCCGCAGCTCGATGGCGTGACCCACCGCTTCGTTGAGGTCGGAGGTCTGCGCCTGCACGTCGCCGAAGCGGGCGCCGGAGCTCCGATCCTGCTCCTGCACGGCTGGCCGCAGCACTGGTGGGCATGGCGCGGGGTCATCGTTCCGCTGGCCGGCGCGGGGCATCGTGTCATCTGCCCCGACCTGCGCGGCTTCGGCTGGAGCGACGCGCCGGCCGGCCCCTACGGCAAGGCCGAACTGGCCGGCGACATGATCGCCCTCCTGGACGCCCTGGAGCTCGAGCGCGTCGATTTGCTGGCCCACGACTGGGGCGCCTGGATCGGCTTCATCCTGTGCCTCGACCATCCGGACCGCTTCGCCCACTACCTGGCGCTCAACATTCCCACGCCCTGGCCCGAACCACCGTCCCCGGCGGGGCTCCTGGCCGTGCTGCGCCTCTGGTACCAGCTCGCGCTGGCGCTGCCCTGGCTGGGCGAGACGTTGATCAGGCGCACTCCGTTCGTGCGTCGCCTGATCAGGGCCGGCGCCGTCCACGATGCCTGGAGCGAGCGCGATCTGGCGCTGTTCGCCGACGTCCTCCGCGAGCCCGAGCGGGCCGCCGCCTCGGTGCACCTCTACAGGACCTTCCTCACCCGCGAGCTGGCGCCCCACCAGCGCGGCGCACGCAACGGCCAGCGGCTGACCGTTCCCACGCTGCTGCTGCACGGCACCCGCGACCTCGCGATCGATCACCGCCGGCTCGGGCGCTGGGAGAGCCATGCCGATCAGATGCGCCTCGAGCTGAACGATGACTCCGGGCACTTCATCGCCGAGGAGCTGCCCGAGCTGGTCGCCGAGCGGGCCCTTGAGCTGTTCGCCTCGGCGCCCGCGCTCGACGCGCAGGCCTAGGGGGTCCAGGTGACGGCGGCGACGGTGTTGGCCGGGAGTGTCAGCTTGACCGACCCTTTGCTCGCCGCCGGCGCGGACACCTGAAGGCCGGCGCGTGCGGGACCCAGCTCCTGCAGGCTGACCGTCGCGGCGCCCTTCAGCACGAGCCGCCGGGCGGCTCGCTGTTCGTTGTCCACGAGCAGCATCAGGGTCCCCGACGGCGTGGCGAGGGCCGCCGCTCCAAGGCCCTTGGCGAGCGTCACCGGGTGGATCGTCGAGCCCACCGGCAGCCACTGGTTGAGCGCCACCATGGCGGTCTCGAGCGGCCGCGGCAGTAGTTCGCTGCCGCGCACAGAGAACGGGTCATAGGGGTCGCCGCTGAAGTGAAAGCGAACCTCGCGGAAGCCCGTCTCGAGCGCCGAGAGCACGAAGCGGATCGCCCAGACGGCCGCGGCGGGGCTGTCCGAGACGCCGGCCTTGCCGCCGCAGGAGACCGAGTTGGCCTCGGAGATGATCGCCGGCGCACCAGCCGCGTTGGCATCCGCGACCACCCAGGCGAGCGCCCTGGGGGTGGCGCCGACGCTCGGCTCGAGCAGCCCCGAGACGCTCGCCGCCCTTGGCGTGCGGCAGACGCTCAGCGGATAGACGTGGATGCCCACCGTCTGGGCATGGAGCGCCGCGATGACGCGCGGCAGGGATGCCTGCCAGCTCCGGGGACTGGAGAGTTCAGGTCCGGTCACCGGCGCGCCGCTCAGCGCGGGCTCCAGCGCCCCGGCGACCTGCAGGAAGCGTCCAACGTCGATCGCTTCTTCTCCCGCAGAGGCCTTGTCCAACGAGGAGAAGTTCGGCAGATAGTAGAGGTCGGGCTCGTTGCCCAGCGAGAAGCTCAGTCCGTTGGTGGCCGCGCTCTGCGCGCCCGCGACCATCTGAGCAGCCCAGGAGGGCAGTCCGATGCGCGCGTTGAGGCCGACCGTGAGCGGGTCCCGGGTGCCGGCCAGCAGGCAGTGCAGCTGACTCCAGAAGGCACCGGGCAGCGGGTATAGCGAGAGGCCTTCCCAGGAGGTGGGCGACACCGCGGTGGCTTCGGCGGGAATCGTGAAGTCCTGGCTCTGCCCGGCCAGCTCGATCGGTGGCGAGCCGAGGCGCTCGAGCTCGGCGCTCAGAGCCGGCGGCGGACAGCTCCCGCTCCCCAGGTCCGCGGCCATGACCGTGTACTCCATCGACAGGCCCACCGGGGGCATCGTCACGCCGACTCCCGGTCCCGCGACGAGCGCCGGGCCGAGCGTCACCTCTGGCGGGGGCGGGACCTTGCGGTGGCGCTTGGAGGCCCTGTGGTGCAAGCCGGTCGCCGCCGGCGCCGGCGTGGCGCCCGCCAGGGCAAGCGCCCAAACGGCGACAGCCGTGGCAATCCCGGATCTGGCTCCGACGAGGCTCATCCCGGGCTCATCCCCCGCGCTCGCCGCGCTCGAGCTCGGAGCTCCTCAAGTCCATCCCAAGTCGCCGCCAGCCTGGACTCCCATTCGCCGCGTTCCACCCCTCGACAGTATTGCCTGGCGCGAGCAGGCGCCGCGAGGGCGCCACGCACCGGCGGGCCACGGGCCGCGCCGGCTGAGAGGATGTCCCCGTGTCCCTCACCGAGCAGCTGAGCGAGGACGAGCGCGCGCGTCTGGCGCCCTTCGTCTCTGATCTCCAGGCGCCCGTCTTCGCCCTGAGGGGCCTGGCGCAGGCCACCATGGGCGCCATGTTCGCCCGCTACTCGCGCTACCCCGGAACGCTTCGGCGGCTGATGCTCGACGAGTTCGCGGAGGAGCTCGAGGGCGGCGCCGCGAACGGCAGCGGCGGCGCCCGCGCCACAGCCCTATATGAGAAGGTCCTGGGCGAATACGGCGATGACTCGGTGGCACAGCTCGGCGGCGCCCACATCGCATGCGAGTGGAGCTCGAACGTCCTCACCAAGGTCCTCCAGCGGCCCCGCCTGGGCGCCTACCTGGAGCAGTCCACCCGCTACATCCGCTATGACCGCCCGTTGCCCGGCGGCGGGTATCGATACCACCGCGGCCCCGAGCTCGGAGCGGGCTATGAAGCGACCATGGACAGCCTGTTCGAGACCTACGCCTCGCTGCAGGAGCCGCTGGCGGCCTGGATCGCCGAACGCCACCCCGCGGCCGGCGACGAGCCGGCAGACGCATATGAGCGGGCCGTCCGGGCCAAGGTCCTTGACCTGCTCCGCGGCCTGCTGCCGGCATCCTCGCTCTCCCACGTCGGCATCTTCGCCAGCGCGCAGACATTTGAGCGCCTGATCCTCCACCTGCGCGCTCACCCGCTGCCCGAGGCCTGGCGGTGCGGCGAGCAGATGCTGAAAGCGATGCTCATCGTGGCCCCCAGCTTCGTCACCCGCATCCAGCGCCCGGAGCGCGGCGGGGAGTGGGTCGACTTCCTGCAGCGGCGTGGCGCAGCCGAGTTCGCCGTGGCCGAGCGCCTGGGACTCCACGCCGAGCCGGAGCCCGAGCCCGCCGGAGTGCGGCTGGTGCACGTCGAGGGAAGCGAGGAGCTGCTGCTCTCGGCGCTGCTGTTCGAGTCCTCGAACCTTTCTGAACAGCAGATCGCGGAGCGTCTCTCATCCCTCCCGGCGCAGGAGCGCGGGAGGCTCGTTGCAGAGCTCGTGGGCCGTCGCGTGAACCGGCGCCACCTTCCCGGCCGCGGCTTCGAGGCGCTGCGCTACCGCTTCGAGATCGTCTCGGACTACGGGGCCTTCAGGGACCTGCAGCGCCACCGGATGCTGAGCGCGCAGTGGCAGACGCTCGGCCCCCAGCTTGGTGGCGAGGTCCCGCAGGAGCTCGAGGCGGCCGGACTCGCCGGGGCCTACGAGGCGGCCCTCGAGCGCTCTCGCGGCGCATGGCAGGCACTGCACGAGCAGGGACGGCGGCTCGAAGCCCCCTACGCGCTCTGCCTCGCCTTCAGGGTCCGCTACGTCCTGGATCTCAACGCGCGCGAGGCGATCCACCTGATCGAGCTGCGCTCGGGCCGGGAGGGCCATGCCGCCTACCGGCGGATCGCCCACCGGATGCACGAGCTGATCGGCGAGGTCCATCCGGCGGTCGCGGCCGCCATGAGCCACCTTGACGGCAGCCACGCGCCCCAGCTCGAGCGGATCCTGGCCGAGACCCGTCGCGAGCAGCTGCGCGGCGGAGTCTGAGTGCCCGCCTCCCCCTACGATGGCGGGGTGGATGTGGCCGCCCGCATGCTGACCGAGACGGCCCGCCTGCCGGCACGCGCCCACGAGGATGACGCCGCCTTTGACCTCTTCGCCGACGAGGCCCTGGTGATCGGGCCCGGAGCCAGGGCGCTGATCGCCACGGGAGTCGCAATCGAGCTCCCGCCCGGTTCGGCCGGCCTTGTGCTCGCACGTTCGGGTCTGGCCACCCGCCACGGCATCTCGGTCGTCAACGGGCCGGGTTTGATCGACCCCGGCTACCGCGGGGAGATCAAGGTGATCCTGCTCAACACGGACCGTGAGGCGCCATTCGAGGTCGCCGTCGGCGACCGGATCGCCCAGCTGCTCATCATTCAGGGCACCGCCGTGCGGATCGTCCAGGCGCCGGGTGAGTTGGGCCTCAGCTCGCGCGGCGAGGGCGGTTTCGGCTCCACCGGCCGCTGAGCGGCCCCGCTCCGTCAGTGGGTTGGGAGCGTGCGGTGGCGTCGCTCGAAGCTCAGGCTCCGCCGGCCCACGCTGCCGATCCAGCCCGCCAGCACCGCTCCAGCTAGGAGGTAGGCGAGCAGGGCGATACCCCAGTCGACGGTGATGGCCCGCTTGGGGTGGCCCGCGAAGGTGATCAGCCCGGTGAACGAGCCGGCGAAGAAATTGGCGCCTTCGTGGATTCCTTCGACGATCGTGTTGGCCGAGTTCGCGTCCACGTCGCGGAGGACGATCGCCAGGCCGATCAGCAGCGCGATCAGGCCTGCCAGCGTCCTCACCAGCCGTGCCAGGAGGATGACTCCCGACCCCAGCGTGCCGACGGTCGCCGCACCCGCGTCGCGGGCACGCGCGCGCCTGCTCCAGCGCGACCGCGAGCGGCCGTGCGCTTCGCCGGGGCCGGCCGCTGCGCCCGCCGGCGGGATGTAGGCGCGCCGGTCGCGCGAGGTTTCGCTCATCCCTGAGCGGTCCTCCTCGAAGGCGCTCGGTTCCGGCGCCTGCTGCGTGCCCGAACCGTCTTCTTCGCTGGTGCTGCGCCCATGCAGGAACCGACGCCTCATCGCACACATCCTTCCTCGCTCGTGGCTCGCGGACGACCGTGTCACCGGCGGCCCTCAGGACAATGGATACCCGGCGGTCGGGGCTCTGAATCCCCCGGAGAGCACTAGCCCTTGGGCGGCAGCGAGCGAGCGTGGCGCACGCCCCGGTCGACCCAGGCCTTCAGGGCGCGCTTGGTCGCGAGACCCTCCTCGGCGACCCGCACCCAGCCCCGCAACTCGCGTCCGCGCATGACCATCGGAGCCGCATGGGGCTTTGCCAGCAGATCCTCGGTCTCCTCGGCGCCGCAGTGCAGGAGCAGGCCGCCGCGGCCGCTGGCCGCCACCGACATGTGCCCGCCGATCAGGAAGGAAAGGCCGCCGAACATCTTCTGTTCGATCACCCCGGGCTCCTCGGCCAGCAGCTCGCGGATCCGGTTGGCCAGGTCCTCGTCGTAGGGCACGGCCTGATTATTCCAAGCGCTCTAGGCGCTGCGCCCGAGCCCGACCAGGCCAGTCATGCGACCGGCTCCCGCTCGGCGGAGCGTCGCGAGCCCAAGCAGCGCCACCAGCACGCAGGTCACGGCGCCGAGGCCCAGGCCGGCTCGGGCTCCGGCGCCCGCCATCACCCATCCCACGATCGGCCCGCCGATCGGCGTGGAGCCCTGGAAGGCGACGAACCAGAGCGACATCACGCGGCCGCGCATGCTCGGTGCGGCGGCCAGCTGCAGGGTCGAGTTTCCGCAGGACATGAAGGCGATGCTGGCCGCACCCGCAAGGGCCAGCGCCAGCATCTCGAGCGCCAGACTCGGTGCGAGCGCTGCCAGGGCTAGCACCAGGCCGAAGGCTCCCGCGGCGCCCACCAGCATCGGCAGGCCCGTGCGCCCCTTGGCTGCCACGAACAGGCCGCCCACAACGGCGCCCAACCCCATCGAGGCGGTCATGACGCCGTAGCCCGTCGCTCCCACGCCGAGGCCACGGCTGGCCATCACGGGGAGCGTGACCTGAAACTCGTAGGCGAGCGCACCAACGGCGCCCATCATCAAAAGGGGTGCCAGCAGTTCCGGGCGGTTTCTGACATAGCGAAGGCCCTCGCGCAACTGTCCCCGCTCATGCCCGCTTGGCGGGCTCGGGTGGATCGCGTTCGCATCGAGCGTCATGAGTGAGGCGATCACAGCCAGGAAGCTGGCCGCGTTCAGTGCGAAGCACCAGCCCTCTCCCACCGTGGCGATCATGATCCCGGCGACCGCGGGCCCGATCGTCCGGGCCACATTGACAAGGACCGAGTTGAGGCTGACCGCGTTGCGGAGGTTCTCCGAGCCGACCATCTCGAGCATGAACGACTGGCGGGCCGGGTTCTCGAAGGCGTTGTTGAGCCCCAGCCCGAGCGCCAGCAGGCCGATCTCCCACAGGCGCACCGAGCCGCTCAGCGTGAGTACGGCGAGAACCAGGGCCTGCACGCCCATCGCCGCCTGCAGGACCACCATCAGCCGACGCTTGTCCACCCGGTCGGCGATCACGCCGCCGTAGGGGCCGAGCAGCAGCACGGGGAGCGTCTGCAGGGCGACGACCACGCCCAGGTTGGTGGAGGATCCGGTCAGTGTCAGGACCAGCCAGGCCTGTGCGGCCATCTGCATCCAGGTGCCCGTCAGCGACACCGACTGCCCGGCGATGTAGCGCCGGTAGTTGGGAACGCTCATCGCCGCGAAGGTCACGCGCCCGATGCGGTTCAGCCGCGTCATCGCCGGTCCCTCATCATCAGCTCGGCGATCTCCTCGAGCGCCGGCAGCGCCCCCCAGATCCGCTCCTGCTGCTCCTCGCTCAGCCCGGCGAGATGCACTTCAAGCGCCCGCGCGCGCTCCTGGTTGATCCGCTGGCGCATCCTGACGCCGGCCCGCGTAGCCTCCACCAGTGCCGCGCGTCGGTCCTGGGGGTCGGCAGTGCGGCGGATCAGGCCCGCATCGGTCAGCTGCGCGACGATCCGCGAGAGCATCGTCGGATTGAGGGCCTCGGTGCCCGCCAGCTCTGCCAGGCCGATCGGCCCGCGCCGGACGATCGTGAACAGAACCGAGATCTGCGAGGGGGTGAGGGCGGCTCCGGCTCGGGTCCTCCGCAGGCGCCGTCCCAGCTTGCCGATCACCGCACGCAGCCGCTCGATGTCCTCGAGCTGCTGCTGATCGTGGTCGACGGCCGCCGGCTGGGCTGGCATCAGTCTCCGGTCTCTCGAATTATTTGCTTGCCAGCAAGCATTATAGAAGCTGGAGCTTCGAGGCCAAACCCCTACCCGCTCATCTAGGCCGCCAGCGCCTCGCCCTCGCGCTCCTCGACCTCGGTCATCGCGTCAGCGGGGAGCGGGGCAACGGTGGCGCCCCGCGGTGCGCGAAGCACCAGTGCGGCGAGCAGAGCGCCCGCCAGGCAGAAGCCGCCGCCGACCAGGAAGGCGAGGTCAAAGCCGCTGGTCAGCGAGTGGGCAAACCCGCTCGCGGCCTCGTGCCGGGTGCGGGTGTCGGCGATCGTGCTCAGCACCGCCAGTCCCAGCGCGCCACCCATCAACCGCGATGTGTTCAGCAGCCCCGATCCGAGGCCGCTCTGCGCCGCGGGAAGGCCCTGCATTGCGACGATCGTCGCGGGCACCAGCGACAGGCCCATGCCGAGCGCGGAGAGCACGGCCCCGGGCAGCACGACGCCGAGGTACCCGGCGTGCGGGGAGACGCCTGTCAGCAGCCCCATCCCAACGGTCGCGGTCGCCATCCCCGTCGTGATCACCCGCTTGGCACCGAAGCGAGCCACCAGCCTCGGCGCCAGCGTGGAGGCCGCAAAGATCGACAGGGTCATCGGCAGGAACAGGAGCCCCGTGACGATCGCGTCGTAGTGCAGAACCTGCTGGAGGTAGAGCGTCAGGAAGAACCAGACCGGAAAGAAGGCCGAGTAGAGCAGAACGACGACGGCGTTGGCGACCCGCAGCTGGCCCGTCCGGAACACGGCGAGGGGAACCAGGGGGACCGTTGCGATGCGCGCCTCGACGAACAGGAAGCCGCCACCGAGCAGGACGCCGGCGGCCAGCGGCCCGATCACACCGGGCGCACCCCATCCGAGCGTGTCTGTGCGCACGATCCCGAACGTCGCCGCGACCAGACTGGCGGTGACGAGGACGGCTCCGGCGACATCGAAGTGGCGCCTGCCCTCGCTCGGCCGCGCGGCTCCGATCACCCGCAGGCCATAGACGATCACGAAGACCCCCAGCGGGACGTTGATCGCGAAGATCGCCTGCCAGCCCAGGCCCTGTGTGAGGATTCCGCCGAGCAGCGCGCCCGAGGATGCCCCCAGGGCGCCCATCGCGCCCCAGGTGCCAAGCGCCCGGTTGCGCTCCGCGCCCTCCTTGAACGAGCTGGTCAGGATCGACAGCGTCGCCGGTGAGAGCACCGCACCGCCGAAGCCCTGCAGAGCCCGGGCGCCAAGCAGCAGGCCGCGCGATCCGGCCACGGCGCAGGCGAGCGATGAGAGCGTGAACAGGGCGGTGCCGGCGATGAACACGCGGCGTCGTCCCAGCAGATCGGCGCAGCGGCCGCCGAGCATCAGAAAGCCGGCGAAGGTCAGCGTGTAGGCGTTGACGACCCATTGCAGACCGGTCGTCGAGAAGCCCAGGCCGTTGCGGATCTCCGGCAGCGCCACGTTGACCACCGAGACATCCAGGATGACCATGAACTGGGCCAGGCAGACGATCATCAGGAGTGCCGTTTTTCGGTCCGGCCCTGCCGTGGAATTGCTCCTCTTCGAAAACATGGGCCCAGTGTGCGACACTTCTTATCCAAGTAGTAGAGAACGGTTTATCCTGGTAGAAAAGATGCCTGCCTCAGTCACGAGCCCCGATATCGAGCCGATCCCCCGACCGCTGATCGGCCTGACCGGACATGGCGAGCGCCGTCGCGAGGAGCTGGCCGACTTCCTGCGCATGCGCCGCGCGGCCCTCAAACCGGAAGATGTAGGGCTGCCCGGCGGCGGGCGCCGGCGCACCCCCGGCCTCCGCCGGGAGGAGGTCGCGCAGCTCGCCGGAGTCGGTGCCACCTGGTACACCTGGCTCGAGCAGGGACGCGACGTGCGAGCATCCCTGGACGTGCTCGAGGCGTTGGCCCGCGCCCTGCGACTGAACCAGGCCGAGCGCACCCACCTGATCCTGCTGGGGCGTGGCGAGGCGCCACCGCCATGCAAGAACCCCGCCGAGCGCGTCTCGCCGACGCTGCGCCGGCTGATCGAGAACCTGGGCCCCAACCCGGCCTACATACTGGGACGGCGCTGGGATTATCTGGCCTGGAACGATGCGGCGGTGGCCCTGCTGGGGGACTTCGGAAAGATCCCGCGGGCGGCACGAAATCACGCATGGCTGACATTCACCGACCCGGCCCGCCGCGAGATGTTCCTGGACTGGGAGCGCAGCGCCCCGGTGATGGTCGCGAAATTCAGGGCCGACAGTGCGCGTCACATCGGCGATCCGGAATTCGAGTCGCTGATCGCCGCGCTGCGCAAGTCCAGCCCCGAGTTCTCCCGTGCCTGGGACCGCCATGAGGTCTCACAGACCGGCGAGGCACGCAAGGACCTGCGCCACCCGCTCGCGGGAACGCTGTCCTTCACCCACGCTGTCTTCCATCCCGCCGAGCGTCTGGAACAGCGGCTGATTCTCTTCTCTCCGCTGCCCGAGAACGACACCGCCGAGAAGCTCGCCGAGCTGATGACCAGCCTGCCGGTCCCGGGTCAGCCGATCATCGCCGCCCGCACTCCGGCCCTCGTGCTCGCCGCCGAATAGCGTCGGCCCACGGGCGCGCCGTCCTCGCAAGGAACGGGACGCCGCCGCGCGCGGCCGCGGCGCCCCGGATGCGAACGCTAGGCGGTTGCCACGGCCGCCTCGGCGTCACTGTAGATCTCGCCGCGCTCGGCCTTCTCGACGAGTGAAGCCGGCGGGTCAAAGCGCTCGCCGTAGGTCTCGGCGAGCTCCCGTGCGCGGGCCACGAAGCCGGCCACGCCGCCCTCGTAACCGTTGATGTACTGCAGTACCCCGCCGGTCCAGCCGGGGAAGCCGATGCCCAGGATCGAGCCGATGTTGGCGTCCGCGACCGACTCGATGACACCCTCATCCAGGCACTTGACGGTCTCTATCGACTCGATGAACAGCATCCGCTCCTCGAGGTCCTTGAGCGACAGTGAAGCGGGGTCGCTCGTCTCAGGGAACATCTCTTTCAATCCCTTCCACAAGCCCGTCCGCTTGCCGTCCTCGTAGTCGTAGTAGCCAGCGCCTGCCAGCTTGCCGCCACGGCCCGAGTCGAGCATCCTGTCGACGATTTCGAACGAGGGCCGGTCCTCCCAGGTGCCGCCTTCGGCCTCAACGGCCGCCTTCGTGGCATCGCGGATTTTCCGGGCCAGGTTGAGGTTGAGCTCGTCGCTCAGCTGCAGCACCGGAGCGGGGTAGCCCGCCTGGTTGGAGGCCTGCTCGATGGACGCCGCGGGGACGCCCTCGAGCAGCATGCCGACGCCCTCGTTGATGAACGTCCCGATCACCCGGCTGGTGAAGAAGCCGCGGCTGTCGTTGACGACGATCGGCGTCTTCTTGATCTGCTTGGCCACATCGAGCGCCCGGTAGAGGGTCTCCTCGTTGGTCTTCTCGCCCTTGATGATCTCAAGCAGCGGCATCTTGTCCACGGGGCTGAAGAAGTGCAGACCGATGAATTCCTCGGGCCGGGTGACGCCCTCGGCGAGCTCGGTGATCGGCAGCGTCGAGGTGTTCGAGCCCAGCAGTGCGCCGGGAGCCAGGTGCGGCTCGATCTCCGCGAATACCTGTGCCTTGACGGCCGGGTCCTCGAAGACCGCCTCGATCACGAGGTCTGCGCCGGCTGCCGCCGCAGGGTCGTCGGTCGGCGTGATCCTCGCCAGCAGCTCATTCGCCTTCTCCTGCGTTGAGCGCCCGCGCGAGATGGCCTTCTCCAGCAGGCCCTGTGAGTAGGACTTGCCCTTTTCGGCGGCCTCGAGCGAAACGTCCTTGAGCACGACCTCGATGCCCGCTTTGGCGCAGACGTAGGAGATCGCAGCGCCCATCATGCCGGCGCCCAGGACGACCACCTTCGTCGCCTTGAACGGCTCGATCGACTCCGGGCGGTCACGGTCTCCGTTAACCTGCTGGAGGTCGAAGAAGAAGGCCTGGATCATGTTCTTTGAGACCTGGCCCGTCAGCAGGTCGACGAAGTAGCGACCCTCGATCTCGATGGCCGTGTCGAAGTCGACCTGCGCGCCCTCGACGGCCGCGGCCATGATGTGGTGCGGCGCCGGGTAGTTGGCGCCCTTGAGCTGCTTGCGCAGGTTGGACGGAAAGGCCGGCAGGTTCTGCGCCAGCTTGGGGTTCGACGGTGTGCCGCCGGGCATCTTGTAGCCCTTGATGTCCCACGGCTGCATCACGGGCTCCTCCTGGGCCGCACGCTGCTTGACCCACGCCTTGGCGGCCGGGACGAGCTCCTCCTGCGACGTCACGAGCTCGTCCAGGATCCCCGTCTCCAGGGCCTTATCCGGACGCAGGCGCTGACCCTGCATCAGCAGCTTCAGCAGCGCGTCGGCGATGCCCAGCATGCGGACGGTCCGCACGACGCCGCCGGCGCCCGGAAGCAGTCCCAGCTGCACCTCGGGGAAGCCAAGCTGCACGCTCGGGCTGTCCACCGCGATGCGGTGGTGGGTGGCCAGGCAGATCTCAAGGCCACCTCCGAGCGCGGCTCCGTTGATGGCCGCCACGACCGGTTTGCCGATCGTCTCCAGACGGCGCAGCTGAGCCTTGCCGGCGCGCACCATCTCGGCAAGCTCGGGCGCGTCGTCCTTGGTCGCGGCCTTCAGGTCGTTGAGGTCGCCGCCGGCGAAGAAGGTCTTCTTCGCCGAGGTGATGACGACCCCAGCGATCTCGTCCTTCTCGGCCTCGAGACGGTCGAGCGTGGCGGCCATCGATTCCGCGTAGGCGCGGTTCATCGTGTTGGCCGACTGGTTGGGGTCGTCCAGGGTCAGCAGGACGATGCCGTCCTCGTCCTTCTCCCAGCGGATCGTTGTGCTCTCAGCCATTGTCAGATCGCCTCCACGACTGTCGCGATTCCCATGCCGCCGCCGACGCAGAGCGTCGCCAGCCCGTAGCGCCCACCGGTGCGGTGGAGCTCCTCGATCAGCGTCCCGAGGATCATGCCGCCGGTCGCACCCAGCGGGTGGCCCATGGCGATGGCGCCTCCGTTGACGTTGACCTTCTCCATGTCCAGTCCCATGTCGCGCACAAAGCGCAGCACCACGGCCGCGAAGGCCTCGTTGATCTCCACCAGGTCGAGGTCCTCGACCGTGATGCCCGCCTTCGCCAGCGCCTTCTTGCTGGCCGGCGCGGGGCCGGTGAGCATGATCGTGGGGTCGGCGCCGGAGAGCGCGGTCGCAAGGATCCTCGCCTTCGGCTTCATGCCGAGTTCTTCACCGGTCTTCTGGTTGCCGATCGTCACCAGCGAGGCGCCGTCGACGATCCCGGAGGAGTTGCCCGGGGTGTGTACGTGCTCGATCTTCTCGACCCAGTGGTACTTCTGCAGGGCGACGGCGTCGAAGCCACCCATCTCGCCGATCGCCGCGAACGACGGCTTCAGGCCGCCGAGCGTCTCGACGGTCGTGCCGGGGCGGATGAACTCATCCTGGCCGAGGACCACATTGTCATTGAGGTCCTTGACGGGGATCACCGTGTTGGCGAAGCGGCCCTCGGACTGGGCGGCCCACGCGCGCTCCTGTGAGCGGGCAGCGTAGGCGTCCACGTCCTCGCGGCTGAACTCCTCGATCGTCGCGATCAGGTCCGCGCTGACTCCCTGGGGAACGAACGAGGTGTCGTAGTTGGTCTCGGGGTCCATCGCCCAGGCACCCCCGTCGGAGCCCATCGGCACTCGGGACATCGACTCGACGCCACCGGCGAAGACGAGGTCCTCCCAGCCGGAGGCGACCTTCTGTGCGGCGATGTTGACGGCCTCGAGGCCCGAGGCGCAGAAGCGGTTCACCTGGACACCGGCGACCGTGTCCGGCAGGCCGGCCTTGATTGCGGCCGTCTTGGCGATGTCGGCGCCCTGGTCGCCGACGGGCGAGACGCAGCCGAGCACCACGTCGTCGACGCGCGAGGGGTCGAGTTTCTCATTGCGGATCAGCGTCTCGTGCATCAGGCCCACAACGAGATCGACCGGCTTGGTGCCGTGCAGCGATCCATTGGACTTGCCCTTGCCACGGGGTGTTCGGATTGCGTCGAACACCAGCGCATCGGTGGCTGCCATCTCAGTCGGACCTCCTGGGTCGTAGTCCCGCCGGTCGGCCCGGCACGGGGGAAGCGGGGTGAGGGTTCCTTCGTGACGAACGCTACCACAGAAACGTTCATGCATGAATGCAAATATGATGGAGTGCGAGCGATGCCAACACCGACCAATACAGCGCCCCAGCGCCGCAGCCAGGCCGAGCGCAGCGCCTCCACCAGACAGGCGTTGCTGGACGCCACCATCGCCTGTCTGGTCGAGGACGGATACGCCTCCACCACGACCAGTCGCGTTGCCGAGCGGGCCTGCCTGTCGCGGGGCGCGCACCTGCACCATTTCCAGACCCGCCAGGCACTGCTGGCGGCGGCCATGGAGCATCTGGCCGAGCGCCGCGGCGAGCAGCTGCTGGCGGCCGCCGCCAAGCTGCCCGAGGGGCCCGAGCGCCTTGCGGCGAGCCTCGACTTGCTCTGGTCGACCTATGCCAGCCCGCTCTACCAGGCCGCCCTGGACCTGTGGACGCACGCCCGCACCGACCCAGAGCTGCGCGAGCGCCTGGCGCCCGTCGAGCGCGACCTGGACCGCCAGACGCTCAGGCTGAGCCGGACGCTGTTCGGCGAGCTGGCCGAGGAGCCCGGCTTCGACGGCCTGCTCGAGATGGCCGCGGCGACGATGCGCGGCCTGGCCCTGCTCGACACGCTGCATCCGGGCGGGCGGCGCAACAGCCTGCAGTGGCCCTACTGCCGCGCCCGGCTGGTGGAGATGTTCCAGAGCGGGCCGCAGGCCGGCGCCTGATCGAGCGGGCGGAGTCGGGCAGAATGCCTCGATGCCGCCGTTGCGCCTGCGCCCCCTACGCCCCGAGGACGAGCGCGAAGCACGTGCTGCCCATGCCGAGCTCGAGCCCGAGAACTTTCCCTTCCTGCTCGGCTGGAACCAGCACGAGCCGTGGGCCGGCTACCTGTCGCACCTGGAGAGCGAGCAGCTGGGCCTGCGCCTGGCGGATGGCCGCGTGCCGTCGAGCTTCCTCGTCGCCGAGGTCGAGGGAAAGTTGGTCGGGCGGGTCTCAATCCGCCATCAGCTGAACGAGTTCCTCGCCCAGGCCGGCGGTCACGTCGGCTATTGCGTGCGACCCGGAGTGCGCCGGCGTGGCTACGCAACCGAGATCCTGCGTCAGGGTCTGATCGTCGCCCGCGCCGTGGGGATCGAGAATGTGCTCGTGACATGCGACGAGGACAACCTCGGCTCGATCGCGGTGATCGAGCGCCTCGGCGGCACCTACGAGGACTCCCGGCCCGACCGTGACGGAAGCCCCAAAAGGCGTTACTGGATCACCTGAAACGCGAAGACGGCCGCCCGCGGTCCGTGGACACGCGGACGGCCGCTCCGTGCAGGCGAACTAGATGGCGCCCTCCACCAGCGTGGTCAGATCCGCGTGACCTTTGATGTTGGGGTGGTAGCTTTCTTCGAGCGGGTTGGACTGGCCGTTTAGCCATTCTTCGGAGGCGCAGACCTCATGCGCTTCGAAGGCGCTCGTCGGGTTGACGAACTTGAATTTCATGGCTTCCGCCCGGCCCTTGATGACGGCGTCAAGTTTTTCTGCCGTTTCGTTCATTTTCTTCTCGTTGCCCGAGGTCAGGAAGTTCACGTTGCAGGTCTTCCCTTCCTTGGTGAACAGCTTCGGGTAGCCGACCACGATCACCTCCGCCGTCGTGGCCTTGGCGCGGATGTCCTTGTAGGTCGTTTCTAGCTTTCCCGGGAGCGTTTTGGCGATGTATTCGTTGGCTTCGCTGATTGCGCTGCCACAGGTGAAGTAGTAGAGGGCGCAATTGATGATCACGTTGCTGAAGCCGGCGTCGTTGCCGCCGATCGACACCGAGACCAATGCCGTGCTCGAGCTGAGGGTACCCAGCTGTTTTTCGATCACTTCAGGCGTCTTGGCCCCGCTGCAGGCCTGGAAGCTGAGCGTGTAGCCCCTGGCGGCGGCGACCTTCGGCCCATAGGCATCGGGGCTGCGCTTGCAGCTGCCCGATTCTTCGTAGAACACGCGCGTCCCCACGCCGGAGGCGTAGGAGTCACCGAGATCGACGTACTGCGATGCCGCGGCCGAGGCCACCGGCAGGATCGCCGCAGAGACGACCGTTGCGATTCCGACCATGCGAAGTCGCTTCCCCATATTCCTTTTCCCCTCTCCCTCGAATGCCGCCCGGGCCCCAAGGCAAGCAGCTCCCCGGGCGCTTGCAGCTCTAACCTAACGGCGTCCGCTCGGCCCCGTCAAGGATCGCCGCCGGCGGGCCGGCGCGGCGCAGGTGACGGCGCAGAAAATGGATCTGGTCGCCGATCGCATGCTCGAACGGCGGACCGCTGTAGATGTCGAAATGGCCGATCGGGTAGGTGCGCACCTCGGCGCGCCCCGTGGCCAGCCAGGCCGCGTCCTGCGCGGCCTTGACCGGCACGACCGCATCGCGGTCGGCGATCTGGATCAGGATCGGGCAGGGCAGGCGGTCGGCCTGGCGGCCGGGACGGTATGCGCCCAGGGCGAGACCGATCCTTGCGGCCACCTCGTTGCGCCAGGTCGGGCCCGTGATCGCCAGGTAGCCGGGCTCGGCGTCAGGGGTGCTCATCGCAGCAAGGCTCCCGGGCGGCCCGACGACGGCGATCATCACCGGCTCGGCCCCGCGGTAGGAGCCGGCCAGGTCGCGCAGGCCGGCAATCGTCGAGCGCAGCAGCTGACGCGGCCCGGCATAGCGCAGGGCCTTTGCCACGGTGGTCAGGCCGTCCATCCCCGGGACCTGGGAGATGACCGCGGCCACCCGCCCATCGGCGACGGCCACCGGCACGACGTGGCCGCCTGAGAACGATGAGCCCCAGAGGACGATCCGCTCGGGATCCACGCCCTCGAGAGCCCGCGCGAAGGCGATGGCCGCGCGGTAGTCCTCATGCTGGCCTGGGATCGAGAGAAGCTGGCGCGGGCGGCCGTCGCTCGCGCCGAAGTGGCGGTAGTCGAAGGCCAGCACATCGAGGCCGGCCGCCGCGTAGCGTTCGGCGAAGGGGATCAGACCCGAGTCGACGGTCCCGGCGAAGCCGTGTGCCATGACGATGCAGGGACGGCGGCCCTGCGCGTCACAGAAGTCCTCGCCCTCCCCGCGCAGGTGAACGCCCGAGCAGCGGACGCCGCCGCTGGCGAACTCGACGGTGCTCACGCCGTCGCCCCGGCATCGGACTGCGATCGCCCGGCGGCCTCGCGGCCGGTCCGGGCGCCGGCGCGCGCTCGCGCCTGCCCGGCCGGGATCGTCCGGTGTTCGAGTTCGCGCTTGTAGGAGTACCACTCGAGCTGCATCGTGTGGCGCGGCTTCGCCGAGAAGTGCCCGGTGTGGAAGGCCTCATCGGCGATGATCTCGGCCTCCATCTCGGCCGGCGTCGGTGGCGCCCAGTCGCCGCTCAGCCAGCGGGCGGCCAGCTTTGACTGCAGCTCGGAGAACGGGAAGATCGTCGGAATCGGCTGACCCAGGCCGATGAAGGCGAGATCGTCCAGCCCCGGTTTGAGCATCCGCTTGTAAAGCGGCAGGACGTTCTCGGGCGCGCTCAGAAAGCCGGGGTCGAAGAACGGGAAGCTGATGTTGTAGCCGGTGGCGTTGATGATCACGTCGACCGGCTCGACCGAGCCGTCGGCGAAGCGCACGCGGTCCCCCATCAGCTCAGCCACATCGCCCTTGCCCACCACGTCCCCCGCGCCGAGACGTCCCAGCAGCTCGCTGGAAACGGTCGGGTGCGCGTCGAGGAAGTTGTGGTCGGGCGTGGGCAGCCCGAAGTCCTCCATCCGCCCGGAGAAGATCCGCGGCAGCAGCCGTCCCATCCGCCGCTGCAGGCCGGCGGGGATCATCGGGTTGGACTTGACGACCTGGTCGGCCGGCTTGCCGAACAGGTACTTGGGCACGACGTATGCGCCCGAGCGGGTGGAGAGATAGACGAGCTCGGAGACCGTCTTTCGGCCCAGCTCGGAGGCAATGTCGACGGCGCTGTTGCCGATCCCCACGATCAGCACACGCTTGCCGTAGAGATCGAGGGGGTGGGAGGGGTCGACGTAGTCGTGAGAGTGGATCTGGGGCCCGTCGAAGCTGCCCGAGAAATCCGGGAAGCGGGGGCTCCAGTGGTGTCCGTTGCAGACCAGCAGCGCATCGAAGGCCTCGCTGGAGCCGTCGCTGAGCGTAAGAAGCCACCCGCCTTCGGCACGCCGCTCGGCACGTTCGACGCGGGTGTTGAAGCGGATGCTCCGGCGCAAGTCGAAGGCGTCCGCGTAGTCGCACAGCCACTCGAAGATGTGGCTGTGGTGCGGATAGTCGGGGTAGCGCTCGGGCATCGGGAAGTCCCGGAAGGAGATCGAGGGCTTCGAGATGTCTATGTGCAGCGAACGGTAGGCCGAGGAGACCCCGTTGGGGTTCTGAAAGTACCAGTTGCCTCCCACCTCATCGGAGGCCTCGAAGCAGACGTGGGGAACGCCGAAATCCCCCAGGGACTTGCAGGCCGTCAGGCCGCTGACGCCCGCTCCGATCACGCAGACCCGCGGCAGGGCGGACACGGCGCCGCTACGCCGTCCGGGCCGCGGGCCGGCGCTCGGCCCAGGGACGCGCGGCTTCGATCTGCGCCGAGAGCGCCAGCAGCCTTCCGTCCTCCCAGGGACCGGCGAGCAGCTGTACCCCGACCGGCACGTCCTGCTCGGTCCAGTGCAGCGGCAGGCTCACCCCGGGCAGGCCCGTGACGTTCCCGAATGCGGTGAAGGCGACACTCGCCACGACCTCGAAGACGGGTGCCTCCGGCGCCGCGTGGGCGGCCTCCATCAGCGCACCCGCCGCGGGCGGGAGGATCGCCGAGGTGGGCGTCAGCAGCACGTCGAAGTCGCGTCCCCAGCGCGCCACCTCGCGGCGGCTCAGCAGCTCGAGCATGCGGGCGGCATGGACGTATTCGTAGGCGCCGGTCTGACCCGCGAGCTCGCGTTGATGGCGGATGTGGGGCTCGGTGGCCGACCAGTCCACGCCCTCATAATCACCCAGGCCGCCCTGCGTCAGGGCGATGAACGGCGGCACCATCTCTTCAGAGATCGTGGGCACCTCGACCTCCTCGACGCTGTGCCCGAGCTCTTCCAGCAGTGTTGCCGCCGCGCGCGCAGCTGCGACGCAGTTCTCGTCGGTGGGCATGCCCAGAGGCGCCTGGGCCATCAGCCCGATCCGCAGGCGCCCGGGTGCATTGCCGGACTCGGCGAAGGGGCGCTCGGGGGCGGGGGCGTTGTACCAGGCGTTGCGGTCCGGGCCACAGATGGCGTCGAGCACGACGGCCGACTCGGCAACCGTCCGTGAGACGACGCCCTCGACGACCGCCCCGAGCCAGCTCTGGGCAAGCCGCGGCACGCGCCCACGGCTCGGCTTGAAGCCCACCAGCCCGCAGTAGGACGCCGGGATCCTGATCGAGCCGCCGCCGTCGTTGGCGTGAGCGATGGGGAACATCCCGCCGGCCACCGCGGCGGCTGCACCGCCGCTGGAGCCGCCCGGCGTGCGGCTGGGATCCCACGGGTTCCGGGACGGCCCGAAGCGGAGGTTCTCGGCCGCCGTGATGACGCCGAACTCCGGCGTGTTGGTCCGCCCGCACAGCACGAACCCGGCCGCCACGAGCGCGTCCACGACCAGCTCGGACTCCGCGCTCGGTCCCTCGGGGGCACCGCGGGAGCCATAGGTGACCGGCCAGCCTGCGACCGGCGTCAGATCCTTGATCGGGATCGGCACACCGAGAAAGGGGGCGCTCTCACCGGCGTCAAGACGGCGGTCGGCGTCGGCCGCGGAGGCCCGCGCCTGCTCGTCGTTTCGCCACGTGACGGCGTTCAGCTCGGGATTGCGTTCCTCTACGGCTGCCAGACACGTCTCGAGCAGCTCGACGGCGGAGAGCTCGCGGCGGCGCAGCGCCCCGGCCAGCTCCAGTGCGGATGAGGTGGGGCTGAGATCGGACATGCGCGCGACCCTACCACCAGTCCCCGCACCGGGTGAGCGTCCGAGGGCGCTACTCGGCCCGGCTGAACTCGAAGATCGCGATGCCCAGCATCAGCAGACCGAGCGCGGCCACGACGCCCGCCTCGAGGACCGTGGGCACGTGCCAGCCCCACCAGGTGACACCCGGGTCGAGCGTCCGACGGGCCGCAGCCGAGATGTCGAGGTGGGAGAAGACGATCCGGCGGATCGGATCGACGGCATAGGTCAGCGGGTCGATCCGGTTGAGCAGCTCGAGCCACTGCGGCAGTCCGGCCACCGGGAAGAGCGCCCCCGAGAGGAAGTACATCGGCATGATCGCCATCTGCATCAGCGCCATGAACGACTGCATCTGGGAGATGCGCGCGGCGACCATCACGCCGAAGGCAGTGATCGCAAAGGCCAGCAGCAGCTGGATGGCGAACACCTCGATGATCAGCATTGCGTTGTAGGGGACATGCACGAGGCCCGCCAGGCACAGGACGATGACGCCCTGGAAGCCCGCCACCGTGGCGCCGCCGAGGCACTTGCCGAGCACCAGCGAGCTGCGCCGTACGGGCGCGACCATCATCTCGCGTAGGAATCCGAACTCGCGGTCCCAGACGAGCGAGGCAGCGGAGAACATGGCCGTGAACATGACGGCCATGCACAGGACGCCCGGGTAGACGAAGGTTTTCAGGTTGACGCCGTGGGTTCCCGCCGAGGCCAGCTTGGAGAGGCCCGTGCCGAGGACGAACAGGAACAGGAATGGCTGCATCAGCGAGGTCAGGATTCGCAGCCGGTCGCGACTGAAGCGGATCAGCTCACGCTTCCAGACGACCTTGACCGCCCGTATCTCACCGGCCACGCTGCGGGTCGGGACGCGCACCGCCTGGATGTGGCCGGGCCTCGGCGGCGAGGGGGTCTGCTCGGCGGGGAGCGTCGGGGAGGAGGCCATCAGCGGCCTCCGCTCATCATCCGGGCGGCTTTGCGCCGCTGATCGGATGCGCCGGACTCGGCGTCGCGGATCGTGGTGCCCGTGTATGACATGAAGACATCATCCAGCGACGGGCGCGCGACGTTGACCGAGCGGATCGGCTGGCCCAGCTCGGCGAACAGCCGCGGCACGAAGTGCTCGCCCTCTGCAACGCCGAAGGTCACCATCCCCTCGAGGACCTTGGCCTCGACCCCGAAGCGCTCTTCCAGTGCCGCGATCGCGGCCTGGTCATCATCGGTCGAAATCTGCACGCGGTCCTTGCCGACGCTCGCCTTCAGCGCCTCGGGCGTGTCCAGCACGATGATCTTGCCCTGGTCCATGATCGCGATCCGGTCGCAGTACTCGGCCTCGTCCATGTAGTGGGTGGTCAGGAAGATCGTGATGTCCTCGCTGTTCTTCAGCTCGCGGATGTAGCTCCAGATGGAGCTCCGCGTCTGTGGGTCAAGGCCGACTGTGGGCTCGTCCAGGAACAGGACCCGGGGCGAGTGCAGCAGCCCGCGCGCGATCTCCAGCCGGCGCTTCATGCCGCCGGAGAACGTGTTGACAAGGCTCCCTCGCCGCTCCCACAGGCCGACCATCTCCATCACCTGCGTCATGCGTGGCAGTACCGCCTCGCGCGGGACGCCGTAGAGCTCGGCGTGCAGACGCAGGTTCTGCTCCGCCGTCAGGTAGCCATCCAGTGTGGTGTCCTGGAAGACAAGGCCGATGTTGCGCCGGACCTCGTCGCGTTCGGAGACGACGTCGTGGCCGGCGACATGCGCCGAGCCGCCGCTGGGACGCACCAGCGTGCAGAGCATGTTGATCGTCGTCGACTTCCCGGCCCCGTTGGGGCCGAGAAAGCCGAAGATCTCACCGCTGTGCACCTCGAACTCGATGCCCCGTACGGCCTCGACCTCGTCGTAGCGCTTGACCAGCCCCTCGACCGAGACGGCGGTGGCGGTTGTGGGTGCGGGGATGGCCATGGTGCGAGGTTCAGCTGTCCTCGCCCACCGTAGCGTCCGGGCCGTCGCCGTCGGCGAGGATCCTGTAGAGATCGCGCCGGGCCGAGGCGAGCACCTCGCGCGCCCTGGCGACCTGCGCCTCCGAGCCGGTCCTCATGACCTGCGAGAAGGCGAATGCCACCTCGCGCATCAGCTTGGCGAGCTCGTGCACGCCGGCACTGACCTCATCGCTCATCTGCTCCCAGGGTGCAGCTGCTCCCTCGGGGCGCTCGGCGAGCAGCTCGCGTCCGGCATCGGTGATCGCGTAGGCCTTGCGGCCCTCGCCCTCGTCGGTGCGGATCAGGCCCTCGTCCTCGAGCTGTGCCAGGGCCGGGTAGACCGAGCCGGGGCTGGGACTCCAGACGCCCTCGCTGCGCTCCTGGACCTCCTGCATGATCTGGTAGCCGTTGCGCGGCTCCTCCGCCAGCAGCAACAGGGCGGCCGTACGGATGTCTCCGCGGCGCGCCTTGCGACCGCGTCCGCGCGGCCCGCGGCCGGGTCCGAAGCCCGGGCCGAAGCCGGGACCGAACTCACGACCTCCGCCGAAGCCGTGGCGGCGATGGCGATGGTGGCGTCCGCGTCCCTCTGGTGGTGTGTCTGTTGGGTACGTATACATCTTGATTCTCCTATCGTGGACTATCTTGTGTGCATCACGATATATCGTTATCTTCGATTCGTCAAGTCCCTCTGAGAATTTCTTTTTCGGACAGCCGCCAGCAGCGGTACTGACTTGTGGACGTGACGAGCGTCCCGAATGCGGCGGGCGCAAATACGGGCATGGCCGAGCGGGTCGCGCTCGGCAGGGGCGCGCAAGCGCGTCCCGCCCTCGAGCCACGCCGGGTATCAGGCCATCAGATCGGGCGGACCCGGTGGCGCCGGGTCGACGATCGCCGTCCACCTCACCAGCGGCCAGAGCTTCGACCGTGCCCTCGTGGAGTTCTCCTTCGCCTCAGCGGAGCAGAACGGACGCGGCTACGCCGAGCGCTGCCCGCCGTGGGATCGGGGCCGATCGCCTCCAGGCCCAAGAGGACCTCCGGCGATGCCAGGGTCCGTCATCGGCGCCGCGCCGGCGGCCCGTGCAGCTCAGGCGGCGAAGCGTTCTGCGCTGCGGGCCCGGGCCTTGGCGGCCTCGACCTCGCGGTCCTTCGGCGGCGCGTTCGTCACCAGTTCGTCCAGCAGCCGGGCCGAGACCTCCGCGACCGCATCGACGGCGCGCTCGAAGGCGTCGATGTTGGCGGCGGAGGGCTTGGTGAAGCCGCTGATCTTGCGGACGTACTGCTGCGCCGCCGCCCGGACCTCATCGTCACTGGCAGCCGGCTCGAAGTTGTAGAGGGTGCGGATGTTTCGACACATGCGCCGATCCTAGCGCCGCTCGGGGGCGCCCGCAAATCAGTGGCGGAAGTGGCGCCGGTCGGTCGCCACCATGGCCGCACCTGCTGCATCGACCGCCTCGACGGTCAGCTCGTCGCGGACCGAGCCGCCCGGCTGGATGATCGCGCTGACGCCTGCGTCGAGAGCGATCTCCGGGCCATCGGGGAAGGGGAAGTAGGCGTCGGAGGCGAGCGAGGAGCCCACCAGCTGATCGGGGCGAAAGGCCTGGGCCTTCTCGACGGCGATCCTGACGGCGTCCACCCGGCTCATCTGGCCCGCGCCGATCCCGATCGTGGCGCCACCTGCCGCGATGACGATGGCGTTCGAGCGCACGTGGCGGCAGACACGCCAGGCGAACAGCATGTCCTGCCACTCGCGCTCGGTGGGCTCGCGGGCGGCCATCGAGCGCATCTGCTCGCGCGTCTCGGTGACGGCATCGCGGGACTGGACCAGCTGGCCGCCCAGGACGGCCTTCGCCTCGAGCTCTCCCCCAGGCTCGGGCCAGTGCGCAAGCTCGAGCAGGCGCAGGTTCTTTTTCTCGGTCAGGATCTCGAGCGCCTCCTCGGTGAAGCCGGGAGCGAGCAGCACCTCGATGAACTGGCCCGAGAGCTGCTCGGCACAGTCGCCCTCGACGCGGCGGTTGAGCGCGATGACGCCGCCGTAGGCGCTCTGGGGGTCGCAGGCGAAGGCCCGTTCATAGGCTTGCAGGGCCGAATCCCCAATCGCGCAGCCACAGGGGTTGTTGTGCTTGACGATCGCACAGGCGGGGACGTCGAAATCCTCCACCAGTTCGCGCGCGGCGCTGAGATCGAGCAGATTGTTGAAGGACAGCTCCTTGCCGTGCAGCTGCTCGACGCCGTCCAGCAGGTGGGTCGGGGCGCCCACCCGGGCGTAGTAGGCCGCCTGCTGGTGGGGGTTCTCGCCGTAGCGCAGCTCGCTGACCTTCTCCCAGGTCTCGTTGCGGGCGCCCGGGAAGCCCTCCTCGAGGCGGCCGGCGAACCAGTTGGCGATCGCCGCGTCGTAGCGGGCGGTGCAGGCGAAGGCCTTGCCCGCCAGACGCCTGCGTGTGTCCAGCGAGAGCTTTCCGCCGGACTCCCGCAACTCAGCCAGAACCGGCTCGTAGTCCTCGGGATCGACCAGGACGGCCGCGAAGGAGCTGTTCTTGGCGGCTGCCCTGATCATCGTCGGGCCGCCGATGTCGATGTTCTCGATCGCCTCCTGCTCGGTCGCGTCGCCGCTTGCGATGGTGCGCTCGAAGGGATAGAGGTTGACGCAGACGAGGTCGACCTGCTCGATCGCCTGCTCTAGCGCCGCCGCCAGGTGGCGCTCGTCGTCGCGGCGCGCCAACAGGCCCGCGTAGAGGCGCGGGTGAAGCGTCTTGACGCGGCCGTCCATCATTTCCGGGAAGCCCGTGAAGTTCTCGATCGAGCGGACCTCGAGGCCCGCGCCGTCCAGCTCGCGGGCAGTGCCGCCGGTCGAAACCAGCTCGACCTCGAGCTCGGCCAGCCCTGCCGCCAGCTCGACGATCCCCTGCTTGTCCGACACCGACAGCAGCGCCCTGCGCACCCGCACCTCGCCCGCCGCGGCGGGCTCCACCCCACCCGTTCGTTCGGTCACGAGGTCACTGTCGCCGGGCATGCATCAGAGCGTACCCGCCTGTGAAGCGGTCGCGATCCGTCGTGGATTCTCCGGGTCGCTGTTGAGCGCTCCGAGCGCAAAAAGCCTGACCGCCCTGGGCAGAAGCGAGTGCTCGAGCGGGCGCAGCGCCGCCATCACCTGCTCGGCTCCTCCGGGCTCCTCCAACTCGACGGCCCCCTGCAGGATGACCGGCCCGGTGTCCACGCCGGCATCGACGAAGTGAACGGTCACGCCGAAGACCTTGACGCCGTAGTCGAGCGCCTGCTCGACGGCCCTCAGGCCGGGGAAGGCCGGCAGCAGCGAGGGATGGACGTTGATGACGGCGCCCCCGAAGCGGTCGAGGAAGACCGCGTCAAGCAGCTCCATGTAGCCCGCCAGGACAACCAGCCGGGTGCCGCGCTCGAGCAGCCAGTCCGCCATCGCCTGGTCGCGCTCGGAGCGCTTGGCATAGTCCGACCGGGCGAAGACGGCGCTCGGCACCCCCCTGGACGCGGCGCGCTCGAGTGCAGGAACGCCGGCGACGCTCGAGGCCACCGCAACGATCTCCGCCTCCCGCCCGTGGACGGTGTCCAGCAGGGCCTGGAGGTTCGTTCCTCCCCCGGAGACCAGTACAGCCGTTGGCAGTCGCTCGGACACTTCGGCCGGACGATAGCTGTGACTGACCTCACAGAGACCGCAGGCAGACTGCGGAAGACTTCTGTCTGGGTCGGATCGTGGCTGGCCGATTCAGAGGAGCAGGGGACACCGCCGATCGAAGCAGAGGAAACCCATGCTCCAAGTTCTCATCACGCTCTTTATCGTCGTCGGGCTCGGCTACTCGCTGCAGCCGGACCGCAAGGGCCGTCAGATCGTCCACACGCCCTACAACGACCGCTACAACGACGCATCCGGCGCCCGCGAGGATCACTTCGGCTAGGTCGCCTCTGCCCACGCGCCACCCCGGCGCGTGGTGCCTGATGGAATGCCCGCTCAGGCCCTGACGAGCGGCAGCGAGACGCCGTTTTCGCCGTCCGGCCCCTCGAGCGAGTACTTGCCACCGGCCGTGTCGGTGCCGGCCAGCGGGTAGTGGCCGGTAAAGCAGGCGTCGCAGTGGTTCTCGCTGGAGCCCCTCACGGCCTCGTAGACGCCGGCCATCGAGAGGTAGTGAAGCGAGTCGCAGCCCAGCTCCTCGGCGATCTGCTCCGTCGAGCGTTCGTGGGCGATCATCTCCTCGCGCGTGGACATGTCGATGCCGTAGTGGCAGGGGTGCTTGATCGGCGGGGCCGAGATCCGCATGTGCACCTCGGCAGCCCCTGAGTCCTTGAGCATCTGAACGATCTGGCGAGTCGTGTTGCCACGCACGATCGAGTCGTCGACGACGACCAGTCGCTTGCCCTCGACGACCTCGGGCAACGGGTTGAACTTAAGTCGCAGCCCGTGCTTGCGCAGCTCCTGGCCGGGCTGGATGAACGTCCGGGCCACGTAGCGGTTCTTGACGAACCCGTCGTCCTGGGGCAGGCCGGCGGCGCGCGCCAGGCCACGGGCGGCCGCGTTGCCCGAGTCCGGTACGGCGATCACCATGTCTGCCTCGACGGGCGCCTCGCGCCAGAGGATCTCGCCCATGCGCCCGCGAGCCACCTGCAGCACCTGGTCGTTCATGCGCGAGTCCGGCCGCGCGAAGTAGATGTACTCGAATACGCAGAAGGCCTTGCGCTCGCCCTGTGCCACCTTGCGACTCTCGAGGCCCTTGGGCCCGAGCGTCACGATCTCGCCGGGCTCGACGTCGCGCAGGCGGCGTGCGCCGATGATGTCGAAGGCACAGGACTCGCTGGCGACGCAGTAATGGGGTTCGCTCTCACCCGGGCCGGGATCGATGATCCCGATCGAGAGTGGGCGTAGGCCGTGGGGGTCGCGAAAGGCGATCACGCGGTCTTTGGTCATGAGGACGATCGAGAAGGCGCCCCGCAGCCGTGGGAGCACCTCGGCCACGGCATCCTCCACGTGCTCGGCGGGGTGAGTGGCGATCAGCGCGGCGATGATCTCCGAGTCGGAGGTGGAGCTGAAGCTGACGCCGCGCTCGAGCAGCTCCTCGTGGAGCTCGAGCGCGTTGATCAGGTTGCCGTTGTGCCCCAGGGCCACCTCGCGGCGCGAGCCGTTGGTGCCCTCCGAGCGCTGCACCGGCTGGGAGTTCTCCCAGGCGTTGGAGCCCGTGGTCGAGTAGCGGACGTGGCCGATCGCCAGCTCCCCCGCCAGGGTGCGCAGGTCGTTCTCGCTGAAGACCTGGTTGACGAGCCCCAGCTCCCGGCGGGTGATGATGTGCCCGCCGCGGTCCGCGGCGGCGATCCCGGCCGACTCCTGGCCGCGGTGCTGGAGGGCATACAGGGCGAAGTACGACAGACGCGCGACCTCGTGACCGGGCGCATACAGTCCGAACACTCCGCACTCGTCGCGCGGTCCATCACGCATCGTCGTCACAAGCTAGCAGCAGCGTCGCGTTCCACAGCGGGGCCCCTCATCAGGCGAAGTGCTCCGCAAGGCCGCCGCCGTGCACCGATCCGAGCTCCGTGAGGGAGATTTCGATCGCTCCCTCCCCGCCCAGCCCGATCTCCAGCGAGCGGCCACCGACCGTGCCCAGGATGCTCACCGGCACCGCCCCAGCCAGCGCCTGCAGCTGCTCCGGCGGCCCGCTCAGCACGAACCCGCCCGGCGCCTCGCCGAACAGCGCCTGCTCGGCGGGGATGCCGGGAAGTTCGAGGTCCACACGCGCGCCCAGACCGCCCGCCAGGCAGCACTCGGCCAGCGCCGCAGCAAGGCCGCCCTCGGCGATGTCGTGGGCGCTTGCAACCGCGCCACCGCGAACCGCGGCGCGGACCGCATCGAGCGCGGCGATGGCATCGGCGAGCGAGAACTCCGGCAGCCCGTCGGGTAGCGCCTCGCCTCGCAGCTTGGCCAGCTCGGAGGCCTGAAGCGACGGGACGAAGGCTCCAACGAGCGCGACCGCGTCTCCTTCGGAGGCGAAGCCGAGCTGCCCTGCGCGGGTGGCCTCGGGCAGCGAGCCGACCATGCCGATGACGGGCGTAGGGTAGATCGGCCCGTCGGCGCCCTCGTTGTAGAGCGAGACGTTGCCCCCGACGATCGGCGCGGCCAGGGCCCGGCAGGCCTCCCCCAGCCCGGCCACCGCTTCGGTCAGCTGCCACGCGATGTGGGGCTTCTCGGGGTTTCCGAAGTTGAGGTTGTTGGTCGTCCCCAGCGGCAGGGCACCCACGCAGGCGAGGTTGGCTGCGCACTCGAGCACGGCCGCGATCGTTCCCCGCCTGGGGTCCGCGGCGACGCGCCGGCCGTTGCAGTCGATCGAGACGGCCAGCGCACTGCCGTCCTCGAGGGCCAGCACGGCAGCGTCGGCCTGCTCGGGGCGGCGCACGGTCCGCGACTGGACGATCGGGTCATAGCGCTCGAACAGCGGCCGGCGCGAGGCCAGGTTGGAGCTCCCCAAGAGCGCCAGGAGCGTCTCGCCCGGAGCGCTCCCGGCGGCCAGCGTGGCTCGCGGCGGAGGGTAGATCGGATGCGCGGGCTTGGCCGGGGCGAGGTCGTAGAGGGGGCAGTCGTCCACCAGCGCACGGACGGGCATGTCGCCTAGGAGCTCCTCGCCGCTGAAAATCCGCATCCGCCCGCCTTCGGTGACCGTACCGATGGCAGAGCCGCCCACCTCCCACTTCTCGCACAGCTCGAGGACGGGCGCGAGGTTGTGTGGCTCGACGATGCAGAGCATCCGCTCCTGGGACTCGGAGACCATCACCTCGAAGGGCTCCATGCCGGCCTCGCGCAGCGGGACGGCGGCGATGTCGATGTCGAGTCCCACCTCGCCTTTGGAGGCCATCTCCGAGGCGGAGGAGGTCAGCCCGGCGGCGCCGAGGTCCTGCAGCGAGACGAGCAGGTCGCGCTCGAGCAGCTCGAGCGAGCACTCGAGCAGCTTCTTCTCCTCAAAGGGGTCGCCGACCTGGACGGTGGGCCGCATCTCCATGTCCCCGCCGAGCTCGGCCGAGGCCAACACCGAGGCGCCGCCGATCCCGTCCCGCCCGGTCGAGGCGCCGAACAGGACGACGATGTTCCCGGGGCCCGCCGCAGCGCTGCGGACCAGCCGGTCGATCGGCACAAGGCCCAGGGCCATGGCGTTGACGAGGCAGTTCTGCTCGTATGGGGCCTCGAAGTAGACCTCGCCGCCGACGGTCGGGACGCCGATCGAATTGCCGTAGTGACCGATCCCCGACACGGCGCCCTCGAGCAGGTACCGGGCCCGGGCGGGCGACTCGGAGGCGGCCCCGATCTCGCCGAAGCGCAGCGAGTCGAGCACGGCGATCGGCCGGGCTCCGATCGCGAAGATGTCACGTAGGATGCCGCCCACCCCGGTCGCCGCCCCCTGGAAGGGCTCGACGGCGCTCGGGTGGTTGTGCGACTCGACCTTGAAGGCACATGCGAGTCCCCCGCCGACTGCCACCGCGCCGGCGTTCTCGCCGGGACCCATGACCACGTGCTCGCCCTCGGTGGGCAGCGTGCGCAGCAGCTTCCTGGAGTGCTTGTAGGCGCAGTGCTCGCTCCACAGCAGCGAGTACATCGCCAGCTCCAGGATGTTGGGAGGACCGCCCTGCTTCTCACAGACGAGCTCATACTCCGAGCGGGTCAGCCCGAGCGCCAGCGCGTCCTCGACGGTGGGCAGCGTGGCGGCCTCAGGCATGGACGCCGTCAACGGTCATCCGCATCGACTCGAAGATCTTCAGCCCATCGACCGAGCCGCCGATCCGCGCGTCCACGGCGTGCTCGGGGTGGGGCATCAGGCCGAAGACGTTGCCGCGCCCGTTGCTGACCCCCGCGATGTCGTGGAGGGAGCCGTTGAAGTTCTGGCCCTCGGCATAGCGCAGCACGAGCTGGCCGGAGTTGTCCATCGCGGTGAGCGTCTCGGGGTCCGCGTAGTAGCGCCCCCAGGCATGCTTGACGGGAATGGAGAGCCGTTCGCCGCTAGCGCAACCCTGGGTGAAGGACCCGCCGCTGTTGAGCACCTCGAGATCCAGCTGGCGGAAGGTGAAGCGCCGGTTGGCGTTGGGAAGCAGGGCGCCCGGCAACAGGCCCGCCTCGCAGAGGACCTGAAAGCCGTTGCAGATGCCGAGCACCAGGCCGCCCTCCTCGGCGAAGGCGATCACCGACTCCATGGCCGGGGAGAAGCGGGCGATCGCTCCGGCTCGCAGGTAGTCGCCGTAGGAGAAGCCGCCGGGGACGATGATCGCGTCGGCGCCCTTCAGGTCGCGGTCGCCGTGCCAGATCAGCTCGGCGTCGGCGACCTTGCGGGCGGCATGCAGCGCATCGACCTCATCGCAGGAGCCCGGGAACTGGAGGACACCGAAGCGCACCGGGTCAGCTGTTCAGGTCCAGCAGCTGGACCTCGTAGTCCTCGACGAGCGGGTTGGCAAGCAGCCGCTCGCACATCGGCTCCAGCTGGGCGGCATCCTCGACGTCGAGTTCCACCAGCCGCCCGACGTGGACGTTGGCGACGTTGGCGAAGCCCAGGGCGGGCAGGGCGCGCTCGACGGCTGCGCCCTGCGGGTCGAGTATGCCGGCCTTCGGGCGGATCAGGACACGGGCCCTCAAGATCCGGCGGCCGTTCGCGAGAGCCACTCCTCGTAGGAGCCGCCGGTGATCCGCTCGTAGGCTTCGATGTAGCGTCGCCTGGTCCCGGCGACGACCTCCTCGGGGATCGCGGGGGCGGGCGGGCGCTTGTCCCAGCCGCTGCCGGCGGCCCAGTCGCGCACGTACTGCTTGTCGAAGCTCGGCTGCCCGCGGCCCGGGGCATAGTCCTCGGCCGGCCAGTAACGCGAGGAGTCAGGCGTCAGGACCTCGTCGCCGACCACCAGCTCGCCGGCGGCGTCGAGCCCGAACTCGAACTTGGTGTCGGCCAGGATCACACCGTTCTCGCGGGCGTGAGCGGCGGCGAAGGAATAGAGCTCGATCGATGTCCGGCGCACGCGATCCATCAGCTCAGGGTCGCCCACCAGCTCGGCTGCCTGGTCGAAGTCGATCGCCTCGTCGTGGCCTACCTCGGCCTTCGTGGAGGGCGTAAAGATCGGCTCCGGCAGCTGCTCTGACTCCTGCAGGCCCTCCGGCAGAGAGATCCCGGAGACCGCCCCGGTCGCCTGGTAGTCCTTCCAGCCCGAGCCCGTGATGTAGCCGCGCACGACACACTCGACGGGCAGCATCTTGAGGCGCCGAACGACCAGCGCCCGGCCGAGGGCCTCCTCGGGAACGGTCTCGATCGCGGAGATCAGGTGATTGGCGACGATCTGGGAGGTCTTCTCGAACCAGAAGACCGACAGCCCCGTGAGCACGCTGCCCTTGTCGGGGATCGGCGTCGGGTGGACCACGTCGTACGTCGAGATGCGGTCGCTGGCCACCATCAGCAGGCGGCCCTCGCTGTGGCTCCCGTCCGGGAGGCCGTACATCTCACGGACCTTCCCGCTGGTGATTAGGGGCAGGTCGTCGAGCCTGGTCACGTGGCGCGATGCTACCAGCGCGAGCGGCCGCCTTCGGCTCAGGCGATCGCGTCGAGCCGGCCGAGGATCTCGCTGGCGTTGAGCACGTAGTGGGAGTAGTCGAAGATCCCGTCGAGATCCAGTCCCCCGGCACGCTCATCGGCGGCCAGCAGCTCCCGCAGAGGGGTCCCCTCATCCCAGGCCTTCTGGGCCAGCTCCTGCACGATCCGGTAGGCGTCATCGCGCGAGGAGCCCGCCGCCACCAGGGCCAGCAGCACCCGCTGGGAGAACAGGGCGCCGTGTGTCAGCTCGAGGTTCGCGGCCATCCGCCCGCCGTCCACGGTCATGTCCCGCACCAGCGCGATCGCCCGGTGCTGCAGGTAGTCCAGCAGGATCGTCGAGTCGGGCAGGATGACCCGCTCGACGGAGGAGTGGGAGATGTCGCGCTCGTGCCAGAGGGCGACGTTCTCGAGACCCGCCTGGGCGTTGCCGCGCAGGACACGGGCGAGACCCGAGATCTGCTCGGCCTTGATCGGGTTGCGCTTGTGCGGCATCGCGGATGAGCCCTTCTGCCCTGCCCTGAAGGGCTCCTGAACCTCGCGCACCTCGGTCCGCTGCAGGTGTCGGACCTCGACCGCCAGGCGCTCCAGGCCGGCGCCGGCCAGGGCGATTGCCGAGAGCAGCTCGGCGTGGCGGTCACGGGCGACGACCTGGGTCGAGACGTCCTCGCGGCCGATCCCCAGGCGGGCGAGCACGCGGGCCTCGAACTCCGGGTTGGTCGAGGCGTAGGTGCCGACCGCTCCCGAGAGGGCCCCGACGGAGGCCTGCGCGAAGGCGGCTGCGAGACGCTCCGCATTGCGGTGGGCCTCGAAGGCGAAGCCGGCCAGCTTGATGCCGAACGTCGTCGGCTCGGCGTGGACGCCGTGGGTCCGCCCGACACACAGCGTCTGCACATGCTCGCGGGCTTTCCCCGCAAGCGTCGCCACCAACTCCCTCGAGCCCGACAGCACCACCTCCCCGACGGCCCCCAGCTGCAGGGCCAGGGCGGTGTCGAGGACATCGGAGGAGGTCAGGCCGAAGTGGATCCAGCGGCCTGAGGGCCCAGCCGATTCGGCCAGGACGTCGACGAAGGCCGCCATGTCGTGGTCGGTGAGCTTCTCGCGCTCGTTGACCTCTTCGACCGAGAAGCTCGCGCCGCGGATCGCCTGCAGCTCGGTCTCGGAGGGACCATCGCCACCGAGCAGGCCGGGAAGCTCCTCGCAGCAGGCGACCTCCACCCGGCGCCAGGTCTCCATGCGGGCCTCATCGGTCCAGAGGCGCCCAAGCGCCGGGCGGGTGTAGCGCGAGATCACCTAAGGGATTATCTCATCGCGACTGTCACTCGATCGCCGTGACGTTCAGGGCGTTCAGCGTTGTGGCCGCAGCGCTCACCGTGGCGGACCCAGAGTTCTCGCAGACCACCGTCAGGGTGCTCGTTGCTTTGCTCGAGAAGGACCCCTCCAGCACCAGGGTGTCATTGGAGAGGAATTCGCCCGGTTCCAGTTCCGCGAGCTGCGTGACCGAGCCGCTGGCGTCCTCGATGGTCTGTTCGCCCACGCCCGTCGTCCCCGGCGAATCCTCGATCTCGCAGAGCACCTGCGTGAAGCTCTTGGTGCCCGACACCCCGACGAGCACCGTCTTCGACCCGAAATCGTAGGCGCCCGGAGGCAGGACCTTGGTGAGCACGACCGTCCCTACTTCCTTCGGAAGTGCCACGGAGTCCTTCACGGCGACGAAGTCGATTCCAGAGCCGTTCGCGCCGGGCTTGCCTTCCGCGCCTGCCGCGCCCGGTGCGCCGGTCGGGCCAGCGGGACCCTGCGCTCCGCTGGTGTTCCAGGAGAGCTTCTGCTCACCCTGGTGGCATTTGGTCTTCGCGCCGACGATCCTGGTGGCGCCGCTCTTGGGCTTCACGCAGGCGTGGATCGTGGACGCCTGAGCGGCCTGCGCCGCGGCCAGGGCCACGGGTATCGACAGGGCGGCGGCAAGGGCCTGCGCCACCCTGGTCAGGCGTCTGTCCGAGGTGATCGACATGACTCTCTCCTTCTTAGAGACTCGATTGGCGGGCTCTGGCAGAGCTGCCCGGGGACAATGGACTTGAGCGATTCCGCAGTGTGAGCCGGTCACTTCGCCTACCCGATGGAGCTCACCTGGATTGCGAACAGCTGGCCGAACGGGGAGTCGAGGGTCAGCCCTGCGCTCGTGCTGGTGTTCTCGCAGGCAATCGAGAGCGTGCTCGTGACCGCGACCTTCGTCATGCCCTCGAGCGCAAGCGTTGTCGCGGAGATGAATTCGCCGGTTTTCTTCTGACCCACAAACGTTTCCCAGTCCGCGAAGTCCAGCGTTTCGGCATTTTCGCCGCCGGGCGTGAGACCAGGGGTCTCGAGCAGACCGCAGCCAACCTCGGCGAACCCTGCGGCCGCCGATTCCGCCTGCAGGAGGGCCTTGCCCGCAATCAGGTAGCTCCCGGGCGGGATCGCCTTGGAGGCGATCGTCTTCAGTTTCTGTTCGGGGAGTTCGGTGAATCCGTTGGATGCCGCCCAAAATCCGGCGACGGCCCCGTTGGTGCCGTTGGCCCCCGGTGCCCCCGCCTTGCCTTCGGCGCCCTTGGCCCCCGGGGCGCCGGCCGGACCGTTCGTGTTCCAGGAGAGCTTCTGCTCTCCCTGATGGCATTTGGCCTTGGCGCCGACGATCCTGGTCGCCCCGCTTTTCGGCTTCACGCAGGCATGGATCGTGGACGCCCGGGCGCCCGGAACGGCCACCAGGACCACCACGACCGAGAGGGCCGCGGCGAGGGCAACGGGCACCCGGCGAGGGCGCTGGACTGCTGTGGTCGACATCATTCCTCCTGAGGCCGGTGTCGGCGAGCCGCCCTGGACGGCCCCGAAGCGCAGTAGTTTGAACGATTCTGCGGACCCGCGCGCGTAGCCGTTCTGACCGTCTCGTCGAAGCTCACAGGCGGTAGCTGTCGTCTGATCCCGCCGTTCTGGGCCTACTTGTTTGCCGTCACCTGCAGCGCGTTTATCTGCGTCGCCAAGGCCTCGACTTTGGCTTCTGTCGTGCCTCGGCGGTTCGCCCGGACGCAGAACTGCGAGTGGCTTCGCGCTCAGGCAGCGATGATCTTGGCGGCGAGCACGGCGGCGTTGCGTGCGTTGTCCAGGCCGACGCAGGCAACGGGGACGCCGGGCGGCATCTGGACGATCGAGAGAATCGCATCCAGCCCGCCGGCGGCCGTCAGGCGGCCCGACAGGGGCACGCCGATGACCGGCAGGTCGGTATGCGCGGCCACGGCCCCGGGCAGGGCCGCGGAGATTCCGGCGCCCGCGATGACGACCCGTAGGCCGCGTGAGCGAGCGGACTTGGCGTATTCGGCAACGAGATCGGGCTCGCGGTGGGCCGACATGACCCGGATCTCATGCGCGATCCCCCGCTTCTCGAGCTCATCGGCGGCCTTCTGCATCTTCTCCATGTCGCTGTCGGAGCCCATCACGATGCCGACGACAGCGCCGTCCACGTCGAACTCCTCGAGCTGGGCTTGGACGTCCTCCTCGACTGCCGGCTCGGGAACGAGCGAGATACCCGGCGCTGCGGGGCGTCCCTCCTGGCCGGCGGGCTGCTCTGGGGTGTCCTGGTTGGGCGTCATCGTCGCGGCAGCATACGTGCTCGACCGACGGATCGCACCGCGGCTACAGGGAGGCGATGAAGTCGTCGATCGGGATCGCCGAGAGCGTCTCGTAGCGGCCAGTGCCGCGCGAGCCCAGCTCGAGCGAGACGCGGGCCATCGTCCCCTCGTCCGGCGCCTCGATGATCGAAATGAAATCGACATGGCCCAACGTCGCCCACTGGGACTTGACCGTGGCGCCGAGCTGCTCGACCTCTTTGTTGACCTCGAGGATGCGCTGGGGGTTGTTCTTGACCGTCTGGACGCCCTCGGGGGTGAGGGTCGAGAGCATGATGTAGGTGGGCATGGATCTGGTCCTCCGTCGAGTTGGCGGCCGGCGGCGCGCAGCCGCCCTTCTGCTCGTTCTACCCGATCGCGGTCCGCACCGCCACCGCAGGCTGCGTAACCGGCCCTCTGCGCCGTTGGCGGGGCGTCTGTCGGGGTATGGCCGGCCGCCGAGTGGGTAGAACAGTGGGATGCCCCGAATGACAGACCAACTCGATCTCGAGCGGGTGCGCGCGTTGCTCGACCAACGCCGCAAGGAGACGCGTGGGCGGGTCGCCGGCCTCGCCAAGCGGCCAGAGCTGGGAAGCGCACAGGGTTTCGGCAAGCGGATCGGCGACGGTACGACCGAGGCGATCTCCCGTCTGACGGATATCGGCGTGGGGCAGTCCCTGGAGAGCAGCCTCGCGCGCACGGAGCGGGCGCTCGCGAAGCTCGATGAAGAAACCTATGGGAGCTGCGACAACTGCGGGCGCCTGATCGCGCAGGCCCGCCTGCAGGCGATGCCCGACAGCGTGTTGTGTCTCGATTGCGCCGCCGCCGAGCGCCGGCCGCCGCGGAGCCGACGCTAGCCGTCGGCGGACCCGGACCTCCCCGATCTGGGCCCGACCGTGTCGGGGGCCGACGGAGATCGCTGACCGTCGGCCCCCTGCAGCAGCGCGACGGGGCTAGACCGGGATCGTGAAGGCGGAGCCCTTCACCGTGCAGGCTGTCGCACCCGGTTCATTCGCCTCGACGAAGGCGTCGATGAAGACGACTCCCGTAGGCGTCGACAGCGACCCGTCTATGTGGGCGATGTTCGCGAGCGGCGCTTTGGTGTTCGCCGTGATTTTCATGATGATCGCCGGGCTTGCGCTCAGTGGCACATCGAAAATCGTTTGGCTCTGTTCGATTTCAGGTTTTTTGCCTTCCGAATTGGTGATCACCGCGCCGATCTCTGAAAAGCCTCCCGCTGCGGCGGAGGCTTCGATCTCGGGGATGGCCACCACGAAGCTCGCGCAGGTCAGATTCACCGACACTCCTCCGATCGAGAACAGCGGCGTCGTGATTGGACTGCTACCGAAGTTGCTGCTCACGTTGAAGCTGACCGCCTTCTGCGGCTGACCGGCTTCGCCTTTGGCTCCGTCTTTGCCGTTGGTCCCGTTGGTCCCGTTGGTCCCGCCCGCGCCCTTCGGCCCGACCGTGTTCCAGGAGACCAGTTTTTCCGTTTTGCTCTTGCACTTCTTCGGCTTCTTCGTGAAGACGTGGGCGGTGCCCGTCTTCGTCACGCAGGCGTAGAGCGTTGAAGCCTCGGCGGCCGGCACGGCGGCAAACGCCGCAACGATCAGGCTCGCTGATACGGCGAGCGCGAACACACCGCGTCTGGCGATCGGTCTTGGCATGAGGATTCCTCCGGTTACGGGTTGGCCGCCAACTGCTCGCCTCTCCACGGGCAGCGCGATGTCAGCTCTCTGACGGCGGATCGCGGCCATCCTCTCACCCTCGTCGGACTACTTGAGTTGGCGCCTTCTCCGGCGCCGCGGCGGAGAGATCGTCCGCTCGACCCCCCGCAGGCGGCGAAGGTGGATAGCGCAGATGATCGGCAAGCGCAGGGCGCCTCGAGGGACGGGGGCTCCCGCCGGCCTGGCCGGCGGGAGCCGCTGCAGGCTCTTCTGTTGCTTCTCCGTCTCCTGCTACTTGCCGGCCGCGAGGCTCACCGTGCGTTCCACGGCCTTGCCCCCCTTCACCGATATGACGAGTTTCGGTGACAGGCGGTGATGGGGCGCCTGGTCCAGGCGCTGCCGTCCCGCGCTCGTCAGATGAAGCGTGGCCGTTCCCTTTGCGCCGGCCGCCACGGAGTAGGTCCCGGAGGCGATCACGACCTTCTGCTTCTTCTTGTGCTTGCCGTGTTTGACCAAGACCGTCACGACGGCCTGAACCGACCCGGAGCACGTTGCTTTTCCGCACGAGATGGCGAACGTGATGGCGTTTTTCGACACGGTCAGTTTGGAGACCGTGCTCGTCACCACCGGCACCGGCAACGCCACCGCGAACGTGGCGCTGCGGGCACTGACATGCCCGGCATTGTTGCTCGCCGTGACTTCGCAGGCCAACCCATGGCCCAGGTCGCCAGCCTGCAGCGCATAGGCATTCGCCGTGGCCCCGGCGATCGCCACACCGTCGCGCAGCCACTGGTATCCGAACGGGGAGGACAGCGTCCAGCCCACGGTCGGCGTCAGTTCCGCTTCCCCGGTCCAGGTTCCCGTCGAGCACGACAGCAGCGATCCCACCGCCGCGGTACCCGTCACGACCGGCAGCGCCGTGTCGTAGGGGACCGTCGGCACCATCGCCACGTTGATCCCTGACGTGGTTGTGTTTTCGGCTGCCGTGACCGGGTTCGCGGTCAGCGAGGTCGGCTGGCCGCTGTAGTACTGAGTGATGTACTTGGGTATCGGGCGGGGCGCTTTTTCGAACGCTTTGTATTCGGCTTCCGAGTATTCCCAGTAGTAGCTGAGCGTGTAGGAACCCCCGGTCAATCCGGTGATCGTGTATTCACCGTTTGCATTGGTGGCTGCGTAGCCTTCGTTGCCGCCAAGGGCTTTGTACGCATAGACGCCGATTTTGCCGAGTCCCGCGTGGGTGTATGCATCGGTGACGACGCCCGTGATCTTTCCGCCTTCGCGCAGTGCGACGTTCTTGACGTTGGCGCCTTCTTCGATCGCGAGCGAGAAGCTTTCGTAGAGGTACAGGCCACTCGGGCTGTAGTAGGAGACCGTGTTCTGGCCCGGCACGAGGCCTTCGATCGTGTATTTCCCTTCGGAGTTCGTTGTGGCGAAGCCTTCAGAGAATTCGGGGCCTCTCGCTTCCACCTGCACGCCCGCGATCCCCAGCCCGGTCACGGAGCTCGTGACCGTCCCTTCCAGCGTCCCCGCTGCCTTCAGTTTGATGTTCACTTCCTTGCTTTCGCCTTCGGCCACGAAGCTTGACGGGCCGTTGAACGCCACATACGGGCCCGTCGGCGCCACGGCGACTTCGTAGAAGCCTTCCGAGAGCCCTTCGATCGTGTACTTGCCTTCGGCATTGGTGACGGCATGGCTTTCCGTTTCGCCGAACGCTTTGACCGTCACCCCGCTCAGCGGGGCCCCGCCTTTGGCCGCGGTGACGGTGCCTTTGATCGAGGCGCCGGCAGCCTGCGCCGCGCCTGCGCCCACCAGCAGCGCGAGGAGCATCGCCAGCATGGCCACTGCCGAGCATCTGGCCAATCGTCCGCCCCCTCGGCGGCGATCCGCCCTCGTACCATCCGGCACCAGCGAGTCCCTGCTCATTCGAGGCCCCCCTTTTTGATTTCGGTTGCGCGGAACCGTATCAACTGGGCGATTCGCCAAGGCGGGCCTATGCGGCGGCCCCGGCGGGCGAGCCGGCATGCTCGGACACGAGCGCCAGCTCACCGTCCTGCGCCTCGACTCGCACCGTGTCGCCCTCTCTGATCTCGCCCTCGAGCAGGGCCAGGGCCAGGCGGTCGGTCAGCTGCTTCTGGATCACCCTGCGCAGCGGCCGCGCGCCATAGGTGGGGTCATAGCCCATGTTTCCCAAGAGCTTCCTGGCCTCGTCGGTCAGCGTCACCGTCACGCCCCGGGCGGCCACGCGGGCGAGCACTTTCTCCACCTGCAGCTCGACGATCTCGGAGATCTGCTCGCGGCTCAGCGGGGCGAAGCGCACCACGTCGTCTAGCCGGTTGACGAACTCGGGTTTGAAGTACTGAAGCAGCCCGTCGCGCAGCTGGGTGTCGGACAGGATGTCCGCGTCCGAGCCGGCCACCGCGATGTTGGAGGTCATGATCAGAACCGTGTTCTTGAAGTCCACCGTGCGGCCCTGGCCGTCCGTGAGGCGCCCGTCGTCCATCACCTGCAACAACGTGTTGAAGACGTCGCCGTGGGCCTTCTCGATCTCGTCGAGCAGCACGACCGCGTACGGGCGGCGGCGGACCGCCTCGGTCAGCTGGCCGCCCTCCTCGTAGCCGACGTAGCCGGGAGGGGCGCCGACCAGGCGCGACACCGAGTGTTTCTCCATGTACTCGGACATGTCGATCCGGATCATCGCGTCCTGCGAGTCGAACATGAACTCGGCCAGGGCGCGAGCCAGCTCGGTCTTGCCGACGCCCGTCGGCCCGATGAACAGGAACGAGCCGATCGGCCGGTCGGGGTCCTGCAGGCCGGCCCTCGAGCGGCGCAGTGCGGTGGCGACGGCCTCGACGGCCTGCTCCTGGCCGATCACCCGTTCGTGCAGGCGCTCCTCCATGTGGATCAGCTTCTCGGTTTCCCCCTCCAGCAGGCGGCTGACGGGGATCCGCGTCCAGCGCGCCACGACCTCGGCGACGTCGTCCGCATCGACCTCCTCCTTGAGGAACAGGGGCGGCTCGCCCGCATCCGGCTCGGAGTCGGCCGATTCGAGCTCGGTGAGCCGGCGTTCGAGCGCGGGGATGTCCTGGTAGAGCAGTTCGGAGGCCCGCGCCAAATCCGACTCGCGCTGGGCCCGCTCGGCCTCCGTGCGGGCATGCTCGAGGCGCTCTTTGATGTCCGAGACCTGATCGATGGCCGCCTTCTCGTTCTGCCAGCGCGCCTTCATGGCGGCCGAGCGCTCCTTCAGCTCGGCCAGCTCGCGCTCGAGCGCCTCACGACGGGCGCCCGAGGCCGAGTCGGTCTCCTTCTCCAGGGAGGTCAACTCGATCTCCAGCTGCATCACTCGACGGTCGACCTCGTCGATCTCCGTCGGCACAGAGTCGATCTCGATCCGGATCCCGGAAGCAGCCTCATCGATCAGGTCGATCGCCTTGTCGGGGAGGAACCGATCGGCGATGTAGCGGTCCGACAGGGTCGCGGCGGCGATCAGGGCGCTGTCCTGGATCCGGACTCTGTGGTGGTCTTCGTAGCGGCCCTTCAGGCCGCGCAGGATCGCGATCGTGTCGGGTACGGTGGGCTCGCCCACCATCACCGGCTGAAAGCGGCGCTCGAGTGCCGCGTCCTTCTCGATGTGCTTGCGGTACTCGTCCAGCGTCGTCGCGCCCACCGCCCGCAGTTCCCCGCGGGCCAGCATCGGCTTGAGCAGATTGGCCGCATCGACGGCCCCTTCGGCGGCGCCGGCACCGACGATCGTGTGCAGCTCGTCCAGGAACAGGATCACCGCGCCCTGCGCCTCGGAGACCTCCTTCAGGACGGCCTTCAGTCGGTCCTCGAACTCACCGCGGTACTTGGCGCCGGCGATCAGGGAACCGATGTCCAGCGCGATCACGCGCCGCTCGCGCAGCGACTCGGGCACGTCGCCCGAGACGATCCGCTGGGCCAGGCCCTCGACGATCGCGGTCTTGCCCACGCCCGGCTCGCCGATCAGCACGGGGTTGTTCTTGGTGCGACGCGAGAGGACCTGGATCACTCGCCGGATCTCCTCGTCGCGGCCGATCACCGGATCGAGGCGTCCCTGCTCGGCGATCTCCGTCAGATCGCGCCCGTAGCGCTCGAGCGCCTCGTATTTCTCCTCAGGATTCTGGTCGGTGACGTGACGGTCGCCACGGACCTCCTCGAGGGCGCTCAGCACCCGCTCGCGGCTGGCGCCCACGGAGCGCAGCGCCGCTCCGGCGCGGCCGGTGTCCGAGGACAGGGCCAGCAGCAGATGCTCGGTCGAAACGAGCTGATCCGAGAGGGTCCGCATTTCCTGCTCTGCGACGCCCAGGATCTGCGTCAGTTCCGCGGACGGCTGGGTCGCCGGGGGACTCGAGGAGTCGGTCAGCCTAGGTAGCGCCTCGAGCGCTCGCTCGACCTCGGCCCGCAGCGCCGGCAGCTCGACACCGATCTTGCTCAGCACGGGCAGAACCAGCCCTCCGGGGGCCTCGGCGGCGGTCTGGTCGCCGGCGCCCTCCAGCAGGGCCGCCAGCAGGTGCGCGGGGACGACCTGCGGATTGGGGCGGGCCTGGGCCAGGCGCGCGGCGCCGGCCAGCGCCTCCTGGGACTTGATCGTGAAGCGGTCAGGCTGCATCGCTGCCTCCCGGTGGTTCGTTGCGCGGCTTGTGCCGCGGGGGTAGTGCGCGGAAGGGCGACCGGGCGTCGGAGGCCCGGACCAGTCCGAGGCCGCCCCGGTAGGGGACCGCCAGCTCGGCCCGGAACGAGCGGCGCACCTGCTCGAGCTCTTCGGCCAGGCGGACCTGGGCGCGCATCGCCTCCAGCTCGATCTCCTCGATCCGCTGGTGCATCGCGTCGATCTCGCGCTCGAGGTCCATGACACGCTCCACGCCCGCCAGGTTCAGGCCGAGCTCGGCTGTCATCTCCTGGATCCGGCGGAGCTTCTCGACGTCGTCCTGCGAGTAAAGGCGCGTCCCCTTGGGCGAGCGCTTGGGCTCGATCAGACCACGGGCCTCGTACATCCGCAGGGTCTGGGGATGCATGTTGGCGAGCTCGGCCGCGACGGAGATCATGAAGACGCCGCGGTCGGTCTCCACTTCGACCCTGGTCACTGTCGGGATCCTCCGCCGCGGCGCAGGCTTGCCGGGATCACCGGTGGCGCTCATCGGCTCTCACTCCCATCCGCTGGTGCGGGGCCGCTGTCCCCACCCGTGAACAGCCCCGCCCGGGGGTCGCCCCCCATGGTCCTGGAGAGCGTCTCGACTGCTTCCTGCTGCTCCTTTGAGAGGTGGTCGGGCACGTTGATCACGAAGCGGTAGTGAATGTCGCCTTTCTCGCCGCCCGCGTTCAGCTTCGGGGGGCCCTCGCCGCGCAGCCGCTGGACGGTGCCGTGGGCGGTGCCCGGTTTCACCCGCAGCGTCTTGGTCCCGTTCAGGGTCGGCACCTGGACGTCGGCGCCCTGGAGCGCCTCGGGGATCGTCAGCGGCACCTCGACCTCGAGGTTGGCTCCCTTGCGCTTGAAGGTCGGCGAGGCCGAGACGTGGGTGATCAGGTAGAGGTCCCCGGCGGGGCCGCCGCTGCGTCCCGGCTCGCCCTTGCCGGCCAGCCGGATGCGGCTGCCGTCGCGCACGCCGGCGGGGATGTTGACGCGAAGTTTCTTTACCGTCCGGATCGCTCCGGAGCCCTGACAGGTCGGGCAGGGGTCCTCGATCACCGTTCCCGCCCCGCCGCAGCGCGAGCATGGCTGGGAGATCGAGAACATCCCCTGGCCCTGGGTCTCGATGCCGCGGCCCTCGCAGCGCGGGCAGACGATCGGTGTTGTGCCGGGCTTGGCGCCTGTGCCGTGGCAGGTCGTGCAGGTCGCGTGCATGGGCACCTGCAGCGGCACCTGGGCGCCCGTCACGGCCTGGTCGAAGGTGATCGTGACCTGCGCCTCGAGATCGGCGCCGCGCTCAGAGCGCGGTTTGCTGCGCACCCGCCGGCCGCTGGCCGAGCCGCCGAACAGGTTGGACAGGATGTCGCCCATCGAGGAGCCGTCGAAGTCGAAGTTGCCGAAGCCGCCGAAGCCTCCCGCGGGACCCGCGCCCGTGGTGAAGGGCCCCGTGCCGCTGTCGTACTGCTTGCGCTTCTCCGGGTCGCCCAGCACGTCGTGTGCCTGGGAGATCTCCTTGAAGCGCGCCTCGGCCGACTTGTCGTCCGGATTGGTGTCCGGGTGGTACTTCCGGGCCAGCTTGCGGTAGGCCTTCTTGATCTCCTCGGCGCTCGCCCGCTTGTCTACCCCGAGCGTCTTGTAGTAGTCAGGTCGCGTAGCCATTGCCTGCCTCGCCTATCCCGCGACGACCACTCGGGCCGGCCTGATGACGCTGTCGCCGAGCCGGTAGCCGTCCTGGTAGACCTCGACCACCTTGCCGCTCCCGGCCCCGCCCGCGCCCGGGGGCGCCGTTGCGACGGCCTCGTGCAAAGAGGGATCGAAGTCCTCGCCCAGCGGGCTGTAGGAGTCGATTCCCGCACGGTTCAGGGCACCTGCGAGTTCGGCGCGCACGAGGCGCACCCCCTCCAGCAGCGGGTCGTCGCTGGCCGCGGCGCCAAGGGCCCGGTCGAGGTTGTCGAGCGCCGGGAGCAGCTCCTTGGCCAGGCCGGCCATGCCACGCTCCTGCGCGACCGCCGCCTCGCGGGCGATGCGCTTGCGGTAGTTCTCGAAGTCCGCCTGCGTGCGCTGGGCTAGCGCCAGATACTCGTCGCGCTGGGCCGCCACGGCGACGAGCTCGCCGAGGTCCCCCTCGACGGCTGCAGCACCGTCGCGGGACTCCCCCGGCGCCTGGGCGCCGGGGGACTGCTGCTCATGGTCGGGCTCGGAGGCAACCTGCTCGGCGGCCTCGCCCCGGAGGATCTTCTCCGCGTCCGTCATCGGGCCTACGCCTTCGGCTCGTCGACGACCTCGGCGTCGACGACATCGTCATCGCCTGAGGCCTCCTCGTCGGGCGCCGCGCCGTTGCCGTTGGCCGCGGCCGTCTCCTGGGCGCGCTGATACATGGCCTCGGATACCGCGTGGAAGGCCGTCTGGAGCGCCTCGGAGCGAGCGTTGATGGCCGCCGCGTCCTCGGACTCGAGCACCTCGCGGACCTCCTTGATGGCCTCCTCGATGCGGGTCTTCGAGTCCGCATCGACCTGGTCACCGAGGTCGGCCAGCTGGCGCTCTGCCTGGTAGGCGGCGTTCTCGCCGTTGTTGCGTGCCTCGGCGAGCTCACGGGCCCGGCGGTCGTCCTCTGCGTGCGACTCGGCGTCGGAGACCATGTTCTTGATTTCCTCGTCCGAGAGGCCCGAGCCGGCCTTGATCTCGATCTTCTGCTCCTTGCCCGTCCCCAGGTCCTTGGCGGAGACGTTGAGGATCCCGTTGGCGTCGATGTCGAAGGCCACCTCGATCTGCGGGATGCCACGGGGCGCCGGCGGGATGCCCGTCAGCTGGAACTTGCCCAGCGACTTGTTGTACTGGGCCATCTCGCGCTCGCCCTGAAGGACGTGGATCTCGACCGACGGCTGGTTGTCCTCGGCCGTGGAGAAGACCTCGCCCTTGCGGGTCGGGATCGTCGTGTTGCGCTCGATCAGCCGCGTCATGACGCCGCCCTTGGTCTCGATGCCAAGCGTCAGCGGGGTCACGTCCAGCAGCAGGACGTCCTTGACGTCCCCGGCCAGCACGCCGGCCTGGATCGCCGCGCCGACTGCCACGACCTCATCGGGGTTGACCCCCCGGTGGGGCTCCTTGCCGGTCAGGTCCTTGACCTTCTCCTGCACGGCAGGCGAGCGGGTCATGCCGCCGACCAGGACGATGTGGTCGATCTCCTTGACACCCTTGGCTTTGGCGTCGTCCATCGCCTGGCGGACAGGCTTTACGACACGGTCCAGCAGGTCGGCCGTCAGCTCGGAGAGCTTGGCCCGGGTCAGGCGCATGTCCAGGTGCTTGGGTCCCGATGCGTCGGCCGTGATGAACGGCAGGTTGATCTGGGTCTCCTGCGTCGTCGAGAGCTCGATCTTGGCCTTCTCGGCGGCCTCATAGAGACGCTGGAGGGCCATCGGGTCGGCGCTCAGGTCGATCGCCTGGGACTTCTTGAACTCGCTCACCAGCCAGTCCACGATCGCCTTGTCGAAGTTGTCTCCGCCGAGGTGGTTGTCCCCCGCGGTCGACTTGACCTCGAATACGCCGTCGCCGATCTCGAGCACGGAGACGTCGAAGGTCCCGCCACCGAGGTCGAAGACGAGGATCGTCTGGTCGCTCTCCTTGTCCAGGCCGTAGGCCAGCGACGCGGCGGTCGGCTCGTTGATGATCCGCTTGACCTCGAGGCCCGCGATCCGCCCGGCGTCCTTGGTCGCCTGGCGCTGGTCGTCGTTGAAGTAGGCCGGGACGGTGATGACCGCCGAATCGACCGCCTCGCCGAGGTAGGCCTCGGCGTCGGACTTCAGCTTCTGCAGGATCATCGCCGAGATCTCCGGCGGGGAGTGCTGCTCGCCCCCGGCGTCCACGCGGGCGTCGCCGTTGGGGCCGGAGACGACCTTGTAGGGGACGATCGACTCCTCCTCATGCACTTCGGCCTCCTTGCGGCCCATGAAGCGCTTGATCGAGAAGACGGTGTTCTGGGGGTTGGTGACGGCCTGGCGCTTGGCCACGGTGCCCACCAGCCGCTCGCCGGAGCTCGTGAACGCCACCACGGAGGGGGTCGTCCGGCCGCCCTCGGAGTTCTCGATGACGGTCGGCTCGCCGCCCTCGAGGACGGCCATGCACGAATTGGTCGTGCCCAAATCGATGCCAATGGTCTTGGCCATGTTGAAAGTGCTCCTTCGCTTACGCTTTACAAAATCTAAGTGAGATTGTGACAGATTTGTGTAGCTCTTTCAAGGTCGTTCCCCATCCGGGTTCCCCCCGGGAGCCGCCTGCCCGCCGCTGTAGGGTGGGCTCGTGAGCCCGAGACGAGGGGTTGCGCTCGCGGTGATGGCCGCTGCGGGCGCCCTGGCAGCCGCACCCGCCCTGGCCTCGGGTCCCGGCGGCTGCCCGCCCGCCGGCGCGCACCTGATCAGCCGCAGCGGGCTCGTTCGCGTCTACTCGAGCGGCCCCGTCATCAGCCCGCTCCACGGCCCGGTCGCGGCCTGTCTGTCCGGTCGCGGCGGACACATGACCCTGCTCGGTTCCGGCGCGCGCTTTGGCGTCTCGCTTCGGGTGGCCGCCTCCTCGGGTCCCCTGCTCGCCTATCTGGTCATGCGCTTCGGAGTGGACTCCGGCAGCGTGCAGCTGCGCGTCGCGGACGTCTCCGCGCGACGCGTCCTGCGTGAACTGACGATCGGCAACTACATCGACGGCGGCATTCTCGAGCGCGAAACCCCAACGCGGATCGTGCTCGGCCCCGAAGGCGCCGTCGGCTGGATCGTCTCGCGCCACGGCCCCGACCAGCGCCTCAGCTACGCCGTTCGCACAGCCGCCACGATCGGGCCCGTCGAAACACTCGATGAAGGACCAGACATCTCGCCCGGCAGGCTCACGCTCGCTGGACGGCGCATGGGCTGGTGGCACGCCGGGACCGAACTCCACGCCCCGCTGGCCTGAGGGCGGCCCATATGGCTCCCGGGAGCGCTACGGTCTGAACATGAACCTTCCGGCGGGCCTTCCGGTGAAGCCCCGGATGCGGGGCGTGCTGCACGAGTATGCGTTCTTCGTCTCGCTGGCCTGCGGCGTGGCGCTGGTCGTGGCGGCCTCCGACGGCCGGGCGCGTGTGGCGGCTGTCATCTACGCCTTTGCCGTCTCGGGGCTGCTCGGTACCAGCGCCCTCTATCACCGCCACAACTGGGGTCCCAAGGCGCGCCGCTGGATGCGCCGCCTGGATCACTCGATGATCTTCGTGCTGATCGCTGGCACCTACACGCCCGTGGCGCTGCTGGCACTGAAGGGATCGCTGGCCAACACGATCCTGATCGTGCTGTGGTGCGGGGCGCTCGGCGGGGTCATCTTCAAGCTGCTGTGGATCGACGCTCCCAAGTGGCTGTTTGCGGCCGTCTATGTCGTTCTCGGGCTCGTCACGGCGGCTGTCTTCGGCGAGCTCCCCGCGGCCATCGGCTGGCTCGGCGTTGCCGGCCTGGCGGTGGGCGGCCTGCTCTACGTGGTGGGTGCAGTCGTCTACGCCAGCGGACGGCCCAACCCCTGGCCGAAGGTCTTCGGCTACCACGAGGTCTTCCACGCGCTCGTGCTCGTCGCGGCCGGGCTGCAGTATGCGGTGATCGCCTTCGCCGTCCTGCCGCGCGGCTGAGTCAGGCGAAGGCGGCCCTGCTCGGGCACATGCGCGCCAGCGCGCACTCGCCACAGGCCGGCCCGCGCGCATGGCAGGTGCGCCGTCCGTGGCGCAGCAGGTTGACGTGCAACTCGAGCTCCTGCCCGGGCGGGGTCAGCGCCAGCATCTGTTCGTGCAGCTCCTCGAAGGACGCGCCCGGACGCAGCAGATCCAAGCGCATCCCCACGCGCGAGACGTGCGTGTCCACTGGCACCTCCCGCAGGCCGTAGGCGAACAGCAGGACGCAGGCTGCCGTCTTGCGCCCCACGCCGGGCAGGCCCAAGAGGTATTCGCGCGCCTCGATCAGCGGCACCCGCGCCAGCGAGTCAAGCGACAGCTCGCGGTCCTCCCCGGGGTGCTCGGAGATCGCGCGCAGGATCTCCTGGATGCGCAGCGACTTGACCTTGGAGATGCCGCCCGGGCGGATCGCCTCCTCCACCTCGGCCGCTGGCGCGTCGCGAACCGCCTCCCAGCTCCCCAGCCGGCTGCGCAGGCGCAGATAGGCCACGTCGCGGTTGCGGTCGTTGGTGGACTGTGAGAGCACCGTCAGGATCAACTCGGCGATCGGGTGGCCGTGCGGTGCGATCAGCGGCACGCCGTAGACCTCCCGCAGCCGGTCGCGCACCCGCAACACCCGCCGGCGCTCCGGCGCCGCCCAGGCGAGCGCCGCGGCGCGCGCAGAGCCTTGTCCCTTCACGCGCCCCACCGTACCCCGCCGCGACTACGCGAGCACGGGCGCCTATATCCTCGCCGCGTGCCCGCCCCGAGCGACCACCTCGAGCAGATCGACGCTCCTGGCAGCCCGCACGACGGGCTGCCGCTGTTCTGGCGCAGCGCCCCGGTCCCCGGCGAGGGGACGCCGGCCCTCTACCTGCACGGCGTCCCGACCAACTCCGATGACTGGCAGCCGTTCCTCGAACGCACCGGCGGCCTGGCCCCCGACCTGGCCGGCTTCGGCCGCTCGGGCAAGCCGGGATCGCTGCGCTACACGATCGAGGAGTACGCCGATTTCATCGAGGTCTTCCTGGCCCATGTCGGGGTCGAGCGGGTCAAGCTCGTGGTTCATGACTGGGGTGCCGTCGGCCTGGCCTTCGCCCAGCGCCACCCCGAGCGCATCGAGCGCCTGGTGATCATCAACGCCGTCCCCTTCCTGGCGGGCTACCGGTGGCACCGCACGGCGCGCATCTGGCGCACCCCGGTGCTCGGCGAGCTCGCCATGGGCACGACATACAGGTTCACCGCCCGCCTGGCCTCGCGCGAGGCCAATGCGACGCCGGGGCCGCTGCCCGAGGCCTGGGTCGAGTCGGTCATGGACAACTTCGATGAGGGGACCTCGCGGGCGATCCTGCGCCTGTACCGCTCCTCGCCGCCGGAGGTGCTCGAGGCGGCCGGCCGCGGTCTCGGCGAGCTGCGCATGCCCGCCCTGGTGGTCTGGGGCGTGAAGGATCCATACATCCCCGCCCGCTTCGGGCGCGACTACGCCGCCGCGCTGGGCTCGGCGGAGCTGGCCGAGTATCCCGACGCGGGCCACTGGGGCTGGATCGACCGGCCCGACATGATCGACCGGGTGGCGGACTTCCTGGCCGCCCGGTGAGCCTGCTGCGCCGCGCTCCCGCGTGGACGCTGACGGCAGCGCTGGCAGTCATCTATCTGATCATCGCCCCGCAGAGCCCCGACCTGGCGGCGGCCAGCTACCGCAGCCATCTCTTCTCGCAGGTGGGCTTTTCGCTGTGGGACAACTCGTGGTACGCCGGGCACCACCTGCCGGCCTACTCGATGCTGGCCCCGGCGCTGGGCGCGCTGATCGGCCCGCAGCTTCTGGCGGCGCTCTCGATGGTCGCCGCCACAGCCCTTTTCGTGCCCCTCATCGACGGCCGCTTCAACGCGCGGGCGGAGCGCTTCGCGGGGCTGTTCTTCGCGGTGGGCGCCTCGGTGAGCCTGCTCTCGAGCCGGGTCCCCTTCGACCTCGGGCTGGCCGTCGGCCTCGCCGCGCTGCTGCTGGCCCGGCGCGGGCGCTTCGCCGCGGCGCTCGCGGTGAGTGTGCTGACGAGCCTCGCCAGTCCCGTGGCCGGCGCGTTCCTGGCGCTCGCCATGCTCGCCTGGACGCTGGCGGGCGCGGAGCGCCTGCGGCCCGCAGCGCTGTGCCTTGCCGCCCTCCTGCCGATCGGCCTGCTGACGATCGTCTTCCCCGAAGGGGGCACCCAGCCGTTCGTCGCCTCGGCTTTCTACCCGGCGCTGGCGGGCGTGCTCATCGTCGCCCTGGCGGTGCCACGCGAGCAGCGCGCGCTGCGGATCGGCGCGGGCCTCTATGCCCTCGTGCTGATCGGCGCCTTTGCCATCCCCAGCGCCGTCGGCGGCAACGCCGACCGGCTCGGCGCACTGCTGGCCGGCCCCGTGGCGGCCTGTGCGCTCGCCGGCGGCACGCTGCGCGACAGTCGCCTGCGGGCACTGCTGGTCCTGAGCCCGTTCCTGTTCTACTGGCAGGCCAACGCGCCGGTCACCGACTTCGTCGCCGCGACCGGCGATCCGGCTGTGGCGGCTCCCTACTACCAGCCGCTGCTGAGCGAGCTGAGGGCCCTGGGCGTCGGCTATGGCGCCCGGCCGGCGCGGATCGAGGTCGTCGCCACGGTCGATCACTGGGAGGCCCGCTGGGTGGCTCCGCACGTGATGCTGGCCCGTGGCTGGGAGCGCCAGCTCGACCGCGGCCGCAACGGCCTGTTCTATGGCAGCGAAGCGCTGGATGCGGCCAGCTACCGGAGCTGGCTCGCGCGGCAGGCGGTCTCCTACGTGGCCCTGGGCGATTCCTCGCTTGACTACTCCGCCAAGGCCGAGGCGGCGCTGCTGCTCGATCCGCGCTCGGGCTCGGGCGCCTACCTGCATGAGATCTGGCATTCGCGCCACTGGCGTCTGTTCGCCGTCTCCGATCCCACGCCCCTGGCCCAGGCGCCGGCCGTCATGAGGGCCGCGTCGAGTGAGTCCTTCACCCTGTCGGTGCCGGCACCGGGGAGCTATGAGGCGCGCCTGCGCTTCAGTCCCTACTGGGCCGTAACGGGCGGCGCCGGCTGCGTCGCCGAAGCACCCGGCGGATGGACTCTTGTGGAAGCCCGCAGGGCGGGCTTCGTTCACCTCGTCATCCACTTCTCGCTGTCCCGTGTCATCGACCACGGTCGGCGCTGCGGATGAGCGATCGTCTAGGCTGTCGGGCGATGGTCGCTCGCGCTCGTCTCCTGCAGGCGCGCGTCCTGCCGCATGGTTGGCTCGACGCGCTGCGGCAGGTGTCACTCTTCGCCGCCGCATACCTCGCCTATCGGCTCGTACGTGGCGTCGTCGAGAGCCAGGCCAATGTCGCCTTCGCCCATGCGGAAGACCTGATCAAGTTCGAGCGCGGACTTCACCTGTTCGTCGAGCCCTCGATCCAGGCGTGGGCCTCGGGCAGCCACGCGGTCATGCTGATCGCCAGCTGGTGGTACATCAACGCGCAGACCACCATCACCGTCTCAGCCCTGGTCTACCTCTACCTGCGCCACAACGGCAGCTTCTACTTCGTCCGCAACATGCTGATGATCGGGATGATGATCGCGCTGGTCGGCTACGTCGCATTCCCCACGGCCCCCCCGCGCTTCCTGCCGGAGTGGGGCTTCATCGACACCGTCGCCGACGTGACGGGGCTGCATGTCTCAAGCGCCAGCGCCTCGGCCAACGCACTGACCAACCTGTATGCGGCCGTGCCGTCGATGCACGTCGCCTTCGCTCTGATGATCGGCTGGACGCTTGCACGCCTGGTGAAGCCGCGGCCGCTGAAGGTGCTCTGGTCGCTGTATCCGTTCCTGATGGCCTTCGTGATCATCGTCACCGCCAACCACTTTTTGATCGACGCCCTGCTCGGCGCACTGACGGCCGGGCTGTCCGCTTACGGGGCGACCTGGCTTGCTCGCGCACGGCCCGGCGCCTGGCAGTTCTCGCGCGTTTCGGCGCCCCGGCTCACGGCGAGCGGTTAGCGTTCCGCCGATGCCTCCCAGGCAGCACGCCCCATCGCGCCGTGCACGGCGCGGCACGAGACCATCCGGCCGGCGCCCCGTGCGCGCGCCCATCGGCTCCGGCCAGCGGCGCGAGCTGGTCCGCAACCGGCTGATCGAGTCGCGGCTGACCCCCAACGCGATCTCGCTGACTGGCTTCGCGCTGAACCTCGTGGCGGCCGTGCTGGTCTGGCAGCGGCTGTTCTTCCTCGGCGGCCTGGCGTTCATCATCGGCTCGATCATGGACACGCTCGACGGACGCTACTCGCGCATGTCGGGCAAGGGCACCCCATTCGGCGCCTTCCTGGACTCGACCCTCGACCGCATCGAGGAGGGCATCGTCCTTACGGCTGTGGCCGGCTACTTCGCCCTGCAGCACAACCGCGTGGCCGCCGCCGGTGTCGTCATCGCTGTGCTGGCCTCGCTGATGGTGAGCTACACCCGCGCCCGGGCCGAGGCGCTGGGGGTCGAGTGCAAGGTGGGGATCGCCACCCGCCCGGTGCGCGTCGTGATCCTCTCGATCGGTCTCCTGTTCGCGCGCGGTGCCTCGCTGGGCAACTTCCAGCTGCTCGAGCCGGCCGTCTACGTCCTGGCGGGGCTCAGCGTGATCACAGTCGGGCAGCGGATCTGGCATGTGCACAGCCAGCTCGCCGTGTGACCTTCGCGGCGCGGCGGAGTAGTCTCTCCCGACGGTCCGGTCCCTCGCCGGTCGTCCCCCTGAGAAGCAGGGAGGCCTTGCAGGCCCCCTCGACCGGGCCTTCGCGCCCCCGCAAAAGGACATCGCACTCGTGATCAAGGAGCACTCAAACGGAAGCGCCGCGACCAACGGCGCAGCCTCCAAGAACGGCGCCGCGCGCTACCAGTCCGACAAGGTCCGCGTCGCCATCGTCGGCGTCGGCAACTGCGCCTCGGCCTTCGTGCAGGGCGTCAATTACTACAAGGACGCCGATCCCTCCGAGCGGGTCCCCGGCCTGATGCACGTGGACCTCGGTGGCTACCACATCCGAGACATCGAATTCACAGCCGCCTTCGACATCGACTCGACCAAGGTCGGCAAGGACCTCGGTGAAGCGATCTGGGCTGGACAGAACAACACGATGAAGTTCGCCAAAGTGCCCAAGAAGCTCGGCGTGCCCGTCTACCGCGGCATGACCCACGACGGCCTCGGCAAGTACCTCAAAGAGAAGATCAAAAAGGCGCCCGGCGAGACGGCCGACATCGTCAAGATCCTCAAGGAGACGCACACCGACGTGGTCGTCTCCTACCTCCCCGTCGGCTCCGAGCAGGCGACCAAGTGGTACGTGGAGCAGGTGCTCGAGGCCGGCTGCGGCTTCGTCAACTGCATTCCCGTCTTCATCGCCCGCGAGGACTACTGGGACAAGCGCTTCAAAGCGGCCAAACTGCCGATCGTCGGCGACGACATCAAGTCCCAGGTCGGCGCAACGATCGTGCACCGCAACCTCGCCCGCCTGTTCGCCGACCGCGGGGTCAAGATGCTGCGCACCTCGCAGCTGAACGTGGGCGGCAACATGGACTTCTACAACATGCTCGAGCGCGAGCGGCTGGAGTCCAAGAAGATCTCCAAGACCAACGCCGTGACCTCGATCATGGACGAGAAGCTCCCGGCGTCCGACGTCTACATCGGGCCCTCTGACTACGTGCCGTGGCTGACCGACCGAAAGTGGGCCCACATCCGTGTCGAGGGCCAGGCCTTCGGCGACGTGCCGCTGAACGTGGAGCTGAAGCTCGAGGTGTGGGACTCGCCCAACTCGGCCGGCATCGTCATCGACGCCGTCCGCTGCTGCAAGCTGGCGCTCAACAACGGCATCGGCGGCCAGCTCGACGGCCCCTCCTCCTACCTGATGAAGTCGCCGCACAACCAGCGCCCCGACGACCAGGCCAGGCGGGACACCGAGACGTTCATCGCCAAATACAAGAGGGGCCCGCTGACCAAACCAAAGGGCCGCAAAGCCCCCGCCCGCAAACGCGCGGCAGCGGGGAAGTAGTCACGCCCGCGGCGGGGGGCCCCGCGCCACCCCGCCGCGCGAGATAATCGACGCCGGATGGCACCCACCTTCTCGATCGCCCACGTGACGCCCTATCCGTGGGAGGCCGAGGACAACGAGGTCAACGCCCACGTCGGCCGCGTCGCGCGGGCCCTCTCCGAGCGCGGGCACAGGGTGCTCGTGCTGGCGCCCTCGCGCTCGCAGGAGCGCGTGCGCGCCTCGCGGCGCGAGCTGCGCGCGGCGCGCGGCGCGCCCGAGCGGCTGCTCGAGGGCACCGACCGCGGTGAGCCGCGTGTGATCGCGGTCGGTGAGGTGCTCGACTTCGCCGGCGGCGGACGGCGGCGCCCGCCGGCGTTGCCGATCGATGTGGCGCGGACGATCGAGGAACTGCTTGGCAGCGTGGAACTCGACTTCGTCCACGTCCACGAGCCGTTCGCACCCTCCACATCGACGGCGGCCCTGCGCCACTCGCGCGCGCTGAACGTCGGATCGTTTCACTCCTCCGCCGAGCGGCTGCTCTCGACGGTGCTCGCGCGGCGCTTCGTCGAGGGGCTGTTCGGGCGCCTGGACGCGCGCACGGCCAGCACCAAGGCGACAGCCGAGCTGATGGCCGGGCACTTCCCGGGCGACTACCGGCTGCTCGCCGATGACGAGCATGCGGCCGGGAAGCTCGAGCTGCTCTACGGCGAGCTGGCGGCCCGGCGCCACCCCACGGCCGGCAACGCGACGTTGCGCCGGCGCCTGGCTGCCAGGCCGTTGATCGAGGTCGACCTGCACATGCACACAGACCATTCGGGCGACTGTGCCACGCCCGTCGAGGTGCTGCTGGCGACTGCCCGTGAACAGGGCCTGGGGGCGATCGCCGTGACCGACCACAACGAGGTCTCCGGCGCCCTGGACGCCCAGGCGAAGGCGGCCGAGTACGACGTCAAGGTGATCGTGGGCGAGGAGGTCAAGACGGCCGGGCAGGGCGAGGTGATCGGACTGTTCCTGAAGGAGAAGATCCCGCGCGGGCTGAGCCTGGCCGAGACGGTGGCGGAGATCAAGCGCCAGGGCGGCCTGGTCTACGTGCCCCATCCCTTCGACCGGATGCACTCGGTGCCCGACTACGAGCACCTGCTGCCGATCCTCGGGGAGATCGACGCGATCGAGGTCTTCAACCCCCGCGTGGCGATCAGCTCGTTCAACGACGAGGCGGCCCGCTTTGCGGCCAAGTATCGGATCGTGGCCGGTGCCGGCTCTGACTCCCATGTCGCCCAGGGTCTTGGCTCGGTGCGGATAAGGATGCACGACTTCGACGGCCCTGAGGAGTTCCTGCAGTCGCTGCGCGAGGCGGACATCCTGACCCGTCCCTCATCGCTGTTCTACGTCCAGGCTCTCAAGTTCCTGCAGACCCGCGCGGTCCCCCGCTCGGCGCGGCGCGCCAGCAAGGCCCGGCGTCTGAGGCGCCTGCGTCGCGCCCACGGGACCGGCAGCCGTTCCTAGATGGTGAGCTGACCGGGCGCAACTGTTGATGCATCGTCAAGGACAAGACGACGCACCGTCAAATCCCTCGGGACCGATGCCCGTGACCGATGACGAGATTCGTGAGAAGTACCTGGAGCGCGCGATCCGCGAGCTGAACACCCTGACCAGGGAGCTGCAGTCCTGCCCGCACTGCCCGCGGGGCAACCTCATGCCCGTACTCGGCTCCGGTCATCCCCAGGCCGACATCATGCTGCTCAAGCACTCGGCCGTCCCTTCGGAGGTCGAGGAGGGCGTCGCCTTCTACGGTCGCGCCGGCGGAGCGGTGATGAAGTCGCTCAAGCGCCTGCAGATCGACCCGCTGGCGGTCTACGGGACCCTCTGCGTCAAGTGTCCGCTGTCGGACCCGTCGCTGGCCGACTTCGCCTGCATCGCCCGCGTGGTGGAAGAGCTGGCGATCGTGCAGCCGAAGATCGTCGTGGTGATGGGCGAGGAGGCGTTGGCGGTGCTCAACGAGATGGACATCCCGCTTGCCCGGCCGCTCGGCCCGCTGCTGAGGGAGATCCAGCAGCTGACGCCGTCGATGGACGCCCTCTACGTGCCCGACATCGACGAGTCGCTGGACGAACAGGACGCCAAGCGCGACTTCTGGGCCGCCTTCCGGGTGCTCGGCGACTGGTATGCCGCCCAGCCTCCCTATTGAGCTTCGCTAGGGAGTGATGACGATCTTGCCGAGCTTGCCGCCGGCCGCGAAGCGCTCGTAGGCCTCGGCGGCCCGGTCGAGCTCGAACGTCTCGGCTAGCGGCACGGTGAGCTCGCCACGCTCGAACAGCGGCAGGACCTGGTGCTCGATCAGGCGAGCTGTCATCCCTTTCTCCTCCAGCGGCCGGGCGCGAAGTGTGGAGCCGTGGATGCGCGCGCGCTTGCCCATCAGGGCCAGCAGGTTCAGCTCGCTCTTGGCGCCCCCGCCGACACCGATCACGCAGATCCGCCCGCCGGTGGCGAGCGCCTGCAGGTTCTCGGGCATGTTGGGGGCGCCGACGAGCTCGAGGATCACGTCGAAGGGGCCGTGCGCGGCGAAGTCCTCGGGCGCGATCACGTGGGCGCCGAGCGCCGCCACCTGATCGCGGGACTCGGGCCGCCGGACTGTCGCCGTGACGCTCGCACCGGCGGCACGGGCGAGCTGGATGGCTGCCGTGCCGACGCCCCCGGCGCCGCCGTGGACCAGCAGGCGCTCCCCGCTGCGCAACCCGGCCTGGACGATGATGGCGTCATGGGCGGTGGTGAAGACCTCCGCCAGGCCCCCGGCGGCTGGCCACTCCAGGCCCTCGGGGACCGACATCAGGATCCGCTCGTGTGCCACCACCAGCTCCGCCTGGGCGCCGCCGCCGACGATACCCATGACGCGATCTCCCTCTGCGAAGCGCTCCGAGCCCGGGCCGAGTGCCGCGACCTCGCCCGCGAACTCCATCCCGGGGATGTCCTGCGGCGATCCGGCCGGCGCGGGGTAGAGGCCCCGCTTCTGCATCATGTCGGCGCCGTTGAGCCCGGCGGCGTGAACCCGGACGAGAACCTCGCCGCTGCCGGGGACCGGATCCGGGTGCTCCTCGATCACGATCTGCTGCTCGCGGATGGTGGCGGCGCGCACGCCCGCAGACTATCGAGGGATCTGGATCGCACCGAGCAGCTGCTCCCGGCGGCGCCCGGATTCGGCGCCGCCGGTGTCGTCCCCTCAGCCTGTGCCCTGCCGATCAGGAGGCCGGGATCGCGTCCCCCAGCACCTCGCACGTCTGGGGTCCTTCGGCGGCGCTGATCTCCAGGCTCAGATCCTCCATCGTGGTGCCCGAGGTGAGGAAGGCGTGGATGCCCTGCTGGTTGCCGTTGCCGATGGCGCTGGTGAAGCCGTCCGCACCTCCGCTGTTGTTCGCCGTGGCGGCTGTTTTGTTGAAGGCGCCGAGACTCTCCGTGTAGCTGATGACGCCCGGGCCGTTGATCACCACTTCAACCCCCGTTGCAGCGCACGTCATGCTCAGCGTCCACGGGCCCAGGGTGGCGAATTTGGCGTCTTTGACTTCACCGAACTGGAGCTCGTCGATCCGCTGTGCACCGGGACCCTGCGGGCCTTTGCCGCCGGTCGCGCCGGTGGCGCCGGTGGCGCCTGTCGCTCCGGGGGCGCCCGTCGCGCCCTGAGGGCCCCTGGCGCCGATGTGATGGTGTGCGACGTAGACGGCGATCAACTTGTTGACCTGCTTGGAGGTGAGCGGCGCCGCCTTGTGCTTGCTCGCGGCAGCGGTTGCAGCCGGTCGCAGCTGCGAGGCCGCATAGCCGGTGCCCCCGAGCGAGACGAACAGGGCTATGCCGGCGACGACCAAGGCCGGAGATGGTCTCTTCATTTTCGTTCTCCCAGATTGCTTGGTGTGTGAGCGAGGGAGCGCAGGCTAACCACCGGGCGGGCGGCTACCCCCGCTCGAACACCGCGACGCACTCGATGTGGTGCGTCTGCGGGAACATGTCAACCGGGCGCACCCGCCGCAGCACCCAGCCTGCCTCGACCAGTTCGGCCGCATTGGGGGCAAGCGTCGTGGGGTTGCAGGAGACATAGACGATCCGCTTGGGGGAGGCTTCGATGATCCGGTGGACGACCTTCTTGGAGAGCCCGGCCCGCGGCGGGTCGACGACGATCACGTCGGGCCGGCCCGCTTTCTCGAGCAGCTCGGGAAGCGCCAGACGGGTGTCCCCGGCGAAGAACCGGGCCTTTGTGATGTCGTTGCGCCGGGCACCGGCGATGGCATCGGCGACAGCCTGCTCGACGAGCTCTATGCCCCACAGCTCCCCGGCCCGCGGCGCCAGCGTCAGAGCGATCGAGCCGATACCGCAGTAGAGGTCATAGACCCGCTCCCAACCCTCCAGCGCCGCATACTCGCCGGCCAGGCCGTAGAGCACCTCGGCCATCTCCGTGTTGGTCTGGAAGAACGCTTCGGCGGAGATCCGCAGGTCGAGTTCGCCGAGGCGCTCCGGCAGCTCGGCCTCACCCCAGACGAGCTCGGTCTCCCCGCCCTGCGTGGTCTCCGCGGGACGGTCCGAGCGCGACCACAGGACGCCGTGCAGGCTCTCGCCGAGCCCGGCCGAGAGCGCCTGCGCCAGCTCGCCGGCCTCGAACTCGCCGTCGGTCGTGACGACCCTGACCTGCAGCTTGCCCGTGCGCCTGCCCTCGCGGACGACCAGGTTGCGCAGCCGCACCCGCCCGTCCGGCGCCGGGCCGATCCGCTCGCCGCGGGCCCGCGGCGCGGCGCCCGCCTCGGCGCCATCCGCTGGCTCCCCGCCGGCGTCCGCTCCGTCGGGGGCGGCGTCCCGCGGCCCTCGCCGCCGGCCGCGCTCCCAGGCGGTGAGGCCCTGGGCGGCGCACCACTCGGCTGCCAGGCGCCGGGCTCGGTTGCCCAGCTCCGAAGCCAGCATGCAGTCCTCCATGGCCAGCACCTCGTTGGCCCCCGCGGGAGCATGAAAGCCACAGACGAGCCCGCCGGCCGGCGTGTTGCCGAAGGAGTACTCGAGCTTGTTGCGGTAGCGCCACTGTTCCAGGGCCGGCACGATCTCTTCGAGCTGGAAGCCCTCGAGGTGCCCGATCCGCTCCAGCGCCTCGCGGACCTGGCCGTGCTTGATCTCGAGCTGGCGCTCGTAGGGGATGACCTGCCATGCCACGCCGGGGTGATCGGCCACGGGGGCGATCCGCTCGGGGCTCGGCTGGAGCACCTCGAGCGTGCGGGCGTGGGCATAGGAGCGCTTGCGCTTGTGCACGACCGCCCTCACACGGTCCCCGGGGATGGCCCCGGCGACGAAGACGACGTAACCGTGATCTCCGAGCCTGGCCACGCCCTCCCCACCGAAGGCCAGCGAGTCGATCGTCAGCTCGAGCTCGTCGCCGCGCTGGGGCCGGGGAGCCTGCGGCGGCGCCGTGCTCATGCCGGTCCCACGAGCAGCTCGAGCAGCGCCTTCTGAGCGTGGCGGCGGTTCTCGGCCTGGTCCCAGATCCGCTGGCGGGAGCCATAGAGGACCTCGGCGGTGATCTCATCGCCCGGATGGGCCGGCAGATCGTGCATGGCGAAGGCACCGGGCGCGGCCTGGTCGAGCAGGGCATCGTCGATCCGGTAGTCGCGCAGGGCCGAGCGCCGGTGCTCGGCCGTCCCCTCGTCGCCCATGCTGACCCAGACGTCTGTGTAGACGGCGCCGGCGCCCGCCACGGCCTCCTGCGGATCGGTGTAGAGCTGGACGCTGCCCGTCGCACCCGCGGCGCGTGGCGGCTCGTCCTCGAGGGCGTAGCCCTCGGGCGAGGCGATGGCCACGTCCAGTCCGGCCAGCGGGCCGAGCAGGGCGAGCGAGCGGGCGACGTTGTTGCCATCGCCGACATAGGCCAGGCGCAGGCCCTGCAGCGAGCCGTAGGCCTCGCGCAGCGTCAACAGGTCGGCAAGGGCCTGGCAGGGGTGGTGCAGGGCGCTGAGCATGTTGATGACGGGCACCTCGGAATAGCGGGCCAGCTCCTGGAGCGTCTCGTCGGGGCCGGTCCGCAGTCCGATGGCGGCGACATGACGCGACAGGACCAGGGCGGTGTCGCGCAGCGCCTCGCCGCGTGAGACCTGCATCTCATCCGAGCGCAGCACCAGGGGGTTGCCGCCGAGCTCGCTGACCCCCGCCTCGAAGGACACGCGCGTGCGCGTCGAGGGCTTCTGAAAGATCAGCGCGACACTGCGGCCGGCCAGCAGGCTCGAGCCGAGCGGGTTGCGCTTGAGCTCGGCCGCGCGGTCGAGCAGAGCCGCCAGCTCGGCGGCGCTGAGCTCGGCTCCTGTGAGGAAGTGGCGTACGGCCATGGACGGGCCAGTCTAGGCGCACAGCGGCAACGCCACTGGTGCGGTGTGAGATCGTGAGGGCATGCGCGGAGCCATCCTGCTGCTTGTCTGCGCCGGCCTGCTGGTTGGCGGTTGCGGCTCGACGAGTACACCTGACACGGGCGCCGCGGCGACCCCTGCGAGGCCCAAGACAACTCCCGCCAAGCCCGGCTCGAAACTGACGTTCAACGCCAAACCCCACTATGCGGCGCCCTCCCCGTCGGCACCGGTGAGATCGGGCCTCGTGCGGATCACCTACCGGGAGTTCACCGTGGATCCCGAGGTGGTCAGGGCGAGGGCGGGAACGACGATCGAATGGCACAGCGAAGACCCGGGCGAGGACAACGTGACGAGCCACAGCGGGCCGCAGTCGTTCGCCTCGGCGAATTTCGGAGCAGGGGGGACGTTCAAGGTGCGTCTGACACGTGCGGGCATCTACCACTACATATCGACCCTGCACGCCGCGACGATCAACGGGACGATCGAGATCCTCGGCTGAGCTCGGCCGGGCCGGATGGCATGCCTGCCAGACTTCGGCCCGTGAGCAGCGAGCGCGACGAGCGAGCCCGGGCAGGTCTGCTGCCGCTGGCCGAGGGGGAGCGGCCGCCGGCACTGCAGGTGGCCGTGGCGGTCGCCGGCCTGCTGGCGATCGGGGTGATCGTCTCCTCGCTGAGCGTCCACGACCTCTCCAAGAACGGCGGCTCGCTGCCGGGAGCCGTCTTCCTGGCCTGCCTGCTCTCGCTGCTGGCGGGCGGCATGTACCGAGTGCGCTACTGGGCAGTCCTCGGCTTCGAGGCCCTGCTGGCATTTCAGATCCTCGTCACCTCGCTGGCCCTGGTGGTGGCCGAGACGATCCCGGCAGCGGCCGGCTGTCTGGTGGCCGTCGGCCTCGGCGGCTGGCTGTTCTGGAAGCTTGTGCGGGTCATGGGCAGGATCCAGGCGGGAGAACCCGATCGCCTTCGATAGGCTGCGAGCCGATGGCCGAGAGCTCCTATGACTGCGTCGTGATCGGGTCCGGCCCGGGCGGCTACGTGGCCGCGATCCGGGCCGCTCAGCTCGGCCTGAAGACGGCCGTGGTCGAGCGCGACAAGGTCGGCGGGCGCTGTCTGAACTACGCCTGCATCCCCGCCAAGGCGGTCCTGCGCTCCGCGGACCTCCTGAGCGAGATCAACGAGGCCAAGGACTTCGGCCTGACCGTGGGCTCGGTCGAGGTCGACTATCCGGCCGTCCAGGCCCGGCGTGAGAAGGTAGTTCACACGCTCACCTCGGGTGTCAGCGGCCTGTTCAAGAAAAACTCGATCGACCTGATCGAAGGGGACGCCTCGATCACGGCCGACGGTGGCGTGAAGGTCGGCGAGGACGTGATCGGCGCCGGCTCGATCATCCTTGCGACCGGCTCGGTGCCGCGGGCGATCCCCGGGGTCGAGCTGGGTGGCCGGATCCTCGGAACCGAGCAGGCCTGGGCGCTACAGGAGCTGCCGGCCCGACTGGCAGTTGCGGGCGCCGGTGCCTCCGGTGCGGAGATTGCCTCCGGCTTCGCCCGGCTGGGCTCGGAGGTCGTGCTGATCGAGATGCTCGACCGGGTGCTGCCCAGCGAGGACGCGGACATCTCGCGGCTGGTTGAGCGGGGGCTGAAGAAACAGGGCATCTCGGTTCACACCGGCACGCCCGTCACCGACGTCTCCCAGAGCGACTCGGGTGTGAGCCTCTCCTACGGCGGGGAGCAGGGCGAGTTCGACTACCTGGTGATCGCGGCCGGCCGCGGCTCTGACATCTCCGGCCTGGGACTCGCGGAGGCCTCGGTCGAGACGGACGAGCGCGGACTGATCAAGGTCGACGGCGCCATGCGGACGAGCCGCGCGGGCATCTATGCGATCGGCGACCTGGTGCCCGGCCCGGCGCTGGCCCACAAGGCATCGGATGAGGGCATCATCGCGGCGGAGACCATCGCGGGGCTGCAGACGCACCCAATCTCCTATGTGGACATCCCGCGGGCGACCTTCTGCACACCCAACGTCGGCTCATTCGGACTGACCGAGCAGCAGGCCAGGGACGCGGGCTATGACGTGGTCGTCGGCAAGGTCCCATACGGGGCCGTCGGCGGCGGGACCGTCTACGGCGACCGTACGGGCCTGGTCAAGGTCGTGGGCGAGTCCAAGTACGGTGAGCTGCTGGGCGGGCACATCGTGGGCTCAAGGGCCACCGAGCTGATCCAGGAGCTCGTCAACATCCGCGCGCTCGAGGGCGGCTTCCCCGAGCTGGCCCGCACGATCCACGGCCACCCCACGCTCTCCGAGGCTGTGATGGAGGCCGGCCGGGCCGCCGATGGCTGGCTGATCCACGGCTGACGGTGACAACGCACCGGGCAGTCGCAGAACCGACCGCCCGGTGCCCCGTCCGGCTCAGCTCAGAATTTGATGAGCGAGCCGTGGTAGTAGACGTTTCCTGCGGCGTCGACGAACATCAGGTTGTTTCCCGCCGGATCTGTGAGGACCAGCGGATAGGTCGCACTTCGCCCGAGTAGACCGATGTATTCGCCGCTGGCTTCGACGGCTGAGCCTTTGTAGTTTCTCGCTGAGAGGACCGCTTCGGTGATGCTCCCGCCCAGAACCAGGGGCACGTGAACCGAGAGGACCGTGGTGTTGTTGGCGGTTTCGGCTGCCAGGCCGTTGCCCGCGGTCACGGCGTCGAGCTGGCTGAGGACTTCGCAGGTCGGTTCGCCGGTCGCGTTGAGCTTCCTCAGCGCCTGGCCCGCCGGGCATTCCGTCGTCAGGTTGCTCACGAGCGTGGGGTCCACGCTGAATGCGGTACCCGTCAGGGCGAGGCCCTTGCCTGCCGTGTAGGAGACGGCCGATCCCGTTCCGGGGACACCCTGGAGGCCCTGGAGGCCCTGCGGCCCCGCCGGCCCGACCGGCCCGGCCGGCCCCGCCGCCCCGGTGGCACCGCGGAAGCCGCGCGGACCACGCAGGCTGGGCTTTTTCTTCTGCTTGGAGGTCGCGGTACTCCCGCTGAGGGGAACGATGTTCAGGCCGATGGCGGTCTCGCCCGCCTGACAGCGCTTCGCGACGCGGATCAGGCCGGCCCTGGTGATGCAGGCGTGGGTCATCGGGCCTCCCGAGGACACGATGACAGTCTGCGCGTTGGCGTCGGACGCCAAGCCAAGCAGGCAGAGGAGCGAGATCGCAGCCGCCGTCGGCCCAATTCGCAGTCTCCGAACATGCGCCCGGCCCCCGTCAGATTCACAATTCATGTCGGTCTCCCAGTGCTGGTTTGAGTTTTCGCCGCCACGCGAGCCGCGAGGGTCGCGCGTGGCGATTTGGAACCATTCCAGATGCCTTGAAGGACGGCGTCTAGGCTCTTCCCGTGACGTCCGCATCCTTCTACTTCGACCTCGCCTGGCCCGGCTGTTATCTGGTGGCCGAGCGCATCCTGCACTTCCTGCCTGAGGCGGCGGAGTGGCAACCGGTGCTCGGCGAACAGCTGACAGGGGGCGCCGTCGATGACTCGCCGGCGTTCAGGGAGGGCGTCGAGCGCCGCGCGGAGGAACTGGGCCTGCAGCGGCTGCGCTGGCCCGAGCCCTTTCCCTTCGACAGCTCCCTGGCCATGCGGGTGGCCAGCTATGCCAAGTCGATCGGGCGGACGGTCCCCTTCGCCCAGGCGGCCTTCCGTCAGGCATTCGCGGGCGGCCACGCCCTCGATGACCCCGACTACGTCCTGATCGCGGGGGCGGCCTGCGAGATGCATCCGGCGGCCGTCCTGAAGGGTGCCGAGTCGCGCACGGTCGCCGACGCCCTGGCGGCGAGGACGGCCGCGGCGGCCGGATTGGGCATTGCCCTGCTGCCGGCGCTCAGCGTCGGCGACAGGGTCTTCCAGGGCGCGGGCGCGCTGGATGAGGCGGCCGCGGCCCTCCGGGCTGGAGCAGGTCGGCTGTGAGGGCCCGGGACGCCTACCGGCTGATCGTCACCCGCGGCGGCTGGGCACCGGCGATCCTCGCCGATCCGACCCGCCTGGATCACCTGGAGATCGTCGAGATCGACTCGGGCGAAGTACTGCTGCTCTGGGACCGCCCGCCGCATGCCGCCTCGAAACTGGCGCGGGCGCTGCGAACGGATCTGTCGAGCCTCGAGGCGGACGAGTTCCGCGAGCGCTGGAGTACCGTGGAGTCCTGATGGACTACGAGCCTCCCCAGACCTCACGCGAGTGGCTCGAGACGATGACGCTGATCCGTCGCTTCGAGGAGCGGGCCGGGGAGCAGTACGCCAGGGCCCGCGTGGGCGGCTTCCTGCACCTGTCGATCGGCGAGGAGGCCACGATCGTGGGCAGCGCCCGGGCGCTGCGCGAGACCGACTATCTCATCTCGACCTACCGCTCCCACGGCCACGCCATCGTGCGGGGGACGCCGCCGGAGAACGTCATGGCCGAGTTGTTCGGTCGCGTCGACGGCTGCTGCCATGGCCGGGGCGGGTCGATGCACATGTTCGACCTGGCCCGGCGCTTCATGGGCGGATACGGGATCGTCGGCGGCAACCTGCCGATCGCTGCGGGGATCGCTCTGGCCAGTGTCCAAAAGGGCACCGACGAGGTGACGCTCTGCACGTTCGGCGACGGCGCCTCCAACCAGGGGACGTTCGGCGAAACGCTCAACATCGCCGCCCTGTGGCGGCTGCCGGTGGTGTTCATGGTCACCAACAACCAGTTCGGCATGGGCACGGCCCTGGGCCGCCACTCGGCGGTCACGGACCTGCAGCGCAAGGGCGAGAGCCTGGGCGTGCCCGGGATGCGCTGCGACGGGATGGATATCCGGGACACCCACCGGGTTGTCTGCGAAGCCGTCGAGCGCGTCCGCGAGGAGCGCCGGCCGGTGCTGATCGAGGCGGTCACCTACCGCTTCCGCGGACACTCGATGGCGGACCCCGAGCAGTACCGGACCAAGGAGGAGGTCGCCCGCTGGCGCGAGCGCGACCCGCTGGCCGTCTACGGCGCCCTGCTGGTGCAGGAGGGCAGGATCACCGAGCCCGAGCTCGAGCAGCTTGAGGCCGAGGCCGTGGCGCGGGTCGACGGCGCCGTGGCCTTCGCCGAGGCCTCGCCCTTTCCCGAGGTGTCGTCGCTCTATGACGACATCTACGTGCTGGGCGACTCCTCGCGGGGCTGGTATTCGGTCGAGACGACCGGGGATCGCGCCGAGGCGCCGCCCGCCGGCGAGCAGGAGGCGGCCAACGACGAGATCCCCCAGCAGCTGACCTCGGCCATGGCGGCGGGCGAGGACGGCCATGAGCCCGGCGAGGGAACCTGATGGCAGAGCTGCGCTACCGCGAGGCCCTCAACCAGGCGCTGCGCGAGGAGCTGGGCCGCGACGAGCGGGTGATCCTGATGGGCGAGGACATCGGCGTGTTCGGCGGCGCCTTCAAGGTCACCGACGGTCTGCTTGAGGAGTTCGGCGAGCAGCGCGTCCGCGATACGCCCATCTCGGAGAACACGATCGTGGGCATCGGCGTCGGTGCGGCGATGACGGGCCTTCGCCCTGTGGTGGAGCTGATGACGATCAACTTCGCCCTGCTGGCCCTGGACCAGATCGTCAACCATGCCGCCCACATCCACTACATGTTCGGCGGCCAGGCCAGCGTGCCGCTGGTCGTGCGGATGCCACAGGGCGCGGGCCACCAGCTCGGCCCGACGCACTCTCACTGCCTGGAGGCGATGTTCCTGCAGGTCCCCGGCCTGCTGGTGGCCGTCCCCGCCACGGCGGCCGATGCGAAGGGCCTCTTGAAGAGCGCCATTCGCGATGAGAACCCGGTCGTCTTCATCGAGCACGAGTCCCTCTACGGCGTTCGCGGGGAGGTTCCCGAGGGCGAGGAGCTGGTCCCCTTCGGCGTCGCCCGCACGGCCCGCGAGGGCTCGGACGTGACGATCGTGGGCATCTCGCGGATGGCCGTCTCGGCCGAGCGGGCCGCCCGGACGCTCTCCGAGGAGCACGGCATCGAGGCGGAGGTCATCGACCCGCGGACGCTGCGCCCGCTCGACCTGGACACGATTCTGGCCTCGGTGCGCCGGACCAACCACTGCGTGACGGTCGAGGAGGGCTGGCCCCACGGGGGCGTGGGCGCCAACCTGGCTGCCCTGATCGGCGAACAGGCCTTCGACGACCTCGACGCCCCCGTCTCGCGTGTCACGGGCGCCGACGTGCCGATGCCCTACTCAAAGCCGCTGGAGGACATCGCCTACCCGCACGAGGCGCAGATCGTCGCCTCCGTCCTGGCCTGCCTGCACCGGAGCCCGGCCTGATGGGCGGGGTCATCGTCATGCCCCGCCTGTCGGACACGATGGAGGAGGGCACGATCCTGCACTGGCTCAAGGGCGACGGAGAGCTCGTTGAGCGCGGCGAGGAGCTGGTCGAGATCGAGACCGACAAGGCCAACATGACCTACGAGTCAGACCAGACCGGGGTCCTTCAGCTGATCGCCGCCGAGGGCGACACGCTGGCGGTGGGCGCGCCGATCGCGCGAGTCGGAGACGGGAATGAGGGAGGAGAGGGAGAGGGAGAGAAAGAGGGGCGTCCCGGCGAGGCGCCCACGACAGCCGCGCCCGACGCCCCGCCGGCCGGCGCCGAGCTCCCCGCGGCCGTCCCGCCGGCGCCCGTGGAGGAGCAGACGGACGAGCGCGTCAGGGCCTCCCCCCTGGCCCGCCGGATGGCCCGCGAGGGGGGCATCGACCTGCACGGGCTTCATGGCAGCGGCCCCGGTGGGCGGATCGTCAAGGCCGATGTCATCGGATCTGCGCAGGCCGGCTCCCCGGCGCCCACAGCGGCCGCACCCCCACCCCCGCCGGCGGGCCCGGCGGGCACCCCTCCGCGGGGGCCCGAGGAGGTCGCGCGGGCCAAGGGCGAGACGCGCGAGGTCGAGCTCTCGCGCCTGCAGCAGACGGTAGCCCGGCGGATGGCCGAGTCCAAGGCGACGATCCCCGACTTCACCCTGCAGATCGAGGTGGACATGGAGGAGTGCGTCAAGCTCCGCGGCGCGCTGAAGGGCATCGCAAACCCGGGCGAGGCGGGCGAGCATGCACCGACCGGCGAGGAGGCCGTGCCGACCTACAACGACATGGTCGTCAAGGCCTCGGCCCTGGCGCTGCGCGAGCATCCCCTGGCCAACGGCAGCTACCGCGACGGCAAGGTCCAGTTGCACTCGCGGATCAACGTGGGCGTCGCCGTGGCCGCCGAGGGAGCCCTGGTCGTCCCGACCGTCTTTGACGCCGAGGAGAAGTCGCTCGGGGAGATCGCGCGTGAGACCCGCGCGCTGGCGGCCCGGGTACGCGACGGCTCGATCACCCCGCCGGAGCTGGGCGGCGGGACCTTCACCGTCTCGAACCTGGGCATGTACGGGGTCTCGAGTTTTGCGGCCATCATCAACCCGCCCCAGGCGGCGATCCTCTCGGTCGGGGCCCTGGCACCGCGCGCCGTCGTCCGCGACGGCGAGATCGTGGCGCGCCACACCATGAGCCTCACGCTCGTCTCCGACCACCGCATCCTCTACGGCGCCGAAGCCGCCCATTTCCTGGCCCGCGTGCGCGAGCTTCTGCAGGCCCCGGCGGCGCTCACGCTGTAGCGCTGCGCCGCCGGCGCCGCGGGCGTCAGCCGAGCAGCTTGACGCCCGTGAGCAGCTCCTTGCGTCCTGCTTTGACCGCCGCCAGCGCCTTGGTCGCTTCGGCCTTGGCGGCTTCGGTGTTGCTGGCATCCAGCGAGTAGGCCGTCTTCAGTTTGCCGTAGGAGAAGATCAGCGTGCCGAGCCCCTTGACGATCAGCGAGCGGGCCTTCTTCACCCTCGGTCTGGCAGCAGGCTGGCGGGCCACCTTGGCGCGCAGGCCGCTGAGGACGGTCTCGGATTTGGCGATCGCTTCTTCGACGGGGGCGGCGACATGGCTCGTCTTGTAGGTACCGATCGCCGTCAGGACGTCGCCTTCGGCCACGTCTATCCGCGAGGAGTAGCTCCTGACGGCCGCCTTGATCGAGCCCGCGCTGGCCGAGGCCCCGGCGACCGGTCCTGCCAGGGCGCCGAGCACCAGCCCCGTGATCAGAATTCTACGATGCGTCATCGGAGGCCTCCTTGGGATCGACACCCGCCACGAGCGAATATCTGGAATGGGTGTCTGATACCCGACCGCGGGCCGGCGAACCGTGGGAGTCAGATGCGTGACGCTAGGCTCTCTACAGTGCAATGAACGGCGCCCCAGACCCCGAGCCACGGCAGGAGATCCAGGTCTGCCACCTGGGCCTGGTCCCCTATCGCGAGGCAGTCGAGATCCAGCAGGGCCTGCGCGCCAGGCGCCAGGCCGGTGAGCTCCCGGACATGCTGCTGCTGCTCGAGCATCCCCGCGTCTACACCCGTGGCCGGCGCTCGGGCAACGGCGAGTTGCCGTTCGGCCCGGAGTTCTACGAGGCGGCCGGGATCGATGTCGTTCCAACCGACCGTGGCGGGCGGATCACCTACCACGGCCCCGGCCAGTTGGTCGGCTACCCGATCATGGCCGTGGACGATGTCATCGCCCACCTGCGGACGGCCGAGCGGGCGATCGTGACTGCGCTCGCCGAGACGGGCCTCGGCGCCCGCGGGCGTTCCGAGGATGGCCCCGACTACACGGGCGTCTGGGTGCAGGAGCGAAAGATCGCCTCGCTGGGGGTCCATGTCAGCCGGGGCATCTCGACCCACGGCTTCGCCGTCAACGTCGAGAACGACCTCGAGCCCTTCTCATGGGTGATCGCCTGCGGGCTCCCCGATGTGTCAATGACCTCCCTGGCCGTCGAGGCCGCCCGCAGCGGCACCTCCGCGGAGGGCCTGCCCTGCTTTCGCAAGCGGATCGCCCACAGCTTCTGCTCCGCCCACGGCCGGCGCCAGCGCATCGTCTCGGCGGCCCGGCTGGGGATCGAGCGGACCCCCGGGCGAGCTGCTGCGGGGCCCGTCGGCTTGGCGGTGCCGGCGTGAGCGCCACACGGTCACGGTCGAACCCCGGTGGGATGGATGTCCTGAAAGTTCTCGGCGGCGAGGTGCGGCCGCTGCGCGAGCGAAAGCCGCCCTGGTTCAAGGTGCCGCCGCCCGGCGGGGAGCGCTACCGCGAGCTGACCGAGCTGATCCGCTCGGAGAACCTGCACACGGTCTGCCAGGAGGCGGCATGCCCCAACGTGGGTGAGTGCTGGGAGCGCGGCACGGCCACGTTCATGATCCTGGGTGACACGTGCACGCGCCGTTGCGGCTTCTGCAACGTCAAGACCGGCAAGCCGACCTGGAACGACCCGCTCGAGCCGGCCAGGGTGGCACGCTCCATCGCCCGCATGGGCCTGCGCCACGCCGTCATCACCTCTGTCGACCGCGATGACCTGCCGGACAAGGGCGCAAGCGCCTTCGTGGGGGTCATCCGCCAGATCCGCCGCCAGGCGCCCCACTGCCAGATCGAGATCCTGACTCCGGACTTCCAGGGCCAGGAGATGCCGCTGGCCAAGGTCATCGCCGAGCGCCCCGATGTCTTCAACCACAACGTCGAGGTGGTCCCGCGCCTCTACAGCGTCGCCCGCCGCGGCTCGACCTTCGCCCGCTCCACACGCGTCCTGCGCCTCGCGCACGAGCTGGGCCAGGGCCGGGTCGTGACCAAGTCCGGCCTCATGGTGGGGCTCGGCGAGACGCACGAGGAGATGGTCGAGACGTTCGGCGCCCTGCGCGAGTCGGGCGTCCAGGTCCTGACGGTGGGGCAGTACCTGCGCCCCTCCGAGCGCCACCTGCCGGTCGTCCGCTACTGGCACCCGGACGAGTTCAGGGCGCTCGAGGATGCCGCCTACGCGCTCGGCTTCGACCATGTGGCCGCCGGTCCCCTGGTCCGCTCCTCCTACCACGCCGACCAGCACGTCAGCCAGTCCCGGGACGGCATCGGCCCCCTGGCCGCCCGCGCCTAGGGGCCTCTGGCCTCCTGTCGCGCAAGTACGCTCTGAGCCGCCCTCGCCAGGCGGGGGCACGACGCGATGTTCCCGCTCAAAGACAACATCCCGCTGGGACGCATCCCGCTGGTCACGATCGCCCTGATCGCGATCAACGTGATCGCCTACCTGATCGAGATCCGCCACGGCGGCAGCTTCTGGAGCGGGCCCTCAGAGACGGTCGCCGTCCATTACGGCGCCATCCCCTACGAGCTGACCCATCCGGGCGAGCACTGCGATCTGGCCCGTGCGCTGGAAGGGGAAGTGCTCCCCCCGAGCGGAGTCCAGTGCGCACCCGGGACACCCGGGGGCTTCGGCGAGGCCGAACCCCAGCCGGCCACCTGGATGACCGTCTTCACCGAGATGTTCCTGCACGGCAGCTTCCTGCACATATTCGGCAACATGATCTTCCTGGCCATCTTCGGCCCGACGGTGGAGGACCGGATCGGCCGCGGCCGCTACGTGGCGTTCTATCTCCTCGGCGGGCTCATCGCCCTCGCCGCCCAGACCGCCGTGGATCCCTCCTCGACGGAGCCCACGCTGGGCGCCTCCGGGGCGATCGCTGCCGTCCTGGGCGGCTACATCGTGCTCTATCCCCGGGCCCGCATCATGACCCTCGTGCTGATCATCTTCTTCGTCACGATCATCGAGATCCCGGCCTTCGTCATGCTCGGCCTGTGGTTCGCCGAGCAGCTGTGGTTCGGTCTGGCCGGACTGGCCGGCCCGCTGGGCGGCGGAGGGGTCGCCTACTTCGCCCACATCGGCGGTTTCGCCTTCGGCCTGCTGACGATCCGCCTGGTCGCGCCGCAGGTCGGCCCCGGCTACGGACGGACCCTGCACGGATGAGGCCCGTCGCGCCGGCCCCCGGACGCCGGAGATGAGGCGCCTGCTGGTCCTGGGCATCGCCCTGCTGTTCATCGCCTTCTTCGCCTTCCTGACGGTGGCCGCGGCGATCGAACAGGGCGTGACCGCCGCCACGTTCATCTCGGGTGTCATCCTCGCCATGCTCGCCATCGGCATCGTCGGGGCCCTGCGCAATCCTCCCCGGCAATGAGCGGCTCGCCATTCCTCACGCCCGACCAGAGCCGCCTGCGACGTCAGCGCCGGGAGGAGCGCCGGCGGCGCAACAGGATGATCGGGTTCGCCGTCGTGCTGCTGGCGCTGGCGGCCGGGGCGATCGCGGTCCTCTCCGGCGGCGGCTCGGGCGGCCACGGCCATGCTGCCGCCATCAAGCCCGTCGCGCCACCGGTCCACAGGGCGCCGCTGCTGTCGGCCGACGGCCTGCTGCTGGCAAAGCCATCACTGAACCTCGCGGGAATCGCCGACCCGTCCAAGGACCCCGTCCAGATCCACTTCCACCACCCTCCCCGCGCCGGGATCCTGTTCAACCTCAGCACCGGCCAGGTGCTGTGGGCGCGCCACGCCTACGAACGGGTCCGGATCGCCAGCCTGACGAAGATGATGACGGCGCTTCTCGTGGTGCGCTCCTCGCCCCCGAATGCCCGCGTATTGATCACCAAGAACGCCATCGACACGAACGGCTCGAAGGTCGGGGTCCTGCCGCTGCACAAGCACGTCAAGCTCGAGACGATGCTCTACGGCCTGCTGCTGCCCTCCGGCAACGACGCGGCCGTGGCGCTCGCCGAACACGTCGCCGGCACGGTCACGGCCTTCGTGGCGCGCATGAACAGCGAGGCGGCGAAGCTCGGCATGGGCTGCACGCGCTACTCCTCGCCCTCGGGCTACTACAACGCGGGTAACTTCTCCTGCGCCGCCGACCTGGCCGAGCTGGCCCACATGGACCTGAGCGAGCCGCGGATCGCCCGGGTCGCGGGCACCTACGGCGCCGTCCTGCCCTTCCCGATCAAGGGCGGAAAGCTCTACCTCTACAACAACAATCCGCTGCTGATCTACAAATACCCCGGCGTGACGGGTCTGAAGACGGGCTTCACCGAAGAAGCCGGCCGCTGCCTCGTCGCCACAGCCGAACGTGGCGGCGTGCGCCTGGGTGCGATCGTCCTGAACTCAGACGCGCCCGGCACCCAGGCGAAACAGCTGCTCGACCGGGGCTTCTACGACGTCTACCACCAGCGTCACGTGAGCGAGCCCGAAATCCCGCCCGGCGGGTAGATCGCCGGACGCGGACCGGGCCCGCGCGCATGCGGCGGCGGGCGTCCCGAGCCCATGGCGTATCGTTCGTGGGAAGTATTGACTGGCCAGTCAGCCAAAGGAGAGATTCGTGGATCTTGATGACACGCCAGAGCAGGCGGCATACCGCGCACAGGTACGCAGCTGGCTCGAGGAGCACAAGTCTGAAGCACCCGTCCTGCAGGGCCCCGGCGCCCTGACGGATGAGGATGAGATCATCGCGGCCCGGCGCAAGTGGCAGGGCAGGCTCGCCGAGGGCGGCCTCGCCGGCCTCACCTGGCCCAAGGAGTACGGCGGCCAGGGCCTTGGCCCGATCGAGCAGGTCCTCTCAAACCAGGAGATCGCCCGCGCCCAGGTGCCCGGCATCCTGGACGGGATCGGCGTCGGCATGCTCGGCCCGACGATCATCGCCCACGGCGAGGAGGAGCAGAAGTCGCGCTACCTGGCCCCGCTGCTTCACGGCGACGAGGTCTGGTGCCAGCTCTTCTCCGAGCCGGCGGCCGGCTCGGACCTGGCGGCGGTGCAGACCCGGGCCCGCCTGCAGGACGATGGCAGCTGGCGGCTGACCGGGCAGAAGGTCTGGACGACCAACGCCCAGTTCGCCTCCTTCGGACTGCTGCTGGCCCGGACGGACGCCGACGTGCCCAAGCACAAGGGCCTGACGATGTTCATCGTGCCGATGGACGCCGAGGGCGTCACGATTCGTGGCCTGCGCCAGATCTCCGGCGAGGCCGAGTTCAACGAGGTCTTCTTCGACGATGTCGCCCTGGACGCCGGCTCGGTGGTCGGCGGGGTCGGCAACGGCTGGGGCACGGCCCTGACGACGCTGATGTTCGAGCGCGTCACGATCGGCCTGGGCAGCGAGGGGATGGGCTACAACTCGACCCGCTTCGCCGGCGCCATCGCCGCCGACGAGCACGCCCGGCTGGACCCCGAAGTACGCCATCGCCTGGGCGAGGTGGCAGCTGAACTGCTGGCCATCCGCTTCACCGGCTACCGCACCCTGACGGCCCTGCAGAAAGGCCAGATCCCTGGCCCCGAGGCGGGTCTGGCGAAGGTGACGCTGGTCGGCGGTGCCATCAAGGCGGGCGATCTGATCGCCGACGTCATCGGCCCGGACGCCCTCGCGCAGGACAGCGAGTGGGCCTACATGATCTCCTTCCTGCCCGGCCTGAAGTCAGCCGGCGGGACCGAAGAGATCCTGCGCAACACGATCGGCGAGCGGGTCCTCGGCCTGCCGCCCGAGCCGCGCCTGGACAAGGGCATCCCCTTCTCCGAGCTGCGGTCCAAGGAAGGAGCGGCGGCATGAACCTGTCCCTCTCAGACGAGCAGGTCTTCCTGCGCGAGGCCGCCCGCGGGGCGCTGTCGCGCTTCAAGACGCTGGAGGCCGCCCGCGAGGCGCTGGACGGCAACAAGGACGCCATGCCCGACCTCTGGCCGACGGCCTGCGAGGCCGGCTGGCCGGGGCTGTTGATCAACGAGGAGAGCGGCGGAGCGGGCCTGGACGCCTTCGACGCCATGCTGGTGCTGGGCGAGTGCGGGCGAGTCATCGCCGGCGTGGCGCTGCTCGGGCACCTGCCGGCCACGGCGATCCTCGACGCCGCTGCCGAGAGCGCACCGATGCTCGAGGAGCTGGCAACGGGCGCGAAGCGGGCCGCCTATCTGCCCGTCAGTCCCCCCGGCGACCTCGAGCAGAGCTGGACGGCCGACCCGGCCCACGGCTCCGCCCGCGGGCCCGCTCCGGTGGCCGCCGCGAGCGGCGAGCAGGTGACGGTCAGCGGCAGCCTCGGGTTCGTACCCGACGCACCCGGAGCCGACCTGCTGGTGGGGGTCGCGATCCTCGATGGCAACCCTGTCGGGGTGGCGATCGAGGCCGGCGCGGCCGGCGTCTCGATCGAGGCCGTGGAGCGCTATGACTCGACGCGCTCGCTAGGGCACGTGAAGCTCGAGAACGCGCCCGCGACCGTCCTGGGCGCATCCGAGGAGACCCTGGCGGCAGCCTGGTATCTGGCCCAGTCGCTGATCGCTGCCGAGTCCCTGGGCAGCGTCGAGACGGCCCTGGATGTATCGGTGGCCTACGCCAAGGAGCGGTTCACCTTCGGACGGGCCATCGGCTCCTACCAGGCCGTCAAGCACTCCCTGACCGAGGTCCTGCGGGAGCTCGAGAACGGGCGCTCGTTGCTCTACTACGCCGGCTGGGCCCGCGAGGGCGCGCCGGGTGAGTTCCCGCTGGCGGCCAGTGCGGCCCGTTCGGTGGCGGGCCGGGCGCTTGACGACGCGGCCCGCACGATGATCTCGGTGCACGGCGGGATCGGGGCCACCTGGGAGCACGACGCTCCGCTGTACTTCCGCCGCGCCCAGCTCTCCCGGCGTCTGCTGGGCGGCACCGGGGGCGCGACCGACCGTGTAGCCGGCGAGCTGATCGCCCAGGCCTGAGGACGCAGAGGCACCACGACCGGCGCCCTTCTCCCGGGGCGCCGGTCGAGCTCTGCTCAGCCCGCATGCCTGTGAGCCCGCCCGCTGCGGTGCCGGGCAGCCACGGCTTCTTCGGCCGCGAGCGCCGCGGCCACCGGAGCTCCGTAGGCGGCGTGGACGGCTGCCAGGAGCGCCGGCTGGACGCCGCAGTTGATGCAGAAGCCCCGCTGGGACCAGCCGATCGCCCGCGCCAGGACCTCGTCGGCATAAAGGACGCCGGTGGCGTCATGGCCGTAGTAGTCATAGGCGGCGTCCCACGCCCCGGCTTCCAGGCCATATCCCCCACCGTCGGCGGAGAGCAGGTGGGCGGCCGCCATGATCGAGTCGAAGTCGTCGTAGATCGAGGGATGGCGGGCGGTCACGTGACCATAGGAGGCGGGACGGCGAGCGTAGATGTAGGAGTTGGCCACCAGGTCCCAGGTGCTGACCGGGCCGTTGGTCACGTTGAACTGCATCGGGCCGCCGCAGCACCCGGCAAAGTTGAGCCCGTGGTATGTGCCCCGAGCCGTCGAGAAAGCCGTCTCCTGCATGTGGATGGAGGCCAGCAGCAGCCAGTTGACGCCGAAGGTCGCCTGGGCGGTCGAGTAGATCGGATAGAAGCCGGCCATCCAGCTGCGGCTTATGTGAGCGAGCGGAGCGCCGTCGACGCGCGTGGCCTCGAGCCGCTGCTGGGCGGCCGTAGGCCGCGCGATGATCGTCCCCTGGCCGGCCGCGGGCGGCCTGGCCGCTCCGGGGACGGGTGTGGCTTCATGCACCAGCACCGGCGGGGGAAGCGGTTCGCTCGAGCTGCCCACGGCACCGCTCAGGATGGCCGCCAGAACGGCCAGCCCGGCGAGCGCCAGCGAGCACGCGATCAGCCAGGCCCTCCGTTCAGAGGGCTGGCTCGGCACATGCCCGCCCGACGGTTGGGCGCTCAAAGGATCGGCGCTCATGGGGGCCTACAACTTAGCCCGCGGCGCTACCCACGCGCCTGCCATGGGTTCCAGATGGCATGAGAAGACCGACCGCCGGGCTCTGGGGACTCGTGGCCTGCAGCCTCGCCCTCGCCGGTGTCCCAGCCTCGCCCGCGCTTGGCGCAGCGCCGCGCGTCCCCGTCGCGCAACCGCTCGGCAGCGTCCAGCGGGGCTACCTGGCGCTGGCCGAAGGAGCCGTCGCCCAAGCGCAGCGGAGCTGGCGCGACAGGCACCTGGGCTGGTATGACGCGCGGCTGAACGACGGCGCCCACTACCCGCTGGCGACGATCTGGGACATCGTCGGGCTGTTCGAGTCCGAGGACGCCATCGCCCTCGCCTCGCCGACCGCCGCCCACCGTCACGCGCTCACCGTGTTCGCCACTGGCGCCGAGCGCTATCTGAACCGCGGCCTGCGCCCGGTGCCCGGCTACTCGCCCTACCCCGGCGACCGCGAAGCGGGCACCGAGACCTGGTTCGACGACAACGGCTGGTGGGGCCTGGCGTTCGTCAACGCCTACCGGGCCACCGGCAACCGGCGCTGGCTCAGCGACGCCCAGCGGGCGCTCAGCTACGTCGCCCGGGCCGGCTGGGACCCGTCCACAGGGGGCCTGTGGTGGAACACCGATCATCCCTACAAAGCCGGCGCGGCGCTGGCCTCCAACACGTTGCTGGCGACGCTCCTCTACCAGCTGAGCGGATCAAGCTACGACCTCGCTCAGGCGCGGCGCTTCCTCGCCTGGGCCAACACCGGAGGGCTCGGCAGCGAAGGCCTCTACGTGGACTCGAACCTCGACTCCAACCCGGTGGACTACATCGAGGGGCCCCTGATCTTCGCCCAGGCGACCCTCTGCAGGCTGGCCTCCGACAGCTCCGAATGCGCGCTGGCCGAGCGGCTCAAGAGCACGGCCCTGACCCGGTTCGGCTTCACATTGGACTTCGGGCCGCAGTACGACGCGATCTACCTGCAATGGATGCTGGCCCTCTACTCGCTGGACGGCGACCCGGCGCTCTACCGGCTGGCCGCCCACAACGCCTCCGAAGCCCAGCAGCATGCGCGAAACGGACAGGGCCTCTATCTGCTCTCCTGGAGCGGTCAGGCGCTGGCGCCCGCCATCGCACGGCCCGGCATGCTCCAGACCCAGGGAGCGACGGCCAGCCTGTTCGCCTGGCTGGCCGTCTACACCCCGCCGGGGGGCTGATACCCGGGCGTTGCAATTCCTGGCCCAGCCGACGGAGGCGCAGCCGCTGGATTAGCCGCAGCTTAGGATTGCCAGAGATGGTTCGCGGCGTGCGTCTGCCCCTCGCAGCCGGCCGACTGACGGCCGGCCTGGCCGTCACTGCCGCGTTGGCGGGCTGCGGCTCGACGGCCACGGGCCTGGACGCCCAGACGAGTCCCACGGCACCCCAGACCGTGGCCGGCTGCCCGCAGACGGTCATGCGCACGCTCGGCAGCGTCCTCGCCAGGATCTACCACGAGGGCGTGCAGAGCGAACGGACCGCCAGCGCCGAACATCTGATCGAGTATTCGGCCCCGCTCAAAGCGGCCATCGAAGCGCGCGACCCCGCCGCAGCCGTGGCGGCCGCCCATTCGCTGTTGGGGACCGGGCACATGACCAACCTGCATGTGGTCGCCGGCGGGCACACGCTCGTCCAGCTCGGCGGCGCGGCCCTCGCGCCGCTGAAGGGCATCATCAAGAACGCGACGGGCCAGCAGATCGCCACCTATACCGCGAGCGTCTGGTCCGACAGCGGCTTCGCCTCCGAGGCGGCGGGCGTGGCCGAAGGGCTGATCGCCGTTCGCCGCGGCGAGCACAGCCTCGGGCACACATTGGAACTGGGCTCCGCCCGCCTGCCCGATGAAGGGGCCTTGACGGTGAGGGGCGTCAGCTACCAGTACTACTCGCTGCCCGCCACCACCTACCCCGCGGGCAGCGCCAGGATCTACCTGCTGCGGCCGGAGGGCTCGCTGAGCGCGCTGTGCGGCTCCGATGAAGAACAGACGACCGTCAACACGCTGGTCAAGATCGCCCAGCTGATCTACGCGGGCGAGGTCGGCCCGCGCAGCCAGGACCAGATCCGCCGCCTGCAGCACGACCAGCCGCTGCTGGCGGCCGTGGCCGCCCATGACCCGGCCGCGACCCGAACGGCGATCATCGGCGTGCTCAACCACCACGTCGTACGGGTGCGCGTGCTCGACCCCGCCGGCAAGCTGATCTCCGACGTCGGAGGTCCCTATGTGCTGGGCCCCGTCCGCGGGCCGATGCGCCTGCACGGCAAACGCATCGGCACCCTGATGCTCTCGATCCAGGACGACGAAGGCTATCTGCGCCTGGCCCGGCGGCTGGCGGGACTGAAGGTGCTCATGTACATGGGTGACGCCAAGCACCGCCAGCTGGTCAAGAACAGCCTCGGCCCCTCGCCCGGCACGGTGCCCGCCGGCGGCAGCTTCACCTACCACGGCGAAAACTTCCAGGTCTACACGCTCAACGTCAGCGCCTTCCCCAACGGCCCGCTGACGATCCGCGTGCTGATCCCGATTCCCTACCTGTGAGCCGCGGCGGCGCTCAGGCGGGGGCCAGCGAGTCGCGCTTGCCGGCCAGGGTGCTCATCAACTCGTCGAAGGAGGCCGCGAATTTCTCGACCCCCTCGCGCTCGAGCGTCTCGGTCACGTCGTCGTAGTCGACGCCCGCGGCCTTCAGGCGCTCGAACAGCTCACGGGCCTCCTCCAGCCCGGCCGTCAGCCGCTCCTGCGGCTCGCCGTGGTCCTGGTAGGCCTTGATCGTCTCCTCCGGCATCGTGTTCACGGTCTCCGGGCCGAGCAGCTCCTCGACGTAGAGGGTGTCCTTGTAGTCGGGGTTCTTGGTCGAAGTGGAGGCCCAGAGGACGCGCTGGGGCGTGGCGCCCTTACCCGCCAGGTACTCCCAGCGGGTGCCGGAGAAGACCTCGAGGTAGTGGGCGTAGGCGAGCTTCGCGTTGGCGATCGCCAGCTTGCCCTTCAGCTCGGGCGCGCCGGCCTCGTCCAGGCGCCGGTCGGCCTCGGTGTCGATTCGCGAGACGAAGAAGCTCGCCACCGAGGCGACCTTGGACGGGTCCCCGCCCTCGGCCACCAGGCGCTCCAGGCCGCGCAGATATGACTCGGCGACCTCGGCGTAGCGCTGGAGCGAGAAGATCAACGTCACGTTGATCGAATGGCCCTTGGCGATCACGTCCTCGATCGCCGCCAGGCCCGGCTTGGTGGCCGGGATCTTGACCATCAGGTTGGGCTTGTCGAGCTCCTTGTGCAGGCGCATCGCCTCGCGGTAGGTCTCGAGCGTGTCATAGGCCAGGCGCGGGTCGACCTCCAGCGAGACGTAGCCGTCGCGCCCGCCGCCTCCGTCCCAGACCTGGCGGAACAGGTCGCAGGCATCTTCGATGTCCTTCTGGGCCAGGGCCCAGAAGGTCGCCTCGACGTCGGCGCCGCTCTCGGCCAGCTCGTGGATCTGCTCGTCATAGGCATCGCCCGAGCCCATCGCCTTTTCGAAGATCGTCGGGTTGGAGGTGGCGCCGACGACCGAGTAGTCGTCGATCAGCTCCTGCAGGTGCCCGCCACGGACCGATTCGCGCGAGAGGAAGTCGACCCAGACGCTCTGCCCAAGGGCCGAAAGGCGCTGGAGGGGCGTGTTCGCGTCTGCCATGTCGTTCTCCTTAGTGTCTTGAGTCGAGCAGCGCCCGCGCCTGCGTGGCGATGCCCTCGGCGTTGAAGCCCAGCTTCTCAAGCACCGTGGTACCCGGTGCCGAGGCTCCATATCGATCGAGACCGTGAACTGCGCCCTCGCTGCCGACCCACTTCCACCAGCCCATTGTGGCTCCGGGCTCGACGGCCATGCGCGTCTTCACCGCCGGCGGCAGCACCTCGTCGCGATAGGACTGGCTCTGGTCTTCGAACAGCTCGACGCAGGGCATCGAGACGACCCGCACGCTCGTCCCCTCGCCGGCCAGCGTGCGGGCCGCCGTGAGCGTGGGCGGCACCTCGGCGCCGGTGGCGATCAGGATCAGCTGCGGCTCGGGGTCCGAGTCCCACAGCACGTAGCCGCCGCGCTCGAGCATCGACGCCGGGGCCACCTCGTCGCGGTCGAGCACTTCGACGTTCTGGCGCGAGAGCAGCAGCGCCACGGGCCCGTCGGCTCGCTCAAGGGCCACGCGCCAGGCCTCGGCCGTCTCGTTCGGGTCTCCGGGGCGCATCACCCACAGGTTGGGGATCGCGCGCAGCGCCGTGTAGTGCTCGATCGGCTCGTGTGTCGGGCCGTCCTCGCCGACGGCCACCGAGTCGTGTGTCCAGACCCACAGCACCGGCAGTCCCATGATCGCCGACAGGCGGACTGCGCCGCGCATGTAATCGGAGAAGACCAGGAAGGTCGATCCGTAGGGCTTGACGAGGCCGCCGTGAGCGGCCACCCCGTTGACGATCGCCCCCATCCCATGCTCGCGGATCCCGAACGGGATGTTGCGCCCGGCATGGACGCGTGAGAACTGCCCGCCGCCCTCGTAGAGCGTCTTGGTGGACTCGACCAGGTCGGCGGCACCCCCGATCATCGTCGGGCCGTACTCGGCGATCGAGGCCATCACCTTCTGCCCGGCCGAGCGGGTGGCGACCGATTCGCCGGCCTTCCAGCTCGGCAGCGCCTCGCGCCAGCCCTCGCGCATCTCACCGCGCCAGGCTTTGTCCCAGTCCTCAGCCATCTCCGGGAACTTCTCGCGCCACTCCTCGAAGCGGCCCTCCCAGACGGCCTGTGCGCCGGCGCCCTTGTCGGCCAGCGACATGTGCTCATACACCGACGGGTCGACCCAGAACTTCCTGTCGGGATCGAAGCCCATCACCTCCTTGGTCGCCCTGACCTCGTCTTCGCCGAGCGCCGAGCCGTGCGACTTGGCCGTGTCGACGGCGTTGGGCGCCGGGTAGGCGATATGCGAGCGGATCGCGATGAAGGAGGGGCGCTCGGTTTCCTCGCGCCCGGCCGCGATCGCCGCCTCCAGCGCATCGAGGTCCTCGGAGTCCTCGACCCGCTGCACGTGCCAGCCGTCGGCGGCCATGCGGGCGGCATGGTTCTCGCCGTCGAAGGAGATGGACGTCGAGCCGTCGATCGTGATGTGATTGTCGTCGTAGCAGACGACCAGCTTGCCGAGGCCGAAGTTGCCGGCGATCGAGGCGGCTTCCTGGCTGATCCCCTCCATCATGTCGCCGTCGGAGCAGACGACGTAGATGTTGTGGTCCACGATCTCGCTTCCCGGACGGTTGAAGCGATCGGCCAGGAAGCGCTCGGCGATCGCCATGCCGACGGCGTTGGAGATCCCCTGCCCGAGCGGGCCGGTCGTCACCTCGATGCCCGGTGTGTGCCCGCGCTCGGGATGGCCGGGGGTCAACGAGCCCCACTGGCGGAACTGTTCGAGGTCCGAGAGAGCGACCTGGTAGCCCGTCAGATGCAGCAGCGAGTACTGCAGCACGCAGGCGTGGCCCGCGCTGAGCACGAACCGATCGCGGTCCGGCCACTCGCGATCGTCAGGGTTGGCGCGCAGGAAGCGCTTGAAGAGGGTGTAGCCCAGCGGCGCCAGGGCCATCGCCGTTCCGGGGTGGCCGGCGTTGGCCTTCTGCACCGCATCCATGGACAGGGCGCGGATCGTGTCGATCGAGAGTCGGGCGACATCCTCGCCCGCGGGTGCATAGGCCTCACTCGATTGACTGGTTGCTGCCATCGAGTCCGATCCTAGCGAGCAGGGCAGCTAAAGTCCGACGACCGTGTCAGAGCAGTTCTGCGATGTGGGCAGGGGCATCAACCTCTGCTACGAGACCTTCGGCGAGCCCACGAGGCCGCCCGCCCTGCTCGTGATGGGCCTGGGCACGCAGATGATCGCCTGGCACGAGGAGTTCTGCCGCCAGCTCGCCGACCGCGGCTTCCACGTGATCCGCTTCGACAACCGCGACATCGGCCGCTCGACTCATGTCAAGGGAGCGCCGCCGACCGTGACGCAGCTGCTAAAACGCTCGCCGCGGGGGGCCCGCTACCTGCTCTCCGACATGGCCGAGGACGCCGCGGGACTGCTGAGTGAGCTGTCGCTGGCGCCCGCCCATGTGGTCGGGGCCTCGATGGGCGGGATGATCGCCCAGACGCTCGCCGCCCGCCACCCCGGGGCCGTGCGCTCGCTCGTCTCGATCATGTCCAACACGGGGGCGCGGCTGACCGGCCAGCCCTCGCTGCGGGTCTATCCGGCGCTGCTGCGCCCTCCGTCGAGGACCCGCGAGGAGTTCATCGAGCGCATGGTCACCGTCTTCGGGCTGATCGGCTCGCCCGGCGTGCCGCGTGATGTCGAGGAGATCCGGGAGCTGGCCGCCGCCAGCTACGAGCGCGATCACGACCCGGCCGGCCCGGGCCGCCAGCTCGGGGCGATCGTCGCCTCGGGCAACCGGACCGAGGAACTGCGCCGGATCACCGCGCCGACGCTCGTCATCCACGGCACCCGCGACCTCATGGTCTCGCCCTCCGGAGGCCGGGCGACGGCGCGGGCGATCCGCGGTGCGCGACTGATGAAGGTGGACGGCATGGGACACGACCTGCCCCGCGCGCTGTGGCCCGAGCTGATCGACGCGATCGCCGTGCACGCGGCGGAAGCCGACGCGCAGATGCGCGACCCATCCCTGCAGGCCGTCCCCCTTTAGGGCCCGCAGGGACAGGTTTCCCCTCGCGCGCTCCCCGTCCCGGAGCTAGGGCCTCCTGCTGCAGACAGGCAGCCCTGCCAGCGAGTGCGTGCGCCCACTGGCACACCACGACTCCAGAGGTTGAACGCGGACGAGCCAGTGGTGGTCGTGTCGACAGTGAGACCGGCGGTAGGGCCAGCGCCCGTGCAGCGCTCGGAGCATGCGGCGCTCGTGGCAGACGAACAGCCTCACCTCCATTACCGTCGGTCTCCTGTCTCAGAACACAGCCTGCTGCTCGACCTCAGCTCCATCGTCCAGACCCTCCTCCGTACTCCGGTTCGGCTGCGACATATAAACCAGGTTTTACGCAGAAAGTCAACTTAACCCGATCATCTGACATGTGTAAACGGCGAGGGGGCCTGAGTGCCCTCCTCCCAGGGGGCCCGAGACCGCCGCGAGCCTCTCTCGGGGAACTCTTCGCCGGGGCAAAGGGTGTCCTTAAGGACTGCGGCAAAACTCATGTCCTGCCCTCCACAGCCCGATGTCTGGAGCAACATGAACCCCTCACACGCACGACTTCAGAATCCCGCCCGCCGCCTGCGCCTGCACGAGGGCAGAAACGAGGCCACTCGCCGCCCTACGCCGGCCAACTATCCCCGTGGCTACATCGAGCAGCTTGCGCGCACGTTCATCGACCCGACCAGCGCCGATCCCGTCCCCGGACGCCGGCCCAAGGCCCTGTGCGCCATTCCCGCCGCGCGCCTCGGCGGCTGAGCACCCTCACAGTTCGACTGCCCGCGCGCCGCGGCGGCTGAGCCCCCTCGGGGTCCGGCTGCAAGTGCGCCCGGCGGGAATCGAACCCGCGGCCTGCGGCTTGAAAGACCGCTGCTCTTTGGCTCCCCGAAGAGAACCGTTGACCACTGAGCTACGGGCGCATGTTGTTCGCTACATCGGCTTCTGCGGGCCGAACCATAATCTAAGCAGGCATGACTTGCCGCGCGCGCTGCTGCGGGCGCCTCGAACGCCTGCCGAGACTGCTTGACACCCCGTCATAGGAACCGTACGGTGGTCCGACAGCCAGGCGCCGGATGCGCCCTGCCGAGGGAAAGGGAGAGATGCTCAGAGCGATACCGTGCAGCGGCGACGCTGCAGGCCCAGTGCGGGCCGCCGTGCCGTCCGCTCGCACCCTGCGCGCGCTCGCGGGCGCAGCCGTCATCCTTCTGCTCGCGCTCGTGCCCGCCGCGGCCTCGGCCCATCGCACCAGGCGCGTCTGCTCGGCCGCGCCGCACGGCCGCGCCGCCTGCATGTCCGAGCGTCTGCTGCTCGGCGGGGAAAGCGCCCCCGCGACAGCCCGCTCGGAGCGCCAACGCGCGCTCGGCAAAGCCCAGCCCGCGCTGAACGGGAAACCCTATCCAGGGTTCCTGACCCCCGAACGGCTGCACGACGCCTACGCGCTGCCAGACGAAACGGCGGCCGGCTCCAGCCAGACGATCGCGCTGGTGGATGCATTCAACGACCCCACGGTCGAAGCCGACCTGGCCGTCTATGACCAGCAGTTCGGCCTGCCCGAATGCACGCGCGCCAACGGCTGCTTCACCGAGCTCAACCAGGAAGGCAAAGCCAGCCCCCTGCCCAAAACCTCGGGCGGCTGGGCGACGGAGATCTCGATCGACGTGCAGATGGCACATGCGATCTGTCAGAGCTGCCACATCGTTCTGATCGAGACCAAAAGCGAAGCGTTCAGCGACCTCGGCGCCGGCGTCAACGCCGCCGTGTCCGCTGGGGCGAGCATCGTCAGCAACTCCTATGGAGAAGGCGAGTCGCCCTCCTACAGCTCGCTGGGCAAAGCCGACTACGACCATCCCGGCATCCCCATCCTGGCAAGCTCCGGCGACTGTGGCTACCTGAACACCGCGGGAGAAGAAGACTGCCTCGGCCGGCCTACGGCGGCCGACTTCCCGGCCGACGTGCCAACCGTCGTGGCGGTCGGCGGCACCTCGCTGACCGAGGCGTCGGGCGTCTGGACGAGCACGACCTGGACAGACGCCGGCAGCGGCTGCAGCACCATCTTCACGGCCCAGCCGTGGCAGACCGAACTGTCGGACTTCTCGGCCACGGGCTGCTCGGACTCGCGCGCCGTCGCCGATGTCTCGGCGGTCGGTGATCCGGAAACGGGCGTCGACGTCTATGACTCGACCCCCGAAAGAGCCGGCGCGGGGACGGGCTGGGGCGTCTGGGGGGGCACCTCGGTCTCGGCGCCGATCGTCGCGGGCGAGTTCGGCCTGGCCGGCGGCGGCCTCGGCGTCTCCTACCCCGCCTCGACCCTCTACGCGCACTTCGGCGATGCCGGCGCGCTGTATGACGTGACGCTCGGCAGCAACGGCACATGCGCCGGCGCGACGATCTGCACCGCGGCGAGCGGCTTTGACGGGCCGACGGGCGTCGGCAGCCCGGTGGGCCTCGAAGCCTTTGCCGCGACGGGCTCCCCCGAGAACACCTCGCCGCCGACGATCACCGGCGTGGCCGAGCAGGGCCAGACGCTGACCGAGCATCACGGCAGCTGGACGGACTCGCCGACCAGCTACACCTACCAGTGGGAACGGTGCGGCTCGACGGGCGCCAACTGCCACACCATCGCCTTGGCCACCGCCCAGACCTACACGGCGGTGGAAGCCGACATCGGATCGACGCTCCGGGTCCGCGAGACGGCACACAATGCGGCCGGCGCGGGCGGTGCCGACTCGGCAACAGTCGGCCCCGTCGCCTCCAACACCCCCCGTGTCACCGGCTTCAGCCCCGCTTCGGGGATCACGGGCTCGAAGGTCATCATCGAAGGCACGGCGCTCGACGGCACCACCGCCGTCAGCCTTGGCGCCCTGCCGGCAAGCTTCACGGTGATCTCCCCCCAGCGTCTGGAAGTGACCGTCCCCGCTGCTGGCAAGAGCGCCAAGTTCACCGTCACGAACGCCCAGGGCACCATCACGGACAAAACCAAGTACACCGTCAGCTTCTCGATCACCTCGTTCAAGCCGGGCGGCGGGGCCGCCGGCACGAAGGTGACGATCAAAGGCGTCGGCTTCACCTCCTCTGCCACCGTCGCCTTCGGCGGCGTCCAGGCGACCCAGGTGACGGTCGGCTCCTCCAAGAAGATCACGGCGCTCGTGCCGCCCGGCGCGGCCGCCGGCCCGATCACCGTCACGAACACCTCGGCGCCCGCCGGGACCGTCAGCTCGGCCGGCTCCTTTGCTCCCTGAGGGCTAGGGGGCCGGGCGGAGGATCGCGTCCCGCGGCAGCTGCGAGCGCTTGATTGCGATGCCGTCGCAGAGCTTGACGCAGGGCACGTAGACGTCCCGGAAGCCAAGCAGTTCGGGGATCGTCACGATCCTGTAGCCGTGCGCCCGCAGCGCCGCGAAGATGCGCGGGTAGGCGGCGAGCGTCTGCCCGCGCGGGCCGCCGCCGTCGTGGGAGATGATGATCGAGCCGGGGCGGACCTGCGCGAGCACGCGCTGAAGGATCGCCGAGCTCCCCGGCTGCGCCCAGTCTGTCGGGTCCACGTTCCACAGGACCGTTGCCAGGCCCAGCGAGTGGGCGATCCGGACGACCGAGCCGTCATAGGCGCCGTAGGGCGGGCGGAAGATGCAGGGCGTGTAGCCGGTCTGGGCGCGGATCGCGGCGATCGTCTGCAACAGCTGGTTGCGGACTTCCGGGCTGCGCGTCAGGTCGGGATGGCTGAAGGTGTGATCGCCCAGGACATCGCCGTCGCGCAGCTCGCGCAGCATCGTTCTCCGGTAGGCGCTGTTGATCTGGCGGCCGATCATGAAGAACGTGGCCGTCGCGTGGCTGCGCTCGAGCATCGTCACGAACTCGGGCGTGTCCGTCCATGGCCCGTCGTCGAACCCCACCGCCACCTCGCGCCGGGCAGCTCCGCCGCGGTAGGGGCCGCCGTGCGATACGCAGCCGACGATCCGGTAGAGCTTCGCCACGGCCGGCTTGGGGTCGGCCCTGGCGCCGGTTTCGCCCGTCGCGGGCGTGCCCGTGGTGGACGTGCCCGCCGTGGACCTGCCGGTAGTCCCGGCGGCTGCGGCGACAGCGATGCTGAGCGCCAGCAGGGCGCCGCAGAGAACCAGTGCCGCAAGGCCCGCGGGCGAGCGCCCACCGCCCAATCGCGGTGACCATCGGCCTTGCGGTGAGGGCGCGAAGGGCACCGTCGGGGACCTTACTCCCGTGCCCAGCCGACCGGCTGCGGGGACGCGCCGGCGGCGGGTAGGGTGCGCCGATGGGGAGCTTCATCGCAGCCATCGACCAGGGCACGACCAGCACGCGCCTGATCCTCTTCGACCGCGACGGCCGCGTCGTGGCCCGCGACCAGCGCGAGCACGCCCAGATCCATCCGCGGGCGGGCTGGGTCGAGCACGACCCCGAGGAGGTCTGGCTGCGCACCCGCGAGGTGATCGGCGGAGCGCTCGCCGCCGGCGCCGTCGAGGCCCGCGAGATAGAGGCGATCGGCATCACCAACCAGCGCGAGACGACCGTCGTGTGGGACCGCAGCACGGGCCGGCCGCTGTGCAACGCAATCGTCTGGCAGGACACCCGCACCGCACCGCTGGTGCGCGAGCTCTCGGGCAGCCAGGGAACCGACCGTCTGCGCGAGGCTGTCGGCCTGCCCCTCTCGACCTATTTCTCGGGACCCAAGATCAGCTGGATCCTCGAGCACGTCGAGGGCGCCCGTGCCCGTGCCGAGGCCGGGGAGCTGGCGTTCGGGACGATGGACAGCTGGCTGCTGTGGAACCTCACTGGGGGCCTCGACGGGGGCCTGCACGCGACGGATGTGACGAACGCCAGCCGCACCATGCTGATGGACCTGCAGACGCTCGACTGGCATCAGCCGAGCCTCGATCTGATGGGCATTCCCCGCTCGATGCTGCCGGAGATCCGCTGCTCGGGCGAGCTGCTCGGGGAGTGCGCGGGGACTGCCCTGGGCACAAGGCCGATCGCGGGCATCCTCGGCGACCAGCAGGCGGCGCTGTTCGGCCAGAGCTGCTTTGGCGCCGGCGAGGCCAAGAACACCTACGGCACCGGTGCCTTCCTGCTGCTGAACACCGGCGAGCGGATCGTCCGCTGCCGCGAGCTGTTGACGAGCGTGGCCGCCAAGGTTGCGGGCTCCCCCACGAGCTACGTCCTCGAGGGCTCCATCGCCGTCACCGGCGCCGCCGTGCAGTGGCTGCGCGACCAGATCGGGCTGATCGACTCGGCGGGCGCCATCGAGGATCTGGCGCTGACGGTCAAGGACAACGGCGGCGTCTATTTCGTGCCGGCCTTCTCGGGCCTGTTCGCTCCCCACTGGCGCGAAGACGCCCGGGGGGTGATTGTCGGGCTGACCGCCTACGCCCGCGCCGGGCATCTCGCCCGGGCGGTGCTCGAGGCAACCGCCTGGCAGACCCGCGAAGTGCTGGACGCCGCCCGTACGGTCGCCCAGCTGCCGTTCGGCGAGCTGCGCGTGGACGGCGGCATGACGGAGAACGAGCTGCTGATGCAGTTCCAGGCGGACGTCCTCGGCGTTCCCGTCATCCGCCCCCGGGTGGCCGAGACGACGGCTCTCGGGGCGGCCTTCGCCGCCGGCCTGGCGGTGGGCTTCTGGTCGGGTGAGCAGGAGCTTCGCGAGCGCTGGAGCGAGGGCCGGCGCTGGATGCCCGCGATGGGGGCACCGGTACGCGAGGCCGAGTACGGGCAGTGGCGCAAGGCCGTCCAGCGCTCGCTGGGCTGGGTGGAGTGAATCCCGGCTAGGGGGTGAGGACGATCTTCAGGGCCTCGCGCCGGTCATAGACGGCGTAGGCCTCGGGTGCTTCCTCGAGCTTCATGTGGTGGGTCACCAGGGCGCTCGGGTCGAGCACGCCGGCCGACATCATCGCCAGCACCGGGTCGACGTGGGCGATCACGTTGGCATGGCCGCCGCGCAACGTGATGCCCTTCAGCCACAACAGGCCCATGTGGACCTCGGCGCGCTCGGCATAGACGCCGATGCACTGCACCGCGCCGAGGTTGCGCGTCAGGCGGATCGCCATCTCGAGCGCCCGCGGGTCGCCGACCGCATCGACACAGACGTCCACTCCGCGCCCCTCGGTGCTCGCCTTGACGGCACCTTTGGGGTCCTCCTCGGTCAGGTGCACCGCCTGGGCGCCGAAGCCGCGGGCGATCTCCAGACGCTCGGGAACGGTGTCGATCGCGATCACATGCGCGGCGCCCGAGGCGCGGGCGGCCTGCACGGCGCATAGGCCGACCGGGCCCAGCCCCAGCACCGCCACGACGTCGCCCGGGCGCATGCCGCTTGCCGAGACCGCGTGGAAGCCCGTCCCCATGACATCGCCGGCGAACAGAGCCGTGTCATCGCTCATGCCCTCGGGGACCTTGCGCAGCACCAGGTTGGCCTGCGGCACCAGCGCCATCTCGGCCTGCGTTCCCTGCAGTGAGCCGAGCGTGGCGCCGTGGCCGAAAGTGCGGGAGTGCTCGCAGCGCTGGAACAGGCCGCGCCGGCAGAAGAAGCATTCGCCGCAGGCCACCTGGAAGCAGCCGAGGACACGGTCGCCGACGGCCACCTTGTTTACGGCCTCGCCGGCCGCCACGACGGTGCCGACGTACTCGTGGCCGATCGTGAAGCCGGCTTCGATCTGCACGCGGCCGTGGTAGATGTGCAGGTCCGAGCCGCATACGCCGCTGGCCTCGATGCGCACGATGGCGTCGCCCGCGTCGATCAGCTCAGGCTCCGGGCGGTCCTCGACGGACACCACGCCGGGCGCCTGGAAGGTGACTGCTCGCACGCCGCTGGAGACTAGCGGGCGCCGGCGGATGCCCGCGGGCCGCCCGCCCAGGGCGGCTTGGGACGGCGCTCCTCCGCACAGGAGAGGACGGTTGCCATGACCTCGTCGCGGATCTGGCGCCGGTCGAGCTCGGCTTCGGAGGTCATCGCCATAATCACGAAGCCCGTCAGGACGGAATCGACGAAGACGCTCCAGGGCACCTGCCCCTGGCGGGTCGGCTCGACCACCTCCTCAAGCGCCCGGTCGATCAGCTCGAACCATTGGCCCAGGCGCTCCTCGATCGTGGAGCGCAGCTCCGGCAGGAGGACCGCCTCGCCGTGCACGTTGATCCATACGCGCCAGGTCTCTTCTGATTCGTCGTCATCGCCGAGCACGCTGTCAAGCAGGGCCTCGAAGCGTTCGGGGCCCGGCTCGTGATCCTCGATAGCCGCGGCGTAGCGGATCAGGCTGCGCTCGGAGACGTAGACGAGGGCCTGGATCAGCAGGTCCTGGCGGTTGGCGAAGTAGTGGTTGAGCATCCCCGTGCTCACGCCGGCCTCCTGGGCGACCATCCGCATGGTCGTGCCGGCATAGCCCTCACGCGCGATCACCGCGACAGCAGCGCGGCAGATCTGCTCGCGCCTTATCGGACCCATCCCCAGCTTCGGCACTGTGCCCCCTTCATGACCGCGACCCTGCCCACAGGACCTTGCACCGGCTAGCCCTCACGCCCATCGTGACATACCACGCCGCCGCTTTGCGGAAACCGGCCGCTGTCAGCTGTCCTTGTCCGGCGCCAGCTCGTTCAGGGCCCCGGTCTCGGGGTCGAAGACAAAGCCCCGTATGTGCTCGCGCAGCGGCAGCTCGGGCGCCGAGCGCAGCCTGGCCAGCTCGTGGCTCAGGGCCTCCTCGACATCCTCGAAAGCTCCCAGGCGCCAGCTCGGCCGGGCACCATCGCGGGCCAGCTCGCGTGCGAACTCGTCCTCGGAGGCGCCGCGCAGGCCGCAACCGTGGTGCATCACCACAACGATCTCCTCGGTCCCCAGCAGCCGCTGGGAGATGCTCAGCGAACGGATCGCGTCGTCGGTCGCAAGGCCACCGGCGTTGCGGATGATGTGAGCATCCCCGCGGTGCAGCCCCAGCATCGGGAACAGGTCGATGCGCGTGTCCATGCATGCCAGTACGGCCACCCTCCGGCGGGGCCGGGGGCTGAGCCCCGGCGCGGCTAGCTGCTCGGCACGGCCGGCCGCGACGGCCAGCATCTGATCCGCGTTGAGCTCGGTCATTCCGCGCAGAGGCTAGCGCGAGCCGGCTGCTCGGCCGCCGCGGGGGGGCCGGGCCGGCGCGGCGGCAAGCGCATCGCGCACGGTGGCTGCGGCTGCCGCCCCCGCCACCTCGACCGGCTCGATGCTGCGCCACGCGCGGGCCAGGACGAAGGCGCCCTCCAGCGAGCAGATCAGCGAGATCGCAAGCGCTCGCGAGCGCTTGGGCGTCAGACCGGATTCGGCCAGGCGGGCCGTCAGCGCGGCGGTCCAGCTCTCGAACACCTCGGCGCAGGCCTCCCGCATCGGCTCGCTGGTGCTGGAGACCTCAAGCGCCACCGTGGCGATCGGGCAGGCGTCCGCGTAGCCTGTCTCCCGCAGCGTCTGGGCGGCGCCCGCAAAGAAGCCCAGGGTCGCTGCCGCGGGGTCCGCGCCCGGCGTGTAGAAGAGATCGATCAGCTGGCCGTAGAGCGCCCCCGAGGTGCGGATCACCTCCTCGCCCAGCTGCTCCTTGCCCCCCGGGAAGAAGTGGTAGATCGAGCCGAACGGCGCGCTGGCCTCGGCGACGATCTGCTTGACGCCCGTTCCGGCGAAGCCCTGCCTGCGAAACAGCTCAGCGCTCGTCTCAAGGATCCGCTCGCGGGTGCCGGCAGCCATCTCCTCATGATACCTTGCCTCTTACTAGAGCGATCTATCTATTTGGAGGAGCAGCGATGCCTCAGCTGGAGCTGACCGCAGGGACGATCGATTACGAGGACACGGGGGGCGAGGGACCCGTGCTCGTCCTGCTCGGAGGCCTGGTGATGGACGGTTCGGTCTGGGACCCCGTCGTCGAGCTGTTGCGGGACGAGTTCCGCTGCGTCGTGCCGACGCTGCCTCTGGGCGCGCACAGGCGTCCGATGCGCCCCGGCGCGGAACTGACGCTGGCGGGCTTCGCGGCGATGATCGCCGAGATCCTCGAGCGTCTGGAGCTCGAGCGGGTGACGCTGGTGGGCAACGACCACGCGGCGGCGCTCGTGCTGGCCGGCCAGGATCCGGCGCGTGTCGAGCGTCTCGTGATCTCCTCGTGCGAGGCCTTTGAGAACTACCCGCCCGGCCTGCCCGGCAAGAACATCCGCCTGACCGGCTACGTCCCCGGCGGGGTCTTCCTCTCGATGCAGGCGCTTCGGATCCGTGCCCTGCGCCGGCTGCCGGTGGCCTTCGGCTGGATGTCCAAGCGCCCGCTCCCCGACGAGCTGCTCGACCGCTGGCTCGAGCCGCTGCAGACCCAGCGGGGCGTCAGACGAGATCTCATCAGCTACATCAAGAGCCCCAAGCCAAACGAAATGGTCGAGGTCTGCGAGCGCCTGCGCGGCTTCTCGGGTCCGGTGCTGATCGTCTGGACGCCCGAGGACCGCGTCGCACGGCCCGAGCACGGCCGGCGCTTCGCCGAGCTCCTGCCCGGGTCGCGGCTCGTGGAGATCGCCGACAGTTACACGTTGATCATGCGCGACCAGCCCGTCGCCTTCGCCGGGGCGATCGCCGAGTTCGCCCGCGAGCCGCTGAGGGCGCCGGTCGCATAGAGTCCCGCTGGTGGAGCTGCAGGGCAAGCAGATCGTCATCACAGGGGCGGCGGGCGGCATCGGCCGTGCGCTCGCGCGGCGCTTCGCCGAGGAGTCGCCACGGGCACTGGTGCTGGCTGACCGCGACCTCGCGGGTGCACAGAAGATCGCCGAGCAGGTGAGCGGCCTCGCGGTCGAGCTGGACGCGGGCAGCGAGCAGAGCGTCCGCAGCCTGATCGAGACGGCGACGGCCGCCAACGGGCCGGTCGACATCTTCATCTCCAACGCCGGGGTGCCGGGCGCCGGCGGCGGCCCCGAGGTGGACGACGCGATCTGGGACGAAGCCTGGCGCGTCAACGTGATGGCTCACGTGTGGGCCGCCCGCGCTCTGCTGCCCGAGATGCTCGAGCGCGGGGAGGGCTATCTGATCAACACAGCTTCCGCGGCCGGCCTCTTGACGCAGGTCTCCTCGCTCGTCTACAGCGTCACCAAGCACGCCGCCGTATCGCTGGCCGAGTGGCTCTCGATCGAATATGCCGAACAGGGGATCCGCGTCTCGTGCATCTGCCCTCAGGGGGTCCGCACGCCGATGCTCGAACTGGCCATGCAGGACGCGGCCGGTGCGGCCGCGCTGACGGCCGGCGGCCTGCTCGAACCCGAGGACGTCGCCGACGCGGTAGTGGCCGGTATCCGCGAGGAGCGGATGCTGATCCTGCCGCACGAGAACGTCTCCGGCTTCATGGCCTTCAAGGGGGCCGACCCCGAGCGCTGGCTGAAGGGCATGCGCAGGATCGTCCGCGAGGCGCGGGCCGACACGCCGGCCGGCTGAGCGCCGCACGCGAGAATCGGCCGCACCCCGAAGGGCACGGCCGATTCGACACTGCCCACCTCCATGTGCAGGGTCAATCCTGACGCGCCGCGCCCGTCGATGCGCCGGTTGGCCGCGTCAGCCGACGTTCAGCAGCTTGGCGGCCAACAGCAGGCGGATGCCGGCTCGGCTCGTCAGCGTCAACGACGCCGGCAGTCCGCGGCTTGCGTCCCGGCGCAGGCGGCTGCGCCCCTGAGCATCCAGATCGAGTGACAGGACGCGCCGGGCGCCGTGGTGCAGCGACACCTGTGCGGACGCCAGCACCTGTCCTGCGGATGAGAGCCCGAGCCGGCCCGTGCAGCCCGCGGGGAGCTCGCATTCCAGCGCGAAGGCCGAGCGCCCGGCGACCGAGGAGACGTAGTGCAGCGAGCCGCCGATCTCGCCCAGGCCGGCCTGGGCGCCAAGGCACCGTCGCGAGCCGATCAGCACGACGGCCGGCTGGGGGCCGCCGATGTGGGTGACCGTGCGGGGCCCACAGGAGGCGCTTTTGGCAACGGCATATTCGGGGCTCGTGAGCGTGGCGCTCGTCGCCGCGCCCGCGGGCCCGTCTTCGGCGCTCACCACACAGCGCAGCCGTGCGCCGAGGTCAGCGGCCGTCAGGTTGTAGAGGAGCTGGAAGGAGCGCCTGACGCCCGGGGCGCCGGCCAGCTGATAGGCGATGTAGCCCTGCCCCGCGGCGAAGCGATCGGGTTTGCCAAGCGATCCGCGCTCGACATGCGCCCACAGCTCGCCGGCGGTGAAGGGTTCGGCGCCGTAGGCGCCCGCCACCTGCCCGGCGAACGGCGAGCCGGCAACCGAGCCGTCGAGGGCATCGGCGGGCGCACCGAGGGCACCGAGTTGCTCGCTCGCCAGGTTCACGACGCCCGTCGCTGTGACCCGCTGCAGCGTCACGCTCACCGCATGTGCTTCGGCGAAGCCCTCGACGGAGGCAAGGGTGGAGTTCCCGGCGATGCTCGTCCAGGGCGCGGAGACACAGCGCACCTGGCTTGCGCTCAGCCACGAGCCTCCCCGCTCGTAGGTGCGGCTCGCCGGGGTCTCGGCCGAGTTGCCGCCCTCCATGCAGAGCGCCGTGGCGCAGTGTTCGGCGGCGGGACCGATCGGCCAGGCGGGCTGGGGCGGTTGCTCGTGCACCAGCGCCCCGGGGCTCGTCAGGAGCGTGGCGGCCCCGTTTGCGCTCGTTGCCGTCTCGCGGCAGGAGAGCATGTGGCCGTCATCCACGCGCGGGGGCACGTAGGTGGCCGCTGTGGCGCCGGCGATCGGCGCGCCGTCGAGCAGCCACTGCGTGCTCACCGTGGCGGCCGAGAAGCCGACCCCGCCGCAGCTGGAGCGGGCGGCCGAGAAGACGGCAGCCGGGGAGACGGACAGCTGGCCGGTGGCGGTCGGCGCCGGGACGGGCGCGGCGAGGATCGTGATCTTGAATTTGACCGGCGCCAACGGCTGTTCTGCTTCATCTTCACCGTTGAGTTCGACTTCGAATTCACCCGCCGTGCTCGGCGTGCCCGCGATCTCGATCTCCGCTCCTTCATGGTCGAGGAGTTCGAGGCCCGGGGGCAATCCGCCGGCGGTCACGTTGAACAGTCCGGATCCCGCGATGAACACCGTCATTTCCGTCCCCACCGTGCCGAGCTGGGCCCCGGGTTCTTGAAAGCCGCCCACGTCGAGGGCGAATTCGACCGGCGGCAGCGCTTCCTGTTTTGCATCGGCGCCTTCGAGCTGCACCGTGTAGGCACCAGGTAGAGCCGGCGTCCCGACGATCCGCCATTCAGCTTCCGAGACTTTTTCCAGGCTCAGACCTTCCGGCAGCGCTCTCGCGGCCGTCAATTCGCTCAAGCCCACCCCGCTCACCGGGAGTTTCACAGCTGCCCCGACGATCACCGTCTGGGCACCAGGGTTGTTCAGACCATCCACGGTGAACGAGAACTTGACCGGCGGCAGAGCTTCTTTGGCCGAGTTGTGCGCCACCAGTTCGACTTCGCCCACCCCCGGTTTCGCCGGCGTCCCGACGATCCGCCATTCAGCTTCCGAGACTTTTTCCAGGCTCAGACCTTCCGGCAGCGCTTTCGCGGCCGTCAATTCGCTCAAGCCCACCCCGCTGACGGGGAGTTTCACAGCTGCCCCGACGATCACCGTCTGGGCACCAGGGTTGTTCAGACCGTCGACGGTCCATTCGAAGGCCGTTTCTGCCTTTTCTTTGCCTGAGGCGTTTTCGACGGTCACTTTGACCGTTGTGGCAGGAGTGATTTTCGTCGGGGTGCCGGTGACGGTCCATTCGGTCAGCGAGACGACTTTGGCTTTCAGCCCTTCGGGCAGGCCTTCAGCTTTGATCGAGACCATTTCGGTGCCGGAGCCTTTGAATGAGACCGCGGCGGAGATGATGCTGCGCTGGCTGGCCGGTTTCGTGATCGTGGGTTTGCCTTCGCCTTCGGCCAGTGGCCGCACTCCGGCGCCCGCGGGGCTCGCCGCCGCCGGGGCGCCGCCCAACAGCAGGCCGAGGACGATCACCGCAAGGATCGGGAGCCGAGGGTGGGGTCCGCGCGAGTTCACGCGGCGATTCTCCCTCATCCGGCGCCCCGCCCCGCAGGTTCCCTGTCTCCAGGGCACGCCCAGCCCGTTGGCTAGGCGGCTGTGCTGCCGGCTTTGGCGCGCGCGGCCTTGGCCCGCCCCGGAGCCTTGGGCTTGGGCTTGGTCTTCGCCCTGGCTTTGCTCTTGGCCGGGGCTTTGGCTCGCCGGGCGCGCGGTGGCGGCGGCGGGTCGGCGATCGCCAGCAGGTCGGCCATCCCCGTTTCGATGCCCCCGGTCAGGACGTCGATGTCGGGTGCGCCGTCATAGTCGCCGGTGACGCCAAAGTAGAGACCGCCGTCGTAGGAGAAGATTCCCACGACGATCCTGATCGAGCCGACGACGGGGATGAAGGGATAGGACTCGAGCATCCTGCGCCCGAGCGTCTGGACCGGCTGCTGGGGGCCGGGGACGTTGGTCGTGGCCGTGTTCATGTTCAGCCGGGGGGAGGAGGTCACGAGGCGGCTGCCAAGCGCCAGGAGCAGCGGCGGCGCGAAGCCCGACATCGAGGAGAGGACATCGCCCGCAACGGCCTGCTTGGTCTGCTTGATGCCATCCATTTCGGATTTGATCGACTCGAGGCGGGCCGTGGGACTCTGAAGCCCGATCGGCAGGCGCGCAAAGACAGCCGAGACCCGGTTGTTGTAGACGCCTTTCTCGCCCTTGTGGCGGACGGAAACGGGGACCATGGTGCGCACCACCGCATCTGGGGCGATGGCCTCGCCGCGTGAGGCCATGAGGTCGTGAAAACCGTTGGTGATGACCGTCAGGACGACGTCGTTGACGGTTCCCCCGAGGGCGGCCCTGACGGTCTTCACGTCGGTCAGGCGGACGTCGGCCCAGGACCAGCGCCGGTGCGGGCCGATCGGCCCGTTCAGGGAGGATGAGGCCACCGGGCGCAGCTGCGGGCTCGCGGCGGCCGCGGCACGCCCGAACTCAGCCAGCGAGCGAAGCGTTTCGCGGGGGGCCGCCATGGCACGCTGCATCGCCTGGATCTGCCCCCCCGGCGTCAGGCGGTGGGCGATCGTGCGCCCAAGGATCTCGAGGCCCGAGGGCTCGGGCGGCGCGGACCATTCGCGGCGTGAGTCCGTGGTGGTCGTGTCGGAGAACATGACCGACATCAGATCGGTCGCCGCGACCCCGTCGACCATGCAGTGGTGAACCTTCGAGAGCAGCGCCCAGCGCCCGTCGGCCAGACCCTCCACAGACCAGATCTCCCACAGGGGCTTGTTGCGGTCGAGATGCTGGGAGAAGATCCGGCTGGCCATCGCCCGCAGCTGCTCGACCCCGCCGGGTGCCGGGATGGCGGTATGGCGGACGTGGTAGTCGAGGCTGAAGTGCGGGTCGTCCACCCACACCGGCGAGCCGGCGGCCAGGGGGACGAAGCGGACCTTCTGGCGGTAGCGGGGCACGAGGCCCAGCTTGCCCGCGACCATCGCCTTGAGATCCTCGAACGGCGGCGGCGGGCCCTCGAACAGGCTCACCCCGCCGATGTGCATCGGGGTCACGTCATTCTCGAGATGCAGGAAGGAGGAGTCGATCGGACTCATCCACTCCATGTGGCCTCCCGGGAGTCCTCGAGCAAGTCCTCGAGGACTCGGTAGACGGCCGGGTGAACCGACATGCCGCAGTGGCTCGAGGAGACCTCGATGTTGCGGGCGTGGGGGTCCAGGCAGGCGTGCCAGTCGACGATCCCGTCGCTGCGCGAGAACACCGAGATCGCCTTTACGCCCTCCGGCAGGGGCGCTTGGAGGTCCTCCCAGTGGCGCTCGCAGCAGGCGCCTTCACCGCATTCGGTGGAGAAGATCCCGCGGATGCCCAGATCGCCCAGCGAGGCCATCAGTTTGACCGTCCGCAGTACCTGCGCGGAGACAGCCAGCGGGTCGCTGACCGGTGAGCCGAGCATGACCAGAGCCGAGATGTGCTCGGGCTCGCGCACGGCCAGCGAGCGGGCGAGCGCACCGCCGCGGCTCTGGCCGATCACGACCACCGGCTCGCCCTTCTGTTCGGCGAACTCGCGGACTTTGACCTGCAGGCGGCTGACGATCTCCTCGGCGCAGCCGGCGTTCAGGCGCATGCCGCTCATCGAGACGCTGTGCCCGCGGCTGCGAAGCCAGGAGCGCATGACAGTCAGTGAGGAGTCGCCCGACATGAAGCCGGGGATCAACATCACCGGGGGGGCGTCGCGGCGGGGACGGCGCAGCACCTGGCCCGTCAGTGCCTGGCCGGCAAGCAGCCGCGCCAGCTCTCCGCCGTAGCGCAGCTCCCCCCACAAGGGCGCCACCGAAGCCGGCGCCTCTACGTCCTCCCACGTAGCCATCGTCACAAGATAATACGCGTTGGCGAGCCTGATAACCAGCCGTGCACGACCGGCGCCGCAATTGCAGGGGTCCGGTATAAACATCCGCTAACGGCGGGCCGCCGGGATATCGGCCCGGCACCTGGCCCTTGGGGATACGGGCCCCGCACCTGGAGGCAGGCATGAAGCTCAGCACACGGATCGTGGCCACGCTGGCAATCTCGCTGCTGGCCATCGCAGCAATCGGAACCGCCGGCGCAGGCGCCTATCCGATCACCAGGCACATGCCTCGATTGACCCTGCGCCGCGCCAGCGCGCCGACGATCGCCGAATGCGAGGCCGAATACGAAATCGCCTGTTACAACCCGGGCGAGATCCAGAAGGCCTACAACCTGCCTGAGCTCTACGCCCAGGGCGATGAAGGCCAGGGCACCACGATCGTCATCGTCGACTCCTTCGGCTCACCCACGGCGGAAAAGGACCTGACGAAGTTCGACAAGATCTTCAAGCTCCCGGCTCCCCCCTCCTTCCAGGTGATCCAGCCGGCAGGAGTCGTGCGGCCGTTCGAAAAGGACAACGTCGAAATGGCCGGCTGGGCGTTCGAGACCGACCTGGACATCGAGTACTCGCACACGATCGCCCCCAAGGCCAACATCCTGCTGGTAGAGACACCCGAAGAAGAGACCGAGGGGGTGCAGGGGTTCCCGCAGATCGTCCAGGCCGAGAACTACGTCGTCGAACATCACCTTGGCGATGTGATCTCGCAGAGCTTCAGCGCCTCGGAGACCTCCTTCCCCAACGCGGGGGCCATCTACGGGCTTCGCTCGGCCTATGAAGCTGCAGCGGCCGGCGGCGTGACGGTCACCGACGCCGCCGGGGACGAAGGCGCGGCGGGCGTCAACGAACACGAAGAATTCGTCAAACATCACTCGGCCTCATGGCCCTCCACCGACCCGTTGGTGACGTCGATCGGCGGCACCCAGTTGCACCTCAACGAAGCCGGTGAACGGACGGCTCCGGACAGCGTCTGGAACGACACGAACGTCGGCATCGATGCGGCCGGCGGCGGCGGTCCCTCGAGGATCTTCGAACTGCCGAGCTTCCAGACGCTCGTCAACACGCACTCCGGCAACCACCGGGCGACCCCTGACATCAGCATGAGCGCGGCCGTCAACGGCGGCGTTCTGGTTCTGACGGGTTACAAGACCGACGTCGCAGGCGAACCGCCGCCGAACACGATCTCGATCGTCGGCGGCACCAGCGAGGCGACCCCTCTGTTCTCGGGGATCGTCGCCCTGGCCGACCAGATCGCCGGCCATCCGCTGGGTGACATCAACCAGAAGCTCTACGAACTGGAGAGCAACCCGCAGAGCGGCATCGTCGACGTCACCGAAGGCGAAAACAGTCAGATCATCGAAGAAGAAGGCATCCCGCCCTTCATCGTCAAGGGCTACAAGGCGAAAAAGGGCTACGACATGGCCAGCGGTCTGGGGACCGTCAACGGCTACGTCTTCACCCACGCCCTGGCCGGGAAGTAGGCCGGCCGGGGAGTTGCGCCCGGTGGCCCGAGCCGCAGCGGCTCGGGCCACCGGCGCAGACGGTTTCTAGTTCGGCGTGGAGGCGTCGTGCGAGCAGAGCAGGCGCACCTGCTCGCCGTGCCGGAGGGCCAGCTCGCGCAGGCGATCGAGGTTCGCCCGGCGCGTGCGGGCGTCTGCGCAGGTCAGGGCCTCGAAGGCCCTCAGCCCCGGCGGACAGCTCGGCGGGGTCCCGACCTCGCCGTGATGGAAGTAGGCATCGCCGCAGTGCAACAGCCAGCCGGCGCCGTCGCGCACGGCGACGCCGGTGTGTCCGTCGGTGTGGCCGGGCAGCGGGATCAGCAGGATCTCGGCGTCGGTGCCCGGCAGGATGCGCACGCCCGCGAAGCCGAACCACTCCTCCCCGCCGGCCTCGTGCTCCACCCAGCGGGGACCGTGCGCCCAGTGCACGGCCAGGTAACGGGTACGGTCGCGCAGCGAGGGGTGCAGGGCGGCCCTCAGCTCGGTCCCCAGCAGGTGGACCTCCGCCTCGGGAAAGTCGGGCAGCCCGCCGGAGTGGTCGAGGTCGAGATGGGTCGTGATGATGTGGCGGACGTCGGAAGGCTCGAAGCCCAGGGCGATGATCTGCGCGTGGGCGGTCTCCTCCGCGATCAGCCGCGGGCGCACGGTGGCGTTGAACATCACGCCGAGGCGGCGCGGGGAGCGTGTGTCCTCGCTGCCGAAGCCGGTGTCCACGAGGACCAGCCCCTCGGCGCCCTCGATCAGCAGGCAGTGGCAGATCAGGCGCGAGGGCTCGAGCAGGCCGCCCTGCCCGGCCAGCAGCCTGGCGCCACGCGGGCACATGGTGCCGCAGTTGAGATGGTGAATGGCTCGTGGTGAAGTGTTCATGCGCGAAACCCTATGCGGTGGCTAGGTGCAGTTGAGCGGAAAGTCCGTGCCGGTGAGCGCGAAGGAGTGCTCGCCGCGGGACATCGTGAACGCTTTCCCGGGTCCGCGGAGGGTGATCTCCCAGCCGCGGAAGCGGTGCAGGCGCAGGAACGGGTAGCCGGCCGCTTCGGGTTTGGGGCGCCTGCAGCCGTAGAGGGCGTGCTGGTCGTCCGAGCTCCTTGACTCCCAGCCGAACAGCTGCAGCGCCACCGGGCACGCGCTGGTGGCGGAGAGCTCATGCAGGTCGTAGACCTCGACACCCGTGCGCAGGGGTCTCTGGCACTCGTAGAACCGAGTTGCGCCAGCGGCCCCGGGGGCTGACAGCGTGAGCGCCAGCGCCACGAAGAGCAGTCCAGGGAGCCGTAGCTGGCCCATGAAGCTGACCGTATCACCACCGCACCGGCCCGCGAGCCCGTGCTCTGCCGGGCGATCCGGCAGGCGCACTCATACATACGTCGAGTTTTCACATGGAGCATCGCCGCTTCCCTACCTTTCGCTTTGCACTGAATTACTGAAAGGGCAAACCCGTCGCGAGGCGTGGGGCGCAAAGTCAGAGGTCTCCCGGATGGAGATAGCTCGACCGCCAGGCAAACGAGCCAGGAGGTCGACAGCATGTATGCATCGGGGACCGCAGTGAAGAGCAGGGCCACTCGCGAAGAGGGCTTCACACTGATCGAGCTGCTCGTCGTGATCCTGATCATCGGCGTGCTCGCCGCGATCGCGATCCCGAGCTTCATCGGGCAGAAGTCCAAGGCAGACGACGCGCAGGCGAAGGAGCTCGTCCGCACGGCCGAGACGACCGCCGAGTCGATCGCCGCCGACCACGACGGCAACTACAGCAACGTCAGCGTCACTGAACTTCACACGCTCGAACCGACGATCCGTACTGCGAGTTCGAAAAACGAAGCGTACCTCAGCGGTGCCACCAGCGGCGCCTCTGAATACTCGGTGACGGCGACGGCCACGGACGGCAACGAATTCACCATCAGCCGCAGCTCGACCGGCTCGATCACGCGCCACTGCCAGAGCCCGGCCGGCAAGCACCTCTGTGCGGGCAGCGAAAGCTCGTCCTGGTGATCGACGCCAGAACTTGGTGATGGAGACCGGGCGCGGTTGAGGGACCGCGCCCACCACTTGGACACAGGGCGCGGTCTCCGGGCCGCCCCCTGTGCAGAGCGGGGGCAGGGTACGACGGGGGCCGTACCCTGGGACCGCGAGCGGGACGCCCGCCCGCCGATCGAGAGCTCGGCGGGCACGGAGAATGGGGGCGGCCCGCTCGCCGGTCCAAGGTGCAAGCACGAAGGGCCGCTTTGGTGAATGATGCGCTCGTGGCCTCTCGGATCACACGCCGCCTCCCCCTGGCCGCCCTGCTGAGCATCGCCGCCGCTGCCCTGCCTGCCGCGAACGCCGGCGCACAGAACGTCGGCACACTGGACGCACAGGCGGGCTCTGCGGGCCACGTCGTGCAGGACGCCGCCGGCACTGCCTACATCGCATGGCTGCGCAAGCAGAGCGGCGGGGCACCCGAAACGCCCGAGTTCTGCAAGGTCCCCAAGGGGGGGCGCGCCTGCGCCACGGCAACCACCCTGCCGATCCCCCCACCGGCCGAAGAGGTCGACGGCCCCGCGGGGGCCTTTCCGGTGCTCGGCGCCGGCAGCACCGTCTATGTGGTCGTGCCGCGCTACGTGCGGGACGACGTGCTCCTCTACACCTCGGCCGACGGCGGGGCCACGTTCGGCGCGCCGCAGGACATCACGGACTCCTACTCGAGCAAGACGGGCCCCGACGACGTGATCCTGTCGGGCTCGGAATTCCTGATCGGCGCCGAAAACGCCGGCCTCGGCTTCAGTGCGTTCAACACCTCGGGCACGGGCCTCGGCGACTTCCAGCTCAGCGAACCGGGAACGGGGGGCGTGGCCGAGGCGACCATGGGCCTGGACTCCTCGGGCAACCCCGTGCAAGCCTGGTTCAACCTCAACTCGGGCCAGTACACGATCGACTTCGCCCATTACAACGGCAGCGGCTCGAAGACCGCCGAAGCCGACTGGACGGGCGCGCAGGAAGTGACCAAGGGCTATGAGCCGAGCCTCGCGGGCGGAGCCTCCGGCCTGTTCCTGCTGAGCCAGGATTTCACCAGCCCGAGCGAAAGCTACGCCAAGGGCGTCGATGTCAGGAAGTACACGGGCAGCTCCTTCGGGGCGCCGCTGCGCCTGCTCACCGACAAAGAAACCGATCTCTACGCCGGCGGCACCATCGCCCAGTCGCCCGCGGGTCACGTCGCCGTCGTCTGGCCGGAGTTCTACGGCATCCCACAGGCCGAAATGAAGCTGCTGATCTCGTCCAACGGCGGCGCCGGCTTCACCACGGAGCCGAACGTCGCGGCGCTCGGCAGTGCATACGGCGACGGCAGCAACGCATCGCTGTCGCTGGGCGACGACAACGAAGGCTGGGTCACGTTCGTGGACTCCGCCGGCCTGCAGCTGGCCAACCTCAGCAGCGGCGCCCTGGCTCCCAAGGAAACGACCACCGCCAGCCACGTCGGCAGCGACGTCGTCACGCTCAAAGGCCCCAAAGGCTGCGTGCGTCCCGGCCAGAAGGTCTCGGTGACGCTGACGGTCAAATCCGCCAAGCGCAAGCACAAGGTCGTCCTGAAGATCTACCAGGCGATCTTCCGGATCGACAACACGCCATTCAAGACCGAGCTGCGCGAGTCCGTCCGCAGGACCGGCAAGGTCAACCCGAACCCCTTCACGGCCTCGGTCCTGAAGACCTTCACGGCCGGCTCCAAGCACTCCATCAGCGCGCAGGCCTTCATCTCCGAGCGGCACGGGAAGCATGCCTCGCGCACGCTGCGCGTCTCGTTCCTCGCCTGCTCCTGAGTACCGATGGCCACCGAGCGAAAGCTGAAGGTCAACGGGGTCGAGCTGCACCTGTTGGAAGCCGGCGCCGGCCCGCTCGTGGTGCTCTGCCACGGCTTCCCCGAGCTGGCGCACTCCTGGCGCCACCAGATCCCGGCGCTGGCCGAGGCCGGCTACCGCGTGATCGCGCCCGACATGCGCGGCTTCGGCGAAAGCTCGGTCCCGTCGGAGGTCGAGGCCTACGACATCCTCGAGCTGACGGGCGACCTGAACGGCCTGCTGGACGCCGAGGGCGAGCAGCAGGCGATCTTCATCGGCCACGACTGGGGCGCCCATGCCGCCTGGCAGATGGCGGTCGTGCACCCAGAGCGGGTCCGCGCCGTGGCCGGCTTGAGCGTCCCCTTCATTCCCCGTTCACCCGCGCCACCGATCCCGATCATGCGCGAGCATCTGGGCGAGGACTTCTACATCGTCTGGTTTCAGGAGCCGGGCGTCGCCGACGCCGCGCTGGCCGGCGACGTGCGCCGGACGCTCACGACCTCCCGGCAGTGGACGGCCGACTGGGCCGAGGAGGAGGGCGCCGAAGCGCGCCGGCCCGAATGGCTGGCCGAGGAGGATCTGCAGGTCTACATCGACGCCTTCCAGCGAACCGGCTTCACCGGCGGGTTGAACTGGTATCGCAACATGGACCGCAACTGGGAGCTCTCCGAGCGTTGGGCCGAGCGGCGCATCGAGCAGCCTGCCCTGTTCCTGACGGGCGAGCTCGACCTGGTCCGCAACTTCATGCCCGCGGCCGCCATGGAGGGCTGGGTCACAGACCTCCGCCGCCAGGTGATCGTCCCGGACGCCGGGCACTGGGTCCAGCAGCAGGCTCCCGAGGCGGTCAACGCCGCCCTGCTCGAGTTCCTCGCCGAAGTCTGAGATCACCCCAGCCGCAGCGCCGCGCGCGAGGCGGGGGAGCTCTCATCCGATCCCAAGATCCGTCTCACGCTGCTCTTAGCGCAGCGACCGATGCTGTCGGTGCCGCGGAGGGACACAACGGCCTTCCGGGCTTCGAGATGCAAGGAGAACCAATGCACCGCAGAAAACGGATTGCGACGCTTGCCGTGGCCGCCGTCTGCGCCCTGACGGGCGCAGCTTTCGGGATCGCCCAGAGCTCGGCGGCCGGCAAAGCGAGCACCACCAAGCATCATCTGACCCACGCTGGAGTCGCCGGCGTGCCGGGCGGCGGCCCCGCCGGCGGGCCTGATGGCGGCGGTATGGCGGTCCATTCGGTGGACGTGGTCCTGAACAAAGCCGGCACTGCCTACATCACCGAGACACGTGACAGCGGCACGATCACGGCCATCGACACGAGCGCCGGCACGATCACGGTCAAGGAGGGAACCAGCACCGTTACCTACGGGACGCCCACGATCACCGTCCCCTCCAGCGCCACGGTGATGCTGGACGCCAAGACCAGCTCGCTTGAAAAGCTGGCCACCGGCGAGCACGTCTCGATCAGCTCCTCCAGCGAAGGGACCAGCGTGTTCGCGACCGACTCGTCCTTCACCGGCGCCGGTCACGGACCCGGCTCCTCCGGCGGATGGGGCGGTCCCCCGCCCTCCGGCGCCACCGCACCCAGCCAGGGCTAGCGGCCCGGCGCGCCTCACCCGCCCCGCGGGCCGTGGATGACGCCACGGCCCGCGCGGGCGAGGACCTTCGCCCCAAGACTCAGGGTCCGACGGAGACCTCAGACACCTGAACGAATCTGACATCGCCGGAGGGTCGGGGCGTTGGCTCTGTGATCCAAATAACCGCCCCTCGGTTGGACATCTGACCAGTCCGCGCCCTCTTGGCTGCGCTGTGCGAGCATCCCCGCAATGAGCTCTGAGACGGTCGACGTCACCACCCCCGACGGCGTCGCCGACGCTTACCTCTCCCGGCCCGCGGACGGCGAGCGCCACCCGGGCGTGCTGCTGATCGTGGACGCTTTCGGCCTGCGCGCGCAGATCGAGGGGATGGCCGATCGCATCGCGGCCCGTGGCTTCACCGTCCTTGCACCCAACGTCTTCTACCGCGCCGGCCGGGCGCCGGTCGTCGCGATGCCCGATCTGGCCAACGGCGACCGCCAGGAGCTGATGGCCAAGCTGCGGCCGCTGATGGGCGCACTGACACCGGAGGTCATCGTGAGCGACGGCGGCGCCTACCTGGACGCCCTCGAGCAGTACGCCACGGCGCCCGTCGCCATCACCGGCTACTGCATGGGCGTCAGGGTCGGCTGGCGGATCGCCGCCGCATACCCCGGCCGGGTGGCGGCGCTGGCCGGCTTCCACGGCGGCGGCCTCGTGACCGACGATCCCGAGAGCCCCCACCTGAGCGCCCCCTCGCTCTCGGCCGAGCTCTACCTGGGGCACGCCGACCAGGACGCCAACATGACCCCCGAGCACATCGCCCAGCTCGAGCGAGCACTCGGCGAGGCGGGGGTCAGCTACGTCTCAGAGCTCTACGAGGGCGCCAAGCACGGCTACACGATGGCCGACACGCCCGTCTACGACGAGGCGGCCGCCGAGCGGCACTTCGACGCCCTCTTCGCGCTGCTCGACCGCACCGTCCTCTGAGCGCCCGCCGAGCGCCACCGGGGCCCAAGCCTGGCGCGGGCCGGGGTTGTGTATAAACGCCGTCTGTTGATCCACGAACAGCCGGACGGCAAACACAGGAGGGCTCACCGGTGAGCGGGCCACGTCCGGCGCACGAGATCGGCGTCGAGCTGCTGATCGAGGCCGGCGCTGTACTGGCCAGCTCGCTCGACCTGGGGACGACCATGCAGCAGGTCGCGGGCCTGACCGTGCCCCGCTTCGCCGACCTGTGCGCCATCGACCTGCTGGACGACGACGGCACGATCGCAGAGGTCGCCGTCGCCGCCTCTGACCCCGCGCTGGCCGCGGGCCTGGAAGCGATGCGCCAGCGCTATCCGCTCGATCGCTCGGGTGAGCATCCCGTCGCGCGTGTCATCCGCAGCGGGCAGCCCGAACTGCTCGAGGAGATGCAGGAGGGACTGCTGCGCTCGTTCGCCGCCGGCTCCGAGCACGCCCGTTTCATGATCGAGCACGGCTATCACTCGGCGGTCGTGGCGCCGCTGGCGGCTCGCGGGCGCACGCTCGGGGCGCTGTCGGTGCTCCGCCTGGGCGGCTCGCCGGCGCTCGGCGGCGAGGACCTCGAGCTCGCCGGCGAGCTGGCGCGGCGCGCGGCCGTAGCGATCGACAACGCGCGCCTGTTCGTGGGCCTGCGCGGGGTCGAGCAGCGCCTCGAGGCACTGCTGGCGAACATCGCCGAGGCGATCACCCTGTTCGACCGCCAGGGACAGATCGTCTTCGCAAACCAGGCCGCTGCCGACCTGCTCGGCACCGCCACCCCACGGGAGCTGATGGACGCCGATCAGGGCTCGGTCATGTCGCGCTTCCTCGTCACCGACGAGCAGGGCCGTCCCCTCAGCCGCGAGCAGATGCCCAGCCGGCGGCTGTTCGCCGGCGAATCACCCGAGCCCATGCTCGTGCGCAACATCATTCGCGAGACCGGCCAGGAGCGCTGGCTGATGGTCCGCTGCTCGCCATTGGATGACCCCGAGACGGGCGAGCTGGCCTACGCCATCAGCGTCTATGAGGACATCACCGAGGTCAAGCGCGTTCAGCTTGCAGAAGCCTTCATGGCCGAGGCCAGCCGCGTCCTCGCCTCCTCGATGGACTACACCGAGACGCTCCAGCAGATCGCCCGCCTGGCCGTGCCCCAGATCGCCGAGTGGTGCGCCGTGGACGTGCTCGGCGAGGACAACCAGATCGAACGCGTGGCCGTCCATCACAGCGATCCGGCGAAGCTCTCACTGGCCAGCACCATCGACAGCCGCTACCACCCCAAACTCGATGACCCCGTGGGGGTTCCCGATGTGATCCGCACCGGTGCGGCGCGCATCTACAAGGACATCGACCCCGTCGCCCTGGCCGCCTACGCGCGCGATGATCGCCACCTGGAGCTGCTGCGTCAGGCCGACCTTGCCTCCATGATCATCGTCCCGCTCGCCGCCCCCTCCCGGACGCTCGGCGCGATCACGCTGATCTCCTCCCATTCCAGCCGCCGGCTGACCGGCGCCGACCTGGGTGTGGCCGTCCGCCTCGGCCGGCGTGCCGGCACCGCCGTCGAAAGCGCCCGCCTGTACACCGAGCGCAGCCGGATCGCGCAGATCCTCGAGTCCGCCCTGCTGCCGGAGGCGCTGCCGGCGGTCCCCGGGGCGGAGGTCGCTGCCCGCTACCGGGCGGCCGGGGAGCTCAACGAGGTCGGGGGTGACTTCTATGACGTCATCCCCTATGGCCAGAACCGCTGGATGCTTATCATCGGCGACGTCTGGGGCAAGGGCGCGAGGGCCGCGGGGGTGACGGCGCTGGCGCGTCACACGCTCGGCGCGGGAGCCCTGTTCGATCAGCCCCCCGTCGCGATGCTGGCGACGCTCAACACCGCCCTGCGCCGTCTTCCGGCCCGCGCCGAGCTGTGCACCGTCTGCCTGGCCACCTTCGAACCCGGCCCGCGCGCCGCGACCGTCACCGTGACCCTGGCCGGGCACCCGCCGGCGCTCCTCATCGACCGCGCCGGCGGCTGCAGGGCGGTGGGCGCACCCGGGACCGCGCTGGGGGTGCTCGAGCCGATCAAAGTCGCCGAAGTCCAGCTCGAGCTGCATCCGGGCGAGACACTGCTGCTCTACACCGACGGCCTCCCCGAGGCCGGCAGGCGAGATCAGCATCTCGACGAGGAGCAGCTCACCGAGCTCTGCGCGGGCCTCGCCGGCCACGAGCTCGAGGATCTGCTCGGCGAGCTCGAGCAGGAGGCGCTGCGCCGCGCCGGCGGACGGATGCGCGACGACATCGCGCTGCTTGCGCTGCGCCTGCCCGCGGCCGGTGCGGACGCCTAGCTCCACGACTGCGGAGAAGTCCGGACCCCGCGTTCGCTCTTCCCGCGGGTGCCCGCGCCCGGCGCGCTATTTTGCTGACCGCGGGAGAGCTTGGCGCCACGTCAGCGGGAGCCGAGCGCCCGGGAGACGACTGTCAAAGAAGAGGCCCTGGGGTTCCAGAGTTGGAAACAGACAAACAGCTGACGATCACCCGTGAGGACAGCGAGGGCGGCCATCTGCTGGTGGTCACCGGCGAACTGGACATCGCCACGGCCCCCGGCCTGGAAGCCACCGTGAGCTCCCTGTGCCAGGCCGGAGCCCGGCGGATCGCGATCGACTTCTCGGAGCTGACCTTCATCGACTCGGCCGGCGTGCGCGCGATCCTCGTCGCCACCGACCTCTGCGCGGACAACCGCAGCGGCCTGGAGCTCGTTCGCAGCCGCCACCTCGCCGCGCGACGCGTCTTCGAGCTCTCCGGCCTCTCCGATCAGATCCTTCCCTGGCGCGAGGAGCAGTAGCCCGAGGCGGTCCGGGCTAGAGCCGTCGCGAGGACCACAGGACCGCGCTGAGAATCACCGAGACCAGCGCCACGACGAGCCCCGTGATCCAACCCGCCACGTTCTGGGAGACCAGGATCGCCCCGAGCGCAACGCCGATCCCTACCACCCCGCCGGTCGCCACCAGACGGACGAAGGCCGACTCCAGCGGCGGGCGCGTGCGCCGGTCGGGGAGCATCCCGTGCGGCTGGCCCGACGCGGCGCCGGTCTGGGGCGCGGAGGGCTCGCTCTTGCCGATGCCGGTGTCGGTGCCTTTGGTGGCCATCCCCACGAGGTTACCCGGCGCCGGGCGGCTCAATCGACCGGCCCGTGATTGGCCGGGCCCTGCAGCGGATACCTGCCAGGGTGAACGGCGAGCCGCGGACGCCGATCCACCGGCGATTTGCCCTTACCCTCGGACACAGGAGCACGCGAAACGATGAGACCAGCTCGAGCTCTGCTGCGCATGGCGGTCGGCATCCTCTTCTTCGGTCACGGCACCCAGAAGCTGTTCGGCTGGTTCGGCGGCAACGGCCTGGATGCGACCACCCAGGGCTTCGAGCAGATGGGGCTGCGGCCGGCCCGAGCCAACGCGATCGCCGCTGGGGCCGCCGAGGCCGGCGGCGGCGCCCTGCTCGTGGCCGGACTGGCGACACCCCTTGCGGCATCGGCCCTGACCGCCACGATGATCACGGCCATCCGGACCGTCCACGGCAAGAACGGGCCTGGATCACCAACGGGGGCTATGAGTACAACCTGGTGCTGATCGCCGCCGTCCTGGCCCTTGCCGAGCTCGGCCCGGGCCCGCTCTCGCTCGACGCCGCCACCGGCCACGAGCGTTCGGGGCCCTGGTGGGCCGCCGCCGCACTGGCCCTCGGGGCGGCCGGCGCAGCCGGTGCCCGCGCCGTCAACGAGGCGAACGCCGGCGCTTAGCCGGGCGCCCCTCGCGCGCGGCGGGGCCTACTTCAGCGACGTCCAGCTGTAGTCCCACTCGCCGACATCCCAGAGATCGCCAACACCGGCCACGCCGGAGCCCTGGATGTTGGCCTCCTTGTCCCAGTCGAATGGGATCTCGGCGGCATCTTCGACGACTTTTTCGTCGATCTTCGCCCAGGCCGAGGCGCGGGCCGCGGTGCCGGTCACCGATTCGGCGGCCGTGGCCGCGGCGTTGATCGCCGGGTCGTTCGTCTGACCCCAGTTGACGTTGCCGGTTTCGTTGATGAACTTGCCGTTGAAGGTGATGTTGAGCACCGCCTGCCCATCGGCGAAGTCCGCGATCCAGCCCACGCTCGGACAGATCGTGATCTCTTCTTTGGGCACGTTGCAGAACTTGGCATACATGGTCGAGGCTTCGACCAGCGTGAACTTGGTCGTGAAGCCGAGGTTCTTGAGCGTCTGGTTGACGATTTCGGCGTCCTGTTCAGCGGGGTTCCCCTTGGAGCCGACGATCGTGACGGTGGTCGAACCCGTGTAGCGGCCGCTGGGATAGCCGGCCAGCTTCATGTACTTGGCGGCGACCGTCATGTCACCTTCGGGGTGTTCGTTGAAGTCCAGTTTCGGTCCCGCCAGGCCGCCGGCCTGTTCGAACCCCGGCACACCCGGATAGAGGAAGTGCGTGGCCACGTTGGTCACCAGCGTCCCACCGCGCGCCTTGACCATGGCCGTCCTGTCCAGCGCCGCCCAGAGGGCCTTTCGCAAATCGACGTTCGCGAACGGCCCGACCTTGTTGTTGACGCCGATGTCGTGGCTGCCCGCGCTGGGCGAGATCTCGAGCTGGGCTTTGTAGCGTTCGGCGGCCAGGCGCACGTCGGACTGGGCCGGCGGTTCGTTCTCCACGAGGTCGGTGCCTTCGAGCACCTGCCGGCCGATCACCGTGTTCGAGCCGCCGATCTTGATGTCGATCTCGTTCAGATACGCCGGGCGGATGTCACTGGCGGCCTTCCAGTTGGGGTTGCGCACGAGCGTCGCGGACTGCCCCGGGATATAGCCGATGCCCAGCACCTTTCCCTGCGCGTCGTTCTTGAGCATGTAGGGACCCGTGGCCACCTGATAGCTGCCGTAGTCCGACGGCTTGTGGCGGTCGAACCGTTCGGCGTATTCCTTGGGAACGGCCGCCGAGAGCGGCAGCACCAGGGCGTCGGCCACCAGCTGGCCCTTGGGTTCGCTCAGATGAAAGACGATCACGTGCTTGCTGGGGGTCTCAATCCCCTTGACCGGGCCGCCGGTCGAGTCCGGGATCCCTTCGACGGCGTTGTAGTAGGTGTGCACGTAGGGGTTGGCGACGTTGGGGTTGGTGCCCCGCTCGATCGCATAGGCGACATCCTGTGCGGTCACTTCGCGGTTGACCGGCGGGCTGAAGTGGATTCCTTCGCGCAGATGGACCGTGACCGTGCGGCCGTCCGCTGAGATTTCCGGCGGCGCCGCGGCCATGTCCGGTGAGGGTTCGGTCTCGGTGTTGGGCTTGTAGCTGTAGAGCGGGCGCTGGGTCGCGTAGACGACCTCGTAGTCGACCGCGTAATAGGCGATCCCGGGGTCGAGGTGTTCGAAGTCGCTTTCGTCGAGCACCGTCAGCGTGCCGCCGCGCTTGCCGTTGGTCAACGACTCGGTGATCGGGCTCGCGTAACCGGATGAGCTCAGCGCGCCCGCTTCACCGCCGCCGCTGCCCGCCGGCGCCGAACCGGACGGCCCCGTGCTGCTGGAACCGCAGGCACCAAGCGCCAGCGCGGCCGTCAGGACTGCGGCGAGGCTCGGTGTGATCTTCCTCGGGTTCACCTCTGGGCTCCTCTCGGTCGTCTCATCCGGCGCTCGGGGGACCGTCACCCGGCGCCACCGTCAACACCTGCTGCGACCAGCGCACGACCGACAGGCCGCGGCGGTCGACGCTCTGCTGCCCCGACGCACCCTCGCGGGCGCTATTGGAGGCCGGCTGCGGGCCGCTGTGCAGCCGCCCGCCGAAGGCCTGGCAGGGCACACAGGCTCGTTCCAGGACGCCGGCGCTGATCTCAGGGGCGGGCCCTGCCTGGCGGGCCGGCCCGGCCCAGACGGTCACGGCCAGGGCGGCGGCGAGCAGCGAGGAGGCCGGCACAAGCAGCCTGTGGCCGGCACCCTTACGCCGGAACAGCGGCAGGCCGGCGCGCCGTCGCGAGCGCGCGCGTTCGCCGACGCTCTCAAGCAACTGGCGTTCCAGCCGGTCAAAGGCGCTCATGAGGCCTCCGCCATCCGCTGGCGCAGGCGGTCAAGGCCGCGGTGCACCCGCTGGCGAGCGACTGCCTCCGAGCAGCGCAGTGCCGTTGCGATTTCGGCGTAGGAGCGTTCGTCGAGGACCCGCGCGCGCACGGCGGCCGCCTGTCCGTCGGGCAGCTCGCCGAGCAGCCGCTGTACGGTGTCCTCGCCGACCAGCGAGGCGATCTCCTCAACCCGCGCCAGGTCCTCGTCGTCGAGCAGCAGCCGCTCGTGGCCCAGCTCGCGCCGCGCCCTCGCCTCGACCCGGCCGCGGCGCAGGCTGGAGATGAGCTTGTGTTCGGCGATCCCGAACAGCCAGCCGGCCGCCGATCCGCGCCGGGGGTCGAAGTCGCCCAGCGATGCCACGACCGCCGCGAACGTCTCGGCGGTCAGGTCGAAGGCGGCTTCGCGCGAGCCTCCCCGGCGCAGATGGAAGCGGACGATCACCGGCAGCCACCGCCGGTAGAAGACCTCAAAGGCCTCCCGGTCGCCCGCCGCTGCCGCTACCAGCAGCGTGGAGTCCTCGGCGTCCTGGTGTGAGCCCACACCTATCCCTTCGCATCAGCCGAAATCGTGTGACAGTGGGAATCTATCCCGCCCCGCCGCAGGCCGGATCGGGCCGGACGAATTGGCCGTGATGAACAACGTCAGCTACGATGGACAGTACGCGAGTTCTAGCCGGACCGTTGATACGGGACGGCTCCAAAACGCGGCGGCCGCCCGGATCGCAGTCTCTCTCCTCCCTGCGCCCGCCGATTCGTGGAGAGGGCCAGAAAGCGCGGACGTATGTCAGTACCCGAGAACGGGCAGGGATGGACGGGCGAGCAGGCCTCTGAGATCTCCAACCTGATCGTCAAGCTGTTGACCGAGTTCACCGGCCGTGGCGCCACGAAGGCCCGCACCCACCTCAGCGAGGACCTCGTCACCGTCGTTCTGCAGGACTCGCTGACCAAGGGCGAGCGCAGCCTCGTCAGAGAGGGCAAGAGCGATCTCGTGCTCGAGGTCCGCCTGGCCTACCAGCAGACGATGGGCCCGCAGATGACCGTGGGAATCGAGCGGGTCACCGGCCGCAAGGTGCGGGCGTTTCTGAGCGCCAACCACATCGAGCCGGACATCGCGATCGAGACGTTCGTCCTCGAGGAACTAGCCCCAGCCTGACGGCGCAGCAGCGAGGCGGTATTCTGCCGCGATGGCAATCGATCCCGAGGAGCTGCGCAAAGTCCGTTTCCTCGAGCCGCTGAAGGACCGCACACTCAAGCGCCTGGCCGGGGAAATGACCGAGCGCAAAGCCTCCGACGGCCAGGACCTCGTCACCCAGGGCACCGATGCGATCGCCTTCTTCATCATCCTCTCCGGTGAGGCCGCCGTGAGCGTGGGCGACAAACAGGTGCGCGTGCTCGGGCCCGGCGATCACTTCGGCGAGATCGCCCTGATCCTGCCGGCGAGCTCCCGCTCGGCGACGGTCCGCGCGATCGGCGACGTGCGCCTCGGCGGCATGTCCTCGTGGAACTTCAAGGGCTTCATCGAAGAGCACCCCCAGGTCACCTGGCCGCTGCTGATGACGCTCGCCCAGCAGCTCTCCGGCAGCGCTCCCGCCTGAGAGCAGACTCTCTTCGGCCCGGCCTGCGCGCCCGGCCTCAGAGGGCGTAGACGGGCTTGCCGAGGCGCTCCTGCTTGGAGCGGTACATGGCGAGATCGGCCAGCTCGACGAGCTCCTCGGCGCTCGCCGCGGCCCCGGTGGCGGCCGAGCAGGCCACGCCGACGCTTGCGCACAGCTCGACGGTGCCGGCCGGGAGCTCATAGGAGCCGCGCAGCGCTTCGCCCACGCGCAGCGCCGCGGCCATCGCCGTCTCGCGGACACGGACGCCGCGCAGCAGCACCATGAACTCATCGCCGCCGAGCCTGCCCAGCTCGTCGCCCGAGCGCATCGCCTCGCGGGCACGTGCGGCAACTGCGACCAGCACCTCGTCGCCGGCGGCATGGCCGAAGGTGTCGTTGACGGCCTTGAAGTGATCGAGATCGACATAGACGACCGCCGCGCCCTCTCCCGCTGCGAGCTCATCCTCGAGCAGGGCGAGGATGGACGCACGGTTGCAGGCGCCCGTCAGGGCGTCAGAGGTGGCCCGCCGCTCGAGCTCCCTTCGCGCGCGGGCGCTGTCGGTGACGTCCTGGACCGATGCGATCGCGCCGGTGACGGTGGCGCTGTCTCGCATCAGGGGACGGAGTTTGAAAAGGATGTGGCGGATCTCCTCATCGCCCCGCAGGACCTGCACCTCGACGTCGTCGCTTGAGCCCTCCTCGAGGGTCAGCTCGATGGCCTGCTCGAGGGCATCGCGCGAGTCGGCCTGCAGACCGAACAGCAGCGCCTCCAGTGAGGCGCGCGCGACGGGCTGCTCCGCGGACACGCCGTGGAGAACCTCCAGCAGGCGGGCGTTGTGGTAGATCACCTCGCGCCGGCGGTCGAGCTGGAGCAGGCCGTCGGGCATCTCCTCGAGCAGCCGGCGCAGCAGCTCCTCACGGTCCTGGAGTTCCTCCTGGGCCGCCATCTCGGCCGAGACGTCGATGCACTCCGCGAGCACGTAGCCGTCGCCGTCGTGGCCGAGGAAGTTGTGGTAGCTGGTGTCCACCCACAGCCACACGCCGTCCTGGCGTCGCACCCGGACGCGGCACATCTGTACGCGGGCCGTGGCGACCATGGCGATCCAGCTCTCGATCAGGCGAGCCTGATCGTCGGGGTGGACGCGCTCGAAGGTCGTATGGCCGATGACCTCATCCTCGTGCTCATAGCCGAACATCTGCAGGTAGGCCTCATCGCAGGAGATGACCTTTCCCTCGAGATCCTGGCGGCGCGAACAGAAGCGGGGCGCCGCCGTGCCGGCCGTCCGCTCCCCCGTCTCGGCGGCGTCCTCGGGAGGCCCGCCGGCCCACAGGACGCAAAGGACGATGCCGTGGGTGTTGCGCAGGTCGAACATCCGCACCGTGCGCCACTGCCCCGGGTCGCTGCGCAGGCGCGCCTTGGCCTCGGCGACGGCCTCCTGTTTCAGGCGGATCCATGCGTTGACGAGCGCCATCCGCTCCTCGGCCACGAACAGGTCGACGCCGCTTCGTCCCTCGCTCGCGAGGACCGGATAGTCATGCATGCCCAGCGAGTCGGGCATCGGCACGATCTGCCCGTCGGTCGTCTGGGCGAAGACCAGCGCGTCGGGATGCTCGTGCAGCAGCGCATCGGCCGCCCGGCGGCTGGCCTGGGCGTAGCGCAGGCGCTCATCCCCGTCGCCCTCGGAATCGGTGATCTCCCCGGGTATGGCCATCGCCCTCGGGTCGACCCAGCGGGGGATCTCGATGAGGCACCGGCCATTCGCTCGACGCATTGGCATACCGATGAATGGAATTTGCCAGCGGCGGGTAGAAGCACAGCGGGAGGGACGAGCGAGACCTGTTCGCAGCGCGCGGGCGTCTCAGACGTCCACGAAAGGGGCGAAATGCACAGAGGGATCAGCCGGCTGGCGTTGACCGTCGCACTCACCGCCGTCATGGGGGCACTGGCGCCCGGCTTGGCGCAGGCCGCACCGGCCCCCTTCGGGCACGCCTGCACGGCCCAGGACGGGGTGCGCTTCTGTCCCACAGCCACCCTCGCCCAGCGCGTGCCGAGCTTCGACGGCGTCCCGCTGGATGCCGACGTGACCCTCCCGGCCACCGGCGAAGGGCCCTTCCCCACGATCGTCATGCTCCACGGCTGGGGCGGCAGCAAGACCAGCTTCGAGTCCGCCACCGCGGCCGGAGACGGCAACGAGACCTACGACTACAACAACATCTATTACGCCCAGCACGGGTTCGCTGTGGTCAACTACTCCGAGCGCGGCTGGGCGGGCTCCTGCGGCAGCACCGAATCGCGCCTCCAAACCCCGGCCTGCGAACACGGCTGGCTGCATCTGGCCGACCAGCGCTACGAGGCGCGCGACACCCAGTACCTGCTCGGCCTGCTGGCCGACGAGCGGATCGCCAAGCCCAAGTCCCTCGGCGTCACGGGTATCTCCTACGGCGGCGGGCAGAGCATCGAGCTCGCCTACCTGAAGAACCGCGTGCGCCTGCCCGACGGCTCGTTCGAGCCCTGGCGCAGCCCGGCCGGCAAAGCGATGGAAATCAAGGCCGCCTTCCCCCGCTGGCCGTGGTCGGATCTGGTCAACGCACTGGAGCCCAACGGGCGCTTCCTGGACAGTGAAGTGGCGCCGGCCGGACAGAGCTATGAACCGATCGGAGTGGCCATCCAGAGCTACGTCACCGGGCTCTATGCGGACGGCGTGGCGGGCAACGGCTACTACGCGCCGGCCGGCGAGGACCCCGAAGCGGACCTGACGAAATGGTTCGCCGCCGTGACGGCCGGTGAGCCGATCACGCCCGAAGACGAAGAAATCGCCCACCAGCTCTACACCTACCACCAGGGCTACGGCATACCGCTGGAAGGCAAGCCCGCGCCGATGCTGCTGGAGAGCGGCTGGACCGATGCGCTGTTCCCCGTCGAACAGTCCCTGCGTGCCTACAACCAAGTGCGCGCACTCAAGGGCTACGCCGCCCTGATGTTCGGCGACCTCGGCCACGGCCCGGCGACCAACAAGGAAAACACCGATCACGCCTTCAACGCCGAGGGCGCAGAATTCTTCGCCGCCAAGCTCAAACACGAAGGCAGGGCGCCCAAGAACGGGAGCGTCAGCGCCTTCACCGAGACCTGCCCCAAGAGCGCACCCGGGGGCGGCCCCTACACCGCGCGCAACTGGGTCAAGCTCCATCCCCACACCGTCTCCTTCGAATCGAAAACGGCCCAGAGCTTCACCTCGCTGGGCGCCAGCCCCCTGCTGCAGACCGAGTTCGACCCGATCGCCGAGAGCGAGACCGAAAGCGGCGGCAACGTCTGCAAGGAAACCAAATCCGAATTGGAACCTGACTCGGCCACCTACACCACCACCAGTGCCGGCTTCACGATGCTGGGCCTGCCCACGATCCACGCCGACATCAAAACGACCGGGCCCTTCGGCGAGATCGCCGCGCGCCTTTGGGACGTGCTGGCAAGCGGCGAAGAGCGCCTCGTGACCCGCGGTCTTTACCGCCTGAGCGAAAACGAGACAGGACCGGTCGTCTTCCAGCTGCGCGGCAACGGCTATGAATTCGCGTCCGGGGACACGATCAAGCTCGAACTGCTCGGCCGCGACTCCCCGACCTACCGGGCCAGCAACGGCGCCTTCACCGTCGAAGTGGGGAGCCTCGAGGTCTCGCTGCCGGGCGCCTGAGCGCTTAGGCCCCCCGGGGTGAGGGGTAGCCTCGGGGGATGAAACTCCATCTCGTTGCCGACGGCCAGGAGGAGGAGGGGCACGAGGAGGAGTCCGACGCCTTCGGCACGGGCAGGCCCTACACGGTCGGCGTCGAGGAGGAGCTGTTCCTCGTCGATCCCCTGACCGGTGCCCAGGCCAACGCCTCCGCGGCCGTCCAGAAGCGCCTCGGCAAGACCGAGGGGACGGTGGAGCGCGAGCTGCACGCCTGTCAGATCGAGCTGATCACCGGCGTCTGTGAGACCGCCGGCGAGACGGTGCGCCAGCTCGACGGCATGCGCCGGGCGGTCCTTGAAACAGGCGCCGGGGTGCTCGGCTCAGGCACCCATCCCTCGGCCCTCGAGGGCGGGGCGGAGATCACCGACAAGGCCCGCTACGAGCGCATCCGCGACCTGCTGGGCGACGCCGTTGCCACTCCCGTGGGAGGCCTTCACATCCATGTCGGCATGCCCGACGCCGAGACGGCGATCCGGGCCTTCAACGGCCTGCGCCTGCACCTACCCCTGCTGCAGGCGCTGGCGGCCAACTCGCCCTTCCGCCACGGGCGCGACACCGGGCTCGCCTCGGCGCGCGAGGTGACCGTCAGGGGCTGGCCGCGCTCGGGGGTCCCCCGCGCGATGGCCGACTTCGATGACTTCCGCCGCGCCAGCCGGCTGCTGGCCCGCGCCGCCGGCGTCCCCGACTACACCTGGTTCTGGTGGAAGCTGCGCCCGCACCCGAGGCTCGGCACGGTCGAGATCCGGGCGTTGGACGCACAGTGCTCACTGAAGGACACCGCCGCCCTGGTGGCGCTGACCCACTGCCTTGCCCGCCACGCGGCCGCAGCAGAGCCGGAGCCCGACCCGCCGGGCGAGGTGCTCGAAGAGGCCATGTTCCGCGCCGCCCGCTACGGCGTGGACGCCGAGCTCCCCGATCCTCAGGGCGAGCTGCACCCGGTCGCCCAGCTGCTCGAGCAGGCGATCGAGATGACCCGGGCCGAGGCCGAGGAGCTGCGCTGCGGCGAGGCGCTCGGTGGGCTCGCCGAGCTGATGGACAACGGCGGCGGCGCGGGGCGCCAGCGCGCCCACTTCGAGATCACCGGGATGGACGGCCTGCTGCGCCACCTCACCCTTGAGACCGGCTGCGGCCTCGGAGAAGGCCTCTCCTGACGCCGCGAGCTCCCCTCTCCGCGCATGCCGCGAAGAAGGGAGGCCGCGGGCGCTCTCAGCGTCTGATCTCCAGGCCGCCTTTGCCGAAGGTCGTTTCGTCGATCGGGAAACACGCGCTGATGCCACATTCGAAGTCGATCGTCATGGCGACCGGCCCTTCCCAGCTCGCGCCGCCGTCCTGGCTGTATTCCGCCTCGAGGTCCTGGCTGCCGACGCCAGCGGAGATCTGCGTCTGCCCGGTCTTTGACATTTCATCGAGCGGTTCGCTGACCACGCCGCTGAAGGTGCCCGTGACCCTGAACTTGACCTGGCCGCAGTTGATCGCGACGAGCGTCGAGGATTCGCTCGAGTATTCGTCTTCGACCGCGTCGCCGCCTTCCAGCAGCGCCGAGCGCAGCGGGATTTCCATGTCCCAGAAGCTCTGGTGGCCCGCGTTCCCGGCGGTCGAGCAGAAGTGATGCCAGGCGATCCCGGCTTCGGCCTCCGAGCCATCTCCGGCGCATTCACGCAGCACCAGCTTCGCCACCCCGCCACTCGGTGAGAGCAATTCGCCATTGAAGGAGTTGCCGAAGGCGCGGTTGCCGCCGAGGCATGAGATGTCGCTGACGGCCGTCTTGAACTGGACGCCCTCGGTGGCCGTCCTGTAAGGGATGCCCGCGAGCCCCGGCGCGCCGACGGGAACCCATTCGTAATGTCCCGAGGCGGCCGCTTCGGTGCAGCCGCTGTCCGCGAACGCGCCGTGCGGCGCCTTCTTGCAATGCCCGTATTCAGCGCCCAAGGCGCCCGCTGCACTGACCGCACAGACCGTCAACAGCGCGGCTGCGCACACCAGCAGTGTGCTGATTCTTCCCATGACCAACCCCCTCCGTTCGGTATCCCCCAGACCTGCCAGGGGAGCATAACCCCGCGCGGGGGGAAGAGATGTCAAAGAGCGCGGTACATGGCGTGCAGGCCGACGAACCCGTCGGCGGGATGGTTGAAGCCCTCGGGCACCGTGCTGAGGATCTCGAAGCCCGCCGAGCGGTAGAGGCGCACCGCACGCTCGTTGGTTTCAGCGACGGCGTTGAAGAGCATGGCCCGGTAGCCCTCACGCCGAGCCCACGCGAGCGTCTCCTCGAGGAGCTCGCGGCCGATCCCGCGACCCGCATGAGCGGGGTCCACCATGAAGTTCCCGCTGGCGATGTGTGCCGCCGGGCCGGACCAGTTGGGGTGCATGTTGGCCGTCCCCACCACCTGCCCGTCCTGCTCAACCGCGACCACCGTCCTGCTGGGCGCGTGGAGCATCCACAGCTCCCGCGCCCGGGCAGAGCTCATCCCCAGCGGGTAGCTGAACGTGTCCCCCGCCTCCACGATCGGCCCGAAGAACGGCCAGATGGCCGCCCAGTCCTCGCTGCGGGCGTCGCGGATCGTGCTCAATCCGCTGCCAGCCAGGGGCCGCGCCAGCCACCGTGGCGGGCCGTCAGCCGGTCGGCTGCCTTCGGGCCCCATGAGCCGGGCGCGTAGGGGAGCACGCGGGGCGGGCGCGCCAGCAGCGGCCCGACGATCCGCCAGGTCTCTTCGACGCTGTCCTGCCTGGTGAACAGGGAGCTGTCGCCCCTGAGCGCGGCGTGCAGCAGGACCTCGTAGGGGGTCGGGCCCTCGCCGCCCTCGGTGGCGAACTCCATGTCCAGTTCGATCTCCTCGGGCACCGTCGAGGCGGCCCGGCGGGCATCGAGGGCGAACCTGACGCCGGTCGCCGGATCGATCTTGACGACCAGCTGGCTGGGCGCCGGCGCCCGGTGCCCGCGCGGCAGGAAGCCCAGCGGCGGCGCGCCCGAGAAGACCACCCGCAGCTCGGTCTGGGTCACCGGCAGGCGCTTGCCGGTGCGGATGAAGAACGGCACGCCGGCCCAGCGCGGGTTCTCGATCTCCAGGCGCAGGGCGGCGTAGGTCTCGGTGCTGGAGCCGCGGCGGACCCCCCTGATCTTGCGGTAGCCCTCGTACTGTCCGCGCACATAGGCCGCGGGCTTGGCGTCGGGCATCGCCTTGAAGAGCGTGTGCTTGGCGTCCTTCAGCGCGTCCGGGCCGGCGCCGGCCGGCGCCTCCATGGCGGCCGCCGCGAGGATCTGCATCAGGTGGTTGACGACCACGTCGCGCAGCGCGCCGACTGGGTCATAGAAGCCGCCGCGGTCCTGGACGCCGAAGCGCTCGGCCATCGTGATCTCCACGCAGCGGATGTGTCCACGGTCCCAGATCGACTCGAGGACGGCGTTGGCGAAGCGCAGGTAGAGGATCTCCTCGACGCCCATCTTGCCGAGGAAGTGGTCGATCCGGTAGAGCTGTGACTCGTCGATGAAGCGGTGCAGTTCCTTGGCCAGGGCGCGGGCGGAGGCGAGGTCGTGCCCGAAGGGCTTCTCGACGACGACCCGGGCTCGTTTGGGCAGCGCGCCGGCCTTGGAGAGGCCCTCGATGACCATCGCGAACAGGCCGGGGGGCACCTCGAGATAGAACGCCGGCGCCCGTGCCGGGCCAAGCTGCTGCTTGACCCGCTGGAAGGTCGCAGGATCGGAGAAGTCCCCGCTGACATAGGACAGGCGGCGCGCCAGGCGCGCAAAGACCTTCGGGTCGACCTTCTCTCCCGCGGCCGAGATCGAGTCGCGCGCGTGCTTTCTGAGTCGCTCGAGGCTCCAGTCGTCCATCGCCACGCCGACGATCGGCTGCTCGAGCAGGCCGCGGCGCTCGAGCCGGTAGAGCGAGCGGAACGTCATCTTGCGCGCCAGGTCGCCCGTGATGCCGAAGATCACCAGCGCGTCCGCCGCGCCCGAGTTGCGCGCCGCGGGGCTCACACTTCCTCGTCTATCCCGATTGCCCGCTCGAGCATCGGGTCGGCCTTCTGGCCCTCGCTGCGGATCGCCTCGAGCATGCCCGTGGCCAGCGCGTCGAGCTTGGCCTGGATCGCCGCCTCCGCCCGCAGCTCGGTGTTCTTGAGCAGTGCCAGCAAAAGCAGCGTGGTCGCGGTCAGCGCCGTGCCGGCGGCCTGCTCGTAGCGGTCGCCGGCGCCGAACACGTAGCCGCCCAGCCAGGCCATCACCAGCAGCACGCAGATGCCGAAGAACACCGGCGAGCTCGTGAAGTAGGAGGCCACCTGCGCGAAGCGGTCAAAGCGCCCGCGCCGGCCCGCCTCGCCACGATCGACCGGATGCTTCAGCGACATGGCGCCACCTGCGGCCGAAGCCTTGTCTGGGTCGCCTCTCGCACTCCTTCGAGCCTAGCGCCAGCGGCGCTCGGGCCCCGCACCAATAGGGTGTCCCCGATGCCCCTGTCCACGATCGAGTTCCCCGCCGATGACCCCGAGCGGGCCAGACGCTTCTGGGGCGGGCTGCTCGGCCTCGAGCTGCGCCCGCGAGCCGGCGTGGAGGGCCGGGGCTGGCAGTCCGACGGCGAGGGCCCTTCGCTGGGCGTGCACGAGCGCGGTACCGGCCCGGGGGACTCCTTCTCGCTGCCCTACTTCCCGGTCGCCGAGATGGGCGCGGCGCTCGAGCGGGTGCGCGAGCTGGGCGGCACGATCGTCCACCCCGGGGAGCGCTGGTCGATCTGCAGGGACTCCGAGGGCAGCCCCTTCGGCCTTGCCGGCCCCGACCTAGCCGTCTGAGCGCAGACGCGCGAGGATCTCGCCGAGGACCCGCTCGGCGTCCTCGTTGGCCACCTGGCAGGTGCCGGCCGCCTCGTGCCCGCCGCCGCCGTAGGAGAGCATCAGGCTCCCCACGTCGGTGCGGCTCGAGCGATCCACGATCGACTTACCGACCGCGAATACGGTGTTCTGCTGCTTCAGGCCCCAGAGGACGTGGACGGAGATGTTGCACTGGGGGTGGAGGGCGTAGATCATGAAGCGGTTGGTCGGGTGGATGACCTCCTCCTCTCGCAGGTCCAGCACGACGGCATTGCCGTGAACGGTCGAGCGCGCACGCAGCTGCTGCTTGGCGGCCTCGGCGTGCTCCTCGTAGAGGCGCACCCTTTCGGCCACGTCCCCCAGCGCCAGGACCTCCTCGACGGTGCACTGCAGGCAGGCGTCGATCAGCTGCATCATCAGCTCGTAGTTGGAGATGCGAAAGTCCCGGAAGCGGCCCAGCCCGGTACGGGGATCCATCAGGAAGCTCAACAGGATCCAGCCGTCGGGGGCGGCGATCTCATCGAGCGAGAACATGGCGCTGTCGGCCTTGTCCACGGCCTCCATCAGCCCCTCATCCACCTGGCTGAAGGTTTCGGTGGCGCCGAAGTACTCATAGACCACCCGTGCCGCCGAGGCTGCGCCGGGGACGATGATGTGGTTCTCGGGGGTCTCCTCGAGGCGGATCGTCTCGCTCTCGTGGTGATCGAAGGACAGGTGTGAGCCGGGGACGTAGGGAAGGTTTGTGGTGATGTCGCGGTCGGTGATCTCCACAAGGCCGTCCTGCATGTCCTTGGGATGGACGAACTTGATCTCGTCGAGGATTCCCAGCTCGCGCAGCAGGGCGGCGCAGACCAGCCCGTCAAAGTCGCTGCGGGTTACCAGGCGGTACTTCTCGGTCGTGCTCGTGGCCATCGCTCGTCGGGCTCCTTGTCGGGGGATCACCCAGGAAGTCGGCAGATCGGCGCCGATCCTTGAAGGTGGGCCGACACCGGCCGACAGGACCGCGCGACTACCCTTGCGCCGATGAGCAAACGCCGCCCGGCCGTCCAGCCGCCGCCCCTGTGGGCTCGATGGGCCCTCGCGAGCATCGTGGCAGTGGCAGTCATCGTGGCCATCGTCATTGCCGTCCAGCGCGCGGGCCCTGAAAACAACACGAGCGAAGCAGCGGTGGAAGGCGAAACCAACCGCATCGCCGACATCTCGATCACCGAAGACGAGGCACCACGCACCGCAGCGCTCCCCGGCGGCGCCGCCGTTCTGGGCGCACTCACCACCGCCATCGGCGGGGACGTGCGCAAACGCATCTCCGACGGCCAGCTGACCGGCCCGCTGCAGCACGTCAGCTGCACGGCCGCGACTGCGCGGGGTGGCGCAGCCCGCGTCCCCTACAGCTGCACAGTGCGCAGCGCCGGGATCAACTACAGCTTCCTGGCCGTCGCCGAAGCATCCGCCAAGCGCCTGACGTGGTGCAAGGTGGACCCCAGCGCGGCCGTCAAGGCGGGACCCGAAGTGCCGATCAGCCCGCGCTGCAAAGCCTGAGGCCCTCCCGGCCCGGGCGGGGACGCGGGTCGAAGATCGCGCCCGAGAACCGGATTGACGGCGAGAGCAGGCTCCAAGCTAGGAATACTTGTCCGATGCTCTACATGCCCGACCTCGAGGGTCGTGCGATCGACGACCGCTACGAGCTGCATGCCCTGATCGGCGAGGGGTCCTTCGGACGCGTCTACCGCGGCCGTGACCGGCGCCTGGATCGGGAGGTGGCGATCAAGGTGATCAAGCCCTGGTGGGCCGAGGACAGCCATTGGGTGGAGCGCTTCCAGCGCGAGGCCAAGCTGCTGGCCCGGGTCAACGACCGTGGCATCGTCCAGATCTTCGACTTCGGCGAGGCCGAGGAGGGCCCCTACTACGTCGCCGAGCTGGTCCCCGGAGAGAGCCTCGCCGACCGGCTGGCCCGCGAACGGCTGTCGAGCGAGGAGGCCGGCGCGATCGCCGCCGAGATCTGCCGGGCACTCGGCAGCGCCCACCGCCAGGGGGTGGTGCACTGCGACGTCAAGCCCGCCAACGTCATGCTGACCCCCGAGGGCGCCGTCAAGGTCGGCGACTTCGGGGTGGCGCGACTGGCTGACGGCACCTCGCGGGCGATGGCCGCCACCGTCATCGGCACCCCCCGCTACATGTCGCCCGAGCAGGCCCGCGGCCTCTCCACGACGCCGGCCACCGACGTCTACAGCACCGGCGTGGTGCTCTATGAGATGTTGGCCGGACACCCGCCATTCCAGTCGGGCTCGGCCGTCGAGCTCGGCATCCGCCACATCCAGGACGAGCCGCCGCCGCTCCCAGACACCGTCCCCGCGGGGCTGCGGGCGATCGTGACGCGCGCCATGGCCAAGGAGCCGCGCGAGCGCTACCGCGACGGGGCCGAGATGGCCGCGGCCCTGCTGAAGGCCGCAGATGGTTCGGAGGTTCCGGCCGGCCCCGCGCCGGGTGTCCGGCAGCGGACCCCGCGCCCTCCCGCCGTCAAAGCCGGTATCGAGCCTCAGGCTCCGCCGGTGACGATCGACCTGGGCGCCGTCCGGGCCGCCGACGCCACCCGCCCGCTGCCGGGCGCACCGGCGCACAAGCCCCCGGTGCCTCCCCCCTCTCGGCGGGTGAGCCATGCCGGGGCCCGCCGTCGCGGGCTGGCACTGCTCGCCCTGCTCGCCGTGGCCGCGGGGATCCTCGTGCTGCTGCTGGGCGGCGGCGCGGCCCGTACGACCGTCCCCGACCTGCGCGGCCTGCGCAAGGCGGCCGTATACACCCGCGCACATGCCGGCCATCTCCACCCGTCCTTCTCCAGCCGCCACTCCAGCGCGCCCAAGGGCGTAGCGATCGCCCAGGCCCCCTCCTCGGGCGCCCGTGTCAACCAGGGCTCGGCCGTCCACGTCGTCCTCAGCTCGGGGCCTCCTTCGGTGGCCGTGCCCTACCTGGTCGGCGAATCCTCCGCCGCAGCCGAGAGCCGCCTGACCGGCGACGGGCTCAGATACGCGCTCACGCCCGTGCCGGCACCCGGATCGAGCACGGGCGAGGTCATCCGCCAGTCGCCCTCGGTGGGCGCCAGCGCCCGGCACGGATCGACGGTCGCCCTGTCGGTGGCCGAAGCGCCGCGCTGGCGGGCCCTGACGAGCTTCGGGGGGATCGACGACGGGCACTCCGTGCCGTTGCAGATCCTCGGCAAGAAGTGGCGGATCAACTACGAAATGTCCTACAAGGGCACCTGCCTTCTGATCATCACCTGCCTGGGCCCCAGCGCAGAAGTGATCAACATGAAGACCGGCACGGGCAGCGAAGGCTTCGAACTGAACGAAGGAAGCCAGGAGAGCCACGTCTTCAACACGGGTCCGGGCACCTACCGCGTGGAAGTCAAAAGCGGCCACGACCAGGCGCGCTGGGCCATGACGGCCGAAGACTTCTACTGAGCCGCTGCCCTCGCGCGGGGCTGCGCTGCTATCCCTAACGTCATGGCCGTCCTGACGATCACCGAGTTCAGTGACCCGCAATGCCCCTTCGGCTGGTCCTCCTCGCCCTCACGCCGGCGGCTTGAGTGGCTGTTCGGCGAGCAGATCGAGTGGCGCCTGGCGATGGTCGGCCTGTCCGACAGCGCCGAGGAGGCGGCCGCCAAGGGCTTCACGCCTGCGATGGCTGCCGCGGGCGCCCGCCGCCTGTCGGAGACCTACCACATGCCGATGGACACGACCGAGCGCCCAAGGGTGCCCGCCTCGATGCCCGCCTGCCGCGCCGTGGTGGCCGTGCGCCTGAACCAGCCAGGCCGCGACCGGGCCATGTTCCGCCGGCTGCAGATGCGCCATTTCGCCGGGGCCCTGCTGGACGAGCCCGAGACGATCGAGGCGGCCGGACTCGACCTGGGCATCGACCCCGAGGAGCTGGCCCGCTGGAGCGCGGCCCCCGAGACAGAGCTGGCCCTCGAAGAGGACCTGCACGCCGCGCGCCACCCCACCCCGGAGGCACTGGCGCTGTCCGCGCGCCTTGCCAAGTGGCCGGGCGGCCTGCGCTACACCTGCCCCTCCTATGAGATCGTCCGCGGCCACGACGGCGCCCAGATGTCCGTCCCCGGCTTCCAGCCGCTGCGCGCCTATGAAGTGGCGATCGCCAACCTCGCCCCCGAGCTGACCCGCCGCGAGGATCCCGAGACCGTCGGGGAGGTCCTCGAGTGGGCCGGCGAGCCGCTGGCCACGATCGAGGTCGCCGAGGTGATGGGCGAAATGGATCTCAACGATGCCCGCCAGCAGCTCGGTCGCGTGGCAGGCGAGCAACACGTCGGCTTCGACGGCTTCTGGACGCTCAAGGGCGAGGAGCAGCCGAGCCTGCGACCCGCCGCTTTGGCCGCCGCAACCGGCTGAGGCACCCGCCGGCGCGGGACGCTGGCACCATGTCCTCATGTCCCACCTGGTCGTATCCGAGCTGGCCTACGCGCACCCCGGCGGCGAGCTGCTGTTCTCGGAGGTCTCCTTCAAGCTCTCCCCGGGCCAGCATGCGGCGCTCGTCGGACGCAACGGCGCCGGCAAGACGACGCTGCTGAAGCTGCTTGCGGGAGAGCTCACGGCCCTGGAGGGAGAGGCCTCGGTGGGCGGACGGGTCGCCTACATGCGCCAGGACGTGGGTGTCGGCGCCGAGCAGCGCAGCGTGCGCGAGCTGCTGCTCTCGCTGGCCTCGGCGGCCATGCGCGAGGCCGGGGAATCGGTGGCGCGCCTTGAGGCCCAGCTCGCAGGCGGCGACCCCAATGCCGGCATGGAGCTCGGCTCGGCCATCGGCGACTGGTCCTCCCTGGGCGGCTATGAGCTCGAAGGCCGCTGGGATGCCTCCTGCCGGCGGATCGTCGGCGAGCCCTTCGCCCAGGTCGCAGAGCGCCCGGCCGTGACGCTCTCAGGCGGGGAGCGAAAGCGCCTGGTGCTCGACCTTCTGCTCGGCTCCGATGCCGAGGTGCTGCTGCTGGACGAGCCGGACAACTTCCTGGACGTACCCGCCAAGCTGGCCCTCGAGGCTTCGATCCGCGCGACCCGCAAGACCGTCCTCTTGGTCTCCCACGACCGCGAGTTCATGGGCGCCGCGGCCGGCACGGTGGTGACGCTGGAGGGCGACGGCGCCTGGGTCCACGGCGGGTCCTACGCCACCTACCCCGAGGCCCGGGAGGCCCGCCAGCACCGGATGGGGGACGCCGTCAAACGGTGGAAGGATGAGGAGCGCCGCCTGCACGAGCTGGTGGTGAGGTTCAAGGAGCGGGCCCGCTACGCACCCGACTGGGCCAAACGGGCAGACGCCGCGGAAACCCGCTGGCTGCGCTTCAAGGACGACGGTCCGCCGCCCGCCCCCGTGGTGGACAGCTCCATCACCGTCAGCATGCGCGGAGGCGACTCCTCGCGGCGGATGCTCGATCTGCGCGGGCTGGGGATCACCGGTCTGCTCAACCCGTTCTCAGATGAGATCCATGCGGGCGAGAGGGTCGGGGTGATCGGCCCCAACGGCTCGGGCAAGAGCGCCCTGTTGAGCGTCCTCGCGGGCGTCCGCGAGCCGGGCGAGGGCGAGCTGGTAGTCGGCCCGCGCGTCTCGATCGGCTACTTCACCCAGCTGCAACGCCGCGCGGACCTGACCGGCCGTGTTGTCCTCGAGACGGTCCTCGAGCGGGTGGGCGCCGGCGGGCTGCAGGCGGCCATGGGAGCCCTGGCCCGCTACGGCCTGGCTGAGGCAGCCCGGCGGCCCTATGACGTTTTGAGCGGCGGCGAGAAGGCGCGCCTCGAGGTGCTGGCCCTGGAGCTCGAGGGACACAACCTGCTGCTGCTGGACGAGCCCACGGACAACCTCGACGTCGACTCCTCAGAAGCCCTGGAAGCCGCCCTCGGCTCCTTCCAGGGCGCCGTCCTGGCCGTCTCTCACGACCGCGCCTTTCTGCGCGGTATGGACCGCTTCCTGATGGTCCAGCAGGACGGCACGGTCCTCTCCCTGCCGAGCTATGAGACGGCCGTCGAGGCGATCATCAACCCCGACAGGGCGGATGAGGTGCGGCTGGCCAAGGTGCTCTAGGTGCGGCGCGGGCGTCGGGGGCGGTTGTGGCGTTGGGAGGGGCGGTGTGCGCGGCCGGCGCGCACGAGCACCGATTCGCAGTCCGTGTACTCCTGGGCCATGGCGGTGAGGTGATGGGCGGCGTAGTTGAGCGCCTGCGGTGTGAAGCGGTGGCGCAGCGAGCGGCCGCGGACGCAGGCGGCGATGGCCCGCCGGGCTTCGTGGTGGATCCGCCTGGGGGTCGGGGGCGCTGCGCCTCGATGGGCACGGCCGTGTGAGGAATGGTGCGCAGCGGTTATGGGGGCGCGGGTGCCACCGGTGTGGGGCGAGGGGCCCGCGGCCAGCACCGATCCGACACCGGGCGCATGGGCTGCCAACAGGACGACGGAGGTAACGGTGGCCGCCGCCAGCGCCTGGCCGGCCAGGCCGACGCCCGCTTTGGCGCCGGTCGCCAGGCGCCCGCGGGCAAGCAGCGAGATGCACATGGACGACTCCGTGCGCAACTCGGTCAGCCGCCGCCGGGCGCGGTGGAGCAGCGTCTTGACCGCCAGGACGGTCGAGCCGGAGCGCCCGGCCAGCTCGCTGTGGCTGAGACCTTCAAAGGCATGTCCCACGATCACCTCGCGCTGGCGGGCAGGCAGCTCGGAGATGGCGCCCATGAGCCACCGGATCCACTCGCCCTGCTCCACCTGCTCGGCGACCGTCGGCTGCAGGTCGGCGTGTTCACGATCCTCGATCGGCGCCGCCGAGCGCGTCGATCGCCGGGCGTTGGTGGCGCCGTTTCGGACGATCGCGAACAGCCAAGCCCGCAGGTTCTCGGGGCGGGTCCCGCCCAGGAGGGAGCGGTAGGCGTTGAAGAGAGCCTGCTGCACGACGTCTTCGGCCAACTGGCGCTCCACCCCCAGCCGCCGTTCGGCGAAGCGCACCAGCTCGGGGCGGTGAGGCTCGGTGAGATCCGCGAACAGCCCGTGCTCGCCGGCGGCGAAACGTTCGATCAGCTTTTGCTCAGAGGACATCTGGCATGTGAGACGCCCGGGACCGCCAAAGGTTGCACTTCCCGTGGAATTTCATCAAGACGAACCTACACCTGAGAAGCCGCGGCCGGGCAGGGCCGCGGCGGGCTGCGTCGGTCAGGCGGTGTCCGCGTGGGTGCGGTCGATTTCGAACCAGACGCAGCTGCAGGGCGTCTCTTCATCCTCCGACCAGCGGTCGGCGAGCTGCTCGAGCAGCATCAGGTCGAAGTCGTCCTTGCCGTGGGAGCGGGGCATGATGTCCACGCCCGGGGGCCCCGAGAGTTCGATGCGCACGACATCCCTGGGCATCCAGGCGCGCAGCTCGGCGGTGGCTCCTCCCGGCAATGCTTCGCACTGCCAGACCGCGCGTGTGACCAACTCGCTGGTCAGAAGGACGATCGCGTCGCGCATGTCCACGGAGGCGTAGTCGAGGTCGCGGACCTGATGGCGGGCGTCCCGCGGGGCGTAAGGGCCCAGGGCCAGCGAGGCTGAGAGGTCCGGTCGAGTCATGTCCAGCGTGACCATCTTCCCTAAGTACCCCTTCCTGCGATCCCCAACAATGTGTTCGGTGTCACGAGGCAGTTATCGGCAGCTGCTGTCCGGCTGCTGACCCCGGCCGGCGGGTTACTGGTGCTAGCATCATTATTATGAATTCGTTAGTAACTGGTTCGCCTGCGCTCACCGGCGAAGGGCAGGCGGCGCAGGCCGTCGAGCTCAGTCGCGCCCGGCGCATGGGGATCCTGCTGATCTGCTGCATGAGCCTGTTGATCGTCGGTCTGGACGTGACGATCGTCAACGTGGCCCTGCCATCGATCGGGCGGACGTTCCACGCCCAGGTCTCGGGCCTGCAGTGGACAGTGGACGCCTACACCCTCGTACTGGCCAGCCTGCTGATGCTCGCCGGCTCCACAGCCGACCGGCTGGGGCGCAAGCGGACCTACGTGATCGGGCTGAGCCTGTTTTCGCTGGGATCGCTGCTCTGCAGCACGGCACCTTCACTGGGGCTGCTGGTGTTCTTCCGGACGCTTCAGGCGATCGGCGGCTCGATGCTCAACCCGGTGGCGATGTCGATCATCACCAACACCTTCACCAATCCCCGCGAGCGCGCCCAGGCGGTGGGCATCTGGGGCGCCGTGGTGGGCATCTCCATGGCGGCGGGGCCGGCCCTCGGCGGCCTGCTGGTCTCCGACGTCGGCTGGCGCTCGATCTTCTGGATCAACGTGCCCGTCGGCCTGACGGCGATCGGCCTGGCCCTGCGCTTCGTCCCGGAGTCGCGGGCGCCGGTCCCGCGCCGGGTCGACCCGCTCGGCCAGGTGCTGATGATCATCCTGCTCGCGGCCACCACCTACGGGATCATTGAGCTGCCCGGCAAAGGTCTCTCGCCGGTCATCGTCGGGGCCTTCGTGGCGGCCGCGGCGGCTCTGATCGGCTTCATCGTCCACGGTCGCCGCAGTCCCGAGCCCCTGGTGGACCTGCGCTTCTTCCGCTCGATCCCCTTCAGCTCGGCGTCGGTGACAGCCATCGCGGCCTTTGCGACGCTCGGGGGCTTCCTGTTCCTGAACACGCTCTACCTGCAGGAGGTGAGAGGCCTCTCTCCCCTGCAGGCGGGCCTGCGAACGCTGCCGATGGCGGCGACGATGATGATCGCCTCACCGATCTCCGGGCGGATCGTCGGCAGCCGTGGGTCGAGGCTGCCGCTCGTCCTGGCCGGCGCGCTGCTGCTGGCGGCCTGCGTGTCGCTGGCCTCGGTCGGTGCGAGCACGAGCTACGGCCGGCTCTACGCCTCCTATGTCGTCTTCGGGCTGGGCTTCGGGCTGGTCAACGCGCCGATCACCAACGCCGCCGTATCGGGCATGCCCCGGGCCCAGGCGGGAGTGGCGGCGGCCATCGCCTCGACCTCTCGCCAGATCGGGGCGACGCTCGGGGTGGCCGTCGTCGGTGCGCTCGTGGCCTCCAACGCCGGGACGTCCCTACGCGCCGAGTTGGCCGCAGGAAGCGAAACCGGCTGGTGGGTGCTGAGCGGCTGCGGCGCACTGGTCCTGGTGCTGGGGCTCCTGGCCACCTCCCGGCGGGCCCTCGACTCGGCCCACCAGGTCGCCTCCGAGCTCAACCACGAGGCGCTTGCGGGTGAGAGGATCCCGGCATGAACGAGCACGTGAACACCGCGGAGGCCGACCCACCGCCCGAGACCCACCACGAGGCGACACCCGGGGAGGTCTGGACGCTGATGTGCGACGTCGTCTTCGCCAACGTCAGACGCCGCGAGGTGGCCGAGGCGGTCGGTCTCAGCTGGGGCCGCGTCAGGGCGATCCGCCGGCTCGCCCGCCGAGGAATGTCGATGAGCGAGCTGGCCACGGCGCTGACGATCGACCCCTCCAACGCCACCGTCGTGGTGGACGAGCTCGAATCGCTGGGACTCGTCCGGCGTGGTCCGCACCCCAGCGACCGGCGGGCCAAACTGGTCGAGGCGACCAAGAAGGGGATGCAGCTGGCCGCGCGGGCGGACGAGATCATGAGCCTGCCGCCGGCCGAGCTCGAGCGGCTGACCCCGGAGGAGCTGCGGACGCTTCAGCGGATTCTCGGGGGCGTCGCCGCGCGGGGGTAGGGCGCGCGGGGGTTGACACCCCGGCCGCGTTGAAATACTCTGAATATGTGAGTTCCCCCGGTGCGGAGCAGGTCTTCGAGGCGGTCGTCGTGGGAGCGGGCTTCTCGGGCATCGGTGCGGCCATCAAGCTGGACGAGGCCGGCTTTCACAACTATGTGGTGCTCGAGGAGGGGGACGGTGTCGGCGGCGCCTGGCACTGGAACACCTATCCGGGGATCGCCGTGGACATCCCCTCCTTCAGCTACCAGTTCTCCTTTGAGAAACGGAGCGACTGGTCGCGGGTCTATGCGCCGGGCGTCGAGCTGAAGGCATATGCGGAGCACTGCGTCGAGAAGTACGGCCTGCGCCGGAGGATCCGGCTGGGCACCAGGGTGACGGGGGCGGAGTTCGACGAGGAGTCGAATCTGTGGCAGATAACCACGGGTTCAGGTGAGAGGATCAGGGCGCGCTTCGTGATCGGCGCCACCGGCGTCTTCTGCCAGCCGAAGCCCCCGGAGATCCCGGGCATCGAGACGTTCGCGGGCACGACGATGCACTCGGCCCGCTGGGATCACTCGGTGGACCTGCGCGGCAAGCGGGTGGGGGTGATCGGCACGGGCGCCTCGGCGATCCAGCTGATCCCCTCGATCGCCCCCGAGGTCTCGCACCTGACGGTCTTCCAGCGAACGCCCATCTGGTGCCTGCCCAAGCCCGACCGCCCGCTCAGCCCGTTGTTGCAGCGAATGCTGCGCCGGATCCCCGGGGCGCAGCTCCTGACGCGCCTGGCAAGCCAGGCCTTCGTCGAGCTGACCTTCGTGCTGGCGGGCCAGTTCGCGGGTATCTTCCCCAGCCTGCGGGCGAAGGGCGAAGGGGCCGGGCACAAGCACCTGCGCGTCGTGGCCGACCCGGAGGTCCGCGAGAAGCTGACACCCAAATACACGCTGGGCTGCAAGCGGCCGAGCTTCTCCAACGCCTACCTGCCGACGTTCAACCGCGAGAACGTCCTGCTGGAGACGGCGGCAATCGAGTCGATAACGCCGGCGGGCATCCGGACGGCTGACGGTGTGGAGCACCCACTGGACATCCTGGTCTGTGCGACGGGCTTCAAGACCTTCGAAACGGACAACCTGCCCCCGTTCGTGGTCCGCGGCCGGGCAGGCGTGAGGCTTGACGAGTGGTGGGATGCCAACCGCCTGCAGGCCTACGAGGGCGTCAGCGTGCCGGGCTTCCCCAACTGGTTCTCCATCCTGGGCCCCTACGGCTTCAACGGGCAGTCCTACTTCGGCCTGATCGAGACGCAGATGCGCCACATCACGCGCCTGCTCAGACACGCGCGCGAGGCGGCGGCGACCCGTGTGGAGGTCCGCCCCGAGGCCAACCAGCGCTACTTCGAGGCGATGCTCAAGCGCCGCCCGAACCAGATCTTCTTCCAGGGCTCCTGCGAGACGGCCAACAGCTACTACTTTGACAAGCACGGAGACGCCCCGTTCCGTCCCAGCCTGACGCTCGAGGCGGCCTGGCGGGCAACGCGCTTCGACCTGGACGACTACGCCTTCGCGGCATGAGCGGCCTGACCCGGGCCGAGTCACAGGCAAGGACACGTCAGCTGATCATCCAGGCGGCCAGCCGCCTGTTCCTGCGCGAGGGCTTTCAGCGAACATCCCTGGAGGAGATCGGCGAGCAGGCCGGCTTCACCCGCGGAGCCGTCTACTCCAACTTCCCGAGCAAGACAGCGATGGGGATCGCCGTCATCGACGAGCTCTATGCGCGGGAGGCGGCGCGGTTGGAGGGGATGCTGAGCGCGACGGAGAGCGTCGATGAATGGTTCGACGCTCTGGCGCGGTGGGCGGATGAGACCGTCGGCGATCCGCAGTGGACCCGGCTTGAGATCGAGCTGGCCGCCTCGAGCGCCCACGACGAGAGCTATCGGGCTGCCACCGCGGCGCGGTATGAGGTGATGCGGGGGCGATGGGTGGCGCTGTTCGGGGAGCGGTTCGGCGGGACGGCGGGGATCGAGCCGGAGACGCTGGGCGCTGTGGCTGTTGGGCTTGGGCTCGGGGCCGGGGTCCAGCGGGCTTTTGATCCGTCGCTGTCCGGGTCGGCGTGGGTGGAGTTGCTTCGGATGGTGCTGGTGGGCGGTGTGGCCGGGGCTCGGGCCGGCGTTGTGGCTGGCGGCGCGGGCGTGGATGGCTGAGCGCCGGGAGAGCGCCTGCTCTGCAAGCGGAGTTGTCGCGAGGAACCGACGGCATTAGAGTCGCTCCTTGACGGTGGGCCGAAACGTTCGGCTGGGCCAGAGCTAGGGGGATGAGATGTTCTGGATGGTGAAAGCAACCTCACGTCGGGGATGGGCGGCGGCACTCGGGTGCGCTCTGCTGGCGGCCGTGATGCTGCCGGCGGGGGCCACTGCCCGTCCACTCATCCAGGGCGGGACGGCGCATTACTCGCCCTTCCTGGTGCGGGTCGCCTATGGCCCCTCGAGCGCCGGATGGGAAGACTCGTGCTCGGGAACCGTGATCGCCCCCAGTTGGGTGCTGACGGCCGGACACTGCGTCGGGAACGCCGAAGAAGCGGGCTCGAAAACCTTCCCGGCCTCCAAACTGTGGGTGGACTGGGGCAACATCAACTGGAAAGCGGCAAACGTCGCCTCGGTGGCCGAAGCGCGCCGCCCCTCGGGCTATTACTCCAACCACACCATCCCCCCCTTCAACGACGTGGGCCTGCTGCACCTTTCGAGCCCGGTGACGGTCGAACCGATCGTCCTGGCAACCCCCGCGACCTACGCCGCCGAAGTCAAAGAAGGCGCTCAGATGTCGGCTGCCGGGTTCGGGCTGACCTCGCCCAACGGCCGGGAAATACCCGAAGACATGATGCTCGTGACGGGCCTGGTCGTGGAGGAGCTCGAAGAACCCGGCAATCACAACGATGTGATCATCGGCAGCAGCCAGCAGAAGGGCACCTGCGAGGGCGACAGCGGTGGCCCGTTCATCGACAAATCAGGAGAAGAGATCGGCACGACTTCGGCCGGGCCTGGCAATGCCTGCAACGAAACCTTCGTTCAGCGGATCGACGTGGAGGACTCATGGATCGCCGAACAGATCGAAACCGCCGAACCGCCGACGGTGACCTCGATCACCCCCTCCGAAGGGCCGGCGGGGACTGAAGTGGCGATCCACGGCGCCTGGATGAGCAAAACGACGGGCGTCGAGTTCGGCTCGACGCCGGCAAGCGAATTCACAGTCGTCTCGGGAAAGGAAGTCAGGGCCAAGGCGCCCGCCGGGAGCGGCGCGGTGGATGTCCGGGCGATCAACGCCAAAGGGGCCAGCCCCGTCGTCGCCGGCGACAGCTTCCAGTACCGCAGCACCTCCCCCCCGGTGGTGAGCAAGATCGAACCGAACTCCGGGCCTGAAATCGGCCGGACGAAGGTGACGATCACAGGGACCGAACTGGCCAACGCGACCGAAGTCCACTTCGGCACCGTGGAGGCGAGGTCCTTCACGGTCGACTCGAACGAATCGATCACGGCCGAAACACCCGTCGCAGCCGCCGGCAAGGTCAACGTGACGGTGACCACCCCGGCCGGCACGAGCGCCGTCTCCAAGAGCGACGTCTTCAACTTCAAGAAGGCCAAGCCCAAGGACTACAAGTGGTGCTACATCGACCCGCCGTCCCCGGAAACGTGCTTCGCGGAACCCTTCAAGGTCTACAAGAAGCTGGGCGAATTCCGGATGCCTCCAGAACAGAGCTTCCCCGAAGAACCCGTGGACACCTTCACCCTCAGCGGCAAGAACTACACGTTCATCCAGGAAATCATCTATGAAGGCCACCGCTACAAACTGGAAATGATCGGCACCTTGGGCACGAAAGGTGTCATCGCAGGCAGGGAAATCTCAACGGAGGAAGGCCAGTCGCCGTTTGAAGCCGGGACGTTCACGTTGACTCCGGAGAAAGGCTGAGCGGCATCCGGCGCCCCCTGGGACCATCGGGTCCCCGGGGCGCCGCGGCACCCTGATGAGCCGGCGTTCCAGGCTGGGCCGCGGGGCGCGAACGCCCGCGACCGGACTATCGGTGGCCGGTATATTGGGGGGCGCAAGGGGCCATAGCTCAGCTGGGAGAGCGCCTGCTTTGCAAGCAGGAGGTCACCGGTTCGATCCCGGTTGGCTCCATTGAAAGGGCCTGCAAACTGGGAGTTGTGATTGCTCGCCCTGGGGCCCAGGTATGCCTGGTCGGCCATCGACTGTCGCCCGTCAGTACAGCGCGGCACTCGGCGCGGGGCGGCGGTGGATCTTTCTCCGCGACGAGGTGGAGGCCGGCGGTGCGTGAGCGGCCAGGCGCTCGTGAGGCGGCGTGACCGTGTCAGAAGACCGTGAGCCCGTGGAGCTCCGCGACTGGCGCGAGCGCGGGGTCCTGGCGGCCGATCGGCCGTCGCTCCTGCTCGTCCAGGCCCGCACCGTCGAACAGCGCCCAGCACTCCCAGTCGCTGGAGAGGCGGGAGAGGTAGCGAACCCCAGCTAAGCAGAGGCAGCCGTCGAGGTCGCGCTGCTCGCGTGCCCAGTGTCCGATCCAGCGGGTGATTCGCCTGTCACTGCCGCGGACGACGGCCACGTCGAGGTCGCTGTAGCCGTGGAACGCCAGGAGCTGACCGAGCTCGCGGCGAAGCACCGCCCTGGTCTCCGGTGCCTCAACGTCGAGGAACACGGCAGCTGGGATGGCCTCACTCGGCTCTGGCACTACGCGAACGGCGAGCCGGCGGTGTCGCCAGTCCGCCGGTACCTCGCCGGGCGCCATGAACCCCTCCTCGCTCGCCGCCGCGGCCAAGCCGGGGTCCGGGCGAAAGCGCGCGAGCGTCTCACCGAAGCAGCCTTCGAGCGTTGTTGAGAAGTAACACACGCGGTAGTCCCCGGTGGGGCTGTCGAACCGGTTGCCGGCGCTCGGGCTCTTGAGTAGCTCGGCGTCCAGGGGTTCGCTGAACCTGAGCGGGTCGGGTGAGCGCGCGACGCGCCACAGGCCGCGCGGTGGCGGCGCGACGATCTTCGGTGCTTTGGGCGGCACTCAGCCCCCGGAGAGAAAAGCCTTCGCGGCCACGAGGACGTCGCGGAACTGGCCGTCGTGGATGCTCTGCGCCGGCGAGTGGTCGTCGAGCTGCGGGTTCAGGCCTAGGAACCACGCCCGGACGGTGTGAGGGGACTCCTCGGCCAAGAGCAGCTGAAAGGTCTGGTAGGTGACGCGAAGACGCTGCTCGTAGTCCGCGCGAGGAGCACGGTCGCCCGCCGCCCACCGTGCCACGGTGCGCGGGTCTGCCACGCCGGCGATGTGCGCGACGAGCTTCTGGCCGAGCACCTCCTGCAGATATGTGACGACGTCGGGGATGCTCGACTCGACGGCCTTGCGGTGCGCCTGCTGTGGGGTTGTGCGCAGCTTCGGCATCGTTCCTCGCTCGTTCGCACGCGGTCGCGTGGCAGTGGGGTTGGCGTACACCGATGTTAGCTGAACAAATGGTCTTTGGCCGCACGGTTGGCCGGGTATTTGGCCGTACCGAATGCTAGCTGCCCGGGCGAAGTCGGCGCTCGTCACCAGTTTGGACAGACCTCGTGCTGACCACGCAGCGCATTAGTTGAGATCTGAGCTACGTGACGATCCGATTCCGAGCCCCGGGCTGATCGCCTGCCGTGAGTGCTCCGGCTGCCCGCGAGCGGGCGACTTGTCGTGCGCGACTACCGGGGATCGCTGCCGTAAGCGATTGAACGGTGCCGAATCGCGACGACGCGCACGGTCCGCTCCCGGTCGGCGAGCTGATAGATGATCCGGTAGGTGCCAACGCGAAGCGAGCGCAGCCCCCTCAGCCGTCCGCGTAGGAGATATCCCGCCGACGGGTCACGTTCGAGTGAGCCGAGGGCGTCCTGTATGGCATCGATGAGCGGCCAGTTGAGCTCGAGCAGCTCGCCCCGGGCGCGCCGCGCAAGGACGACGCGAGCCACCGGCTAGTGGTTAGCGCGTCGCTCGTCGAGTTCTGCGCGCAGATCGTCGAGCGTGACCGTCTCATCGCGCGAGAGCTCGGCGAGACCGGCCTCAATGGCGCCGAGGGTCGCGGAGTCGGAAAGGATCTCCGCGGTCTCCTCAAGGGCGTCGTACTCGTCGATCGGGACAAGTGCTGCTGCAGGTTTGCCATTGCGCGTGACGAGTACGTGATCGCGACGATCGGCGACATCGCTGAGCAAGGCGCTGAGATTCGTTCGGAACTCGCGTACAGGTACGGTCTTGGCCATATTGAGAGTGTACCTTATTGTGTACGCAACGAGTCGGTGTCAAGTGTCTGGCCGGCGAGCTCGTCCAGGTCGCGCCGGAGAGCTGGGTCGGCCGCGCTGTCGGCGAGCTGTCGACGCAGCTCCGGCCCGGACAGCCAGCGCGAGCGGCGTTTGTTGGTTGCGATGTCGGCGGCCAGCTCGCCGTGAGCACTGGCAGTTGCCCGCTCGCTGGCCTGCGTAGGGTCGATGACGCGGCTCGTCTCGTTCCGTAGATCCCGCTCACCGATTCCCATGCGCGACACGGTAGCTCGGCACCCACGGGACGGAGGTATTGGTGGACGCGTGGAAGGCGCGCGGCGATCCCTGTTCTGCCGAGGCAGCCCAAGCGTCGGTCACCATACCCCGGAGTGCTGCGACGACGGATAGGACGAGAGGGATTGCGTGAACACTCCAGGCTCACCGACGATGCACGGCCGGGGTACCAGGGCGCCGGTGCCGCGACCCTTGGCGAGCTCTTCGAAACTCCGAGTTGCCTCCGCCAAGCAAACCGCAGATGTCGACCCGCCGACATTCGAGGAGCTCGCTACCGAGTGGCTAGAGCACCAGCTACTCGAAGGAGGCCGCGCTGGCGGTGGCCTAGCAGCGAAGAGCCGGGAAGACTTGGAGTGGCGGCTGGTCAAGCACCTGCTCCCTGTGCTCGGCAGCCTTCGCATCGACGAGATCACAGTGAGGGATGTCGACGACTACCGCCTTTCAAAGGTCCGAGCCGGCAGGCTCGCACCCTCGTCGATCAACAAAACCCTGACAACACTCGCAACGATTCTCGAGCTCGGTGTCGAGTACGACTTGATCGATGGGAATCCCGCGCAAGGACGACGACGGCGCCTCCGCTCTGTCGCGCCGACACGCCCGTGGCTCGATCGCGCTGACCACATCGAAGCGCTTCTCAGCGGTGCCCAAGCGCTCGATATGAGCGCGCGGGCGACTCCTGGGCAGCGGCGTGCCCTGATCGCGACCCTAATCTTCGCCGGGCTCCGGATCGGCGAGGCGCTCGCGCTCCGCTGGGAGGATGTCGATCTCCAGCGGCGCGTGATCGTCGTTACGGCAGCGAAGACGGCAGCGGGTGTGCGGAGCGTCAACATCGTGCCGGTGCTCCACGAGGAGCTCGCTAAATACCGCCAACGACTCGATCCGCCCGCCTCAGCGCGCGCGTTCGGCACCAGTACCGGCCGACCTCACGGCGCAAGCAACATTCGACGGCGGGTCCTCGCACCCGCGGTCAAGCTCGCGAACGCTCGGCTCGCCCAGCGCGACCTCGACCCGATCGAAGTTGGGCTCACGCCGCACTCGCTGCGCCGCATCTTCGCCTCACTCCTGTTCGCGATAGGCGAGACCCCGCCCTACGTGATGGCACAGATGGGACACACGTCCGCCAACCTCACGCTCTCCATCTACGCGAGACAGATGCTCCGTCGCGACGGAGAGCCGGAGCGCCTCCGTGCTCTGGTCGAAGGCGGCGGAGATGCCGGCCAGCGGCCGGAGGGGTCCACGTCACCGAGCGACGACTCGGGCCTGTAGCGATGACGGGGTTCTCGCTCGAGCAGCTCCAAACTTCTGCCCGAGGCCCGTTGGTACCGTTTTGGTACCGTACTGGTATGACAAGGCAAATTGCAGTCCGGCTCGCCGACGACCTCGTGGAGTTCGTCGACGGCATGGTTGACGCAGGCGCCGGGCGCAGCCGGGCAGCGATAGTCACTCGAGCGCTCGAACGAGAACGCCGGCGCGAGGTAGCCATCCGCGACGCCGAGATCCTGGCCACACACGGTCCGGCCAGGGATCTAGCGGGCCTAGCCGAGCACGCCAGCCGGGTCGCACTAGACCTGCCCTGATGCGGCCGATTCATGTCGCGCAACTAGACAAGGCCCGTCCTGTGCTTGTCCTCACGCGAGGGGTGGTCCGACCGCACATGACAACGGTCACCGTGGCGCCGATCACGACCACCGTTCGCGGACTCTCAACCGAGGTCGCAGTCGACGCGGCTAACGGCCTAGAAGGACCTTCAGCCATAAGCTGCGACAACGTAACCACGATCGCCGCGAACGCACTCGGACATCAGATCGGGGTGCTGCTCGACCGGCAAGAGGACGCCCTAAGCGGGGCGATCCGAGCAGCGTTCGACCTTGACTAGACCTGACCCTCGTCGGTCGAGTGAACCCCTGCGGTGAGCGCAGGGGGTCAAGCCCTTACACACGGGGACCTTCATGTTGGGTACTTCAAGCCGGGCGCGTTCGACTAGCTTTCTTTTTGCCGCGGCTGGCGGTTTGTGCTGGTTTCCACGAGGGTCGGTCTGGCCAGGTAGAAGTCCTCGGGTCGAGCTCCCTAAGCATCGTTTCCGCTAGGAAATCTTCGATATCGGCTACAGGCTCTCGCCCGTGAATCTCGGCGTGCGCGATACGAGCAAGTTTCCCAACTCTGGTGATGTTCCCGTCTTTGTCTGATTCATCCCCGGGGACATCGCTAAGGACGTTTAGAACTCCCACCGGCAGGTGATACCAAGGCTCTTCCTGCAGAATCAGCGGCATACTCCAGCAGAACCGCCATTGGCCACGGCTCGGGTTCATTGGAGATCGCTGCGTTTGGCCCTCCTCGAACGTCGACTGAGCGATGTACCCACTGTGACGGGTCAACGACGCGTGGTGCGCCGTAGAGGCGTCGAGCCAAAGAGAATCGGATCGCGCCCATAGTGTCAGCTCTCGCTGTTGAGGGTTGCGGAGCCACACCTCGACGACGACCCGCTCGTCGTCGGTCTTGGTTTTTTTCATCTCTCGTTCGATCCGTTTCAATGCTTCACGCAGAGGGCCTGAGTGCCAGTGTTCTTGAAGGGCCTTGTTCCGGACGCCTGCGAGTTCGGCACTGCCGCCGTAGCCAAACGCCTTCGCCCAGTACGCCCACCACAGCCGAGCCCTCCCCGGGTAGGACCGGTAAGCGTCGCCCTGAAGCACGCGCAACGCGACCTCCCGCAAAAACTGCGGGATGTGAGTTGGATGATCCGCGATGACGGGGACGACCCCGAGATGGAGAAAGCGTTGCGCGATGAGATCGCGGACAACCTGCTCGTCGGCGACTGCGGTAGCTCGGCTTGGCCCCGATAGGTCGTCGGGTCTCGGGCGCGCGGCGCGAACATCCCCATCCGGAGCCAACACCAGCGCGTACTTGCGGTTTTGGTGCTTCGAGACGGCGAGATGCTCGAGCACGTCCGGGTCGGTCACGGTACTACCGACGAACAGGCAAGTTGTGTTTGCGAGCTTTGCGGCCATCAAGTCGCGGCGCCACGATGAGTGGGCATCACCTGGACGGAGGTCGTCACCGTAGTCTGCGAAGAAGTCCCCCTCCCCGATCACAAGCGGCACGTCTGGCTCGTCAAGAGTTCCGTTGACGTGCGTGATGAGCACGTCTGTCGAGTTGAGCACCAGCGACTTATCGGTGTCGTCACGCTCTGCTGAATGATCTCTTACGAACCGGTAGCGGTCTAGTTCGCCCGGTAGGTACAGAGGCGTCCGAATGTGCGCTGCAGCGTCGATCAGGATGTCGTCGTAATTGCTCGTGAGCACCTCGACGGACACGCCGGCGCGCCTTAGCGCGAAAGCGCAGGCAGCTATGGCGCGCGCCAAAAAGCTGCCCGGAACGTAGCCCGCATCAAGTAAGGTTTTGATGTCCTGGCCGAGCCGCTCCTCCTGGCGGCGCACGCCCGTGAATCTCGGGGGCGCATCCTGCTGGGCTTGGCGGCTCAGCTCCCGCACAATCGAGCCGAGATACGACGTCGGATATGTCCGCGATACTCGCTCGCTTATCGCCCGCGCCCGGAGGATGCGTTGATCGCCTTCGAGATGGCGCAGCGCCGGCGCGGACTCAAGCGCCTTCGCTAGCAGCCGCTCCATGAACTCACTGCGCAGCGGCTCGGCGATGTCCGCAGAGACCCCCGATCCCGCGTAAATTGTCAGCGCGCGATCGGATGTCGTTGCAAGCGCGGCGATGTCGTTGATGTACTCAATGGTGCTTTTTCGCTGGAAGAAGCCGAGGTCCGCCAGTTCGGACGCCTCCGTCTGGCGATAGGCCGCGCGAATATCGACGAACTCGACGGGGGGCGCATCGACGGTCGCCGGAGACTCTTGGTGGACGAGGCTCTCAGCAGTGACGCAAAGGATCAGTTCTTCGTACGACTTGAAGGTCCGGCTTCCGTAGACGCGGAGGTTTCGCTTGACCTCTCGCACGAAGTTGTTGACGTCCTTCAAGCCGCAAAGCTGCGCGGCAGCTGTTTTTCGAGCCTTGGGGGATCGCAGCTCGGGCTCGTTCGCGATCACAGCGCCGTCTGACGCTCTCGTAGCAAACGGATAGCCGAAGTAGGCGAGCGCCACGTCGTTGTAGGGAGCGTGAAGGCCATCGCAAGCCGCCTTCACTCCGACCCAGACTGCCTCATGTTCCGGAGTTCCCTCGTCGAAACTCGCGTGCACGCACCCCGCGACGTCCGGGAGCGCGGCGGCACCGCCCGCCACGCGCCAGGCCTCCGCTCCGTACTTGTGTATTGTCGCCAGCGCAGACCGAACGCGCCGTTCGTCGATCATTCCTCACCGCCTCCCGCACCGAGGCGCAACAGCGTTGCACAAAAGTGCGCATCGACGCGCATCGCTCGCCACGTAGTGCCTCTGTATTGGTTGTTGGGTCCATTAGTTCGGCCACAAACAGAGGAGGCATCCATGGCCGAGGATGTGCGCAACTCGGGGGATAGGAGGGGAAGCGGCCTCGGTAGCGGGCCACGCGCGGAGCACGCTGCGCCATGGCCGTCACCCGCCATCTTCGCGGGGGCCGACCGGGAGGCGCTCGCAGCGGCGCCGAGCGAAAAAACGTTCTACGACGCCCTCGGGGTCGTCGTATTTCTCATTTCATGCGTGAGCGGCTGTGCGGCCTGGCTCGCCGCCAGCTACGCCGCGCAGGTATCGCCTCGCGACATCTGGTGGGTCGCTCCAGGTTGGGCCTTCTTCATCCTGTGCATCGAGCGGCTCATCCTGCAGTTGCCGTCGAAAAGCAGCGGCTGGCTGATCGTGGGCCTTCTGCCCCGCGTGCTCCTGTCGCTCCTCGTGGCGGTCGGCATGGAGCCGCTGATCCTGCTCTTCAACAAGAGCGAGATCGACCGCTACATCAACGGCAAGGTGACGCACGAATACCGCGCTGCGCAGACCGCCGGAAAGGACTATTTCTCGCCGAAGATCGAAGCCGCCGAGGAACACCTCGCCGAGATCCGGCGCACCGAAACCAAGCTCGAAACGCGCGTGTCCCACTGGCGGTTCCTGCACAAATGCGAGGCTGAAGTAGCTACCTGCTCTGCCTCCCACAAGTTGGGGCTGGGGCCGTACTGGGAACGAGATGCGCGTGAAGCGCAGACTGCCGAAGCCGATCTTCAACGAGTGAGGCCGGAAGACCGACGCCAGATCCGCCAAGCCGACGAAGAAGTTACGTCGCTGCGTGAAGCACAGAAACGGCAGGAAGCGAAAGAACACGAAGCCATCGCCGGCAGCAACGGCTTCTCGGCGCGATTCGCAGCTCTCGGAGCGCTTGAGCGCAAAGACCCGCTCATCATCGCGGAGGTCTGGTTCCTTCGCGTTCTGTTCGTCGTCGTCGACCTCATCCCGCTGACGACCAAGGTCTGGCGCATGTTCGCGGTCAAGCCTGCTCCCTATGACGAAGCCTACGCGGCAGCCCGCCGCAAGGACGCACTCGACGCGAAGGAAAAAGAAGCTGCGAATGACGTGAGGGGAGCCCGCATCGACGATGAAGCTGCTGCGGAGATCGACATCAATCGAACGAAAATCCACCTCGACGCCGAACGCCAGATGGACGACGCCTACGCCGCCGGGGGCGGTCCCGACGCCGCCCGCCCGAACGCGGATCAGGACAGGCCGACCATCAGCGCGTGGAGCCTCGCGACATTCGCGGAAAACATGACGGCGCACGAGACGCAGCCCGTGAGCGTCCCGAGCGCCCTCCGGCGCGGTGGCTTCGTGGGGCTCGCAGCCTTCGCTGGGCTCGCCGTCGCCATGCAGATCTGGGGCGCGGCGTTCACCGGGATGTCCGGTCTGTGGCTCGTCCTTGCTTGCCTCGTCGCCTACGCGGCGCTCGCCACGTACACGCGGGGCTTCAGCCATGCCCCGGCCTGGGCGCTACGCCCGATCTTCGCGGGGCTGCTGATCAGCTTTTTCCTGCCCGTCTTGATCCTCGCAGTCAACGTGTAATTCATCGAAAGGAACGCATCGCATGACCCTCGCAGACACCAAATCAAATCAACGCCAGTTCCAGGAACGCGTCGTTGAAGAGATTCTCAAAGTGCACCACGAAGGAACCCTTCAGCCCGCCGGAGACCTGAAGACGGAACGCAAGCTCGCCGTTTTGGAGCGGCGCGCGCCGTCCATCGTCGCGGCCGCCGAGCGTGCCGGTGCAGAGATCGAATACCTGGGCGTCGCGCCGCTCTTCGACGAGACGCGGTTGTACGGCGGGACCGGCACCGACTGGGTGCTCGCGCCGGTCACCGACAAAGAAGACGCGGTCGTCCCTCGCAAGGAGCGCCACACGCTCGAACACCTTGCACACGGACGCGTGCCGATCCGCCTGATCTACATCGCGCACGAGGTCGAGAGAAAGCCGACGCCGACGCTGCCGGCGCTCCCGCCCGGTGGCCACGCGGTCATCGACAAGCAGGTGGGCAAAGAGCTCGTCGGGCCGATCCCTGCCCCGCATGACGCGGTGCACCTCGCCGATCGCCTCAACCACAACTCGCAGAAGGCCCTCGCGGCCGCTGCGCGGACGGGCAAGGCGGTGGGTGCGGCGGCGGCAGTTGCCGCTATGGCCCCGGTGGTGCTTGTGGGCGGCGCGCTCGCAAGCCTGGCGACGCTCGACCCCATCATCCTCGGGGCCGTACCGGCCGGCGCCCCGAAGGTGGGCGAGCCGGCAGCCTGGTTCGTACTCGCCCGCTGGGACTGGTAGTCAGCGACATGCACGATTCCTCGTCCCCGGTGAGAAACTGCCGCCGGGGACGAGGATTCACGAAGCGGGGTTTCATAGGGACCCAGAAAGCGCCAGGGCTAGCGTCCTTCGAGCGCCCGCAGGAGTGGTCGCGACTTCCGCTCCTGTCCCGGGTCTCTCAGGTCGTACGCAGCCCAAGAGGCGAGACCACGAAGACGGGCGATCTCTAGCAGCTCAGCGCGGCGAGGGCCACCGCGCCGGCGCCTCATCCGAGCCCGCCTGTGCCGCGGTTCGGCGCGCCGCGATCACCGTCAAAACACCGGACGCTGCCTCGATCGCCTCCTGCGAGACCAGCCCGCTGCCGCTGGGGGCGGTGGCACCCCCAGCGCACCACAATCCTGGCCCGCCCTGCCAGCGGCGACACGAATAGTCTGAATAGCATTCGGACCCAAAGTTCGGCGCCGAGTCGTTGGCGATGGTCACGAAAGGAACCACGAGGCACGCATGCAGCTACGCGAGGTCGAGGCCAACATTGCAACCCTTGATGTAACGCAGGGCTTCCCGCTGATCTACGACCTCCTGCTGGCGTACGGCTTGCCGACCGCATCGGTCACGCGTCTCCGGAACGGCAGCTACAACAAGGCCCGGAGCGAGAACGAACTGCTCTGGCGCGGCAAGGTCTTCTATCGCCACTTGGACGGAGGCGAGGATATTCACGCCCTGATCGATGCCGCTCGCTCGGACGAGTCGATCACGAAGCAGCGCCCGCGGTTTCTGATCGTCCGCAACCGCGATCAGATCGTCGCCGTCGACACTCGGACTGGCGACACGCTCGACACTCCCCTTCGCGACCTGGCCGGCTACTCGGCCTTCTTTCTGCCGTGGGCGGGCATCGAGAAAACTCAGATCGAAAACCTGAACCTGGCCGACAGAAAAGCGGCCGAGAAAATGGCGAAGCTTTACGACGAGATCGTCAAGAACAACACGCTTGAAACCAAGCAGCAGATCCACGACCTGAACGTCTTCTTTTCGCGGCTCTTGTTTTGCTTCTTCGCCGAGGACACGGGCGTATTCGAGAAGGGGAGCTTCACCAACGCCATCGGCTCGCTCAGCCGCGAGGACGGCGGGGACGTCGACGAACTGCTGGACCAGATCTTCGACGTCCTCGACAGGGAGCCGGGAGAGCGGGCCGGTTCCCCGTCCCACCTCCGGTCGTTCGGCTACGTCAACGGCAAACTCTTCGAGCGGCACTCTCGCGCCCCGACCTTCTCCGGCAAAGCCCGCTCGATCGTTCTTGAGTGCGGATCGCTCGACTGGTCCCAGATCAACCCTGACATCTTTGGCTCCATGATGCAGGCTGTTGTCCACCCGGGCCAGCGCGAGGGCCTGGGGATGCACTACACGTCGGTCGAGAACATCATGAAGGTGATTCGCCCGCTCTTCCTCGACGAATTGGAGTCGGCCCTCGAAGCGGCGGACACCAAGCCCAAGCTGACCCGACTACACGACCGCCTCAGCGCGATCAAATGCTTTGACCCGGCCTGCGGCTCCGGCAACTTCCTCGTCATCGCCTACAAGGAGCTGCGCCGGCTCGAGCTTCGCATCCTCGGGCGGCTCCAGGAGATCGATCCGCGCGCCCCCCTGGCGTTGTTCCGGGACTCGCGGATCAAGCTGGAAAACTTCTACGGCATCGAGATCGAGGACTTCGCTCACGAGATCGCGATCCTCTCGCTCTGGCTCGCCAAACACCAAATGAACACGGAGTTCAAGGAGTGGTTCGGGGCGGACATCAGCCTGATCCCGCTTCGAGACACGGGAAACGTCGTTTGCGCCAACGCGGCCTGCACCGACTGGGACGACGCCTGCCCCGCGCAGGACGGTGACGAAGTCTTCATTCTCAGCAACCCTCCATATCGTGGTGCGAAGTGGCAGTCCGTGGAGAATAAGCGCGACTTCGAAGCCCTATTCGGTACGTCCAAATATCCCCGAAACCTCGACTACATCTCTATCTGGTTTATCAAGGGCGCGCGATACGTAAGCCGGAACCATGCGCGCCTTGGCTTCGTCTCGACGAATTCCGTTTGTCAGGGCGATCATGTGGGCCTTCTATGGCCCCTTGTCTTTGCGGAGGACGTGGACGTCGCGTTCGCGCATCAATCATTCCTGTGGAGCAATAGCGCCAAGGCCAACGCGGGCGTTTCCTGCGTCGTCATTGGCCTCGCGGTCGACCAAGGCCGGGAACGCCGTCTTTACTCCGACGCCGGCGTCCAGACGGTTCCGCACATCAACGCCTACTTACGGCCGTCGACACGCGACACCATCGTCTACGGCCGCACGACGCCGCTCTCATCCCAGCTGCCGCCGATCGGCCAGGGAAGCAGACCAAACGACGGCGGCAACCTGGTGCTCACCCCGTCGGAGCGTGAGACGCTGATAGCGGCCGAGCCGGCCGGGGCGTCCTTTGTCAAGCGCTACATGGGAACCAAGGAGTTCATCAACGGGGTCGAGCGGTATTGCCTCTGGATCCCCGACGGCTCTGCCATGGCCGCCGCGGCGATCCCCGGGATGCAGGACCGGCTCGACCGCGTACGGGAGGCACGGCTCGGGAGCGGCCAGTCCGCCCAGTCAGTGGCGGACTTCCCGTTCAGATTCGACTTCCGCGTCCACCGGGACGGCACGTCGATCATCGTCCCGAGCGTCTCGTCGGAGAAGCGCGAGTACATACCGGTCGGGTTTCTCGATGGTGGCACGGTCATCTCGAACCTGGCGTACGCGATCTACGACGCCGAACCGTGGGTGTTCGGCCTGATCTCGTCGCAGATGCACCTCGCATGGGTACGGACTGTTGCAGGGCGTATGAAAACCGACATTCGTTACTCGGGGAAGCTCTGCTACAACACGTTTCCGGTTCCGTCGCTATCGGAAAAGCAGCGTGACTTGCTGTCTGAGCGTGCATTCGCGGTGCTTGATGCGCGCGAGCGTCACTCCGACAAGACGCTCGCACAGCTGTATAAGCGGGAGAAGATGCCGAGCGTGTTGCGGGAGGCGCACCAGTTTCTCGACGCAGCGGTGGACCAGCTGTACCGCAAGCGACCATTCCAGTCCGATGACGAGCGGCTGGAGCTCCTTTTCGACCTCTATGAAGAGGCGACCGACGGCGATGTCGCGCCCGCGCCAGAATTGGAGACCGCCGATGCCTAATCTCGTCGACGTCACCTATGCCCGTACCGGAGAGAGCACCAAGACCGACTCCCTCGGCATGCGCGACATGCAGCGCAAGGCGTTCGCGGCACGCGCGAGCCGCTACCTGCTGCTGAAGGCGCCCCCGGCCTCCGGGAAGTCACGGGCCTTGATGTTTCTCGCGTTGGACAAGCTGTTCAACCAAGGCCTCAAGAAGGTGGTCGTCGCGGTGCCCGAGCGGTCGATCGGGGCGTCGTTCGCGAGCACGAGCCTGACCGACGACGGTTTCTTCGCCGACTGGGATGTGGAGGAGCGCAACAACCTCTGCCTGCCTGGGTCGGACCAGGGCAAGGTCCAGGCCGTGATCGACTTCCTCGACAGCGCCGACACGACGCTCGTCTGCACGCATGCGACGCTGCGCTTTGCGCACGACACGATCGACGAGGAGGCTCTCAACGGCACCCTTCTTGCGATCGACGAGTTCCATCACGTCTCCTCCGACCAAAACAGCCGCCTCGGCTCGTTGCTGCGGTCGGTGATGCGCAACACCGACGCCCACGTCGTCGCAATGACCGGCTCCTACTTCCGTGGCGATGCTGCTCCGGTGCTGCTCCCCGAGGACGAGGAGAAGTTCACCAAGATCACCTACAACTACTACGAACAGCTCAATGGGTACACGTACCTTCAGAGTCTCGGCATTGGGTACCACTTTTACCAAGGTCGCTATACCGCTGCCGTCCATAAAGTGTTGGACACGGACCGTAAGACGATTCTGCACATCCCACACGTCGGGTCTGGTGAGTCGCTGAAGGATAAGGTCGCCGAGGTCGACTCGATCCTCGACAGCATCGGAAAGATCGTGAGCCAAGATGGAGAGACCGGTGTCATCACCATCGAGCGTAGTGGCGACGGCGAACTGATCAGGGTCGCCGACCTTGTCAACGATGATCCCCGTGAGCGTGACAAGATCGTCAACTATCTGCGCCAGATCGCGGACGCCGACGACATCGACCTGATCATTGCCCTTGGCATGGCGAAGGAGGGCTTCGACTGGCCCTGGTGCGAGCACGCGCTGACGATCGGCTATCGCGGATCGTTGACGGAGGTCATCCAGATCATAGGTCGCGCGACGCGTGACTCTCCGAACAAGACCCACGCCCAATTCACGAACCTGATTGCCCAGCCCGAAGCCGAGGACGACGAGGTCAAGGTTGCGGTCAACAACATGCTCAAGGCGATCACCGCATCGCTCCTGATGGAGCAGGTTCTTGCGCCTAACTTCAACTTCAAGCCTCGACGCACCGGGGATGAGACTCCGTCCTCGCCCGGGGACCTCAAGATCGGGGGCTTCAAGGAACCCTCGACGCAGCGGGTGAAGAACATCGTCGAGGCCGATCTGAACGACCTAAAGGCCAAGATCCTTCAAGACCAGCAGATGCTCAAGGCGATGCCGGGCAACATCGACGCCGAGGTCATGAACAAGGTGTTGATCCCGAAGATCATCCGCGAGGTATACCCGACCCTCGACGAGGCGGAGGTCGAGGAGGTCCGCCAACACGTCGTCATTGACTCGGTCGTCAAGAACGGCGAAATAAAGGAAGTCGGCGACAGGAAGTTCGTCCTGATGGCCGGAAAGTTCGTCAATATCGACGAGTTGCACATCGATCTCATAGACCAGGTCAACCCATTTCAGAAGGCCTTCGAGATCCTTTCCAAGAGCGTCACGAAGCAAGTGCTGAAGGTGATTCAGGACGCCATCGACACGACGCGGGTCGTCATCACTGGCGACGAGGCCAAGCTACTTTGGCCCAAGATCAATCTGTTCGTGAAGGAGCATGCCGGCCAGCGCCCGGACATCCGCTCGCATGATCCGCTTGAGCGGCGTATGGCCGAGGCGCTGCTCTACATGCAGCGCGAGGTGCGTGAACAGAATCTCCAATCCTGATGACCCTTGACCGCGAGACGCTCCTGGTGATGCTCGCGGAGGATGAGTATGGCCTGCTCGAGCCGGCCCCCAAACGTACGTCGATGACTGCCGATCAGCGGCTGCTGAGCGCCTTCCACGAGATCACTGAGTTCGCCCGTACCAACGGCCGCGAGCCCGAGCGGACGCCGATCGACATGACGGAGGCGAAGCTGGCGATGCGGCTCAAAGCGATCCGTGAGAACAACGAGCAGTCGGCCGCACTGCGCGAGGTCGATGACCTCGGCCTTCTCGGAGAGGCTCCGCCCGAGCCAGAGCCCGTCCTGATCCCCGACGAAGCGCCGGAGACGGTCGAGGACGCCGTCGCCGCCGATCCGTTCGGCCTGCTAGGCAATCCCGAGGACATCTTTGAGCTGAAGCACGTTCCCAAGTCCCAGACCATGCCGGCGGAGATTGCCCGGCGTCGTCCGGCGGCGGACTTTGATCGCTTTGAGGACCTGTTCAAGGCCTGCCACACCGAGTTGCGGACTGGGCAGCGCAAGCTGCTGCCTTTTCGCAACCCAAGCGAGATCGAGGCGGGAAAGTTCTTCGTCCTCAACGGGGTCTTGCTCTACGTCGTCGAGATGGGTGAGCTGGAGCTCGACCAGATCCGAAAGGCCAACGCGCGAACCCGCTGCATCTTTGAGAACGGCACTGAATCCCAACTGCTGATGCAGTCGCTTGCCAGCAACCTCTATAAAGATGGCCGCCGCGTCACTGAGCCCACCGAGGTAACGCTCGCACGCATGGGCCTAGGGACTAAGACGAAGATGGGCCGCGTTTATGTCCTCCGCTCGCTTTCCGACGACCCACAACTCGCGATGTTCGAGAGCGTCCACAAGATCGGCTTCACCACGAAGACGGTGGACCAACGCACCGTCCACGCCGAGGCCGAATCCACTTTCTTAGGGGCACCAGTGGAGGCGGTCGCGTCTTACTCGCTTCCCGCCGTGGCCGCCCGCCAGGTCGAGGCGCTCCTGCACGCGTTCTTCGCATCCGCCCGCCTCAACACCTGGTTCGAGCAGAACCACGAGACCGTCGCCGAGGCCAATGAGTGGTTCGACGTCCCGCTGGCCGCCATCGATGAGGCGATTGAATTGGTCAACGCCGAGACGATCGGCAACTACCAATACAACGTCGCGGAGCGTCGGATCGTTCTCCGTTCGACGACGACCGCCTAGCGGTCCGTCGAACTTAGGCAGGAATCTCGGCCGCACATCGCCGATTGTGCGACACAGCGGCCGGCTTGCGACGCGGCCGCGTTACTCCGATCGATGGCCTACCGATCACGCAGTGGCGTAACGCAGCCAGTCGTAAAGACACATGGCCTTTGAGAACAGTGTTCGGTCGGAGCCGGACTCGGTCATCAGGTCAAGGTGCTCGATGAGATAAGCCCGAAGCACCTCCAGGTCAATCGCGTCGGCGCTGAATGAGTGGACGATCCGCAGAACCTTCTTGGGGTCGGTCTCGTCGCTAAGCAACGCAGCGAACGACCCGAGGCGCTCGGTCGTCGCACGATCCGACATCAAATATGAGGCTACCGTCGTGCCGAAGGGCGCGCGCCCGGCGTCTACGTACTCGGCGATGCGCGCGTCTAGCTCCCTGGGTGCGCTTATCGCGCCTTCGGCGTCTAAGAGGCCAGCGACGCGAAGGTACTTCATGATCGGTGTGTATGGCGCAAGCTTGAGGAGGTTTGGGATGACATCCTTTACCAGCACCGCGGCATCAAGGTTGCCTTGGTCGTGCAAGATGTCCTCGATCAGCGTCCTGCGATCGACTCCGAAGTAGCCGAGCGAACCCAAGCGATCGACCGCGCCCACGCCAAACACGACGTCCATGCCCGCAACATCGTCGTCAATGTTGACTACCTTCAGCGATCCCACTGGATCGCTTGTCAGGACGAGTTCGTAAACGCGCTCCTTGAGTTGCCGGAGTAGGCGGGCGGGTAGCTTCCTCTCGACCCGACCCAACGCGCGATACACGGGGGTGTAGTCGGCTACGGCAACTGTGCACATGGGTATTTGACCGCCCTCAACGACGATCGAGCCGTAACCGAGTCGCGGGTCTGCGGCGTCCTCCTCCCACGTCACATACACCAGACGGTCCTAAAGCTTGGCAAGATGCTCCGTGCTAAGCGCCCCGGCAATCGCGCTGAGCAGACGATTGACGTTGCGATCTCCCAATTTGTAACCAAGAAACACGATCGGGTGATCTACAAAGATCGTCATGAGCTTTGCCGCCAAATACGGATTCTTGCGATCGAACTCGGCATAGTCGCGCGCAGTAAGTACCAACGAGTCCGGCCGCTCCCACGAGCCATGGATCTTGTAAATCTCGCCGATGCTCTGAACCTCAGAAAAGAGGAGCTCCTCTTGGCCCACGAACGATCTATACGATGGGAAGAGGTGCTCGAGTAGCGGGTCGTAGTTGGTCGTGATGATCCCATCGACGGTCGCCTTCCTGATGGAGGCGAGCTCCTCAGCGTACGGCCCCTCCTCGTCGAGACGTTCAAGCGTGGAGGCCATCATCCGCGCGATCTCGATCTTGAGCGGCGAATCCTGTTGGGCACCTTGCCCTCGAACTCCTGCCGACTGCCCGCGTATTGCTCTCCGTCCCACCACATCGGGTTGAAGTCCTCGGCGAGCAGGGTCGCAATCTGGGGATAGTCACCCTCGGCATCGGAGGTGTATCGGTCGTAGGGCTTACCCGTGATCGCAGCAAAGTGGCGTAGGAGACCCTCCCAGCTTTCTAGGCCCACATAGCGACGGGACATTCCCGCACCGACAAACAGAAATGGCACGGCCTTTCCGGCTAGATGCTCAGCGAGTTCGTCCTCGAGACCGCTCATCCCTCAAGCCTACGGACCGATCGCAAGGTGCGCGGCCACGGTGCACGGAGCCGACCGACGAGGCCGAGCGGTAGTCGTGCATTGCCGCTTGTGCGACGCGCTAGTGCCCGGCATGTGTCAAGCGAAAGGGACTCCCGCCTAGAATTCCGCGTCGACGAATGTCGGGAAGAATCGGTAGATGTCGGCATACGCATCGCGGTCCCGCTGAGGAATCATTTCGACGCTCGTACCCGCAGCGGTCGCGGGGAGATGCCGATCAAGCGACCGCACCTCGCGATTCGTTAGGAACGGCACGGAGATGAGGCATGCGTCGTCGCCCGCCTTCACGTAACTGAGGTCATTAAACGAGCAGCGTTTGAGGTCGCCCCGATCGGTGTCGTTGAGCAGCAGGCCGCCAACCGTCGACATCCGCGCTCCATCGCGATAGTGGAAGTTGAATAGCTGCTCGTAGGACATCTGCGCGGCGCGTGTCGAACGATTTCGCACCGCCTCTCGGATCGCGCTGTCGATGACAGTGCGCCCGACTTCGGCCAATTTCCAATCCGCTAGGTGACCGTCGGTGGTGATTCCGTTCGGCACATTCTTCGCGCCAATGTTCTTCTTGAGCGTTCGTATCCGCGCACCCTTGTCATCGCCACTGATCGCGCCGGGATCCGCACGCACAGTGACAATCAACACGCTTCCGGATGCCGCTGCAGTGCACACCCAGTCGATATCAGCGAGTACCGAGTTCGTCAACGGCCCGTCGTAGTCCAACCAAACGATCGAAGGCGTCGTCCATGCAAGCGTCGGCAGCACCACATTTGAATGGCCGAATATGAGTTTGACGGTACGGAAGGGGCGGTTGAATAGGAAGCGAGCACGCTTCGCTTCGTCCTCCTCGATGCTTATCATTTTCTTGATGCCGAGCACGCGGTGCACCACGATGAAGTCCGCGAAATACGTAGACCCGAATCCGATGTAGCGATAGCGTTGCAGTGGCGCAAACACGCGCAAGCGTTGCAAGGCCTCCAGAATCATCCCGCGCTCGACATGCTTCGCCGGTTTGAGCCTGTAGTTAACCCGCTCGTAGCTTGGCGTCTTCTGGCTCATGCGTCATCGCACTCGGCTTCATAGAAATAGTCGAACGTGCGCTGTCCGACCTCTACATAGGTCGTGGCCCCCAGGACCTCCTTTACGGCGTTGATCTGGCTCACGGGCTTGTCGTACTGAATACGTCCGGTCTTCGGCCCGGAAGGCTTAGGCTTCGCCTTTGGCTCGGGCCATGTAAACGCCGGAGAAGGCACTGTCTTTGCGAGCGCCACCGGTTTCGCGCTCTCGACCGCCACGGTTAGGGGCCCCGGACCCTCCTCTTCCTCACGATCATTCTCAGCGTCCAGGCGATTCAAGAAATCGATCACGGGCCGCATGACCCGGAGCATCTCGACTCGAACGCTGCGAAAGACTTCGGAATCGGCGTCAACTCCGGTCTTGGTGGTATTCCAAGGAAGGCGGCCAGCGTCGTTGCTCTCCATGAATACGTAGCCGCGGAAAGTGGCGAACTGGTTGTGGTAAGACGGGATCGCCTGGCCGTCGCGCGCTCCCCAGCCCGTCACACTCGTCTGGTCTGCCTCCATTACGAGCCGACCGTTACAGAACACATACCAGCCGGCGTCTTGCGGGCTTGACTCGCCTACCCCGCAGTAAATCGTTACGTCCACGCTGTCTGCGGCTCCGTTGAGCGAGAACTCGCGGCGTGCGGGGCGTATCGCCGCCGACTGGAGCAGTGTTCCAAGATTCACGTGTAGTGGGGTACGGTTTAGGGTGATTGAAAGACCCTTGCTGATTCCATCCTGGTGTGCCCGTTCTATCTCCTCCCGGAGATTACTCTGGAACGTTTCCAGCCCAAAATCGGCGGCAATCGTGGGATGCAAAGGGTCGACGGTGATCGTGGTGCCGCGCTTTGCGACAGGCGTCGCCTTCGCCGAGCTACTGCCCTCGAAAGGAAGCTTCCAGCTATCCTCTTTACTCCACTCGGACACGTTGACGGCCAACGCAAATGTTGAGTGCGCCGCGGTAGACTCCACCGTAAATGCCGTCCCAAGCTTGAACAGGGCACGCTTCATGCCCACACCAAACTGACCAATCGAGTGGGCAGTTGGCGTCATCTTGGTGGGTCGGCCAAATCGGAACGCATATTTTGTCGCCGTTTCCAGATCGATGCCGCCGCAGTTATCACTGATGACGAACTCCGTTGGGCTTACGGTGAGAAGGATGTGCAGGCCCTTGTAGGGACCCTCACCTTTGAGTCGGCGTGCGCCGTCGACGCAGTTGTCAACGAGATCGATGATCGCGGGAATGAGCTCGATATCCCGCGTCAGCATTTCGATGAAGAACTCCTTTGTAGGGCTCGCGTCGATCTCTGCTGGGGTCGTTGGCATATAGATCTCCGAGTCGCGACGATGATGTGGCGGATCTAGGCGGCAACAGCCGAGGCGGCGGCTGCCGGTCTAATCCGGAGTGCGTTCCGTGGGATTCGGGTCAGGTCAGCCCCAAAAAACGCGGCCGCCTGGAGGTTCTCTAGCGTCAGGAGGTCTGGCGACCCGAGTGCGATCGACCGCGTAGGACGTTGCGGCTTGACTTCTAGGGCCCGCATGATCTCGCCCCCGACCGCACGGCCAAGTTGCGGCGGCAACGCGTTACCGACCTGCCGAAATCCGTGCCACTTTGTCCAGTGCAAGCGAAACCAATCGGGGAACGAGTGGAGGCGTGCTGCCTCTCGCACCGAGATCACGCGAGGGTGGACTGGATGTATAGGACGCGGCGCGTTGAACGAACCTCGTTCGTAGTGAGTGCCAGCACGCAACGTCGCACTTACGCCCTGGGGGTGAAGCCGAAACAGTCGACTCGTTGGCTCGGCATGCCCCTGTGGTGTCTTGGCGAACCGTCGTGCCACGGCCACTGCATGGATGGTTCGGTACGAAGAGGTGAGAATCGCGTCGTCCCAAATCCTTGGATGAGAAAAGTCCTCATCGTCCCCATCGAGTCCGATAAGTGTCCTGGCGTACTTTGAGGCGTCGCTGTGCATCTTTGTGAGAGCGGGCACCGTGAGCTTGATCTCGTCGGTGTAGCGCAAACCGTCGAGGCCGTCGAGATCGGGGAGGTCGCCGATTGCCTCAGACACCGTGGGACACAGCGGGCTCCCCCCTTCCGACGTGACTGCGGGCTCGGCTTGGTTAGGGCGCTTCGTTCGCGTCAATGTCTCAGCTTCAGGATACGCGGGGGGTCGACAGTCTTCGCGTGCGCCGATCAGTATGAGTCGTCGCCGGTCCTGTGGAACACCAAACTCCGCGGCATTAAGTGTCTTCGGTGGCGCGACCTTATATCCCTTCTCGGCGAAATCAGTGAGCAGCACATCCACGAGCTTTGGGGCGTCGTCCTGGGGACCCGCGAGAAGGCTCGACATTCCAGGTACGTTCTCCATTACAAAATAGCGTGGGCGAAGTTCACCTACCAGTCGTGCAAACGAAAAAACCAGCTCGTTCCGCACGTCATCGAACTCGCGCTTTCCGATCACGGAAAAGCCCTGACACGGCGGGCCGCCGACGACAACATCCAGCTCGCCGTCCCAATCGGCGGGACGCTTGTGCCGTTTCCATCCCCGCTCGACCGCTTCGCGAACGCTCTTCGCGGATACGGCTCGAATGTCGGAGCACAGGATCTCGGTCCTCGGGAAATTGAAAGCATGCACCGCGCAGTGGACGGGGTCGTACTCGATCGAGGCGAGTACATCGAACCCTGCCTGCTCGAATCCGAGCGAGAAGCCGCCAGCGCCGGAGAAGAGGTCGACAGCTACAGGCCGACGCACGGTGGCCGATACCTGGCCCCCGTGTTGTGACGCTGCTCTGCGTGCCGGCACCGACGTAGACTAGCGGGATCAGTGGTCGTCCTGTGGCTGTGAGCGTACATCCTCAGGCCGACGCACCCGAACCGATGACTGACACGCGCACGCCGGCACAACGCCGCCGCATCATGGCGGCGGTGCGATCGAAGAACTCGTCGCCCGAGGTGGCCGTCCGCCGGGCGCTTTTCGCGAGCGGCGTCCGAGGGTGGCGCTGTCACTACAAGGGCGTCGCTGGAACACCCGATCTTGCGTGGCCTGGGCTCCGCGTGGCACTGTTCGTCGACGGAGCCTTCTGGCACGGCCACCCCTCGCGACACCGCCCAGGTCGGTCGGGGAGATATTGGGACGAGAAGATCGCGGGGAATGTCGCGCGGGATCGACGCGTCGACGCACAGCTGCGCGCCGCGGGATGGGCAGTGCTGCGCGTATGGGACTTCGAAATCCGCCGGAACATGCCCGGCACGATCGCAATGATCGTGGCTACTCTCCGAGCAAGGGTGGACGCCCAGGGTGCAGACCGTTCGACGTGGCAGCGCACATTGGGAGGGAATCGCGAGAGCTAAGGGCAGGGGCGCCGATACCACCCTGGCTTGACCCGTACGGCCCAGGGCGCCGATCCCCGGACTCCCATACGCATGCACCATTCCACTGAGGCATACGAGACCGGCTGACCGAGCAGCTTCTCTATCGCAGCGCGGATATCGGCCAGCTTCAACGGCTGCTCATCAGCCAAGACGCGAGCGGCGGCCCGCTGGATCACGCCATTGCTCAGTCGCCTGGATTGCGGCCCTTGAATGGCCGGCGGCATTGGCAGTCCCTCAGGAATGGCCCCGAGAACTTTCAATGTCCACCGATTTGGTGGGTTTGAAAGCTGTCCTACCAAGTGCACTCGAGTGAACTCGAACACCAGCCGATCGATGCTGCCTCTTGTGCAAACCGCGTGTGGTGAGCTCCTGCTGCGGGAGCAAGCGGGCTCAGACCACCGGGGGAGCGAGCGCGACGCCGGTACTGCCTCGGTCCGACGGCGACCAGCGGAGCCAAGTGATCCCCGGTGGACGCTTCATGGCAGGGCGCTTGGCCCCTCTCCGACGGAGCCACTCCCTCTTTATCCGGCTGGCGCTACTCGCCGCGCGCTCCCTCAACGAAGTCCTTTAGCTCTTTGATCGCGCCAACCCCGGGAACCCCCGTTAGGCTGCCCAAGGCCGCATTGAGCACTCTCACGAACGGACGAAAAACGCGGCCGCGAAGACGCCCGCCACCGGTACCGGCAGTGGCCGTGCTCACGACCTCTTCTCGTCCATTTGCATCCAGGACGGCGAGCTTGAATCCCAACGCGGGGCCGGTCCAGGCCACCCGGTCCAATTCAGCGAGAACGAGTTCAATGGGGAAGCTTCGGTTCGCGCCCTGCAACGTCATGAGCGCCAGGGCAAAGCACTGCGCTTCAAACTGATCCAGGGTCTCGCGATAGCGCCCAATCAGGGGCTCCGGAATCACCGGTACCAAGGACTCGTCGCCCATTTCGAGCATCGCCTCCCGACTGGCGCACCAGCGCAGTAAATCTTGGGCATAGCGTACGACCAGCTACGCCGCCTCCGAGTCAGAATAATCAGCCATCTGTCACCCCTTGCTTGCCTCGCACACACCGCGCGGTGCCTATTGACCTAGCCTTGCATCTTGCGTCGTGGCCGGTCAAGTGGCGGGAAGGGAGCAACCTATTCCACATGCCGAATTCACAGGCGCGCACCGCGCTGGCGATTTTCGCTCGTGTGGCGGTCGGTCACCAACCTAAGTGTTTCCCGACCGCGGTGGCATTTGCCGAGGGTGGGACTGCACCCACGCGGTAGCAACCTCGCCAAAGGCCTGGAGGTGCGGCCATGCCGACCACGTGAGCGGTTCGCGTTCGGCGCGCTCCATCACGATATGGCGACCGTGCTCCCAGCATCCAGCATAGGTGCGACCCCACTCCTCGAGGACGAGATCTCTGTCGACGTACCCCCGACTGACATACCCCCCCAGAATGTCGAACATCGCGAGCGCCCGACCGACAAGTTGGTAGGAGACTGGGTCAGCCTTTCGCATTCCGATCGCGTCATCCACAGATCCGATGCGCTCGCGTAAGAGTCGTCGACCCTCCTGTAGCTCTGCGTCGATGAGGCGCTCGTGCATCTTGAGAAACAGATCGCGGCGATCTTGGTCGCGCTTTGCTAGCAACGCGTAGACGCTCACCGCGAAGGCCGCGACCGAGACGACAATCGAGAAAGTGGCCAGCACGACGCAGAGTCAACAACACTTGCGCTCCCATCGTCGCCCGTTTGGCAAGGCGGGTCGGTACGGCTGCCGGGTAAAGTGCCTCAGTGACCTCTCGTCGGGCCGGAATCGTGAGGGCTGGAACTCCTGCGCGTTGACGTGACCCCTGCGACGTCGAGAGGAGTTCAGGTCCCGCCTGTGACCCCCCGCCGGGAGAGCAGGAGCTCAACTACGCACTTCCAGTCCGAAGAGCCTCGGTGGACCGTCGGGAGATCCTATGGAGCCCCCGCGCGTACCCATATGCGTGCGGCCTCTACTCCCGGTTGCGCCGGTAAGCCTGATGCCCGTTGGATGCCGGCAGACGGCAGGCGAAGACGACTTGCGCCCAGATGAACGTGGCCGCCTCGCCGACGGGGATCGCGCGGGGTCGAGCCGCTGGTGAGACTGGCCGCCTAAACGGATGCTTCCCTGAGGCGGCTGCTCCTCGAGGCCGGACGAGAGCTCTACGAAGTCCGCGGCGAGGGCTGAGGAAGTTCAAGATATCGGCATTCGGTGGCGATACAGTGGCGTTAGGCCGATGCCGTCGAAGTCCAGCACCCGACAACGATCTGAGCGTCTCGCTGGGCGCGGTGCTGGCGTGGAACCCGCCGCGTCGCGGGGATGGCCCGACCGTGAGGCGCTTGAGCGGGCGGAGAACTCGCGCAAACCGGAACTTGGGAGTGGGACCTCGATAGCGGCGTGCTGTTGTGGTCGGACAACATGTTTCGTCTGCTGGGTATGGAGCCGGGTTCGGTCACTCCCAGCCCCGAGTATGTGATCAGTCGTGTGCACCCCGACGACCGCGACCGCGTTGAGCAGGAGGTTGATCTGGCCCGACGGGATGGGAGGTTGCCCGCCCCTGTCTATCGCACGATCTGGCCTGACGGGACGCTCCACGTCCTTCGCTCCTTCCCGGCGGTGGCCGACGAGCAAGCTGGCCGTCCGCGCCGGTTCCTCGGCGCCGTCCAGGACGTGACAGCTCTCTTTGAGTCCCAGCAGCACACAGCTGAGTCGTTGACCCTCATGGAAACGCTCGAGCGGGCGGCGCCTGTCGGCTTTGCCTTTGTCGATCGCGATTGTCGCATCGTTCGAATCAACGAAAAGCTCGCTGAAGTCAGCGGGGCTGCTCCGCATGAGCACGTCGGCCGGACGATCGCCGAAATGGTCCCCGACGTGTGGGCCCAAATGGAGCACGTCTACCGTCACGTGCTGGAGACCGGCGAGCCCGCGACGAACATTGAGGTCGAGCGTCACACGCATGGCGAGCGCGACTTTCAGCACTGGCTTGCGAGCTATTACCCGGTACGCGTCGATGGGGAAGTGCTCGGGCTCGGCGTGATCGTGACCGACATAACGGACCGCCAAGAAGCGGAGCACTTTCGCTCTGCCGTGATGGACACCATGGTCGAGGGGCTCTACGCACTCGATGACCGAGGCCGCGTGACGTTCATGAACTCGGCAGCTTCGAAGCTCCTCGGCTGGAGCGAGGAAGAGCTGCGGGGGAAGTCGATGCACGAGGCCATCCATTTCCAGCACGCCGATGGTTCGCCATACCCGGAGGATGAATGCGGGTTGTTGAAGGTCAGGATGCAAGGGCAGCCCGTGCGCATGACACATGACTCGTTCACCCGGAGAGACGGCACGATCTTCCCGGTCGCCTACTCCGCGGCCCCTCTCATGAGCGGTACGCACGTCCGTGGAGTCGTTGTCGTGTTTCGCGATACCAGCGCTGAGCGCGCCGAGGAGGACCGAGCCAAGCGAGAGCTAGACAGGCTCGCCTGGGTCGGTCGCATCCAGGACGCGCTGGACCGTGACCGCTTTGTCCTCTATTCACAGCCGATTGTTCCTCTCGCAGGCGGCCGGCCCAGTCAAGAGCTACTCATACGGATGCGCGGACAGGGAGGCGAGGTAATCGCACCCGGGAGCTTCCTGCCCGTCGCTGAGAAGTACGGGCAAATCGGCGAGATCGATCGCTGGGTAATCGGCGAAGCGATCCGTCTTGCCGCCGCCGGCCAGCATGTGGAGGCAAACCTCTCGGCAGTATCGGTCAGCAACCTGGATCTGCTGTCCTTGATCGAGCGGCAAATGCGCGCCGCCGGAGCTGACCCATCGAAGCTCATATTCGAGATCACAGAGACAGCCCTGATGGAGGACGTCGAGGTCGGTACCGCGTTCGCGCAGGGACTGGCTGGGATCGGCTGTCAGCTCGCTCTGGATGACTTCGGCACTGGGTTTGGCAGCTTCACCTACCTCAAGGCGGTCCCGGTCTCCTTTCTGAAGATCGACATTGACTTCGTGCGGGACCTGGGGTCCAATCCGGCCAACCAGCACCTGGTCAAGGCGATCGTGGGCCTGGCCGAGGGCTTCGGCTGTAAGACGATCGCCGAGGGGGTCGAGGACGCCGAGACACTCGCCCTGCTCACGGACTACGGCGTCGACTTCGCCCAGGGATACCACCTCGGACGTCCGGCACCCCTCAAAGAAGTCTAGAACGCCTACCGCCTCGATGGAGGCCGGTTTGCATTCCCCATACCGACACCGTGCAGCTCTGGGTCGAGCGCTCACGGCCCGCCTCGGAGGCGGACTCTCCACAACCTCCCGCTCCGAGCAGGGCTGGTAGTTGATGTGTCCAGAGCCATCAAGGACCGCCGGCCTTGTCCCGATATTGCGGGCAAGGACCAGCTCAGCACTGTCAATGGCATACCCGTCGCGAGGCGGAGACGCAAAGCTTGAGGTCTCTCTGAGATAGCTCGGCCGCCAGTTCTGCGAGGCAGAAAGGGCAGATCGTTTGACCACACAGACCCGCCAGCGTGTGGCATCTCCAATACGAGGGCAGGTAGCCGCAGCCTCTGGCAAAAGATTGCCTGAGCGAGAAACCGCGCCCTCCCGCGTCGAGGTTTCCGAGCTGTCGAGCGCTGCCCCACGAGAGAGTAGCGAGCTGGATCGCGTGCCCCTCCGTCATTACCTCTGGCTGGTCGTGGCGGCGACGCTTGTGGTTGCTGTGTGCCCGATCGCGGGGGTATGGTGGCTGCGCAGCTCGGGGGTGATCACCTCGGCTCCTCTCGTCCTCGCCGCGGCCGTCGCTCTTTCTCTCGGCGCTTCCCGTCTGGGCACCACCATATGGCAGAAGCACAACGGCTCGCGCGACCTGCTCTTTGGCGAGCTGATGGTCTGGGGGTTCGTCCATCGCTGGTACAGCGAGCGGCGCCTGGTCTTCGCTCGCGAGTTGCTGGGCACTATGAGCGACGCGGAGGGAGTACGCGAGTGCGAGGCTGGGCCTGATGTTCAGGCGAAGGCCCTGGAACGCCTGGGTGGCGCTCTAGAGGCGACTGACCCTTACACGCACGGCCATTCCCGTCGCGTCGCCCGCCACTCGTGGATGATCGCCAAGCGTCTGGGCCTGCGAGGAGACATGGTCGCTCGTATCCGCACTGCCGCTGCGCTTCACGACATTGGCAAGATCGAGACGCCGCCGTCGGTTCTACGCAAGCCTGGACGACTCACCGACGCAGAGTTCGAGGTGATCAAGCGCCACCCCGTCGACGGCGAGCGGATTGTCGCGGTGATGGGCGACGAGGAATTGGCCGCGATCGTGCTCCATCACCACGAGCGGCTCGACGGGACCGGCTACCCAAATGGTCTCTCCGGTGAGGAGATCCCGATCGGGGCCCGAATCATCGCGGTCGCCGACACCTTCGACGCGATCACCTCGGTGCGTCCGTACCGCTCCACCCGCTCGCATAAGCAGGCGCTCGACATCTTGAGGAATGAGGCCGGGACCCAACTCGACCCCGCCGTCGTACGTGCCTTCTGTGCGCTGTACTCGGGGCGCCGGCCTCTAGCTTTGTGGGCGTCGCTCACCAGTCTTCCGGCGCAGGTCTTCTCGTGGCTTGGGGGAGGTGTCGTGGGTGCCGCCTCTGTGGCCCAGGTGGCGGCTGTCACAGCAGCTGCTGCTGTCGGTGCTGCAGCGACCGCCACGCCGGTTCGCTCGGGCCATCAGGGAGCAAAGTCCACGCACGCGCTGATCGCGAGCAGGGACGCTGCGCCCACCGGCGAGCAATTCAAGGCACGACTGGCCACGGCCCGAGGAGGCTCAACACCTCGAACCAGTCGCAGGCGCGCCGCGGGGGACTCTCGCACGCACCACAGCAGCGCCGCGCCTTCGCTGCGGGCGGGGACGGCGCTCAGCGCACCACAGGCCGGCGCAGTCACCGGCACGACCGGGCACCAGACCTCGGCGCCCAGCACGACGATCGCAAGCACACCAACAACCAGGGAAGAAGTTGCCAATCGCACCGGCCCAGCCCAGCCCGCAAAGCCCGAACCGCCCGCCAAACCTGCGCCACCCGCAAAGCCCGAACCACCCGCCAAACCCGCGCCACCCGCAAAGCCCGAACCGCCCGCCAAACCCGCGCCACCCGCAAAGCCCGAACCGCCCGCCAAACCCGCGCCACCCGCAAAGCCTGAACCACCCGCCAAACCCGCGCCACCCGCAAAGCCCGAACCACCCGCCAAACCTGCGCCACCCGCAAAGCCCGAACCGCCCGCCAAACCCTAGTCACGCATCGGCCCATCACGCGTCGGAGGATTGCGGTCAGTAAGCGTCGCCTTGAGCCCGCATCGCTAAACGCCGCCGGCCGAGACGGGGGAACAGGCAATCAGACGCGAGTCTGCGAGGGCGGCTGCGCGGTGCTCGTGGATCCGCAGGTAGTCCGCGTCTGAGGCCATCTCCAGGAACTTCTGGGGAGACGGGTATTCGACCATCAGCGCCATGTCCCATTCGAGCTGCTCGGGACCGATCACCATCTGCTTAGCGTCGACGGCGAGCAGCAGCTTCCCGCCGACGCCCGCCAGGAATGGGCCTGTTGCTTGGGCATAGCGTTCGTAGGCCTCGCGGCCGCTGACACCGTCGTCGATGCCGTCGGCGCGCTCCTTGAATCGCAGAAGGTTGAGCATGACCACGGGCTCCGCCGCGTCACGGCCCGCCATAAGCCCTTCGATCTGCGTCTGGGTGGGGGCTATCGCCATCGTTCTCCTTGTCGGTTGAGATCCCGGCTACCCGAGTGCGGGCGCGCGCCGCTCGACGATCTCTGCCGCGTCGGGGAGCGCGGTGTGGGAGCGGTCGACCAGTACCGGCGCATCGAGCACGTCGCCCAGGGCACCAGGCGCTGAGTCGGAAGAGTCATCGAGGGCGTCGAGAAGCACTTCGACGAACGCCTCGGGCCGATCGACCTGCAGATAGTGGTTGGCGCCGGGAACGAGATAAAACGCGTTGCGGCCCGGCTTGAACATGAGGTACTCGTGCCAGACGTGGCTGGCGACCCGGACCGGCGAGACGCGGTCATAGACGCCCCAGATCAGGGTGGTGGCGAGCGGTGTGCCGGCGAGCGACTGGAGCCACTTCTGCTCGTCGGCCGAGCGTTCGCGGAGGTACTGGATCGTCTCGTTCAACAAGGCCGTGCCGTTGTCATGGGCGAACGTTGTGGCGAGCGCTTGGATCTCGGCGTCCTCGGGACCGCGTGGCGGGGTGAACATCAGAGCGCCCATGCCCGCTGCGAGCAGCTCAGGCGTCAGCTGGAGAAGCATCTCCGGATCGTGGAGCATCATCCGCTGGGCGTCTGTCAGGTTCGAGAGCGCCAGGAAGATGTTGCCGTTGGAAAGCACCAGATGCTCGAGCGCCACGCGGGCGCGCTTTTCGGCGGCATGCGCCGCATGGATGAGCGCAATGCTGTCTCCCCGGTCGTGGCCCACCATGACCACCGACTCGGCGCCCACGACCTCTGCCAGATAGTGGTCGAGCAGCTCGGCGTCGCGCCCGAGGGTGTAGCCCCAGCCACGAGGCTTATCGGAGAACCCGTAGCCGGGGAAGTCGATCATGCAGACCCGGAAGCGCGTGCCCAATAGGGCAGACACATCGAACCAATCTATGCTCGACGTGGGAAAGCCGTGTACCAGCGCCAGGACGGGAGCATCCGGGTCCCCGACCTCCAGGTGGAAGACCGCAACAGGCGCGGCCTCCTCGTCCGCCGGGCTCCAGGAGAAGTAGGCGCCCGCGGCGCGCCACTGCTCCGCGCGCGAAGCCCTCGCGAGGTCGGTCATGGGGGCGACCCTACTACGCCTAGGACTGGCATAGAAACGGACACCCCCGAAAGCCGCACGGGATCGGACGCGTGACGTTTTCCCTGGCCTGGCGTGACGTCACACCGCGGTCGGGGAGCAGCGCAGAACAGTGCGTCGGTGCTAGAGCTGGTCCCCGTGCCGGCCTCCCGGTGCGACACCGGCGAGGCGGTGGTAGCGCAGCTCGCGGGGCGGCTCGCCGTGAAGGACCCAGTTTCCGTTGTCTCGGCGGGTCAGCGAGCCGGCCTGTGTGAGCTTCCCTAGCGCTGTCGTCACGGCCGGGCGATGAGCGCCGACGAGGTCCGCCAGGCGCTGGTGCGAAAGCGGCAATGGCACAACGATCCCATCGGGATGCACACGGCCCCAGCGCTCGGCCAGGTGCCAGAGCGTCAGCAGGAGCCGGTCATCCACGCGCTGGCGGTAGGAGATCGCGAGCGAGACGGCGAGCGCGTGGGCGCGGCGGGTGGCCCGGTTGAAGAGCTCCACACCGAGCTGCGGGAAGGGCGCTATGCGCTTCACCAGCCGCTGATCCAGAACCGCCATGCAGGTCGGCTCGAGCGCCGTCCAGCCGATCTCGGCGTGGACGTGAGAGCCCTCCCCGTCCCAGCTCCACGGCCGCAGAACGTCACCGTGGCCCAGGAGCTCGACGCACTGGCGCCCGATCACGTGCACTTCCCGCGAGAGCAGTCCGTCGGTGATCAGAAAGCCGCGGTGGTGGGGCTCGGTCGTTACTGCGTGCGTGGCGTCCCACGCGCCGGGCGGCAGTCGCAGCAAGGCCGCCAGGGCCTCCCGCCTCGCTCGCTCGAGCTGGTCGGCATCGAGCAGATCGGCCAGGTCGGCGTCGGCCTCGACGATTGAGACGCTCTCTGGTGCGGACGCCGACATGACGTGCTTTTAGCACGTCCGCTTGCGGACGTCCGCGTGCGGACGCGCTTCCCCCAGAGCGCGGCGAGCGGCACCTACCTTGGGGAGCCTACAACGGGCTTGGTCTGCCAAGCCGACGACAAAGGAGGACGAAATGGGTCTTGTGGAGCTGTTGTTGATTGTGCTGGTGATAGCCGCCGTCGCGGGCGGCCTCGCCGTCAGCCCGCTGCTGTGGATACTGCTACTCGTCGCACTGGCGCTGTTCCTGACCGGCGGCGGCTTCGGGTATCGCCGCGGCAACCGTTTGTAACGGCACCCCTGTGATCCAGGGCGGCATCTGAGCCGCCCTGGGGCCGCCCTGCAGCGCCGCTTGAACCCCGGCCCGGAGAGCAGGCACGCGCGGCGGCCGTTGGCTCCGCTCAACTTGCGTGTGAGCAGGCCACGGCTACGCCGAGCAGGCGCTGCCTGCCCGTCCGGCAATGCCCACCGGGCCAGCTCAGCCGGTGACGAGAATCTTCCGCATCACGAAGCTGCCGGACCCACTGAAGCCGTTGGGCGCGAAGCTGACGCCGAGAGTCAGGTGGTAGTTGCCGGGCTTGGTGGTTTTGTAGCCTCCGGCCGCACCCACCCCCTGGTAACAGGCCAGGCGGCCTGGCAGCTTGCCGGTGATCCGCAGATGCCCGCCGACGGCCGTCGCCGTGCCGACCCGCCCGACACAGCTGGTGGGCGAAGCGCCGCCCGGCAGCACCTCGACAGCCAGCTCGAGCGTGTAGTGGCCGGGCTTCAGCCCGGAGGCACTCACAGTGATACGCGAGCCCAGCTTGGCAACTGCGGGCACGCTCATTCTCGCCGCGGCGAGGGCCGAGGGGGCCGCCAATCCGAGCGCCAGGACCACCACAACGGCGACACGCTTCATGCTCAACTACCTCGGGTCGGGGACGAAGATCGCGCAACAGTATCGCCCCAGGCCGTCCGCACGGCGTCCATCGTCTCCATGATCGACACGGTCTCATCGAGCGCCATCGCCGGGCTCTCGAGCTCCCCGGCCGCCAGGCAGCGAGCGACCTCGTCAGCCTGGTGGCGCAGGCCCCGCCCCTCGTGCGGGGATTCAACCCGGGTCGGCTCGCCCTCCCTGGGAATGAGCGTCAGCGCGGCGGGAGCGTAGAAGTCGCCCTCGATCTCGATCCTCGCGTCGGTTCCCACAATCGACGCGCGCGTTGGACTCTTCCCTCGCAGCGTGCAGCTGAGCAGGGCCTGAGCGCCGCCCTCATATCCGAACACCATCGATGTCTGTGCGTCCACGCCGGTGAACGCCGGCGAGCTCATGGCGGCGACCCGATTCGGTGTGCCCAGAACCATCGATGCGAAGGACACGGGATAGATGCCCAGGTCCAGCAGGGCGCCTCCCCCGAGCGCCGGCGCGAACAGGCGCGACGCGGCATCCTCGGCAAACCACTGGCCGTGATCCGCCATGACGGCCACGATCTCGCCGAGCAGCCCCCGCGCAAGCCAGTCGCGGACCACCGCGATGTGCGGCAGGAACCGCGTCCACATCGCCTCCATGGCAAACAGACGCTGCTCCCGCGCCACCGCGACGATCTCAGCCGCCTCGGCCGCGTTCATCGCGAAGGGCTTCTCGACCAGCACGGGCTTGCCCGTACGCAGAGCCAGGATCGCGTTGTCCCGGTGCATGGGGTGCGGCGTCGCCACGTAGATCACGTCCACACCGGCGTCCGCGACCAGCGACTCGTAGCTCCCGTGCCGGCTCTCGATGCCGAACTCCTCGGCAAACGTGTCCGCGGTGGCCTGGCTGCGTGACCCCACGGCGCTGAGCACCCCAGAGTCGGTCAGGCGCAGGTCGCTCGCGAAGGTGTGTGCGATCCCTCCCGTCCCAAGGATGCCCCACCGTAGTGCGCTGCCCTCGGCCCCTGCTCCCGGCGGGCTCACAGAAGGGCCGGGATGACTTCACCGGCCAGGCGCTCCAGCTGTTGCCGATCGTCCACCAGCGGATTGAGCAGCACCAGCTCGGCGCCGGCGTCCGCAACCTCGCGTAGCCCCGCGATGCATTGCTCGGCGGGCCCGGCCAGCATGTGCTCAGACCAGTCGCCGCCCCCGTAGTGGTGTTTGAGCGCATCATCGAGCCGCCTCCTTGCCTCGGCGGGGTCGTCCTCGACGTGCACGTAGACCCGCTTGCCGAAACGGAACTTCTCCGGGTCGCGGTTCTGCACGGTCAGCTCCTCCTTCACCATGGCGACCTGTTCGGCATATCGCGGGGTGATCTGGGATCCCGCGCCCATGAACCCGTCGCCGTGGCGGGCGGCGCGGCGCATACCGGCGGGCGCGTTGCCGCCAAACCACACCGGGGGGTGGGGCTTCTGCACGGGCTTTGGCTCCATCGTCGCTCCCTGGAGCGTCCAGAAGCGTCCCTCGAAGTCGATCTGCGCATCCGTCCAGCAGCTCTTCATCAGCGCCAGGGCCTCGTTGAAGCGCGCCACGGGCTTGTCCGGGTCGACGCCGAAGGCGGCAAACGGTCGCTGCTTGCCGCCGCTTGCGACGCCCACCTCCACGCGGCCGTGGCTGAGGCAGTCCAGCGAGCTGATCGCCTTTGCGAGATGCAGCGGGTTGTGCAACGGCAGGATGAACACCGCGCAGCCCAGCCGCAGCCGTTGGGTGCAGGCTGCGGCGTAGGTGAGCGTCTGCAGTGATGCCAGGACGCCGGCCGCGCCGATCACCTGCTCCTGGACCCACCCGCTCTCGAACATCTCGAGCTCCTCGACGCGGGCCAGGTGGGAGCGGAAGGCCGCCTCGTCGAAGTGGCTGTCCCGCGCGTACTGGGGTATCGAGATCGCGAATCGCACCTGCTCGAGAGTAGTACCCGCTCGTCCGCGGCAGGCACTGGGAGTCGACGCGACGCCTTCGACGTCCCTTCGGTTCCGCCGCGGCGCTCCCTCAGGAGCTCTCGATGGCCGCCTTGATCCGCCCGGCGAAAGCGGGGGCGTCCTTGACGGCCGCCCTGACGGCGAAGCCCACGATGAGCTTGCCGAAGCCGTGGCCCTCGAGCGTGTTGTGGATCGTCACCCGCGTCTGGGAATCGCCCAGCGACTCGAGGTCATAGCCTCCCGTGGGCACGGTGACGAGGTTCTTCGAACGCTCGCTCCAGCGGATTTTCGTCGGCTCGGCGAATTCGGTCAGCTCGAAGCTGCGGCTGGTCGTCATTCCCGCGTCCTTGACCTTGCTCGTGAAGACCGTCCCGACGCCGATGGTGCCCTCGGACTTGCTGATCTCGAGCACCCGTGGGCTGAACTTGGGGTCGTTGGTGCCGTCCGCAAGGAACGCAAAGACCTCCTCTACCGGCCGGTCAACCACCGTGGTCCCGCTGAACTCATGCGCCATCCGATGCCCCCTTTGCTTTAGCTGCGATTCGGTCAACCGTAGCTCATGGACAACCGGCCGGGACGTGGCGCCGATCGATGCCGGCGCGAGGCCTCAGCCGATGGCCTTGACGGCCGAGTCGGCCCAGTGGAGAGCCTCGAGATAGGCCTCCGCGACCACCCCGGCGCCCATCGGCAGCGTGGCCGCCGAGGCGAAGTCGCCGCGCTCATAGGCGACCACCGCGCGCAGCAGTTGACCCAGTGGGCCCGCGCCGCCGACGAGAGCCGCGGCGATGTCCTCACGCAATGGCAGCTCGCCCACGACCTCGTCGATGGGCGCGTTGGCAACGGCTTCAGCGACCGAGAAGAGGCCAACCGTGAAGGACTCCTCGGGGTCCGTCGCCGGCAGCTGGCGGGCCAGTTGCTGGCACATCCGTGCTCTGGTCAGGGCCGTCGCCAGCATCTCGTGAGGCGCGTTGTCCACGTTGGCGACGGCGGCGACGAGCGCGAATTCCCGAACCGCCACCGTGCCCATCCAGGCGAGAGCCTCGTGGACGGAGCCGACCCGACGGGGCAGCGCCATGTGGGCTGAGTTGGCGTAGCGCAGCAGCCGCAGACTGAGGCCGGGGTCGCGCGTGATGATGGCCCCCAGGTGCTCGAAGTTCTCTGTCGCCGCCAGTTCGGCCATCGTCCCAAGGCCCCCGAGGCCCGCGTCGATGACGCTGCGCTTGGGCTTGCCCGTCGGCCTCAGGAAGAACCGGCCCTGAAACAGACTGAAGCCAAGGCGCCGGCAGATCTCGAAGGTGCTGCGACTGTTGACGCTCGTAGCCATCAGCTCCGCCGGGCCTGCGCGTTCGGTGACGGTCCCGATCATGTGCGCCAGCTGCTCTGATGACTGGCCGGCGATCTCGACGATGACCGTCCCGGCCATCCCGAGCAATGGACCGTCGAGGTGAGCGAAGTCGGCTGCGCTGACCCCCACCCGGAAACCGCGCATGGCGTGGCGGTCGAGGGCCTCGCGCAGGCTGTCGTCGAGCCGCCGGGGTATCTGGGCGCAGAGGACAAAACGGTCCGGCGGCAGGGAGAGCGCGCGCCGCTCGATTAGCTCCTCCCTCGAAACACTCAGAAAGACCTGGCCCCGCGGGGTCAGGGCATACATCTCCTCGGCCAGCACCAGCTCTCCGTCGGCGCTTCCCGGCATCTGCGACAGGAACCCTCCTGGCGAGCCGGAGCCCTCCGCCGCCGAGAGCAGGCGCCATCCCACCAGCTCATCGTGGCGCCCGAAGATCGGCTGGCGCGCCAGATGCACCGTTCCTGGGGCGTTTTCGGGTGCGAGGGAATGTTCTGGCGCTTCGGAGATGCCCCGCAGATTTCCGATAATGGGCCGCACATATTCATTTCGGCTTCACGGCCGCGAGGCTTGAGAAAGACAAACAGGCCGACCGCAACCCTCGACTGCCGCCGGACCTCGGGGCCGGGCTCCATTGCCGCTCGGAGCCCCTTCGAGAGGTCCCGTCCGTCCGGCCTCTAAGCGAAGACCGTGATGTAGAAATTGGCGGTCGTGGCGACCCCGTGGGGCGAGATCACCTCGGCGCTGACCACCACCTGCATCGATCCCGTCGGCACCGTCGGGAATGTGATCTGAGCGCTGCAGGCGCCTTCGATCGAAGTGGAGGAGCACAGCTGCTGGCCGTTGTAGAGGAGCGCAACCGACCAGCCGGGCGGTATCGGCGCGGTACCGGACTGCGCCGTATAGAGGAATGTAGTCGCCCTTGCACGACGGTGCTTCGGAGGCGCAGGATTCCGAGGCGACGGTGAGGCTCGTGTAGGCGGATCCGCCGCCCGTCGCGCCGAGGACGAAGATCCCGCCCGGCGGCCGCGTCCAATAGACGGAGACGGCCTTCGAGATCGCCAGTCTCCGGTTGCCGGACACGAGCGCGACCTCGTAGCCGACCGGGCCGCCAATGCCCCGTTCGGTGATCGCGATGGTCGCATGGCTTCCGGAAAGCCGCACTTTCGTCGGCAGTGCGCGGAAGGCTCCCCCTGAGCGCTTCACGAGCAGCTGGAGCTTCGCCCCGGCAGGCAGGTGACCGTGGTATCCGGCTCTGAGATGTCCGACGGTCTTCGTTTCGATGTAGGGCATCGAGTGCCCAACGATCACGCCGCTCGGGATCCCGGCTGTTTCGAGGGTCGGGCGGGTGGCGGCCGAGGCCGCCGTGGAGATCCCCGCCAGTGCGCCCGCGAGCGCGATTGTTGCCGCCAGTCTTCTCATCGGGCGGTGATCATACGGGCGACCCCGGTGCTCACGCCTCCTCTCGCTAGCCGATCGCTTTGACCTCCAACGGTTCGGCCCCCACGAGCGCCATCGTCATCTTCAGGCTCATCGGGTCGCCCACGGACAGCGTCTGGGGTGCCTCGCCTTCGAATGCGGCCGGTGACTGCGCGCCCTCATGGCCCTTGTAGATGAGGGTGTGGTTGCTCGACATCCCGTCGATCGGCTTCAGCTGCGCGATCACCCCTCCTTCGACGCTGATGGCGGACGCACCGCATTCGATTTTCGCCAGCACCGTCGACCCGTGGGGCCGGAAGGCGATGCCGAGGACCGGCGCTTCGCCACCTTCGATCACCCCGAGTTCGCCGTCGAGCGAGCCTGTCTGGACCGTGCCGGCGGGCTCGCCGGTGCTCTGGCAGGTTGCTTTGCTCTTGACCTCGACACACGAGCTGAACGTAAGCGTTGCCACGGCCGTGCGTGGGCCCGTGAATTCGCCGGACTCGCTGCTGCCGGCACAGGCGATTCGCGAGAACGGCCCGAGGTGGTCGACTTCGCCTGTCGTTTCGAACCTCGCCGATTTCGCGGAGCCGGTGAAGCCGCCACCCGTCCCGGGACCGGCGCTCCATTCGAACTTCCCTTCGTGGGTCGCACTCGTGGTGGTGCAGTGCGCGGTTGTGTAGGCGCCGTGGTAGGTCGAATGTCTCCCTTCCATGACTGGCGTGACTCTCATGCAACGCCCGATTTCCGGGAGGCCCGGTTCGGGCGGTTCGTAGGTGAAGTGATCCTGCGCCAGCACTGTGCTCGTGCCTTTGGGGCCCGTCACCGTCACCCCCACCGTGCCTTCTCCGGCGGGGCTCACGGCGGTGATCGATGTGGGCGAGTTGATCGTGAAGCTCGCGGCGTCTGTGGATCCAAACTTGACCGCGGAGGCTTCCCCGAACCCTGCTCCCGTGAGCGTGACGCTCGTGCCGCCCCCTGTCGACCCAGCTTCCGGGCTCAGCCCGGTGAGCTGGGGGACCGGCGCGCCGATCACTTCGTCGCGGAGATGTTCGGATAGCACCGAGACGAACACCGCTTCTGTCGCCTGGCATTCATCTGCGGGTTCTTCTTCGGACACCAGGGGTAGCGTCTTGCTCATCGCGATGAACAGCTCCGATGAGTCGACGAGTTCGAAGTTGCCGGTCATCCCGGAGCCTTCGTAGACGCAACCGGTGAAGCGGGGCGCCACCCCTACCGGCCCTTCGATGCTGGCCGATCCGTCGTCGCCGAGATGCAGAGAGAACGAGAATGGCAGCTCGCCGGAGAATTCATCCGGGCGGCATGAGGGGTAGCTCTGGGCTCTGATCCCCAGCACGACCACGGCCTGACCGTTGCTGGCTGTGCTGGCTTCGACGAGAGCGTTGCATTCGGCGACCTGACCGCCTCGGTCCTGCCCTTTCAGGATGACCGTTTCCCTGGCGGCGAGCCGTTCCCGGTTATAGAGCAGAAACAAGCCCTGATATTCAAACTCGTCAGCGGGGCTGCGCGGACTCCTCATCGCGCCCACGGTGGCCCTCACGTCGAGGACGTTCGGGAATTCCTGCGGGAGTTCGGGGGTGACGGCGGTGCATTCTGTCGTCGTCGTGCAGTTGACCGAGACCGCTTCGAGTTCTTCCGCTTCTTCTTCTCCTTCTTCGGGGCCCGCGAACGTGATGGCTGTCGCCGAGGCTCCGAGCGCGAAGCCGCTCCCCGTGACCTGCAACGTCGTGCCGCCGGCCGCCGGACCGCTGTCCGCGCTCACCCCCGTGACGGAGGGGCCGGCAGCGTATGCCGCGGCGCTCCCCGTGAGCGCATAGAGAGCGATGGCCAGCAGAACCGCGACCGTCAGCCGCGCCACCCTTTCCCTTTGCGCGCGGAGCACCGTGCGCGCCCGTGACCTCGAACTGAGCTTCCCCCCGCCGGCCGAACTGAACATGCTTGCGCCTCCCGTGTCTCGAGTGTGCCTCCGGGCGGCAGCCGTGAACGAACGTCTACGCCCACCGCGTGAACTCGTGCGCTCCCTCTCACCAGCACCGTATCACCGGGGTCAGAATTCGTACGCGTCCAAATGGTGGGATTTGACGGCGTTCTTGACTGTCAGGCGGATGGGGCCCAGCGCGTGCTTGCCGCGCGCGGCCCGAGTCGCGGTCCTTTTCGAGATGCGCTGCTCAGGCGCGCTTGAAAAACCTCAGGTAGAAGGCCGTGAACACCAGGACGATCCCCACGTTCACCATCAGGCGCTCCCAGAACCGATGCCTGAAGAACAGGACGTCCAGGCACACCACGACCGCCACCAGGGCGAGCACATACAGGGCGATGCCTCCCGGCTTTGCCATGGCTCCACACTACTCCCCGGCACGCGCGGCGCACGGGGCATCACAGCCCCCGTGCGCCGTTTCAGCGTGCCCCTAGTGCGCCGTGATCTTCTGGTCGCCCTTCGGTCCGGTCAGCTGGTCGCTGCCCGATACGGGGATGACTTCTTTGGCCGGACCGGTCAGCGATCCGGAGCTTTCGTTGAATTCGAGCACGCTTTCGCCGACGACCGGTTCGAGCGTGCCTGTGATGGACCCGAGCGAAGCGCCGTTGCAGCGCACTTCGATGTCGATGCCTTCGATTACGTCCCTGATCGGAGGCCCGGCGATGAGCCGCGTTTTCCACGGCAGGTTCACGGCGACGAGTTCCTCCCTGGCGGAGCCTTTGCAGGGCGAGTGTGCGCTCTTGCAGCCGGTCAGGGAGAACGTGGTGATTTCGTCGGTCCCGGAACCGCCGGGGTTGACGATCGTCTCCTCATCCTTGAGTTTGCATGTCGTTGGGACTTCCCGGTTGCCGAGCGTCAGTGTGCCGCTGCTCGCCACCGGCTCGACCTGATCGACCGGGATCAGCTCGCCGTTGCTGTACCAGCGCGGCGGCGGCGGGCCGGCCGGTTCTTCAGCGGCCGTGATCGACAGATCGCCCTTGGGGCCGGTCATCGCGTCGGAGCCGCTGACGAACAGCTGCAGTCCGGCTGGTTCTGACAGCGCACCGGTGCTGAATTCGAGCGTGCTGTTGCCGACGCCCGTGCCCAGCGAGCCGCCGAATTCGTGGATCACGGTTCCACTGCACTTGATCGCGATGATCATCCCGAGGATCTTGTCTTCGATCGGCGGCCCGAGTGTGAGTTCCGTTTTCCACGGCAAGCCGGCCGCGACGACTTCCAGTTTCGTGCTTTTCGGGCATGGCGAGGGCTTGGCTTTGCAGCCACTCAGCGTGAACGCGGTCATTTCGTCGGTGCCGTTGCCTCCTCCGACGGGGTTGACGATCGTCTCGGCGTCCTTGAGCTTGCATGTGATCGTGGTTTCCGCGTAGCGGAAGCTGAGCGTGCCTTTCGTCTTGACGGGCTCGACCTTGCCTTCGGCGATCGGTTGGCCGTCGCTCAACCAGTGCGCCGCGGTCGCCGGGCCTTCGCGGCACGGCACGGTCGTTTCGAGGTGCACTCGGAAGTCCACGCCGGTGATCGAGCCTTCGTTGATGACGACAAACTGCAGCGTGTTGACGCCGGGCTGCAGGTGGGTCGTGCTGAAGGTCGCGTAGGGGCCGTTCCAGTTGCCCATGTTGGGGTTGTTGCCGAGCAGGAATCCGTTGATGAACGCGCCAGCCTCGTTGTCCGCCATCCATTCGCCCGTCAGTTTCGCGCCGGCCAACTGGTTGGCGCACACGGAGACCTCTTCGTCGTAGATGTAGTACTTCGGGTCGGTGCTGGTGGCGACATTCCCGGTGTCGTTTCCACCGGCGTAGGGGCCGACCCAATCCGCTTCCGGAATGCCTTCTTCCCAGCCGCCCGTGCCGTCCGCCGGTTCACCGGGGCCGCCCACCTGCACCGCTTTTTCGCCGAACGCCGAGGAGCATGAGGACCCGGTGTCGGCGAACGGGCCGCTGTGGGAGATTTTGTCCCCTTCGTAGTTGGGTTTGCCGTTGATGACCGACTGGAACTGGGGTTCTGTCGGGTTGACGCACAGCGAGTTCTGTGGCCCGCTGAGCAGCGTCTTGACTTCCGCATGTGCCGCCGGCGCGAGGGCCAGCCCCAGCAACAGGAGTGCTCCCAGCGCGAGGAGGGCGGCCGGCCGACTGCTGCGCGGCTTGGCGCGTCCTGCCCCTCCGTCGGCAGTGATCGCAGAGTCCGACGTGGGTCCGCGTCTCATGGTGATGCTCCTTCCCCTCGGGATCCGGGCATCCGAGCCGTGCCGGGTAAGCAACCCCCGCGCCTCTCCCACGCGTCGCGAGCCTCCCACTATCCACGGAGGCTGTCAACCCCAATAGTTGGAATTTGCGTTCCTCGAGGCGCGCCGCGCCGTCGCCGGGTTCCGGCCCCTATTCCGGGTGCGGCTGGGCGCCCGGTCCGTCCGTCCGCGGCTCGTCATACCGAGCCACCGTGAAGGCGATCAGGACCGGGACGGTCAGGGCGAAGACGACCAGCGAGAGCGTCAGCACGACAAGCGGCCCGCCGCTGGTGTTGTTGCGCAGGAAGACGTACTCGATCAGCCCGGCGATCACCGCATAGGCCAGCAGCGCCCAGCGGGCCACGGCGAGGAAACGCTCCCAGGCAAAGCCCTCCGTGCGCCAAAGGGCCAGCACATTGCCCGCCAAGAGCGCCGCCGAGACACCCAGCAGGGCGATCGCCGGGCCGAGGGCGACGTGTTCGGGCAGATGCGCGGAGAGGTAGATGACAGCGGCCACGATCAGCGCCAGCGAGAGCATCCCCAGCTGGGTCACCGGCGGCAGGCGTCGCTCGCCCATCAGGTGGCCAGCCTGGTCATGATCACGAAGGTCGCCACCTGCATCAGGCCGGTCGCTCCCGCGGTGTAGATGAAGCGCTTCATCAGGCGCTCGATCACCTCGGGGTTGGGCCTGGGCTTCTTGAGCTCCGTCAGCACGGCGATGTTGGCCGGCTCGAGCAGACCCAGGGCGATGACCGCCATCGAGCCGACGACGATGAAGCTCGCCACGACCCAGCCGTGGTAGTGGTAGCCGGTCAGGTTGGTCCCGAGCTTGGTGGCCAGCTGCCAGCCGGCAGCCAGCGTCACCGCCACGGCTGTCGGCATGATCAGGACCATCTTCGGCATCAGTTTCGTCGTCAGCTCGATCCGCGCCGGAATCGAGAGTTTGCCGAGGATCGGACCGATCACGAAGCCGAGGAACAGGTCGATGACCGTCCAGCTGGCGCCGCCCACCACGTGCATGAACATCAGCGGCCATTCCTCGTTGACCGCGATCACCACAACCAGGGCGATCACAACCACGCCCACGATCGCCAGACCGGCCCGCGGAACGATCTCGAACTCGAGCGGCTCGGCTCCGGCAGGAGGGCCGGGAGCATGTGAAGCCTGGGCTGGCAGCCCGACAGTTGCCATCGGCTAAATCTACTGCCTGAACCGGTGGCCGAGCATGAAGATCCCGCCAGGCCATCTAGTAGCGTCACGGCGCTCACGAAATCCTGGAGGAAGCTCTTGTCGCCACGCACCCGCCCGTTCATCGCCGCGCTCGTCGCCTTCGCCTCGCTGGCCGCCGGCACCACGGCCTCGGCGACCGAAGAAGTCAATGTCACCGGCACCTGGCAGGCGGTCTACCACTGTCAGGTGGGCAGCTGCAGCGGACAGGAACAAAGCGGCGTCTTCACACTCAGCCAGGCGGCCGGCTCAAGTACCGTCACAGGAGAGCTCAATCTCGGCTCCGGCGTGGAAGCACCGGTCTCGGGCTCAGTCAGCGCCAGCACGTTGAGCCTGGAAGGCAAAGGCACGAAGGGCTACTCGGCCACCGGCGTCGAGACGATCTCGGCAGACGGCCTGTCCTGGAGCGGCACCTACGAAGACAGCGTGGGCACGCATGGCACGCTGACCGCGACCCGGCCCTCGCTGCCCGTGTTCCCCACGGGCGCCACCGAACCGCGCGCGGCGGCCATTCAGGTGCTCTGCACCTACGAGGTCGCAGCCGCCAACTTCACCTGCACGGCCTCCGTGGGCGACGCGAGCGGCGAGACGCCGGTGATGATCCCGACGGGCAACGTCTCGTTCACGGCCGCCTCCGGGGGGTTCTCGCCCCTGAACAAGTGCGCCCTCGTGGCAACTCCCGGCTCGCCGAACGTTGCGAGCTGCTCCGTCACCTACACGCCCGCAGCGAAAATCCCGGCGGGTACGCCCGCGCCCGTCACCGGCGCATACTCGGGCGACGCCACCTTCGCCCCGAGCGCAGCCAAATCGGGGAGCGGTGCGGTGATCTCGCCGATCGTCAAGACCGCCAAGTCGACCGGCGAAGGCGCCTCCACCACCGTCAGCTGCCCGACGGGCCCCTCGAGCTGCCCGGTCAGCGCCAGCCTCTCAGTCGAAGAATCCGGCGCCGGCGCCCTGGCCGCACGCAGGGCCAAGCACCGCACGATCACGATCGGAAGCACGGCCTTCACGCTCAAGGGCGGCCAGCAGCGCACGGTGACCGTCTCGCTGAATCACACGGGCAAGAAGCTCCTTGCCAAGCACAGGCGTTTCACGGCTCTGCTGAAGATCACCTCGCACGGCGTCGTCGTCAAGAGCGAGCGGATCAGCGTGAAGCTGAAGAAGTAGAGCAACTGGCCGAGGGCCGTTCTCCAGTACCGAGCCGGCGTCGCGTGGTCGCTCGCCTGAACCAGGCTGGCGCCCAACGACCGCCACTGAAAGCGACCCGCGCGCTGCAGCCGCCCTCCTACCCCCGCAGGGCGCTGCCCTCGGCGGCCCTGCCGGCGATCCGCTCGGTGGCCAAATCGACGGCCGCGGCCAGCGGTGTGATGCGGGCTGACTCGGCGTGATCAAGGATCGAGGCGAGGACATCCTCGATCCCATCTGCCCGTGTCAGGGCCAGGTCGCGGTCATAGCCGGTCAGCTCCAGTGAGACGTTGATCAGGCCGCCCGAGTTGACGATGAAGTCCGGAGCGTAGAGGACACCTCGCGCGGCCAGGACCTCGGCCAGGTCCGGCGTCGTGAGCTGGTTGTTGGCCGAGCCGCAGATCGCCCGCGCGCGCAGCTCGAGGCTCAGCGACTCATCGATCGCACCTCCCATGGCGCAGGGCGCCAGGATGTCAACGTCCTCCAGGAGCGCCCGGTGGGGGTCGCGCCAGCTTGCGCCGAGCTCGCTCGCGAGCGCGCGCTTGGAGTCATCGATGTCCGCCAGCACGAGCTCGGCGCCGGCTGCCGCAAGGCGCCTGGCCAGCGGCTCGCCCACGTGGCCCAGCCCCACCAGCGCGATGCTACGGCCGCGTAGATCGCGCGAGTGAAAGCGGTGCTGCGCGCAGGCGCGCATCGCGGCCTGGACCCCGGCGGCGGTGAAGTCGCCCGGGTCGCCACTGCCGCCGCGCCCCGCGGGGGCTCCCACGACATGTGAGGAGAGGCTCGAGAGGACGGCCATGTCTCCTGCGGTCGTCCCGACGTCCTCGGCAGTGATGTAGGTGCCGTCGAGCATGTTGATCGTGTCTGCGAAGTCACACATCAACGCTTCTCGGGACCCTCCTGTCAGGTCGAGATCGGCGGGCGGGAAGATGACCGCCTTGCCGCCCCCCAGCGGCAGCTGCGCCGCCGCAGCCTTCAGGGTCATGGCGGCTGAGAGCCTCAGGGCGTCGTCGATCGCCGAGTTGAGGTTCTCGTAATGCCAGAGCCTGCATCCGCCGAGCGCCGGGCCCAGCACGGTGGAGTGGACGGCAACGATCGTATGCGCGCCCGTCCGTCGTCCCCGGCGCACGAGCAGCAGCTCGTGCTCGGAGGCGTCCGGTTTCTCGGGCCGGGTCGAAGGGTGCTCGAGTGTCGCTGTGACTGCCATCAGTGGGTCTCCCAGTTCTCGATTCGGTTGCGGAGCGTGCGCAGGAACTGCGCCGCCAGTGCGCCGTCCAGGGCGCGGTGATCCCAGGAAAGGCAGAGGTTGGTCACGGGGCGGATCGCAAGCGAATCGCGGCCCTCCCCGTCGGTCAGCACGACTGCCCGCTTGACGACCGCCTCGAGGTCGAGGATCGCGACCTGGGGCTGGTTGATGATGGGCGTCGAGGCGAGCGTCCCGTAGCCGCCCGGGTTGGTGATCGTGAAGGTCCCGCCCCGCACCTCGTCGGCGCTCAAGTCGCCCGCCCGGGCCCGGCGGGCGAGCTCTGCGATCCGTGCCGCCAGTCCCTCGTGCGAGAGCTCCTGGGCGTCGTGGATGACGGGCACGATCAGGCCGTCCTCGCCCAGTGAGACGGCGATGCCGAGATGTACGGCCGCGTGGCGGCGCAGCACCTCTCCTTCGAGTGTCGCGTTGAGCTCGGGATGGTCGCGCAGCGAGTCGACTACGCAGCGAGCCACGAAGGGCAGGTAGGTCATCCCAAGCGCATCGCGGGCGGCCTGCACCCGCGACATGTCCGCCTCGGTGATCGAGGTGCAGTGAGCGGCCGTATGAAGTGACTCGACCATGTGCGCAGCGATCGAGCGGCGCATCCGCGACAGCCGCTCTCCATCGCCGGCCTGCTCGCTCGCGCCGGCCGCGGGGGACGCTACGGACGGGGCGGGGTCGGCCTCCTCGCGGTAGGGGCTCTCGATGTGCATCGGCACCTCCGGCGCAGCCGCCTCGTCCGTCTGCGCGGGCGGCCCCGCGGCGGGGCGGGTCGCCTGTCGGCCGTTGCCCCGCTCGTGATTGAAGGCGAGGACATCCTGCTTACGCACCCGGCCGTCCCGCCCGCTGCCCGGGACGAGGTCGAGGTCGATCCCCTCGAGCCGGGCGATCCGCTGGACGACCGGCGAGTAGTGGCGTGGCGGCTCGGCGCTTGCCGGCGCGCGGGATGTGGTGCCCGTGCTCGAAGGAGCTCCGGCGTGGAGGTGCTCGTCGGGATGCGCCTCGCCTGCCACGGCGTCGGTTGCGATGCGGGCCAGGGCTGTCCCGACCGGGACGGTCTCCTCGACCGCCACCAGGATCTCGAGCAAACGGCCGGCGGCCGGTGAGGGAACCTCGCTGTCGATCTTGTCGGTGGTGATCTCGCAGATCGTCTCGTCCGCCTCCACCCAGTCGCCGGGCTGCTTGTACCAGATGACGATGGTGCCCTCGGCGACCGAGACGCCCATCTGGGGCATCGTCACCTCGACGGCCTCGGCGCCATCCGGAGTCTCAGTACTCGAGGAGCTCACGGCATGCCTCCCTGATGTCATCGACCTGCGGCAGGACCGCGCGTTCGAGCGGCGGCGAGAAGGGGATCGGGACGTCGGGTGCCGCCACGCGGACCACCGGGCCATCCAGATCCTCGAAGCCTCGCTGGGCGATCAGCGCCGCCACCTGAGCTCCGGCGGCACAGGTGGCATTGGCCTCGTCGAGGACGACCACCTTCGAGCAGCGGGCGACCGAGTCGAGGATCGCCCGCTCGTCCAGGGGCACCAGGGAGCGCAGGTCGAGCACCTCGACGCTCGCGCCGTCCAGATCCTCGGTCGCCTCGAGTGCCGCCCACACCATGGCGCCGTAGGCGATCACGACCAGATCGGTGCCCGGGCGTGCGATCCGCGCGGTCATCGGTGTCTGATAGCGCCCGGCGGGCACCTCTCCCTTGATGCGTCGATAGAGGTTCTTGTGCTCCAGGAAGCAGACCGGGTTGGGATCGCGGATGGCGCTGCTCAAGAGGCCCTTGGCGTCCTCGGCGGTCGATGGCGCCAGCACCTTGATGCCGGGCGAGTGCATGAACCACGCCTCGGGTGACTGCGAGTGGAAGGGGCCGCCCGAGAAGCCTCCGCCGGAGGGCAGGCGAACGGTGATCGGCACCGCCAGGCCCTGGCGATAGTGCATCTTGCCGGCCACGTTGACCAGCTGGTCAAAGCCGCAGGAGATGAAGTCGGAGAACTGCATCTCACAGACGGGACGCAGTCCGACGACCGCGGCACCCACGGCCGTGCCGATGATCGCCGACTCGGCCAGCGGCGTGTCCATCACCCGGTCGGCCCCGAACTCCTCCTGAAATCCGTCCGTGACCTTGAAGGCTCCCCCGAAGGCGCCGATGTCCTCGCCCATGGCTAGCACCCGCTCGTCCGCTCGCATCTCCTCGCGCAGTCCGTCGGAGATCGCCTGCAGATAGCTCATCTCAGGCATCGGGCAGCTCCCCGAAACCGCTCCACGGCGCGAGGCCCGCGCCCAGCGGCTCGGCCTCGCCCTCGCAGAAGACGCCGCTGCGGGCCGTCGCCGGATCGGGCATCGCGAGCGCCAGCGCCTCGGCCGCCGCCTGGTCGATTTCGCCCGTGACCTGCCGGCGCAGGGCGTCCACGTCAACGCCCAGTGCCTCGACGCGCCGCTGCTGGCGATCAATGGGGTCGCGGTCTTTCCACTCCGCCACCAGCTCACTCGGCACGTAGCGCATGTCGTCATGCGCGGCGTGGCCGTGCATACGCATCGTCAGCGCCTCGATCAGCGTCGGGCCGGCCCCCGCAAGGGCGCGCTCGCGCGCGCGGCGGGTCGCATCGAACACCGCCTGGACGTCGTTGCCGTCCACACGCTGGCCGGGGAAGCCGTAGGTCCGCGCCCGCTCGACGGGGTCGACGGCGAACTGCAGGCTCAGGGGCGTCGAGTACGCGTACTGGTTGTTCTCGAGGACGAAGATCACGGGCAGCCGCTGGACGGCCGCCCAGTTCATCGCCTCGTGGAAGTCCCCACGCGAGGTCGCACCGTCGCCGACCCAGGTGATCGCACAGCGCTGTTCACGCCGCAGCTTGAAGGCCATCGCCATGCCGGTGGCGACGAGCATCATGTCGGGGAGCATCGAGACCATCCCCACGCAGCCGAGCTGAGGGTCCCCGAAATGCACGTTGCCCTCGCGGCCCTCGGTGACGCCGCCGGCGCGCCCCATGTATTGAGCCAAGATCCGCTTCGGGCTGACGCCACGCACGAGGTGAGCTGCCAGATCACGGTGCAGGACGCACAGCGTGTCCTTCGGGCCCATCGCGAATGCCGCCCCGGTCGAGACGGCCTCTTGGCCGAAGCCGTCGTAGAACGAACCCGGGACCTTCCCCTGCCGGTAGAGAATCATCGCCCGCTCCTCGATGCCCCGCATCAGGAGCATGAACCTCAGGAGTGCAACACGGTCCTCGCCGTTCAGTTGCTCGCCGTCGACCGGGGTCGCCGCCGGCAGCGGGCTCACATCAGTCGTCATAGGCCTTCGCCCTTTCCCGGCCCGTCGGGGTCTCCGACTGGAACCGTCTCAGCGCCTGCGGAATACCCGCCGACGCTGCTGACAACCAGCTATTCAGTTGGTGCGGTAGTACCTACCCGTAGGAACCATCGTAGAACCCCGAGCGGCTCGCACCGCACCCAAACCGACCGTTTGTCGAGCGTGGGGTGGACGCCCGCTCTTCAGCGGCCCCGGCCCCCGCCGACACGCACGGGAGGAAATCTAATATGTTCGGCTCAACGGGATTTGGTTGCCCTTCGGGACGGAACCCTCCAGCACTAAAAAGGGGGAAGCATGCGTCTGGCCGCCTTCACTCGCCGGGCCTCGTTGCCGGCGATAACCAGTCTCGTGGCGCTCGTCGCGCTATCGCCCGCAATCGCGCAGGCAGAAACGACGACGCTCGTCAGCAGTGCCGCCAACTCTCTCTGCATTAGGCCAAAAGGGTTCAAACCACTCAAAGGCGGCGGAGCGGACTACTCGCGTATCACGACGCCTCACGCGGGCGCCTACCCGGACACCGGGTCGGCCTGTGGGATTCAAAGCCCGTCGAACCCGGAAGCGATGGGCACGGTGGGCGCACCGGCAGGCTCATTCGCCGGATCCATCCCGGGCGCCAGCTGGGTGAGCATCAATTCGAGCGGCGAAACGAGCGTCAAACCCGAATACTCGATCTATGACGAAACGCTCGTGCTGTGCGAGAACCAGGCGGCCGCCGCGTCGCTCAACGGCACGATGTTCGCCGGCAGCGTGGCCGGCGCCTTTCTCAACGGCCATCCGATCGGGAACCAGCCCTTCAACCCGCCGACAGCGGCGAACTTCAACGGACCGCCGGCAGGCGGCTGGCCCTTCGCATCCGGGAGTGCGAACTTCGTGACCGGCCTGAACACCCTGCAGTTCGTCGTCTATTCGGGGCAGGACTACACCGGCCTCCCGGACACCGGCTTGGACTTCAGCGCAACGGTGAGCTACCCGAAATGCGAGCCGCAGTGGTTCAGCAACGGAACGGTGCTGGAGGGAGAAGAGCCGCTGACCAGCAGCGGCGTCCTGACGTTCAAAGCGAACGGTCCCGATCCCTTCGAGGTCAAGTGCAAGAAGACCGACCGCGAGACCATCGCGAACCTCGGTGAAGGGCCGGGCGTGGACTCCGTCAGCGAATTCAAACTGAGCGGTTGCAAGGGCAAGGCACCGGCCTGTCACGGGTCGAGCTTCGAAGTACTCTCCGCAAACCTGCCGTGGGCCTCGCACCTCCTCCCCGGGTCGCCAATCGAGGACGCGGTCGAAGGGATGGAACTCGTGGTGGTGTGCGGATCGACCGTTCTGGGCGTCTTCAAAGGGACGCTCGATCCCACGTTGGAAAAAAGCGCGGACGTCTTCGGCCCCCGATCGGGCACCCTCGAGGATGGGCTCGAAGACCAGCTCTTCGTGATCGGCACGGACAAACTGAAAGGTCCGCCAGGTGACGAAAAGATCACCGCCGGCTGACAGTCGGCGTCGCAGCGAACTCCCGCGCTGCGGCGGCCAGGCCCGAGCAATCGTCCTGAAGAGATGCTGGAGTTCAGAGGCTATGGGCGACCCCTACGACCTCGCGCGATTCGTGAGCGCGCAGGATGCCGACGGCACCTACGACCGGGCGCTCGCCGAGTTGCGCAGCGGACGCAAGGCCAGTCACTGGATGTGGTTCGTCTTTCCCCAGATCGCCGGGCTCGGGAGCAGCGCGCAATCGCGCATGTACGCCATCTCCTCGCGGGAGGAGGCCGCCGCCTATCTGGACCATCCTGTGCTCGGACCGAGGTTGAACGAGTGCGCCGAAATCGTTGCTGCGACAGAGTCGCGTGAGCCTGCCGAGATCTTCGGCCCGGTCGATGCGCAGAAGCTTCGCTCGTCGATGACGCTCTTCATGCGCGCAGCACCGGGAGCATCGGTGTTCGCGCGGGTCATCGAGAGGCACTTCTCCGGGGTTCCAGACGGGGCCACGGACGAGAGGCTCTAGATGCCATCACCGATCCCCGCGAGATGTTCGTTCCCTCAGCTGGCGCCCTCGGCCTGTCGCTTGAGCCCGGTGGCGAACTTCTGAAAGGAGGGGCTGAGATCGGGAATCGATTTGAAGATCAACCAGGCCAGCGGTCCCCTGTATTCCTCGCGCATCTTGAAGAGCGTCGCACTTCCCTCGCCGTGGAGGGTGTAGGTGCGCTCTCCGGTGAACAGTCCGAGCGGCATGCCGCCGCGCAGCACGATCTGCTCGGGTTCGTTGAGCGTCACCACCTCAACCGGGAAGGCTCGCCCGGGGTTGTCCGCGATGCTGATCGAGAGCTTCTCGCCGAGTGCGAGCCGTCCGTCGACCCCGCTGACCCCGGAGGGCCACTCGGGCCAGGCGGCTGCGTCGGCGAGCACCCGCCACACCTGGGCGGGAGACGCGTCGATCTGGGAGCTGGCTTCGTATGAGCGCATCTGGGTCTTCTCCTGTCTCGGTCTAGCCGGCCGGCAGGGCGACTGGCTTGTAGGAGCCGACGACGCTCGCCCCACTTACGACGGGCTGCTCGACGACCCGCTGGGCCAGCTCGCGCTGGAACTCTTTGAACGCCGGCAGTCCCGGCAGCGGATTGCCGCTCTCACCCGTGTGGGCGACATGGACGAAGCTGACGCCGTCGGGCAGTAGGTAACTCGTGTAGGAGAAGTCACTCGGCTCGAGTTCCGCGAGCGCGGCGAACACCTCGGCGATGAGCCTGCTGTTCTCCTCGGCCGCCTCCGGCCGGGTGCTGTAGCGGACGATCACGGTGCTGGTCATTTCCCTTCCACCTCCCTTGTCTTGCCCGGGTCCCCCACGGCCGTGCCAGGCCCGCGGCGGGTCTGATGGTAACGCTCCAGTTACCGTAACAGAACAGCTACCATGAGCCCGTGGCCGCCCATTCGCCCTCCAACGCCTTTGACGCGCTCGCCGATCCCCATCGTCGTGCGATCCTCGGCCTGCTGCGCGATGGCGAGCGCTCGGTACGTGAGATCGCAGATCACATGCCGATCACCCGCCCAGCGGTCTCGCGTCACCTGCGGCTGCTCAAAGAGGCTGGGCTCGTGGACGCCTCGCCGGAGGGCACCAGGCGTCTCTACCGCCTGCACGACGAAGGGGCAGATGCCGTGCGCGCCTACCTGGAGGAGGTCTGGGGCGACGCGGCCGCGCGATTCCGTCTGGTGGCGAACAACCGCCCGGCGAGATGATCGAGCCGCTGCAGATCGTCTTCGACGTCGAATGTCCTCCGGAGCGGACATTCGAGCTGTGGACCGAGCAGACCAGCATGTGGTGGCCCCCGAGCCACACGGTCAGCGGCCTGGCCGGCCTCGAGGTGATCATCGAGCCCGGCGTCGGGGGGCGAATCTTTGAGCGCACTCCGGACGGCGAGGAGCACGACTGGGGCGAGATCACGGCGTGGGAGCCGCCCGGCCGGATTGCCTATCTGTGGCACCTGCACCAGGACCGCAGCGACGCGACCGAGGTCGACATCACCTTCCATCCAGCCGGCGGCAAAGGCACCGTTGTAGCCATCGTCCACCGCGGCTGGGAGCGCCTCGGCGCCGGTGGTGCCGAGCGCCGTGAGCAGAACCAGCTCGGCTGGAGCGGCCTGCTCCCGTACTTCAAGCGCGCCGCCGCCTCCTAAGGAGACTCGCCCGGAGGCGCTCCGGCCCTCCGGGCGACCGAGCCTCTAGCTTTCGGCGAGCCGGCGCAGCAGCGGCACCGCCTGCTCGAGCGCGTGCTGCTCCTCCTGTGAGAGGCCCTGGTCAATCGCCTCGATCAGCCAGCCCTCGCGCTGGCGCCGATCCTCCTGGAGAACTTCGCGGCCGCGCCTGGTCATCTTCAGTGTCGCCCGCCGGCCGTCCTCAGGGTCGGGGTGGCGGCTGATCAGTCCGTCCGCTTCGAGTTCCCCGACGGTCTGGGCCACCGACTGGGGACGGATCCGCTCGGCGGCCGCGAGGTCACTGATGCTCCTGGGGCCTTCCCGGTCCAGACGCCCGAGGACGTAGCCCTGGGCCAGCGAGAAGCGGTGCTCGGCGCGCAGCCTGCGCATGAGCTGTCCGAGGACGACCCGAAGTTCGCTCGCCACGAGAGAGACATCGGTTGACAAAGCGCACGGGATCATAATCGGCCCCTTGCCGGATTATGCAGGTTACCTGTCTAAGATGGCTGAATGCCCTCGAGCTCCAATGGCCACCTGAGCGCCAACGGCGGGGGAGCGCCCGGCGATCGCTACAAGTGGATCGCCCTCTCGAACGTCACCCTGGGAGTGCTCCTTGCGACGCTGGATGGCTCGATCGTTCTGATCGCCATGCCGGACATCTTCCGGGGCATCCACCTCGATCCGCTGGTGCCCGCCAACAGCTTCTACCTGCTGTGGATGATCCTCGGCTTCCTGGTCGTCACCAGCGTCCTGATCGTCAGCTTCGGGCGACTCGGGGACATGTACGGGCGCGTGCGCATGTACAACCTCGGATTCGTCGTCTATACGGTCGCCTCGGTCTTCCTGACGGTGGACTGGCTGACGGGCTCTGAGGGCGCGCTCTACCTGATCGCATTCCGGCTCGTCCAGGGCGTCGGTGCCGCCCTCCTGCTGGCCAACTCGGCCGCCATCCTGACGGACGCCTTCCCGCCCAACCAACGCGGCATGGCGCTCGGCATCAACAACATCGTGGGCGTCAGCGGCATGTTCGTCGGCCTCGTCCTCGGCGGCATCCTCGCGCCGGTCGACTGGCGGCTGGTCTTCTTGATCTCCGTGCCGGTCGGACTGTTCGGAACGGTGTGGGCCTACCTGAAGCTCGAGGAGCGCAGCAAGCCGAAACGGGCATCGATCGACTGGTGGGGCAATCTGACCTTTGCGCTCGGCCTTGTTCTGATCATGGTCTCGGTCACCTACGGCATCCGCCCCTACGGCCACCACGCGACCGGCTGGACCAGCCCGCGCGTGATCGCACTGCTGGCGGGCGGGATCGCATGCCTCGCCGCATTCGCTCTGATCGAGCAACGCACCGCTGAGCCGATGTTCCGCCTGCCCCTGTTCCGGATCCGGGCGTTCACCTTCGGGACCCTCTCCACCTTCCTCTCGGCCGTCGCCCGCGGCGGCCTGCTGTTCATGCTGATCATCTGGCTGCAGGGCATCTGGCTGCCCCAGCACGGCTATGACTTCACCGAAACGCCGCTCTGGGCCGGCATCTACATGCTGCCGCTGACCGTGGGGATGCTGCTCGCCGGCCCCGCCTCGGGATACCTCTCAGACCGCTTCGGTGCACGCTGGTTTGCCACCGGCGGAATGCTCGGGGCCGCCTTGAGCTTCCTGTTCCTGATTCTCCTGCCGACCGACTTTCCCTATCCGCTTTTCGCTGCGAGCCTCGGGCTGACAGGCATCTCGATGGGCATGTTCGCCTCGCCCAACCGGGCCGCTGTCATGAACAGCCTGCCTCCGGGGGACCGCGGTGCGGGCGGCGGCATGAACCAGACCTTTCAGAACTCCGCCCAGGTGCTCTCGATCGGGATCTTCTTCACGCTGATGATCCTGGGCCTCGCGGGCACGCTGCCGCATGCGCTGACCACTGGCCTCGAGCAGCACGGGGTCGCCCATGCGACGGCCCAGAAGGTCGCCGCCCTGCCGCCCGTCTCGATCCTGTTCGCGGCCTTCCTCGGGTACAACCCGATCCAGCATCTGCTCGGATCCCACGTGCTGGCCTCGCTGTCGGCGGCCAACCGCGCAACGCTTACCGGGCGCGCCTTCTTCCCGCACCTGATCTCGCCGCCGTTCAGGGCGGGGCTGCACGAGGCCTTCATCTTCGCCATCCTCGCCTGCCTGATCGCGGCCGCCGCTTCGCTGATGCGCGGAGCGACCTATCACCACGAGACATCGGTCCTCGCCGAGGCGTCCGCCTCACAGCGCAGGGAGCGTGCGTCTGTATGAACCAGTCCCGGCCCGCAACGGGTCCAACTTCGATCCGAGAGGAAGCCAATGCAAGTTGAGTGGTACGGCCAGTCCGCGTTTCGCCTGAGCGCCCCCGAGGCCACTGTCGTCATCGACCCCTTCGGCGACCTCTCGGCCGTGGCCGGAGACCGATGGAACTACCCCGCCATCGAGGGCCTGGAGGCGGACCTGCTGCTGGTCACCCACGAGCACATGGATCACAACGGCGTCGAGGCCGTCGTCGGAGAGCCCACAACCCTGCGCTCCACCGCCGGCAGCCTGGACTCGCCGATCGGACCCGTCACTGCCGTGGCCTCAGAGCACGACCGGGCGGCCGGAACCGAACGCGGTCCCAACACGATCTTCGTCTTTGAGCTCGGGGGTTTGCGCGTCTCGCACTTCGGGGACTTCGGCCAGGCCGAGCTCCGTCCCGAGCAGGCCGAGGCGATCGGAGCGGTCGACCTCCTCTTTGTCCCCGTCGGCGGCGGCCCCACGGCGGGCGCCCAGGAGGCGGCGGCGATCGTCGAGCGCCTGAAACCGCGTTGGGTGGTCCCGATCCACTACCGCACGCCAAGGATCCAGTTCCTCGAGACGGCCGACGCCTTCCTTGAGCTGTTCCCGGACGTGCACCGCCTCGCCGGCACGGCCTTCGACACGGTAGAGCTGCCGACCGGTGAGGGGACCGTCGTCGTGGTCCCGGCCGCGCCCTGAAGCCGTCTGGGGGCCCCCGGCCGGCCCGGCGCAACGGCGGGGCCAGCACGCGGGGCGCGCCTACTCGATTTCCACCGCGCTCGTCGCGAAGCTCCCGTTCTTGACCGGCTTGGCCTTCTTCTTGCCGGAGGCCTGCCCGCAGGTGGACCCCCCGGCGTAGCTCTCCCAGAGGCCCGCCGCCGTGACCGCCGTGGGTGAACTGAAGGGCCCACCTTCCAGCGACCCGCTCAGGCCGGTGAGCGAGACTTCGGAGAGGGGGAGGACGATGGCGCCCTTGGAGGTGCCTTCTTCGCTGGGGGACCATTTCACCGACAGCGACACGGGAATCGTCGTCGGTTCGAGCGAAGCTTCCTCGAGCGTCGAGCAGGTGACTTCCCCGGATGTCCTGAGGTGCTCGACGTAACGGCCCGATTCCATCCCGAGCGGGCCGTCGCAGCCCCCGAGCACGCCTTTGACCGTCATGTTCTGGACCTGCGGCGTTTCGCTCAGCCCTGGAGAGAGCTTGATCGTCCCCTGGTCCGATTCACAGATCTCGGTGTTCTGTTGATGTTTTCCTTCGCCGTCGGAGTTGGGGCTGGTGACTTCGATCGGTGGGCTGGATTCGCTGGTTCCTTCCGGGTCGGTGCTCGTGACCGTCACCACATATGTCGTGTCGGGCGCGACCGGGCTCAGCAGGGCGCTCGACCAGGCGCCGCCCACGGTCTGGGTGAGGACGGGAGCGCCCGATTTGACGGGGGTGGCGGTGACGGTGGAGGAGCTCAGGAGGTTGGCCGTCGCCGCGTCGTTGACCCACCCGACCGACATGCCCAGGTATTCCGTTTCGCCTGATTCGTAGAGGCCCACGGCAGCGGTCACTTCGGCTGGAGCGAGAGGCCGGCGCAGCGGCGGTTCGCCCGTTTCCAGAAATGCCTGCGTGCCCGTGTTGTAGATACGGTCGCCATGGGTGTCTTCGGCTGAGAACGTGGTGCTGATGCCTTCCGGGCCACCGGGCAGCGCTGCCGCGCTGAGCGTTTCGCCGAGCCAGTCCCACCTCACGCTGGCCCACGCGGTGTAGGTGGTCGTTTTGTAGCCGCCGCCGCGCCCGCTGCCGCCGCAGCGCGTCTGCAGGTATGCCGCGCCGGTCGGATAGCCGTCCGTTGCGAAGCCGGTGGCGTAGACCTGCTCCTGGATGCCTCCGCAGGAGCGCCCGAGGATCGAGAATGCGTAGCCCTGGCTGAGGGTCAGCGATATCGGGCTCGCGCCCGCGCTCGCCGGGGCGGCGGCGAAACAGACGACCGCCAGGGCGACGGTGCTCAACGTTGGTTTGCGCATCTGGATTGCTCCCTCGGTTGTTCGTATGTGCGGGCCGCGGCCCGCTTTCCCCTGCGGGCAGTTGATGGCCGCTACCTCTAAGACACGCCAGCGCCGAAAAGATCACGCGCGCCAAGCATTGTGTCCGCTGGGCAGTCTCAGGCTTGACAGGAGCGACTATTCTCTGGCCATGATGGCAAGGGTGGCCACCCCGGCTCTTCGGCCGCGGCGGGACATGGCAGCGTCATGAGCCCGCGGATGCCGGCCCGGCTGCTGGCCCTGCAGACCGATGCCCGGCTGCTCGAGCTGCACCGCAAGGGCGACCAGCGGGCCTTTGAGGCAATCGTCCTGCGCCACCGCCGGGCGCTGGTGGCCTACTGCGTCCGTCTCGGCCTCTCCGATGCCCGTGCCGAGGATGCCGTGCAGCAGGCCTTTCTGAACGCCTGGGTCTCGATCGGGCAGGGGACAGAGATCCGCGACGTGCACGCCTGGCTGCGGCGGATCGCGCACAACACCGCCCTGAACCTCATGCGCGGCGCGGGTCAGGATCGTCCCGTCGACCTCGACTCGGTGCGCGTCGATGCCGCGGGTGCGAGCGAGTCCTCGCTGGCACAGACCATGTCGGCGAGAGAGGCGCTGGCCGATGTCGCGGCCCTGCCGGCCATGCAGCGCGACGCGATGGTCCTCAGCGCCATCGAGGGGCGCTCGCACGAGGAGGTGGCCAGCGCACTGGGCGTCTCGCCCATAGCGGTGCGGGGCCTGCTCTACCGCGCCCGCGCCACCCTGCGCGCGGGAGCCGCCGCGCTCACGCCGGCACCCCTTTTCAGCTGGGTCTCGAAGCTGGCGGGCAGGCTGGGCGGGCCGATTGCCTCGACCCCGCCGATTGGCGGCGAAGGGTTCAACATCGCCAGGACGCTGCTCGAGGGCGCCGCGGTCGTGGCCACCGCCGCGGTCGCCACGGGAGCGGTCCTAGGGCACTCCCAGGCGCACCACCCCGTCCACCGACAGGCTGCGGTAGCCGTGACGCGTGCGGCGAGCACCGTCAGGCCTTCGATACACGCCGGTTCGCCCCGGAGCGCGCACTCGAGGGCCGGCGCGCAGAAGCGCTCGAGTATCTCCTCGCCCACTGGCGGGCGGGCCACCGGCGACCCGGTGACGAGGACGACCCTCCCCACCAGGAGCTCGCCGCCGAGCCGGCCTGCGGTGACTCCCGAAGCGACCAATCCCACGACCAGCCTGAGTGCCGCACCCGGCAGCGGATCCTCACAGCCGGTTGCGGGCGTCGCGGCGGGGCCTGGCAGCGGCGCCGCGGAATCGCCGGTGCAGAGCAAACCGACCGAATCGACCGGTACCTCCGAAGGCAGGGAAACCTCCAAAGGAGGTGGCTCGGAAAACCAGGGCAGCGGTGACGAAGGCGAGCGTGCGCGGGAGGCCGAAGAAGAACAGGCCGAGAAGCGCACCGAGCTTCAGGAACACGAAGCCGAGCGCGAACGGGAGGCCACCGAACACGAAGCTGAGCGTGAACGAGAGCTGGCCGAAAGCGAAGCCGAGAAGGCGCGCGAAGCGCGCGAAGAAGAAGCTGACCACTGACTCAGGCGGCGAGCTCACCCGCTTCTACGGGATGTTGCTCGGCACCGACGGCGAGGTCATCGAACGCACGGCGGGGCGAAAGGACATCGCACCGGCGAGGTGACCGTCCATGTCGACGGATCGAGCGCCGGACATTGAAAGACGGTGACTATCTCGGCGAGATGGCCCTGATCGACGCTGGCGCCCGCACCGCCGCGGTGAAAGCCATGACCGACCTGGTCTGCGCGGGCGTCACCTTCTGGGCCTTCCAGCCGATCGTCGAGGCCAACGGCTGGTAGCGCGAAGGCTGCCTCAGCCGACGATCTCATCAAACGCCGGCTGCCCGTGGAGCGAGGCCAGGTCCTCGTCGTCCCGAACGAGATCCACAAGGTAAGGAGCGATCTCCACGGCACGGCGCAGGTGCTCGATCGCCTGCTCGCTCTGCCCGGCCCGGGCCTCGAAGCAGGCGGTGTTGTACAGCAGCGCGCTGTACGAGGGGTTCTCGTCGATGAGCTGGCGCCCGCGTTCTGCCCCCTCCGCGTATTCCTCGGCCTCGAACAGCGGCAACAGCGGCACGAAGAGCTCCCAGCCGCTGACCGCGTAGGGGGCACCCTCGGGCCCGGCGCCGATCGCCAGCAGGGTGGTGCCGGCGTCGCGGGCGAACGCCGTCCGCTTGGCGCCCGGCGAAACGTGCACGAAGATGCCGGTCGGCGCCTCCACGGTGAGCTCGTCGATCTCGAACGTCGCGTGCCCGGCCATGACGACGTAGAGCTCCTCGCCCGACTCTGGCTCGGACTCGTCATGCTCGTTGAGCAGCCGGTCCCCGGCCTTGGCGGCCACCATCGCATTGACCCCGAAGGTGCGGATGGCGAAGTGGTGGCGGACGGCGCGGAAGGGGCTGCCGCGGCCATCGTCGAATGTCGCGATCTCATCGAGGTGCGCGGTCGAGAATCCAGGTGTGGGGGGCTCCTCGGTCATGAGCTTCCAGACAGCCTACCCGCAGGCGGGCGCTAGGGTTCTCGCATGCATGGACGCTGGGTTCACGCTCCCTCGACGCCCACATTTCACATGGAGTCCAGGTGAAGCGGCTACACGGGCAAGCGAGTGCCTCGGTCGCCGCCACAACAGCGGAATGCCTGTCAATCCTGGCGGCAATCGACGGCTACCCCGCATGGCATCCGGATGTGGTCCGCAGGGCCGAGATCCAGGCGACAGGACAGAACGGCCTGCCGACGCGGGCGCACGTCACCCTTCACGTTTCCCGTGGCCCGCTCGAGCGGGACTTCGATCTTCAGATGAGCGTGTCCGTGGAGCCGCCCGGCAGGGTGACGCTCGCGCGGATCCCCTACGACGCCGCGGACCAGGACACGTTCGACGTGGCTTGGGAGGTTGAGGAGCACGGCGAGAGCCGACGCGTCCAGCTCACCGTTGAGGCGTTCCTGGACGTGCCGCGGTTCCTGCCGCTCGGGACGGTCGGCGACGACCTCGCGGCCGGGTTCGTTTCTGCGCTGGCACACGAGCTTCGCCCCGGGCACTGACCTCACCGCCCTTCGCGAGCGAAGGTCCCGCCGGACTCTCAGCCGTGACAGCTCGAGCGCGAGCCGGTGCGCTCGCCCAGCTCGGCCCCGTGCACCGCCTGCTCGTGGCGCACGAGCGCACCTGGGCCGACCCCACCGGCCGGGAGCTCGACCACGAAGGCCGTGGTCCCCGGGAACGTGTGGTTGGACCAGCCGGTGGCGGTGCCCGGTAGGAAGGGGAGACAGGTGGCCGGCAGCCCGGCGCGGCGCGCATAGAGCCTCGCGACGCCGCGATCTCCGCCCGCCATGTCCACGAGATCCTCGTGCTGGTGGTACCAGATCGTGACGGCCGGATGGAGCCGGCGGATCAGTCTGACCGCGGCGCGGCTCTCGGGCTCTGAGAGGGGATGCGGCCCCGAGAAGTAGGTGGGTTCGGTGATCGCCTGCCACTGGAAGGGGAAGTTCCGGTTGAGATCCACACCGTCGGCGTTCTGACGCGTGTCGGAAGCCGTCCCGTCCGGGTTCAGCTCGCGCACCAGCCACAGCTGCACTCCCGCCGGGACAGGCTTGCGCGAGACCGCGTCGAGGATCCTGATGCCGGCGCACTCGTTGCCGTGGATGCAGCCGACCAGCAGCACCTTGCGTGGAGCCGAATCGGGGCCGAGGACCTGAGCGGTGATCGGCCGTCCGCGGACCGAGTGACCGATGGTGAGCGTATGTGCCTTGGCCGCAGGCGCCAGCACGAGGCAGCCGCCAACGACGATCACCGCGAGCCGGCCGCGCCGCGCCATGCGGGGATCCTCCATGTGAGCCCGGACGCCGCGGAGGATCATCGGCGTCCCGGCGACGATCAGCTCCGCGCTCAGGGGGCGGTCTTGATCTCCAGCGCTTCCCCGCTCGCCTGCTTGAACTTGCTCGCCACGCTGGCGGGTTCGGTGTGAGGCGAGCCGCCCGCTTCCGTTCTCAGCGACAGAGCGTCCGGTGATCCCCCTTCCAGCTGGGCCATCGATTGCACGCCGCGCTTGCCCTTGAACGCAAGTTCGATGGCGGCCGATGCCTTGCCGACGGTCTTGACCTGTCCGACCAGACCTCCTTGCAGACGCTCCACGACCCCCGCGCACTCGAACGTCGCGAAGTCCGGTTCGGACGGGCTCTGCGGGGTCAGATCAACACCGACTGTGCTCGAGGACCCCTGGAGGAAGGCGATCGGGCCGCCCACCGTCGAGGTCGCGATCTCCCCCGCGGTGCGGCCGGGGCTCTGGCAGCTCTGGTGGTTGAAGCTGCAACCGGTGAAGGTCAGCCTCAGCGACTCGCCGGTTGCGCCCGTGTATTCGCCGCTACCGCCAATGGCCGTGCAACTGATCTTGGACTTCGCGGTCGTTTCAAACGTCGTCTTTGACCCGTTGACCGAGAAGCCGCCCTGCTCGTCGCCCGGCTTCCAGCGGTATTTGCCGCTGGCATCCACCCGGTCGTGGCACTTCGAGTCGCCGTAGTCGCCGAGGTAAAGCGTCCGGCCGTCTTCCTGGGCCGTGGCCGCTGGCCCGCAACGGCCGACTTCTGCCCGCCGAGGCGCAGAGGAAAGGCGCACGGGGACCATCGGGTCGACGATCACTCCGTTGGCGATGCCGTCTTCGTCGCCTTCGCCGCCGTCTCTCACGTGGAAGGTGATCGTGTTGCCTGAGATCGTCGCCAGCCGGGTCACGTCTTCCCATTTGCCCTTGACCTTCTTGAAGACGTTGGTCGGATCGCTGCCGGGCGGCAAGTCGAACTTCGCGTTGACCGCGGTGCCGGGCGGCAGTCCGCCCAATGAGTAGGAGACTCCGCCGACGACGGCCACCGCCCCGGCGGGGAGTTCACCTTCGGCGATCGCTTCGCCACTGAGGTTTTCGATCGTCGTCCCGGGCGGGTTGCGCACGTCCAACACACCTTCGGCCGCTCCGTAGGATTCGACCGTGAACTTGCCGTAGCCTTCCTGTTCCTCTTTTGCCGCTTCTTCCCTTTCCGATCCCGCTTGCACCTCTTCGGCTTTCTCTTCGCGTGCTTCCTGTTCTTCGCGTGCTTCCTGTTCCTTGGTCGCTTCGGCGAAGGTCACCTGCCGGTCTTCGCCATAGCTCGTGCCGATTTCGTTGACCGCCACGATGCGGTAGTGGTAGGTCCCCGGCGGGAAGACTTCGAGCGGTGTCGATGCGTCGAGGACTCCCCCGGACCACAGGAGCCCGCCGCAGTACTGTTGTGACCCATACGAGCTGGTTGGCCCGTATTCGAAGAAGCATTGCGTGAATTCGTCACCCGGTGGTTCCAACACGCCGTTGAGCGTCGCTGAGCGCGACGTGACACTGGTCGCGGCAGTGGTCCGGAGGATCGGCGGGCCGTTGTAGAAGGTGCTGTCTTCGCCCACAGCCGTTCCATGCGAGTTCGTCGCAGTGATTCGGAAGTGGTAGTTCTGGTTCGCGGTGAGACCGGTGAGGACGGTCGAGACTTCTTCGACGTTGCCTTCCGGGCCGGGCTGCGGCGAGCACGGGCTGCTGAGACCGTAGGACGTCGTCGGACCGTATTCGAAGCGGCATTCGGTGTTGGCCCATTCAGCGCTGACGGTGCCGGTCACGGTGACACCGGTCGAACGAATCGGGTACGCGCCTTTCGTGCTCACCACCGGCGCGGCCGGCCGACCCGCGGTGGTGAATGTCGCGCCGGGTCCTCCGAACCCGTTGCCGTTCGGAAAGTAGATCGAGACCCAGTAGGTGTAGGACGTGGCAGGCTTCAAGCCGGAGACGGTCGCCGACACCGACGACCATTCTTCCGTCTCGCTTGGGACTGACGAGCAGGGCACGCTCGTCACGGTGTGTTCACCGGTTTCTACATAGGAGAATTCACAGCGGGTGAGCTCCAGGCCGTCCGGATCCACCCGCCCGTGCAAAGTGGCGGTGGTTTCGGTGGCGGTCGCCGGCTGGGCTTCCTCTTTTGCTTGGCGTTCCGCCCATGCCGGCGCAGCGAACAGCAATGTCGGCGCAAACGCGGCCACGATGACCAGCACGGCCAGTGAACCGGCCCGGCTATTTCGCTCCTTGGTGCCGTCCTCGCCCGGACGAACGCGCAAGGACATTGGACTCGAAATCCTCAGTCTGACTCTCGCCATGCCCGCTCCCTGTTGAGTTGCCGGCCGCTTTCGGACCCTATAGGCCGCCGGCCGAGTGTGTCAATTATTCGAACCGTCCAATGTTGGACCTCGCGCGCGACAATCCCCCGAGGTGCCAGACGGCCGCCCGACCGGCGATCCCGTGTCCGTTTGCTGACCGCTGACAAAGCGGCCTACCGGGAGTTGGGCCCTATTTACCGGGAAATCCGCTGAAGGGCCTCGATGGGCTGGGGGAACGCGTTAACACGGCTCCTCGAGGGTGTGTTATAAGTCGCCGCGAGGAGGGGCTTCTCGCGTCAGCGCGCGGAGTTCGGTCTTCTGCGGGGAAACGGGGTTTTGCCATGACGCACGTTCGTGTCGTACTCGGAGTGTTCAGGCGGGTGCGTCTCGCCTGCTCCGCAGCCAGACCGAACGCCGTCATACCACTCGTCCTCGCCTCGCTTGGCGTCTCGCTGATCCTGGCCGCCAGTGCCTCCGCCTTCACAGCGCAGGGAAGCATCGAACAGGTCGACGTCACCGGCCTGCCCCCCCACGCGGAAGTGTCCCTGCTCAAAGGTGCCGCCGCCGTGCAGACCCAGACCGCGGACGCGCTGGGCGGCCTGCTGTTCCGGGACGTCAAACCGGGCGGATACAAGGTCAGACTGGCCTCAAACGGAGAAGAGTCGGCCAAGCTCAAGGTCTACAAGTACACCTCCAAGAAGGCCGCGCCCTGGGACCCCGGCATCTACGGCCAGGAAATCACCGACAGCGGCTACCAGTATCTGACCACGCGCGACGGGACCAAACTGTCGATTGACGTGCACCCGCCGACCGAACCGGCCGGCGAGCCCGGCACGGGTGGCCTGCTCAAACTCCCGGTCTTCCCCGCTCAGGTCAGCCACGTGCCGCCCTATCCGACGCTGATCGAGTACTCGGGCTACGGATATGCGAACCCGGCCGGCCCCGAAAACGGAATCGCCGTGCTCGCCAACCTGATGGGCTTTGCGGTTGTGGACGTCAACATGCGCGGCACCGGCTGCTCGGGCGGCGCCTACGACTTCTTCGAACCACTGCAGGACACCGACGGCTATGACGTCGTCGAAACGATCGCCCATCAGCCCTGGGTGCTCGGCAACAAGGTCGGCATGCTCGGCATCTCCTACGGTGCCATCAGCCAGCTGTTCACCGCCCAGTTGAAACCGGCGGGCCTCGCGGCGATCGCGCCGATGTCCACGATCGACGCGACGGCCACAACCCTCTATCCGGGCGGGATCCTCAACGACGGCTTCGCCGTCGCCTGGTCTGAAGAGCGCCAGCAGAACGCCGAAGCCGCCCCCGGCGGGCAGGCATGGGCGCAGAAGCGGATCGAAGAAGGCGATGAAACCTGCAAGGGCAACCAGGCCCTTCATGAAGAGGCCAACGACCTACACAAAAAGATCGAAGAAAACGCGACCTACCACGAAAAGGTCGCGGACTCGCTTGACCCGGTGACGTTCGTCAAGAACATCACCGTGCCGACCTTCATGGCCTGCCAGTTCGAGGACGAGCAGACCGGGGGTCACTGTCTCGACCTGGCTCAGCATTTCACCGGCACGAGCCATAAGTGGTTCACGTTCACGAACGGAGCCCACATCGACTCGCTGGATCCGTGGACCTACACGCGAATGTATGACTTCTTCGATCTCTACGTGGGCCATAAAGCTCCACTCGAAGAAGCCGTGATCGTAAAAGCGACGGCGCCGATCGTCTACAAAGAAGCCATGGGGCTGCCGGAAGGCGACCTGATCACGCTGCCCTCGGATCCGATCCAGGAACAGCCGACCTACCAGAAAGCCCTTGAAGAATTCGAAAAACTCCCCGAGATCAGGGTGCTGTTCGACAGCGGTGCCGGCGAAGCGCCACTGGGCGGCACCACCAAGGCGGGCAACCCCTACCCCACCTACGAACACACCTTCTCCTCGTTCCCGATCCCCGGCACGGTCGCCCAGTCGTGGTACTTCGGGCCGGGAGGCACGCTCACCGACCAGAAGCCGATCGCCGAAGGCGTCGATAAATACACCTCCAACGCCAGTGCCACGCCGCTCAACGACTACATCGGCAACACAGGCGGCGGTGGACTGTGGAGCGACGCTGAAAAGTGGACTTACAACTGGGCTCCCAACCCGGCCGGGACCGCGGTCTCCTACGTCACCGCGCCGCTCACGAGCGACACGACCGCGATCGGCGGAGGCGCCGTGAAGCTCTGGGTCAAGTCCTCGACTCCCGACGTCGACTTCCAGGCGACCGTCAGCGAAGTGCGACCCGACGGAAACGAAACGTTCGTTCAGAACGGCTGGCAGCGCGCCAGCGAGCGCAAGCTGGCGAGCACCGCCAAGAACATCCTCAAGCAGAAGCCCACCGTGCTGCAGCCGATCTCAACGATGCTGGAAAGCGACCTGGAACCGATGCCGGCCGGCGAATTCGTCCCCGTCACGATCCCCCTGTATTTCGAGGGCCACGCCTACCGCAAAGGCTCGCGTATCAGGGTCACCGTCTCCGCACCCAACGGGGCGCAGCCGATCTGGGCGTTTGAGCACACCGAGCCCGGAGGGACCGCGGCGGAGGAAGTTGCCTTCTCCGCGAGCATGCCCTCGAGCGTGACGCTACCGGTGATACCCGGCCTCTCGATTCCGACAGCGCTGCCTGCGTGTCCCAGCCTGCGCAACGAGCCCTGTCGCGCCGAGGAGAGCTTCACCAACGAAGGCTCCTAGCGCCCGGGGGCGCGAGAAACCTGACGTCCGGCGAGGGCCGTTTGCTGCTCCGGTCCTCGCCGGGCCCGCCGCGTCAGGGGGTCGGGTTTGCTCTCGCCAGGCGCGAGCGGACCAGCACCAGGGGCGGTCATCTGGTGCATAGCGAACCCGCGAGCCGTTCGCGCGCCCCCAGGCGCCCGGGCGATGTGGCCATCGGTCGCTCGGCGCCTGCGCCGCTCAGGGCTCACGCGTGTTTGGCCGATGTTCTGCGTGATGTTGGCGCTCATTGTCGAACCGGCCCGTCGAGCGGCTGTTTTCGTGGCTGTTGTGGTCGGGGTGCTGTCGCTGGTGCCCGCGGTCTTCGCCGCGGCGCCCACGGAAAATATTCCGCTCGGCTCTGAGCCCTCGAGCTGCTCAAACGAAGCCTCCGCTGAATGCGAGCACTGGACGATCGAACGCCTCGACGCCGCCAGAGCCAGCAGGGACTGCCCCCCTACGAGCTCCCCGCGAGCTTCACGAGCCTCACACCCGACAAGCAGCTGCTGATCCTCACCGACCTCGACCGCAGCGCCTACGACATCACCCCCGTCTACGGCCTGAACAGCAACCTCACAGAAGCCGCCCAAACCGGCGTCCGCGAACAACGCGACCCCACCACCCCCACCACCGGCGGACCATGGAAAGGCTACGGCTCAGACTGGGCCAGCACAGCCGCACTGATCGGCTACTACCTCTGGATGTACGACGACGGCTACGGCAGCCCCAACGGCGACTGCACAAGCCCCAGCGCCACCGGCTGCTGGGGACACCGCAAGGTCATCCTCGGCGAAGCCGTCAACCTCCCCACCCCCCAGCTCATGGGCGCAGCCACAGGCACCACCCCCCGCAACGCCGGCACCGCCCTGATCATCAGCGCCAACAACACCACCACCAGCAACTACACCTGGACCCAAGCACAACAAGAAGGCGCCGGACAAGAAACCGAACCCCCCGCGAAAACGACTCCCCAGGAAGGGCCGGCCACCCCTCCCGCCAGCGGGGCAACGACCTCATCCGAGGCCGCCGGACCGCCGCCGAGCGCCATCGCCGACGCCGGGTTGCTCAGCGCGAGCGGCTCCCCGAGCGCACGGATCGCCGACCTGCTCGACGCCCGCCTGTCGTTCTCGCCCGGCGCGGCACGGATAGGAGCCATCCTCAGACATGGCGGCGTCACCCTCACCTTGCCCAGGGGGTTGCACGGGACCTTCGTCGTCGACTACTACCTGCGCTCCACGCGACGACTGCTGATCGCAAGGGGCACCCGGCGCCTGGGCGCCACCGGGCACACCGTCGCTGTCACGCTGACCCGAGCCGGCAGATACGTGCTCAGGCACCGGGGAAGAGTCGCACTCCTCGCCCGCGCCAGGCTGGCGAGCGCTGGCAGCCCGGCGATCAGCGTGTCGAGGACCCTGCTGCTCACTCGGTAGCCAAGCCTCGAGGCGCGGCGTCAGAGAACGGGCCGGGCGAGGAGACCCGTCATGCTTGAGCGATGAGCGGACGGGACAGGAAGGCCTGGCTGATGGACATGGACGGGGTGCTGGTGCGCGAGCAGCAGCCCATCCCAGGCGCCGCGGAGCTGATCGCGCTTCTGCGCCGGCGAGGAACCCCGTTCCTGGTGTTGACGAACAACTCGATCTACACCCGCCGCGACCTGGCCGCGCGCCTGGCCGCCAACGGGCTCGAGGTACCGGAGGAGGCGATCTGGACCTCGGCGCTCGCCACTGCACGGTTTCTCGCCGATCAGCGGCCGGGCGGCAGCGCGTTCGTGATCGGTGAGGCCGGGCTCACCACGGCGCTGCACGATGCCGGCTACACGCTCACTGAACGCTCGCCCGACTACGTCGTCCTGGGAGAGACCCGCACCTATTCCTTCGAACGGATCACCAATGCGATCCGGCTGATCGGCGACGGGGCGCGCTTTATTGCGACCAACCCGGACGCCACCGGGCCGAGCGCCGACGGGCCGCTGCCGGCCACCGGCTCGGTTGCCGCGCTGATCAGCCGGGCGACCGGCGCCGAGCCCTACTTCGTCGGTAAGCCCAACCCGCTGATGATGCGCTCAGCCCTGAACGCCATTGACGCCCATTCGGAGACCACGACGATGATCGGCGACCGCATGGACACCGATGTCGTATCGGGACTGGAGGCGGGTATGGAGACGATCCTCGTGCTCAGCGGGGTCACTACCCGCGAGCAGGCGGAGCGCTTCCCGTTCAGGGCCACGCGCATCATCGACTCGATCGCCGACCTGCTGGAGGAGCTCGACTAGGCCGAACACCGGGCGAAGTACGCTGTGCGCATGAGGGTGGGTCTCCTGCACCGGCGCCCGGCCGGCCGGCATCGCGCTCGGCTGTTGGCGCCGGCGCTCTGCGCGTCGTTGGCGCTCCTCGGCGCCGCGGGCGCCCCCGCGCAGGCCGCCCCGCTGGAGCTGGTCCCGGCCTATTTCAGCCCCGAAGGCACCCCGGGGCCCTGGCAGACGATGTGCGAAGCCGCCCCCATCGGCTCCACCGTGATCCTCAACCCGAACAACGGGCCCGTGAAAAAGCAGGCCAAGCTCTACGCGGGAGCCATCGGCTTCTGCGGGGAACACGGCCAGCGGGTGATCGGCTACGTCTACACCAGGTACGGAAAGCGCTCGCTGGCCAGCGTCGAGAAGGCGATCGCCCATTACTACAGCTGGTACCCCGGGGTCCAGGGGATCTTCCTCGATGAGATGGCCGAAGCCCCGAGCACCAAAGTCGAAACCTATTACCGCCAGCTATCCACCTACGTGCATGAAAAAGGCGGTCTCCTCGTCGGCAACCCCGGCGACACCGCCACCACCGCCTGGCAGCTTGGTGTGGTCGACCAGGTGGTCACGTTCGAGGGGACGGCGGCGGACTATGGCGCCTACTCACCCCCGTCCTGGGTGCTGGCGGCCCGGCCACAGCAGATAGCCAACATCGTCTTCGCAGCCGGCACCACCTCGCAGATGGAAGCGGTCTGCGAGAAGGCGGCCGGCCAGAACACCGGCTCGATCTACGTGACCAACCTGCCCGAAAAACCGAACCCCTATGAAGCGCTGCCCTGCTACTGGTCGAGCGAGGCCGCGAGCTGCTGAGGCGCTCGCCCGAGGACTTCACGCTCGTCCCTACAGACGCCCCGTGCGCCACCGTGGCACGTCCGCGATGCGGAGCAGCTGCGCGGTTGCACCGAGCTGCAGCGCAATGGCTTCGAGCGAGTCCATCAGCTCCGGCGGCGGGGCGCCCGCGGTACGCGACAGCAGCTCGAGCATGGCGATCGTCTCGTCGCCGTCTCTGATCGGCACCAGCAGGGCCGAGCCCATGCCCTGCGCCGCTGCCTCCCTCAGCAGAGGATCCTCGGCCGACTGAAGATCGAGCAGACAGGTCGTCGCCATGCGGTTCCGAGCACGGCCGAACTCCGCCGTGGATGCGTCCTCGACGTGTTTCCAGGTCCGCGTGTTGAGGGCCGCAAGGCTCTCGGGGTCGCGCATCCAGCTGCTGCCGCACCTCATCGACCCGTGAGACTTCTCGGCGCACCACGCGACCGTCGCATCCCACCCCCCTTCCTCGCCCAGCACACCAACGGCTCGCTCCAGCACCGATCGCCACTCCGTCAGCCCCACCAGCGCGCCCGAGAGGACCCGCTGCGCATCGGTGCCCCATCGCAGGCCCTCGGTCTCCTGCGCGGTTGGGTTCTCATTCCCCTCCGCCGGAGCGGCCCGCTGCTCGAGCTCCTCCCGGAGGGCCGCCAGCTCGCCCTCGAGCTCACCCACCCGGTCCTCGGCCCGCGCGTGTGAGCGCTCGAGCTCACCCGCCCGCGCCTGTTCGCAGGCAACGGCCCCGCCGAGCTCCTCGGCGCGCTGGGCTGCGCGCTCAGACTCGACGCGAAGCTTCTCCAGCTGCTCGCGTTCGCTCAGCAACTCCTGCTCCAGGCGCGTCGCTGCAGCCAGTGCTTCGTCGCGCTCCAGCAGCGCCGCCGCGACCCGGTCGTCCCGATCGAGCGGCGGCCCCGAGGTGCCGTCGGCGAGCGTCAGTCCCCACTCCTCGAGCAGCTCGTGACGAATCGCGAACGCGTCCAGGCGGCCCCAGCGGTCGATCCTCATCAGCCGCTCGCACTCCGAGCGCGCGAGGGAGGCCTCGCCGACCGGAGCCGCCACGCTGCAGGTGGCCGTCGGCTGACCCTCGCTATCGCGCAACGCAAAGCGCAGTGCCGCAAAGGCCGGGCGCTCTTCGAAGGCGCCGATCAGATACTCGAGATCAAGCGGTTCACGGCCCGCGAGCTGCTCTTCCTCCAGTCTCATCCCTTCCATCGACCCCGCCGGGGTGAGCTCGGCGTCGGTCCGCCCACAGACGCTTTCGGCCTCGACGTCCAGCTGCTCGAGATATCTGGCGTTGACGCGCAGGTAGCGGCCCTCCAGGTCCTTCAGCCAGACGATCGCCGGGCTCTCATCCAGCGGCTCCTCGAGCACCGGGCTGGCCGGCTCGATCTCCGGCCCCTCGCGCGTGGAGGGAATTGTCAGCGCCGCCGTTCGCCGGCCGCCTGCGTCGGTCACAGCGACGAGCTGCGCCTCGAGCCCGTCCAGCTGCACCGTGTGGCGCTCGCTCTGGCCGGTGGCGATCAGCTCCAGCTCCTTGGAGCACCCGGCCAGTGAGCCCTCGTGCTCGTCCAGCCAGTCCATGAAGGCTCTCGTCGCATGCTCGACCGATCCGCCCTCGCCGAGCGTGGCCACCATCGCCGGCACGCCGTCGAGGACCGTCACCTCGCTCTTCGCCGCCGACCAGTCCAGGGTGCCCACCAGGTCACACTAGGCGCCCCGCCTGGGGAGACCGGCTCAGCGACCTGCCGTCTGGACGAATGATCGGCGAGCGCCCGTGCGCCCTCAGCCCCGTTCAGAACTTTCGAGTTCCTGTTTGAGCCGTTCGTTTTCGCGTTCAGCTTTGCGCAGCGAGGTTTCGGCTTCGACCCGGCGTTCTTCATTCGTGGTATTCGCCGGCGCAGGAGCGGTCACCGTGCGTTCCACGATCTTCGGCTGCACCACGGTGTTCGAATGGGTGACCGTCTGTGTCACCGCCGACTGGCTCCGCGAGTTGCTCGATTCTCCTTTGCCGAGCAGATATCCCACCAGCCCGCCGATGATCAGAGCGAGCACCGCGAAGATGATCGCGGGCCACGGATTTCCTCCCCACCACGATTCCTCCACCGGATAGGGCGGGGGCACCTGTTCGACCACCCGGGGCGGCGGCTGCGGAGGAAGGGGCGTGCGCGGCGGCACGGCAGCCCGGAGCGGCCGCGTCGGCGCAGTCGGCGGCTCACCGGGCAGCGGTGGCCTGGGCGGCTCGGCGCTCATCGCCTCTTAGATACCCCCACCAGCAGGCGCCCGAAACCCGGCTGGACGCCCCTCAGCGCCCGCGCGAGAGGGCAGCTCGCGCGGCGCTTCCCCTGCGGCCATACAGCAGCCGCTTGGGCAGCGGCACAGGGCTGAGCCGACGGATGACCATGCCCACGAACAACCGCGGCTCGAGTCTCGCAAGCAGGCTCAGCAGCTCGCGTCGCTCGCCGGCGCTCAGCGACCGCGGCCGGCCACGAGCGCGGATCAACAGCGAGAGCATCCGGCGCCGCTGAGCGCCATCCAGCCTGCGCAGATGGCGGGATGCCATCAGGGCCAGCTCGCCGATCACCACCACGCGCGCCCAGGGCACTCCCCGGCTGACGCGCCTGACCCACCTGGGGGATTTGGCCGGAGAACTCACCGGCTTCATCCTAGGTGCTGCCCTTCGACCCATGCGCCGACTTCTCGTCGATCTCCGAGCCCCGCTTCTGCAGGAAGCTCCCCACGGCGCCGGCCAGGGTCGCGATCACGGTGATCGCGTAGATCTCCATCGCCACATCCAAAAGGTGCCCGCCGGTGGAGACCGGATTCTTGAGCTGGGAGGAGACCGTCAGCAGCTGCGTGGTCGTCCAGAAGATCGCGCTGGGAAACGTATGGATCTCGGATTCCGCGCCGCCGCGCTCGAGCAGGTAGGCGAGGACGCCGCAGAGGAGGTCGACCCCGGCGGTCGCCACGGCGATCACGATCAGATGCCCGCGCAGCCGCCGGTGGGTGGGCGTGGCGGCCCGCAGGACATCGGCGAGCTCGCGTCCGGCGGAGGTCAGGACTTCAGGCATCCCCTTCAGCTGTCCTCGAGCCGGGGCAGGGTGATCTCGTCGTGCAGCAGCTTCAAGGCGGCCGCCACGGGGATCGCCACGAGGGCCCCCACGATGCCCAGCAGAGCGCCGCCGAGGACGGTCGCGAGCACGGTGAGAAGACCCGGCACGGCGACCGTCCGGCGCATGATCCGTGGCGTCAGCAGATAGTCCTCCAGGAACCGGTAGACGGCATAGAAGGCTCCCGTGGCAAGCGCCACCGGCAGCGAGACCGTCAGGGCGACCAGGGCCACGATGATGCCGCCGACCGTCGAGCCGATGATCGGGATCAGGTCGAGCAGGCCGACAAGCAGACCCTGGAGGACGGCGTAGGGGATCCCGAAGATCAGAGCCCAGATGATCGTCAGCACCGCTGCGATAAGGGACAGCAGCAGGTTGCCCAGCACGTAGCCGCCCACGCGGTCGAGAATCTCGTCCGTCAGCAGGACCATCCGTGGCCGGCGGCTGCGCGGGGCCAGCAGGTAGACCGCACGGCGGACCCGGGGCAGGTCGACGAGCAGGTAGATGGCCAACACCGTCACCAGCAGGAACGCGGAGATGAACCCCAGCAGCGCCTTGCCGATGCCCACGGCGCTCTGGAAGGAGGCTCCTCCGTTGAGCAGCTTCTGCAGGCCGTGCAGGATGTGGAATTTGCCGTCCAGGCTGTGGAAGGCATGACTGCGCCGGTCAAGGTCGTGGAGGTAATGGGGCAGTTCACTGGAGAGGTTCGAGGCCTGTTCGGTGACCAGCGGCACTGCCAGGACGAGGAAGCCCACCACGCTCCCGACCACGAGGACGACCACCAGCGACACGGAGGCCCAGCGCGCGAGGCCCCGCCGGTAGAGCCACAGAACGAGCGGATCGAGACCGACGGCGATGAAGAATGCCAGGCCGATCAGGACGAGCACCTGCCCGGCGGCCACCACGGTGTAGGCCAGCGCTGCCGCGCAGGCCACTCCCAGGGCTCCGAGAAAACCCACGAAGAAGGGCGCCCGGCGATCGAAAGGGCGTCCCACCTGGCCGAAGGCCGTCTCCCTCGTCACCCCGGCCTGCGCCTCAGCGCGCGCCCGGATGTCATCGAGGATCTCCTGCGTGGGCTCCTCGGTGGCCAGCTCGGAGGAGATCTCCTCTTCGAGCTGCGCTTCGCGCTCGCCGCCGCCGGCCGGGTGGACGCCGGCTGCAGCGGACGAGCGTGAGGAGGATTTTCCGATCACTGGCCTGATGCCCGCCGGAGCGGACGCTTCCCCGCTCCGCGCCCTCTCGCGCTGGAGCCAACAGAGTTTCCGATCACCTACCCCTCTTCAACGCGCGCGACACGCCCAAGTTAGCGATATGAGGAACATCCCATCTGCGTTTCGTCCACCGCCCCGAGGGTAGCTTCCGCTTCACATCAAGCTCGACCGGCCGAGGCGCAGATCGCGCCCCCAACGGCGGTCGTCAAAGAGGAGGACTGAATGGCTAGGGGATTGCTTGGGCTGCTGATCGTGCTCGCTGTGGTGCTCGTGCTGGTCAAACTCGCCCTGGTGGGCGGGATCATCGGAGTGATCGCGCTTGTGCTGCTCGTCCTCCTGCTGTTGGGCCGCCTGTAGTGACCTCGGGACAAGGGTTCCCGCATGCCCGTGCGGGGTAAAATGCCCTTATGGATGCCGGTCGCGATCCCGGCGGGCCCGCCTCCCCGGAGGAGAGGTCAACGGAGCTGCCCGATGACCCCCTGGGCGACGTCGCCCCCAAACAGCAGGCGGAGCGGCCCGGCGATGCGGCGCGTCGTCGTGCCCGCAAGCTCAGCCGCAAAGAGCGCGACTGGGATGAGGCCTGGGACCGGAGAAATCGCGACCAGCCAAAAACTGGGTGAGAATGTCCTCCGGTGAGCGCGGGTGTGGGTCCTGCCCGCGCACAACCACCTGCTTTGCTTGAAGCGTGCTCGGTCTCCCCGATTTCACCAAGGCCCTCCTGTTCGACCTCGATGGGGTGCTCACCGAAACGGCCAAGATCCACGCGCAGGCCTGGGAGCAGGCGTTTGACAAGCTGCTGAAGGAGCGGGCCGAGAAGGACGGCGAGGAGTACCGGCCGTTTGATCGCGGCCACGACTACGACGAATACGTCGACGGCAAGCCACGCTACGACGGCGTGCGCTCGTTCCTGCAGTCGCGCCAGATCGAGTTGCCGGAGGGTGAAGAGGACGATGCTGCCGGGCTGGGCACGATCCACGCCGTCGGCAACCTCAAGAACGAACTGGTGCTCGAGCTGATCGAGAAGCAGGGCGTGGCCGCCTACGAGGGCTCCCGGCGATACCTCGAAGCCGTCACGCAGGCCGGTCTTGCCCGCGCCGTCGTGTCTTCCAGCACCAACTGCCGGGCCGTGCTGAAGAGCGCCGGGATCGAGCATTTCTTTGAGACGGTCATCGACGGTGCGGTGGCTGAGCGCGAGAACCTCGCCGGCAAGCCGGCACCGGACACCTTCCTCGAGGGCGCAAAGCTGCTGGGGGTCTCGCCCAAGGATGCGGTCGTGTTCGAGGACGCGCTCGCGGGAGTCAAGGCCGGCCATGACGGGCACTTCGGCTATGTCGTCGGCGTCGATCGCACAGGGCAGGCCGAGGAGCTCAGTCGACATGGCGCGGACACCGTCGTGGAGGATCTCGCCGAGCTGCTGGAGAGCAGTTGATCGCCTCAGGGCCGTTCACGGTCGAGCCGTGGGCGGTGCGGGAAACGGAGCTCGACCTCGAGCGCCTCGCCCAGTCGGAGTCCCTGTTCGCGCTCTCCAACGGACATATCGGGATGCGAGGCAACCTCGACGAGGGCGAGCCCGCAGGACTTCCCGGCACCTATCTCGCCGGCTTCTACGAGGCGCGTCCGCTGCCCTATCCGGAGGGAGGCTTCGGATATCCCGAGGCGGGCCAGGAGGTGGTCAACGTCACCAACGGCAAGATCATCCGCCTGCTGGTCGAGGACGAGCCGTTCGACCTGCGCTACGGCGAGCTGCTCGACCACGAGCGCGTGCTGGACCTGCGTGAGGGTGTCCTGCGCCGCTCGGTCCAATGGCGCTCGCCCTCGGGGGCGCTCGTGCGCGTCCGCTCGACCCGGCTGGTCTCCTTCGCCCAGCGCGCCGTCGCCGCGATCCACTACGAGGTCGAGGCCCTCGAGGCACCGATCACGATCGTCGTGCAGTCCGAGCTGGTCGTCAACGAGACATTGCCCGACGGCGAGACGGACCCGCGCGCGGCCAAGGCGCTGCAGGGACCCCTGCAGCCTCGCTTCTGCGAGGCCCGTGACCTGCGAGCGGTGCTCGCGCACTCGACGCACACCAGCGGCCTGACGCTTGCCGCGGCCATGGACCACGTGATCGCCGAGGGCCCCGAGACCACCACTAGGGCCGAGGCCTTCGACGATCTCGCGCGGCTGCTCGTGACCGCCAAGATCGAGCCCGGCAAGCCGCTCAGCCTGGTCAAGGTGCTCGGCTACGGATGGTCCGCCCGGCGCTCGGCGCCGGCGATCGTCGATCAGGTTTCCGCCGCCCTCGCCGGAGCGCACGCCGTGGGCTGGGAGGGGCTGCTCTCCGAGCAGCGCGATTACCTCGATGACTTCTGGGAGAGCGCCGACGTCCAGGTGGGAGGTCATGCCGAGCTGCAGCAGGCCGTCCGCTTCGGGATGTTCCACTCCCTGCAGGCCGGCGCCCGGGGCGAGCAGCGGGCGATCGCCGCGAAGGGCCTGACGGGCTCGGGCTATGACGGGCATGCCTTTTGGGACACCGAGGTCTTCGTCCTGCCGCTACTCACCTACGTGGCGCCACAGGCCGCCTGCGACGCGCTGCGCTGGCGACACCGGACGCTGCCGACAGCCCGCCAACGCGCCGAGTCACTCGGGCTGAAGGGTGCCGCCTTCGCCTGGCGGACGATCCACGGCGAGGAGTGCTCGGCCTACTGGCCCGCCGGGACGGCGGCATTTCACATCAACGCCGACATCGCAGACGCCGTCGTGCGCTATCAGGCCGCGACCGGCGATGAGGAGTTCGCGGCCGGCATCGGGCTGGAGCTGCTCGTCGAAACCGCCCGCCTGTGGCGCTCGCTCGGGCACCACGACACCGACGGGCGCTTCCGGATCGACGGAGTCACCGGGCCGGACGAGTACAGCGCCGTCGCGGACAACAACCTCTACACCAACCTGATGGCCGAGCGCAACCTCCGCGAGGCCTTCCTGGCGGTCCAGCGACACGGCCGCCGTGCCGCCGAGCTGGACGTTGAGGAGGAGGAGGCGAGCAGCTGGCGCGACGCCGCCCAGGCGATCGTCGTCCCCTACGACGAGACGCTCGGCGTGCACCAGCAGGCCGAGGGATTCACATCTCACGACCGCTGGGACTTCGCCGCCACCGAGGAGGATCAGTACCCCCTGCTGCTGCACTATCCCTACTTCGACCTGTACCGCAAGCAGGTCGTAAAGCAGGCCGACCTGGTGCTCGCCCTGCACCTGCGCGGTGACGCCTTCACGCTCGAGGAGAAGCAGCGCGACTTCGCCTACTACGAGGAGCTCACCGTGCGCGACTCCTCACTCTCAGCGTGCACGCAGGCCGTGCTCGCCGCCGAGACGGGACACCTCGAGCTCGCCTACGACTATCTGCGCGAGGCCGCCCTGATCGACTTGGACGATCTCCAGCACAACACCCGCGACGGCGTTCACATCGCGTCGCTCGCGGGGGCCTGGATCGGTACCGTTGCCGGCCTCGGCGGGATGCGCGACCACGACGGCAGGCTGAGCTTCCGGCCCGCATTGCCGGAGGACATCGAGAGCCTGGGCTTCCGTCTGGCCTACCGCGGCCGGCGCCTGCAGGTGCAGGTGACCCACAGCGAGGCCCGCTACTCCCTGATCGAGGGCGAGCCGCTGGAGGTCGGCCACTACGATCAGATGCTGACGGTGAAGAGCTCCGCCACCGAGAGCCGCCCGATCGCGGCCCGGGCGCAGGGCGAGCCCCCACGCCAGCCACAGGGGCGAGGACCGCTCGCCCGCTCGCCCGAGAAACGGTAGAGATCGCTCAGGCCTGCAGGGACGGCACGGGAGCCGGCGGTGCCGGCACTCCGCGCAGGGGCCGCGAGTACTCGGGGGTGCTCAGCGCGGCGCGCACCAGGTCCAGGTGCCTGAGGATCGTCTCGGGCGCCAGCGGCTGATCGGCTGCCGGGAACATGCAAAGGCCCTTGATCAGCATCATCAGGTCGCTCGCCGTCGCCTCGGGGCGGATCGCGCCGATCCGCTTGCCGCGGTCGAGCAGCGCTTCGAGCAGCTCCATCATGGAGGTGTGGGTGCGCGCGAGCTCGGGCGCCACATGGAGCGTCTCCTCGGTGAGGGTCTGCAGCAGCGCGCGGTTCTCCTCCTGGCGCGCCATCAGCTCCTCGACGAAGCGGAAGGCCACATCGGCGTCCTCGGGGTCGTTCTCGAGCAGTTCACGCCCAGTTGCCAGGACCTCGCCGATCCGCTCCGCCAGCACGGCCGCGATCAGCGCGTCCTTGCTGGCGAAGTTGCGAAACAGCGTGCCACGCCCGACGCCCGCGGCCGCGGCGATCTCGGCGACGCCCACGTCGACGCCACGCTCACGGAACATCGCGTCAGCGGCCTCGAGCAGACGCTGGCGGTTGACCAGCGCATCCCTCCTCATGGGTTCCAGTTTCTCAGACGGCGGCTGTGACTGCAGAGGCATCGAGGCTCAGTCCCTCCACGTGGCGCCGGCGCAGCAGCGCCACCAGCAGCGCGGCGCCCGCGGCGATCATGATGGCCGCCGCCAGGAAGGCGACGTGGTAGCCGGACACGGTCGCCGCCACACGGGCGGCATGGGTGCCCGCCGCACCGTTGCCCAGCAGGCTCGAGGTGTGATCCACGGCCAGCGTCGCCAGGATCGCAAGGCCCAGCGATCCGCCCACCTGCTGGGCGCTGTTGAACAGTCCCGAGGCCAGGCCCGCGTCGTCGTTGGCCACGCCGGAGGTTCCCAGGAGCGTGATCGGCACGAAGACCAAACCCATCCCTATGGACATCGGCAGTAGACCCACGAGGAGATCGGAGACATAGTGGCCGTGCACGGGCACCCGGGTCAGGTAGAGCAGGCCGGCCACCGCGAGCAGGAGGCCGATCACCGAGACGTTGCGGACGCCAAGACGTTTGAGGACCCCCTGTGAGATGCCGGCGCCGACGATGATCCCGAGTGACACGGGAAGGAACGCCAGGCCCGCCTTCAGCGGGCTGTAGCCGAGCACGTTCTGCACATAGAGGGAGGCGAAGAAGAACATCCCGAACATCGCCGAGGCGACCAGCATCATGACCCCGTCGGCCGTCGCCAGCGAGCGCACCCGGAAGATCGAGAGCCTGACCAGCGGCGCCGGTGAGCGGGACTCGAGCGCCACGAAGACCGCCAGCAGCCCAACCCCGAGAGCGATGACCCCGAGTGTCCTGCCGGAGCCCCAGCCCCAGGCCTGCGCCTTGACGATGCCGAAGACGAGCGCCAGCAGACCGGCCGTCACGGTGCCTGCGCCCAGCGCATCGAAGCGCCGGTGGCCGAGATCGGCGCGCGACTCGGGCACGTAGCGCAGCGCCAGGAAGACCGTCGCCATGCCGACGGGCACGTTGACGAAGAAGTTCCAGCGCCAGGAGACCAGGTCGGTGAGGACGCCTCCCAGCAGCAGCCCGAATGCGGCTCCCCCGGCGGCGATCGCCGACCAGACACCCAGCGCCCGTGTGCGCTCGGCGTTGTCCTGGAAGGTGGTCATGATGATCGACAGCGCCGCCGGTGAGACCAGGGCGCCGCCCAGTCCCTGCAGACCTCGGCCGAGGATCAACATCGTCGAGGACTGCGCGAGGCCGTTGAGCATCGAGGCGCCCGCGAACAGCGCCACGCCCGCCATGAACAGGCGCCGGCGCCCCAGCAGGTCGGCTGCGCGGCCGCCCAGCATCAGAAAGCCACCGAAGATCAGCGTGTAGGCGTTGACCACCCACTGAAGGTTGGCCGGCGAGAAGCTGAGACCGTGCTGGATCGAGGGCAGTGCCACGTTGACGATCGTGTTGTCCAGCACGACCATGAATTGGGCCAGGCATGCGATCACGAGGATCAGCCAGCGGTTTGAGGTGGTCGTTTCAGCGCTCACGGAGCCTCCCGGGGACGTAACTGGACTCATCGGTCCGGTTAGGCTAACACAAGCGGACCGGTAGGTCCGGTTGTGCGGTTGGCCACAATGCCGCCGGCGGGATGTAAGGTCGCGGCCCGCGGCGGACAATACGTCGGTGTGAGAGATTCTCGGAGCGGCTTCGAACAGGTCTTCCGCGAGCACTACGGAGACGTCTCGCGGTACGTCTCGCGCCGCATCTCGTCGGACGGCGTCCAGGATGTCGTCTCCGAGACCTTCATCACGGCGTGGCGCAGGTATGGCGAGCTGCGAGGCGACCCGCTCCCCTGGCTGCTGGGGGTCGCACGACGTGTCACGGCCAACCACCTGCGCGGCAATGCCCGCCGCGCCGCACTGAACAACCGGCTCGGAGAGGAGCAGCGCCCGGCGCAGGCCGCCGAGTCTGAAACCGCCTCGCGCCTGGCGCTCGCGCTGTCGACGCTCCCCGAGCGCGATCAGGAAGCGCTGATGCTGGTCGCCTGGGACGGCCTCGAGCACCGCATCGCCGCGGGTGTCATGGGTTGCAGCGCCGCCGCCTTCACTGTCCGCCTGCACCGCGCACGGCGCAAGCTCGAGCACGCTCTTGCCGTCGACGAAGACGCGCCCATCAATCTCACCCGAGAAGCGAGGACGACACCGTGAGCACCAACCGAATCGACACCATCAGCCTGCTCGCCACGGCCGACCCGGCCGCCGGGCTCACCGCGGACCCCATCGAGGAAGCACAGGTCTGGAGCACGGTCGCCGGAGTCGTTCATGGCGGTCGCCCGGACGGGGCGTTCGCACGGCACCGCGGCCGCGGCCCTGGCCGTGGCCGCCTCGGGCGTCTGTCGCTGGCCGGCCTCGCCGGCGCACTGCTGCTCGGCGGCGTCGCGCTGGCCAGCGGGCTGATCCCGCTCGGCTCCCCCGCGAAGACCCTGGAACAGTTCCAGATCCCCACATCGGGGCTCGGCGCGGTCACTCCCGGGAGCGCCACGGGTCCAGTGGTGAGCACGCCGGACCCGCGGGGCGGCGCACCCTGGGGCCTTCGCACCTTCTCGACGTCCCGGGGCGCGGGATGCGTTCAGGTGGGGCGCGTCGTGGACGGGCAGATCGGGGCGCTCGGCGCAGACGGTGCGTTTGGCAACGACGGACGGCTGCACCCGCTGCCCGTGGCCAGTACCGACCAACTCGCCTGTGTCGCTCTCGACGGGAACGGACACATCTTTGACAGCGTCAGCAAGAGCGACCAGCTGGAAAACGCCCTCGATGGGCCCGAAGAAGTTCCCACCCCCGAACACCCCGAAGCGCACGAGGTGTGCGTACCGGCGATCGCGACCGCTGCCGAAAAGAGCGGGGCACTCGGCAGGATCTGTCCTCAGTCTGAGGAGCGCAACCTCTACTACGGACTGCTCGGGCCCTCGGCCGAGAGCGTCACCTACCTCGACGAAGGACGGGCGGTCACACTGCCCACCACGGGGCCAAACGGCGCCTACCTGATCGTGACCGACGCCACCGAAGGCTGGAAGCCGAACGCTTTCGGCCCCGGCGCCACCGGGAGCCTCCCCGTCGACGGGCCGATCAGCGAAATCCACTACAGCAACGGCACCGTCTGTCAGATGACCGGAAGCGGCTGGGGTGAAGGATGCACCCCCAACGGGCTACCCGTCGGCTTTGTGCCTGCCGCGGCCACCCCAACCGCCGCGCAGGCCGCCGCGACCGTCACGGCAACAGCCGTCCAGGGCACCGCAGGGCGAAGCGAAGCACTCGTTCAGCTGAAGGCCCCACTGGCGATCAGCAGCGTCCGCGACCAGTACAAAGTCCAGTGGAAGCGCCCGGGCGCAGATCCGGCAGAAGGCAGCGTGAACATCAGCGAAGGCGACGTACAGGCCGGAGAAGAACTCTCGGTGCGCACCGGCCCGCTCCCCGCCGGTGCCACCACCCTCCAGGTCGTCCTCGCGCACGCCACCGGGCCCGCGCTCTTCGAAGGCGCCGGAACAGTGGAGGTGCCGGTCGGCGAAGCAACGGTGACGGTTCCGTGACCGCCGGCTCCCGCCCGTAATCGCAGCGACTCCCAGGCCAGCCAGCCGTGCATCGTGGAAGGTTCCCCCGCTTTCGCGCTAATTGCGCGTTATTTGATTGGCCAAAGCTGTTTAGGGGAGGTTGCTTCGGGCAATGCGCATGAGTGCCCGTTCTCCTCGCGGCCTGCCAGGCCCGAGCATGACCCGACAGCTTCGGGGCGAAGGGTTCACATGCAGGTCGCCGAGCCGCAATCGGGCAATCCCGAAGGACGGGGCGGCGACTACGGGGAGTACGGCCCGGGAGCCTGATCATTTCCGCAACAAGGCCGGACCACAAGATTGGCGGCGCCGAGCGCTTGGGTGACGAGGGTGGGCGCGGCGCCTGCCCGGCCGACGGGGTCCTGCTGACGGGCGCCACGGGGTTCCTCGGCGGGGAGCTGCTGGCCCGATACCTCGAGGGCACCGACCGGCGCATCTACGCGCTCGTGCGAGCCCCCAGCGAGCGGCAGGCCGGCGCCCGCATACGCCAGGCGCTTCGCGACCGCTTCGGCTCGGGCCACCCCCACGAGAACCGCGTCATTGCCGTGCGCGGCGACATCACCCACCGCGATCTCGGTTTGCCAAGACGTCGCCTGAGCACCCTGAGCGGACAGGTCAGCGAGATCGTCCACGGTGCCGCGTCGGTCTCCTTCGAGCTGGGACTCGAGGAGACCCGGGCGATCAACGTGGCGGGCTCGCAGCGGGTGCTGGAGTTCGCCGAGCGATGCCAGCGGGCGCCCGGTGGTCTGCGCCGGTTCGTCTACATCTCCACGGCCTACGTGGCGGGCGAGCACGTCGGCGGATTCAACGAGGACGACCTGGAGGTCGGCCAGGGCTTCCGCAACCCCTACGAGCGCTCGAAGTTCGAGGCCGAGAGCATGCTCGTACAGCGCCGTGGCCGGCTGCCGCTGACGATCGTGCGCCCCAGCATCATCGTCGGAGACAGCCGCAGCGGCTGGACGAACTCGTTCAACGTCCTCTACTGGCCGTTGCGGGCGTTCTCGCGCGGCATCTATGCGGCGCTCCCCGCGCACGGCGACGCCCCCGTGGACGTCGTCTCGGTCGACTACGTGGCGGACGCCATCTTCGCGCTGGCCCGGGCCCCGGAGGCGGAGGGGGCGACCTTCAACCTCACGGCCGGCCGTCACGCGAGCAGCGTCGGGGAGCTGGTGGAGCTGGCCAGCACCTACTTTGCACGTCCGGCCCCGCGGCTGATCGACCCCACCCTCTACCGGCGCCTGCTGCATCCACTGGTGGTGCGGGGATGCCGGGACGAGCGCCACCGCCGGGCACTGCGCCGCAGCGAGGTCTTCTTTCCCTACTTCGCCGCGCGCGTGCATTACGACATCCGGCGCACCCGCGCCCTGTTGCATGGCACCGGCATCCACCCGGCGCCGCTGCCGTCCTACTTCGACCGGCTGGCGGAGTTCGCGCTGGCGGCCGACTGGGGGCGCAGGGAGATCCCCCGGGCTGGGGTCGTCGTGCCCATCTCCAGCGCCCGGGCGGCGCGACGGACGCGCCGGTCACCCAGACCCGCGCGGGCGTCGGCATGACCCGCGCCCGGCTCTCCGGACTGGACGCCTCCTTCCTGGCAGTGGAGACACCGACGGCGCACATGCACGTGGGCTGGGTCGCGGTCTTCTCGCCGCCCGCGGGCGGGCAGCCACCCGGCTTCTCCGCGCTGCGCGAGCACATCGAGCGGCGCATGGTGCGCGCTCCGCGCTACCGCCAGAAGCTGGCTCCGGTGCCGCTGGGCCTCAACGCGCCCGAGTGGGTGGACGATGAGGCCTTCGGGATCGACCGTCACCTGTTCCAGGCTCCCGGCCCGCTCGGAGGGCTGGTCGACGAAATCATGTCTATGCCACTGCGACGCGACCGGCCGCTGTGGGAGATCTGGATCTGTCGCGACCCGGCCCGCAACGAGCTCGCCCTGATCGGCAAGGCCCACCACTGCATGGTGGACGGCATCGCCGCCGTCGAGCTGGCCTCCCTGCTGCTCGACCCCGGTCCGGAGGCCGAGGCCTATGAGCCCGACCCATGGCGCCCGCAACCCGAACCCCCCGCGCCGGAGCTTTTGATCCGCGGCGCTCGCGACCTCGGGGCGCTTCAGCTCGGACTGCTGCGAGGCCCGCTGCGGGCGGCCCTATCGCCGGTAAAGGCGGCCCGAGAGCTCACCGCGGGCGCCCTGGGTGTCGGGCGTGCACTGAGTCACGCGCTCCTCAAGGGCGCCCCCGCCGGCGGCCTGCTCGATCGGCCGCTCTCACCGCTGCGGCGCCTGGCGTGGGCCGAACGCCCCCTCAACGACCTGAAGATCATCAAGCGCGCCCGGGGCACGACCGTCAACGACGTCGTCCTGGCCGCGGTGGCCGGGGGCATGCGCACCTATCTGGCCCGCCATGGCGAGCACCCGGCGACGCTGAAGGCGATGGTTCCCGTGAACGTCCGCAGCCCCGACGACGTCCTGGGCAACCATCTTTCGTTCGTGTTCGCCGAGTTGCCCTGCGATGAGCCCGACCCTCTCATCCGCCTGAGTCGGGTTCACGCCGACATGGACGCCCGCAAGCGCGACCACGAGCCCGAGGGGGCCGACATCGCGCTGAAGGCCGCCGAACACGCTCCGGCGCTCGTCCAGCACGCCATCTCGCGGATCATGGCGAGCCCGCGCACGTTCAACCTGGTCGTCTCGAACATCCCCGGCCCGCCCGGTGAGCTCTATCTGCGCGGCTGCCGCCTGCACGCGATCTACCCCGTCGTCCCGCTCGCCGACCGCCACACGGTCTCGATCGGAATGACAACCGTCAACGAGCAGGCCTGCTTCGGCGTCTATGCCGATCGTGAGGAGTTCCCGGACCCCGGGGCACTTGCAACCGACATCGACGCCGCACTCTCGGAGCTGCTCGAACGCGCCCGGTGAGGGTGCGGGGGCCGGGTAGCTCGCACCCGACCGCCGATCAGTGGAGTTCGACTATTTCGGCCTTGTTGATCCTGAAGCCGTTGCCCTGCCCTGCTCCCAGGACTTTCGTGCAGGTGATTCCGTCATTCGCCGAGGTGCAGAGGACACCGTGGGCTTCGTCCTGCTCGCCGTAGGCGAGAACGGGGGCCTGTTCGTTCCAGTTCTGAACGCAGAATCCGGGCGCCACATCGTGGTCGTGGACGCAGGTGCTGACCTTGCCCTCGGGGCTTAGCTGCGCGAGGCTGACTCTGGATTCCGGTGCGGCGTTGCGCGAAAGCCCGGTGGCGCAGAACACGCCGGTCTCACACCACACTTCGTGGTCGGGAGACTGGAATTCCGAGAGCTGAAGCGGCGCGGGAGTGGCCCCTCCGATACGGCTCTCCTGACGGGGACTGAAGATGAAACCCGCCCCCGTCGCCCTGAGACGGCAGATGACCCCCCGGCGTGTCACCACGCAGACGAACCGGCCGACCGTCACCTGCCGGCCATAATGGAGGGTGGGCGTTCGGACTCCGGCATTCCCCAGCGGACAGGGCTTGGCGTGGAAGTCATATGTCGCGCACAGCCCCACCCTTCCCTGCGTATCGAGCGTCGCGGTCGATTCCCGCCCCGGCCCGTAGCTCTCGCACAGCACGTTGGCGGGCTCCCCGGGCCGGTCATACATGGCGCAGGTGATTTTCCTGCCCGACGGGTTCGGTGCGAAGAATTCGAGGGCTGTGAGGCGCGCTGCCCTTGCAGGTAAAAGGTTGGCGCGCGCCACGCCGGGCGACATGGCGGTCGCGCCAACGGCCAGCGCCAGCAGCACGTGCCGTGTCCACCCGCCGGCCCGGTGCCGGGGCTCGGCGCTCACGCCAGCACCCGCGTGTCCTTGCCGCCGCCCTGGCGCGAGGAGTTGACGACCATGCTCCCCTGCGTGAAGGCCACGCGGGTGAGCCCGCCGGGGAGGGCTTCCACGCGATCCCCGTCGGAGAAGACGAACGGCCGCAGGTCGAGGTGGCGAGGCTCCAGGCGCCCGTCGATCACGGTGGGATGGGTGGAGAGCTCGATCACCTCCTGAGCCAGCCAGCGCTCCGGCTCGGCGCGGATCGCGCGGATCGCCTCGTCGAGTTCCCCCGGCTCGGCCGTCGGGCCGATGACGACGCCGGCCCCGCCGTGCCCGTCCCGGGGCTTGACGACATAGTCGGCGATCCGGTCGAGGACCCGGTCGCGCAGCTCGGGGCGGCCGAGGTCGTGGGTCTCCACCGAGTGAAGCAGCGGCTCCTCGCCGAGATAGAAGGCGATCATCGCCTCGACGTATGGGTAGATCAGCTTGTCGTCCGCGACACCCGTGCCGAAGCCGTTGACCATCCGGATGGTGCCTGCCCGCAGCGCCTCGAGCAACAGCTCACCGATTCCCGTGAGCACGCCGGCGTCGTCGCGGATCCGCTCCTCGTCGGTCCTGCGGTAGACGACATGTACGGGCTCGCCCGTGTCACGGAGCTCGAGCCGGGTGCCGCGCAGGCGCAGGTCCTGCAGCCCAACCAGCGGGATCTCGAGCAGCTCGGCCAGGCGCTGCTGCTCACGCCACGCAGAGTTCCGGGGGCCGTCCGACAGCAAAATCCTCGCGCCTTCTGGATCGGGCGAAGACGGGGGCGGGGCCGCGAGAACCATCTCGAACAGCCGGTTTACGTGCCCATCGAGGTCCTCGCCCTCGGTCGGATCGAACGGCAGCCAGCGCTCGACCGCCAGGCGAGCACCGAGCGCGAACGCGATGCCCGACGGGGTGCGGAGATTGTCCTCCAGCAGGCGGAAGCGACCGGCGCTGTCGCGCACGACGTCCAGGCCGGCCACCGATATCCACGGCCCGGGCACCTCGGCCCCGAACAGGTCCGGCTCGATGAAGCCCGCGCCCGCCAGCACCGACTCGGGGAGCTCACCGGCGCCAACCATCCTCTGCCCGCCGTGCATGTCAGCCACGAACGCCTCCAGCGCCCGCACTCGCTGAGCGAGTCCATGCTCGAGCTCGCTCCACTCCGAGCGAGGCAACAGACGTGGAATGGGATCGACCCGGAACGGAGTGTGGCCTCCCTCGCCGCCGAACTCGAGACCGGTGGCCCGGGTGAAGCTGTCCACGAGCTCGCTCAGGGCGGATAGGTCGGCGTCCGCGAGGTGCGTCAGAAGCTGCTCATAGCCGGGACGTGCGCTCCCTGAGGGCAGCACGGCCTCATCGAAGAACGGGCCGGGCCGGTATTGCGAATGGATTGGAGCTGACACTTCGATCTTTGTGCCTCGTCTCGGGCCTCGCAGCACGAACGATTCGCGCCTGGATAAGGACATACCCGCTCCAGGCGCCTACCGGCGCTGTCGAGCCTACCGTCAGCCGGCCGCGACGCGTTCGCCCGCTGGCCCAGATGCCTGTGTGCCGCTCGGCCATCTGGCCCAGCTGCGCGGAGCCGATCGGTCTAGGCGGCCTGTCTGCCCGACGTCCTGCGGCCGGAGGAGGCCTCGACAAAGGCGCGGAACAGCGGGCCGTGATCGGGCTCGCAGGCGAGCGACTCCGCATGCCACTGAACGCCCATCAGAAACGGGCGATCGGTCGCTTCGACGGCCTCGATCAGCCCGTCCGGCGCCCAGGCGATCGGCCGCAGCCCACGGCCCAGGCGCTCGACGGCCTGGTGGTGAAACGAGTTGACGCTCAGTTCGCCCTCGCCGCCGAAGGCCAGTACGAGCGGCGTGCCCGGCTCGAGGGAGACCGTATGCGTCGCCACCTCACCCGGCTCGCTCTGGCGGTGGTCGATCGTCCCGGCAGGCAGATCCTGGATGAGGCTCCCGCCGCGCAGGACGTTGACGAGCTGCTGCCCGCGACAGATGGCGAGGATCGGCAGCTCGAGCTCATCGGCGCCGGCCCCCAGCGCGAGCTCGAACTCGTCAAGCGTCCTGTCGGTCGGGCCCAGGGCCGGGCTGGGCGCCTCGCCGTAGGCGGAAGGGTGGAGATCCGGACCCCCCGAGATGAGCAGCCCGTCGATGCGCCCGAGAAGATCTTCGATCGCGCCCAGACGGGGCGGGACCACCAGCGGGATGCCGCCCGCACGTTCGACCGCCTTTGGATAGCTGAGCCCCAGCGCCAGCTCGGTGCGGGGGGGATCGGCCTCGGCGGTCGGGTCGATGTGGTTGGGCGAGCGCAGCTCGGAGGTCGTTATCCCGATCAGCGGCACCCGGCGATGTTGGGGGTTGTCACCTTTGAGGAAAGCGGGGGCCATGGGGAGTGCGCGAGGCGTTCGCAGGATACCCGTGCCGGGGACGACACTTCTGTCACCCTTCCAGCGGTGTGCGGGATCGCTGCCGAAGTGCGTTTTGACGGCAGGCCCGCAGACGCCTGCGCACTCGAGCGCATGTCGCATGCGATGCGCTCGCGCGGACCCGACGGGAGCGGGTTGTGGGCGCAGGACAGCCGCGGCCTGGCTCATCGGCGGCTGCGCATCATCGACCTCTCCGAGCGCGGCGCACAGCCGATGAGCGACCCCGAGCTGGGGCTGACGATCGCCTTCAACGGCTGCATCTACAACTATCGCGAGCTGCGCGAGGAGCTTGCCGGCAGCGGCATGCGGTTCATCTCGAGCTCGGACACCGAGGTGCTGCTGAAGGCCTACGCGCACTGGGGCGCCGGCTTCGTCGAGCACCTCGTGGGGATGTTCGCCTTCGTCCTCGTCGAGCACGCCGGCGGCCGGGTCATCGCCGGGCGCGACCGCCTGGGAATCAAGCCGCTCTACCTGTCCGAGCGGCCCGGCGCTCTGCGGATGGCCTCGACGCTTCCGGCGCTGCTGGCGGCCGGCGAGGTCGACACCTCGATCGATCCTGTGGCGCTTCACCATTACCTCAGCTGGCACAGCGTCGTTCCCGCGCCCCGCACGATCCTGGCCGGCGTGCGCAAGCTGGACGCGGCCACGCTGTTGACGATCGAGCCCGACGGCGCACGCAGCGAGCACCGCTACTGGGAGCCCCGCTACCAGCGCCCGGAGGCCGAACGGACAGCCGAGCAGTGGGTAGCCGAGACCAGGGAGCTGCTCGGACAGGCCGTGCGGCGGCGCATGGTGGCCGACGTGCCCGTTGGCGTCCTGCTCTCGGGTGGCCTTGACTCGAGCCTGATCGCAAGTCTTTTGGCACACGAAGGCCAGCGCGGGCTGCAGACGTTCGCAATCGGCTTTCAGGGCACCGGCGAGCTGGCCGGCGACGAGTTCGAGTACTCCGATCTGATGGCGCGAGAGCTTTCCCTCGATCACCACCGAATCGAGATCCCGACGCAGCGCCTCACCGAGACGCTTCCCGACGCCATCAACGCGATGAGCGAGCCCATGGTCAGCCACGACGCCGTCGCCTTCTACATGCTCTCGGAGGAGGTCAGCCGCTCGCTGACGGTGGTGCAGAGCGGACAGGGCGCCGACGAGGTGTTCGCCGGCTACCACTGGTATCCAAAGATCGCCGCCCGCGAGGCCTCCGGTCTGGAGGATGCGGTGGACACATACGAAGCGGCCTTCTTCGACCGAACCGACCAGGAGATCCGCGCCCTCGTCGACGCCGAAGGGCTCCCCGGCACGGCCGTCTCACGCGAATACGTGAGCGAGCACTTCGGGCGGGACGGGGCGAGCGACCCGCTCGACCGGGCGCTGCGCCTCGACCAGCTGGTGATGCTCGTGGAGGACCCGGTGAAGCGACTGGACAACATGACGATGGCCCATGGCCTGGAGGCGCGGGTACCGTTTCTCGACCATGAGCTGGTCGAGCACGCCGCTGCCTGCCCGCCCGAGCTGAAGCTGGCGGAAGGAGGCAAGGGAACCCTCAAGCGGCTCGCGCGGGGCCTCGTCCCCGACGCGGTCATCGACCGGCCCAAGGGCTACTTCCCGGTTCCCGCGCTGGTTTCGCTGGAGGGGCCGGTGCTCAGCCTGGTCACCGATGCGCTGACGAGCACCCGCGCCACCGATCGCGGCCTCTGGAGCAGCGACCGCCTTGAGGAGATGCTGCGCGAGCCCAACGAGCACCTGACGCCCTCCGGGGCCAACCAGCTGTGGCAGATCGGGCTGCTTGAGATCTGGCTGCAGAGCCACGGGCTCTGAGCCCGGAGGCCGGCGCAACCGGCGCATCCACGGCCCCGCTCCCCTACGCTGGGCAGGCCAGTGAAACGTGTCCTTCTCGCTCTCGCGGCTCTCGCGGTCGCACTGCTGTCGCTGGTGCCCGCGGTCTTCGCCGCGGCGCCCACGGAAAATATTCCGCTCGGCTCTGAGCCCTCGAGCTGCTCAAACGAAGCCTCCGCTGAATGCGAGCACTGGACGATCGAACGCCTCGACGCCGCCAGAGCCAAGCAGGGACTGCCCCCCTACGAGCTCCCCGCGAGCTTCACGAGCCTCACACCCGACAAGCAGCTGCTGATCCTCACCGACCTCGACCGCAGCGCCTACGACATCACCCCCGTCTACGGCCTGAACAGCAACCTCACAGAAGCCGCCCAAACCGGCGTCCGCGAACAACGCGACCCCACCACCCCCACCACCGGCGGACCATGGAAAGGCTACGGCTCAGACTGGGCCAGCACCGCCGCACTGATCGGCTACTACCTCTGGATGTACGACGACGGCTACGGCAGCCCCAACAGCGACTGCACAAGCCCCAGCGCCACCGGCTGCTGGGGACACCGCAAGGTCATCCTCGGCGAAGCCGTCAACCTCCCCACCCCCCAGCTCATGGGCGCAGCCACAGGCACCACCCCCCGCAACGCCGGCACCGCCCTGATCATCAGCGCCAACAACACCACCACCAGCTACTACACCTGGACCCAAGCACAACAAGAAGGCGCCGGACAAGAAAAAGAAAGAGAAAAAGAAAAACCGCCGACCGAAGTGAGCGTGCACGTCACGGTGTCCGGCTCAGGGACGGTGACGGTCAACGGAGCTGCCTGTACCGCCACCTGCACATACAAGGTCCCCGTGGGAGCGTCCGTCAAGCTCGGCGAGAGCCACCCCAAAACCGTCAAGTTCGCCGGCTGGTCGGGCGCCTGCTCGGGCAGGAAGACAAAATGCAGCGTGGTGGCCAACGGTGAAATCTCGCTCACCGCGACGTATACCCCCAAGCGCACCAAAGAATCGGCTCTGTTCGCGCAAGCCCCCGAAGAAGCGGCCTAGGAACTACAGCTAGCGGGAGAGCTGCCGGCGCGGCCGGGTCTGCGCGCGGTCCTCATTGGTCCTGCGCCAGGATCGAGCCCCAGGTGTCACAGAGCAGCGTTCCCAGCAGGTCGTCGCGCTCTTCTTCGGTGCTCGAGTCGATGTCGGCAATGGTCCGTGTCACCAGCGCGACGACGGCCTGCGGATCTAGCGGCCAGATATCTGGTTCCATCGTGCGGCTCCCTCGGCTCACGGTCGGCCCCTCGGGGCTTGTCTCAGGGCTATAACCGCCGGCGGCCCTGCGAGTTTCGGCCCGTCTGTGTGGCGCAGCCGACTGCTTCGCGAGTTCTTACGGTGGGGACGCTCGGGTGATTGCAGCTCCCCTGAGTGGGTATGCAACCTTCGCGCACCCAACTCACGACCGAGGGAGAACCAAATGGCAGAGCTGACGAACCTGGAGAGCAAGCTCGCGGAGGTGCTCGGCCTGGCCGCGGCATCCAAGTCCGCGACAGAAAAGGTCAAGTCGATGCTCGACGAGAATGAGCAGGACCTCGCGCCGATCCTCGAGCGCATGAGCAAGGAGGCTGCTGAAACGGAGGAGCGCTGCACGAAGCTCGCCGGGGACTTCGACGGCAAGAAGACGGCGATCCTCGACGCCGGCCGGGAGACCCGCCACGAGGCCGAGGAGATGATGAAGACCTACCTGGCAGACGAGGAGGAGGCGCTTGACGGCTTCGAGTTCCTGACGATGGCCGAGGCCGGCGAGGTGGGGCACTGGGCGATCGTCAAGAAGCTCAACGAGCGTGCCAAGAGCGATGCGGTGCAGGAGCTTGTGGATTGGGCGCTCCCGATCCAGGAAGCGCACCTCAGCGCGGCGCTCGAGCACTCGCTCGTGCTGGCCGGACGGGAAGATCCCCTCGAGATCGCCGAGTAGCGGGAGGATCGTGAACTCGCGGGTCGAGTCACCTGGAGACGGTCAGGGTCCGCACGAGAGGAGCCCGCAGCCCCGCAGGGACTACCGGCCCGGCGGCGTCGAGCGAAAGCAGGCGCTGCCGGGGACCCTGAAGCGGACCCTCAAGGAGTACAGCGAGGACAACATGAGCGACTGGGCTGCGGCGCTCACCTATTACGGCCTGCAGGCTGTCTTCCCGGCGCTGATAGCCCTCGTGGCGATCATCGGCCTGGTCGGCAACCCGTCGAGCACGACCCACCAACTGATTGAAATCGTCGGCAAGCTGGGGCCGGCGTCGGCCAAGCAGACCTTCGAAGGGCCCATCAAATCGATCACCGAACATCGCAGCACGGCGGGGATCCTTCTGGTCGTCGGCCTGCTCGGCGCCCTCTACTCCGCCTCCAGCTACGTGAGCGCTTTCGCACGCGCATCGAACATCATCTTCGAGACGCCCGAGGGGAGGCCGTTTTGGAAGCTCAAGCCGCTGCAGATGCTCATCACCTTCGCGATCGTCATGCTGCTCGTCGTGATCGCCCTGGCGATCGTCCTCACAGGGCCGGTGCTCAGCGCCGTGGCCTCGCCGCTCGGGGTGAGCGGGGACGCGGTGTCGATCTGGGACATCGCCAAGTGGCCTGTGCTGCTGGCCTTCATGGTGCTGATGTTCACCATCCTCTACTACTCATCGCCCAACGTGAAGATGCGGGGCTTGCGCTGGGTGGCACCGGGGGCCGCGTTCGCGCTGTCCGTATGGCTCGTGGCGTCCGCGTTGTTCGCCCTGTACGTCGCCAACTTCGGCTCCTACAACAAGACCTATGGCACCCTGGGCGGCGTCGTCGTGTTCCTGATCTGGATGTGGCTGACCAACGCGGCGCTGCTCCTCGGCGCCGAGCTGAACGCCGAGCGCGAGCGCAGCGCGGAGATCGCCGAGGGCAGGCCGCGGGCCGAGCGCGAGCTGCAGATGGAGCCACGCAGCGAGCCCAAGACCCCTGAGACCACCTGAGTGAACGGCGGACGGCGCCCCCTCCGCGCATCGCGGCTTTCAGGCGGCCTCACTTCCGGGACGCTCACCACCAGGGCCGCTCGAGGGCTTTATCGGCGCCCTCGGACTGGTCGAGCGCGTCCAGCTCGCTCATGTCCTGCTCGGAGAGTGCGAAGTCGAAGATCTGCGCGTTCACCTCGATTCGCTCGTGGTGGGTGGACTTCGGTATCACGGGAATCTCATGCTGCAGGCACCAGCGCAGCAGGACCTGCGCCGGGGTTCGCCCGACGCGCTCTGCGACCCGCTGGACCCCTGCGTCCGCCAGGTGCCTGCCGGTGCCGAGCGGGCTGTATGCCTCGAGCGCGATGCCCCGCTCACGGCAAGCTTGCAACAACCCGGCGCGATACTCGAACGGGCTGAACTGGACCTGATTTACGACCGGCGCCGTCGCGGCGACGGCGGACAGCTCATCGAGCTCCGCGACGCCGAAGTTCGACACGCCGATCGCGCCGGTGTAGCCGAACTCGAGCGCCTGTTCCATTCCGGCCCACGCCCAGGTTGGGCCTCCCTGAGGCCAGTGGACGATGTAGAGGTCGACTCGATCGACGCCGAGCCGCTGCAGGCTGCGCCTGATCTCACTGACCGGGTCTTCGTGGGCCGGATAGAACTTTGTCGTGATGAAGATCTCCTCGCGTGGCACATCGCTCTCGCGCAGGGCCTCTCCGACGCTCTCCTCGTTGCCGTAGGCCTGAGCCGTGTCGATGTGGCGGTACCCGAGTGCCAGCGCAGAGTGCACCGCCTCGACGCATTCCGGCCCGTCGGGCACCTGCCAGACGCCCAGTCCGAGCATTGGCATCTCGGTGCCGTCAGCCAGCGTCAGCGATCTTCCGTTTGCAGTAACCGAGAGCGAGGTCATGCCGTCTCCTGTCATTGATCCGAGGTTGGGGCGCTGGCAATGAAGTTACCCCGCTGAGAGATCCCAGCCTCCGAACAGGAGGGCAGCGGTCGGGCTGATCGATACGCCTGCCTAAACCGTGGCGAGACGGCCCATCATCGCTGCCGCTGCTGCAATAGCGAGGTCCCGTTCATATGTGATTGCGAAATCGAAGCGCCGCTCCATGTCGGCACCGCTGTCGCCCAGGTCTCGGGCAGCGAACGCCACGGCGAAGTGAGGGGCGATGACCGTCACGTCCCACTCCCCGCGCAACGGGTCGGCGAGCTCCAGGGCCACTCCGCGAACCCCCTCGGCGGGACGTTCGGGGAGGTCGATCCCAAGCGCTCCGACGAGTGCGGCCCGCTCAGCGATCTCTGCGTATCGCCCGGCCGTCAGCGGGGTGAAGTAGCACGCTTCCTGAAACGTGCTCAGCAGAACCGTGGCCGCGCCGAGGCTCGCTGCCTGGGCCTCGATCTGCCGGCTTAGAGCCAACAGCAGACGCTTGGTCCCGACGCGTGTCTCACGATCCTTGGTGACGACCTCGAACGGCGAATGCGACTGCGCGCTAGCGACCCGCCCGGCGTCAGGGATTGGACTGCGAACCTCAGCACCCGGGAGGCCCAACTCGGTCGGCCTGCCAAACAGCCAGCCCTGTCCGTAGCGGGCCCCGAGCGAGAGCGCCGTCTGGCGGTGGGCCTCGGTCTCGATGCCCTCGGCCAGGATGATGGCTCCCGTCCGCTCGGCCTCCGCGTTGACGGCGTGCACGATCTCGGCGATCTGTCGCGACGGGTTCTCCTGAACCAGGCGCAGGTCGAGCTTGATCACATCGGGAGCCAGGAAGGGCATCAGCGCGAGCGACCGCGGGTCGGCGCCGACGTCGTCGAGGGCGATTCGGCCGCCTTTCGCGCGGATCTGCTTGACGCTCGCCAAGAGCTCGGCCGGCCGATCGGCGAGGGCTCGCTCGGTCAACTCGACGAACAGCCCGAACCGGTCGAGCGCCATCTCGGTCAACTCGCCGAGGTGTGCCGGGCGTCCGCTCATCGGCACACCGGACTCGAGGTTCATGAAAAGAGCCTGGCCCGGCGCAAGGCCGGCAGCCAACGCACCCTGAAGCGCGGCTCTCTGGCACTCCCACTCGAGTGCGGCCCCCAGGTCCGCACTCTTTGCGGCGGCGAACAGCCTGTCGGCGGGCTCCAGGTGCGACCCGCGCGGCCCTCGTGCCAGCGCCTCGTAGCCGACGACATCGCCGTCGGAGAGCTCGACGATCGGCTGGTAGACCGAGCGGACCTGCCCGCCGGCGATCACACGACCGATCGACGCAGCCCGCTGAGGGCTGGCGTGGCTCGAAGTCGCTTCCCTTCTGACTCCTGTCGCGCTGCGCAGATCACTCACCTCCAACGGGGCCGTCGGCGGGACACCGGAGTGCCCGAGAACTCTTTCTACCAATAGCTCTCGGCACGGCGGGCGCACTACTTGAACCGGCTGTCAGGTAACTAAATGCGAGCCCGGTTGAAGTTTGGGAACGCCGATGTTGGCTCCTGCCAGGGCAGACGGCCCCCGATGGGAGGGGCGCCCCTACGGGCGCGTCCGCTTTGGGCCCCTGGCGCCGGGGTAGCAGGACCGCGATGCCGTTGACCGAAGCGCCCAACACCCCTGCCTCCTCTGGCCCCGCCGGGAGGGTGAGCTGACATGCGGGTGGTCGTGACCGGCGCCACGGGCAACGTTGGCACGAGCGTTCTGGCAGCCCTCGCGCGCGACCCTGACGTCAGCGAGATCGTCGGCCTCGCCCGGCGCGTGCCCGAGGTGTCCTTTGCAAAGACGACGTGGCGGCAGGCAGACATCTCAACCGATGATCTGGTGCCTCTCCTCGACGGGGCGGATGCGGTGATTCACCTCGCGTGGCTGATCCAGCCCTCGCGGGACGAGGCTCTCACGCGCCGCGTCAACGTCGACGGAAGCACGCGCGTGTTTGACGCCGTATCTCGCGCGGGCGTTCCGGCGCTTGTATATGCCTCCTCCGTGGGCGCCTATGCGCCGGGGTCGGCGGAGGGCGCCGTGGATGAGTCCTGGCCCACGACGGGTATCCAGAGCTCGTTTTATTCGCGGCACAAGGCTGAGGTCGAGCGGGCCTTGGACGCCTTCGAGGCGAGCCATCCCGAGGTGAGGACGGTGCGCCTTCGCCCGGCCTTGATCTTCAAGCGCCTTGCTGCGACTGAGATTCGCCGGCTCTTTATGGGGCCCTTGGTTCCAAATCGGGCGCTCAGGCGCGACTGGATCGGGGTACTTCCATTCCCGCGCGGCCTGCGCACCCAGGCGGTGCACTCCCACGACGTGGGCGAGGCCTACCGACTGGCCACCACGCGACCGGTACGCGGCGCGTTCAACATTGCCGCTGACCCGGTGCTCGACCTGCAGGTACTACGTGCAGCCCTCCAGGCCAGAGCCCTCGAAGTGCCGGTGAGCCTGGTGCGGGCGGCAGCTTGGACGAGCTGGAAGCTGCGGCTGCAGCCGACCTCGCCCGGCTGGCTTGACATGGGCATGCTCAGCCCGATCATGGACATCACTCGCGCTCACCAGGAGCTCGGATGGCAGCCGAGCTTCACAGCGGAGCAGACGGTGCTCGAGCTGCTGGAGGGCCTGCACTCCGGCGCCGAGATCGACACGCCGCCCCTGAGCCGCGGCAGCAGCGGCCCGCTGCGCTGGCGGGAGTTCCGGACCGGGGTGGGAGCGTCCGCTCCGCCCTCCCGCTGAACCCAGCCCGCGGAGTTTTGACGCTGACGTGGTGGGTATGTCATCTGTAGACGGTGATTCTTGGAGAGATCGCATGGGGACTCTCGCGGCACGATGAGCGCCCGCCACGGCGGGCATGACAAAGGAGTCAGCGCGATGGTGACTATGAGATGTCCAGCATGCGGCCTGTCCGTGGCGGTCGAGAGCACCGAGCAGGGCAAAGGTGAGTCCTGTCCACGCTGCCTGGCACGGAGTGGAGGTGCTCTGACGGTGGCGCTCACGACCGAGGCAGGCACGAGTGGCCGTGGGCGTGAACGTCCCATCGTCGCGCTTCTGCGCCGGCGGGCCGGCCGTGCGCTCCGGGTTTGAGCGCCGGCCGGGTGACACCAAACCGACAGCGGGGGCTTTAGCCAGCCGCGCTCGGGGGGCTCTCCGACGAGACTCCCGGGACAGCCGGAGATTCGCGCGGGCCCGCCGCCGGTGTATTCCGGCGGCGGCGCAGAGCCAGCGCGGCCGCCGCGAGAGGCCCGGTGAATCCCTGGAGCGCTCCGATCTCCTTGGCGCCGGGCGTGTTCGCGGCATAGCGTCTCAGGGCGGCCCGAGCCGCGGTGAGGTTGCGGGCAGGGTGCTGTCGCGATTTCACGCTCCTGCCGACCTAGGGCTTGAGCAGGATCTTGAAGGCGCCGTCTTCCTTTTTCTGGAAGATCTCATAGGCGTGGGGAGCCTGCTCCAGAGGCACGTGATGAGTGGCGAAATCGTCCACACCGAGCGGGTCCTCATCCCCCGTGAGCAGCGGCAGGATCTCCTCCACCCAGCGCTTGACGTTGGCCTGACCCATGCGCATGTTGATCTGCTTGTCGAACATCTGGATCAGCGGCATCGGGCTGGCCGCCCCGCCGTAGACCCCGGAGAGCGACACCGTGCCCCCGCGCTGCACCAGCTCGATCGCCATGTGCAGGGCGCTCAGGCGGTCGATCCCGGCGGTCTGCACCAGCTGGCGCGCGAGAGCGTCGGGGAGCATTCCGGCGAGCTTGTGGGCCATGCGTCCGATCGGCGCCCCGTGCGCCTCCATGCCTACCGCGTCGATGACAGAGATAGGCCCCCGGCCGTCGGTGAGCTCCCGGACAGCCTCGGGAAGGTCGTCGTGCTCCTCGAGGTTCAGGACCTCGACCCCGTGCGCGCTCGCGCGCTGCAGGCGCTCGGGTACAAGGTCGACGCCGATCACCCTGCCGGCACCCTGGTGCTGGGCGACACGGGTGCTCATCTCGCCGATCGGGCCCAGGCCGAGGACGAGGACGGTCTCGCCCTTCGGCACATCGGCGTACTTGACGGCCTGCCAGGCCGTCGGCAGAACATCGGAGAGGTAGACGAAGCGATCGTCCGCCGGCCCCTCGGGGACCTTGATCGGTCCGTACTGGGCCTGCGGCACCCGCAGGTACTCGGCCTGTCCCCCCGGCACCTGACCGTAGAGCTTGGTGTAGCCGAGCAGCGCCGCGCCCGTGCCGTACTCGTGCACCTGCGTGGTCTCGCACTGGGACTGCAGCCCCTTGCCGCAGGTGTAGCAGTGCCCGCAGGAGATGTTGAACGGGATCACCACCCGGTCACCGCGGCTGATGTCGGTGACCTCTGAACCGACCTCCTCGACGACGCCCATCGGCTCATGTCCGAGGATGTCCCCGGCGTCGATGAACGCGCCGAGGACCTCGTAGAGATGCAGGTCCGAACCGCAGATGCCAGAGGAGGTGACACGGATGATCGCGTCCGTCGGGTGCTCGATCGTGGGGTCCGGGACTGTTTCGACCCGCACGTCATGGTTGCCCTGCCAGGTAAGCGCCTTCATGGTTTTCCTTTCGCGTGAGAAGACGCCGGCTCATCCGCGCCTGCTCTCTCGGCTACCCACGCCCCCGGCGGGTAAACCGGACAACGGCGCCGCCACCGTAGCCTGGAGTTGCGCGGCCGGTTGGCGGGTAAATGATGGAAGGACACACAACGAAAGGAGCCCCATGGGCGACCGCGCGCAGCGAATCGAGGGCAAGGCAAAAGAGCTGAAAGGCGCAACCAAGCGCGAGGCCGGCGCGGCCTCCAAGAACCGCAGCGCCGAGGCGCGAGGAGCCGGCGAGGAGCTGGCCGGCAAGGCCAAGAACGCTCTCGGCAAAGCCAAGAGCGAGGTCAAGAAGGCCACACGCTGAACACGGGCCGGGCCTCCGAGCACACACGCCGAGGGGAGGTTCCCCGTATAGCAACGGTCGGCGTCTACGGGTTCACGGGCACGGGGTTCATGCAGCAGCTGGCGCACGCGAGCGTCGGGCGGGTGCTCGACGTGCGCCAGCGTCGTGGCGTGCGCGGCTCGATGTACTCCTGGGCGAATGCGCGCCGACTGGAAGGCGCATTGCAGGCCGCGGGAATCGCCTACGAGCACCATCGAGAGCTGGCGCCCACGACCGAGCTCAGACAGCTGCAGTATGCGGAGGACGCACGCCAGGGCGTCGGCAAGCGCTCGCGGGAGCTGCTCGCGCGTGAGTACACCCGCCGCTACAACGCCGAGATCCTCGATCAGATCGACCTGCGGCTGATCGCCGAGTCGCTCCGCGAGGGGCCCCTGGCCGCCCTGCTGTGCGTCGAGCGCGACCCCCGGGCTTGCCACCGCTCGCTGATTGCCGCGCGGCTGCACGAGCGCTACGGCGTGCGCGTGCTCGATCTACCGGCGGACGAGCAGCGTCCCAGCGCCTGAGCGCCACCCGTTTGCAAGGCGCTGCCGGCAACGCTAGAGTCCCTTGCCACGCGGTTTGATCCGCCAACGCTCGCGCCCGGACTCTCGGGGGGATCCCAGGAAGAAGGGAAAGGGCGGATGGTGCTCCAGACCCCGGTGAGGTGCCCAGATCCCGGTTGGTCGGAGCGTCATGCGCGCACAGCACGAGGGCGATACGGTCGCAGATGCCTCCAAACCCGGGGCGGCGAGCCAACGCCCGTGGCGCGACGCGCTCGCCCCCTACGCCCAGCCGCGGCTGGCGCGCAGCCTGCTCGAGCTGGGAACGTCGGTCGTCCCCTACCTGGGCCTGTCCTATCTGATGTATCTCTCGCTCGGGCGCTCCTATCTGATCACCCTGCTGATCGCCCTCCCGGCAGCGGGCTTCCTCGTGCGGACCTTCATCGTCTTCCATGACTGCTCGCACGGGTCCTTCCTCGCATCCAAGCGCGCCAACGCCTGGCTCGGGATCGGCACGGGCCTGCTCGTCTACTCGCCATTCGTCCGCTGGCGCCACGAGCACGCGATGCACCACGCCTCCTCAGGCGATCTCGAGCGGCGCGGCGGCGGGGACGTCCACACGCTCACGGTGGCCGAGTACAACACCCTGCCGGGCAGGTCCCGTCTGGCCTACCGCCTGTTCCGTAACCCCTGGATCATGTTCGGCATCGGCCCGATCGTGGCGCTGCTCGTGGGTCCCCGGATTCCCGCCAAGGATGCCCGGCCGCGGATGCGCAGGAGCGTCCTCGGTACCAACCTCGCGCTGGCCGTCCTTGTCGCCTTCTTCTGCTGGCTCATGGGCCCGGTGAACTTCCTGATCGTGCAGGCCCCGACGGTCCTGCTCGCGGGCTCCGCCGGCATCTGGCTGTTCTACGTCCAGCATCAGTTCGAGGACGCCTACTGGCAGAGCAGCGAGGACTGGAGCTACTCCGAGGCCGCTCTGCGCGGCAGCTCCTACCTGAAGCTGCCGGCGGTGCTCCAGTTCTTCTCGGGCAACATCGGCCTGCACCACGTGCATCACCTCAACGCACGCATCCCCAACTACAACCTCCAGCGTGCCCATAACGAGAACGCGATCTTCGCCGAGGTGCCGGTGCTGAGCCTGCGCGACGGCATGCGCTCGACGCGCCTGAAGCTGTGGGACGAGGAGAGCGGCCGGATGGTGGGCTTCGCTGTCGCCGACGCCGCCTTGGCGCTCGCCGAGCACAGGCGTGCCGGCGAGTCGACGGCGCTCTCCCCGTAGGAGCCCTTCAAAGCTCGACCGCCCGCACGGGCGGGCAATACACTCGGGCCCCGTGGGTGCTCCGCTGATCGACACGCTGGACGGCTTGGCCGGTGCCGGTATCGAGGGTCTGATCGGCGCCCACCACCGCCGTCGCCTGCGACGGGCGGGGAGGATCGAGCAGCTCGATCCGCCCGCCGAGACGGGTCTGTGGGCCGCCGGCGAGCCGCCCCCCCGCAGCGGATGCCGCCTCGAGCTGCTGATCGACGGCGCCCAGGCCCTGCCGAGGATCGCCGAGGCGATCGAAGGAGCCCGCTCACACGTGCACATAGCCGGCTGGCACCTGGCGCCCGACTTCGGCCTGACCCGCGACCCGCAGGCGCGCCAGCTGCGCACGCTGCTCGGGGAGGCCGCCGAACGGCTCGACGTGCGCGTGCTGCTCTGGGCCGGAGCTCCCGCACCGGTCTTCACCCCCGACCGCGCGGCCGTCAGGAAGGTCCGCGACCAGCTCGCACACGGGACCAGGATCCGCTGCGCCCTCGACGATCACGAGCGTCCTATGCACTGCCATCACGAGAAGCTCGTGATCGTCGATGATCAGATCGCCTTCGTCGGCGGAATCGACCTCACGTCGCTCGGGGGAGACCGCTTCGACACGAATGACCATCCGATGCGCGGGCGACTCGGCTGGCACGACTCGGCCAGCCGCCTCGAGGGACCGGCCGTCGCAGATGTGGCCGCCCACTTCGGTGCTCGCTGGCAGGCCGTCACGGGCGAGCGGCTCGAGCAGCCGGACGCACCGAGCGAGGGAGCCGGCGCAGTCGAGGTACAGGTCGTCCGCACCATCCCCGAGGGCATCTATGAGTTCATGCCCCACGGGGACTTCCGGATTCTCGAGGCCTACATGCGCGCCCTGCGCTCCGCCCACCGGCTCGTATATCTGGAGAGCCAGTTCCTGTGGTCTGAACAGGTCGTCGAGATACTCTCGCGCAAGCTGCGCCAGCCACCCTCGGAGGACTTCCGTGTCGTGGTCCTGCTACCGGCCAAACCCAACAACGGCGCGGACTGCACCCGGGGACAGCTCGGCGCCCTCGTGCGCGCCGACGACGGCGCTGGACGCTTCTTGGCCTGCACGATCGGGGCGCGGACTGGAAACCTCGCAGGGCCGCTCTACGTGCACTCGAAGATCGCCGTTGTCGATGACCGCTGGATGACTGTCGGCTCGGCGAATCTGAATGAGCACTCGTTCTTCAATGACACCGAGATGAACATCGTCACCTGCGAGCCGGGCCTTGTGCGCGAAACGCGGTTGCGACTCTGGTCCGAGCACCTCGAGCTGCCGGCGGAGGCGATCTCGGGCGACCCTGCGAGCGTCATCGACGATCACTGGCGACCGACGGCCGTCGAGCAGCGCGAACGGGTCGCGCGCAACGAACCGGCCACCCACCACCTGCGTGAGCTCCCCGGTGTCTCACGCAGGTCGATGGCCCTGTTCGGGCCCCTGGACAGTCTGCTGGTGGACGGCTGAGCGCCTCAGCGGCCCCGGTTGAGCGGACCGCCAGCATCAGCATTACAACGACGACGACAGCCGCGAGGCGCTTCAGCCCGACATGTCGACCGCGAAGACGCTGCTCGGCTCGAGCGTCACCACGACGCGGTGCTCACCGGGGCCGTCGTGCTGGCGCAGGTCGGAGCTGTACTTTGCGCCAACCCGGTCGGCGAAGGCGTAGTCGTCGTCAGGCGCGATCCGCGCCCGGCCGCGGACATCCAGGTAGCGAAAGGGGTTCTTCAGATCGAGGATCATCAGGCTGCATTGGGGACGGGCCGTCAGGTGCTTGGTCTTGGCGCGTGCACTGTTGAGCGAAATCTTGATCTCACCGTCCTCGTGCAGAAACCAGATCTCCGTCTGGTGCGGTGTGCCGTCCCTGGAGATCGTTGCCAGGGTCGCGAAGTCGGTATCCAACAGGTCGATGTGGGACTGCGGTATCTCGGTCATGGCTCGAGTCTAGGACGCCGGTGCCAGGCGCTTGAACCGCGTGAGCCCGGGGTAGATGTGAAGGACGATGAGGCTGAGCTGTCCCCGCTGCGACTTCGTTCTGGGCACCCCGACGGTGCCGCCGGACTACTGCCCGCAGTGCGCCGCCGAGCGCAGGCAGCCCGTGCCGCTGGTCACGGATCTGTCATCGATCGGCGTCTCCCCGCCACGGCTGTCATACCGGTCGGGCGTCTATCCGCTGCGCGAGCCCGGATCCGGCAGCACCTCCGGCTGATCCACCGAGGTCGGCGGGGCGAATAGGCTGAGTCGATCGGTGGCCCATGGGGGCTACCCAATCGGCTGACGGGAGCGAGTGGGATGAGCGAGTCGACGGTGCTTGTGACGGGCGGGTCGGGCTTTGTAGGGGCGCACTGCATCCTGGAACTGCTCAAGGCGGGGCACCGGGTGCGAACGACCGTCCGCTCGTTGGGACGCGAGGCCGACGTACGGCAGATGCTCGCTCGCGGCGGTGCCGACCCCGGCGAGCGCCTGAGCTTCGCCGCGGCCGACCTGACCTCCGATGACGGCTGGCCAGAGGCCGTGGCGGGGTGTGAATTCGTTTTGCATGTCGCCTCGCCCTTTCCCGCCGGCGTGCCCAAGCACGAGGATGAGCTGATCGTCCCGGCGCGCGAGGGAGCACTGCGGGTGCTCGGCGCGGCACGCGATGCGGCGGTCAAACGCGTCGTCATGACGTCCTCCTTCGCCGCCATCGGCTACGGCTTCAAGGACAGCTCACGGACGTTCACGGAGGAGAGCTGGACCGACGTGGAAGGTGAGCACGTCAGCGCCTACGCCAAGTCAAAGACGCTCGCCGAGCGCGCCGCGTGGGAGTTCATGACACGTGAGGGCGGCGATCTGGAGCTGGCGGTCGTCAACCCCGTGGCCGTCCTCGGGCCGGTCCTCGGTCCCGACCTCTCGACGTCCATCACGCTCGTCAAGCGGCTCCTCGACAGAGGCATGCCGGCCCTGCCCCGTCTCGCCTTCGGCCTCGTGGACGTCCGCGACGTGGCCGACCTGCACGTCCGTGCGATGACCAACCCGGCAGCCAGGGGCGAGCGCTTCCTGGCCGTCGCCGGCGAGCCCATGACGATCGAGCAGGTGGCACAGGTGCTCCGGGCCCGCATGGGCCAGGCGGGGGCCCGCGTGCCCACGAGGGTCCTGCCCGACTGGATGGTGCGCGCGGCAGCCATCGCCGACCCCGCTCTCAGGCAGCTTGCGCCCGAGCTCGGCAAGGTCAAGCGGCCCGTGGGCGAGAAGGCCCGGCGCCTGCTCGGCTGGGAGCCCCGCTCCAACGAAGAGTGCATCGTTGCGAGCGCCCAGAGCCTCGTCGACCTCGGCCTGCTGGGGCGATAATCAGGCGGTGCGCCTTCGTGCACCCACCCCCGACGACGCCGCCGGCGTCTTTGCCGTGATGAGGGCCCAGGATGTCGCCGATTTCGGCGTGGCCGATTGCACGCTCGAGGACCTCCTCGACGAGTGGGGTGCGAGCGACTTCGACGTTGCCCAGGACGCACGGCTGTGCGAGGACGGCGAGGGGCGCATCGTCGGGTATGCGTCGGTGAGGCTGCCAGGAACCCAGCCCGCGGTGTCCCCCGGCCCCGAGGGTCGCGGCGCCGGAGGGCTGTTGCTGGACTGGGCCGAGCAGCGCCAGCGGGAGCAGGGCTGGACGCAACACCGCCAGGCGATCGCCTCCTCCAACCATGGCGCCAGGGCACTCTTGGAAGGTGCCGGCTATGCGCTCGTGCGCAGCCATTGGCGCTTGGAGCTTTCGCTGGGCGAGGACCTCCAAGATCCCCGGGTCCCGGACGGCGTGAGCTTTCGCGAGCTCGATCCGGACGCGGACGCGGAGGTGCTCTACGCGCTCGACCGAGTGAGCTTCGCCGATGTCGCAGAGACACAGCCTGAGTCCATGGAGCACTTCAGCGAGCGCCACCTCCGCTCCCACGACCTCGACGCGGCGTTGAGCACGGTGGCCCTGAGGGGGGCGCTGGCGGTCGCCTTTCTGCTCACCCGGCGCTGGGGGGAGGAGGGCACCGGTTACGTGGACATCCTGGCGGTCACCCCGTCCGAGCAGGGACGGGGGCTCGGCGGGGCGCTCCTGCGCCGGGCATTCTTGATGTACCGCGCCGCCGGCCTGAAGAGGGCGCAGCTGGGCGTCGCCGCCGACAACCCCAAGGCGCTGCGGCTCTACGAGCGTGCCGGCATGAAGGCCCGCTTCCAGACCGACGTCTACGAGCGCCCGGCCGACCCGCCGGGGCCGCAACCCGGCTAGGGGCGCCGCGCGGCCGGCCGCGCGTGGGACCTTTCACTGAAGGTCCCGTTGACGTCGTGCCCCAGCGCGCGCCATTGGGACGCGTCGAGTTCACCATCGCCCCAGCTGAAGGCAGGACCGGAGAAGCCCGTGTAGGTGTTCCCTGAGAAGGTGATCGTGGGGTCGGTGAAGAGCGCCTCGTCGCCATCGTCCTGCACCGCACCCGTGCTGCCTTCGCCGAGCGCCTCGACGTTGTCTTCGATCGACACGTCGTGCAGCACTCGCGGCGAGGAGTCCCGTTCGCTTGAGCCACGTTCCTGTTGGATCAGCCCAATCCCGTCGGCGTTGGCGGAGAGGCTGTTCTCCCGGACGCTGACATCGTGGGATGCGGCCAGCAGGATGCCCGACCCCCACAGCCACGTGTTCGTCCCGAAGCCGTTGCCGCGGAGGACGTTGTGGGCGATCGTCGCGTTGCTGCTGATCTCGTAGAAGATCCCGGCACTGCTGTTGTCTGTGACCGTGTTGCCTTCATAGGTGACGCCGGTGCTGTCGATGTCGCTCCAAAGGCCCGGCCCGTGGTTTCCGCGGACCGTGTTTCCGCGCACCGTCAGATCGGATGCGACCGACCACTTCCCGCCCCCCGCTTCCCATCCCGGGTCGAAGCCGGCCCAGTTGTTGCCCTCGATCAGGCAGCCGAGGACGGTGGTGTGTTCGCCCGTGCCACCGATCCCCTCCTGACCGTTATCGAGTGCCTTGACGCCTTCGATTCGCGCCTGGCCCTCGGTCGTGAGCCCCTCGCCGTGGTTCTCCTCGACGGTGTCCGCGGCGATCGTCCAACCCGGCGCGGTCACATCGATCGCCCCGTGCTGGGCCGGGGTGGCGAACATCTCGACCGTGAGCCGGCGCACCGTCACATCTGCCGCCGGCGCCGCGGGGTCCGGCGTGATCGCGACCGGTGTGACCGCCATTTCGATCGTGCGCCCGTGCGGGTTGCCGAAAACGTAGACCCGTTCGTTTTCGCGGTCGTAGAAGAACGAGCCGGCCTGAAGTTCCCCCTGCGCCATCACACGTCGTAGGGGACGGCCGTCGGCGAACACCGCATCGGCGAGCCGGCAGGCGTTGGCGGTCCCGGAGATGCATTCCCCGGTGCGCTGCGAGGAGGCGGCCGCCGGCGCCGAGGCCCACACGTCGGCGTTCACCGGGCTGAAGCCGCCGATCGCCTCCGCACCGTTCAGCACCACGCGGCCCCGACCTTCGATCACCTGTCCCTCGGCGGGGTGGATCGGCTGGGTGATCCTGTATTCACCCTTCTTCAGACAGACCTTTGCGCCCGGCCCGGCGGCGGGCACATCCAACGCCAGATCGTCACCCGCCACCAGGGTGACGTCGCAAGCTCGGGCGCCGGCGCGAGCCGCCTGCCTCGACGCCTGGACCGGTGGTGCGAACAGCGCCGCCCCAACCAGACCGATCGTGGCGGCGGTTAGCACTCTTGTAGCCGGCATCTCCCCAGACTAAAGCCCGGGGAGAGCCAGAAGCGAGCAGTTGATTCGAGGATCGGCTTCTCCGGCGATTTCACGCCTGTAGGGCGGCACGCGCCTCGAGAAGCCGGTGCGCGAGCTCGTCACTCCCGCCACGGTAGGCCGGTCCCGTGCCGTCGCTCAACAGCTCGCTGAGGAGAGCCACGCCACGGGCATTCAGCGGCGCTCGGCCTCGCAGCAGCACCGCGAGCGCGTTGAGCTCCTGTGCGTTGGCGAGCAACGGCTCGCCGCTCCCGACCGCACACCAGCGACCCCGCCGCCCTCGCGCGGCCTCGAGCAGCGCCTCGAGGCCCGTGGCGATCGTCAGGCGCGTACCCGGAGCAAGCAGCGCCTCGACTCGCGCGGCGAGCTGCGGCGCATCGGCCGGGTTGGCGCCGGCGATCAGACGGCGGTCAAGCGAACCGGCGCGCAGGCGGGCCACCAGACGGGCTGTGCGACCACCGGGGGGCGCCTCTCCGAACCTGTTTCCTGCGCGAACGGACGCGGACTCGCTCTGGCCCGCCAGGACATGCTCATTGATAGTCGCCTCTGCCAAGCTGGTCATCTGTCACTCCTTCAGGTCGATTTCCACGACCGTAAGGCGGGCACGCCCCCGCTCGCATCCGGGGGCCCACCTAGTTCTGCCGTCGCCTCAGCCGCGGGCCGTGCCCTCGAGGACCGCCGCGATGCGCGTCGCGGCGCGAGCCGCGCCGTCGCTCGCCACGGGGGCATAGTCGACGGGCCTCCCCAGACGCGCGAGCATCTCGGCCGCCAGGCGCTGGGGCGTGGCCTGGTCGTAGAGCATCGGCGGCGACGCACCGTAGCGGCCCAGGCGGTGGGCGACGTGGAGGTTCTGCTCGAAGTGGTTGCGCAGCGGAATCGAGATGAAGGGACGACGGCTCGCGACGAGCTCCATCGTCGTCGCGAGCCCGCCCTGGACCACGGCGAGGTCGCAGCAGGCGAGCGTCCGGAACAGGTCGTGCACGTAGGTGCGCACCTCCATGCCCTCGACCGGCGGTATCTCGCCGGGGTCGATGCGGGGCCCGCAGACGAGCAGCAGGCGCGCCTGCGGCACCGTTGCACGCAAAAGCTCGTAGGCGGCGGCGATCCGCCGCAGCAGATGTAGGCCCACGCCCGAGCCTCCGACGCTCGCCACGATCAGTGGGAAGCCGGCCTCGAACCCAAGCTCCCGGCGCAGCAGCGCGGTGTCCTCCAGGTCGGACGGCTCGAATGGGAGCGCGTAGCCTGTGAAATCGAAATGCCGCGAGATCCAGTCGGGCATGGAGGGCAGGCCGGGGCCGAAGCTGCGCGGAAGGATGTCGGAGCGCTCACCGATGAAGAGGGCCGCGTCACGTACGGAGGGGTGACGCTCGACATGACGGATGTTCTCCAGGTTGTAGTCGGCCGCGAGGAGCGCTTCGGGTGAAGCGGGGGCATCGTCCACCGCCAGCCATCCGACAAAGTCCGACATGAACACGTATGGGGCCGTCTTGCACTCGGGGTTCTCGTGGAGGTAATAGTCCAGCTCCCACGACTCGTCCCCGATCCACAGGTCAAAGCGCTCGTCGCGGACAGTGTCGTGAAACAGCATGAAGTTCGCCAGCAGGATCTCGTCCATCTCGCGCCAGGCCTGGAAGATGTGCAGTTCGTGCTCGCCCATCCTGGACTCGATGTGAGCGGACTCGCTGGCCATCAGCGCCGACGCCGGGTGCACGTGCTCGCCGGCTGCCATCAACACCTGGCTGACGGGATGCTGTGCGAACCAGACGATGTCCAGATCCCTCCGCAGCTTGCGCAGCTCCCGGGCGATCGCCATGTCGCGGCGCACGTGACCCAGGCCGATGGGGCTGGAGAGAAACAGCGCGCGCGGGCGCGTGCCCGCCATCGAACGGGTGAGCCGGCGCCGCAACGTCCGCCCGCCGCCCAGGAACTCCGTGAGGGCGAGGTTGAACTTCACGGGGTCGCGCACGAGCGGAGCGTGCCCTGAACCCTCGAACGTCAGCAGACGTGCGCCGGGGATCGCCGCCGCGACGGCGGCGCCGCGGGCCGCGCCGACGATCGCGTCCTCGCTGCCCTGGATCACCAGCGTCGGACACCTGACCCGTTCGCACAGCTCGAGCGCCGCCCCGCGCTCCGACAGCCAGGGCGCTCCCCAGCTCTCCTCTCCCAGCAGGATCGTCTCGGCATCCGTTTGCAGACCCCATCTGACGCCGTCCTCGATCTGCTTGGTCGAATGGGGCTCGCTGAAGATCTGCCCCTGGTAGAAGGCGAGAAACCCGGGCCAGTCACGCAGCCAGTAGTGGCGGTTGTACCTGGCCCAGCCCTCGTCGCTCTCGAGCACCTCATCGAACAGGTCGGGGTCTTCGCCGCCCGGCAGCTCGCTCACCGCGACAAAGGGGGCGATCGCCACCAGCGAGGAGACCCGCATGGGGTGCTCCGCTGCCAGCATGAACTCCTCCCCGCCTCCGCACCAGGACACCACGTCCGCCCGCTCGACGCCGGCCGCATCGAGCACCGCCAGAGCATCCCCCGCGATGTGGGACCGGTCGTAGGCGGACGCCTCGCCTGGGCGATCGGAGCGGCCGTTTCCACGTGGATCGAAGACGAGGACGCGAAAGCTTCGCGCCAGGTGGGGAACCTGAAACTTCCACATCCGCGAGTGCACGATCGCCCAGGTCGGCATCAGCAGAACCGTCTGCTCGCCCTCCCCGAAGCTCTCCCAGTAGACCCGGACGCCGTCCCGTTCGACGAAGCCCGACCGGCCGGGCTCCAGTGCACGCACGCCATCCGCACCCGCCTCGCGCGCCGCGCCGGTCCCGGCGTGCACGCTCAGCGGGCCGGGAGGGGTGCTCAAGGCCGCGCCTCGAAGACCAGGTTGAACGGTGTCTCGGCCACCCGGCGAAAGCGCGTCAGACCACCCGTGGAGATGACATCGGCAATCCTCGCCTGGCCCGCCTGGGCGCCGAGCGCGAGACCGACCTCCTGTGAGAGCGAGGCTGGGGTGCACAGCAGCGTCGAGAAACCGTAATAGGCGCGGCCGACCGGGTTGAGGTTGTCCTCGATGCGGTCGCCCGCATTTGGCTCGACGATCATCCAGGTTCCGTCCGAGGCCAGCGTCGAGCGCACGTGGCGCGCCGCGCCGACAGGGTCGCCCATGTCGTGGAGGCAGTCGAACATGGTCACCAGCTCGTAGCCGCTGCCGCTGTACGCCGACGCCGGCGAGACCTCGAACGTGACGCGATCGGCGACGCCTGCCTCCTCGGCGCGCCGGCGGGCCGTCAGGATCGAGCCCTCGTGGTAGTCGGAACCGACGAACCTCGACTCGGGAAACTCCTTCGCCATCAGGATCGTCGAGGCGCCATGGCCGCAGCCGACATCGGCCACCAGCGCGCCGCGTTCGAGCTTCTCGGTGACGCTGTCGAGCGCCGGCAGCCACTCGGCCACCAGGTGGGCGTTGTAGCCGGGCCTGAAGAACCGCTCGGTGCCCTCGTGCACGTCGTGGACGTGCTCGTGCCATCCGAGGCCGTCGCCGCTGCGTGCCTTCTCGACGATCTGCGGCGAGTCGAGGACCGCCCCCAGGGCGACCTGGAAGAAACCTGGCAGATATGCCGGGCTGTCGGCGTCGGTCAATGCCACCGCCTGCTCGGGCGCCAGTGAATAGCGGCCGCTGTCGGGGTCGTAGAGCACGAATCTTCCCGCTGCCTGAGCGTTCAGCCACTCGCGCACGTAGCGCTCGGCCGTACCGGTTCGCTCGGCCAGCTCCGCCGGTGAGAGGCCCGAGGTGGCTGCCAGCGCCCGATAGAGGCCGAGCTTGTCGCCCATCACCACCAGCGCCGCATTCAGTGTCGCCCCCACCTCATCCACCGCACGGAAGACGAACTCCATGAGCTTGTCACCGTCCACCTCCACAGCGTCAATCGTGCTCATCATCACTCCTCGGGTCGTTTCCGAGCACCGTACGCCCGACCCTGCGACGTTCGCATCAGGGGGGCACCTAGTCTGATCGATCGCGCCTTTCGGAGCAGCGCCCGAGCCCTAGAATCGAATTGATGCTGCTGGGGCGCCAACGCGAGCAGCGCGCGATCGATGAGGTTCTGGACAGCGCCAGGTCCGGAGTGAGCTCGACGCTTGCCCTCCTCGGCGAGCCCGGGATCGGCAAGTCGGCGCTGCTCGAGGACGCCGCCGAGCGCGCCGGGGGAATGCAGCTGCTGCGGGTCCGAGGCATCGAGTCCGAGGCCCAGATCCCCTTCGCGTCGCTGCTCGAGCTCGTCCGCCCGGCGCTGGAAGCACTCGACCGGATACCCGCACCGCAGGCGATCGCGATGGAAAACGCATTGGCGCTGCGCCCCGGCACGGCGCACGAGCGATTCGCCGTCGGCGCCGCCACGCTGAGCCTGCTTGCCGCGCACGCCGAGGAGGCGCCCGTGGCGATCCTGGTCGACGACGCCCAATGGCTCGACGGCTCGAGCGCCAATGCGCTGCTGTTCGCGTTGCGGCGGCTGCTGGCGGATCCCATCGCGGTGCTCATGGCGGTGCGCCAGGACGAGCGGTCCCTGCTCGACGGCTCCGATCTGCCGACGCTGGAGATCGGCGGCCTGGACGCCGAGACGTCCGCCCTGCTGCTGGGAGACGTCTCGGCTGCTACCGCTGCCCGCCTGCACGCTGCCACCGCCGGCAACCCGCTCGGCCTGCTCGAGCTGGGCGCCGAGGAGGACGAGCTCACGCTGGCGCCGGCGGGCGCCCCGCTGCTCGTCTCCTCGCGGATCTCACGTGCCTTCCTGCGGCGCACGGAGGGGCTGCAGGAGGCCTCCCGACGCGCGCTGGTCCTGGCGGCCACCAGTGACAGCGGCGAGGTGCTGATCCTCGAGCGGGCCGCGGCGCTGGTCAACGTCGAGCTGGGTGCGCTGGCGGCGGCGGAGGACGCCGGTTTGCTTGGACTCCACGCGGGCCGTCTGGAGTTCCGCCATCCCCTGGCGCGTTCGGCCATATATGCGAGCGCCCCCGTGGAGCTCAGACGCGAGTTCCACCGCGCGCTGGCGGCCGTCCTGCCCGACCGCGACATCGACCGGCGCGCCTGGCACCTTGCGGCGGCGGCCGGCGGCACCGACCCCTCCGCCTCGGCGGCTCTGGCACAGGCGGGAGCGCGGGCACGCGAGCGTAGTGCCTATGCGACGGCCACGCCCGCCTTCGAGCGAGCCGCGCGCCTCACCGACGACCCTGACCTGCGCGCGCGCCTGCTGCTGGACGCCGCAGAGACGAGCTGGCAGGCCGGGCTTGCCGAGCGCGCGATCGCCCTGCTCGAGGAGACCCGTCGCCTGAGCCCGGCGGAGCCGATCCTCCTGGAGGCAGACGAGCTCGAGGGCCACATCGCCGTCCGGCGCGGTCCCCTGGTCCACGGACGCGACATTCTGGCCGGCGCCGCCGAGCGGGCCGGTGCCGATCAGGCCGTGGCGATGCTTGCCGAGGCCGTCAACGCCTGCTTCTATGCCGGCAGGCCGGCTGAGATGCTCGCGATCGCCGCACTGGCACGGGCGCGCCTGCAGGCGGGGGCGCCTGAGCGGACACGGTTCCTCGCCACGGTAGCGGCGGGCATGGCCGAGGTCGTGGGCGGGGACTCGGCGGCCGGTGCGGCCGGCATCCGCGAGGCTATCGGGCTCGCCGAGGCCGCCCCGGAGCTACAGAACGACCTCCAACTGCTGCCCTGGCTGGCGGCAGCGCCGATCTTCCTGCGCGAAGCCGCCACGGGACGGGCACTGCTCGCGCGGGCCCTGGCGGGCGCGCGCTCACGCAGCGCCCTGGGGACGCTTCCCCTGGTGCTCAACCTGATCGCGCGCGACCAGGCCACGACCGAACAGTGGGCGCTGGCGGAGACCTCCTACCGGGAGGCGATTCAGCTGGCCGAAGAGAGTGACCAGCGCACCGCGCTCGCCTTCGCCCTCTCCGGCCTGGCCTGGCTTCAGGCGCGCCGCGGGCGCGAGGAGGAATGCCGCCTCTACGCCGAGGAAGCACTCGCGTTGAGTCGCGCGACCGGCGCCCGGCTCTATGAGATCTGGGCCGTCGCGGCGCTTGGCGAGCTCGAGCTCGGCCTCGGCCGGCCCGCCGCCGCCGCAACGCAGTTCGAGCGCCAGCTCGGACTGCTGGCAGAGCTTGGCATCACCGACCCCGACCTCTCACCGGGCCCTGACCTCGTGGACGCCTACGTGAGGCTCGGTCGGGACGAGGATGCTCAGCGGGTCAGCGGCCATTTCGGCGCCGCCGCACTGACGAAGGGCCAGCCCTGGTCGCTCGCGCGGGCCCACCGTTGCGCCGGCCTGCTGGCCGGCGAGGGCGACATCGCCGCGCCGTTCGAGGACGCCCTGGGATGCCACCGTCGGACCCCCGACGCATTCGAATCAGCTCGCACCCGGCTGGCCTACGGCGAACGGCTGCGCAGAGGGCGCAACAGGGTGCAGGCCCGCGAGCAGCTGCGCGGCGCACTGGAGCTCTTCGAGCGGCTCGACGCGCGGCCCTGGGCACAGCGCGTCCACGCCGAGCTCGAAGCCAGCGGCGAGACGCTGCGCCGGCGCGACCCGAGCACGAGGGACGAGCTCACGCCGCAGGAGCTGCAGATCGGGCTGCTGCTGGCGGGCGGCAGGACCACCCGTGAGGCCGCCTCGGCTCTGTTCCTGAGCCCCAAGACGATCGAGTACCACCTCCGCCACGTCTACCAGAAGCTCGATATCCATTCGCGCGAGGAGCTCGCCGCGGCGCTTGCCGGACAGGCGGGGCCGGGCTCCTGACCGACCGTCAGCGGGCAGCCTCCTGGCGCGGTGAAGGGCGATCAAGCCAGCCGGCCGGACGTCCCGGCACGGCGGGCCCCGCGGGCGGGAAGGATCTGGCGTCGAACACGCGTCCCTCTCCTAGCGAAAGCTCTCCGCCGGCTCCCCGCTGCACCTCGCAGACCCCCTCCCCCAGCGCCCCGGCCGCCAGCCCCGGGGCTCCATAGCCGAGGACCCGCTCGGGCAAGAGGACGCCGCCCGCCCTCGCCCTCGCCCCCAGCAGGGCGGTGAAGTCGCTGCGGGCAAGCTCGCCCGCGTGTGCGGCCAGCGCGCGTTCGATCTCCTGCAGGCGCCGCTCATCGAAGACGCACAGCGAGTTGGGGAGCGCCACATCCGCCCACAGGCCCCACAGCCACAGCCGCTCGGCCGCACCCGCACGGAGCGCCGCGAGCGCGAGCCGACCGGTCCACTCGTGTGCCGGATGGTCGTCCTGGGGCGAGGGTGCAACGAGCAACCTCGCCTTCAACCGGCCTGCCAGCCCGCACACCCGCTCCGTCGCGCGGGCAAGACCGGCGCGTGCCGCCGGGTCTTCAGCCGCCTGCGAGCGTGAGTCGGGCATCGAAAAGCCCTCGTCCTCAAGGACCAGCTCGAAGCGGGCCAGCCGGCATGCGAGGCGCAGCTCCTCCAGGCGCCTCGGCCGATGGCGCTCGTCGCCGCCGAGCGAGAGCGCCAGATTGACGATCCGCCAGCCCGCGTCGCGCAGGTCGAACAGGTGCGCCGGAGCCCCCAGCAGCTCGTCGTCGGGATGGGGAGAGAGCAGCAGGGCGGTGGGGCGGGGCGCGGCCTCCTCCATCAGAGCTCCTTGGCGAAGGCCCAGTCGCGCGCCTCGGCGACCCCCAGCGCGATCGCACCGGCGATGACAGCTCGATCGCCGAGCTCGGAGGCCTGCACGGCCGGCGGGTAGGGCAGTGCCTCGGCCAGCATCTCGCGCAGGCGCCCCAGCAGCAGATCACCATTGCTGCCGATGCCCCCGCCCAGGACGACGAGCTCGGGGTCGATGATGGCGGCGATGGGGACGATGTGAGCGCAGATCCGCCGTGCGACCTCGGTGGCGATGCCCAGCGCCCAGGGGTCACCCTCGCGCGCGCGAGAGAAGATCTCGACCGTGTCCATGCGCCGCTTGGTGCTTGGTTGCCCGGCCGCGAGCTCGGCTGCATAGGCGCGGATCGCGGGCGCCGAAGGGTCGGTGCCCGAGGCGACAGGGCGCAGCAGGTCGAGCTCTCCCGCCGCGCCGTGGCTGCCTGCGAGGAGCTCGCCCCCCAGCACGATGCCGGCGCCGAGGCCGGTGCCGACAGAGACGAAGACAAAGCTCTGGACACCGCGGCCCGCGCCGTGGTCGCGCTCGCCGATGGCCGCCAGATTGACGTCGTTGAGCACCCGTACGGGCACTTTGAGCGTGCGCCGCAGGCGCTTGGCCACGGGCTGGCCCTCGAGGCCGGGCACGTTCTCGGCCAGGTTGACGAGGCCCGAATCAGGCTCCACTACACCGGGCACCCCCACGAGCGCGCAGGCGATGCACTCGGGGCGGATCCCCGCGTTTTTGACCAGCCGCCGGGCGGTGGCGGGCACGAGCCTGAAGACGCTGTCCGCCGAGCCCGATGAGCGCTCGACATCCTCGCGGGCGCGGATCGCCCCCGTCACGTCTGCCAGGGCCACGCGCAGATAGCGCCCGCCGATGTCGATCGCTAGAACCGCCGCCGCTTCGGGGTCGGCCTCGAAGAAGAGCGCTCCGTAGGTGGGGCCTGCGCCCTCCCCGGCCTGAGCCTCGCGTACGAGACCGGCCTCGAGCAGGGCCTGAAGTGCCAGCGAGACGGTCGGCTTGGAGATCCCGGCGATCCGGGCGATCTCTGCGCGCGACACCGGGCCATGCTCGCGGATCATCTCCAGCACCGTCCGCGCGTTCATCCGGCGCAGCAGCAGTGGCCGTGCCGATGAGACCTGCGCCCCGCCCGTGCTCATCCCCCGTCGGCGATCCGCTCGCCGCTGCCGGGCGAGAACCAGTGCACGGCCCCTGCGGCGATCTGCAGGCTTACACGCTCGTCGATGCCCGGCGCGCGCCCGGCGGGGCTGCGCGCGACCAGCAGCGACTCCCTGTCGGCCACCGCCACCGAACAGGTGGCGTGGGAGTCGGCACCCAGGTGCTCGACGGTGATCACACGAGCCGCCAGGCCCTCGCCGCCGGTGGCCGTCAGGTGCTCGGGCCTGATGCCGAGTGTGATCTCCGACAGGCCTTTGCCGTCCGCCGCGCCCGCCACCGCGGCGGGCAGCTCGATCGATGCCCCGCCGAGCTCCACCGACCCGGGTCGGGTCAACGGGGCGGTGATCAGATTCATGGGAGGCGATCCCATGAAGCCCGCCACGAACGCGTTGGCGGGCCTCGCATAGAGCTCGCTGGGTGATGCGCACTGCTGCAGGCGCCCGTCGCGGAGCACGGCCACGCGCGAGCCCATCGTCATCGCCTCGACCTGATCGTGAGTGACATAGACCGTCGTCACGCCGAGCCGGCGTTGCAGCGAGGCGATCTCGGCGCGCATCTGCACCCGTAGCAGCGCATCGAGGTTCGACAGCGGCTCGTCCATCAAAAAAGCTGCGGGCTGGCGCACGATCGCCCGTCCCATGGCGACTCGCTGGCGCTGGCCGCCAGAGAGCTGGGAGGGCTTTCGCTCGAGCAGCTCGTCGAGCTCGAGCAGCGCCGCTGCCTCGCGCACCCGAGCCTGCCGCTCCTGCTTTGCGACCTTGGCCATCTTCAGGGGGAAGGCGATGTTCTCCTCGACGTTGAGGAACGGGTACAGCGCATAGTTCTGGAAGACCATCGCCACGTCGCGGTCCTGCGGGCGATCCCAGGTGACGTCGCGCCCGGCGATCCAGATGCCGCCCGAATCGACCTCCTCGAGGCCCGCGATCATCCGCAGGGCCGTCGACTTGCCCGAGCCGGAGGGCCCGACGAGCACCATGAACTCGCCGGGCTCGACGAGCAGGTCGAGCGCATCCACGGCCGGCTCCTGATTGCCGCTGTAGATGCGCGTCGCGGCATCGAAACGGATGTCGCTCATGTCGTGGCCTCCTTCACTGCGTCGCTCACAGCCGGGACGGACAGCCGCTCGGCAAAGGAGTCCCGCAGACGAGCGTGAGCGCCGGCGCCGGCGCCCAGCACGTCCAGCCCCAGCAGCGCCGAGCCCACGACCGGAGGCAGCGGGCAGACCAACGGATGGCTCGCCGGCAGCTCCTCGCGGAGCTTTGCGATCACCAGCTCCCCCAGGCCGGCCGAGCCCGTCAACAGGCTTCCGCCGAGGATCACCTCGTATCGCGCCATCCCCTCAAGCGCTCGCTTGGCGGCGGCCCTTGCGAAGCTCACGATCTCGACCGCGAGGCGCTCGCGCAGCTCGAGCGAGGGCAAATCGCCCGCGTCGGCCGCCTCGAGAACCAAGGGTGCCAGCTCGACCAGGCGGGCGAACTCGAGCTCGCGCTGGTGGATGGCCAGGGCGACCTCGGCCGGGCTGTCCAGCAGGAAATGGGCCGGGACGAGCTCGGCCAGCATCGTCGGCCGGCCCCGGCCGTCCTCGGCGCGGACGGCTTTGCCGAGGGCCGCCAGGCCGAGATCGGCGCCGCCTCCCCAGTCACCCGATATGGGGCCGAGCGCGAGGAAGCGCGCCTGCTCGCCGCGGGTCCCGCGGGCGAAGGCGTTGATGCCCGCCCCGCAGACGACGGCCACACCGAAGCCCTCCTCGCTGCCGGCTCGCAGGACGGCCAGCGTGTCGTTGCCGACCTCAAGCACCTCGGCCCAACCCTTTCCGAGTGCCCGGCGGCGGAGCTCCTGCTCCTCACTCTCGAGGTCCGCACCCGCCATCAGCAGGACCGCCACCTCGGCCGCGCCGGCCTGCAGCCCGGCGTCCTCGTAGGCCCGCTCGACGAGCTCCCCGATCAGCTCGATCGACGCCGGCAGTCCGATCTGGTGCGGCGAGGAGCCGCCGCCGCGGACCAGCGCCAGCAGCTCACCGGCGCCGCTGAGCAGCGCCAGGTCGGTCTTCGAGTTGCCCCCGTCCACCGCAATGATGAGCTGCTCGTTCACCGCAGGGCCGCCCTTCGCTCCTGCTCGGCCTTCTGCAGCAGCATCAGAACCTCATCCGAGCGCGGGAACTGGCCGATCAGCGGGTGGGCCAGGAGCGCCTTTCGCATTGTCTGGACATCGTGGGTCACGGCCGCCTGGACGGTCAGACGCTCGTAGGCCGCAACGTGTCGCGCCAGACCGAGCAGCTCGGGGGCGAGCGCCGGTTGAGGCAGCGGCTCGGCCCCCGCCGTGGTGATCCGCGCGGGCAGCTCGACGACATCGTCGGCGGCGAACCCGGGCATCGAATCACCGGCCCGCACGTCGACGATCTGGATGTCGCCGGTACCGGCCATCAACGAGCCGACGAGCTGCGTTGCGGCCTCGCTGTAGAAGGCGCCGCCGCGCTTCTCCAGCACGGCCGGCTTGCTCGTCAGGGCCGGGTCACGGTAGAGCGCCAGCAGCTCCTGCTCGATCTCGGCCACCACCTGCGCTCGAGGCGGCTCGCGGTGCTGCTCCTCGCGGACCCGGTCGTGCATGTAGAAATAGCGCAGGTAGTAGGAGGGCAGGGCCCCCAGCAGCCGCATCAGCGTGGCCGGCATGCCCGTCTGGTCCTCCAGGCGCTCGGCGTGAAGCTCGAGGATCTCAGGCAGGACGTCACGGCCCTCGATCAGCACCCGCCGGATCCAGGTGAGATGGTTGAGGCCGACCTGGTCCACCAGGACCGCCTGCGGCGAGACGCCGTAGATGCCCGCGATCTCGCGCTGGAAGCCGATCGCCACGTTGCACAGCCCGATCGCCCGGTGACCGGCGTCCAGCAGCGCCCGCACCACGATCCCGACGGGGTTGGTGAAGTCCACGATCCAGGCGTCATCGGCGGCCAGCTCGCGTACGCGCTCCGCGATCTCCAGCACCACGGGGACCGTGCGCATCGCCTTGGCGAAACCGCCGGCGCCGGTCGTCTCCTGCCCGATGCAGCCGCAGCGCAGCGGGATCGTCTCATCGGAGAGCCGCGCCGACTGGCCGCCCACCCGCAGTTGCAGCAGCACCACATCGGCGCCCTCGAGGGCCCGGTCGAGCTGCTCGGTCACCTCGAGGCGCCCGCCGAAACCCTGCCTGTCGAGCATCCGTGCGGCCAGGCCGCCAACGACCGCACGCCGTTCGCGGTCGGGGTCCACGAGCCACAGCTCACGCACCTCCAGGCGCTCGCGCTCGGCCGAGAGGCCCGAGACGAGCTCGGGCGTGTAGGTCGAGCCGCCGCCGATGACGGCCACCTTGATGCTCATCCCTTGACCCCCGTCAGCGTGACACCCTCGATAAAGACTTTCTGTGCGGCGAAGAACAGGGCGATGACCGGCGCCATGAACAAGAGTGTGGCCGCCATCGTCAGGTTCCACTGGACCTGATGCAGGGTGCGGAACTGCGCAAGGCCCACCGACAGCGTCCAGTGGCCCGGCGTTTCCCCGGTGTAGATCAGCGGGCCGAAGAAGTCGTTCCAGCAATAGAAGAAGCTGAACAGGGCCACAGCCGCGATCGCGGGCTTGGCCAGGCGGAGGTAGACATTGGTGAGGATCCGCAGCTCGCCGCAGCCGTCGACCCGTGCGGCATCGGCATACTCGGATGGGATCGTCAGGAAGAACTGGCGCAGCAGGAAGATCGAGAAGGCGTCGCCGAACCAGTTGGGGATGATCAGCGGCGCGATCGAGCCCACCAGGTGAAGCTTCGCGAACATCACGTAGACGGGGATGATCGTCACCTGTTCGGGCAGCATCATCGCCACCAGGACCAGCACCATGACCACGCCGCGGCCGCGCCACTTGAGCACCGCCAGCGCGTAGGCGGCGGGGATGCTTGAGACGAGCACGCCCAGTGTGGCCAGGGAGGCGTAGAGAAAGCTGTTGAGCGCGTATTTGGCGACCGGCTCGTCGCGAAAGACCTGGATGAAGTTCTCGAACTTGAACGGCTGCGGCCACAGGTCCGTCGAGAGCGCCTGGTGGTTGGTCATCAGCGAGGTCAGGAGGATGAAGACGATCGGGGCGATGAAGGCGATCGCGATTGCGATAAGCAGGCTGTGCTCGGCGACCACCAGCAGCCACTCCCGCCGGCTGCGGCGGCGACGGCGCAATGTCGGTGGCGCGAGCGACGCGGCGGCGGCGTCGGTGGCGGCCATCAGTCTCCCGCGCCCTGGTAGTAGACCCAGCGCCTGGAGTTGCGCAGGATCAGCAGCGTCAGTCCGAGTGCGACGATGAGCATCACGACGGACATCGCCGAGGCGTAGCCCATGTTGAAGCGCGTGAAGGCCTGTTCGTAGAGGTAGATGGGATAGAAGAGCGTCGAGCCCTGGGGGTAGCCGAGGCCGGTCACCGATTCACCGGCCTGCCCGCCCTGGGCGACGCTCGCCGCAACGAAGGCCTGCGTGAAGTACTGCAGCGCGTCGATGACGCCGATGACGATCGCGAACAGCAGGACCGGGCTGATCGTCGGCAGGGTCACGTGGATGAAACGCCGCCAGGGCCCGGCACCGTCCAGCTCGGCCGACTCGAGCAGGTGCCGGGGAACATCCAAGACCGCCGCCAGGAAGATGATCAAGGTGTTGCCGATACCCCACAGCGAGAGCAGGACGAGCGTCGGCTTGGCCGTGCCGGGACCGTTCAGCCACAGCGGCCCTTCGATCCCGAACAGCGAGAGGATCGTGTTGACAGGCCCCGTGGCGGGGTTGAAGAGATAGACGAAGCCGAGTGTCGAGGCCACGATCGGAGCCAGCGCCGGCAGATAGAAGATCGTGCGCAGGACGCCCGAGCCCAGGCGCGCGCGGGACAGCAGCATCGAGACACCCAGAGCGAACAGCACCTGCGCGGGGACCATCACCACGATCAGCCACAGCGTGTTCTTGACGGCCGTCCAGATCAGCGGGTCGCTGTTGAACAGGTATTCGTAGTTGCGCAACCCCAGCCATTTGGGCGAGGAGAGCAGGTCGTAGTGGGTGAATGAGTAGTAGATGCTGGCCAGCAGCGGGTACGCGAAGAAGACGCTGAAGCCGATCGCCCAGGGCGCCAGCAGCGCCGCCACGGTGCGCCGGCGCCGCCAGTGACTGCGGCGGCGGGCCCGCAGGCGCGGGTCCCCCGCCGCTACCGCGCTCACGGAACGCCGCCGCCGCCGGCCTGCGCTTCCTGGGCGTCGATCTGGGAAGCCACTCCTTCAAGGCCCTTTTTCAGTTCGCCGCCTTCGCCCGCCTGGTACTTCTCGAAGAACCGTTCGACCGTCTGCTGGCTCGCTTCGCCGGCCGGTGTGATCGGCGTGGTCGTCGTGTGGGGATTGGCGAAGATCTTCAGGAACGTCTGGAACTGTGGGCTCGCCACGGCCTTGGCCTGTTCGAGCGCCGGGCTCCAGGTGGGGACGTTGCCGAGGTCTTCGGAGAGTTCCACCTGCGCTTTGACGTTCGTTGCCAGGTACTTGATCAGCTCCCATGCGGCAGCAGGGTGCTGAGCACCCTTGGGGATCCCCGTGATGTTGCCGGTTGTGTAGCCGCCGCCATAGAGTTCGGTCTTGTTGTCCGCGACAGGCAGCGGCGCCGTCCCGTATTGCAGGCTCGGCGCTTCGCTCTTGATCAGGGCCGTGCGCCACTCGCCGTCGATGCTCATGGCCAGCTTGCCGGTCATGAAGGCGTTTGAGGAGGTGAACTCACCGCCCGCGCCGGCCTGGAAGCGGACCAGCGCGCTGTGCCCGTAATAGTCGACCAGCCCCTTGATCCATTCGGCCTCTTCGGCCCATCCGGGATCGGTGCCGAGCGCCGACTTCCCGGGCGCGCTTTCCCAGCCCGCACCGAACGCGGGCGCGTAGTGGGCGGCGGCGTTCTCATAGAAGCCGGCAAACGGCGTGTAGCCGACCGTCTTGAAGGTGTTGCCCGAGCGGACCGTCAGCTTCTTGGCGTCTTCGGTGAGTTCGCTGACCGTTTTGGGCGGACCCGAGATGCCCGCCTTGGCCAGCAGCGTCTTGTTGTAGTAGAGGCCGTAAACGTCGGCCATCGCCGGCAGCACGCAACGGGTGCCTTTGTATTCGGTGTACTTGCGCTGGGCTTCGGGGAAGTCGCCGACGTCGAGTTTTTCGCGGGCGATCACCGGGCCGAGGTTCACAAATGTGCCGTCGCGGCAGAAGACACCGGTGTTGTCGGTCGTGAAGGAGAGCGCCGCGTCCGGGACATTGCCCGAGTGGGCGGCCGCGATGATCTTGTCGTCGTTGATGTTCCCCACGACGTTGACCTTGACGTTCGGGTAGGCCTTTTCGAAACCGCCGATGACCTTTTTGAGGAGATTCAGTTCACCCCCCGTGAACGGGACCCAATAGGTGACCGTCACCCTCTGCGCCGGGTTGAAGACCGGTATTTCACCGCCGCTTGCCGACGCTCCGCCCGAGCTCGACGATCCCGATCCACCGCAGCCGGCCAGCGCGAATGCCGCTGTCAGGAGCCCGGCCGTTATCAGCGCGCCTACCTTCATGTCCCGTCCCCAATCTGGTTAGACTCCCTTACCAGAATGGAATGTAGCGATCTGGCAAGCAGAATGTCAACCGGTGGGCGCCCCCGCCGGCGAAGGGCCGCACCCGCCTCATGAGCGACGCCCACCTTCAGCAGGAGCTCGCCGAGCAGCCGGGGGTCGTCGAGCGCCTGCTGCAAGACCCCCACGGGGCGATCGCGCTGGCGGCCCGCACCGCACGTTCGGCCGACGTTCGTCAGGTCCTGATCGCCGCCCGTGGAACCTCCGACAACGCGGCCCGCTACGCCCAGCATGTGTTCGGGCGCTTCCTGCGGCTGCCGGTCATTCTCGCCACACCGTCACTCACCACTCTCTACGGAGGCGGCCCGCACCTGCACCGGACGCTTGTGATCGGGATCTCCCAATCGGGACAGTCGCCGGACGTCTGTGCGGTCGTGGAGGAGGCTCGCGAACAGGGCCAGCTCACTGTCGCGCTCACCAACGTCCCCGGCTCTCCGCTCGCGCGGGCGGCGCAGGTCACGATCGACATCGACGCCGGCGCGGAGCGCTCGGTCGCGGCGACAAAGACCTACACGGCCTCGCTTGCGGCGGTCGCCGCTCTGGCCGCCGAGCTCTCAGGCGAGCTCTCGCTGCGGCGGGACCTGGAGCATGTCGCGGCGGCCATGCAGACCCAGCTCGAACTGGGGATCGGCTCCGGCGCAGAGCTGCTCGGCGCGGGGGACCGCTGCGCCCTGGCCGGCCGCGGCCCTAACTATGCGACGGCCTTCGAGGCGGCGCTGAAGATCAAGGAGCTGACCGGCATCGCGGCCGAGCCCTACTCCCCGGCCGATCTGATGCACGGCCCCGTGGCGGTCCTGGGGCACGAGAGCCCGCTGATCGCCTTCGCCGTGACCGGCCCGGCGCTTTCAAGCGTCATCGAGGCCGAGCGGGAGGGCGCCGCCCGCGGAGCCGAGCGCCTGCTGATCACGGACGCGCCCGCGGCGGCCTTCGCGAGCGGGTGCCATACCGTGGCGCTGGCCGAGGTCGCCGAATGGCTCAGCCCGCTCGTCGCGATCCTCCCCGCTCAGGCCCTCGCGGCTCAGGTGGCCCTGGGTCGGGGCCTCCCCGTCGATGCCCCCTTCGGCCTGAGCAAGGTGACCCGCACGCTCTGAAGCGCCCGCCCGAGACGGGATCTCGAGCTGCACCGTCTCCTACCTGCCCTCGCCCTCGGTTGGCGCCGCAAAGCTCCTGCGCCGCACAAACACCTGGGCACGACCCTCCTGATCACGACCGAGAGCCCCGGCAAGCCGGGCCGCGTCACGCGCCACCGGCTGACGATCAAGTCCCAGCCCGGACCGCCTCACCACTACCATCGTGGGTAGGCGCTCGAGGAGCGTGCAGTTTTCGAACGCCACCACGGCGGCCCGGGCCATGCCCGGGCCGGCCCAGGAGAGGGAGTTGACAGACATGGCCTCAGGCGCCAAGAAGAAGACCACGATGGCGAAGCTCATGCGTGAAAACAGGCTTCGCGAGCGACGGGTTGACAAGAAGGCCAAGAAGGACGCGCGCAAGCTTGCGCCACTCGATCGGCCGGCATGGGACGCAGAGCCCCTCGACGCCACAGAGCCGGCCACGGGAGAGCCCGTCCTCGAGGCGGCAGCCGGCACTCCCGCCGACGCCTGAGCCGCAGGCGCCGGGTCCCGGGGCCCTGGGCCCGGGAAGGGCGGCTTCGACGCGTGAGCACGGCTCTCACCTAGACTCGGCGCCCAAGGGGCCAACCGATCAGGAAAGAGGCAGAGCATGTCCAGCAGGCACCTCGCAGCGGCGTTGGCATCCACCCTCCTCGCCGGGCTGGGCGGCCTCGCGCCGGTGGCCTCGGCAAGCCCGGCCCGAACCTCCAAAGCGCTCCACCTGGTGGCGCTGAAGCCCTGTAGTGCGGTGCTGGCTCCGGCTGACTTCAAAGACGAACTGGAGGAAGTCTCCGCGAGCCCCGCGAGCCAGGATTTCCAGACGAGCAGCTGCAAATTTGCAGGCCTCGCCGCCGACGGGCCAGCGGGGGGCACGCGGCTCTTCACCGAAGGCCAGATCGGCACCGAATGCATCGCCAACGTCCTGCGCCTCTCCGAAGCCGGGATCGCCGCGCCCAAGGGCGGCTGCTACCGGATCTCCAGCGCCACGCTCGTTGTCGCGCGGGGCCACGCGGTGGAAAGGCAGATCGAGAAACTGATCAAGGCGCACCACAGGCCCGCTCCGGCCAGACACTGGCCCGCCGGGTTCACGAGGGCTGTCCTACACGGTGTTGGCAGCCGCGCGGAATTCGGCTTCAGCGGCGAGAGCGGCTACGGCTACCTCGAGGTGCTCAATGCGCAGATGACCATCGAATTCACCGAAGGTGGCTCGATGGTCCAGCTGCTGAAGGACGCCGCGTCGAAGCTCTGAGCACGCACAGTGGGACGGAGGCTGAAAGCGAACGGGGCCGAGCCCGGCAAAGGGCACGGCCCCGTCGCTGCAGGGTCACAATGCGGTGCCGCGCCGGCCGTTCCCGAGGAACACGAAGACTGCAAGCAGGGCGATCAAGAAGAGCAGCGGGTTGACAGCCACCCCGCCGGCGATCGCCAGGATCAGCAGCAGAACTATTAGTGCAACGATCATTCCCTTTCCTCCTTTCGTTCGACTGATCTGATACCCGCCTCGCCGCGATGGAAACAAACGCGGGACGCCGCGCCAACCGGTTCGCAGGCGGCTGCCCGAACCCCTACGCTTGAACGGTGACCCCGGATGAGCGATTCAGCTTCGACTTCGCCGACGCATACAGGCGCCCGGCCCGCGTGTTCGGAATCACCCCGGATACGGCCTGGCTTGAGGTGGGCTCCGACGGGCTGCGCTCACGGTTCGGCCGATGGCGGGTCTCGACCCCGCTGGCAAACATCCGGGCGGTGAGCATCACCGGGCCCTACGCGTTCCTGAAGACCGCCGGCCCGGCACGGCTCGCGGTCACCGACCGAGGCCTGACGTTCGCGACCAACGGCGTGCGCGGCGTCCTGATCTCGTTCGTGCAGCCGGTGCGCTGCCTGGATCCGACAGGGCTGTTGCGCCACCCGGAGCTGACGGTGACGGTCACCGAGGTGGACCGGCTGGCCGCGCTGCTCGAGCCCCGCTGAGCCCACGCGGGTGGCGGGCCGGCCGAGCGATCGGCCCGTGGGGGCAGCCTGCGAGGTTTGACTAGGGTGAGCGCCATGCCCCATGTCTGGAGGAACTGGTCGGGCGTGGAGCGCTGCGCACCGGCGCAGATCGCAAGGCCGTCCAGCGAGGAGGAGCTCGTGCAGGCCGTGGCCGGGGCGGCGGCTCGCGGGCTGAAGGTCCGCGCCGTCGGCAGCGGGCACTCGTTCACGGACATTGCCTGCACCGAGGGCTTGATGATCGACACCTCGAGGATGCAGCGCGTGATCGCCGTCGACACCGCCGCCCGTCTCGTGACCGTGCAGGCCGGCATCAAGCTGCATGCCCTGGGCCCGCTCAACGCGCGCCATGGGCTGGCGCTCGAGAACCAGGGCGACATCGACGCCCAGGCGCTCGCCGGCGCCCTGGCGACGTCGACCCATGGGACGGGCGCGCGCTTTGGCAACCTCTCGACGCGCGTCGTTGGGATGCGCCTGGTGAGCGCCTCGGGGAACATCGTCGAGGTGAGCCGCGAGTCCGACCCGGAGGGCCTGCTGGCTGCGCGCGTCTCGCTGGGGGCGCTGGGAATCGCCTCGCAGGTGACCGTCGAATGCGTTCCCCTGTACACGCTTGACCGTCACGATGCCCCGTTGCCGCTGAGCGAGGTCCTCGATCACCTCGATGAGCACATCGACGGCAACGACCACTTCGAGTTCTTCCTCTGGCCCTATACACGCACCGCGATGACCCGCTCGACGCAGCGCAGCAACCTCCCTCCGCGGCCCACTCGCCACCTGCAGCGCCTGTTTCAGGAGCAGCTGGTCGAGAACGCCGCCCTCGAGATGATCTGCCGCGCGGGACGGCGCCTGCCGCGGCAGGTGCCGCGGCTGAACCGGCTGATCGCCTCGGCGATGTCGGAGGCCCGTGTCCGCGACCACGGCTACAGGGTCTATGCGACACCGCGCAAGGTCCGTTTCAACGAGACCGAGTACGCGATCCCACGCGCGCACGCGCGCGAGGCGCTCGAGCGGGCGATGGAGCTGATCGAACGACGACGACTGCCGATCCTGTTTCCGTTCGAGGTCCGCTTCTCGGCCGGCGATGACGCGCTGCTTTCCACGGCCCACGAACGGGAGACCTGTTACATCGCCGCCCACCAGTACCGCGGCATGGAGTTTGAGAGCTTCTTCAGAGGCTTCGAGGAGATCATGGATTCCTACGGCGGCCGGCCGCACTGGGGCAAGCGCCACCACCAGTCGGCCGCAACGCTGCGTGAGCGCTATCCGCAGTGGCAGCACTTCCAGGACGTGCGTGCCCGGTTCGATCCCGATGGCGTGTTCACCAACGATTACACCCGGCGGGTCCTCGGCCCCGTCGCGGGCGTCTGATGTTCTCCGCCGCCGAGCGCCTGAGCCGCTACGAGAGCGCCTTCGCGGGCATCGAAGCGCCGTTTGCCTTCGTGGACATGGACGCCATGTGGTCGAACTCGGCCGACATGCTCCGGCGGAGCGCGGGCAAGCCCATCCGTGTCGCCTCCAAGTCGCTGCGCTGCCGGGCGCTCCTGCGCCGGATCATCGAGCGCGACCCCGGCTACCGCGGGCTGATGACCTTCACCCTGCCCGAGACCCTGTGGCTGGCGCGCCAGGGCTTTGAGAACCTGCTGCTGGCCTACCCGACAGGCGACCGGGCCGCCCTGCGCGAGCTGGCCGCCCTCACCGCGGAGAACCCCGAGGGAGCACCGGTGGTGATGGTCGACTCATCCGAGCACCTCGAGCTGATCGAATCGGTACTCGGCCGGGGCGCCGCGCCGATCAGGGTGTGCCTGGACTTCGACGCTTCCTTCTGGACCGCCCGCGAGCGGTTGAAGATCGGCCCCAAGCGCACGCCGGTCCATACGGTCGAGCAGGCCGTCGGGCTGGCCGAGACGATCGTGGGCCGGCCCGGGTTGAAGCTGGCGGGGATGATGTCCTACGAGGGCCACATCGCCGGGCAGGGAGACAGGATCGCGGGGCAGCGCCTGAGGAGCCTCGTGATCTCACGCATGCAGCGGGCCTCACACGCCGAGTTGCGCGAGCGCCGCGCGGCGGCCGTCGCGGCTGTCTGCGCCATCGCACCGCTGGAGTTCGTAAACGCCGGCGGCACGGGCGACCTCGAGCTCGTGGCAAGCGAGCCGGCGATGACGGAGGCCACGGCCGGCTCGGGCTTCTATGCGCCGACGCTGTTTGACAACTACTCCGCATTTCGCCTCCAGCCGGCGGCGATCTTCGCGCAGCCCGTCTCCCGGCGCCCGGGCCCCGGCATCGTGACGGCGCTCGGCGGTGGCTACCTGGCCTCGGGTCCGGGCGGGAAGGACCGGATGCCAACGCCCTATCTGCCACCGGGGCTGAAACTGGATCCGCTCGAGGGCACCGGCGAGGTGCAGACGCCCCTGAGGGGTCGGGCGGCCGACGGGCTGCAGATCGGCGCGAACGTCTACTTCCGCCACACCAAGGCCGGAGAGCTGTGCGAGCGGTTCAACGCCCTCTACCTGCTCGAGGGCCGGGAGATCGTGGAGGAGGTGCTCACCTACCGCGGTGAGGGACGGTGCTTTCTGTAATGGGATCCGCTGCGCTCGGCTCGGTCTGGCTGACGAGCGCGATCACACCCGCAAGGCCGATCAGCGCCGCCCAGACCAGAAGCGTCGCGTCGGTGCCAAAAGCGCGCTGGAACAGACCGGCCCCGGCCGCGCCGATGGCGATGACCGCAGAGTGCAGGCTGCTGGCGGTGGAGAAGATCTGAGCGCGGACCTGCGGCGGGGCCAGGCGCTGGCGGATCGAGATCAACCCGACGAGCCCGGGACCGTCGAGCACGCCGGTCGCGAAGATCAGGCCGAGGGCCACCCCCACGCTGCCGGCCAGCGGCCAAATGGCGGCGGACAGGGCCATCGCCAGGAAGTAGCCGCCGATCAGGAAGCGTGGCTGGAGGGCAGCTGGCCGGCCGGCCAGGGCGAACCCGCCCACCATCGAGCCGGCCGCGACCGCTGCCCACATGTAGCCGGCCACATGCGCACCGGCGCCGACCGAGATCGCATAGGCCGGAAACCCGATGCTGAGCGTGCTCCAGGCGAGCACGTAGAAGACATCGATCGTGATGTTCCAGCGCAGCGGCTTGATCTGCCAGGTGGCTCGGAGCCCCTGCCCGACGGCGTTCAACACGCCTGAGGGGCCGGCCTCGGTTCGTACCGGCCGGCGCTCAAACGTCTCATCCCCTGCGATCGCCAGCGCCAGGGCCAGGCCGGTGATGATCTGCAGATCGATCGCCGCGGCGGCTCCCGCGCCCGCGACGATCAGCCCGGCCAGGGCCGGCCCGACGATGAAGGCGGCGTTGATACTGGCCCCTTCGAAGGCGTTGGCCGCATCGAGCAGCTCCATCCCCGCCACCTCCGGAAGGACCGCCGAGAAGGCACCCGAGGAGAGCGGTGAGGTGGCCCCGTAGAGCAGTGCCGCCAGCGGCAGCAGCCAGTCCGGCGCGTGCCCGGCAAGCAGCAGCATCGCCAGCAGGGCGCCGGCCGTCATCGCCCGGTCGAGTACGAGCAGCCGGCGCCGGTTCGAGGTGACGTCGAGCCAGCCGCCGAGGAACGGGCCGGTGACGGCCGCCGGTAGGGAGGCGGCCGCGATGACGATCCCCGCGAGCGTCAGATCATGGGTGCGCTCGAGGACCAGAAGGACGCCCGAGACGTTGAACATGGTGCCCGTCGCGCGTGCCGCGGCGACCGTGGCGAAGTAACGCTTGAAGCCCTGCTTGCGCAGCAGCCGGGACATCTGCGAGGACGCCATCGCGCCATCCTCGCAGGGGGTTGCCCGGCTCAAGACCTCCGTTCAGGCGGACAGGTCGCTGACGTCCTCGAGCTTCTCGGTCTGGCGCACCGCTTCGTGGCTCGCGGGGCGCTCCGTGGAAGTTGCCTTCACCTCCTGGGCGAGCTCGGTGAGCTCGCCCCCCGGGACGGGCTGCCCCGGCGGCGCCGGTTCGGGCAGCCCGATGAAGTAGCCCTGGCCGATGTCGCAGCCGAGCTCGCTGAGCAGGGCCAGCGTCTCGGCGTCTTCGACTCCCTCCGCGACCACCCGAAGCCCGAGTGCGTGACCCAGTGCGATCGTGGAGCGCACCAGCTGCTTGTCGCGCTTGGCTACATGGGTCGTGAAGGTCCGGTCGAGCTTCAACTCGCGGACCGCCAGGCTGCTGAGGTAGGCAAGCGAGGTGAACCCCGTGCCGAAGTCGTCCACGGAAACCGCGACGCCGAACTCCGAGAGCTCCGCGATGACCGCCTGAGCGCGGTCGAAGTCCGTGATGATCGAGGTCTCGGTGATCTCCAGCACCAGCGACTCGGGCGGGAGCGAGTTGGCGGCGAGCTGCGCCTTGACCATCTCGATGAAGCCCGGTTCGAGCAGGTTGGTCGGCGAGACGTTCACCGAGATCGTGGTCGACCCGCCGGCCTCGCGCCAGACGGCGCATTGCTCCAGAGCCTGCGCGAGGACCCACTTGGTCAGCGAGCCCATCAGGCCGACCTGCTCTGCGATCGGGAGGAACTTCATCGGCGGAATCAGGCCGAGCGTCGGGTGCATCCAGCGGATCAGAACCTCGCAGGCGATGATCTCATCGGTCCGCAGATCGAGCTGGGGCTGGAAGTGGACCCGTAGCTCGCCGCGCTCGATCGCGGCGCTGAGCTCCTCCGCGAGAACCAGCAGATCGCCACTGTTCTGGAAGTCCTGTTCATACATGACGAACGGCTGGTGCAGGGCCTTGCCCTGGTACATGGCCAGATCCGCGCAGGCCACCAGGGCCGCGGCGTCCGTCGCGTGATCGGGTGCCAGGGCGATCCCGATGCTGGCCTCGATCTGGGTGCTGACCGTGTCCAGCGCGAACGGAATCTCGAGGCTTTCGGTGAGCCTGGTCGCGACCGCTTCTGCGGTGGCGGCGTCCGTGTCCAACAGCACCGCCGCGAACTCGTCGCCGCCGAGGCGGACCAGGGTGTCGCTGGGCCGGATGGCGCTGCCCAATCGCTCGCCCATCTGACGCAGGATTTCGTCGCCTGCCCGGTGGCCGAAGGAGTCGTTGATCTCCTTGAAGCGGTTCAGGTCGATGAACAGGAACGCCAGACTGCGTCCGTCTCCCGCCGCATTCTCCTCGGCGAAGAACGAGTTGAGGACGTGAAACAGGTAGCGGCGATTGCCGAGACCGGTCAGGTAGTCGGTGACCGAGCGCTGCTCGTGGCGCTGGGTCAGGATCCGCAGGCTGCGCAGGGAGACCGCCAGACGGATGCCCACGACCGCGAGGGTGAGCGTCGCCAGACCCACGGCGACATGGTTGATGGCGTCCACGCCGAAGGCCGCCAGGACCAGCACGAGCAGGGCCGCGGCGGTCGCCAGCCCCGGAAGCAGGAAGCCCGTCGGCTTGGGAAGCGCCCGCGGGTCGGAGAACCCGCTGGGGATCCAGACAGCCATGGACATCAGCACGATCGAGGCGGGCCAGGCGATCCCATTGACGACCGCGCCCACATGGGCGGCGCCCGATGCCGAGCCGAGCAGGTTGAAGGTGTCCCCGACGACGTTGATGGCCATTCCCGACGCGAGCAGCATCCATGGCGCCTTGCGCCGGCCCGAGAGCATGGCGGTGCTCCCCACGACGAGCGCCAGCAGCAGGAGATCGCCCACGGGGTAGATCAGGTTGGTGACCACGGTGAGCTTGCTTTCCCCGGTCGCCGAGAGAACCGACTTGAAGGCGAAGGCGGCGCAGACGGAGGCGGCACCGAGACCGGCCACCACGCTGTCCAGCCAGCTCGGGCTGTTCAGCTGGCGGACCTCGCCGCGCATGAAGAGGACCAGCGCCACGTAGGCCAGCGGGAAGAACCCGATGTAGAAGCCGTCGGCGTAGGAGGGCGTCGGTGGCGTGGCCCCCCCAACAGACTCGATCGTCAGGACCGTGTCCCCGAGCGACCAGGCCAGCAGCGAACAGCCGAGCATCAGCGGCACGGCGCGACCCTGGGTGCGTGTGGCCGCCCGGGCGAGGCACAGACCGCTTGCAATCAGCTCGAGCCCATCGACGCTCCAGCCGTCGAGCCAGGTGAGGTATTCCCGGCCGGGGTTGGCGATCAGCAGGCCGAGGTAAGCCACCAAGAGGGCCGTGAGGACACCGTATGCGGCCCACACGTGGCGCCAGCGGCGGAAGGCCGCGACCTCGCGCGCGGCAGCCGTGATGGGAGCGGCGGTCGCAGACATGGTGCCTTATCGGTAGAAAACCGCCGATCGTTTAAGCGCGGCAGACAGCGCTAGACGGTGCCCGCGGGGTAATGGGCAATCAGACCCCGACCAGACAGGAGGCCGACATGGCCCGGCAGACCGCAGCACAACGCTCCGCAGCGGCAAAGAAGGGAGCTGCGACACGTAAAGGCACCGCGGCCAAGGAGGCGGGCAAAGACGCCAAGAGCGCCGCCAAGCAGGCCGGCCGGGCAGGCGCTCAGGCCGCTAAATCCGCCGGGCGGGCGGTCAAAGCCGCCGGTAAGGCGGCAGCAGCACGCGCGAAATGAGGCTGTCGGGGGCGCTTCGCGCGCCTGGAACGCTCAGCGGATCGTCACCGTCACCGGGGCCGAGGCGATTCCGTTGGCGACAACCACGAGGCTGCTTTCGCCAGGCGGCGTCGTCTTGGGAACCGTGAATTCCGTCGAGGACGTGGCGCCGGGGGCGACCGACACCGAACTCCAATGGCTGGTGCGAGCGTAGGTGACCACGCCGCTCGCCGAGTTGGTGATCCGCACGAGCGGGAAGTTGGTGTTGTCCTGCACGTCGTCCCCGTAGGCGGCGCCCTGATCGAGGCCGGCGAGCTGTGAGCCGCTCAGGGCAGCGGTCTTTCCGGCCTTGATCACCGTTGTGCTGATCGACTGGATCGCCGGCGCCCAGGACGGGTCTGGAGTTCCGCCGGCGGTGTAGACCTCCATTTCTTCGCTGCCGTCGTTGAACAGCACCTGCCCGTTGGGCAGCGCCAGCATGCGCGTGTAGTAGGTCGAGTCGTTTTCGGCGTTGGGGATGTCCGGAACGGGGCTGAGGCTGTTGGAGGCGGCGTTATAGAGGTAGAAGGCGAGAGGCGAGCTGTAGACGCAGGGGCTCACATCGAACAGCACGTTCCCGTCCGGCAGCACCGACCCCGGCCCGTCGGCACTGTCGTACTGCATGCCTTCCGTGGTCGGGATCGACGGCCCCTTCTTCCACTTGCCGGCGGCGTAGTCGTAGAGGGCCGTTGCCGCGGGCGTCTTGGTCGTGCACGGTTCGGGGGCGATCTCGCTGCTCGTCCCGCCTCCCACCACGAAGGTGTTGCCGCCGGGCATCTCGACCTGCGGGCCCATCTCCACCTCGGGGCTGTTGACCGGGGAGGTCACGGTGTTGCCGGCCGAGCTCCAGCTCGTCCTGGCCGGCGTGAACAGCTCGGTCGTGGGGGTCAGCCAGGTGTCTACGGTCAGCAGCTGCCCGCTCGGCTCGAGCGTCCAGCCCTCCTCGTCGTTGGGGTCGTTCTTGCCCTGTCCGGAGATCACGGTCCAACTGAGGCCGGTTTCGTTGAAGAAAGCGTCGTCGGTCGTCAGCGAGAAGCTTTCCGAGAGGCAGTTCTGGCAGGCCTGGGAGAGCATGAAGGTCCCGTTGGCGAGCACGTCGCTCTGGGCGTCACCGATGTTTTCCCACCCGGGAGGCGGCGAGACGGGGCGCCAGGAATTCTTGACGGGGTTGTAGATGGCCCCTTTATCGGTCCAGACGCCTTCTTCCCCGTTGTACTCGCCTCCCTCCACGATCATCTGCCCATCGGGCAGGATCGCCGAGGCGAAGTACAGCGGTTCGTAGCCCCTGGGCATCGAGGCGAGCTTGCTCCATGTGCCGTCCGCGTAGCTGCCCTGCGAGTCCGGCGTCAGCCGGTACCAGGCCCGGGTGCCGCCGGTTTCGGGCTCTTCGTGGACGAGCACCGTGCCGTCGCTGGCCAACAGCATCGTGCCTGGGATGAACGAAGGCGGGTGAGCCAGCGGTTCCCAGGGTGAGGGACCGGGCTGGGCGAGAGCTCCCCGGAAGCCCGAGGGCTTGGCGTGGCCGATCGGGGGGTCCACCTCGAGGTGCCCACCCTTGGACGCGCGAGCTCGCAGCGAAGCGCCGTTTTCCACTGCCGAAGCCGACGTCGCGGCCGCGAGCAGCAGCACGAATACGAGAGCGACTGCCACTGGGGAACGCCTACGGCCCAACGGACACCTCCACCGGATCATCGTCCTTGTAACGGCGCGGCCACCCTACCAAGCCGAGCTGGTGAAGGGGAAGTGACGAGCCGGCGCTCGGGCGTCTCCCGAGTGCAAGCCCGCACGTGGCGCTCCCGCCTTGCCCAGAGGGATATCTTTAGTCGATGGGCATCCGTAAAACGGCGAGGGAAGCTCGGGTGGTTCCTGACGTCCAAGCGGCGTCAAACCTGGCGGCGGCGGCCCGTCTCCTGCCCCTGGTGGCACTCCTCATGCTCGCGCTGCTGCTCGCCCCCACGGCCCAGGCCGAAGGCGTCGAAAACGGCTCGCAGACCGGAGCCGAAACCGCGGAAGCACCCGGCGCACCCGAACAACAGCCGCCGGCGCCCGAATCCGAACCGGCTCCTGCGCCGACGGAAGAAGTCGCACCGGTGGAACCAGTGCCGCCCGCGGAACAGGCCGCGCCGGCGGAACAGGTCCCCCCCGCGGAAGAAGTCGCGCCCGCAGAAGTAAAAGAAGAAACTACGCCGCCGGTGGAAGAAACCCCGCCGCCGGTCATAGAAGTGACAGTGCCGGTGGTACAGGAAGTGCTCGAAACGGTGACCCCGGTGATCGAAACGGTGACCACCCAGGCAGGCGGCGAAAACACCGAAGCGCCGAAACCACCGCCGGCGGAACTCGAAGCGCCGGTCAAGGCGCCGGTCGTAGAATCATCAGAAGGCTCGCCGGCCCATAACGGCGGCGAATCACCCGCCGCGTCCGGTGCGCACGCCCTCTCCAGCGCCACCTCCGAACCCGAACAGCTGACGACGGGGGCGCCCCTCGTCGTGACCGGCTCCGTCGAACCGATCTCCCCGGTCATCGAAAGCGCTCAGGCGGCAGCGGCCGCGACGGCCCGGCGTGCGGCCGCCAGACGGACCCACGAAACGATCTGCGAGCTCTCCTCGGTGGGCGCCGCGGTTCCCAGCGGCTGCGCGGCGGAAACGCCGGCGGGCGCGCTCACGGCGACGGGCCCGCTCGCGGCGATCGTCGCCTCCGTCTCGGCGGCGGCCTCGGTAGCGGGCTCCCACGTGGTGGGAGACGATCAGGCTGCGCGCGAAGTTTCCGAATACCACCCCTTCATCCCCCCGCCCGTTCCCGGCCAGGGCGGCGGTGCCGAAGGCTCGGCGGCGGCCGGCGGCGGCGGCGCCTCCTCCGTGGCGGGAACCCATGAGCCCTTCGTCTACCTGTCCGTACCCCACGTGCTGAGCCGGGTGCGCCTGCGCCAGCGCTCCTGGCGGACCTCTTTCTTCGTACTGATCCCCGAGCGACCGGGCTAGCTCCTCCGGTCTCTCACGCTGGCCCTGGCTCCCTCGATCCAGGGCGTTTCGCAATCCAGTTCGAAGATCTGAAAGAAGGAGCTGTATCAATGGAGCCTGATTTGACATCGTTGGAGCCCGCCCGCCGACCGCAGGCCCGCGAGGCGCGGGCCGCCTCCGGCAAGGCACACCTGACGCTGGTCAGCTCGCGTCAGTGGGCGCACACCCTCGTCCTCACGGGCGAGTTGGACGGTCGCTCTGCGCCCGCCCTGGAGGAGGAGATAGAGGGCCTGTGCCAGGAAGGCGTAGCCGGTCTGCGACTCGACCTGCGCAGGCTGGATCGGATCGATGGTGTCGGCGTCGCGGTGATCGCGTTCCGCAGCCAGGAATGCGTCCGCCTGGGCTGCGACTTCGATGTGATCGCCGACTCACCGGGGCTGCGTAGCGCACTGACGGACGCCGGTGTGGTTCTGGCGCAGCCGGAGCCGGCCAGGTCCAACACCCCGAAGTTCGCCGTCTGCCCGGATGAGAGCGCCGGCGCGGAGGTCCCTGAGATCGAGGCGACGGTGGGTCCGGGGAAGCTCGGCCGGCTGGCCAAGTGGAGAGCTGCCAATTGAGGATGCACCGATCAGCACCGCCCTGCGGGACGCCGGTTCTTCCGGCCGGCGTCCCTCTGTGCGGTCCGCGGGACGCCGGCGTCTGAGCTCAGGCGGGCCGGCTCAGGAGACGCTCGGTGCCGGTGTGGTGCCGGGCCGTGGGGGGGCTGCGGCCTCGCCCGGGCGGTGGAAGTCCCTGGCGCGCACCAGCGCCACGCCCGCAACCGCTCCGAGCATGACCAGGACAGCGCCGATCAGCAGGATCAGGTTGATCCCCGACACGAAGGCGTGGTGAGCCGCGGCAAGGACGCCGTGCTCGCCGGGTGCTGAAGCCCCGGCCGTCTTTGCCCCCGCCGATGCGAGCACCTTGGCGAGCTGGGCCGAGGGGTGACCGAGCTGAGCCGTCAGCGAGCTCGCCAGGTGGCGCTGGAAGATCGCGCCGAGGGCGGCGACGCCCGTGGCCAGGCCACCGATGCGGCACGTGTTGCTGATCCCGGAGGCCATGCCGGAGCGCTCCGGGGGAACGACCCCCAGACCCACTCTGGCGATGGCGGGGTTGGCGAAGCCGATGCCAATGCCCGTCAGCACCAGGCCGGGGATCAGTGCGGTCCAGGAGGAGCCGACCGTCAGCCCATGCATCAGAGCGAGGCCCACCGCGGTGACTGCCAATCCCGCGCCGAGCGCGAGTCCCGGCGAGCGGTTCTCGACAAGCCTGCGCGTGGCCAGTGGCACGACGAAGCAGAGGACCGTCGAGGGCAGCAGGCACAGGCCCCCTTCCAGCGGCGAATAGCCAAGGTCGTTCTGTAGGTAGAAGGTCAGGTAGGGGTACATCGCGAACATCCCCGCCCCGATGGCGAAGGTCGCCACCGAGACCCCCACGAAGCCGTTGTTGCGGAACAGGGTCAGGTCGAACATCGGGCGCGGATGGTGCAGCTCGGCCGCCACGAAGCAGACCAGCATCAGTACCGACCCGGCGAGCAGCGAGACGATCAGGGCGCTGCCCCAGCCCTCTTCGTTGCCGCGTAGAAGACCCAACATCAGCAGGAACAGGGCGCCCGAGAATGTCACCAGCCCCGCCCAGTCCAGGCGCTTGGCATCGGGGTCTCCGATGTTGACCATGCGAGTGACGGCGAGGACGACCGTCATGACGCCAACGGGCGCGTTGACGAAGAAGATCCAGCGCCAGCCGAGGGTGTCCGTCAGGCCTCCGCCGATCAGGGGCCCGAGCGCCACGGCAACGCCGACGGTGGCGCCCCAGGCGGCGATCGCCTTGCCGCGCTCGGGCCCGTGGAACTCCTGGCCGATCAGCGCCAGGCCGGTCGCAAACATGGCCGCGCCGCCGAAGCCCTGCAGCGCCCGCGCCCCGATCAGCAGATCCGTCGAGCCGGCTGCGCCGCAGAGGATCGAGGCGAGCGTGAAGACCGCGATCCCGCCCACGAAGACCGTCTTACGCCCGAAGCGGTCGGCCAGCGAGCCGCAGGTCAGGATGAACGCCGCGAGCGTCAGCGCGTAGGCGTCGATGACCCATTGCAGATCGGTGAAGCTGCCACCAAGGTGGCGCTGGATCGTCGGCAGGGCCACCTGCACGACGGTCACGTCGACCAGCAGCATGAAGGTGGCACAGCAGACGGCCACCAGTGTCCAGCGACGGCGCTCCCGCGCTCGTTCGTCCTCGCCCGGGACCGCGGTGGGGGGCTGTGCCGTCGTGTTCACCGCTCCAGGGTAGGCGCCCACGGTCCGCCCGCCACCGCCTCGCCGGCCCGCGGGTGCTCGTCCTCGCCGGCGGGCTCACCGCCTGACCGGTGGGACCCAGGCCCTTGACAAACGCTGTGAGTGAGTGCATACTCACTAATTGTGAATCCAGTCCTGCGCACCCTCTCCACCGCAGACGAGCGCCGCGAAGCGGTCCTTGCGGCGGCCCAGCGCGTCTTTGGCACCCGCGGGCTCCAGGGCACTCCGACCAGCGAGATAGCCAAGGCCGCGGGGATCTCCCACGCGTATCTGTTCCGTCTGTTCCCGACCAAGACAGACCTGGTGGTCGCAGCCGTGCGGGCCAGCAACGAGCGGATCATCGAGACGTTCACCCTGGCCGCGCTGGAGGCCAAGCGTGATGGTCGCGATCCAATGGACGCGATGGGCGAGGCCTACCAGGGGCTGATCGCAGACCCCGAGCTGCTGTTGATGCAGCTGCACGCCTTTGCCGCATCCCCCAGCATGCCCGAGGTCCGCGAGGCCTCGCGGGAATGCTTCGCGGGCCTGATCGAGCTGATCGAACGCTTCACCGATGCCGGGGAGGAGGAGATCCAGTCCTTCTTCGCCCACGGCATGCTCTGCAACGTCATGAGCGCCATCGACCCCGAACACTCCGATGCGCGCTGGGCGCAGATCCTGCAGAAGGCCGACCAGCCCAGCAGTTGACGTCTCTTTTTTTGCCCAATCTATGAGCGAGTACTCACACACCAAAGGAGTCATCTGATGCGCACCGCAGCCGGACGCTGGACCCTGGCGATCACATCGATCGCTCTCTTCATGACCGCTCTGGACAACCTCGTCGTCTCGACGGCGCTCCCCTCGATCCGGCGCAGCCTCGGCGCGGGCATCGAATCCCTCGAGTGGACCGTCAACGCCTACACGCTCTCCTTCGCGGTGCTGCTCCTGACGGGCGCCGCGCTCGGCGATCGTTTCGGTCGGCGGAAAATGCTCGGCATCGGGCTCGGGTTGTTCACGACCGCGAGCGCGGCGGCAGCGCTGGCACCCAGCATCGACGCGCTGATCGCGGCGCGGGCGATTCAGGGAGCCGGGGCGGCGGTCGTCCTTCCCCTGACGCTGACCGTCCTCTCCGAGGCGGTCACGGATTCCGAACGGGGTCTTGCGATCGGCATCTGGTCGGGCATCAGCGGCCTTGGCGTGGCGCTCGGCCCGCTGGTCGGCGGACTGATTCTCAACGGCGGCTCGTGGCAGCTGATCTTCTGGGTCAACGTGCCGATCGGCCTCGCACTGACGCCACTGGCTTTCTCACGCCTGGCGGAGTCCAGGGGGCCCGACAGCCGGCTCGACATCCCCGGCCTGCTGTTGGCCGGCGGCGGCCTGCTGGGCATCGTCTTCGGCATCGTCCGCGGACAGGCGAGCGGCTGGAGCTCGGCGAGCATCCTGGCGTCGTTGATCACGGGCGCGGTGCTGCTCGTGGCCTTCGTCGTCTGGGAGCTGAGGGCGCCAGCGCCGATGCTGCCGATGCAGTTCTTCCGCTCGAGGGCCTTCAACGCAACCAATCTTGCTTCGCTGGCGATGTTCTTCGGGGTCTTCGGTTCGATCTTCTTCCTGCAGCAGTTCTTCCAGACCGCCCAGGGCCTGACGCCCCTGCAGTCCGGGCTGAGGACGCTGCCGTGGACGTTGATGCCGATGTTCGTCGCGCCGATCGCCGGGATCCTGAGCGACCGCATCGGGGCACGGCCGCTGATGGTCACCGGCCTCGCCCTGCAGGCCGGTGCGATCGGCTGGATCGGCGCTGTGGCCACGCCGCAGGTGGCCTACCTGACGCTCGTGCCCGCCTTCGTCATGGGCGGCGTCGGAATGGCGCTCGTGATCGCCCCGTCAGCCAACGCTGTTCTGAGCGCCGTCCCGGCCGAGCTGGCGGGCAAGGCCTCGGGGGCCGCCAACGCCATCCGTGAGCTCGGCGGCGTGCTCGGCGTGGCGGTGCTCGCGGCCGTGTTCACGGCCCACGGCTCCTACGCCTCCCCGGCCGACTACGTGCAGGGCATGACGGCGGCGCTGCCGATCGGTGCCGGGATCGTCGGGCTCGGTGCGCTGGCCGCGGCCTTCATTCCGGCCCACCGCGCGGTCAGCGCCAGGCGGACGCACGGGCAGGCCACCGTCGCGACGCCCTCCGGCGCGGCGGCCTGAGGCACCGACGCGGGCCGCCGAGAACGCACGAGGCGGCGCTCAGAGGAGCGTCGCCTCGCGTGTTTGCCCGTCCTGCTGTGCTGCTCGGCAGCGATGAAGATGCGTCCCGGGGAGCCGGCACCGGCATCTAGGCCCGGACGGCGAGACGACGGCGGGTCGAGCGATCCGCCTCCTGGGCTTTGGGTTTTGTCGTCGCAATGAACTCGCCGAGGACGTCGACGAAGCGTTGTGGCTCATCCAGCTGCGGGAAGTGACCCGAGTCCTCGAAGACCTCGAGGCGGCTGGTGGGCACATGGGCGTGTGCGCTGTGGGCGTGGGAGACAGGAATCAGAGAGTCGTGCTGCCCCCAGATGAAAAGCATCGGGGCCCGTTCGGCGAGATACAGGCGGTCGGTGGCGTCGACGCGTTGTCCGCTTGGCTCGATGACCGAACGGACAGTTCGCAGGAACGCTTCCCGCGTGACCCTGTCCGCGAGCGTGGCATGCCCGCGTGCGGTTTCGCGCAGATCGGTGCCGGGTCCGAGCCCGACCGCCCCCATCGCTCTGCCGAGGAAGCGGCCGGCGTCGAGCAGGCGGCCGTGGGTGAGCAGCGGCAGCACATACTCCGCACCGGGCAGGGTGGCGGCGCGCAGCAGCAGGCTGACCTCGCGCCCCAGGCCACCACTGTCCACGAGGATCAGCCGCTCGCAGCGCTCGGGAAACTGGTAGGCCATCTGCATCGCCACGCCGCCGCCCAGCGAGTGCCCCACGAACGTGGCCCGGTCGTGTCCGAGCTCCTGCAGGATGTCGCGCACGAGGCTCGCATGGGCGCCGAGCGAGTAGTCGCCCGTCGGCTTGGCCGAGCCGCCGTGGCCGAGCAGGTCCGGTGCGATGACGGTGAACTGCTTGGCCAGGCCGGGCATCACCTCGCCCCAGGTGCTCGAGTCGGAGGTGATGCCGTGAATCAGCACGATCACCGGGCCCGATCCGGCCTGGCGATAGGCATAGCGGTTGCCGTGGAGGGTGAGACTGCGAAGCCGGTACGCCTTCATTGCGGTCAACGCTCCTGTGCGGTTCTGGGCCGCTCCAACGGTAGCGGTCGGGGCCCCGGAGCGCGATATCGTCAACTGGGTCAGTCCGTAGGCAAGCTCGAGGAGGCCCCATGGAAGTCGATATCTGGTCTGACATCGCCTGCCCCTGGTGCTACGTGGGCAAACGGCGCCTGGAGGCAGCGCTGGCCGACTTCGAGCACGCCGAGGAGGTCAGGATCCGCTGGCACAGCTTCGAGCTTGACCCGCAGGCTCCCGCCGAGCGCGGGGGCGAGGCTGCGAGCCACCTCGCCGAGAAGTACGGCATGAGCCGCGAGCAGGCGCTGGGCGCGTTGGCCAGGATGACCGAGACCGCTGCCGCGGACGGGCTCGAGTTCCACTTCGATCGCGCCCGGGGCGGGAACACCTTCGACGCTCATCGCCTGACCCACCTGGCGCTCGCCCACGACCTCCAGGACAGGATGAAGGAGCGCCTCATGCGCGCCTACCTGACCGAGGGCGAGCTGATCTCAGACCACGAGACGCTGAAGGCGCTGGCGCTCGAGGTCGGGCTGCCCGAGGGCCCCGTCGAGGAGCTCCTGAACGGCGATGCATTCGCGGAGGAGGTGCGAGCCGACGAGTACACCGCGAGCCGTCTGGGGATCACCGCCGTTCCGTTCTTCGTCGTCGATCGCCGGCTGGGGGCCGCGGGAGCCCAGGAGCCCGCCTATCTGTTGGAGATGCTGCGCCAGGGCTGGGCCGAGCGCGAGCCGGTGGCGGTCGTGCCCGCAGGCGGGGAGAGCTGCTCGGTCGAGGGCTGCTGAGCCGGCGGCAACAGCCAAGGCGATTCAGGCGCCCTGGCTGCAGAGGCGGTGCGCTCGGCACCGGGTGCGCTGGTCATTTCGCAAACGAGGCCTCGGGCCACTGGTCACTTCACGAACCGTCTGGGGACCGAATACCCGGGTGAGAGTCTCCTCCGTTCAAGTCGCCCGACTGGCGGGTCGAGACAGGGCGCGACCCTCAACTATTCGGGAGCACACGCATGTCCAGAACGCGCTCGGCGCACCAGACCCACCGAATCACGCCTCTCAGGAAGGGCCTCGCGGCGAGCGTCGGCCTGCTCGCGTTGCTGCTGGCGACGCTCGGAATCTCCTCCTCGGCGCTGGGCGCCGAAGCGACGAGCACCTTTTCGACACCCGGCCAGCACTCGTTCACCGTCCCCGCGGGCGTCAGGAGCGTCAAGCTCGAAATGCTCGGCGGCCACGGCGGATCGTGCAGCTCACAGTTAGCGGCGGGTGGCCGGGGCGCCGAGCTGAGCGCCGCCCTTCCCGTCGTGCCCGGAGAGACGCTGACGGTCAGCGTGGCAGGCAACGGACACGATTGCGTTGAAAGCGGCCCCGAAGAACACAAAGCAGGGGCCGCCGGCGGGATCGGCGGCGGCGGCGCCGGCGGCGACGGGGAGTACGCCTCCGGCCCGGGCGGGGGCGGAGCCTCTTCGGTCTATGCCACCAACGCCCCTCCGAGCTATCCCTCGCTGCTGGCGATCGCTGCCGGCGGTGGCGGATCGAGCTGCTGCGAAGTCGGGGGCGGCGACGCCGGGCAGCCTGGCTCCTACCTCAGCGGCGGGTGCGGGGAAGGCTGCTCGGCCAGCCCTGCCGAAGGCGGAGGCGCGGGGACGCTGACCGAACCGGGGGTCGGCGGCATCAGCGAAGCGAACTCCCCCGGTGAAAGCGGGACGGCGTTCCATGGCGGGAAGGCCGGCTCGGGAATCGCCGGTGGCGGTGGCGGTGGCGGCGGCTACTACGGTGGCGGCGGCGGCACGGGCGGCACCCGTTTCCCGGGTGGCGGCGGCGGTGGCGGCTCGAGCTTCATCGACGCCTCGGCGAGCGAATCCAGCGAACCCACCCCGGCCGAAGGCGAACCGTTCGTGGCGATCAGCTACGCGACCCCGGTCATCGAAATCAGCTCCGAAAGCCTCGACTTCGGCTCGGTGGCCACCGGGACCGTCGGCCCGGTGCAGAACATCACGCTGACCGACCAGGAAGGCGCGGCGCCCCTGTCCGTCTCCTCCGTGTACACCGCAGGCTCGGAATACCTCATCTCCAACCACTGCCACGAAGAAATCGAACCTGGAGACAGCTGCACGATCGGCGTTCGCTTCGCCCCCCAGGAAGAAGGCGAAAGCGAAGACGTACTGCGGATCTACTCCAACCAGGGAGAAAGCCCCATCCTCGTCAACCTGACAGGCGAAGGCATCGCTCCGCACAACGGTGAAAAAGGTGAAAGGGGCGAAACCGGCGCGGCGGGCGCACCTGGCAGCAAAGGCGAAACCGGCGCGACCGGTGCCACAGGCGCGACAGGCGCGACCGGTGCGACAGGCGCGACAGGCGCGACCGGTGCCACGGGCGCGACCGGGCCTGCCGGACCGGCGGGAGCACCGGGCAGGTTCCCTGCGACCGGGACCTACACCTGCCATCGCCGTCAGCAGCACGGGCGCTTCCAGATCGCCTGCTACCTGCTCGTCAACGCAGCAGGGGCGAGCGCTCACGCGACGCGCGTCCGTGCTGTCCTTGCTCGCAACTCCAAGGTCCTCGCGAGCTGGACCGGCGAGCTCGAGGCGGGCGGGCGCATCGCCGTCCCGGCCCTCGGGCCCATCAGGTCGGGCAGCTACACGCTGACGCTGACCTTCCGGCGCAGCGGGCGGAAGGTCACCCGCCACGCCGTGGTGCACGTCGGCTGAGCTTCACCGCATACCCACGACTCGGCGAGCGCGGCGGCCCGGCTGCCGCGCTCGTCTGTCTTCGGTCAGGCTAGGCCCGCCGCTCGTCGAGTTTTCGGCGCTCCTCGACCAGCGCCTGCAGCTGGTCTCCAACCTCGGCAGAGATCCGCTTGAGATCCCACTTGCTGAGCGTGATCAGGCGCATCGAGGAGGTCGCCACGACGTCGGCCATCCGCTTGCTGCCCTCGAGGACGCCCATCTCGCCGAATACGTCTCCCGCGCGGAGCGTGCCGATGACCTCGCCGCCTTTGAGGACGTCGGCGGTGCCGCTCTCGATGACGATCAGGTCGTAGGAGTAGTCGCCCTCGTGCACCAGCAGCTTGCCGGTGGACACCGAGGTCTCGGTGGCAAAGACGGCGACTGTGTTCAGCGCCTTCTCCGAGAGCTTTGAGAACAGCGGAATGGACTTCAGGTGATCGGAATCCATGACTTCTCTACTTTCGCGATGGCGACGGAAAGAGGGACGGAGGGCTCACGGCCCCGCCGATGAGGTGCAGCCTACCTGCCCAGCCCGCGGGGTTGGAGTTTCCGGGCGCAGGCCTGCCGGACCCCGCAGGCAGCGATCTAAGATCGCCACAGGCCGGTGAGGATCCGGCCGGCCGATCGAGCGAGGACAGCGAGGTGCAGTCGTGGAGTACGTGAATCTGGGAGCCACCGGGATGCGCGTCTCGCGCGTCTGCCTGGGCATGATGAGCTACGGCAACGACAGCGAGCGGGAGTGGGTGCTGGACGAGGCCGCCGCCGAGCCGATCGTCCGTGCTGCCGTCGAGGGCGGTGTGACCTTCTTTGACACCGCCGACACCTACTCCGCGGGGGCCAGCGAGCTGGCCACGGGACGGCTGTTGGCGAAATACCTGTCGCGCGAGGAGGTCGTGGTGGCGAGCAAGGTCTTCATGCCCATGACGCCCGGTGAGAACGGCGGCGGGCTCTCGCGTAAGCACATCCTCAGCGCCATCGACGCCTCACTGCAGCGTCTGGGCATGGACTACCTGGACCTCTACCAGATTCACCGCTGGGATCCCCGCACTCCGATCGAGGAGACGATGGAGGCCCTGCACGATGTCGTCAGGGCCGGCAAGGCGCGCTACATCGGCGCCAGCAGCATGTTCGCCTGGCAGTTCGCCAAGGCCCAGCACGCCGCCGACCGGCACGCCCTGACGCGCTTCGTCTCGATGCAGAACCACTACAACCTCCTCTACCGCGAGGAGGAGCGGGAGATGATTCCGCAGTGCATCGACCAGGGCGTCGCGGTGATCCCCTGGAGTCCATTGGCGCGGGGCGTGCTCGCGGGCAACCGGACGCGGGAGGGCGGGCGGCTGACGACCCGCTCCGGCAGCGACGCCTTCACCGACCACCTCTACGACCAGCCGACGGACTTCGATGTCGTCGACCGCGTCGGCGAGCTTGCCGGCGAGCGCGGAGTGTCAAACGCCCAGGTGGCCCTCGCCTGGCTGCTGCACAAGCCCGGTGTGACGGCGCCCATCGTGGGCGCCACCAAGCTCAGCCACCTCGAGGACGCCCTGGCCGGCGAGCGCCTTTCGCTGAGCGGGGAGGAGATGGCGCGGCTCGAGCAGCCCTATGTGCCCCACCCCGTGCTGGGTCACGCTTAGGCCCCGCGACCCCGGGTATCTAGGGGCCATGAGCTACACGATCAGAAATCTCCGGGACATCAAGGATGTCGCGCCGCAGTTCGGCTTTGACAGCATCCAGGAGGCGCATTTCGGGCGCAACGAGCTCGAGGCTGAGGACACCGGCCTGGCCTTCCATGTCATCAAGCCGGGTCGCCACGGCGGGGCGCACCGCCACGAGGCGGCGGAGGAGATCTGCGTGGTGCTCGCGGGCAGCGGACAGGTCAGCCTCGACGGCGAGGTCAGCGAGATCGGTGCACTCGATGCAATCCGCATCGCGCCGAAGGTCGCGCGGGCCTTCGCGGCCGGCCCGGAGGGGCTCGAGTTCATCGTCTTCGGCCCCCACCACGAGAAGGACGGCGAGCTGCTCGACGAGGACCCCTGGGCTGACTGACCCGGGCCCGCTCTACGGTTCGAGCGAAAACGAGAATTCGCGCATGCCGAGCTGGCACGCGAACAGCGGCGAACCGCCTTCGGAACCCACCCCTTCGCTGCCGCAGCGGTAGCCCGCCTCGCTGAAGCGGCCGCCTCCGGGCAGGTAGTGCGCGGCCGGCATAGCCATGATCACGGGGCTGGCGCTCGCGCAGGACAGGCCGATGGCGATTATGGACGTGGCCTTGCCCGTGCCATCGGCCAGCGTCACATCGGGGCAGGATGAGATCATCGGCGCCGGCGCGACCGGCCGGCCCGTGCAGGTGTTGAAGTAGTCGCGTGGATTGAAGCTCTCGCCGTAGCGCGGGAAGTACCACTCCACCGCGTTATAGGACCGGACGCCGCGGCAGGTGCCCAGGTGAAACGCCACCACGCGCGCACCCGGAGCGATCGGATTGGCGGCCACGGCCGTCCCGGGCCAGACGTACTCCGCCTCGCCGGTGCCGTTCGCCCGCGCTCCTCCCCAGCTGCTCCAATGGATCCTCTCGAGCAGCCCGGTGGGGTCGCCGCCGAGGAAGACCCTGCGCGGGCGCGAGAGCCCGAAGCCGCTGAGGCCGGGACCGTGGGCGCGGCCCAGTCGCGTCGGTACGCCGGCACCCGCGGCGCCCCCCGGGAGCGCCGCCGCGGCGACCGCGGCGGCCGCCAGGACCTGCCCGAGCAGCGACCGGGCCCGCGGGCTAGAAGGCCGCATATGAGTGCCGGGCGCTGGTGAACCCGTGTCCCGAGCGATTGACGCAGCGGATCGACGAGACGTGGATGGAGCAGCTGACCCCGGCGCTCTTCCAGCTGGCGCCGGGGGCGAGGACGAGGGTCGATGTGCCCTCAAAGGTGTCCTGGCTGAGGCGGGCCAGCACGGGCCTCCCGCGGGCGCCCAGGAACACGAAACCGGGGTCGCCGAACCCGACCCCCTTCTTTGGCGCCGGGATGCCTGTCCCGCTGCAGAGGATCCGCGCGCTTTCCCGTGCGCCGTGAATGGCCACCCCGCAGTCGAGGTCCCCGCCCTTCGTCTGCCACAGCTTCGCGTGGGAGACAGCGCCCTGCGCGGGCGTGGCAGCCATCGTCATGACGACCGCCGCACACGCCAGCCGACCCGCCACGGCCGGCCGGGGCCGGCCGCTTCGGATCGGATTCCCGCTCTTCACTCCATGGAGGCTACTCGGGACGGTCGACCTCGCCGCGCCAGCCCTCGGGCGGTGCGGCCCGGCGCTCAACGAGCTCCTTGAAGCGCTCGAGGTCTCCCTTGACGCGACGGTCGGGTGCCCCGACGGCGTCGCCGAGCTTCTCGAGGATGCCCTCCGGGAGGTAGTCGAGCTGGACCATGATCCGGGTCGTCTCGTCGCCGATGCGGTGGAAGGTCACGACACCGGCGTTGCTCTTGCCGTCGGTGCTCTTCCAGGCGATCCGCTCGTCGGGTTTCTGCTCGGTCACCTCGGCGTCCCACTCGTGGCGCTGCTCGCCCACCTCGACGACCCAGTGCAGATGGGTGTCGTCAACCTGGCGGACCTCCTTCACGGCCTCCATGAAGGACGGGAATTGCTCGAACTGCGTCCACTGGTTGTAGGCGGTGCTAAGCGGGACCTGCACCTCGACAGACTGCTCGATGGTCGCCATGATCAAAAACCTCCGTGCTGTGTTGACTTCCCCCGTCTCAATTTCGTTACCCGCGCCGAGATGCGGGAAACGGAGTACTGAAGGGACAGATTGGGAGCGCCGCGCGTCGGGTCGGCGACAGGCGAAACCGAAAGGCGCGCATGAGCGCTAAGATGATCATGGAGTCCTACCCCGCGACCGCCGCCTCGGTGGCCGCGGCCAGGCGGGACGTGCTCGAGTTCCTGGCCGGGCAGGACTACATGTCCTCGTGGACGCTCGAGGGCATCGCGCTGGTCGTCTCGGAGGCCGTCAGCAACGTCGTCAAGCACGCCTACGCAGAGGGCGGCAGCGTCTGGGTGGAGGTCCAGGTCGATGCGGATGAGCTGCGCCTGAGCGTCTCTGACAACGGCCGCGGGATGCAGGAGGGGCCGGCGCTGCTGGGTGCCGGCCTCGGGCTGCGCTACATGCGCGCCTTCTGCGACGGCATGGTCGTGGAAGATCGCGCCACGGGCGGAGTCACCGTCCGCACGCGTTTCCTCCTGGCCTGAGGGGCCCTCAGAGCCGCTCGAACAGCGCGATGCCGTCCTCGCCCAGCATGGCGCCGAGCGACGGCTGGGAGCTCGGCTCGTGCTCGCGGCCACTCAGGACGTCGCGCCAGGCCCCCGCGGGCGGGTCGGCGAGACGCTCATCGCCGCTGGGCCGGACCGCAACCAGCGTCATGACCTCGCCGCCGCGCAGAAAGGCACAGACCCCGTCACCGGCATCCAGCGGCTCATAGGAGCCGCTGAAGCACTCGGGACGGCGGCGCCTGAGCTCGAGCGCCCGGCGGATCAGCTGCAGCTTTCGCTCGGCCGGTCCGGGCGCCTCGCCCGCGCGCAGCCTGCGCAGGGCGTCGCGCCGCTCCTGCCAGTCGACCGGACGGCGGTTGTCGGGGTCCACCAGCGACAGGCGCCACAGCTCGTCGCCCTGGTAGATGTCGGGGATGCCGGGGACCGTCAGCTTGAGCAACAGCTGGCCCAGCGCGCTTCGCTCCCCCGCCCGGGCGACGCGCCCGGCGAACGGCTCGAAGTCCGCGAGGAACTCCGCGCTCGCGAACAGGGCGCGCGAGAACGCGATCGTCCGGGCCTCGAACTCCTCGTCGGGCGCGGCCCAGGAGCTCTCGAGCTTGGCCTCGCGAAGCGCCTTGATCAGGTAGGCCTCGAGCCGCTCTGCCTCGAGAGGCCAGGCCCCGATCAGCGTCTGGAACAGCAGATACTGCACGTGACGCGGAGGAGCTGGCGGGTGGCAGCGCTCGCCCAGCTCCACCCAGCGCAGGACGTGCTCGCGCCATGCACCTGGCATCTCGCTGAGGGCACCGATGCGCGCCCGCGAGTCACCAGAGCGCTTGGTGTCGTGGGTCTGGGTTACCAGCAGCCCCTCGGGGAAGCGCTCCGCCCGTTCGGCACAGGCGCCGTGGAACTCCTTCACGCTGAGACCGAACCGTTCGGGGTCCCCGCCGACCTCGTTCAGCGCCAGCAGGCGCAGGTAACGGTAGAAGGCCGTGTCCTCAACGCCCTTGGCGGTGATCGGGGGCGAGGTCTGCTGGAAGCGGGTGACGAACGCCTGCGGCTCGGGGTCCTGCGCCTCCAGCAGCAGACGCTCGGCTAGACCCCGGTCCATGCCCGCGGCGGACACCGCGTCACGGTCGGCCTGCTCGACCAGGCCGCTCCACGGCTCCACGTAGGTGCGGTAGACGGGCAGCCGTGCCAGGGCCTCGGCGAGCGTGCCGGTGTCGAAGGCGGCCAGGCGCGAGAGGCGCTCGAGCTCTTTGCGGAACGGCCCCTCGGCCTGCTGGAGCTGAGCCTCGAGGGCAACTTCGGCGAAGCTCCTGCGCTCCCCGGTCAGCTCGGCTGCGAGGGCGTCCAGCGGCTCACGGGCAGCCGGGTCGATGAACAGGGCGCAGGCGTCGTTGAGGAACTCGTATCCGACCGTCCCGCTGACCGGCCAATCACGCAGCGGCTCGCCGGGATGGAGGATCTTCTCGACCCAGACCCGCTCGACCCCGGCCGCCGCCAGTTTGCGCAGGTAGCCCGCGGGGTCGGCCAGCCCGTCGGGGTGATCCACCCGCAGGCCGGCCAGCAGGCCTTCGCCGATCAGCTCCAGGACCTTGACGTGGCTGACCGTGAAGACCTCCTCGAGCTCCTGGCGGATCGCGGCCATGTCGTCGATGTCGAAGAAGCGCCGGTAGCCGCCGGCCGGATCGAGGTCGAACCAGCGCTCGCGCGTCTCGGGGTCGCTCCACCAGCGGTTCTGCTCGCCGGTGCCCATGTGGTTGGGCACGATGTCCAGGATGATCGGCAGGCCCGCGCCGGCCAGTGCCCTGAACTCCTGCTCGCCTCCCAGCTCCTCGCTGAGACGGGTGGGATCGACGACGTCGTAGCCGTGGCTCGAGCCCGTGCGCGCCTGCAGGGCCGGGGAGAGATACAGATGGCTGACCCCCAGCTCGCGCAGATAGGGGACGAGCTCCCGGGCCTGCGCGAAGCCCATGCCCGGCCCCAGCTGCAGGCGGTAGGTCGCGACCAGCTCCCCGCCTGTCACGGCGCGGCGGGGTCGGGGCCCTCGAGCACCAGCAGCGAGCGTGCCGCCGCCGTCACGCCGTCGCGCGGAGCTCGCTCCCAGGCCCCCCGCTCCAGCTGCGGCTCCGCGGTGGACAGGCACAGCGACCAGCGCCGCCCGTAGGAGGCGCTGGGCAGGCGAAACTCGACGTCCTCGTGGTGGGCGTTGAAGATCACGAGGAACGATCGGTCGATCAGCTCGCGCCCCTCGGGGTCGGTCTCGGCGAGCTTGGCGCCGTTGAGGAAGACCCCCAGGGAGCGGGCATCTTCGCGACGCCAGTCGCGCTGGGTCATACGCCGCCCGTCGGGGCGGAACCACCACACGTCGGGCAGCCCCTCGCCGTCGCCCGAGCCCGCGAAGAAGCGCGAGCGGCGGAAGACGGGGTGCTCGCGGCGGAGCTCCAGCAGCCGCGATGTGAAGGCCCTCAGGGCGAGCGCGGACTCGTCATGGTTCCAGTCGATCCAGGAGATCTCGTTGTCCTGGCACCAGGCGTTGTTGTTGCCCTGCTGTGAGCGGGAGAACTCGTCGCCGGCCAGCATCATCGGCACGCCCTGCGACAGCAGCAGCGTCGAGAGCAGGTTGCACTGCTGGCGGAAGCGCAGCGCCAGGATCTCCGGGTCCTCGGTCGGCCCCTCGGCGCCGCAGTTCCACGAGCGGTTGTCGTCGCTGCCGTCCTGGTTGTCCTCCAGGTTGGCCTCGTTGTGCTTGTAGTCATAGCTGACCAGGTCACGCAACGTGAAGCCGTCATGGGCGGTGACGAAGTTGATCGAGGCGAACGGGTCGCGGCCATCGGATTCATAGAGGTCGCTGGAGCCGGTGAAGCGCGAGGCGAACTCGGCGATCCCCATCTGCCCGCGCCAGAAGTCGCGGGCCGTGTCACGGTAACGCCCGTTCCACTCCGACCAGGGCGGCGGGAAGTTCCCCACCTGGTAGCCCCCGGGCTCGACATCCCAGGGCTCTGCGATCAGCTTGACCTGTGACAGGACGGGGTCCTGGCCGATCACGTCCAGGAAGCCCGAGCGCTGGTCGTAGTCGTAGTGCTCGCGGGCCAGTACGGTGGCGAGGTCGAAGCGGAAGCCGTCGACGTGGCACTCGGTGACCCAGTAGCGCAGCGAATCCATGATCAGTCGCAGCACCGGCGGGCTGGTGGGGTCCAGGCTGTTGCCGGTGCCGGTGAAGTCCATGTAGTGGCGGCGGTCCTCGGGCATCAGCCGGTAGTAGGCGTAGTTGTCCACGCCCTTGAAGGACAGCATCGGGCCGAGATGGTTGCCCTCGGCGGTGTGGTTGTAGACGACGTCGAGGATCACCTCGATCCCTGCGGCATGAAGGGCCTTGACCATCCCCTTGAACTCCCTGATCTGCTCACCGCGCCCACCCGTGGCGGCATAGCGCGAGTGCGGCGCCAGGTAGCCGATCGAGCTGTAGCCCCAGTAGTTGTTGAGGCCGCGCTCGACCAGGAAGGACTCCTCGACGATGTGGTGGATGGGAAGCAGCTCGACGGCCGTCACCCCCAGCTCGCGCAGGTAGCCGACGGCCGCGTCGCTGGCCAGTCCCGCGTAGGTGCCGCGCAGGTCATCGCGCACCTCGGGGTGGCGCATGGTGAAGCCGCGCACGTGGGTCTCGTAGATGACCGTCTCACTCCACGGCCTTCGTGGGTGACGGTCCTCGTCCCAGTCGAAGCGATCGTCGATCACCACGCACCGCGGCACCGCGGGAGCGGAATCCTCGTCGTCGGGCTCGAGGTCCGCATCCTCGTTGCCGGCGTCCGGCACGTAGGGCAGCGTGTTGGCGGCCGCCCACTCCACGCCACCCTCGATCGCCTTGGCGTAGGGGTCGATCAGCAGCTTGGCCGGGTTGAAGCGCATCCCCTCCTCCGGCGCATAGCGGCCAAAGACCCGGTAGCCATAACTCTGCCCCGGCCCGACATCGGGCAGGTAGCAGTGCCAGTTGTGCATGCTGCACTCGGTCAGGCGAATCCGCTCTTCGCGCTGCTCCTCGTCGAACAGGCAGAGCTCGACGCCCTCGGCGTTGGCCGCATAGAGCGAGAAGTTGGTGCCCTTGCCGTCCCAGCTCGCCCCGAGCGGGTAGGGCCCGCCGCGCCAGATCTCTCTCATGCGCCCATCATCCAAGCAGCACACCGCTCATCGGCGCCAGCCGCAGCTCGCGCCCGGCCCTGCGCGCCGGGGCGCTCTCCAGGAGCACCCGCGCGCCGCGCACGGCAAAGGTGCGCGTCCGCGTCGAGAAGTTGAAGATCAGCTCGTGACGATCGCGGCGCAGGCGCAGCCACCTGCCACGCTCATCCAGGCCGACCAGCTCGACCTCTCCCTGCACGAGTCCGCGCAGCCGGATCAGCTCCGCATAGAAAGCTTCGAGCTCAGGATCGCCCTCGAGTGAGAGCTTGGAGGCCCTGAAGGTCTCGGCGCTCTGCGGGTCGGGTATCTCCTGCTCGGAGAAGGCCGTGAAGGAGGCGAACTCCGCCCGGCGCCCCCTGCGGGTGGCTTCGGCGATGCGCCGGTCGATGTGGTCGCTGAAGAACTGGAAGGGGTTGGGCTCCCCGTACTCCTCCCCCATGAAGAGCATCGGCGTGAACGGTGACAGCAGCACGCAGAGCGCAGCCAGCCGGCGGGCCTCGGGCGGGAGCCGGTCACCCAGCGCCCGGTTGCCGACCTGGTCGTGGTTCTGGGAGAAGACCACGAACTGCTGCGCCGGGCGGTCCTCGGCGCCGGCTCCGAAGCGGCGCTTGCGAAAGCCCGAATACTGGCCGTCATAGACGAACGGGCGCTGCATCGCCTTGGCCAGGTCGGCCACGCGGCCGAAGTCGGCGTAGTAACCGTCCTGCTCGCCGGTCAAGAGCGTCCAGAGGGCGTGGTGGAAGTCGTCGGCCCACTGCGCGTCGCAGGCCCAGCCGCCACGTGAGCGGGGCCGGATGACGACAGGATCGTTGAGTCCCGACTCGGCGATCACAAGCGCGCGGCGGTTGACCGCGTGCACGCGGTCGGCGATCTCCGCGACGATCGACTTCGGGCTCTGGTCGAAGATCGCATGGATGGCATCCAGGCGCAGGCCATCCACATGGAAGTCGCGGACCCACCCCTCGGCGCTCTGCAGCACCCACTCCCGGACGGGATCGCTGTGCTCGTCGTCGTAGTTGATGGCCTTGCCCCAGAACGTCTCATAGCGCTCGGTGAAGTAAGGGCCGAAGCTCTCCATGGCCCGCACCCCGGAGGCCCCGAGATGGTTGTAGACGACATCCAGGATCACCGCCAGACCGAGCCCGTGGGCAGCATCGACGAGGCGCTGGAAGGCCGCGGGCCCGCCGTAGGCATGGTGGGCAGCCGAGATGTACACGCCGTCATAGCCCCAGCCGCGTACGCCGGGGCCCTCGGCGACGGGCATCAGCTCGATCGCGGTGACGCCCAGCTTGGCCAGGCGCTCGAGCGCTCCGGCGGCGGCGTCGAACGTGCCCTCCTCGGTGAAGGTGCCGATGTGAAGCTCGTAGATCACCGATTTCTCCAGCGGCCGGGCGCGAAAACCGCGGTCGCTCCAGCGGTGGGCGCCAGGGTCAAAGATCCGCGAGGGGCCCCGCAGGCCCTTGGGCTGATGGCGCGAACAGGGGTCCGCGAGCCGACGTGCCCGCGTGCCGGGACGGCTGATCTCGAAGCTGTAGTCCTCCCCCTGTCCTGCGGGCGTGCTCGCCTCCCAGACTCCCAGCCCGGCGTCGCGCATCTCCGTTCGCTGGCCATGGCAAAGGACGGCCAGCGCCTCGGCCCCGGGCGCCCAGACCCGGAAGGTCGTGCGTCCCCGCTCGACGCTCGCGCCCAGCGGGGCCTGCCACGGATACTCGTGGCGAGCCGTTGCCCTGCTTGCCAAGGTCAGCTCCGCCCGGCGCGCTCAGGCGTGTCGGGGACGAGCCAGAGGACGCCCAGCGGCGGCAGTGTGAGGGCCGCCGAGTGGCTCTGCCCGTGCCAGGGAACCTCCTCGGCCTCGAAGGCCCCGCCGTTACCCACGTCCGCCCCGCCGTAATAGGTCGAGTCGCTGTTCAGCCGCTCGCGCCATGCGCCGCCTCGAGGCAGCCCGACGCGGTAGCCGTGGCGGACGACCGGAGAGAGGTTGCAGACGCAGATGAGCACGCGCCCCTCGTTGCCGGCGCGGCCGAAGGCCACCACGTTCAGGTCGGCGTCGTTGGGCTCGAGCCACCAGAAGCCCTCATGGTCGGTGTCCCGCTCCCACAGGGCAGGCTCATCGCGGTAGACGGCGTTCAGCTCGCGCACCAGCGACTGGATGCCCGCATGCTCGGAGCGCTCGAGCAGATGCCAGTCCAGCGAACGTTCGTGACTCCACTCGCGCTCCTGGGCGAACTCCTGGCCCATGAACAGGAGCTGCTTGCCGGGGTGCGCCCACATGTAGGCGTAGAGGGCCCTGAGGTTGGCGAAGCGCTGCCAGCGGTCGCCGGGCATCTTCTCGATCAGCGAGCCCTTGCCGTGGACGACCTCGTCATGGCTGAGGGGCAGGATGAAGTTCTCCGAGAAGGCATACATCAGGCTGAAGGTCAGCTGGTGGTGGGAGTAGCGCCGGTGGACGGGGTCCTTGGCGAAGTACTCGAGCGTGTCGTGCATCCAGCCCATGTTCCACTTGAAGCCGAAGCCGAGGCCGCCGACATAGGTCGGGCGCGAGACGCCCGGCCAGGCCGTGGACTCCTCCGCGGCACTGATGACACCCGGCACGCGGGCGTGGATCAGCTCGTTCAGCTCCTTCAGAAAGGAGATCGCCTCGAGGTCCTCGCGGCCCCCGTGCTCGTTGGGCAGCCACTCTCCCTCCTTGCGCGAGTAGTCGCGGTAGAGCATCGAGGCCACGGCGTCCACCCGCAGGCCGTCCGCGTGGTACTCCTCGAGCCAGAACAGCGCGTCGGCCAGCAGGAAGTTGCGCACCTCGCGCCGGCCGAGGTTGAAGACCAGCGTGCCCCAGTCGGGGTGCGCACCGCGGCGGGGATCGGAGTGCTCGTAGAGCTCGGTGCCGTCGAAGCGGGCCAGCGCCCAGTCATCGCGCGGGAAATGCGCCGGCACCCAGTCGAGGATCACGCCGATCCCGGCGCCGTGGAGCCGGTCGATCAGCGCCCGTACGTCGTCCGGGCTCCCCCGCCGCGGGTCTGGGGCGTAGTAGGAGGTCACCTGATAGCCCCAGGAGCCCGTGAAGGGATGGGCCATGATCGGCAGCAGCTCGACGTGGGTGAAGCCGAGGTCCGCGACGTAGTCGGCCAGCTCGGCGGCCAGCTCGTCCGCGCCCAGTTCACTGTTCTCGAGCGTCCGCCGCCAGGAGCCCAGGTGAACCTCGTAGATCGAGACGGGCCGGTCGATCGGCACCTCGGGCGAGCGGGCCGCGAGCCAGCCCTCGTCCTCCCACTCATACGATGAGAAGTGGACGATCGAGTTGGTCCCGGGCGCCAGCTCCGCGCGGCGCGCCAGCGGGTCGGCCTTGATCCGCAGCTCGCCCGCGGGGGTGCGGAGCTCGAACTTGTAGGCGCTGCCCTCCGGGCAGCCGGGCAGGAAGATCTCCCAGATGCCGCTGGCGCCCAGCGAGCGCATCGGGTGGACGCGGCCATCCCACAGGTTGAAGTCGCCGACGACGCTGACGGCGCGCGCGTTGGGCGCCCAGACCGCGAAGCGCACCCCGGTTACGCCGTCGTGCTCGTGACGGTGGGCTCCGAGCCGCTGGGCGAGCTGTTGATGGTTGCCCTCCGCGGCCAGGTGCAGGTCGAGATCGCCCAGCGTGGGCGCAAACGAGTAGGGGTCGCGCAGGCGTACGGAGGCGCCGTCCGGGTAGGCGACCTCGAGCTCGTATTCCAGGGGCAGGGTGGCGTCGCGCACGGTGCCCTCGAAGAAGCCGGCCGGGTCGGTGCGCCGCAGTTTGACCGGGACGGCCGAGCCGTTGGACCCGGGGGGCCCGACGCGCGCGACGACGCTCGAGGCCGATGGGCGCCAGGCGCGGATCCGTACCCCCTCCTTGCCGCCATGGGCGCCCAGCAGGCGGTGGGGCTCGGGATGCTCGCCGGCCAACAGCAGGTCGATCTCGCTGCGGGGTGCCATCAGGGTGCCTCGGCCAGCAGGCGCTCGATGGCGGCGACCGGGACGGCGATCCAGGCCGGCCGGTTTTCCAGCTCGTAGCGCAACTCGTAGAGCGCCTTCTCCATCTCGAACATGGCCAGCTGCTTGGCGATCGCCTGGCTGCCTGCCGGCAGCAGCGTCTGGTCGACCGACTCCATGTACCCGCTCAGGTAGGCCGCCCTGGCCTCGCGCTCGAACTCGAGCGCCGGGGCCCCACCATGCAGCACCTCGCCGGCGAGGCTCGCGTAGGAGATCGACCGCAGCATCCCCGCGACGTCACGCAGCGGCGAGCGCTTGCGCCGACGTTCGCGCAGCGGCCGGCCCGGCTCACCCTCGAAGTCGATCACCCGCCAGCCGTCCGCGGCCAGCAGCGCCTGGCCGAGGTGCAGGTCGCCGTGGGCACGGATCAGACGCCCGCCGACGCCGGTGTGGGAGAGCATCGTCAGGCGGTCGCGCAGCTCCTCGCCGCGGCCGGCGATGGGCGCGAGCTCCGGGCGGTCGGGCAGATCGACGAACAGCCGCTCGATCTGCTCGTCGATCGTGGCCGTCATCAACGCCACGTGCTCATCGGCGGGCTCCTCGGGCGCGAACTCGGGGTCCTCGGCGTCGCTTGCCAGGACCGCGTGCATCGCTCCCGTCACCGCGCCGAGCTCGGTGATGGGCCCGATCAGCTCATCTCCGGCTCCGCGCTGGAGCGCATCGAGCACCAGCTGCCAGCCGTCGCGGGCATCGGGGACGAAGCGCTGCATGATGCCGAGCGTCGCATCGAGCAGCTCGCCCCGGTAGGCGTAGGAGCCCTCCACCGGAGCGACGTGGGCGAAGCCATGGGCGCTCAGGAACCGCAGCATCTCAAGCTCGGGGTTAATGCCCGCTTCGATCCGCCTGAAGGCCTTGACGATGTACCGCTCGTCCAGCACGACCGAGCTGTTTGACTGCTCGGCCGTCAGGCGCCTGGCCGCGATCGGATCGGACAGCTCGATGGCCCGTTCGGCACAGAAGCTGACCGAGCTCGGCGGGCGCTCACGCGTGGCCTGTTCGGCGATCAGGCGGCCGAGGACGGCGGTCTGGCGCTCGTCGGAGAGCGCGTCATAGAGGCTCACGGCGCCCTCGGCGCAGATCAGCTGGGCCTCGGGGACCTGCTCGTCGCTGCCCACCCCCACAAGGAGCTGATAGAGGTCGTGGGTTCCCGCGGGCGCCTTGATCTCGACGATCAGGAGGACCAGCCTGTCGCCGGCCTCCTCGGAGATGACCAGGACGTCGAGCACCGAGACCTGGCCGAGCTCGCGTGCCTTGCCGGAGAACCAGCGCTGCCCCAGCATCCACTCGCCCAGGCGCTCGGGCGAGACGGCCGGGATGCCCGCCTCGACCATCACGGATGTCGCCTCCTCAGTCGTCATCTTGCAGCTGGGACTCACCGGTCAGGAGGAACCAGAAGAAGCCGCGCGGAGGTAGCGTCAGCAGGTAGGGCAGCTCTCCGATCCGCGGAAAACGGGTACGGCCGAACATCTCGACCGGATAGCGGCCGCGGTAGGCGCTGAGGTCCAGCTCGACAGCCTGGGCAGAGCGCGCCAGGTTGTGGACACACAGGGCCACGTCCTCCTCGTTGCAGCGAATGTGGGCGTAGATGTGTGGGTTCTCGGGGACCAGGGCCTCGTATGAGCCGAGACCGAAGACGGGATGCTCGCGGCGCAAAGCGATGAAGCGCCGCAGCCAGCGCAGCAGCGAGGTCGGCGTGCGCAGCTGGGCCTCGACGTTGACTGCCTGATAGCCGTAGACGGGATCCATCAGCGGAGGGGCATAGAGCTGCGCGAAGTCGGCCTTCGAGAAGCCGCCGTTGCGGTCGCCCGTCCACTGCATCGGGGTGCGCACGCCGTCGCGGTCGCCGAGATAGATGTTGTCGCCCATTGCGATCTCATCGCCGTAGTAGATGATCGGGCTGCCGGGCAGGGAGAACAGGATCGCGGTGGCCAGCTGGATCTCATCACGCCCGTTGTCCAGCAGCGGCGCCAGGCGCCGGCGGATGCCGAGGTTGATCTTCATGCGCAGATCCCGGGCGTACTCGGCGTACATGTAGTCGCGGTCCTCGTCGCTGACCATCTCGAGCGTCAGCTCGTCGTGGTTGCGCAGGAACAGGCCCCACTGGCAGCTGTCGGGGATCGCCGGCGTGCGCTCGAGGATCTCCACGATCGGCGCGGCCTGCTCGCGGCGCAGCGCCATGAACAGCCGCGGCATGACGGGGAAGTGAAAGGCCATGTGGCACTCGTCGCCGTCGCCGAAGTACTCGACGACGTCCTCGGGCCACTGGTTGGCCTCGGCCAGCAGGACCCGGTCGGGGTACTCGGCGTCGACCGTCGCCCGCACGCGTCGCAGGAACTCGTGTGTCTCGGGGAGGTTTTCGCAGTTGGTGCCCTCGCGCTCGAACAGATATGGGACGGCGTCCAGGCGAAAGCCGTCGAGTCCGAGATCCAGCCAGAAGCGGAGCACCTCCAGCATCGCCTCCTGGACTTCTGGCTCGTCGTAGTTGAGGTCCGGCTGATGGTGGAAGAAGCGGTGCCAGTAGTAGGCACCGGCCTGCTCATCCCAGGTCCAGTTCGACGTTTCCGAGTCCACGAAGATGACCCGCGCCTCGCGGTAGAGCTCGGTGGTGTCCGACCAGACGTACCAGTTGCGCTTGGGCGAGTCAGGACTCGAGCGCGACTCCTGGAACCAGGGGTGATCGCTGGAGGTGTGGTTCATGACGAGGTCGGCGATCACCCGGATGCCGCGCTTGTGGGCCGCTTCGATGAAGGCCTCCACATCGCGGATGTTGCCGTAATCCTCGTGGACCAGCATGAAGTCGGCGATGTCATAGCCGCCGTCGCGCAGCGGCGAGTTGTACATCGGCAGAAGCCATACGCAGTCGATGCCCAGCCACTCCAGGTAGTCGAGCTTCTCGGTCAGGCCGCGGAAGTCGCCCGACCCGTCGGCGTTGCCGTCGTAGAAGCCACGCAGGTGAATCTCATAGAAGGTGGCGGTCTTGAACCACAGTGGGTTGCTCTCGAACCACTGTCTGATCCCGTTGGCCTGTGCGCCGGCGTGCCGGCCGTGGTCCTCCGAGGGAAGCTCCCCGGGCTGCACCGACGGAAGCGCCATCAGATCCCCGCCGCCAGCAGGTGACCCGGACGCTCCGCGGGGTCCAGGCGGACGTAGTTGCGGCCCAGGCGCCAGCTGTAGCGGCTGCCGTCGAGCAGGTCCTCGCAGGTGAACACGGGGGGCAGGCCCAGCTCGGAGGGAACCACGACGATCCCCTCCTGGGAGTTGTGGGGATCGACGTTGGCGACGACCAGCAGCGTCTCCGCGCCGCTGCGCTTGGCGTAGGCGAGCAGGGCGTCGTTCTCGGTCGCCAGGAAAACGATGTTCTCCAGGCGCTGCAGCGCGTCGTGCTCGCGGCGGATCCGGTTGAGCCTGCGCACCTGGCCGAGCAGCGGGCCGTCGAAGCTGCGTGCCCTCAGCTGGTACTTCTCGGAGTCCAGGTACTCCTCCGAGCCGGGGTGGCGGGGGGTCGCCTCGAAGCTCTCAAAGCCGGAGTAGATGCCATAGCTGGGCGAGAGCGTCGCTGCCAGCAGCAGCCGCACCGCGAAGGCGCCGGGTCCGCCCTGCTGGAGGTACTCGCTCAGTATGTCCGGCGTGTTGACGAAGAAGTTGGGGCGGAGCATGTCGCTGAGCGGCGCCCGCGCGAGCTGCTCGACGTACTCGCGCAGCTCCCAGCTCGAGTTCTTCCAGGTGAAGTAGGTGTAGGACTGGCTGAAGCCCGCCTTGCCCAGCTCGCTCATCATCGCCTGGCGGGTGAAGGCCTCCGAGAGGAAGATCGTGTCCGGCTCGATTGCGCGTACGGCCTCGATCAGCCACTCCCAGAAGGCAACGGGCTTGGTGTGGGGGTTGTCCACGCGGAAGGCCCGGACGCCGCGCTCGACCCAGAACAGCATCACGTCGCGCAGCGCCGCCCACAGCCCCTGCCAGTCCTCGCAGTCGAAGTCGAAGTTGTAGATGTCCATGTAGCGCTTGGGGGGGTTCTCGGCGTACTTCAGGGTCCCGTCGGGACGATGGAAGAACCACTCGGGATGCTCGTGCAGCCAGGGGTGATCGGCCGAGCACTGAAGCGCGAAGTCGAGCGCCAGCTCCATCCCCAGGCCGGCCGCGTCGGCGAGCAGGCCGTCAAAGTCGGCCATCGTGCCCAGATCGGGGTGGATGGCCGTGTGCCCACCCTCCCTGCCGCCGATCGCATAGGGGCTGCCGGGGTCGCCGGGAGCCGCCTCGAGGGCGTCGTTGGGGCCCTTACGCTTGGTCAATCCGATCGGGTGGATGGGCGGCAGGTAGAGGATGTCGAAACCCGCCTCGGCGATCTCCGGGAGCACCTCGCGCACACCGGCCAGGCCGCCCCAGGAACGCGGGAACAGCTCATACCACGCACCGAACCGTGCTCGCTCGCGTTCGACCTCGACCTCGAAGGTCTCGCTCGCGGTGCTCTGCTCCCGATCGCCGCAGCTGCTCGCAACCGCCAGCAGCTCGGGGTCGAGGGCGGCGGCGCGGCGCTCCTGCTCGGTGAGACCCCCGTCGCGGAGCACCGCGAGCGTGGCGGAGATCAGCCGCCGCTGATCGCCACGTGCCGCCTCGTGGAGCTCCTCGAGCAGCATCGCACCCTCGGCCAGCTCGGAGGACAGATCGTCCTGCAGACCGGAGGATGCCTTGCGCTCGAGCTCCTCGCGCCAGCTGGCGAACCGGTCGGTCCAAGCGATGATCTGCCAGCGCCAGCGGCCGATGGAGTCGAGCTCGATCGTGCCGTTCCAGCGATCTCCGTCGAGGTGGGCGTCGACACGTTCCATCGGCGCCTCGCGCCAGCGCCCTCCCGCCGGCGCCCTGTAGCGAACGCCGGCCCGCAGCTGCTCGTGGCCGTCGCGGAAGATGGTGGCGCTGAGCACCAGGAGATCGCCGCGGCAGCGTTTGACCCGGTGGCGGGCGCAGTCGAGGACCGGAGCCGGATCCTCGATGACGATCCTGCTCGGCCGCCGGCGCGGCGGGGCCGTCCGCGGGACGGCGGGTGTTTTAGACCTCGGGCGTACGGGGGTAGCCTGCTCCACGTGTCTCCTATTGCCCGCCCTGCGCATCGCCAACCCTGGACCAGCAGACTGTTCACGTGAGCGCCCAACCGCGGGCCGCCGGCGTGCAACTGCACATCACCTCTCTGCCGGAGGGGCGCCTCGGGCCCGAGGCGCGGCGCTTCGTGGAGTGGCTCTCAGCGGCCGGTCTCTCCTACTGGCAGGTGCTGCCACTGGGTCCCCCGGACCGCCACCGCTCCCCCTACAAGTCCCGCTCGGCGTTCGCCGTCTGGCCGGGGCTGCTCGAGCACCCCGAGGCTCCCGTCACGGTCGCCGAGGAGGAGGACTTCCGCGCCCGCCAGGCCTTCTGGGTCGGCGACTGGGAACGCGCGGCCGGTGGGCGCAGGGCGCTGCGCGAGCAGGTTCGCCTGGAGCGTGAGTGGCTGGCGCTGCGCCACCATGCGCACGAGCACGGGGTCTCGCTGATCGGCGACATGCCCCTCTACGTGGCTCCCCGAAGCGTCGATCAGCGAGCCCATCCAAGACTGTTCGCCGACGGGGTCGTGGCGGGGGCTCCACCCGATGACTTCACGCCTCTGGGCCAGCTGTGGGGCAATCCGGTCTATGACTGGCCGGCGCTGCGGCGCAGCGGCTACCGCTGGTGGGTGGAGCGCCTGCGCCGGGCGGTCGAGTTGTTCGACCTGATCCGCATCGACCACTTCCGCGGCCTCGTGGCCTACTGGAGCATCCCCGAGGCGTCCCGGTCGGCAGGTGACGGGCACTGGCATCGCGGGCCCGGCGGCGCGCCGATCGAGATGGCCCGCAGGGAATTGGGGGAGCTGCCGCTGATCGCCGAGGATCTGGGCGTGATCACGCCCCCCGTCGAGCGGCTGCGCCGGCGGCTGGGGATCCCCGGAATGGCCGTCATGCAGTTCCTGCTGGGCATCCCCGGTGCGTCGTCCGATCCGCTCGGACGGCTTGCGGCGGACCGGATCCTCTACACCGGCACCCACGACCAGAACACCCTGATGGGCTGGTGGAACTCGCTGGCGCCGGGCGCAAGGGCGGATGTGGCCGCGGCCCAGAAGGCCGCCGCCGTCCGGCCGGGAAACGGGCCCTGGCCGCTGCTGCGCCTGGCCGCCGCCGCACCCTCGCAGCTGGTGATGACCCAGATGCAGGATCTGCTGGGCCTCGGCGGCGAAGCCCGCATGAACACGCCCGGCCGGGCCGCCGGGAACTGGAGCTGGCGGATGGCGCCGGGGAGCGCCGACGCGCGTCTGGCAAAGCGCGTGCGGGCACTCTTGGCCGAGGCCGGGAGGCTGCGGTGAGCGGGCGCGGCCTCGTGGCGTTGGGCGACAGCATCACCCGCGGCTCGGGCGACTCGATGCTTGGGCTGCGAATGCAGTCCTGGGCGCTCTGGCTGGCCGAGGCCCTGGAGCTCCCCTACACCTGCCTCGCCCGCGACGGTGCCCGCAGCGGCGACGGCGTCGCAGAGCAGCTGCCGCGCCTGCGGGGCCCCTACGAGCTGGGCTGCATCTATCTGGGCGTCAACGATGTGCGCACCCCCGGCTTCGATCTGGGGGCCTTCCGGGCCAACATCGAGCGTGTCGCGGACGCCACCGCAGAGCAGTGCGGCCGCATGCTCCTGCTCGGCCTCCCCGCGGAGATCGGGCGTCCACCGGCGCCGGTGGGAGCGATCGCTGCCGCCAACGCCGTTATCGCGGAGGTCGCGGCGGCGCACGACGCGCTGCTGCTGAGCCTCCAGACGCTCAGGGGCAGCCAGCTCGTCCAACCCGACGCTGTCCACCTGACGGCACGCGGGGAGGCGCACATCGCGCTGCTGGCCTGCCGGCTGCTGGCCGCTGAGGGACTCCAACCGCGCGAGCAGGAGCTCATCCGGGCACTCGAGCCGCTGGGCGCACGGAGCCGGGCGCGCCATCTGATCATCGAGCGCACCGTGCCCCTCACGCGGGACCTGCGCCGCCGCCTGCGCGAGGGGATCGAACTGCGCCTCGGGGAGCGGGCGTGAGCGTCTCCGGGGCGATCCGCCGCCGCCGGGCACTGCGGCACGCGGCCGGGCGCGTGCGGATCGACCGCAGTGCGGCAATCGGGCCGCAGGTGCTGATCGAGGTCGGACGGGACGCCGTGCTCGAGATCGGTCCGCGGGTGGTGCTCGAACGCGCCAGCCGGATCCTCGTGCGCTCGGGCCGGGTGGTGCTCGAGGAGGGCGCCCGGCTGTCCCCGCGGGCCTCGATCGTGGCGCTGGCCGAGGTCGTCCTCGCCCCCGGAGCCTTGATCGGGGAGATGGCCGTGGTGATCGACTTCGCTGCCTCCGGCGAGGACGTCGAGGCGCCACTGCGCGCCCAGCCTCCGGCGGCGGAGCCGGTCCGGATCGGCGCGGGCGCCGTGGTCGGGCCAAAGGCCGTCGTGGGAGCCGGCACCAGCGTGCCCGATGGGGCCCGGGTGCTGGCGGGCGCCACCCTGGCGGGCGACGAGGCGCCGCTCAGCGAATCACCCTGACCTCGGCCGAGGTCTCCTTGCGCAGGCTCCTGACGAAGAAGTTGCCGTTCGGCGTCAGGCGGTGGCGTGGGAGCAGCACCAGACCGATCCGGTGCTCGAGGACCCAGGCCGCCAGACGGGGCTGGGGGCAACCGGCCAGAACGTTGAACGTGGCGCGCTCGGCAACCGTGCCGAGCATCTCGCGTGCCGCCCGCAGGTCAAGCTCGGCTTCCTGGCGCACGGCGACGTTGTAGGGGCCCTCGCCTCCGGCCCTTCCCCACTTCGGCGGCCGGGCCTGTGGCGCCAGCGCCACGACGGCCAGCAGCCGCCCCGCGCTGGCCAGTTCGGCGCCCTCGCGCAGGACCGCCTCGCCCCTCGCCCCGCGCTCGAAGACGACCGCAACCCGTGCCGGTGCACCGCCGTCCGGGCCGCTCTGCGGAGGGTCCCCGACGAGCGCTGTACCGAGCTCGGCCACAGCTCTCTACGTTAGCGCCGGGCAGCGCACGCGGGGCCCTCGATCCGTCGAGGGATCGCCGTGATGCTGCAGCCGGACGCCCGGCTTCGCCGATGGGCGGGTGTGACTCGCACATCGCTCAGCAGCGGTCGCCTCCGCTGGCCGGCGCGGGCTGTGAAGGGGCTTGCGCTGCTGGTGCTCTGGCCGGTGCTCGCCGCCGTCCCCGCCCGGGCCGCCGTCACCGGCGCCAACTGGGACGCGGCCCAGCAGCGCCAGGTCCTCTCGGCGGGGCTGATGCAGGACAGCGGCGCCTCCTTCGCCGGCGGCGCGACGCTCTCCGCCGCCCAGGCCAACGCCGCCATGGCCGCGCTCGCCGCGAGGGTCTCCGAGGAAGCCGCGGCGCTGAACGGCGGCGAACAGGCCGCCCAGGAAGCCCCGGCGGGTGAAGAAACGCCCGTGCCGGCCGCGGCAGAGGCGGTCGCGACGCCGGTCGCCCACACTTCGCAGAGCCCCGTCACGGTCGTGAGCTTTGACCGCCTGCTGGTCCAGCAGCTGGGCCTCTCCGAAGTGGCCGCCCACGTACAGGAAACCGCCGCCGCGGCCGGGCTGCAACCGCCTACCTACTTCGGCTCGGAGGTCGCGGCCCGCTACCTGGAGCTGCAGTACGAGCATCCCGTCGGCAGCCAGCGGCTGGACCTCTTTCCCACCCAGCCCATAACGCGCGCGGACGCCGCCTGGGCGCTGGCGGCAGTGCTTCACCTGTCCTCCTGGAGCATCGCCTCGGCACGCGAACAGCTCACCGGGTTCGCCCTGCCCTCCATGAGCGCCGCTCAGCGCCAGGCGCTGAGGATCGCCGTGTCGCGGATCGGCTTCCCCTACATCTGGGGCGGCACCACCGACAACACCGCCGACGGTCTCGAACACGGCGGCTTTGACTGCTCGGGCTTCGCCTGGCGCGTCTTCAAGGGCTCAGGCCTTCAGTGGGGTGGCAAGATCGGCGGCCGTACGGCCGCCGAACAGGCGGGCGAAATCCCCAGCTCCCAGCGCCTGCGGGCATCGCAGCTGCAGCCCGGCGACCTGCTCTTCTTCGGCTCGGCTCACTTCACGAGCCACGCCACCGAGGCCAACGTGATCCACGAGGGGATCTACCTGGGCGGGAACTGGGTCATCCACTCCTCCGACCAGGGCGTCTATGTCCTGCCCCTCCAAGGCAGCTGGCTGGGCAGCTCCTTCGCGTGGGGCCGGCGTGTGATCGGGTAGCGACTACCCACGTCCTTCCGTAGTCGCCGCGCTGCGGGGACGATCGGCGCGGGCCGATCCCAACAGCATGCCGGGCCAAGACGACTTCCCCGCGCCGGCCCAACCCTTCGACCTTCGCGAGGCGCTTGTCCAGCTCGTTGATCTGGGTGGCTCGGACCTCTGCATCAAGGCCGGCAACCGACCGCTGGTGCGCATCGACGGCCAGCTGCGTTGGCTCGACCCGACGGCCCCCGAACTGGGGCCGGAGGACACGATGGAGGCGCTGCACTCGATCCTGCCCGATGCGCGTTTGCAGGAGTTCGAGACGCTGCACGAGATCGACTTCGCCTACTCGATCCCCAACTTCGCAAGGTTCCGCGTCAACGGCTACATGCAGCGCGGCGCCGTCTCGATGGTCTTCCGGGTGGTCCCCCACTCGATCCGTACACTCGAGCAGCTCGGCCTGCCGGACGTCATCCGCCGCCTGGCCGAGGAAGAGCGCGGCATCATCCTCGTGACGGGCACCACGGGCTGCGGCAAGTCCACGACGCTGGCGGCGATGATCGAGCACATCAACGCGACGGCCTTCAAGCACATCGTCACGATCGAGGACCCGATCGAGTACCTGCACTCCGACAAGCGCTCCGCGATCGACCAGCGCGAGCTTGGCAGCGACACCGACTCGTTTGAAATCGCGCTGCGCCGTGTCCTGCGCCAGGACCCCGACGTGATCCTGATCGGCGAGATGCGCGACGAGACGACCGTGCGAACGGCGCTCGCGGCGGCCGAGACCGGGCATCTGGTGCTCTCCACCGTCCATGCCCAGGACGCGCCCGAGACGATCAGCCGGATCCTCGACTTCTTCCCCCCCAACCAGCATCTGCAGGCTCGGGCGATGCTGGCCGGGACCGTCCGCGGCATCATCTCCCAGCGCCTGGTCCCGCGCGCCGACGCCAACGGGCGCCTCGCCATCGCGGAGGTCCTCATGATGACCGGCCGCGTCCACGACCTGATCCTCGACTCCAAACGCACCGGTGAGCTGACCGACGTGATCGCCGAGGGCGAGTACTACGGCATGCAGACCTTCGACCAGGCGCTCTACACGGTCGTCCGTGACGGCGTCGTGTCACTCGAGGACGCGATGCACGTCGCGACGCGCCCTCATGACCTCAAACTTCTGCTGGGCGCCAACGGACACCTGCATACCTCCATGGACGACGTCGAACACGCGACTCCGGCGGTCCCTGCAGCGGGCCCGCCGGAGTCGGTGCTCATCTAACGACGCCTGTCTGGATCCCGACGCCTCAGGGCGCCGGTACGAAGGAGAGGTTCCCCGTCTTCAGGGTCACTTCTTCGAGTTCACCTGCCATTTTGCCGCCCGAGTATTCAGCTTCGCCGGCCGTGTTCAGGTGGCTGCCGCTGTACATGCACTTGGGGGTCAGTTTGACGGTCGTCTTGATGTTTTTGAGTTCCCATTCGATGTCGAGCCGTTCGCGGAATTCGCCAAACTTCTTCTCGAGCCCACCTTCGAGTTTTTCGGTTTCGGTGGAGTAGGCGGCGACTTCGTAGGGCTTTTCCGGATGCTTGACGAAGCCGACCGGCACGGACTGCGAGGGGATCGTGATTTCACACGAGCTGCCCTTCACACCGAATGTGACGGCGTTGGGCCCGATCACGAGCGCTCCGTTGGAATGGAATTCGAGACCGAGCTTGAAGCTGGTGGTCTCGAGTTCTTCGAGGCCTCCACTCAGCTGCTTGGTCCCAATGCAGTGGCTGAAGGAGATTTCCTGGAAGAAGGTTTCGGATTCCCCCATCGTCACGGACCCGGTGGACTTCAGTTCTTTTTCACATTCTTCGAACTTGTACGGGCCAAGCTGCATTTCCCCGGATTCGCCGTGGCCCTTGACGGCCCCGGCCGCCGTCGCCTTGAACTTCCCGAAGACCGGTTTTTCTTTCAGCGCGAGGGCCGGCGAGGCCAGCACCCCAATCGCGAGCGCGCTCGCCAGCGCGGCAATGATCATGCTTCGTCTCATCCCTGGATCTCCTTGCCTTAGCAGTGCACAGCCATGTCGGTGCGGGCCCCTGGACCGGCTGTTTCCCCCCTCCTTGACAGTCGCCTGCCACGAAGTTCCCCGGGGTCCGTCGCGCGAACATACCATGAGCGTGGCGAGCGCGTGAAACTCACGCGTGATCATTCCCGGCGCCGTGCGGCGGAGCCCCGCTCAGGGTGTGACGAGGTGGCGCAGCTCGAAGACCTGGACGTCGGCCACCAGCGGCAGCTCGAGCTCCTCCAGGGCGGGGCGCAGGACGTCCTCGTCGAAGCGCTCAGCGTACTGGGAGTCCTCCCACACCTGGGCGACGACGATGCCGCGGTCCGTCTCGCTGGCGCCGTGCATGATCAGGCCAAGCGGGTGCACCCGGTCGATGTCCGTGCGCACGCGCAGCGCCTCATAGATCTCCGGTTTCAGGCCCCGGCTGATGATCCTCAGGATCACTCGTCCCTCACTCTCACAGCGCACCCGCCGGCCCATCCGCCAACGGGCGACTCTTCCCGCCCCCGGTCGCAGGATACATGCAACCGCTCCGCGCCCGACAGGCGGGCCTCGCCCGAGGGAGCGGCGCCCGACGGGCGTTATCGGGGCGGCGCGAGGCCGTGGATAAGCTGCGGGGCGATGCCCGCGAGAACCGCTCATGTAGCCGCGTTGCGGCCGGCCGTGCGCGGGTAGGGGAAGCTCATGATCGCCTTCTCCTGCCCCGTCTGTGCACATCTGGTCACGTTCGAGAGCGTGCGCTGCCTGAACTGCGGCAGCGAGCTGGGCTATGACGCGAAGGCCCGAGCGGTGATGCGGGTTCTCCCGGCCGAGGGCGCCTGGCGCTGTGCCAACGACGCCCTCGCCGCCTGCAATTGGCTGGTGGGCCAGGAGGGCGAGCTCTGTCGCAGCTGCGCGCTGACACGAACGCGCCCCCACGACGCCGACGTGGACGGCCTATCGGGCTTCGCCGAGGCAGAGCGCGCCAAACGATGGCTGCTGTTCGAGCTGCTTGACATGGACCTGCCGGTGATCGGCTGGCGCGAGCGCGAGGGGGGCCTGGCCTTCGACCTGCTTTCAAGCGACCAGGAAGCCGTCGGCACGGGCCACGCCGACGGCGTCATCACGCTGGACCTGGCTGAGACCGACCCTGCCCATCGCGAGCGGCTGCGACTGAAACTCGGTGAGCCATACCGCACGGTTCTCGGGCATTTCCGCCACGAGATCGGGCACTACTACCAGACGATCCTGGTGCCGGCCGGCTCGGCCGCGGAGGCTCGTTGCCGCGATCTGTTCGGCGATGAGCGCGAGGACTACAAGCAGGCACTCGATCGCTACTACGCCAACGGTCCGGCCGCGGGTTGGGAGAAGGATCACGTCAGCGCCTACGCCACCATGCACCCCTGGGAGGACTGGGCGGAGACGTGGGCGCACTACCTGCACGTTCGGGACACCCTGCAGACCGCCGCGGCCTACGGTGTGCGCGTGGATGGGCCCGCCGTCGAGACGGCCGACCTGGCGCCGCTGGAGTCCGAGCCGCGCGCCGTCGGCGGCGACGTCGGCGAGATGCTCGAGGCGTGGATCCCGCTGACATACGCCCTCAACGCCATCAGCCGGAGCATGGGCGCGCTCGATCTCTACCCCTTCGTCCTGGGGGCCGCCGTGGAACGCAAGCTGGAGTTCGTGGGCGCCGTCATCGCCGCCGGGGCAACAGCCGAGCCGGCAGGCACCGGCCGAGCGTGAGGTCGCCCACCGGCATTTAGTTGCTAGCGCAACTAAATGCGCTAGGCTGCTGTTATGGAACTGGGAGTCTCCACATTCGCCGACCTCGCAGGCGGCGCATCGCCGGAGCGGCGGATGCGCGAGCTGATCGAGGAGATCGAGCTGGCCGACCAGCTAGGGCTGGACGTCTTCGGACTCGGCGAGCACCACCGGCCCGACTTCCTCGTCTCGTCCCCGGCCGTGGTGCTCGGCGCAGCGGCCGTGCGCACCAGCCGCATCCGTCTCTCGAGCGCCGTCACGGTGCTCAGCTCCGACGATCCCGTCCGCGTTATGCAGCAGTTCGCGGAGGTCGACCTGCTCTCCGGCGGACGCGCGGAGATCATGGCCGGCCGCGGCTCCTTCACCGAGTCGTTCCCGCTGTTCGGTTACGACCTGGAGGACTACGACGAGCTCTATGAGGAGAAGCTCCAACTGCTCCTGGCCCTGCGCGAGGAGGGCCCGGTGACCTGGACCGGCAGGCACCGCGCCCCGCTCGCCGGGACCACCGTCTGGCCCCGCCCGTTGCAATCGCCGCTGCCCGTCTGGGTGGCCGTGGGCGGCTCCCCCCAGTCGGTCGTCAGGGCCGGCACGCTGGGCCTGCCCCTGACCCTCGCCATCATCGGCGGCCAGCCCGCCCGCTTCGCCCCCCTCGTCGATCTCTATCGCCAGAGCCTCGAGCGAGCAGGCCACGACCCCGAGCTGGGACGGGTGGCCATCAACACCCACGCGTTCCTCGGCGAGAGCGCCGCCGAGGCCGACGCCGCCTTTGCCGGCCCCTACCTGCAGATGATGAACCGCATCGGGCGTGAGCGAGGCTGGCCGCCGGCGGGCAAGCCTCAATACGAAGCCCTGCGAGCACCCGGTGGGGCACTCGCGGTCGGCGCCCCCGAGCAGGTCGCCGAGAAGATCATCTACGAGCACGGCCTGTTCGCCCATGACCGCTACATCGCCCAGATGAGCGTCGGCGCCCTCGCCCACGCCGACGTCCTGCGCTCGATGGAGCTGTTCGGAACCCGTGTGGCGCCGCTGGTCCGCGAGGCGCTGCCCGCCGCATCCCCGCCGCCGCGGGCCCTGGCCGGCGAGTCGCTAGGCTGAGCCGATGGACGATCAATCGCTTCTAACCCGCATCGAGGCCCTCGTCGCCGAGGAGCACTCACTGCAGTCCCGCGAGCAGGACGAGGCCGCCCACGGCCAGGACCCGGCCGGGGACCGCGAGCGCCTGCAGTCCGTCTCGGTCGAGCTGGACCGCTGCTGGGACCTGCTGCGCCAGCGCCGCGCGCTGCGCCAGGCCGGCGCCGACCCGGACGCCGCCGAGGCGCGCGACCCGGGCACGGTCGAGCACTACCTGCAGTAGCGCCGCCGGAAGCTGGCGGATACCTCATCGCGATAGGGTCGCATCCCGCAAGCGGGACCCTAAAAGAGGAGATGAGGATGTCCGCATACACAGTCAAGAAGATCTCGGAGATGGACAGCGCCTTCGGTGGCGGCATGCGCCTCGCGCGCGCCGCCCTGGGTGTGAGCTCGTTCGGCATGCAGGTCGAGGAATTCCCGCCCAACTTCGACCAGTACCCCGAGCACAGCCACGAAGAGGACGGCCAGGAGGAGGTCTACATCGTGCTGCGGGGGAGTGCCGAGATCGAAGTCGAGGGCGAGCGCATCCCCATTGACCCCGAGACCATCGTCAGGGTGGGCCCCGGCACGACGCGGCGCGTCTTCGGCGGACCCGAGGGCGTCCGGTTGCTGGTCCTCGGTGGAGTACCGGGTGGCGTCTACGAGGCGCCGGAGTTCAGCCAGCCGGCCGCCTGATCCGGTGCGGAGGTCGGGCCCCGACGCCTGACCGGCGCGCGGTTGGGAGCCACTCGATCGACCCCGCCACGGCGAACGCGATCTCCTAGGCAGGGAGCGAAGGCCGGCTGGGGCGTGGGGCCGCCCAAAAAGCCGGCTGTAACGGTTACGAGCAACGGCGGACTACTGGGTGAGCGTCCAGGATCCAGCGCCGGATCATCCCCTCCATGGGCATCCAGGCGTCGGTGACGGGTCGCTCGTCCCTGCCCACAAGATGATCTGGAGAACACATGATGCCCAAGCGAGACCTCCTGCGCCGCTGCCTCGGCGCCGGCGTCCTGACCTTGTCGATGACGGCCTTCGGGGTCGCCTCGGCGGGCGCCTTCCCGGGCCCCGGTGACCAGAGCTCCGGTCACGTCTACGTCAACGACAACACGTCCGGCGCAAACACGATCGCCGCCTTCCAGCGCAATGACGACGGATCGCTGACCCCGCTCCCGGGATCCCCGTTCGCCGCCGGCGGTGCCGGCACCGGAGCCGGACTGGCCTCCCAGGGGGCCATCCAGCAAGCCGGCTACGGCTTCGCGCACTACCTGCTGGCCGTTGACGCCGCCAGCAACCAGATCTCCGTCCTCAGCATCGGACGCGACTCGACTCCCCGGCCGGTCGGCCCGCCCGTCTCCTCCGGCGGTGTGGATCCGGTCAGTATCGCCGTCTCCGGTCAGCTCGTCTACGTCGCAAACGCCGGAGCCTCCGCACCGAACGTGTCCGTCTTCTGGCTCGCCCCGGGGGGACGGCTGTTCGCACTGCCCCGGGCCACAACCCCGCTGCCGCCTGGCTCCGGGCCGGACGATGTGGTCGTCGATCCCACGGGCCGGCGCCTGGTTGTGCCGCTCGTCAACAGCTCGCAGATCGCGAGCTTCCACATCAACTGGGACGGACGTCTGACGGCGGCACCGGGCTCCCCGTTCACCGCCCAGGGCCCAGGACCGTTCGGTTCTGAGTTCCGCCCGACCAACCCCTCGCAGCTGTTCGTCAGCAACGCGCACGGCGGCGAAGGCAACGGCACGGTCTCGGCCTTCGCGGTCGACGGCCTCGGTATCCTGAGCTCGATCGGGGACTCGCCGTTCGCGGACCTGCAGACGGCGCCCTGCTGGATCGAGATCAGTCACGACGGCCGCTACCTGTTCGCGGTCAACACGGGCTCGGGTGAGATCTCGAGTTACGCCATCACCCCCGGCGGCTCGCTGGTGCTCCTCGGCAGTGTGGCCTACGGGTCCGCCGGCGCGGGCGCAGTCGATGCCCGCCTCTCGCCGGACGGACGGACGCTGTACGTCAACGCCAGCAAGGCCGGCGTCGTGGCGGCGTTCTCGGTCAACGGCTCCGTGCTTCAGCAGCTGCCCGGTTCGCCGAGCCCGCTGCCGGCCGGCGCTGTGGCCTCGGGCCTCGTGGTCGACTAGCCGCCGGATCCCCTCGAGCGCCGGTCCGCGAAGCGATGCGGGCCGGCGCCCGAACGGGTATAGGCTCGATGGCCTGATGCCCAGATTCGGCTTTCCCGGCCGTCGCGTCAAGGAACCCCCGGTGTCCGTCGGCGACCCTCGCTTCGACGGCTGGGAGACGGTCGGCAACTTCACCGACACCGAGAGCGCCGTCGCCTGGCGTGATCAGCTGCGCGAGCTCGGGGTCAGCGCCGCCTGCGTCTCGGACCATCCGCTGGACCGGCGCGGCAACGGGGAGATCTACCTGGTCGTCCCCGCTGCAGAGTGGTCGCGGGCCACCGAGATACTCGACAACCTGGAGTGAGCGCCGGCGGAACCGGCGTCCCTAGGCGAACGTCGGTGCCGCCTCTGGTGCCGGCAGTCGCTGCAGGGCGCCCGAGAACTTCAGGACACCGTCCTCGATGGCTCCGTCGCGCAGCACACGGACATCCTGCGCGTAGCTCATCTTGACCTGCCACGGCCCGCTGGTGCCCTGGCGGGGGAAGCTGCTGACGGCCCGCTTGACGTACCCCGCGCCGAAGTCCAGGAACGGCCGGGTCTCGATGCCCTGATCGGAGTTGACGGGGATGCAGGTGTCATAGCCGCGGCGGTCCATGTGGGAGAGCAGCCTGCAGGTCCAGTCGCAGACCAGGTCGAGCTTGAGCGTCCAGGACGAGTTGGTGTAGCCGAAGACGAACGTCAGATTTGGAACGTCGCTCAGCATGGCGCTCTTGTAGACGAGCTTCTCCGGCAGCGCTACCGGCTGCTCGTCGAGGATGATCTCGATGCCTCCGAGCGCCACCAGGTCCAGGCCCGTGGCCGTCACGATGATGTCCGCCTCGAGCTCGCCTCCGGACTGCAGTGCGATACCGGTCTCGGTGAACTCCCTGATCCGGTCGGTGACGATCTCCGCGCTGCCCGATGAGATGGCGGCGAACAGATCGCCGTCGGGGACCGCACACAGGCGCTGGTCCCAGGGGTCGTAGTCCGGCGTGAAGTGGCGGTCGATGTCATAGCCCGCCGGCAGGTGTCTTTCCAGGCCGAAGCGCAGCAGCTTCTTGACGAGTCCCGGCCGGCTGCGGCTGAGGTTGTAGAAGGTCCGCTGCATCCAGATGTTCTTGCGCCGCGTCAGCGCATAGGCGCGCTCGGCCGGGAGCCAGCGCTTGAGGGCGTTTGCAACCAGGTCCTTTTCCGGCAGTGAGACGACGTAGCTCGGCGAGCGCTGCAGCATCGTCACGTGGGCCGCCGTGCCGGCCATCGCGGGCACCAGCGTCACGGCCGTTGCACCGCTGCCGATGACGAGGACCCGCTTGCCCGCATAGTCCAGATCCTCGGGCCAGTGCTGCGGGTGGACGATCTCTCCGGCGAAGCGCTCCTCGCCGGGGAACTCCGGCCGGTAGCCCGCGCTGTAGCGGTAGTAGCCGCTGGCGCAGAAGACCCACGAACAGCTCATCCGGATCTCCTCGCCGGTATCCGTCCGCAGCGCATCCACAGTCCAGCGCGCCTCCGCCGAGGACCATTCGATTCGGCGAACCTCGTGGGAGAAGCGGATGTGCTCGTCGATCGCGCCTTCGCGTGCCGTCTCGCGGATGTAGTCGAGGATCGCCTCCCCGTCCGCGATCGACTTCTCGTTCGTCCACGGCTTGAAGGCGTAGCCGTAGGTGTGCAGGTCGGAGTCCGAGCGCAGGCCCGGATAGCGGAACAGGTCCCATGTTCCGCCACTTGCCGTGCGGGCCTCGAGGATCGCGTAGCTGCGGCCCGGCAGCGCGGCGCGCAGGTGGTGGGCGGCGCCAATGCCCGACAGGCCCGCGCCGACGATCACAACGTCGACATGCTCGGCCTGCGGTCGCGATTGTGCTGTCGGGTGGGTTTGGCTCGCCATTCGGTGCCGTCTCCTGGGTCGAAGGGATCGCGATCTGCCCGGAACGCTAGCTGGCCGTCGGTCGGGCGCATCCGGGGTTCGCCGCATCCCGAACCGGCAAGGTGCGGGCAGCGGCCGGCGATCGGTGGGATGCTTGCACAGTGAAGATCCACGCGCTCAGGACCGGTGCGGTGCGCGTGAAGCACAGCTTTCTGTTCCCCAGTGAAGGCCTCAGGCGCCAGCTGGACCTGTTCCTGCCGGGGCCATGGTCACAGCCGCTGCCGATCCTCTGCTGGGCGATCGAGCACGAAGGCCGCCTGTTGCTGGTGGACAGCGGCGAGATGGCCGGCGCGAACAATGTGCCGTTTGCGCGCTTTGAGGTCTCGCCCGAGCAGGAGCTCCCCACCGCCATGGCCGGTGCGGGCCTCGAGCCGGACGGGATCGACGAGGTCATCCTGACCCACCATCATGGCGACCATGTCGACGGGCTCCCCCACGTCCAAGCGCCCGTGCGCATACACGAGCGCGAGCTCAGCTTCCTGCGCGAGGCCTTTCCCACGCTGATGCGCCGCATCCTGCGCCAGCCCCTGCCGGCGGGTTTCTCGCCGGTGCCCTTCGCACTGGACGACGGGCCCTTCGGCGCCTTCCCCGCCAGCCACTCGCTGAGCCCGGACGGGCGCATCGTCGCTGTCGCCACGCCCGGTCACACGCCGGGGCACATATCCGTCATCTGCATCGATGACGAGGAACGCCACGTGATGCTGGCCGGCGACGTCACCGATTCGCTGGAGCAGCTGATCTCCCGGCGCCCCGACGCGATCGGACCCGACCCCGCCGCCCACGTAGGGACCCTCGAGACGGTGCTCGCCCACTGCCGCATGCACCCAACTGTCTTTCTTCCCTCGCACGACCCCGAGTCGGCTGCGCGGCTGGCCGAATCGATCACCGTCGCCTAGTCAGAGAGCTCTGAAGAGCTCGACCCGGAAGGGCTGCTCGAACTCATAGCCGCCCGCATCAGCGGGCCGGCCAAGCCGCTCGAACAGCACGCGCAGCCGCTCGGCCTGAACATCGAAGGCGGACTCCCGGCCCGGGTCGACCGCCAGGACCCGCCTGCGCAGCGTCGCGAAGTCCTCATGGCGGATGCTGATGACGGGCTCGCGCGAGCCGAGCGCCACCAGCAGCTCGGCCGGAGCCTCGCTCAGCACTGCCAGCGCTGCGGCGCGGATCTCGCTCTCATCATCGACGGGGCGCAGCAGCTCGAAGGCCGGCCCGCGTGCCAGCGGCTCCTGCACGTAGAGCAGCCCGCCCGGGCGCAGGACCCGTGCGGCCTCCCTGAGGGCCCGGGCCATGGCGCCGATCGGCACGTGGTGCAGGCTGTTGAAGAAGATGACCGCGTCGAAGCTGTCCTCGGCGAATGGGAGCGCCTCTGCCACGCCCTGGAGGTAGCGAATCGCCGGCCCGCTCGAGCCTGCGCGGCGAGCCTGCTCGAGCGCCCCGGGGAGAGGGTCGAGACCCACCACCCGCGCGCCGCGGCCGGCCAGGCGCCGGGAAAGGGTGCCCTCGCCACAGCCGACGTCGAGGATGTCCCGTCCGTCGATCTCCAGGAGCTCTTCCAGCAGCCTCGCGCTCACGGGCGCCAGGATGACATGCCCTGGGGCTCCGGGGCCCAAGGCGTCTTTCTGCGTCAACTCTTACGCAGCGGGGCAACGGATGTGGCACCCTTCCGGCCTCGACGCCGCGGGCGCCATGGGTGCGCGCGGTCTGCTGTGCCCTCGCGAATGCGTCGCAACCTAACCATCATCCTCGGAGTTCTCGTGATCGCCGGCATCGTCCTCGCGGTCGTCCTGGGCTCGAAAAACTCGGGGACCCCGGCCTCGGGCACCAGCACGACGGCGGACAACGGCCCCTCGCCGCCGTGCCTGCCGAGCTCGCTCGAACATCCGGCCCGTCTGCCCGGCACGAGCGTTGATGTGTCACCGGCTCCGGGCAGTGGGACGGCCGGCCCAGACACGCAGATCAGCTTCCTCGGCGCCGACCCCTCGCAGATCGCCTCGGTCAGCGTCCTCGGCAGCCGCAGCGGCGGCCACGGCGGGCGGCTGGGCGACTACTCCCAGGGCGACGGCGCGAGCTTCGAGCCCAGCAGCCCCTTCGATCCGGGTGAGCAGGTCAGCGTGCACGCGGTCATCGGCAGCGGCTCCGCGGCCCGAACCGTGCACTACTCCTTCACCGTCGACACGCCCTATCCGACGGCGAAGGTGGCCGACTTCAAGAACCCCCAGGCCGCGGCGGGGGACTACGAGTCCTTTGCCACGCTGCCCGGCGCCCAGGTTCCCCTGATGGACGTGACGGTCCCCGACAGCGACCCGGCGGCGGGGGAGATCCTGACGACCAACGGTCCCGGCCCCGGGCAGTACGGGCCGCTGATCTACCGTCCCGACGGCAGCCTGGTCTGGTTCGACCGGCTCGGCGGCGGCGAAACGGCGGAGGATCTCAACGAGCAGACCTACGAAGGCAAACCGGTCCTCACCTGGTGGCACGGCCGGGTGCTTGAACTGGGCTTTGGCCAAGGCGAAGACGAGGTCATGGATTCGAGCTACCGCACGATCGCCAAGGTCAAAGCCGGCAACGGCCTGGATGCCGACCTGCACGACTTCCGTCTGCTGCCCGACGGCGTCGCCTACATCACCGCCTTCAACCCGATCCGCTGCGACCTCAGCTCCGTCAAAGGACCGAAGGAAGGCGCCATCACCGACACGGCCATCCAGGAGATCGACATGAAGACCGGCCTGGTGCGCTGGGAATGGCACAGCCTCGACCATGTCGGGCCGGGAGAATCGGAAACCGAAGCGCCCAGCGACTCGACTCCCTGGGATTACTTCCACGTAAACTCGATCGCCCCGGAGCCCGATGGAGACCTGCTGATCTCGGCCCGCAGCACCTGGGCCGGCTATCTGCTGCAGGCGGGCTCAGGCAAGATCATCTGGACGCTCGGCGGCAACCACAGCTCGTTCAAGATGGGCCCCGGCACCAGGACCGCCTGGCAGCACGACGGGCGGGTACTGGCCAACGGCGAACTGACGTTCTTCGACGACGGCGCCAACCCGCCGATCCACTCACAATCGCGCGGGGTGCGAATCCGTCTCGACCTGGGCGCCCATACCGCCACCCTGACTTCGGCGCTGACCCACACCGACCCGCCGCTGCTGGCCGCCAGCCAGGGCAACATGCAGACCCTGAGCGACGGCAATACCCTGATCGGCTACGGCGGCGTGCCCGAGATCAGCGAGTTCAACAGCGCGGGGCGGCTCCTGTTCGATGCCCACCAGCCGCCGGACATGTCCTTCTACCGCGCCTTCCGCTACCCCTGGACAGGCACGCCCGCGGCGCCCCCGGCACTGGTTGCGAGCCTCAACAACACCGGTGAAGAGACGATCATCCATGCCAGCTGGAACGGCGCCACCGCCGTTGCATCGTGGCGCATCCTCTGCGGGCAGAAGCCCGGCGCGCTGAGCGAACAGGCGACGATCGCGGCCCAGGGCTTCGAGAGCTCAACCACCGTGGCGCGGCGCTACGCCTACGCCGAGGTGCAGGCGCTCGACTCCTCGGGGCGGGTCATCGGCAGCTCGCAGGCCACCAAGGTGATCAGCTACGCGGCCTCGCTGCCGGGCGGGAGCCAGACCGGATGAGGACGATCAGTAAGCCGGTTTCGACTTGTGCTTTTTCGAGCTCGTCGTCGAGGAGGGAGTCGTCGAGGACGGCGTCGTCGTCGCCGGAGCCGAGGTGGATTTCGGCGAGGAACTGCTTCCGCCCCCGCATCCGGCGATGGCGAAGGTGCTCGCCAGAACGGCCAGTAGCGTTAGCATTGCGGAAAGTGACGTACGTTTCATCGGCCGGGCTCCAGTCGTCATTCGAGTGCTCGGGCGCCCAGCCTACCAGGGGTCTCTCAGAGCAGGCTGAGGACGGGAGAAGCCGGTGAACGCCAGGGCGATAGAGGGTCCGGAGATCCCCCAGACGGTGCCGGACATCTCCGAGGAGGGGCCGAGGACCCCCTGGCTGTTGATCGTCTGCTGCGTGGCGCAGTTCATGGTCATCCTCGACCTGAGCATCGTCAACGTCGCGCTGCCCTCGATCCAGTCGAGCCTCGAATTCTCCTCGCCGGACCTGCAGTGGGTCGTGGACGCCTACGCGATCACCTTCGCCGGCTTTCTGATGCTCGGCGGCCGCGCCGCCGATCACTACGGGCAACGGCGCACGTTCGTCGTGGCACTGCTGCTGTTCGGCCTCGCCTCGCTGGCCGGCGGCGCCGCGCCCAGCCAGGGCGTGCTGATCGGCGCCCGCGCCCTGCAGGGCATCGCCGGGGCGCTGATGGCGGCCAGCTCGCTGGCGATCATCACGGCCTCCTATCCGCCCGGGCCGAAGATGCACCGGGCGATCGCGACATGGGCCGCCATGAACGGCCTGGGCGGAGCCGCCGGGGTGCTGCTCGGAGGGATCATCACCGAAGCCCTCAGCTGGCGCTGGGTGCTTTTGATCAACCCGCCGATCGCGATCGCCGCGGCGCTGGTCGCCTACGCGGTGGTGACCGAGCGCCGCCGCGCGGAGGCCGACGCCAGCTTCGATCTGGCCGGGGCGCTGACGCTGACGATCGGGCAGATGATCCTCGTCTTCGGCGTCGTGGAAGCGGGCCTGAAGGGCTGGGCGACGTTCGCGGCGCTGGGCCCGATCATCCTGGGCGCGCTGCTGCTGGTTGCCTTTGGGCAGATCGAGACGCGGCTGGCCAGCAACCCGCTGATCCCCTTCAAGGAGCTCACGGCGGCGCTCAAGAACGCCAACACGATCGTGCTGCTGTTCAGCGCGGCCCTGTTCCCGATGTGGATCATCAGCTCGCTCTACCTGCAGCAGGTGCTGGGACTCTCGCCGCTGCACACCGGGCTGATCTTCCTGCCGATGACCCTGACGATCATGCTGCTGGCCAAACGGGCCGGCAAGCTCGTGGGCACGTTCGGCGTGCGGCCGGTACTCGGCAGCGGCCTGCTGATGCTGACCGCCGGACTGGTCCTCTTCAGCCGTATCGGCTCGAGCGGGAGCGGCGTTGTCTACGTCGTCATCCCGGGGATCCTGACGGCGGCGGGGATCGCCATGTCGATCGTCCCCTCGACGATCGCCGCCACCCAGGGCGCCAAGCCCGGCCAGGCAGGTCTGGCGTCGGGTCTCGTCAACACCTCACGCCAGGTCGGCGGCGGACTCGGCCTGGCCGTGCTGATCACGCTGGCCACGCAGCGCTCGACACATCTGATCGGCACGGGCCAGCAGGTCGCCCAGGCGCTGACCAACGGCTTCAAGCTCGCCTACCTGATCGGCGCTGCGCTGGCCGGCGTCGCGCTCGTGCTGACCTTCCTCACGCTGCCCCGGCCCGACGAGGCCATGCGCCCGGCCGCCCGCAGGCTGGCCGGTCTCGTGGCCCTCGTACTGGTGGTGTTCGTCGGTCTGACGGCTGCCTTTTCCGGTTCGCACGGGCCACCGCTGGGCCAGTACACGACCAACGGCGCCTACAGCTTCGTCTCCGCACCGGCCCTCCACCCGCCGATGATCAAAAGCGTCAAGAGCTCACCGGCCGGCGAGCTGGCCCCCGGCGTGATCCTGATGACCAATTTCTTCGACCTCAACGAACCGCCGATCATCGGACAGAGCGGGCCGCTGATCCTCGACCGCAAACTGCAGCCCGTCTGGTTCCAGCCGGTGCCCGAAAAGGTGGTTGCGATCAACCTCAGCCGCCAGAGCTGGGAAGGCAGGCCGGCGCTGGCCTGGTGGCAGGGGCGGGTGACCAACACGGGCGCAACCGAAACGGGCGAAGACATCGTGGTCAACCAGCACTACCAGGAGGTCGCGCACCTGAAGGCAACCGGTGGCTGGGTGCTGACGCTGCACGAGTTCGTCATCGACGGCGAAGACGCCTGGGTGACTGCCAACAAGAACATCCCCATGGATCTCTCCAAATACGGCGGCGCCTACAACGGGGCGCTGGTCGACTCCGCCGTCCAGGAGTACAACCTCAGAACGGGCAAGCTGCTGCTGAACTGGGACGCCCTCAAGCACATCCCCCTGGCCCAGTCCCAGGCCTCGCTGCCCACCAACGGCTTCCCCTGGGACGCCTACCACGTGAACTCGATCGACATCTCCCAGCCGGGCAAATTCCTGGTCTCGATGCGCAACACCTGGGCCGTCTACCTGGTCGACGACGCCAGCGGCAGGACCGAATGGACGCTCGGCGGGCGAAGCTCCAGCTTCAAGCTGGCCCCGAGCGCCCGTTTCGAGTGGCAGCACGACGCGCGGCTGCAACCCAACTCGCAGGTGACCGTCTACGACGACCACTGCTGCCAGCTGACCGGTGGCGGGACCTACGTCGACCCCACCGGGGCCTCGCGCGGCCTCGTCCTGAACCTCGATCGCCAGAAGGGCACCGCAACGATGGCGGCCCAGTACGGGGCCGACCAGGACTTCGACTCCGACTACATGGGCGACACCCAGCCGCTGCCCAACGGCAACGTCTTCGTCGGCTGGGGCTCAGAACCATATTTCACCGAGTACAGCGCCACGGGCAAGGTGCTCTTCGAAGGGGAACTGCCGGGCCCCGACCTGACCTACCGGGCCCTGCTCGGCGAATGGGACGGCCAGCCGCTGACGCCCCCCGCAGGCGCCGCGCGCGCCACCGGCAGCGCCACGACCGTCTATGCAAGCTGGAACGGAGCCACCAGGCTCGCCTCCTGGCGCGTGCTCGCGGGCAACGCGGGGGCGCTCGCTCCGGTAGCCAGCGCGCCGCGCTCGGGCTTTGAGACGGACATCCCCGTCAGCGGCTCCTACTCGAGCTTCGAGGTCCAGGCGCTCGACTCCGCCGGCAAGGTGCTCGGCACCTCCAAGCCCTTCAGCCGCTGAGGACCGTCCTCAGGCGGGGCGCCTGGCTTTGACCTGATAGATGCTCGTGTGGCGCGTTTCGAAGCCATGGCGTGCGGCCCTGAGGTAGAGGCGCCAGATCCGCGTCCGCTCCAGGCCCGCGAGCTGCTCGGCGCGCTCGAGATGCTCGTCCAGCCGCTCGTGCCAGTGTCGCAACGTCAGCGCATAGTCCTCTCGGAAGCCCTCGATGTGCTCGATCTCGAAGCCGGCTCGTTCCAGCGCCAGCTGGACCCTTGACAGCGGCAGCGGCTCGCCGTCGGGGAACACGTAGCGCGTCGAGAAGAGATCCTCGTGCGGATCGTGGTCGGGGTCGAGTGCGGCGATCGCATGGTTGAGCAGCGTCCCGCCGGGGCGCAGCAGCTCGAACAGCGAGGCAGCGTAGAGGTCGATCTGGCTCTCTCCCACATGCTCGGCCATGCCGATGCTCGAAATCGCATCGAATGAGGAGTGGGCCAGCAGCCGGTAGTCGGCCAGTCGGATCTCGACCTGCTCGGCGACGCCCGCCTCCTGCACCTTCTGGCGCGCCAGCTCGGCCTGCGAGGTCGAGATCGTCGCACCGAGGACCTGTGCGCCGTGCTCGCGGGCGGCATGGATAGCGAAGCTGCCCCAGCCGCAGCCCACGTCGAGAACCTGCATGCCGGGCTTCAGGCCGAGCTTGGTTGCGACCAGCTCGAGCTTGGTCCGCTGCGCCTCGGCCAGGGTCTCGGCGCCGCGCGAGAAGATCGCGCAGCTGTAGGTCATCGACTCGTCCAGGAACAGGGCGAAGAAGTCGTTGCCGACGTCGTAGTGGTAGCGGATCGCCTCGGCGTCGCGCTCGATGCTGTGCAGGGCGCCGCGCTGGATCAACTCGAGACCGGGCCGGTGCGGCAGACCCCCCGGGGCGGCCGCCAGGACGAGCGCGAGACCGAGACGGGCACGGTCGGCCAGCGCCAGCGCCGGCGGCTCCCAGGTGTCCACGACGACAAAGGCCCCGTCGAGGTCATCGACCGTCAGGACGCCCTCGACGTAGGCGCGGCCGAGACCGAGCGAGCTGGGCGCGCGCAGGAAGTGCGCGAGCGCCGCCGGGCTGCGGACGAAGAAGGTCGGTGCGGGCGCGCTCGTCGCCTCGACCGAGCCGCCGTCCCAGAAGCGGACGCTGAACGGGCGTTCGGGCAGCAGGCGGGCCAGTTCGCGACACAGTGGCGCACTCGCGCGGATCAAGGCCATCAGCGTTCCCTAGCTTTGCCCGGCTCTTTGACCGGGGTCTGTGTCCCTGTGGGAACCGTTGAATAGAGGGTTGCCAGCCAGATGCGGGAGAGTATCGCCACGACCTTCTCGGGGTCGTCCTGGGGACGGCGGCCGAAGGCCTCCGAGAGATACCGCTCGTTGAGCCAGACAAGCGCCCGAGCGGTCTCGCGGGCGTCAAGCTCGAGCGTCGTGCGCCCGGCGGCCTGCTCGGCGCAGACACGCTCGCCGGTGGCGGCGACGAACGCCTCCACGAGACCGCGGTAGGCCTGCTCGACGCGGGCGTCTGCGGCCGCGGCCTCCGCCAGGGCACGCAGGATCGGCCCGTCGCTCAAATAGACGTCCACCACCCCCGCGATGGCGGCCGGTATGTCCTCGCGGGGGTCATCCCCCCTAAGCCAGCGGTCGGCCATCGCAAAGAGGCGCTCGCCGATGTCTCCCACGACTCGCAGCAGCAGGTCGTGGCGATCGCTGAAGTGGGCGTAGAAGGCCGGGCGCTTGAGTCCGGTCCGGGCCATCAGCAGCTCGATCGTCATCTCGCGGACCGGGTGTTCGCGCAGCAGCTCCTCGGCGGCCTCGAGGATCTCCCGTTCGGTCTCCCTGGGGTCGTGGCGGGGGCGGCGCGGGGTCGTGGGCGTCCTGGCGGGCATCGAGCGATCGTAGCCGTCCCAAGGCTGTTGACAGAGTGTAATTAGCGTGTTAGCCTCGCCACGAGGAGCGGGTCTGGGGCAGGGCTGCCCGTGGGGATTGGTGCGTCTGAGCTCAGGCGCGAACCGAGCGGAAGAGGGGTTGCGGCTGTGGCAACGGTTGGCAGGGACATCGAGAGCGTCGAACTCGCCGACGGCGAGCTGTGGGCCGACGGGCCGCCCTACGAGGTCTTCAAGGAGATGCGCCGAGGCTGCCCGGTGCACTGGACGGAGAAGATCGTCGAGTTTCCCGAGGAGGCGGGCTTCTGGTCGGTGACCAAGGCCGAGGACGTCCATGCGGTCAGCCGCGACTGGGAGACCTTCTCCTCAGAACTCGGCGGCGTGACGGTCTTTGCGGAGATCGTCCCGCTCGAGCTGGCCCGCGCGATGTTCATCGGCATGGACCCGCCCAAGCACGACCGCGTCAAGGCGCTCTTCCAGCGCGGCTTCACACCCAAGCGGATCGCCGACCACGAGCAGCGGATCCGCGAGATCACGATCGGTGTCCTCGAGCGACTCGAGGGGCGTGAGACGTGCGACCTGGTCAGCGACGTCGCCCAGCCGGTCGTCTCACGGGTGATCGGCAGCTTCATGGGCATCTCCGAGGAGGAAGACGCGATCTGGGCGCGGATCATGAACGCGGCACTGGCGCCCGACGATCCCGACCTGGCGCCCGAGGGCATCGACGGCGTCCTGCAGAAGGACTTCCCTGAGATGTTCGAGCGTTGCCGCCGGCTGATCGCGGCCCGCCGCGAGAACCCGACCGACGACCTGACCAGCGTCCTGGTGCACGCCGAGGTCGACGGCCAGCAGCTCGAGGAGCTCGAGATCGTCATGGGCTTCTTCCTGCTGATGGCCGCGGGCAACGACTCGACCAAGGCCACCTACTGCTCAGGGATGCGAGCGCTGCTCGAAAACCCCGACCAGCTGCAGCTCGTCAAGGCCGACCCGGCGCTGATCCCGGCGGCCGTCGAGGAGTCGCTGCGAATGTTCCCGGCCTTCGCTCATTTCCGGCGCACTGCGACACGGGACACCGAAGTGGGCGGGCAGAAGATCAAGCAGGGCGAGAAGGTGGTCATGTGGTACGTCTCCTCCAACCGCGACGAGTCCGCCCACGAGGACCCCGACCGCTTCGACGTGACGCGCAACGAGGAGCACCAGGCCTTCGGCGCGGGCGGGCGGCATTTCTGCCTGGGCACCGCGCTGGCTCGCCTGGAGCTGCGCATCCTGCTGGAGGAGACGCTGAAGCGCTACCCCGATATTCGCCTGGAGGGCGCCCCCGTGGCGGCCGAGGCGCTGTTCGTCAACCAGCTCAAGACGCTGCCCGTCAGGCTGACCCCCGCCTGACCCGCGCCGGCCGCGCTCGGCCGCCCCGCCGGAAGTCGGCGGGCGCGGCCTGGGCGAGCGGGCGGTGTGCCCCTACTTGGCTGTGAGCGCCGCGATCAACCCGTTGCCCGGCGAACCGATGCCGGTCATCGAGTCAAACCCGGGCGTGGTCGCGAGCGCGACCTTCTGACGAGTGCATTCCCCGGTGCCGCTGCAGTATTCCTCGGGGCCCTGGTAGTCGAAGACCCGCACCGAGGTGAGAGTCCCTTCGCTGGCGTCCACGCCATTGAGGTAATCCTCGCGGACATTCGCCTGCAGGCCGTCGGGAACGATGTCGTAGAACGCTCCGGCGGCACCGTTGCGATCGAGTTCGTAGATGGCGGGGTTGACGAAGCCCAGCGCTCCCCCGGCCGCCTGGTCGGCATCGGCCATGACACCTGCGAACAGTGGCGAGGCAACGCTCGTGCCGCCGATCCGGTACTGGTCGTAGTAGGTGCCGTCCGGGAACACCTGCGTCTCGCCGACGAGCATGCCCGTCGTGGGGTCGGCATCCATCGAGATATCCGGCTCGACGCGGTTGAGGATGTGGGTGATCTTCGAGTTGCGTTCGGCCAGGGCCGCCGGGACGACGCCTTCCTGGTAGTAGGGCTCGGGATAGTGGAAGCTCGTGCCTCCCCCGCCGCCGTAGTCGTAGGCGCCCGGCGCCTTCGGCAACCACTTGCCGAGTTTGCCCTTCTTGCAGGCTCCGATTTCCACGAGCGTGGGGGTGCAGAGGATGCTCTTGGAGGTGGACCAGCCGAGCTCACCGGTGCGGCTGTTGTCCGCGCCGACCTGCAGTGCCGTCCCGCCGACGGATGTCTGGTAGGGACTTGAGGACGGGTAGTCGGGCGTCGTGATCCCGAGATGCGCGAACTCGTCACCTTCATCACCGGCCGAGAACTGAACGCCGATGCCGGTGCCGATGGCCATCAGCAGGACGTTGTCGAACGATTTCCTGGTGCTTGCGCTTTCGAGCACGTCGCCGCCGTCTTCACCCCACGAGTCGGTGATGATGTTTGCCAGGTGCCCGTCGACGATCTGCTGGACGGTCTTGTAGAGACCGCCCGAGCAGTTCTTGGCACCGGCGTAGAGGATGTTCGCGCCGGGCGCCATGCCATGCACGGCCTCGACGTCGAGCGTCTGCTCGCCCGACCAGCCCGGCGCTTCGCAGAGTTCTTCCTCGTTGAAGGATTTGGGCAGCAGGGTGGCGAACTGGCCGGCTCCGAGCACCTCGCCGGGCTGGTTCAGTTCGCTGAAGTGCCGGGCGTCGCTGAACAGCGTCGGCGAGACGTAGGCATCGACGATCGCGACGGTCACGCCGGCCCCGTCGACCCCCGAAGCGATCTGCGGGGTCAGGCCGTAGGCGCCCTGCAGCTGGGCCGGCTTGTAGCCACAGATGGCGTAGGGCAGCGGTTCGGGGAAACCGTCTCCGAAGGCGGGGTCGGTCGTGTCGAGCAGTTCGCCGTAGTAGCCCGAGCAGGGAGGGGCGTTGCGGAAGCCTTCCGGCTGGGGGATTTCTTTGAGCCGGGCGGCTTTCTTTTCCGCCCCGGTGAGATGGTCGGGCGTGGCGACGCTCTGGCTGACGCCGGAGATGCCGCTGATCAGGGCGGAGATCGAGGAGGGGACCTTCAGGGCCGAGGAGGCGAGACGGACGTCCCGGCCCTGGCTTTGGTACTGACCGAGGGTCGTTGCGAAGGCCTTTTCAACCACGGCAGCGGAACCGGAGGCTTCGATCGTCATCCGGTCGGGCGTGACGCCTTCGACGGCAATGCCCTGTTCGCGCAGCCAGGCCGAGACGGCTTGGACAGAGGCCCTCGTCGGCGAGAAGCGCTTCTCCCACTGTGCCGGCGTCAGGTAGTGGCGGTAGCTGGGGCTCTTGGGGTCCGAGACGGCACGCTGGAGTTCGAGCGCTCCCGTCGGGTTGCTGAGCTGGAGGCCGACGTCGACTTCGACACCGGTGGCCGCGGGTGTCTTGCCGAGGCTCTTGGCTTGAGAGATGGCCGGCGAGGCGGGCTGAACCGCCATCGAGTCCGCCGAGGAAACCGCCGGCAGGGCGGCGCCCAGAATGCCGGCAGCCAGTGTTACGAGGGTTGCAGCGACTGTCCGGTACCTCATGGAGCCTCCTAAGTGTTCGTCCTTGACCTGGCCTGCCGGCCGTCGCAAACCCTACCCCAGGGAGCGTGCCGGCGCCCGGCTGAGAATGATCTACCCGCGGGGGGCGATTCGGACGCATCGCTTGGCTCGGGGCAATCTTTTGCCCGCACCGCACCCGGCCCGGTTAGTCTGTCGCGGTGCCGCGGCTCGAGCTCGACCGTCTCAGCTGGCCGGAGGTCAAGGCCGAGATCGACGGCGGCCGGGACACCGTCGTGATGGCGCTCGGGGCGACCGAGCAGCACGGGCTTCACATGCCCCTGGCCACCGATTCGCTGATCGGGGACCGGCTGGCGGGCATCCTGGCCGGACGGCTCGATGCCTTTCTGGCGCCAACGGTGCGCCTCGGCTGCTCAGAGCACCACGTCGGTTTCGCCGGCACGATCTCGCTGAGCGAGCAGACCTTTCACGCCGTCGTCCTCGACGCGGTGCGATCGCTTCTCGCGGGAGGCTTCCGCCGCGTCGTTCTGGTGCCGACCCACGGCGGCAACTTCGGGCCGCTGGCGGGCGCCCTCGAGCTGCTCGATGACGAGGAGCGCAGGCGGACGGTGGCGCTGACGGATCTGGGCGTCCTGTTCGAGATCGCCCTGATAGGCGAGCGCGAGTTCGGCGTCCCGCTCGGCGAGGGCGGTCTGCATGCGGGCGAGTGGGAGACCTCGCTGATGCTCTCCATTCACCCCGAGCTGGTGAAAATGGACAACGCTGAGGCGGGCTTCACGGGCGATCTCCAGGAGGCCGTCGGCTCGATGTTCGCCGGCGGTGTCGCGTCGATCTCCGCCAACGGGGCGATCGGCGACCCGGGCCGCTCGAGCACCGAGCACGGCGAGCGATATTGGGCGTCCGTCGTCGAGCTGGTCCTCGAGCAGATCGAGCGGGCCGACGCCGCGCCCGCGGGTTAGCGCCGGGCCGTCCTCAGGTCCTCGCCGCGGGCGCCCGCAGGGCGTCGATCCCCAGTTCCAGCATCCGCCGCCAGGCATCGAGCTCGAGCTGCGAGGCGGCGCGGATGGCCGCGAACAACAGCCGCAGGTCCAGCGTCGTGGCGTCCTGCCGCAGCTGTCCCTCTGAACGGGCAGCCGCAAGGAGCTGCTCGAGCGCGGCCGTGGTGCGGGCCCGCGCGCGTTTGACCTCGGGGTGCTCGGAGACGGTCGCCATCGCCTCGCCGAGCACGTCATCGGTCAGCTGGCGCTCGGCCAGCGCCCACAACAGGCCGGTCAGGGCGCTCCATGGGCCCGCGCTGCTGGAGAGCGCCTCGTGGGCTTCGCGCTCGGCGTCCTTCAGGCGCTCGCTGACGAGCGCCGCCAGCAGATCGCGCTTGGAGGGGAATTGGCGGTATACGCTGCCGATCCCGGCCCCCGCCGCCGCAGCCACCGCGGGGATCGGCGCGTCGATGCCCTCGCGCGCGAACACCTCGCCCGCGGCCGCCAGCAGGCGCTCGCGCTTGTCCTCGGCGTCCAGGTCGGCCCAGCAGTCCAGGGGCTCCGGCTTGGCCGTCGTCATTTCGCTATCGTACCTGCCGGCAGGCGCGGAATGGTCATTCCGCGCTACTCCGGCGGGCCTCGATCTCTTGCAATCCACAGCCGACGAGCGCACACACCCCACGCTGATCCTGGCCGTGCTCTCATTGGCCGGCCTGGCCTACGCAATGCTCAGCTCCTCGGTCGTTCCCGCGCTGCCGACGATGCAGCATGCGCTCCACACGAGCGAGACGGGGGTCACCTGGCTGCTGACCGCCTACCTGCTGGCCGCCTCGGTCGGCACGGCCATCCTGGGCCGGCTGGGCGACATGTACGGCAAGGAGCGCCTGTTGCTGGTGACACTCCTGATCCTGGCGGCGGGCACGCTGCTGGCCGCCGTCTCGAGCTCGCTTGGGGTGATCATCGCGGGCCGTTTCATCCAGGGCGCGAGCGGCGGGATCTTCCCGCTGGCCTTCGGCATCGTGCGCGATGAGTTCCCGCGCGAGAAGGTCGCGGGCAGCATCGGCCTGTTGTCCGCGATCCTGGGGGCCGGCGCCGGCGCCGGGATCGTGCTGTCGGGCGTCATCGTCGAGCACCTCAGCTACCACTGGCTGTTCTGGATCCCGCTGGTTGCCACCGTGATCGCCGCCCTGGCGACCTGGCGGTTCATCCCCGAGTCGCCCGTGCGTGTGCCGGGGCGAATCAACTGGGGCGCCGCGGCGCTTATGACGTCCGGCATCTCGATCGTCCTGATCGCCATCTCGGAGACGACAACCTGGGGTTGGGGGTCTGCCAGGACACTGGGCCTGGCCTCCGTGGGGGTGCTGTTCACGCTCGCCTGGATCGCCCGGGAGGTGCACAGCCAGAACCCGCTGATCGATATGACGATGATGCGCATCAGGGGCGTCTGGACGACCAACCTGGCGGCCTTCCTGCTCGGCGCCGGGATGTACGCGTCCTTCATCGTGCTGCCCCAGATCGCCCAGTTGCCCAAGTCGACCGGCTTCGGCTTCGGCGCCTCGGTCGTGGTCTCGGGGCTCTACCTGCTGCCCTCGACGGTCGGGATGACGATCCTGGGCCTTTACGCGGGGCGGATCTCGGCCCGCTTCGGCTCCCGGGCGGCGTTGCTCGCGGGGACCGCCTTCACGACGGCGGCCTTCGCGTTGCTGACTTTCGCCCACAGCCACCCCTACCAGCTGCTGATCGCGGCCGGCCTGCTTGGCATCGGCGTGGGGCTGGCGTTCGCGGCGCTTGGCAACCTGATCATCCAGGCGGTGGACAGCCACCAGACGGGCGTCGCCAGCGGGATGAACACCGTCATGCGAACGCTGGGCGGAGCGCTCGGCGGACAGCTCTCGGCGACATTCATCGCCGGTCACGTCTCCGGCGGGCAGCCGACGATCACCGGCTTCACGCTGACCTTCCTGATGGCGACGGGCTTCCTCGTCGTCTGTCTCTTCGCCGGACTGCTCGTGCCGAAGCGCCCCGCCGTGCGGGAAGCGGCGGCGGTGGACACGAGCCAGGCCGGTGACGGCGTCCCCGGCGCCCAGCTGGTGGGCGCGGACGCCACCGGTTAGGCGCCCCGCGGACACCCCCTCCGCGGGGCGCCTCTCGGCGAGGCGCCCGTTCGTGCTGGAATCCGGGCGTGGCCGCAGCGAGCCAGAGCAACGAGGGCCTGCACACCGGGCAGCTCCGAACGGCCGAGGTGACCGCCTCAACGGTCGCCAACATCGGGCCAGGGATCGACTTCTACTTCGCGTTCGGCGTGATCGCCGTGACGGCCGGCGTGGCGGCTCCGCTGACGATCCTCACCGGTGCTCTGGCCGTCGTCCTGCTCGCCGTGACGATCTGCGAGTTCACCCGCGTCGAGCCGTCCGCGGGGAGCTTCATCACCTATGTCGAGACCTCGCTCGGTGCGCGCGCCGGGGTCGTGACGGCCCTGCTGGTGGCCGTCGGCTACACGGTCGCGATTGCGGGCGTGTTCGCCATGTCGGGCGGCATGGTGACGCTCACCCTGGCCCATTACAGCTCCTGGCACCCCGCCTGGGAGCCGATCGCGCTGGTGCTGACGGGCGGAGCCATCTGGCTGACGATCCGCGGCGTCAGCCTCTCCACACGGGCGGTCGGGATCGCCGTCGTCGCCCAGGTGGCCGTGATGGTCCTGGCCTGCGGTGTCGTCCTCGTGGACGAGCGCTCTCACCTGTCGGGCATCCCCTTCTCCTGGTCGCATCTGAGCGGCGGCCTGGCCGGCCTGTCGGCGGGCTTCCCGCTGGCGCTCTACATGTTCATCGGCTGGGAGAATGGCCCGGCGCTCGCGGAGGAGGCACACGACCCGCGGCGCACGATCCCCCGTGCCCTCTATACCTCGGTGGCCATCGCAACGGCGCTGTTCGTCGGATTCGCCTACGCGACCGTCACCGGCTTTCACTACGACGTCTCCTCGATCGGGCGCTCCTCGGTCCCCTTCCTGACCGTCGCCGATCACTACCTCGGCTCCGGCGCGGTGCTCGCCTGGGCGGCGGGGATCATCTCCGTGCTGGCGACCCTGGTCGCGGCAAGCAATTCGCAGTCGCGGATGCTGTTCGACGCCGGGCGCACCGGTCTGCTGCCCTCGGCGCTGGGACGCGTCCGCGGACCATCGGCTACACCGGTCAATGCCATCCTGACGATGAGCTGCTTTGGTCTCGGGCTGATCGCGCTGTGGTGGGCATCGCATCTGCTCGGAATCAACCGTGGCTCCACCGACCCGGTGGGCCTCTACGCGGAGTGCTCGACCATGGGCACGATCGTGATCCTGTTCGTCTATCTGCTGAGCACCATCTCGCTACCGGTTTTCATGTGGCGACGGCACCGCTCCTCGTTCTCGCCGGCCCGCCATGTCGCGGTGCCCACCGCCGCCGCGCTCAGCCTGATCGTCCCATTCGTCGAGCTCTTCAAGCCCGGCCAGCCGTTCCCCTACGACGCCTTCCCGTTCGTGGCCGTTGCGGTCCTGCTCCTCGCCGTCGCCATCGCCTGCTTCGTCGTCCACCGCCGTCCTGACACGGGGGCCGGCGAGGGCACCGCGCTCGCCGGTGAATGAGCCGCCCCTCAGCCGTAGCGGCGGTAGGCCGCGGGCCAGTTGGCCGCGATCAGCCGCTGGGCTTCGGCGAGCGACATCGAGCGCTCACAGACGAGACGTTTGAGCGCCAGCTCGAGGTGGTCCTTGGGATTGAGGTAGAAGCCGTCGGCCGAGGGGTAGTCGGGCTCGGGCCACAGGTTGCGAGGGTCATTGACCGCCCCGCCCAGCTCGAGCGGCACATCATGGTCGTACTCGTAGCCCGAAGCCGATCCGGCGATCGCATAGGCACGCATGCTCGCGTACTTCTCCGGCTCGGTGATCGACTCGGCGGGGCGCACAGTGGAGGTCCATCCCGAGCGGCAGATGGTCGAGCCGATCGACGCCTGCGTGACCGCCGGGTTGACGGCCCCGGGCGTGCAGCGCGGATCAGGGCGCTCGTAGAGTCCCGAGCCGATCGCGTGGCAGGAGCCCGCCGGCGCCTGTCGCTGCACCACCAGGGCGCTTGCCGAGGAATACACGAGCCCCGACGGGCCCCGGGTGGCCGCCTGGGCAGGCAGGGCCGCCGCCAGGATCGCGGCCGTCGCCGCAAGCACCATCAGCGAACGCCCCATCGGCGAGCGCTCCGGCCCTAGAGGGCCGGCGCGACCTCTTTGATGGCTGCGCCGACGCCGCTCGATTCACTGCCAAGCGAGCTGACCGCTCCGGCGGCGCCGACGATCGCACCGACATTCAGGGCGCCGCCTTTCAGCGATCCGCCAAGGCTCGTCAGCCGGCTCAGCAGCCGTCCCACCTTTTCCGCCAGCGGACGCAGGTGTTCATCGGCGAGCGCATCTTCACGGGCCGTTTTCAGCTCGTGCACCGCATACAGCGCGGCCGCTCCGGCCTTCACGAGCGCCTTGGTCCTGCCGGCGGCGCCCGAGCCGAACGCGCCGGCCCGAAAAGGCTTGTAGACGTAGCGGTGAAAGGCGCCGAAGGCAAGGCCCATGTGGATCACGAACTTCGTCTTGGCGAAGTGGATGTTCGGCACCGTCTCGGTCGTGACGGTGCCGTTGGCGCTCGTCTTCGAGATGGTCTTGGTGCCACAGCCCCCGACGGCCAGCGCAAGGGCGAGCAGGACTGCGATCGTGGCCAGGGCGCGCGGCATTGCCCAGGCAGGCTAACGGTCCCCTGCGACGGGACGCCTGCCCGGGCTGCGACCAGCACGCCGCTCAGTCGCGCTGGACCAACAGCAGTTTGTTCCCGTCGAGGTCGCGGAAGAAGAACATCGGCGGTACCGGGTCACCCAACCTCAGGACCTCCTCATCGACATCCACGCCCGCCCCACGCATCGCCGCATAGTCGCCGTCGATGTCGCGTGTGCCGAGTGCCAGGCGGGTGTCGATGCCCACTTCCTCGCCCTCGCGCGGGCGCACGAGTGCGACCGTCGTGACGCTGCCCGCGGGCGAGACTTCGACCCAGCGTTCGCCGTTGCCCATCGGGATGTCCGCCGCCAGGCCGAATCCCAGCCTGTCCCGGTAGAACGCAATTGCCGCATCCTGATCGCTGACCGGCACCATCACCGTTGAAAGCCGGTCGATTGCCACCGAGGTCTCGCTCATCACTGACTCCTCCCGTCCTGTATCGACTTGGTAGACGCAGGCTAACCGGCCAGCGCGCTGTGCGTGAGGGCAGCGCGGGACTGGAGCACGGCCGCCTCATGCCGAAGCAGCCAGGACTTGCGCCCCACCCCGCCGCCGTAGCCGGTCAGGCTGCCGTCCGCGCCGATCACGCGATGGCAGGGGATCACGATCGCAACCGGGTTGCGCCCATTGGCCAGGCCGACCGCCCGGGAGGCGCCCGGCGCGCCGATCCGGCGAGCCAGCTCGCCATAGCTGACGGTCTCGCCGTAGGGGATCTCGCGCAGTGCCGCCCAGACACGTTCCTGGAATGGCGTTCCGGCCGCCCGCAGGGGCACATCGAACTCGACCGGCTCGCCGGCGAAGTAGCGCTCGAGCTGTGCCCGCAGGGCACCGAACGGTGCATCCTCCCGCAGCCACGCCCCGCGGGCGGGCATGTGGCGCTGCCCGTCCATGAACAGCCCGTCCACAGTGCCCGCCGAGGCGCGCAGTGTGAGCGTGCCCACGGGGCTCTCGACCGTCGTGTAGATCCTTGATGCCGGCGTGTCGGTGCTCATGGCGTCTCCCTTGCTTTGCCGAGGCTCGCTTCCGCGATCATGCTGACACCGGCCGGCGCTCATTCCCGGCGGTAATCGGACATGGTCCATGTCCCCGGGGTCCCTGTCCGAAATCCGCTGGTGAACTGCGGCGAGGGATGCGACCATCGAACCGTGTACGAGGATTTCGACAGCTGCTACGGCGCCGTTCAGAGCCGTGACTCGCGCTTTGACGGCTGGTTCTTCACGGCCGTCAGGACGACCGGCATCTACTGCCGCCCGAGCTGTCCGGCGATCACTCCCAAACGCGAGAACGTGAGGTTCTACCCCACAGCCGCCGCCGCCCAGCAGGCCGGCTTCCGCGCCTGTCTGCGCTGCCGGCCGGACGCATCGCCCGGCTCTCCGGAGTGGCTCGGGCGGGCCGACGTGGCCGCACGGGCCCTCCGGCTGATCCTAGACGGCACCGTCGACCGCGAGGGCGTCTCGGGACTCGCACGGCGGCTCGGCTACTCCGAGCGCCAGCTGCACCGCGTCCTGCTCGCCGAGGTCGGCACGGGGGCGCTGTCCCTGGCCCGCGCCCAGCGCGCCCAGACCGCCCGGGTCCTGCTCCAGACGACCGACGTGCCGATCACGCAGGTCGCATTCGGCGCGGGCTTCGCGAGCGTTCGCCAGTTCAACGAAACGGTTCGCGCTGTCTTCGCCCGCACACCGACCGAGCTGCGCCGGCAGGCCCAGCGCCGCAATCCCGTCCTGCCGTCCGCCGGTCCGCTGCAGGCGATTCCGCTGCGCCTGGCCCACCGCGCCCCGCTACCGGCCATCGCGCTGCTCGAGTTCCTCGGCTCGCGGGCGATTCCTGGCATCGAGGCCTTCGACGGACACAGCTACCGGCGCTCCCTGCGCCTGCCGGGCGGGGAGGGCCAGGTGACGCTGAACGCCGCAGGGCAGGACGGAGGGATCAGCGCCGTCTTCGAGCTCGAGGACCTGCGCGACCTGACGGCGGCGATCGCCCGATGCCGGCATTTGTTGAACCTCGACGCCGACCCTGTCGCAGTGGACGGCGCCCTCAGCTCCGATGGGCTGCTCGGACCGCTCGTCACGCGGGCACCGGGGCTGCGCATGCCCGGCTCGGCTGATGGCTTCGAGCTGGCCGTCCGTGCGGTGATCGGCCAGCAGGTCTCATTGGCGGCGGCACGCACGGTCGCGGGCCGGCTCGTTCGGGCTGCAGGCCTCACACTGCGCAACCCCACGCTGCCGGTGACCCACATGTTCCCCGAGCCGGCCGCGCTGGTGGAACTGGCCGAGACGGCTCCCGAGATCTTCTCGATGCCCGCCGCGCGCCGGCGGACGATCGCCGCGCTCGCGAGGGCGGTCGCCGAGGAGCGCCTGGCGATCGGCCCCGGCGCAGACCCCCACGAGCTCCGCGCCCTGCTGCTCGAGCTCCCCGGAATCGGCCCTTGGACAGCTGACTATGTGCTGATGCGCGGCCTCGGCGACCCCGACGCCTTTTTGGCGGGCGATCTCGGCGTCCGCCACGCGCTGAGTGCGCTGGGCGGCCCATCGGACACAGCCGCCGTCGCCCGGCTCGCCGAGCGCTGGCGGCCATGGCGGGCCTCCGCGGTGGCCCATCTCTGGGCCAGCCTCCCACCGGCGGGCGCGTCCACCGGCGCCTCGCGGACCGCGGCCGCGTGAAGGCCCGAGACGGCTAGCGGGCGATCGCCCAGACATCGCCGAGGCGGCCCGTGGCCAGCGCCTCGCGGTCGCTCCAGAAGTAGAGCCGCTGGGCGGCCCAGGGCCAGCCCAGATCGCCGTCCCAGGAGAACTGGGCAAGCAGATCCCAACGATCCGACCGCTCGTTCACCTCGTGGGCGCGCGGATGCTTGCCCGCCCGTCCTTCGGTGACGTCCTCGCCGTGGAGCGCCAGCTCGACGGTCAGGGGCATCTCGCGGTCAGCCGTGTCGGGGTAGCCGAAGATGCGGTGGAGGACCTTGAATGCCGTCCCGCGCTCGTCTGGGGCGTCGCCACCCTGGACGGCGGCGAGCTGCTCGCGCAGCGCCTGCCAGGCCTCCTGCTCTGCCGGGGTTAGCGCAAGCGCCTGGACGGCCGCGGAGGACGCCCGGGGTAGGACGAGCTCCGGCGCCGTCATGCCGGGCACCGCCGCCGCCGGCAGCGCCGGGCCCTCGCGCAGAACCAGGGAGCGCTCGTCCGCCTGCAGGACGCACGCCGAGCCGGCGTGGGCGGCCAGGCAGCCCGTCGGGCGCCCCACCGTGTCGTAGAAAAACAGGAGCCGGCCCAGTGGCTGCCCCGTGTCGACCTGGGCCAGCAGCGTCAGCGACCGGCCCTGCCAGCTCGGCCACTCGCGCTCCCCGCCCATCAGCGCCTGCCCGCCGAAGACGACCGCGCCCGTGCCGGGCTGGGCGCCCACCGCGATCCGCAGGCTGTGACGCGCGAGCTGCGCCATGGCACCCGCTCGCGTGCCAAGGCCGAGCTCGGATGCTGCATCGCGCAGCTGCTCGAGGGTGGCCATGCGGACCGGCAATCCGGCGTGCTCCCCCGGCCCGTCCGCGGCGGCGCGGGAGGGGCCGGCGGGGATCGATGGAACGATCATGCCGGTCGCCTGGCGGAGCATGTTCCGCAGCAGCCCGCGGCGGTCGACGGGCTCCTCGCTCATGACTCAAGGATAGGCGCCAGGATCACGCGAAACGCCCGTGTAGAGGACCGAGCTAGGAAAGGTGTCCAGAGATCTGGAAACAACTCGTGTCCCCACGGCGCACTGCCGAGGAGCCGCGCATGAGATGCGGTGAGCTCTCAGTTCCCTCGGCGGCGCCTAGATGACCGCTTCCGTCGGCGCGAGCAAAACCAAGTCCTCCACCGCCAAGGCGAAGGGTAGATCGCACGCCCACGGCACCCCCGCGGCGCACCCACCCAGACACTCCGGCAAGACGTCCCACGGCAAGCACCACAAGGTCCACAAGCGCAAGCACAAGCACAAGAAGAAGCACGTCTCGGGCATGCCCGGTGCTCCCTTGGCGCCGATCGTCCCCGTCATACCTCCCAGCCCCTCGAGCACACCGCCGCCGGCCGAAGGAGGACCGATCTCCCTTGCACAGGCGCGGCGCCTGCTCTGGCGCGCCGGGTTCGGGCCGGCGCCTGGGCAGGCCGAGGCGCTGGCGGGCCAGCCGCTGGAAAAGGTCGTCCACAGCCTCACGCGGCCCAGCGGCGAAGCGGTCCTGCACGGGCCCGAACCGACAGACGACGAAGGCGACGCGCTGACCCCGGCAGACGCCTGGGGGCAGGATCACTGCTGGTGGCTGGACCGAATGGTCCGCTCCGACCAGCAACTGGTCGAGAAGATGACCTTCATCTGGCACGACTGGTTCGCCAACTCCAACGAAAAGGTCAACAACCAACAGCAGATGCTCGATCAGAACGAGCTCTTTCGCACCCACGCACTAGGCAAATTCGACGACCTGTTCATGGCCGTCACGACCAATCCGGCGATGCTCGTCTTCCTCGACGGCATCTACAACGAAAAGTGGAATCCCAACGAGAACTACGCCCGCGAGATGATGGAGCTGTTCTCCCTGGGGGCGGACCGGGGCGCCTACACGCAGGACGACGTCCACGAAATGGCCCGCTCGCTGACCGGCTGGACAGCCGAATGGACGGAAAGCGTCGGCCTGCACAACTTCCGCTTCGAAGCCTCGCGCCATGACGCGGGACACAAGACCGTCTTCGGGCAGACGGGCAACTGGAACTGGGAAGACGCGGTGCGCCTGTGCGTGTCCCATCCGCTACACGCCTCGTACTTCATCGGGCGCCTGTGGAGCTACTTCGTGCCGACGCCGCCCTCGAGCTCCACAATGGCCTCGCTACAGGGGGTCTACCTGAGCTCCTCCTACAGCATCCAGGCGGTCGTGGAGGCGATCCTGCTGCACCCCGATTTCCTGAACGGCCCCGAACTGGTGACGCCCCCGGTCGTCTATAACGCCGGCCTGCTGCGCGCGATCGGGCGGGGCATCGACACGGTCGCCTGGGCCTGGCTCTCCGCGGGTGCCGGCCAGCAGCTCTTCTACCCGCCCAACGTCTCGGGCTGGGACTTCACCCGCTGGCTTGACACCTCTACCGCCAAGTCGCGCTGGGAACTGGCGACGACGGTGACGCAGAAGTCCTACGCCAACCCCTGGCCGCCGGCGGGCGAAACCCCCTACAGCGCCACCGAGGAACCGGCTGCGGCGCTCGCGACCGCACTCGGCTACTGGGCCAACCCGCAGCTGAGCGCCGAATCGCTCGCCTCGCTGGCCGCGTTCGCCAAAAGTTGCCTTGAAGGCATCCCCATTGCGAAGTGGGAAGAGAGTCCCCTCCGGGCGATCCGCCAGAACGCGATGCGGATGCTGATCGCCACCTCCCCCGATATGCAGGTGAGCTGACATGGCCAAAAGCTGTTCGTGCAACGACTTCCACCGCACCCAGAACCACCGTGCCCAGGTCGCGCAGGCGGGCCGCGGCCTGCCCGCGATCGAGCCGGGGCAGCCGATCCCGGCCGGCAGCGGCATGGACCGGCGCTCATTCGTCCTGCGCTCGGTGGGAGCCATGGTGGCCGTCTACGGTGCCGGGGCGCTCTCGCCACGGCACTTCGAAGAGGGGATCGCCCAGGCGGCCGCCGAAGCGCCGCCCGATCAGCCGGTGCTCGTCTCGATCTTCATGGAAGGCGGCTGGGATGCCCTTTCGGTGCTGGCTCCCGTCAGGGAAGCCCGTTACCACGAACTGCGCCCCTCGCTCGGCCGCCAGGAAGGCGAAGGGACCGAGTTCACCGAGGACGAAAACCTGATGTGGCACCCCCAGGCCGCCGGCCTGGCCCAGTTGCATGCCGAAGGGAAAGTCAGCGTCTTCCCGGCGATCGGCTACGAACCGCCCGACGAGAGCCACTTCACGAGCCGCCACTACTGGGAGGTCGGAGAACTGAACACCGAGACCCGCTCGGGCTGGATGGGCCGCTACCTCGATGTCGCCGGCAGCCCCGACAACCCGCTGCAGGGCCTCTCGCTCGACTACTCGTTGGCGCCGGCCCTCGCCACGGCAAAGAACCCCGTGGCGGCCGTGTCCTCCCCCTCGGACTACAACTTCTGGGCCTACGGCGTGAACGAACCGCTTTACTCGCCGACGCTGGACGAGTTTGGGCGACTGGGTGAACTGGGCGCCTCCTCGCCGGCACTGGCCCAGGCGCGGACGGTCTCCGCGGACACCAACCTAATCCGCAACCAGGTCAAGCCGTTCGCCGAACAGAACGGCAAACTGCCCTACACCTCGCCGGTCGTCTATCCGACCGCCGGCGGCGAGTTCCCAACCCGACTGGCGGCCCTTGCGGCGATGCTGGCGGACGAAGCGCTGCCGATCAAATGCGTCTCGATGAACGCGGTCGGCTCCTATGACACCCACTCCGACGAGGTCGAAACGCTCGCCACCAACCTCGCCGAGACGGTCGCGGCCGTTGTCGCCTTTCAGCGCGATCTGGAAGCGCGCAAAATCGATGACCGGGTGATCATCCAGCTGTGGTCGGAGTTCGGCCGGCGCCCGCGCGAAAACGGCTCCGGCACCGATCATGGCGCAGCGGGCGTCTCGTTCTTGATCGGCAGCCGCGTGAAAGGCGAAATGGTCGGCGAGTTTCCCGGCCTGAGCAAACTCGACGAAAACGAATGCACGCTCGTGACGGCCGACTTCCGCGCCGTCTACGCCGGCCTGCTGGCCCAGTGGTTCCAGACCGAAGCCGGCCTGGTGATTCCCGAAGCCGGCACCGGGCTGCCCGGCCCGAGCCCTTACGGGAACGTTCCCCAGCTGATCGCCTGATGGGGCTCGCCGCCCACAGGCTCCGGGCAGTCGCGCTCGCCGTCGCGGCCTGCTGCTCGAGTGCGGTCGCGGCGCCCGCTCTCGGATCGCCCTACGCCCGCATCACAACGTCCACCGCCCAGAAGGCCGGCACCCGCCACAGGAGCCGGCGCTGCAGGACAGGTAAGCGCAAGGGACATCCGGGCTCGCACCGGGCCGCGCGCTGTCCCGCCAAACGCCACCCGCCGGCCAAGCACCCGGCCGGCTCCCCGAGCCCCTCCCCCGGCTCCACGACGGGCACCGGCGCCCTCGCCCCGAGCACCCCGGCCGGCTCCACCGCGCCGGCTCCCGTGGGCAGCGCGGAAACGCCCATCACACCCAAACCGCCCGAAGTGCCGCGTGTCCAGGTGACAGCCGTGGAGTACGCCTTCACGCTCTCGCGCACCACCGTCCCCGCAGGCAAGGTCATTCTCGAGTTCGACAACAAAGGCCAGGACGAACACAACCTGAACGTCCTCAGCGGCGGCGGCGAACTCCCGGGCTCGTTTCCCAACGAGCAGCCCGGAGGCGTCGCCGATCAGGCGATCGACCTCAAGGCCGGCTCCTACATGCTGTTCTGCTCGCTGCCCGAACACGAGGCCAAAGGCATGAAAGCCACCCTCGTCGTGGAATGACGAGGGCGCCTTCGAGCCGGAACGTGACGGGAGCTCAGCTGGCGGTGATGTAGCCGGCCATGTAGCCCGGGTTCTTCATCGCCCAGCCGTTTGCTTCGGTGTCGCATGGGACGATGCAGTCCCAGAAGAAGCGGCCGCTGTGCTGGACAACCATCGTGTATTTGTGGATACCGGGCATCAGCAGGAGGTTCACGCCCGCCTCCGGCGAGGTGATCGAGTGCGCCACGTCATCTTCGTTGTCCACCTTCAGTTCGACCGTCTGGCCGACTTTGACCTTGAATTCGGTCTGCGTGAAAGCGTCATGGAGCTTGCCGTCCGGGCCCTTCTTCCAGCCGCCGTTCACTTTGAAGCTGATCACCTGGGCGGGCGTCGCGGCGGCCTGGCTCGTGCTCGCCGGCGCGGTCGCGCCAGCCACGGTCCTGGTGACCGTCGTGACGGCTTTGTTGCTGCTCTGCACGAGTGCGATCGTCGACATGATCAGCGCCGCCAGGACGGCCACGCCGCCGAGGATCCCCAGAACGATCTTGCTGTCACGGTCGACGACCTCGTCGAAGTGCTCCTGGTCGCTGACCGGCGCAATCGCGGCGCCCTTGCCGTTGACCACGGGGGGCGGCTGGGTTGTCCCTGCTGACTCTGCCATCTCGACTCCTTAAGTCGGTAGTTGTCAAGATCATCGCCCGCGCCCGGGCCGGCGGTATCCGTAGGAATCCCCCCCACCGAGGCGGGAAAAGGCACAGATCGGCAGCCCGCGGCGTGCGGCGGTACTCCTGGGCGGGGCGCGTAGGAGCCCGTGCCCGAACTACTCGAAGCTGAGCCGCTCCTGGCCCGGACCCGGCTCCGGCGCCGCATGCTCTTCGGTCAGCATCTCCTCAGAGCCGAGGACGCTCTGCATGTCCAGCTCGGCCGTCTCCTGCCCGACGCTCGAGAAGTCCTCGGCGTGCGGCTGCTCGGCGGGCGGCTGGGCGGCGAGCTCCGCGGGAGCCGCATCCTCCTCCTGCGCCGGCGCCTGCGCGACCGGGGCCTCGCCGAACACGGGAGCCAGCGCCTCGTGCTCCTCGCGGGCGATCTCGCTCGGATCACCGCCGCGGCGGCGCTTCAGTTCCAGGTGTTCTCGTATCGCCTCGTCGAGCAATCCCATGACGCCTGAACACCTTACCGGCCCCGCCCGCAGCTGTTATCCGACTACACTTCTGCCGACCGCGCCACCCGCCCGAGGTGGACCGCGCGGGGCTATAGCTCAGCTGGGAGAGCGCCTGGATCGCACCCAGGAGGTCGGGGGTTCGAGTCCCCCTAGCTCCATAGAGGATCGCCTGCCGACCCGCGGAGCCCGCCGGTCGCGCCCTTCGGGCTGGCTCCGCTCGAGAGCAGCCGGATCAGCTGGGCACTGATCTTCGCGATCGGTCCGGGGGGCCGGGCGTTCAGTCGCCCTGCACCGCTGGACGGGACGGCCACTCCGCGCTCCCCAGCGGGTCCCCCGCGTCCACAGCTCCGCGTCAGATGCCCACCAGTTCGTCGCTCCTGGCGTAGAAGTTTTCATAGCCTTCCTTCTGCGCGGCGGCGAGGCGGCTGGGGAGCGGAGCGCGCACCTCATCCGCGATCGCCTCGGCATGCAGCTTTGCCATCTTCGTCCGCAGCTTCGAGGGCGAGCCGGCCACGTTGGCGAGCTCGCTTCGGCCGGCAGCGGTGGTGTAGTCATAGAGCTCGAAGTCCTGTTCGCCTTCGGCCGTCTCCACTTCGTTGGTGTCCTTCTTCCAGGGCGAGTAGACCGCGTACTTGGCCTCGGGCGTGCGAACCGCAACGACGTGATGGGGTGCTTCGTCGGCGAAGCTGTAGGTGTAGGACAGCTCCTCGATCGTCGTCTCGTCGGTCGTGTGGGCGACCCACTTGCGACCTTTCGCCCTCGGGTTGTGCGCGATCGCCGCGATGTCATGGCGCGATGCGATCTGCGAATAGGCGGGGTCCGTGCGCCAGCTGCTTGAACCATGGGCGATCGTCAGCAGCAGCGGCGCGATGTCCACCGTCGACGTCAGCTGCGAGCGGGTGCTCGGCCCGTTGGACAGCTTGCCGCGCGGGTCGTAGATGTAGAGCGGCACGTTCAGCGCCTCCTCGTAGGCGGCGCCGCCCTTCGCCCGCAGGCCGTGCGATCCGGAGTACTCGCCGTGATCGGCGGTGAAGATCACGACGGTGTCATCGGCGAGCTCCGAGCGCGCCTCGAGCGCGCTCAGCACGCGGCCGATCTGCGTGTCGACCTCCTGCTGATAGATGAGATACATCGTCAGCATCTGCTCCCAGCTGGCTTCTTCGAGACCCCCGCCTTCGTTGGGCACCGGTCCGCAGACGGCCGCCATCGTCTGCTCCAGCGAGGTCTGCAGACGCGGCTTGTTCGCTTTCAGCTGGGCCGCCGTCTCCACGTTGAGCGGCGGTGTGGTGAACCGGTAGTCCGCCGCTTGGAGCGCTTCGTCGGTCGTCGTGAAGCGCGGCCACCAGTTGATGTCGTGGGGGTTGACCAGCGAGACGGTCGTGCACCACGGGCCGCTGCCGGCGCCGTCAAGCCACGACAGGAACTGTTCGACGATGTGCGGGTCTTTTTCTTTGCCCTGCTCAGGATTGCCGTTCGGCGAAGGGTAGGTGCCGCCGTCGAAGCCGTATTCCTCGAGGCCTCCTTCGGTTTTGTCCGGCTTGGGACCGAGGTGCCACTTGCCCCACCAGGTCGTCTCGTATCCCTGTTCGCGCAGCATCGTCCCCCACGTCGGGAACTGGGGGCTGAGCGTGCTGCTTTCGGCGACCGCCTTGGTCAGCATGCAGCCCGTCTGGTGCCCGTAGAGTCCCGTCAGCATCGTCCCGCGCGCAGCCACACACATGTTGGCGGCCGTGTAGTGGCCCTCGAACGAGGTGGAGCGGTCGCGCAGCGAAGCCAGGTTCGGCAGGAGCGTGTCGAGCTGCGACTGCTCCGGGAACCACATCGGCACCCGCAGCTGGTCGACGATGACCACGAGAATGTTCGGGCGTCGCGCTGAGCGCGCCGCAGCTGCGAACGGAGCAAGCGTCTGCGCCGCAACAAGCCCGCCGCCCGCGGCGGCCGCCTGCTTGATGAAAGTCCGGCGGTCGAACCTGTGAGTCATGTGTGGCCCCCGTCAATTGATCACTAAGTTGATCGTCTATACCCAGGAACCTCCTGCGCGAAACCCTGACTCGCCACCTCGTCGAATCCGGCATGCAGGCGCAACTACCACCGCGCTCGTGGGGGAAACGGCCGGCTCAGCCCTAGCCTCCACCTGTGGGGATGCATGCCGAGGAACTCTCAATCGACGCACGTCTGGCGGCCCGCCTGATTGCCGAGCAGTTTCCTCAGTGGCGCGGCGAGCGCGTCCGCGCCGTCTCCAGCACCGCGACCGCGCACGCGATCTTCAGGGTCGGCGACGGACTGGCCGCGCGCTTCCGCCTGCTAGGTGGCGAGCCGGAGGCCGTGGAGGGTCAGTTGCGGGCCGAGGCCTCGGCGCTGGCCGAGCTCAGGGGGTGCTCCCCGTTCGATTCTCCCGAGCCCGTCGGCCTCGGCCGCCCGGCACCCGGCTACCCACTGCCGTGGTCGGTGCAGACCTGGCTCGAGGGCGAGGTGGCAACACCCGGCGGACTGGCCCGGTCGAGCGTGTTCACAGAGGATCTCATTGCCCTGATCACCGCGCTGCGGGGCGCGGACACACACGGGCGAACCTTCGCCGGGGGTGGGAGAGGCGGAGACCTGTGGGACCACGACGAGTGGGTGGAGACCTGTCTGCTCGAGAGCAAGGCGCTGCTTGAGGTCGCGCGGCTGGGGCAACTGTGGCAGCGGCTGCGCATCGCGACGCCCGTGGGACCGGATGTGATGTGCCATGGCGATTTGATCCCCGCCAATCTCCTCGTCCGCGCCGGGCGGCTGGTGGGAGTCCTTGACGGCGGGGGCTTCGGCCCGGCAGACCGAGCGCTGGACCTGGTGTCCGCCTGGCACCTGCTCGAGCATCCACAACGCGAGAAGCTTCGAAGCGCGCTCGGCTGCTCCGCCGGCGAGTGGCTCCGGGGAGCGGCCTGGGCTTTTGAGCAGGCGATCGGACTGGTCTGGTACTACCGCGTCTCGAACCCCGGGATGAGCGCTCTCGGGCGAAGCACGCTCGCGCGGCTGCTGGACGATCCCGGCCTCGCGGCGGGCGTCGGCTAGATGCCTGGAGCCTGCGCCACCCGTTCGTGGGCCTCGGTGATCTCCATCCACGATGCCTCGAGACCATGGCGTTCGGCGATGATCTCCTCGAGCTCGGACTGCAACGCCACGAGCCGGGCGTGGTCCGTGGCGACCTCTGACATCTGCAGACCCACCGCCGCCTCGCGCTGTTCGAGCCGCTCGATCGCCGTCTCCAGCCGTTTGAGCTCCCGTTCGGTGCGCTGGGAATCCTTGCGGGCCGCCCGCAGCTGCGCGCCGGGAGAGGGCGGACCCGCCGTGGGCGCGCCCTGCGCCTGAGGCGCCTCGGCCGCACGGCGCTCCCGGATGTACTGGTCGATCCCTCCCGGCAGGTGGCGGATCGAGCCCTGCTCGGTGAGCGCGTAGACGTTGTCGCAGACCCGCTCGACGAAGTAGCGATCGTGGCTGACCACGACGAGTGTGCCGGGCCAGCCGTCGAGCAGGTCCTCCAGCGCCGTGAGGGTGTCGACGTCCAGGTCGTTGGTGGGCTCGTCCAGCAGCAGCACGTTGGGGCCCGCCATCAGCAGGCGCATCAATCCCAGCCGCCGCCGCTCCCCGCCGGAGAGCTCATCGACCGGCGTGCGCTGAAGCTCGCCGCGGAAGCCGAAGCGCTCGCACAGCAGTGCGGCAGTGATCTCCTCTCCGTCGCTCAGGACCCCCGCGCCACGCACCTCTTCGAGTGACTCCAGCACGCTCAGCCGGCCCGAGAGCTCCACCGTGTCCTGGGACAGGTGAGCCAGCCGAACGGTCGATCCTCGTTCCAGCACACCCGAGGTCGGCTCGAGCTCGCCCGCCAGGAGCTTGACCAGCGAGGTCTTCCCCGATCCGTTGATCCCCACGAGGCCCACTCGGTCCCCGGGGCCCAGGCGCCACGTGAGACCGCTCAGCACCTCCCGCTCCCCGAACTCGAGGGAGACCTCGACGGCGTCGAGCACGCGATCCCCCAGTCGCGAGGTGGAGAACCGCAGGAGCTCCGCACGGTCGCGTGCCTGCGGCTCCTCGGCGATCAGCGCATTGGCCGCCTCGATCCGGAACTTCGGCTTGGATGTCCGCGCCGGAGGCCCGCGGCGCAGCCAGGCCAGCTCCTTGCGCACCAGCTGCTGGCGGCGAGTCTCGCGCGAGGCCTCTTGGCGGTCGCGCTCGGCGCGCGCCAGCACGTAGGCGGCATAGCCGCCCTCGTATTGGTGGACCGAGCCCTGCGCAAGCTCCCAGGTGGCCGTGCAGACGGCATCCAGGAACCAGCGGTCGTGGGTGACCAGCAGCACCGACCCGCGGCGCGCGGCCAGATGGCGGGCGAGCCAGTCGACGCCCTCGACATCGAGGTGGTTGGTGGGCTCGTCGAGCAACAGCAACCCCGGCGGGTCAAGCAGCAGACGCGCCAGAGCGATTCGCCGGCGCTCACCTCCCGAGAGCCCGGCGATGGGTGTGTCGATGCCCGCTGCGAACAGGCGCAGCTCGACGCCGCCCATAAGCCCCTCGAGGACGCCGCGGAAGGCGCTGTCTCCCGCCCATTCGTGCTCCGCTCGCGCGCCGACGACGGCCTCGCGAATCGTGGTGTAGCCGCCCAACTCGTCGCGCTGTCCCAGCAGCGCGACGTCGAGGTCCCCGGCGCGGGTGAGCAGTCCCGCGTCCGGCGGCTCGAGCTCGGCGATGAGACGCAGCAGCGTTGACTTGCCGCCGCCGTTGGGACCGACGACGCCGATCCGCTCGCCCTCCGCGACACCGAGGGTCACACCGTTCAGCACCCGCCGGCTGGCGTAGCCCTTCTCGACGTCCTTCAGGTTGAGGATGTTGCGAGCGGGAGCCACCTGCGCTCATCCTGGCGGATCACCGCGTCCGCCCACCGCCTCGTGTCCCTTGACGGGCCGTGGGATACCGTCGGCGAGCCGGTCCTAAGGACGCTGCGCTTCGGCCTGCAGCACGAACGGCGCTTCGCCGGCACCAGTGCGCCTGAAGCGCTGCAGGGCCAGCATCGCCTCCTCGGCGTCCAGCGGTATCAGCACCGATGGCTTGGGCTGCGCTGCTATGCGGGTCTCGTTGTCAACCATGTTCTGAGTTTGCCCGGCCCACCGGCGCCCGCAAACACACGTTTGTCCAAGATTTGGACTACGCCTGTCCAAAGCCAGCTTGACTGCCGCGGTGGACGGTCCGGTGGGCACCGTCGGACGGGCCACTAGTCTGGGAGCCCATGCCGGGCTCAGAGGACTCCAACGCACCCGCGATAGAAGTCGAGGGCGTCGTCAAGCGCTTCGGTGAGCTGCGGGCCCTGGACGGCGTGGACCTCCTGGCCTCGCAGGGGCAGGTGATGGGGCTGCTCGGACCGAACGGCGCCGGCAAGACGACGCTCGTGCGTATCCTCGCCACGCTGCTGAAAGCGGACGCCGGAACCGCGCGGGTGCTCGGCCTGGACGTCATGCGCGACGCGGCAGCGCTGCGGCAGCGAATCGGCCTGGCCGGGCAGTACGCGGCGGTGGACGAGAATCTGACGGGCCTCGAGAACCTGACCATGGTCGGCCGCCTCTACGGGGCTCCGCGGACCTCGGCCAAGGCGCGGGGGCGCGAGCTGCTCGAGCGCTTCGATCTCGTCGAGGCGGCCTCCAAGCCGGCCAAGGCCTACTCCGGTGGCATGCGCCGCCGCCTGGACCTGGCGGGAGCTCTGGTCGCGCGTCCGCCGGTCCTGTTCCTCGACGAGCCCACCACGGGCCTCGACCCCCGCAGCCGCCTTGGGCTATGGGCGATGATCGAAGGCCTGGTGGCCGACGGCACGACCGTCCTCTTGACCACCCAGTACCTGGATGAGGCCGACCGCCTCGCCGACATGATCGCCGTCATCGATCATGGCCGGCTAATTGCAGAGGGCACCTCCGACCAGCTCAAGGACCGTCTGGGCGGTGAGCGCCTGGAGGTCCGCCTGGACGACGGGGCGGACACCGACGCCGCGCTGGGGGCCCTCGCCCCGATGTCCGATGAACCCCCCGCCTTTCAGGACGGCATGCTGCGGGTCAATGTCCGCCGCCGCCAGGGGGCCATCGTCGAGGCCGTACGCCGGCTGAGCGAGGCCGGAGTCGGCGTCGACGATCTGGTGCTGCGCCGCCCCACGCTGGACGACGTCTTCCTGTCCCTGACCGGCCATGCCGCCGAAGCGGGCGATCCTGAGGAGCAGGCGGCGTGAGGCGCCTGGCGCTGGATACGGCGATCATCGCCGAGCGCAACCTGATCCGGCTGCGGCGTGCGCCCGAACTGCTGATCGGCTTCACCGTCCAGCCGATCATGTTCGTGCTGCTGTTCCGCTATGTCTTCGGCGGGGCCATCAGGACACCGGGCTTCGCCTACGTCGACTACCTGATCCCGGGCATCATCGTCCAGAACACCGCCTTCGGCGGCTTCGCCACGGCCCTGGGCCTCAATGACGATGTGCGCAAGGGGCTGATCGACCGCTTCCGCTCGCTGCCCATGTCCCGAGCCGCGGTGCTCGCCGGTCGGACGCTCGCCGACGTGGCCACCAACGCCCTGTCGATGACGATCCTGCTCGTCACAGGCCTGCTCATCGGCTTCAGCTTCCACTGCGACTTGCTGCAGGCCGTCGGCGGCATCGGGCTGCTGCTGCTGTTCGGCTATGCCTTCACCTGGTTTCTGGCCTTCCTCGGGCTGCTCGTCTCATCACCGGAAACCGTCAACTCGGTCGGCTTCATCGCCGTGTTCCCGCTGACGTTCCTCTCCTCGATGTTCGTACCGGTCGCCTCGATGCCCGACGGCCTGCGCCAGTTCGCGGAAGTCAACCCGTTCACGGTCGTCTGCGATGCCATGCGCCACCTTTGGCTCGGCGCTCCCGCCCACAACGACGTCATCGGCGGGGTCATCTGGTCGCTGGTGATCGTGGGCGTGTTCGCGCCCCTGGCGGTCTGGCGCTACCGCCGCGCCGCGGGCGGCTGACCGTCAGGCGTCGAGCTGGAACTCTCCGTCGCGGTAGATGACCTGCTCACCGCCGCCGCGCAGCTGCGCGGTGACGACGCGGTCGCTCGTCGAGACGATGTCCGTGTGGACGCTCGAGGTGTTGAAGCCCAGACGCTCCCACTCCTCGGCCGCCACGCCCGCGGGGTCCCCGGCGTAACTGTCCTGATAGGAGCGTCCGAGCGCCAGGTGGGTGTTGCCGAACGGACCACCGACATTCTCGTCATAGAGCGTGTGCGCCATGAAGCGCGTGATCCGCGAGAGCCGTTTGTCGGTCAGTGAGAACTCGCCGATGCGGTTGGCTCCCGGCGTGGCGATCATCTCGGTCAGCACGGCCTCGTTCTCCTCGGCGCTGGCCTCGGTGACGACGCCATCGGCGAAGGCCAGGCGGATGCCCCGCACGAGGCTGCCGTAGCGGTAGAGCGGCTGGTCGAAGCGGATCCAGCCCTCCGTGCCGCGCCAGTCGGGACTGGTGAACAGCTCGAAGCTCGGGATGTTGCGCCCGCGGCCGCCCAGCCAGCGGCGCTGCTCGCCGATCGTCACCCACAGATCGACGTCCTCGCCCTCCACGTGCACACGATCGATGTCCAGCGCGTCGAGCTTCTCGCGCGTGGTTTCCAGGCGCTCCCCGACCTCGCGCCAGCGCGCGATCGGGTCCTGCTGGTCGAGGAAACAGGCGTGGATGATCTGCTGCCAGTACTCCTCGAGGTCCATGCCCGCCTCGGCGGCCATCGCCGGCGTGCCGTAGAGGCCCAGCGTCCAGCTGAAGTGACCCGCGTTCTCCTTCTCGCCGCGCCAGTCCATTACCGGCCGAAGCGCCTCGCCGCGGCGCATGATCAGTGAGGGGTCCACGCTCTCCAGGGCATGCGGGTCGTTGTCGGCTATCACCGAGACCTGGTGGTCCATTTCGTCGACCAGGCCCTTCATGTAGCGGCCGGGAAGGTGGTCGAGCTGCTCGTCGGAGGCCAGCTCGAAGAAGTCCTTCGAGCCCCCGCCGCGTTGCTCCTCGTCGGGGTGGTAGCCGCCGATGACGTGGCCCCCGGCCCGCCAGACGGCCTTCAGCAGCTCCATGTAGAGCGGCTTGGAGGACTCTGGCGAGGTCACCCTGACGACCTCTCCCGGCTTGATGCCCTCGCCTCCGCCGAGGGCGAAGTCGATCAGGACGGATGCGTAGCGCTCGAGGATCTCCTGCGGGGGGATGTAGGTCATGCCCCGACTCTAGTAAGCGGCGGGCCGTTCCCGGAGTGGCTGAAGTTCCGGACCTCGGGAACCGCCAGAACGGCCAGTGCCAGCAGCACCCCGATGACGGCCGCCCCGTAGAGGGTGACCGACACACCGACAGCGACGGAGACGGGGCCGACCGCGACGAGACCCGCCGGCTCGAAGACGAGCGAGCCGAGGTAGTCCCATGAGCTGACCCGCGAGAGCTCAGCCGCCGGGACCTCGATCTGCTGCGCGGTGAACCACCAGGCGTTGAACAGGCTCGCGGCGGCGCCATCGAAAATCGCCACCGGGATAATCGCCGCAAGCGGCGCGTGGGCTCCCAGCGAGGCGAGCAGCGCAGGGCCACTGACGAGGAAGCACAGGAAGGCCACCCGCAGCGGCCTCCTCGGCCGCCAGCGCAGGCCGAGCAGGCCGCCGCCCAGGGCGCCGGCGCCCAGCGAGGCGCTGATCGCCGCCCAGGCGGCGGGACCGCCCAGGTGCTCGCGCGCCACCGCCGGACCCAGCACCTGCCAGGGGGCGTACACCAGGCCGATGAAGAGCGTGAAGAACAGCACGCTCGTCCACAGCCAGCGCCGGGAGGAGAACGCGCGCCAGCCCTCGCGCAGCTCGGTGATCGTCCCCCGCCGCGCCCGAGGCTCAGCCCGCTCGATGCGCAGCGCCAGCAGGCATCCACCGCTGAGCAGGAACGTCGCCGCGTCGAAGGCGAGGCCCCAGCCGGGCGAGGCCGCGGCCACGATCACCCCAGCGAGCGCCGGGCCGGCGATCGAGGCGGCGTTGTCGGCGAGGCCCAGCAACGCGTTGGCAGGCTGCAGCTGATCGCCGGGCACCGTCTGCGCGACGACCGCCGTAGAGGCCGGGCCGAAGAACGCCTCGGCCGCCCCGTAGATCGCCTGCAGCGCGGCGAGCTGCCAGACGTGGGCGCTCCCGGTGAGCAGCAGCACGGCGCTCGTTGCCTGGGCCAGCGCCCGGACGGCATCCGAGCCGAGCATCATCAACTGGCGCGGCAGGCGGTCCGCCCACACCCCGCCGACCAGCACAAGGACGATCAGGGGCGTCGTCTGCGCGGCGATGACCAGGCCGAGGTCGGTCACCGACCCCGTCAGGTCGAGTACGGCGAAGGCCAGTGCCACCGGCACCAGGCGGTCGCCCAGCGACGAGATGGCCCGGGCGGCGAACAACCGACGGAAGGGGCCCTCCCCCAGGACGCCACGCGCCATCGCGCGAGTCTACGACGGCCTCCTACACTGCGCCGATGAAGGCTCCCACCCTCCTCGTCCTCCAGCACGCCGGCTGCGAGCCCCCGGGCGTCTATGAGGACGAGGCCCGCGACCAGGGCGTGGCCCTGCACCGGGTCCTGCTCGACCGCCGGCACGAGCTGCCGCGATGGCAGGACTTCGACGGGATCGTTGTCATGGGCGGCGCGATGGGCGCCTACGAGGACGACGCCTACCCCTGGCTGACAGCCGAGAAGCAGCTGATCGCCGAGGCGGTCGGCGCCGGGCACCCCTACTGGGGAGTCTGCCTGGGCGCCCAGCTGCTCGCCGCCAGCCTCGGTGCCGCCGTCGCCCCCGGCCCGGGTCCCGAGCTGGGCGTCCTGCCGGTCCGCCTGACGGAGGCGGCCCGGGCAGACCCGGTGTTCTCCGGAGCGCCCGAGGAGTTCGCCACGCTGCAATGGCATGGGGACACCTACGCGCTCCCGGACGGCGCCGTTCGTCTGGCCGGCTCGGAGCTCTACGAGCAGCAGGCATTCGTGATCGACCGTGCCTACGCGCTGCAGTTTCACCTCGAGGTCGACGCGGCACTCGCCGGCGAGTGGATGGCGATCCCGGACTACGTCAAGGAACTAGAGCGTCTCGGCGGCGCCGGCACGCCGGCCGGCATGCTCGAACAGGTGGCCGCCATCGAGCCGCAGTCCGTGCCCCTGGCGCGCAGACTGTTCGGACGCTGGCTGACCGGAGTGGTCGGCGTCGGGCGCCCCTGACCGAACGCAGGCTCACGGTGCGGGCAGCACCACGTTGCCGTCGTCGTCAAAGCCGAAACCGGGGTTGTGTGCGATCTCCCAGGCATGCCCGTCAGGGTCGGTGAAGACCCCCGCATAGCCGCCATAGAAGGTCTCGGCCGCCTCGCGGGTGACCTGCGCGCCGTTGCGCCGGGCCACCTCGAGGATCTCGTGGACCTCCTCGCGCGAGTCCACGTTGTGGGCCAGCGCGATCCCCGACCAGCGCGCGCCCTCATCGCGAATGCCCATGTCCGCCGAGAGCTTCTCCCTCGCCCATAGGACGAGAATCACGCCGTTGGCCTGAAAGAAGGCCGTGTCCTCGACCTCCAGTGCCACCGACCAGCCGAGCGCGCCGTAGAACGCCTTGGCTCGCGCATAGTCGCGGACGCCCAGAGTGATGAGGCTCAGCCGCTGCTGCACGCCCTCCACCGCCCCGGCGCGCGCATCGCGATCAGCCTCCCTCGGCGACGACCCTGACCGTCCGAAGCAGACGGTCGCTGGCACCACGCACGCTGCCACCGAGCTCGAGCGTCCCGCGGATGTAGGCGAGTGTCTCGCCCGTCAGCCGCTCGCCCGGAAGTACGTTGGGGATCCCGGGGGGATATGTCGCCAGCGACTCGGCGGCGATCCTGCCCACCGCCTCATCGGCCGGCACGATCTCCTGCGCGCCCAGATAGGCCTCGCGGGGTGTCATCGCCAGTTCCCCCCAGGGCGGCGCCGCGGCAAACGACGCGCTCCTGCCGCCCGGGTCGGGCCCGACCCTCGCGGCCGCCTCGCGCAACGCGGCGACGAATCGCCGGGCCTCGGGCAGACGGCGCTCGCCCATGCCGAAGACCGCCACGATCACGTGCTGGCCGTAGAGCTCCAGGTTGATGTCGTCGATCTCGCGTAGCATCGCCGCGAGCTCGTAGCCGCTGGCGGCGATCCCGCGCACGTCGACGGCCAGGCGCAGCGGGTCATAGCCGTGGACGCCCGAGCGTCCCACCATCCGCTCGTCGAGCACGTCCAGTCCCTCGATCGCCCTGATCTGGGCGCGCGCCTCGGCCAGCGCGGCCATCGTGTAGTCGAGCAGTTCCTTGCCGTGGACGGCCGCCTGGCGCCGGGCGGCGTCGAGCGAGCCATACAGCAGAGCGTTGGGGCTGGTCGTCTCGGTCAGCGTCACGGCGCGGTCGACGATGTCGGCGCCGAGCCCCCCGGCCGCTTCCGGGCCGAGGTGGAGCATCGCCGACTGGCCCATGCTGCCCACGATCTTGTGGGTACTCGAGATGACCAGGTCCGCCCCCGCCGCCAGCGCATGCTCGGGCAGGTCCTCGTGAAAGGCCAGGTGCGCACCCCAGGCCTCATCGGCGACCAGCGCCACGCCATATGCGTGCGCCACCTCGGCGAGCGAGCGCACATCCGCACAGGCGCCGAAGTAGGTCGGGGAGATAACGAGCGCACCAACGGCGTTCGGTGTGGCGCTCAGCGCCTCGTCCAGCGCCTCGGGCGTCAGGCAATGGGCGACGCCGAGCTCGGGGTCGACCTCCGGCGCAACGAAGGTCGGGCGCATCCCGGACATGACGAGGGCGTCGATGGTGCTCGAGTGGGCGTTTCGCTGGACGACCAGCTCCCGGCCCAGGTGGGCCATGGCCAGGCCGGCGGAGAGGTTGCCCTGCGAGGCGCCGTTGATCAAAAACCAGGTCCGCTCGGCGCCCCACGCCTCGGCGGCCAGCGCCTGGGCTTCTTCGAAGGGCGTCGGCTCCTCACCCACATCGATCCCGTAGGTCAGCGCCGGCACGTCCATCGCCAGTGCTCGCTCGCCGATCGCTCCCATCAGCCCCGGGTCCGCACCGGGTCCGCCCTTGTGCCCCGGCACGTGCAGACGCGCGGGGACCCGGTCGGCATAGTCGCTGACCGCGTCCAGGTAAGGAGCCCGCCGCTGGTCCAGCCGCCCGGCCTCGCTCATGCGGGCTCCCCCGCGGGAGCGGCCGGCCGGCGGAGCACACCGGTGTCGCGGGTCAGTCGTTGAGCGAGGGCCACGGGGATAACGCTTAGCAGGATCACGAACAGGACCACCACATTGACCTGCGGCAGCTGCTGGCCGAGACGGATGTTTCCGAAGATCCAGATCGGCAGCGTGTTCTGCGCCCCGGCCGTGAAGATCGTCACGACGATCTCATCGAAGGACAGCGCGAACGCCAGCAGGCCCCCGGCGACCAGCGCCGTGGCGATCACCGGCAGCGTCACCAGACGGAACGTCTGCCAGCCGTCCGCGCCCAGGTCCATCGAGGCCTCCATCAGCGATGTGGGGGTGCGTCGCAGGCGGGCAAGGACGTTGTTGTAGACGACCACGATGCAGAACGTCGCGTGGCCGATGATGATCGTCATCAGCGAGAAGCTGACGCCGGCGAAGGTGATGAACGAGTTCAGGGCCATTCCGGTGATGATCCCCGGCAAGGCGATGGGCAGCACGAAGATGAAGGAGATGGCCTCGCGGCCGAAGAACCGGAAGCGGTGGACCGCGAATGCGGCCATCGAGCCCAGCATCAGGGCGATCGCGGTCGAGAGCAGTCCCGCCCGGATCGACAGCCAAAAGGCATGTCGCATTTCTTCGTTGTGCCAGGTCGAGGAGAACCACCTCGTCGAGAGGCCGCTCAGCGGCCAGCTCTGGACGTTCGAGGGGTTGAAGGCGTAGACCACGATGATCGCGATCGGCAGGAACAGGAACAGCATGATCCCGACCGTCCAGACGGCGAACGCGACTCGGGCCCAGCGGCTCGTCCCGATCACAGGGCCTCGAACGCTCCCAGGCGCCTGGCGAGCAGCAGGTAGAGGCCCATGACGATCAGCGGCACCGTCGCGAATGCCGCCGCGAACGGGATGTTGTTGGCCACGCCCACGTTCTCGTAGACGACGTTGCCGATGAAGGTGGAGCCCGTTCCGCCGACCAGAGTCGGGGTGATGAAGTCGCCCAGCGTCAGGGCGAAGGTGAAGATCGACCCCGCCGCGATGCCCGGCAGGACGAGCGGGAAGACGACGCTGCGAAACGTCCTCCACCCCTTTGCGCCGAGGTCGGCCGAGGCCTCGATGTAGGAGTCCGGCAGGCGCTCGAAGGCCGACCAGATCGGCAGGATCATGAACGGCAGCCAGATGTAGCTGAAGACGATCCAGACACCCCAGTTGGTGTAGCCGAGGTTCAGCGCTCCCAGGCCGAGCTTTTCCAGCACCCAGTTGAGCACCCCGTCTTTGGAGAGGATCAGGCGCCACACATAGACCCGGACCAGGTAGCTCGACCACAGCGGCACCAGAACGGCCACGAACAGGATGCCCCGCAGGCGTTTGGAGGCCATCCGCACCGCGAAGAAGGCGAATGGCAGCGCCAGGATCGCGTCGGTCACCGTCACGGCGGCCGCAATGCCGATCGTGCGCAGCGCGATCGAGCGGTAGGCGGGGACTTTGACGAGCGTTTCGAAGTTGCTGAACGTCCAGTGGTGAACCAGGTTGCCGGTGAACGGTTCGACGGTCCACAGGGCGCTGATGAACAGCAGCACCAGCGCCGCCAGATAGATCAGCACGAACCATGCGCCCGGCGCCGAGAGCAGCAGGACGGCCCGCAACCACGGCCGGCGAAAGAGACTCGCCGACGCGCGGTTGCGGATCGAGGGGAGGGTGGCCGGGTCGGCGGCCAAGCTACCGACCGCCCCCGCCTAGCCGGTTACTTCCGTCCACTTCTGCTGCCAGGCGCTGTAATCCATGCAGTCGTTCTGGCCGTTGCCACATTCCGGCACCGGGGTCTTCCAGAACTTGATCGAGTTGAAGTAGGCGCTCGGCGCGTTCGCGTGGTAGACGATGCACGAGCCCTTGGAGATCGTTTCCATGATCGCGCAGGCCTTCGTGTTGGCCGGCGTCTCACCGTAGGAGATCGCCTGCTCGGCCTGGATCCTCGGGCTCGACACCCAGTTCACCCATTTGTAGGCGCAATTGGGGTCTTTGGCGTGCGCCGCCAGCATCCATGTGTCGGCCCAGCCCGTTGCCCCCTCGGTCGGGATCAGACTCTTGACGGCCACATGGTCGGCCTCCAGCGTGCTCTGCTGGTAGGGCCAGGCGGCTCCGATCGAGGCGTCTCCGTTCTTGAACAGTTCGATCTCGTCGGAGGCCAGCGCCCAGTACTTCTTGATCAGCGGCTTCTGTTCTTTGAGCAGGCTGCCCGCCGCGTTGAGCTGCGCTTCGGTCAGCTCGTAGGGGTCGGTGATGCCGAGGCTCGGCTTCGTCTTTGAGAGGTAGAGAGCCGCGTCGGCAATCTGAATCGGGTTGTTGGGCACCGTGATCTGGCCCTTGAACTGCGGGCTGTAGATCGACGACCAGCTCGTCGGCGCCGGGTTCACCGTCTTCGGGTTGTACATCAGGATGTTCGGGCCCCACTGGAGCGAGATTCCGTAGTGTTTCCCGTTCACCGTGTTGTGCGGCGGAGACTGCAGCTGCGGGATGAAGTTCTTCCATTCGGGGACCAGGTTGACGTTCATTTCGGCCACCTCGCCGCCGCGGATCAGACGCAGGCTGGCGTCACCGGAGGCGGAGACCATGTCGTACTGGCTGCCACCGCCCTGGCGCATCAGCGTCACCATTTCGTCGGAGGAGCCTGCGTACTTGGCATGGACGGCGCAGCCGGTCTGCTTTTCGAACGGCTTCACCCATTCGGGCTGGGCGTAGCCTTCCCATGCGACCAGGTTCAGCTGGCCCTCGCCGGAGCCGACCTTGGACGGGAGTGTCGAGGAGGCCGTGCTGTTCGAGGAGCTGCCGCACGCGCTCACACCCACGGCAATCACCACCAGCACCGCCCCCAGGGCCCAGTCGATTCTCGCAAGCCTCATCCGTTCACACCCTCCTGTTGATTTGTGCCCAGCACCGACGCGTCCTGCTGCAGCCATGCCAGGCGGACGGGCCGACCCCGCTCCGCCAGCGCCTCGGCTGCCGAGACGTCGAAGTTCTGTTTCAAGACGACGAGCTGCTCGCCTGCCTCCGAGTCGACCATATAGCGAGTCGTCGAGCCCAGGTAGGCGACCTCTCGGATCACCCCCGAGACGGCGTCGGGCGCCTGCTCGCCCTCGCTGAGCAGGCGGATCTTCTCGGGCCTGATCAGGTAGCGCCGGCCGTCCCGCTCGACGATGTTCGAGGTGCCGACGAAGCCCGCCACGAACTCGTTGACGGGGCGCTCGTAGATCTCGCCGGGAGTGCCGATCTGCTCGATGCGTCCGTGCGAGAAGACCGCTATGCGGTCGCTCATCGTCAGCGCCTCATCCTGGTCGTGGGTGACGTAAATGAAGGTGATCTGCTCGCTGAGCTCGCGCTGGATGGACTTCAGCTCGATCTGCATCTCCTGACGGAGCTTGAGGTCGAGGGCCCCGAGCGGCTCGTCCAGCAGCAGCACGCGCGGACGATTGACGATCGCGCGTGCCAGCGCGACGCGCTGGCGCTGCCCGCCGGAGAGCTGGATCGGGCGGCGCTCGGCCACGCCCGGCAGGCGGACCATCTCGAGCGCCCCCTCGGCACGCGCCCTGCGCTCGCTCTTGCCGACACCCTTGACCCGCAGGCCGTAGGCCACGTTGTCCACCACGCTCATATGGGGAAACAGCGCGTAGTCCTGGAAAACCGTGTTGACGGCCCGGTTGTAGGGCGGGCTGTCCGTGACGTCGGTGCCGTGCAGCTCCACACGGCCGGTGTCGGCCGTCTCGAAGCCCGCGATCACCCGCAGCGTCGTCGTCTTGCCCGAGCCCGAGGGGCCGAGCATCGTGAAGAACTCCCCGGGGCGGACCTCCAGCGAGAGGTCCTCGATGGCCACGACATCGCCGTAGGTCTTGCGAATCGCACTCAGACGAACCGCGGCGGCAGCGGCGCTGTGCCCGGGCGCCGATGCTTGACCACCCGAGGCATCGAGCGCAGAGCCGCCACCGGTCACCATTCCCCGCGAGTCTATTGTCGCGCTCAGACGCGGGCACTGGACGAAACGGCCAACATCCCGGCCAGCCCTGCTACTCCCGGTGAGCTGCCTGTTCGAGCGCGAAGGCTCCCGCCGGGTGCTCCCGTCCGCGAGCCACCAGCGACGCGGTGGGCGCATCGAGCTCCATGGGCGAGGGCAGGCGGCAGCCGTAGACGGAGGGCATCACGATCGGCGCAGCCAGCGCCGCGAACGTCAGGTCGGCGGCGGTGAACCGCTCGCCGAGCAGGTAGGGGCGCCCGTCGGCGAGCAGCCCGGCGGCGAAGTCGAACTCGCGCCAGACGACCGCCTCGTCGGCGACCTCGACACCCGGTCCGATCTTGAGCGCGCGAGCGATGAAACGGCTCATCAGGGGCAATCCGTGGCGGATCAGCCACGCCTCCCGGGCGGGGACGCCCTGATTGTTGTACTTCAGCAGCAGTTCGGGCTGGGCGAACATCCGCACGTAGATCAACCGGCGCCCGCTCGGGCCGAGCCCGGCGTCGAAGCGGCGGCTCAGCGCGAGGATCTCCCGCCGCTCGTCCTCCCCGGAGCCGAACAGCCGGCGCTCGGGATCAAGGCGCTCGTCGCACCACTCGAGGATCTGCTCGGACTCGCCGATGGCGCCCTCGGGCGTGACCAGCACCGGGACCGTGGCCGTCCCCGCCGCACGACGCGCGTAGAGGCGGTGCAGACCCTGCACGTGCGGCTCCTCGCGGTAGGCGAGACCCGTCCGCGCGAGGCTCCAGCGGGCCTTCTCGCAGTAGTGGCTGATGGGGATCGTGAGGAGCCTCAGCACCGCCGGCGCAGTATGGCCCTTTGCTAGCGTTCGGGGAAGTGGCGGAGTTCGAGGAGTGGGAGATGACACTGCACGGCCGCCGCGTGATCTATCGGATCACCGGTAACGGCCCACCGGTTGTCCTGATCCACGGCATGCTCAACTCCTCACGCCACTGGCAGGCCGTGGCCGAGCGCCTGGCCGGCGAGCACACGGTGATCGCCCCGGACCTGATCGGGCATGGCGATTCGGCGGCCCCGCGTGGGGATTATTCACTCGGCGCCCATGCCGCCTCGATCCGGGACCTGCTGGCGGCCATCGGCGTCGAGCGCGCCACGATCGTCGGGCACTCGCTCGGCGGCGGCGTGGCGATGCAGTTCTTCTACCAGTTCCCCCAGCGCGTCGAACGGCTCGCCCTCGTCTCAAGCGGTGGCCTTGGGCGTGACGTCGGGCCGATGCTGAGGACGGCGGCCCTGCCCGGCATGGCCAAGCTCCTGGCCGCAACCATCCACCCTCGGCTGCTGGGCGCCCTCTACGAGGGAGGCACCCGCATGCGCGGCCGCGGGATGGGAGGCGGCGCATATCTCCAGGCAGCCGCCAGAGCGCTGAGGCCGCTCGAGAACGAGGGTGCCCGCGAGGCGTTCCTGCAGACGCTGCGTTCGGTCATCGACGTGCGCGGCCAGCGGGTCAGCGCAACGGACCGGCTCTACCTGCTCGAGCTGGTGCCGACACTGATCGTCTGGGGGGAGCGCGACCACACGATTCCGCTCGAGCATGGCCGGGCCGCGCACCGGCAGATCGCCGGTAGCCGGATGCGCACGCTGCCCCGGGCGGCGCACTTCCCCAACCTCGAAGATCCCGAGGGGCTCGCCGATGCGCTGCTGGAGTTCATCGCCGCCTCCGAGCCGGCTCCGCCGGAGGCCAGCGCCGACTGGGGCGCCGTGCTGGCCGGGCGCTCGCCGCGCATCCGCCGCGGCACGGGCGCGCTCGCCTGAGTAGGGCAGGCGCCGCTAGAAGGAGGCCACCCGCCACTCGGGCGGATAGGGCAGCGGTTTGAGCGTCTGCTCGAGTTGCTCGCGCAGCGGCTCGAAGGGCGGCGGCAGCGACAGCCGCTCGCCGAGGTGCGCCTCCTGCTCATCGACCGCGAAGCCCGGGCCGATCGTTGCGATCTCGAACAGAACGCCGCTCGGCTCGAGGAAGTAGACCGATTTGAAGTAGAAGCGCTCGACGACCGGCGTCGGGCGTGCCCCCGCCTCGTCGATCGCCTCACGCCAGGCCTCGATGTCCTCCATCCGTGCCGCGAACGCAACATGGTGCACGGAGCCCGCGCCCTGGCGCCGGTGAATCTCCGGTGGTGCCCGGTCATAGGCGTAGGTGCTCCCGCGCTCATCCCCCCGCACCTCCCAGCTCTCGCCCTCACGCCGGGTGAAGCCGAGCGTCTCTGCGAGCAGGCGCTGGCTGCGGGGCGGGTCGCTGCTGTAGGCGCGAACTCCCTCAAAGCCCTGCAGCGCGTACTCGGCGGGGATCTCGGGCGAGGCGGCGCTCAGCGGCCGGTCGCTGACCGTGGCCACGATCAACTCGTGTTCCAGGCCCTCGGGGTCGGAGAACAGCAGGCTCTGTCCGCTGAGCTCGTTGGCGACCCTGCTCGCGGACAGGCGATCGCGCCAGAACTCGAGCGCCGCGCGGGAGCCGACCCGCCAGACGACCCGGTGGACCATGCCGGCCCCGTTGCGCCCCGGGGCCGCTCCGGGGTACTCGAAGAACGTCAGGTCCATGCCGGGCGAGCCCTGCTCATCGCCGTAGAAGAGGTGGTAGACGTTTGGTTCGTCCTGGTTGACGGTCCGCTTGACCATGCGCATTCCCAGGACCCCGGTGTAAAAAGCCACGTTGCCGGCGGCATCCGCGGTGATCGCCGATATGTGGTGGATGCCCTCGAGCTTCATGCCGTCCGGCCACAGGCTAGCGGAGGCCCCCCGCATGCGATCATCGGGCGGTGCGAGCTGGATCGCTCATACCGCGCTTCGGCCGGGCGCGGCGCGATCCCGAGCTTGCGGTGCTCGAAGGATTCCACCCGGTCAAGCACGCCATCCGCTTCGGCGCCGAGCTGGAGTTGCTCGTGACACGCGACGCCCTGGAGCTCGAGCGGCTGGCCGGAGCGCTCGCACCGGAGCTGGCGGGCGAGCTCTCACGGCTCGCCCTCGAGGTACCTGCAGAGATCTTCGACAAGCTCGTCCCGCTGCCCCCGGCGACCGGAGTGATAGCGCTGGCGCGGCGCCGGCAATCCGATCCGGCGGCGCTGCTCAGCGCCCGCAGCGGCGCCCCGCTGATCCTGCTCGAGGACCCTCGCGACCTGGGCAACATGGGCGCCTGTGTTCGCGTCGCAGCCGCCGCGGATGCAGCGGGGGTGCTGAGTACCGGCAGTCATGACCCGTGGCATCCCGACGCGCTGCGCGGCGCCGCCGGCCTGCACTTCGCGCTGCCTGTTGCCCGGCTGGGCGCCCTGAGCGAGCTGCAGGATCGCAGCCGCCCGCTGCTGGCACTCGACCCCGGTGGGCGGGAGCTCGACCCGGCAGCCCTCGATGGCAACGCGATCCTGGCCTTCGGCACCGAGCGCCACGGCATCAGCGACGAGCTGCTCGGCCTGGCCGACGCCCGCGTGCGCATTCCCATGCGCACGGGGGTCTCCTCACTCAACCTGGCCACATCGGTGGCCGCGGTCCTGTTTGCCTGGCGCCTGTCCGGCGCAGGCGCTGCGAGCTCCTAGCAGCCGGCCTCGACGCCGTCGAGCAACTTCCAGTTGCCCGCCAGCGCCGCCCTGGCCCGGTCGAGCATCCGCTCGGCCGCCGACTGCGGTTCGGGGCAGGAGCTCATCAGCTCTTCGATCAGGCCGCGTGCCGCGGCGGCATGTTCGGCGTCGCGCTGCTCGTGCAGGCGGAAGTACTCCGTCGCCGGTCCCTCCTGAACGAAGGGGTAGTGCTCCCGCAGACCCTCGAGCTTGGTGCGCGAGATCGCCGGCTGGGAGGCCTCGATCGCATAGAGCACCGCCAGGCGCTCGAGCAGGCCCTCACCTGCCGTCCAGGCCGAGACGCAGGCCGCAGTCTGCGGCGTCTGCGGAATCTGCTCGGCCTCGGTGACGCTCGCACCCGCGGAGCGCGAGCAGGCGGCGGCGAAGTCGTCCCAGAGCGCGACGTGGTCGCCCTCCTCCCCGGCGTGGACGCGCAGACCCTCGGCGTGGGCCGGCTCCGCCGCTTCCGCGGCCGCCTGGGACTCCTCGGCCAGCGCGAGGACCGCGTGGCGGTACTGCGCGGCATAGCGGGCCAGCTCCTGCGGGGTCAGCCGTCCGGCGACCCAGCGGCTGTAGAACGGGTGCTCGAGCACATTGATCTGCGCCCGGAGCTCGTCGAGGCCGGCAAGAATTTCCATACACGTTCCCTTCGCTGGATTTCAACGGCGCTGCACGGAAGGACAAGCCCCTTCCGTGGAGAAATCTACGTACAGCCACGGATGGGTCGAAGGCGCCCCGTTCCGCTCCGCTCGCCCGGAGGGGCCGGTCGCGAGGAAGTTGCCAAAGGGGGTACATCATGGTGGTGACCGTCATCCTGATCGCGGGGTTCGGAGCAATCGCCTTCTGCGGCGTGCTGGTGCTGGCCCTGGGTCGCGTCGCGGCCATCTCGGATGAGCGCGACGAGGAAATCGTGGCGCGGAGGATGTTTGGGCCGCTGGAGCCCCGCAACGTGAACTACGCGGGGTTGGCGCGGGCCCATTCGGCGATCTCGCCGGACCCGTCGATCACGCTGCCGTCATTGAGCAGCAGCGTCGGCACCCAGCGGTTGCCGGTCAGCTCCGCCACCTCGCGGCGGCCCCGAGTCTGGTTGAAGACGCCCGGCAACGGTGCGAGCCCGTAGGACTTGACCACCTCCGGGTGGTAGCCGGCCTGCGTCAGGGCGTGATAGGCGTTGGCACAGGGGTGTCCGCCGGGGCGCGGCGTGGGGAAGGTTCCCCAGCAGACATAGAGCTTCAAGAGCTCACCGTCAGCGTGCCTTCCATGCCGGCCTGGCGGTGTCCGGGAACCGAGCAGTAGAACGTGTAGGTGCCGGGCGCCAGCGTCACCGTGACGCTTTTCTTGCCTCCTGCGAAGGTCGGCGTGGCACCGAGTACCTTGCTGCCCTGGGCGATCGTCACGTTGTGTTCGACCGGCGACATGTTGGCCATTTCGATCGTCACCTTGCCGGCCTTGGCGCTCAGCTTGGTCGTGTTGTAGCTCAACTGCCCTTCGGGGTTGGCCGCCAGGCTGACCGTGGTGGCGCCGGCCGGCGAGGAGGAGGGAGCCGGTGTGCCCGTTGTGGCCGTGGGGGAGGTGACGGCTCCGGTGCTGGTTGTTTCTGCCGGTGTCGTTTCGGCGGGCGTGCTCGCCGCGGGTGTGCTGGTCGTCGAGGCGGTTGCGCTCTTGCTGCCGCCGGAGGTCGCCACGGCCATCGAGATGGCGAACACGACGAGCAGGGCGCTCACGGCCATGATGCCCCGCTGCTGGCCGATGCTGGAGGGGAAGTCCGTTTTGCGCCCTAGGCCCATCGAGACGAACAGGGCCCAGACGACCAGGAGCCCGCCGGCGATGTAGAACGGGGTCTTGGACTTCTCGGCTGCCAGGACGAGGCCGAGGCTGACGGCGAAGCTGTGCACGGGCGCGAGCCTAGCCGATGAGGCGCCGGGAGTGCTCTGCCGCCGCTACTCCTCGCTGGAGGGCACCAGCTGGGCCGGCTCGGCTGCGGGCTCGAGGCCCGGCTCCGAGCGGGCGGCCCGCAGCTCGTACTCGCGGCGACGGTTGAGATCCGCCCCCGCAAGGACCCGATCGGCCTTCATCGCCCGTGCCATCCCCTCCGAGAGCGAGCGTGGCAGCACGGCCCCGAGGGCGTTCGTGCGCTTGGCCGACTTGGGCACCCACACGTCGACGATGCCCAGCTGCAGCGCCTCGACGATCGCATCGGCAACGTCCGTCGGCTCGAGGTTGGTCATCCCGCGGGCCTCGCCGAGACCCGAGCCGAGCTCGGTGTTGACGACGAACGGCATCACGTAGCTGAGATCGACATGCGCACCCATCAGCCGCAGCTCGCCGCGTACGGCCTCGGTCAGGCCGACGACGGCATGCTTGGTGGCCGAATAGGTAGCGCCGCCGGGGGCACCGAACTTGCCGGCCTGCGAGGAGATGTTGACGATGTGACCACGGTCGCGGGGAATCATCCGCGACAGCGCCAGCTTCATCCCCAGGATGACGCCGTGGATGTTGATGTCGACCATCCGGCGCGCCGTCAGGTCGTCCTCGTCGATGAAGCGCCCGATCTGCATGATGCCGGCGTTGTTGACGAGCACATCCAGGGGCCCAAGTTGTGCCTCGGCGCCGTCGAGGAAGGCTGCGAAGGAGTCGCGGTCGGTCACGTCCAGGGGCAGCGCCACGGCGGCCGCGCCGAGCTCGGAGGCGGTCTGGCGGGCCGCCTCGAAGTCGACATCGCCGATTGCCACCTTCATGCCCTGGCGCATGAGGGCCCCGGCGGTGGCACGCCCGATGCCGCGCGCGGCGCCCGTGATGGCCGCCGTCTCACCGGCGAGAATGCGGGGTTTCTTGGCCATGGATGTCCTCCTCGTTGCGGGCCCTGCGGTCGGTTGCAACGCTAGCGCGCCGGGCAGGACGGCGCGGCGCGGGTAGTACGCTCCCCCGATGCCGTTCTTCAAGCTTGACGGGCAGCGACTGTCCTACACCGAATTCGGCGGAGGACCGGCTGCCGTGACCGGCTCCGGCGCCCGCGGACGCACCGCGCGCAGCCGGCCCGGCGGGGACCGACCCCTGATTCTGCTCCACGGCCTGCTGCTGACACAGGAGATGCACCGGCCGCTGGCCGAAGATCTGGCCGCGCGGGGCAACCGGGTGATCACGCTCGATCTGCTCGGCCACGGCCACTCCGACCGGCCGCGCGACATGTGGCGCTACTCGATGGCCACCTATGGCCGCCAGATCGTCGCACTGATGGACCATCTCGCCATCGAGCAGGCGGTCGTGATGGGCACCTCGCTGGGCGCCAACGCGGCGCTGGAGGTGGCCTCGGCCAACCCCGAGCGCCTGCGCGGACTGGTAATCGAGATGCCGGTGCTCGACAACGGCCTGCTGGGCAGCGCCCTGGCCTTCACGCCGTTGCTTGTCGCGCTGACGTTCGGCGAGCCGCTGATGAAGCTGCTCGCGCGTGGCACCAGGGCGATCCCGCGCCGGATCCTGCCGCACTACGGCAACGTGATGCTCGACCTCCTCCGCCAGGAGCCCGGCCCGGGGGGCGCCCTGTTGCAAGGGCTGTTCTTCGGCCGCATCGCACCGCCGCATGCCGAGCGCAAGACGTTCACCACGCCGGCGCTGATCCTCGGCCATATGCGCGACCCGATCCACCCCTTCTCCGATGCGGGCATGCTGGCCAAGGAGATGCCCAACGCGCGCCTGCTGGAAGCCGACTCCCTGGTCGAGCTGCGGATGCGACCCGAGCGCCTGACGAGCGAGATCGCGGGCTTCCTGGATGAGGTCTGGAAGGGACGCCGGACGGCGAAAACGGCGGTGCGCAGGACACAGCGCCCAGCCAAACGGGCCCCGGCCCGCTGAGCGCCCGGCCTACCTGAGAACTACAGCTGGGTGGCGGGAAGCAGTTCGATTTCGTTGACCGTCACGTGGCCCGGCGCTTCTGCCGTGCCGACGTCCGCTTCAGGCGCCCGGCTGATCCAGGCCACCACGAACCGATAGGCCTTCTTGCGGTTGCGCAGGCCGATGCGGGCGTGGCGCTTGTGGACGGTCAACTGGCGGCTGAGCGTCACCCAGGCCTTGTCGGTGATCGAGCCCGGCACGGTGTGGCCGTTGGCTCCGTAGATCTGCACGGCCATCCCCGGGGTTGTGGTGAGGAGCTTCAGGATGGAGAGCTTCTGCGGTGTCTTCAGGTCGATCACGACCCCCTCGGCCATCCGCGGAGCGGTCGCGGGGTTCACTTCGGCGCTCCAGCCCGTTGAGCCGTCACCGTCGATCGCCAGGCTGGGGTCGCCAAAGCCCGAGGCGGCGTATCCGTAGGGGTTGTAGGTCTGGGCCGCGTTGGTGTCCAGCAGGATCGCTTCGGGTTCTTTGCTGGTGCCCGAGCCGCCCGTTTTGCCAGCGCTTTCTTCTTTGGCGGCCGGTTCGCTCGATTTGGTCGTGGTCGTGGTGCCGGGCGTGGTGGTGGCCGGTTTGCCCGCCGCGGGGGGAGTTACGGCTTTGATCGGGATCTTCGGTGGTTTGCTCAGCGGCACGACCGGGGTGGCGGGCGTGGTCGGCGTGATCGGGACAGCGGTGGTGGGGGCGGTTGTCTGGGCCACGGTCGTGGTGAGCACCGGTGCCGGAGCGCTCTTCTTGCTCAGTGCCGCCACCCCCGCCGCCGCTGCGCCGAGGACCAGGGCGACGGTGACCGCGATGATCGCGCCGGCGGATCGCCAGCCGCTCGGCCCGGCGCCGCCGGGCGTTGCGGCGCCGCAGTGCAGGCACCAGTCCTGCCCGGGGGCCAGGGCCGTGGCGCAGTTGGGGCAGGCACGCGGGGCATCCCCCGGTGGCGCGCCGGTGGCGTTCTGGGGGGGTGCCTGGCCGGCCGGCGGTCCCTCGGGGGCCTGCTCGGGGGCTGCCGGAGCTGTGTCGGCGATCAATGCGCTCACGCCTCGATTCTAACCTCCGGGCTCCCGGCGGACGCCGATCGGCTCCGCGCGGAGCCTCAGCGGGGGCGCGGAGGGCCTCCGGGAACGATCTCGCGGCCGGTGGGCTGCATCTGCTCGTCGAGCTCCAGCTGCCAGTAGTAGCGGGTGAAGGTGAGCCCTGCACGGAACTCACCGACGTGGGGTTCCACCGTCTCGCCGCCCGCCATGGCGACGATCAGCTCCGCGTAGCTGCGGCCCGGGAGGGCGGCGTATGCGGGCGCCGGGAAGGCACCCCCGAAGCGCGTGTTCACGTCGGTGATGCCGATGCCGATCTCGGGGTCGCGGAACACCTGAATCGTGGCGGGGCCCCGCAGGCCGAGCGTCTCGACGACCAGCCGGCCGAGCTCGATGAGCTCCTGGTCGTGGATCACCTGGCCCTTGATGGACTCCCCGCCGCGCGACTCGAGCATCGTGCGGGGGATCGCGTTGAGGCAGCGCCCCTCGAGATCCCCGAGGCAGTCGATCGAGATCTCCGGGCCGTCCATGGCGCGCTGGACCATCACCGGCTCGTCGACGTAGTCGATGAAGAACGCCGCCTGCGCGGCGTCGTGGGCGAGATGGATGGAGCGCGCCCCGGAGCCGCGGCGGGGCTTGACCATCACGGGATAGTCCAGCGACTCAAGGCCGGCCTCGGGCAGGACCGTCGGCGGCGAGGGCAGGCCGTGCGAGCCCAGCAGCAGATGCGTCTCGTACTTGTCATAGGTGGCCCGGGCGATCTCGGCGGAGGGGACCATCGCCGGAAGCTCCTCGCGCTCGCGGGCCAGCGCGAGGATCTCGATGTCCAGGTCGGTCAGGGGCAGCACCGCGCCGACGTCGTGCTCGCGGCAGAGCTCCTGCAGCGCTCCGACGTAGCGTGGATCGTCCATCCGCGGCACCTCCGCGCGGACCTGGGCGGCATACTGCGCGGGCGCCAGCAGTGAGTTCTCGGCAACGACGGTGTGCGTCAGCCGGGCGAACGAGGCGACGATGTCATAGCGCTTGCCGACTGCCGTCAACAGGATCGCGGCCGGACGGGCGTTCAAAGCTCCCCCTGCCAGCCGCCGGTGTGGCCCTTGTAGAGACCCGAGCCGCCCAGCACCATGCCGACGGTACGCGCCAGGATGCGCAGGTCCAACGCCGGCGAGCGGTGCTCGATGTAGTAGAGGTCCAACTCGATCCGCTCCTCCCAGGGCAGCGCCGCGCGGCCGTTGACCTGGGCCCAGCCGGTGATGCCGGGGCGCACCGTCAGGCGCAGGCGCTGGCGCTCGGTGTACCGGGCCACCTGCACGGGCAGTGTGGGGCGCGGCCCGATCAGCGACATGTGGCCGCGCAGCACGTTGATCAGGTTGGGCAGCTCGTCCAGCGAGCTGCGCCGCAGCAGCGCCCCGACGCGGGTGATGCGGGTGTCGCCCAGATTGACGGCCAGGCCCGCACCGTGGCCTTCGGCGCCGTCGACCATCGTGCGCAGTTTGAGCATCTCGAACTCCTCCCCGTCAAGGCCCGCACGCAGCTGGCGAAACAGCACCGGCCCGGGGCTCTCCAGGCGGATCGCCACGATTGCCACCGCCAACAGCGGCGAGGTGAGCGCGAGCCCCAGCCCGGATACTGCGATGTCGAGAGCTCGGCGGATCACGGTGGGGGATTCTCGCAGCGCGGGACGGGCCGGTCCTCAACGCGTCCCCTCGGCGGCCTCCCAGGAGGCGGCCGTGCCGTGTCGCAGCCAATCCCACAGGCCCGCTGCGGGCGAGGCGGTGGTGAGCACGTAGTAGCGGGCCAGGAGCAGCGGGCGCAGCCGCAGCGGTCCCGCCATCAGCGCCGCCGCCAGCAGCCCGAGCTGCAGACCCAGGGTGACCGAATAGAGCGCCTGTTCGGAGCCGGAGGCCAGCGCCACCAGGGCGAGGTTGGCGGCCAGGGCCAGCAGGTGCAGCCCCGGGGAGATGTAGCGCAGCAGACGGTGGGAGACGATCATCACCGCATAGCCCGGCGGGTAGCCGCGCGGTGAGAGCATCCCGCCGCGCAGCAGGATCGGCCAGGTGTGGCTCATCATCCGCCGCTTGCGCGCGAACTCACCGCCGAGGCTCGGCACCATCTTCTCGCTGGCCCGGGCATCGGGCACGTAGACGGCCCGCAGGCCGCGCTTGACCATGTTGAAGGGCAGCGAGAGATCGTGGCCCATGATCGGGTCGACGACGATGTATGCATCCCTGCGGGTCGCATAGATCGCCCCGTTTCCCGCCGTGATCGAGGACAGCTGCGACTCCCAGCCGCGGAGGGCCATCTCATAACGCCAGTAGACACCCTCCTGGTTGGTCCCCTCGCGCCCCTCGGCGCCCTGCACGAAGCGGACCTGGCCGCAGGCGTAGCCGACCCTCTGCACGCTGAAGGCCGACACGAGCGCACGGGCCGCGCCGCGCTCCCACAGCGAGTTGGCGTCCGAGAAGGCCAGCACCTCGCCCCCCGCCCGCTCGACGGCCGCGTCCTGCGCGCGGATCTTGCCGCCGCGGGGCAGCTCGAGGACGAGGTCTGCGCCGGCCGCACGGGCGCGGGCGGCGGTTGCATCCGCGCACCCGTCGCACGCCACGATCACCTCGAGCAGCTCGCGCGGGTAGTCGAGGGCAAGGGCGTTCTGGACCCTGGCGGCGATGACGCCCTGCTCGTCGTGTGCGGCCACGATCAGCGACAGCCTGGGCAGCAGCTGCGCGGGCGCGGCCGGCCGGGTCGGGCGCAGGAGCCTCGCCATCAGGCCCAGCGCCAGCGCGTAGCCGGCCTGCGTCCAGATGATCAGGGCGAGCGAGAGCCAGAAGATGAGAGCGAGGACCGCCATCAGCTGCCCAGCAGCTCCTCATAGAGGGAGAGCGTCCGACGGGCGATCTGCTCCCACGAGTAGTCATCCTGCGCCACAGCGCGGGCCCGCTCGGACATGGCCTCGAGCGCGGCCGGATCGCCGAGCAGCTCCCGAAGCGCCGTGCCCAGGGCCGCGGCATCCCCGGCGGGGAACGTCCTTGCTGCACCCGTCCGGGCGACCTCGGGAAAGCCTCCGACGTCGCTCAGCAGCAGGGGCTTGTGAAACGCCAGCGCAGTGAAGAGGACCCCGGACTGGTCGATCTCGTGATAGGGGAGGACGACCAGGCGGGCTCGTTGGAAGTAGCCGGGCAGCTCGGCCTCCGAGACGAACCGCGGCACGAAGCGCACCCCCGGCGGCGCGGCGGCACGGAGCGGCGCGATGTCCATCCGCGGCATGCCCACGATCCACAGCTCCGCCTGCTCGATGCCGCGCCAGGCGTCGAGCAGCACCTCGATCCCCTTGTAGGGGCGCATCAGCCCGAAGCACAGGACGACCGGCAGGTCGGTCTCAAACGGGGGCCGGAGCTCGGCGGCGTGATCCGCGCCGGCCAGATGCTCGAAGGCCCCGTGCGGGATCACGTGGACGCGCTCGGCGGGCACGGAGAGCTCCTGGGTCAGCCTGAGCCGGCCATGCTCGGAGTGCACGATGATCGCGTCGAAGCGCTCGTACAGGCGCTGCTGTGCGGCGCGCTGGCCGGGCCGGGGCTCGCGTGGCAGGATGTCGTGAGCGGTCAGAACGCGTGGGTGGTGGGGCAGCAACATGCCGTCCAGCTGCTGGACGGCGAGCCACTGGAAGTGGACGATGTCCGCCGCGGCGGCCGCCCGCTTGTAGCGCAGCATGTCGGGGACGTGCTCGGCCAGCTTGACGACGCGGCGCACGCGCGCGTCTCTGACGCGGGCCGCGAGCCGGTAGAAGGACTCGACGCGCCGGTAGGCCTCCGGCCGGGCCGGCTCCCCGTAGGCGAAGCGGCTGGTCCACAGCTCGACATTCGCGCCTGCGCGGCCCAGCGCACGGCACAGCGCGTGGTCGTAGGGGGGCGTGAAGGCCGAGGGATCGACGACGTGGACGCGCACGGCAACGGACAATAGGTGCGTCTGGGGCGAGAATGGGCGCATGAGCCATCCATCGGAGGACGAGCAGATCGAGATCAGCTACTGCGTCGTCAACACCTCCCAGCGCGATCTGCTCGTGCGCGGCCTGGATGCGATCGGCCGCGAGCGGGCTCTGCTGCCGTTCCCCAGCGAGGTGCTGGTGCTCGACAACGGCTCGCGCGACGGGTCCGCGGAGGCGGCTCAGGCGCACGCCGCCGTCGATCAGACGATCGCGCTGCCCGAACGCCGCGGCAAGGCGGTCAACGACAGCGAGCTGCTCCAGCGTGCCAGGGGACGCTTCTGCCTGCTGTTGAACGAGGACTCCGAGCTGCAGCAGGGCGCGACGCTGGCGCTCTGGCAGGCGCTCCGCGACCGCCCCGGGGCGGCATGCGCAGGCGCGCGGCTGCTGCGCCCCGACGGCACCGTGCAGGCCTCCGCATGGCGCTTTCCGGGCCCCGCCACGGCGCTCGCGAGCGTCCTGTTCGTGCACCGCCTGGCGACCGTTCAGAGCCGTGGTGATCGCACCCGCGTGGTCGACTGGTGCCAGTCGGCTGCCCTGCTCGTCCGCCGCGCGGCCGCGGTGGAGGTCGGCTTCCTGGACCGCGACTTCTTCGTCTACTCAGACGAGGTCGACTTCGCCAAGCGCTTGGGCCAGGCAGGCTGGATCAGCCTCTACGTGCCGGGCGCACGCGCGATCCATCACGAGCAGCTCGCGACGGCGGCGGTGCCCGAGCGGAGGATCGTAGAACTGCACCGCAACCGCGACCTGTACATGAAAAAGCATCACTCCGCTGCGGCGGCCCTCGCCGTGCGGGTGCTGACGGCCCTCGGTTACGCGCTCCGTGCCCTCGTGGCGCTTGCCCGCCCGGGGCAGGATCCGCGGCGGCTGTGGCGCCATGCGGGCGCCAGCCTGTTCCCGTCGCGCGGAGAGGGTCTGCGCGAGGCGGCCGCCGATTACAACCGGACGGCCGCTTAGAGGCCCGGGGCGGCGAGCTCCTCGAGCAGGGCGGCAACGACGGACGGGTCGAGCTGTGAGCCCGCCACCTCCACGAGCTCCGCGCACGCCTCGGCCGAGGTACGCGCCCGCCGGTATGGCCGCGTGGTGACGATCGCGTCGTAGGTGTCGCAGGCCGCGATGATCCTGGCGGCCAGGGGGATCTCGACCGCCGCAAGTCCGTCCGGGTAGCCGCGCCCGTCCCAGCGCTCGTGACTGGCCCGGACCGCCGGGGCCAGGTGGGCGAAGGCGCTGATTCGTCCGACCAGCTCGCCGCCCACAGCGGCGTGGCTGCGCATGACAGCCCACTCCTCATCGCTCAGCGGGCCGGGCTTGAGAAGGATCTCGCTGGGCACGGCGATCTTGCCGACGTCGTGGAGCATGGCGGCCAGGCGTACATCGCGGGCCCGCGAGTCGGTCAGGGCCATCCGGCGGGCGACCCGCTCGGCCAGGCCGGCGACGTCCTCGCCGTGGCAGGCCGTGTAGTCGTCCTTCGCCTCCACCGTGCTGGTGAGGACGGCGAGTGTGGTCGTGAAGGCCCCCTCGAGCTCCTCGATCAGGCGCGAGCGGTGCAGGGCGCTGCCGAGGCTGGCCGCGATCGTCTCGACGAGCACGGCTTCGGAGGGCCCGAGCGCCCCGACCTCTGCCGCCTCGATGTTCAGGACGCCCCAGACCTGATCCTCGACCCTGATCGCCACCGAGAGCTCCGAGCGTGGGTCGGTCTTGCGATCGCGGATGATGTAGTCGGGGTCCTCGCGGGTGTCGCTCAGCAGGGCCGTCACGCCCGTCCGGGCCACGCGGCCGTTGACGCCCCTGCTGATCGGCTGCTCGTCGATCAGGAACTCGGCCATCACGTCGGCCAGCGGGCCGCGGCCGGCGACCAGCCGAAGCACCCCGTCCGGGTCGCAGCGCTGGACGGCCGCGAGATAGAAGGCGAAGGTCTCGTGCAGCTCGTCGACAACCAGGCTGGCCATCTCCTCCGGGTCGCTGAGGCCGGCCAGGCGCGAGCTGAGATCGGCGGCCACGCGCAGCTGCTCGCGCAGCCGTTCGACCTCGTCGGCGGCTGCCACACTCTTGACGTGGGGGTCGGAGCGATGGCGTCGCAGCGCCTCTTCGCGCTTGCGGCGCTCGAGCGCGCTGGCACGTTCGGTGGTGTTGACCGCGAGCTCCGGCATGTTGGCTCTGGAATCGGCGTTCCACCGGAACGGCTTTAGTCGCCCTGCGGGCGGCTGGACGGGCGCTCCGGAGCGCCGGCCGGCTCAGACGTCGCGCAGCGGATCCTCGGCATAGGCCTCGACTTCGCCGTGCCCGGCACGGTAGATGCCCACGCGGCGCCGTCCGTCAGCCCACAGCCGACGTGCCTGGGCGAGCTCGTGGGGATGTAAGAAGCGACTCGCCAGCAGGGCCGCCGGGACCAGGCCGAGCCAGGCCGAGCGGGTGGCGAGCCCGAGCAGGCCGTGCGTCGGCAGCAGCAGCTCGCCGCTGACGGCCACCCCCGAGAGGACCAGCGTGAGCTGGACCAGGCGCCGCCATTCGAAGCCGACCGCGAACAGGCGCCGGGTGAGCGCATACATGACGGCCAGCATCGCCGCATAGGCCCCGCAGAGGGCGATGCCGGCACCCGCGAGGCCGAGTCCGGCGCCCGAGCGCGGCACCAGCACGAGGAGCAGCAGGATGTTGACGAGCAGACCCGCCACGGCCGCGGGGAGGTTCCGGGAGGTGACCCGCGCGCGGCCCGAGATCGCCACGAACACCAGGTAGAGGCCGTAGAGGGCCCAGCCCAGCGCCAGCCAGGGAAGGGCCGAATGTGCCGGGAAGTAGGACGAGGCGGCCAGCAGCCGCACCATCCAGCGTCCCACCAGGGCGACCGCGCAGACGACGATCCCCGTGGCCAGCACGTAGTAGGTGCTGACGAGCGAGTAGAGCCGGCCCGCCTCCTCGTCGCTCTCGATCGAGTAGGCCAGCGGCGGCCACGCGTACTGGAATCCCCGCACGGCGACGAACACCACGGTTGCCAGCTTGATCGCGATCGAATACTGCCCGGCGGCATGCTGGGAGTAGTTGCGAAACAGGTAGAAGCGGTCGGCGACCTGCAGCGCATAGACGCTGGCGTCCGCGGGCACCGTGGGCAGTCCGAAGCGCGCCATCGCCCGCAGGTCGGCCCCCCGCACGCGCAGCGAGACCCGTCCCCGAAGCGTCCACCACAGGCCGGTCACGACCAGCGCCGAGGCGCCGAAGTTGCCGAGCAAGAGGCCACGTGCGCCCTGGCCGGCGAAGACCACCAGCCCGACCGTGAACAGAACGGTCATGGCGACATTGGCACCCGAGGCGGCGATGTAGGCACGTGTGCGCTCGTCCACGCGCAGCTGCGCGTAGGCCATCTCCAGATTCGTGAACGCCCACAGCCCCAGCAGGGCGCAGTCGAACAGCAGCGGGTCGCGGAAGGTGAGGATCAGCTTCGAGAGCGCGCCCGCGAACGGCAGCGCCACGAGCACTGCCAGGGTCGTCGTCCAGGCCACGGTGGCGGTCGCGGTGCGGGCGATCCGCGCACGGCGCGCCTGATCCTCGTCGTCGAAGTAGAAGCGCACGAAGGCCTCGCCGATCCCGGCCCGCAGGACGATGCTCGAGAGGATCACCGCGGTCAGCAGCGTTTCGGCGGCGCCGTAGGCGTTGGTGGCGAGGTGACGCGTGTAGAGCGGTAGCGTCAGCAGGGCCAGGCCCTTGGCGAGGATGTCCCCGAACTGGTAGGCCGCCCCTGTCGTGACGAGCCGCTTCAGGTAGGCGAGCACGGGGAGACGCTACTGGGCGCCCCGCTGCACCGGGCGGACCCGCGCCAGCGACAGCCCGATCGCCAGCAGCGCCCAGGTGAAGGGGTCCTCGAGGAAGTCCGCGTAGGTCCAGGTGTGAAGAAGCAGCGCGGCGAAGGCCGCCGCGACGGCGATCCGCGGGGGCGAGCGCCCGGCACCTTTGAACAGCGCCATCAGCGAAGCCAGGACGAGGGCCACATAGACGGCGAGCCCGAGGATCCCCTGCTCAGCTGCGACCGTGATCGGGATCGTGTGCGATGCCGAGGTGGCATTCTGGGCGCTCGAGTGCGCGGCACCGGCGTGGGCTTTGTACTCCCGTTCGAACGAGCCGGAGCCATAGCCCTCGAGCGGGCGTTCGGCGAACAGTTCCAGCCCGCCCCTGACGAGCGTCGCGCGCCCGCTGGTGGCGTTGCTGGCGGAGCCTTTGGAGCCCCTCAGGCCGAAGTGCAGGCTGGCGGGGGCGAGCAGCAGGATCGCCAGCCCGAGCGCCAGGATGCCCCCGGAGACGTAGACGGCGCGTCGCAGGTCCCAGCGGTAGGCCGCAAGCACCGCCAGACCGAGCAGCAGCGCAACCAGACTCGACTGCGAGAAGCTGGTCACCAGGCCCGCGAGCAGCCACGCTAGTACGGCCGCGCCGCCGAGGACCTCGCGGCGCGCCCCCCACAGCACAAGGGTCGTCACGCCGATCATCACCAGCGCCATGAAGCGGCCGTAGATGCTCGGATCGAAGAAGACCGAGTTGACGCGGAAGTAGTTGTCGTACTGGTTGGCCTCGACGACCTTGGGGTTCAAGAACAGGCTCTTGCGCGCGTACTCGATGAAGCCCAGGCCGGCGAAGAGGACGGCGAGCAGGACGGCCAGACCGAGGCATCGGCGCAGCAGGCGCGCCGACCAGTCGACTTCACGCAGCAGCATGAAGAGAACCCCGAAGGGGATGTAGAAGGCGGCGAGGTTCTCCAGCGCCTTGGCGCGGTCATCTGAATAGGCGCTCTGCAGCGCGTAGAGCACTACGGCCGCGGCGAGCAGCCACTGAACGTAACGGGCGCTGTCATCTGCGCCCGCGCCCGAATCGTCTCGGGACGCGCGTATGCGCGCGCCCAGCAGCCGCGGCGCCAGGTGAGCGAGGGCTCCCGCGGCGATCACGGCGTAGAGCGGTATCAGGAGATTGACCGTCCGCCCGTCGGCGGCGATCGGCAGCCGGAAGGGGAGCGCGGCGACGGCCAGCAGTGGGAGCGCTTCGGCGTGGCGGCGCATCAGCACCGCCAACAGGCCGATCACGATCACCGCGCCCACGGCGGTGGCGGCGAGGACGCCGGCGCTCGGCAGGCTCGTTGCGAGGGTTCCGGGCACCGAGAGCCTCAGCGGCCCACCAGCGTGAAGCTACGCGGCAGGTCGGCGTCGTAGGAGTGGTGGCGCAGGGAGACGTGGACCCGGTATTCGCCGGGCGCCGCCAGCGGGCCGTGTAGGCGCGGGAGGAGCTCGCGGGTCCTGCCCGACGGGCTGGTCTGCATCGTGTAGCCGTGGGCCGTGCCGCGCCTGCCGTTCCAGCGCAGCGAGAACTCTTTGTAGCGGGGCACCGGGATGTCGCGCACAAGCGTCGCGACGGTGTTTCCCTGCGTGTCGATGATCGTGATCGTCGCCTCGTCCGTCTCGGCGAACTTGATCGAGATGGCCTCCTGGGGCACGTGTCCGCCGGGGTAGGGCGAGAAGTAGGGAGCCAGCTCGAAGGAGTGGATGACCGTCGGGGTGTGCTTGAGCCGCTGGGTGAGGAAGAAGGCGCCGAAGCAGGCGAGGACGAGCACGGTGAAGACCACCCGGCCGAGCGGGTCGCCCGGCCTCGGGCGTGCGGCGCTCGGCGGGTCTCCGCGCCCCGCCCCCGCGGCAGCTTCGGTCAATCCCCGCCGCCCACCGCGAAGCGCTCGACCGTGTCCGAGCGGAGCCCCAGCCGCAGGGTCTCGAGCGAGAGCACGTCCGCCGGGGCGATGTTGCCGAGGTTGCACTCGGTGCCGAAGTGCTTGAGCAGCCACACCTGTTGCTGGTGCTGGGGCGCATCGAAGATCAGGCGTGCCGTGTCGATCGAGTGGGCGATCTCCTCGATCAGGCCGGTGCGCGGCTCGCCGTCGGCCCGGTAGATCCCGGCTGTGCCCGACTCGCGCGCCTCCGCGATGACCTTCCAGGCGCCCGCCTCGAGGTCGCGTTCGATCTGTTCGACCCAGACGTAGGGGGCCATGATGAACTCGACGTCCTTGCTGCCCACCTCCGCGAAGACCGTGAACTCCCGGGAGAGCTTTTCGATCAGCTCATGCTTGAGAGGGGCGTCCAGCTCGATCGTCCCGTCGGAGATCTCGACATGGCGCAGCCCGAGCTCTCGCAGCCATGCGATCAGCCCGTCGATGCGCCCCTGGCGGATGGCGATCTCCGTCAGCGTCCCGCCCAGCACGACGGGGATCCCATGGGCCGCGTAGCGCTCGAGCTTGGCGGTCAGGTTGGCCGTCACAAGCGCCGTTCCCCAACCCAGCTTGACGATGTCGACGCTCGGCCCGACGACTTCGAGCAGGCCGTCGACCTCGGCCAGCGAGAGGCCCCGGTCGATTACATGGGTCAGGCCGTGCTCGCGCGGCTTGCCCGAGCGCTCTGGGATGTCGAGGAAGCCGGCTATGGGGTCGAAGCCTTGTCCGCGCCGACGATCACGACGACCTTGGCCGAGCCCGCGAGCGCGGCCACGGCCTGTTCCATCGGCTGGACATGGCTGACCGCAAGCGAATGAGCGACCGCTTCTGCGTTCGCCTGCTGACCGCCGGCGTACTCGACCACGGTGACTTCGTTGGCGCCGGGCGGGCGGCCGAAGGTGGCGGACGCCTGCGAGTAGCCGCCCTGCTGCAGCTGGCTGGCCACCCGCCTGGCGAGCCCTTCGGTTTCGGTCCCGTTGAGGACGGTCACGGCCGTTTCGGCGGGCGGCGTGGCTTTCTCGGCGGCTTTCTTCTTCGTCGAGGTGGTGTGTTTGCTGGTCGTCGTGGTGACCGTCACGCCCGGCGTCCCATGCGAAGCCGAGGTGGACGGAGATTTGGTCGGTGACGAGCCGCCGCGGGTGAGCAGCACGAGGACCAGGGCGAGGATCACGATGACCCCGCCCGCGACCAGGAGGATCCGCCTGCGCGGTCGTTCTTCCCGGCGGGCCAGGCGCTCCTCGGCGCTGAGACCGTCGTTGCCGCGGCGCTGGGCGCCGGCGGCCGCTGCGGTCGCCCCTGCCAGCGCGGCGCGCGCATCGGGCCCTGCCGGCGCGCGGCGCGGCGAACTCGGCGCGGGCGGCGCCGGGGGCCGTTTTGGGCCGGCGGCGGGCGCGGGGGCCGCGGGGACAGGCGCTGCGTTCGCCGGGACGGGCGGGTTGGGCGCGCGCGGTGCCGCCGCCGCGGGCGTCGCTGGGCCGGGAACTGCCGGGGCGTCCGCGGGCGGAGCGCCGTTGGATCCCTGGGCCGGTGGCGCCGGCTGCTGCCAGGGGATCGGCTTGGGCTCCGCTGCCGGGGCGCCGGGAGCGGGCGCGCCGGAGGCCGCCGCGGCTGCGGCTGTCGCCGGCTGGCCGGTCGGGGGCTGTGCGGGTGCAGCGGCGGGCTCCGGGCCCTGGATCGGCTGGCCCGGGGCCGGCGGCAACGGCGGGGCCGCGGTGCCCGCGGCGGTCAGCGCCTGGGCGCCGGCGGGGGCGGCGGCCGGCGCCTGGTCGCCGGCGACGCGGGTGGCGGTTGCGGTGGCCGCGCTTGCTACGGCGCCGCGGGCGTGTATCGGCTCCGTGCGGGGGACCTGGCGCACGCCCTGGACCGTCTGGGGAACCTGCTGGGCGCGGGCCGAGGCCGCTTCGCTGACACGCTGCTCCATGTCGGCCGCCCGCTCGGGCGCCCGCCCGGCCCACTCGCGAAGGCGCCTGATCTCGCGTGCCTGGGAGAAGACCAGCAGCGAGAGGATGGCGATGCCCACCATGGCCGCACAACCGGCCAGCAGGGCTATCTCATTCGAGGTGCTCGTAAAGAAGGCGGTCGCGAGCAGCGGGGAAATCATGAATTGGGGGAGTGTACGAGGGCCTCAGGCGCCGTGGGGCCGCCGGCGGGCGCTGCTGCGGGACCAGAGGCCGCCTCCGCAGCCTTCGTGGCGGGAACCGCGGCGGCCTGATCGGCCGCTGGATCGGGTGACGGGGCGGGCTCGCGCAGCTCGCGCGAGAGCTCGGATACCTTGGCCGCCAGCCCCGCCGCATCGCCCTCGAGGACCAGCAGCCGGATCTCATCGAACATCGACTCGACCTCCGCAACACCCAGCGTCTCGCGCTCGGCCCGCAGGATCTTCTCCGCCTCGGTGGGCCGCGGGCGCTCATAGCTGTTGAACAGCTCCTCGCCGAGCTTCTCGCCGGGGCGGCTGCCGATGATCTCGATGTCGATGTCCCGGTCGGGGTCGAGCCCCGAGAGCTCGATCATTGCGCGGGCCAGCTCGACGATCCGTACCGGCTCGCCCATCTCCAGAACGAACACTTCGGCGCCGCGCCCCGGGCTGATCCGCGGCCGGGCTGCTCCGTTCTGGGGCTCGGCGGCCGCCGAGGCGAGCGAGCCGGAGCGGATGATCAGCTGCACGGCCTCGGGGATCGTCATGAAGTACCGGGTCATTCGCTCGTCGGTCACCGTGACGGGGCCCCCGCGTTCGATCTGGCGGCGGAAGATCGGCACGACGCTGCCGGAGGAGCCGAGCACGTTGCCGAAGCGGACGGCCGCGTAGGCGGTGTTGGGGAAACGCGCCGTGGCCCCCTCGAGCGCAAACTCGGCCAGCGCCTTGGAGGCACCCATGACGGTCGCCGGCGCAACCGCCTTGTCGGTCGAGACAAGCACGAAGCGCCCGGCGCCCGTCGACCCCGCGATATGCGCCACGACCTGGGTGGCGATGGCGTTGTTGCGCACCGCCTCGACCGGGTTGGCCTCCATCAGCCCGACGTGCTTATAGGCGGCGGCATGGAAGACGACGCTCGGACGATGCTCCTGGAAGACCTCCCGCATCCGCTCCTCTTCCTTGCAGTCCCCAAGCACGGCCGCCAGCATGGACGGCGGCACATGGCGCTCGTCCTCGAGCTCGCGCTGGATCGAGAAGAGGTTGTCCTCGGCGTGGTCGACAAGCACCATCCGGTGTGGCTCCACACGGGCGATCTGGCGACAAAGCTCCGAGCCGATCGAGCCACCCGCGCCCGTCACGAGGACAACCTGGCCGGCCAGATAGGCGCCCACCCGCTCGAGCTCCATGTGGACCGGCTCGCGGCCGAGGACGTCCTCGACGCGAACCTCGCGCATCTGGCGGGCGAGCGCGCCCCGCGTCTGGAGCAGCTCAAAGACCGTCGGCAGGGTGCGGACGGGGATTGCGCGCTGGCGACACTCGCGAACGATCCGCGCGCGCGTCGAGCCGGGCGCCGAGGGGATGGCGATGATCAGTTCGTCGGGCTCGGACTCGTCGAGGATCTTGGCCAGGTCCTCTTCGGTGTTGCCGCGAACGCGGATACCGTCGATCCGCAGCCGGCGCTTGGTCGGATCGTCGTCCAGGAAGCCGATCGGCACGAGGCCCAGCTCGCGGTTGCGCATGATCTCGCGGGCCACCATCCTCCCGCCCTCGCCGGCCCCGGCGATCAGGACGGTGCGCTCTCCCTTGCGCCCGGCGCGAAAGACGGCCAGTGGCCGTCGCTCGTAGAACGTGCGCGCCAGCGCCCGGATGCCGACCAGGAAGGCCAGCGAGAGCAGCGCGTAGAGAACGATGACGCCGTTGGGCAGGACCACGGCAACGCTCGTGACGACGTGCTGCTCGGTCTCTTTGTATTCGTGGGTGGGGCGGAAGATCTCGATGGCCACGACCGTCAGCAGGACGATCACGACGACTGCCCGCACGACCGCCTCGTAGTCGCGCTGGCCCGCGTAGCGCCAGCGCCGCTGGTAGACACGGGACAGGACGAGGACCGGCATGCTGCCGCCGAGCACCCACCAGATACTCGCCGAACGCAGCTCTTCGTAGTGCCGCGGCGGGCCACTGTTGAAGCGGAGCTGAAAAGCGAGGTAGTACGCGAGGGCGACCAGAACCCCGTCCACTACGAGCTGTGGCAGCGAGTGACGGTGGAGCGGGAGGGCCGCCGAGCGGATCCGTCGGCGCATTGTGAAGATTGTAAGCGCCCAGGAGGACTCCGGGGGCGGTGGCGCGGGCTATGCGCCGAGCGGGCTGAGCAGCAGCCCCACCAGCACCCGCGGGTCGCGCCGCACGCGGGTCGCCACGTCTCGGGGACGCCGCGCGGCGAGGTCGAGCCTGCCGGCCTCCTCGAGGCGTCCCATCCTGCCTTCGGCGATCAGCCGCTCATCGACCGCGCCCATCCTCCCCGAGAAGGTCGTGTAGACGGGCGTGCCCAGCGCGACGGCCTCCCGGTTCATGGTCCCGCCGGCTGAGATGACGAGGTCGGCATGTGCGATCAGCGACTGCGCATCTATTGCCCGCAGCGGGACGATGAAGCCGGGAACGTCCCCGAGCTCGCGGCGCTGGGCCTCGACGCGGGGCAGCACGACGGGCTGGACCCCCTCCTCCGCCGCAGCCCGGCGCAACCGCTCGAGGACGGCCGCGAACAGGTCGCTGTGGAAGCGGTGGTAGAGCGAGACCTCGGGCGGGGTGCGCACAACGACGATTGGGCGCCCCGGATCCAGCCCCAGCTCCCCCAGGACCGCAGGGTCGGGCTCGAAACCGGACAGGTAGTACTCCTCCTTGAGCCCCTCGTAGCGACGCAGCTTGCGCCCGGCGCCATAGCGCTCCAGGCGCTCGGGGGGGATCGCCTCGGGCACCACCACGGCTGCCGCCAGACGGCAGTTGACGTTGTGCTGGACGGTCGCCCACTCGTAGTCGAACATCGTCGAGCTGGGTATGCGGAGCAGGGCCGCGGCAATCGAGATGTCATTCGAGCCGTGCCCCAGGGCGATGTCAAAGGGCCTGCCCGAACCACCGGCCGGGCTCCTGCGCGCCCAGCGCAGCAGGGCCGTTGAGCGCGAGGCCAGTCCGCCGGCCTTGGCAGCCAGTCCGCCGCCGCGGTGGCGCCCGATGGCGGTGTGCTCGACGCCGAGGCGCTCACACAGCTCCAGGGTCTGGGCGAAATCACGGGCGGTCACGCAGACCTCGTGACCGTCCTCGCGCAGGCACTCGATCAGCGGTCGCATGACCAGCACATGGGGGCTGTTGGTCAGGTCGATCCAGACTCGCATCTGCGGGGGCACGCTACCGACAGCGCTGGGCGGGGTGCTGACGGTAAGGTTGGCGCTCGTGCTCGTGCTCGCCTCGATCTCGGAATCGCTGGTCAACGAAACCTCGCATCTCGTCCGGGAAGCGGGCCTCCCCGGCATCTTTGCGCTGATGGCCATCTCGAGCGCATGTATCCCGATCCCCTCGGAGGTCGTGATGCTGTTCGCCGGTTTCGCCGTGGCCGACCCGGGCCAGAGCGGCGCCCAGCACCATCTGACGATGCTCGGCGTGGTGCTCGCCGGCCTGCTGGGAACCCTGCTCGGCTCATGGGTGGCCTACGGGATCGGTCGTGGCGGGCGCCTGGAGCTGTTCGAACGCCATGGCGGAAAGCTCCACATGGGTCCGGCACAGGTCGAGAAGGCCGACCGCTGGTTCGCACGCTATGGCGAGGCGGCGGTGCTGTTCGGACGCGTCATCCCGGTCGTCCGGGCGTTCGTCTCGCTGCCGGCGGGGATCGCCAGGATGCCGCTTGGGCGGTTCACCCTCTTCACGCTGATCGGAGCCGTTCCCTGGGTGCTGGGCCTGGCGATCGCAGGCCACGCGCTCGGCGGAGACTGGAAAAGCGCCCGCAAGGCATTCGAGTACATCGACTATGCGATCGTCGCACTGGTGATCGCCGGCGTCTTCTATGCGGTCGCGCGGCGGCGGCGGGCCCGCCGCGAGCCGGCGGAGAATGCCGCCGGCTGAGCGCTCGCCCTCGCTGCGCCGGGCCGTCCTTCTCGGCCTGATCCAGGGGCCGAGCGAGCTGCTCCCGATCTCCTCCTCGATCCACACCGCCCTGGTCCCCTGGCTGGCCGGCTTCGACGGCCCGGAGCCCTCGGGTCCCCGCAGCAGATCATTCGAGCTCGCGCTGCATGGCGGAGCCTCGGTGGCCCTTGCCCTGGAGATGGCCGGCCCGCTGCGACGCGAGCTGGCACCCGCGGGCCTTCGGGGTCCGGTGAGCCTGGCGCTGGCGCTGGCCCCGCCGGCACTGGCAGGCCTCATGCTGCGGGGAACCGTGGAGCGGCGGCTCTCGGGCCCGCGCGCCGGTGCCGCAGGCCTGCTCGCGGGCGCCGTGACGATGGCCGCCGCCGACCTCCGCGAGCAGGCGCCCGAGCGCCGGGCGGCCGAGGTGGGGCCCGGCGACGGGCTGGCACTGGGCTTCGCCCAGGTGCTCGCGCTGGCACCGGGCGTCTCGCGCAACGGCGCCACCCTGACGGCGGCGCGGGCGCGCGGCTTCTCGCGGCCCGGCGCCCAGCGGCTCTCCTGGGCCGCCGGCCTGGGCGTGATGGGCGGGGCCGGCGCGGTGGAGGCGCTGGGTGCCGTGCGCGAAGGCCGGCCGGGCGGCCGGGCGGCCCTTGCGGGCGCCCTGACGGCCTTCATCTCGACCCGCCTGAGCGCACGGCTGCTGGCGGCGCGGGTTGAGCGCGGAGCCCTCTGGCCCTACTCGCTCTACCGCTGCCTGCTGGCGGCACTCATCCTCCGCCGCGCCGGGCGCGCACAATAGGTGGCGATGACGGCCGTCGGAACCATGATCGCCGGGCGCTACCGGCTGGACGCGGTGATCGGCCGCGGCGGCATGTCGACCGTCTACCGGGCCTTCGACACGGTGCTCGAGCGTCCGGTGGCGATCAAGCTGATGCACCGCGAGATCGCCACCGACTCCGATCAGCTCGAGCGCTTCCGGCGCGAGGCGCGCTCGGTGGCCCAGCTCAACCATCCGCACGTCGTGTCCGTCATCGACGCCGGCGAGGAGCCCGATGCCGAGGAGCCCGAGCTGGGCACCCCCTACATAGTCCTCGAATACGTCGACGGCGAGACGCTCAAGGGCCTGATCCGTCGCGGCGGGCCGATGGAGATCCCCCAGGCGCTGGCCTACGCGATCGAGATCGCCCGGGCGCTGGGGGCGGCTCACGAGCGGCGGATCGTGCACCGCGACGTCAAGCCGCACAACGTGCTGATCGACCCGGAGGGCGGCGCCAAGATCACCGACTTCGGCATCGCCCGCTCACTGAGCGAGGAGGGCCTGACGCTGGCCGGCCGCGTCCTGGGAACGACCGACTACGTTTCGCCCGAGCAGGCACTCGGGCAGCCCGTGACGCCCCAGTCGGACCTCTACTCGCTGGGCGTGGTGCTCTACGAGATGCTCACCGGCGACGTGCCCTTCCACGGCGACTCCCCGGTGGCCGTGGCGATGAAGCATGTCCGCGAGCAGGTGCCCGACGTCCAGGCCCGCCGGCCGCAGATCTCTGCGGCGACAGCGGCGGTCGTCGACCGGGCGCTCGCCAAGAACCTCGAGGAGCGCTACCCCGATGCCGCCTCGATGGAGAGCGCGCTCGAGGAGGTGCTGGCTGTCGAGGCCTCACGCAGCGGACAGGCGACGGGCGAGGTGACGAGCGTCCTGCAGACGCTCCCGGGCCGCGTGCGCCGGAGGCTGCCCTGGAGGATCCGCCACCGCGGCCGATGGATCGCGTCGCTGGCCCTGCTCGGCGCGATCGTGGCCTTGGTATTGGTCATCGCGCTCGACCGGACACACAAAGGCACCGGGGTCCCGCCGGGAGCGGGCGCCAAGCCCGGCCTGGAACCGGTGCAGCTCGGCGCGGCCTCGGCTCACGACTACAACCCGTTCGGCACCGGCCCCGAAAACCGGGACCAGATCGGCAACCTCGTGGACAGCGACCCCAGCACCAGCTGGACGACCGAGACCTACTACGAAGGCACGCTGCGAAAGCCCGGTGGCGTCGGGCTTGGCGTCTACCTCGACGCCTCCCCGCAGGTCCTCGCGCGAGCGCTCGAGATCCAGACGACGACGCCCGGCTTCGCCGTCCAGCTCTATGTAGCCGACCACGTGCAGAGCTCACTCGCCTACGGCTCCAGCGAATCGCTGGTGGCACGCGGCTGGCAGGGCCCCGTGGGATCCAGCAGCAACGTGCACAGCGGCGAACGTATCCCGTTGCGCGTGAGCGGCAAGGCCCACCGTTACTTCCTGGTGTGGCTGACCACGCTTCCGGCCGGCAAGCGCTCGGCCTCGATCTCCGAACTGACCCTGTTCAAGTAGCCACAGGCTCAGTGGCTGTAGGCGTGGCGCTCCGCGTGGCGTTCGAGGGCCAGCCGGCACAGGCGATCCACTAGCGACGGATAGTCGACGCCCGAGGCACCCATCAGCTTCGCGTAGACGCTCGTGGGCGTGAAGCCGGGCATCGTGTTGAGCTCGTTCACCAGGACCTCCTCGCCGTCGACGAAGAAGTCGACCCTGGCCAGCCCCTCGCAGCCCGACAGCTCGAAGGCGCGAACCGCCAGCTCCATCACCTCTCGGCGCGCCGAGTCGCTGATCCGGGCCGGGATCAGCAGCTCCATGCCGCCCGGCCGGTACTTGGCCTCGTAGTCGTAGAAGTCACCCGAGAAGACGATCTCGCCGGGCTCGGAGGCGCTGACCCGCGGACCGTCGGGGCCGCGCTCGTGCTCAGGCACGCCGAGGACCCCGCACTCGACCTCGTGCCCGCGGGCCATGGCCTCCACGATCACCAGGCGGTCGTGCTCGAAGGCGCCGGCCAGCGCCTCGGCCATGGCGCCCTCCTCGGTGACCTTGACGATGCCCACCGACGAGCCGAGATGCGCGGGCTTGACGAACACCGGCAGGCCGATGGCGGCGAGCGCGGAGAGGACCTCATCCGGATGGCGACGGTAGCGCTCTGCCCTGACGCCGACGTACGGCACCTGGGGCAGGCCCCGGGTGCATGCGAGATCCTTGAAGAGGACCTTGTCCAGGCACAGCGCCGAGGCGGCCACGCCGGCGCCGACGTAGGGCACATCGAGTGTCTCGAGCAGGCCCTGGACGGTGCCGTCCTCGCCGAAGGGGCCGTGCAGGACCGGGAAGACGACCTGCGCGCCCGGGAAGCCCTCGCCCGGCGTCAGGCTGAGCGTCTCGCCCTCCTGGCGCCAGACCCCGTCGCGGCCGATCTCGATCCAGAGGACCTCGTGTCCGGCCTCGAGCAGGCCGTCGCGCACGGCCGCCGCGGAGGACAGCGAGACCTCGTGCTCGGAGGAACGCCCGCCGGCCAGCACGGCTACCCGCAGCGGACTCCGGGGTGGTTGGGCGGTGAAGCTCACTGCCGGCGAGCCTAGCCGGACGGCGTCGTCGCGGGTTCGGTGGGCGTGGTGGTGGTCGAGGTCGTCGTCTGGCTGAGCACGCCGACGGCGATCGTCACCGTCGATCCCTTGACGGCTTCGGTGCCCGCATCCGGTGTCTGGTGCAGCACGAGGCCCACCTGGCTGGCTTCGGTTGTGGGCTGGGTCGCCGCCTTGGTCTTGAAGCCCGCCTGTTTGAGGGCTTTCATTGCGGCTGCCTGGTCTTCGCCGACGACGTTGGGCACCGGGGCTTCCTTGGGCGCTTCGGCGATCACCAGATCCACCTTGCTGCCGGCCTTCACCGACTTGCCGGCGGCCGGGGTCTCGGTCAGGACCGTTTCGGGAGCAGCGGAGCTGGTGAGGCGCTTGGTGACCGCGCCCACGCTCAGGCCGGCGCTGGTCAGTTCGCCTTCGGCGCCTGAGAGGGACTGCCCCTTGACGTCGGGCACGCGAACCGGTTCGGGGCCGCTGGAGACGAGCACGGTGACGGGGCTGCCGAGCTGCACGTCGGTGCCCGCGGGCGGGTTCGTTTCGATCACCCGGCCGCTTTCGATGGTCGGGCTGCTCTCTGACCGGGGCGTCGGCTTGAAGCCGGCTTTTTTCAACCGCTGGACGGCCTGCGCCGAGGTCAGCCCTTTGACGTCGACCAGGGCGGCACTGGCCGCGCCGCCGGAGACCACGATCGTGACCTCGGAGTTCTTGGCGACCATCCGTCCGGCGGGGGGGTTCTGGCTGAAGACGAGCCCGCTGCGGACGGTCGAGCTGGCCGCGAAGGAGGGCACGGGGTTCAGCCCGGCAGCGCGCAGGATGGCACCGGCAGCCTGTTCGGTCTTGCCCTCCACGTCGGGCACCCTGACCTGGGTCTTTGAGGAGGAGCCCAGCAGCAGGACGGCCGCGACCGCGGCGAGCGCGACCAGCAGCAGGGCGAGGCCCCACCACAGCATCCTGCGCCTGCGGCGCTGGTCCTCCGGCAACGGCCCCTCCTCGAGGGGATAGGGAAGCGGGGCGGCCATCATCAGGCCCGTCGGCGGCTCGTAGGCCTGTAGTGGCTCGGCCGCCAGCGGCTCCGGCGGAGCGCCGTTCGCCCCCAGCCGCGCCCGCTCGGCTTCGAGCGCAACGATCAGCTCGTCATCGTCGGCATAGCGCTCGACCGGCTCCTTGGCCAGGGCCCGCAGCACGACCGCATCGAGCGAGCGTGGCAGGGCCGGGTTGAGCTCGCTGGGAGGGCGCGGCGTGGCGGAGACCTGCTTGAAGGCGATCGCGACGGCCGTCTCGCCTTCGAAGGGCACGACACCCGTCAGCAGCTCGTAGAGGATGACGCCGATCGAGTAGATGTCCGAGGCGGCGCTGACGCTGTAGCCCTGGGCCTGCTCGGGCGAGAGGTATTGGGCCGTGCCCATGATCGAGCCGGTCATGGTCATGTCCGAGGCGCCGGCACGGGCGATGCCGAAGTCGGTCACGCGGGCCCGTCCGTCCTCGTCGAGGATCACGTTGTGGGGCTTCAGATCGCGGTGGATGACGCCCCGCTTGTGCGCGAAGCGGGCGGCCCTCAGGATCTGGATGACGGTGTCGATCGCCATCAGCGGATCCACCGGCCCCGTTTCACGGACCAGCGCCTTCAGCGAGCGGCCGGCCACGTACTCCATGGCGATGTAGTAGGTGCCGTTCCATTCGCCGCGGTCGAAGATGGCGACGATGTTGGGGTGCGAGAGGCCGGCGGCGCTGGAGGCCTCGCGGCGGAAGCGCTCGACGAACTCCTGGTCTTCGGCGAAGTGGTGGTGCAGGATCTTGACGGCGACCTGGCGGCCCAGCAGCTGATCCTGGGCCAGGTAGACGTCGGCCATGCCGCCCGAGCCGAGGCGGGAGATGACGCGGTAGCGCCCGTCGATGATCGTCTCCGGTTCAATCATGCAGAAGCTTTTCTATTACCTCTCGGGCCACCGGTGCGGCGAAGGCCGCCCCCTGCCCGGGAACCTTTTCAAGCGTCACGGCGATTGCCACCTTGGGCGCGGAGGCCGGCGCGAAGGCGATGAACCAGACGTTGTTGATGGTCGTGCCGATCTGGGTCTCGGCCGTGCCCGTCTTGCCGGCCACCTGGATGCCGGGGATCTGGGCCGAGGTTCCGGTGCCTTCGTTGACGACGGCTTCCATCATCCCCCGCACGGCGGCGGCGGTCGAGGGTTTCATGACGACGGACTGAACCTTCGGTTCGACCCGTTTGACCGTCTGGCCTTCGGCGTTGACTACGCGCGAAGTCAGATGGGGGACCATCAGCCTGCCGCCATTGGCGACCGCCGCGGCGACCTCGGCCATCTGCAGCGGCGTCACTTCCAGTTTGTCCTGGCCGATGCCCATGCGCCCGACGTCGACTTTGTCGCTCGTGGGCGGGATGATCCGTTCGCCTTCGTGCTCGCCGCTGGCCGACATTTCGCCCGCGGGGTAGTCGAGCCGGGGCTTGCGGTCGAAGCCGAACCGTTCCATGTAGCGAGCCAGGGTGGCCTTGCCCAGGTGGACGGCGACCTGGGCCCAGACGGTGTTGACCGAGCGTGCGAGCGCCTCGGTCAGCGAGATCTTCCCGAGGCTCTCGTTTTCGTCGTTTTTCAGCGGCGTCCCCGAGATCACGATTTCGTTGCGGCCGCTGAGCACCGACTGCGGCGTGTACTCGCCCGTGTCGATGGCGGCGGTGGCGGTCAGGACCTTGAACGTGGAGCCGGGGGCGTAGCCGAACTGGACCGCCCGGTTGACGAGGGGTTTTTCTTCGTTGTCGCGCGCCAGCTTCTCATAGCCCTTGGCGCTGGCCACGGCGTTTGCGTCATAAGCCGGCGAGGAGGCCATGACGGTCACCGATCCGCTGCTCGGTTCGAGCGCCACGACCGCGCCGTGGTGTCCGGCCAGAGCGTTCAGGGCGACCTTCTGGGCGGCAGGGTCGAGCGAGGTGACGACCTTGTCGCCGAGCTGCTTCTTGCCCTGCAGCTCGTCGAGGATCCGCTGCAGGTTGCTGGGAGTCTGCCCGTTCAGTTCGCTGGAGCGGTAACGCTCGAGACCGCTGCTGCCGAGGTTGGTGAAGTAGTAGCCGATCGTGTTGGCGAACAGCGAGCCACTCGGATATGTGCGTTCGTAGACGCCTTCCGGGCGTTTGACGCTGCGCGCCAGCACCGTTCCGTCGGCGGCCACGATCTCCCCGCGGGCCACTCGCTGCTGCTCGAGCAGGCTGCGGGCATTGAGCCGGTTTTCGCGCAGCGCCGAGGCTTCGAAGATCGTCCAGCGCGAGGTGAACGCGACCAGCAGCGCGAACAGCAGCAGGACGAGGCCGAAGAGGCGGGCGATCGGTCGGTTCACGGCCGGCGACTCATTCGAGCTGGTCGAGTTCGAGGCTGCGGATCAGGGAGGCCGCATCGCCTTCGGAGCGCAGCGAGTGATTGAGCAGCGTGCTGCGGCGCTGGGCGCCGACCGTCGAGGCGCTGACGCCGGAGACGTAGCGGCTCGAGTACAGCGTCAGGTTGCCGGGCAGTTTGAACGGGATGCCCTCGTAGAGGGTCACCAGGCCGCGGTTGTTGGTGCCGATGAAGTAGACCGACTGCAGTGCCAGGTAGGCGCCGGCGGCGACGATGCCGAGCACGACGAGCGTCCCCGCCAGAAGGCCGGCCCGGCGTAGGCGCAGTTTCGGCCGGGCATCCGCGCGCGCTCCGGTGCCCGAGTGCGGTCGGCGGGGGCGCCGCTGGGCGAGCGCGCCAGCCTCGCCTCCCACGACCTGCTCCTGTGCGGTGGCCGGCTCGGGGGTCTGGATCGTCGGCAGGTCCGTGGCGGTCTCGTGTTCGCCAGCGACCGCACCGGCCAGCTCGACCTCCTCGATCCGCAGGAGGATGACGGTGATGTTGTCCCGGCCGCCCGCCTCGTTGGCTGCCGCGATCAGCGCCTCGCCGGCCTCGGCCAGACGCGGGTGCGCCAACAGCACCTCGGTGATCAGCGCCTCGCCGATCATCGTCGTCAGGCCGTCGCTGCACAAAAGGTAGACATCGCCGGAGAGGCCGCGGAAGGAGCGTGTGTCGACCTCCACGTCGGCCTCGATGCCCAGCGCCCTGGTGATGACCGAACGCTGTGGATGCTCGACGGCTTCCTCGGGCGTCAGGCGGCCCTGGCGCATCAGCTCGTCCACCAGGGAGTGATCGTCGGTGAGGCGGATCAGCTCCCCCTCGCGCAGGCAGTAGGCGCGGCTGTCCCCGACATGGGCGATGGCGACTTCGTGCTCACCCACGTAGACGGCGGTCAGCGTCGTGCCCATACCGGCGTGCTCGGCATTGGCGTGGGAGAGCTCGTGGATGCGGGCGTTGGCCTGCCGTACGACGGAGGCGAGCGTCTGCTCGGGCTCACCGGCGTCGGGCAGGCCGGGGCGGAACTCGGCCACGGCGACGCTCGAGGCGACCTCGCCCGCCTGCGCTCCGCCCATTCCGTCGGCAACCACGAACAGCGGCGAGCGGACCAGCAGCGAGTCCTCGTTGGCGCGGCGCTGGCGACCGGTGTCGCTGCCCGCATACTGCTCGACGACGCGCAGCAAGTCAGTCGACCTCAAAGGCGAATTCGCTGTCGCCGATCCGCACACGGTCGCCTGGATGCAGCGGCCGGGGGGTCTCGAGGAGCTCCTCGTTGAGATAGGTCCCGTTGGTCGAGCCGAGGTCTTCGACGATGACGGTGTTGCCCTGTTCGTAGATGCGGGCGTGGCGGGAGGAGGCGAAGGGATCCTCGAGGCGGATCTCGGCGCGGTCGCCGCGGCCGAGGATGAGATCGCCGTCGAGGTCGTAGATCATCCCCGGTTCGTGGCCTGGGGCGCGCTCGACGACCAGCCGCGGATCGCGCTCGGCCAGGTTGACGGGGCCGAGCGTCGAGGCGGAGTACATGCCGGTGGCATCGGGGTCGGCGGCGCTCGAGGGGCTCACCTGCGTGCCGCGGGCCGTGGAGCCACCGAGGTCGCGGCGGGCGCTCCGGGCGACCCAGAGCAGGAACAGGTAGAGGACGGCGACGAAGCCGAACTTGAGTGCCACCGATGCCGGGTCGAGGCTGTTCATCCGACTTCGAAGAGGACCTCGGTGGTGCCCAGCTCGACGCGGTCGCCGGGTTCGAGCGGCTGGCGCCCCTGGATGGCTCTGCCGTTGACGAGCACGCCGTTGGTCGAGCCGAGATCCTGGATCTCCCAGCCCTCGGAGCCCGGGCGCAGCTCGGCGTGGCGGCGAGAGATGCCGGTGTCGTCGAGGACGATGTCGCAGTCGCGGCTGCGTCCGATCGTGGCGCCGCTGGGTGGCACCAGCAGGCGGCGTCCGGCGACGGCCAGCAGGGCCCGCGGCAATCGCGGCTGCGCCGTGGCCGTCTGGACCGGTCCGCCAACCCGCGCGGAGGTGCTGTAGATCATTGTGTTGCCGTGCTCCTCATCGGCTGCGGGTCCTCCGCCATATGACTGCCCGGGACCCGGCTGGGACGGGCCATCGGCCTCATCCTGAACCTCGGTGCGGACCAACCGGGCCTCGATGCCGAACTCGCCCAGCGACAGACGATCGTCGGTCTGGAAGGTGATGTGCGGCGGGGAGGAGAGGATCAGGTTCTCGCGCCTGGCGTGCTCGAGCAGGTAGGCGGAGAGCTCTTCGATCAGCTCGTCCTCGACCTCGACGTAGCGGGCCCGGTCCTCGGCCGAGAGCCACACTGCGTACTCGTTGGGCACGTAGACGCGCGAGACGGAGACGGTTCGGTGCTCGTCCATCTCCCGAGCGAGCTTGCGTGCCAGTTCCATCGGGCGCACCTCGGAGCGGAAGGCGCGCCCGAAGGCGCCCTCCACGAGTCTGGCAATGGTCATCTCGAGGCTCTTGAACGGGTTCATCGTGGGGCGCGGCCGCGAAGCGGGGGGAACACCGCCGGGCGACCGTCAGGCCATGCTACGCGCCCGGCTCAGACCGGGCCGCGCAGCGCCCGGGCGCCGATCGCGATCATGGCGCCGAGGACGGCGCCGAGGACAGCTCCGCGGGGCAGCGGATGGCCGGCAGCCGCGGCGAGACCCGAGTCCAGGCGGACAGCCGCGAGGAGCAGTGCGGCCGACCAGGCCGCGGTGGCGATCACATCGAACGCGGCGCTGCGTCCGCGCACGAGCAGGGGCAGCAGCGCGGCGGCGATGCCCCAGAGCAGTGCACCGGCGAGCACGCCGGTGCTGAGCAGCGGCTCGATGACGTGTCCGGCGGCGCTCTGAAGCGATCCCTCCCAAACCGAGCGGGAGGGCGTGCCGGCGGGCAGGCCGAGCCACAGCCGGCGACCCAGCAGCGGCTCGGCAAGGCGCAGCCACCAGTAGCCGATGGCCCCGATGGCGAACCGCTGGCGAACTTCCGAGGTCTGTCCTGCCACGGCAGGGAAGGCGCCGGCAAGGCCCGCCAGGCCAAGGGCCGGCGCGAGCGCGCAGGCGACCCAGATTGCCGGGACGCTGCGGCTGGCGGGTCTGGAAGGCATGAGGGCAAGCGGCATCAGGGCAGCCAGAGCCAGAAGGCCCGCACCGGGGCGCCCGGCGGCGAGCTCCCAGCCGATCAGGAGCAGGCCGAGAGCGCACCAGATCAGCCGCGGGAGTCCCGGGCCGCTGCTGCCGATCCGCTCAGGGCGGGGATCCGGGACGAGCAGCCTGTAGGGCTCGACGTGCGCCTGGGGTTCCGCCGGGCCGGGGCGGGCGGCCCGGACGGGAACAGCGCGACGGGGAAGGATCGCGCCCCCTGGCCTGCGTTCACGGCGCGGTTGGCGAAGCGTGCGCTGGGGCGCCCCGTCGAGCCCGGCGCCGAGCGCCTGACGCAGCTCGGCCAGCGTGCCGCGCCTGCCGGGGTCGGGCGCGATGGCCCGATCGAGCGCGCCGGTCAGCTCGCGGGGCAGATCACGGCGGATCCTGGCCAGTGGCTCCAGGCGGCTGCCGATTCGCCTGGCGGTCTCCGCGGGGGTCGTCCCGCGGACGGGGTTGACGCCGCTGAAGGCCTCGTAGAGGACCAGAGCCAGCGAATAGAGGTCGGCCTCCTCGCCCACCTCATACCCCTCACTCTGCTCGGGGGCCATGTATGCGAGCGTCCCGAGCACGTCGCCGGTGCGAGTCAGGGCGTCCTCCTCGGCGAGGCTCGCGCCGCCGAAATCGGTCAGCTTGGCGGCCGCCAGGCGCTCGTGCGCGCCCGGCTGCTCGGGACGCTCGGGGACGAGGACATTCTGCGGCTTGATGTCGCGATGGATGACGCCGCGCGCGTGGGCGTGCTCGAGCGCATCGACCAGGTCCAGCCCGATCGCCAGTATCTCCTCGTCCTCGAGCTGGTCCTCGGCGATCAGGCGCGCCAGGGTGGGCCCGTGGACCAGCTCAGAGATCAGGTAGAAGGCCTCGCCCAGCGGACAGGCCTCGTAGAGAGCCACGATCGCGGGGTGGGAGAGGCGTGCCGTCGCCTGGGCCTCCCGCGCGGCCCGCTCGCTGTCACCGTCGGGGCCGAGCCAGATGCGCTTGACGGCCACTTCGCGGTGCAGAAGCTCGTCGCGGGCCCGCCAGACGACCCCAAAGCCGCCGGCGCCCAGGCGCTCGAGTAGCCGATAGCGCTCCAGGACCAGCTGCTCCCCGGCCACGGGAGGCGCCTGCACGCGGGCGCGCGCAACCCGCGCGCGGAACGGGCCACGCCTGGTCTGCTGCTCGGAGGGCCTTGCCGGCGGCGCTCCTTGGACGAGGGTCTCGTGCGACTCCACCGGCTCGGGCGTTCGCCGCCGGAGAGGGCACTCCTGCGCGGGCGGGGCAGGAAAGTCCGCTCTGAGCGAGAAGTTGCAGGATCGCCTGCGGTGGTGCCTGCAGTCATACTGAGGCCTTTCCTGGACCCTTTTGAAGGAGCGGAGGCTTTTTGTCGTTCTTCGATGATGGCGAGGACACAGCGCCCCGGCCGTCTGCCAGAAGACCGCGGCCGAGACCGGCTGCGGAGCGCTCCGCAGGTGCTCAGCGACGTCCGCGCCCGCGGCGGCCGACCGGCGGGGGCGGCCCATCGGGCTATGACCGCCACACGCTGATGGTCCGCCGCAGGGTCGCCCTGGGCGTCGGCGTGGTGCTCCTGATCCTGATCATCTTTCTGATCAGCGGCTGCCTGAAATCGCAGAAGGAGCAGTCGCTGAAGGACTACGACCGCCACGTCGGCGAAATCGCCCAGGAATACGAAACACAGGTGGCCAAGCCGCTGTTCACGGCGCTGACGGGGGCGAGCGCGAAGTCGGCCCTGGATGTCCAGGTGCAGATCAACCAGCTCCGCCTCGAAGCCCAGAAGCTGGACAGCCGGGCACAGGGCCTGTCGGTCCCCGGGGAAATGACGGGCGCCCAGCGTGCCTTCCTGATGGCCCTCGGCCTGCGCGTGGAAGGCATCACCAAGATCGCCGCCCAGGTACCGGCGGCGCTGGGGGGGCAGGCGAAAGCCGTCGCGCCGAAGATCGCCGGTGCGATGCAGACGTTCCTGGCCTCAGACGTCCTTTACTCCCAGCGCGTTGCGCCGCTGATCCAGCAGGAGCTCAGCTCCAACGGCATTGCCGAGCAGACCGTCGCAGCGCGTTTCCTCCCCAACATCGGCTGGCTCGAAGCGAGCACGGTCACCTCCCGCCTGACCGGGCAGTCCGCCACCGGCAGCTCCTCGACGGGGATCGCTCCCGGGACGCACGGCAGCGCGCTGATCAGCACGGCGGTGGGCACGACGGGGCTCGAACCCGAACCGACGCTCAACCACGTGAGCGCGGGCGCCAACCCGACGTTCACGGTGACGGTCGAAAACACCGGCTCGAACCCGGAGACCAACGTCAAGGTCAACGTGACCGTCACGACCGCCGGCCAGCAGCGCAAAGACACGCACGTGATCAACTCGACGCAGCCCGGTCAGAAGGTCAATGTCGAAATTCCGGTCACCGGCGTGCCCCTAAGTCTTGCCTCGAAAGTGGAAGTCGAAGTGGCGGCCGTACCCGGCGAGACCAACACGGAAAACAACAAGAGCACCTACCTGGCGATCTTCGGCTAGCTGCCGCGGCGCCAGCGGCTAACTTGTGGCGATGGCCGCAGCGATCACCGACACGCAGGGGATCATCGCCATTGCGGCGGCCGCGGTGGCGGTCTTGGCGGTCGCCTGTTGCGCGATGCTGGCGCTGAGCGTGCGCCGGCTAAGGCGCGCCCAGCGGGTCGTGATCGGCGATCACGATGAGCAGGATCTGGTGCTTCATGCCGCGACCATGCAGGACGCCTTCGAAGCGCTCCGCGACTACGTCGAGGAGACGGCCGTGCGGCTGGACGGGCGGCTTGCGAGCGCCGAGGAGACGCTGCGCGGGACGATCGCGCACCGCTCGCTGGTCCGCTATGACGCCTACAACGAGCTGTCCGGGAGGCAGTCCATGTCGATCGCGCTGCTCGACGAGGAACGCTCGGGGATCGTGCTCTCATGCATCCACCATCGCGATCAGGCCCGTGTGTACGGCAAGCGCGTCCTGGCAGGCCGCGGCGAACTGGAGCTCTCGCCCGAGGAGGCCGAGGCCGTCCGTCTGGCGCTGGCCGGCGAGGCCTCGCAGCCGGCTGCGGATGGCCCGGGCGCCTGAGCGCCCGCCCGCGGGGGGGCGGGTGGGCTACCTGGGCCCGGCGGGCACCTTCAGCGAGGAGGCTCTGCTGGCGAGCGCCGCCGAGGGCCTCGTGGAGGCTGTGCCCGTCGGGAGCATCTATGAGACCTTCATGGCCCTCCAGCGCGGCGAGCTGGAGTGGGCGATCGTGCCGATCGAGAACTCGCTGGAGGGATCGATCAACGTGACACTGGACCTGCTGGCGGGCGAGGCCTCGGACCTGCGCATCGTGGGCGAGGCCATCCTCCGCGTCCGTCATGCCCTGATCGCGGCCGGCCCGATGCAGCTCGAGGAGATCGAGACGGTGCTCTCGCATCCGGCTGTGCCGGGACAGTGCACCCGGTTCCTGCGCGGCGAGCTGCCCTGGGCGGAGATCGTGCCGGCCAGCTCCACGGCCGAGGCGGTACGCACCGTGGCCGGCCTCGGCGAGCACCCGACGGCGGCGCTGGGTACCGAGCTGGCGGCCGAGATCTACGGCGCCACGGTGCTTCGCCGCGGCGTAGAGGACCGCGATGACAACCAGACACGGTTCGTCTGGCTGGCCGGGCAGGAGCGGGCCGGCGAGGCACCCCCCATGCGCGCCGGGGAGGACGGCGCGTGGAAGTGCTCGATCGTCTTCTGGGGCGCCGGCGCCGAGCATGCGGGCTGGCTGGTGCGGTGTCTGGGCGAGCTGGCCTCGCGCGAGATCAACCTGACGAAGATCGAGTCGCGGCCGCGGCGCACCCAGATGGGGAGCTACATCTTCTTCGCCGATTTGGCCGGGCACCAGGACGACCCTGCCGTGGCGCAGGCACTTCAGGCGATCGGAGCGCTGTGCGAGCACGTTGCCGTGCTGGGCTCCTACCGCGCGGGGGTACCACCGCAGGGCGCAGCAGGCGCCTAGCGCTGCGAGTACCCACTGCGGCGACGCCCGCTAGACTGCGCGCGAACATGGAGAGCGCTGTCCCACCAGAGCAGGTGGGGTCCGTGCCGCCCCCAGAGCACCAGCGGCACGGGCCTGAGGCGTCGCCCACGAGGGCGATGGGCGGTCGGGTGCTCGTTCTCAATGCGACGTTCGAGCCGATCAACGTCTGCACTGTCCGCAGGGCCATCGTGCTGCTGCTCAAGGAGAAGGCAGAGCTGCTCGAGCGGGGCACCTGGGAACTTCACTCCGAGAGCTCCACGGTGGCGCGACCGGTCGTCATCAGGCTGGTCAGCTACGTCAAGGTGCCGCGCGATGCACACCGCCGCAAGATCACGAGACGTGCCGTGTTCGCCCGTGACAGCTGGACCTGCCAGTACTGCGGCTCGCGTTCGAACCTGACGGTCGACCATGTCATCCCGCGCTCGAAGGGCGGCTCCTCCAGCTGGGAGAACATCGTCGCCTCCTGCGCTCCCTGCAACCGCCGCAAGGCCGACCGTCTACCGCGCCAGGCGGGCATGCACCCGCGCCACGTTCCGCGCACGCCGCGGGCTGAGATCTTCATCCATGTCGCCAGCCCGACGATCCCGGCGGCCTGGCTGCAGTACCTCCCTCAGGCGGCCTGAGCCGGCGCCCGCGTTAACCGGCGAAGGGCGCCTGTACGACGGCGCCCTTCGCTTGCTGCTTTGACTGGAAAAGACCGAGAGCGGCTCAACTGCGGCCGGAGGGACCAGAGCCGGCAGCCGTCTCGGGGTGTCCCGGGTTGGATTCCGCCAAGCGGACCAGCCTACCGACCTAGCGGCCGGTCACCTCCAGGGTCCCGAAAATACTGTCAACTAACGTTTGGACCACCTCCTTTCTCTGGTCTGGCCAGGGTAGCGAACGGAGGTGACAGGGGCGTTGCCGCCCGGCGCCAGGGCAGCGGCGGGTCAGGGGAGGATGACGCCGAACTCCTGCGCATAGCTTGCGCCGGGGCTGCCGTCGGCCAGCGAGGCCGGTACCGCGGGGATGATGCCGATGCCCGTTTCGGTGTACTGCGTTTCGAGGATGTTGGCGAGATGACCGGGGGAGGCGACCCAGGCGGCGACGATGGCCGCCGGCGTGGAGAGGCTGTAGGTGCCCCAGGCGAGGTTCTCACCGATCACGTAGCCGTCGGAGGGGCCCGGGATGTAGCCGGTCTTCTGGATCCGCTCGACGGGCGTTTCACCGCTGGGGGAGACGTGTGCGAAATAGTCTTCGCTGATCAGTTCGGCACAGTGCCCTTCGGCGGCATCTTCCAGGCGCGGGCTGACGGTCAGCGGCGAGAGCGCATGTTCGGCGCGCACCCGGTTGATCAGGCAGAGCACGGCGTCCTTGACGAGCGGGAGATCTTCGGCTTCGGGGGTCAGTTCGGTGTCCGGGCACGGCGTCGCGAGGACCGCGGCGATCACGGCCGCCGTCTCCTTCTGCGGCGCCCGGTCTTCGGCGGGGAGCGGCGTATAGCTCGGCTTGAGCGGTTTTGCGGAGTTCTGACGGCGGACGTCCTCGTGTCTGCGCCGCATGGCGCGGGGTGTCCGCGAGGGCCTGAAGGCAGGCGTGCCGCCCGTCTCCCCGGCGCACCGGCGAGCACCGCAGTGCCTGGCGCCATGGCGGGGATGAACGGGCCCCCGCGCAGCTGAGGCGCCTGGTACGCCGGCCAAAGCCAGCAGGCCGAGAGCCAGAAGGGCAGCGGCGCGGGCCTTTCGGGAGAGGTGGTGCACCCTCCCCGTGTCGGATGAGCCAGACCGCTATCTGAGCGCCTGAGCCCAATCTGGACGGGTTAAGGCCGCGCTGCAGGCCTGCGAGGAGGCTTGCGGGTCAGTCGGACTCGGGGGGCGCGTCGATCGTGGCGTCGGTCTCGGGGCCGGCAGCGGCCTCGGCGATCCCCGCCGTGGCCTCGTCATCGGCGGTCTCGACGACCAGTGCGATCGCGCTGACGAGGTCGTCGTCCTTGAGATTCATGACGCGCACGCCCGTGGCCGAGCGGCCCTGCTGAGAGATGCCCCCAGCGGCCGTTCGCTGCACCATCCCGCCGACGCTGATGAAGACCAGCTCCTGATGTTCGCGTACGACCAGGGCGCCGGCCAGGCCACCCTTTTTCTCGGTCAGACCTATCGTCTTGACGCCTTTGGCGCCGCGGTTGGTCTTGCGGTACTGGGCAATCTGGGTGCGCTTGCCATAGCCGTTCTCGGTCACCACCAGCAGATCCATTTCATCGCGCGCGACATCCATCGAGATGACGCGGCCGTCCTTGCCCACATCCATGCCGCGGACCCCGGTCGTGTCGCGGCCCATGGAGCGGACGTCGGACTCGGCGAAGCGGACTGTCAGCCCGGCGCGGGAGACCATGATGACCTCGTCACCGGGATCGACCGCGCGGACGGCCAGCAGCTCGTCGTCCTCGCGGATGTTGATGGCGATGATGCCGTCGGCTTTGATCGGCGTGTTGTAGGCCTCGAGGGAGGTCTTCTTGACTGTGCCGTTTCGCGTGGCAAAGACCACGAACTCGGTCTCTTTGAAGTCGCGCGTGGAGACGACCGCCTGGATCCTCTCGCCCTCGCGCAGGGGCAGGATGTTGACGAGCGCCCTGCCCTTGGCCGTCCGCTGCGCCTCCGGCAGTTCGTAGACCTTCGAGCGGTACACCTTGCCGCGGTTGGAGAAGAACAGCAGGTAGTCGTGCGAGGAGCACACGAACAGGTGCTCGATGAAGTCGCCGTCCTTCATGTCCATCCCGGTCACGCCTCGTCCGCCGCGCTGCTGCTGGCGGTAGGTGGCGAGGGGCAGGGACTTGATGTAGCCGGTCTGGGTGATCGTGATCACCATCTGCTGGTCGGCGATCAGGTCCTCGATGTCGATCTCGTCCTCGGAGTGGCTGATGTCGGTCCGGCGCTCGTCGGCGAAACGCTCGGAGATCTCGCCCAGCTCTTCCTTGATGACGGCCAGGACACGATTCTCATCGCCGAGGATCGCCCGCAGCTCGGCGATCCGCTCGGTCACGTCGCTGTGCTCCTGTTTGATCCCGTCGGCCTCGAGGGCCGTGAGCTGGGAGAGGCGCAGGTCGAGGATCGCGGTCGCCTGAATGGCGCTCAGCTCGAAGCGTGCGATCAGCTGCTCGCGCGCGGTGTCCCGGTCGCGCGAACCGCGGATCAGTTCGATGATCGCGTCGAGATGCTCCAGCGCCGTCAGCAGCCCCTCGAGGATGTGGGCGCGGGCCTCCTTCTCGGAGAGCTCGTGCTTGGTACGCCGGACGATCACCTCGCGCTGGTGGCGGACATAGTTCTCGATCACCTCGCGCAGGTTCAACGTCCGGGGGACGTTGTCCACGAGGGCGACCATGTTGACGCCGAAGGTCGTCTGCATGGGCGTGTGCTTGTAGAGCTTGTTCAGCACGACCTTGGGGATGGCGTCGCGCTTGAGCTCGATGACGAGCCGCATGCCGCGCTTGTCCGACTGGTCGATCAGATCCGAGATCTCCGGGATGCGTTTGTCGTTGACCAATTCGGCGATCTTCGTCATCAGGTTCCCTTCGCCGCCCTTCTTGACCATGAAGGGAAGCTCGGTGACGACGATTGCCTCTTTGCCGTGACTCAGCGGCTCGATGTGCGCCCGCGCCTGCACCCGCACCCGGCCGCGGCCCGTCTCGTAGGCGTCTTTGATGCCGCCGTGGCCGAGGATGATCCCGCCGGTCGGGAAGTCGGGGCCCTTGATGTGCTCCATCAGGCCCGCGGTGTCGATGTCGGGGTTCTCGATGAAGGCGATCGTGGCGTCGATCACCTCGCCGAGGTTGTGCGGCGGGATGTTCGTGGCCATGCCCACGGCGATTCCCGAGGAGCCGTTGACGAGCAGGTTGGGGAAGCGGGCCGGCAGAACGAGGGGTTCGCGCCGGGAGCCGTCGTAGTTGGCGGCGAAGTCGACCGTGTCCATGTCTAGGTCGCGCAGCATCTCGGTCGCGATGCGCGCGAGGCGGGCCTCGGTGTAGCGCATCGCGGCCGCGGGGTCGTCATCGACGGAGCCGAAGTTGCCCTGCCCGTCAACCAGCTGGTAGCGCATCGAGAACTCCTGCGCCATGCGGACGAGCGTGTCGTAGATCGCGGAGTCGCCGTGAGGGTGGTAGTTCCCCATCACCTCGCCGACGATCTTGGCGCACTTGGCGTAGGAGCGGGTCGGCCCCAGGCCGAGCTCGTTCATCGCGTAGAGGACGCGGCGATGGACGGGCTTCAAACCGTCGCGTACGTCCGGCAGCGCCCGCCCGACGATCACCGACATCGCGTAGTCGAGGTACGCGGTCTTCATCTCGTCCTCAAGCGCCCGCGGTTCGATGTTCCCGCCGCTGATCACATCAGCCGAAGCCATTACTCACCTCCCTCACACATCCAGGTTGACCACCGCACGGGCGTTCTCCTCGATGAAGGCCCGGCGCGGCTCAACCTGATCGCCCATCAGCATGGAGAAGATCCTGTCCGCCGCAAAGGCGTCCTCGAGCGTCACCTGCGCGAGCGTCCGGGTCTCGGGCGCCATGGTCGTTTCTCCGAGCTGTTCGGCGTTCATCTCGCCGAGCCCCTTGAAGCGCTGCAGTTTGCTGCCCTTCTGAGCGACGGCCATGACTGCGGGATGCAGGTCCTCGAATGAGGCGGCCGCCTCGGTCGCGTCACCTAGGCGCACCTCGAAGGCCGGCGTGCCGGCCAGCTCGACCAGCTGCGCATGGACGCGCGCCAGCTGACGGTACTCCTGCGAGTCGAACAGGCTCCGTTTGATTTCGTGAATCCGCGCGAAGCCGGTTTTCGATTCGATCGCCTTGACGCGGATCGCCAGGGGGTCGGACTCGAGCAGCTCCGTCGAATGGGTGTCGCCCTGAAGGCCTCCGCCTTCGAGCAGTTCGATGGCCGACTCGGCCGTTAGATGCCCATCGCCGAGCAGCGCGGACTCCTCGAGGAACTGGACGGTGTCATGGCCGTGGGCGGCCTTGAGCGAAGAGGACCATCCCTCGTACTGCTTGAGCAGCCGCGTGAAGCGCTGCCAGCGGGCCTCGGTCAGCTTGAACTGGGTCCCGTGGCGGTCAAAGACGTCGATCTTCTCCCACTTGTCAGAAAGCAGGATGTCCTCCAGTTCGGAGTCCTTCTCGATGTAGCGCTCGCGCGTGCCCTGCTTGAGCTTGTAGAGCGGGGGCTTGGCGATGTAGACATAGCCCTCCTCGATCAGCTCCTTCATCTCGCGGAAGAGGAGCGTCAGCACCAGCGTCCGGATGTGGGCTCCGTCCACATCCGCGTCGGTCATCAGGACGATCTTGTGATACCGAGCGTTCTCGATGTTGAACTCGTCCCGCACGCCGGTTCCGATCGCGGTGATCAGGGCCTGCACCTCGGTGTTCTGCAGCACCTTGTCGATACGGGACTTCTCGACGTTGAGGATCTTGCCGCGCAGCGGCAGCACGGCCTGGGTTTCACGGTCGCGCCCCTGCTTGGCCGAGCCGCCCGCGGAGTCACCCTCGACGACGAACAGCTCAGCCAGCGAGGGATCCTTGATCGAGCAGTCGGCGAGCTTGCCGGGAAGCGTCGAGTTCTCGAGCGCCGACTTCCGTCTGGTCAGGTCGCGTGCCTTACGGGCCGCCTCGCGGGCGCGCTGTGCCTGGACGGCCTTGCCGATCACTGCGCGCGCCTCGCTGGGGTTCTCCTCGAGGAACTCCCCGAGGCCCGTGTTGACGATGTTCTCGACGAAGCCAGCCATGCCGGGGTTACCGAGCTTGGTCTTGGTCTGTCCCTCGAACTGGGGGTCGCGCAGCTTGACCGAGACGACTGCCGTCAGCCCCTCCCGGACATCCTCACCGGAGAGGTTGTCCTCTTTGTCCTTCAGCAGGCTGTGGTCGCGGGCGTACTTGTTCAGTGTCCGCGTCAGGGCCGAGCGGAAGCCGCTCAGGTGCGAGCCGCCCTCGCGGGTGTTGATGTTGTTGGCGAACGAGTGGACCGACTCCTGATAGGAGGAGTTCCATTGCAGCGCCACCTCGGCGGCGCCTTCCTCGGATTCGCCGGCGAAGAAGATGACCTTGCGGTGGACGGTCTCCTTGTTCTCGTTCAGATAGCCCACGAAGTCCTCGATGCCACCCTCGTACTGAAACTCCGATGAGTGGCCCTCGCCGCGCTCGTCGATGATCGAGATCTTCAGGCCGCGAGTCAAAAAGGCGGTCTCGCGCAGGCGCTCCTCGAGCGTGTGGAAGTCGTAGTCCAGCGACTCGAAGATGTCGGGGTCGGCGCGGAAGGTGGTCGTGGTGCCCGTTTGGGCGCCCTTGGACAGCTTCTCGCCCTTGGCCAGGGGTGCCAGCGGCGCCCCGCGTGAGTACTCCTGGGAGAAGACGTGTCCGTCGCGCCGGATCTCGATGTTGAACTGCTCGGAAAGGGCGTTGACAACCGAGGCACCGACACCGTGCAGCCCGCCGGAGACCTTGTAGCCGCCGCCCTCACCGAACTTCCCGCCCGAGTGCAGAACGGTCAGGATGACTTCGACGGCGGGCTTGCCCTCCTTCTCCATCATCGCGACCGGGATCCCTCGTCCGTCGTCGACGACCGTGACCGAGTTGTCCGGATGAATCGTCACCGAGACTTCGCTGCAGAATCCCGCCAAGGCCTCGTCCACCGAGTTGTCGACGATCTCGTATACGAGATGGTGCAGACCCATGACACCGGTCGAGCCGATGTACATGCCCGGTCGCTTGCGGACCGCCTCGAGACCCTCGAGGACGGTGATGTCCTGAGCGTCATAACTGGCGGATCCGCTGATGGAAGATGCTTCGGCACGGCTCTTCATGCCGGCCTGTCCGTCGCCCTTTGCAGGGGCTGCCCCGTCCGGGGTTACGTCCTTTTCAGGACTGTCGCTACCAGTTGCCAATGGCCCTCCGGTGACGTGAAAAAGCCCCGGATTCCGGGGCGCGAGGACCACGGCTGGGGCGAGTTGGATACCTTCGTAAGGATAGCAGTCCGGGGGGTCGGTTTAGCCCGTCGCAGCGCCCGAAAACCCTGCAAAAATCGGAAAAACGGCGGTGGATCCCACAGGCGGGCACGGCGCATGCCCGGGACGGGACGAATCGAGCCGGGCTGCGCGCCGGCAAATGGTGCGAGAAGAACCGTTGGCAAATCGTGCGAGCCGTGTTTACGCTGTCCCTCCTGGTCCTTTGGGGGCCGGGCTTGGCCAGGCCCCCCGGGCCAAGCAGAGGGAGGTACGACCCGGGAGCAGAGTCCTAAGTCCCTGCTTCCGGGTCGTCCTATTGAATCTGCACTTCCCTGGGCACGCGGAGCGGCCATGACACCGTGCTCACCCGGTGACGCAGCGCAGCCGCGTGATCGCCTCAGCGCCCAGCTCTCCGTTGATGCGCTCCAGGAGTTGCTCGCTCATCAGCTCCAGCTCCTGGGCCCAGACGGCGGCCTCGCACGCGACGGTCAGCGTTCCCGCGCGCTCGGAGACGGGACGGGCCGCCGCAGCGATCGCGCCGCCCGCCGCAACTTCCCAGACCTCCTGAACACGGGCCAGCGTCGTGGCCGGGGCGAGCGAGCTCGTCAGGTCTGAGATCGCCGCGGAGACCAGCCGGGGAGCGCGCCTGCTCATGCCGCAACAGCCTCCTGCAGGATCGCTCCCGTGGAGATCCGCAGCCGCGTGACCGAGTGTTCGCCGGCCCCCGGCACGTGGGCAAGGTCAGTGGTGGCGATGACACTCTGCCCCCCGCTTGAGAGCTCCTCGGCCAGCAGGCCGCGGCGCTGGGCGTCCAGCTCGCTCATGACGTCGTCGAGCAGCATCAGCGGAGTGCGCCCGCGCTCGGCGGCCAGCAGGGCGCGCTCGGCCATGAGCAGAGCCAGCAGGGCCAGGCGCTGCTCACCCTGCGAGCCATAGACCCGGAGCTCGCGCCCGTCGCGCAGCAGGGCCAGCTCGTCGCGGTGCGGGCCGTGTCCGCTGAAACCACGCTCGAGATCGCTCGACCGGCGCTCGGAGAGCTCGGCGATGAACTCGGCCTCCTCGAGCGCCCTCGAGCGGGGGCGGTACTCGAGTGTCGCCCGACCGCTCAGGCCCAGCAGCTCGGCGCGGCGGGCGAACGGCTCCGCGAGCATCTCGGTGGCCTCGCGGCGAAGCCTCATCACGGCCAGGCCCTTGAGGGCCAGCTCCTGGTCCCATGTCGCGAGCGCGGCGTCTCCCGCGCGACCCGAGCGGATGCGCGCCAGCAACGCGTTGCGCTGGGCCAGCACCTGTGAATACTCACGGCGGACCCCTGCGCGCGCCGGCCATAGCGCCGCCAGGACCTGGTCCAGGTGCGCGCGCCTGACCGCCGGTGCGCCCTTGAGCAGATCCAGGCGCTCGGGCAGGAACACGCTGATCAGCGGTCGCAGCGGCAGGTCCAGCAGGCGCTCCGCGGGTGCTCCGTCGGACCACATCCGCTTGATTGCCGGCTCGCCAGGCGCCGGGACGCTGTAGCCGACCGCCAGTTCATGCTCTTGGCCGTCCCCGAGAAGGTTGACCGTGACCCGTGTGGCCTTGGCTCCGAAGGCAACCAGCTCGCGGTCGTTGCGCGTACGCGGAGAGCGGCCGGTGCAGCCGAAGTAGAGCGCCTCGAGCAGGTTCGACTTGCCTGCGCCGTTGGCGCCGTGGACGACCGTCAGTCCGCTGCCCAGGCGCGCCGAGGCGCGGCCATAGGTGCGGAAGTCGCGCATCTCCACACCTGTGACGAGCACGGCATCACACGTTGAGGCGGATGGGCATGATCAAGTAGACGAAGTCCCCCGTGTCGGGGGATTCGATCAGGCCGGGGCGCAGCGGGCTGATCAGCTTCAGGACGAGCTCGTCGGAGTCGATGCTCTCCAGCCCGTCGCGCAGGAACTCCGGGTTGAAGCCGATCTCGAACGACTCGCCGTGATAGGGCACGGGGATGGCCTCGCTCGCCTCGCCGACGTCGGGGGTCTGGGCCGAGACCGCGAGCGTGCCCTCGGAGAAGCTCAGCCGTAGCGGAGCGTTCTTCTGGGCCAGGAGGCTGATCCTGCGCACCACGTCCGTCAGCTCGGCCGAGGCCAGGCGCAGCTCGTGCTCGACGCTCTCGGGCAGCAGCTGGCGATAGTTGGGGAACTGGCCATCGATCAGGCGCGAGGACAGGACGATGTCGCCCAGCTCGAAGACGACCTGGTTCTGCCCGACGCTGACGGCGAGCTCCTCGGCCGGGGTCTGCTGGGCGATGCGCATCAGCTCCTGCAGCGCGCGGGCCGGCACGTTCGCCTCGAGGTTGCCCTCGAGCGGGGTCTCGAGGGCGGTCTCCTTGACGCTCAGGCGGTAGGAGTCGGTGGCGACCATGCGCAGCTCGCGCCCCGAGGCCGTCATCAGGATGCCTGTCAGCACCGGGCGCGTCTCGTCGCGGGATGCCGAGCGCGCGACACGCGCGATCGTCTCAACGAACGCTGCGCCGGGCAGCGTCACTCGGGTCTCCGGTGAGGGAACCGGCAGTGAAGGAAAGTCCTCCGCCCGCAACGTCCTCAGGTGGAAGGTCGTTGCGCCGCAGATCAACTCCACATCCTGCTCGGCGCTTCTCAGCTCCATCGTCAGCGCCGCGCTCGGCAGCGACCGGGCGACGTCGAGCAGCAGCCGCGCTGGCAGCACGGCCTGTCCCGGGCGTGCGACCTCTGCCTCCAGCGGCATTCGCAGCCCGATCTCCATGTCAGTGGCGAGCAGCTCGGGATGGCCCTCCGCCGGGGCGGAGATCATCACACCCGAGAGGGCCTGGACTGCGCTGCGCGTCGAGGCCACGCGGGTTGCCGTCTGCAGCTGCGTCAGCAACTCGGCCGAGGAAAGGGAAAGCTTCATCGATCGACTTCTGGGAATGAACAGTTGTCAGTAGTGGCTGTGAACATGTGTAGTCGGCTTGGCTGCTCGCGATTGCCGGGTGTGGGGGTGTGCGGAGCTGTGGGCGTGAGTGTCGGAAGTCTCTCAGGCTGGGCGGTCGTGCGAGTGGATCGACTCAGCATGGCTCGCCGTCGAGTGTCCTGCACAGGTTCTCCACAGCCTCACGTGAGGCATCGTCGGAGGCCAGCCGGGCGGATGTTCGCCTGCAGGCGTGCATGACGGTTGTGTGGTCGCGGCCACCGAACTCGCGAGCGATCGCCGGCAGCGAGGCGCCGGTGAGCTCGCGGGATAGATACATGGCGACCTGGCGCGGCCAGGCAATCCTGGGTGTACGCGCCGCCGAGACAAGCTCCTCGCTCGACACGCCGAAGTGCCGGCAGGTGGCAGATTGGATCTCGGCGATCGTGCGCCGCCCGCGACCGGGCTCGGGCGAGGACGGATAGAGGCTCGCCAGGACCTCGCTGGCAAGTGCGGAGTCCAGCGGCCGGCCAGTAAGCGAGCTGAACGCGACGATCCTGATGAGGGCTCCCTCAAGGGCCCTGACGTTGTTCTGGACGCGCTCGGCAATGGTGCGCAGGGCGCCCTCGTCGGCCACCTGCACACCATCATGCTGAGCGCGCTTTCGCAGGATCGTCAGGCGCGTGAGGAGGTCCGGCGGGGCGATGTCCGCGACCAGGCCCGCCTCGAAACGCTCGCGCAGCCGGTCCTCGAGCGCCTGTAGGTCGCGGGGCGGTCGATCGCTGGTGAGAACGACCTGCCTGCCACCGTCGTGCAGTGCGTTGAAAGTGTGGAAGAACTCCTCCTCGGTCTTCGCCTTGCGCTCGAGGAACTGAACGTCGTCGACGAGCAGCACATCGACGTTGCGGAAGCGGCTCTTGAAGAGCTCGGTGCTGCGGGCACCCAGTGCACCCAGGAACTCGTTCGTGAAGGCCTCGCCGGTCGTCGCGCGGACGGTCAGGTTGGGGTTGTGGGTGGCGAGCAGGTTTGCTATCGAGCTCAGCAGGTGGGTCTTGCCGACTCCCGGGGGTCCGCAGATGAACAGTGGGTTGTATGCGTCCGCCGGCATCTCGGCGACCGTCAGGGCGGCCGCGTGGGCAAGCCGGTTGGAGTCCCCGATCACGAACTGCTCGAACGTCAGCTTGGGATTGCCGAGGGGGTTCGCCTCCGGTGGCCGCGGTGCGGGAGGCCGGGGGGTATGTGTGGGAGCCCTGAGCCCGGAGCCCCGGCCTGGGCTCGGCTTCAGCTCGACGGTTGCCGTGGAACCGAGGACGAGCTGCGCGCTGGCCTCGATCACGCGGCCGAAGCGGCCCTGGATCCAACGGCAGGCGCTCACCGGCGCCTCGAGCACGAGGTGCTCGCCGGTCAGCTCTACGGGTTGCAGTGCCTCGAGCCACATCCGGTATGCGGGCTCATCGACCACGAGGGCCATCTGGGCCTGAATCTGGGCCCAACTATGCTCCTGCTCGAGGTTCACGGCAGCGGTCGTCCGCCCCTCCCGGGGAGTGTCGAAATCATTGCGAGGGGGCCCCTGAGGGCCCGGTCGAGCGACTATACCCAACGCCGTAAAGCGCTCTTTGGGAGTGCTCGCATTTGGCGGAAAAATTCAGCTTGGCGCTCGCGGTCCTATACTGCGGTGCCGGCACGCTGCGCGATCGCCGTCGGCTTTTGCCGCCCGCGTGCAGGATTCTGCCGCCGACCGGAGAACTTGAAATGAAGCGCACCTATCAGCCAAAGAAGCGCAAGCGCGCACGGACCCATGGGTTCCGCGCCCGTATGAGCACGCGCGCAGGGCGTCTGACCCTCAAGCGCCGGCGCGACAAGGGACGCAAGCGCCTGTCGGCCTGAGCGGTGGGAGCTCCCGGAGTGCCCGCCAGAAGATGAGCCCGGTCGGGAGTCCCCGCGGCGGGCGCCTCTCGCGAAGCGTCGAGTTCGAGCGCGTCTACCGCCATGGTCGCTCCACGGCCAACCGCCACCTCGTTCTCTACTCGTTCCCCAATCCGGCCATCGAGCAGCCCCGCATCGGCCTGTCCGTTTCGCGCAAGGTGGGCGGGGCCGTCGAGCGCAACAAGGTCAAGCGGCTGTTGCGCGAGGCCTTTGCCGAGGTCGAGCCGTCGCTTGCGCCCGGGCATGACGTGGTGGTTGTCGCGCGGCCCGAGGCGCTCGAGCTGGCGGAGCGCGACGGGCTGTCGGGGATCGGCGGCTCGCTCGAGGAGCTGCTTGCCAAGTCCGGCCTGCGCGTCGCCGGGCCCGACGCCGGCCCGGAGACCTGACGATGAGCGCCACAGCGCCGAGTGCGGGGTCACTGCGCGGCGCGCTGCGCAACCTTGCCGTGGCTCCGGTGCTGCTGTACAGCCGGTTCATCTCGCCCGCGCTTCCGCGGCGCTGCAAGTACGAGCCCACATGCTCGCGCTACGCCGTCGATGCGATTCGGGAGTACGGCATACTTAAGGGCGTGGTGCTCGCCGGGTGGCGGCTGCTCAGGTGCAACCCGTGGAGCTACGGCGGTTACGATCCCGTCGAGGCCCAGCGAGTCTTCAGGACCCATTCCGAATCCTGCCAGTGACCTCGCGCCAGGCAGCGCCCACCAGCGGGCGGTGCCGAAGCTCCGAGATTGCCTCGCGCCGATGACCAACAGCCGACAAACCCGCTAGATGACTCCTCTCGCAAACGTGATCCAGGACGCGTTCTCGCCCCTGATCACGCTGTTCGAACACATCCTGGTGTTCATCCACGACGACCTCGTCGGCGGCAGCTGGGGCCTCTCGATCGTCTTCCTAACGGTCCTGATCCGCGCCGTGCTCGTGCCGCTGACCTACCGGCAGCTGAAGTCGATGCAGGAGATGCAGCGTCTGGCTCCGCAGATCAACGCACTGAAAGAGAAGTACAAGGAGGACAAACAGCGCCAGCAGCAGGAGCTGATGAAGTTCTACCAGGAGAAGAAAATCAACCCGCTGGCCTCCTGCCTGCCCCTCCTGATGCAGCTACCGGTGTTCGTTTCGCTCTTCTACATGCTGCGAACCGACCTGAAGAAGCACATCTGCGGGCCGCAGCTGGTCGACTACTTCAACAAGCACGGCGAAGCCGTCAAGTACAAAGTCTCCGGGAACGTGGACACGGTGGCTCATCTGCCGGCGAAGTTCATCGAAAAAACGAGCTGCGACACGGTCGCTCACGGCGCCGCCAAATTCCTCTTCCTACCGGACATCACCGACAAGGCAACGGGCGCCGCCCTGATCGTCCTGATCGTCCTCTACGTCGGCTCGCAGCTCGCCTCGACGCTGATCGCCACCGCGACCGCCGACCCCAACCAGCGCCGCCTGATGCTCCTGCTGCCGGTCGTCTTCGTCGTGATCCTCTACCGCTACCCGGCGGGCCTGCTGGTGTATTGGATCACCACGAACACCTGGACGATCGGCCAGCAGTACCTGATCAAACGCCACATGGGCCCGGCGATCAAACCCGGCGAGGAACCCGTCGAGGAGGCGCCCAACGGCAAACCCAGTCGCTCCATCCTGGCGTCGATCAGTGGCGCGGTGTCGAGCGGAAGCGCCGCCGAGCCGGCCCCCAGTCCCACTCCCGCGGTCGCCCCGCCGCGGCCACCCCGCAAGAAGAAGAAGAGGTCAGGTAGGAGACGATGAGCGAGCACGAGGAAGACGAGGACATCGCGCCTGCCGAGGCGCTGCAGGACCTGCTCGAGGAGATCGCGGATGACCTCGGTCTCGACGCCGAGGTGGAGATCGAGGAGAGCGACGGCGTCCTGACCGGGCGCTTGGAGGGGGAGAGCGTAGGCCTGTTCATCGGCCGCCACGGACAGACGATCGATGCCGTTCAGCACCTGGCCCAGCGGATCGTCTTCCCCGAGGGCCCATCTGCGGTGCGGGTCGTGATCGATGCCAACGGTTATCGCGAGAGGCGTGCGGACGCGCTGCGGGCCGAGGCGGATGACGCGGCCGACGAGGCACTGAACACGGGACAGCCGGTGGCGCTCGATCCGTTGCCCCCGTTCGAGCGGCGGATCGTGCACGAGTATCTCCGCGAGCGCGGCGACGTGCAGACGCACAGCGAGGGCAACGAGCCCGAGCGCTTCCTCGTCGTCTCGCCCCCCTCTTCCGCCGCCGAGGGTGCGTAGCGTTTCATGTGAAACCCCCCGCATGGGGGTTCCGGGCTGCTATGGCTGAGCCCACGGGGACAAACACGGGCCTCGATCGTCTGCGGGAGCGTTATCGGTTGTCTGCCGAGGCCACCGGGCGTATCGCGGTCCTCCTGGAGGCCTTGACGACCGACCCCCGGGCACCGACGACTGTGCGCGGGGAGAGCGAGGCGCTCGACGTGCATATCGCCGACTCGCTGGTCGCGCTGGAGCTCGAGGAGCTCAGGACTGCGCGCCACGTCGCGGATATCGGCGCGGGCGCTGGTCTTCCCGGTCTGGTCTTGGCGGCGTCACTGGAGCAGGCGAGTTTCTGGCTGCTGGAGAGCCAGGCCAACAAGTGCGCCTTCATCGCGGCTCTCGGAGCGCGGGCCGGCATTGGCAATGCCCGCGTCGCCTGCGTACGGGCCGAGGAGTGGACGGCGGGCCGCGGGCTGCAGGATGCAGTCGTATGCCGGGCGGTGGCCGCTCAACCCGTGGTGCTCGAGTACGCGGCGCCGCTGCTCAGGATCGGCGGGCGCCTTGTGGAGTGGCGCGGTGCGCGCTCGGCCGAGGAAGAGCTCCAGGCACAGGCCGCGGCGCAGACGCTGGGGCTGACCCTGGTCGCGATTCACCACGTCGAGCCGTTTGCGGGCGCTCGTGACAGGCACCTGCACGTGTTCGAGAAGCTCGCCGCGACGCCGCCGGCGTTTCCGCGCCGGGCAGGCATGGCACGCAAACGACCGCTGGGCGCCTGAGCGCGAGCATCGGGCCCTAAATGCCGGAATTTCCCGACGCCGACGCCGCGGCCGTCGCCATCCGTGGTTAGCTTGGGGGAGTGGGAACCATCTACGCGATCGCGAACCAGAAGGGCGGCGTCGGCAAGACGACGACAGCGGTCAACGTCGCCGCATGCATTGCCGAGGCCGGTTACGCGACGCTGCTGGTGGACGTCGATCCGCAGGCCAACGCCACGGTCGGGCTGGGCACTGAGCGCTCGCGTGCTCCGGGGCTCTACGAGGTGCTCGCCGGAGAGGTCGAGGCCGGGGACGCATTGGCACCGACTCCGGTCGAGGGTCTCAGCCTGATTCCGGCGGGCGCCGGCCTGGCGGGGGCCAATGTGGAGCTCCCGAGGATCGAGGAATTCGAGCAGCGCCTGCACGACGCCCTCGAGCCGATCCGTGAGGATTTTGAGTACATCCTGCTGGACTGCCCGCCTTCGCTCGGCCCGCTGACCGTCTGCGCTCTGGTGGCGGCCGACCGTGTGATCGTGCCGGTGCAGACGGAGTATTTCGCGCTCGAGGGGCTCGCGGGGCTGCTCGAGACCCTGGCGCTCGTGCGACAGCAGCTCAATCCCCGCCTCACGGTCGCCGGCATGATTTTGACAATGCACGACGCACGCACCCGGCTGGGCCAGGATGTCGAGCGTGAGGTCCGCGCGCATTTTCCCGATCTCGTCTTTGACACCGTCATCCCGCGCAACGTCAGGGTGGGGGAGGCCCCCAGCTATGGGCTGCCGGTGACCCATCACGACCCCCACAGCGCCGGGGCCGAGGCGTACTTCGAATTGGCAAGGGAGGTGGCGGCGCGTGGCTAAGGCGAGACCCGGGATGGGGCGAGGCCTGGGGGCGATCCTCTCGGTGTCCACCGAGAGCGCCAATCCCGAGCACGAGGAGCTTCGGCAGTTGCCGACCGACCTGATAGTCCCCAACCCCAAGCAGCCCCGGCGCGAGTTCGACGCCGACACGCTCGAGGCGCTCGCGGGATCGCTGGGGGAGCAGGGGGTGCTGCAACCGGTGCTCGTCCGCCCGCGTTCCGATGGCACCTATGAGATCGTCGCGGGCGAGCGCCGCTGGCGGGCCGCGCAGCTCGCCGGGTTGAAGCTGATTCCGGCCCTGGTGCGCGAGCGGGAGGACGCTGCCGCCCTGGAAGTGGCGCTGATCGAGAACATGGCCCGCGAGGACCTCAATCCGATCGAGGAGGCACGGGCATGCGCGGCACTCGTCGAGGAGCTCGGCCTGACCCGCAAGGAGATCGGGCGCAGGGTCGGACGCAGCCGCGTGGCCGTCAGCAACCTGGTGCGCCTGCTGGATCTGCCCGACGAGGTCATCGAACTGCTGCAGCAGGGTGAGTTGACGGAGGGCCACGGCCGCGCCCTGCTGCTGGCCGAGGACCATGCCGAGCGGCGCAGGCTCGCCCGCTCCGCCGTCGAGCAGGGCTGGTCGGTTCGAATGACCGAACAGCGGGCTCGCGACAGCAACGCAGAGCCCCAGCCGGCGCAGCGGCGTGCACCGGCGTCGCATCCCGACCAGGAGCATGCCGCCTCGGAGATCTCCGAGGCGCTCAGCGGAGCGCTAGGCGCGGAGGTCCGGGTGCGTCCGGTGAGCGGCGGCTACCGGGCCGAGCTCTCCTTTGCCTCGCTCGAGGAGGCCGTCGAGCTGGCGCGGAGGGTTCGTCCACACGTCGTCGCCTAGGCCCGGGCACAACGGAACGGAAACCAGAAACCTCACATACCAGCCTGCTTTTGTGAGATGAATCGGGCGCGAACCACTCTGCCGCCCACGGGGGCACGCATCGGGCCGGCGAAGTTCGACGGTAAGATGCGCGTGGTTGCAGCGCGCCGCGCGTGCGCAGCCCCAGGGCGATTAGCTCAGTCGGTTAGAGCGCTTCTCTGATAAGGAAGAGGTCCCAGGTTCGAATCCTGGATCGCCCACTCACCGGAACCGGGCCCTTGGGGCCCGGCTCCGCACGCGGAGGCGAACGCGCCGCGCGTCCCTCACACGATGCCGCTGGGTGTCCCCCGGGTGCCGGGTTCCTGCGTCGGATAGGAGTTCGGGGGTACCGGGACCGGCCCTTTCGTGCTGCAGCCGCCCTGGGTGCGTTCTTCCCCTGACTCCTTCACGACGGGCAGATGCGGGTTCTTCGGATTCGTCGGCGCGGCGAAATTGAACGCCTCGGTCAGATCTCCGGTCTGTTCGCGACGCCACGCGCTCAGGTTGGGCACCTCGACCCCGAAACGCGTCTCGAGGAAGCGCAACGTCGACGTGTGGTCATAGGTCGCGGAGCTGACCAGACCACCCGTGGAGAAGGGCGAGGCCACGATCATCGGCACGCGGAAGCCGAGCCCGATCGGTCCCTCGACGCCGCCTGCGTTGTTGCTGACGTCGGGCACCGTGAGGTACTCGTTCGGGGTACCCGCAGGCGGGGTCGGCGGCGCGACGTGATCGAAGAAGCCGCCGTTCTCGTCCCAGGTGATGAACAGAGCGGTCTTCTCCCAGGTCTTGCGGTGGGCGAGCAGGATCCGCATGAGCTGCGCCACGGCGTGCTCCCCCGCCTTGGAGGTCGAGTAGCCCGGGTGCTCGGTTTCCTGCACCGAGGTGTTGATCCAGGAGACCTGCGGCAGTTCGCCTTTCAGCAGGTCGCTCTTGAAATCCGTCGGATAGACGGGATCGAACGCTTTGGCCGCCAGCTGCGGGTTCGAATGGTAGTTTTCGAAGTAGGTCAGGGGATTGTCGAGCACACCCAGGTTGCTGCCGCCGTAGACCTTCCAGCTGACCCCCGCGGCACTCAGCTGCTCAGGCATCGTCGGCCATTTGAAGGTGCCGGTCACCCTGGAGCGTTCGGTTCCCGACAGGGTCTGCACCAGCGGTCCCCCCGCTTCTCCGTTCGGGTCGAGCGTGGCGCTCATCGTGTAGAGCCTGTTCGGGTCGGTGGGCCCGAGGACCGAGCAGTGGTAGTGATCGCAGAGCGTGAAGGCTTCCGCGAGCGCGTAGTAGTAGGGGATGTCCGACCGTTCGTAGTAGCCCATCGTGGCCGGGGCAGCCGCCGCGCCGTCGGCTTGGAGATGTGCCCGCACGAAGTTGTCCATCGCGCCGCCGTCCCAACTTTGGTGCTGCGGTTTCCAGTCGTGGGTGATGTCAGGGAAGCATTGGACCTCGCCCCCGCTGTCCAGGTGGAAGGGCAGCAGCTTGCCTTCGTAACCGGCCGCCGGGTAGCCTTCCTGTTCGAAGATCGATTTCGCGGCGGGATCGCCGAAGCCCTCGACGCCGCTGTAGCAGCCGAAGTAGTGGTCGAACGACTGGTTCTCCTGGATCAGGATGATCACGTGTTCGATGTCCGAGAGTTTCCCCAGCGGTTTGGCTTTGGCCGCGCTGGCCAGCTGCACCAGCGGGTCCGCTGAGATCGCTGCAGCCCCCGCAAAGAAACCTGCCCGCAGAAGCGACCTGCGCGTCAGATGCGAGTCCATTTCCCCTCCTCCGTTTGAGCGCCCTCCCCCCGGAGGACCGTTGCAGGGACAGTACAGCCCCGAGCTCAAATGCGCCACCGCTGAGCATGGGGCCGTCCCCGCCGGCCGGCGCGCGCTAGGCTCAGGCCATGGACGACGACCGCGCCCGCGAGCTGCTCGCCGAGGAGCGCCAGCGGATCGAGCAGGCGATCGCCGCGCGCTCCGAGCAGGATCGCGAGAGCACCGAGGAGCAGGCGGAACCCGGCGAACGGGACTCCGAGGACCTCTACGAAAAGGAGGTCCAGGTCGGAGTCGAGGCGGACCTCACTGTGCAGCTCGCCGCCGTCGAGCGTGCCGAGGCGCGGCTGGCGCAGGGCAGCTACGGCCTCTCGATCGACAGCGGAGAGCCGATCCCCGACGCGCGCCTGGAAGCTCTGCCGACGGCCGAGCGGACCGTCGAGGAGCAGCAGGCCTTCGGCGGCTGACACCGTACCCTCGCCCGGCGCGCCCATGCGCGCCCCTCAAGCCCCAACAGCCCCGCGCACCCGCTCGCCCTTCGGGTCGAAGAGCGGCTCCTCGCTCACCACCCCTGTGACCCACTCGCCAAAGATGTCCACCGCCACGGCGGTGCCCGGGCCGAGCTCGACCGGCAGATAGGCGTAGGCGATCGAGCGGCCCACCGTGTAGCCGTAGCCGCCGCTGGTCACGCGACCCACGATCTCGCGGTCCACCCGCACGGGCTCGTTGCCCAACGCCACCGAGCGCGGGTCCTCGAGCACCAGGCACCGCAGCCGCCGGCTCCCCATGCCCGCACCGGCCAGCGCCTGGCGGCCGATGAAGTCACCCTCGGCCTTGACGCAGAAGCCCAGGCCCGCCTCGTGGGGTGTCTCGTCGGGCGTGATGTCCGCGGCCCACACCCGGTAGCCCTTCTCCAGGCGAAGCGAATCGATCGCCCGGTAGCCACAGGCGCGCAGCCCGTGCTCGCGGCCCGACTCCCACAACGCACGCCAGAGACCCGGCCCGTACTCGGTGGGGCAGTAGATCTCCCAGCCCAGCTCGCCCACGAAGGTGACCCGGAGAGCCCGCGCGGGTACGTCGCCCACGGCCAGCTCGCGCATCCGCATGTAGCCGAAGTCCAGACCATCGGGCGTCAGCGGGCCGAGGATCTCCGCCGCGGCCGGCCCCCATAGGGCGAAGCAGGCCCAGCGCGCCGTCACGTCGGCGCAGCGCACGCTGCCGTCGGTCGGGGCATGGCGGCGGATCCAGCTGAGGTCGTGGTTGCCGAAGGCCGTCCCCGTGACGATCGAGAACAGCTCCTCCTCGACGCGCGTCACCGTGAAGTCACACTCGATGCCGCCCCGGTGATTGAGCATCTGCGTGTAGGTGATCGCGCCCACCTCCCGCGCCACACGGTTGTCACAGAGGCCTTCAAGGAAAGCGCCCGCCCCCGGCCCGGCGATCTCGAGCTTGGAAAAGGAGGACTCATCAAACAGGCCGGCATGCTCGCGGGTCGCGCGGTGCTCGGCCCCGATGGCCGGCGACCAGTGCATCCCGGCCCAGCCGCGGGGGCGCAGCGACTCGTCCCCCTCGGCGGCATTGGGCTCATACCAGTTGACTCGCTCCCAGCCGGACTTCTCGCCGAAGGCCGCTCTGTGCGCGGCATGCCAGGGATAGGCACTGGAGGTCCGCAGTGGCCGCCCGGCCTGGCGCTCGTGGCCCGGATAGCGGATGTCGTAGTAGGTCTCATAGACCTCCTTGGCGCGCTTGAGCGTGTAGCTGGGCGAGCGGAAGTGCGCCCCGAACCGGCGGATGTCCATCTCCCACATGTCCATGCCCGGCTCGCCCGAGACGATCCACCGCGCCATCTGGGCACCGAGGCCGCCCGCGCCGGCCAGGCCGTGTGCGCAGAAGCCCGCCGCCACGAAGAACCCCCGCACCTCGCTCTCGCCCAGGCAGAACTCGTTGTCGGGCGTGAACGCCTCGGGGCCGTTGATCAGGCGTGTCACCGTGATCTCGTCCATCGCCGGCACGCGCCGGCGCGAGTTGGCGGCGATCTCCTCGAACCGCGGCCAGTCCTCTTCCAGCAGCCTGCCGTTGAAGTCAGCCGGGACGGCATCGAGCAGCTTCTCGTCCAGCGCCCAGGGCGCCGAACTGCGCTCGTAGCCGCCCATGATCAGTCCGCCGCCCTCCTCGCGGAAGTAGATCAACAGGTCGGGGTCGCGCAGCGTCGGCAGATGCTCCCCCGCCACGCGCTCGCGGAAGGGCTGCGTCACCAGGTACTCGTGCGCAAAGGGCACGATCGGCACGCGCACGCCGGCCATCCTGCCGATCTCGGCCGCGAACATGCCGCCGGCGTTGACAACGATCTCGGCCTCGATCGGACCCCAGTCGGTCTGCACGCCCCGGACCACTCCATCGAGGACGTCGATCGCCTCCACACGGGTGTGGGTGAAGATCCGCGTCCCGCCCGCCCGCGCCCCCTCGGCCAGGGCGCTCGTCAGCAGGGACGGATCCAGGTAGCCGTCGGTCGCCAGGTAGGAGCCGCAGCGCACGCCCTCGGTGTCCATCAGCGGGAACAGCTCCTTGGCCTGCTCGGCAGAGATCAGCTCGAGCGGCAGCCCGAAGGTCCTGGCCCATGCGACCTGGCGCTTGACCTCCTGTTCGCGCTCGAGCGTGCAGGCCAGGCGGATACCCCCGCACTCCACCCAGCCGCAGTCCAGCGTCCGGTAGAGCTCCACCGAGTCCATCATCATCCGCGTCAGGGGCAGGCTCGAGCGCAGCTGTCCCACGAGCCCCGCGGAGTGGAACGTCGAGCCGCTCGTCAGCTCGTTGCGCTCGAGCAACACCACGTCGCGCTCGCCGAGCTGGGCCAGGTGATAGGCGATCGATGCGCCCCCGACGCCGCCGCCGATGATCACGACGCGTGCCCGATCGGGAAGCTCGCGGGGACGGACCACCTTCAGCTCTCCACCGCGGCCAGCCAGCGCTCGAATTCCGGGCCCGCGGTGGCGTCCTGCATTCGCTGGAAATGCTCTACCGCATAGCCCTGGAAGTCGAACTCCAGCTCGGAGACCTGTGACTGCATGACTCCCCACGCTCCCTCGCGCACATCGGACATGACCCGCATCAGCTGCAGTGTCGCCTGCTGGGCGCTCGACGGGGCCTCGCCGAGGTATGCCTGCAAGAGCCTATTGTCGGTGGTCTGCAGGAAATCGTTGTTGACCGAAAGGTTGCCCAGATCGAACCACGGGTTCCCCATCCCGGCGTACTCCCAGTCGACCAGCATCACCCTCCCGCTCTCGCGCGGGAGAATGATGTTGCCGGCCAGCAGGTCGTTGTGACAGGGCCGCAGCGTCACGTCCGGGCCCAGTGCCGCTGTGATCCGCCCCGCGATCGCAATCGCCCGCTCGTAGGCGCGCGGCGCCGGCGCACCGCGGGCATGGATGATTTCCGTGTAGTCGGCCAGCAGGTCGGGGACCCAGAATCTCGCCGGCAGCTCGACGCCCGAATCATGAAAGGCACGCAGCGCCGCCCCGATCTCCTCGGCCCGGGCCGCAATGGACGGCCCGCTGAGCGACTCACAGGCCAGGTACTCGGTGACCAGTCCGCCCTCGAAGCCCGCTGCCACCGCCGGCGCGATCCCCAGGCCCGCGGCCGCGTCGTTGGCCAGGCGCTCCGCCTCGCGGCTGATCCCCAGCAGGTCGGTGTCCTTGCCGTGCAGCCGGATGACGTACTCGCGCCCCCCGAGTTCGGCGCGGTAGTTGCGGTTGGTGATGCCGCCCTCAAGGGGAGCCGGCGGGCGGCCGACTGGTCCCAGAGAGGGCTCGAGGCGCCGCAGGATGTCGTCCAGCTCCCCCACCGCTCAACCGTCCTCTTGCTCGATAAGGCACACAACCTATACCTTCAAACGCCATGACCGGCGTCGACGCCCCTGGTGAGCGCCGGCCCGGGCGCCCGGCGGCCGAGTTGATCGAGGCGGCCGACCTCGCAGGCGCTTGCCGGGCCGTAGCCGGCGGGGTGCTGCGGACCCCTGCGATTCCCAGCGTGGAGCTCGGCCAGATCCTGGGCAGCCGCGTCGTGCTGAAGGCCGAGTGCCTGCAGGAGACGGGCTCCTTCAAGATCCGCGGCGCCCTTTCGCGGATCGCCGCTCTTGGCGAGCATGCCGCCGGCGGTCTCGTGACCGCAAGCGCCGGCAACCACGGCCGCGCTGTCGCGGCTGCTGCGCGCCTGCGCGGACTGCAGTGCGAGGTCTTCATGCCGCGCGACGCCGCCGTCTCGAAGGTCCTGGCCGTCGAAGCCCTCGGCGCCCAGGTCCGCCTCCAGGGCTCCTCGGTGGACGAGTCCCTCGAGCAGGCCATCCGGCGTGGAGCCCAGACGGGCGCGGCCTTCGTGCATCCCTTCGATGACCTTGACGTGATCTCCGGGCAGGGCACGCTGGGCCTCGAGCTGCTCGAGGACGTCCCCGACCTGGCGCGCGTCATCGTGCCGGTCGGCGGCGGCGGTCTTGCCTCGGGCATCGGCATCGCGCTGCGCGGCGCTCCGCGCCCGGTCGAGCTGGTGGGCGTCCAGGCCTCCTCCTGCCCGCCGTTCGCGGACGCGTTGGCGGGCCGCTCCGAGCGCTCGGCGACCGAGGCCACGATCGCCGACGGCATCGCCGTCAAGCGCCCCGGCGCGCTGACCCTGCCGTTGCTGGAGGCCCTGTTGAGCGAGATCCGCACGGTCAGCGAGGACGAGATCGCGGCCGGAATGGTATTTCTGGCCGAGCGGGCCAAGCTCGTCTCCGAGGGCGCGGGCGCCGTCAGCGTGGCCGCCCTGCTCGCAGGTGGCCTTGAGCCGATCGAGGGAACGACCGTGGCGATCGTCTCCGGCGGCAACGTCGACAGCGGCCTGCTGGCCGCGGTGCTGCTGCGCCATGAAACCGAGGAGGGCCGCCGGGTGCGTCTCTTCACCCACGTGCCTGACCGGCCAGGCGGCCTGGCCGAGCTGCTGGGGCTGGTGGCGCGCAGTCGCGCCAACGTCGTGAGCGTCGAGCACCTGCGCGAAGCCGTCGCCCTGCCCGTCCGCGAGACCGGCGTCGAGCTGATCCTCGAGACGCGCGGGCCGAACCACACCGACGAGCTGTTGGCCGCGCTGGCCGAGAGCGGCTACGAGGCTCGGCTGGCCGGTTAGAGGGCGCCGGCTCCCGCGACGAACTCACGCCACGCCCGCCGCTCCGAGAGCCGCTCCTCAGGATCGAGCCGTGGCGCGATCGTACGCCCTGGAGCCAGCAGCCCGGCGGCCTGCTCGACCGTCCCATAGAGCCCCGCCCCCACGCCGGCCAGCATGGCGGCGCCGAGCACCGTGGCATCGGCCTGTCCCACGATCAGCTCGACCCCCAGCAGGTCGGCCTGGATCCGGCACAGGGTCTCGTCGTTGCTCAGGCCGCCGTCCACCCGCAGGCTGGTGACCGGGATCGCCTCGGCGATCGCCTCGACGACATCTGCGACACGGTGCGCGATCCCCTCAAGGGCCGCCCGCGCGAGATGGGCGCGCCCGACGCCGCCGTGAAGGCCCGCGATGACGCCGCGCGAGCTCGGCGACCACCAGGGCGAGCCCAACCCGGCCAGTGCGGGCAGCAGCCTGACCCCTGCGCTGTCTTGCACCGTTGCCGCCAGGGCCCCCAGGGCGCGGGGATCCTCAGCCAGTCCCAGCCCGCCGGAGAGCCACTCCAGCAGAGCCCCTGCCGCGAAGACGCCGCCGTCAAGCGCATATGCCGGCCCGGCTCCTTCGGGAGCAGCCCAGGCGACCGTGGGCAGCAGGCCGGGCGCGGCTTCTGCGCCCGGGGTTCGCGCCAAGACGAACACGCCGGTGCCGTAGGTCGCCTTTGCCTGTCCCGGTGCGACCGCCCCCGAGCCCGCCAGTGCGGCCTGCTGGTCGACCAGCTGAGCCCCCAGCGCGAGCGGCCGGCCCCAGCGCTCATGGCTGATGGTCCCGAGCTCACCGAAGCTCCCCCCGAGCCGGGGCAGCATCGCTCGCTCCAGCCCGAAACAGGCCAGCAGACGCTCATCCCAGTCACGGCCTCCCAGCGCCAGCAGCTGGGTGCGGGAGGCCGTCGAGAGATCGGTCGCGTAACGTCCCCCCAGGCGGGTGATGAGAAAGGCATCGACGGTGCCAAGGCGGGCCCGGCCGGCGGTGGCGGCGGCGCGCAGGCCCGGCTGCTCCTGTAGGAGCCAGGTGAGCTTGCCGGCCGAGAAGTAGGGGTCGCGCGGCAGGCCCGTCAGCCGCTGGACCGCCGGGTCGATGCCCTCGAGCAGCAGCTCGTGGCGCTTGTCCTGCCAGACGATCACCGGTGAGAGCGCCTCGCCCGTCAGCGCATCCCAGGCGAGCACGGACTCTCCCTGGTGGTCCAGGCCCGCCGCGGCGATCTCACGTCCCTGTGCGGCCTGCAGCACCTCCGCGACGGCGTCCACGACGGCCTCCAGGATCAACTCCGGGTCCTGCTCGACCCATCCGGGGCGGGGGTGGGACAGGGGCACGGGGCGGCGCGCCTGGGCCAGCAGGCTTAGGTCGGCCTCGAACAGGGCCGCCTTGACGGCCGTGGTGCCCTCATCGATGCCCAGCAGCAGCGGCCCGCTCACCCGGGCGCCGCCTCCTGCGCGTGGTGGCGCCCGTGGTGGAGGGCCGCACGTGCCCACCATGAGCGCAGCTCGCCGCCGTCCCCGGAGGCGGAACCCGATACCGGCAGAGCCCGCGCCGGGAGCGTGGCAATCAGCCCGTGGCGCTCCAGCAGAGCGGTGACGTACTCGCCGATTCCCAGCGAGGCCGACAGGCCCGTCGAGCGAATGCCCGCCACGTGCAACAGCCGGCCGGCCCGGGTGGAGAAATCGATCAGGTAGTTGAACCCGGCGCCGGCCGGGCGCAACCCCGCATAGGCGCCGATCCGCTCAGCCCGCCGTAAGGCGGGGTATGTCTCGCCGAGGCGCTCCAAGATCGTCTCCGCGGCGCCGGTCTCTACCGACCAGTCCAGCTTGTCCTGACGGTCTCGCGCCGTCGGCCCGGCCACCAGCTCACCCGCGAGGGTGGGGAACACGAGCACGCCCTTGCCGCGCGCGGAGGGCACGGGGAGGAGGATCCGCTCGAGCGGATCCCTGGGGGGCATGCGAAAGACGAGGAACTCCCCCTTGCGTGGGTAGATGGCAAAGCCCGCATCGCCCACCAGGCGGGCGATGCGATCGGCGAACAGCCCCGCGCAGTTGACAACGGCGCCGGCGCGGATCAGTACTCCCGCCTCGAGCTCGACGACGATCCCCTCCTCGCCCTCGGGGCGCAGACCGACGACCGCGGAGTCGTAGAGGACCGTCGCGCCGGCGCCGCGAGCGGCCTCGGCGAGCGCCTCGGTATAGGCCACGGGGTTGACGATCGACTCGCCGGGGATGTCCAGAACCCCCTCTGCGCTGAGCTTCACCTCGACGCCGTTGCGGGCCGCGTTGCGCTCCAGCCCGGCCACCGCCAGACGCTCCAGATGATCGCGGGGGCGCATCTGCGCGCCACAGCGCCCCAGCTCCAGCCGCAGCTCCTGGGCGAGCTCATCTCGCAGCTCGCCAGAGCGGATGATCATCTGCGTCTCAAGCTCGCCGTACACCGAGTCGAAGCCGGTGTGCAGGATCCCCGAGTTGGCACCGCTGGCGCCCAGGGCCAGGCCCGACTCTGCCTCCAGCAGCATCCCCCGCACCCCGCGTCGTGCAAGGGCGTGCAGCACGGCGCAGCCGACGACGCCCCCGCCGATGACCGCCACCGGCGTGTCATGCGAGCTCATGCGGCTGACAGTACTCCCGCGCGAGGGTGGCTGCGCGCCACGGTGGGCGGCCCCGCGCGCCGGACACCGGGGGCTTAGGATCGGGGAGTGGAGATCGCGCCGTTTGAGATCGAGCGCTTCTACGAGCGCTGGGAGTTCCAGGCCGAGCTGATGCTCTCGAGCAGCGACTGCGAGTCGCGCACGCTCGCTGAGCTGCTGGCCCTGGAGCCCGATGCGGGCGAGCGGCTCGGGGCGTTGCGACTCGGCTACACCGAGGTGCCGGGCTCGCAGGAGCTGCGCCAGGCGATCGCAGGGCTGCACGAGCGATGCGGGCCCGAGGACGTCCTCTCCCTGGCCGCCGCCGAGGAGGGGATCTTCGTCGCCTACCACGGTCTCGTCGGACCGGGCGATCAAGTCATCGTCGAGGCACCCTGCTACGGGTCGGCGGTCGAGCTGGCGCGCTCGACCGGCGCCGAGGTCAGCCTTTGGCAGCGCCGGGCGGAGGATGGCTGGAGGCACGACCTGCTCGAGCTCGAGGAGCTGATCGGCCCGCGGACGAAGCTGATCTACATCAACAGTCCCCATAACCCCACGGGCATCCAGATGCCCAGGACGACCTTCGAACGCGTCATCGAGCTGGCCCGCGAGAACGACGCGATCCTGTTCAGCGACGAGGTCTACCGCGGCCTGGAGCACGACGAGGCCGACCGTCTGCCGGCGGCCTGCGAGCTCTACGAGCGCGCCATCTCGCTCAACACGGTCTCGAAGGCCTACGGCCTGCCGGGACTGCGGATCGGCTGGGTCGTGTGCCGCGACCGCTCGCTGCTCGGACAGATGCGCGAGATCAAGCTCTACACGACCATCTGCTCAAGCGCGCCCAGCGAACTCCTGGTCGCCCTGGCGCTGCGTCACAGCGAGCAGGTCATCGCCGCGGGGCGCAGCCGGATCGCCGAGAACCTGCCGATCGTCGAAGACCTCATCGATCGCCGCAGCGAGACCTTCCGGTGGGTTCGCCCACAGGCCGGGCCGATCGGCTTCCCCACCGTCAGGGGCATCGGGGACGTGACAGCCTGGTGCGAGCGGATCGCCGCCGAGGCAGGCGTGCTGCTGCTGCCCGGGAGCGTCTACGCCGAGCCTCGCCACGTGCGCCTCGGCTACGGTCGCGCGAATCTGCGCGAGGCCGTTGAGCGCCTCGATGAATACCTCGGCTGAGCCCAGCTCACGCCCTCAGCGTGCGTGACTCCGTGAAGCGCCGCGTTAGTGCGCCCACCACGACGGCGAGGTGCAGTTCCTCCTTGAGGAGGCGGCGTGTCCCGCTGATGGGTGCAGCAAGGTGCGCATGCCCAGCGCCGCTTAGAGCACCTTCGAGAGGAACGAGCGCGTGCGCTCGTGCTGGGGGTTGGTGATGACCTGCTCGGGCGGGCCCGACTCGACGACCAGACCCCCGTCCATGAAGACGACACTGTCGGCGACCTCGCGCGCGAAGCCCATCTCGTGCGTGACGACAACCATCGTCATCCCATCCCGGGCCAGCTGCTTCATCGCGTCCAGCACGTCCCCCACCAGCTCGGGGTCCAGGGCCGAGGTCGGCTCGTCGAAGAGCATCAGCTTCGGGTCCATGGCCAGCGCCCGGGCGATCGCCACCCGCTGCTTCTGCCCGCCGGAGAGCTGGGCGGGATAGGCCTCGAGCTTGTCCGAAAGCCCCACCCGGTCGAGCAGCTCCGCAGCCCGGGCCCGCGCCTGATCGCGCGCGACGCCCTTCACGCGAATCGGTGCGCAGGTCGTGTTCTCGAGCGCCGTCATGTGCCCGAACAGATTGAAGTGCTGGAAGACCATGCCGATCTCGGCCCGCTTTCGGGCTACCTCCGACTCGCGCAGTTCGTGAAGCCGCTCGCCCTGCTGGCGATAGCCGACCAGTTCGCCGTCCACCGACAGCCGTCCGCGGTTGATCTTCTCGAGGTGGTTGATGCAGCGCAGGAACGTCGACTTGCCCGAGCCCGACGGCCCGAGCAGGCACATGACTTCCCCCGGGGCGACCTCGAGGTCGATTCCCTTCAGCACCTCGTTGCGCCCGAAGCGCTTGTGCACCCCCTCGGCCAGGACCATCGGATGGCTCATCAGCGACCCGCCTGAGGTGAGGCCAGGGTCCGCATGCGATCCCACAGCCGCGCGCCCTCGGCGCGCGAGGAGCCGCGCCCGTAATAGCGCTCGAGGTAGTGCTGGCCCACGTAGAGGATCGAGGTGCAGACGAGGTACCAGATGCTGGCGGCGATCAGCAGGGGGATCGTTTTGAAGTTGGTCGAGTAGATGTTGCCGACCGCATAGACCAGCTCGGGGACCGCGATGACGCTGGCCAGCGAAGTGGTCTTGAGCATCGAGATCGTCTCGTTTCCGGTCGGCGGAATGATCACCCGCATGGCCTGCGGAAGGACCACTCGGCGCATCGTCTGAAGCCGTGTCATGCCGAGCGCCCGCGCCGCGTCCTCCTGGCCCTCGTCCACCGAGATGATTCCGGCCCTGACGATCTCGGCCATGTAGGCGCCCTCGTTCAGGCCGAGGCCGAGGATGCCCGCGGTGAACGGCTTGATCAGCGTGTTGGCGTTGAGATTGACGAACGAGGACCCGAACGGGATGCCGATCCCGATCTTCGGATAGAGGGCGGCGATGTAGTACCAGAAGATCAGCTGGACGAGCACGGGGGTGCCGCGAAAGAACCAGATGTAGAGCCAGCTGCTGCCCGAGACGAGCGGGTTGGGCGAGAGGCGCATTATCGCCAGGAGGATCCCCAGGGCGACGCCGACCACCATCGCTATCACCGTCAGCTCGAGGGTTATACGAAGACCTTCAAGGACGCGTTCGTCGAACAGATAGTGGCCGACGACACTCCATTCGAAGCGCGGGTTGGTGACGACCGAGCGGACGACGACGACGGCGAGGATGAATACGACGGCCGCCGCCACCCAGCGGCCCGGATGGCGGACGGGGACGGCCCGGATCTCATCGGGCCGCCCCTCCTCATCGGTGACCTCGAGAGAGGACACCGCCGCTCAGCTCAGCTGGTCGCGCCGTTGATTGTCGGCGCGGTGATTGCGCCTTCCTGGATCCCCCATTTTTCGAGGATCTGCTTGTACTTGCCGTTTTCGATCAACGCCTTGAGCGCCGAGAACACCGGCTGGGTCATGCCGGTGGTCTTCGGGATCGCCAGCCCGTACGGCGCGAAGGCGTACGTTTTGCCGATCAGTTTGAAGCCGCCGTTGGACTGCTTGATCTGGTAGGCGACCACGGGCGAATCGGCCATGCCGAGTTCCGCCCGGCCACTGGAGACGGCCAGGTTGACCGCGTTCTGGCCCGGGAAGCTGAGCACCGTGACGGACTTCTTGCCGGCTGTGGTGCACTTCTTGGACTGGGCTTCGGATTCTTCGAGCTCGACCGTTCCCTTCTCCACCGCCACGGTCTTGCCGCACAGGTCGGCCACCGTTTCAACACCCGGGCTGGCCGTGCTCTTGGCGTAGAAGGAGATGCCCGCCTTGAAGTAGTCGACGAAGTCGACCGTTTTCTCACGTTCCTTGGTGTCGGTGAACGAGGACGCCCCGAGGTCATAGCGGCCGGCGGCGAGGCCGGGGATGATGGCTTCGAAGTTGGCGTTGGTGAGGGTCGCTTTCAATCCCATGACTTCCGCCAGCGCGGTTACGAGGTCGGCATCCATTCCGATGATCGTGTGCCCGTCCGGGGCGAGGAACTCGTTGGGCGCGTACTGCGCTTCGGTTGCCACGCTCAGCGTGCCCTTGGATTTGACGGCCGCCGGCACCTTCGCCGCGATTTCCGCGTTGACGCTGCTGGCCACGGTCGTCGTGGGCGTTGAGCTCGTGGTCGAGCTGCTGCTGCTGCCGCAACCGGCAAGAGCAAGGATTGCGAGAGCGGGGACGCCGAGTCTGGCGACCAGCTTGCTCATGGGAACCTCCTGCGTGGGGAATGGGAACCCGACCCGGAGCGGCCGAGGCCGCCCGAAGTATAAGTCGAGGCCGCCTTTTCGGGGCTTCAGCGGGCGGGCAGAGTGACAGCGGCGCCGCGGGAGGCCCCTTGCAGGAGCCCGTCGATGACCTCCGCAGGGGCCGGCCGGCCGAGCAGGAAGCCCTGTGCCATCTGGCAGCCCATCTCGGTGACGCTCTGCAGCTGGTCCTCGGTCTCGATTCCCTCGGCGATGACCTTCAGCGACATCGAGCGACCCACGCCCAGGATCGCCTCGAGCAGGTCACGGTTCTGGTCACCGCCGTCAAGGGCGGCGATGAAGCTGCGGTCCACCTTGAGCACGTCTGCCGGAATCCGCTGCAGCTGGGACAGGGACGCGTAGCCGGTGCCGAAGTCGTCCACCGCCACGCTCGCGCCCAGCGCCTTGACCTCCTCGAGGTGCCGGCAGGCAGCGCCGACATCCCGCATCACGGTCGTCTCGGTGATCTCGATCATCAGCGCCGCGGGGTCCAGACCGGACTCCCCCAGTGCACCGCGCACGTCGCCCGCGAAATCCTCGCGCCCCAGCTGCTCGGCGGAGACGTTGACTGAGATGCCGAGGGTACGCCCGCCCTTAACGGCCCATTCCCGCGCCTGGCGGCAGGCCTCGCCCAGCACCCAGCGTCCGATGGCCACGATCATCCCGCTCTCCTCGGCCAGTGGGATGAACTCGTCCGGCGAGACGATGCCGCGCACCGGATGGCGCCAGCGCAGCAGCGCCTCGACTCCCTCGAGGCGGCCGCTGGCCAGGTCGAAGATCGGCTGATAGAGCAGGAAGAACTGTTTCTTCTGCAGCGCCTCGGCGAGGTCCAGCTCGAGTGCCACCCGGCCTTCGACGCCCTCGTGCATGCTGGCGTCGAACAGCGAGTAGCGGTCGCGCCCGGCGGCCTTGGCGGCATAGAGCGCCAGGTCGGCGTCGCGCAGCAGCCCGTCGGGCGTGGAGTACTGCCCGACGGCCACGCCGATACTTACTGTGACCGAGACCCCCGCGCTCCCGTCGCCGAGGTCCACCGGCTCACGCAGCGCCTCGACGAGGCGGTCGGCGAGCAGGTCGGCCGTGGATTCCTCGGCGCTCGATTCGACCAGCACCACGAACTCGTCGCCGCCGAGGCGCCCGACGGTGTCCTGACTGCGGACGGTGCCCTGCAGACGCTCGCCGACGGTCCTCAGCAGGACGTCGCCGGCAGCGTGGCCGAGGTTGTCGTTGACGTGCTTGAAGCCGTCAACGTCGACGAACAGGGCGCCGGAGGCGGTGCCGGGGGAGCGGGCTGTGCGGGCCAGCATCTGTTCGGCCCGGTCGAGTACCAGCGCCCGGTTGGGCAGACCCGTGAGAGCGTCGTGAAGGGCCTGGTGGGAGAGCTCGCGGGTCTTCTCGGCGACCAGCGAGAGCGCCCGCATCCGGCCCGTGCCCTGGACGTAGGTGAGGGCGGCGAACATGAGGCTCAGGAGAATCCCCCCGATCAGCAGGGTCAGTGCGTGGGGGTCGCCGAGGACCCCACCCGCCGGTCCCGCGGCGGCCGTGCGCACCGTCCAGCCGTTGTGGAGATTGATCGTCCTGGAGAGCCCGCGCTCGTGTCCGGGGCCGCTACGGAAGACGATGTGCGATGCGCCCGAGTCGTAGCTCAGGGCCACGGCCGTGTTGGGGTGGCCCTGCAGGGCCGTCTTGAGCAGGACGGTCGGCTCGAGCAGCTCCCCGAGCCAGCCCATGAAGGCGCGCCGGCGCCCGGCGGTCGTGGCGGGCACGAGGCCGCCCCTGTAGACGGGCGTCTGAACCCCCAGCGTCAGCGTGGCCGTGGTCCGGAAGGGGGCGTAGCTGGTCTGGCCCGTGTCCCGGGCGGTGGCCAGCCCACCGGCCAGGGCGCAGTAGTCAAGGCCTGCAGGCAGATAGCTCGCGAGGCTGCGCGACTGCCCGGCGATGGCAAAGCAGTAGTAGGGCCGCTGGCCGGCCGGGAAGATGGTGAAGGGTTCATCGGGGCCCGAGCTGTGTGGGCCCAGCGGTTCGACAGGCGCCCGGGCCAGGGCCTTCTGGAAGCTGCCCAGCTGCGCAGCGGGGACGCGCGCGACGAGCCCGATGTTCAGCAGCTCGGGGTAGCGCTGCAACGCCCGTACCGACTGCAGCCAGCGGTCGAAGCGAAGCGGGGAGAGGTCGGGGGTGCCGGTGACAAAGGCGCTGGCGTTGACGACCAGGTCTTCCTCGTGCTGGAGGGCGAGCTTGAGCGTCGAGGTGACGTCGTCGGCTGCCAGGTGGAAGGCCAGGCGCTCCTTGTCGCTGTCGGTCCGGTTGACCGCTCGCGAACCCAGCAGGGCGGCGATCGTGCCGGCCACCAGCAGCATGCAGCTGGCGGCAATCCAGAGGCTTCTGCGCGCACGCGAGCGCGTAGCCGGGTGCGAGCTCACCACGTCGCTAGCAGTCCCTGCCGTGCAGCGCTCTCAGCCTACGAGGCGCCGATTTCAGCAGGGGCTCTCCCCCGAGCAGATGGCGAGGTTCTGCGAACACACCTCCTGATCGTTCGTTCGGGTCCTCCGCGCGAACCTTGCAACGGGCGTTGGACTTAATGGCAGGCGCATCCTGTCAGGCGACGGACACGGAATGGCAGTCCAGGGGCCCCGGCGAAGACCGGCGGTCCAGAGGGCTAAGGGAACGCGCCGAGCCTGCCGATGAGAGGCTCGTGACCAACTTGCCGTCGTTGCCCAACCTGCCGAGCCGCAGCTCGAGCCTCCGGCGTCTGCGCACGCCGATCCTTCTCGTCCTCCTGGCGCTCTGCGCCACCCTGGCCTTCGCCGCGGCCGCTACCGCCGAAGTCGTCACGGTGGACGGCTCGACCGTGGGTGTGGCCCGTCGCTCAGGGGCCACCGGTAAAACGTCGGCCAAGACCTTTGCCAACCCCGAAGGCAACCCGGTCCTCCACAACGAGAAAGTCTTCGTCGTCTACTGGGATCCCGCGGAGGGAGAATTCCCGAGCGACCACATTCACGGCGACTGGCAGGAAGGGATCGACACGTTCCTTCACGACGTTGGTGCCGACAGCGGTGCCTTCAGCAACAACTACTCGGTCCTCGCTCAGTACGACGACAAGACCAACGCTCCGGCGGCCTACAAAGACGTGTTCGGCGGCGCCTACACCGACACGACCCCCTACCCGACCAACGGCTGTACCGACCCGAACCCCTTCGCGCCTGCAGACAGGCTCGGCGAAGGCGGAAAAAGCGTCTGTCTGTCGGCCAACCAGGTCTCGGCAGAGATCCAGAACTTCGTCGCTTCACACGGCCTTCCCAAGGGGATGTCGACGGTCTACTTCCTGATCACCCCCCCAGGTGCGACGGTCTGCCTGGACGAAGGCGGTGCCACCGGCAATTGCTCGACCGCTGCCGAAACCGAAACGAGCTACGACAACAGCTTCTGCAGCTACCACGCAGCCCTCAACCCGGGCGGCCTGGCCACGGGCGACGCCAACACGCTCCTCTACGGAGTGGTCCCGTGGGACTCGGCCGGCGAGTACGGGGACTTCCACCTGCTCAGCGAAGACCAGCGCCCCGGGGAGGAATGTCAGGACGGCGCCACGGGGGACGAGGAGCCGAATCAGATCCCATGCCCAGACCAGTACGACGGTGCCTGTGACCACGCTCTGTTCGACCTGATCGACAACCAGCTCTGGCTCCAGCAGGAGAACATCGTCACCGACCCTCTGCTCAACTCCTGGAAAGACAGCTACAAAGCCGAGGCCGGCGACGAGTGCCGCTTCTTCTTTGGCCCCACTGAAGGCTCAAACGTGCCGGAGGAAGGCACGCTGGCGGGAAACCTCAAGAACCAGGCCATCAACGGCATGCCGGCCTATCTCAGTGACGCGTTCAACCTCGCGGGTGTCCGCCTGGACTACCCGGGAGTGAAATGCGTCAAAGGCACGAACCTGCAAGCGAAATTCACGGCACCCAACCCCGTCAACGCGGGCGAAGTGGTCAGCTTCGACGGCATGGAGTCCAACATCACCCAGAACGCCGGCATCAACTTCCCGAACGGCGGCCCCCCGGCGGCGACCTACGCCACCTACAGCTGGAACTTCGGCGACGGCACTCCTGAAGTGACAGGCTTCGCGCCCGGCGCCCCGATGTGCGAAGCGCCCTGGCTCAGCCCGTGCGCCGCCTCGGTCTTCCACACCTTCGCCTACGGCGGCACCTACTACGTCAAACTGAAGGTCACGGACGTCGGCGGAGACGTCAACCAGACTGAACAGGAAGTCTCGGTCCTCGGGCCCCCGCCTCCGGCGCCTCCGGTCGAAACACCGCCGGCGACAGGCACGACCGGCAGCACGACCAGCACGGGCACGAGCACGAGCACGACGGGCGGCTCGACCGGCACGACGGGCTCCGGTACGCCCGCCAACCCCGTGGCCGCCGCCGCGATCACCTCGCGCTCGCTCAAGACGACGCTTCGGGGCGGCCTTGCGGTCCACTACTCGGTCAACGAGCAGGTGGCGGGCCACTTCAACGTCCTGATCACGGCCGCGCTGGCCAAGAAGCTCAAGCTGCACGGCACGCGGGCGACGGGCCTGCCCGCCGGCACGCCGCCGGAGGTCGTGATCGCCCGGGCGGTCCTCGTGACGACCAAGGCCGGCTCGAGCACCGTGCACATCAAGTTCACCAAGTCGATCGCCACCCGCCTGCGCAAGGCTCACAAAGTGGCGCTGCTACTCCAGATGTACGTCCGCGACGCCGCCTCCAAGAGCCCGCTGACGACAACCATTCTCAGCTCGGTCACGCTGGCCGGCTGAGCCGCAGGCCCCCACGGGGGCCGCGCGCTCACTCAGGGTGTTTGTCGCGTTCGCGCCGGCGTGCGCGGGCCTTGTCGCGAAAGACGAACCACCACAGGCCGGCGATCAGCAGGTAGCCGCCGGCCATGGATGCCACCGAGATGACAGCCAGGCCTGTGCTGTTGTTGCCGGCCGATTCACCGTCGAGGGCCAGCGGCAGATGATGGAGCAGGAGCGCGGCCACGGCGGCTAGTAACCCGGGTAGTGGCGCACGACGTAGCCCGCGTTGTCGGTCGGCTGGACCTGCCAGCGCGAGGCGTAGACACCGCTGCGCCCGGCCGTGTCGTAGAGGATTCCGTCGACATACATGTAGGTGTGCCCGGCGTTGGCGAAGACGGTGATGTAGCGGCCCGGACCCGCCACGCCCCAGTGCTCCAGTTCGCCGGAGGTCTCGGGCTGGCTCAACAGGCCACCGGCGGCCAGGGCGTAGCTGACCGAGCCCGAGCAGTCGTAGGCGTTGTCCACGAACGAAGCGTGCCCGCCGCCGTAGACGTAGGGGAAGTCGGCGATCTCGTTGGCGCCCGCGACGACCTTCTGAATCACTTCGGGCACCCCCGTGGGGATGGGTATCTGACCGTCGCCGCCGACCGACTCGCCGCCCGGCACGGGCGTGAGGGCAAGCTTATGAGCTCCGCGGGCGCTCTTTTCCACGGCCGCCATCTGCTGCAGCTCGGCCTTGATTTCAGCGTCGGAGGGAGCACCGGCGGCAACGACGGCCGCGCTTGCCTTGGTCGGCGTCGCGGCAGTCGCGTGGTGGACGCTGGCCGGGGCGGGATAACTCTTCCCTTCCAGCGGGTCGGCTACCTCCTTGGTGGAGGCCTGAGCCTTGGCGCTGCTGGCCACCGGCGGCCCGGAACGAATCGCGCCCCCGCCGACGGCGCCAGCAGGTGCGTGAGAGCCTCCGCCGGAGCTGCCGCAGCCGCTCAACGCGAGGCAGGTCAGCCCGCAGCACGAGGCGAGCCGCAGCCAGGGGGCGGGAACCATGCACCTAGGCTAGCGCGGGCGTCCGCCCCCGGGGCTCGCTAACCTGAAGCGATGCACGATGAAGCCACGGCCGTGGGGTTGCGACCCCACGCTCGCCTTCTACATGGGATGCGCCGCCCGGCCAACTGGCTGCAGCTGGTGCGCTTCGGCCTGGTCGGCGGTCTCGGATTCGTCGTCAACCTGGCCGTCTACACACTCCTCGTCCATGGTGGGGGAGTCGAGTACCGCGTGGCCTCGGTGGCGGCCTGGATCGTGGCGGTCGCCAACAACTTCTTCTGGAACCGCCACTGGACGTTCGACGCGCGTGAAGGAGTGGCACACCACCAGGCCATGCGCTTTCTGCTCGTCAGCTTCCTCACGGAGATCATCAGCCTGCTGGCCCTGACCCTGCTCGTCGAGTCGGGGGGCATGTCCAAGGTGCCGGCACAGGCGATCGCGGTGGCCGCGGCGACGCCCCTGAGCTTCCTGGGCAACAAGCTCTGGAGCTTTCGCGCCAAGGCCTGACGTGGCTGGATCGATCCCCGCCGCGGGCATGGCACACCCCTCCGGACCCGCTCAGGCGGCCGGATAATCCACACCTATACTCTGACTCTCGCACCTTCCGGAGGATCCTTTTGCAGGAGATGGTGATCTACGGCGTCAGCTTCGACATGGTCGGCAAGCAGCCGATCGTGCTGCTGAAGACCGTTGACGGCAACAAGTTCCTGCCGATCTGGATCGGGCACCCCGAGGCCGCATCGATCCTGATGAAGCTGCAGGGTGCCGGCACGCCCCGGCCAATGACGCACGACCTGATGTGCGACATCCTGGGCGAGCTGGACGTCAAATGCACACAGGTCGCCGTCACCGAGCTGCGCGAGAACACCTTTTTCGCCTCCATCACCCTCAGCGTGGCCGGCCGCGAGCTGGAGATCGATTCGCGGCCCAGCGACGCCATCGCCCTGGCCGTCCGCTCGGGGGCACCCATCTTCGCCGCCGAGGAGGTCATCTCCGAGTCGGCCATCGAGTTCGAGCATGACGTCGAGGAGTCGGAGGACGTCGTCGAGAAGTTCAAGGAGTTCCTGGATCAGGTATCGCCAGAGGACTTCGCCGCCGGCGACAGCTGACGCTTCAGGGCGCTCGCGAGGATTCGCTCGAGCAGCTCGTCGAAGCCGATCCCCGCGGCGTCGGCGGCCTGGGGCAGCAGGCTCGTCTCGGTGAGGCCGGGGACGACGTTGGTCTCCAGTACCCACAGCTCGCCGGAGTCCTCCTCGAGCATCAGGTCAACCCGTGCGAAGCCGCGGCAGTCCAGCAGCTCGTAGACCTCGAGGGCCAGCTGCTGGGCGCGAGCGGTTGTCGTATCTCCCAGCTCGGCGGGACATACGAAGGTGGTCATGCCGATTCCGTAACGGGACTCGTAGTCATAGAAGTCCTCCTCGCGTGGGACCGCCTCGACGACCGGAAGGGCCTCCGCGCTCCCGTCGCCTTCGACGATCGAGACGGCCAGGTCGCGGCCGCGCACGTGGCGCTCGAGCAGGATCCGGCCGTCGTAGGAGAAGGCGCCCACCATTGCGCCCGGCAGCTCGGAGTCCTGGCGGGCGAACTTGACACCCAGCGCCGAGCCCCCATGGGCCGGCTTGACGACCATGGGGAAGCCCAGCTCGCCTTCGACGGACGCGAGCGCCGCGCCGCCCCCGAGCTCCTTGACGACCGTCTCGTGCAACGCGAAGTAGGGCGGAGTGGGAATGCCCGCGGCTCGCATCAGGTGCTTGGCAAGGATCTTGTCCGTGGCCCGCACACAGGCCGCCGGTCCCGAGCCGGTGTAGGGCAGGCGCAGCGCTTCGAGTACCTCCTGGATCGTGCCGTCCTCTCCGTCGCGGCCGTGAAGGGCGACGAAGACGACATCGGGCGCGGCGGCGATCAGCCTGTTGACCAGCTCGGTGTCGGTGTCGATCGCGATCGTCTCGTGGCCCAGCCGTCCCAGACCGTCACGAACCTGGGCGCCGGAGCGCAGCGAGACCGAGCGCTCCAGCGAGCGTCCGCCCTGCAGGACAGCGACCTTCATCGGTCTCGGCGGCGGCGCTCGGGCGCGCCGCCCTCGCGGCGGGGAAGCGCCACGACGTCGGCCAGCGGAGCGTTCTCCAGGCTCTCCTTGCGAGGCTCGGAGACGGGCGCGCTGCGCACGGGCGAGCCGCTCAGCGAGCCCAGCAGCCCGGCCTGTTCGGAGATCGCACTGCCGATGCGCCGGATGCCCTCCCTGATCTTCGGCTCGGGGATGCCCGCGAAGTTCAGGCGCATCGAGGACGAGCCACGGCGGCCGTCCACGAAGGCTGCCCTTCCAGGGACGAAGGCCACGCCCTTCGTGTCCCGTGCGCGGGCCAACAGGTCGGTCGTGTCTATTCGATCGTCAAGGGTCGCCCAGACGAACAGCCCGCCTTCGGGCCGCGTCCAGCTGGCACCTCCGCCGAAATGCTGCTCGAGCGCCTCCAACATGACATCCCGCCGGGTGCGGTAGAGGCCGCGCAGCGACTCGACGTAGTCGCGCCAGCCCATGCCGGCTTCCTCGCCCCGCTCGAAGTAGGCCGCCACGAACATCTGGGTGACCGGTGAGGAGCACAGGTCCGCGCCCTGTTTGCCCAGGTTGAGCTTCTCGAGCACCGGCCGGGGCGCCGCCGCCCAGCCGAGCCGCAGGCCAGGCGCCAGGATCTTCGAGAAGGTGCCCAGGTAGATCACCAGGTCCGAGGAGCCGCCGCGGCCGGCCGCCTGAGCGTCGAGCGTGTGCAGTGTCGGCAGCGGCTCGCCCTCATAGCGGAGCAGGCCGTAGGGGTTGTCCTCGAGGATCAGCAGCTCACGCTCGCGGGCCACCTCGATCAGCCGGCGCCGGCGGGGCAGGGACATCGTCACCCCGCCCGGGTTCTGGAAGTTGGGGATCGTGTAGATGAACTTTGGTCGCCGGCCCTCGGCGCTCAGCCGATCAAGGGTGCTCTCCAGGGCATCGATCGGCATGCCGTCGGAGTCGATGTCGATCTGCTCCACATCGGCCTGGTAGGCGCTGAAGGTCGGCACCGCCCCCGGGTATGTCGGCGCCTCGGCCACGATCACGTCACCAGGGTCGATCAGCGTCTTGCAGACCAGGTCGAGCACCTGCTGTCCGCCGGTCGTCACGATCACCTCGGCCGGGTCCACCCTGGTGCCCTCGGCCGCCATCACCTCGACGATGCAGTCGACCGTCGCGGCCATCCCTTCGGTGGGGCCGTATTGCAGAGCCCGGGCGGTAGAGCTCTCGGCCACGTCGGCCATCAGGCGGGCATACAGCTCAGGCGGAAAGGTCGAGGTGTCGGGCAGGCCCCCGGCGAGGGAGATCACATCGGGGCGCTCGGTGAGGGCCATCATCTCGCGCATGGCCGAGCTTTTCATGCCGCGCGTGCGCGCCGCGAACAGGGCCTCGTAGCGAGCCAGCTCGTGTGCCGCCGGGCGAGCGCCGTGCCCGCCGCCTGAAGATCCGCTTCCCGATCGCTCCATTTGCCTGGTTCCTATTCGCCGCCGAGGCTCTGCGACCTCGCACGCGACCCAACCGGCCGGACGGGTCGTCTATCGTCCTGGCCGATCGCGGACCGCCCTGTGAGTGGACGGTAGCGCACCGCCCGAGTCCATCTCAATGAACGGAACCTTCTTTTACATCGGTCTCGGCCTGGGCCTGGCCGCGGCCTGCGGCCTGCGGCCGTTCCTGCCACTGCTGCTGGCCGGCGCCCTCGGATCCTCCGATGCCCTGGGCGTCTCCTTCGATCACGGCAGCTTCCACTTCCTGCAGCAGGGCTGGTGGCTGCTGCTGGTCGTCATCGTCATGGCGCTCGCCTACGCCCTGCAGCTGCTGCTGGGCCTGGCGCCGACGATGGACTCGCGCTCGGAGTCGCCCGTCGCCCCGCTGGCGGCCGCCGTCACCGGCCTGGCCTACGGCTCCGGGGCCGTTCTCTTCGCCGGCACCCTCGCCGACCACGGCGACGCCTGGTGGCCCGGTCTCATCGGCGGACTGCTGGCGGCGGCGCTGTCCCAGTGGGCGGCCGGACCGGTGATCGCCGGGGCGCGCAGGCGCCTGCAGGACCGCGCCGCGCGTGAGGCGCTGACGGTCTATCTCGACGCCGTTGCCGTCGTCCTGGCCGCGCTCGTGGCGCTGCTGCATCCCCTCGGCTACATCGCCCTCGCGGCGTTCGTCTGGTTCCTCGTGCGCAGGCGGGCCCGCGCCGGGGAGAAGTACGCCGGCCTGCGGATCCTCCGCCGCTGAGGCGCAAGACCGCCTTGCCCGCCAAGCCACCCAAGCTGGTTCTCTGCGTCATCGACGCCATGGCCCCCCAGATGCTCGAGCGGGCCATCGAGGCGGGGTCCGCGCCGGTCCTCGCCAGGCTCGTCCAGGAGGGCCGCTACGTGCCGGGGTGCGTCGCCGCCTTTCCCTCCGTGACGCCCGTCTGCGCCGCCTCGATCGTCACCGGAGTGGCCCAGGACGCGCACCGGATCCCGGCCATGAACTGGTTTCACCGTGAGGAGCACCGCTACGTTGAGTACGGATCGAGCTTCCGCGCGGTGCAGCGCTTCGGGATTGCGCGGCAGCTGACCGACACGGTCTACAACATGAACCGCGCCCACCTGGCCGCCGAGACGTTGACGGTCTTCGAGAGCCTCGATGACGCGCAGGTGCGCACCGCCGGGACGACCTACCTGATGTACCGCGGCCGCCACCGTCATGAGCCGCAGCGCGACAGCGCCCTGACGCGGGTTGCATCGGCGCTGATGCGCCACCCGGTCATGGGGCCCCGCGAGCTGTTCTACGCGGACATCTTCGCCTCCCAGCCCACGGGCTGCCGCTCGGTCCTCGGCATGCCGGGAGTGCGCGACCGCCACTCCGGATGCGTCTCGGCCTACATGGTCGAGCACGACCTGTTCGATTTCCTGCTGCTGTCCCTGCCAGACAACGACTGGTACTCCCATAAGAAGGGCCCCGACGCCCAGGTCGAATCGATCTCCCAGGCCGATCTGCAGCTCGCCCGGGTGGCCGAGGCCGCGGGCGGGCTCGACCGCTTCCTGGACGAGCACGCCATCATCGTCATGGCCGATCACTCCCAGGCGCCCGTCAGCGAGACGATCGCGCTCCAGGACGAGGTGGCCGAGCTGGGTGTCCTCGGCCCGGCCCGTCCCGCACGCGGCTCGCGCGGCGCGAGTGCGGACCTCGAGCCGCGGATCGCCGTCTGCCCCTCCCAGCGCGCCGCCATGGTCTATGCACTGCAGGAGTCAGAGCGCGACGCCATGCGCGCCTCGGTGACGGCCATAGCCCAGGGCATCGCGGGGATCGACCTGATCATGTGGCTCGAGCGTGACGCCCACGAGCGCCCGCGCGAGGGAGTCATCCTCAGCCCTCGCCACGGTGAGCTGCGCTTCGCCCCCGGCGGCGAGACGCGTGACGAGCGCGGCCTGGCCTGGCGCATCGAGGGCCAGCTGGCGACGCTCGATGCGACGGTCGTCGAGGGGCGCCTCTCCAGCCCGTCCTACCCCGATGCCCTGGCCCGCACCTGGGCTGCGCTGCTCTGCCCGACCTCCGGCGAGGTCCTGCTCTCGGCGGCCCCCGGCTACGAGTTCATCGACTGGGGCCGCCAGGCCCACGTCGGCGGGGGCAGCCACGGCTCGCTGCACGCCTGCGACTCGCTGGGCGCGCTGGTCATGTGCGGCCTCGAGCTGCCCGACCCCGAGCCGGCCCTGTGGGCGATCCGCGACCTCGCGCCCCTCGTGCTCGGGCATTTCGGCCTGCCGGAGCCACTCCCACGCCGCGCGCTGCGTTGAGCGCATGTCGCCGGAGGGCGAAAGGAGGCCAATGAGCATGGCCCGCGTGTCGCCCTCAGCGGGCGCACCCGCAGTCGCCCGCTGTCACCGGGCAGCTACCGGGCGGCGCTCACGGACAGTGCCTCCGGGCTCACCCCGGCGCCCTTCACCCTGGCGCTGACGGTGGTTCGCTGAGCGCTCCCCTGCGCCCCATGCGGGCCCGCTTGGCCTACGCTTCCTCGATGCGGAGCCTGTTCGCAGCATGCGTCTGCCTGCTGGCCTTTGCGGTCCTGTCGACAGGCGCGATGGCAGCGGGCAGCACGACCTCGCCTGTTGCCCCGCGGCTGACCGGGGCGAGCACCGGTTCGCCCCCCGGGTCCTTCACCCGTGCCGCCAGCCCCGAAGCGCCGATTCCTGTTCCACGCTCCACGGTTGCGCCCGCAGGCCGGCGCCTGAGCGCCGATCAGGTCCTGGCGATCGCCGCGCGACTGCCGCGGACGAAGCAGTTGCTGCGCGAACACCCGGGGGCCTACGCCGGCGCCTACCTGAAGCCGGCCTTTCACTGGCAGGTCAGCTACTTCACAAAGGGCGGCAAGAAGGAGGTCGCCCAGATCATCATCGACGACCTCACCGGCCGGGTCCTCGAACAGTGGACAGGCTTCCAGGTCGCATGGACGATGGCCCGCGGCTACCCGGGAGCATTCGGACGCCATGTCAACTCGCTCTACGTCTGGTTGCCCCTCTGCGTTCTGTTCCTGGTGCCGTTTCTGAACTACCGCCGTCCGCTCTCGCTGATCAACCTCGACCTTCTGGTCCTGCTCTCCTTCTCGGTCTCGCTGGCCTACTTCAACCACGCCCGCATCGGACTGTCCGTCCCGCTCGCCTATCCGCCCCTGATCTATCTGCTCGCGCGCATGCTCGCGCTGATGCGACGTCCCCGCGAGGGGCGCGCCCGCCCCGGGCCGCTGCACCTGGCGGTGCCGGTTCCGTGGCTGGCGCTGGCGGTCATCTTTCTGATCGGCTTCCGGATCGCCCTCAACGTGACGGACTCCAATGTCGTGGACGTGGGCTACGCGGGGGTCATCGGTGCGCAGAGAGTCGCCGAGGGGAAGCCCCTCTACGGCAACTATCCCTCCGACAACGAACACGGCGACACCTACGGGCCGGTCAACTACGAGGCCTATCTGCCGTTTCAGAAGATCTTCGGCGGCGGCAGTGCCTGGGATGACCTTCCCGCCTCCCACGGCGCCGCCATCTTCTTCGACCTGCTGGCAACCGCGCTGCTGTTCCTGATCGGCCGGCGCATGCGCGGGCCGACTCTCGGCGTCGCCCTGGCATATGCCTGGGTGGCCTATCCATTCACCATGTTCACCCTCGAGAGCAACTCCAACGACACCCTCGTGGCCTGCCTGAGCCTGGCCGCACTGTTGGCTGCCAGCTACCGCTCGAGCGTCGCCACGGCCACCCGTGGTGCGATGGCGGCGCTCGCCGGGCTGACGAAGTTCGCCCCCCTGGCGCTGGCCCCGTTGCTGGCGACGGACGCGTTGCGCCAGGTCTCCCCGCGGCGCAGGCCGCTGGCATACGGGCTGTTCATAGCCGGCTTCCTCGTGGCGGGCTCGCTCGCTTTCATCCCGGTCCTCGATCACAACTCGCTGCATACGCTCTACGAGCGGACCGTGGCCTATCAGGGCAACCGCGACGCGCCCTTCTCGGTCTGGGGCCTGTACTCGTGGAGGGGGGTGGAGCACGGCGTCGAGATCGCCATCGTCGCGTTTGCCGTCATCCTCGCCCTCGTGCCCCGCCGAATGGACATGGTGGGCCTGTCGGCCGCCTGCGCCGCCGTCATCATCGCGATCCAGTGCGGCATCGAATACTGGTTCTACCTCTACATCCCGTGGTTCTTCCCGCTGGCCATCCTGGCCCTGTTGGGACGTTTCGGCGAGCCGGTCAGCCGGAGGAAGGGCGAGGCATCAGAACCTGCTCGATCGAGTCTGCGCGAAGCCGTTCTGAGCAGCTGACCACGACCCCCATCAGCCAGGGGTCCTCCTCGGAGGTCTCGAAGCGGACAGGCATCTGTGTCAACAGCGACTGGATGGCCTGCTCGCGCTTGACCCCGATCACCCCGCCCCGCGGGCCGGTCATGCCGACGTCGGTGATGTAGGCGGTCCCGCCCGGCAGGACACGCGCGTCGGCCGTCGGCACGTGGGTGTGCGTGCCCACGACTGCGCTCACGCGCCCGTCCAGGTGCCAGCCCATGGCGATCTTCTCCGAGGTCGCCTCGGCATGGACGTCCACCAGGATGTGATCGACCTCCCCGAGTTCTCCCAGGGCGACCTCGATCTCCGTGAACGCCGAGCGCCCGGCCCGCAGGTAGAGGTTGCCGCTGATGTTGACCACACCCAGGCGCACCCCGGCGTGCTCGACCACGCAGACGCCCCGGCCGGGCTGGCTGCGCAGGAAGTTGGCCGGGCGCACGATCCGCTGGCTGCTCTCCAGATAGGGATAGATCTCGCGGCGATGGTAGGTGTGGTTGCCGAGCGTGATCGCGTCGACTCCGGCCGCGAACATCTGGTCGGCGTTCTTGGGCGTGATCCCCAGGCCGCCCGCGGCGTTCTCGCCGTTGACGACCACGAAGGTCAGCTCGTGGCGCTCGCGCAGAACCGGCAGGCAGTCCAGCAGCGTCTGGCGGCCGATGCCGCCGACGACGTCCCCGACGAACAGGATCCGTGCCGCCGCGGCGGCCGCCTGCCCCTCAGCCATACTGGAGCCATGGTGGGAGGAAGGTGAGCGGCGAAGCATCTGCGGTGCCCCGACCCGAGGCGGAGCCTCCGAGCGAGCAGGAGCGCGAGCTGGCCGCGGGCCAGCCGGAGCAGCCCGCGCAGGGACACCCGGAGCCCCCACCGCGTGCCGTCGTGCCCCGCTGGGTGCAGCTGGTGCTGCTGCCCCTGGCGATCCTGGCCGTGTATGCGCTGGCCAAAGCGGCCGGCAAAGTCTTGCTGCTGTTCATCGTTGCCGGGCTGATCGCGCTGATCCTCAACCCGGCCGTCGGGTTCGTGCACCGTACGCGCCTGCCGCGCGGGCTTGCGGTGCTCGCCGTGTACCTCGCGTTCTTCTTGACATTGGCCGGCATCGGTTTCCTGCTCGCGAACCCTATCTCCCATCAGGTGCGCACGTTCTCGAACAACCTTCCGCACATCGTCGAAGAAGCAAACCAGCAGCTCGCCAAACTGGAACGAACGCTGAGCCGCAACGGGGTCCACCTGGAACTGACGAAGAACGGGAAAACGGCACTCCAGACCATCCAGGACAAAGTTGCCAAGAGCGCCGGCAAATTCGCCTCATTCGGGGGCGCCCTGCTGACCGAAATCGCGAGCGCCATCTTCGACCTGGTGCTGGTCTTCGTACTGTCCGTCTACATGCTCCTCTACGGCCCGCAGATCGGCAGCCTGGCGCGGCGGCTGTTGCCCGATGGCGACGGTACGCGGGCAGACGACTATCCCGTCCTGGTACAGCGGGCCGTCTCGCGTTACGTCGGCGGCCAGTTGCTGTTCAGTGCCGTCATGGGTCTCTCGGCGGGCCTGTCCCTATACATCTTTGGGGTCATCGGGATCTTCCCGGACGGGCGCAAGTACGCGCTGGCGTTCGGCGTCTTCTATGGGGTCATGGAGCTGATCCCATACGTCGGTCCGATCCTCGGGGCGATCCCGCCCGTGCTGGTCGCGCTGCTGACCGAACCGATCGTGGCGGTCTGGGTGGTCGTGCTGTTCATCGGCCTGCAGCAGCTCGAGGGGCATGTCGTCGCGCCGCAGGTGTTCGGGCACACCCTGCGCATCAACCCGCTGCTGGTCATCTTCGCGCTGCTGCTCGGGTTGCAGCTGGACGGTGTGATCGGTGCCCTGGTGGCGCTGCCGATCCTTTCGGTGCTGCGGGAGACAACCGTCTATCTGAGTCGGCATCTGACCCTCGAACGCTGGGATACCTCGCGGCGCGAGCTGCTGTGAGTGCCGCCCTGCGCGTCACCGCGCTTAGCAAGAACTACGGCGGGGTCAAGGCGCTGCGCGAGGTCAGCTTCGAGGCTGGACCGGGCGAGCTGATCGCTGTCCTCGGGCCAAACGGGGCGGGTAAGACGACGCTGCTCTCGATCATCGCGGGGGTCCAGCAGGCAAGCTCCGGGACGGTCAGCCCTACGCCGGGGGAGGTCGGTTGGGTGCCCCAGCAGAGCGCCCTCTACGCAAAGCTCTCGGTGGCCGAGAACCTCGAGCTGTTCGCCCGCCTGGAGGGCGTCGTCGAGCCGCGCGCGGCGGTCGCCGAGATGCTCGTCCAGACCGGTCTCGGCGAGCGGGCCGGCGACCCCGTGGGACGCCTCTCCGGCGGCAACCGCCAGCGCGTCAACGTGGCCATCGGGCTGATCGCAGATCCGCCCGTGCTGGCGCTGGACGAGCCCTCGGCCGCCCTTGACGGCGCCCAGCGCCGGCGGTTGTGGCAGTTCCTCTCCCGGCGCACGGCCGCGGGCACAGCGGTGGTCTTCTCCGGCCACGATGCCGCGGAGGCCCAGCGCCACGCAGACCGGCTCCTGCTCCTGGCCACCGGGCGGCTCGTCTTCGACGGCACGCCCGCACAGCTGCTCGAGCGCCATCCGCAGGCCGGAGCGGACCTCGAGCAGGCGATGCTGGAGATGCTCGGCGGGCTCCAGGACGCCGGGGAGCAGGATTGATGCGATCGCTGCTTCGCAAGGACCTGCTGATCCTGCGGCGCTCGCGGCTGCTGGTGGCGCTGCTTGTCATCTATCCCGTGGCGATCGCCCTGCTGATCGGATTGGCCATCTCGCGCAGCCCCCAGAGGCCGCGCGTGGCGATCGTCGATGAGACGCCCGCGGGGCAGACCATCCAGGTGGGTACGCAGCGGGTCAGCGTCAGCCGCTACGCCAGGGAGCTCTTCAGCCAGGTCGATGCGGTCTCCGTCCCGACGCGCGCCGAAGCGGTCCGCAAGGTCACCTCCGCGGAAGTCCTGGCAGCCGTCGTCATCCCTGCCGACCTCGCGGCCAGGGTCGGCTCGGGCACCGAGGCGGGCCGGCTCGAAGTGATCTACAACGGCGATGCGCTGCAGCAGTCGCTCGTGCAATCCGAGCTCCGCTCGGCGCTGTCCCAGGCCAACCTGGGCTTCTCCGAACAGATCCAGTCGGCGGCCGCCCAGGCGATCAATGCGCTGCTGCGGGGCGGGGACATCGGTGCGCTGGGTGCCCCGTCGAACCTGATCGGCCTCGAACGTATACCGGCGGTGCTCGGCCGGGTCATCGCCCGCACGCCGCCCGGTCCCGACCGCACTGCGCTCGAACGGGTCGATGAGTTCGCCGCCTTTGCCGCCCAGAACCTGACGCTCTCAAAGCGCGTCCTTGCAACGGTCGGACAGCCGATCGCGATCAAGAGCACGCTGCTGCACGGTCGCCGGACGCCGTTGAACACGTTCGCCGTCGTCGTTGCGGTGACCATCTCGCTGATGTTCGTGGCCGTGCTGCTGGCGGCCGGCTCCGTGGCCGCGGAGCGGGAGGAGAACACGCTGGCGCGCCTCGTCCGCGGTCTCCTCTCGCCCGAGCGCCTGCTGCTCGAGAAGGCTCTGCTGGGCGCCGGTTGTGCTCTGGTCGTCGGCCTGGCCATGCTGTGCGGGGTGGGCGCATTCGTATCGCTCGACTGGAGTCGTGCCGGCCTGTGGGTGCTGGCCGGTGCCGGCGGGGCGCTGGCCTTCGCCGCACTGGGCGTGGCCATCGGCGCGCTGGCCAAGGAGGTCAGGGCCGCTTCGCTACTGGCATTCGTCCTCTCGCTGCCGGTCGCCTTCCTGGCGCTGGTCCCCTCCGGCGCGGTCGGCTCGGGCCTCTATGGCGCCATCTCGGCGGTCTCGTTCGTGTTCCCCTTCAAGGCCGCATTGCAGGGCCTGGATGCCGCCGTCAACCGCTCCTCGCCCTCGCTCGGGCTTGCACTGGCGCACCTGGCCGGCCTGATCGCCGTGTTCGGCGCCCTCGCCCGGCTCGGCCTGCGCGGCGGCCGGGCCGCCTGAGAGACGGCGCGCAGGCGCCCGCCGGGGGGCCCGCGAGGCTCTAACCTGAATGGGAGATGGCCTTTCCGCGGACACGAATGCGCCGGTTGCGCGCGAGCCCCGGGTTGCGCGGGCTGGTGCGCGAGACCGACCTGCGCGCCGGCCATATGGTGTTGCCCATGTTCGTCCTGGAGTCCGCACCTGCGGGCCCCGAGCCGATCGCCTCGATGCCCGGCATAGCGCGGCTGGGGGTGGCCGAAGCGCTCGATGAGGCGCGCAGCGCCGCGGCGCTCGGGCTGCCGGGGGTGATGCTCTTCGGCGTGCCGGTCGAGAAGGACGAGCAGGGCTCCTCCGCCTGGGATGCCGAAGGTGCCGTTCAGCTTGCCGCCAGGGCGATCAAGGAGGCTCTGCCTGAGCTGCTGGTCATAACCGATGTCTGTCTGTGCGAGTACACGAGCCACGGGCACTGCGGGGTGCTGCTCGATGACGGCTCGGTGGACAATGACGGGACGCTCGAGCTGCTGGGGAGAACCGCTGTAAGCCATGCCCGGGCAGGGGCCGACATCGTTGCCCCCTCGGACATGATGGACGGCCGCGTCGGCGCCATCCGCGAGGAGCTCGACGGCGAGGGGTTCACCGATACGCCCATCATGGCCTACTCGGCAAAGTTCGCCTCTGCCTTCTACGGGCCCTTCCGCGAGGCGGCGGGATCAACGCCGGCCTTCGGTGACAGGCGCTCCTACCAGATGGATCCAGCCAACGGCCGCGAGGCCGTCCGCGAGGCGCTGCTCGACCTCGGCGAGGGCGCCGACATGGTCATGGTCAAGCCGGCCCTGGCCTACGGCGATCTGATCCGGGCGGTCAAGGAGGCGACGGGGTTGCCGGTGGCGGCCTACAACGTCAGCGGCGAGTATGCGATGGTCAGGGCAGCGGCCGAGGCCGGGCACCTCGACGAACGTGCCACGGTGCTCGAGATCCTCACCTCACTGCGCAGGGCGGGGGCCGACACGATCATCACCTATCACGCAAAGGACGCAGCCAGATGGCTAGCCGAGCAGACCTGATCACCGAGGCCGACAAGCAGCGCGCGGCCGCCGCCACACCAAAGCTCCGCAGTCGCAAAGACGGCGCCGCGGTGGCGCTGGACGACGTCGACCGTCGTCTGCTCAACCTGATGCAGGGCAGCTTCCCGATCGCCCCACAGCCCTATCGCCACGTTTCCGAGGCGGCCGGCATCCCTGAAGTGGAGGTCATGAGCCGGGTCCAGCACCTCCTGGACAAGCGGATCATCCGCCAGGTCACGCCGATCTTCGACACCCGGGCGCTCGGCTACTCCTCGATGCTGGTGGCTGCCAAGGTCGACCCCGACTACCCGCACCGGGCCGCCCAGGTGATCAACGCGCACCCGGGCGTATCGCACAACTACCTGCGCAACCACGAGTTCAACCTGTGGTTCACGATCGCCACCGAGCCCGACTCCCCGCTGGGCCTCGAGGGAACACTCGAGGTACTGGCCCGCGAGTCCGGCGCAGAGTCGATCCGCCAGTTGCCGACGCTGAAGCTGTTCAAGATCCGCATGGACCTGGAAATGGAGGGTGGCACGGAGTCGCTCTCCTCCTCCACCGAGGCCAAAGAGCCGATCGAGCTCGAAGCCCAGCCCTATGACGAGCGCGACATCGCCGTGATTCGCGCCGTGCAGGGAGACCTTCCCGTGACGCCCGAACCATTCGCCCCGGCGGCCGCGAAGCTCGGCCTCTCCCAGCAGGAGCTGCTCGACCATCTCGCCGCCATGCAGGAGCGCGGCCTGCTGCGCCGCGTGGCCGCCATCCTCTACCACCGCCGCGCCGGCTTCTCGGCCAACGGCATGGGTGTCTGGAAGGTTCCCGACGAGCAGATCCACGAGATCGGCTGTCGCATGGCAGCCGTGCGGGGGATCTCGCACTGCTACCAGCGCCCCACCTACGCGGACTGGCCCTACTCGGTGTTCACGATGGCCCACGGGCGCTCCAAGGAGGAGTGCGATGCGGTGCTCGACTCGATCGCCGCCGACACCGGCATCGAGGAGCGCGCGACGCTCTACTCCTCGACCGAGTTCAAGAAGATCCGGCTGCTCTATTTCACCGACGAATTCAAGGAGTGGGAGCGCAGTCACGCCTAGCCGGCGAGGCGCCACGCGGACAATGGCCGAGCGGGCGAGCGCAGGGACCGGACTGACCGACGGGCGCTCGGAGGAGCTCTACAGACGCGCTCTCTCGCGCCTGCCCGGAGGCGTCAACTCGCCTGTCCGGGCGATGCAGGCAATCGGGCGCAACCCCCTGTTCGTGGATCGGGGCGAGGGCGCGGAGCTGATCGACGTGGACGGCAACCGCTTCGTGGACTACGTCTGCTCGTGGGGGCCGTTGATCCTCGGCCACGCCCACCCCGCGGTGCTTGCGGCAATCACCGAGGCGGCCGCGCGGGGGACCAGCTTCGGAGCACCCACGGCGGGCGAGGTGAGGCTCGCCGAAGAGGTCTGCGCACGCTTTGAGAGCGTCGAGATGCTGCGCATGACATCCTCGGGGACCGAGGCCTCGATGACGGCCGTTCGGCTGGCCCGCGCCGCGACCGGCCGTGAGCGGATCGTCAAGTTCGCGGGCGCCTACCACGGTCACGTGGACGGCCTGTTGGCACAGGCCGGCTCGGGCCTGGCGACGCAGTCGTTGCCCTCGAGCCCCGGCGTGACCGCGGGCGCGGCGGCCGACACCCTCGTCATCCCCTGGAACGATCCCGAGGCCCTGCGGGCCGTGTTCGCCGAAGGTGAGCCACCCGCCGCGGTGATCGCCGAGCCGCTGCCCGCCAACATGGGCCTGGTCCCGCCGCGCGACGGCCTGCTCGAACTGCTTCGCGAGCTGACGCTCGCCCACGGCACCCTGCTGATCCTCGACGAGGTCATCAGCGGCTTCAGGGTGGCCCGCGGCGGCGCGCAGGAACTGACCGGGGTAAGCGCCGATCTGACGGTCATGGGCAAGGTGATCGGTGGCGGCCTGCCGGCCGCTGCGCTGGGCGGGCCGGCCGAGCTGATGCGCATGCTGGCTCCATCTGGGCCCGTCTACCAGGCCGGCACCCTGTCGGGCAACCCGCTCGCGGTGGCCGCGGGGCTGGCGACCCTCGAGCTGCTCGACGAGACCGCTTACGGGCGCCTGGCGTCCACCACGACGCGCCTCGCCGAGGGCCTGCGCCAGGCGGCCGGCGACTATCCCGTGCATGTCCAGAGCACCCCCGGACTGCTGACGGTCTTCTTCAACCCCGGGCCGGTCGCCTCCTTCGAGGACGCCCGCGCCTGCGATCTTGAGGCCTATGGCAGCTGGGCGCGCGAGCTGCTGAGCCGTGGCGTCTACGCGCCGCCGTCGCAGTTCGAGGCCTGGTTCCCCTCCCTTGCCCACGGCGAGGAGCACATCGAGCGCACCCTCGCGGCCGCCGAGGCGGCCTTTGCCGCCATGCCTCAGCCGGCGCCCGCGGCGTGAGACCCGCGGGCCTGGAACAGCTGCGCCGGCTGCTGCGCGACGGCGGTGGCCTGATGGCCGGGCTGCTCGAGGAGGATGCCGAGGAGCCTGCGCCCGAGGCCGGCCGGCCCGCCCTGACGGCCGCAGCGGGCCCGCGCGCGGAGGGCCGCAGGGAGGAGTACGAGCTGCTGGTCGAGGCGATCTACGAGGGCTACCTGCTCCACTACTGCACGCCCCGCGTCGTGCGTGTGGGCGATGCGGATCTGCGCCTGCTGGCAGGCGATCGTCTCTATGCGGTTGGCCTGGCGCGGCTGGTGGCGCTCGGCGACACCCCCGCCGTGGCCGAGCTTGCGGACACGATCACGCTCAGCGCACTCGCCCAGGGAGCCGGCGACGGTGCCCTCGCCGAGGCGGTCTGGAACGCCGGGGCGCGAGCGGTCGGCTGGGGTTCCAGCGAGTCCCATCGCCACGCCAAGGAGCTGGTCTCGGCCGGCTCACCCGATGCGCTAGAGGCGATGCGCACAAGTGCCGGGGCTCCCCCGGCGTCGCCCTGAATCGCGCCTCGATATTGTTAGCCCGCAGTGGCTGACAAGCGCCTCAAACACAAGTCCAAATACACCATTGACCGGGGTATGCCCGGCGCCTTCGAGGGTGAGACGGTCACTCGGCGCCGCTTCATGACGGTTGCAGGCCAGGGCGCCGGAGGCGTTGCCGCGGCCGCCTTCGCGCTGCCAGCGCTCGGCTTCGCGCTCGGCCCGATCTTCAAAAGCACCCCGCACCATTGGGAAGTGGTGGGCCCGACCAGCATGTTCGTGGACAGCAACTACATCCCGGTCGTGCTGACGGTGGCACCGAGCATTGGGGAGGCCGGGAAGACGACGGTCTACATCCGCAAGTTCAACCCCGAACTGGACACCGACCCCTACGACAGGGAAACGCCCTACATCGCGATCTCCAGCCGCTGTGCGCACCTCGGCTGCCCCGTTCGCTGGGTGGATGCGGCGGAGCGCTTCATCTGCCCCTGCCACGGTGGCGTCTATGACCTGCTCGGCCGCCGCGTCGGCGGCCCCCCGGTACGTCCGCTGGATCGCTTCTACACGCGCCTGAACGGTGAAGACGTCGAAGTCGGTCCCCGCTTCAGCGTCAACAGCGAGCTGCGGCGCTTCTCCCCCCGCGACCCCGGCGAGCCGCTGGACGGCATCGGCCAGTACCTCTACCCCTCGCGCCCGGGCGCGCAGAAACTCTAGGGGGCTGAGCGTCCGTGCCCAAGATGCCGAAGCTGCCCGCCCCGCCCATGCCCGCGGCCCTCAAGGAGGCGCCGCCGCGGCCCGGCGAGGGCAACGGCAGAGGCCCCATCGAGGAGGCCAAGAACGCCGGCATCACCGTCGTCGACTGGGTTGACGAGCGGACCTCCCTGAGCGGCGCGGCGCGCTGGATGATGTTCCGCAAGGTGCCCAAGGGCACCAACTGGTTCTACACGCTCGGTTCGGCCACGATGTTCGCCTTCCTCTCCCAGGCCGTCACGGGAGTCTTCCTGGCCATGTACTACCGGCCCGACCCCGCGGGCGGCGCCTACGAATCGATCCGCTACGTGACCAACGACGTCTTCCTCGGGCAGTTCGTCCGGGGCATGCACAAGTGGGGCTCGAGCGTCATGGTCATCCTGATCTTCCTGCACATGGGCAGAACGTTCTTCTTCGGCGCCTACAAGTATCCGCGCGAGCTCAACTGGGTGATCGGGGTCGTGCTGCTGATCCTGACCATGACCATGTCCTTCACCGGCTACCTGCTGCCCTTCGACCAGCGTGCCTACTGGGCGACGATCGTGGGGGTCAACATCAACGGCACCGGCCCACTGCTCGGGCCCTACCTCTCGGACTTCCTGCGCGGGGGCTCTGAATTCGGGGCCACGACCCTGTCGCGCTTCTATGCCATCCACATGCTGCTGGTGCCCGGGCTGATCGCCGCGCTGATCGGCGCCCACCTCTATCTGGTGGCCAAGCTCGGCACCACGGCGCCCCCCTGGCAGAAAGCCGAGCAGCCCGACGAGCTGCGCAAGGCAGAGGTCTAGAGGCGCATGAACCAGCGCGAGAAGGAGGAATACCTCCGCGAATACTCGGCCCTGAAGGCCAAAGGCAAGCCGTTTTTCCCGTATGCCGTGGCCAAGGACGCGGCCATGGCGTGCATCGTGATGGCCGTAATCATCGGCATGTCGCTGGTGCTGGGCGCCGAGCTCGGCTCGAAGGCCAACCCGACGACGACCACCTATGTGCCGCGTCCGGAGTGGTACTTCTTCTTCCTGTTCGAGGTTCTGCGCGTCATCAAGCCGCCCAGCCTGGTGGGCCTGGCGACGATCGGCGTGCCGACGATCTGCATGATCCTGCTGTTCCTGCTGCCGTTCTACGACCGCGGCCCCGAGCGCCGTCCCGAGCGCCGGCCGGTTGCAACGGTCACGGGGATCGCCGTGATCCTGGCGATGGGCTACCTGACCTATTCGGGCGCTCACGGTGGCGCTCCGACAGCAATTGAAATGGCGACTCCGGCAAGCGTCGTCGCGCAGGGAGGCAAGGCGCTGGCCCAGTACGAAGAAGGCTCCAAGGTGGTCGCCCAGTCGGGGTGCCTGGCCTGCCACAAGATCGGCGAGAACGGCAACTCTGGTCCGGGTCCCAACCTGACCAACATCGCCTCGCGGCTGCCGCGCCAGGCGATCGCCCGCACACTCGTCAACCCGACGGCGCCGATGCCATCGTTCAAGAACCTGCCTGCGAAGAAGTTCGAGGCGATCGTCAACTTCCTCTCCCTCCTCAAGCAGTAGGGCGCCCATGGCCGCCCGTCAGGGAGCCGGCGAACCCCGGGGCGGGCCCACGGCCGGCGCCCCAGCCGTTCTCGAGGGACGACTGGAGGCGCGCCAGGTGCGGGCGATGTTCGACCGCATCGCAGGCGTCTATGACCTGCTGAACACGGCCATGACCGCCGGGCTGCATCACCGCTGGCGCGAGCGCGCGGCCGACGAGGCGCGGGTCGGGCCTGGCGACAGGGTCTTGGATGTCGCCACGGGAACGGGCGATCTCGCGTTCGAGCTGGCACGCCGCGTCGGCCCCGAGGGCGAAGTGATCGGCAGCGATTTCGCGGAGGGGATGCTCGACCGGGCCCGCGTCAAGGCGGCCTCGGCCGAATCCGGCGCCGCCGGGGCCCGCTTTGAATGGGGCGACGCCATGGAGCTCCCTTACGGGGACGGCTCCTTTGACGCCGCCACGGTGGGCTTCGGCGCACGCAACTTCGACGACCTCGCGCGCGGCCTGTCGGAGATGGTCCGGGTGGTGCGCCCGGGCGGCCGGGTGGTGGTACTGGAGATAACCACCCCCACGCGGCCGCCCCTGTCGAGCTTCTACCGGCTCTGGTTCGACCGCCTCGTGCCCGCCCTGGGCGCCGTGGCCGGGAGGTTCGAGAGCCGCCGCCCGGGCCCCCGCGCAGCAGGGAACGAAGTCAGCATCTCCGACGCCTACACCTACCTGCCCAACTCGGTCAAGCGCTTTCCCGACCCGCCGGCACTGGCAGCCGAGCTTGACCGCGCGGGGCTTTCGGATATCACCTATCTGTTGACGGCGGGCGGCATCGTGGCAATCCACGCGGGCACCGTGGGGGCGCCCGCATGAGCGCGAGCGATGCCGTGACCACCGAGAAGCGCGAGCTGGACGGTCTCGATGCGATCATCGTGCGGGGCGGCGAGACGCTGCGCCGGCGCATGGAGCGCACCGAGCAGCACCTGATGCGCGTCACGGCCGATGCCGGCGAGCCGCTGGGGATGCATGCCAACAGGACCGTGGCGGCCGGCGGCAAGCGGCTGCGCCCCCTGCTGGTGGTGCTGGCCGCCGAGTCCGCCGGCGGGCCTGCGCCCCTGCCCGACGGCGAAGAGCGCCTACTGCGGGCGGCCGTTGCCGTCGAGCTGGTCCACTCGGCAACCCTCGTCCACGACGACCTGATCGACGGCGCCCAGCTGCGCCGGGGCCACCCGACGGTCGCCGCCACGGCCGGGCGTGAGGTGGCCGTGGCGACCGGTGACCTGCTCTTCTCGCGGGCCTTTGCCGAGCTCGCCCGCAACGAGGACGCCGCCCAGTTGCGGGCGCTGTCGGAGGCGAGCTCGGCATTGGCCGAAGGCGAGCTCCTGCAGCGAGAGGACGCCTTCGCGGCCCACGTGGCCGTCGAGCGCTACCTGCACCGCTGCGAGCTGAAGACGGCGGCGCTGTTCGAGGCGGCCTGCCGGCTGGGGGCGCTGACGGCGGCCGAGGGCTCGGATGCGCTGGCCGAGGCACTGGGGGCCTTCGCGCGCCGGATCGGCCTGGCCTTTCAGCTGCTCGACGATGTGCTGGACGTTTCAGGACCGGTCGAGCGGACCGGTAAGGCACGCGGCACCGACCTGCTCGACGGAACCGTCACGCTGCCCTTCATCCTGGCGCGCGAACGCGAGCCCGAGCTGGCCCGCATCGACCTGCGCTCGCTGGGCGGCCCGAGGCAGGCCGAGGCCCTCTGCGAGCGGATTGCCGAAACAGGAGCGCTGGAGGAGGCCCGCGAGCGGGCCCTGTCCTTTGTGGCCGAGGCCAAGGCGTCGCTTCCCGGGCTGCTTCCCGGCGGGCGCTCGGTGCTGCTGGAACTGGTCGCCGACGCGGTGGTCGAGCGCTATCGCTGACCTAGAAGTCGCTGGGGAGGATCAGGTCTGCCTCGAGGGCACGAGAGAAGAACTCGATTTCCTCGGACATGTTGGCGTGGGTCATCCGGCGCAGGTCGCCCAACAGGGCGCTGGAGCCGCGGTCGAGCTCGTCATCGAGCCGTTCGACGGCGCCCTGGTCGAATACACCCTCGCGCCGGGACTCGCACTCCGGGCAGCGCAGGACGATCCGCCAGTGGCGAGGCCCTTCCTCGGACCAGTCGAGCGGGTAGACCAGCTCGCCTGCGCAGTGGAAGCAGATGTGCAGCTGCGCCGGGGAACCGTTGCTCTCTGAACCGTGGCCGCTCTCGCCCGGGACGACGTCAATCTGTTCGGAGCCGGGCAGCGGGAGGCGCTGTTGGATGTCGGGGTCTTTTTCGGAGTCCATGCCGTGTCCCAGACGTCATCGACCCCAGAGGCGGTGGCCTTTAGCTCGAGGCCGATCCTCGTCACGGTGGTAGGTTCAGCCCCCTGATGCCCCGGCCGCTGCGCCCCATCGGTCCCGAGGACCGTTTGAGCCTCGTGGACCATCTCGACGAGCTGCGCACGCGTCTGATCATCTGCGCGGCGGCGCTCGTGGTGGCCTTCGCCCTGTGCTTCTGGCAGAACCATGAACTGCTGCGGATCATCAACAAACCGCTTACGTCCCAGACCCAGAAACAGGCGCTCAAAGGGCACGGCACCGTCGGGCAGGCCTACCTCGCCCAGCGGGGCCTGATCAAGACCAGCCAGGACACCCAACAGGCGCTGCGTCTGCTGGCGGCTCCCTCGAGCGGAGTCTCGGCGAAGACACGCGCCCAGCTGAGCCCCCTGATTGCGGCGTTGAAGCAGGACATCGCGAAGGTGCCTCGCGAAGCCGCCGGGCAGCCACCAACAGTCCTGGGCGTCGGCGAGGCGTTCACCACCACGCTGACCGTCTCGCTGTACCTGGCCTTCATCCTGGCGTTGCCGGTGATCCTCTACCAGCTGTTCGCCTTCATCGTGCCGGCGCTCAAGCCGAACGAGCGGCGCGCCACGGCCCCGCTGCTGACGGCCGTGCCGGTGCTGTTCGTGATCGGCGTCCTGTTCGGCTACTTCGTCGTGCTGCCGGCAGCCGTGCGCTTCTTCGTCAACTTCAACTCCACCGAGTTCAACAGCCTGATCCAGGCCAGCCAGTTCTACAGCTTCGCCGCCACCATCCTGTTGGCCATGGGCGTCTTCTTCCAGGTGCCCGTGATCATCATCGGCGCCACACGCCTCGAGCTGGTCACGCCGCGACAGCTGCGCAAGGGCCGGCGCTACGCGATCGTGGCCTGCGCCGCGGTCGCCGCCTTCCTGCCGGGGGACGCGATTACGCTGCTCTTGGAGACGGTGCCGCTGTATCTGCTCTACGAGGTGAGTATTCTCCTGGCAGTCATTCTCGAGCGGACACGACGTCGGCGAGAGCGGGCTGGTGAGGGCAAGGGTGAGGGGATTCCCGCCGCAGGGCCCGAGCCGCGAGCGGATCACCCCGAGGACCCAACCGTGCAGCAGATAATCGACCACGTAGACGACGAGCTGTCCTGATGCTCTTTGACCTGAGAGGCCGCCATCGCCGGCGGCTCGTGCGCGTCATCTACATCGGCCTGGCCGCGCTGATCGGCGTGGGCCTGGTCGGCTTCGGCGTTGGCGGAGGCCTCGGCGGCGGCGGTATCTTCAGCGCGGCCAGCGGCGGCTCAGGCTCCGGTAGCACCAGCTTCTCATCGCAGATCAAGAAGTACCGCAAGGAGACCGTGGCGCAGCCCACGAATCTCAGCGGCTGGGAAAACCTGACCAAGGCCCTGCTGCACGAAGGCGGCGGCGAAGCCTACGTCAACCAGAACACGGGGGCGGTCACCAAGAAGGGCAAGGAACTCTTCAAGGAAGCCTCCGACGCATGGAGCAGCTACCTGGCGCTCAACCCCGCCAAGCCCAACTCCGAACTGGCCCAGCTGATCGTCCGGATCTACGGCGAAGAAGGCCTCAACGAACCCGCCAAAGCCGTCGAAGCTCTGCAGATCGTGGTCGCCGCAAGGCCGGGCAGCGCCGCCTTCTATGCCCAGCTGGCCGAGTACGCCTACAAGGCCAAGAACGAACGGGTCGGGGACCTTGCCTCCGGCAAGGCCGTCAGCCTGGCGCCGGCGGCCGAGCGGGCTCGGATCAAGACCGAACTTGAAGAAGTCAAGAAACACCCGACCGGCGAACAGAGCTTTGAGACGACCAGCGGCGGCAAGACCTTCGAGGTCAAAAAAGCCCCCAACGGCCAATACACCGGGACCCAGGTGATCAAGACCACCAAACCCGTCACCACCGGCACGACCACGACGTCCACCACCAAGACGACGACGACCAAGAAATAGGCTCCCCGGAGTCGAGGGGTAGGCAGGTGGACAGCAACACAGACGGTCCCACCTACACCGCGCGGCTGCTCGTCTCATGTGCGGACCGGCCCGGGATCGTCGCCGCGGTTTCCGGCTTCCTGTTCGAGCAGGGTGCCAACATCGTCTCCTCCCACCAGTACTCCTCGGACCCCAGTGGAGGACGGTTCTTCCTGCGGACGGAGTTCTTCCTCCCCGAGGGAGATGTGGATCCGGTCCGCGAGGCCTTCGGTGAGCAGGTGGCGCCGGCCTTCGAGATGGCCTGGGAGATGCGCGCCTGGGGGCAGCGGCGGCGGATGGCCATCCTGGTCTCCCGCCACGACCATTGCCTGCAGGACCTCCTCTGGCGCCGCCGGCGCGGCGAGCTGGACGCCGACGTTCTGGCGGTGATCTCCAATCACCCCGACCTCGGGCCGGAGGTCGCCGCGGCGGGCATCGCCTTTCATCACGTCCCCGTGGCCGCCGAGGGCATGGCGCAGGCCGAGCAGGCCATGCTCGAGCTCCTGGGCGGGGAGGTGGAGCTGCTGGTCCTGGCGCGCTACATGCGCATCCTGAGTGCCGATTTCCTCGGTCAGCTGCAAGCGCCGGCGATCAACATCCATCACTCGTTCCTGCCGGCCTTCGCCGGCGCCGGCCCCTACACCCGGGCTCATGAGCGCGGCGTCAAGCTGATCGGTGCGACCGCCCACTACGTCACGGCCGAGCTCGACGAAGGACCGATCATCGAGCAGGATGTCCTGCGGGTGGACCACCGCCAGGGCCCCGCCGAGCTCGAGCGTCTCGGCCGGGATGTCGAGCGGCTGGTCCTCGCGCGGGCTGTCTCGCTGCACCTGGAGGACCGGGTGATCGTGGACGGCCGGCGGACGGTCGTCTTCTGAGCGCCCCCGAAGCCCGCCTCGGCTAAAATCTCCCGCTGGAGCCGGCTGAGACCGCCGGTGCCCTCCCGGGCCGTTAGCTCAACCGGCAGAGCAGGGGCCTCTTAAGCCCAAGGTTGCAGGTTCGATTCCTGCACGGCCCATAGCAGGACACGCCTGAATGCAGGCGCTGCTCGTGCCTCGCACGGGCCTGGTAGCGGCCGACGATCTCATCCATGTATGCCCCTAGCGCCTGCTGCGCGAGCTTCTCGCCGGGGTGGCAGACGAGCAGCTGGGGCGGGGCCCGGCGGCCTCGTGGGGACCGTCACGGGCGCAACCTAAGATGTGTCCCCATGTGTGTACGGCGACCCATGACGCGAGCGTGACGAGCGGCGAGGCCACGAGCGAGGACGGCTCGGCCGCCATCACCAGGCGGATCGAGGAGCTCGGCGGCTGGCACGGCGAGACACTCGCGCAGATCCGCAAGCTGATCCACGACGCGGACCCCGAGGTCGTGGAGGAGTTCAAATGGCAGAAGCCCAAATCACCCGGCACGCCTGTCTGGGCCCACGACGGCGGCATCTGCACCGGGGAGTCCTACAAACAGGTCGTCAAGCTCACCTTCTTCCGCGGCGCCTCGCTGGAGGACCCGAAGAAGCTCTTCAACTCGAGCCTCGAGGGCAAGACGCGGCGCGCGATCGACATCCGCGAGGGCGAGAAGCTCAACGCGAGCGCCTTCAAGCAGCTGATCCGCGCGGCCGTGGCCGCCAACGAGGCCGTGGTGGCCGAGCGGGCCGCCAAGAAGCAGACCAAGAAATAGCGCCCGCCCGGGCCTATCAGCCTGGAGGGCCGCCGGAGACGCCCGGCAGGACGGGTCCTCCAGCGCCCGCCCCTTCGCCCTTGCGTTCGCTGTAGGTGACCGTGAAAGCGCCGCTTGAGGCCGAGGTGCTCGAGGGCGTGGCCAGCTCGAGCGATCGGCTCGAGAAGCGCTCGCGGCCGGCGGGGGCAGCCGACCCCCCTTCGGCGCTCTGCAGCTGCAACGCCGTCGTGGCCCATGCGCCCATGGCGATCGGGCTGGTGAGCGTGCCGATCGTGGCGGTGGCGGCTGTGAAGCCCACCTGGCCGAAGTCGGCAAGCGCCAGTGTCTGGCAGCTGTTGGAGGGGGTGCACTGCGAGGGTGCCTCGACGATCCACTCGGCCGTGCTGACGTCCTCCGATTTGACGCGAACGGTCCGCGACACCCTTTCACCGGTGCTCAGATCGCGGATGCCCAGCGTGGCGTCGCGCCCGGCCACGGTCACCGACGCGGTGATGAGGTCCCCGGGATGGACTTTTAGGCGCAGGGCCGTGGGCGCGGCCGGCAGAAGCTCGACCCAGGATGAGTAGACGGCTCGCCCGGCGCGGGTGCAGTCGGCGCCGGTGCCGATCTGCTCAAGGCCCTTGGCGTTTTCCCGGTAGCCGCCGAGGCCGACCCAGATGGCCGAGTAGCTGGCCCGGGAAGCCGAACAACTGACGCTGGGCTCGGTCCAGGTACCCGATACCGAGCTGAGCTGCCCGCCGGCGGTGGGCCGCACCACATAGCCCGCCCAGTTGCTCGAGACGGCGGTTGCCGCCCTAGCCCCGGCGGAGGTAACCAGGGCAAGGGCGGCGAGAACCGTCAGCCCCGCCGTCAACGCCGCCCTGTGGGGGAGCCAGGCGCGGACCGTGCGGGGGGCGGGGGGTTGCTTCATCGCTGCACAGGTTGACGCGCGTCGCTTAGCGATCGCTTGGAGTGGCCTAAAAGGTTCGTAGGAGCTCGCGCGGACCTGGCTCAGGTGCCACCGGCGCTGGCCACGGCGCCCGCGGCGCCGATCAGCGTGTCGCGCCCGGCGTCCGTCCAGATGACCTGGTCGCGGCCCGGTCCGACTCCGATCAGCGTCACCGGCGCGCCGATCTGCTCGGTGATGAAGTCCAGGTACTCGCGAGCCGCCTGGGGGAGGTCGGACAGGGTGCGGCACTCGCCGAGGTCCTCCTTCCAGCCCGGCAGCTCGGTCAGCTCGGCGACGCTGTGGTGAAGAACCGTCTGGTGATAGGGGAAGTCCTCGAAGACCGCATCGTCCTCTGAGCCGCGGTAACTGGTGCAGACGTTGATCCGGTCCAGGCCGGAGAGCACGTCGAGCTTGGTCAGGACGAGGGCCGTCATGGTGTTCAGGCGCGAGGCGTAGCGCAGAGCCACCAGGTCGAGCCAGCCCGTCCGCCGCGGGCGCCCCGTGGTGGTGCCGAACTCGCCGCCGCGCTGGCGGATCGTCTCGCCCATCTCGTCGTGCAGCTCGCTTGGGAACGGCCCGGCGCCCACCCGCGTCGTGTAGGCCTTGGAGATACCCCAGATTTCGTCGATCGCCATAGGGCCGATGCCGCTGCCCACGCAGGCGGCGCCCGCGAGTGGGTTGGAGGAGGTCACGAAGGGATAGGTGCCGTGGTCGATGTCGAGCATGGCGCCCTGGGCGCCCTCGAGGATCACCAGCTGCCCGTCGTCGAGCATTTCCCACATCAGCTTGGAGGTGTCAGCGATGTGTTTCTCCAGGCGGTGGCCGAAGGTCAGGTATTCCTCGGTCATCGTGTGCAGGTCAAGTGCGGGGTCCTTCTCGAACGGGCGCAGGGAGAGCCGCTTGGGCTCCATGGCCGCCACGATCTTCTTCTTGAGGATCTTCTCGTCAAGCAGGTCCTGCACGCGGATCCCCAGCCGGGCCGCCTTGTCGGCGTAGCAGGGCCCGATCCCCCTGCGGGTGGTGCCGATCTGCAGCTTGCCCAGTTTCGACTCCCCGGCCGAGTCGAGCAGCAGGTGGTAGGGCATGATCAGGTGGGCGTTGGCCGAGATGCGCAGGCCGCTGTCGTCGATGCGCCGCGAGCGCAGCCCGTCGAGCTCCTCGATCAGGACCTTGGGGTCGATCACCACGCCGTTGCCGATCACGCAGCGCTTGCCCGGGTAGAGGATGCCCGAGGGGATCAGGTGGAACTTCCACTCCTGCTCGCCGCGGACGATCGTGTGCCCGGCGTTGTTGCCGCCCTGGAAGCGCACGACGGCGTCGCCGTGCTCTGCCAGGAGATCGGTGATCTTGCCCTTGCCCTCATCGCCCCACTGGGCGCCGACTATGACTATGCCCGGCATGAGGAGTGAAGTGTATGCAGGCCGGGCCCCGAGCTCGGGGCGGCGCGTCGCTTCAGCTCGGCCGGCGTGTCAGATCCCCGGTCAAGGGCCGGATCTCCAAACGCTTGTCCTCGCCATAGAGGGGAATCAGCTCACCGCAGATCTCGACCAGCCGCGAGACCGTGCGGGCGCCCAGGCGCTCGGCCAGCTCGTCGGGCATCAGGTTTGTCGTGGCCACGATGGCCCGCTCCGCCTCATAGCGCGAGTTGACGATCGAGTAGAGCTGCTCGAGCACCCAGTCGGTCTGGTTCTCCGCGCCCAGGTCATCGAGGTGCAGCAGGTCCACGGCGGTCAGCCGGTCCATGAAGTCGAGCATCCCCGCCTCGGAGTCCATCGATTCGCGCAGCAGGTTCAACAGCCGCGGCAGCGAGTAGATCGCCACCGAGCGCCCCGCGTCAAGCGCCGACTTTGAGACCAGCATCGCCAAGGTCGTCTTGCCGGTGCCCACGTCGCCCTGGATCCACAGCCCTTTGCCCTCGTCCAGGTTGGTGCCGATCGCCTGCACGTAGCGGCGAACCATCCGTACCTGTTCGGGAGCCGTGCGCATGATGTCGCTGACCGGCGGGCGCTCGAAGGAGACACCGCGGTAGCGCCTCGGGATCCGTCCCGCCAGGCTGCGGGTGCGGGCGTTGGCGATCCGTCCCGCCCGGCAGCCGCAGTCACGGGCCGTGTTGGTCTCCTCGTCAACCACGAAGCCGCTGCCGTCGCAGATGCCGAGCGGGCAGCGCTGATCGTCCTCGCCGGCCTGGCGGATCCGCAGGTCGCGTACCTGCGGGAACTCCCCGAGGCTGTCGTCAAGCGGCTGGTCGGTCATTCGCCCGCGTAGCGTTCGCCGGCGTAGTTCATGAACTTCGGGTACTCCTTCTGGAAGGTCAGCGTCACTTTGCCCACGGCGCCGTTGCGATGCTTGGCGATCAGCAGGTCGGCCTCACCCGGTCGCTCGGAGTCCTCGTTGTAGTACTCGTCGCGATAGATGAACATGACCAGGTCGGAGTCCTGCTCCAGGTTCCCCGACTCGCGCAGGTCCGAGAGCTGGGGCTTCTTGTCGGGTCGCGTCTCGACCGCGCGGCTGAGCTGCGAGAGGGCGATCACGGGCACACCCAGCTCGCGGGCCAGGATCTTCAGGCCGCGGCTCAGCTCGCCGACGGCCGTCACGCGGCTGTCATAGCGGCTGTCGGTGCGCATCAGCTGCAGGTAGTCGATGATGATCAGGCCCAGGCCGCCCTCACATTGGCTGTGCAGCCTCCTGGCCTTGGCCCGGATCTCGAGCATGCCCACGTCGCTCGAGTCATCGACCCACAGCGGCGCCGCCGCCAGACGCTGGCTGGCAGTCAGGATCTTCGGCCAGCGCTGCTCGGCCACCCGGCCCTTGCGCAGCTCCTCGCCCTTGATCGAGGCCTGGGAGGCCACGAACCGCTGGGCCAGCTCCGCCTCGGCCATCTCGAGCGAGAACAGGGCCACCGGCCGGCCGTGCTTGACGGAGGCGTTTTCGGCGATGTTGCAGACCAGCGCGCTCTTGCCCATGGCGGGTCGCGCGGCGATGATGATCAGGTTGCCCTTCTGGAAGCCTCCGGTGATCTCGTCGAGGTCCTTGAAGCCCGAAGGGGTGCCCGTCAGCGAGGTCCCCTCCAGGGAGAGCTTGTGCAGCTTGTCCAGCTCCTCATGCAGGACATCCTCGATCCGGCGAAAGTCCTGCTGGCGGTCGTCCCGGCCGACCTCGAGCATCGCCTTCTCGGCCTGCTCGACCAGCTCGCGGGGCGGGACGCCGTGGCCGAGGACGCTCTCCTGTATCTCGTAGGAGGTCTTGAGCAGGCGCCGCAGCAGCGCGTTCTCACGGACGATCTGTGCGTAACGGCGCGCATGGCCGGCGGCCGGCACCACGCCTGTGAGTTCATCGACGGAGGCCTGGCCGCCGACGGCCTGGAGTCTGCCCATCTGGCGCAGGCGGTCGGTCACGGTCAGCACGTCGACCGGCTCGCTCTCCTGGTAGAGCTCCAGCATCGCCTCGTAGATCGTCCCGTGACGCTCACGGTAGAAGTCGTCTGCGCGCAGGCCCTCCTCGATCACCAGGGCGTACAACGAGCGGTCGGAAAGCAGGATCGCGCCCAGCACGGACTGCTCGGCCTCGAGATTGTGCGGCGGGGTGATGATCCCGCCAGGCGCCCCGTTGGCACCGTTGGATGTGGAGACGGCGCTCACGGCCATGGCTGGGCCGAGTCTAGATCGCCGCTCGCCCCGGCCCGGCGGCACTCTCCGCTAACAGGGAAGATTTCGCCTCGGCCGGCTTTTCTCTGGCGCAGGACCACACCCTAAGTGTGAGCGCCGCCTCGGAGGAAACGCATGTTCGCGTGCAGCCCCCGCGTGGCGGGGCCCACAGGCGCGGGCGGCGTGGCCGCTATTTCTTGGCGACGACCATGGTCTTGATCGTTGCGGTCACATCATCGACCACTTCGACCACCACCATGTAGGTGCCGACGTTCTTGATCGGCTCGGGCAGATGCACGTTGCGTTTGTCGATCCGCAGGCCGCGGGCTTCACGGATCGCCGAAGCGATGTCCTGCGCGGTGACCGAGCCAAACAGCCGGCCGTCTGCGCCGGCCTGCTGGGGGATCGTGAGCACGGTCCGGTTGAGCAGGTTGACGTTCTCCTGCGCTTTCTCGACCGCTTCGCGGGCCTGGCGCTCGGCGGCCGCCTGGCGCTGGCGGATCGTCTCGATCGCGCCCTTCGTCGCCGGCTGGGCCAGCTTGCGGGGCATCAGATAGTTACGGAGGTAGCCCTTGGAGACGTCGACGACCTTGCCCTGCTCGCCGAGCTCGTCGACGTCCTTGAGGAGAATCGCTTCGGGCATGGCTAGTCCCTGCCGCGGTCGCCGCGGTCGCCGCGCTCGCGCCGAGGACCATCCTCACGCCCGCCCTCGTTGACGTAGGGCAGCAACGCCAGCTCGCGGGCGCGCTTGACGGCGCGTGCGATCTGCACCTGGTGGCGACGACAGGAGCCCGTGATGCGCCGCGAGCGGATCTTCCCCTTCTCGGAGATGAACTTGCGCAGCGAGACCACGTCCTTGTAGTCCACCTGCTCGACCTTGTCGCGGCAGTGCTGGCAGGGCTTGCGCCTGCCGCTGCCGGGGCCGCCGCGCTTGTCGCGCCGACGCACGGGCTTGCCGCGACCGCGTGCCTTGGCCATCAGAGAACCCCGCCGCTGAGCGGGCGTCCGGCAATGGCTGAACTTGAAAACACTGAAGACCTCGATATCTGGCTTAGAACGGAATGTCCTCGTCGGCAGTTCCGCCGGCGACCGGCGCGGCCTGGAAATCCCCTTCCTCTACGGGGATGTCGCTGCCCCTGGAGCCCCCGTTTCCCGCGAATCCGCTCCCACCGGAACCATCTTCGCGCGAGCCCAGGAACTGCACCGAGTCGGCAATGATATCGATTGCCTGACGTTTGGCGCCGTCCTGTGCCTCCCACTCGCGCCACTCCAGGCGCCCGTCGACGGCAATCGGGCGGCCCTTGGAGAGATATCGGGCGGCATTCTCGCCCTGGGAGCCCCAGACCGTGACGTCGAAGTAGTTGGGCTTGTCCTCCCATTCGCCGGTGCTCCCGTTCTTGCGACGGGTGTTGCAAGCGACGCGCAGCTTGCATACGGAGTTGCCGCTCGGCAGCGAGCGCAGCTCCGGATCGGCGGTCAGGTTTCCGGTCAGGACGACCCGGTTGATGTTGGTGGCGGCCACGGCTTCCTCTTCCTTTCGGCTTGTTCCTCGTCCGTTCCGGACGCTCGGGCTGCGGGAGCCCCAGCGAGTCTAGACCGGGGTGGCGATGCGCTCCCCGAGCGCCCCCGGGACGATCCCGCTTATTGCGAGGATCGCTTGCTCCGCGGGGACGTACGGAAGACCTCGTCCCAGTATGGCGCGCTGATGCCGAAGCCGCGGGTGTCGTCCTGGAAGTGGTGGCGCATGTGACGCTCGCGCAGCATCCTGCCGAGCCGTCCGCGCGGGCGGAAGTGGTGCAGGTAGTAGTGCATCATGTCGTAAATCAGATAGCCCAGGAAAAACCCCGCGCCGAGGCCCGGCGCGTAGCGCGAGCCGACCACGACGTACATGACGCCGAAGACGACGGCCCCCAGTGGGATGCTGACCGCCGGTGGCATGACGAGGCGCATGGGGTCGTTGGGGTGGTCGTGGTGGACGCCGTGAATGATCCAGTGCATCCTCGCCCCCAGCCCCTCCTCGGGCTCGAAGTGGAAGACCAGCCGGTGCAGCCAGTACTCGAACAGCGTCCAGATCGCATAGCCGGCCATGATCAGCAGCACCACTGAGCCGATGCTCACCTGAGAGAGTCCCCAGGCGGCCATCAGCACGATGGCCGGCACGAAGATCATCACCGGGACCGCGGGATGCACGCGCGAGAGGGCATCCAGGACACGCGACTCGAACATCGGCGGCGACGCGCGGAGCACGTCCGTCCGCCGTGCGGCACCGTCGTTCATGTCCTCAGGCCAGTCCATGGGTCCGATCTTATAACCCTCGCAGCGCGTTCGCCGGCGGGGCGAACTACGGATCGGGCGGTCGGTCTAGGCCGGCTCGGCGACCGCGGCCTCAGACGCATCGGCGTCCTGCGGCTCGGGGGTCGGCTCCGGCGCCGGGGGCGCCGTGGGTGTGCTGGGAGCAGCCGGCTCGACCGCGGCGCTCGGAGCGGGCGCCTCGGACTCCGGGCGCGAGGCCGGGCCCATGTTGGGGGCCTCGGGAACACCGGGCGCGAGCTTTATGAGCCGGAAGCGCAGCAGGCCATCGGTGATCCGCAGCGTCCGGTCCAGACCGCTGAGCAGCTCGGGCGCCCCGGCGTGGAACTGCAGCAGGTGGTACTCGGCGCTGGTGCGTTTCTCGATCGGATAGCTCAGCGGTCGTTCGCCCCAGTCGTCGTGGCGGAGCAACTCACCCTGCGCCTCGACGGCGCCACGGGTGTCGGCCACGATCTTCGCGCGGGCGTCCGGCTCGGCCTGGGGGTCGAGCATGAGGACGAGGTCGTATGTGGGGGCGGGCAGGGTCATATGACGCGCTCGACGGGAAAGACTAGCGGGTCAGGGCGCCGGGCCGGGCCCGGGTCAGGGCGTCTCGGCCCGCGAGCGCGCCTTGGCGCGGATGTCGGCCAACTGCTCGTCGACCCAGTCGCCGGGGTCGCGCGAGGTCACGATGTCGATCAGCCCGGCGGCCCTTCGGGCTCGCTCGGCGGGGGACATCGTCAGGGCTGCATAGATCGAGTTGGCCAGCTCCTGGATGTCGAACGGGTTGACCGACAGGGCGAACTCGCCGAGCTCCTCATGGGCGCCCGTGTTCTCGGAGAGGATCGAGACACCCTCGCGCTCGTTGACGATGGGCCCCTCCTTGGCGACCAGGTTCATACCGTCGAACATGGCGTTGACGAGCAGGACGTCGTAGTGCTTGTAGGCGGCCATGGCCTCTTCGACGTCGTCGCGCAGCTTGAGCTGAATCGGCATCCAGTCCGGCGTGCCGTGGCGGTGGTTCACCACCGCGACGAGCGCCTCGATGCGCTCCAGGTACTCGGCGTACTGGGGCACGTCGGTTCGCGAGGGCATCATCTGGGCGATGAAAGTGACGCGCTCGGTGAACTCGGGGTGCTGCTCGAGGAACAGGTCGAAGCCCGAGAAGCCGCGCAGGACGTTCTTGGACAGGTCGGCCCGGTCGACGCGCAGGATCAGGAAGTCGCGCCGGCGGCGCAGCAGCTCCTGCTCGAAGCGCAGCGCGCGCGGGCCCTGCGAGATCTGGCGGGTGGCGGCATGGTCGATCGGCAGCGGGTAGGCACGGACCCAGACCTCCCGCTCGCCGAAGTGCACGACGCCGCCGTCGAAGTCGACCTCCAGATCCATCAGATCGCGGCAGCACTGCAGGAAGTTGTGGCGGTAGGAGCGGGTGTGAAAGCCGATGATGTCGTTGGCCAGGAGGCCGGCGAAGATCTCCTCACGGATCCGCGTCGGCAGCACCCGCCAGGCGTCGGGCTGCGTCCAGGGGATATGGATGAAGTGGTGCAGGAAGACGTCCGGCCGGGCTCGGCGCACGAGGTCGGGCAGGGTGTAGAGGTGGTAGTCGTGGACCATCACGACGGGCTCCTCGGACCCCTCGATCTCCTCGACGACCGCCCTGGCGAGGTCTTCGTTGACGACGTTGTAGCCGAACTCGAAGGCCTCGATCTCCTCCCGGCGGATGTCCGGGGCGTTGGAGAGGTCCCACAGGTAATGCTGGATGAACCACAGCATGGGGTTGGCGAAGACGTTGTAGAAGCGGTCGTAGGCGTCGGGGTCGGATACCACCAGGCGCACCTCGAACTCGCCGCCGCCCGGCGCGTGGATCGGAAAGGCCCGCCCGCCGTTCTGGCGGGAGACCTCGGCGTCGTGCTCGTTCATCGCCGAGGCGATCCAGACGGCCTGGCGGTAGGAGGCCAGGCCGATGAGGGCCGTGGCAAGTCCCCCGGTGCCGCGCTTTGCCTCCCCGCCGGCCTGGTAGGTCACCGGGCCCCGGTTGCTGACCAGCACGAGCGAAGTCCGCTGTGCCGGCTCCACGTCAGCCCTCGGCGAGGCGGTTGAAGATCCTCAGGTAGTCCCGCAGATAGCGGGGAGTCAGGAAATGCTGGCGCACATGCTCCTTGCCGCGCCGTCCAAGCGTGCGGCCGAGCTCGGGGTCGCGCAGGATCTCGAGCGAGCGCTCGGCGCACTGCTCTGCGCTCGAGACGAGAAAGCCCGTGACGCCGTCCTCGATCTGCAGCGGGATCCCGCCGACGTTGCCCCCGACGAAGGGCCGTCCCTTCCAGATGGCCTCCGAGACGGTCAGGCCGAAGCCCTCGCGGGTGGACTTCTGGATCAGGACGTCGGCGTGGGACTGGAACGCGTTGACCTCGATCGCGCCGACGTTGTTGAAGTTGTTGAGGATGTGCACGTCCGGGTCTCCGTCGGCGTGGGCGATGGTGGCGTTGAAGAAGTCCCAGCCCTCGGGGTCGTCGCTGGCCATCGAGCCGACCAGTGCCAGCTGCATCTCGGGCATGCGCTCCTTGACGATCCGGTAGGCGTCGATGACGCCCAGCGGGTCCTTCCAGGGGTCAAAGCGCGAGACCTGGCACATCAGCGGGCGGTCGACGTCAATGCCGAACTGGCCGCACACGAACGCGCCGTCCTCGGGCGAGAGGGCCATGTTCTTGGGCGTCAGCGGGTCGATTGCCGGCGGCACGATGTTGACGTTGCCCTTCATCCCCTTGGGGACGTAGTCGGCCATGTGGAAGAGCGACTCGGGGTAGTCCTCGATGTAGGGCAGCAGCTGGGCGATCGTGTCCTGGTTGGGCGTCGAGACGTCGATGTGGCAGCGCCACACCCACCCCTTGGACTTCTCGGGGACCAGGTGGTAGAGCCCGGCGGGCTGCGGGTCGTGGACCAGGCAGACATCCCAGCCGTCGCTCAGCTCGCGCGCGTTCATCTCGTTGAAGCGCCGCCAGGTGTCCCACTGTTCGGAGTCGAGGTCCTGCGGCGCGCCCTGAAGGGCGTTGTGCATCAGCTTGGTCGCATTGAAGAACTCTTCGCGTCCGTAGATGACGTGCCATTCGCAGTCCAGCCCGACGTCGCGCATCAGCGGCACCAGCGTGTAGAGGATCTCCGAGACCCCGCCGCCGAAGGCTGTTGCGGAGATGTGCACGACGCGGTGTCCCTGCAGCGGCTCGGCCAGCTCGCGGATTTCGGCGATCAGCTCGCGCCCGCAGATGTGGGTGTAGTCGCTGAGCGACTTGTGGGCGACTGCGACGGGCTGGAGCACGCCGCGTGACGATAACCGAACACGCCGCCGGATCGGGCCCTCGCGTGCGGTGGGGGTTCACGGCGGGCGGCGCGTCTGACTAAGGTCTAGACGAATGCTCAACGGGCGTATCTACCGCGCGGCCTTCCTGCCTTTCGTGCTCGCTCTCGCGGTCGCCGCCTTCTCGCTCGGGGGGCGGCCGGCCCCGGTCAGCTCGACGCTGGCTCCCGATGCCTTCCAGGGTGCGCAGGCCTTCGCACAGCTGCGATCGCTGCTCGCGGACTATCCCGACCGCCGGCCCGGCGACAGCGGCGACGAACGCCTGGCGCAGGCCATTGCCACCACGCTGCGGGGGTTGGGCGGTGCGGCCGGCGGCGGCTTCTCGGTTCACGTCAGCCACTTCGAAGGACAGACGATCGACGGCCTGACGGGACTGCAGACCGTGTTCGCCGAGCGTCCCGGCTCGACCGATGAGGCGCCGGTCCTGATCGTGGCGCACCGCGACGCGGCGGCGCGCGGCTCGGCGGCGGAGCTCTCAGGCACAGCCGCCCTGCTCGAGCTGGCGAGGGTGTTCGCTGCGCGCGAGACCAAGCGCACGATCGTCCTGGCCTCGACGAGCGGCGGCAGCGGCGGCAACGCGGGCGCTGAAGAACTCATCTCGAGTCTGGAATCGGCCGGCATACACGGGCCCTTCGACGCCGCCATCGCGCTCGGCGACCTTGCTTCCTCGCGCGCCCGCCGGCCGTTCGTCGTGCCCTACTCGGACGCCTTCGGCTCCGCTCCCCTGGAGCTGCAGCGGACCGTCGATGCGGCCATCACCCAACAGGCCGGCTGGGACCCCGGCGCACCGAGCACTTTCGGGCAACTGGCCCACCTGATGTTTCCCATGGCCGTGGGCGAACAGGGCGTCCTTGACGCGCAGGGACTGCCGGCGGTCCTGGTGCAGGCCTCAAGCGAACGCGGCCCGGCACCGGCGGCGAAGGTCTCGATGGAACGGATCGAAGGTCTCGGCCGGAGCGTCCTGTCCGCCGTGGACGCGCTGGACACGGCGCCCGACATCCCGGCGAAGATGGAGACGGGCCTGCTGCTGGGCCCCAAGACGATGCCCGAGTGGGCCTTGCGCCTGCTGCTGGGGACGCTGTTGCTGCCGCCGCTGCTGGCCGGCGCGGATGGGCTGGCGCGGCTGCGCCGCCGCCGCCGTCCGCTGGGGCGCTGGACACTGTGGACGCTCAGCTGCTCGCTGCCTTTCCTGGCCTGCGCCGTCCTGTGCTGGCTGCTCGGCGAGCTGGGGATCATCGGCGTGGCTCCTTCGGTGCCCGTGCCGCCGCGCGCCCTGCCGCTGGACGCATCCGCAGGGACCACCGTCGCCGTGGTCGGGCTCACCTTCCTGCTGGCCTGGCTGTTGTGGGGCGTGCTGCTGCGGCGCCTGGGCCAGCCCGCGCGCCCGGACCCGGAGGTGGCCGGCCTGCCGATCGTGCTGATCCTGAGCGTCCTCGGGACGATCGTGTGGCTCGGCAACCCCTATACGGCACTGCTGCTGCTGGGAGCCATGCACCTGTGGCTGCTGCTGGCCGCGCCCGAGCTGCGCCCGCGCCGGCCGTTGGCGGTGGGCCTGCTGGTGCTGGCGGCCGCGCCGCTGATCCTGCTGGTCCTGTTCTATGCCCGCCAGCTCGGTATGGGCCCCGGCGCCGTTGCCTGGATGGCCGTCCTGCTCGTGGCCGGTGGTCATATCGGGTTCGGTTCGGCGATCCTCTGGAGCATCGCGCTCGGCTGCGCAGCGGGCGCCGTGCTGCTGAGTCTGCTTGCACCGGAGCCGCCCGAGCCTCAAAGGGCAGACGGGGTCGAGGTCACTATTCGCGGCCCCATGTCCTACGCCGGACCGGGCTCGCTCGGGGGTACGGAGTCGGCTCTGCGACGATAGAGGCGTGGCCGACTACCCGACCACGATCAGCTCCACCCCACCCGCGGCGAGTTCAACCCGCTCGGCGGGCGGCCCGAGCACGCCTCCGGCACCGACCCGCAAGCGCTCATCGCGGGCCACGCGGGCGCTCGCGGTCCTGCTGATCGTTGCCGGCGGGTTGGTCGTGATCGATGGTGCCGTGACGCTGCTCTGGCAGGAGCCGATAACGGCGCTGATCGCCTCGATCCACCAGGACGAACTGAGCGGTGACCTTTCGCGTGCCGAACATGCCGCTCCCTCGGTCGCAGTTCAGCGGGCGCTGGCGGGCTTCGCGACCGAGCGGCGCCGGATCGCCTACCTGGCCCAGACCTTCGAACACCATGCGGCAAACGGCAGCGCCGTCGGACGGATCGTCATCCCGCGGATCAGCGCCTCCTACGTGATCGTCAAGGGGACCGACACGACCGATCTCGAGAGCGGCCCGGGCGTCTACTCCGACACACGCTTCCCGGGCATCCCCGGCACGACGGCCATCGCAGGGCACCGCACCACCTACCTGGCCCCCTTCCGGCATGTGGACTCGCTCTCGCCGGGGGACAGGATTCTGGTCGAGATGCCCTACGCGCAGTTCACCTACACAGTCACCGGGCACAAGGTCGTCCAACCGACGGACGTCCAGGCGGCGGTCGCCAGCCTGGGCTACACGCGCCTCGTCCTGTCGGCGTGCACGCCGCTGTTCAGCGCCGCCAAACGGCTGCTGGTCTACGCGCGCCTGACGCGCACGGTGCCCGTTGGAGCCGCCAGGAAGCTGATCGGTGGCGCCGAGGCCCAGCCGATCGAAACGCCCCTGCATCGCCCAAGCCGGCGCCCGTTACCACCGGTGCTCAAATCCCTCGATCCGCACAACGTCACCCCCGTCGCCCAGTAGCGTCGCGCCCGCCTCGCCGTCGGCCACCTCTCCTACCCAGCTGACGCCCGGCCCGTCGGCGAGGGCCGCCTCGATGGCCTGCTTGGCGGATGCCGGCGCGCAGAAGCACAGCTCATAGTCTTCGCCGCCGCCCGCGGCCAGCTCGAAGGCCGGGACATGCAGCTCGCCGGCCACCTCGGCGAGACCGGCGGCCAGCGGCAGGGCCGCCAGTTCGATCCGCAGATCGCAGTTGCTGGCGCGGCCCAGGTGCCCCGCGTCGGTGGCAATCCCGTCGGAGAGGTCGATCATGGCGCTGGCTCCGGCCCGCGCCAGCGCCCGGCCCTCCTTCAGACGCGGCACACGTGCTGCGGTCATGGCGAGCAGCCGCTCGGCCCCCGGCCCGCGTGAGGCGCGTCCTTCCATCACGGCAAGGGCGCCCGCGGGAGCGCCGAGTGCCCCGGTCACGCCGATGAGCTCCCCCGCCCGGGCGCCGTCGCGCCCGATGAGCTCCTCGGACGAGCCGGCCCAGCCGTTGACGGCGACGGAGACCATCAGGACGGGTGCGGCCACGACATCGCCACCGGCGATCACCGCGCCGACGCTCTCGGCGATGTCCCTGGCACCATCGAGCAGCTCGAGGGCCGAGCGTTCGGAGAAACCCTCCGGCAGGCCCAGCGAGAGGTAGGCCTCTCCCGGTTCAGCGGCCATGGCGGCCAGGTCGGCCAGCGCACCGACGAGCGCCCGGCGCCCAACCTCGTCCGGGCTCGACCAGCCGTCAAGCAGACGGAAGTGGACTCCCTCGATCATCGAATCGATCGAGGTGATGCAGAAGGAGCGGGCCTTGACGACAGCTGCGTCGTCGCCGACGCCCCGCACGAGCCTGTCCGCCTCGACCGGCCCCGCCAGCGCGGCGGCGATCGACTCGATCAGGGAGTGCTCAGCGATGCCTGTAGACGATCCGCGCGCGGTCGAGGTCGTACGGCGAGAGCTCGCAACGGACGCGGTCGCCCGGCAGGATCCTGATGCGGAAACGCCGCATCTTGCCCGCCACATGCCCGAGAACGACGTGGTCGTTGTCCAGCTTCACGCGGAACATCGCGTTCGGCAGAGCCTCGATCACCTCGCCCTCGAATTCAACCTTGTCCTCCTTGGCCACGCCCCCAAACTACCAGCGTGGAGGCCCCAGCGGTGAAGAGATGGCGCCGCCGGCGCCTCAGCCGGGCCCCGCGCCGCCTGTTTTGTTGACCGTGGGGCCGGCCGGTTCGGTGGGTGTCTGGGGCGTCGGGGGAGCCGCTTTTGGTTCACCCGCTGCGCCAGGAGCTTTCTTGGCGCCGTGTTTCTTGCCCGGGTTCCCTTCGGCTGCTTCTTTGGCGGCCAGGGCCAAGCCGGTGGCCGCATATTTGCCGTAGAAGGGGGCGTAGACGATGCCTTCGCTTGATTCTTTGAGCGTCGCGCAGGGGTGCCCTTCGGTCACCGGTGCCATGAAGGCATGCCAGATTTCGGCGGGCAGATAGCCGCCCTGCTGGGGCTCTCCGTGAACATCGGTCATTTCGACGCGCTTGTTCGGGTAGCCCATCCAGACTGCCGTGGCGTATTCGGAGTTGTAGCCGTCGAGCCAGGCGTCGATCAGGTTGTTGGTGGTCCCCGTCTTGGCGGCCGTGGGGCAGTTGATCGCCGACCTCGTGGCCGTGCCACCGAGGACGTTTTGATGCAGGATCGACGTGAGCTCGCCCGCGACGGGCGCGGTCAGGACACGTTCGCGGTGGGGCTTTCCCCAGTTGGTGTCCACGTGGCCGTTGGGGAATACGACCTTGGTGATGGCGATCGGTTCGTTGCGCAGACCCCCGTCGGCGAAGGTCGCATAGACGTCGGCCATTTCCAGGGGCGTCACGCCGAGGGTGAGGCCGCCGAGCGCCTGCGCGGGATTGCCGAGCAGATGCGTTTTGACGCCCAGCTTGTAGGCCATCTGCGTGATGGAGGACTCACCCAGGTCGGCCGCCAGCTGCGCATAGACGGTGTTGTCGGAGTGCAGGGTGGCCTCGACCAGGTTGCTGGCTCCGTAGGCCTCCCCACCGAAGCCTTCGACTTCGTAGTTGGGTTCTTCGGGCAGCCAGCCCTTATTGAGCTTGTGCGAGTCGTAGATCGTCGTGGTCGGGTCGACGCCTTTGGAGAGGGCGTCGGCGAGCACGATCGCCTTGAAGGTCGAGCCGGGCTGGCGGTGGCCGTCGGCGGCCAGGTTGTACTGCGACTTCTCGTAGCTCTCGGACTCGGCCATCGCCTCGATGTCGCCGTCGGCGGGGTTGATGGTGACGATCGCCGAGGCTGGGTCTTCGGGCTCGTTGAGGACTTCGGCGATCGCTTTGCGGGCCAGGCGCTGCATGTTGAGGTTGATCGTCGTGTAGACCTTCAGCCCGCCCTGGGCCACCGCGTCGCGGCCGTAGCGGGCGTCGAGCAGCTGGTGGACGTATTCGAAGAAGAAGTCCTCGCGACGCTGGGTGTAATAGGTGCCGTGGCGCACCTCAAGGCCCGTCCGTTCGGCCGCCTGCGCTTCGGCGCTCGAGATGTAGTGCAGTTCGGCCATCTTGTGCAGCACCTCGTTGCGGCGGGTCCGTGCTTCGCGAGGGTCGAGGAAGGGGTTGTACTGGGAGGGCGCCTGGGGCAGGCCGGCGAGCAGGGCCGACTGCTCCAGGTCGAGGCGGGAGGCGGGCTTGTCGAAGAAGATCTGGGCCGCCGCCTGAACGCCCACGGCGGTCTGGCCGCCGACGGTCCCATAGGGAACGCTGTTGAGGTACTGGGTGAGGATTTCTTTGTGGGTGTGTTCTTTGGCGTAGTCGAGCGCCATCTTGGCCTCGATGATCTTCTGTTTGAGGGTGTGCTGGTCGCCGCCCAGGTAGAGGTTTCGCATCAGCTGCATCGTGATCGTGGAGGCGCCCTGGATGAGGCCCCCGTGGAGCGCGTCCTTGACGGCAGCACGGAAGATGCCGGTGACGTCGACGCCCTGGGTCTTGTAGAAGCGCTGGTCCTCGATGGCGACCGTGGCGTTCTTGAGCTCCGGCGTGATCTGACTCCAGGGGACGGGGGTGCGCAGCTCGTCGGAGGCGATGAAGCCGAGCCGGGTTCCGTCGGCGGCGAACACCTGCGAGGAGCCACCTGTCACCAGCGGCTTGAGCTTCGAGGGCGGCGTCGCTTCCCCGGCGACGTGCAGGACGTAGGCGACGGCGGCAATGGTCCCCACGATCAGCACCGAGGCAAGCACGCCGCCGAAGATGACCAGGAAGCGTGTGCCGCCGGACCTCGTGTGCCGCTGCCGGCGCTTGCGGGCTTGTCGGGACATCGGCGGAAGTTCGAGATTACCGCGCCGGGGAGCGTTGCGGGGCCGGTGCAGGCCGGCGATCTCTAGGCTCGTGGGCAAGCCTGATGAACTCTGAGACCGTCGATAGGGTGAGCGCGCCGGCCGTGCCGCTGACCTCGCGGCCGGGACGCCTGGCCGCGCTGCGGGCCGACCAGGCCCGGATGACCGCTGTGCGCGACTGCTGGCGGGCGCTGTGGAGCTCGCGCCTGCTCGTCCTGGTGGCCGGTGCCGGGACGATCCTGGCGCTCGGCTTCGGTCCCACCCGGGGCGCCTTCGATCCACCCGGGGTGACGCGCGGCTTTGGTTACCTGGGCGATCTGCTGGCGGCGCCCGTGGCGCGCTGGGACTCGGCCTGGTATCTCGTCATCGCCCACTACGGCTACCGGCCCGACCTCGGAGCCCTCGGCACCGCACCGCGCGCGGCGTTCTTCCCCGTCTATCCGCTGGGCATCCGTGCCATCTCCTGGCTCGGGCCGCCGCCGATCGTGGCCGGGGTGGCGCTCTCGCTGGCGGCTTTCGCGGCCGCCCTCTACGGGATCCACCGGCTAACGACGCTCGAGCTCGCCGCGCGCAGCGGCCCCCGGACCGGCGAGGCGGCCCGGTTGGCCGTCCTGTTGACGGCCTTCGGTCCGATGGCCTTCTTCTTCTCGGCCGTCTATTCCGAGTCGCTCTATCTGGCGCTCTCCGTGGGACTGTTCTGGTGCGCCCGCCAGGGGCGCTGGGCGCTCGTGGGGATCCTGGGGGGGCTCGCAGCGGCGACCCGCAGCACCGGCCTCGTGCTGCTGGCGCCGGCCCTGATGCTCTACCTCTACGGTCCCCGGGCCGACCGGCCTGCGGACAGGTCCCGCGACGCGCGCTCGAGTCCGCTGGTGCCCGCCTACCGCATGAGGCCCGACATTCTGTGGCTGGCACTCCTGCCGGCCGGCGTGCTGATCTTCGGGCTTGCGCTGGCGTGGGGTGGCGGCGAATTCCTCGCCCCCTTCCATGCCCAGAACGTCTGGGGCCGGCACTTCGCGGGCCCCTACCTGGGGATCTGGGACGGGGTGAAGGCGGCCTTCGAGGGGGCACGCCAGCTGCTCTCCTTCCAGCGCCACACGATCTACTTCCCAGCCGGCACCGGCAGCCCGACGGTCGCGGCGGGGCACAACATCGAGCTCCTCGCCTTTCTGGTGGCGGCCATCGGCCCCTTCATCGCGGCTGTGCGCCGGCTGCCTGGCGCCTATTGGGCCTACGTGCTCGTGGCCCTGGCCCTGCCGTTGTCCTATCCGGTCTCCTCACAGCCGCTGATGTCGCTGCCGCGCTTTTTGATCGTCCTGTTCCCGCTTTCGATAGGGGCGGGAGCCTGGCTTTCCGAGCATCCGCGGGCGACCCGTCCGCTGCTGGTCTGCTCGAGTGTCCTGATGGCCTTCTTCCTGGCCCAGTTCGCCACCTGGCATTGGGTCGCCTGAGGATGAGCGAAGCTCCGGCCCTCGAGCCACTCCCCCCGGCGCCCGGGCCCGAGCCGCTCGAGCTCGATCTGCCCGAAACAGATCCCCGCGAGTCGCCCGTCACGACCTGGTCGCCCTGGAGCGCCCCCGCCGCCCTGATCGCGGGCCTGTTACTGGCGGCTGTGGCCAGCCTGCTGGTGGATTTGCCGGCGCTCGCGCTGGGCGCCAAGCTGACCAGCTCGCACACCCCAGCGGGCCTGGTGATCGCCGACACGGTCGTGCAGGACGTCGCCTTCGTCCTGGCGGCCGTCTACTGCGCCCGGCTCGGCGGGCGGGTCGTGCGCTCCTGGCAGTTCGGCCTGCGCCGGCCCGGTAGCGGCTGGCCCTCGGCCGCCCTGATGATCTTCGGGCTGCTGGTGGGCTTCATCCTGCTCGACGCGATCTGGTCGGAAATCGTCAACCCGAGCAAAGAGAAGCTCCTGGAAACGCTGGGCACCAAAGAAAGCACGGCGCTCCTGGTCTTCAGCGCCGCGCTGACCTGCATCGTGGCGCCGGTCTGTGAGGAGTTCCTGTTCCGCGGTTACATCTTCACGGCCCTGCGCAACTGGCGCGGGACGCTGCCCGCGGCGATCCTGACGGGGATCGTCTTCGGCGGCGTCCACGCCACCTCGGCACCGGGTGCGGACCTGCTGCCCCTGGGCCTGCTGGGCTTCGGACTGTGCCTGCTCTACCGCTACACGGGCTCGCTGTACCCGGGCATGCTGGCTCATTCGCTGAACAACTCGATCGCCTTCGCGGGCCTGGCCGGCTGGAGCTGGTATGGGTCGATCCCGCTGATCATCGGAGCCCCGGCGGCGATCCTGCTGCTGATCGCGGCCTGCAACCGGGCGGGACTGTTCAACTCATCGCCAGGATTTCCGCGTCCTGCGTCGTAGGATTGCCGCGATGAGAAAGCTCCGCCACCCTGCTGCCCTGCTGGGCGCCTTCACCTGCCTGCTCGGCGCCCCCGCGCTGGCCGCCGCCGAAACACCGGCCAGCACGCCGGCACCCCCAACGCCGGCGCCCCCTGCGCCGGCCCCCGCTGTGAGCGGGAGCCTGAGGCTGGCGCTCGAGCACGTCGGCGGCAAACCGCTGTTCGCGGGCGTGGGCCGGCGAATCGCGGTGCGCGGCACGGTCACCCCCTATGTGGCAGGCCAGTCGGTCGAGCTGACGGTGACGCGTGACGGACGCCGGATCTCCGCCAAGAGCGCCGCGGTGCTGGCGGGCCCGGGAGGCAAAGGAGAGTTCCACGTCAGCTTCTCAAGCGCCAGGGCGGGCCTGCTTCAGGTCCAGGCCGCGCACGCCGCCACGAGCACCCAGCTTGCCTTCGGGGCGCGTTCGGCCAACGTCCGGGTCGTCAACGAGAACCTCCGGCCGGGCTCGACGGGCGCCTCGGTGCGACTGCTGCAGAGCGAGCTGGCCGCGCTCCACTACTTCGTGCCGGTCAACGGCATCTTCGAAGAAAAAACGGGCCAGGCACTGATCGCCTACCGCAAGATCGCAAACCTGGAACGAAGCGAATACTCCGGCAGCGAGGTCTTCTCCCGCCTGCAGAAGGGCGCCGGGACCTTCAAGGTCCGCTACCCCCGCGACGGGCGCCATGTCGAGGCCAACCTGACCAAACAGGTTCTGGTCGAGATCGAACCCGGCGGCAGGGTGCGCGACATCTACACGATGAGCTCCGGCAAGCCCTCGACTCCGACGGTTCTGGGCAGGTTCCACGTCTACCGCAAAGAACCGGGGACCAACGGCGAGGGCATGGTCGACTCGAGCTACTTCATCAGCGGCTACGCGATCCATGGCTACATCGAAGTCCCGACCTACGCGGCCAGCCACGGCTGCCTGCGGGTGCCGATCCCGGATGCCCCCGCGATCTACGCCTGGGTCCGCTACGGCCTGCCGGTGGACGTCTACAACTGAGCCGGCGGCTCAGACCCGAACGCGCAGGAAGCGGGCCACGAAGCCCAGGCCGAATCCGTAGACGAGCAGGGCCAGGATCAGCTTGACCCCACGGTTTAGCCATTCGCTGGAGCTCGAGACGATCCCCGAGAAGGGCGAGGTCAGTTCGTCGGAGGCTTCATCCAGTTTCTTGTGGATCGAGCTCTCCTTGTTCTTGGATGAGCCGTGGTGCACCTGGCTGGAGGTTTCGCCGAGTTCTTCGCGCTGATGGCCAGAGGCCGATTTGGTCTGGTTGGCCGCGAAGACCACGAAGGATGCGATCACGATCAGGCAGACGACGATCGAGATGATCCTGAGTAGTTTGGCAAGCAGCCCGAGCACCCCCGCTAGATTAGGTCGCGCCGTGGACGACGCCGACCTCTCAGCCCCCGACCTGGCGCAGGCACGCGCTCGCCTGACGAGCGAGCTGCGCGAGCATGCACTCGTGATCGGCGAGGTCACGCTGACCAGCGGCGTCGTGGCCCAGTACTACGTGGACGCCAAGCGCGCGATCCTGCGCCCGGAGGGCTTCAGGGCTCTCGGCAAGCTTGTTGCCGCCCAGGTTGGCGCCTGGGGAGCAACGGCGGCGGGCGGGCTGACGATGGGAGCCGACCCGGTGGCCTGCGCGGCGCTGGCCGGGGGCGCTCAGGTGAAGGCATTCTTCATCCGTAAGGACGCCAAGGCCCACGGGCTCCAGCGGCGCATCGAGGGGCCGCTGCTCGAACCCTCCGACCGATGCGTGGTCCTCGAGGACGTCGTCACCACGGGCGGCTCGACGCTGGCCGCGATCGAGGCCCTCAAGGAGGCGGGTCATGAGATCTGCGGCGTCATCAGCGTGCTCGATCGGCTGGCCGGAGGCGGCGAAGCGATCGAAGCGGCCGCCGGAGCGCCATATCTGGCGCTGAGCACGATCGATGACCTCTACCCAGACCGGCCCGACCGATGAGGGCGGCTCAGTGAGCGGCGGGGTCCTGATCCGCGCGGCCACGCCGCAGGACGTGCCCCTCCTGCTGGAAATGGTCCGTGAGCTGGCGGTATACGAGAAGCTGGCCGATGCGGTCGAGGCGACTGATGAGCTGATGCACCGGGCGCTGTTCGGCGATCATCCGGCAGCGGAGGCGCTGATCGCCGAGTACGAGGGGCAGCCCGCCGGCTATGCGCTGTTCTTCCCCACCTTCTCTACATTCCTGGCAATCCAGGGGATCTGGCTGGAGGACATCTACGTCCGCCCGGCCCATCGAGGTGCGGGTACAGGGCGCGCGCTGATCTCAGGCGTCGCCGAGCGCCTGCTCGAACGCGGCGGCGAGCGCCTGGAATGGTCGGCGCTGACGTGGAACGAGCTGGCGCTCGGGTTCTACCGCGGCCTCGGTGCCCAGCGTATGGACGACTGGGTCACCCATCGGCTGATCGGCGAGGATCTCCGGAGGCTCGCCGCTTCACCCTCTCGCACTGCTCTCTGACCGGCGGCGATAGCCTTCCACGCGCGGGCCGACCGGCCCCACACGCCCTCGTAGTCCAATGGATAAGACGACCGCCTCCTAAGCGGTAAATCCAGGTTCGACTCCTGGCGGGGGCACTGGTGGAATACCTGCACGGGGGGGAGAGGCCTGAATGAGCGCTCCATTCGCGCCCGGGGCGACTGCGAGTGAGTTCCCATAGCGTCTCGTGCAGGCGAAATCAGAACGCGGATCGATGCCAGGCTCGCGCGCCAGCTCGGGCGACCTAGCGGACTAGCCGGGCGGTTCGTGGCAAGGGCTCTGAACAGGGGCAATCGACGGACGATCGAAGCGGCCGGGGCCGCGCTGCCTGGCGGCCCCGGCGTAGCGCTGGCCGATGTCGGCTGTCGAGATATCCGCGGCGATGCTCGACAGGGCTACATCTTTAGCTCAAGCTGCGAGCCGCTCGTCGACTCTGCGTTGCCGCGCCATCGGAGATCCTCCGGCGCCATCCGTCGGAGATTCGTGGATCCGCTCACGCTGTTCGACCCAAGCATCGATAGGACTAGGTGAAGCGACTTGCGGCCACACTGACTTACGCCAACGTGATGGCCACCGTCGCCTTGTTCATCGCTCTCGGGGGTGGCGCGTACGCGGCGACCGAGCTGCCGAGGAACAGCGTCGGAACGAAGCAGCTCAGCCAGGGTGCGGTGACCCCGAGCAAGTTGAGCGCCGGGGCGAGGCGCGCTCTGATTGGCCACCCCGGAGCCGCCGGCGCGGCAGGCGATGTGGGTCCGAGCGGAATTCAGGGCCTTCAGGGCCTTCAGGGAGACCCGGGCAAGCAGGGCGATCGTGGAGAAGTCGGAGCAGCGGGCCTAACGGGCGAACGTGGAGAAACCGGCGAACAGGGCAAAGCGGGCAATCCTGGAGAAACCGGCGAACGTGGAGAAACCGGCGAACAGGGCAAAGCGGGCAATCCTGGAGAAACCGGCGAACGTGGAGAAACCGGCGAACAGGGCAAAGCGGGCAATCCTGGAGAAACCGGCGAACGTGGAGAAACCGGCGAACAGGGCAAAGCGGGCGTGAGCAACGGCTACTTCTTTACCTCCGGCCCCGCTTTCGACGAATGGGACGGCGGCGAACAGCTCCTAGCCACGCTCACACTCCCAGCCGGGAACTACATCATCGACAGCCATGTCCTGGGCAACAACGACGCCGGCGAACCCGCGAACTTCTCTTGCCTGGTCAAGCTGGGCGGCATCATCATCGGCGAAACCGGTGAAGCTTCCCTTGGGGGAAACAACGAGGAGGATCGCTCAGTCACCTCGCTCAGCCTCGGTGGCACCCTGGCCACCGCGGGCACGGCCGAATTCCTCTGCAGGGCCCAGGCCGGCTTTCCCGGCAGCTGGCTCGAACGTGGGATGACGGCGATACAGGTCAGCCACCTGACTGGCTGAGCGCGGCTGCCGGCGCCCGCACCGGGCGGTCGGGTTCTAGTCTGCCCGCCGCCACGGCGGCGAGCCCCGTATCCGCGTCGAGGAAGCGAATCGGCCGAGCAGTTTGTTGGCCATCTCTCAGCCTCGGTCGAAGCGCCCGCGTGAGGTGAGTGGCGTCTGCTGGAGTACCTCGGGGAGGTACTCGTCGAGGAAGACGCGTGCCACGAGCTCCTGGCGTGAGGCGACGCCGAGCTTCTCGAACAGGCTCTTGATGTGATCCTGCACGGTGTGGGGGGAGAGCACGAGCGCCGCTGCGATGTCGCTGTTGCTGAGGCCGCTGGCCAAGAGCGTCGCGACTTCGCGCTCGCGGGCCGTGACACCATTGATCTCGAGGCGCAGCGTCGCCGACCGTTGCCCCGGTGCGGGTTCGATGACGATCGCCACGCGCCCGTCGCCGATGTTCGGCAGTGAGGCGTGCAGTGTGATCCAGCCGGAGGGGCTCGGCACGGTGACGACGTTGCTCTCCCGTCCGGCCCGGAGGCCTCTGGCGCGTACGTGCGAGGCCAGCGCGAGCACGGTAGCGGGGAGCATCCCGTCCGCGTAGGCCAGGGCATTGCTGCCGAGGGCGTTAAGCAGCGGGCGCGCGGGGGCCGTGATCAGCTCCACCGAGTTTGTTGCGTCGACCACGATCAGCCCCGGGGCTTCAATGCTCGAGCCGCGTCGGGCGGCGTCGAAGCGCAGAGATGCCCGAATGCCGTTGGCAATCGCGCCGCAGACGCGAGCGAGGGCATCGGCATCCCGCTGTGTAAAGGCTCCGCTCTGGGCGCGCCGAGCGATGTGTACCGCTCCCCACACCCGTCCGCGGACCACGAACGCCGCGCGGAGCTCGTGCGGGATGCCGGCCGGCTCGAGCAGGTCGCGGTAACGGGTGCTGCGCTCGGGGTGTCCGCGTGTGGCCTGCTCGAGGGTGCCCACAGGAATCCGCCGGGCGGCGAGCTCGGCGAAGGTGTTGCTGTCCGGCACCAGGTACTCGCTTCGAACCAGCAGTTCGCCCGCTGTGGTGGCGGTCTCGGCCGTAAAAATCCCATGTTCGATCAGCTCCGCGGGTGCGTCGCTGGTCATCAGTCGGGTTTGCGGGTCCAGCGTGTGCCAGCAGCTGGCGTCGTTCTCGATCACGCGCCGAAGCCGCGGCGCAAGCTCGGCGAAGTACTCATCGCGTGGTAGGCCGCGCGTGGTGAGCGACTCGATCTCTTCGCTGAGCCGGTCAACAGACCAGTGCGGCGAGGACATGCCCGCATTATGCATCGTCACCAAAGCGCACGAAAGATCCCCGCTCACGGGGGATGGAAACCTCACGCGGCCTGCACGAGGCTTCCTGTCGATACATCACGCAGACCAAAGGAGGCAGCGAGCCCATGAGCACTATCACGACCACCCAGCCGAGTCTCATCGGCCCAGGCGAGGGCGAGGCCTATTGGTTCCTCGGTGCCCTCGCGACGATCAAGGCCTCAACCGAGACCACGGGCGGAGGGGTTGCGGTGATCGAGCATCTGGCGCCACGGGGCCACGGATCGCCACTTCACATCCACACCCGCGAGAACGAGTGGTTCTATGTGCTGGAGGGCGAGCTGACCTTCTGGGTCGACGGCCAGGTGAGCGTCGCGTCCGCCGGCTCTTTCGTGTTCGGGCCCAAGGGCCGGCCGCACACGTTCATCGTCAGCTCGGAGACCGCGCGTTTCCTGCTCGTAACCGAGCCCGCCGGGTTCGAGGCTTTCACACGCGCCCTTGGGCAGCCGGCCGCGCGCCGCGAAATCCCCCCGGCGGCAACGGAGCCACCGGACGTCGACGGGCTCACGAAGCTTGCGGCAACCTTCGGTCTGCAGATCATCGGACCGCCCGGCATCCCCGAGTGACTTTTAGCCGTCCTGATGGCGCCCACCAGCAGCGCGCGCTCCATACCTTCACCTGGTTTGCCTGCCTGAACGCCCCGGGCCTTGTCGGTCGGACGGACCGGCGGACTTGGCGAGCGCGAAGGATCGCCGCCGCTCGGCTGGGGATCCGGCCGTTCAGCTCTGCAAAGCGCGTGATGATCTCGTGGGTGGCGGTGGTAGGTTCGCCGCGTGAGTCCCGAACCGGGCGCGCCTGCTTGCGAATCCTGACGTGGAACCTCTTTCACGGACGCTCCGTGCCCACAGCCGGGAGGGAGTTGTTCGCGGAGTTCGCGGGGAAGCTGGCCGACTGGCAGTGGGAGGTCGCACTTCTTCAAGAGGTACCTCCGTGGTGGCCGGCCCCGCTCGCGCACGCCTCGCAGGCTGAGCAGCGGATGGCGCTGACGTCACGAAACGCCGCCCTGCGGCTGCGTCGCACCCTCGCCCGGCGATGGCCCGACCTCGTCAAGTCCAACGGGGGCGGCTGCAACGCGATCCTCTCGCGCGCCGGCATTCTCGAGCACCGCGCAATCCGCCTGCGCACCTGGCCCGAGCGACGGGTGGCACAGTTGGCGCGGCTAAGCGACGGGACGTGCGTGGTCAACTTTCACGGCAGTGCCCGCGTCCCACTTGCCGAGGCCGAGCTCGAGACACTGTGGGACCGCGCGCTGGTCTGGTCCGGGACGGCGCCCCTGGTCCTCGGCGGCGATCCGAACCTGCGCGACCCGAGGACCCCGACTCCAGACGTCCTTCACGTCGCCCGACGTGAAGTCGATCATCTCTTTGCGCGCGGCCTCGCGGTCGAAGAGCCGGCGGAGCGGCTCGACCGCAGGACGATCTTGAAGACAGGCCGGGTGGAACTCTCAGACCACGTGCCGCTGGCCGTGAGGCTCCGCGCCGCGTGAGGAGAGGCGTAGCGCCGTGTCCGTCCGGTGTGCTCGAAGGCAGGACATCGAACGCCTCGCCCCATCCTCGCGCTCGCGGGCGTCCGTGTCGGGCCGGGTGCGACCGTGTCGATAGGACGCCTGGGCGGCGTACCCGGCGGTCCACGCCTTGGCGAGTTACTCGGGGGCCCTTGGATCCGCCGTAGACCACCATTCCGTTCATCCCGATCGTCGCGGCCGTCGTTGAGCCTGCCTCTCACGCAGATCTAGCGCGACACAAGCCCCTGGAAGCCGCCGTCGACGCCATGCGCGAACTCATCGCTCGACTCGGAGGAGACAGCTAGAACGAGACTCCGTCGGACCGCCGTGGTGTCTGATCCAGCGTGTGCCGCGCGGTCGTCATGGGCGCCCGAGTTTGGACGAGAAGGAGCCGAGTCCTCGCCCTTCTCGCTGTCGAGCGTTCCGCTCGCGGCGTACGCGACCAACCGATGTCGCTCATGCGCGGGCTCCGAGCTGTCGATAGTGTCAGGAGGAAGGTCGGCTTCGGCCTTCCCTCACGTCGTGACCCAGGCCAACAGTCGATCGATATTGCCGGACGCGTGCCCAGCACGGCGATGGACCTCGACCAACTAGGCCCCCGGGCAGCTCATGCCCCCGGGCGGTTGAAGCTCGTGATGCGCGGGCCGAGAGGCCGGCGGACAGCCCCGTGTAAGAGCGGCCGTGCCTCGGTGTGGCGGCGTTATGCCTGAGCCCGTGTCCGTGATCGGGGACATGAGAGCCGATGAGTTCGTCGAGGCGATGTTGACGTCTGCGTCTGACGCGATCGCCGTGAGTGAGCGGAAGTCGGGTCGGTTTGTCGTGGTGAGTGACTCTTATTGCCGGCTTACCGGGTATGCGCGGGATGAGCTGATCGGGCACACCTCGGTTGAGCTCGGGCTGGTCGCGGACCATGGGGTCCGCGCACGAGCTCTCAGCGGAGTCGATCAGGAACCTCGCGTTTACGAGCTTGAGATCACCCGTAAGGACGGAGCGGCTCGACTGTTCGAGTTCTCGATGCAGCTTCTGCCCGGGGGGCTGATGCTGACCATCAGCCGAGACGCCACCGAGCCTCGCCGCCTCGCCGCGCAACTCCGGGAGCAGGAGGAGCGTTTTCGGCTGCTGGCGGAGAACTCCCGTGACGTGATCCGTCTCTATGACGCCGACGCAACGATCCTCTACGCATCACCGTCGTGCAGGGCTGTCCTGGGCTACCTGCCCGAGGAGCTGGTAGGCCACCAGGCCGGCGAGTTTCAGCACCCCGACGACGTCGCGGGTCGCGAAGGGCGCCGCCAGGCGGTGAGCGCGGCCGAGAAGGACCTCACGGTGACCTACCGCAGTCGCCACGGGGACGGGGGCTACGTTTGGTTGGAGTCGAGCCTCAGAGCTCTCCGCGACGAACCGGGAGGCGCCGTGACGGGCTTCCAGGAGGCGGCCCGTGATGTCGGCGAGCGTAAGCAGGCGGACCAAGCGCTGCGTGCCTCTGAGGAGCGCTACCGCGAACTCTTCGAGGAATCTCCCACCGGCAGGCTCGAGTCCACGGCTACGGGCACCCCGCTGCGGGTCAACCGGGCCTTTGCCTCCTTGCTTGGCTACGCCTCGCCAGAGCAGTTTATGGCGACGGTCACGAACACCAGCGTCCTCTATGCAGATCAGGGCGAACGTGAGCCCGCCGCCGCGTTGCTCCGGGAGCACGGTGGCTTTAGAGAGTTCGACCTGAGGATGAAGCGACGTGACGGTACCACCGTCTGGGTCGCAATCGACGGACGGGCCGTGACGAGTGCTGAGGGCGGAACTCCCCGATGGCAAGCGAGTGTCATCGACATCAGCGAGCGCAAGCAAGCCGAGGAAGCGTTGCGCGAGAGCGAGGAGCGATTCCGTCTGCTGGCTGAGAACTCGACCGACGTGATCACTCGTGTCTCGACCCAATCGATCATGCACTATGTCTCCCCGTCCAGCCGCGAGTTACACGGATATGCCCCCGAGGAGATGGTTGGGCATAGCACCTGGGAGTACATCCATCCTAAGGACCATGCCAGGGTGCGCCAGGCCGGCGACGCGGTCCGCATCCGGGGTGGCCACGACCATACGGTCGAGTACCGCGCGAAGCGCAAGGATGGCAGCTACGTCTGGGTGGAGTCAAAGGTTCGCACACTGTGGAATCCGGTTACGGGACAGGCCGCTGAGTTTCAAAACGCGACGCGCGATATCAGCGAGCGCAAGCGGGCCAACACCGAGCTGCTTTGTGCGAAGGAAGAAGCGGAGCAGTCCAACCGTGCCAAGAGCGACTTCCTTGCGGGCATGAGTCACGAGCTTCGCACCCCGCTGAATGCGATTCTCGGTTTCACGGGCACGCTGCTCATGGGCCTGCCGGGACCTCTGAATGATGAGCAAACCGCCCAGCTGCGCAGGGTGCAGCACGGGGGGAAGCATCTGCTGTCGCTCATCAATGACCTGCTCGATCTGGCACAGATCGAGTCGGGCAAGGTGGAGCTACATCTAGAGCGAATCGAATGCCCAGAGCTGCTTGAAGAGGTTGCGGACGGCCTTCGCGGGCTCGCAGAGCAAAAGGGGCTCGTCCTCGAGGTGGAGCGCTGTGCTGAAACCGTGGAGTTGATTTGTGATCGCCGCGCAGCTAGTCAGATTCTCATCAACCTGACGAATAACGCGATCAAGTTCACCGATATGGGCACCGTCCGGCTCGAGGTGAGCCAACGCCGGGACGCGAGTCGCTCGGTGACAAGGTTCGCGGTTACCGACACGGGGCGTGGGGTCGCGCCCGAGGATCACGCACGCCTGTTCGCGGCGTTCCAGCAGATCGAAAACGCGGGCGTGCCCGCGGCCGAAGGGACTGGCTTGGGGCTGCACATCTCCCAGGCGCTGGCGGTTCGGCTCGGTGGCAACATCACCTTCGAGAGCGTGCTCGGCGCAGGGAGCACGTTCGCCCTCGAAGTCACCAGAGCAGCAGGGTGACAGGCATGTCCCACGGGTTCCCGGCACTAAGCTCAGCGCGGTCAAGCGCAGCGTAGGTCGGCGTCGTGCGGGCCGATTCGGTACTGCGCGAGGGTCGGTGCCGCGCCGGTGAAACCACCGTACGTACAGTTCTGCCGTGCCTGAGTGAGTGTCCCGTCGGTTCCGGCCACCCAATCGGGCAGCCGCCTGTGGAAACGGGTGGGTGTCGTCTGCGCCGTCAGCCCCGTGAGCTCCTGCCACTGCGCGCGGGTGGAGTAGATCCCGATCGGGCCGCGCGCGCCGGCGCTAAGCAGGCCGGCGATGAAGCCCTGCAGTGCGGCGATGTTGAGCTGGTAGGTCCCGGCCCAGCTCGCCATCAGCTCGACGTCCAGCCACCATGGCACGATCCTGGCCGCGGCCGGGTCGAGCGCGGCCACGAGCCCGAAGGAGTGAACCGCGCGCGCCTCGCCATAGATGTAGGAGCAGGCGCTCGTCAACAGTCCATGACAGGCACCGTAGGCCGGCGTCATGCCGGCGCTGGGCCAGTCTGAAACGTGATGAGCGCCAGGGTTACCGGTGTCGATGTACAGCGACAGCGGTGGCTGCTTCGGCCGTTTCTGACCCGGCGTGTCGCGGGCCCAATGCAGCTCGTCACCGAGGCACGGGTTTGCATTGTTCGCCAACCCGCCATTGACACCGGCGATCCCGAACAGCGGATTCGACGGGTAGGAGCCCGAACACTGCGGATAGGAGACGTCGAAACCGGTGGTGGGCGAGGAGCTGCCGCTCACCACGATGACGAGCGCAACAATGGCGACCACGGCGAGCGCCACCACCGGCACCCATCGCGCTCCGAGCCGGGAACGGCTGGCAGGCGGCACGGCCGTCAAGCTACCACGAGGCTGGGGACGCGCCGCGAGCATGCACCCGCCTGACACCACGATGGCTTGTCAGGGCGGCAGCCGGACGGACAAAGCGCGGTCGCATTTCTGACCGCTCAGTCGCTCGCTTGCGAATGCCCGTCTCCCCTGGCCCTCCCCGCCTAAAGCCCAGGGTCGGCCGGGCCGAGTCTGAAGGGTATGAGCCACCCTGAGAGGCAGGCAGCGGCTATGGCTGCTGAGCACATCGAGCAACTTACGCCGGGGCGCCGTCGCCGCTGGCGCGTTCCAGGTCTGCTCGCGGTGATCTCCGTGCTCATCTCGTCGCTGGCCACAGCTTCGCCTGCAGTGGCCGGTGAAGGGATCGGCTCTGGTCCGGAGGTCCAATCGATCTCCTCCTGGGCATACGCGACGGGCACCGGTACAGCGGAACTGATGGGCCAGGGCCTGCTCGCCACCGAGCGGTTCGGACAACAACTTCCTGGGTTCACCACGATGTGCGCCCAATGGCGCCCCGTCGGTGCTGAATCTTGGTCAGAACAATGCCGCGAACTCTTCGTCAGCGTCGAATTCCGGACCGGGTGCGAAAACACCAACGAAGAACAGGTGTTCTGTGTCGAGGTGTTTTCCATCAGCGAACTCGAACCGGGCACCGAATATGAATCGCGCGCGACCCTCAGCTCGATGGGGGAAGAGGTGGATACGAGCGTCGAATCGTTCACCACAGAAGGTCAGGGTCCACCGAGTGTGGTTTCGGCCCCTCAGCTGTCTGGCAACTGGCACGTCGGGGAAACGGTGGAAGTGACGACTCCCGCCACATGGCTCGGCATCGAACCATTCACCTACGCCGAAACCTGGGAACTCTGCGTCGCCGAAACCTGCAATCCCATCCCCGCCTCCGAAGCGCCCAGCTACAGGATCCCCGCCGAAGATGTCGTACGCGCCGGGGAATCGCCCCACGTGCTGCGCTACGAGCAGACCGCCACCAACGGGCACGGGAGTGCGAGCGTCCTGAGCGAACAACACGAAGTCCTCGCCCTACCCGCCGTGTTCACCACCGGGTCCCCCGTCCTTGAAGGGGAAGCCGAGGTGGGCGATTCGCTCACCCTCACCCATTACGAAGTCGGCGGGGATCCGGCACCGGCCGTGACCCTCAGCTGGGAACGGTGTGACTCCGCGGGGAGCGAATGCAAAGCCATCGCGGGTGCCAGCGGGACGACCTACCGTCTGAGCGAACAAGACGCCGAACACACCATCCGGGCCATCGTGCAGGCGAGCAACACCGAATACCTGGGGGGCAGCGCGGTCTCCGAACAAACCCCAGTAACAGCCATCGTGGGCCCGGCAAGCGGCGGGAGCGCCCCTGCGAACACCGAACTGCCGCAGCTCCAACCACAGGAAGGCGGCGCCTACGCGGTCGGAGCAAGTCTCGAAGGCAGCGATGGAGCCTGGCAGAGCCAAGGCGCCACGACCACCTTCGCCTACCAGTGGCTGCGCTGCGACGCAGCCGGGGGCTCCTGCCAACAAATCGCCGGTGCCACGGAATCGAGCTATGTGCCCACTGCGGCCGATCTCATGCACACCCTGCGGCTGAGCGTCACGGCGCAGGACGGCGCCGGAGAAACGGTCGCGCAATCGGCTGCAAGTCCGCTGATCCCCGAGGTCAGCGAAGTCACGACGATCCCGCCCGAACAAACGGGTCCTGGCGAAGCCACTGTCACGGGCACCGTGACCCTCGTGGGCGAAGCCGGTGACACGGTGCCGCTCGGCGCGGAAGGATGCGCGCAGTTGCGCCAGGTGGGCGCGGGTTCGTGGTCGCAGCAATGCGTCCCCGTGCAAGCGGGCGCATGCACGCAAGCGGGCGAAGAGACGCTCGAATGCACGATCAGCGTGGCGTCTGCCGGCCTCCTTGGGGGCCTTGAATACGAATACCGCTTCGTCGTACATGCCGACGGCGAAGAAAAGGCCGGGAGCGGCGGCACGTTCACCCAGCCCTCCCAACCGTGCGGCCCGGGCAGCTATTCGCTCACCGGGAATGAACCCTGCACCCAGGCAACCCCAGGGCACTATGTTCAAGAAAGCGCCGCCACCGGTCAGACAGACTGCCCGGCGGGCAGTCACGACGAAGAAACGGCCTCCACGTCCTCATCGGACTGCCTGCCGGATGCACCCGGGAGCTACTCCGGCGCCGGGGCCGCCGCCGCGACGCTCTGCGACGCCGGCAGCTATTCGGCCATCAGCGGGGCGAGCTCCTGTACGCCCGCCGGGCTCGGCCACTATGTCGCCTCCACCGGCGCCGAACAGCAGCTGCCCTGTCCGGCGGGTTCCTTTGCGGAAGTCACGGGCTCGAGCCTCTGCCTGACGACCCCGCCGGACACCTATTCGACGGGCGCCGCCGTCAAACCGACACCGTGCCCGACCGGAACCGAATCACACGCGGGGGCGAGCTCCTGCACGGCGAAGCCCTCCCAACCGACGGAAGAAGTGCCCGTGGGGACGATCGAAGCCACTTCTCAGAGCACCGGCACATCCCCAGAGGCAGATGCACAAACCAGCCCTGCACAGCCCGAACATACGGCCGGAGGGACGGGGCGCACGCCTCGACCGGCGCCGGTCCTGAGCGGCTTCTCCATCAAGCATGCGTGTATCAGTCCGGCCGTGTCCGCCCGCGGCGCGCGTCACTCCAAGCGCCGGCCAAAGGGCCCCTCGGTCATCTTCATGTTCCGCCTCAGCGAGGCCGCACAGATCACCTATACGGTCTCGCGCCGCGACGGCTCACGCGCACCGATGCGCTGCCCGACAGGAGCGAAACGAAGTGCAGGCGCGGGTCGCTACAAGCGCATCTCGACGGGGACCACCGCACACAGGGGCGGTGCAAACTCTCAGACGCTCACAGCTGGGCAGCTCGCCGCGCACGCTCACAAGCTCACCCCCGGCGTCTACCAGCTGACGGTAACGGCAACGAATGCAGAAGGAGCGCGGTCGACCGCGGCGCGTCTGAACTTCTGGGTGGGAGGAGGCCCTAGGAAACGCTAGTGCGTCTGTGACGCGCCATTCGTCGGCCGGCAAGCCACCCGCAAGGCGATCGCGAGCTTGCGGTGCTCTCAAGGATAATTTGCCCCGTGGCTATCGATCGCACCCCAGTCCTGGTCGGCCTCGGCGAGGTGGTCCACCGCCCCGGCGAGGGCACGGCCCGCGCACCCGATCCGGGACAGATGATGGCTGAGGCAGCACGCCTTGCGGCTGCGGACGCGCAGAGCGAGCGCCTGCTCGGGCGCCTCGACGTCATCGCGGTTGCACCCTCCGCGGGATGGCCGGACGGCGATCCCGGGCGGCGCGTCGGTGAGCTCATCGGTAGCGAAGCGCGGACAATCCGCTCGAGCATGCAGGGCGGCAACGGGCCCCAGCTGCTGCTGGGTGCACTCGGAGCGCGGATCGCGGCAGGCGAGATCGACTCGGCCCTCGTTTGCGGCGCGGAGGCGCTCTACACGATTTCGCGGGCGGGCGGTGTGCCGCCGGAGTGGACCCTGGCCGACCCGCTCCGCGTGGCCGATGAGGTGCTCGAGGGGGAGGCGGAGCCGGGAACCGCGGCTGAGCGCGAGGTCGGCCTGATAGCGCCGATCATGGCCTACCCCTTGATCGAGAACGCGATCGGGCAGGCCGCCGGTGAAGGCGCGGCAGAGCACCTTCAGAAGATCTCCGAGCTTTGGGCCCGCTTCAGCGAGGTTGCGGCACACCAACCGGCGGCGTGGACTCCAACGGCCTTTACGGCGCAGGAGCTCGCCCAGGCGGGCCCGTCCAACCGGCTGGTGACCCACCCCTACCGCAAGCTGCACAACGCAAATATCCAGGTCGACCAGGCCGGCGCCGTGATCGCCTGCTCGGCCGAGCACGCTCGCTCGCTGGGGGTGCCCGTGGATCGCTGGGTGTTCCTGCACGCGTCCGCGGCGGCGACGGACGAGTGGAACCTCTCCGAGCGCGATCGGCTGGAGCGCTCCCCGGCGATCGCCGCGTGCGGCCGAGCGCTCTTCGAGCACACGCAGACGGGGCCCGACGACCTGGCGCTGTGCGACCTGTACTCCTGTTTCCCAGCGGCGGTGCAGCTCGCCGCCCGCGAGCTTGGGCTCGACTTGCGCCGGGGACTGACCTGCACAGGCGGTCTGACATTTTTCGGCGGGCCCGGCAACAACTACGCGACCCATGGCGTCATCGCGCTCGGCCGCGAGCTCCGCCTGGCGGAGCCGGGGACGCTGGGCTTGGCAAGCGCCCTGGGCTGGTATGCGACCAAGCATGCACTCGGCATTTTCGGGAACAGCCCGCCGGGTCGTCCGTTCGCGGCACTCGAGCCGGATTTCCTGAGGCCCCCGTCGCGGACGGTGGCGCCGGCGGGCATCCGCTACGAGGGGACCGCGGAGACAGCGACGGTCATCTATGAGCGAGATGGGTCTCCGTCCTACGGCATCCTGTTCGCGCTGCTGGCCGATGGGCGCCGAGCGCTTGGGAGCACGCGCGACCCGGCGGTGCTGACGGCGATCCCCCGCGACGGCTTTCTGGGCGGCCCGGTTGCGATCGGGGCTGACCGTTGCGTCGAGGTCATCTAGCTGCGTGACCCCCTCGCCCGCGCGAAGATGTGCTTTGGGATCTCCACGGGCGCACACGGCCAAAGCGGGTTTCAGCCCGTGGGCCCCAGGTGACCTGCGCGAGGTCGCTGGGCAACCAGCTCAGCTCCGGGCCGCTGGTCGCAGCTTCCTCACGAGACCTTCGAACATGGGATACACCCCGGGCCCATACGCCTCCTCGAGCGCGGGCTTCCACATCTCCCACCGTTCCACCAACATGCCCCCAAGGAGCAGCCGGATGAGCTCCAGGTCGAATGCGCCCTGGCTCTCGAGCGCCGCCAGCTGCTCGAAGTAGTCGAGCTCGCGGTAGAGCACGTAAGCCTCGGGCGCGCTGGTGGCGACATACCCGGTGAATGCATCGCGCAGATCCTCCGGCGAGTCGTACTGATCGATCAGCCTGCGCGCCTCCACCAGCGAGTCTTCATTCCATCGGCGAAAGAACTCGGCTGCCATCTGGGCCTCTCGGCTCTTACGCGCCTCCCTGACCTGTTGTGCGGCGAAGATCGCAGCCCCGAAGGCGCCCAACAGCCCGACCGCCAGAGCGGATGTTGCGATTGCCGTAACCTCGCTCCAGTCCACAGCAATGATGAGCAAGCGTTCCTCCGATTTTCAGGCCGACCGGCGCATCCGTGGCCGTCGGGGGATACCCAGCCGTTTGCGATCCGAAACAGGCGACAGACCCGCGCCTCAGCTTTTGTCGAGCGTGACCACACGAGTGCTGTTTGCGATCAGTTCGGGATCGCTGCTGGCGATGATCACGATCGCGCCGCCGCGCGCGGCGTCGAGAAGGCGATTGAGGACCGCCGCGCGGGACCCAGGGTCGAGGCCGGCCACAGGCTCGTCGGCAAGGATCAGCTCGGGATCTCCCGCCAGCGCTCTGGCGACGGCCACGCGCTGGCGCTGCCCACCGGAGAGCTCCCAGATCAGCTGGTGGGTCTGATCCCCCAAGCCCAGAGCGCCGAGCATCTGGTCGCTGCGCCGAGCAACCTCTGAGCGGGTGACTCCTCGGGTCTGCAGCGGCAGGCCGACGACCTCGTGTGCACTGAGTATCCCTGGAAGGTGGTGGTGCTGAAGGATGAGTCCCAGTGCCGTGACACCGCCCGGCGCCACCGGAGTCCCGTCGTGAAGCACACGACCCGAGTGTGGCGCGGCCAGACCCGCGAGGACATGGATCAGGCTCGACTTGCCCGTGCCGGACGGGCCGGTGAAGGCAAGCACTTCGCCGCTCTCGATACTCAGCGAGAGGTCGCTGACAAGCACCATTTCGTCGTTACGCACGGTCACCGCGTCGAGGACGAGGCGAGAGGTCTCAACCACCGCCGGCCTCCCCGATGTCGTCCTGTTGGACTCTGAGGGCGACTCCGCCTGCGTCGAGATGGACGCTCAGCAGGGTTCCGGGCGGGTAGAGGGCGAGAGCCTCCGGGGGCAGTTGGACGGTGCCGGAGCCGCCGACGACTGCGAAGCGCACCGCGCCCCTGCCCTCAGCGGCGATCGCTCCGTTCTCGATTGCCAGCGAGCGGGGAAGCGCCTCGGATACGGCACTGTCATGGGTCACGACGATCACCGTCGCACCGCTCAGCTCACGCGCGTCGCGCAGCGCGGCGATCACCACGTCCCGGGTATGAGGATCGAGCTGGCCTGTCGGCTCGTCGGCCAGCAGCACGCGCGGGGATGTCGCCAGGGCTGCGGCGATCGCCGCCCGGTTCTGCTCTCCCGCTGAGAGTCGGTGCACGGGCCGGTCGCTGAGCTCGGCCAAGCCCATCCGCTCCACCAGCTCCTCGCTCGACCAGCGCAGTTTCCATCCGCGCCGACGCGCCCCGCGGGAGGCGAAGCTGACGTTTTGGATGACCGTGGCATGCGGCAGCAGATTGCGCATGGGGTCCTGAAGCAGCAGCGAGAGCTCCGTGGCGCGCAGTCGGCTGAGCTCCGTCGCGTCGAGTTGAGTGATGTCCTGGCCGCCGATCAAAACCGAGCCTGCCGTCGGCTGCAGGAGGCCGCTGAGCAGCATCATCAGAGTCGTCTTGCCCGATCCGGAGGGCCCGACGATTGCGAGCATTTCTCCGGCTTTGACGACGAGGTCGGCATTGCGCAGGGCGGCAACCGACCCGCGCTCGCTCGGATAGACGTGCACGAGCCCAGCGCATACCACCTCCGCGCCGGTCGAGGTCTCAGTCGACGTCATCGGCCGCGTTCCGCAGGAGGGTTGGAGACATACCCGTCAGGATGCCGCGCGCCGCAAGGGCAGTTGCGAGCATGACCACCAGCACCGCGCCGGCCGCTGCTGCCAGCAGAAGCCCGACCGGTAGTGCGTAGTCCAGCGGGGCATCGGTGGGTGCGGCGAGCTGAGGCAGGGAGGGCAGGACGATGGAGGCGCTGAAAGAGCCCGCGGCCACCCCGAAAAGCGCAGTCAGCGCGAGGATCCCAGCCTCGATCGACAGTGAGCGGGCGAGGGTTCCTCGCCGCACCCCGGTGACTTCCAGCGCGATCATCTCAGCAGCGCGCTGGCGGCCACCGGCGGCGAGGACGCTGAATGTGCCGACCGCGGCGACGAGCAGGGCGAGTAGCGTGGCCAACAGCATGAAGTCGTAGGCCAGGGCCGGACCGGTGTGCTCTGCCTGGCTGACCAGCGTCGAGGAGCGTTCCACCTGCTCGATCTGCAAGCCGGCCGCCCGCAGGCGACTGACGGCGTTCGCCGGCGCCCGCGGGCCGAGCCATACCTGCTCGCTGGCATAGGGCGAGGTGGGGCCTGTCTGGGCACGTTCGAGCGCTTCCAGGTCCACGATCACACCGCCCGGCCCGATCCGCGGCAGCGAGGCCGCTAGGACATCCGGGCCCACGGTGACGTTGTAGCCATCCAGGCCCTGCACGGGCAGAGCGCCGTGCTGGCCACTGCCCACCGCGAGCGACGCGGCAAAGCTGCCGGCGACCGCCGGGATGACCGGGGGTTCGCCGGCGAGCGAGACCATCGCTGGGGGAACGCCTCCGAAGCCGATCTCACCCGTCAAGGCCGTCATGGGGATAGCGACGGCGACTTCCAATTTCGTGGCTGTGACTCCGACGCCGCTCAGGCCGGAGCGCCAATCGGTCGGGCTGAACGCGGCCAGGGCGCTCTGTTGCACGCCGCTGGCGGCCCGGTAGTTGAGCGCGGTCACGCTGAGGTGGATCTGCCCCGAGCCCGGCAGTCGCTTGGCGGCCGGCAGCACCCCCAGCCCGACCAGGCGGCACGGGCAATTCGTCTGGGCGAGGCTCCGGTAGGTGGAGCGGCCGAATCGCAACCTGCCGAGGTCGACGGTGAACGTGCCGTCCACGCGATCGAACAGCCAGGCCGCGAAATGGATATGCGCCAGCGCGCGGCTCGCCGCCCCGGAGGAGAAGAGGTTGGCCGAAATCGCCAAGGCGCCGTTCTCCAGATCGGCTTGGGCGACCCGCCTCGGGGCCAGCGTACGGCTGACCGCACCGACGCTCTCGTGTGTTGTCCCGCCGGGCCAGGATGCGACGGCCCCCAGGCGCCTGGAATCGACCGCGATAAGCGGCGTCCCCGGGCCGAGTACCTGCATCGCCGCCATGGCGAACCGCCCCTGTGGGTCCACTGCGTCGACCGCCTGGGCGAACGGCCGGCCGTGCGCCGTCACTGTGACCACCGTGCGCGCCCCGATCGAAAACGTCGCGGCGGTGAGCCGGTTCGATCGCGCGACCGACCACGCGGACACTGCGAAACAGGCGAGAGCGACGGCGATGACCAGCGTTCGCCCTTCTCGCAGCGCTGTCGGCCGCCGGCCGATCTGGCGGACGGCTAGAAAGAGGGCCACCGCGGAGGAGTCGAGGGTCGCGGCGCTGAGCCGGCGACATAGGTATTCGACGATGCGAATTGCAATGACCGAAGTGCCGAGAGCGATGATCGCGGGGGCGGCGGCCGCAACGGGATTGCTGTGGGAGCCGAGCGCGCCGCTGGTGGCAGCGCCCACCAGCGCAATGACCGATATCGCGAGGATGGAGACGTCGATTGCGATCCGCGTCCGGCTCGAGCCAGACGGCGGCGACGACGCCGCCAGCCCGAAACCGCGCAGCAGTCGCACCGAGCTGAGGCCCAAGACGGCGCAGATCGTCAGCACCACCGCCGCGAAACCGACGAACGTCCACCTGTCGAGGCCCACGGTGGTCCCTGAGGTGAACAGGATCGACGCGGCGACGTGTACAGCGCCCCAGGCGCCGAGGATGCCCAGCACCGTCCCGATCGCGCACAGAGCTGCCGGCTCGGCGATCGACACGGCGAGCAGCGTGGGAAACGGGAACCCGCGCAGGCGGGCGACTCGCAGTTCCGAGCGCCGGAGGTCGGCGCTGCGCATGAGCGTCGAAGTCAGCACCCATATCGCCAACAGGACGAGCTGAACGGCGGCGACCACAACGATGGTGTTCATCAGGCTGTGCTGGTGGAGTGGGCCGGAAAGCACTTCCGGAAGACCGGTTTCGACCTGGAAACCGGCGACGGCCGCACGCTGCTTGAGCCGGAGCACGTCCCGCCCGACCGCCGAAGCATTCCCGATGCCCAGCGCCCCGGGCCGCAGCCCGGTTTGGATGGTTAGTGAGCGCACGTAGGCCGGAGGGAGGCCCAGGGCGGCGGGGCTCGCCACGAACAGATCATCGACCTCGTCGAGTTCAAGGGGCTTTTCGGTGTTCTGCCCGAAGGCGAAGTAGTTCTCCGGCTTGCCGAACCAGTAAGCGCTCTGCAGGTCCGGGAGGTGATAGACGCCCGTGATTTGAAGCCGCACGGGATCGTTGTCCTTGCGGTCGTTGACCATGATCGTCGATCCCACGGAAACTCCTAGTGCGTGCGCGGATCGGACGCTGACCACTGCATCACGGGCGCCCGTGCGACAGCCGCCGGCACTGAAATGGAGAATCGAGCAGATGCCCGTGCGGTAGGTCAGCCGGCCGTCATAGATTTCGTCGCTCTTACTGGTGAGGAAAACCGTGCTCAGCATCGTCTTCACCACGGAGGGCCCGTAGAGCCCGCTCAGGTGACCGCTTCCAAGCAACGATCGCTGCTCGGCCTGAAGTCCCTCCAGCGTCGTCGCACGGGTCGAGGGAGTGAGCCCAAAGCTGGTCTTGGACGCGCTGGCAGCGGACACCGCTTGGCGGACCAGGGAATCACCGCCGGCTTGCAGGAAGAGCGGCCCGACGATCGCTGTCCCGACCGCGATCGCAGCGGTGATTACGACGAGCAGCGAGCCCGTCGCGCGCCAGCGGATACCGCGGGCCAACGCGGAGCTGGCAGCACCTTTCACGCCTCCGTACCCTCTCTTCCTCGTCGCTGTCGAACCCGCCAAGCGGGACGATGCTAACCGAGGGACGGGTGAATCTTCTGCTCAGGATGCCTGAGCTGGCGGGGATGGGAACTGGGAACCGCTCCATCCCCGCCGGCGGGTCGAGCGACGGCGGAGTGCCCTGAGCGAAATGCCTGCTCGCGTGGAGCTTCGTGGGTTTCGGGCCGGCCATTGCCGCGAGGCGCAGTTGCTGACGTGCGCTACGGTGCCGACGTCTGCAAGTCGCGATCACTGGGAGGACGCCGATGCCGGACACCACCTGCCACATGTCGATCTCGCTCGATGGCTTCGTCGCCGGGCCGGAGCAGAGCCGGGAGAATCCGCTGGGGAAGCGTGGCAGGGAGGTCCATGGCTGGCATCTGGGCGACGCGCGCGCGAACGACGCCGACGCGACAGCGGAGGGCTGGCTGATGCGCCCCCGCGGGGCCTACGTCATGGGCCGCAACATGTTCGGGCCGATCCGCGGCGAGTGGGATGAGGACTGGGATGGCTGGTGGGGCTCCGAACCGCCCTATCACGCGCCGGTCTTCGTCCTGACCCACCACGCGCGCGAGCCGATCGAGCTGGAGGGCGGCACGAGCTTCCACTTCGTCACCCAGGGCTTCGAGGCCGCCTACGCGCAGGCCCGCGAGACGGCCGGCGAGAATGGGGTCGACATCGCGGGCGGCGCCTCGATCGTTCGCCAGGCGCTTGCCGCAGGAGTGCTCGACGAACTCACGCTCGACGTCGTCCCTGTCCTGTTCGGGGCCGGGGAGCGGCTGTTCGATGGAGTCGACTCGTTCGGGCTCGAGCCGGTCGAAGCGATCAACTCTCTGCTCGCGACCCATATCCGCTACCGGCGGGCGGGGTGATCACTTCTGCGGCTCCAGGCCATGGGCGCGCCCCAGCCGTCTAGCTCGGAGTCAGACCCAGGGCGCGACGCAACTCGACAGGGGCGAGGCCCTCGACGCGCACCACCTTGTCCCGTGAACGCTGACCACGGATCACGCTGACCCGTCCGCGGGCAACGCCGGCGCGCTTGGCGATCAACTTGCACAGCGCGGCGTTTGCCTGGCCGTCGACAGGCGCTGCGGCGACGCTCACATGCACCACGCCGTCACGCTCTCCGAGTGTGTTTCGCTTTGCGCAGGGCTGAAGGCGGACTGTGAGCTCGGCGTCGGGCATCAGGCTCAGTATGCGCTCAACGGCCCGCGGCCCGCGGCCCGCGGCCCCAGTCCGCGCCGGCGAGTTGTCGGACCACGACGTGCGCCTAGCCTGGCAAGACCGCGAATGCAGCGGTGTAACGTTGTCACGGCCGCCGTCTGCCGACCTGTGGAGGAACCACATGCACACAGTGCCAAGGAGCATCTCGAGATGACGCCTCTGATCTTCGTCCACGGCGCGTGCGTGCGCGACGCCGACTGGTGGTGGAGCAAGATGGAGGAGCCTCTCGCGGGCCTCGGCATCCCGACCATCGCCCTGGCACTGCCGAGTTGCGGCGAGGCCGGCGATAAGCTCGGGGACCTCTCCGACGACGTCGAGGCCTGCCGCCGGGCTATCGCCGATGCCGCGGGTCCCGTGATCCTCTGCGGCCACTCCTACGGCGGCATGGTGATCACGGAGGCCGGTGCGGATGATCGCGTCACTCAGCTCCTCTACGTGACCTCCGTGATGGCCGATGCCGGAGAGTCCCAGGCCGATCTCATCGGCTCTGAGCCGGCGCCGTGGCTTCAGCCCGCAGATGACGGCACGGTCGGCGTCGATCCCGACATGATCCGCCAGTTCTTTCTCCAGGACTGCGACGAGACCACGACAGAGCAGGCGGTTGCCCGTCTCACCCGCCAATCTCTGACGCCCTTCACCCAGGCCCCTCGTCAGATTGCCTGGAAGCACAAGCCGACCACCTACTTCGTCTGCACCGAGGATCTCGCCACCCCGGCCGAGGTTCAGCGCGGGCGCGTCAGGGCTGACACCCGAGTCGTCGAGTTCAGCGCCGGGCACCATCCGTTTCTCTCCCGCCCCGACGCCTTCGCGGCGAGCATCGCCGATTGCATCCGCAACGCTTGATCTCGAGACCCTCGTTGGAACCGCCGGGGTAAGTGACCGTAGCCCTTGGGTGTCTTCCAGGTGGCGGTGTTCCGGGCGAAGCTGTGGGCCACGATCAACGGGGCCTCGGCACGCGCCGGCCCCCTTCGCCGCGAGCGCCTTGGCACTGTCAGCATCCCGATCCAGTGTCTAGAATTGCAGTAGCGCGCAATCGAGCCGGGGGGAGCGAATGGGTCGCAATGCAGTCCTGATCGTCGGAGGGCGGCTACCTGCGGCGGGCCGCAGCACATCGACCGGCGCGTGCAAGTCACGCTCACGCCCGGGCATCGCGCGGTCCTCGAGGATCGCGGCGTTGCTCGCCGGACTCTGTCTGGCGGGCGGCCTGTCGTCCTCGAGCGCGCTCGCAGGGGAAGGGGCGTGGGCCCAGGTCGGCGCCGGCCCCGCGCATACGGGGATGTCGAAGGACACCACGATCGGCACCGAAGACGCGCGCTCGCTCACGGTCGAATCCCAGTTCCAGGCCCCCGACTCGCCTGCCGTCCCCCCCGCGGTGGCGCAAGGGCTCGTATACATCCCCTTCACCCTCGGCACCACGGGAGCTGTTGAAATCGTCTCGGCGGTGGCCGAACCGGAAGGCGGCGAGTACAGACACGGGACGCTCCACACGCCCGGAACGATCGCGGACGAGCCCGTCGTGCGCGGCCACAAACTGTGGGTGCTCGACTCCACCGGCGTCCTCGAGGGCTTCCACCTGCCCTGCCGCGCACCCGAAGGGTCGCCCGGCTGCTTCGCCGCCGCCCACGCACTCGTCGGCGCATGCCCGAGCTCCTGCGAAGCCTCACCCGTGATCGCCGGCGGCCTCGTGTTGGCGCTCGCCGGCGATGGCAGTCTCGCTGCCTACAGCACCCGCTGCACCGGCACCTGCACACCGGTCTGGCGGGCGTCGGTGCCAGGCGCCTCCGACTCGACGCCTTCAATCTTCAGGGGGCACGCCCTGATCGGTTCGAGCACCGGCCAGGTGAGCGCGTTTCCGCTCGGCTGCTCCACGGTATGTGAACCCAGCTGGGTGTCAGCCAGCGGCGATACCAGTCACGACACCGTTGCATCCGACGAGCACCACGGGATCACCTTCTGGAATTCCGCGGATGGGAGCCTCTACGGCGCCTACGGCTGTCCCGCCAGCGGATCTGCGACGTCCTGTCCTGCGAGGATCGTCACGCCGCTACACGGCGGCCCGCTCACCAGCTCGCCGGTTATCGATAACGCCGACAGGCTCGTGATCGTGGCGCTCCCCGGCAAAACGATCGACGCGTTTCACATCGCACGCTGCCATCGAGCGGCAACGTGCGCGCTCCCCTCGGCCTGGAGCGCCGAACTGCCGTTTGCCGCGGGGAACTTCACTCCGTCGCTGGCTGACGGGGTTCTCTGGATCGGCGATCAGCTCGGGTTCCTCCACGGCTACGCGGCGGCGGGGTGCGGCGCCGCGCTGTGCGAACAGCTGACGACTCCCCCGCTCCAGCTGGCTGCGACAACCAGCGGGATGTTCACCGAGGTCGCGGCCGGGCACGTGCTCGCGGGCGCAGAGAACGGCGAATCCGCGTATCTGCTGACCTTTGTCGCACGTACCTGACCGCGTCCATCGAGCGCTTCGCTCAGCTGGCCTTCCACACGATCGGCTTTTCCCCGTAGGCGTCGCCGCCTGCGCCCGTCCAGGTCTCCTGTGCGATCGAGCCGCCTTTGCCGACCATGTAGATAACGCAGGTGCTGAAGCTCGCGCCTTTCAACAGGTGCTTTGGCATGGTGGCGCTTTCGCACGAGCGAAACTTGCCGAGGATGGTCAGTTCCTGTCCCGGCCCGCCGCGATCATCGATCGCGTTGAACTCAGCGAGTGGGTCATCTTCTTCGGCGGCAGCGTCCCCTTCGCCGAGGTTTGTGGCCTTCAGCTTGACGAAGTAGGGAGTCTGGCCCTGCTGGGCCGAGCTGAGTTCGACGCCGCTCATTTCCGCGGGCGAGCCTTTGGTGATGCTGAGCACGCTGATCTGCAGGTGAAACGTCGGACTGTTCGATGCCACCCCGGGTTGCCAGTCGACGATCGCCTGTTCGCCAGGTTTGAGGGTCGTGCCGGGCGCGGTTGTGCCGCCGGAGCTCGAGCTGCTGGAGGCGGCCGTCGTCGTGGTTTCGGCGGCCGGCGTGGTCGCAGCAGCGGTAGAGGCGGTGGTAGCGGCGACGGTCGTGGTCGTACCCGAGGAGCCGGAGGATCCACACCCCGCGGCAAGGACCGCAACGGCACCTGCCAGAACCACACCGCTCACCTTCGTCGCTGCTCGCGACTTTGCTCGTATCAGCACACGTGCCATTCACATTCCCCCTTACCTAGGTATCGCGCTGCCCAACGCAGCGCCGAGTTTGGTCTGCAGGCGTCCTACCGTGCCGTGCTCCTTTGTTCTCCTGGATATGTGGAGCTCGACTGGAAACTCGGCCGTGACGGAGAGACTATTGGTCCCGGCAGACTCGGTACATAACGGAAACCCTCAATCTTTGGCTTCGGTGGATCTGCGCGCGCGCCGACTTCTTCGCGCATCTTGCCCGTCGGCCGACGCCGCCGGCGCGTAGAGGAGCGCCACCGTCGGCGCGGTGATCGTGCAGACCCGTTTCATCTGCCTCCCGTCACTTGGGTGGCCGGCCGGCCCGGGTGGACTCCGCGCTACCGAGGGTGAGAGTGATCTCGCGGCCGTAACCGGATCCGCCGGCGAACTGGTCGGCGTGCAGCACCGCCATCAGCCGGACCGGTCGCCGGGTCTCCAGCAGGTGGATCAGCGACCGTGACAGTCGGACAGGGATCGCAACGCTGCGCCCGGGAGCGATCCTGAAGTGCGCGGAGTCGCCCAATGTGACCCTGAGTGGGTCACGCTTTCGGCGTTTGGGCGGGGCCTGAGTCGCGAGCGTACGCGTCAGGGCGATGCTGCCCGCACACGGCCGGCGCAGCCGTGCGGGGCATGCCACACGCAGTGAGGCGCTCCTGGCTCGCGTGGCAGTTGCGCGAGCGGTGGTGACGCTTGCTCCCACGCCGAAGGCCGCGACGGCGTCGCTGCCGCCGGCCGCGACATAGACATCGCGCCCGTCGGGGCTGACCGCCGCGCCCTCCACACCATCCAGTGAAGGAAAGCTGGTGCAGCGCTTGTCTTCGTCTGAGGCACAGGAGACCTCCGCCAACTTCCCCGTGGCCCGGTCGCGCGAGAAAACCGCGGCCGAGCCGTCACCGATCGCGTAGACGGCTGAGCCGTCACCGCTCACCGCAACGGCCTCGACCGTCCCCAGGCCCGGGACTGCGGAGCATGGGCTTGGCGGCGCAGCGGGTTCACTCGCGTCAGGTTCGCTTTCTTCTTCACCTTCTTCACTCTGTTCCGGTTCGGGGAGATTTTCGACGCAGCTACCGTCCGCCAGCGCTCCCGAGGCGGGGTCGCGGGTGAGGACGTCGACCCTGCCGCCGGTTTCGGCGTCGTCGGCCACGTATACATCCGTTCCGTCGGGGCTGAAGGCGAGCTGCGTTGGTGCCGCCATCAGGTGGCTTGAGGTGCATAGACCGGGAGGCGCTGAAACCTTCAGGCAGCCGCTCTCTGTCAGGGCTCCGCCGGAGCCGGGGGTGAACACGTCGAGTGCTTCGCTCTTGGCAGCGACGGCATAGAGATCCTTGCCGTCGGGGCTAAGCGTAAGCGCGTCGATTCCCTGGGTCGCGATGCCCACCGAGCAGGTGCCGTCCAGGCCGTTGACGGCGACGCAGGGGTTCTCGAGGCCAACGCTCGGCAGCGCCGCGCTGAACAGGCCGGCGAGGCTCGTTTCAGTTGCTACACCGTCCGGGGCCACGGGGGGTTCGGCCGCGGTTGCGGCCAGCGTCGAGATCGCTCCCTCGACTGGAGCGGCGATGAAGAGCGCTTTCCCGTCGCTGCTGGTGACGATCGCGCTTGCCGAGTGGAAGACGTTGGAGGGCGCGCAGGTTGAACCGCGGGGTGGGCTGAACTGGAAGCAGCCGAGCCGCGTCAGGGCGCCCGTCGACGAGTCGCGGGCGAACGCCACGACGCTCCCGGAGGCACCGGAGGTGACAAACACGTTGGAGCCATCAGGGCTGACCGCGATTCCGTCGGCCCCCAGCAGCGAGGGGGTGGGCGTGCAGGCACCCGAGGCGCCGTCCCGTCCATCGGTGCCGTCGGAGCTCAGGCAGCCGATCTCGGAGATTGCGCCGCTAGTCGTGTCGCGCCGCAGGACGGCGACCGAGCCCCAGCTGGAGGCGGCGGTGGCGCCAGAGGTCCCCGAGGCCACATAGACGTTCTTGCCGTCCGGGGAGACGGCGACGGCGCTTGCCCCAACCAGGCCCTTGCCGACCCCGCATGTGGCGGTTCCGCCTTCGGTGCTCTTCGAACCGGGGGCCACGAGGCAGCCGTCGGGTCCACTGAGGGGACCGAGCTCGGTCGCGGCGCCCGCCACGGACGGTGCAGCACAGCATCCCGCGGCCGCCAGGATCGCCAGGATCAGTTGCCTGCTTCGCGCCGGCATCATGAGCCCCCCTCGTTCGGATCGTTCGCGGGCCCGGCAAGAGCCGAGGCGATCGCCTCAGCGCCTCCCCGGTGCACCTTGGGCACGTCGAAGGCCCACGCCTGCCCGTCGCTGAACCGGACCTCCAGGACGGCCCCGAGGCGGCCCCGCTCGACGCTCGCCGCCGAGACGTCATCGCGGGGTGCCGCGGCGATCACCTCCCCGGTGGCCTTGGGGCGAAAGGCGCCTCGCTTGGCCCGGTAGAGCGTGAGCTCCTCGGTTCCCACGGCCAGGTAGGCGATCTGGCCGCTGGCAAGCGGAGATGACCCCTCGGTGCCCTTCGAGGCAGCCGCCGACGCCGCCGCGGCGCCGACCATACCCAGCACCTCGCGCCCGGCCGTCGAGGCCACGATCGAGCGGATCATGCCTCGCGGCTCCACGAATGTGCCCACTGTTGCACCGCCGGAGGCGCTCATCGCCGCCCCGATGTGTTGATCTGCATCAAGTCACCTCTGTTCTATGCAGTAGGGAATAGGTGCGAGCATGACCTATTCACCGGCATCGCCGGCCGTCCCGGGTGCCACCAGCTCGCGACAGCCTCGGTGACCCGCTCGACCCGCCGCTCCGAACAGCCTGCAGCCGACGCGGGCAACAGGCGCGGATGTGGCTCTGACGGTGCATGTGCGGCTCGAGGAGGAAGTCTGCCATGACATGAAACTAACGCCGTTCGAGGGCTCGGTAAATAACGGAAACCCTCAATCTTTGGTGTCCCGGAAATCACCGATGACGCGACCGGCGCGCCCCCCCACGCGAGCGCAGGCCGAGCCGCGCCAGTCCCGCCCGGTCAGGGTACGCGACCGCGCCAATTCGAACCGCTGGCACGGTCCCGCGCATTGTCGTCCCCGCCGGACGGTTGAATAGCGGCACAGCCCCGCGTACCTACACCCACTCGGAAGGGAGGGTCCAATGCAGCGTAGATCGATAGTGCTCGTGCTCGTGCTGGCCGCATCGGGGGCCGTACCGTGCGCGGCGCTCGCCAAGGCTCCCCTCGGATGCGAAGTCGAAAATGCGAGTACCCACGAGATATACGCGAACTCGCCGGGAACGCTCCAGGAAGCGGTCGCCGGCGCGGCGGAAGGAACCACGCTGAAGGTCAGGGGCACCTGCCAGGGGGACACGACGGTCAACCAGAACAGGCTGGTGATCACGGGTGTGAGCAGCCTGGCCTATGGTCGCGCCACGCTGGACGGCGCCAACAACCAGCCACAGCCAGGCTCGGTGCTGAGCGTGGGCCCGGGCATCACGCTCACCCTCAGCGGTCTCACGATCACCGGCGGCGACAGCTCCGGTGACGGCGGCGGGGTTCTCAACGCCGGGGGGGCTCTGTCGATCGCGAGCTCAACAGTCAGTGGTAACAGTGCGAGAAATGACGGCGGTGGGATCTACAGCGAAACCTACGGCCACCTGCACCTCACCAACGTCAGGGTTACCTCCAATACGGCGGAACATGGCGGCGGGATCGACAACGACGGAACCTTTTACGCGGGCGCCTACGCCGTGCTCTCAAATGTGAGCGTCACCGCGAACACGGCGGAATACGGCGGCGGCATCTACAACGACGGTTCGGCCACGATCACCGGCTCGACCATCACCGACAACCGAGCCGTGCATGACGGCGGCGGGGTCGGCGGCGGCTTCGGAGAAGCGGGCTGGCTGGAATTGATCGGTTCGACCGTCGCGGGGAATACAGCCGAAAATGGCGGCGGCTTCTACAACACCGGGGGCGTCGGTCTCGCCGGTACGACCGTTGAGCTCAACACCGCATCGGCGCTCGGAGGCGGCATCGACAACCACAGCGTCTTCACGGTCTCGAACTCGCGCGTGCTCTTGAACAGGGCCGATGGCGGCCCGGGGAGCGGCGGAGGGGTCTTCAGCGGCTACGAACCGCCATGGGTCAGGTTCGAAGCCTTCAAGTCCCTCCTGATCGCCAACCATCCAGAAAACTGCAGCCCGGGCGCCGCCTGCGGGGGGTAGGGGTCAGGGAGCCGAAGCGAAGCTCAGCCTGATCTCGGGATCGACCTGCTGCGCGCCCAGCAGGGCCGCGACGAACGCGCCGAGCAGGAGGGCGCGCAAATCCTCCCGTGACAGGTCTTTGGCCTGGGTCCAGTCGAGGATCGCAGCGTCCATGTAGCCGAGCCAGCCTTTGATGGCGGTCCGCAGGGCCGGCCTCGGGGCGCGCCGTCCGGTCAGCTCGGCCAGCGCCAGCTCCATCGTCCGGTCGCGGAAGCCCTCGACCAGCTGGCGGGCCTGGGGGAGCGTGGCGGCGCTCTGCATGAGCTTCGACCAGGTCTGCCCGTGCTCCTCGATCCAGGCCAGATAGGCGTCCAGGCTGCCCGTCAGCTGCTCGACCGGCGTCCCCTCGCCGCTGGGTGCAATGACGTTCTGCAGTTCGGATGCCGCGTCGGTCACGGCGGCCATGAAGAGCTCGTTCTTGGAGGGGAAATAGTGGTAGAGCAGCGGCTTGGAGACGCCGGCGACCTCGGCGATCTGGCGCATTGAGATCTCCTCGTAGGCGTGCTCGGCGAACAGCGCCGCGCCGGCATCGAGCAACTGGCGGCGGCGCTCGTCCACCTGCAACCTTGTATATGCCGGCCCGCCAGCCATCAGACCATTCTACTGATCGCCGGTCAACAGCTTGTTGAACGTCGGTTGACAAGCTCCGGAGGCTGCGCTAAGTTGCTATCAACCACCGGTCAACTAGGAGGTTGGCAATGAGCCCCGCGACCCAGGACGACCGCATCGCGTCCCTTGAACTTCGACTGTCAGACCTCGCCCGAAACGTCGAGGGTGAACTGGCCGACTTCGATCTGCGTCTGCGCCAAAGCGAGGCCGTGATCGAGCGCCCGCGCGCAGAGCCTGCCCGGCCACGCCTGGAGATCCGGCCGGCCCCAAGCCCGCCTCCCGCTCCCGTCCCGGCACCGGTCACGCCCTCGCGATGGATCTCGGACACCTCGTTCGGGGACCTGGTCGGTGGCAGGGTGCTGGCATGGCTCGGCGGCGCGGCAACGCTGCTCGGGATCATCCTGTTCCTTGTCCTGGCCATCTCGCACGGATGGATCGGAGAGGAGGCACGCGTGCTGCTGGCGGCCGCCGCTTCGGCCACGCTGATGGGTGCCGGCGTGTGGCTGCACGATCATCGCGGCCGGACCGAAGCCGCGGTCGTGATGGTGGCCACCGCCACAGCCGGAGCATTCGCCACGCTGTTCATGGCAAGCGGCGGTTATCACCTGATCCCCGGCCTGGCAGCGGTAGGCGGAGCGGTCCTGCTGGGTGCCCTCGCGACCGTGCTGGCCGTGCGCTGGAACCGGAGTGCCATCGGCGGCCTCGGGCTGCTCGGGGCTCTCATCTCGGGGGTGCTCGTGGGCGTGCCGTTGAACTCGACGACGCTGGCCATCCTCACCGTCACTGCCGGCTGCGCGATGTGGGTCGTCGTCCGTCAGCGATGGGGGTGGCTGGCTCTGGGGACGGTCATGATCTGCGCGCCGCAATGGGGCGTGTGGCTGTTCGCGGGGCATTCGGTGTGGGCCGAGGTCCTGGTGCTCGGCTCCTACACGGCGCTCGGGCTGGCGGGCGCGGCCGGCGCAGGGCCCCGCGCCCGCGAGGATGTGCAGCTCGGATGGGCCGTTGCCACCGCGTCGGTGAGCGCCTGCGCCGTGGCGGCATTCGGCGCTCTCGCACTGTCCGAAGCCGCGGGGGGCGGGGCGGCCAACCTCTGGCTGGCGCTCCTCGCCTGCATTCATCTGGCAGCCGGATCGTCTCTGCTTCGCCGCAGCACTATCGGATCCACGATGCGCCACGTCCTCACCGCTCTCGGCATCGTCCTCGCCGACCTCGCCTTCGGGCTCACCGCCCACGGCAGCGCCCTGGCCGTGGGCTGGAGCGCCAGCGCGGTCCTCTTCGCCTGGCTTGCCCGCCGCAGGACGGCCTCCTCAGAGGGCGCCGTGTTCGGTCTCGGGGTCGGCCCCCAGATCTCGCTGGCCCTGATCCGTGCGCTGATCGATGCGCCCCCGGGCGGGCTGCTGAGCGGGCACGCAGCGCTCCTGCCGCTGGTCTCGATCGCAGCACTCGCCTTCGCTTGTATCGCCTGTGGCCGGATGAGCGACGCCGAGCGACCTGCGTGGCGAATGGCACTCGACGCAACAGGCCTCGTGGCGTTCGCCTACCTGACCGCGTCTGCCCTCGACGGCCCAGCCCTCGTGTGTGCGTTTGCGGGCGAGTCGCTGGCGTTGGCGCAGAAGGATGCTCGCGCGCACGACGCCCTCAACCGTCTTGGCGCGCTCGCCTTTGCGGGCACGGCGTCGCTCTGCGCGCTGGCTCTTGTCGCGCCGCCGGCGGCGCTCCTCACCGGCGAAGCGCAGCTCGGGGATGCGGCTCTGGCACTGGGGGCCCTTACGGTTCTCGGCCTCCGCGTCGGCGCAATCGGCGCGCCGGGATCACGGGAGCGCTCCTGGCCGTTGACGGGTGCGGCCCTCTCGCTGCTCTACCTTGCCTCGCTTGCCATTGTCGCTGCCTTCGGTCCGGCCTCCGGCGCAGCCGGAGAATCGGTGCTGGAACTCGGTGTGCGCCAGCAGAGCCAGGTCGCCCTGAGCGCCTTCTGGAGCATCGCGGGAGTTGCGGCGCTGATCGTCGGTCTGCGACGCGGTCTCGGGCAAGCACGAACGGCCGGCCTCGTGCTGCTGCTCGCAACGGTCGTCAAGGTCTTCCTCTACGACCTGTCCACGCTCACCTCGGTCTACCGCGTGATCTCGTTCGTCGTGCTCGGCCTGCTGCTGCTGCTCGGCGCATTCGCCCATCAGCGAATGAGGCCCCCGTCAGCGCCGGAGCGCGGGGCGGCGCCGGCCTGAGGCCCGGCGAGCCGCCCCTGGCGCTGTTTCCCAGCACGGTTCGAAGCGCCGGCCGTTCAGGGCCAGGTTGAAGCGCGCTCCCGAAATTCCGCCGAGGGCGTCGGCGCTGCAGAACTGTTCGGTCCCCAGTTTGTACTCGGCGTTGAGGACGGGGCGCCCCGTTTCCAAATATGGGAGATAGGCGCCGCATTCGGGCCACCACTGGTTGCATTCCTCGCTCAGCGCGCCGTCGAAGTAGGTGTTCTCCTGCTGCGTCTGCTCGCTGTCGTTCTTCTGCAGCACCGCCATTTTCAGCGAGTGGACCTCTTCGGCCACCCACTCGTTGTAGGTCAGCTGCTGCTGGAGGGTGATCGGGAACCCGCTTTCGTTGAGCGCCGCTTCCATGTTGTCGGGCTCGACGGCGTCGAAGCCCTTTTCGTGGCAGAGACGGAAGCGGGCGGCCATGATCGGCTCGATGATGTCCAGCTGCCTGATGTCCAGCCAGACCTCGCCGGGCCAGCCGTTGGGGCTGCCGAGAACGGACTGCGGGAACTCGCTGTAGTCGGGGCGCCAGTTCTCGGCGGTACCGACGTCCACATAACAGACCACGTGCACATGTTCGGAGTGCAGCCGCGTCACTTCCGCGGCCGTCGTGGTGAAGGCGTCCACGTCATAGATCTGCACGTGGAGGCCGAAGTGGATCTTGCCGTTGAGCTGCCAGTACCAGGTGGGGTGCTTCGGCAGGTGCCACCAGCCGGCGGCGCTCGAGGCCCCCGCGGAGCCGCCGAGAATCGCGGTGGCAATCAACGTCGCCAGGAGTATGCGCTTCGCCACAGTCCTCACCTCATAGATTGTTGATGGTTGGTCCCCCGCAGGCCTGCTCGTAATCGCGCAGCACGTCGCGCACCCGGTCCAGCGCCAGCGCCCGTGCGCTGGGCACAAGCTCGCCGTCGCGCACCCGTGAGTACTGCCTCGGCATGTGCTGGCTGAGCAGCGGCAGCGGGATCGCCAGTTGCTCCAGGTTCTCGAGCAGGCGCTCCTGCGCCGCAGACACCTCGGGGTCGGCCCAGTAGTAGCGCAGCCGGTCGCTGTAGCCGTAGCGCCGCGCCAGGCGCTGGGCCCGCGGGCTCCCCGTGTAATAGCCCTGCCAGTCCTCCGGCTCGGCAAGCATGCGCCGCTCGATCACATCTGGCAGGCGCGCGGCGTTGGCGGCGTCCACGATCTCCTGCTCGATCGAGCTCAGCGCGAACAGGGCCTCGCGCAGCGCGAAGGTCAGGGCAGGGCCGACCTTCAGGATCGCCCAGTGATCCTCCACCAGCGCACGCAGATCGGAGGCTGACTGGTAGTCCGTCGAGTGGGCCTCGAAGACCATCGCCGGCTCGGAGTCCAGGACGTGACGCAGCTCAGCCGTCTGCGCGCGCTCGTAGCCGCGAACCTCCATCTGGTCGAAGTCGACGCCGGGCTGAACGACCAGCGCGGCGATTCGCGGCCAGCAGTGCGTCAGGCCCCGGTCGGCCAGCGCCCGTCGATGGGCCAGCAGGGTCTCCGAGGCGGCCCTTGCGGAGCTCGGCGCGACCGTGGCGCCCGACCCGCGCTCGCCGCCCGGTGGCGGCACCTCCGTGCCGATCACGTAGCGCAGGTGCTGGGCGCCGGGCAGGCCGGTCTCCTCGGCCACCTCCATCAGCTGCGCGGTGCGCGCCGCGACTGTCGCCTCGCTCAGCCGCTCGGGGTCACCCGCGCAGAGGAAGGTGCAGTCCAGGTGAAGCTTGGTGAAGCCGGCCTTCACGTAGGCGCCCACCAGCTCCTCGGCGTGAGCCATCGCCTGCTCGGGACCCAGCGCTCGCCAGCGGTTCGGGCCGAGGTGGTCGCCGCCAAGCAAGATCCGCTCGCCGGGCAGCCCGTGTGCCTCGGCCAGGTCGCGAACCAGTCGCCGAAAGTCATCTGGGCGGAGGCCCGTGTAGCCGCCGTCCTGGTCGACCTGGTTGGAGGTGGCCTCAACGAGCAGCGTCATGGCGCCGGCGCGGGCATGCATGACGGCTGCCTCCAGCACCAGCGGGTGCGCCGAGCAGATCGAGACCATGCCCACGGCCTCGCCGGCCTTCTGGCGCCGGATCAGCTCATCCAGGGGCTCTGGTGAAGTCCCTGCCACCGCCTCGTGTATCGCTCGAGGATCCCGTCCTCGGTGCACGGTGGTTGCATCCCCTGCCATAATTTGCACACTCTTGCACAAATAGCGTCGAAAGAGAACAATAACGCTCATGACTAGAATCGCTCTGATCGGCGCAGGCAGCGTCGAGTTCACCCGGATCCTGCTCGCCGACCTGAGCGAGTTCCCCGAGCTTGCAGACGCCACGGTGGTGCTCCACGACATCGACGCCGAGCGCCTGGACACGGCCCAGCGGATCGCCTTGGCGACCAATGCGGCGACCGGGGCGAGCTTTGGAGTCGAGGCTCATCTGGACCGTCGCGCGGCACTGGAGCGAGCCGACTTCGCGATCAACGAGATCCAGGTGGGAGGGCTCGAGGCCACGCTGAAGGACTTCGAGATACCCAAGAGCTTCGGCCTGCGCCAGACGATCGGGGACACGCTCGGTGTGGGGGGCATCTTTCGCGCGCTGCGCACGATCCCGGTGGTCCTGGAGATCGCCGCGGACATCGCCGAGGTCTGCCCTCAGGCGACCCTCCTCAACTACACGAACCCGATGGCCATGTTGATGTGGGCCGTCTGGGAGGGCTCGCCGCTGCGCAGGGCCGTTGGCCTGTGCCACTCCGTGCAGAACACCCACGAACTGCTCGGAGAGATCGTGGACGTGCCGCTCGAGGAGATCGAATTCAGCACCGCCGGGGTCAACCACCAGGCGTTCGTGCTGCGCTTCGAGCGCGACGGGCAGAGCCTCTATCCGGCCCTCGACGACGCGATCGGGCGCGACCCGGAGGGCCTGGGACGCCGTGTGCGCGTCGAGATGTACCGCCAGCTGGGCTACTTCCCGACGGAGTCAAGCGAGCACAGCGCCGAGTACCTGCCCTGGTTCATGTCCCACGACTCGGAGATCGAGCGCTACCGGATCCCGGTCGACGAGTACGTCCGGCGCTCACGCGAGAACGTGGCCGAGTATGAGCTCGTCCGGCGCAGGCTCGACGCCGGAGAGCCGCTCGAGGTGATGCGCGAGGGCGAGCTGGCTCCCCGCTACATCCACTCGATCGTGACCGGCCAGGAGCGGATCGAGTACGGGAACGTTCGCAACGAGGGCTTGATCCCCGAGCTTCCGCCCGGATGTTGTGTCGAGGTTCCATGCCGCATCGACGGGGACGGCGTGCATCCACTGCCGGCGCCGGCTCTGCCGCCGCAATGCGCCGCCCTGAACCGGACCTTCATCAACGTCGCCGAGCTCACCGTCCGGGCGGCCCTCGAAGGCCGGCGCGACCACCTCTACCAGGCCGTCCTGCTCGACCCCAACGCCGGCGCGACCCTGACGATCAATCAGGCTCACGAGATGGTGGACGCGCTGATTGCCGCCCACGGCGAGCTGCTGCCCGAGGGGATTCGGGCGCCGGCCTGAGGGCGCTCAGACCATCGTCACGGTCACGCCCTCTTCGCGGATCGCGGCGACCTCCGCCTGCTCGGCGCCATCGTCGGTGATCAGCTCATCCACGTCGGCCAGATCGCAGATGCGGGCGAAGGCGGTCGCTCCGAGCTTCGAGCTGTCGGCCACCACGACGACGTGCTCGGCGCGCCGCATCAGCGCGCGGTCGCTGCCGGCCTCGCTCTCGTGATGGGTCGTCAGCCCCGCCCTGGGCGAGACGCCGTCAACCGACAGGAAGGCGATGTCCAGATTCAGCCCCTGCAGGCTGGCTTCGGCGATCGGCCCGATCAGCTCGTAGGACTCGGGCCGGGCTACGCCGCCGGTGATCACCAGCTTCAGGTTCGGGCGGACGGCGATCTCGGCGGCGATGTTCAGAGCATTCGTGACGATCGTCAGCCGGGGCCGGTCCACCAGGGCTCGTGCGACCTCCGTGGTGGTCGTGCCCCCGGTCAGCCCGATCGCCCAGCCATCGAGCACGCGCTCTGCCGCCTCGCGCGCGATCCGCCGCTTCTGCTCGGGCTGGCGGGTGCTCTTGTAGCGGAGCGGCAGCTCGTAGAGCACGCCGTGCGGCACGGCGCCGCCGTGGGTTCGCTCGAGCATCCGCTGGTCCTCCAGCAGATGCAGATCCCGGCGCACGGTGGCGGGCGAGACGTTCAGCGAGCGCGCGATGTCGACGACGTTGACGGAGCCGTCGAGCGAGAGCTGCTCCAGGATCGTCGAAAGGCGCTCCGGCTGTCGCATTCCGGCCAGTCTATGCCCGTCACGAGTGCCTGCGCGTGAAAAAGCCACCTGATGTTGCATTTTGTTCACCTCATGCGTATATTGCGCAGAAATGAGCGTCACCGCAGAAGAGATCGCCAGTCAGCCCGAGATCTGGCGTCGTGCCGCGGCGCTGGCGCCGGACGTCGCGGACCGGCTCCCGGCCCGCGCGCAGCGCGTTGCGTTCGTCGGCTGCGGGACGTCCTGGTTCATCGCGCAATCCGCTGCATGGTTGCGCGAGGCAGCCGGTGAGGGCGAGTCCGACGCCTTCTCGGCCTCGGAAGTGCCGGCCGGCCGCAACTATGACCTCGTCGTTGCGATCTCCCGCTCGGGGACCACCACGGAGGTCTCCCGGTGCCTTGAGGCGCTCGAGGGGACACCGACCGTGGCGATCACGGCCGTAGCCGGCTCCCCGGTCACCGACGCGGCCGGACGGTCGATCGTGCTCGACTTCGCGGACGAGACCTCGGTCGTACAGACGCGTTTTGCGACCGGCGTGCTCGCACTGCTTCGGGCACATCTCGGAGACTCCCTGCTGCAGGCCGTCGAGGATGCCGAAGGTGTGATCGCGGCGCCGCTTCCCGTCGAGGCCTCGGACTTCGAGCAGTTCGTGATGCTCGGTCGCGGCTGGACGGTCGGACTCGCCGCCGAGGCGGCCCTCAAGTGCCGCGAGGCGGGCCAGGCCTGGGCGGAGTCCTATCCGGCTCTGGAGTACCGGCACGGGCCTGTCAGCGTGGCCGGCCCCAAAACCCTCGTATGGATGCTGGGGGAGCGCGACGACAGCCTCGTAGCCGACATCGAGGTGACCGGTGCGTGTGTCCTTCACCACGACATCGACCCGATGGCCGAGCTCGTCCGCGCGCAGCGCATGGCCGTGGCCCTGGCCGAAGCAAAGGGTCTGGATCCCGATAACCCTCAGCACCTCACGAGGTCCGTGGTGTTGGGCTGACACCCGACCAGGAGACGCCATGAAAAGCACAGCCATCCTCATCGCCCTCCTCGCGTCGCTCGCGCTCGCGGCCTGCGGCGGATCGAGCTCCAGCGGCGGCAGCTCGTCGGGCTCGACAGGGCACCAGACGATCACCCTCTGGGACGGTTATACGGGCGCCGAAACGAAGGCCATCAAAACGCTGGCCAACCAGTTCAACGCGTCCCACTCCAAAACAACCGTCGAAGTCCAGTACTCCGGTAACAGCGATTACGCGCTGCAGAAGGTGCTCGCGGCGATCGCCGGTGGCAAGCCGCCGGACATCTCCTACCTCTACGGGTCCTGGGCGCCCAACATCGCGACCAACTCGAGCGTCGTGACGCTGAACTCGATGATCGAAAGCGACCCCAGCTTCGACTGGAACGACTTCTGGCCATCCGAGCGAGCCGTCGCGACGGTCAACGGCAAGATCGTCGGCGTGCCGGCGCTGGTGGACAACCTCGCGCTGGTTTACAACAAGAAGCTGTTCGCCGAAGCCGGCCTTTCCCTGCCGACAGCCAGCTGGACATGGAGCGATTTCGAACAGGCGGCCGTCAAGCTGACCAAACCCGCGGACAAGCAGTTCGGCTGGGCCTATGTCAACGACGGCAGCGAGGACACGGTCTGGCGTTACTGGGCGATGCTCTGGCAGGCTGGCGGCTCGATCCTGAACCCCGCGGGCAACCAGGCCGCATTCAACTCTCCCGCCGGTCTGAAGGCGCTCGAACTGCTCCAGCGCCTGACCGCCAAGCACGCCATCTACCTGGACAACGGCAGCGACAACTACCGCAGCGTGTTCGGGCAGGGTCACATCGGGATGCTCTGGACAGGCCCCTGGGACCTGGAGGAAATCATCAACGAAAAAGCACCCTACGGCGTGCAGATCCTGCCGGGCGAAGCCAACCACCAGACGATCTCGGGCCCTGACAACTGGGTGATGTTCAACAACGGCGAAGCGCACAAGAAGGCCTCGTGGGAATTCCTGAAGTGGTTCACCTCGCCGCAGATCGACCTCGAGTGGGCGACGATGACCGGTGACCTGCCGATCAGGAAGTCCGTGACGACACTTCCGGGCTACCAGAAGTACCTCGAAAAGTACCCCGGCATCGGGACCTGGGTCTCCAACCTCGCAAACGCCCCCCAGGCCCGTCCGTCGATCACCTCCTACCCGAAGATCTCGACTATCGTCGGCCAGATGGTGCAGTCGGTCCTCCTCGGCCAGGCCGAACCGAAGCAGGCGCTGAGCAGCGCCGCCCAGCAGGTCAACGCGATCCTGGCCGTGCCCGGCGCCTGAGCGGGCTGCCGGCATGAGCACGGGCGCCCCCCTCGTGGATTCTGTCGCCCGAGGCGGGCGCATGCAGCGGCCCAGCCTGCTGCACAGGCTGGTGCGCTCGGAACACCTGGCGGGGTGGGCGTTCGTCTCGCCGGCTGTGGTCCTGATCGCGGTCTTCGCCCTGATCCCGATCGGCTGGTCGCTGCTGCTCTCGCTGCAGGCCAACAACCTGATCGCTCCCGCTCACTATGTCGGCCTGGCGAACTACAAAGCGCTCACCAAAGACCCGGCCTTTCGCTCCTCGGTCGGGCACACGCTCCTCTACACCGCGATCTTCGTCCCCGTCTCTGTAGGCGGGGCGCTGGCTCTGGCTGTTGCGCTCAACCGCAACATCCGCGGCATCCGCTTCTACCGCCTGGCGGTGTTCGTGCCGCTCGTGACCTCCACCGTGGCCACCGGAATTCTGTTTCTGTGGCTGCTGGACCCGACCTTCGGTCTCGTCAACTACGCACTGAAACTGGTCGGCCTGCCCCAGCAGCAGTTTCTCCAGGACCCTCACGAGGCGCTCTACTGCATCATCGCGATGACCACCTGGGGATGGCTCGGATTCGACGTGATCGTCTACCTGGCGGCGCTGCAGGGCATTCCGGCAGACATGCTCGAGGCTTCGACAATGGACGGTGCCGGGCGCTGGGCGACGTTCCGCTCGGTTGTCGTGCCGCTGCTCAGCCCGGCGACATTGTTCCTGGTCGTCTGGTCAACCATCAACGCGCTGCAGCTGTTCGACGAGATCTACGTGACCACGCGCGGCGGCCCGCTGGGATCGACGACGGTGATCGTCTACTACCTCTACGAGCAGGCGTTCCAGTACTTCAACGGCGGCTACGGGGCTGCCATCGCCTACGTACTGTTCGTGGCCGTTCTGATCATCACGCTGCTGCAGCTGTGGCTCGGCAACCGGCGCGTGCACTACAGCTCATGAGGAGAGCTTCATGGCCTCGACCTCGGTGAGCGTCGCGCCGGAGCGGTTCCCGGCGCTGTCCGATCCGCGCCCGCCGGGACGGCGCCTGCGCCTGCCGTTCAGCGCCTGGCATCTGCTGCTCGCACCGGTGGCCGCGGTGATGATGGTGCCGCTGGTGTGGATGGTGATCGTCTCGCTGGAGACGAAGACCCAGGCCCAGAGCTTCCCGCCGGTACTGGTCCCCTCCTCGCTGCACTTCAGCAACTACACCGAAACGTGGAACACGGTCCCGTTCGGGGACTTTTTCATCAACAGCGCGCTCTACTCGCTGGCGACCGTCGTGGGCAACCTGCTGTTCTGCAGCCTGGCGGCCTATGCCTTCGCCCGGATCCGCTTCTTCGGCTCGAACGTCCTGTTCGTGCTGCTGCTGGCGACGCTGATGGTGCCCTACCAGGTGCTGCTGATACCGACGTTCCTGATCGTCAAGAAAATGGGCCTGGTCGACAGCGTCGGCGGCCTGATCATGCCCAACCTCTGCAGCGCCTTTGGCATCTTCATGCTGCGCCAGTTCTTCCGAACCCTCCCGCTCGAGCTGGAGGAGGCCGCGCGGATCGACGGAACCTCGCGGCTGGGGATTCTCTTCAAGATCGTCCTGCCGCTATCAAAGCCGGCGCTTGCGACGCTCGCAATCATCCAGTTCATGTGGTCCTGGAACGACTTCCTGTGGCCCCTGATCATCATCGACTCGACCTCGCACGCGCCGCTGCAGCTCGGTCTCTCGTCGCTGCAGGGAGGCCACAGCACCGAATGGAACCTCTTGATGGCCGGCACGGTGATGAGCCAGATTCCCATGCTGGCGGCGTTCCTGTTCGCCCAGCGTTGGTTCGTTCGATCGATCGCCTTCACGGGAATCAAGTGAACAGGCCCATGCACAGGAGGCGCCAATGCCAGGTCTGACGCTCCAGGCTGTGAGCAAGGTGTTCCCCGGGGAGACCGTCGCCGTCGAGGAGCTATCGCTGGAGATCGCGGATGGCGAAGTGATGATCCTGGTCGGATCCTCCGGCTGCGGCAAGACGACGGCCCTGCGGATGATCGCCGGCCTCGAGCATCCCAGCGGAGGGGTCATCCGGATCGGCGATCGGGTCGTCAACGACGTCCCCTCACGTGATCGCGACATTGCGATGGTCTTCCAGAACTACGCCCTCTACCCGCACATGACGGTAGCGCGGAACCTCGCCTATCCATTGCGCCAACGGCGGATGGCGAAGGCCGATGTGCGCCGGAGGGTCACGGAGGTCGCCGGGATGCTGAGCCTCGAGGAGCTGCTGGATCGCCGCCCTGCGCAGCTCTCGGGCGGCCAGCGCCAGCGCGTGGCAATGGGACGAGCGCTGGTGCGCGAACCGCAGGTGTTCCTGCTCGACGAGCCGCTGTCGAACCTCGACGCCAAGCTGCGCCTGCAGATGAGGGCCGCCCTCAAGCGCCTACATGCGCGGCTGGGAGTCACGACGGTCTATGTGACCCACGATCAGGTCGAGGCGATGACGCTGGGAGACAGGATCGCGGTGATGTCCGAAGGCAAGCTCCAGCAGCTCGGCACGCCCCAGGAGGTCTATGACAAACCCGAGAACGTGTTCGTCGCGGGCTTCATCGGCAGCCCGCCCATGAACCTCCTGCGCGGACGCTGCAGGGGCGGGGAGATCGTGGCGGGAGATCTCCGCTTCCAGCGGCCCGGGGTGGCCGACCAGGAGGTCGTCGTGGGCATCAGGCCCGAGGCGCTGATGCGCGCGTGTGACGGTCTGCCCTTCTTCCAGCTCGAGGTGGCGGTGGTCGAGCCGCTGGGGGACGAGGTCGTGGTCCACGGCTCGGTCCAGGCCGAGCTCGAGAGTGTCAGCAACGGCGCCGCCGAAACGGGGATCCTTCCCACCGAAGGTCGCAGCGCCGGGGTGGTCGCCCGGCTCGAACCGCGTGACCCGCCGCGCGAAGGCAGCGTCCTCAGGGTCGGCGTCGCGCCGGAGAGGATCTACCTGTTCAACGCTGCCAGCGGCCAGGCGATCGTGTGAGCCCGCCGCGCGAGCTGGATCTGCTCGTGCTCGGAGACTGCAATCCCGACCTGGTGCTGGCGGACCCCGAGCTCCAACCGGAGTTCGGGCAGGCCGAGCGGCTGGTCGAACGGGCTGATCTGACGATCGGCGGCTCGGGCGCGATCATGGCCTGCGGCGCGGCGCGGCTTGGGCTGAAGACGGCGCTCGCGGCGGTTACGGGGGACGACCTGTTCGGTCGCTTCATGGCCGAATCGCTCGCCGAGCGCGAGGTTGAGACGGGTGCGATCCTCCTCGACCCCGACCTGCGGACGGGACTCACGGTGATCCTGGCCCGGGGGGATGACCGCGCGATCCTCACCTTCCCGGGCACCATCGAGGCGCTTCGCTGCGACCTGCTCGACCCGGGCCTGGTGGCGCGCGCGCGCCACGTGCACGTGTCCGCCTTCTTCCTGCAGCGCGCGCTCGCGCCTGGACTCGGTGAGCTGCTCGCCTCGGTCAGGGCCCGGGGTGCCACGACCTCCCTGGACCCCAACTGGGATCCCTCCGGCGAGTGGGATGGAGGGCTGTTGGAGCTCCTGCCCCAGATCGACGTGCTGCTGCCCAACGCCGCGGAGGCACGGGCCATCGGCCGGTGCGAGGACACCATGCAGGCGGCAGAGCGACTGGCGCAGGCGGGGCCGCTGGTCGTCGTGAAGTTGGGCGAAGAGGGCGCGTTGGCGGTGAGCGACGGCCGGGAGACCGTGACGGCGGGGGCGCCGGGCGGCGTTGATGCCGTCGATGCCGTCGGCGCCGGCGACAGCTTCGACGCGGGTTTCCTCGCAGGTCTGCTCGGCGGTGAGCCGGTGGGCCCCGCGCTGGCGCTGGCCTGCGCATGCGGGACTCTCTCGCTCAGAGCGGCGGGGGGCACCGCCGCTCAGGCGAGGATGGACGAGGCGCAGGCGCTCGCAGGCGGGTCACGTTGAACCGGCCCGCAACCCTGCGCGACGGCGAACACTGAAGGCTCGATGAGCCCTTCCAACAGGTGCGTAGAATCGGCGCGATGGAGCCAGAGGAGGACGCCGAGGGGCTCGCGGGCCCGCTCACCCGCCGCCGGCTCCTGGGCAGCACCGCGGTGGCCGCGGGGGTCCTGCTGAGCGAGGCATCGGTTGCTCGGGCCCTGCGCTCGCACGCGGCCAGGCCCGAATTGCTGCCGGTGAGCGCCGACGTCTGGGCGACTCGGCTCGATGTGACAGGCGGACCCGCGGGCTCAGTCTTGACCGACGGCGCCAGCGCGATCACCACCTCGCCTGCCGGACGCGGCTTTACGGCAGTTCTGCCGCTCTCAGCAGCGGCCAATCTGGTTACGGCGCACGACGGTGAAGGACGAAGCGCTCAGCAGACCTACACCGCGCGGCATCGCGCGGCCCCCACGGCCAAGATCTCGCTGATCGTTGCGGACGGCGCTGTCAAACTGGACGCCGGCGCGAGCGAACCTGATTCCTACACCGACGCGCCGCTCAGCCGCTTCGATTGGACAGGTCACGATGGGGCTCCGATCGGGAGCGGCCAACAGCTGACGCTCGAAGGCCCCTTCGCCGACGGCGAGCACATGCTCGGGGTGACGGTCACCGATAAGGCGGGGGCCAGCGACACTGCCGGCGTCCTGTTCGGCGCCCAGAACGGCGCTCCGCTGTCCTTGGCGAGGGGCTATCAACCGGAATGGGTCACACGCGCGATCGTCTACGGCGTCATACCGCCGCTCTTCGGCGCGCCGCCGCTTGAAGCCGTGACCGAGGCGCTCGAGCGGCTGTCGAAGCTCGGCGTCAATGTCCTCTGGCTCGCCCCGGTCTTTGCCACCGTGCCGGGGGATTTCGGCTATGCGGTCACGGACCATTTCGCCGTTCGCTCCGACTACGGAGACCTCCAAGCCCTCCAGCGGCTCGTCCAAGAGGCACACACACGTGGCATGCGGATCATGCTCGATCTGCCCCTCAACGACACCTCGAGCCACCACCCCTACTTTCTGCAGGCCAAACGGTTCAAGGCCGCCCAATCTCATTACTGGGCCTTCTACGAGCGCGGTCCCCACGGCGAACCAGTCCACTACTTCTCGTGGCGGGATCTGCCGAACCTCTCCTACGAGAGCGCCGAGGTGCGCCGCATGGCCTTGGAGGTCGCGGGCTACTGGCTCCGGGAAACGGGGGTGGACGGCTTTCGCTGCGACGCCGCCTGGGGCGTGGCGGCGCGCGCACCGGGGTTCTGGAGCGAATGGGCGGCGGAGGTTCGCCGTATCCGTCCTGATGCCCTGTTGCTCGCCGAGGCCTCCGCCCTGACCGGCGATCCGGCCGAAGAAGGCTTCGATGCCGCCTACGACTGGGGCAGAGGGCTTGGCGAATGGGCCTGGCAGGGGGCCTTCTCGAAGCGAGGCGTGTCGCTGCCGGTGCTGTCTCAGGCGATCGGCGCGCCGCAGGCGACACGTCCCTTCCGGTTTCTCGATAACAACGACACCGGCCGCCGGTTCATCACCGTCAACGGACCGGGTATGACGCGCGCAGCGCTCGCGCTGCTGCTGACGCTACCGGGCATTCCCTGCGTCTACACGGGCGAGGAGATCGGCGCGGAATATCTGCCCTACAAGCAGACCGTGCCCCTTGCATGGGAAAGCGATCCGCATAGGCTCGAAGCGTTGATCCGCCGGCTATGCGCGGAGCGCCTCGAACGGCCGGCGCTGCAGCACGGCCGGCTTCGCCCCTTGGAGGCGAATCCCTCCGCGGCCATCTTCGCCTTCGAAGCGGCGCTCCCAGGCGAACGGCTGCTGGGCGCCGTCAACATGAGCGGCCAGTCGTTGGCCGCCGAGATCCCCTCGGCGGGCGTGAGTATGAGGTTGGCTGCCTGGTCCGCCGTCGTGCGGGAGCTCTAAGCCGGCGCCCGAATGCCCGGCCGGGCCGGCGCCTTCATCGGTCACCGGCCCCAGCGCACCGCCGTGGGCTCAGGAGCCTTCGTTCGTGAACGGCTGGTAGGTCCGGCAGGGCTCGTTTCGCAGGCCCGGGCAGGGCGGAAGCGCCGCCGGCACGCTCACGCCGGGGACGATCGGCAGGATCAGGCTGGACGGCATCGAGGGTCCGAACGCGATCGACACTTTGTCGGTGCCTTCCGGCTCGGTCTGGTCGAAGGACCACACGGGCTGCGTCCCGTTGGGCGCGGAGACCGTGACCCTGATGCGCGAGCCCGCGCGATAGGCGTGCCCCTCGAAGTACAGCGGGATCGTGACCGGCACCGCTTCGCCGGCCGGCATGGGCTGCACATCGGAGGCCAGGTAGGTGGGAATCGGTTCGACCGCCGTCGGCGTCTGCTTGAACATGTTTTCCGAGGTGGTCGCAAGCTTGCGCTCGCTGGCGCGTATCCAGCCGTTCTGGACGAAGGTTTCGTTGCCGTCGGAACGGACTTCGCTGATGGTCGCCTGCAGGTCGACATCCGGAGTGGCTGACTGCACCCAGAGGTTGACCGAACCGCCGCCCACGGCGGTGGTGTCGGCGCTCAGTGGCGCTGAGAGGTAGGAGACTGCCGAGCCGGCAGGCGGCTGGACCCAGTTCCATTGCCACTGCGCCGCGTCGCCCCACTCCCCGCCGGGCCCTGTGCCGCCCGTGTAGTCCGTCAGCGGCGTGGCGTTCGCGTTGGAGGTGTAGGTGTCGGCGCCGTCAGCGCTCGCCGGCTGTTCGCCCAGCGTGCCGGCCGGGCCGAGATACCAGGATCTTGCGACGGTGCCGGGGATCGGGAACGCCGAGAAGGACTGTTCGAAGCTCGGGTATGGATTGCCGGGCGTGGTGTTGCCGGTCGGCGAGGTCCCCGCGCCATTGTCGAACAGGACGCGGATCTCCGGCAGCGCGGTGAAGGCCGCCAGCGCTTCGGTGTAGGTCCGCTTTTCCTGGACCGCGTCCTTTGGCACCACCACGTTGTCCCCCTGCGGGAGGCCCATTGCGCCCTTGTACAGGGTGGGGCCCAGGAGTTCCAGGTAGGCGCTGTTGTGGATCGGCGCTTCATGCGCCACGAACAGCTCCAGGAAGTCGTCCAGGCGGGCGAGCGTATCGGGATCGAGCGAGTCGATATGAGCGCCGTTGGTGAACGTGAACCACTTGCGTTCGGTGCCGGTGAAGTGCTCCGCGAGATCCGCGCAGTGCCCGCCGGTCTGCTCGTCCTCCCACTGGCATGCCATGAATGTGGGAACGTCGATGTTCTGGACGAAGCTGACCGGGTCCAGCGGGTCGGCCACGGACGGGTTGTAGGTCGCGTTTTCTTTGACTTCCGCGAGCAGGTTCGTGGCCTCTTCGTGCAGGTCCTGGTTGGCCGCGCAGGTTGCGTCGCCGTTCTGGATCTGTTCGTAGGCCCAGTGCTCGCCGCTGTTCGGCCCGGCCGCCTCGGCGTCGTACTGGCGCTCTTCGGTCCAGGGCACTGCGAAGCCGGTGTTGAGGATGCCGCCCGGGTAGAGGGTCGTGGAGGTCGCATCGAGCACCGAGAGCGGTGCGATCGCGGCCAGGTCCGGCGGGCGCAGCTGTGCGGCAAACAGCTGGCTGATGCCGCCGTAGGAGATGCCGAACAGACCGACCTTGTGGTGGAGCACCCACGGCTGGTGGCCGATCGTCTGGATCACGTCATATGCATCCAGGTTCTCCAGCGGTTCGAAGTAGTCAAAGGCGCCGCCCGAGCAGCCCGTGCCGCGCATGTTCACATCGACCACGGCGAAGCCCAGCGTGTTGGCCAGCTGAGCGAGACCGCTTTCCGGACCGGCGGGGTTGGCATAGCCGTATCCCGAGTATTCGATCAGCGTGGGGAACTTGTGCTTGTGCCGCTTCGAGGGGAAGGTCGGCAGGTGGACGTCGATGGCCAGCTGGGTGCCGTCGCGCGTGGTCAGGTAGGTGTAGCCGCTGTCGGGGATCGCCTGTTTGTAGAGCGACGGTTCCCAGCTGCGCGCCGCCCGTGTGTGGACGGTGATGGGCCCCGATTCTTCACTTGTCGAGCTCAGCTGCACCCGGTAGTTCTTTCCGGGCGCAACCGTCCGGAACAGCAGTCCGCCGAGCGAGTCCGCGGACTTGGTGGAAACTGTTTCGCCGTTCGCGCGCAGCAGCGACATCTGGGCGCCGGGGGCCAGACCGGTGACGTAAACCTGTTCCACGCTCCCGTGTGCGCTGAAGGCCGAGGCCGTGGCGGCGCTCACGAGGCAGACGGCCATCACTACGAGCGCGGGGACGATGCCACGCAGCATGCGGCGCGTTGGCGCAGATACTGCGCCCGAGCTTCCAGCCATTCCCATCCCTCGTGACACGACCCCTCCCGTTATGTCGAAACGAACCTTCCCGCGGTCCCCCCGCTCGACGGCGTGAGCATCCCACGCCGCCCCTGCGCTGTCAACCGCCCATGGTGCATGCCGCTACTGCAGTTTGCTCTTGTTGCCGACTTCGTTGGGGCTGTCGCTGACGCTGCCGGTGTTGTTCAGGACCGTCAGCGAGCCTTTGACTTTGTTGTGCTGGACCGTCGTGCCGCCGGCATTGCCGGTGACCGCGAGGTTCGCGCCGAACGTGTTGTGCTCGAGCGTCACGCCCTGCGAGGTGTTCTTGACGACGCTCGACTTGGCCACGGTGTTGCCCTGGCATTCGGAGGTTCCTTCGCCGAACACGAGCGCTCCGCTCGACCCGTTGACTTTCAGCGCCCCGTCGATGCTCGAGCCGCACACACGCAGCAGGGCGGGTGTTGTGGCCGTGATGTTGACCTCAAGGGTGGCGCTCTCCACATCCAGCGCCCCGCCTGGCTTGACTGTGACCTTGCCGTCGACCTTGGCGCCGGGGGCGACCTCGACGGCTTCGCCGTTGCGCACGGTCAGCGGACCGGTGACGACCCCGGTCACCGTCACGTAGTAGCCGACATGGGTGGTGCAGGACTTGGTGACTTCGAGGCCCAGGTTCGAGACGGCCGTGCGTGTGACGGTCTGGTCGCCGGCTTTGCCGGTGTTGATCGGCACGCTGCCGCTGGGGTCCGTTTTCAGCCCTGAGTCGGCGTCGGAGGCCACCACGGTCGCACTGGCGCTTGCACCGATCGGAACCATCGCCGGGCAGCTGATTTCGAGGCTCGGGCCGGTCGTTTCGACCTGCACGGTGATGCAGCCCGGCGCGGATTTGTTGCCCGCGAGGTCGCTGTCAGTGCCGCAGGCTTCATGCGAGCCGTCGGTGTTGAACGTCTGGGCTCCGGGGATCGAGGCGGGGTCCACGCCGCTGCCGGCGCTGCCGTCGGTCAGGGCGGGGTCGCCGTTTGAGGCGAAGGAGACTTCGACGCTTTCCTTGTACCAGCCCCCTTTGCCGGCGTAGTCGGGTGCACGGCTGGCCGTGGCCGACGGTGCTCCCGGAGCGGTCTCGTCGACCTTCACTTCAGCCGAGGCTTCCGAGGGTTCGCTTTCCTGGCCGTGGGTTTCATCGACCCCGATCACGCGATAGACCCACGTGCCTTCGGGCGCGCCGGTGAACTGGTAGTCGAGCGCTTCGATGCCGCTTGCGACCGTCGTCCATGTGCCCGACGCGGCGTCATGCTCCTGCAGCGTGTAGCTCAGGCCCAGGTAGGACATCGGGTTGGGCCCCGTCCAGGACAGGGTGAAGTCACCCGTATTGTTGGGTGTCGAGCCGGCGCTCAGCGCCGGGGCGCCTGGGCGCGGGTAGCCGACCGTCGTCGAGCAGGAGCGCGTGAGTTCGAGCCCCGCGTTCGAGACGGCTGTCGTGCTGACCGTCTTCACTCCTGCCGTTTCGGTGTTGATGGGCACCGTGCCGCTGGCCTGACTGGCCAGCCCCGAGTCTTCATCGGAGGCGCTGTAGCTCGCGTGCACCCCGACCTGGCCCACTTCGGCCGTGGCGGGGCAGCTGATTTCGAGGCTCGGGCCGGTCGTTTCGACCTGCACGGTGATGCAGCCCGGCGCGGATTTGTTGCCCGCGAGGTCGCTGTCAGTGCCGCAGGCTTCATGCGCGCCGTCGGTGTTGAACGTCTGGGCTCCGGGGATCGAGGCGGGGTCCACGCCGCTGCCGGCGCTGCCGTCGGTCAGGGCGGGGTCGCCGTTTGAGGCGAAGGAGACTTCGACGCTTTCCTTGTACCAGCCGCCTTTGCCGGCGTAGTCGGGTGCACGGCTGGCCGTGGCCGACGGTGCTCCCGGAGCGGTCTCGTCGACCTTCACTTCAGCCGAGGCTTCCGAGGGTTCGCTTTCGCCGCCTTCGTTGCTCTGCACAACGCGGTAGGTCCAGCTGCCTTCGCCCTCGGGGTTGCCCGAGGTGAACGCATATTCGGGGCTCGAGAGGCCGCTCGCCACCGTGCTCCAGCCGCCGGTGGCGTTCTTGTGCTGGAGCGCGTAGGTGGTTTCGGCTGCCGCCTGTGTGGATTCCCAGGCCAGTGCGAAGACGCCGTTGTCGTTGGGCGTCGAACCGCTCTTCAGGTGCGGTGCGCCGGGTGGCGCCGGGGCGACGTTGCGCGCAAGCGTGTAGGCCGGCGGCAGGTACTTGGCCAGCGGCTTGGTGACAAGCCCTTCGTCGCTGCCGGGCGCTTCGATCGTCGGTACGCGCAGTTCGAGGTTCCTGACGCTGATCGAGGCGGCGCTCGAGGTCGTGCTCGTCGAGGTGCGAGCGTAGGCGGAGTCCTGGATCAGCAGCTGCAGCTTCAGGATGTGGCCCGCTTCGACCTTCCAGGCCTGCGGGTGCAGCTGGAAGACCTGCTTGGTGAATCCGCCTTCGGGGTTCAGCGGCCGGTAGATGGAGCGCGCGATCAGGCGCTGTTTCCCGGTCCCTCCCGTTTCGACATCGAGCAGGCGCGCGATCACCTGGTCATTCTTGATCGGCGTGGAGAATTCACCTATCACGGTCGGTGAGCCGGCGATCGTGTAGCCGCCGGCCGGCACCGTGGAGGTCTTGTAGGTTGCCGCTGAGGCGTTTTCACCGTTTGCTTCGGTCGTGCAGATGGTGCCCGAGGTGAAAGCTGTTTTCGGCGCCGTTCCGGGGGCTTCGATTTTCTGTTCTGCGGCTCCCTGAAGGTTCACTTCTCCGGCCGCCAGGCTCGCCCAGTTGTTCGCTTTGTAGGTAACTCCCGTTGTCGTCGTTTCAGCCGTGCAGGCGCTGGTGATGGCGGTCACGCCGCCCTGTGCGTGGGCGGGTTCCGCGCCCAGGCCCTTCACGTAGTATTCGAACCATTCGTTCTGGGCCGTGTTGAGGGCTGTCACCTCTGCGCTCGAGGGAGAGCTCGCCGAACGCGGGTTGTGACCGTAATCGAGGTCGAACAGCTGGATCGCCGCGTGCGGGTAGTGAGCGCGGACCTTGTTGTAGTAGTCAACTGCCTGGTCGACGGGGAACAGGTCGTCGTTCCATCCGTTCTCCAGCAAGGACGGCGCCGGTTCGTCGGCGAGATTGGTGTAGTAGGCGCCGTGTACGGGCAGCGCTTTTTCCTGCTGTTCGGCGAGCGGCAGGCCGCCATAGGGCCCGCCGGTCTGGTCCAGTTCGTAGTATTCGGTGATCGCAGCTTCCGGTTCCTCGGGCTTCGCTTGGTAGTAGGCGCCGCCGACGAGCTGTCCCCCGAGATACAGGCTTTCGTTCCAGTTGCGCTTCTCGACCCCGAATTCGTGGTTGCCCAGCACGCCTGAGTAGGGGGCTTCGGTGACGTAGTCGAGGTTGCTGCCGTTGGGCATCAGCGACTGGGCGAAGTCGGTCCACTCCCATTCGGGGGCACTCGCCGCGATCCGCATCGCTTTGCCTTTCGGGCTGGTCCAGGGAATCAGTTCCCCGGTGGGCAGTTCGACGCGGTCCTTCAGTGATCCCAGCTGGACCGACATGCCGCCTCCGTAGCTCTCGCCGATCGCACCGATCTGTTGGGAGCTGATCGAGCCTTCGTCGGCCAGCAGCCCAAGCAGATACTGGGCGTCGCGGACTTCATAGCGGCGGCTCATCAGGTGGATGTAGCCGTGTTCGCAGCCGGCTTTGGCTTTTTCGGAGCTCTTGCAGGAGCCGCCCCAGCCACGGTCGCTCATGCTGAACACCGCATAGCCCTGTTTCAGCCAGCGCTGGGCCTGAGCGCTCGAGGGGAGGATCTTGGTGCCGTCCCACGGCTGGTAGATGCCGATCACGGGATAGCTGCTGTCCGAGCCCGTCGCGACCGGGAAGCCGACGGTGACATCGATCGGAGTGCCGTCCCAGCTCGCCACGGTGGTGCCGGTGGTCGTGCCACACCAGCGCTGGCCGGCGTTTGCCCCGGTCTGTTCCGCGCAGCTCACTTTGCCTTCGAAGACAGAGGAGATCGCGGCGCCGGCCGCTGTCGGGGCGATCAGCGAACCCGCCACCGCGGCAGCCAGGATCAATAGTCCGCGCACGCGCCCGTGGGCGCGCGCCGTCGAGAAGGCCTTGCGCATGTCGTCTCCCTCAGTCGTCCGGAGACGCCCCATGCAGGTGGACGGCATTCGCCGGCCAACGGCCTCCCCCAGTGGGTTCGACCCTATCCGCGTTCGCGGGCCGCTGTCAACGGGTTGTCACGTGGAAGACATCGGAGGCGGCGCTGTATCTAATTCTGCGCGCCACGATGCTGGGCCATCCGCGAGGAACAGCGTCAGCGCCAGGCCCGCGACCATCAGCCCCCACCAGCCCCAGGGGCTTCGCCACGCTGACTGTGCCCCGATCGAGACCGCGACGGCGAGGGCCGAGGTGCTGAGCAGGGGCCGCCAGTCCCGTGTCGCCGCAAGGAGCGCCACGGCGAGCGCCGGCCACAGGTAGAAGGCGACCATGACCGGCTCGAAGAACGAGCGCAGCGACAGGCTGAGGGCAACCCACCAGAGCAACTCGCGCAGGGTGCTCGTGTGCCACCTGGCTCCCGAGCGTGCGTCGCGCAGACGGCGAGCGGCGAGCGGCGCGCACAGGCAGGCCAGCACGATCGCTAGGATCCTCCCCGGCCCACCGGCGACCGTCCCGCCCGCCAGGTGCGGCGCCAGCGGCGTCCAGGGTGTCGGGTGATCGACCCCGGGCCAGTTGGGCTGGCGTGTCACGGCCCTGTAGGTGGCGCTCCAGTTCGCGGCCGCAGCGCCGAGCACCACTGCCCCCGGCGTCGCGGCGCGCGCCAGAAACCCGGCCAGTCTCCGCGGCTCCACGGCCGTGGCCAGCATGACGGGCAGCGCCAGCAGGACCAGAGGTTGAACCGCGATTGCCACTCCGCTCAGCCACGCCGCCCGGCTCAGCCGTTGCTCGGACTGGGCCAGGATGGCGAGGAGCATCAGCCCCACCGCTACGGCGTCCTCGGGGTGGCCCCATTCCACCGCCACGTTCCACAGGACCACCGCGCTCGCCGCCGCCAGGAAGGCGCGCTTGCCCTGGCTCACCTGGAGGCGTTCGGCGAGAGCATCAGCCGCCAGGAGTGCCACGGAGGAGATCCCGATCGTGTACGGGCCCGCCACGAGCCAGGTGAGCGGTTGCGCGTTGGCCGGCCCCTGGGGGGCGAGCGAGAGGCCCAGTGCGTCGTTGACCGCCACCGCGGGAGCGAGAATGATGGCTGCGCCAGGGAACGTGATCAGCCCGGTGGGCTGTGTGTACAGACCCCCGACGTTCAGTTGAACCAGCCGCTGAGCCGCGAGCAGGGTGCCCCACAGATCGTCGGGCACCGTCCATGCGCTGTGGTTGAAGACATGCGGCTCGAGCAGCGTCGTCGTCATCATCGCGACGAGGATCAGGAGTGCCGTGGCGAGCAACGGGAACCGTCTTCTGTGAAACGACGCCATCGGCATGTCAAGAAGTATCTGCCGGATCCGGTCGCGGCCGCTCAGGAACCCTCGATCAGCACGTCCGCGCGCTCTGACGGACGGTCGTTGCGCAGGTACTCCTCCTCCTGCTGGCTCCACAGCTCCCAATGCCCTTCATAGATGTGCCCGTCGCGAGCCATGGCACGTGCTTGGCGCGACGCATCGGGCACCTCGACCCAGACGAGCAGGCTGAGGTAGCGCGCGGCCGCGAGCGCTCCCGCGCCGACGCCCTCGACGATCAGGATCTCCGGCACCCCCAGCGGCTGGGGTGTCAACCACTCCTCGGACGCCCAGTCGTAGCAGGGCACCTCCGCCGGTCTTCTCTCCGCCAGCGCCATCAGCACCACGCCGACGAGGCGCTCGATGCCGGCGCGCAGCCCGTCCCAGCCGCCGTAGAGCTGCTCCAGGGAGACGAGGGGCGCCGCCAGTGTCTCTGCCAGGGCGCCCGCGAGCGTGCTCTTGCCCGCCCCCGAGCGCCCGTCGATCGCAAGCACCCTAGTGGCGCCGGCCCGAGCGGGCGCGGCGCGGGTCCGCGCGGCCAGAAGCGCGACCTGGTCAGTCACGCGACCAGCCCTCCCAGGAACGCGTTGCTGATCGCCTCGCGCCATCGCTCGGGAGATTCGATCACGCGATTATCCGCCAGCCAGAGCGCGTAGTCGGCAAGCAGCTCCTGACGCTGCTCCCCCCAGCGACCCGCGTGGGTCCACGTGGGCGCGATCAGCTCGAGCGAGCGCCTGAGGATCTCGCGGGGGAAGTAGGGGACCACCCGCTCGAGCAGCAGCAGCGTGTTCTGCTGATCGGCGCCCGCGGCCAGATAGCCGGCAGCGCTTGCCTCCAGAAATGCACGCACCAACTCAGGCCGCTCTTCCAGGGTGGACTCTCTGGCGGCCAGCAAGTAGCTGTGGTAGCGCAGGGCGGATATCTCATCCACCGGCCACACGACCCGGTCCTCGGCGGGGAGCAGGCCGAACAGCGCGTCCCATGCCCAGTAGCCCCCGAAGGTCGCGTCCGCCTCGCCGGCGGCGATGTCATCGACGCTCAGCTCGCGCACCCCGCTGTCGAGGGTGATGAGCGAGTCTGGGTCGCCGCCGTCGCTGTGCACCAGATGGCGCACCATCGCAATCCCGCGCGGCGTGGGGTTGTAGGCCACGCGCCGTCCCTCGAGCTCGCGCGGGCGCGTGATGGCGGTGGCCGTCACCGTCTGGACGGTCTCCATCGCGCGATGGTTGATGGCCGCGACGCCGGTCAGGCGCTCGCCACGCTCGCGCCGCACCAGCAGGCGGTTGGTCGGGCAGATCGCGAAGTCGGCCTCGCCCCGGGCGAGGTACTCGAGCGGGTCCCCGCGCAGGGGATCCACCACCGCCAGCTCCACGTCCAAGCCAGCCGCGCCGTAGTGCCCGCGGGCCAGCGCAACGTAGAAGCCGGCGTCGTTGGGCCACGGGTGAAAGTACTCGAGCATCACTCGCACCGCGGTCATCCCGGCTCCCGCGACGGGCGTGGCTGACGCACCTGGGGCTATCCGCCCGGAAGCAGCGCGGTGGTGTAGAAGTCGCTCACCGGTGGCGGCGTTCCCTTCAGCAGCCCACTGGAGGCGAAGATCTGCTCGAGGCCCGAGAAGTCGGCGTTGTTGAGCGTCCCCCAGGTGCCGGAGGCGCCCACGAAGGACCTGGCCGTCGCGTTGCCCGTCGCGGTGACGATCTTGGCGCTCTTCGACAGCGCCGTCTCGTTCGTCTTGATCAGCGTCTGCTCGGATTTCGCCGGGTTCTGGGCTGCGTACTCATAGCCTTCGGCGAGCGCGGCCAGAGCTGCTTTGAGGGCAGGCCCGCGCTTTGCGATGTCTTCGTCGCTTGCGACATAGACGGCATTGGGGAAGTTGCCTCCCGCCCCCAGGAAGTCCTTGTAGGGGAAGGTGCGCAGCTTCGTTCCTTCGAGTTCCGCGGTCACGTCGTCGATGCCCCCGAACACCGCCGTGTAGTCGATCCGGTGACTGGACAGTGCCTGCACCACGTCGCTGTTGAGCACGACTTCGCGGAAGCCGGGCTTGGCCACGCCGGCGTTGGCCAGGATCTTGGTGATGATCGGCTTGTCGCTCTCGATGCCGAAGCCGCCATAGAGCTTCCCGCTGAGCTGCGCCGGACTCGTGACCGAAGAGGAGGCCAGGACGGCAAGCGCCGTCGTGTTACCGGCCACCAGCGCGGCGACGGCCTTGTACTTCAGGCCCTGTGCGCGACGCAGCACTACTTCGGGGGGATAGCTGATGCCCAGGTCCGTCCTGCCGCTCTGGATCAGCGTCTCGGCCGGCGTTTCGGCGTAAGGGATGATCTGGGGGGTGATCCCGTGCTTGGCGAAGTAGCCGTTGGAGATCGCGGAGTAGATGCCCAGGTAGTCGACGTTGGCCGTGTAGTCCAGGGCGATCCGAACCGTCTGAAGCGGTTTGCCCGAAGCGCCCGTGCCGGAGGCGGAGCCGTTCGAGCTCGAGCTGCCGCAGGCGGCCAGCGCCAGCGCCGCCGTCGTCACCACGAGCGCCACCAGGGTGCTACGACGATCCACTCTCACGCGCATCAGGCCCTTTCTAACAGCCGACTGGGAAGAGAACACTAGGCCGCCGTGACCGACCGTGCACTGGCGCAGCGCACGGAGCTGGATGCGTTGCCTGGTCATCGCAGAGCGTCTCTCCTGGATTCGGATTCAGTAAAGCTCACAAATTTGATGCACAAAGTAGCAGTCACCTCGGGGGCACGATAACCTCTGTCCGTGAGCGCCTCCGGAACAACCAGCGCGCCGCCATTGCAGGCGCGGCCCGCGTCGGGGCCGACGACGGCACGCCCACGGCGGCGGGCCGGCACCCGTCTCAGCCATATCTGGCCTCCGGCGCTCGTCCTGATAACGCTCGCGGTGGCCTGGGAAGTGATCACGACCGCCCTCTCGGTCAGCTCATCGGTCCTGCCGGGCCCGGCGCTCGTGCTCGAAGCCACCTGGAACGATCGCGCGAACCTGTGGCCGGCGATGTGGACGACGACCAAAGAGGCCGTCCTCGGCATCGTCGTGGCGAGCCTCGTGGCGCTGGTGTTGGCACTGGCGATCGACTGGTCGCGCACCATCCGTCGCAGCCTCTACCCGCTGATGGTGACCTCCCAGACGCTGCCGATCATCGTCCTCGCGCCCCTGGTCGTGATCTGGTTCGGCTTCGGGACGGCGCCGAAGATCGGGCTCGTGGCGCTGTTCACCTTCTTCCCCATCGCCGTCGGAATGGTTCAGGGGCTCGCCTCGGCGGATCCCGACTCGATGGCCCTGCTGCGCACGATGGGCGCCACGCGCCGCCAACTGCTGGCGAGGGTGCGGATACCGAGTGCGATACCGCAGACGTTTACCGGCCTGAAGGTGGCCGTCACCTATGCCTACGTGTCGGCCATCTTCGCGGAGTATGTGGGCGCCGAACAGGGCCTCGGCGTCTACATGCAGGCCAGCAAGAACGCCTTTCGGACCGAACTGGTATTCGGGGCGATCCTCGTGACGACCCTGTTGACGCTCGCCCTGTTCGTCATCGTTGCGCTGCTCGAGCGCCTGGCGATGCCCTGGCGGCGCCCGAGCCAGAGCTGGGCCGACTGGTGAGCGAGAACTGGGGACCCCCATCCGCCGCGGTGCATGACTCCGCGGGCGCGCTCGAGGTGGCGCGGACACCCGGAGCCCGCCTCGAGATCCGCGGCCTGCGCAAGAGCTACCCGAGCGGCGACGGGACCGAGCTGCTGGCGCTGGACGACGTCAGCCTCCACGCGGGCGCCGGGGAGTTCGTGGCCGTGATCGGTCCCAGCGGCTGCGGCAAGAGCACGCTGTTTCACATTCTCGCGGGCCTCGAGGACCCGGACCTGGGGGAGGTGCTGATCGACGATCTGCGCATCGAGCACCGTCTGGGGGCCTGTGCCTTCATGCCCCAGCGCGATGGGCTGTTGCCGTGGCGAAGGACGATCGACAATGTGACCGTCGGCCTCTCACTGGCAGGCCTCGGACGCGAGCAGGCACGCGCGCAGGCCCGTCCGCTGCTCGAGCGCTTCGGCCTCGGTGGCTTCGAGCGGTCCTGGCCGTGGCAGCTCTCCGGAGGCATGCGCCACCGCGCCGCCTTCCTGCGCACCGTGCTGCTGGGCCGCCCGGCGATGCTCCTCGACGAGCCCTTCGGCGCGCTCGACGGCATCACCCGCTCCGAGCTGCAGCAGTGGTTGCTCGAGGTGTGGGAGCAGGTCGGCTCGACGGTGATCCTGATCACCCACGATGTGGCGGAGGCCGTGTATCTCGCCGACCGCGTCTACGTGCTCTCCCCACGGCCGGGCCGCGTGGCAGCGGAGATCACGATCGATCTGCCTCGTCCGCGCTCGCTCGAGCTGCTCGGCTCACGGGAGTTCGCCGCGCAGGAGGCGTTGCTGCGCGACGCCCTGCGCACGCACGCCGTCCACAGCTGACACGGGGAGGCCGGACTGGCCGGCGGGCGCTCAGCCGGTCTCCAGCGGCAGCGACCTGTCCGCCGACCACTCGGTCAGCGAGCCGTCGTAGAGCCGCGCCCCCTCACGCCCGAGCAGCGCGAGCGCGAACAGGTCAACGGTCGCCGATATGCCGCCGCCGCAGTAGGCGATCACCGGCTCGGTGCCCGAAGCACCCAGGCCGGAAAGGCGCTCCTCGAGCTCCGCCACAGGGCGAAACCTCCCCGTCTGAGGATCGATGGCGTTCTCCCAGGGGGCGCTGACGCTTCCCGGGATTCGGCCCGGGCGCGAGTAGGCGCCCGGCCCGTCGCCGCGAAACGCCTCGGGCGGGAGCGCATTGACCAGACACGCCCGCTCCTCGCCGGCCACGACGCGCTCGACCTCCGCACGGCGGGCGAGCAGCTCCGGGTGCGGATCGGCGTGGAACTCCGCCCGCGGATGGGTCTCCTCTCCGCGGGCCAGCGGCAGGCCGGCCGCCGCCCACGCGGGCAGTCCGCCGTTGAGCACGCTCACCCGGTCGAAGCCGAAGTAGCGCAGCAGCCACCAAAGGCGGGTGGCCCACATCGGCGCCTGTTGGGAATAGGCGATCACGTTGCTGTCGCGCCCGATGCCGAGCTCGCCCGCTGCGTTCGCGAAGCGCTCCGGCGCAGGAAGCGTGAACGGGTAGGGCGAGTCGGGATCCGAGAGCGCTCCGGCGATGTCGGCGAATGCCGCGCCGGGGATGTGCCCGAGCTCGTAGTCGGCCCGCCCGCTCTCGACGCGATAGGGGCCTCCGGGATGAGCGCGCCGGAGGTGGACCGTGGCGTCGAGAATCCTCAGGCGATCCTCGCCCAGACGGCCCGCCAGCTCGGAGGGCTCGATCAGCTGTGCGAGTTGCGGGTGCGCGGCCACCAGATCACGGTAGGAGACTCTGGCCCGTCTTGCGCCGCCGGCGGGCTCGGGACGGGTGCAGTTGCTGCAATGGGCGCTGGAGGAAGGCCTGTGCCGGCTGAGCCCTACAACGGCGGGACCTGATTGTTGACCTGCGTTCCGTGATAGAGCCGGTCCTGGTCTTTGCAGGAGTGGGGGAAGAAGAACTGGACGCTGTCGCTGCGCACGCCGTTGTAGCTGGCGAACAGTGTTGCGCGCCCGATCGTCCCCACCTTGCAGCGGGAGTCGTCACTGGCCAGGACGCGAAGATGGATCTTCATGATGTTTCCGGGGAAGCCCCACATCGTCGCGACATGGGAGTGGTAGTCCAGATGGTGCGCGACCGTCATCGTTATGTCGCCGGCGCGGTCTTCCTGGCACATGATCCCCGACACCGTGTTGGCATCCAGGTTGATCTGGCCATGGCCGCGGGCAAAGCTCGATTCGCCGGGGGCGCCCGTATGAAAGCCCCATGGGGGAATCCCAGGGACGATCGGGACTTCGCCGCAGCCCGCTGAATACGCCGAGGCCTGAGCGGGTCCGCCGAGCAGCGCCAGCGGTGAGGCCAGGGCCCCGACTGCGAGCCCGACCCGTCGAATGATTCGCCCCCTCGGCATCGAGGCGCCAACTATATATCGGCCCGCGGGTGACCCGGGCACCGTATGGCCATCCATACGATGGTTCCCCCGGCTCGTCGCTCTGCGCGGGAGGGGACCGGCAGGTGCTAGCCTGACCCACAGCGATTCCACATGTTGGTCATCGACCGCAATTGGGACCGCGACCGAGAAGGACGGAGACACATCGCGGCCCGACACGGGGCGCGGTCGAGGGGCTCCGTCCCCCACCCGCCCAGAGGGATCTCAGATGTGCGGCGCACGGCTGAACTCGCACCCTGCCGGGCCTACGGACCGTGGGGTCCCGGCCGCGCCCATCCATCCCCTCGCACAGAGCTTGACCGTCGACAGCGTCTCCATCCGTCGCCGGCCAGGGCAGCGCGGAGGCCCTTCTCCTCGCCTCCCGCGCGTAGTGAGCGGTGCGGGGGCGCCGACTACCCCCCGGTGTCCCCGTGCCGCCCGATTCGGTCAGGAGCGCACTACCAGCACCGAGCGCGCCGAGTGTGTCACCACGGCGGAGGCGACGCTGCCGAGCAGATGGCCCGCGAGCCCGGTCCGCCTGTGGGAGCCGAGCACGATCAGTCCGGCATCGCGCTCCTCGGCCAGCTCGAGGATCCCCTTCCAGGTCGGCGCCGCGCGGACCGCGAGGCTGTCGGCCTTGAACCCCGCCTGCTCGGCGAGCGTGGCCCCGAGCGCGGAGACCTCCTCGGCGGCCGAACACACCTCGGTCGCCTGGCTCGAATCGAGCTGACGCCCCTCGGCGGGAACGAAGCCGACGTCGACCGGCTGCCAGACGCAGACGACCACCGCGTCACGACCCCCTGCCAGCTGGCGGGCTGCCTGCTCGATCGCAAGCTTGGCAAGCTCGGAGCCGTCGTAGGCGAACAGCACCGGCCCGATCTCGTCCGCGGCCACCTCAGCGCGCGCTCTCGGTGGCGGGCTTCGCGGTGATCACGCTGGGACGGACCCTGGCCAGCAGCGGCGGGGAGTACCACGCGGGTGACTCGCCGTCCACGAAGCTGTCGATGTCGGGCGTCTGCGGGCGAGCGCCTCCCAGCGCGTAGATGGCCACACCGAGAGCGGCTCCTCCCAGCGCCATGCCAAGGCCGATCCACAGGGCCGTGCGGGTGCCCGCATCGAGGCCCCCGGCGGCATTCGCGGCGAAGTGGGCGAAGATCGGCGCGATCATGAAGGCGGCCACCGCCCGCATCAGCTCGACGATCGCGAACACGCGCTGCAGGCTCGCCGATGGCAGCGAGAAGCCGGCCACGAACAGCGCCGGCGCCACCGTCGCGCCGAGGCCGATCCCTGTCAGTCCCGAGGCCACCAGCGTGGCCGCCTGGCTGGAGGGCACGTCGATGCGAAAGACGGCGATCCCGGCGGCAAGGAAGCCCATGCCCGCCAGCGGCAGGTAGTGGATTGCGCGCTTGGTGATGATCATCCCGAGGACAACCGCCGTGATGACCGCTCCGGCGACCTCCGGCAGGTAGAGCAGGCCGAGGTGAAGGGGGCCGTAGCGGGAGGCCAGTGCGCCCGCTGTGAGGGCGGTGGCGGACACCGAGGCGGCGGCCGCGAACAGCGCGACCACGATGCCGGCCACGGGCATCGTGCTGGTCAGCATCGAGCGGATCGTTAGCAGCGGGCGCTTGGCGCGGAACTGGTAGACGATCAGGACGACGATCGTCGCCAGGCCGCCCAGCAGCGGCACGATCGTCTCGGTGCTCAGGAAGGGATGGGTGAGCAGCTCGGAGGCGCCGAAGAAGGCGGCCACGCAGCCGACCGCTGCCAGACCGAGCGCAGGCAGGTCCCGCGGCGACTCGGGGTTGGCCGGCGGCGCGTCGTCGAACGTCAGCACGGCCAGCACGAGCGACGTGGCGGCGATCGCCGCGATCACCCAGAACAGCGGCCGCCAGGCGTGCGACTGGGCCTGCAGGCCGCCGATGGCCGGACCGAGGGCCACGGCACCGAAGATGCAGAGGTTCATGATCATCGCCGTCGTGCGCAGCTTGCTGGCCGGGTATCCGATCGCCAGCGGCGGCACGGCGGAGATCAGCAGCAGGCTCGTGCACAGGCCCTGCAGGACGTGACCCGCGATGTACATGGCGGGATCCTGTGCGGCGGCCGCCAGCACCGAGCCGATCACCAGCACGATCGCGTAGAGGATCATCATGCGCCGCTGAGGCAGGTGCTGTGCGAATTGGACCGCCAGCACGGTGCCCGCGGCGTAGGCGGCATTTGCCATCCCGGAACTGAGGCTCATCGTCTGAAGGCTCATGTGTAGCTGCCTGGCGATGATCGGCGTCAGCGGCTCGAGGGCGGCCGACAGGGCCAGGTAGGGGATCAGCGCGAACATCACCATCGTCGCGACTGCCCCGTAACGGCCGGCGAGAGGGCCCTGGCGCATCAGCAGCCACCTTCCCGGCTCTCGGGCCTGGCGGCCGATGTCGACGGGCAGTTGGCTGCTCTCAGAACCACTGCGCCGGTGTGCGCAAAACTTGATCTCACGGGTCCTCGGCGTTTTAGCAGGCGCCCCCCGCCGCGAAAGTGGCGTAAGTCACAGAGCGGCGGCCGCCGCCCGGGCGGACCGCGGGCGTCGCCTCAGGGAGCCAGCGTGGCCAGCAGCTCCCGGGCCAGCGCCTTCTCGCTGATATGCAGCTCGCCCACCCGGTCGAGCTGTTCGAGGCCCAGGACCGCCGCGTAGGCCACCGCTGCTCGGGCCCGGGCGTCTCTGCGAGGCAGGCCGAAGGCGAGGTAGATGGCTTCGATCCGCTTGATTCGCGACTGTGTCACGCGAGCCAGAGCGCCGGCGATGTGAGGATCGCGATCGGCCTCCGCGGTCAGGCGCCGCTGCACCGTCGGTCGCCCCAGCAGCTTCATCGCCTTGGCGATGAGCGTCTGCAACTGGGCCACGGGATCGGTCGTGCCCGGCCCGTCGAGGTCCGCGAGCTGGTCCTGTTCCCAGCGGGTCACCGCCGCCCGCAGCAGCGACTGGCGATTTGGGAAGTGCCAGTAGAAGCTGCCCTTGGTCACGCCGAGGCGCCGCGCCAGCGGCTCGACAGCCACTGCGCTCATGCCGCTTTCGGCGATCGCGGTGAGCGTCACCCGCTCCCACTCGGAGGCACTCAGGCGCTCGGACACACGACAACCATACGCCACCGTATTGACAGGTGGACCTGTTACCGCTACCGTACGCCACCGTATGGAACTTGCACCGGGAATCGTCGTGTTGCCCTCGCGGCCCGCCTTCGCGTTCAACAGCTACCTCGCCGACGGCGTCCTGGTGGACGCCGGGACACGCTGGGCCTGGCGGCGGATGGCGCCGCTGCTGCGGGGACGCAGGATTCGGGCCCATGCCCTGACGCACGCCCACGCCGACCATCAGGGCTCCAGCGCGGCGGCCTGCCGGGCGCTCGAGATCCCCTTCTGGGTGGGCCAGGCCGACGTCGAGCGCGCGGAAGCCGGGGGCCCGGCCGTGGCGGTTCCGCGCAACCTCATCACCGCGTGGCAGGGGCGCTGGTGGGCCGGGCCCGGCCATCCGGTCGATCGCGCCCTGCGCGAGGGCGACACGGTCGCCTCCTTCACCGTCCTTGAGACTCCCGGCCACGCCCCGGGGCATGTGGCGCTGTGGCGCGAGTCAGATCGCACGCTGCTCGGGGGCGACGTCTTCTTCAACCGTCACCCCCTGACGGGAAGAGAAGGCCTGCACCCTCCGCCGGACATGTTCACCCCGGACCCCGCTCGCAACCGCGAGTCGATGGGCCGCCTTGCCGCCCTGCGCCCCAGGCTCGCATGCTTCGGGCACGGGCCGCCCGTCACCGATCCGGGTCTCCTGCAGGCCTTCGTCGACGCCGCCGGGGTAGGTGACGCGGAGGCCCGGCTGAGGCAATAGTGTGCATCGCTCGATCGACGGGGAGAGTGTGTGATGCGCAGAGGGATCGCGGTTGTGCTCGGGTTGGTCCTGTGGATGGCAGCCCTCGGGACGGCCCTTGCGGGCGCCACGCCGGCCGTCACCATCAAGGCCAGGATCGTGCCCATCCACGGCTTCCCGGGGACCGGGAACAAACTCGGCGCCGGCGCCGCCGTCGAAAGCAACGTGACGATCACGGGCAGCGAATACGGCGGCTTCCCGCCGCCGCTGATCGGGGTGAACGTCTATCTGCCCAAGGGCACCGTCCTGCACCCCGAAGGGTTCCCGACCTGTCCCGTCTCGACGCTCGAACCGACCGGACTGGGTCCCCGGGCATGTCCCGCCGAATCGCACGCCGGCCCCGTCGGAAGGGTCCATGGCGAGGTCGCCTTCGGGACCAAAATCGTGCCCGAGGAAGCCACCCTCGAATCGTTCTACGCGAAGGGGGGCGGCCTGGAGTTCTTCACCTACGGCCATGAACCGACGATCATCGAAGTCATCTCCGAGGCCCACTACGTGGCTGCCGGCGGTCTCTACAGCCACGAGCTGATCGCCGCCGTCCCGCTCGTGGAAACCGTCCCGGGCGCCCAGGATGCCTCGGTGACCTCGATCTCCGTGATCGTCGGCTCGGCCCGGCGCACGAAGCGCGGCCCCGTCTACTACGGGCGCGTGCCGAAAAAGTGCCCCCGGGGCGGGTTTCCGGCCAAGGCGGAACTGACCTTCGCCGGGCTCGGCGGCCTGACCCAGGTGACGGTCACAAAGAGCCTGAAGGTCGCCTGCCCGCCGAGGTAGGGGCGATCAGGCGAGGGTCCACAGCGCATCGTCCCCGAGCGGGGTACGCCGGGCGCTGCCGGTTGCAACCAGGTGAGTCAGGGCAGCTTCCGCGCCGGCACGGTCTGGCACGTCGGTTGTGTCGGCCAGCACCCTCGCGACCTCCTGGCTGGTCAACCCGCCGGGGTAGAGGGCCAGCAGCTCCTCCAGCTCGGGCACCGCAAGACGGGTCAGTTCCGGCTCCAGATTCATCAATGCCACGTCGATCGCCTCGAAGGGCTGAAAGCCGGGGACGACCGAGGTCCGGCCGTCGGCGGCCTCAAGGATCAGCGAGGGCGCCGTGTAGCGATCGCGCCCGTCGGAGTTGGCCGTCCGGTGAAGAGCCACGGCCAGCGGGGCCGGCGTCCGCGCCTGCTCGAAATCGGCGCGGTAGGCCTGCTCGACGGCGGGGCTCTCCAGATCGGAGAGGGTGCGCGCCACGTCCAGGCCCTCGACGCTCTCGCAGAGCGCCTCCAGTGACGTGACCTCGTCAAGCAGCAGCGGCGAGTTGAACTGCGCGAAGCGCAGCGCCCTGGTGACCGCCTCTTCGTACTCGAGGCCCTGGAGGCCGGCGGCCTTGATCAGCCGACAGGCCGGCTCGCTGACCGTTACCCGCTCGCGCACATGAGGCGTGAAGGGCATACCCAGGCGGCCGAAGTGGAGCGAAACCAGCGCCATCCGCTCCGGCGAGAATCCACGCGCCACCAGCGCCTCCGGGTCGTTTGACAACCCGATCACAACCGTCCGCAGCTCGAGCTGGTCGCCGTAGCGAGCCTCCACCGCGCGCATGGCCGGCTCAAACGAGTAGGCCCAGGGGCACGCGTAGTCGGTCACGTGGGTGACCGTCACCCGCAGGCTCGAGCCGGTCGGCGCCGCGAGCCGCCACGGCGCCGGGATCGCCGGCAGCCCGGTCGCGAGCTTGGTGGGGGCGGCGCCTGCCATCGCCACCGACGTTAGCCGCAGCAGCCACCTATCTGAAGGGCACGCCCGGATTGAGCGGCTGGAGGAGGACGGAATGTGGGGCGCCAGGGCTCCGGCGAGGCCGCGTGGTTGATCGTCCGGCTGCGGAGTGGACGAATTCACCACTCAAGTTAGGAGGCCGAGAACTCGATGAGGCGGGAGAGAAGCCCCCCGCGCTCGCTGGAGCAGGCGCATCCAGCAACCAAGCCACCATGCCTGAAAACCCAACTCCCCCCCAAGGTCCAGCCGGCGGCGCCTCCGCCGGCGAGCCTCCCCCGGGCGCCTGGAAACCGGGGCAGGGCAAGTCGCTCGGCCCGCTTCGGCAGTCCGCCGCGATCCCGTCCCCGGGGCGCAACCGCGGCGGACGCACCCTGTGGGCGGGCCTGGCCCCAGCCTGCGTGATCGCGGGCTTCCTCGTCTCCTATCTGCTGGCCTCCTCGATCGCCGGCTCCGACGTCTCCGCCGCCAAGCACTCCTTCGCCCACAGCACGACCACGGCAGCAGCCGCCCTCAAGCCGGCGCTTGCGCACGGCGAAGACCTCCTGACGAGCTCCGGCACCTACTTCGCCCACAACGCCATCGGCTCGCCCGCCGAATTCGCCGCCTGGGCCAAGTGGGCACGGATCCTCCACAACCACCCCGAGCTGGAGTCGCTCTCGCTGCTTGCACTGGTTCGCGCGCCGGAACTGGCCGAATTCAAGGAGCGTGTAGCGGGGATACCCGACCGCGCGCGCCTGCGGTTCTCAAAGGCCTCCCGTGCGGCCTTGAGCTCGTTCAAGATCTCGCCGCCCGGCTACCGCCGCTCCTACCACTGCCTGGCACTCGCCGGAGTCGCCCGTACGCCCGCGCTGAAGCCGGCCGCCGGCATCGACTACTGCGCCTACAACGCCGTCCTGCTCAGCACCCGGGACAACACCAACACGATGTACGGCACCGCCCACCTGGACAACATCAACGGCCTGGTGGTGCTCACGCCGATCTATCGCGGCGACCTTGCGCCCCGCACCGACCTCGGGCGCCGCGCTGCATTCGTGGGCTGGCTGCGCGAGGTCCTCAACCCGTCCGGGCTCGTGGCTGGCATCCGCCGCGCCGAACCCGGGCTTGCCATTCGCCTGCGACGCGCCACGCCTCTCTCGACGGCAGCCTTCGCCAGCGGCACCGTCTCCCGCGGCGGCCTCAGCGCTGAAACCGACCTGCACAACGGCTGGGTGCTGAGCACTTTCGCTCCCGCGCCCGCAACCGGCATCCGGGCTCATGACGATGCCGTCACGGCCCTCCTCACCGGTGCGCTGCTGAGCATCCTGTTCGGCGCCGTCCTCTACCTCATGGGCTTCGGCCGCGGCCCGGCGCCCCAGCGACTGACCGCGCCCCGCAAGCGCGAGGAGCTCTACGACCAGCTGACCCGTCTGCCCAACCGCGGCCTGACCCTCGACCGGGCCGAGCGGATGCTGGCCCGGGCCGGGCGCCAGTCGGGGCTCATGGTCGGTGCGCTGTTCGTGGACATCGACTGGTTCAAGGACGTCAACGACGAGCTGGGCACCGAGGCCGGCGACCAGCTGCTGAGAATCGTCGGCGAACGGCTCAACACGGTCATTCGCACGCATGACACCGTCGGGCGCTATGGCGGCGACGAGTTCGTCGTCCTCGTCGAATCGGCCGCCCGCGGCATGCGCCTGGACTCGCTCGCCAGGCGGATCATCGAGTCGCTGCACAAGCCCATCGAGCTTGAGGGGTGCCCGAGCTTCTCGATCACCGCCAGCATCGGTGTCGCCTTCGGCCGCTACGCGACCCCTGAAGACCTGCTCCGGGACGCCCACATGGCCCTGTTCGCGGCCAAGGCCGCCGGCAAGGACCGCTACACCCTCTTCAACGCCAACATGCGCTCGGTCATCGAGGGCCGCGGCGTCCTTGAGATGGACCTCAACCGTGCACTGGAAGAGCGCCAGTTCAACCTCCGCTACCAGCCGATCTTCGACCTCAACACGCAGGGCGTCGTAGCCGTCGAGACCCTGCTGCGCTGGCAGCACCCGATCAAGGGCGAGATCGCCCCCGACGATTTCATCCCCCTCGCCGAGGAGAGCGGCCTGATCGTCCCGATCGGGCGCTGGGTCCTCGAACAGGCATGCACCGACGCCGCCGCCTGGAACATCCACGGCCACACCGTCGCCGTCGCCGTCAAGGTCTCCGCCAACCAGCTCAACCGTGAGGGCTTCGCCACCGACGTCCAGCGCGCCCTGCAGCAGTCCGGCCTCGAGCCGAAGCTGTTGATCCTCGAGATCGCCGAGACGACGGTCATGATCGACGCCACCGGTGCCGCCCGGCGGCTCGCGGACCTGCGCGCGCTCGGTGTCCGGATCGCCATCGACGACTTCGGCAGTGGCTACGCCTACCGCGCCGACCTGGAGCGGATGCCGATCGATTTCCTCAAGGTTGACCGCAACTCTCTGGCCTCCTCCGACGACGAGAACTACCGCAGCTGGCTGCTGGAGGCGATCCTCGTCTTCGGCCGCGATCTCGCCCTGACGGTCATCGCCAAGGAAGTCGAGTCCCAAGAGCAGCTGTGGGCGCTCAAGGAGATGGGCTGCTCCCTCGCCCAGGGATACTTCATGGGTGAGCCCGCTCCGGCGGCGACGGTCGAGCAGCTGCTCGGTGTCTCCATCCCCGTCCCGGCCCCGGCACCTGTCGCGGCAGCCCGTGGGGCACGCGCCGCCGCGGTGCTCACGGGGGACCCCGCCTGGCCGCCGCTCGCGCCTCCCGCGCCGAGCGCCGCCGCTGCGCCGGTTCCCGCGCCCCCCGCTGCGCCCACCGATCAGTAGCCCGAGCGGCGGCCTCAGCGCAGCCGTGCTGCCCAGATGTTGTGGTCCACCTGCAGCGTCAGGGAACCGAGGTCGTGCCGCTCGAGGATGGCGCGGGCCCGCGCCAGCAGCTGCTCGCGCGCCGGCTCGCCCAGCGCTCCGATCCAGCTGATCGAGGCGACGTAGGCGAGCAGCCGCTCCCTGTCGCTGGGTTGGCTGCTCGTCAGGGTCATCTCCTGCACAGCTTCGAAGCCGCGCTCTTCGCTCAGCTCGGCGGCCGCGCCGTCGCCGTCGTGGGCTGGATGGGCTGGGCGCACGCCCGCGAGCAACAGGCCCAGGTCATGTCCCCAGGGCGCCTGGAAGCGGGGCAGCGAGCGCAGGATCGCCACACCGCCGCGCGGGCGCAGCACCCGCAGGATCTCCGGCAGGGCACGCCTGTGGTCGAACCAGTGAAAGGAGTCGGCGGCCAGGACGGCATCGACCGATCGGTCGGCCAGCGGAATCTCCTCGGCCACTCCCTCATGGACCCGCTGGGCGCCGATCGCCCGCACGAGCAGCTCTCTGGTCTGCGCGAGCGGCTCCACGGCGCGCAGATCGAAGCCGGCGTCCACAAGCGCCACGGACAGCTGCCCGGTGCCCGCCCCGAGCTCCAGCACCGGTGCACCGGCAGCAGTCCCGAGTGCCCCCACGATGGCGTCCACCACCTCCGCTCCATAGCGCGGCCTTCCCAGGTCATAGCCCGCGGCATCTGCGAAGCCGTCAACGAGCGGGTGCAGCGAGCGTGCCGGAGTGTCGCCCATGACGCCAATATGCCATCGCGCCGCTTTGCGCGCGGCGCGCAGCAGCTCACTCGCCTGCCCCGCCGCTAGGGTTGCCGGACCTGCCGAGGTGAGAGGCGCCCGCCGGCTAGCCGGCCCGTGAAAAAGCGAAGAGGGAGAACCATGACCCGAAGGCGATACACGATCCCTCTCCTTGCCCTGTCCTGCGCGGCGCTGCTCGTGGGCTGTGGAAGCAGCTCCTCCTCGCCCTCCTCCAACTCGGCGCCCAGCTCCCACACGAGCGCCTCACCGACGAGCTCGACCGGTTCGAGCGCCACCTCCTCGAGCGCGCAGATACAGGCCGTCGTGGAAGAGTGCAAACAGATCGTCGCCTCGGAGTCCAAGCTGCCGGCGACAGCCAAAGAGAAGCTCGAAGGTGCCTGCTCGAAGGCCGCCAAGGGCGACACCTCCGCGGTCAAGCGTGTGGCGCGGGAAGTCTGTGAAGAAGTGATCGAGAAATCGCCGATACCGTCATCGGCCAAGGAAGCCGCCGCCGCCAACTGCAAGAAATAGGAGGCCGCCGTGGGCTACTCCTCGTCCTCGCCGTCGTAGAGGGACTCGCGCGCGAGCTCGCGGCCACGCTCGTCGAAGAGCTTGATCTCCAGCAGGTCCTGGCGGTAGGCGTCGGGCGCCAGCAGCGTGAAGCGCTCCTCGATGACAGGGCACTGGTCCACGGCCAGGTCGGCCAGCTCAGCGGTCGCGATGGCTCCCGAGGAGACCAGTGGGTGCCCCCAGACGAGCGTCATCTCCGCGACCGCACCGCCCTCGCCGCGCCAGCTGCCGATGACCTCGTCGCAGAGGTCGAGCTTCCAGTCGGGATTGCGCTCGGCCGTCTCCTCGGTGAAGTCCACGTAGGCGAAGAAGTCGCTCGGCTCGCCCTCCTCGAGCGCCGGCAGGAAGCGGACGTAGCCGAATATTTCGTAGCCGCCCGAGGTCAGGGAGGTGGCCGGCACGTAGGTCCGCCCGTGCCAGGTGCGATCGGGGTACCAGGTGATCGCGTCGGGGTCGCCCAGGTCGGAGGGCTTTCCCTCGAGCGCCAGGGCCGCACCGAGGAACTCGTCGCGCAGCCGCTGCTCCCAGCGCCCGTAGGGCAGCGGGTCCTGCGGCGGCTCGGCGGCGAAGCGGGGCAGGAAGCGTTCCTCAGGTGCCATTGCCGGGCAGCCTAGCCGTCGTGCGGCGCTCAGGCCTCGCGCAGCATGGCCGCGGCGTCCTCGGGTGCGACGATGTTCAGGTTCAGGTCGGTCGAGAGCTCGAGGCCTGCCAGGTGCGTCAGGCGGGGCATGATGTCGATCCGCCAGCAGAAGTCCTCGGCTCCCCGCGGCGCCGTGCGCACCCACAGGTTCAGCGGTGGGCTGGCGCCGAGTCGCCGCGCCAGCCGGCTGAGGCCATCGTGCAGCAGTGCGGCCCCGGAGGCGCCCTCATCCTCGAACCGTGCCCGCGGAATCCGCGGCACCAGCATCAGCTGGAAGGGCAGGCGCGAGGCGAACGGCGCCAGCAGCACGGCCTCATCGTCGATTGCCACGATCCGCTCGTTGCGGCGCACCTCCTCGGCGAGGAGGTCTCCCAACAGGCTCTGGCCCATGGTCCTCGCCGTGTAGGCGCTCGAGCGCTCGCGCTCGCGCGCGACGGCCGTGGGGACGAAGTCCAGCGCATAGAGCTGAGCGTGGGTGTGGGGCAGCGATGCCCCCGCCTCGCGGCGCTCGTTGACGATCAGCTGCATGTAGGCGCTGTCGGCATGCACGCGCATCCGCCGCCGCCAGACCTCGACGGCGTCCTTGACCTGCGCCGCGTCGAGTTCGGCCAGCGAGAGGACAGACTGCGGCCCGTTGATGATGACCTCGTGGGCGCCCGTGGCGGGGAGGCTGGTGAACAGCTCGACCACGCCACGGCCGGCGCTCTGCGCTTCTTCGACAGCCCCCGGTACCGGGGTGCCCGCGGTCGCGGGCGGGTCGAGGGCCGGGTAGAGGTTTGGCACCACGCGGACCCTCCAGCCGGGCCCGTCCGCGGCTCCCCCGCCCGGACGCAGGGCTTCGAGCTCGGGCGGGGTGCGCTCCTCGTGCCCCTCGGCGAAGGGGTCTCCGTCCACGTCGATCGGCGGTGCGGGCTCGCAGCGGGGCTCCCCGCCGGGCCGGCGGGAGCGCTCGCCGGCGACGATCGTGCGGTGGCCGCTGAGTGGGTCGATGCGAAGTTCGGGCACCCCTCAGCCGTCCAGGGCGTAACGCTGGATGTCGGCTTCGAGCTTGGCGACGCTCGGGTAGGGGCCCTGGCGCACGAACGTCTTTCCGGCGCTGTTCACGAACACGGTCACCGGCGTGACGTTAGATCCTTCGGTGATCGCTTCCCCCGCCTGTCCGCTCGAGTCGTAGTAGCTCGGGTAGCTGACCGGGAAGCGCCTGAGGAACGATTCGGGCGCGCTGCGCCCGGTGTCGCCCGAGTCGACACCGAGGAACGCGACCTGGCGCCCGCGGCTCACCGAGACGCGCTGGAAGACACCGAACTCAGCCCGGCACGGTGCGCACCAGGAGGCCCACTTGTTGATCACCAGGGGCTCGCCGTGCAGCACCGCCAGCCGGGCACGCAGCGCGGCCAGGCCACCGCCGAGCAGCTCGCCTGCCTGGGCGTGAAGCGCTGCCAGCCGAGGCGGTGATCCCGCCAGGCGCGCCTGCATCTCGGCCGGCGTCAGCGACGAGGCTGTCGTCGTGCCCGTGCCGCCCGAGAGCTGGAGCAGGCCGATGACGAGCAGGACCCCGACCGCGAGGCCCAAGCCGGCAAGCAACAGGCGCCTCGGATTCATGTCGCAAAGGGTCGCAGATGATGCTCACTTCAAACGCGCCTGCCCGTGCTATATCCTGAGGTCCACGTAGCCGGGGGACCAGAGCCTTCGGCGAGGGCGCCACCGGGGCGCCGATGTCTTTCGAGCCGGGTCGGAGAAGGATGCGACCGCGGCTCTGTCTCGAAGTCCAGAGCCTCTATGGCCGAGTCCACCTCAGTGGCCCTCGCGGCCGCGACCATTCCCACTTCCGCCGAGATTGCGCGCGCGGAGAAGCTTGTGCGCGAGCGTTTCATCCACGACGGCGAGGACCCCGCGGTGGTGCTCGCCGAGGGAACGCCGCGGCGGCGCGCCCTTGACGAGGCGCTCAGGGAGCTCGCCGAGGACCCCAAGGCCAAGCACCCCTCCACGGCCTGGCGGCGCGAGTTCTCGCTGTTGCTGGGGCTGGAACGGCTGCTCTCCGACGAGGAGCCGAAGCTGGTCGACGGCACCGTCCTGTCGGCCCACCAGGTTGACGCCCTCTCGGGGACCCTGACTGCGCTGCTCGCCGAGGCCCAGCAGCGCAGCGGTCCGGCTGGCAACGGCAAGTCGGCCGCCTCGGCCTCCCCGGAGCTGCTCGCCTCGGCGGACATCCTCGGGCCCGACGAGGCCGAGCCGGCGCCGGCGCCCCGGGCATCGGAGCCGAGCGAGGAGGAGGACGAGGACTACCCCGAGGACGAGGACGACGAGGAGGACGAGGAGGAGGACGACGAGCTCGGCCCTGTCCAGCGCGCTGCACCGGAGGACGAGGATGAGGACGAGGAGGAGGACGAGGACATCCTCGAGGCCGACCCCGAGGAGGAGGACGAGCCCGAGACCGAGACGGAATCCGACGAGGAGCCGCGCGACTGGGTCGACGAGGAGGACGACGATGCGACCGTCTCCGAGGCGCCCGACGACCCCAATGCCGCCAAGCGGTTCTGGTTCGAGCATGCCACGGGGGCCGGCAAGACCGTCGCGGCGCTGGGCTTCGTCGAGGCCTCCCAGACCGGCGGCGTGCTGATCCTGACCCACCGGCGCAACCTCGTCGACCAGTTCATCGGCGAGCTTCGTGACCGCGGCTACACCAAGCGCATCAGCCCCCCGCTGTTGCAGGGCGAGGATTCCGTCAAGGGGCCCGTGACGGTCGAGACCTACCAGTGGTTCGTTCGCAACGCAGGAAAGATCTCAAGCGCCTACACGATCGTCATCTGCGACGAGGCCCACACCGCCCTCGGCGAGAAGACCAGCGGCGCCATTCGCGCCTGGACGGGGCCGATCTTCATCGGCATGACGGCCACGGGTGCGCTGATCGCCCGGCACGTCACGGACCTCTTCCCCACCCAGACCTCGCGTTTCGATCTCGCGCTGGCGGCCAGGCGCGGTGTCATCTCGCCGCTGCGCTGTGTGCGCATCTCACCCGGCGTTGGCGTGCGGACGATCGCCAAGGTGCCGCTGCGCCGAGGCGAGGTGGATACCGAGTTCGATCAGGACGAGCTGGCCAAACTGCTCGACCAGCAGCCCTTCAACCTGGCCGTGGCCAATCTCTACAAGACGCGCTTCAACGGCGTTCCCGGTGTCGTCTACGCGGCCGGCGTGCGCCACGCCTACAACCTGGCCGAAGCGTTCAGGGCGGAGAACATGAAGGCTCAGGCGGTTTCGGGCGAGACGCCCAAGCGCGAGCTGGTCGAGATCCTGGCCCGCTACGAGCGCGGGGACATCGACGTGCTGATCAACGCCCAGCTGCTGGCCGAGGGGTGGAACAGCCCGCGGGCCACCGTCTGCGTGCACCTGGCGCCCACGGCCTCCAAGCGCATCTACCAGCAGCGCGTCGGGCGTGTCACGCGCCGCCACCCGGGCAAGGAGGCGGGCCTGGTCGTCGACTTCGTCCACCCTGCCACCAAGCATGACGACCCCGTCGTGACGCTGCACTCGCTGCTCGACCGCGATGTCTACCGCGGCGGCGCCATCGTCGTCGGGCCCGTGCGCCGGGGCCGCGGACGGCGGATGCGGGTCGAGCGCCGCGTCCTGCCGGTCTGCGCCGAGGAGGAGCGCCGCTTCGCGGTCTTCGAGCGTGAGCTGTGGCGGATCGCCGTCGAGCATCTCGACTACGGCGAGCAGCACCTGTGGGCGGCGCTGGCCGGGGCGCGGGTCGCCCCCAACGGCTGGCGGCGCGCCCGGGCGATGCTCCACTTCGACCGCACGGGGGAGCTCAAGAGCCGCTTTCTGATCACGGCCGTCAAGCGCAACAACAACGCTCAGCTGCGGCTGCGGGCGCTGGCCGACATCGCCGCCCTGAAGGACCCGGACGCCTTCGACGAGGCCATCGACATCATCGGCGGCTGGCCGCGCGAGGAGCGCAAGGAGGCCACCAAGATCATGCTCCGGGCCCTCGTCGAGCGGCGCATCGGCCGCCGCGACCAGGCCAACGCCTGGATCTGGCGGCTGGCCGAGTACACGCGCGACGTCCATGAGGAGTACGCCGTGCAGCGCTGGCCCGAGACCAAGCGGCTGCTCGGCCTGCTCGTCAACTCTGCCGGTGGCGCGCACGCGCGAAACGCCCGCCGGCTGATCCACGCCGCCCGCAAGCAGGACCGCCGGCTGGCCGCCGCCCTGCTGGCGGCCGCGCTGGCGCACACGCCCGAGGCGGAGGAGGCGCTGCGCGGCGCACGCACCAGAATGGCCCGCAAGCCGCCCGCCCTGGCCAGGGAGCTGCTGCGCAACTTCCCCAAGCGGCGGGCGCGCAGCACCCGGCGCCGGCGCAAGGGATCGAGGCCGCAGGCAAACGGCGCGGCCCCCCAGGGGGGCGAGCAGCAGTCCCAGCCCAAGGCGCGGGGCTCCTCGAGCAACGGCTCGAGCGCGTCCCCGGCGCCCGACAAAGAGCTGGTCTAGACCGACCTCACCCGAGCAGCGTGAAGCCCAGCGACCTGGAGGACGCGCTTCCGACGGCGTCCGAGGCCGTGACGTTGACGCTGTAGCGCCCAGGTGTGAGCGTGTGCCCGTGGCGCAGGCGGCCCTCGAAGGCCAGCACGACGGCGCCGCTGTGCGCGGCGAACGAGTAGCTGCCCGCGGAGACCGAGCGCTCGCAGCCGCGATCGCCACTGTTGTGCCTGCTCGGGGCCACGCACCTGGCCCCGACCCTGCGCCCGCTCAGGCGCCGCGTGAAGTGGAACGTCACCTCCGCGGCCCGGTCGAGCAGAAAGGAGAACCTGGTCCCGACCGGTGCTCGTGCGGTCCTGGTGGCGGCGCTGACGGTGGCGGCCCGCCTGCCCTCGCGCCAGAGCACGTGAGACTGGCGAAAGAGTGAGATGGCGACGCCTGGCGTGGCGGTCACGGCGGGGGCGGCCGGGTCCGGTGCCGGGTCCGGTGTCGAGCCGGGGTCGCTCGTGGTACTCGCGGGCGCCGCTTCGATCGTCAACGCCGTGACCCTGTCGCCGTCTGCCGCGAACAGCCGGCCGCCTCCCGCCGCCGGCGTGCTGAAGTGCTCGAAGCTCGTGAGATCGCTTTCGAAGACGACCGCCCCGCTGCCCGGGTCCAGGCCATACAGGTAGCCGGGCTTTCCTTCATAGCTCGCCACCCACACGAGGCCGCCCGCGAAGATCGGCGGTCCCACCGCGTCGGCATTCACCACCCAGCCCGGCGCTCGGCTCAGCGTTGGCGCTTTGCTGCCCAGTCCTGCGAGTGCCAGCGCGTGCAATCCGTCGCTGCAGGTCACGTACAGGGTGCCGCTCGAGGCGCTCGCCGGCAGATAGATGCCGCCGCCCCAGGAGCCGGCGCAGACACTCATTTCGGCCGCGGGGACGCTGCCGACGCCGCCGAGGGCGTTGCTGTGCAGCAGGACGCCCACGCCCTGCTTGCCGATCTCGAAGGCGAGTTCGCCGGGCAGCAGCACCGGGTCGCTGGAGCCAAGATCCTGATCATTTTCGTCCAGTTCGCGCCAGTCAGCGGGCGCCCAGCCGTCGAGGAGTTCGAGATCGGCGTCGAGCTTGAGAACCGAGTCCCCATGGTCGTATTCCGCACCCGAGCCGTTGCCGGTCGCCAAGAAGAGCTCCCCGGCGGGATCCTCCGCGGGGGCGTTGCCCGAGCCCCAGATGGCGCCCTCGTCATCACCCGGTTTCGAGTCGGCCTGGAAGGAGCGCAGCTGACCCACGCCGCTCTCGGGCGCTCCCACGAGCCAGCCCCAGTAGGTCCCGCAGTCCCCATCGTTGCCGCCGTAGCCGATCACGACCTCGCTGCCATCCAGGGCCAGGGCGGTCCGCTGCAGCTGCTGGGCGGCGCTCCCGCCGGTGGGAAACGTGGGATCGACGGCAATCGGGAAGCCGGGGCGCATCGCGCCGGTGCCCAGTTCGAGCGCCACGAGACTGTGCGAGATGCTTTCGCGGTGCGTCCCGTCCCAGGTATCGGTGACGGCATAGATCGTCTGGGTCGCCGGGTCGATCACCGGCGTGCCCGTGATGCCCACGCTGGGCGCGATGTCGCCGCAGGGGAGCTGTGAGCTCGGGACGGGCGTTCCCAGGTGCGCCTGCCATAGGACGGAGCCGGTGGCCGCATCGAGTGAGTAGACGGTGTCGTTCTCCGTCGCCACGTAGACCTGCGAGCCGTACAGCAGCGGCTCCGTGTAGATCTTGCCGTCAAGCGCTCCGGTCTGCCATGCCTGCGCGGGTGCCTGCGGTACGGTTTCCTGTATGGCGAGGCCGCTGCGCTGGGCGTCATGGCGGTAGGTGGTCCAGGCCGGGATGGTCGCGCCCGCGGTGGCGCTCAGCAGCGACAGCGCCGCGGCGAGGATCGCGGCCCCCAGGGCGATTCGGAGCATCAGCCAACGACCCCCGCGAGGTGAACCTCGCCCGCCTCGAGCGTCGTCTGCCCGCCGGCGTCCAGCGCCACCACCAGCCGGCCCGCACCGTCGACTCCCTGGGCCATCCCCTCGCTTGCGCCGGTGCTCACGGCGCCTTCCGCGGGGCCCCATGCGACCCGGCGCCCACGCAGTGCGTCGCGGGCGCTCCAGGCGTGCAGCAGCTCGTCCGCCGGCTGCTCCAGGCGCAGCGACAGGGCCTCGAGCAGGCTCGCCAGCAGAGGCTCGACATCCTCGGGGCTGCCCGCGAGCGAGGCGGCCGTTTCGCGCAGCTCAGGCCCGAGCTGATCGAGCGACACGGCCACGTTGAGCCCGATCCCCAGCACCGCCCAGCGTTCCTGGGGGCGGCCCTCGACGAGGATCCCGGCCAGCTTCGCGAGCGTCCCGCCGGCCCGGGCCAGGACGACGTCGTTGGGCCACTTGATCAGCGCCTGCGCTCCCAGCGCGGTCCCCTGGCTTTCGAGCGCATCGCAGACGGCGACGGCCGCCAGCAGCGGCAGCAGGCTGGGCGCAGGGCCCGCATCGGCCCAGCGCACGAGCAGCGACATCAGCAGCGAGGAGCCGGCCGGTGCCGACCAGCTGCGGCCCTGGCGTCCACGTCCGGCGCTCTGCTCGCCGGCCGTCACCAGCGTCCCGTGGGGCGCGCCGGCCAGCGCCAGTTCGCGGGCGCGGGCGTTGGTCGAGTCGACAAGGCGGTGGTGGAGGCGCGGATGGCCCAGCTCCGCGCTCATGCCTGGTGCGCACTCAAATGGGCACCACCAGCAGCTCGGCGTTGCGCGCGGCTCCGAGCACCTCGGCGGCCGAGCCGCGATTGATCGCCAGGGCCAGCGTCCCTAGGCCATCCTGGTAGAGCAGCAGCCCGCCCGGGGCGACATCGGCGAAGGTGCGGGCGAAGGTGGCGCTGTGCCGGGTGCCGGCATGGTTCACCCACAGCTCATCGCCCAGCTCGACTCCCAACTCGGCCAGCTGGACGGTCTCACCGTCGAGGATCAGGTTGCCGAAGGTGTCGTTGTGCAGCACGTGGAGCTCGAGGCCCTCGGCGCTCACGACGGCGACGGGGATGTTCAGGCGTCGCAGGCCCTCGACCGCCAACGGTTCCCCGAGCTCTCCGAGCGGGACGCCGTCAGCCAGTGCGGCGGCCACGGGGGCGAAGATGTCACGGCCGTGGAAGGTGTGCGAGACGGGCTGCAGGCGCTCGTGGCTACGGCCCACATCGACCGCCTTGGCCACGCCTCCGAGCCGTTCGCAGACGGGCATCAGGATGCCGTTGTCGGGCCCCACCAGCAGCCGGTCCCCGGTGACGGTCCTCACGGCGATGGCCCGCCGCCCGCGGGCACCGGTGGTGCCGACGCCAGGATCGACGACGGCCAGGATGATCGCCTCGGGCAGATAGGGGAGCGTACCGCGCAGCACGATGGCACCCGTGTGGACGTCATGGCGGGGGATCGCGTGGGTCAGGTCGATCACCCGCGCCCGCGGGCAGCGGCGCGCGATGACGGCATGGCAGACGCCCACGAACTCGTTGCCGAGTCCGTAGTCCGAGAGGAACGTCACGAGCGGGGCGGGCTCGCTCACGCCTGGGGGGAAGCTCCACTCGCGTCTGTGAGCAACGCCTCGAGGAGGCCGTCGATGTCGTGGCGCTCGGCCTCCACGTGGGGCTCGAGGCCCGCCTCGCGCAGCGTCTGGCTCGTCACCGGGCCGATCGAGACGAGCCGCGTCCGGGGTGAGATCCGCTCGGGGCCGCCCGCGGCGGCCAGCAGGAAGCGGACGGTCGAGGAGGAGGTGAAGGTGAGGTAGTCCGCCGCCAGGGCCTGCTCGAGCAGACGCGGCTCCGGTGCCTCGGCGACCGTCTCATAGAGCGCCAGCACGTCAACCTCGGCTCCCCGGGCTCTCAGGGCGTCCGGGACCACGTCGCGGGCCTCCGCCGCCCTGGCCACGAGCGCTCTTCTGACGGGCACCTGCTCCAGCGCCTCGACGAGGGACTCGGCGACCGAGCGCTCGGGCACGATATCCGCCCGGATGCCGTGGGCGACCAGGGCCCGGGCGGTCCCGGGGCCGATCGCGGCGACCTTCGCGCCCGCCAGCGAGCGTGCGTCCAGGGCCGGGTCGGCTGCGGCCAGGCGGGCGAACATCTGAGCGACACCGTTTGGACTCATCACGCAGATCAGGTCGTAGGGTGACGGGTCGAGCGGCGGCCCCTCCAGCGCCACGATGCGGATCGCCGGCGCCTCCAGCACGCTGGCCCCGAGAGCCCGCAGGCGCAGTGCCAGGCCGCTGGCCTCCGGGCGCGCCCGGGTCACCGCGACGGTCCTGCCCGCCAGTGGCCGAGGCTCGACCCAGGCAAGCTCCCCGGCCAGCGCCGCAACCGCCCCGACGACCGTCACCGACGGCGGGCGGATGCCCTCGCGCTGTACGACCTCGGCGATCGTCTCGAGCGTCCCCGCCACCGAGCGCTGGCCCGGCAGGGTCCCCTCCTGGATGACCGCCACCGGCTCACTGCCATCGCGGCCGGCCTCGATCAGCGAACGGGCGATTGCCGGCAGCTGGCGCACGCCCATGTAGAAGACGAGCGTTCCCGGGAAGGCCGCGAGGCCCTGCCAGTCGATCGCAGCGTCCGTCGCCTCGCCGTCCTCGCGCGTGTGTCCGGTGACGAGCGCGACGGCGCCCGCGAGGCCACGGTGGGTGACGGGGATCCCCGCATAGGCGGGGGCGCCAACACCGGCGGTGATGCCGGGGACGATCTCGTAGGGGATCCCGGCGGCGCGCAGGCGCAGGGCCTCCTCCCCGCCGCGGCCGAAGACGAACGGGTCGCCGCCCTTCAGGCGCAGGACCGTCCTCCCGGCCCGGGCTCGTTCGAGCATCAGCTCCTCGGTCTGCTCCTGGGGCACCGAGGCGCCTCCGCCCTCCTTGCCCACGAACAGGAGCTCCGCGTCCGGACGGGCGCCGTCCAGCGCCCCCGGCCCGACGAGCCGGTCATAGAGGATCACATCCGCGGCACCGATCAGCTCGAGCGCCCTTGCGGTCAGCAGACCGGGGTCGCCGGGGCCCGCCCCGACGAGATAGACGCGGCCGGGGGAGCCGACCTCATCGGCCATCTGCGGCGGCCTCCCTGACACCCTGCAGAAGCTCGGCCGCGCCCGCGGTGAGCAGCCGCCGGGCAACCTCCCGGCCGAGCGCCTGCGGGTCGCCGGAGTCGCCGCTGAGCTCATCTGCGATCCAGACCGAGCCGTCGGGGAGGCCCAGCCAGGCGCGCAGGCGCAAAACGTCCGGCCCGTCGGGCAGCGCATGGGCGCCGAGCGGCGTGTCGCAGTCGGCTCGGAGCTCACGGGCCAGCGCCCGCTCGGCCAAGAGGCAGGCGAACGTCGGGCGGTCGGTAAGAGCACCGACGGCAGCGCGGCAGGCCTCGTCGTCGGCCCGTCCCTCGAGCGCCAGGGCCCCCTGGCCGGGGGCGGGGACGAAGCGGGACGGGTCGAGCACGGCGCCGGCCTCTGTGGCGCGCCCCAGACGCTCGAGGCCAGCCAGGGCGAGAACGATCGCCGAGAGACCCTGGGCGGCATCGGCCAGCTTGCCCAGGCGCGTGTCCACGTTGCCGCGCACGGCGACCACCTCGAGGTCCTGGCGCTCGGCCCGCAGCTGGGCCCGGCGCCGCAGGCTGCTCGTACCCACCCTCGCGCCGCTCGCCAGCTCCGCGATTCCGGCGCTGCCGCAGAGGACGTCCTGCGCCGAGGCGCGGGCAGGAGAGCCGAGCAGCTCCAGGCCTGCGACGCGCTCGCCGGGGAGGTCCTTGGCCGAATGGACGGCCAGGTCGATGCGGCCCTCCAGGAGGGCCTGCTCCAGCTCGGCCACCCACCGCGACTTGTCACCCTCGCGCTCACCTCGGTCCCCGCCGGTGACGATCGGGACGATCTCCGCGCCCCCCAGCATCCCCGCGACCAGCTCCGCCTGCGCCAGCGCCAGCGCGCTGCGCCGGGTTCCGATCCGCATCAGCCCTCGCGGCGGCGGCGAGCCCGGCGCGTTGCGCGCGCCTCCGGGCCCCGGGCGGACAGGTCGTGGACCTCCGCCAGCTCGTCCGAGCCGGAAGCCTGATCGGGGCCGTCCTCGCGCAGGCCGAACAGCTCGCGCACCAACTCGAGGCTGGCGTGGCCGCGGTCGCCGCCGAGGCTTCGCAGCCTGATCGTGGGCTCGTGCAGCAGCCGGCCCATGACGGCGCGGGCGACCGCCTCGATCCGCGCGAGGTCCCGTGGGGAGGCGGTCTCCCAGCGCCCGGCGTTCTCGGCCAGGACCTGCTCGACGATCGTGTTTCCGTGCTCACGCAGGGCGGCCACGGTGGGCATGGCGTCGAGCTGGCCGAGCCAGCGGGCGAAGCGCTGGATCTCCTCCTCGACGATCTCAAGCGCCCGCGGCGCCTCCTCGGTGCGGGTGCTGATATTGCGCGCCGCGACCTCCTGCAGGTCATCGATGTCATAGAGCGTCACGCCCTCGAGCTCGCCACAGCCGGGGTCGATGTCGCGTGGCACCGCGATGTCGATCAGCAGCAGCGGGCGCTGCCCCCGCTCGGCCATCACCAGCGCCAGCTCGTCGCGGCCGACGATCGGGTGGGGGGATGCCGTGGAGGACAGCACGATGTCCGCGAGCTCGAGCTGCTCGGGCAGTTTGTCCAGCCCCACGACCGAGCCGCCGAAGCGCTGGGCCATGCTGAGCGCCCGGTCGGCGTGGCGGTTGGCGACGAAGATCGTCCCGGCCCCGTGGTCGGCCAGTCTGCGGGCCGTCAGCTCGCTGGTCTCGCCGGCACCCAGGATCACGACGTGGCGGCGCTCGAGGTCGCCCAGGACGCTGAGGGCGAGGTCGACGGCGATCGAGGGGACACTGACGCGGCTGGCGCCGATGGCGGTCTCAGAGCGCACCCGCCGGCCGGTCGTCAGAGCGGCCGTGAACAGGCGGTTGGACAGCGGCCCCGTGCAGCCGGCCGCCAGAGCGGCTTCGTGGGCGCGCCTGACCTGTCCCAGGATCTCGGCCTCCCCGACGATCATCGACTCGAGGCCCGCCGTGACGCGGTAGAGGTGGCGGGCGGCATCGCAGTTGCGCGGCGAGTAGATGGCCTCGGCCAGTTCGGTCGGGCGGATGTCCGCCCGGCGGGCAAGCAGGCTGAGGATGTCACCCTCGGCCTGGACTGCGTCGCCCACGACCAGATAGACCTCGGTGCGGTTGCAGCTCGAGATCACCACCGCCTCGCGCACCTCCGGGGTGGCGGTCGCCGTGCGGGCAAATTCGACGGCTTCGGCCTCGGTGAAGGCCAGCCGCTCGCGCAGCGCCACCGGGGCGGTCTTGTGCGAGATCCCGAGCGCCAGCAGCTCGTTCACTGATGCCCCTCCACGGGGTAGGCGAGCGTGGACTCCCGCTGCTCGGCGGCGGCGTCGTCGCGCCGCTCGGCCAGCGCCAGCAGCTCGCCCAGCTCGCGCTCGATGCGGCTGAGGCGGATGGCCATGATCGCCAGGTAGACCAGCACCATCGCGAACAGGACCACGTAGGCGCCCGCCACGTACTTGCCTGCCGTGTGCAACGGCAGGGCCGGCACTTCGGCGAGCAACAGCCCGATCACGGCGCGGTCCGGGGAGCCGGGGCCGCCAGGCCACCCGCCTGGATGGCCGGTGCGGCGCTGCGCCCACGGGGGGCGCTGGGAGCTTCGCCGCTCAGGCGCCGTCGCAGCGCCCGCACCTGGGCACGGGCGTGCTTGGCCGTCAGCTCGTATTTGCAAAGGGTGGCGAACAGCAGCACCATGGCGGCCAGCGAGACGAGGAACGTCAGCGTCATCGAGCCGGGCAGGTTCGAGGTGCTGCCGAGCACCCGGGGGTGCAGGTAGGCGGTCGAGAGGCGCACGGCGATGAAATTCATCGGCACGAAGGCACCGGCGGTGACCGCGAAGACGGAGGCATAGCGCGACTGGCGCTCGGGGTCCTCGATGGCGAAGCGCAACGGCTGGTAGGTGGCGTAGAGCAAAAAGATGATCAGGAAGGAGACGAGCGTCGGCTCGTTCCAGACCCACCAGTGCCCCCAGGAGCCCTTGGCCCAAATCGAGCCGGTGATCAGCGTGGCCAGGCCGAAGATGAGGCTCATGTGGATGACCACGTAGGAGCGCATGTCCCAGCGCGCGTCACGCGTGCGCAGATGCTGGATCGCCAGCAGGCCGCCCAGCACGAAGCCGCACAGCGAGACGATCGCCAGGGGCACGTGCACGTAGAAGATCTTCTGCAGGAAGCCCTGTTCGGCTTCCAGCGGCGCATAGAAGAAGACGAGCGCCAGCGCCGCGGCCATCGCGACCACGGTGGAGATGCTCAGCGCGCGCAGACCCTTGCCGTACAACGGGTTAATCCTCCAGGAGGAAATCGAACAGGGCGTAGGCGATCAGCCCGAACAAAAGATCATAGAGCCCGAGCGTCCCCAGCCAGCGCGCCGCGGGCCAGGTCGCCGGCGAGGCTGCGAGCAGCGGCGAGGTGGCGCGGGCGGCACCGATGACGATCGGCACGAACAGGGGCAGCGCCAGCAGCGGCCCCAGCAGATCCCTGGCTCGTGTGCGGACGGCCATCGCGGCGACCAGGGTGCCGATCACCGCCACGCCCAGGTCGGCCAAGAGGAGCGTCAGGATCAGGCCCGGCAGGGCGGGGCCGAGGGAGGTGCCCGCCAGGAGCAGGGCGAAGGCGGGAACGGCCACGATCTCAAGCGCCAGCAGGTAGGCGAGCAGCGTCAGGACCTTGGCGATGAACATGGCGCTGCGGTCGACGGGCGCCAGCAGGAAACCATCGAATCCGCCCTCCTCGGCGTCCGCCACGAACAGCCGGTTGACGCCCAGGATCGAGGCGAACAGCAGCGTCACCCACAGGATCCCCGAACCGAGGTCACCTTCGACGCTGCCGCGGTTCAGGGCAAAGTGGAACACGACGAAGGTCGTCAGCGAGAACAGGGACATCGCGGGGACCGACTCCAGGGTGCGCAGCTCGACCCGCAGCTCCTTGCGCAGCAGCGCCCCGACCGTCGTCCACAGCCCGACCTGCGCCCTCGCCGCGCCGGGCTCGCCGACGGCCTCGGCCGTTCGCGGGGATGCCTCGGCGAGGCGGCTCACCGGTAGAGCTCCGTGATCTCACCCGGTGTCACCTCGGCGGCGGCGCGGGCCAGCGCCGGGCGGCCTTCGCGCAGCCCCAGGACCAGGTCGGCCTCGGCCAGGCCGCCACCGGGGTCGTGGCTGCAGATCACCCGCGTGCGCCCCGAGGCCGCTCCAATCAGCGGCGCCACGAGCTCGACCGCCGCAGGGTCCAGGTTGGCGTAGGGCTCATCGAGCAGCAGCAGATCGGGGTCATGCAGGACCGCCCGGGCCACGGCCACGCGCTGGACCATCCCGCGCGAGAGGGTCCGCACGGGCTCCTCGCCGCGATGGCTCATCTGCAGCGACTCGAGCAGCTGCTCGACGCGCTCTGGCGCGATGCCGTGCAGGCGGGCGTGGAACTTCAGGTTCTGGCGCGCCGTCAGCTCGCGGTAGAGCAGCGGCTCGTGGCCGAGCAGCCCCACCCGGCCTCGCACGGCCCAGGCCTCCGAGGGCAGGTGCGAGCCGAGCACCTGGACGAGGCCCGCGTGTGGGCGCAAGAGGCTCGCCAGGACACGCAGCAGCGTCGTCTTGCCGGCTCCGTTGGGCCCAAAGACCACCAGCGTGCGGCCGCTCTCGAGCGAGACGGACACATCGCTGAGGGCCTCGCGTTCGCCGTAGTGGCGGCACAGGCCTTCGACCTGCAGCGCAGGCAAGGCTCAGTGGCTCTCGTGTGTGATTTGCAGGCGCATCTCTTTTGCGTGGCGGATCCGTGCATCGCGTTGCTCGCCGCCGCCACAGCAGGGACGCTAGCCTTTTTGCGGTGCACGCCTGGATCGCAAGCCGGCGCTGGGTGAAGCGGGCGCTGATCGCGGCGGCGTTGCTGGCGCTCGGCGTGATCGCTCTCGTGGGTGCTGCCAACGCCTATGTGCTGCTCAGCGAGAGCGGGCACTCGAGCTCGGAGGTGGCACGGGTTCCCGACGCCGAAGTCGCACTTGTGCTCGGTGCCTTCGTGGAACCGGACGGACACATGAGCCAGATGCTGGCCGACCGGGTCCAGGGGGCCCTCGAGCTGTGGCGGGCGGGAAAGGTTCGGCGGATCCTGGTCTCCGGTGACCACACGACCTGGTCCTACGACGAGCCCGACACGATGCGCCGCGCCCTGATCGCCCATGGGGTGCCGGGGCGCGACATCTTCACCGACCACGACGGAGTCGACACCTGGGCGAGCATGGTCCGCGCGCGAAAGGTCTTCGGCGTGCGCAGCGCCATCGTGGTCACCCAGGGCTTTCACATGCCCCGCGCCCTCTACCTGGCCGCGCGCGCGGGCCTCGCCGCTCACGGCCTGACGACCGATCTGCACGGCTACGGCGAGCAGGGCCAGATGAGCGCTCTGCGCGAGGTTCTGGCGCGCGTCAAGGCGGTCTACCAGGGCGCCACCGAAGCGCCCGTCCAGCTGGGACCGAAGATCGCCATCAGCGGCGACGGCCGCGCCAGCTGGGGCCCTCAGCGCCCGCCCGCCTGAGCCAGGTTCAGCCGCGGGCGAGGGCCATCTCGCTGGCGCGCTGGGCGCGGGCGATCAGTTCGCGCACCGCGGGCTCCTCGCCCTGGCGCAGGAGGGCCACGGGATCCGGGTCGCCGCCGACGATGCCCTCGAAGAACTCCTTGCGGTCCTGATAGGTCGGCAGGGTCCCCTTGGCCCACCCGCGCACCTCGTTGAGCAGGATCGCCAGACGGGCGTAGGGCTCGCCGAACTGGCCTTCGATCTCACGCTTCATCCGCTTGGCGAGCGCCGGCGAGGCGCCCGCCGTGGAGATGGCGATCGCCAGCGGGCCCGTGCGGACGATCGCCGGCAGGATGAAGTTGCAAAGGGGCGGCACGTCGACGACGTTGACCAGCATGGCGCGGCGCTCGGCATCGTCGTAGACGGCGATGTTGACGTCCGTGTCGTTGGTCGCCGCGATCGCCATGAAGATCCCCTCGAGGTCCCCGGCGCCGCCGTAGGGCCGCTGCTCCCAGACGATCGAGCCCTCGCGGGCGTACTGCTCGAGCGCGGGCTCCACCTCGGGCGCGATCACCGTGACGGCCCCGTCGCAGGCCAGCAGCCCCTCGACCTTCTCGAGGCCGATCTCGCCGCCGCCCACGACCAGGCAGCGCCGGCCGGTCAGCTTCAGGCAGGCGATGTAGAAGGGGGTGTCGAGCATCCCCTGGACGCAGCTCTGGTCGCAGATCCCCCTGCGCAGCTGGCAGACACACTCCTTACCTGCATAGGCCTGAGCGGGCATATCCCAAGCGTAGCTGCCCGGCGGGCGCTCGCGGACTACCGCCGGGGCAGTCCGCGGCCGAACGCCCGGGCCCCGGCGCGGGCGAACGTCAGGGCTCCCAGGCGCCAGGCGCGCTCGCGGTCGGACTCGCGCTCGGAGCGCAGCTTGGCCATCGTCCGCGCGGCCTTGGCCGTGGTTGCGTCATACGGGCCCCACCAGAGCCCGCGCATGGCCGGCGGATCCCAGGTGATGAGCTTCTCCTGTGCGCAGGCGCGCAGACCGGCCTGTCCGAGCGTTCGCCCGAGCCCGCCTCCGGCGGCCGCTCCCCAGGGGCCCCTTGAGACGGTGGGGCCGGGGAGATGGTCGTTCATCCAGACCATGCCCGCATGCAGCTCGCGCGCGATCCGTGTGCCCCGGTAGCGGTCGGCCGTCCACACCGAGGCGCCCAGGCCGTACTCGCTGTCGTTGGCCATCGCGATCGCCTGCTCCTCGGAGTCGAATGGGAAGACCGCCACGACGGGCCCGTCGACGGGCTCGCGAGCGATCCGCATGGCGGGGGTGACGCCGCTCAGGACCGTCGCCGAGTGATAGGAGCCGTGCGGCCCCGGCGGCGCGAGTGCCCCGCCGCAATGAATCGCCGCACCGAGCGCCACGGCCTCCGCGAGCAGCTCCTGCACATGGGCCAGGCGGCGGGTGGAGGCGAGCGGGCCGATCTGGGTCCGCTCGTCGGCCGGATCGCCGACGGTCAGCTCCTTGGCGCCTCGGACGAGGGCCGCCAGGAACGGCCCATAGACCTCACGGGCCACGTAGATGCGCTCGACCGAGCCCCGCGCCTCGCCGGCACCCGCACAGCCGGCCCACAGGGCCCCGGCGACCGCTCGTTGCAGATTGGCGTCGCCCAGCACGAGCATGGCGTCCTTGCCTCCCAGCTCGACCGTCACCTCCTTCTCGTGCGAGACGCAGACCTGGGCCACCGTCCTGCCGACGGCCGGGGAGCCTGTGAACAGGACCTTGTCGACGGGTGCTTCGGCGACCGCCACGCCGACCTTCGAGCCGCCGTGGACGATCCGCACGAGCCCCTCGGGGAGACCGGCCCTGGCGAGCACCCGCGTGATCCGCTCGCCCGCCAGGCAGGCGCGGGCGGCGGGCTTGAAGATGACGCCGTTGCCGGCCAGCAGGGCGCCCGCGATCTGACCCAGCGGCTGGGCGAAGGGGGCACTTCCCGCGCCGATCACCCCGAGCACCCCGTAGGGCTCATAGGCGATCCGGCCGCGCTTGGCAATCGCCATCGAGCGGCTCGTCACCACCTTCCTGCCGCCGAGCACAGCGGCCCCGTCCTCGGCGATCCAGCTGAGGGCGTCGATCGCCGCCAGCAGCTCCAGCGAGCAGATCTCCGCACGCGGGCGGCCCTGCTCGGCCACCAGCAGATCGGCCAGCTCGTCGAAGTCGTCGATCACCGCCTGGGCCATGCGGCGCATGTAGCGGGCACGGTCGGAGACCCGCAGCAGCGCCCACAGCGGCTGAACCTTGGCGATGTCCGCGACGACCCCTGCGACCTGCTCGGGGGCGGTCACGGGCAGGGTCCCCAGGTCCGCCCCCGTCGCGGGGTTGCGGGCACGCAGCTGCTGGGCGGCCGGTCCGGTGGCGAGGCTCATGCGGGGCGATTATCCCCGCTCACGCCCACGGCCGGAGCGGATCTCGCGCAGGCGCGCCGCCAGCTCCGCCTCCGCCTCGTCGGGCTCATAGAAGCGCAGGCCCGCCACGGCCTCGGGCGCGAGCTCCTGCGGCGAGAGATGTCCGGGATGCCCGTGCGGGTTGTCGTAGCTGCCCTGCTCCTGGGCGGCCGAGCGGTGCTCGGACATGGGCCCAGACCGCAGCCAGGCGGGCACCGGCTGGGCGCCGCGGTCGCGGACCTGCGCCTGTGCCGCCGACAGGGCACGTCCGGCGGCGTCGGACTTCGGTGCCAGGGACAGGTAGATGGCGCACTGGGCCAGCGCGTAGCGTGCCTCGGGCAGGCCGACGTGCTCGACCGCCGCGGCGGTCGCCGTGGCCAGGGAGAGTGCGGCGGGGTCGGCGTTGCCGATGTCCTCGGAGGCCAGGATGACCATCCGGCGCACGATGAAGCGGGGGTCCTCGCCGCCCTCGAGCATCACCGCCAGGTAGTACAGCGAGGCGTCGGGGTCAGATCCCCGCGTGGCCTTGATCCAAGCCGAGATGTAATCGAAATGGCGGTCGCCGCCCTTGTCGAACAGCACGGCCCGGCGCTGCAGTGCATCCTCCACACGCGCCAGGGTGACCGCCGGCTCGCCCAGCTCGGCGGCCGTGGCGAGCCCCAGCTCGAGGGCGTTGAGCGCCGTGCGCGCATCGCCTTCGCTGCGCGCCGCGAGGAAGCTGACGGCCTCCGGCTCGACATCGGCGCCCGGACCGGCGGCCCGGCGCAGGACCGTTTCGAGCTCCTCCACGCTGAGCGCGCTCAGGGCATAGACCCGCATCCGCGAGAGCAGGGCGCCGTTGACCTCGAAGGCGGGGTTCTCGGTGGTCGCGCCGATCAGTGTCAGCAGGCCTTCCTCCACGGCCGGCAGCAGGGCGTCCTGTTGCGCCTTGTTGAAACGGTGGATCTCGTCTAGGAACAAAATCGTCGCCGGCCCGTGGGTGTCGCGGCGGTGGGCGGCACGCTCGATCACCGCGCGGACCTCGGCGCGGCCGGCCTGGACGGCGCTCAGCTCCTCATAGGCGGCCCCGGAGCCCGCTGCAACAATTCGTGCCAACGTCGTCTTGCCCGAGCCCGGCGGACCGTAGAGCAGCATCGAATGGGGGTGGCCCTGTTCGATCGCCGTGCGCAGCGCCGAGCCCTCCGCCAGCAGATGGGCCTGGCCGACGAAATCGTCGAGCCCGCCTGGGCGAACGCGGGCCGCCAGGGGTGCCAGGGCGTCCGCGGCGGGGGCGGCGCGATCCTGGTGCTGATCGTCGAACAGGGTGTCCATCGGGCTGAGTATCGCTTCCGCGGACATTCTTCACGGGTTCACCGTGCCAGTCCTGGACAGCGGGTGATCCCGGATCCGCGCCGAACGTGTAGATTCGGTGATCAGATTGCCCTCCCAACCCGGAACCACGAGGAGCTCATACCCGAATGAGCATCGGCAGCGCTGAGGCGCTGCCCTCGTCCGAGGGCGCGCTCGACATCCTCGACATGAGCGGCGCGATCGCCGCTCGCAGTCCGCTGCAGCTGTTCTGGAGCCGCCTCAAGCGCGACCGGGTGGCAATGGCCTCGCTGTTCTTCATCTTCTTTCTGATCGTTCTCGCGGTCTTCGCCCCGCTGATCATCAACATCCTCGGCCTGCCGGGCCCCAACACCCAGAACCTCAACCTGACCGACTCCTTCGGTTCGCCGCTGGGGCCGACCTCGGCCCACCCCTTCGGTGTCGACCAGCTCGGGCAGGACGTCATGTCGCGGGTCATCTACGGCACGCGGGTGTCGCTCGAGGTCGGCATCATCGGCACCGGCATCTCGACCTTCATCGGCGTCATCGTGGGGCTGCTGGCCGGCTTCTACCGGGGCTGGGTGGACACCGTCCTGTCGCGCTTCATCGATGTCGTGCTCTCGATCCCGCTGCTGCTGCTGGGAATCGGCATCGGGGCGGCCTGCGCGGTCAAGGGCTGCGTGGGCGGAGCGCTCCAGCCGGGACTGGGTGTGGTGATCTTCCTGATCGCTCTGGGTACATGGCCCTACATGGCGAGAATCGTCCGTGGCCTGGTCCTGTCCCTGCGCGAGCGCGAGTTCGTGGACGCCTCGCGGGCGCTGGGCGCCTCGGACGCGCGGATCATGTTCCGCGAGATCCTGCCCAACCTGACGGCCCCGATCATCGTCTTCGCCTCGCTGCAGGTGCCGACCAACATCCTGATCGAGGCGGCTCTCTCGTTCCTGGGCGTCGGTATCCGGCCCCCGACCGCCAGCTGGGGCCAGATGATCGCTTCGGCCACACCGATCTTCAACACGGCCTGGTGGTACATGATCTTCCCCGGCGCGGCTCTGCTGTTGACCGTGCTGGCATTCAATCTGCTGGGTGACGGGCTGAGAGACGCTCTGAACCCGAGGAACGCCTGATGACGGTGAAAGCCGCCGAGGGCAATCGATACACAACACAGGAGGCGTCTTAATCGAGGTCGATTAGATCGGTGGCGGCCATAGCGCTCGTTGCCGTGCTGGGACTCGTGCTTGCCGCGTGCGGCTCGAGTAGCTCGAGCAGCGCCCCGAGCTCGGGTGGCTCGACCGGGTCTGCGAGTGCCTCTGGAAAGCTCAGCACGGGCGAATTCCAGAATCCCACCACGCAGTCGCTCACGGGCGGCAAAAAGGGCGGCACGCTGCAGGTGCTGGACGAAACCGATTTCGAACACCTCGATCCGGGGATCGCCTACTACTCGCTTGACTATGAGGTCGTGTTCGCGACGCAGCGCCCGCTGTACTCGAACAAGCCCAACACAGCGACCGAAGCCAGCCCGGATATGGCCGAAGGCCCGCCGGAAGTCTCCTCCAACAACGAGGAAGTCAAGGTCAAACTGAAGGAAGGCATCAAGTTCAGCCCTCCGGTCAACCGGGAAGTGACGGCCGAAGATGTCGCCTACGCGATCGAGCGCGGTGACAACCCGAACGTCGCCAACCCCTACATCCACGCCTACTTCAACGCCGTCGAAGGCGTCGAAAAGGGCACCGGGGGCCCGGTCAAGGGCATCACCACGCCCAACAAGCACGAAATCGTCTTCAAACTGGACGAACCGAAGGGTCAGCTCGTCGCTGATTCCCTCGTGCTGCCGCTGACCGCGGCCGTGCCGAAGGAATACGCCGAAAAATTCGACAAGCACAAGCCTTCGGACTACTCCAACTACCAGGTGGCGACCGGTCCGTACATGCTGAAGAACGACTCGAGCGGCAAAGTCCTCGACGTCGGTTACTTCCCCGGCAAGTCGGCAACCCTCGTGCGCAACCCCAACTGGGACGCGAGCAAGGACTTCCGGCCCGCCTACCTCAACGAAATCGACATCAAGATCGGTGGCACCAACGACGTCATCGGCCGCCAGGTGCTCGAAGGCACGAACATCGTCGAGAACGAACCGCCGGCACAGTCCAACGTCCGTCTGGCCGCAGAAAAATACAAGAGCCAGCTGGAGATCTCACCAGGGGCCGGTTCGCACTACATCGGCGTGAACAACCACGCCGGGCCGTTCACCAATGAAGACCTGCGCAAGGCCTTCTGGGCGGCGCTGGACCGTGAAGCCATGGACAAGGCCCGCGGCGGAAAGCTCGTGACCGAAGTCGCGACGCACTTCATCTATCCGACGATCAACGGCTTCGAACAGGCCGGTGGAGCAGCCGGCCCGAAGGTCGACTTCAACGAACATCCCGAAGGCGACATGGCGGTGGCCGAAAAGTACATCAAGGCCGCGGGCTATCCGAGCGGCAAATACACCGGCGGTCAGACGGTCACGATCGTCGGCGCCAAGGGCAACCCGGCCGAACAGGACGCGGAAATCGTCAACCAGACGCTCAAGAACCTGGGCTTCACGACCAAGTTCACGCTCGTCGAAACGGCGACGATGTACGCGAAGTACTGCAACGTGCCGAAAGAAGAGATCGACGTGTGCCCGAGCGTCGGCTGGATCGCCGACTTCTCGGACCCGCAGACGGTGCTGGGCATCACGTTCAGCGGCAAGTACATCAACCCCACGGGGAACGTGAACTGGTCGCAGCTCAACAACCCGAAAATCAACGCGGCAATCGAAGCTGGAGAAAAGGTCTCCGGCAAGAGCGCCCGCGCCTCGGCCTGGGCCAAGATCGACGAAGAAATCGTCGACTCGGCCGCAACGATCCCGTTCGACTGGGACAAGCAGGCGAACATCGAGGGAAGCGAAGTCAGCGGCGTCGGTGACCTTTGGGACACCGGCGAGTGGGACTACAGCTTCACCTCGCTCAAGTAGGGCCGCAGTGAGTTGACGCGAGAGGGGGCCCCGCCGAGTGCGGGGCCCCCGATCGTGCGAATCGTCATCCGCAGTCAAGAGCACCGACCCGAAAGCGCAGACCAGGCAGATGAACCTGATTCCCCAGACGAACACACGGCAGCCGTAGATGACCGGCTACGTGATTCGCAGGCTCATCTGGGGTTTTGCCCTGCTGATCATCGTCTGTGCGCTGACCTTCGTCCTCTTCCGCGTCCTGCCGACCGGCAACCCGGCCGTGCTGCGCGCCGGACGCGATCCGCAGAAGCACCTGGTCGAAGAAATCGAACGGGTGCTGGGCCTGAACAAATCTCTGCCCGCCCAGTTCTGGGCCTACCTGAAGGGCATCTTCCTGCACTTCAACTTCGGCTACAGCTATTACAGCCAGGAGGCCGTCACAACGTTGATCAAGGAAAGGCTGCCCGCGACGGCGTCGCTGACGATCGGGGCGGCCATCGTCTGGATGATCGGCGGACTGAGCGTCGGCATCATCTCGGCGCTGAAGCAACGGAGCTTCTGGGACCGGGCCTCGATGGGCACCGCCCTGGTCCTGATCTCAGCGCCTGAATTCTGGCTCGGGCTGATCACCCTCTACCTGTTCGCCAGCGACATCGGCAAATTCAAGATCTTCCCCGGGGCCGGCAGCTACGTCGGCATCAGCCAGGATCCCTGGAAATGGTTCACGTCGCTGATCCTGCCGTGGTGCGTCCTGGCAGCGAGCAGCGCCGCGGTGTTCGCCCGGCTGATGCGCGGCCAGCTGATCGAGACGATGGGCGAAGACTACATCCGCACGGCCCGCGCCAAGGGCCTGCGCGAGCGGCGCGTCATACGCCAGGGCGTGCGCTCCTCGATCAACCCGATCGTCACGCTGCTGGCACTCGAAATCGGGGTCCTGCTCGGCGGGGCGGTGCTGATCGAGGATGTCTTCAACATCCCCGGGATCGGCCGGCTGGCCTACCAGTCGATCATCCAGTCGGACTTCGAGGTGATCCAGGGCACCGTCCTTTTGGCGGCCATGTTCATCATCCTGGCCAATATCGTCGCCGACATCGGCTACGCCTATCTCGATCCGCGGGTGAGGTACTCGTGAGCGAGGCGCTGCTGCGAGTCGAAGACCTCAAGGTCGAGTTCCCGAGCGAGGACGGGTTGGTCCATGCGGTGGACGGGATCACCTACGAGGTCCATGCCGGCAAGACGCTGGGCATCGTCGGCGAGTCGGGCTCAGGCAAGACCGTCTCCTCGCTGACCACGCTCGGCCTGACCCGCCGCCAGGGCGCGCGGATCTCCGGGCGGATCATGTTCGATGGCCGCGACCTGGTGGCGGCATCCGAAGAGGACCTGAGGGCGGTCCGCGGCAATGACATCGCGATGATCTTCCAGGATCCACTGTCGGCGATGCACCCGCTCTACCGTGTCGGCGCCCAGCTCGTCGAGGCAGTCCTGGCGCACCGCGACGTAGGCAAGGCCAAGGCGCGCGAGCGGGCCATCGAACTTCTGGGCCTGGTGGGCATCCCCGACCCCGCCAAACGCGTGGACGCCTACCCGCACGAGTTCTCGGGCGGCATGCGCCAGCGGGCCATGATCGCCATGGCCCTGGCCAACGAGCCCAAGCTGCTGATCGCCGACGAGCCGACGACGGCGCTCGACGTGACCGTCCAGGCACAGATCCTGGCGCTGATGGAACGGCTGCAGCGGGAGCTCGGGATGGCGATCCTGATCATCACCCACGATCTGGGTGTGGTGGCGGAGATGGCCGATGACATAGCCGTCATGTACGCGGGGCGGATCGTCGAGACCGGGACGGCGGACTCAATCTTCGCCAAACCGCAGCACCCCTACACCTGGGGCCTGTTGCGCTCGATCCCTCGCCTGGACAGCCCTCGAGACGAGGAGCTGGTGCCGATCTTCGGCACGCCCCCGAGCCTCATCAACCCGCCCAGCGGCTGTCACTTCCATCCGCGCTGCCCCTACGCCCAGCCCGATCATGCGCGCATCGACCCGCAGCTGGAGCCGCTGGTGGAGGAGCCCAGCCACTTCGTGGCCTGTCTGCTTGAGCCCGAGGTGCGAAAGCGCCTGTGGGGGGAGCTGAGCGCCGGCGGAACGCCCGAAGAGGCGCTGGCCGAGGCCGGTCTCCCGGCCTCGGAGATACCCACATGAGCGGCCTGCCCGAACAGGGCGAGCAGGTCCTGGAGGCGCCGGTCCCCGCCCCGGCGGCGGCCCCGGACTCGCTGCTGCAGGTCCGCAACCTCGTCAAGCACTTCCCGATCACCCGCGGGATCCTCGTCCAGCACAAAGTCGGCGCGGTGCAGGCGGTCGACGGCGTCAGCTTCGACGTCGGCCGCGGCGAAACGCTCGGCCTGGTCGGCGAGACGGGCTGCGGCAAGAGCACGACGGCACGGCTCGTCATGCGCCTGTTGGAGGCCACCTCGGGCGAGATCCGCTTTGACGGGCAGGACATCACCCGCCTGAAGGGCTCGCGCCTGAAGGCGGTCCGGCGTGACATGCAGATGATCTTCCAGGACCCCTACTCCTCGCTGAACCCGCGCAAGACGATCGGCTCGATCATCGCCGAGCCGTTCCTGATCCACGGCATCCAGGACGACAAGAACGCGCGCAAAAAAGCCGTTCAGGAGCTGATGGAGACGGTCGGCCTGAACCCCGAGCACTACAACCGCTACCCGCATGAGTTCTCCGGCGGGCAGCGACAGCGGATCGGGGTCGCCCGGGCGCTGGCGCTCAAACCGAAGCTGCTGATCGCCGACGAGCCGGTCTCGGCCCTGGACGTCTCGATCCAGGCGCAGGTGCTGAACCTGCTGCGCGACCTGCAGCGCGAGTTCGGCCTGGCGCTGATCTTCATCGCCCATGACCTGTCGGTCGTGCGGCACATGTGCGACCGCGTGGCGGTCATGTATCTCGGCCGCGTCGCGGAGATCGGCCCCGGTGACGACCTCTACGGCTCGCCGCGCCACCCCTACACGGGCGCCCTGCTCTCGGCCGTGCCCGTCGCCGACCCCTCGCGCCTGCGGGCCGAGCGGCGCCTGTTGACGGGGGACGTGCCGAGCCCCGCCGACCCGCCCAGCGCCTGCCGTTTCCACACCCGCTGCCCCAAGGCGCAGGAGCGCTGCTCGGTCGACAACCCGGTGCTCGAGGACAAGGGAACAGGGACGGCGGCTGCCTGCCACTTCCCGCTGACCAACGAGGAAGTTGCGGCGATCGGCCTGCGGACCTCTCGATGAGCCCGGCGCAGGCCGAGCAGGCGCTCGAGGCCCAGGACCTGCTCAGCGGACTGATCCGCTTCAACACCGTAAACCCGCCCGGCAACGAGCGCCCGGCACAGGAATATCTCGCCGCACACCTGCAGGCCGCAGGCTTCGAGTGCGAGCTGCTGGGCGCCGAGCCCGGCCGGCCCAACCTGGTGGCCCGTCTGCGCGGCGGGTCCGAGGGCCCGACGCTCTGCTACCTGGGCCATGTCGACACGGTCCTGGCCAACGCCGGCGAGTGGACCCGCGACCCCTGGTCGGGCGCCCTGTCGGAGGGATTCATCTGGGGCCGCGGGGCGCTGGACATGAAGTCCCAGGTCGCCGCCGAGATCGCCGCCGGAGCGTCGCTCGCACGTTCGGGCTGGCGGCCGGCGAAAGGCGAGCTTTTGATCGTGGCCGTCGTGGACGAGGAGACCGGCGGCGAGCTGGGCGCGCAGTGGATCACCGAGAACCATCCCGAGAAGGTCCGCTGCGACATGCTCCTCAACGAGGGTGGAGGAGCCTTCTTCGAGTACGGCGGCAGGCGCTGCTACGGCGTCTGCTGCGCCGAGAAGGGTGTCTTCCGCTTCAACCTGGTCACCGAGGGCGTAGCCGGCCACGCCTCGATGCCGGGAATGGGGGAAAACGCGCTGCTGAAGATGGCACCGCTGCTCGAGCGCCTGGCGCTGCGCCAGCCCGGCTACCGCCCGACGGAGGAGCCGCTGGCCTTCCTCGAGGGCATCGGCGAGGATCGCTCCGACCCGGAGGGCTCGATCGCGAGGCTCGCGGCGGCCGACCGGCGCCTGGCGATCATGTTCGAGCCCATGTTCGGCGTGACCTTCACCCCGACCCGGATCAGAGCCTCGGAGAAGGTCAACGTGATCCCCAGCCGGGCGGAGCTGAAAGTGGACTGCCGCGTCCCCCCGGGCCTGGGGGCGGAGGAGGTCATGGCGGACATCAGCGATGTCATCGGCGAGCCCGGCGAGGGCTGGCAGGTCGAGTTCACCGAGCAGGTCGTCGGCAACCGCTCGCCGGTCGCCTCGGAGCTGATGGACACGATCTCCGGCTGGGTCGCCGAGCGCGACCCCGGCGCGGTCACCGTGCCGGTCGTGCTGCCCGGCTTCACCGACTCACGCCACTTCCGCCTGGCATTCCCCGAGTGCGTGGCCTACGGCTTCTTCCCGCATCGCCACCAGTCGATGCTGGAATCCGCACCGCTCATCCATGGCGCCGACGAGCGCATCGACGTGCGCGACCTGGCGTTCGCGACCGAGCTCTACAGGGATCTGGCCCGTCTCGTTCTGGGCTAGGAATCCCACCGCTCGACATCGGACCCCTCAACCCGCATAATGGAACGACGATGCCATGGATGGTGCGTTACAGGGAGAAGATGATGGGATGAGCAAGGAAGCCGCGCCAACAACGCCGGCGTCCACCGGCGGCGGATCGAGTACGAGCACCGGATCCCCGGGTCAAGCCACGGGGACCCAGACCGCCGCCGGGCAGGCTCATCATCTGACGGCCGCCCAGGCCGCTGCGGCGAACAACGCCACGAAGGCCGCCGTCCTCCACAAGGCGGCAGCGGTGGAAAAAGCCACCACCCACACGCCGGTCACGGTGATCCACGAAACGGTGCCGTCCGTTCACACCTCGCTGGCCACGGAAATCCAGAACTGGGCCACCAACTGGCAGCCGGTCGTGGCGATCCTCTTCTTCATGGTGATCATCCTCGTGATGTGGCGGATGCTGAAGGTGATGCCCAAAGTCAAGCCGCAGCAGATCAAGCCGGCATCCAAGCAGCGTGTCACCTTCGCCGACATCGCCGGGGTGGACGACGCCAAGGCGGAGCTGCAGGAGATCGTCGAGTTCCTGCGCGAACCCAAGGCCTTCCAGGCGCTGGGAGCGACGGTGCCCAAGGGAATCCTCCTGCACGGCCCCCCGGGCACCGGCAAGACGCTGCTCGCCAAGGCGGTGGCGCACGAATCGGGAGCCCAGTTCTTCGCCCAGTCGGCCGCCTCGTTCGTCGAGATGTTCGCCGGTCTGGGCGCGGCGCGGATCAGGCGCCTGTTTGCGATCGCCCGCAAACACGAACCGGCCATCATCTTCATCGACGAGCTCGACGCCGTGGGCGGGCACCGCGGAATGGACATCTCCGGGGAGAAGGACCAGACGCTCAACCAGCTGCTGGTCGAGATGGACGGCTTCGCCTCCAGCGGACGGGTGGTCGTGATCGCCGCCTCCAACCTGCTCGAGAAGCTCGACCCGGCGCTGCTTCGCCCGGGGCGCTTCGACCGCCAGGTGTTCGTGATGCCACCCGACGTCAAAGGCCGCCTGGGGGTGCTGCAGGTCCACACCCGGGCCAAGCCCATCGGCGACGTCGACCTGGGACTGGTGGCGCAGCAGACCAGCGGCCTGACCGGCGCCGATCTGGCCAACATCTGCAACGAGGCGGCCATCTTCGCGGCCAGGCGGGGAGCCACGAAGATCGCCGCCGTGGACTTCGACGGCGCGATCGAGCGGGTCATCGCCGGCGTCCAGTCAAGGCGGGTGCTCAACCAGCACGAGAAGCGCGTGGTGGCCTACCACGAGGCCGGCCACGCCCTCTGCGGGGAGCTTCTGCCCTCGGTGGACCGGGTGCACCGGATCTCGATCGTGCCGCGCGGCAGGGCGCTCGGCTACACGTTGAACCTGCCCGCCGAGGACCGCTACCTGAAGACGCGCGAGGAGCTCCTGGACTACATGACCGTCCTGCTGGGGGGCCGGGTCTCCGAGCAGATCGTCTTCGGGGCGATCACGACAGGTGCCTCGGATGACCTCAAGCGGGTGGCCGACATCGCCCACTCGATGGTCCACGACTATGCCATGGGCACCGCCGGCGTGGGCCGCTCGCCGGACGGCGACGTGCGGCTGTCGGAGACCACGCTGCGACTGCGCGACGAAGAGCGCCAGGCGCTGATCGAGGAGGCCCGCCGGGCTGCTCAGAAGCTCGTGCTGACCCACCGAGAGCAACTCGAGGAGCTGGCCGGGGAGCTGCTCGAGTACGAGGTCCTCGAGCGCGACGCGATCGAACGGATCATGGCCGGGGTGCCACGGCTCGAGCGGGCACCCGGCGTCGGTCTGCGCGTCGTGGCCGCCGCGAGCGCCGTCGTGCCCCCGCCCGGCCCGGCGCCGATCGGCCTGGGGGACGGTTCGGGGGAGGGCACGCCGAAGCGGCTATAGACTGCTCCCGGTGTTCAGCCGTATCGACCACATCGGAGTCGCCGTCGAGGACCTCGAGCTCGCGCTCGAGTTCTACCGCGACCAGCTGGAGCTCGCAGAGGTGCACCGCGAGGTGGTCAGCGAGCAGGGCGTCGAGGCGGCGCTGCTGGACATCGGCGAGAACCACGTCGAGCTGCTCTCGCCCCTCGGGCCCGACACGCCCGTCGGCAAGTTCCTGGCCCGTCAGGGCCCGGGCCTGCACCACGTCGCCTACCAGGTGCCCGACATCGAGGCGGCCCTGATCAAGCTCAGGGGAGCCGGCATGCAGCTGATCGATGCCGAGCCCCGCAACGGCATCCGCGGCTCGCGGGTCGCCTTCCTTCATCCACGCTCGAGCCTGGGCGTGCTAACCGAGATAGTCCAGCCCGCGGAGGGTCATTGATGGCAACCACCACACGTCTCAACATCGGCTTCCAGGGCGGGCAGGTCCTCGCGCTGCGGGTCACCGAGGAGCAGCACAAGGCGCTCCTGAAGGCTCTCGGCGCGCAGGGCTGGCACGAGATGGACAGCGAGGACGGCCCCGTCCGGATCGACCTCGGCCAGGTCGTCTATGTCACCTCCGAGAGCCCCGAGCCGCGGGTTGGCTTCGGTTGAGCCGCTCGGCATGACGCCGCCGCGCGGCCGCTCCCGCTGAGGTGTTCCGCCGCCGGGAGGATCTCGAGGAGCGTCTGCTCCGCCTCGCCCGCACGCGCGGGCACACGCCCGCGGCCGAGCGTGCCGTGGCCCGCTTCTCGAGCCTCGGCGAGCACGGCCGCGTGTGGCTGGCCATCGGCCTGGCGGGTGGCCTGGCACAACGTGAGGAGCGCCCCGCCTGGCGGCGGGCGCGCCGGACGGTGACGGCGACCTTCGCGCTCAACACGGCCCTGAAGCTCGTGGTCCGGCGCCGCCGGCCGCAGCTCCCGGGCCTGCCCGCGCTGACGGGGACGCCCACCAGCCTGAGCTTTCCGAGCGCCCACGCCTCCACGGGCTTCGCCGGCGCACTCGCCTACAGCCGCCTCGGCATGCCGGCCCTGCCGCTCTATGGCCTGGCCGCGACGCTGGCCTACTCGCGCCTGTACCTGGGCGTGCACTACCCGTCGGACATCCTGGCCGGCGCCCTGCTCGGCACGGCGATGGCCGGGCTGCTCGTTCCGGCGCCCGGCAGCTCGGGAGGCGAGTCCCGGTGAGCACCAGGATCGGGATCGTGGGAATGCCGAACGCCGGCAAGTCCTCCCTGTTCAACGCCTTGACCAAAGCGGGCGCCGAGGCGGCCAACTATCCGTTCACAACGATCGAGCCCAACGTTGCCGTGGTGCCCGTCCGCGACCGGCGCCTGGAGGAGGTCTCGGCCACCGTCCACTCCTCGGAGATCGTCTGGGACACGATCGACTTCCATGACATCGCGGGCCTCGTGGCGGGGGCGCATAAAGGCGAGGGGCTGGGCAACCGCTTCCTGGCCAACATCCGCGAGACCGACGCGCTGGTCCACGTCGTGCGGGCCCACGGCGATGAGAACGTCATCCACCCCGAGGGCCGTGTGGACCCGCTGGCGGACATTGAGACGATCGAGACGGAGCTGGTACTGGCCGATCTCGAGACGGCCGAGCGGCGGATCGACAAAGTCGCCAAACAGGCTCGCGGCGGCGACCGGACGGCCATCGTCGAGGAGGCCTGGCTGAAGGCCGTCATCGCGGAGCTGGAGGCCGGGCGCCCCGCCCGCGGAGTGCCGGTGCCCGAGGAGGCGCCCCATGCCGCGCGCGACCTCGGCTCGCTGACGGCCAAGCCGGTGCTGTTCGTGGCCAACGTCGACGAGGGCTCCGAGGAGGTGCCGGCGGCGATCGCCGAGCACGCCGCGGCCCAGGGGGCCAGGGCGGTGGCGGTCTCCTCGCGGATCGAGTCCGAGCTCTCAGAGCTCGAGGACGACGAGGCCGCCTCCATGCGAGCCGAGCTCCTGGGCCACCCCGAGGACGGCCCGGCTGCCATGACGCCGCTCGATCGCGTCATCCAGGAGGCCTTCGGGCTGCTGGAGCTGCTGGTCTTCTTCACGGCCGGTGAGGCCAAGCCGGCCCAGTCCTGGCATCTGCGCCGCGGCCTGTCCGTATGGCATGCGGCGGGACAGATCCACACGGACATCCAGAAGGGCTTCGTCCGGGCGGAGGTGATCGGCTGGCGCGAGCTGGTCGAGGCCGGCGGCTACGCCGGGGCGCGCGACCGGGGCACGCTGCGCCTCGAGGGCCGTGACTACGCGATGGCCGACGGGGACGTCATCACAGTCAAGTTCACCCCGTAGCGGCCTTGGCCGCCCGCTCGGCCAAGCGGCGCATGCCGAGCTCTTGGGCGATGGCAGACCCGCCCGCATAGTCGGTGGGGGCCGAGGAAGGCAGCTCGACGGGGACGCTCTGCAGCGTCGCGATCTGCCTGAAGTCCTCGAGCTGGGAGGCCTGCTCGGCGATCGCTCCGGCGATCCGGGCGCTGAGCGGCTTGGCGGCCGGGAGCTCGCCCGCATGGGTGGCGCGGGCGCTTTTAACGACGTCCGCGAGCGTCGCGTGCGCCCGCAGCAGCTCCGCGGCTGTCTTGGCGCCGACACCGGCGGCCCCCGGCAGCCCGTCGGAGGGGTCCCCGCGAAGGGCGATGAAATCCGGCACCTGCGCGGGCTCGACGCCGTAGCGCTCGCGGACGCCCTCCGGGCCGATCAGCCCCGCCACGGCACCCTTGCTCAGCTCCACCACGTGCACCTGTTCGCTGACGGCCCCGTAGAGGTCGCGGTCTCCGGTCAAGAGCCACGCTTCGCCGCCGGCCGCCTGCTCGGCGCGGGCGAAGGAGAACATCACGTCGTCGGCCTCCAGCTCGGCGTGGGTGGCATAGGCCCAGCCGAACCCCTCCAGCAGTCGCGGGACGAGCTCCCACTGGCGGCGCAGCTCGTCCGGCATGGGATCGCGGTGGGCATGGTAGGGGGGATAGAGGCGGACCCTGTAGAGGGCCTCCTCGGCGCCCATGCAGGCGGCCACGGCCCGCGGCGGGCAGGGCCGTGAGCTGTCCTCGAGCACGCCCAACAGCGCATTGGCCGTGCCCAGCAGCGCGTTGACCGGCCGCCCCTTTTCGTCGGTGATCGATTTGGGAAGGGCGAAGTAGGAGCGGTAGAGCAGCCAGGGGATGTCCGCGATGAGCAGGGGACCCGCCATACCCGAGAGCCTATGCGCAGGCGCCCGAGCGGGGGCGCGCGGGGCGGGGTGGGGCAGGTCAGCCCGCGGGGGTGCCGCCGCTCGAGCTGAGCGAGCTGGTGCTGGCGGCCGCCGGCACGCCGCCGCCTTCGCTGACGGGGCCCGGGACGGGCGCCGGCGCGTTCGGCTCGGCCTGGCCGCTGTGGTCGGGCTCGGGCGTCAGGGCCGTGCCGTTGCGGGTGAAGAAGAAGGCCCAGCTGGAGTTCAGCCCGAGCCGTCCCTCGAGTTCGGCGCCGCTGACCGAGCTGCCGCCGCGCGAGCCCAGGACCCGGGCCTGCAGGATGCGCGGTGAGACGCCGCGGGTCAGGACTTCGATGCCCTGGAAGCGGCCCTTGATGAGGCCGTGCAGCATCCGCCCAGCGACAGGGAAGCCCAGCGTCAGCTTCCATTTGGAGGCGACGCCGGCGTCATAGGGATCTGAGACGCCGAGCAGCCAGGGCTGCGGTTCGGCTCCCTGGAAGCCGTTCTGGACGCTCTCGGTCATGCCGCCGGAGCTGGCGAAGAAGTAGGTGATGGCGGGCTTGCCGGCGTAGAGGACGATCTGCCCCGCGGTGGCCGATACGGCCGCATTGGTGGCGGCGGTTTCCGCGGCCACGCCGCGATAGACCTGCGAGCGCGTGTCGGAGTAGACATCGAAACGCGAGCCCCCGGCGTGAGCGGTCAGGGCATAGGTGCGGGAGGCGACGGCCTGGGCCTCGAGCGCCGCCGCGGGCCAGCTGGAGGGCATCTCGGCGGCCACCACGCCGCGGACGTAGCGCTCCAGCGGGACGCGCTTGACTCTGCCACCGACCAGCACCCGGACGATCGTCTTGGCCGGCGCCTGCCCCAGCGTGGTGCCCGTGTAGTAGTGGGCCAGGATGGCGCTGTAGCTCCAGCCGTGCTGGGCGAAACCGAGGGCTCCCTCCTGGCTCATCCCGACGCCGTGGCCGTAGCCGGCGCCTTCGATGACGAGCGTCGAGGCGCCCGCGGTGCCAGTGCCGAGGCTCAGCGCCACGAGCGCTCCGGCGAGCGTCCGGCGGACGCCCCGGGCGCGCCTTGCGCGGCCTGCGGGAAGCTCGCGAAGGCGGTGATAGGTTGAGCCGGTGAGGGTCATCTGTTGCTTGTGGAACACGCGAGCGCGCAGACGGTCGCGGTCGAGGATGGGAGGTCCCATGGTTTCGAGGTCGGGTTCGCAGCGTACGCCCCTGAAGGCTGCACGATGACTGGCGCCGCGCGCGAGCAGGCCGTGCTCGAGGCCGTGCCCACCGATCTGCTGATCGATGGGCAGTGGCGCGCTGCCAGTGGCGGCGGACGCCTTGGGGTCGAGGACCCGGCCACGGGGGAGAAGCTGATCGAGGTTGCGGACGCCACGCCGGAGGACGCCATGGCTGCCCTGGGGGCGGCCGCCGGCAAACAGGCCGAGTGGGCGGCCCAGGCGCCGCGTGAGCGAGGCGAAATACTGCGCCGTGCCTACGAGGCGATCGTCGAGCAGACCGACCAGCTGGCGCTGTTGATGACGCTCGAGATGGGCAAGTCCCTGGCCGAGTCGCGCTCGGAGATCGCCTACGCGGCCGAGTTCTTCCGCTGGTTCGCCGAGGAGGCCGTTCGCATCCATGGCCGCTACATGGTCAACACGACCGGCAAGGGCCGGATCCTGACGATGCGCCAGCCCGTCGGGCCGTGCGTGTTCGTGACGCCCTGGAACTTCCCGACGGCGATGGGCACCCGCAAGCTCGCCCCGGCGATCGCTGCGGGCTGCACGATGATCGTCAAGCCCGCTCAGCAGACGCCGCTCTCGATGCTGGCGCTCGCCAAGATCCTCCAGGACGCAGGGCTGCCGGCCGGCGTCCTGAACGTCATCACCTCACGCCACTCGGGCGAAGTGATCGAGCCGCTGCTCAAGGACCCCCGTACGCGCAAGCTGTCCTTCACGGGTTCGACGGAGGTCGGCAGGAAGCTGATCGAACAGTCCGCCGAGCAGGTCCTGCGGGTCTCGATGGAGCTCGGCGGCAACGCACCCTTCCTGGTCTTCGAGGACGCCGACCTCGACGCGGCCGTCGAGGGAGCAATGCTGGCCAAGATGCGAAACGTCGGCGAGGCCTGCACGGCTGCCAACCGCTTCCACGTGCACGAGTCCCTGGCCGAGGAGTTCGCGGAGCGGATGGCCGAACGGATGGGCAAGCTGACGATCGGGCGCGGCACCGAGCCCCACGTGGACGTGGGGCCGCTGATCGACTCGAACCAGCGCGAGAAGGTCGCCGAGCTGGTCGGCGATGCGGTCGCCAAGGGCGCCAAGGTGCTGCTGGGCGCCTCCCAGCCCGGCGGGCCCGGCTACTTCTACGAGCCAACCGTCCTCTCAGCGGTCCCCGACGGGGCCAGGCTGCTCGAGGAGGAGATCTTCGGTCCGGTGGCGCCGGTGGCCACGTTCTCCACCGACGAGCAGGCGATCGCCGCGGCCAACCGGACCGAGTACGGCCTCGTCGCATACGTCTACACGCGCGACCTCGAGCGGGCCTTCCGCGTCAGCGAGGCGATCGAGACGGGGATGGTCGGTCTCAACCAGGGCGTCGTCTCGAATCCCGCAGCCCCCTTCGGCGGCGTCAAGCAGTCCGGCTTCGGCCGCGAGGGCGGCTTCGAGGGCATCGGCGAGTATCTGGAGACGAAGTACGTGGCCCTGGCGGTGTGACGGGAGAGTAGATAGGAGGCGGGTGAGGTGGACTAGACGTGACACGCCTTAGTCAGGACGCGTCAGCTGTCGAGAAGGCTCCGAGAGCTGCCGGGGCGGGGTCGGATAGTCCTCGTCGTCGGAGATCGGACGGACCTCCAGGTCTTGAGGCGGGTCCATCTACCCCCCGGTCGCATCGACCGCGACAATTGAGACCGTCCACCGAGAAGAGAACGGTCAAGGCGTCTACGCCCGATCGCGGCGCCGGCGAACAGCTCGTTGCTGAAGTCATCGCTGCCGGAGGCACACTCGTTCTAGACGCGAGGGCATCAGGAGCGATCGACTGGCGGCAGCGGGCGTATGCGGCCCAAAGGAACGGCAAGGTCCCCGAGGGCCAGCGTTTGACGGTAACCCTCGCGCGCGGCAACTACGAGATCGCTCTACGCGATGGCGGGACAGGCAACGAGTAAGGCGCAGATGAGATCACCGTGGCGGCCCGGCTCCGGCGATACCACCCAGCCGTTCAAGCCTTCCGCGAAAGGACCGCGATTCATGAAGTATCGCGCCGCTCACTTTCCCGAGCCCTCCGCATCCTGCACGCCCTTGCGGGAGCGTTGGACGAGCGAGGCTTCCGCGTCAAGTGTGCCGAGCAGCAACGTGACCGCGGGTAGGAATCACGGACCGCCCGCGCAGAATCGAGTCCTCTCTGGGTGTCGATGGGCGAGCACGACTTCGGCTTACGGATCTGGGAGAAGGGCGTCGGGCGCCGCGGACCGTGGGAGGAGCGCAAGGCAGCGCGAGAGGTGAGCCGCCGCGCGATGCGCTTCGATCCCTGGGACGTTGGCCGCATCGACATAGCGCTTGGAGCTAGCAGGATTCGTAGGCTCGCGCGAGGGTGACGAACGTTTGAGCCAAGCCCGTGATTTCGCTTGCCCGCGAGGCCACCTCTCCGACATCATGTAGTACCGGGATAGACGATTTACTTAGCCAGTCAATCGCGGCACCCCGAAGCATCGATGCTCCTGACTGCCACTTTGCTCCCTTCGCCCCCTTAGTGAACGGGTTAGCTGGCGAGAACGGGAGTTGGCTTGCGCCGGTTTCAAACGCACCGGAAAGACACCTAAAGGTTCTTTCGATCGTTTCGTTAATTTCTTTGCACGCCGGTTCGCCGTAGGCGCTGCATTCATTCTCTTCATGGCCGATGCGTTCGTTTAGGCGCGTCTGGGCGGTTTCGAGTGCTTCCCATGGGGTTGCAGAGCCGTCGCAGTTTGACGTTTGCCCGGTGGTCGCAACTGTGCTGCCTCCGACGGCAGTCTCGTACGGATCCAAGGTCACCATTCCACAGGCCCGGGCTTCCTTCCCGGAAGGCGTCGGGCCACCGGGACTACCCCAGTAGCTGTACGCAGCGTCGACCGCGCACCCTTCGGCCCCCCAATCGCAGGCGCGCACCCCTGCTTCGTCGCCGACGAGGCTTCCCCTCACGCTGATTTCGCCGTAGGCCGCAAGCCCGAGGCTGCTCCATGCGATGGTCACATCCTGTAGGCGGCTCGGCCTGCCGTCAAAGTTCACGGCGGTCTGCGCATAACTAAGCGTTGCGTCTTCGGCGGTGAGCGAGCCGTCTTGTGGCAGGTAGATTCCGCCCCATTCGCCGGGTTCTGGTGAGCCGGTGCCGGTCGCGCCACCCACCGTGTTGTCGTTGATCGACGTGAACGTGACCGGTTCAGACGCTGTCCCAACCACATCCAACGTCCCGTTGACCAAAATCGAGCAGGAAACGTTGTAAGCGCAGCCGCTTTCGCCGGGTGCTCCAGCCTTGATAACCGCACCGGGAGCGATTGTCGCCTGAATGCCTTCGGGGACTTCGAGAACGTTGTACTCGCCGCCGCCAGCCGGTTGAGATTCCTCGATCGCCCAAGGCAGCGCACCTCCCGGCAACGTGGAGTTTTGGCCGACCTTGCCCGAGATCGCAAACTCGTTCTTACCCGAGCCGGTGGCCGTATTGCCTCCAAGCAGGCTGAGATTCAAGTCCGACGAGTCAATGGAAAACGCCGGACGGCCACCGACGTTTGTCGCGGTGTTCGCCGTCACCGTCGGCGACGTGCTGTTGCTCACAGCTACGGCACCCGACGACATCGAAGAGAACGCACTTTCCCTGATCGTGGCACCCGCACCACCGGCCCACACGGCGGTCGCTGCATAACTCATGCGCACGTGCTGGACGTCCACGACCGAGGACGCACTGCCGGCAAAGATTCCGCCCCATTCGCCGGGTTCTGGTGAGCCGGTGCCGGTCGCGCCACCCACCGTGTTGTCGTTGATCGACGTGAACGTGACCGGTTCAGACGCTGTCCCAACCACATCCAACGTCCCGTTGACCAAAATCGAGCAGGAAACGTTGTAAGCGCAGCCGCTGATGCTGGCAGATGAAGCCTTTATGACCGTCCCGGGCGCGATAGTAAGCTTTACTTTCGGCGCGATCGTGACCTCGCAGGTCAGGAGGTACCGGGATGCGTTGACGGGGCTCAGCGTCTCGCTTTTGCTGATCGTGCCGCAGAGTTCGATCTGCGTGGTCTTCGCGCCGGAGACGATCGGACTGCTCGCTAGGGAGGTCGCGCTAGCTTCGCCCCGGCTGTTCTTGGCGGTAACGAGTACGCGTAGCGTGTCGCCGCCCTGAGAGGCGCCTGGCGTGTAGGTACTCGTGGTGGCTCCGCTGACGGTCGTACAGGCTTCGCCGAGGCCGTTGCACGTCTGCCATCGGTAGCTGTAGGTGATCGTCTTCGTTCCGGTCCAGTCGCCGGCCTTGGCCTTGAGCTTCTTGCCGACCTTCGCTGCGCCTTTCAGCGTTGGCAGGACCGTATTTGCGGGTGGCCCCGAGCCGGCGGCTTGGACTGCAGGCGATACCAGTAACAGCACGGACAGGGCGAGGAGCGTCATCACAGTGAGCGGGCGAAACCGAGGATTGGGGATCCCTGCCCGCCTGACGCTACCGGTCATCTAGCACGCCCCATTGAGCGATTCAAGATAACCGAAAATGCTACTGGTTGGGCTTCGTCGCACCGATCCCCCCGTATGTCGGCGTCCTCGTTGTCCCACTCTTCCCAGGCTATTTGCCTATCTCGGCGTGGCGCGGCGCAATGCTCATCGCACCAGCACCATGCCGCGCCCGTCGCCGTCCGGTGCCTCCGTGCGTGAGGGCGCTCTCGTGCATCGCTATGAGACTCACCGTGACGGAGGAAGATCGTGCCCATTCCCGGGACGATTCGAGATCCGATCGGCGCGCTGGCTGTGCGGAGCTTGCGCGGGGCCTCGTACTCGATGATCACGGAGCCGTGGCCTGCCTGATCTTTTCGGCGCAGCGCCTATAGCGCCCGTCGTCGCCCTGCTGGTTATCGCCCCGTGGAAGACCGCCGATAGCTCAGGTCACGCATCCGCCGCGTTCCCAATCGCGTCCGCTTGCACCATCTATGAATCGGGGAGCGAGCAACGCGGAGGATCTCGGCGGAGAAGTCGGAGGGTGGATGCAGAAATCCGAGAAAGCCGTAGTTAGCGATCTCGGCGCCGCCGTGTCCTTCGGCTCCGAACTCATAGGAGCAGTACAGGCGATCGTCAGCGTGGCTGACGCTTACCGCTCCTGCACCGGCAGCCTTTAGGACCTGTGGGGCTCAGGTTATGCGCCTGTCACGGCTAGTCCAGCTACGCCGTGCCCTATCTCCTCTCCCCTGGCGGTGTGACGGAGCTCAGCGGCTGACGAGCGCACCCGGCGAGGTGTCTCGCGAGGTTTGCTTTTTGATCGCCCCGGGTATGCATCGTGGGTCCGCGGGTCGCTTGTGAGAGCGCCCTCGGCGCAGGAGGGGATCAATCCGATCCGCGACGATAGGAGCTGGGGGACGATGATGGCCACGATGGGAATGAGCTCGCGTGCGCGCGAGCTCGCAGGGCGTCGGCGTAGCCGGGGCATGGGGCTGCTTGCACTGGTGTTGCTGGCTGCATGGGCTGCGCTTGCCGTGCCGGTCGCCCGCGCCGCGCTCCCGCCGGCGCAGGATCCTTTCTACAAGTACGAAGGCAAGCCGTCGCTCAAGAAGATCGCCCCCGGGACGGTCCTGAAGACGCGCACCGTGCCGGTTCACATCGAGGGCATCGAAACGCCGCTGAGCGCAGTTCAGCTTCTCTACCGCTCGACCAGCGAGCTCGGCAAGCCGACGGCCAACGTGACCTCGGTGGTCCTCCCACCGGTCAAAGCCCTGACGCCCACGGTGCTCTCCTACCAGTCCTTCTACGACAGCCTCAGCACCGAAGACGACCCCTCCTATGCGATCTCCGGCGGCAACCCGTCGGGTGGCGAAATACCGCAGGTCGAGTCGGGGCTGATCGCGCCGTCGCTGCTGGCGGGTGAGACCGTCGTGATCCCGGATACCGAGGGGGAGGAAGCGGACTTCTCCGCAGGGCCCGTCTACGGCTACAACACGCTCGACTCGCTGCGTGCGGCGCTCAGCTCGCCGGCCACCGGTCTGACGAGCACGACCAAGGTCGGCCTGGCCGGCTACTCCGGCGGAGCGATCGCCACGGAGTGGGCCGCGCAGCTGGCGCCGACCTACGCCCCGGACATCAACTCGGACCTTGTCGGTGCAGCCATGGGCGGCGTGCTGGTAGACCCGGCGCACAACCTCAAATACATCGAAGGCAGCAGCAGCTGGGCCTCTGTGATCCCCATGTCACTGGACGGCCTCAGCCGGGCGTTCCATCTCGACCTGACGCCCTATCTGACCAGCTACGGCGAGGAACTCCTCAAAGAAGATGAAACCGTCTCGATCACCAACAAGAAGTCCGTTCCCGGCCTGACCTGGGCCGAACTGGCAAAGCCCCAGTACCCGACGCCGGAATCGATCCCTGTCTTTGTGCGCACAGCCAACAAGCTCATCATGGGCCAGGAAGGCACACCGACGGTGCCGCTTCAGATCGGCCAGGGCAACGGCGGCGAAGAATTCGAAGGCACAGCCGGGAACAAGCCGGGCATCGGGCCCGGCGACGGCGTCATGATCGCCGGCGACGTGCGCAGCCTCGCCCGCGAGTACTGCGAACGGGGTGTGGCGGTGGACTACACCGAATACCAGCACCTGGGACATATCGAGGGCGCCGTCCCGTGGCTCCCCGAGGCCGAGGCCTGGCTCGCATCCCGCTTCCTCGGCGTCACAGCGCCGCAGGACTGTTCGGAAATCCCAGCCGGCAACTCTCTAGCGCCGGTCAAGAAAGCCAAGAAATAGACAGAGGACGTGGGGAGGCCTGATTCTCCGGGCCTTCCCACGTCTTACGGCCTGCCGTGATGTGTCTCTCGCCTCGGAGGCGCGGACCGCACTGCGGGACCGCGATTCGCTGCCGGCGCCGCGGCGCTCAGCCCGTGTAGATCGGTGCCGTGCCGCGGTGCGTGCTCTCGGCGCTTCCCGAGATGCGTCCACCCTCGCGCTCGGCCCCGCTCTGTGTGCTCGCCTGTTGCTGGTCCTCGATGACGTCGCGGATGACGTCGTCGAGTGTCAGGGTGGGGCGCCAGCTGGTGAGCTCGTGGACCTTTGAGGTGTCCGGGATTCTCCGGTACATGTCCTCGAAGCCTTCGTCATATGCCTGCTCGTAGGGGATCATGCGGATCTCCGAGGAGGAAGCCGTCATCTCCTTGATCTTCCTCGCAAGGTCGATGATCGAAATCTCTTCGGTGCTGCCCACGTTGAAGACGCCGCCGTAGGCGGCCTCCTGCCCGAGCAGGCCCGTCAACGCGCCGACGACATCGGCCACGTGACAGAAGCAGCGCCGCTGCCGGCCGTCGCCAAACACCGTCATCGGCTGGCCCGCGAGCGCCTGTCCCACGAGCTTGGGTACAACCATGCCGTAACGGCCCGTCTGGCGCGGGCCGACCGTGTTGAACAGCCGCACGACCGTGGTGGGCAGCCGCCGCTCGCGCCAATATGCGATCGCCAGGAACTCGTCGATCGCCTTTGAGCACGCGTAGGCCCAGCGGCCTTTGTCGGGAGCGCCCATCTGCATGTCGCCGTCCTCTTTGAACGGGAGGGCCTGACTCTTGCCGTAGACCTCGCTGGTCGATGCGAGGAGCACAGGGCGATCCTTCTTGCTGGCGCATGCCAGCAGGACCTCGGTGCAGTGAACGTTCGTCTCGATCGCGCGCACGGGGCTCTCGACGACCAGCTTCACGCCGACGGCGGCGGCCAGGTGCACGACGATGTCAGCCTCGTCCACGAGCTCGGCGACGAGGCGATGGTTGGCGGCTGAGTCGATCGTGTAGCTGAAGCGCGACTGGGTCCTGAGCTGGGTGATGTTCTGCATCGAGCCCGTCGACAGGTCGTCCAGCACGTGTACGTGGTGACCGCTGTTGATCAGTGAATCACTCAGATGGGAGCCGATAAAGCCTGCACCTCCCGTGATGAGAAAACGCATCTACTCCCTTTCGGTCACGCGTCTGACTTTGGACTGCCTGAGCGCCGACCCTCCGAGAGCCCCGATGGCGAGCACCAGGACGCCGCCTCCGACCAGGGCCAGCAGCGAGCTGCCGCCGCTTCCCGCGGGCCGCACGCTCGATGCCGCCAATGCCAGCTTCGGGTTGGTGACGGGCGCCGGCGCAGTGTGAGAACCGGAGCCCCCGTGGGAGGGCGGCGTGGGGGACGTCCTTCCCGAGCCCGATCCACCGCCGCCCGGCGGCGCGATGCCCGCGCCGAACAGCGTGGAGCCGGACTGGCCGGCGGAGGAGCCGTTCGCTCCGATCTGCCTGGCCTTGTTCAGCGGCAGGGCGTACTCCTTGGCCGCAGGGGAGCCGGGGTCCGCATGTACACCTGGTTCCAGTCCGGATGCCTGAGCAACTCCGCCTGTCCAGGGGACGGCTATGACCACCACCGTAGCCATCGCACCGCCTGTCCTGAGCACGCCGACAAGCTACCACCTGGCAGGTGGTGAGCGATGCAGTACAGGGGCGGGGCGTTGGAAGGGCGGCGCTCTCATCCCGGCGGCTGCGAGTCAAACCCCTGAATGGGCTGGCGGGGATTGAGTCTGTGGGCGGTCCGGTAGTACTGCAGCGCCTGCTGCGGCCGGTGCTCGCGGGTGGCAACGTCGCCGAGCAGCGCCCAGGTCACGAAATTGTCAGGCTCCAGACGCAATGCGTCGTGGAGGGCCGCGTTGGTAGCCGCCTGCTCTCCGAAATGCGCCAGCGCGGCGGCCCTCAGGTAATAGCTCTGCACCGAGTCCGAGTCGATTGACAGGGAGCGATTGATATCGCTTAGTGAAGCGGCGGGGTCGGACGCCAGCTCGCCTTCGGCACGCGCCCGATAGACATCCCCCAGCCCCTGGCGGCTGAGGCTTGCGCCGGCGACGAGCAAGGTGGACAGGAGTGCGGAGGCGGCGAGGATCAGCGCCCTGCGGCCGGTCATCGCCCTCCTGAGCCCGGAGCCGGGGTGCGCCCCGCCGGCCTCTGGGGGGAGCCAGCGAGGCCAGATCAGGGTGGCGACGGCCGCCAGGGCGACTGCCGTCAGGCCGGGCAGCAGGTGCATCCAGTCGACGCTCGTCTGGATCAGCCAGGCGGCGAAGGTACCGAGGGCGCCCGTCATCAGCGTCCGGGAGAACCGAGATCGGGCGGCCGGCGAGCGCATGCGCACCGCGCCCCAGCCGATACCCGCGAGGAACAGGGCGAGCGCCAGCACGCCGATGACCCCCAGCTCGGCCAGCGTCTGCAACTCGATCGAGTGCGGCTGCTGAATGTCCTCGTCGGTGGCCCTGAGCTGGTAGTAGGCGCGCTCGTAGTTGCCTGCGCCCAGGCCGGCCAAGGGGTGTTCGCGCCATACCTGCCACGCAACGCGCCAGTAGTCGTAGCGATTGCCACCTCCGGAGAGGAGCCGCGAATGAGTGGCCGCGGAGGCGTTGATGCTGTCGCCCGGTTCGGTCAGATGCGTGAAGGCGTGCCACTGGTTGCTGAGGTCGTGCTCGATCCTGTGCGCGGACGCGACGCCCACCACGAGGGCCGCTGCGACGGGGATCGCCAGCAGCCAGGCCGCGGCGGTGCGGATCCGGTGCGCCTGTGTGCCCGAGCGCGACAGGCGTCCCCATCCGGCGGTCAGGAGCCCCCACAGGACGCCTACGACCCCGGCGCTCAGCAGGGCGGCGATCGCGGCCCGGTGCCCGGCGGAGGGAGGTATTGCCCCGGTGGCATGGTGTTCGTAGATCGCCAGCAGCCGAGGGGATGCAACGGCAACGCCGGCGGCCAGCGCGAGCAACGCGTAGACGCGCCGGGTCCGTCCGGGCGCGAGCGCCACCACGACCACGATCGAGCCGAGCATCGCAAGAGCAGTGCCGCGCGACTGCGACAGCATGGCCAGGCAGGCCATCAGCGTGGCGAGGGCCGCTCCCGGGGCCGCGTAGCGGGGACGGTCGGATTCGGCAAGCGCCGACCAGAGCCAGAAGCCCATCACAAACAGGCAGCCCTCGCCGTTGATGTAACCGAGCGGCTCGTTGAGGCGGCCGCCGAGAAAAAGTGTTCCCGGATCGGAGCCGAGCAGGCGCACCACCACCGACGCCGCGACCACCACGACGCCCAGCCCTGCTGTGCCCAGCAGGATCGCGGCGCGTCGCTGGCTGCGGACCAGCACCAGCATGAGCAGCAGGAGCGCCCCGTAGAGGAGCCAGCGGTTGCCTCCGACGACGGCATTCTCGACCGATTCGGCCCAGGCGGTGGAGGCAAGCGACCACACGCCCAGCCCGAACAGCCCGCCGAGCGCAAGGACCCCAGGGCCGGCGGGCCGAAACGGGCGGGCGATCACGCCGACGGCACACACGACCACGAGGCCGAGCCCGATGGGGACCCAAACGGAGGCGTCGTAGTAGGCGAAGAAGAACGGGCTGAGCCCGGCGCCGAGGCCGAGCAGGGCAAGCAGGAGGGCGGCCGGGGAGAGGGCTCTGGTGGACTGGGAGTCGATCTCCGCGGGAGCGGCCCGTGCGTTGACTTCCTCGAATTGCCCGTTCTCGAGCACGGCGATCGCCGCGAGGCCGGCGAGCACGTAGAGGATCACGCCGATGACGACGAGCGAGCTTCCACCTTCGATCGCAAGGGCAGCTGCCAGTGAGATCACGATCTGGATCGCTCCCAGCGCGAGCGCCACGGCGCGGGCGCTCGGGAGGTGAGCGCGGGCGCGATGCGTCAAATGGTCACGGCCGCCGCTGAGGACGGGAACCCCGCGCCTGCGGCGCGAGACCACGACAAGGGTGGTGTCAAGCGCGGGGACGGCCACGAGGAGCAGACCCACCAGCAGCGATTGCCAGGCAACGGTGGAGGTGCGCGCGGCAACCATCACGAGCACTGCCGCGGCGAAGCCGATCGGCATGCTGCCGCCGTCCCCGAGGAATATGCGCGCCGGGCGCGACAGGTTGCGGGGTAGAAAGCCCAGGCAGGCACCGCCGAGCGAGGCGGCGCCGACGGCCAGCCATGCGTTCCCGCGCGCCACGCCGATCGTCGCGGCCCCGACGGACACGGCGAGGCCCATCACGCCCGCGGCCCCGTCCATGTTGTCGAACAGGTTGAAGGCGTTGACGACCGCAAAGACCCAGCAGCAGGTGAGCGCCAGATCGATGCCTGCGCCGGCATGCAGGCTCCAGCCGAGTCCCGCCGACCAGACGAGCACGGCCAGGGCCACCTCGACCAGCGCCCGCAGTGCCGGCGAGAGCGTCCTCCAGTCGTCGATCGTGCCGACCATCCAGAGCAGGGCCGCACCGCCGACCAGCGGCGCCGTCTTTTCCCAGTCTCCCGCCAGCAGGAGCACGGCCAGCAGGAAGCCCGCCATGACGGCCATGCCGCCGAGGTAGGGGGTCGGCCTGCGATGGCCCTTATAGCCCACCGGAGCGTCGTAGAAGCTGGTGCGCGCCGCGAGACTGATCGCCGCGGGGGTCGCGATGAAGCAGATCGCGAAACCGATCAGAAATCCGCACCAAAGACGCGCCTCGAGCCCCACGGCTTTAGTTTCCTCGCTTGTCGTCAGGTTCGCGCGGCCGAATGCGATCGCACCCTATCCTGCGCCGAGGTTCAGCGTTGGTAACGTTTGTCTCCGCCGACAGGGCGTGTGCGATGCCCGAAATACGCCCCACAGTCTCCGTTGTGATCGCGGTCCGCGATGGCGAGCGGACGGTTCAGGAGGCGGTGTCAAGCGCCTTGAGCCAAAGCAGTCCGGCCACCGAGGTGATCGTCGTGGACGACATGTCGGAGGATGGGACGAGAGCGCGGGTTCTCGAGCTGAAAAGCGAGCTGGTCACCCTCGTCGAAGGCGAGGGGCGCGGCGTGGCCGCGGCACGCAATGCCGGTATCCGAAGGGCCACGGGGGAGTGGATAGCCATCCTCGATGGCGATGACCGGTGGCAGCCCGAGTTCCTCGAGCTTGCCCGCGCGCGCATCTGCGCCGAGCGCCGGTCGGTCGCATGCTTCGGTGCTGCCGTCCCCGTCGATGATCACGGGCGTCCCGTCGGGCGCCATGACGTGCCGGCGAGCGTCACCCGCGAGCAGTTGCTCCTGGGGCGCGTGGTACCCACCACCAGCGCCACGCTGGCGCTCCGCTCGGCGATCCTCGAATGTGGTGGCTTCTACGAGGGGTTCGCTAGGCGCGCCGGGGTCGAGGATCTCGATCTGTGGTGGAGGCTTGCTGCGCTGGGACCGTGTGTCGGGGTCAGCCGGCCGGCAGTCGTCTACGTCGTGCATGACCAGCGCGACCGCGAGCGCTCGCCCGCCGCGTTGTCCGAGCTCGAGGCAGATCGGGAGCTCACGGTGACGCGGCTCGCGGGTGGCGATGTCCCGGCACCCCTGCTTCGGCGCGCTCGCGCGATCATGCGCGCGCGGACCGCTCGCTACTGGCTCCGCGCTCGCCAGCCGGCGCGCGCTCGCGCCGTTGCTCTCGCCTCGCTGCGTGCACGACCTACGCTCGAGGGGTGCGTCACGCTCGCCGTCGCGAGCGTTCCGCAGCCGCTACGCGAGAGCTTGGTGGAGCTCCGCAGGCGCCACAGATCGACGGCCACCGCTCGCGGACTCCGAAGGTGAGCAGCGCGTCGCGGGGGCACACGCGGATGCTGAGCGGGTTCGGCTGGTCAGCCGCCTTCCTGCTTGTCACACGCGCGAGCACGGTGGCGGCCGTACCGATCGTCCTCGACGGCCTCGGCGCGGATCTCTACTCGGTGTGGGTGCTCGCGGGAGCTTTGGTCATGATCCAGAGCCTGTTCGATCTGGGGGTGGCGTCGGCTGTTGTGCGCTACGTCGCGGTCGCCGCCTCGGTGGATGGTGGCGCTCGCTCGCCTGTCCTGCGCATCGCCGCGCGCGCAATGGGCTTCTATTTCGTGCTCTCGGCCGTCGTATTCCTGCCGCTGTGGTTCGCCGCCAGGCCGCTGGCTGAACTGGTGCATTTTCTGAAGCCCAGCGAGGTCGGAGCCGCCGTGGTAATCGTTCGCTGGGGTGCCGTCGCCTTCGTCCTGACGAACTTCACGCTCGTGGCGGCCTCCGTCCTGCAGGGGATCGACCGCGTGGGTGCCTCCTACCGCGACCAGACGATCGGCTGGCTGCTCTACGTGCCGTTGCTGCTCGTCGGCATGAGCGTTGCTCCGCACGCAGAGGCGGTCGGGTTTGCCTGGGTGGGCGCATACGCCGTGCAGGCCGTGCTGCTCGCACGCTCGCTCGTGGTCGGTATCGAGGGCGTCCCGGCCGGCGCCGGTGTCATTCCCGGGATCCGGGAGATGCTCTCCTTCGGCGGTCGCTGGCAGATCTCGGCGTGGGCCGACTTCGCCACCTTTCAGCTCCCGCGCTTCCTCGCCGGTGTTGCCCTCTCGAGCGGGGACCTTGTGAGCCTTGACGTGGCGATTCGCGCAGGGCAGTTCCTCGTCGCACCATTGTTCGCCTTCTACCCGACGGTTCTGCCCCGGGCGACAGCCCTGCTGGCGCGCGGAGGTTCGCCGATGCTGCGCTCCTTCCTGCAGCGCCTTTACGGTCTGGGGGTGATCGCGGTGGTCGTCGGCCTCTGCGTCTTCATCCCGCTGGAGACGCCACTGCTCTCGATCTGGACCGGTCGCGCAACGAGCACGTTCAATCTCTTGGCGGTGGCGCTGATCCTGGTGGGATCCGCTGCGCACGCTTCGACCGGTCTGCTCTCCTCCGCGCTGCTGGCGCGCGGGGAGATCCGTCCGATGATTGTCTACAAGAGCCGCCAGCTCGTCCTGGCGGCGGTCCTGCTGGCTATCGCGACCCGGGTCGGGTTGCTGGCGGTTGGACTGGCCCTGTGCATATCGCTGGCACTACCGGCCCTCGCCTTCAACGCCGCGACGGCGCGTGAGCTCGCCCTGCGAGGCCCCGGTGCGCAGGCACGCTGGGGCCTCCTGGCGTTCGCGATCGTGCAGGTCGCCCTGCCGACTGCGCTGGTGGCAGGCGTCGGCTCGTCATTGGCGTCCTGGCAGCTTCTCGGACTGGCCCTGCTCGCGACGCTGGTGATCCTCGCCTCGGCGGCGCTGCTGCTCGCCCGCCGTCTTTCGCTACGCGACTACTTGCGTCGCTCACTTTCTGCGCCGGTCGTGGTGCCCTCGGCGGCTGCCGACCACTTCTCGAGGAAGTGACGCCGGTTGCGCGCCGCGATGCTGGCGATGCTCTCGCTGCGATGGTCGAAGCGGACGCGACGCCACGACCGCGCCGCCGAGATGGCGAACTCGTGGGAGAACTCCACGCCCGCGACCGCGCAGCACGAAAGCCCTCCACGTAGCCGCACGGCGGTGCAGTAGTCGACCTCCTCGAATCCGCACGGCGTGAAGGCCTCGTCAAAGCCGCCCAGATCCTCGAACAGCTGACGCCGTGTCGCCAGCAGGAACCCCGAGACGACCTCGCACTCGTGCAACGATCCTCGAGGGTGCCCATCCAGCTCGAGGTAGGAGCGGTGCCGAGCCGACGGAATGTCCCAGCGCGTGCCGACCGGCCCGACCACGCCGGCTGCGGTCTCGCCTGCCAGGGCGCCTTGCAGGAGCGCGAGCGCATCCCGGCCCAGCACCACATCGTCATTGACGATGCACAGCACGGGTGCCCGTGCGCGGCGCGCGGCGGCGTTCCACGCAACGGGAACGCCGCGATTGACATCGAACGCGATCGTCCTCGCGCCGTCCGGGACCCCCGCGGCGGCAGGGGAGACGCCATTCAGCGCCACTATCAACTCGCAGCTCAGCTCACCCAGGGCCGCGGGAAGACTTGCCGCAAGCGTGCGCAGGTTCGGCTCGCGGTGGCGCTTGTAGACGGCAACGCATACGGAGATGTCCGGGTTGGGTGAGTCTTGCCCGGAGCCGGTGGAGTGGGTGCTCGAAGGGATCGCTTACTCCTATCATGAGGAGGTGCCCGGCCCTAAGTCACGTGCGTGGGAGGCGAGCACCCCAGAGCTGCGCTACGCACCCGATCAGCGCCCGGAGGGAGTGCGCAGGGAAATGCTCGAGCGCATCGGGCGCGGCGCGCACGTCCTTGACGTGGGCTGCTGGTCCGGCGCGACCGCCTCCTTTCTCGGACTGGAGCGTGAAGCGACGGTGGACGGAGTGGAGCCCGAGTCCGCCATGGCCGAGTTGGCCGCAGCCAGTTGCCGCGCGGTCTACAGCTCCACTATCGAGGACGCCCTCGAGCAGCTCCTTGCTGAACGTCATCGCTCCTACGACGCTGTGCTGTTCCTCGACGTCCTCGAGCATCTGGTTGATCCGCTCGCGGTGCTCGACGCGGCGCGCGGGCTGATGCAGCCGGGAGGACGGGCTTACGTCTCGATTCCGAACGTGGCTCATTGGTCGATGCGCTACGAACTGCTCAAGGGCCGGTGGCGCTACCAGGACAACGGCCTGCTCGATCGCACCCACCTCCGCTTCTTCACGAGGACGAGCGCGCTGGAGCTCACGCGCGAGGCGGGCTGGGAGCTCACGTGGGAGGGCGCCGCGATCGGACGCCCACCGATGATCGACCTGTCGGATGGAGGATTGCGAATCCTGGAGCGCTGGCGCACGTTGTTCGCCGTCCAGTTCCTCCTGGAGCTCCGTCCCGCGTAAGGTGTCCGCGGCGACGTGAGAATCACCTGGCTCTCATATCTCGACCCGTTCGAGTTCACCGGCGGAGGCGAGCTCCACAACCGCCAGCTGATCGATACCGGCCGGCGCCGCGGCCATCAGATCTCGATCTCGCCCTGGTTGCGCCGGCGGCCGCAGCGCCTAATGCGCAGGACCAGAATCGCTCGCCGGGTACCGGTTGACTGGAGCTCCGACCTGTTCGTGCTGGCCAACATCCGCAACCACGGCCCACGCAGCGACCGCTTTCCAGAGCCGATCATCGAGCGCGCACTCGCGAGCGGCCGCGCGCTGGTGCTCGCCGATGCGTGGGTCGATGTCTGCTCCCTCGACCTCCCTTGCCACGGGGATCGCAGCCTCTGTCCCACGGGCTGCTCGCGCGACTGGGCGAACAGGCTCTATGGGGGGGCCTGGGGTGCCGCTTTCGTCTCACCGATGCAGCGTCGAATGATCGAGACGGTCATCGACACCCCGCTCCCAGCCGTGGTGCTCTACAGTCGCCCGCAGATCGACACCTCGCGCTTTCGTCCGCTCGGCCTGGCTCGCGACATCGACGTGCTCTACGTGGGAACGATCAACCGAGCCAAGGGCTACGACAACCTCATCGAGCGCTTCGGAGAGGAGCGCCTGACGTTCGTGGGCCCGAACCACCTGGGCGAGGCCGTCCGAGGGACATGGCTGGGGCGGATGCCCTACGCGGCTCTGCCGACCGTCTTCAACAGGGCACGGACATTCGCGCACCTGCCGCGCTGGAGCGAGCCGATGGGCAGGGCCGTCGTCGAGGCCGGGCTGTGTGGCTGTGAGCTCGTCCTCAACGACCGCGTCGGCGTGACCAGCTACGAGCCGCGTGACTGGCAGGACCCCGAGCGCGTGAGCATCAACTCCGAGCGATTCTGGTCCGAGCTCGAGGATGCCTGCGCATCTTCCCTGGGAGCGAGACGATCGACAGCTTTGTGAGCTCTGCCCTCGCCGCACTGCCGCCGAGAACGCGGGTTTGGACCGTCGAGACCCAGCGATGGCTGGGCCTGGCCGGCCTGCTGATCCTGGCGATCGCGTGGCCGCTGTTCGTCTTCACCGGAGAACAGGCCGCGTATCTCGTCTCAGTCGTGGCGGCATGCGGTGTGGCGGCGCTGCTGTCCGTGACGAAGAGCAGCTTGGCTAGCGGCTACATGCTCGCGCTGATGGCGCTGATCGGTCCTGAAGTCAACGGTCAGCTCGGCAACGGCCACGCGCTGCTCGGCTCGCTGCGACTGATCGACGCCGCGGCGGCCGCGGGGGTCATCGCTCTCCTCGCTGTTGGATGGAGATCGGAGCTCGCGTCGATCCGCTCGCGACGGCGTCCCGGGGCTCTCGGTCTACTCGCACTGCTCGCGGTCGCCTACGCCGGCGCGATGTGGCTCGCGTACGGCCATCCGGTGGACGGCTTCCTGCGCGCCGATCTGAGGTTGATCGTCCTAGCGGCGCTGTTCTGGGTACTTGCGAGCCGTTGCCGGCGAGGAGGATCCCGAGCGATCCTCTGGTCGATTGTGGTGGTGGGCGTGGCTTCGGCGCTGAAGGCGGCCGCAATACACATCAGTGCGATTTACGCGATCGGGCCCTTCGACCGGCTGCAGGCCACCAGCTACTACGACGCGGGCAAGCTACGAACGATCCTGATCGGCGGGGACACGCTGATGATTCTTATGCCGGCCGTCGCCCTGCTGCTGGCCACCACCACTCCGAACCGGATTGTGCGCTCTGCGCTGGCCGTGGCCGGGGTCCTCTGCCTGTGGGCCCTGGGGCTCTCAGCGACGAGGACCAGTGCCCTTGTCTCGCTCGGCCTGGTGGTGGCGGTGCTGGCGACGATGGGCTACCTCTGGCGCCCGCATCTCTCCAGGCGCACGCTCGTGCTCGGCTGCGGATTTGCTCTGGTGGTGCTCGTGGTGACCGCGCTCGGAGGCGTTGCCTCCCGGCTGACCCACGCCGACGCGCCGCACGTCGGCCTCAACTTCCGCAAGGATGAGATCGACAGCTTCCTGAGGCTCTCAGCGGCAAGGAAGTATCTCGGCCAGGGCCTCGGTGGGCGTTTCGTGGGAAAGAACGTCAACGGAGCTGCCGTGCTCGCGGGATGGGCCCACGAGCTGCCCGTCTGGATCGCACTGAAGACGGGGATCCTCGGGCTGCTCGGCGCCTGCGCGGCGCTCGCGGCCATCGCGCGGCGGGCGAGCCTGAGGCTGACGGGAGGGGCCGATCGGGTGGAGGTGCTGGCGGGAGCGGTTCTCGTGCTCGGGACGGTGGTCATGTCGATGACGCTCGACCGCCTCGCGCTCCCTGAGGGCGTACTCCCATTCGTCGTGGGGGTGTTCCTCGTGGGACGGCCCGCTCGGACTGCCGTAATGTCCGCGCCATGAGGACCAGATCGCTTCTGGCCGCGTGCGCGGCATCGCTCTCGTGCGTGGCGCTCACGGCCTGCAGCACCCATCGCGCCGATCTCCAGAGCCAGGCGCCTCCGGAGGGCGCCCCTGCACAGACCACGAGCGAACTCGCCGACGCGTCGATCTCGTTGTTGCGCAGCGAGGCCACGCACATCGACCTGCTCTCCAGCGAAGCGCTCGCGCCGCTCACCACAGCGGCCGCCCTCACGTTCAAGCGGACAGGGTCCACCTACGCCTATGCCCTCACACAACAGTTCGCGAACGATCTGCTTCGCGCGCAGGTCACACGCGCGGGCGTGACAGGCTTCTTTGGTGCCGGCAAAGGATCCGGATTGAGCCCGGCCGCCACCACGGGAGCGGGTCTGGCGCTCACGGAAGCCTACGCCGCGACGCAGAATCCGAGTTATCGCACCGCCGCGCTCGCGGCTGCCGCCGCCGTGAGCAACCCGGCGCTCGGCTGGATCTCCTCCCCCGGCGGCACGACCGGCGTGCGCGAGTCGCCCGCCGAGGGGCCCAATATCGCGCTGAGCGCAAACGCTGCGCTGCTGCTGCAACGCGCCGGCGCGCTGGGCGCGCCCGGACTCGAGGCTGAATCTCGAGCGGCGCTGCGCACCGTCTACTCCTCACAGGCCGCCGTAGGTCGCTGGTATGCGTCTGTCGGAGGTCGCGAGCCGATGAGCCTGGCGGAATGGGCCAGCACGCTGTTCGACCTGGTCGCCGATGGCTCGAAGGACTCGGCCGGGATCGCCGGCGGTGGAGTCCCAGCCATGTACAACGGGACGTTTGATGCCCGCGGGGAAGTGGCGAAGAACGATCTCACCAGCGGCCAGCCCGACGGCGTAGCCCTCGCACTCAGGACGCTCGCGGCGTATGGGGAAGCGGGACTCACCGAACCCGTTTTTGCCTCCATACTCGCGTCGCGCCGCAGCGATGGGACGGTGAGACTTGCCCCGGCCAATGACGTGCTCAGCCAAGCCGACTTCGCGCTGGCCTTCGCGCAGAGACTCTCCGGAGGGGCATGAGCGAGCCCGCGCTGCTGGCCGTCTTCAGCTCCGACGCGCTTGGTGGAAGCGAGCTTTTCAATCTCGAGTTCCTACGCGCCGTACAACGGCGGGGCGTGGCGATCAACGCGGTCCTTCCAGGCGACGGTCCGCTGCACGAGGCACTTGAGCCGCTCGCGCAGAGCATCGAGACGCTCGCGATTCCCCGGGAGCTGACCTCAATGTCGCGCTTTGACTCGCACCTGGATACCGGCGGGCTGCCACGGCGCTTGTGGGCGCTTGGTGGCTACCTGCCCATGCTCGCCAGGGCGCTGGCCCGCCGGCCGGGGCCCGTGTGCGCGTTCGGGTTTCGCAGCCAGCTCGCCACGGCCTGCGTGCTAGGGCCGGCTCGTCGGAGCGCATGGGTCGTGCACGAGGTCGTCCCACCCGGCCCGGCTGCGCGCGCCTGGCGACTGGCAGCCCGCCGCGCGAGGCGGATCTTCACCTACTCGGCGGCTGCGGCGACGCAGCCGGCGCTGCGCGGGCGCGGCGCCGAGGTGCGCGCCGTCCGCTTCGATCTGTCCCGCTATGCCGCGGTACCGGCCGCGAAGCAAGTCCGCACTTTGGGCCTTGTCGGCGATCTCGTCGAGCTCAAGAACCATCTGCTGGCCATTGATCTCACCGGGCGCCTGCGCGCGAGCGGCGAGGACGTCTCGCTGCTGCTGGTCGGTAGGGATGTGAGCAAGAACGTGCCGCGTGCCGGCGAGTACGCCGAGCGAGTCCGCCGGGCAGCGGAGCGGGCCGAGGCCGTCGAGCTCGTCTCGAGCACGCCGGCAGGGATGCCGGAGACGATGGCGCGCCTCGACGTGCTGCTGCAGCTGTCAAGCGTCCCCGAGAGCTTCGGGCGCGTATGTGTGGAGGCGATGGCCGCCGGCAGGCCAGTCGTGGCCTACGACCACGGCGGGGTGAGCGAGATCGTCAAGGACCGCACAACAGGTTTCCTGTGCCCGGAGGGCGAGCCCGAGTCCGTGCTCGATGCGCTGAGGGCACTGCTGGACGATCCGTCGCTGTGCACACGAATGGGCGTCGCCGCGCAGAGTGACGCGCTCGAGCGTTTCGCCGAACAAACCGTCCTTCGTGACACCATCGGGGACGCACTGGCAGACCTGGCATTCGAAGGTCGATGAACGGCCGGCGTCCTCGTATCGTTCAGGTGATCACCCGCCTGATCGTAGGCGGGGCGCAGCTCAGCGTCCTGGCACTTTGCGAGGCGCTGAGCGACGAGTTCGACCTGCGGATCGTCTGTGGCCCCCAGACCGGTGCGGAGGGCTCGCTGCAGGACCGCGCGGCGGCGATCGCTCCCGTGAGCGTCGTCGAGTCACTCAGGCGGGAGCTGAGCCCGCGCTGGGATCCGGTGGCGGTGCATGCGCTGCGCCGCACGCTGCGAGGCCTCGACGGCGAGATCGTTCACACCCACAGCTCCAAGGCCGGCATCGTGGGGCGCTTCGCGGCCGCGCCACTGCCTGCGCGGGTGGTGCACACCGTTCACGGATGGGGCCACACGCCCTCCGATTCGCCGCGGCGCCGCAAGATGTTCATCGCACTTGAGCGCAGTGCCGCCAGGCGCTGCGACGCGCTCGTGGCCGTCTCGGCAGACAACCGCGACGAGGGCCTGGAGCTGGGCATCGGCCGTCCCGGTATCTATCGCGTCATCCCCGAGCTGGTCAGGCTTGAGCCGATCGATCCGGAGTTCGCGCGCGCGCGGGCACGAGCGCGCGCGAACCTGGGTATCTCGCAGGAGGTCGACCTCGTCGGCTGGGTCGGTCGGTTCGTCGAGCAGAAGGATCCGCGGACATTGGCAGGCGTTCTCGCTTCGCTGCTGAAAAGCAGACCGGCCACGCACGCGGTTCTGATCGGCGACGGCCCAAGTCGTGGGGAGGTGCAGGCGAGGCTGGATCAGGCGGGCGTCGGGCATCAGGTGAAGATGATGGGTGTGGTCCACGACGCACGCAGGCTGATGCCTGCCTTCGACGTCCTGATCCACCCCAGCCGCTGGGAGGGACAGCCGCGCGTCGTGCAGGAGGCGCTTGCCGAGCGTGTACCGGTCGTCGCTGCTCGTGCGAGCGGCGTGGGGGAGCTGATCGCCGACGGCAGCACGGGCTTCGTTGTCGCTCCCCAGGCAGTCGAGGAAATGATCACCGCGACGGCAAGGATCCTGGACACCCCCGCGCTGCGCGCACCGCTCAGCGAACGCGCGCTCGCGGATCTGAAGGCCTCACATGGGAGCGCCGTGGCTGTGGCACGCCACAGGGAGCTGTACCGCGAGCTGGTGGCGGCTCGCCGGTGAATCGCCCGGCAATCGTCGGCGTGGACGTCAGGCGCACCACGCTCTGGCCGCAGACCGGCATCGCGCGCTACACCCGGAACCTGATGCGCGCGATGACTGCGCTGGCGGTGAGCGACCTGCGCATCGCAGCCATCGACGTCGACGGCGCCGCGGCATGGCCGCAGACGATGACCGTCGGGCGCGGGACACCGGCTGCTCGTCGAGCGATCCAAGAGCAAGTGCGTATGGCGGCGCTGTCGCGGCGGCTGGACCTGCTCCACCTCCCCTGGAGCGAGGGACCCGTGCGTCCGCTCTGTCCATTTGTGCTGACGCTTTTCGACCTGGCCACAATCGACGGCGCATCTTCGTATGAGCTCGGATTCCGCATCTACTACAACACCCTGCTGCGCGCACACATGCGCCGCGCGGCGGCTGTCATCGTCGCCTCGCAGGCCACACTCGACGCCGCGCTTGAGCGCTGGCCGGAGCAGCGCTACCACGTGATTCCGCTGGCCGTGGATCCGCGCTTCCGCGTGCTCGACGGCGATAGGCGAACAACGGAGCCGACGATCCTCTACACAGGCGGCTACGACCCTCGCAAGCGTGTCATGGACCTCGTCGAGGCGGTCGTGCGTGTGCGTACCAGCATCCCGTCGGCACGATTGGTTCTCTCCGGTTCAGCGCCCGCGGCGCTCGTCGAGCTCGCGGAGCGCCGGCTCGGCCCCGGGGTCGTCCTCTGTGGCTATCTCGACGAGGAGGAGCTCGCGGCCTGGTACCGGCGTGCCTGGCTCGTCGCCTACCCCACGGACATGGAGGGCTTCGGCTTCCCGCTAGTGGAGGCTTTCGCCAGCGGTACGCCGGTGGTCGCTACGCGCGTCGGAAGCATTGCTGAGGTCGCCGGTGATGCGGCCGTGCTCGTTCCGGTGGGCGACGTCGAGGCGCTCAGTTCGGCGCTCGAGACCCTGCTCGCGGACGACGCCCTGCGCGACTCTTTGCGGGCCGCGGGACTGCGTCGCGCTGCCGGCTTCAGCTGGGAGGTGGTGGCGCAGAGAACCGTTGATGTCTACCGTGAGGTGCTCGCCGGTTGACCCGCGGCCGCGCCGGTGTCGCAGGTCGCGAAAACGGTCGGCGGGCCAACATCGTCGCCGCCGCGCGTGACCTCGAGATGATCGTATCCGTACTCGATCAGCAGCTGCAGGACATCGCTGAGCAACGGCATCGAATGACACTCCACGACAACGGTGGGCTGCGCACGCAGCAGTCCGCGCATGCCTTCCAGCACCAGTAGCTCGCCGCCCTCGACGTCGAGCTTGACGATGTCCGGAGGCGGTACGCAGCCGGCCTCTGCCAGGCCGTCAAGTGAGCGAACTGCCACCGTTTCCGTCCGCTCGAAGCGCTCGCCCGCGACCGACTCACCGCGAACGCGTGAAGCTACCCCCGGACGCCGCTCGAGAACCGAGAGATGATCCTCGCGCCCCAGCGCTTCCTCGCGCACGCTCAGACGGGGATCGATGAGCGCAGCGCGGAGACGCCCGGCAGCCGCGGGGTCCGGCTCGAACGCCACGACGCTCGCGTCGGGCGGCATCAGCCTCAAGGCGACACGCGTGTAGTAGCCGGTGTGCGCGCCGACATCGAAGAACACGCGCGATCCACGCATGCGCCGGGCGATGAAACCGGTCACGTCCGGCTCGTAACGGCCCAGCGTCAGCGAAGCCCATTGGCGCGCGTGCGTTACGGGCCGGGAGGGAACCTCGAAGCGGTGACCCCTGCCAGGCCCGAAGAGGACTCTCGCCTCAGGCATGCAGCGGCTTGTGAGCAAACAGCAAGAGCCCGTAAGCGGGATCTATGCCAAGCAGCTTGGAGAGGGCGAGCTGCGCCGGCAGCAGCACCCGACGCCGAGGCGTGACGAGCATCTGGCGATACACGGACACCCGCTCGAGGCCGGCGATCTGGCAGATCGCCCACAGGTCCTGGACGGGCCACGGCCTCACGTGGGTAACGCAGCTGCTCCACACCCAGTGAGGGTGATGCGTGTTGGGGGTGCCGATCACGAGCACACCGCCCGGATTCAGCAAGGTGCGTGCGTGCTCGATGAAACGCAGGCCGACCTCGAGCGGAAGATGCTCGAGCAGCTCGAGCATCATCACCGCGTCAACGCGATCCTCGATCGCCAGGAAGTCGCCGTAGTCGTGATGGTGGCGAGTCTCCAAGTCGGCGGAGCGATACTCGGCCGTGATCCCCATCCGACGAAGCACGTCTGCCCAATAGCGATCCCCGGCGCCCACGTCGAGCACCGTCTGAGCCGATCCCATGTGCTCACGGAACAGGCGCGCCGCCGCGCCCGACGGTACTGGTCGCTCGCGCCAGTCCGGGGAGATGCGAATCAGCGGCGCCCCCGGGAACCGCGCTCGAACGTCGAGCAATCGCCAGTAGATGTCAGCGACATTCGCGAGATCTGCAGGAGGGATGGCGAGCTCGGGCGTTGACATGTCGGCGCTCTTCTGACCCTTCGGATCGGCTGCGGCGTAACTTAGCAATTCCCGGCATGCTGATTGGCCGAGTAGAGTCGCCGATCCAACACATCGAGACGTCGCAGTAATCGTGCCCCACTTCGCCCCCCGACTCCTGCGCACCGTCGCAGCCACAGCTCTCACGTTGCTGTGGATTGCCGCTCCCAGCGGGGGCGCACCGCTCAAGGCGATCTGGGGGCCGGCGATCCGCCACGGCGCCTCGCTGTTCCCGATCTATCAGGCCCTTGGTGTGAGGATCTACGAGGACCGTCTCGACTGGAGCACGATCGCCGCACGGGAGCCGGTGGACGCGTCCAATCCCGACGACCCGGCCTATGCGTGGCCGGCTGAGATCGGCAGCGCGATCGCCGAAGCCGAACGGGACCACATAAAAGTGGCTCTGGAGATCATCGGAGCGCCCGCCTGGGCCAACGGCGCCAAGCCGTCTAACTGGGCACCGCGCAAGCCCGGGGACTTCGCGGCTTTTGCGATGGCGGCTGCCAGGCGCTACCCCTCGGTCCACCTGTGGATGATCTGGGGAGAGCCCTCTCGTCATCAGGACTTCGAGCCGATCGCCAGGGCGTCACCGGGCAAGCCCCTGGACGCCCGACAGCGGGTGGCGCCCCATCTCTACGCGAGGATCCTCGATGCGGCCTACGGCGCCTTGAAGGGCGTCGACCGTGCCAATCTCGTCATCGGGGGCATGACTCCCAGCACCGGCGACATCCCTCCCGTTCAGTGGATCGAGAACATGCGCCTGGCGAACGGGAGGCCGCCCCGCCTGGACATGTACGGGCACAACCCATTCAGCGACCGGGCTCCGAGTGCCTCCAACCCGCCTGAGCCCGCCGGCGCGATCGACTTCTCAGACCTCGGCCGGCTCGCGGGCCTGGTTTCGCGCAATCTGGGCAGACCGGCAAACCCGCACCCGAAGATCTTCGTCTCGGAGTGGACGATCCCCACGGCGGCCGACGAAGAGTTCGACTATTGGGTTGCCCCGCCCCTGCAGGCACGCTGGATCAGCGATGGGCTCAGCCTCGCCGCGCACGCCTCCAGCATCTATGCCGTCGGCTGGATCCACCTGTACGACGAACCGCCGCTGAGCTACGGCGGGCTGATCGAAGCGAACGGAACCCGCAAGCCGGGCTTCTACGCATTCGCACGCGGATAGTCCTTCTGCGGCGATGATGGTGTGACGCCTTCTCGCCACCCTGCGAAGCCTCGGGACGTCAGGCGACACGTTGGGGCTTGGCCGGCTGGGCCAAGCTCCCCGCTTCGGCGAGGGCAGCGCCCGCCGGCAGAGCCGGCTGAGCGATGTTCCTCGTGATGAGTCCAGCCGAGCTCGGAGCCCTAGGCCACCGGCAGCTTCAGGGTGGGACCTTTCAGACCTTTGAGTCCTGTGCCGCCGCCGAACACGATCCCGACAAGCAAGGTCTGCTTCTTGAGGTGCTTTTTGAGCGTGACCGTGGTGCTGTAGGAGCAGCCAAAGCTTACTTTGCTTGTTCCTTTGGCGATGACCTTGTGGTGTTTGGTGCGGAAGGTGACTGTGACCTTGCCGCTGCAGCCGTCGCTGAGGGTAACGCCGCTCGGCAGTGTCACGCGGCCTTTGACCTTGACTTTGGCCGGGAATTTCTTGACACGCTTGGTGCCCAGGCTGGCCGTCACCGAATGTGGGGTGATCGTGGGCGGTGGGTAGTAGTCGATCGCGGAGCTCGCAGGCACCACGCTCAGGGCTACGACGGCAACCAAGCCGCCGAGCATTGCTGGCTTACGATTCATTCGGCCGACCTCCAGTTTGTGTGCATGACGTGCCCAACCCACCGCGTCTCAGGCATCCATGCGCCGACAATACTAGTCCTATGCGACAGCGAATGAGGGTGTTCGAATACGGACCCTGTTCGGCTCATCCAAATAGATCGGGGTACGCAGGGTGCGCACTTTCGGGCGTCCTGTCCCGAGGACGGGGGCTTCGCGGCGAGGGCCCTCAGGCCAACGGTGGCGCCGGTCCGCACAGGGCCGGTTCACGGGGGTGGGCGCTGAGGACCGCCGGAGGACGGTCGAACGGCTCGACCGAACGAGCTGGAACGTCGCCAGGAACGGCTTGCCGGCGGGACCGTAGCCATCGCTGAAGCAGCCCATTTCGCTGGGCGCCAGCGGATTGCTGGCCGTCTCGGACACGACCAGATCTGGCCAATGGAAGGCGAGCGAGTGGAGTTGGCGTGCGGGAGGGTTAAAAGTCGACAATCGGTCCGGCCATCTCACCCTTTGATGAGCTCGCGCAGGAATCCTCGGCCCATGGCGCTGAGGGCGAGCAGCGAGCCGAACAGCAGCACGGCGTCGATGCTCTCGCGGCCCTGGCTGGTCCAGTAGTCATCCTCGAGGTTGAGCCACAGGGCGAACTCGTCCAGGGTCAGGGCGGCGCCGCTGCCGTAGGCAAGGGCCGTCACCCGGGAGGCCAGCCGTCCTTCGACGATGCCGATCTCCATCAGCCACAGGTATCCCACGACGAGCAGGCCGACGATGCCGAAGGTCATGTGATGGATGTGGCGTCCGCCCGAGGTGATGTTGCGGAATGGGCCGCGTTCTGCACGGATCGCGTGGGTGATTCCCCGCACGGTGGCGAAGGTCGCGAAGAAGGAGGCAGTCGAGAGCAGTCGCCGCTCGCGCTTGCGATCGCCGAAGTGCTTCTCATAAATGGCACCGACGTTCTTTTCCGGTGTCCCGGGCGCCTGTTGATCGGTCACTCGTTGGACCCTAGAGCCTCGACAGTCGCGACGCCCGGGGCGTTCGGCAGGGCCGGCGCCCGAGTGGCGCCGGAAAGGCCGGCGTGGTGTGCTGCTCGCGTAGTCTCCCTGGCGTGACAGGTGAGTCACCGCTACAGGCGGCAAGGCGGGTGGCGCCACTGGCCGCCTCCCTCGCGCAGCAGACCGAGCGCGACCGGGCGCTGGCGCCCGAGCTCGTCGCGCAGCTGCGCGAGGGCGGACTGCTCCACCTCTGCCTGCCCCGCTCCGCCGGCGGCCCCGAGGCCACGGCGGCCGAACTGTTCGAGACCCTGGAGACGCTGGGCCGCGCCGACGGCGCCAGCGGCTGGTGCGCCATGATCGCCTCGACGACGGCGGTGCTGGGCGCCTACCTGTCCGCCGAGGATGCCGAGGCCATCTTCGCCCGCGGCAGCTCGATCGCCGGCGGGGTCTTCGCGCCGCTTGGCCGGGCGGGCCGAGCGGAGGACGAGCTTGTCGTCTCGGGACGGTGGGCGTTCGTCAGCGGCATCGGCCACAGCGACTGGATGTTCGGCGGCTGCGTGGTCGAGGGCGAGCAGGGCGTCGAGCTGCTGGAGGGGGGACGCCCCGACGTGCGCCTGGTGGGCATGGCCAAGCACGAGCTGGAGGTGATCGACACCTGGAGCGTCTCGGGCCTGTGCGGCACCGGCAGTCACGACGTGGCCGCAGAGGGCCTGACGGTGCCCTCCAGGTTCGGGGTCTCGCTGTTCAGCGACCTGCCCCGCGAGCCCGGGCCCTTGTATGCCTTCCCGCTGTTCGGCCTGCTTGCGCTGGGAATCGCAGCGGTGGCCCTCGGGATCGCGCGGGGGTCGATCGATGCGCTGATCGAGCTGGCCGGTGCCAAGCGCCCGGCTCCCGGAGCCCGCTCGCTGGCCGAGCGCGCGACCATCCAGAGCGAGCTCGCGAGGGCTGAGGCCGCTCTGCGGGCAGCCCGGGCGCTGGCACTCGAGCAGATCTCAAACGCCTGGAGCGCCGCTGAAGCGGGCGCTGGGCTGAGCGATCAGCTGAAGCTCGGACTGCGCCTGGCGGCGACCCACGGGACGGCCACGGCGGCCGAGGTCGCAACATCCATGTACCGCGCGGGCGGTGGCAGCTCGATCTACGCGGACAGCCCTCTGCAGCGCTGCTTCCGCGATGCCAACGTGGCGACCCAGCACATGATGGTCGCGCCGGCGAGTTGGGAGCTGGCCGGCCGGGTCCTGCTCGGCCTGGGCACGGACACTTCGCAGCTGTAGTTGGCGCCCGCGCCGCTGGCTAGAGTCTGCGCGATGAGCTACCCCAAACGGACCCCACCCGCCGCACTCCTTATCTTCCTGCTGCTGGCAGGCCTGCTGGTCGCGGGCTGTGGAGGGTCGTCCTCCTCGTCCTCCACCACGACGTCCTCGAGCTCCTCGAGCTCCGGCAACGGCGTCGAATCGAAGACCCCGGCGCAGATCCTGGCGGCGACCAAACAGGCCGCCTCCGAAGCCACCTCGGTGCACATCGTCGGCTCCATCACCACCGGTGGCAAGCCGATCACGCTGGACCTGGAACTGCTGGCCGGCAAGGGCGGGAAGGGCAAGATCGGCCAGGAAGGCTATTCGATCGATCTCATCCAGACGGGAAGCTCGGTCTACATCAACGGCGACGCGGCCTTCTATCGCCACGTCGGCGGAGCCGCGGCCGCGCAGCTGCTGGAAGGGCGTTGGCTGAAGGCGCCAGCCAACAGCGGCGAACTCGCCTCGCTGGCCTCCCTGACGAACCTGAGCAAGCTGATCGACAGCGCCCTGGCGAATCACGGAACCCTCGCCAAAGGATCCAAGATGACGATCGGTGGCCAGGCCGCAGTGGGCGTCAACGACACCACCAAGGGGGGCACGCTCTTCGTGGCCACCACCGGTAAGGCCTACCCGCTGGAGATCTCCAAGGGTGGCAGCGAAGCAGGCAAAGTGCTGTTCGAGGCGTGGAACGCGCCGGTCACAATCAGCGCCCCCAAGAACGCAATTGACATCAGCAAGCTTCAGAACGGAGGCTGATCAGCCGATTCGGACATATGTCCAGGAGTAGGCAGTCCGAATCAGAAGCCTTCACAGGGGTGCCGACCCGTGTGAGGACGCGCGAAAAACGGGGACCGGACAAGGATGCGAGAGTTCTCAGTGAACGGTGCAGTGCAAGCCAGCCTTCTTCATGCGCCCGATTCCGGGTCCGCCTCGCCGCCATCTGGGCGCGAGAGCCGCACACCGCCAAAGTCGAGCCATTCAGTGTCTGAGCGCCACCACCGAGTCCTCTGGCCGGGCACCCCCGCAGCTGCCGGCGAGCCGTGGAGTCCCTCGCGCGTTCCCCTGGCAGTCTGGATCTCGCTGGGCGTGGCTGCCCTGGCCGGCATCGCTGTCGGCGGAGTCTCATATGCAGGTGCCGTCGGCGTCGTCGTGCTGGCGCTCGCCGCCGCGGGGATCGGGCGCAAGCTCGGCGAGCGCGGCCGCGGGGCCCTCGAGGACGAGATCGAGAGTCGCACCAGCGAGCTCAAACGAGCCCTGTCGGAGCTGGAGATCGCCCAGGCCGAGACCGTTCAGCGTCTCTCCATGGCGGTCGAGTTCCGCGATGAGGACACCGGAGCCCACATCGAGCGGATCGGGCGCTTCTCGGTCCTGCTGGCCGAGCACATCGGGATGGATGCCGAGTTCTGTGAGCGGCTGCGCCACGCGGCGCCGCTGCACGATGTCGGCAAGGTTGCCATCCCGGACGCCATCCTGCTCAAGCCGGGGCCGCTCACACCGGAGGAGCGGGCGATCGTCGAGACGCACGCGGAGGAGGGCCACCGGCTCGTTCGCGGCTCCTCCTCCTCGATCCTCGACATGGCCGCGACGATTGCTCTGAGCCACCAGGAGAAGTGGGATGGCAGCGGCTACCCGCGGGGCCTGAAGGGCGAGGCGATCCCGATCGAGGGCCGCATCGTGGCCGTCGCCGACGTCTTCGATGCGCTGACCAGCGACCGCGTCTACCGCAAGGCCTTCTCGGTCGAGGACGCCGTGCAGATGATGCGCGAACAGCGCGGCCGCCACTTCGACCCGGTCCTGCTCGATGCCTTCATGGAAGTCCTCGGGCGCTCCGGCCCGGACGCCCGCGAGCAGCTGCGTCTCGACCCCGAGGCGCTCGTGGAGAGCACGCTTGAGACCTTCGCCACCGCCCTGGAACGGGGCGACGCCGAGATGGCCGAGGGCGCCATTGCCACAGCCATCGAGGACGGCATCACGCCGACGACGCTTCACGCCGAGGTCATCGGGCCCGCCCTTCGCCGCCTCGACGTGCTGGCCGAATCGGGCAACCTCGGCGTCGAGCGCGAGCGCCACGCCTCGACGATCGTTCGCCGCGTACTGGCGACGCTCTACCGTTACATGACCGGCGGAACCGAACCCAGCCGCGAGCGGGTCCTCCTGGCCGGCGTGGCGGGGGACAGCCACACCCTGGGTCTGCAGATGGTCCACGACCAGCTGGCCGCCGCGGGCTTCCAGACGATCTTCGACACGGACCTCTCGCCCGAGCGGCTGCTGGCGATGGTCGAGAGCCAGTCCCCTGACGTGGTCGTCGTCGGTGCCACGGCGCCCGGTGAATCGGACGCCGTTGCCATCGCACTGCGCGACCTGCGCACGAGCCACCCCGAGCTGCCGATCGTCCTCGGCGGCCCTGCCGTAGGGGGGAGCATGCCCGGGGAACGGACAGACATGAGAGTCCTCGAGCGGATCGACGAGTCCGTCGAAGCGGTCGAGGCGCTGCTGGCCAGCCCCGCCTCTGCGGCCTCTGTCTGAGCTTCGGTAGATTCCCCGGCGTGAGTGAACGTGCGATCGTGACCGGCGGGGCCGGCTTCATCGGCTCCCACGTGGTTGACGCCCTGCTTGCCGACGGCCGCGAGGTGACCGTGATCGACGATCTCTCGGCGGGAAAAGCCGAGCGCGTCGCCTCCGGCGCCGAGCTACGCCGCCTCGACGTGGTCGACTTCGAGGGGCTGCTGGGGGTCTTCGAGGAGGTAAAGCCACAGTCCGTCTTCCACCTGGCCGCCCAGGCCAGCGTCGTCGCCTCCGTTGCCGACCCCGGCCGAGACTGCGAGGTCAACGTCCGCGGGACGCTCAATGTCGTGGAGGCCGCCGGCCGTCACGGAGCCCCTGTCGCCTTCACCTCCACCGGCGGGGCGCTCTACGGCGACGCGGCCCCGATGCCGACCCCGGAGACCTGGACGCCGGCGCCGCTGTCTCCCTACGGCGCCTCCAAGTGGGCAGCCGAGGCCTACGTCAACACCTGGTCGCTCTCGTCCGGGATCCCTCATGCCGTCTGCCGGCTCGGCAACGTCTACGGGCCGCGCCAGAGCCCCCACGGGGAGGCCGGTGTCGTGTCCATCTTCGCCGAGCACATCCACAGCGGGCGGGCGCCAAAACTCTACGGTCACGGCAAACCCACGCGCGACTACGTCTATGTCGGAGATGTCGTGGCGGCGCTGATGGCCGCATCGGGCAGGTCGGGCACCTACAACGTCGCCACGGGCGTGGAGACCGACGTCATGGGAATCTGGCGCGGGCTGACCGAAACGGCCGGCGTGGAGATCGAGCCCGAGCTGGCCGACCTTCGCCCCGGCGAGCTGCAGCACAGCTGCCTGGACACCTCCCACACTGCCGCCGAGCTCGGCTGGCGCGCACAGGTGCCGATCGCCGAGGGGCTGGCCCGCACCTACAAGGCGCTGGTCGAGGAATTCGAACAGGGCTGAGCGGGCACCGAACGTTCGTGCAATTTCCGGGGCACGCTTCCTGAGCGGCGCTCCCGGGGCCGAGAGAACCCCATGAGATCCCTCCGCGGGGCCATCCTCGTGGCCCTGACGACAGCAGCGCTGCTCGCCCCACCCGCGTCCGCCGTGGCCGCCAACGGACCCGGCGGAGAGGCCGCCCCCTACAACGCCCCTGCGGGCGGCACCCAATATGGCGAGCCGCTCCCCGTCAACCGCCCGGTTCTGGCCGAACTGCGTGTGCCCGCCACCATGATCGCCGGCAAGCCGCCCAAGGTGACCACCGAGGTCACCGAGCGGGGGGTCGGGACCGTCTACATGCGGGCCTCCATCCTCGACCTCAGCACCCGGCGAGCGCTCGTGACGCTCACCATGGGCTGGGTCCACACAGGGCGGCGGCTGACGGTCCCCTGGTCGACCTCGACGCGCGTTCCCGCCGGCGTCTACCAGGTCAAGATCAGCGCCCACGACCACCACGGAGGCAATCTGCTGACCAGCGCCACGAGTTCGGGCGTGGCCACGTTGACTGTCACGGCTCCCGCCAAAACGCCCGCCCCGGCGCCCAAGAGCGAACCGGCGCCGAGCGCAACGGGATACCCCACGCCGGCACAGACGGTGGCCGACGGCGCGGTCTTCCCCGTACAGGGGCTGCACAACTTCGGCGGACCGGAAAACCGTTTCGGCGCCCCCAGGGAAGGCCACGTTCACGAGGGCCAGGACGTGCTCACGGCCGAAGGCACCCCCGACGTGGTGCCGCTGGCGGGGACGATCGAGTCGACCAGCTTCCAGTCCGGCGGCGCCGGCTACTACGTCGTCGAGCACACCACCTTCGGCATGGACTTCATGTTCGCCCACTGCGAGGCCAACTCGTTCACCGTGCACGAAGGCGAAGCCGTCTCCGCCGGGCAGCAGATCTGCCTGGCAGGCCAGACGGGGGACGCCACGACGCCCCACCTGCACTTCGAGATCTGGGTCGATGGGCCCTGGCAGCAGGGTGGCCATCCAATCGATCCGCTGCCCTACCTGGAAGCCTGGGAAGCGGGCTGAGGCCCCTTCCAGCCGGTAGCATCGGGCCTCGGCCTACGCGGCCGCCACGGCGAGATAGCTCAGTTGGTAGAGCACACGACTGAAAATCGTGGTGTCCCCGGTTCGAGTCCGGGTCTCGCCATCTCGCCGGCTCAGGCGTCGGGACCGAGCGGCTTGGCCATCTGGAAGGAGGTGAGGCTGAAGCCCGCCCCCTCATAGAGGCGGCGTGCGATCTCGTTGCCGGCGAATACGTTCAAGCCGATCGAGCGGCAGCCATGCTCGTGGGCGGTCTGTTCCAGGCCGTTCAGCAGCGCCCGGCCGTAGCCCTTGCCGCGCTGCTCCTCGTCGATCGCGATGTCGTAGATCCACGCCCTGTCGATCTCCGGTCCCGCCAGAGCCAGCCAGGCGTAGCCCACGGGGCCGTCCTGATCGGTCTCGGCCATCAGGAGCAGCATCCCGGGCGTGCCGATGCCCTGGGGCAGCAGCTGGCTGGTCTGGGCCTCGGCCAGCTCCTCAGAACGCTCGGGAGGCCATTCGCCCGCCTTGACCTTGTCGGCGGCGTAGTCGCGAACGGCGCGGGCGCGGAACAGGGCGAACTCGGCATCGGTCATCGGGCGCAGGCGGAGGGTGTCGGGCATGGCGTGACTGTATCTGCCGCGGCTCAGCGGGTGGGCCGCCGGCTTGGGGCTCCGGTCGGCACCGGCCAAAACCTGCGGTGCGACCACGTTGTGGATCGCGTGGGCGTCGCAGAGGCTGCCCAAGCGGGAGGACAGTCCGACTGGCCGAGGACGGCAGCACCGCGTCTGGGCCACCGCTGCGCGGTGGTTTCGCACGACGGCTTGTGTCTACTCCTGCTCCATTCCTCATTCGATCACGCCTGGGAGGCAAGATAATCAGCAGAGCACAGAGGTTCCTGAGAGGTAACACGATCGCATTGCTGGCGCTGTTCGTGGCGCTTGGCGGCACCGGCTACGCCGCCACGGGCGGCTTCACGAGCGACGGCAAGCTGCAGGCCTGCGTCGGTGAAAAAGGCGCCATCAGGCTGCTGAAGGCGGGCAAGAAATGCCAGCAGGGACAGACGAAGATCGCCTGGAACCAGGCCGGCCCGACGGGCCCAACCGGTGCCACCGGTGCGACGGGAGCGACCGGCGCGCCCGCCACCAACGCCATCACGGCGCAGACCGCAGCCAATGCGCTTTCGCTGGGGGGCACGCCGGCCTCCGAATTCACCCACCGCGACTGCGGATCGCTGACCGGGCAGATCAAGGGCTTCGTGATCCTTCCCGAAGGCTTCACCGCGGGGACCTTCACGAATGTCGGGGGCTACAACTGCAGCGGCAAGGCCGTCGAAGCCAAGGCGCTGGCCACGGGCATCTATGTCGTCAAGTTCGTCGGCAGCCCGGCAACGATCGCCATGGCCACGGCCTCCGCCGAAGCGGGCACCTTCGCCAACGTCGCCAGCGTGCACCTGCTCGCCGCCGGCGAATTCGAAGTGGGGACGTTCAACCACGAAGGCAGCCCCGTCGGCTCGGGCGTCGAGTTGCTGGTGCCTTAGGCCACCACGCGGGACGTCGCCGCCGAAATGGACGACGGCGTCCCGTCGGCCTCGCTCGACTCCGCGCGACGCCCTCACGGCGCTTCGGGTGTGGCGGAGTCGACCAGTTGCCTCGCGGCCTCGCCGGCGGCCGCGAGGATCGCCGAGGTGTCCGAACCCTCCCCCTGCCCCAGGACCACTCCCACCGCGGTCAGCCGGCGCCCACCCACCGCCACGTGCGTGAAGAAGGCGAGGCACCCTCCGGCCGCGGAATCAGACCCGGTCTTGCCGTCGTAGCCCTCGGCGAGCAGCGGGTTGAAGTTCCTGATCGTGCCGGCGACCGGCAGCGTCACGCTCGCCGTCGAGACGAGTTCACGGAAGACCGAAAAGCCCATCGCCCGCCGGAGGACCCGCAGCTGGTCGCCGGCCGTGGAGACCGTGTCCGGATCAAGGCCGCTGGGATCGGTGTAAATCGTGCGCTCCATCCCGAGCGCACGGGCTTCGGCGTTCATGTCGGCCACAAACCGGGTCTCGCTACCGGCCACCTGCGCGACGAGTATTTCGGCGATGTTGTTGCCGGAGGGGATCAGCAGCGCCTCCAGCAGCTGGCGCTCGGTCAGCTGCTCGCCGGCCCTCACCGCCACCACAGATCCTCCTTCGGCCGCGTCCTGCGCCTCGGCCTGGGCCTGGGCCGCGGTGACGGTGATCGCGAACCCGTCCTGCAGCCCGCTCAACGGGTACTGCTTGAGAACCAGGTAGGCCGTCATCACCTTCGCCACGCTGGCGATCGGGACCGGCTGCTCGTCGGGGCTTATCGCTGGGCGTCCTGCACCCAGGACCAAGGCGCCCTGTCCCTGCTGCGGCCACCTGACCGCCCCCACGAACGCTCGTCCCGTTTCGGCGTGCGTTCCCCGTCTCTGAAGCGGTGGGATGTCGCTGGGCCGGCCGTGGGCTGCCGGGAACGCCCTGAGGGCGAGGAGTGGAAGCAGAAGCAGAAGTGCGCCGAACAGCAGCACGCGATAGCGGTGTGGGCGGTAGGCGCCGGAGTGGCCCGGGTGGGCGGCTCGCCTTGCGGGTTCGCTGTAGGTCATGCCCCCAGTCAAGACAGCTCACCGTTGCCGGCACGTAGGGCCTTTTCGATATGCCGACGATATGCGCCGCCTTTAGCATCGAGGAATGCGTGTGTTGCTCGTCGAGGACGAGCCCTACATGGCGGAAGCGATTCGCGACGGCCTGCGCCTCGAGGCAATCGCTGCGGACATAGCCGCCGACGGACACTCCGCTGTAGAGCTGCTGGACGTCAACGTCTACGACATCGCGATCCTCGACCGCGACATCCCCGGGCCCTCCGGGGATGAGATCGCCCGACGCATCGTGACCTCCGGCAGCGGGATGCCGATCCTGATGCTCACGGCGGCCGACCGGCTCGATGACAAGGCCTCCGGATTCGAGCTCGGCGCGGACGATTACCTGACCAAGCCGTTCGAGCTCCAGGAGCTGGTGCTGCGCCTCAGGGCGCTCGACCGCAGGCGCGCTCACAGCAGACCGCCGGTACGAGAGATTGCAGGTCTCCGTCTGGACCCGTTCCGGCGCGAGGTCTATCGCGACGGGCGCTACGTCGCGCTGACCCGCAAGCAGTTCGCCGTGCTCGAGGTGTTGGTCGAGGCCGAGGGGGGCGTGGTCAGTGCCGAGGAGCTGCTGCAACGGGCGTGGGATGAGAATGCCGACCCCTTCACCAACGCCGTGCGCATCACCATCTCGGCGCTGCGCAAACGTCTGGGCGACCCCGGAATCATCTCCACCATGGCCGGTGTCGGGTATTGCATCAGCGCCCACCAGGACACAGGGCGTGGGGGAGGGGACCGTGCATAGAGCCCCTGGCTTGAGCGTCCGCCTCAAGCTCACAATCAGCTACGCCGCCTTTCTGATGGTCGCCGGCGCTCTGCTGCTGGCCGCCGTCTGGGCGTTCCTGCTCCGCTACGTCCCCGAACAGGCGCTGATCGTGCCCGGTAGCGACGGGCATGTGGGCGTCAATGGCGTCTTTCCCGTCCGAGCAGACCTCTTGCACATCTTCGCGCCGAGGGCGGCCGCTGTGCTGGCGTTCCTGCTGGTGTTCGGTCTCGTAGGCGGGTGGTTTCTGGCCGGCCGGATGCTCGCTCCGCTGACCCGCATAACCGATGCCACCCGCATGGCCGCAGCCGGGTCGCTCTCGCACCGGATCCGGCTGAAGGGCCGCGGAGATGAGTTCCGCGAACTCGCTGACGCCTTTGACGCCATGCTCGGGCGCCTTGAAGCACACGTCGAGGGGCAGCAGAGATTCGCCGCCAATGCCTCGCATGAGCTGCGCACCCCGTTGGCGATCACCCAGACACTGCTCGAGGTCGCCCGGCGCGACCCCAGCCGCGATGACGGTGAGCTGGTCGAGCGCCTCGCCGCTGTCAACACCGGGGCGATCGACCTCGCCGAGGCGTTGCTCCTGCTCAGCCGGGCCGGCCAAAGGTCCTTCGCCCGAGAGGACGTCGACCTCTCCCTGATGGCGGAGGAAGCCACCGAAACGCTGCTCCCGCTGGCTGAAGAGCGCGGCGTGACCATCGAAACCTCGGTCGAGCAGGCCCTCACGGTCGGCTCGCGCGCGCTGCTGTTGCAGTTGAGCACGAACCTCGTACACAATGCGATCGTCCACAACCTGCCGCGCCAGGGCACCGTCTGGGTATCGACCGGAGTGGCCCCCGGCGCCGTGGAGAACACCGGCGAGCCACTGACGCCTGAGGTCGTCTCCACACTCACCGAGCCCTTTCTTCGCGGCGACGAACGCGTCCGCGCCGATCATGCTGGCGTGGGCCTCGGGCTGGCAATCGTCGAGACCATCACCCAGGCACACGACGGCACTCTCAGCCTCACGCCCCGGCCCGCCGGCGGGCTGCGCGTGACGGTGCGAATCCCCGCAAAGAGTCTTGCCTAGGGGCACATAGAATGGCTCAATGCAAGATCGCGCCGAACTCCTGCGCGTAAAGAGCGCCGGCGTTGCCCCCGCCCCGTGAGGGTGGCACTCGGGGTGTCACGCCGATCCCCGTTTCGGTGTACCGAGATTCGAGGATGTTGGCAAGGTGGCCAGGAGAGGCGATCCATCCCGCGACGATGGCGGCGGGGGTCGAGAGGCTGTAGGTCCCCCATGCCAGGTTCTCGCCCAGCAGCCAGCCGGCGTTGGCGCGGGCTAGGTAGCCGGTCGCACGAACACGGTCGGCCGGCGTGTAGCCCGCGGGTGTGACGTGTGCAAAGTAGTCATCTGCGACCAGTTCTCTGGCGTGCTCGAGCGCAGCCCGTTCGAGATCCGGATTGCTCGACAGCGGAAGGACGCGATGTTCGGCACGCTCCCGGTTGACCAGGCACAGCACCGCACCATCGACCTGAGAGATGTTTTCCGCGCTGGGCAGGAGATCGGTGTGCGCGCACGGCGTTGCCAGGATCGCGGCAAAGCGCGATGCGCGGGTTTGGGCGGCCTGTGCCAGGGCGTCGCCCGGACGCTCCCGACGACCAGAAGCCACGGCCGAGATGCGGGCCGGGGCATGCTCTGAGATGTTGAGGAGCGATGAGCCTCCGCCAAGGGGGCTTGCGAGAGCGGGGCCTGCGAGAACCCCCAACGCGACGATGACGATGAGCGCGGCGGGGCCCGCTGGGAGGCGGGCTAGGAGAGGAGCCATCTCTTCCTGTCGTCAAACGCCGGTCATTCCCGATCCGTATGCCGCGTTCATGGACACGTTTCGCCCAGCCGGCTTCGGCCGACCCGTTGAGACGGGGCGTGACAGAGGAAGATCGTCAGCCCTGCAACTCTTTGCGGCCCGCTGGATCGTGGGAGCGCGGTGAAGGGCGGCGACCAACCCTCGCGATTCCCGGGAAATCGCCTTATCCTCATGTGATGGCCATCGAAACCGCGGGCGGCGCGATGGCCGCGTCCGCACGCCCCTTGAAACGCACGCTGCTGGGCATCGGCGTGGTGCTGCTGCTCGCCGTCATCGCGCTGGTGGTCCTCGCCCTGACCCTGTCGGGCGCGTCCCTGGCCGGCGATTCGACGGCCCTGGCACGGGTCTCGGTGCAGCCGCTGGGTGGTTCGATCAAGAGCGTCACCGCGTATGCCCCGTCGGGAAAGCAGATCCCGATCTCCGTTCAGGGCAGCCGGTTAACGCCGCTGCACCACCTCAAACCGGGCGAGCAGGTGTCCGTGGATGTCGTCGTGCGCAGGCCCGGCTGGATCGGCTGGGCGCTGGGCAGCACCCACACCGAGCACCTGACCCTGCGCGCCCCCGTGGCCCGCGTGGCCGATCGATGGATGACCGTTCATGAAGGCTCAGACGTGCGCGTCTCCTTCGATCAGCCCGTGACAGCGATCAGCTATGGGGCGAGCGGCCACCTGGCCTCGCACGCGCTGGCCGGCGCCCAGAAATCGGTAACGATCGGCCGCCAGGCGCCAACCGGCACGATCGAGATCGCCGCCGCTGCACGGACATGGGAGACGGTCGGTGCCCCCACGCAGGTCAGCTGGTTTCCCCCCTCCAGCTACCCGGTGATGTCAACCAGCCCGGCCGCCGGAAGCAAGATCGGGGCGGCCACGCCCCTCTATCTGACCTTCTCCAAGCCCGTCAGCGACGTGCTGGGCTCCGGCAAGCCGCATCTGACGCCCGCCGTATCGGGCCACTGGAGCGCCGTCAACAGCCACGCGCTCAAGTTCACGCCGTCGGGCTTCGGCGCCCCCATGGGCACACAGGTGAGCGTCCATCTGCCCCGGTCGGTCTCGGTCACGACGGGCACCGGCGGCTTGCACCGCACCACCGAGGTGGCCTGGACCGTGCCAACGGGATCGACCCTGCGCCTGCACCAGCTGCTCGCGCAGGCAGGCTATCTGCCGGTCATCTGGCATCCCGACGGCACCGAAGTCGCGCGCACCCCCGCAGCAGAGGCGCAGGCCGCCGTCGCTCCGCCCGCCGGGAGCTTCACCTGGCGCTATGGCAACACACCGCACCAGCTGGTCGAGAAATGGAGCCCCACGGAAGCAACCTTGATCACCAGGGGAGCCGTCATGAAGTTCGAGGGCAACAACGAACTGACCGTTGATGGAGTCGCGGGCGCGACCGTCTGGCGCAAGCTGCTGGCCGACGCCGTGGCCGGCAAGCACTTCAGCGAACCGTATAGCTACGTATACGTGCACCGCGAAGTCCCCGAGACGGCGACGCTGTGGAGCGCCGGGCGTACCATCATCACCAGCCCCGCCAACACCGGTATCTCGGGCGCCGAAACCGAACTCGGGACCTTCGCGGTCTTCGAGCACATCCCGGAAGGCACGATGTCGGGAACCAATCCCGACGGATCGAAATACAAAGACCCGGGGATCAAGTGGATCAGCTACTTCAACGGCGGCGATGCCCTCCACAACTTCGATCGAAGCTCTTTCGGGACCCCTCAGAGCCTCGGTTGCGTCGAGCTCCCACTCGCGGCCTCGGCCGAGATCTGGAAATACACGCCCATCGGCACGCTGGTTACGATCGAAACCTGAGTCGTACCCGCAAATCGCGAGAGGAGTGTCCGTGAGCGTAACCGAGCGACCGACCCTGTACGTCTGCCATGGCGAAGAAGGCGGCCCGAAGATTCATCCCTGCCGCCGCGTTCAGGAGGCCCTCCATGCGGCGGGCATCGAGTACGAGAAGGTCATCGCGGCTCATGGGAGCCCGATCCCGTTCCTGCGCAAAGGCTCCCGCGAGGAGCTCCGGGCGGCGACCGGCGCCGGAAAGCTGCCCACGCTCAAGCTCCTCGATGGGAGGGTACTAACGCATTCCAAGGCGATCCTCGGGTGGGTCGCTGAGCAGGGCTGACTCCGACGTCCGAGAACGCTACGCCACCACCACCAAGGATCGCATCGCCGGTAGGTGTCGAGTAACCTTTAGCAAAGCATCCCCCATATGGACAAACGGCTATAGGGGAGGCCTAAATACTAAACAGCATCTTAACGTCGATTTACGTAGTGCTGCTTAGTATTGGCGGGCATAGGGGAGAAGCATTTTCGGACCCGCGTTGAAGAGCTGATGCGGCGGGGCGGAGAGGATCTACGCGACAAAACCCAGGCACGGGAGCCAATATGACTGGAAATGCAACCGCACGTCAGCAGCCTGACCTCAGCCTGAGCGACGGAACTGACGTATTCACCTTCCCGCGCATTACTCGCAAAAATTCTGCCGCTGGTACCTCGGCGGGCTGGCCGCTCGTCAGCGTCGTTATTCCGGCAAAGAACGAGGCATTGAATCTCCCGTACGTCCTTGGTGCACTCCCTAACGGGCTGCACGAGGTGATCGTCGTTGACGGTCACTCCTCGGACAATACCGCTGAAGTGGCGCTATCCAGTAGCGCCAACGTGCGCGTTATAGGTCAGGAAGGGCACGGCAAGGGGGATGGCCTGCGGTGCGGCTTTGAGGCCGTCACCGGCGATATCGTGGTGATGCTCGATGCGGACGGGTCTGCCGATCCCGCTGAGATCCCTGCATTCGTAGAAGCGCTCATTTCTGGCGCGGACTTCGCGAAGGGAACAAGATTTCTCGATGGTGGCGGGAGTTCGGACATCACGCGTCTCCGACGCAGTGGAAATCGTGCTCTGAATGCCGTCGTCAATCTTCTGTTCGGCACGGACTACTCCGACCTTTGTTACGGCTACAACGCATTCTGGTGCCATTGCCTTGAGGCAATGGCGATCGATTGCACCGGCTTTGAGGTCGAGACGCTGATTAACATCAGGATCGCTCGAGCGGGGCTGCGGGTCGATGAGGTACCCAGCTTCGAGGGGGATCGAATCCATGGCGATAGCAACCTCCGCACTTTCCGAGACGGCGCAAGGGTGCTCCGAACGATCTTGCGGGAGCGGTGCCGACGGAAGAGTTCGATAATTCGCCCGCGCCGGGTCGAATTCAGGGACCGTGAACTCGCCTTGACGACAGAGAGGGCGTAAACATGTCGTTCGGGACTCAAAACAAGGAGACAAGAATGTCCTCGCCATGGTATCGCGGCTTCGTGTCCATTGTGGGCGCGGCGGCGTTGGTAGTCTGCCTCTTGGTAACGGAGTCCAGCGCGACGTCAACGCCTACGTCGTCGTTTGTCCCCGAGCATCGGATGCTCAATGCGCGGACTACATCGCTCTCCGGCTATGCGGGACCCGTCGCCTCAAAGGCGCTCCCGGCGGGCAAACTATTCGTGGCGGAAGTGTCGGGAACCTTTAGCTATTACGCGAGAAAGCAATGGGCGCACCCGAGCGGGAAGTGGACGACCGTGTGTGGGACACCCCATAAAGGTCCCCTCGGCAAGGTCGGTTTTGACGCGGAGTTCATCTTTGCGCGCCCCTGGACAACACCGTGCCCCCGGGCCTTGCCTGTCAAGTGGATCAACTTCGAAATCAGTTCCACCGGCGGAGCTACCTACTCCCACCCAGTGCCCTTGGGTCCGCCGATCACGGCGCCAACGCCTAATCATCTGTACTCGTATCCGCTCGTCGGCAGTGGAAGGGCCGCCGCGTTCCGCTTGATGGACGATCCTGAGGGGCATCCCGCGGGGGCAGACAACTATGGTCAACTGCACATCGTCCTTCGAGCGGCCACGCCAACGGATTGCGCCATCGGCGGGTACAAGAGCTTCGACGAGCCGAGCGAAGCGGCGTGCGTCGCGGTCACCTAGCCTGATTCGTCGGACCCCCGGCGTCTTGTGTCGCTCGAGCCCGCCGGGGCCCGCGTCAGATAAGGTGTACGCAACGTTTCGGCTTCTGAATCAGCGCACAAGTTATCTTTGAGACCGCCTCCTTGCAGATGACGGAGACAACACCTGCATGGAACCGGTGGTTTGTGGGACAAGGCCAGGCCGGCCGGCGGCGTGACGCTTCACTCCGTCGCAACTCACTGTGGCTGATGAGTGCGACGGCGGGCACTTCTGTCCTGGGGTATGGGTACTGGTTAGTCGTCGCACGGGAATTTCCCGCTGCTCAGGTCGGTCTTGGAGCAGCGTACGTCTCGCTGATGAGCGTCACGGCACTGGTCGCCGCGGTCGGGGCAGGCTCGGCGCTAGTTCAGGGTCTGCCGGCGCGGAGGGCGTCCGCCGAGTGGTCACAGGAACTGAGTAGCGCACTCGTAATTGGCACGGTGCTGGGCTTGGCGGCTGGCGTAGTTGTGCTGTTCGGAGGTCCCCTTCTGTCTGAACGATTGAGTGTGGCCCGGGGCGACCTGATCATCGGCACATGTTTCGTGATCGGTACGGGGCTCTGGGGGACCGGAATGGTCCTCGACTATGCGTTTCTGGCCGAGCGCGCCAGTGTAAACGTTTCTGCGCGAGGTCTTATCTTCGCGTCGGCCAAGATACCGCTGGTGCTGTTGCCCGTGGTGGCCGTTGGGTCTCACGCAGGTACCCGAATCATCGTCGCCTCGTGGGTCCTCTCGTGTGGCTTCTCGTGCGCACTGGCCCTCCTTGTGATGGTGCCGAGAATCCGCCCCGATGCGCGGCTTGGACTAACGGGAGCAATCGGAGGAATTCGTGCGAAGAAACGGAGCCTACTCGGAAACCACTTCACTACCCTCGGCAACAACATCGCTCTTTACCTGTTGCCCGTTGTGGTCGTGGTGCGATTGTCCTCAGGCGCGGGGGCGTACTTCTATCTGACGTGGATGGTTGGTGGAGTGTTTTTCATGATCTCCTCGGCAGTGGGGTCATCGCTCTTCGCTGAGGGATCCCATCAATCGGCTGGCCTGGAGGAGGCACTCGTCGCGAGCGCGCGATTTACGGGTGTCCTCCTGATCCCCGCCGGCATTCTCGCGTTTGTGGGGGGACGAGAGATCCTGAAACTGTTTGGCGCGCCGTACGCGAGCAACGGCACGCACCTGCTTTGGGTGCTCGCGCTGGCATCTCTGCCCGATGCCGTCACGAACCTCTACGTGCCAGTCTTGAGGATTCGACACCGGCTTCGCGCGTCCGCGGCGCTAACGATGGGCATGGCCTTCGCGGCGATCATTGGCGCATGGCTGGTGGCACCCGCGCTACATCTAATCGGGGTCGGGCTCGTGTGGCTGCTCGCTCAATCACTCGGGGCGGTCTGGGTGTTCTGGGACGTCCACCGCGCTCGCCGGGATCGACTCGCAATAGGCGTAGCGGTTGGATGACCGCTGCGGACCCAACGCGCACGACAAACACAACCCGCAGCGAGGATGTCTTGCGGGTCTTGCAGGTCACGCCGCTGATGACCCCCGCTGTCGGCGGCCTCGAGACCCATGTTTACGAGATCGCCTCGCGGCTTTCCAAGTACGGGATCGTATCCGGGGTCCTCACTGCAGACAGCACGGGCGAGCTCGCGGTACGTGAAGAGCAAGACGGTTTTACCATCGAACGGATCCGCGCTTGGCCAACCGGAAGCGACCTCAGGTTAACCCCCGGGTTGTCAACGCGCATCGCGGCAGGCCGATGGGATCTGTTGCATGTCCAGTGCTTTCATTCCCTGATGGCCCCGCATGCGATGATCGCCGCGCGCAGGCTGCGAATTCCATACATCTTGACCTTCCACGGGGGCGGACATTCCTCCGTGCTCCGGCGCGCGATTCGCCACCCGCAGCTGCGCGCGATGCGGCCTCTGCTCAGGCACGCAGGCGCATTGGTGACGCTGGCCGGCTTCGAGGCCGGATATTATGCTCGCTTGGTTGGCATCCCCGCTACGGGGTTCGTGAGGATTCCGAATGGCTCAGATCTGCCCACGCCGCGGCCTGCGGCATTCTCCGGGCCCGGCACTCTGATCGTCTCGTGCGGCCGGTTGGAGAAGTACAAGGGACATCAATACGCGATTCGCGCCCTTCCTCACGTGCTGAAGGCCATTCCCGACGCGCGTCTATGGGTGGCGGGGCAAGGCCCGTTCGAGGCACCGCTGCGTCGGCTTGCTGCGCGTCTCGGAGTTGGGCGGAATGTCGAGATCGCAGCGGCACCTGACCGGCGTGCGATGGCGGAGCGCCTAAGTCAGGCTTCTCTAGCCGTCATGTTCAGCAGCTTTGAGACACAGCCAATTGCCGCGCTCGAGGCCATCGCCCTGGGCATACCGATCGTCGTTGGCGACAACTCTGGGCTCGCGGAGCTGGCGCTCGAGGGAGTGGCGCGGAGTGTACGCCTACAGGACGGCCCCGAGCTCCACGCGGCCGCGATGATCAGCGAGATCCATGAACCCACCCGGACCTGTGGGTTCAAGCTGTCGAGCTGGGAGGATTGCGCTAGGTCCCTGGCGCAGCTCTATCGGAGGGTCCTGAGCCGCTTATGAACCTCCGGGGTCAAGGGGGGCTACGGTGAGAGTGCTCCTCGCGAGCGACCATTACCCTCCCTTCGTCGGCGGCGCACAGCGTCAAACGCGCGCTCTCGCGTTGGGGCTAATGGAGCGAGGGCATGATGTCTGGGTAGCCACCGTTGCCCAAGATGGGCTCCCGGCACGAAGCCTCGACGAGGGTGTCCCGATTCGTCGCCTTGGGCAGCTGAGGACGCTCCCCATCGTAAGCGGTCGCCCACGCCGGAGACATCAGCCACCATACCCGGACCCGGTCACTGCCTTCGGCCTTCGCCGCCTGATCGCCGAGACGGCACCGGATCTCATTCATGCATCGGGTTGGTTTGCCTACTCGTGCGTGCTCGCACTGCTCGGCGATCGCACGCCGCTTCTGGTCTCGGCTCGTGATTACGGATTCAGTTGCCCGACCACAACGCTTCTTCACCATGGGATGGAGTGCTCTGGGCCCGCACCCAGGAAGTGTCTTGCCTGTGCCGGGCAGTACTACGGGATCCCCCGCGGATGGCTTGCGACGGCAGGCGTATCCGCCTGCCGCGTGATGCTTCGCCGGAGAGTAAGTGGGCTCCACAGTGTCAGCAACTACGTGAGCGCCATGTCGGATAGGGATTTTCTGCGAGGCGCGGCACCGCCCTCCATGGTGCGCGCGACCATCCCCAGCTTCCGCTCCAAGGACCCGGAGGAGCCCGATCAGGCCGAGCTCGCTCGGCTTCCGGACGAGCCATTCATCCTGTTCGTTGGGGCGATACGAAAAGTCAAGGGCGTCGAGATCCTGTTAGAGGCGTACGCCCGCCTCGCCTCGCCGCCTCCGCTTGTACTGTTGGGCACCGAGGAGCCAGACACGCCCTCGATCATGCCCGGGGGGGTGGTCAGAGTCGGCCCGATGTCGCACGCATCACTGATGAGGGCCTGGGACCGGAGCCTGTTTGGGGTAATGCCCTCGCTGTGGCCCGAGCCGCTCGGAAGCGCGGTCCACGAGGCGATGAGTCGTGGGCGTGCAGTGATCGGCTCCACACCCGGCGGCCACTCGGACATGATCAGGGACGGTGAGAGCGGCCTCCTCGTCCCCTCGGGCGACAGCGTCGCGCTAGCGGGTGCCATGGCACGACTCCTCGACGAGCCGAATCTAAGGGGTCATCTGGGCAAACAGGCGCGGCAAACAGCACGGCGCTTCGACGCCGCGGCGTTGATGCCCCGTTACGAGGCCCTCTACGAAGCCGTTTTGCGAGTGCGTGGCGCGGACCCTGCACGGGTTACGACCACATTTTGAGAATGGGGCGCCGCCTTGCAAACGCGCGACGGGCGGTCGACCGGTTACGGACAGAGCTAAACGTACGGGGTGCGGCTCCCCGCGTCGCCCTGCGCGGCTCCGCCGCACGACCCGGCGTCATCGTTTCGTTGACAAGCTTTCCTGCCCGGATCGAGACGGTGTGGCTGACGCTCTGGACTCTCATCAATCAATCTCGACCGCCCGACCGGCTCCTCTTGGTCCTCGCACGCGACGAGTTTCCCGGCTCTGTGTTACCCGCCCGAGTCGAGCGATTGCGTGCACTTGGACTCGAGGTTCTCTGGGTTCCGAGCAATATCCGCAGCTATAAGAAGCTGCTGCCGGCGCTTGAGGCGAACCCAGACGAGGTCATCGTGACGGCGGACGACGACATCCTCTATCCCCGCGACTGGCTCGCCGATCTGGTTGCTGCGCATGAAGCAGACCGGGGGGCGATCGTTGCTCACCGCGCCAATGCGATCACGCTGGTTGATCGCCGTCCGGCTCCTTACTTGTGTTGGAGGCACGCCGATACGCGCACCCCAGACCCATTGGTATTCCCGACCGGCGCAGGGGGGGTTCTCTATCCTCCCGGGTCGCTGCCGGTCGAGACGCTCGACAGTGGGCTCGCTCTCCGTCTGTGTCCGACCGCCGATGACGTGTGGTTCAAGGCGATGTCGCTGCTCGCTTGGACTAGAGTGAAAACTGTCTCCGACCAGTTTCGCGAGTTCCACAACTCGCTGTCCTCTCAGCGGACGAGTCTGATCAGTCGCAATGCTTCAACGAGTGATGTCCCCGGGCGTACACGAAACGACGATCAGCTCGAGGCCGTGTTCGACCGCTTCGATCTCTGGTCACGCCTTTCCTGATGCAGCCGACGCGTCGCGAGCGATCCCGAGCGCTGCGCGCCGTTGCTCGCGTGCGTCACGCGCCAGGCGAAGAAAGGCGAGGATGCAAACGGCTACGACTAGTGCGCGAGTGACGGTTCCCCAAGCGCCCGGCGGCAACAGTGCGCCCGCGACAACGATTGGAGCGGTAAACGCAGCGGTGATAAGAACCGTGTGCCCGTCGTCGCGTAGCACTGCGTGAGGGCGAGCCGCCCGCCACATGATGACAGCCAGGACTGCGTAGGCAGCCACAGTCGCGAGCGATGCGCCGATCAAGCCGATTGTTGGCAACAGAATCATGTTCAGGCCGATATTCGCGAGCGCGGCCAATGGTGCAGCGATGACCATGGCGCCAGTCCGCCCGACCAGGAAGAGCACTGCAAAATACGTGCTCGAGGTCATATATACGAGCGCACTTGGCGCGACGACGGCACTCACGGCGACCAGTTGTCCTGGCCTGTAGGAGGCGGGGGCGGCGAGCGAGAGGATCAGCGGAGCGCCCATCGCGAGTCCGCTGGACACCAACGCACCAAACCAGTGCACAACGCGCGAGGTTGCTGCGAGGATCTCCCATCGGTCCTTCTCGTCGACCGCAAGCAACATCGGCATCCAGGCCGCGTTCACCGCGGTCGCCAAAGCGACGCCGAGGCTTCCGATGGCATAGGCGACTTGGTAACGCCCCGCCGCTGCGAGCCCGAGCAGGGCGATGATCACCACACGATCCGCAGACCCGACGAGGTACAAAGAAAAGCTGTTCGGTATCAGGGCGCTGCCGAACTTGAGGCTGCGCACGAGGACACGCTTGCTCGGCATTCCGTGCCGGTGGCCGCCGGAAAGCGCGAGTCCCAGAACGGCCGCGACACCTGTCCCGGCGACCAGGCCTCCGATGTAGGCGTCGGCTGTCCCCCAGATCGCGGCGCCGAGAAGCCCGAGCAGTTGAGCAAAGACGGTACCCACCAGTGTCACCCCGACGAAGGCCGCGACCTGATCGGCGGCCCGCAGCACCGCTTGCCCGGCGAACATAACCGCTGCCACTGCTCCCCCCCAAACCGCGGTGCGCAGGAGTCCGTCGTATTTGAGCGACAAGACGGGCGCCCACAGGGCGCCGGAGACCTCCGCAAGAGCCGAAATGCCAAGTGCCAACAGGACGGTGGCCGCGACCAATCGGCGCGCGTCGAGGGGTCCGTCCGGCCCATCAAACAAAGCCCGTGGGATACCCTCCGGCAGACCGACGCCAGCGATTACCGATGTCGTGGTGAACACCACGAGAGCAGCAGCGACCTCCCCGTACTCTCTGGGCGCCAGCATCCGGGTAAGTACCAGCACAACGAGGAATCCCGAGCTGAGCTGTAGGACGGTCGTAATGGTGTAAATGGCCCCCCGGCCTAGAAGTTGTCCGACGGCCTCGCCGGGACTACCCACCCCGGCCGGTCGCCTCGGTACGCGACGGGGAGCCTTCACGCCGGCGTCTCCGCATTCGGTAGGGACGCTGGTCGCGATGCGAGAGACGTCATCTCCCTAAACATAGGGACCGCGAGCAGATCGCGACCCTATGTGCGTCACCCTAGGCCTCAAGGGTGCACTGAGGTATTCTCCGGGGGTGGCGAACACCTCTCTCGGACAGCGCGGCTAGCCGATGACGGCGCAGGAGCAGGACGACTGGCTCGCCGTCAGCGCGGCCGAGAAGGCACGAAGTGTGACGTTGCTCACAGCCGACCTCGATATTTCGAGAGTGCTCGAGGTCGGCGCGGGATCGGGATCGATTCTGGAGCAGCTCGACAGCTGGAGCTTTGCTGACGAGTACTACGCGTGCGAGCCGTCCAGGGAGCTACATGACAAGCTTCGCCAAAAGCGGATTCCCCGCCTGCGCGACACCAGTCCTGAGGCGCTTGAGCATTCACCATACGCTCACAGCGAGTTCGACTTGGTGATCATCGCACACGTGCTCGAGCATGTGATCGATCCTGCCGCCCTGCTCAATCAGGCCTTGAAATTAGCTCCCTACGTTGTGTTCGAGGTGCCAATCGAGCAGACGCCGAGCGGCCGGCTGAGCGCGTGGGTTCGTACGCGTATATCGGGAAGGCCCCGGGTGGTCAACGCGCCTGGGCATATCAACTTTTTCTCACCCGCCCGTGCCAGACTCATGACAGAACTGGCTGGTGGTGACGTTGCGGGGGAGCGCGCGTACTTCCCATCGGCTGTCTACGAACATCTGGCGGAGCGAACGAGTAATCGGTGGCTGCGCCTTTACCGCAAGCTGCTTGTGCGCTTGTCGGTGATGCCCCATTTTGTCGAGCTTTATTCGGGTCATATGGCCGTTCTTGCAAAGCGACGCGAGATCTCTCCCGAGTGGCGCCACTCGACCTATGCGCCACCCGAGTTCGTTGTGGGTGCGCCGGCCAGGACGGCCGCCGAACTATCCACTGAGTCGCCGGATACTCGGGCGTAGAGCGCCTCGATCCGAGGCACCACGGCTGCTGCCGTGAAATTTGTCGAGCGGGCCCGACCGTTGTTCCCGTAGGTCGCTGCCAGCGCCGGATCGGCGAGTAACCGCTCGACTGCCCCCGCAAGTGCGGCCGAGTCACCGGGAGGTACCAGGAGACCGGTCTCGCCGTCCAGCACGATCTCAGCCAACCCTCCGACGCGGGATGCGATCACGGGGCGTCCCGCGGCCATCGCCTCCAACGCGACGAGCCCGAACGGCTCAGCCCAAATAGAGGGAACAAGAGCCGCAGAGCAGTGGCCCCACGCCGCCAACACCTCGGCATGCGGAACGTCATAGGCGACCGTCACACCACGCGGGAGCGAGAGCGACTGTGTCCGCCTCGGGCCGACTAGCAGGAGCGGCGTGGCGGTACTCGAGCGCTCGTACGCATCGAGGAGAACGTCGAGTCCCTTGTAGTTCTCCAATGCGCCCGCGTACATGAGGTAGCCGTCTTGGCATGGGACGAATTGCGGCGCCTGGGCACGTGCTGGCATCTTCGCCAAGAAGCTGGGAATCACCTCGATGGTGACGTTGTCGGGGAGCCGCTTGCGGCTGACAGCGCTGACGGAGCCGCTGATGGCGATGTAGGTGTCCACTGCCCCATAGATTGTGCGCTGGCTCAACTCGATGCCGACCGTCAACGCCGCAGCCTTGGCGCCTCCATATTGCTCGGCAGCGCACATGACGCACTTTGGAAACCCAGGCCCATCACAGATCGAGCCCTCGCGCAGGTAGGTCTTCTTTGGACAAGCCAGGCCATAATCGTGCAGGGTCACGATCAGCTTCGCCGACAAGCCTCTCACAGCCGGTACGCAGGAGTGCATGATCCAACCATTGGCGTGAACGACCTGCGGCCTCTCTCGGCGGATTAGTTGCCGGATTTCTCTGACGAGTAGGGGGTCGGGCAGCGTCGGATGAAAACGCCGCGCGTCCGAATCGTACGAGCGCGCAAGTGCGCGGGTAGAAAGCGCTCGCAACTGATGTACTGGGACACCGCGTTGCTCGCGGCTCGAAGATTGACCGTCAAGGGTAAGCGTTGCGACCGAGATGTCGTGACCGCGCTCAAGCAAGCTCACGGCGAGGTCCTCGACAACGCGCTCCATGCCACCCAACGTTGGTGGGTAGAAGTCGCTCACAAGCAGGACGCGCATTTGGCTAGCCGCCCGGCGCGTACATCTGCCGGGCTCGAGCCCGAGCAAAGCCGGCGACGGTGCTCGCAAGACCAACGATGATCGTGGCGCCCTTCGCGATCTCCCCGCGCCCGTGACCCGAAAGGAATCCGGAAAGATATTGCAGGACACCACGTGGCAGCACCACGCGCGTGTAGCGACGCTCCGATGAAAGGCCTTGGTGAGGCCCCGCGATGTTGACGATCGTCGCCTTTGCGTACCCCTCGTCAAAGCAGCGCGAGATAAAGTAGCGGCGCGTCGACCGGCCGGGGGGAACGCGGTGACCGACGGCAACGTCCGGGTCGTGCAGCCAGACGCGATTTGGATAAGCGGCGCTCGCACGAATGCACAACTCGGTCTCCTCCGTTCCCGAACGCTGCCCGGTCTTGCCGAAGCCCTCGCGGAAGCCGCCGAGCTCTTGGAACACGTCACGACGCATGAACATGTTCGCGGCGATCAGGTTGCGGACAGGCGCGGGGGCCGTGGGGAGGCCGGGGTATGTGCAGCCGACCACCCAATTGAACTCGTCGGGGAACCACGGCGGCCGCTGCCCTTCCCAAATCGGCGTGATCGTTCCGCCGACCCCCAATACCGCAGGATCTCGGAGAGAGCCGACAGCCTCTGCGATCCAGGACGGGGACGCGACGGCGTCGTCGTCGAGAAAAGCCACGAGATCACCCCGGGCAATCGCGACAGCTGTGTTCCTGGCCGCGCCGGCGCCTTGGACCCCGACATTCGCCACCACCCGGGCTTGCGGGAACTCCGCAGTGGCCCGCACGAGCATGTCCGGGTTGTGATCAATCACGACGATGATCTCGTGCGCAGGGACGTTCTGATTCAACACGGAGTCGACTGCCGCGACCAAGGCGTCCCAGCGTCTCTCTGTATACGCGCAGATAACAACGCTGACAATGCTGCTGGGCGTGTTGTTTGTGGTCATCACGGGCGCGCTCGGGCAATCCTAGCTGGCGTCGAGCTGTGATCCCGCACCGGGCAGCCTAAGGGCGACTATGATTGGATGATCAAGCGAATGCGATTCACCTCGCGGCCTGAACGAGGTCACGGGGGAGGCACACGAGTCCGATGATCGAAAATTCAGTAAAGCGGCCTCGTGTTGTCTACTGGTTTGATCGCCCGACGCCGACGCCGATGGAAAGGTGTAACGCCGTCGCCAGGCTTGGTGCGTTTGACTTCGAAGTCTGGTTCAACCGGCGCGACGACGGTGGTGCGTTCCAGAAGTGGGAGATTGCCGAGGACACCTTCGAGGTTCCGTATCGCTACGTCGAGCCGATGAGGATATTCGGGCGCAAGCTGGCCATCCCCGCCTCCGCCATGACAGCCGTCCAGCCAGACCTCATCGTTCAGGACTACTGGCCGTGGCACATGGCCGTAGGTACGCTCGCGTCCAAGGCGAGTGCTCGGAGGACCGCGCTTCGCGTGCTGCCCAACTACGACAGTTGGTCGCACCGGACCAAATTTGGGGAGATAAGCAAGAACTTCATCTTCCGCGCGGTCGACGGCGCGAAGGCCTCCGGTGTCGATGCCACGAACATGGCGGCCTGCTACGGGTTGCCTTCAGACAGGATTTCTATCGTTACACAAAGCATCGATGCGTCCCGTTTCAACCTAGGGCCGGCACGCGTCGCGACGCGCGACGCTTTGCGGGGGAGGCTCGGGCTAAACGGCTGCACCTTTCTGTTCGTGGGGCGGCTCTGGACGGGCAAGGGGCTTGACTATCTCTTGGACGCGTACGGAGCCCTATCCGCCGCTCGCGAGGATGTCTCGCTCGTGCTCGTCGGAGACGGTCCGGACGAGGCACGCTACCGCGAGCGTTCAGCTCACCTGAAGAACGTCTTCTTCGTGGGTTGGGTCGAGCGGGAGCTTGCCGACTACTTCGCGGCCTGTGATGTGTTTGTCTTCCCGACACTAGGCGATCCCAACGGCCTCGTCGTCGAGGAGGCGATGGCTGCCGGGATGCCCGTGATAAGCAGCGACGCGGCAGGGGACATCCACGCCCGGATCAAGCAGCCCGAGAGAGGCTATGTTGTGGCCCGCGCCGACGCTAAGGGACTGGAAGGTCGCATGCGAGAGCTTGCCGGAGACCCCGAGCTCCGGCGCCAGATGGGAGCCGCGGGTGCCGCGTACGCCGACGAAAAGAATCACGACCGCTACGCTCGGGACTTTGTCGCCTTCGCCGAACGGCAGCTGGCGTTACCCGCGCGTCGATCATTTCCGGCCGTGGCTGCCCGCGCCGGCGGCTGGGTCTTGCTGGTTGCAGATCGGCTTATGGGCTAGTTCGAGAGTCGCCCCGACGTCTCCGCGTACACGGCCAACGTCGCCTTCGCCACATCCGCCCAGGACAAGAATCGAGCAGGCCCGCTCGGCACTGGAAGCGCGGCGACCGCTGAGATCATCTTGGCCAGTTCCTCCGGACTCACGTCCACATCTGTGAACACGACGCCCGTCGCGCCACTCATCTGAGCGACTTCGCGATGAGCAGGAATATCGGAGGCCAGCACTCGACGCCCCCGCGCGAGGGCCTCCGCGAGGACAAGTCCAAAGGCCTCGTTTCTGGAGACCGTTGCCACGAGCGTTGCGGAGGCGTACGCGAGCTCGAGATCAGCGTCGGAGATGCGGCCGCGGAATCGCACGCGCTCACCCAATGCGAGTCGGTCGGTCAACATTCGAAGGTCGCCACCGAGCGAGCCCTCGCCGACGATCGTCAGGATGTAGTCGTCTGTAAGCCACTGCAGTGATTCGATGAGCGCCGCGACTCTCTTGTGTGGCTCAAGGCGCCCCACGCTCAGGATCTCCTGTCGCGAGGACTCGGTGGGAGAGGCGCCAGCGGTCACCGGCGGTGCGCCGCGATCCACGCCGTTGGGTATGACCGAAATTCGCTCCGCGACAAATGGGAAGTCGGCCGCCACTCGGGAAGCCTCTTGACGGCTCACGCAGATCACGGCGTCGCTGCGTTTGAACAGCGCGCGCGCGGCGGGTCTGTAGGGAGTATGCAACAGCTGGAGGAAAGGAGTGTGACCAACGCCGTGGTAGTGAGGGGTGAACGCCAGCAGAGGCGGCCGCAGGCTGGCCGCAGCCAGCGCGGGCAGTGCATGAAAGTTGTGCACGTGGACCACGTCGTAGGACCCTGCATGTCTGCGAAGGTCCGACCAGAGCATCGGGGCGAGGCGAAGGGCCGAGCCGATGCCGTATGAGCGGTGCGAGGTTATATCGACGCCGCGGTCGGTCCATCGCGTGCCCTTGTGTCCAAATGGCGCGGGTGTCACAACGGCGGTCTCGTGGCCCAAGGCAGCGAAAGCGTGGGCAAGACGCTCAACGTGACGCTCAACCCCCCCGAGCTGTGGCGGGTAGCCGGAACTGACGAGCAGGATCCTCATCGTCGGCAGCTCCGGTCAGCCGGCATCGCGACAGCGGCTATCCGTCGGTGTCCGGGCAGGAGCAGATTGATCGAGGCTCTTCGATCGCATCGGGTGCCGCGATGCACCGCAATCGACCCGCTCCACTCGCCTTGGACTGGGGGCAGCGCGATTAACCGAGGGTTACGCGGATTGGCTGTGCGTGTCACGCTGAGTAGGTAGCCCTGCAGTCTGTGGTCCGTTTCTAGGGTGACCTTGATGTGACTCGGGCGGCCCGGCACGGCCACCGCACTGAGGATCAGGTAACGGGTGGGCTTCGCCTTTGGAAAGACGTGGAGATCTGCCCACAATGCCGCCCCAGCGGCGGCTACAGAGACCGCGAGTGCCAGTGCGACCAGGGGCCTTTGGGTCGAGCGTGAAATCACAAGCTCTCGGAATCGTTAAGCCGACCGACCGCTACTGCGCCGGCGAGGAGTCCCAGAACGACGGCATTCACTGAAATAACGACGCTGCTACGGGTTATCGCCACCCCTAAAGGGGCAAGCGCAACGACGACGAGCAACAAGGTTGCCAAGCTGGCCATGACGACGGCGCCGACGTTTTCCTGGCGAAGACCCGCCTCGCCGGTCGCAAGAAAGGCGAGCGTCACTCCGGGGAGCAGCAGGATGCCAGGGAGTGTCAATAAGACTCGGACGAACTCGACCTTGACGAATTGCCCTGCGTCAAGCGCGAGAAGTCCGCTAACGACAAACACCAGGATAAGGACACGGCTCCGCGAACCTCGCACGGTCAAATTTCACCGGCTTTCAAGACCGCGTAGTCGAATTCGTAAACCGCAAAGTGGTTACTTTGCATCACCCGACGGAGCCAAGGCACGCGGCCAAACTTCGCGAACGCGGCGCGGCTTGGCGGAAGGTCTGGTCGGCCTGGCAGGTGCTCGCCGGAGGACACATAGGCTTCGAGCAACGGATGGACGAACGGCATCCGCTCGTCGACCACCACAAACTGCCAGCCCGACCCCTTCAGCTCACGCAAGAGTTGCGGCGGCGTCGTGACGTCGAAGTACAGCTGCCAGATGGGGAACCCTCCCGAGCTTTGCGCCGTCTGTGCATCTCCATATGCGGCGAACGAGAGTGCCGAGTACGCGTCGGTGACGACCTTGCGGTTGGCGCCGTACCGGCGGCGAAACGCTTTCGCTAGGCCGACGACTTCTGCATCGGTCGAGCGTGTGCCCGACCCCCAGATGAAGGGACCTGGAAACCGATAACTCTCGTTGACCGAAGAAGCGACGTTGCCGATCAGCATGATCATGAGGGCCACCAAGGCCCCCGAGGCGCTCAACGTCCGCACCGCGGTGCGGACGTGGTGCGCGCCGAGCCGGTTGAGCAGATCCTCAGAAACGACGCCACCCATGATTGCGACCCCCACGAACGAGAACCCCCAGCTTCTGTGGGCAGCCTCGGTCCCGGCGCTCGTCAGAATAAGTGGGAGCGAGGCGAAATACACCAGCGCTAGGACGGCCATCAGCGGCAGGAGTCCGGGCGGGCGCAGTCGGCCCGAGCGAACGAGCACGACCACTGCGTAGCCGACGATGGCGGCAGCGAGTACGACTGCTCCGATGCCACTGAACTGTTCGTAGCCTGGTAGTGGGCTCGCTTTGAATACCCCGCGCGAGGATTGCTTCCGGGCGACGATGCCGGAGATCTGCGAAAAGCCCTGGGTTACGTGGGGCGCGAGATATCCGACAACATTCGGCGCTACAAACACGGTCCAAGCCGCAGCAAACACGACCGCAACGAGCAGCGCGACGACGAGCCTTATTACCAGCAACCCCGACCCGCTCCGGGTGCGCAGCCGCCACGAAGCGAGTATGACGCCCCCCGTGAGGACCCCGATCTCCGCGACCGCCGAAATGTGGTGCGTAATGACAGTCGCGCCGCTCAGCAGGATGACGAAACCGAGGCACATGCCGGGCCGCGACTCAGTGGGGTCACTCAGCCTGGCAACGGCGAGGACGAGCCAAATGAACATGACGATGGCAAGAGACTCGTAGGCGAACTGCGCATCGAAGAACATGTAGCTCGGGTTGGTTGCATATATGAATGCCGCGACTCCCGCGGACCGCGCTGAGCCTCCGAGCAGGCGGCGAGCTATCTCGAAGACGCCAAGCAGTGCTGCGATGTGACAGATCAAGACGACGATCTGTCCGGAACGCCAGGCCGACAGTCCGGTGATGTCCGAGATGCCTGCCGTGAGAGCGTGTAAGCCGGGGAACTCGCCGATAACGTAGATGGTGTAGTTCGTGTGCAACAGGTGGTGGGTACGAAGAATCTCCTCTACTTGGCGCCAGTGCGCGAACTCATCGTGGAAAAGCGGAAAGTCAGGGTTGCGCAAAAACTTAGGCACAGAGAGAAGCAGCGCGAGCGCGACCACGAGCAGGCGGGACTCGCTTAGAGAGGCTCCCGCGAGCAACCGCGCGGCAGCTGGCGTGACAAAGATGGCGATGCCAAGCCAAAAGATTGTGAACTGCGCCTGGCCTGAGCTGTGCGTCCCAGCGTATGAGAACGACCATCCAAGCAACAACACGCTCAAAGGCAATGCTGCCCAGGGGGCGCCGCGCATAATGCCCGAGCGGGACCAAGCACTCGCCGTGCTGCCGGAGGGCGGGCGGGTTAGGGTCGCGGGATAGGCCATCTAGATCCGGCCGAACGGAGCTCGCGCCGAAGGCGATTCTACCCGAGCTTCGTAAGGGTCACCTCGGCGGGATGCGCCGGTGGCCCAGCGCGGCGGATGTTGCCGTACCTAAGAGGCGAGCAGGGAAGAGATGGCCCGCCATGCAGCACGCGCTTCCCCGCGGCTGTTGAGAACACCGTAGTTGTGTTCTCGGTCCCCGGCCACTGAGTTTGCTCGATCCCAGGAGAAGAGGAAGACGTATGGGACGAAATCCCCCCATTCGCCGATACTACGTTCGATCGTCTCCACGAGATACCGCGCCTGCAGGGTTTCGCTGACACCTTCGGCCGCTCCCGGCGCCGTGCTCCACCCTACCTCGGTGATCCAGATCGGAAGTGGATGCCCGGTGCTCCGAACGAGCTGATGAATTGACGCGACCCGGCCGAAGCTGAACCTCGTATCGGCCCCGCCGGCGAGGGGCGCCCGCTCCCGGATGACAGGGTAGGGGTGAACGTCCAGTCCGTCGACGAGCGCCGGCAACCCGGGGTCAGCACGAAGCAGGGACGCGAGCCAAGGAGCCCGCAAGCCCGTGGCGGAGACACTTTCGAGTTCCCCCGACATGAGAACCTTGATCGTGGGGTCCGCGACGTGGATCGCGGGCGCGGTTGCTCGCACCAGCGCTGCGTACTCCGCCGGGCTCGGTCCCGGCTTCCAATACCAGGCGCCGTAGGGCTCGTTCCAGATTTCAAGCGCCTTCAGAGGCGACCCTCCAGCGGAGGGCCGGTCGGACCAGAACGTCCCCGACGACCCGTAGCGGTGGGCCACCGCCGACGCATAAGCGGCGAACGAGGCATTCTGGCTGGGAGGGAAGAACGGGTCCCCATGCCCACTCGGATCGGAGGATGCCCAGGGAGCCGAGTAATCGAGTATGCCGAGGACATGGACGCCTCCATTCCTTGCCGCCAGCATGAGATTGTCCAGCGGAGCCCAGTTGAACTCTCCCTGTCGCGGCTCGAGGAGGGCCCAGGAGAAATCCTCGCGAACCCAGAGCACACCGCCCGCGCGCAGCCGTTTGAATTCCTTTTCGATGGTCGCTGTCGGAGCTTCGATCAGCGTGTGGCTTAGCCCCATCCCGACCCGTCCGGCATAGTGGTTCGCGGCGGCGAGCCGCGACGGTGAGCGGCGACGGGCCCCGGCGCCATGACCCCGCGCACCTGTCAGGCGCACCCGCGTGCGGAGGTGGATCACACGCCCGGAATGCCCGGCCTGGGCGGGCGACACCGCGGAAAGGCAGAGTACGATCGCCAAACCGAGGCGGAGGTTCCATAGACGACGGGGCACCTGAATGTATCGGCGGGCGAGCCAGATATTCTCAAGCCAGTGGACACATTGCCTGTTGACTATCGACCCGCCCTTGGTGCCGGAGCTGTCAATTTGAGGCCTCCTGGGTGCTGATGGACACGGTCGCGTGGGTGTCGTTCTCTTCGCGGCAAGCTGCCCCGTTTGTCTCGAGGCCGTACTTGACGAGGCTTCCCGCGGCTCGATCGCAGGTCTTGTCCCCCGGCGTTTTGGACGCCGCAATACGGGCCTTCGTTGCAGGCGTTCTGATGGGTGCAGTGCTGATCGAGCTCGATCACGTGCCGGATCTCACGTTCGATTTTCGCGGACCGACCGCTCGTAACCCGCGGCACATAACGCATACGCTGGCAGCACTTGGGACCGTGACGATCGCGGCCTTCGAGCCGAAGCGTTCCGCCGCTCAGCGCTTTCGGGGGCGGCGGTCGGCCTCGCGGCACAGCTCTTGCAGAGAGGGCCGACGGCAGTGAAGGAGTCCTCTGTTCTAGCCTCTGAACCCGCGCGACGTGCTCTTACCGAGCCGACTCCAAGCAGCCCGGGTCCTTTGGGACGCCACCTAGTCAGCGCAAGAATGTGCCGTCCTTTTGTGACCGTCCGCCGCCCTCAGAACAACCCCACCGTCCGTCCCTCGGCGTCAATGTCAACGCTCAGCGCGGCGGGCTTAGCCCCCAACCCCGGCATCTGCTGAACATCACCGCAGAGAGGCACGAGCCAGCCGGCACCCGTGTAGGCCCGGATATCCCGGATCTCCAGCGTGAAGGCCTCAGGTGCCCCCAGCAGCGCGGGGTCGCCTGAGAGCGAGAGGGGGGTCTTGGCCATGCAGATCGGCAGGCCGCCCAGGCCGGAGGCTTCGAACTCGTCCACACGCTGTAGGGCCGCGGGCTGCAGATGTACCCTTGCGGCGCCGTAGACGCGTTTTGCGACCGCCTCGATCTTGGCTGTGATCGATGCCTCGTCGGGATACATGAAACCGAACGTGTTGGGCTGCTCGCAGGCGGCCACCGTCGCCTCGGCGAGGGCTGTGGCGCCCGCTCCGCCCCGTTCGAAGCCCTGGTTGACCTCGGCCCCGAAGGCGCCCAGCTCGACCGCCCTGCGGCGCACCAGCTGTAGCTCCTCGTCGGCGTCGCCCTGACGGCGGTTGACCGCCACGACGCAGGGCAGGCCGAACTCGCGCACGATTCCCAGGTGGCGGGCCAGGTTCGCCAGGCCGGCCTCGATTGCGGCGGCGTCGGGCTCAGGCTCCTGGCCGGGGTCGTACTCGATGCCCCCGTGGTGCTTGAGCGCTCGGAGGGTTACGACAAGCACGACGGCGCTGGGCCGCAGTCCGCCCATGCGGCAGACGATGTCGAACAGCTTCTCCATCCCCATGTCAGAGCCGAAGCCCGACTCGGTGACGACGTAGTCGCCCAGCTTGAGGCCGATCAAGTCAGCCACCAGCGAGGAGTTGCCGTGAGCGATGTTCGCGAATGGGCCCGCGTGGATCAGGCATGGCTGGCCCTCGAGCGTCTGGATCAGGTTGGGCTTCAGGGCCTGCTTGAGCAGCACCGTCATAGGCCCCGCCGCGCCGAGATCCTCAGCGGTCACAGGGGTCCCCTCACGGGAGTGCGCGACGGTGATTGCCCCCAGCCGGCGGCGCAGATCCTGCAGGTTGCGTGCCACGGCCAGGATCGCCATCACCTCGGAGGCGGCCGTGATGTCAAAGCCGCTCTCGCGCGGGTAACCGTTGGGGCGGCCGCCAAGCCCGATCGTCATCTGGCGCAGGGCACGGTCGTTCATGTCGACCGCTCGCCTCCAGCTGACCCGCAGTGAGTCGATGTGCTGCGGGTTGCCGTGCAGGATCGAGGCGTCCAGCATGGCGGCCAGCAGGTTGTTGGCTGAGCCGACCGCGTGAATGTCCCCGGTGAAATGGAGGTTCAGGTCCTCCATCGGCACCACCTGGGTCAGGCCCCCTCCGGCGCCGCCGCCCTTGATCCCGAACACGGGCCCAAGCGAGGGCTCGCGCAGGCATAGCAGCGGCGAGCGGCCGATCGCCCCGAGGCCCTGGGTCAGGCCGATGGCCGTCGTGGTCTTGCCCTCGCCGCCCTTCGTCGGCGTCATGCCCGCGACGCAGATGAGCTTGCCGTCGGGCGCGTCCGCGAGCTTGTCGATCACCGACAGCGAGACCTTGGCCTTGTGGCGGCCGTAGGGTTCGAAGTCCTCGGCCTCAAGGCCACATCGCTCGGCCACCAGCTCGATCGGAAGCGGCTCCGCCTCCTGGGCGATCTCCAGGCTGCTCTTCATCTCATTCCTTCGGGTCTAGGCTTGGGCCCCCGCTGTCGGTGGAGCCTAGTGGCCCGATGCCTCGACTCGCTTCGGGGGCGTCCTACGCCGACCTTTGTCCCCTAGGGGTGCACCAGGATCTTGACCTCGGTGTCCTTGTGGTCGATCAGGTTCTGCAGACCGCCCGCGACCAGGTCGTCGAGATCTATTCGGTCCGTGATGAACGGCTCCAGGTCGATCTTGCCTTCCTGGACGAGCTTGATCACCGCTGGGTGATCGCGGACATAGGCGATCGTGCCCCGGAGGTCGATCTCCTTGAGCACGATCTTCTGCATGTCGATCGTCGCTGGTGCTCCCCAGATCGAGACGTTCACGATCACCCCTGCCGGGCGGACCGCGTCGATCAGCTGATCCAGGACAAGGTTCACGCTGGTGCACTCGAAGCAGACGTCGGCTCCCCTGCCGTCCGTGAGCTCGTTGACGCGGATCAGCAGGTCCTCCTCGAGGGGGTCGATCACGTGATCGGCCACCTTGGTCGTCCGCGCCTTCTCCTTGCGCGCCTGGGCGACCTCGGAGATGATCACAGTCAGTCCTTCGGCCTTCAGCACGGCCGCCAGCAGCAGGCCGATCGGCCCGGCGCCGCCCACGAGCGCGACATCTCCCGACTTGGCACCGCTGCGCACGAAGGCGTGGTGGCCCACCGCGAGCGGCTCGATCAGGGCGGCCAGGTCCAGCGGAATGTCGCCGATCGGGTGCACCCAGCGGCGGTCCACGACCATCTGCTCGCTCAGGCCACCTCCGCCTCCGGCCAGCCCGATGAATCCCATGCTCGTGCAGAGGTTGTAGTTGCCGGCCTTGCAGGGGGCGCACTCGCCGCAGACGAAGTAGGGCTCGACCACCACGTTCTCGCCGACCTGCAGGTCGCTCACACCCTCGCCAAGTGCCGTGATCGTCGCTGAGAGCTCGTGACCCATGGTGATCGGCTCTTCCTCGTGGGTCAGCGGGTGGGGGTGGCCTTCGGGCGGGATGAAGATCGGTCCCTCGAGGTACTCGTGCAGGTCCGTTCCACAGATGCCGCACCAGGCCACGTCCAGCGCCACGGCTCCGGGGCGCAGGGCGGGAGCGGGAATCTCCTCGATCCTGATGTCCTTCGGGCCGTGAAAACGGGCTGCTCTCATTTCTGGCTCCCTGTGGTTGGCGCGGCAATGTAGCGCTGCTTCTCGCCAGTCTCCGCAATCGAGAGCTCTCCGAAAAGCGCAGACGCCCACAGGGCCCTCGGGAGTAAGTACTGAATCGTGCGGGCCCGGGAATCGATTCAACACCGGCCCGGCGGCCTCTGCGGGAGCCCGAGAGAGGCGCCCGCAGGGCCATCGGTCAGCCGGTCGCCTGCGTCAGGTCATAGACCGTCTGCCCGCCGATCGTCTCGGCCTTGTAGTGGGCCTTGATCCAGGTCGCGATCGCGGAGCTCGTTCCGCCCCCTCCGGGGCCGCCCGTTGCGCCACCGGAGCCGATCCAATAGTGGATCTCACCTTTGGTCACGTACCGCTCGAAGGCCGCCAGACTGAGGTTTCCGCCCTCGCCGCTGAAGCCGCCGATAGCCATCACCGCCTCACCGCTGGCGAGCTCGAGCGTCGCCGCACTCTGCGATCCCGACGTAGCGGCGGCCCAGCGGTAACCGGCGGTATCGCTCTTCAGCGCTTTCACAAGAGCCGCATTGGTGGCGGTGACGCCGCCTGCGCCTGCGCTTCCCCCTGCGCCAGGCGCCGCACCGCCAGGGCCGGCGCCGGTGGCAGTCGAGGAGCTGCTGCCCGTCGGTGCTCCGGAGCCCGATCCGAACAGGGCCGAGGAACCCGACGGAGCGGATGGGCGGCTGACCGTGCCCGCGCCGCCGGGACCACCCGGACCGGCGGTTCCGCTGGGCGGTTTGCCGGTGAATCCGGACTGGCCGGTGCTGCGCCCGCCGCCGGGAGCTCCGAGGCCGCCGCGGCTACTGGCCGGCCCTGCCGAGACGACCGATCCTGTGTGCGGCGTCGTGATCGTGTCGGCCGCGTAGGCCAGCGGACCGGCCATGGCCGCCACGACACCCAGTACGGCGGCTGCGGCGCCGGCACGGCGTGCGGCCCGGCCGAGGCGCGTGGCGGCCAGCACGCCGATCACGCCCAGTACGCCGCCGATCAGGACCAGCGGCCGCAGCCAGGGCTCCCAGCTCGGTGTCCGGTCGAGCAGTACATACGCCCAGCCGACGCTCGCGCCGATCGCCAGCGCGGCCAGCGTCCGGGCCGCCGTCGTGGAGCGCCGCTGCCAGGCCATGGCTGCGCCGATCGCCACGAGGGCCCCGATGGCCGGAGCCAGAGCAACCGTGTAGTAGGTGTGGATGACGCCCTGGCCGAAGCTGAAGATCGCAGCCGTCACCAGCAGCCAGCTGCCCCAGAGGATCAGTGCCGCGCGCGTCCGGTCGGTGCGCGGAGCCCTGCGCCGTGCCCAGAGTCCAGCGGCCAGGGTCAGCAGCGCGGCCGGTAGCAGCCAGGAGGCCTGGCCGCCCATCAGTTCGTTGAACAGCCGCAGCGGGCCCGTGGCGCCGCTGAAGTTCGCGCCGCCCCCTCCGCCCGGCCCACCGCCGCTGCCGAAGATCCGGCCCAGGCCGTTGTAGCCCGTGATCAGGTTGAGGATGCTGTTGGAGGAGGAGCCGTCGATCATCGGGCGCGATCCCACCGGCCACAGCTCGACGGCTGCCACCCACCAGCCGGCGCTGAGGAGCACCGCGGCGCCGCCGGCCAGTAGTTGGAGGATCCTGCGGCGCAGGGACGTGGGAGCAGCGATCAGATAGGTCAGGGCGAAGCCCGGAAGGACCAGGAATGCCTGCATCATCTTCGCCAGGAAGGCGATGCCGATCATCGTCCCGGCGGCCACGATCCAGCGTGTTCCGGCTCGCTCGATGGCCCGGGTCATGCAGTAGGCGCTCGCCACCAGCATCAGCACCAGCAGCGCGTCGGGGTTGTTGAAGCGGAACATCAGGGCAGCCACGGGGGTCAGCGCGAAGACGGCGCCCGCGGCCAGGCCGGCGCCAGCACCGAACCATCGCTTGACGGTCGCATGCAGAAGCGCCACCGCCGCCACGCCCTCGAGCGCCTGTGGGACCAGCATGCTCGTGCTGGAGAAGCCGAAGATCCTTCCCGAGAGGGCCATCACCCACAGCGAGGCCGGTGGCTTGTCGACGGTGATGAAGTTGGATGAGTCGATCGACCCGAAGAAGAATGCCTTCCAGCTTTTGGTTCCCGCCTGCACGGCGGCCGCGTAGAACGAGTTGGCATAGCCCGAGGAGCTCAGGTCCCACAGGTAGGCCACGGCGGTCAGCGCCAGCAGCGCGATCAGCGCCGGCCGTGCCCAGGAGGGATCGCTCCGGCGCTCGCCGGAGGGCGGTCCGGGTCGTCTTGGCCTCGATTCAGCTCGGTGAGCCGAACCGTCGGGGAAGGGCGTTGAGGATGGTGGCTTGAGGAGCTGTGTAGTTGTCATGGAGGCATGCTCGAGGGCCGGCCTCACAACGCTGCGGCGTAAACCTGAGCGTCTGCTGTGAGCCGCCGCTCACCACTCCATGACGGGGCGCACTTCGATCGCGCCCCCCAGCCTCGCGGCCGGGATGCGCGTCGCCAGCTCCACGGCCGCCTCCATGCCCTCGCCCTCGAACACCAGGTAGCCGGCGATCGCCTCCTTTGTCTCCGCGAAGGGACCGTCCGTGCGCAGCACCTCGCCGCCCGCAACCCGCACGGTCACGCCGGACCCGGCCGGCTCCAGCGCCAGGCCCGGCGTGACCCCGGGGGTCTGGTTGAGCTCGCGGTACTCGGTGTAGATCGCCTCTTGCTCCTCGGGGGAAAGCTTCTCCCAGGCCTCCGGGTCGCGCGGCGTCGGGGCCGTGCCCTGATGGATCAGCAGCATGTACTTCATGGGGCCTCCCTGTCTTTGAGTTGTCCTCCAGAGGACGAACGGGCCGCCCCTGGATCGACAGCCGGGCCCGCTCGGTGCCCGGGGGCGTGGCCGGGGCCGGGGTGTGCGTAACCTAGTTCTCTAACAGCGCCGTCTCTCGGTGGGCCGGCGGGACCGACTGGAGGACCATATGGCCGAGGTAACCGTGCAGGTCGACCGCCAGCGCGTTCGCAGCCTGATCGAGCGCGAGTCAGCCAGGCTGGACGAGCGCACCAAGCGCAGCGCCGCCCTTTACGAGCGGGCCCGCAAGTCGCTCTCCGGCGGAGTCGCCTCCTCCTACCAGGCCCGCGACCCCTTCCCGATCTATCTGACCACCGGCAAGGGGCCGGTTGTGAACGACGTGGACGGCAACCGCATGTGGGACTTCCACAACGGCTTCGGCTCGATGGTCCAGGGCCACGCCCACCCCGCGATCGTCGAGGCGGTCTCCGAGCGGGTCGCCGAGGGCACGCACTTCGCGGCCACCACCGAGGACGGCATCATCGTGGCCGAAGAGCTGCAGCGTCGCTTCGGCCTCGAACGCTGGCGTTTCTTGAACTCGGGCTCGGAGGCGACGATGGATGCCATCCGGATCGCCCGCGCCTTCACCGGCCGCGATGAGATCGTCAAGATCTTCGGCTCCTACCACGGCCACCACGACGCTGTCATGGTCTCCATCGGTGTCGAATACGACAAGATCGGCGACCGCGAGAACTACGCCTCCCTTTCCTATGGCGCCGGGATCCCGCAGGACATCGTCCAGCTGACCGTGGCCGTGCCCTTCAACGACGCCGGCGCCATGGAGCGGCGGATCGAACGGATGGAGTCCGAAGGCCGCAAGCCCGCCTGTGTGATCATGGAGGCGGCCATGATGAACCTCGGCGTGGTGCTGCCCGAGGAGGGCTATCTCGAGGAGGTCCGCGAGATCACGCGCCGACACGGGATCGTCCTGATCTTCGACGAGGTCAAGACCGGCCTGGCCATCGCTGCCGGCGGTGCAACCGAGCGCTTCGGGGTCAAGCCGGACATGGTCACGCTGGCAAAGACGCTCGGCGGCGGGCTGCCCTCGGCCGCCATCGGCGGCACGGAGGAGATCATGGCCCTGGTCGAGGATGGCACCGTCTACCAGGTCGGCACCTACAACGGCAACCCGCTGTGCATGGCCGCCTCACGGGCCAGCCTGCTCGAGGTCCTGACCCCCGAGGCCTACAAGCACATGGATGCACTCAACGACCGCATCGTGGCGGGCTGCCAGGAGATCATCGAGCGCTACGGGCTGCCCGGCTACGCCGTCGGCCTGGGGGCCAAGGGCTGTGTGACGTTCTCACCGACCAAGGTAGTGGACTACGAAAGCTTCAAGGCCAACCAGGACGTGGACGTGACCGAACTGGCGTGGCTGTTCAACATGAACCGGGGCATCTTCATGACGCCCGGCCGTGAGGAGGAGTGGACGCTGTCGGTGACCCACACCAACGAGGCCATCGATGCCTACATCGCCGTCTTTGACGAGATGGCGGCAGAGCTGACCGCCTGAAGCCCAGCGTCAGGCGCCCTCGCCCAGCGCGGCCGAGACGGCGGCCGCGCTGGGCGCGAGCTCGGCGTCGAGGCGGGCCAGCAGAGTCAGCCAGCCCGGCTTGAGCGCCACCGCACGGCGGACCAGCTCCACGCCCCGCTTGAGGTCCCGGCTCGCCAGCCCGAGGCCCGCCCAGAACGTCAGCTCGTCGGACTCCGGGACGAGCTGGGCGGCCTTCATGTAGAGCGCGGTCGCCTCGTCGTGCGCGCCCTCCGCGGCCAGCTCGTCCGCCTGGCCGGCCATCTCGTAGGCGCGCGCGAACCGCGTCAGGCGCCGCAGCTCCCCCAACGGGTCGGCGCTGTCCTCGACCCTGATGTCAAAGCGGGTCTGCCACGCCTCGCCCTGCGCGGGGACGACGAGCAGAGCGGACGATTGGCGCCCGCGAACGTCACCGCCGGCCGCCTCGGCGGCCTCCAGCGAAGCCAGCAGCCGCTCGGCCAGATCTCCCCGGTGGGCACGGTAGGCGGCCGCCATGGCAGCGGGGACCGTCTCGTTGGCCATCATGTTGGCCTGGCAGGCGAAGGACTCGCCGCCCTCGTCGCCGGCGCACGCGATGCAGGCGGCGCCCGTGTGGCTGACGGCCAGGCCGGCCGCGTCGACCACGCCCAGCTGGCGGTAGTGCGCTTGGTCATCCTCGGCCAGCACAGCTGCCATGGCCGCACGCGCGTCCAAGCCCTCCTGCATCCGGTCGAGCGTATTGGGCCCGTGGGCGACCTCGGCGATCGACTGGGTCGCCACCGCGCCCACCCCCGGCCGCGCCCAGGCCACCACTGTGCCCACGGAGAACCAGTGCGACTGGACCGCCACCCCCAGCTCGCCCGTCTGGCCGTCGCGCGCCACGATCGAGTAGGTGCCGTGGCGCATGCGGATATTCCAGCGCATCGGGGCCCTAGATGTCCAGCCTCCCGCCCAAAGGAAGGCAGCTGCGCAATCATCCAGGGATCAGCCCGCCCGCTCCCTACGTTCGTCCGGCTCGGCCCTCCGATCTGGCGCAGATCTCGGCGATCCACAACGACGTCGTGGCCACCTCGACGGCGATCTTCAGCGAAGTGCCCGAGACGCTCGAGACCCGCGAGGCATGGTTCGCCCAGCGCCACGAGGCGGGGATGCCGGTGCTGGTCGCGGCCGCCGGGGAGGAGGTACTCGGCTTTGCCTCCTACGGGCCCTTTCGCACCTGGCCCGGATACCGAGAGACGGTCGAGCTGACCGTCCACATCCGCGCTGACAGCCGGCGCATGGGCATCGGTCGCATGTTGCTCGGGGCGCTCGTGGAGGAGGCCCGTGGCCAGGGTCGTCATGCGATGGTCGCGGGGATTGACGCCGGCAACGAGGCCTCGATCGCCCTGCATCTCGGCTTCGGCTTCTTCGAGGTGGGGGTGATGCCGCAGATCGCCCGCAAGCAGGGGGTGCTTCTGGATCTGCTGCTGATGGAGCTGCTGCTCGAGGGCTGAAGCGCCGCTTTGGCGCGAGGCGCTAGTGTGGCTCACATGCCATCGTCATGGCCGGAGCTGCCTTTCGCAGCCTGGCAGGAGACATGCGAGACGCTGCACGCCCACACGCAGCTGCTGGGCAAGTTCGCCGTCGCTCTGGCGCCCCCCGAGCCGCAGTTGCAACACGCCGCTCTGCGTCTGAGCGCGCGCGGCTGGGAGACCCTGGCGCTGCCGGCCCCCGACGGTTCGGGCTCACTGGTGGTGGCGCTCGACCTGCGCCACCACGAGGCGATCCTTGAGCACTCCGACGGTCGCGGCGCCCGGATCCCGCTGACCCCGCACCGCTCCGTCGGCGAGGTCACCCGCGACGTCCTAGCTGCCGCGCGGGCCATCGTCGGGGAGTTTCAGATCAACCTGCACCCGCAGGAGGTCGCGTGGGAGGTCGCCCTCGACGAGGATGAGCAGCACGCCCGCTATGAGACCGAGCAGGTGGGCAGCTACTTCCAGGCCGCCACCCAGGCGGCTCTCGTGTTGGGGGACTTCCGTGCCCCCTACCGCGGGCGCTCCACCCCCGTCAACGCCTGGTGGGGTTCCTTTGACCTGGCCGTCAGCATGTTCTCGGGTGCTCCCGCCGACCCGCCCGCTCAGGACTTCATCATGCGCAACGCGATGAACGCCCAGGAGGTGGCCATCGGCTGGTGGCCCGGCGATGCCCGCTATGAGAAAGCGGCTTTCTATGCCTACGCCCACCCGGCCCCGGAGGGCTTCTCGACAGCCACCCTCGCACCGGCAGCGAGCCGCTGGGAGGAGTCCCTTGGGGAGTACATCCTCGACTGGGAGGATGTCCGTGCGGCCGATGATCCGCATGTTTTGGCGGTCGAATTCGCGGCTGCGGCCTTCAGCCACGCCTGCGCTGTGTGCCGGTGGGATCCGGCGCTCGCGGCAAGCGGTCTCGGCACACCCCCGCCGGTCGCGTAACGCCCCGCCCTGAGCACGGACTTAACGAGATGAGCCTGCTGTCCCACCTTCCCGCGCCGCCGTGGCAGATGAACGTCCTTGCCTCCCTTGCCGCCGTCGCCTGGCAGCTGGCAAGGACGGCCGCAAAGGACGACGACGAGGCGCTGCTGGAGGCTTTGCGCGCCGGCGACGAGGAGGCCTTTCTGACGCTCGTCGCCCGCCACCAGGCATCCATGCTCCGCCTGGCCCGCTCGTTCGTGTCCAGTGGAGCTGTCGCCGAGGAGGTCGTCCAGGACACCTGGCTCGGGGTCCTCCGCGGCATCGAGGACTTCGCCGGGCGCTCCTCCTTCAAGACCTGGCTGCTGCGGATCCTCGTCAACCGCGCCAGGAGCACGGGTGTCCGCGAGGGCCGCTCGATAGCCATCGGCGACGCCGGCCCGGTCGTTGACAGTTCGCGCTTCGATGCCTCCGGTGCCTGGATGGCGCCGCCCCAGCACTGGCTCGAGGACACCGATGACCGGCTCGAGGCGGAGTCGCTGGCCGAGCAGATCCGCAGCGCCCTCGACGATCTTCCGGGGCGCCAGCGCGAGGTCGTCCTGCTGCGCGACGTCGACGGGCTCAGCAGCGAGGAGGTCTGCCAGGTCCTGGACATCAGCGAGGGCAACCAGCGCGTCCTTCTGCATCGCGGCCGCAGCCATCTGCGCACGGCACTGGAAACAGCGCGGGGCGGGCCATGATCTTCCGCCGCCGCGAGGATCTCGTCTGCCAGCAGATCGTCGAGCTCGTCACCGACTACTTCGAGGACGCCCTTCCCGCGCCGCGCCGGCGGGGTTTCGAGGCGCACATCGCCGGCTGCGAGCACTGCACCGAGTATCTCGAGCAGATGCGGGTCACGATCGCCCTCAGCGGGCGCCTGCGCACCAGCGACCTGACCCCGGCGATGCGCCAGGAGTTCGCCGCCCTCTACGCCGCATGGCGCAGCGAAGCGGGCTAGTCGGAGGCCAGCTCGGGTGTCCGTTCAGGAACCGCAGCCAGGACGGCCGTGCCGAGCGCCGCGACGGCCGAGAGATAGAAGACGGCCGGATAGCCGGCCAGCGATGCCGTCAGACCGGCGATCGGGCCGCCCAAGCCCACACCGATGTCGAAGAAGGCCGTGAAGGCTCCGAGCGCCGAGCCGCGCTGGTTCTCCCCGACGTCACCCACGACCATCAGGGCGAGCGAGGGGAAGAGCATCGAGAAGCCCACCCCCACGATCAGGGCACCGAGAAGGGCGATCTCCAGCGAGTGGGCGGAGGCCACGACCGCGAGGCCCAGTGCCTCGAAGAGCCCTGCCGCGGTGGCTGTGCGCCGGGCCCCGGCGCGGTCGGGGACGCGGCTCAGCACCAGGCGGCTTGCCACGACCGCCAGGGCGAAGGCGGTGAAGACGGTCGCGCCTCCGCCGATTCCACGGGCCCGCAGCGCGAGCACCACGAAGCCCGCCAGGGCCGCATAGCCGACGTTGGCCAGCGCGAGGGCAAGCCCCGGCCGATGTGCCGCCCGCGGGAACAGGGCGCGCGCCTCGGGCTCGGCGGCCGTGATCAGCTTTGCCGGCTCGGGCAGGCGCATCGCGATCACAGCACCCACGGCGGGCAGTGCCGCGGTGAGGATCCAGACGCTGCTGTAGCCCACGTTTGCCCGCAGCAGCTCGCCCGCCACCGGGCCGATCGACAGGCCGCCCCAGACGGCCAGCCCGAACAGCCCGAGGGCGAACCCGCGCTGATCCTCTGGTGCCAGGTCCACCGCCCAGGTCGCGCCGGCCGTGTAGAGCGAGCCCTCCCCGACGCCCACGACCAGACGCGCGAGGACGAGCGTCAGGACGCTGTCGGAGAGGAGGTACAGGACGCCGCCCAGGGTCATGGCGAGAGCCCCGCCGATCATCACCACGCGCCGGCCACGGCGGTCTGCCTGCCGGCCCGCCAGCGGCCTGCAGACGACCGAGGTGATGGCAAAGGCGCCGACCACGATCCCCACGGCCAGATCGCTCGAATGCAGCGGCCCCCGCACATAGGCGGGCAGCACCGGCAGGGCCGCCCCGATCGCCAGGAAGGCCATCAGCGCGGCGAAGAAGACCCCCAGGGACGCCATGATCCCCGGGTGGCGCGAGGCGAGCCCGGACACGGAGCGAGTCTATGCGCCTCATCCTCGTGCCCCCGAGCGGCTGTGGGATAGTGCCTTGACTGCCCGATACTGCGGGACGCATGCGATGAGCGGATGGAGCTGGGATCTGAGCTGGTTGGGCTGGGCCGCATGAGCTCGGCCCTGCTGCTGACGGGCGCGCCCGGGACGGGAAAGTCCTCGAGCCTTGAGGCGCTTGCCACCCTCCTTGAGATCGAAGGGGTCGAGTTCGGAGCGATCGAGGCCGAGCAGCTCGCCTGGGGAGAGCCTTGGCTCTCGTTCGCCGATGCGGCCCGGCAGCTGGCGATCGTTCTGCAGTATCAGCGGAGCGCGGGCCGGCGTCTTTTCCTGATCGCCGCCACGGCCGAGAACAGCGAGGAGCTGGGCCTCATCACCTCAGCCATCGGCGCGGAGCGGCTGCTGGTGGTCTGCCTCTCCGCCTCACCCGAGACCGTCGCATCACGCCTCACCGTCCGCGAGCCCGACAGCTGGCCCGGCAAGCGGGATCTGATCGAGCGTGCGCGCGTGCTTGCGCTGAGCATGCCCGGACTCGCCCGCACCGACTGCGTGATCGAGACCGAGTCGGCGGATGTCGAGCAGATCGCTGGGCTCATTCACACCGAGCTGCGCTCCCATGGGCTGCTCTCGGGCTGATTGGTAGCGTGCTCGGCATGGCAGAGCTCGCACGTGCCACGCGGAAGGCCCGGCTGCTCCCGGTCGCGCTGATCCTCGCGTCCATTGCCATCGCAGGTCCCGTCTCGGGGACCTTGGCCGCCGGTCCGGCCGCTCGCGCCGGCAGGGTGTGTCACGCCCCCCGCCTGACGGGGCTCACGCTGGCCGCCGCCCGCGTCCGCTCTAAGCACGCGGGCTGCCAGGTGCGACTGAAGGGCGCCCTGCTCGAAGTGGCCGGCCTGCAGACAATCCAGCGTCAGTTCCCGGCGCCCGGGCGGCGCTCCTCGAGCGTCACGGTCTGGCTGAACCCCAGCTGCCGCGGCTCGGCAGCCTACGGACCGGATATCGCAGAGCCGACGGTGAGCGCCGGGCCCACGGAGCTGATCAGCGGCTTCTACGTCGTCGGCGGTCCGCTGACGCTCTTCTCGACCCCCCACTGCCAGCGTCCTCAGCCTGAACCCGGCGCTGGCACCGTCGAAGTCATTGACGCCGCTGGAGGGCTCGTCGCGAGCGCCACCTCGACCCAGGGCCGGCTTGTGATGATCCCGCTCCCGCCGGGCTCCTACACGATGCGGGGCACGTTCCTGGGTGCCGAGATGAACAGTGCCCCTCCCATCCGCAGCGAGCCGCTCGTCGTGACCGCCGGGAAGACCGTTCGCAGGGACTTCTTCCTGGATGCCCCCTAAAGAGGGAAGCCGTTTGGGCGAGCGGCGTCTAGGCCGCCGGTATGTGCAGGTAGGACTGAACGCTTGCGATGCGGTCGGCCTCCACGAGGCTTCCGCTCGGGCGCACGTGCATCGGTCTTCCGTCCGGTCGGCGAACCAGAAGCCTGTGTCCACGGGGGCTGGCGACTGTGTAGGTGCGGGCGGACTTCTCGGTGCGGCGGCTCTTCGGTGGCGTCAGGGCGTTGGGGGCGACGGTGTTCATGGCTGTCCTTTGCGGAAGGAGGGTGGGGGTCCGGCAAGGGCGACGCACAGCATTCTACACTAAACCTATCGACATTGCAGAGATTCTTACTTAGCCGTGAAGGGATCATTGCCGAGCGCGGCACCACCGGCGCCGGCGCTGGACGAATAGGCATGCGGTCAGTCAGGCGAAGGCCTCGGCCATGCGGACCTCCAGCAGCTTTTGCACCAGCTCCCGCGGCGGCGGCTCACCGGCCGCGAAGTGCAGGGAGCCCTTCGTCCTGGTGTAGGCCTGGGTCTCCGTAGCGAGCTGGGAGAGCACCGAGCCGCTGTGGGGGAGGTAGCTCAGATGGCTCTTGAACGCGGCGAAGCCGGCGATCGTCTTGCCGCCGACCTTGAAGGCCGGCAGGCCGTAGGAGATGCACTGCTCCGCCTCGGGAAGGATCGCGGTGATCGTGTCCCGCAGTTCGCTCAGCGTGATTCGCTTTGGCTCGTCGAGGCCGGCAAGGTAGGTGTCGATCTCCCGCGCGGACACCGCTTCATTCTCGGTGGGTCGGCGACACAGGTCAACTCACATGATCAGCGAGAGGGGCCCCGCGGCCCTGAACCTGCCGTTGGCAGAGGCAATTGCCGATCTGAACCGAGCCGGCACGCGCGGAGCGTGCGTTGACCGGTTGCCGTTTCCGGCCGGGCTCACGGCGAGAAGCGGCACGAGCTTGCTCGCGATCGGCTAACCCCAGCCGCCGGCGGGGTCCCGGCCGGGTTCGGCGGTGTAGCCTGGCGCGGTTCTCTAGCCCCCGGCCTTCATCCTCTTCCACTCCGCCTTGTGCACGCGCTTGGCGGCCTGGTAGTCGAGCAGCGCCTGCGCTGAATCGACGTCGCCGAGTGTGGGGTGGGGCGGGACGAGGCTCTTGGCCTTGGCCATTTTGTAGCGCTTGGCCAGGACCGAGCCGAGCGCCTTGACCTTCATCTCGCCGAAACCGGGCAGGCCCTCGAGGTTGGCCCGCAGCTGCTCGCCGTTCTTGGCGTCCTTCCAGACGCGCTCGGCATCGCCGTCGTACTCGGCACTGATGTGGGCCGAGAGGTCGTGGACCCGTTCGGCCATTTTTGCCGGGAAGCGGTGGATGGCCGGTTTCTCGCGGAAGACCGTCTCGAGGTCGGCTGCGGCGAGCTTTTTGGCATCCAGCGTGCCCAGGCGCTCCCTGATGACCAGCGGCCCCATGAAGGCCTTTCCCACGGTGACCTGCTGGTCCAGGGCGAAGCCGATCAGCAGGGCCATGGGGTCCTTGGCGATCAGCTGGTTGGCCTCGTCGGAGTTGGTGAAGTACAGACGGGCGGGCACGAGCCGATCTTAGTCCGCAAGGCCCCGCGCGGCTCCCAGATACATCACCGCCAGGGCTCTCGCCACGGCGCCCACGGCGCCATCGGGTGGCAGCAGCTCGGGGTGGTGCAGCGGCCGGGGTGTAAAGCCCGGGGCTCCCTGCAGACCGACGAAGGCCATTGCGATGGGGCCCAGGGCGCTGAGGAAGGCGAAGTCATCTGATCCGCACGAGCGCCACTCCGGGGCCGCCTGGAGGCCGGCCTCGCTCAGCAGCTCACGGGCGCGCGCAACGATCGCGGGATCGTTCTCGAGCGCCGGCTCGCCCGGCGAGATCCGCACGCTGCCCTCGCAGCCATGGGCGCCCGCCACGCCCGCCACCACCTGCTCGGTCATGGCGCGCAGCGTCAGGCGATCCTGCAGGCGGTGTGCCCGCAGCGCCGCCCGGGCACCGACGACGCCGGGGATGACGTTGTCGGCGCTGCCACCCTCGATCACCCCCACGGTCAGCGTCGCCGGGTGGGTCGGATCGACACTGCGCCCCAGCTGGGCGTGCAGGGCCACGATTACCGCCGATAGGGCCAGGACCGGGTCGCTGCCCAGGTGGGGGTAGGCGCCGTGCGTCGGGCTGCCGCGAACCTCGATCTCGACAGCGTCGAAGGAGGCGTTGACGGCGCCGGGATCCAGGGCCACCGTTCCCCAGGCCAGCTCGGGGTGGATGTGGGCCGCGACGATCGCCCCCGGCGCCGGCTCGCCCAGCCCCTCGGCGGCCAGCATCTCCGCGCCCGACGGGGCCGTCTCCTCGCTCGGCTGAAAGACCGCCAGAAGGGGCGCCGGAAGACGGTCGCGCAGGCCGTGGGCGGCGCGGCAGAGCGCAATCAGGGCGGCCATGTGAACGTCGTGGCCGCAGGCGTGCATGCTGGCACCCTGGGCGCTGAAGGAGGCACCCGTGCGCTCGGTGATCGGCAGGCCATCCAGCTCGGCGCGGACCGCCACCGGCGCCCGCCCGCCATCGCCTGCGCCGATCAGCGCCACGCGCCCCGTCCCCGCGGCCTCCCGGGGCGCCACCGGCAGATCGGCCGAGACCAGCGCCGCGGTGCGAACCTCGGCGTGTGAGAGCTCCGGGTCGGCGTGCAGCCGGTGGCGCAGCTCGACCGCACCGGCCAGCTCGCTCTCGAGCGCGGCCAGCAGCTCGCCGGGCGCAAGCTCAGTCTCAGTAGATCTCGCCATAGAGGGCGCAGGCCTCCTCGAGGGTGAGCTCCGCGGTCGCCTCGATCTCGGCCCGCTTGACGCTCAGGTAGGCCTCGCAGAGCAGGGGTCCCAGCCAGTCGCATGCCGCCTCGTCGCGTGCCAGCGCCGAGAGGGCGTCGCCCAGCGATCCCGGCAGGGCGCCCACCCCGAAGCGCTCGGCCTGCTCGGGCGAGAGCCTCGCGGGATCCTCTTCGAGGATCGCCGGCGCCGGCAGCTTGGCCCGGATGCCCTCGAGGCCCGCGTGGACGATCGCCCCCAGGGCCAGGTAGGGGTTACCGGCCGCGTCCGCACCGCGATACTCCAGGCGCAGCTGGCTCGCCCGATCGCCCTCCGCCGTGCCCACCAGCGGCGGGATCCGCAGCAGCGTTTCGCGATTCTGGCGGCCCAGGCAGAGCGCCCCGGCACTCCAGTGATGCGGGCGCAGCCGCTCGGCCGAGACAGGGCTGGGCGCGCACAGGGCGCTGAGCGCCGGTCCATGCGCCAGCACACCGGCGGCGAAGCGCAACCCAGTCAGGCTGAGCCCGGCCGGATGGCGGGGGTCGTGGAACAGGGCCGTCCCCGAATCGTCGGTGAGGCTCAGGTGAATGTGCACGCCGTTGCCCGCCGCCGCCGGGTCGCGCAGCGGCACGAAGCTCGCCCGCAGACCGTGGCGTCGGGCCACCTCGCGGACGACCTCGCGCAGGATGACGGCGCGGTCCGCTGCCACCACGGCACTCGCCGGCGCCACAGGGATCTCGAATTGCTGCGGTGCGAACTCGGCGAAGAAGCGCTCGGGTTCGAGTCCGGCCTCCACCAGCGCCGCCATCACCTCGCTGGCAAACGGCTCGGCACGGCGGGCCGCCTCGAGCGAGAAGGGCAGCGCCGCAGGCCGCTCGGCGGGGAGCTGGAACTCGTGCTCGAAGCTCGCCAGGAGCGTCCCGCCGGTCTGCTCGTGCAGCTGCTCCAGGGCCACGGCCAGGAAGGCTCGCGGACAGCAGCTCCATGGCGCCCCGTCGAGCTCGAGGATGTCGCAGAGCACCAGCTCGAGTGGCGTCTGGCCCGGCCCCGCGCCCACACGGACGTGGGTGCTCTCGTCAGGCGCCAGGCGCAGGTCGCCCGTCGATCCGAACGGGTTCGGTTCGGCCAGCCCGCCGAGCGGCGTCAGCGCCTGATTGGCCGGCACCCAGCCCACGCCCGAGGCCAGGTGGTCTGATAGCTCGCCGGCGAACACCGATCGCCCGCGGGCGATCGCCCCGAGATCGCAGGTGAGCAGCGACAGCAGCTCCGCCTCGCTCAAGGCGCCACCGTGCCGTTGTCCCAGATCTCCTCCCGCAGGCCCAGGCCGGCCGCGCCCGCCCGCAGGCGCTCGGCCTCGCCCCGGGCAGCCACCACGATGATTCCGCCGGCCGGCTTGTCGCTGCGGTCAATGGCCCTCGCCAGGCGGCCCTCCGGCTGCAGGTGCACGCCCCTGTTGCCCAGGGCAGGGTAGGTGTCGGCAACCAGGTAGATGGAGCCGCCCGGACCCTTGGCGCGGCCCACGAGGCAGCTGAAATGCCCGACATCCCAGTCCGGCTCCGGCCCGTTTTCGCTGCCCTCATACAAGCAGTCGAGCAGCTCCAGGGTGCTTGGCTGCCCGCCCCACAGGTGGTGTGTGGCGAGGTTGGCGATCAGGCTCACGGGGTTCGCGCAGCCGAGGGCCAGGGCGAAGAAGGCGTTCAGTGTCGCGGCCGTCCAGGGTCCGCTCAGCGGGATCGGCAGGACCGACCCGCCGCCCAGCTCGGAGATCGCCTCCACGACACCCGCGGCCGTCGTGCCGGAGATCTCCGGATCGTCTATCTCCGGTATCGCCAGACGGTAGTCGCGCCTTCCCCTTTCGCCCCCCGGCAGCGTCGCGGGGTCGCGTGAGTCCGAGACGATGCTGCCGGCGGCCATCGCCACCGTGTCCTGGTCCAGTGGTTCGCCGCCCGCCTGCAGGATGCCTGCCGCTCGCAGCGCCAGAGCGCCGCAGAAGGCGCCGCACAGGTCATCGCGCTGCGGGACTTCGGCGGCATGTGCGGCCAGCAGCTCGCGCCCGCCCGCCAGCAGCCGCAGGCCGAGGACCGGCGGGGCCGGCATCTCAGACTTTGCTCACCCTCGGCGCGTAGCGGTGATGGAGCATCAGCGCGTTGCCCTCGGGGTCCTCGAAGAAGGCCATGTGACAGACGCCCGTGTCGAACACGTCCCCTTTGAAGGCCACCCCCTTCGCCTCCAGCGCAGCTCGTGCCTCCCCCACATCATCTACATGCAGTGCCAGAGGGTTGTGGTTGACGTGATGGCCGATCCCCATCTTCTCGCCGTCAAGGATGCTGAGCGTGAGGTTGCCCGTCTCGAACTCGGCAAAGTTGCGCTCGGGCATGTGGACCGAGCAGGGCAGGCCCAGCGTCTCGCCGTAGAAGGCAACCGCAGTGTCGAGGTCGTGCGTCGAGAGGCTGAAGAAGTCGACCCCGCCGACGATCTGTCCGTTGCTCATCATTCCTCCTGTGGCTGGTTTGCGAGCGCCTCTGCTTGATAGCACGTAGGCTCTCCTCGACTTCACCGAGGAGCCTGAGCGAAAGGGAGCCAACATGAGCTGGGATTTCGAGACCGAGCCTGATTTCCAGGCGCAGCTCGACTGGATGAGCGACTTCGTGCGACGCGAGATCTGGCCGATGGAGACGATCTGGCCCGAGCTCGGACTCGACGGGCTGATGCGCGCCATGGCTCCGCTGCAGGAGCAGGTCAAGGAGCGCGGCCTGTGGGCGGCTCACCTGCCGGCGGACCTCGGGGGGCAGGGGATGGGCCAGGTGCGCCTCGGCCTGATGCACGAGATCCTCGGCACATCGCCGATCGCCCCGCTGGCGTTCGGCAACGCCGCGCCCGACTCGGGCAACTCGGAGATCCTCGCCATGAACGGCACCCCCGAGCAGAAGGACCGCTTCCTGCACCCGCTGCTGGCCGGCGACCTGCACAGCGCCTTCTCGATGACCGAGCCCAACACTCCCGGCTCGGACCCCACCCAGCTCGCCACCCGTGCCGTCCGCGACGGGGACGACTGGGTCATCACGGGGCGCAAGTGGTTCTCCTCAAACGCCTCCATCGCCGACTTCCTGATCGTCATGGCAGTCACCAACCCCGACGCCCGGCCCTCACAACGGGCATCCATGTTCATCGTCCCCACCGACACTCCCGGCGTGGAGATCCTGCGGGACGTTCCCACCATGGAGCACCCCTCGACCGAGTTCGGCCACTACGGCGGGCACGCCGAAATCCTCTACGATGGCGCCCGCCTGGGAGCCGACGCCCTGCTCGGCGGCGAGGGGGAGGGCTTCATCATGGCCCAGCACCGGCTGGTCCCCGGCCGCATCCACCACTGCATGCGCTGGCTGGGAGTCGCCCGGCGGGCCTTCGACATGATGTGCGAGCGGGCCACCTACCGCCAGGCCCACGGCTCCGTGCTGGCCGACAAGCAGACGGTCCAGAACTGGATCGCCGACAGTGCCGCCGAGATGCAGGCCGCCAGGCTGATGACTTTGCATGCCGCCTGGACGATGGACACCCAGGGCGCCAGCGCCGCCCGGACCGAGGTCGCCCTGATCAAGTTCTTCGGCGCCAAGGTCCTGCACGACGTCGTCGACCGGGCCCTGCAGCTGCACGGCTCGCTGGGCTACTCGACCGACCTGCCGCTCGAGCAGATGTACCGCTTCGCGCGCGCTGCCCGTATCTATGACGGCCCCGACGAGGTCCATCGCCAGTCCGTGGCCCGCAAGATCCTGGCCGGCTACCAGCCCCCGCCGGACGGGGTGCCCACCGAACACCTGCCCACGCGCCGCGCCGAGGCCCGCGAGCGCTTTAGCGAGCTGCTCGAGACGGTCACAGCCAACGATTAGGGCGACACGCCCTCTAGGCTGGGGCGATGGCAGTGGGCGCCCAGCAGCCGCCTGCGGTTTTCGACCGCAGGGCCTATGAGAGCTTCCGTTTCCTCGGCCGCCGCCTGGGCGAGGACGGCGAGGTCTCACTCGCGTATTCGTTCGACGAGCGCCTCTATTTCACCGAGCGGATCCAGCTGCCCGTCGCCGCCCCCCTGACCGCCGAGCAGCGCCGGGGGGGCGAGGGGCTGCTGGCGCTGCTTCACTGGGTGGCCGGCGTCAGCTATTTCAAGGCCGCCCTGCCCCCGCGGATCAGCTGCGAGTCCGCCGCGCCCGGGCCGGCCGCGGCGACCCTGCTCGAGGCTCTCTACTCCGAGGGCCTCGGTGAGCTGGCCTACGAGAACCGGCTCGAGTCGCTGCCCCGGCCGGGCTTCCCGCGCAGTGGGCTCGAGCAGGCGCCGGCCGTGCTCGGCCCGCCCCGGCGCCTGCTGGTGGCGGTGGGGGGTGGCAAGGACTCGGCGGTGGCCATCGAGATCGCGCGGCGCTCGGATGCCGAGGTGGCCCTGTTCTCGGTCGGCGATGCGCCGCCCATCGCCCGCACGGCGGCTGCGGCTGCCCTCCCGCACCTGATCGCCCGCCGCAGGCTGGACCCGTTGCTGTTCGAGCTGAATGCGGCGGGGGCCATCAACGGTCACATCCCCATCACGGCCATCGTCACCTGCGTGGCCCTCCTGAGCGCCTTTTTGAACGGCTTCGACTCGGTGGCCATGGCCAACGAGCGCTCCGCCTCGGCGGGAAACCTGCGTTGGGACGGCGTCGAGATCAACCACCAGTTCAGCAAGAGCCTTCCCGCCGAGCGGCTGTTGAGCGCCGCCGTGGCGGAGTCCGGTGCCGCCGTGCGCCAGTTCTCGCTCCTGCGGCCGGCCTCTGAGCTGGCCATCGCCCGCGCCTTTTCGCGCCTTGAGCACTACCACGGGGCCTTCACCAGCTGCAACGCCATCTTTCGCATCGACCCCGCCCTGCGGGCATCCTCATGGTGTTGCGACTGCCCCAAGTGCCGCTTCGTCTTCCTGGCCCTCGCGCCCTTCAGCTCACCCGAGCATCTGCGGGAGATCTTCGGCGCTGACCTGCTGGCGGACGAGACACAGTTCGAGGGCTTCGCCCTGCTGGCCGCGAGCGGCGGGCACAAGCCATTCGAGTGCGTCGGCGAGGAGCAGGAGAGCGTTGCCGCCATGCGCCTGCTGGCCGCCGATGAGCGCTGGCGCGAGCACCCGGTCCTGAAGCGCCTGGCGCGCGAGGTGCTGGCCGGGCTGCCCGAGGACTTCGGCCGGCCCGAGCAGGTGCTCGCCTTGGCCGATGATCACGACGTGCCCGCGGAGCTGCTCGAGGACGTCCGTGCGCTTCTCGGAGCTTGAAGGCGCACGCATCGGCGTCTGGGGCGCCGGGCGGGAGATCACCTCGCTGGCCGGCCAGCTGGCCCGGCGCCTGCCCGCTGCGCAGATCGCCGTGGCGGGCTTCGACGAGCCGCCCTCCGGCGACGTCGCCTCCGCCCTCCAGAGCCCCGGCCTGAAGGTCGTCCAGGGCGCCGAGGTCGCCGGGGCCCTGGCCGGTTGCGAGGTGGTCGTCCGTTCCCCCGGGGTCTCCATTCACCGCCCCGAGATGGAGACACTGCACGGACTCGCCATCCCCGTCACAACGGGCACCTCGCTGTGGCTGGCCGAGCACGGCGGGGAAGGTGTGATCGTCGTCACCGGCACCAAGGGCAAGTCCACCACGGCGGCCCTGGCCCACCACCTCGCCCTGGCCGCCGGCGAGCCCGCACGGCTGGCGGGGAACATCGGCATCCCTGTGCTCGACCTGCTGGACGGGGACACCGGCGGGCTGATCATCCTCGAGCTCTCCAGCTATCAGATCGCCGACCTGGCCGTGGCGCCCGAGGTCGCCGTTTTCACCAACCTCTATCCTGAGCATGTCGACTGGCACGGGAGCCACGAGGCCTACCGCGCCGAGAAGCTCCGCATCCTCACCCTGCCGGGGCTTCAGTGGGCCGTCCTGCCCGCCCGCCAATCCGATCTGGCGGAGATCCCCACCGTGGGCCGGCGCATCCTCTACGGGCTGCCCGGCGGCTGGGACGTGTCGGGTGAGGGGCTGCTCGAGGGGGGACGGCTGCGTGTCGCGGCCGCCGAGCTGCCGCTGCCCGGTGAGCACAACGCCCTCAATCTCTGCGCCGCTCTGACGGGCCTGCAGGCCGCCGGCGTCCAGGCGCCCGCGCTGCCGCAGGGCCTCGAGGGATTCCACGGCCTGGAGCACCGGCTGCAGACCGTCTCGGTCGAGTCCGGTCTGACCTGGGTCGACGACTCCATCTCCACGACCCCCGAGTCGACCATTGCCGCCCTGGCCAGCTTCCCCGGCCGGCCCATCGTCCTGTTGGCCGGCGGCCAGGACCGCGACCAGGACTATTCCGAGCTGGGACGCAGGCTCGCCGGAATCGAGGCGACCGTCATCGGCCTTGGAAGCACCGGGCCGCGGCTGCTCGAGTCCGTGCGCGCGGCCGGCCTGCCGGCGGCTCGCGCCGTGGCCGCCGCCGACCTGCCCGAGGGCGTGCGCCGGGCACGGCTCCTGGCGAGCCCGGGCGCCGTCGTGCTGCTCTCACCCGCGGCGCCCAGCTACGACAGCTACCGCGACTTCACCGAGCGAGGGCATCACTTCCGCTCGCTCCTCACCGCCCGCTGAGCGCCGGCGACGGCGCCACCGCCCCCTCGTGGGGGACGGTGGCGCCCTTTGTCACCGGTGCTGTTGGGCCCGGCTCAGCGGATCAGTCGCAGAGCGGGTTTGCGGGTACGTCTTCACACGGTTCCGGCATTGTTTCCTGCGCGGCCGGAGCCGGCTGGTTCTGGCCTGTGTGAAGTTCTGCATTTTCTTCGGAGAGCTGCTGGACGTACAGGATCGCGGTGATCCCGTTTTCCGGCGGCGGTGTGTGGGACAACGAGCAGCTGAATTCGGTTTCGAGCGTCCGCGGGAAGACCCCGTCGGGCGTCGTGTTACCGGTTGAGCAGTTGTTGTCCGACGTGTGCTTGCCCTTCGGGAAGATCCCGCCCTGCAGCGTGATGTCCGAGCTGTAGTCCAGCCCGCGGGAGCCGTTTTCGCTGAACGTGTTATCCGCGATCTTGTTCCCCGTCAGCTGGAAGTAGATCGTGTCTTCGGTCGGCGGGTAGGGGTTCGGGTACTCGAAGCCCAGCACGCCGTTGTTCACGTTCTTCGTGATCGTGTTGTTTTCGACCAGGTCGGCCATGTCACCGGGAAGCTCCACCCCGACGCCCCAGGGGGCGATTTCGGTCGAGCCGTTGACCGGAGTTTCGAGGTTGTTGTTTTCGGTGACCACGTTTTCCTTGAACACCGTGCAGCGTGCGATTTCGGTGCTCGGGATGATTTTGTACGGGCTGCCGGGACGTTTGGCGTCACACTGGCCGTCCTGCGGCGGCGGCCCGTCCCCCGGGGATTCACCGTTCGGCACGATGCCGGCGCCGTTGTCCTTGAACAGGGACTTTTCGATCACCAGGCGACCGCCGGAGTTCGACCCCGAGTAGCCGACCGAGTTTTTTTCCATCGTCGCGTCGGTGACCCGTGCCTGGCATTCCCAGCAGGCGCCGATGTAGATGCCCGAGTCGTCGAAGCCGGAGGCGTAGATGTGTTCCCACGTGCCTTCGTGCTCGTTCTGGGCGAAGATCCCGTAGCCGCCTTCCTGGCCGGTGTCATAGGTGGTCAGGTACTTGCCGAACCAGCCGTGGACACGCTGGCGCTTGGAGTTGACGCCGCCCGTCCACCAGATCTCGTTGCCGCACTCTTCGTCCGGGCATGCTCCGCTTTCTTTGCTGTGGTCGTAGTCGTGGGCCGTCAGGTTTTCGACCCAGACGTCATTGGCCTTCGTGACCAGGATGCCGTTGCCGATTTTGTGCTGGCCGTTGAGGACCACGGTGTTGCGGTTCATGCCGCGGATGTGGATCCCCTGGTTGGCCTTGGTGACCACGACTTCTTCGTCGTATTCACCCGGCTCGACGAGCACCCAGTCGCCCTTGACGGACGCGTTGACGGCCGCCTGGATGGTCGTGTAGTAGGTCGTGTTCGGCGGCGGCGTCGGGTGTGTGGCTTCCTGGCTGACGATGTTTACGTGCGGTGCCTTGCGCGCGAGCGCAGTGCCCGCCATGGCCGCGAGGGCCATCGTTGCGGTCAGCGCGAGCAACACCAGTCGCAGGCCCCATGGCCTGCGCGCTCCCCCGGTCGAGATCATCCGTCCTGACATTCCTTACCCCTCCTCCTAGGTTGACCGCGGTAGGCGATCCAAGGGAGGTGACCGGGCGCCGCAAGCGCATTTCCATGCACGGGCCCGACTCCGCCTCGCCGACGAGGCGCACTGCCGCAGACGCCGGCTCGTGACCCGGCGCCGCGCCAGTTTACATCGACGGCGCGTCAAAAAGCAACTGCCCCGCCCGGCCTGCTCAGCCGGCTGCTCCCGGGTCGGGGTCGGGCGGTGCCGGCGGTGTGGATGGCAGCGCCCCGGGGTCCGCTTCGGCCGCCGCCCGGTTCTCCTCCTTGACCGCCAGCCAGATCTCCTCGCGGTAGATCGGCACCCCCTCCGGCGCCGCGATCCCAAGGCGGACGGTGTGCCCGCTGACGCCCATCACCGTGATCAGGATGTCCTCGCCGATCACGACGCGTTCTCCGGGCCGTCGCGTCAGGATCAGCATCGCAGCCGATTATGAAGCAAGCGGCGGGGAACCCGGGGCCGCCGGCCGCTGGGAGTGCCGTCAGGCGGCTGTGTCGGCGCTGCGCTGCTCGGCCCCGGCGGCCTCGGCGAGCACGAACAGGGGCGCCTGCAGCGGAGCGCCCTCGACGGTGTTGATCAGCTGGAAGCCCCGGCCCTCGTGGATCACCAGCGGCGCCCTCAGGTTGGCTGTGATGTCGAGCGGGTTGGGGGTGGCACGCACGGTCACGAGCAGACGCGCCGCCGCGAGGTCCTCCAGGCCGGTCCGCTCACGGTCGGGCTCGCTGACCTCGAAGGGGAAGTCGCCGAAGAACTCGCGCGGGTTGACCACCGGCAGCGCAAGGGCCGGGTCATCGACGCAGTGCAACCACAAAAAGCCCGTCCCGGGGTTGCGGTCGAGCAGGGTGTAGCGCAGCCCGCCGAGTCCCACCAGCCCGTCGGGGAATTCGATCACCTCGCCGTCGGGCACCTCTACGGTGCCGAAGCGGACGCTCTCGAAGGTGACAGACATGACGGGGGTTCTCCTTGGTCTCTATTTGAGGAAGTTGAGCAGCGATTCCTGGATGATCGCCGCGGAGGCTTTGAGAGCGGACTCGTAGGCGGCCTGCTCGGTCGAATAGGCGATCGTCGCTTCGGCGACGTTGACGTCCAGGGTGTTGCTGAGTGCGCTCGAGACGCTTGACTGGAGATCTTCGATCTGTGCTGTGGCGCCCTGCAGGCGGTCGGTCGTGCTGCCGGTTTCGGCCTGGACCTCGGCGAGCGATTCGATGTTCGCGCTGAGGGCCTTGAGATCGGTGCTCGCCAGCGCCGCCTTGCCTTCCGCGGTCCCTTCGGTGAGGTTCTTGACGATCGTCCGCAGGACGTCCAGCGTCTTGCCGTCGGCGGCTTCGGACCCGTTGCCAAGCACCGAGGAGAGCGCCGTGCTGATCGGGATCGTCGCACCGGGCCCGATCGAGCGTGAGAGGGTTTCGGTGTTGCCGTGGTATTCGTCCGATTCGCCGTAGGCGTAGGGCTGGGTCGATGTCATCGTGCCCGAGAACACGTACTGGCCCGCGTACTGCGTGTTAGCGGCCTGCTTGACGGAGTCGATCAGCTGGCTGACCTGGGTGGCGATGTTGGAGAGGTCCTGCTGGCTGTTGGTCGAGTTGCCGGCCGAGATCAGGAGCTCCCTGACACGCTGCAGCGATTGGTTGATGCTCGAGACGGCCGTGCTGGCCGTCTGGGTCCAGGAGATGCCGTCCTGGGCGCTCCTGGCGTAGGAGCTGAGGCCGTCAAGTTCGCTCTGCAGGTCCAGCGAGCGGCCGGCTCCGTAGGGGTTGTCCGACGGTTCGAGGATCTGCTTGCCCGAGGAGATCTCGCTGGAGCTGTGGTCGAGCCTGCCGAGCGCCGAGTTGATGTCGTTCAACGTCGAGCCCGTGAGCATCCCGTCGGTGATCCTGTTGATCATCAGAGCCCCGCCTTTCCGGTGTGCTCGATCAGCTGTTCGAGCATTTCATCCATCGCCGTGAGCGTCCGCGCCGAGGCCTGGTAGCCGCGCTGGAAGCTGATCAGGTTGGTCATTTCTTCATCCAGGGAGACACCCGAGACGCTCTGGCGCTGGCCTGAGATCGCCGTCAGGCTGGCCTGCAGGTTGGTGGCTTCGCTCTTCACGCCCCGCACGTCACTGCCGACCTTCTCGACCAGCGCCGAGTAGGAGTTGTCGGCCGCGCCGCCCCGCAGGCCGGCGATCGCCAGCGCCACGTTGTTGGCGCCGGCGGCTTCGGTGGAGGAGGTCTGCACTTCGGCGGCCTTGACGGCCACGGCGATCGTGGCGGCCGTTTCACCGCGGAAGAAGGGCGTCGAGGTGTGCAGCGCGTTGACGCTCGAGGCCAGGGTTGCCGCGACCGAGTCGAGTTCGGTGCGGATCGCTCCGAGGGCGCCGCCGGGCGCGGTCAGGCCGAGCAGCGCCCCGAGCTGGCCGCCCGCGGCCGCCGTCAGCGTCTGGGGCCAGTTGACGGTCGTGCCTTCAACCAGTGGTTTCGCGGCATCGCCGAAGGCGATCGTGTCCGTTCCATCCGAGTTCGTGGTGACCGTCACCTGCGCCAGGGCCGAGAGCTTGTCGATCAGCAGATCGCGCTGGTCGAGCAGGTTGTTGGGAGGCTGGCGGGCCTGTTCGGCCAGCTTGATCTGCTGGTTGAGCTGGGCGATCTGGGCGGCCATCTGGGCAACTTCGCCTCCGGCCCCGGCCCGCGTCGCGTACTGCTGTTCGACCTGAGCGGAGATCGAGGAGAGCCGGCCCGAGAGCTGGTTCAGCGAGTCGGCCAGTCTTTCCCCGGCGGCCACCACGGCCTCCTTGGCGGCTTCGCTGTTGGGCGCGTCCGCGAGGCTTGTCCAGCTTGACCAGAATTCTGAGAGCTGGCTCCCGATCCCGGTTTCGGAGGGCTCGTTGAAGTTGGCCTGGGCCTGTTCGAGCCCTTCAGCGGATGTCGTTGCCCCATTCAGAGCGCTGTTCTGGGTGCGGTACTGCATGTCGAGGTAGGTGTCGCGAATCCTGGTGATCGTCTCGACGGTCGCGCCCGTCCCGAGCTGGGCGCCCTGGCCGGTGATCGCCGAGAGGGCCGGAATTTCGATCGCCTGGTTGGTCTCGATGACGGCCCGCTCGCGCGAATAGCCTTCGGTGTTGGCATTGGCGATGTTCTGGCCGGTCACATCGAGTGCCTGCTGCTCGGCGAGCAGGCCGCTGAGCGCCGTCTGTAGTCCCTGCAGCGTTGGGATCGACATCGCTCAGGCCCTCAGATCGAGTACGTGCATGGCGCCGTGGGGGCGCGCTGCGGTGATCGCGGTCGACGAGCCGTGCGTGTCATAGCCGCTGACGCCGTCGAGCGCCAGGAGGCCCATCAGGTGATCGAGGAAGCCCAACTCGACCTGCATCAGCGCCCGGTTGTTCCGGTGCTCACGCTGGAGCTCGTGCAGCAGCCCCTTCAGCTGGGCGCTCATGCCGAGCGCACGCTCGCCCTGCAGGGGCGTCATGAAGCCCGTCAGCTGGGTCAATGTGACTGTCTCGGCGCTCACGCCGAGCCTCGCGCCGCAGCTGCGCAGGAGCGTCCCGCGCTCCTCCTCGAGCAGCTGGCGCCGGCCCATCTCGCCGCGCAGGATCCCTGCCTGGCGGACGACCGTCTGGACGTCGCGCTCGCGGATCGCCGCGCCCTGCTCAAGCACGACCGCCAGCAGGCTGCGAGCGGAGGCGATCTGGTCCTCGAGGTGGTGCAGGATCTCCTCGGCGAGCTGGTTGTCCCGGGTGACCGGGGCGATGGCCGTGGAGCTCATGCGGCGCTCGCCCCGCCGGTCGTCGTGCTCGTCCTCAGGGGCTCGGCTGCCGTGTCTGCGCCGGGGAGGAGCTGGCGCGTCATCTGCGCCGCCAGGCCCAGCCCGCCGCCCTCGACGACGCCGCTGGCAAGCGCCTGAGGCAGCATCGAAGAGTAGACGCTCGACCCCGGCTCGCTTTCTTCGCCGCCTTCTTCGGTGCCCGAGCCGAGCTCGCCGTCCTTGGTCAGCGAGCTTGCCATCTGGGTGATCAGCTCCTGTTCGAACTGCAGCGCCGCCTGGTAGTCCTTCTTGACGGCCGAGGAGCCGTTGCGGATCCACTCTGGCTCGAGCGCCGAGGTGCGGATCGGCAGGGCCGCGGCGGATTCGGCGGGCAGCGTCATGGAGTGCGCAGCTGGTTGGCGATCGACATCATCTGACTCTCGGTCTGGATCGCCGTGCTGGCCAGCTGGTAGCTGCGCTCGGTGCTGACCATCGTGGTCATGTCGCGGCCGATGTCGACGTTGGATTCCTCGAGGGCGCCCTGGCGGATCAGGCCCTTGGCGGCGTGCAGCGTGCCGCTGTCCTTGCTCGTCACCAGCAGACTCGAGCCTTCCGCGAGCAGGTGCTGGGGCGAGGTCACGGTCACGAGCTTGATCTGGCCGAGCTTTTTGCCGTGCGCGGTGACGGTCCCGTCGCTCGCGATGCCGAGTTCTTCCGCTTTGACGCCGGCCGGCAGTTTGATCGGCGGATACAGGCGGTCGCCCTCGGCGTTCGAGAGCGAGCCGTCCGCGCCGACCGACAGGGCTCCGTCGCGGGTCAGCGCGTGCGCACCGTTGCTGCGCGTCACCTGCATGTAGCCGTCGCCTTCGATGGCGATGTTCAGCGGCTCGCCCGTGTCGACGATCGAGCCCTGGGTTTCCGAGCGCCCGACCACTTCGGACTTGGCACCGGCGCCGGTGGTCGTGTCGGTGCCGGCCACGTCCACGGTGTTGTAGAGCAGGTCGCTGAAGGCCACCCGCTCGGACTTGTAGCCGTCCGTTGAGAGGTTGGCGAGGTCGTTGCTGACGGCGTCCAGCTGGTTCTGCTGAGCCGCCATGCCTGCCGCTGCGGAGTAGAGGCCTTCGAGCATCAGCTCGTTCCGTCCATTCGTGTCGAGGGGCACTGCCGGCCGTAGCCGGGAATCGAGCCCGGGTCTACGCCTTGCACATAGGTGATCGGCATTGGCCGGAGGGACTTGAGTGCCGGGACAGGGCGGGCGCGAGATTGCGGGGCGCCCGCGCGACGCGCTCTCAGGCGGCGGGGTTGGTCGAGCCCACCTGCGTCGAGGCGGCCTGGAGCGTGGCCCCGATTGCCTGGATCGCCTGCTGGCCCGACTGGAAGCTCCGCAGCGAGGTGATCATCTCGATCATGACCTTGGCGGAGTCGACCCCGGAGCCCTCCAGGGCTCCCTGGCGGACCTCGCCGGCGGCCTTGCCCGACGGTGTGCCCGTGAACAGGTTTTCGCCCTGCTTTTCGGCACTCGTCACTTCGAAGGTCCCGACGGCGCTCGGCGACAGCGTCCCCGTGGCGGGCACCTTGACTTCGCCCCCCGACTGGCTGAGGACGGGGTTGCCGTTGGTGTCCGTCAGGATCCCGGCGGCGGAGCTCGTGAACTGCCCATCGCGGGTGTAGCGGACGCCCTGAGCCGTCTTTACGGCGAAGAACCCGCTGCCCTCGATCGCGAAGTCGAGCGGTTCGCCGGTGTCCTGGACGGAGGCGGGGGTCATGTCGGTGTAGGTCTTGCCAAGCGAGACGCCCTGGTCGACCGAGCCGACCGTGGCGCCGCCGTGGGTGTTGGCCAGGAGCACCGAGCCGAAGTTCTGCTGCGGGGACTGGTCGGCCTTGTAGCCCGGGGTAGCGGTGTTGGCCAGATCGTTGGAGAGCTGATCCTGGCGGGTCTGCTCTGCGACCATCCCGGTGGCTGCGATGTAGAGACCGAGGTCCATCGCCAGGGTCTTCGGCCGCAGGCGCCGTTTCTTTAGTCGCGGCGGCGGGCGGTCAGCCGACGGCGCTGAACAGCGGCAACTCGGAGGAGAGCTGCTCGTAGAGCCGCCGACGCAGCTGCGTGTGAATCTGGGAGATCCGTGACTCCGAGACGCCGAGGCGCATACCGATCTCGCGCAGAGTCAGTTCCTCGACGTAGAGCAGCACCGCCACCTCGCGCTCCTGGCGTGAAAGGCGCGAGAAGGCCGAGCGAAAGCGCTGCTTGGCTTCGCGGCGCTCCGCGCTGAGGGCCGGGTCGCACTCGCTGTCAGCACTTTCCAGCGTGTCGATTCGCTCGATCGTGGCGCTCTCGTCCGAGCGCACGACGCGGTTGAGCGAGCCCACCTCGGCCAGGGCGACCTGGTCGAGCCTGCTCGTCAGCTCCGCGGCGCTCATGCCGACCTTGGCGGCCAGCTCATCGCGCTCGGGCGGCCGTTCGTGGATCGCCGTGAAGTGCTCGCGGGCGGTGTTTATCGCCCGCTCGTCGCGGCGCAGGGAGCGCGGTGCCCAGTCGTGACGGCGCAGCTCGTCCAGGACGGCGCCGTGAATACGGGTCCAGGCGTACTGCTCGAGCGTCGCGCCCTTCTCGGGGTCGTAGCGGTCGATCGAGTGGATCAGCGCCTCCAGGCCGCAGGAGAGAAAGTCCTCGACCTCGCATTGGGCCGGCACCTCGCGCACCTTGCGGTAGACGATGTAGCGAACCATGGGCATGAACATGAAGATCAGCCGGTCGCGCAGCGCGCGGTCGCCGCTGCGCTGATATTCCTCCCAGATAGCGAGGACCTGCGGAGCAGGGGTCCTGGCTACTCGACTGCCGGTGGTGTCCATACTCCTGCCTGTTATCGAGGGAACTCACGGTTTTCGGTGCACTCGCCATTGACCTCGCTCGTGGCCGAGCCGGCTTATGAACCGGCAGTTATTTCGTTACCGGCGCAACATCCCCTGCCTGGCGCCATGGCAATCCCCATCCCCGCGCGCGGGACTCTTGCGCCACCGCCGCAGTACGCCGAGCGGTAACTCTGCGGACACCGGGCGCCACCCGGACTTAAAGTTTTCGCGGCGGGCGTCGATCACTCTTGTAGTGCTTTACCGCGAGGCGGCCCACGGACAGGACCGCGTAAACCGTTTTCAGGGAGAAAACGCCCAGTGAGCTCGCCCATCACCCCCTTCACAAATCCCGCCCGCAAGGCACCCGTGGCCACAGGCCCGGCCCCCGGCTCGATCGCCGCCGAGCTGCAGCGTGGCGAAGGCAGCCGCACGATCGGACTGATCCGCTCGACACCTCCCGAGGAGGTCCTGGAGCAGATGGCCCGCGCGGACGCCATCCACGAGACGCTGCGCGAACGCGGCTACAGCGTCGGCTTCAATCTGAGCGCCGACGCGGTCAGGCTGCGGATCGAGCTGCGCGACCGCTCGGGTGCGCTGCTGCAGACCCTCTCCCCCGAGCAGGCCGTCGAGCTGGCTGCCGGCGGGTCCCCCGAGTAGCGCTCGCCGTGTCCACCTCGGCGCTCAACACCACCACCGGCTCTCCGATCTCGGTCAGCGGGCTCGCCTCGGGCCTCGACACGAAATCGATCATCAGCGCCCTGGTCGAAGCCGAACGCATACCGATCAACCGGCTGGCCCACCAGCAGGAAAAACTCTCCGATCAGGCGGCAGCGATGCAGCTGATCAAATCGAACCTGCTGAAGCTGACCTTTGCCGTGGCGGAATTCCAGCTGCCCTCGGTCTATGAAGGCGTCCAGACGGTGAGCTCCAGCGAACCTGCCCGTGTGGCGGCGGCGATCACCTCGGGCGCCGGAGTCGGTGGCTATGAGCTCGAAGTCACCCAGCTTGCCAACTCGGCCCAGCGCACTTTTGCCTTCACCAGCCCGGAAGCTGAAGACACGGTCACGGTCGGGGGACGCGAATACACCCTGAAGGCCGGCGCGAGCGCAAAGGAACTGGCCTCCAAGCTCAACGCCGACAGCAAAGGCACCGTCTATGCCGCCGTCGTCCAAGGCGAAACGCTGGTGCTCTCGAGCCGCACCACAGGTGTCGGGGGCCTTGAAGGGATCACCGTCGGCGACACGGCGGGAGCGCTCGCGGAAGTCGAAGCTGCCGCCAAAGAAGGCAAGAACGCCGAATACACGGTCGACGGCGTGGCCGGGACCTCGACCAGCAACGTACTCACGGGCGCCATTGCGGGCGTCACGCTGACCCTCTCCTCGCTCACCAGCCAGGGGCCGGTGACGATCGCCGTCCAGGCCCCCGCGCTGAACGTCAAACCGATCGAAGCGCAGCTGCAGTCGTTCGTCGCCCTCTACAACAAAACCGTCGAAGAAATCCAGACCGAGCTGACGACGCGCCCACCGGCTCACGCCTCCACGGCCGAAGAACTCGCCACGGGAACGCTGTTCGGGGATCCGGACCTCACGAATCTGCTCAACCAGATGCGGATCACGATGTACGAACCCATCGCGGGCCTGACCGAAATCACCAGTCCCGCCGACGTGGGTGTCAGCACGGGACCGGCCGGAAGCTCCACTCAGGCCGCGCTCTCGGGGCTGCTCCAGCTCGACCCGGCGAAGCTCGCCGCCAGCCTGCAGGCCAACCCCGAATCGGCGAAGGTGATGTTCCGCCAGTGGGCGACGAATCTCAACAAAGTCGTCAACAGCGTCGCCGAACCGGGCGCTTCGCTGGAAAGCCGGATCAACGGGGACACCGACCAGATCCGCTCGATGAAAGAACGGATCGCGACCATGAACGCGATGCTCGCGGTGCGCCAGAAATCGCTCGAAGAGACCTACGCCCGGCTTGAAGGGGTCATCTCGAAGAACAGCGCCACCGGTAGCTGGCTCTCCGAACAGGCCGCCCAGCTGACGGCCAACAGCAAAGGCTAGCTTTCACCGCTCAACTTTCTCGCCGTGGCGCCGATCTAGATAGCCTCGATGCCAGGCGCGACGAAATCACGGCAGGCCTACCGTCAGGGAGAGGTGCTTGCCGCCTCGAGGGGGCAGCTGGTCGTGATGCTCTACGACGGCGCCCGGCGCTTTCTGCGCCAGGCAGCCGTGGCGATGCGAAACGGCGAAGTCGAGCGTGCCCACAGGGCCCTCAAGCGCGCCGAGCTGATCATCGGCCACCTCGACGCGACGCTCGATCTCGAGCAGGGCCTCGTCGCCGAGCGCCTGCATTCGCTCTACATGTTCTCGCTGCAGCAGCTCTCCAGGTCACGCTTCAACCAGGACGCCGCGATGCTCGATGAGGTCAGCGGGCTGCTGGGCGAGCTGCGCGAGGCCTGGGCGGCGATCGCCAACGAGCAGCCGGCGTGATCAGGCGCATGTCGGGGCTCGGCGCATATGCGGCGATCCTCGCGCACGCCGAGCTCGAACTGGAGCTGGCGGGACGCGGTGACCTCGACGGCCTGATGCAGCTCGCCGAGCGGTGGGGCGAGCTGACCGGCACGCTTCCCGCCGTAGCGCCCGCTGGGGCAGCGGTAATCATCGAACGGGCGCGGCTCATCAACGAGCGCGCCTCGATCGAGCTGGTCCGTCTGCGCGAGGGCCTGCTCGCCGAGCAGGGGGTTGCGACGCAGGCTGCTCGCACCGCCGACGGCTACGGGCGCGAGCTGCGCCCGGTGCCGCAGTTGGACCGCTGCGCCTGACAGGCGCGTTGCAGGAGCCCGCCGGCTCTAAAGAACACCGCCCGGATGCCGATCACGGGGTCGGCCGGTATTGGCCGTTGATGCGAGCGACCTCAGGGAGAGCGTCGGTCTTCAGCCCAGGGAGGGCGGAAAGGCATCCCGCTTCGCCATGTCACTCGTCGACCCGACCCAGCAGCTGCTCGAGGCTGCCATGCGCGGCTCATGGCAGCGCCAGACGGCGCTGACCAACAACGTCGCGAACGCCGACACGCCCGGCTACACGCGCCAGGAAGTCAACTTCGAGTCGACGCTGCAGAGCGCCATGACCAGCGGCCAGTCGCCCGAAGAACTTGAATTCCAGACCGAACTGCAGCCTGAACAGGCCGGCGCCAACGGCACCGGCGTGAGCATCGACGAAGAATCGGCCAAGCTGGCCGAAAACGGCCTTGACTATCAGGCGCTGACGGACGTCGCCGCGACCCGCGACAGCATCATCAAATCCTCGATCGGGACCACCTGATGGGCCTCTTCGACGCAATCGGCATCGCGGGCAGCGGCCTGACGGTGGATCGCATCCGCATGGACGTCACGGCCGAGAACCTGGCCAACGCCAACACCACCAAAGGCGCCAACGGGCAGCCCTACCAGCGCCAGGAGGTCAACGTGGCCGAGGCCGGCGGCGGCAGCGGCTTCGGCGACGCCCTCTCCGGGGCGCTCCAGAGCGCCGGCAGCGCAGCGCCGCAAGGAGGCGTCGAAGTGACGGGCATCGTCGGCGACTCGACGCCCGATCAGCTCGTCTACGAACCCTCCAATCCTGAAGCCGACAAGCAGGGCTACGTGAAGATGCCGAACGTCAGCACCGTCACCGAAATGACCGATCTGATCGACGAGCAGCAGTCCTACCAGTCCGACGTCACGGCGATGCAGACGGCCAAGTCCATGTTCACCTCGACGTTGGGAATCCTCAAGTGATCATTCCTGCAATCGGCGCGCTCTCGAGCCAGCTGAGCAGTGCCGCCGGCGGCGTCGGCGCAAACGCGGCCGAAGGTCTCCTCGGCGGCTCCACCGGGGCCTCCAACGCCCGCACAGCCAGTGCGACGGGCCTTGGCCCGGCCGCAGGGACAGGCGCGAGCGAAGGGATCGGCGGCGTCGAAGGCACCGGTGCCAGCGAAGGCGCCGGTTCCAGCTTCGGCGGCGCGCTGACACAGGCGATCTCCTCGCTGGAGTCAAGCCAGCAGGCTTCCGACGCGGCCTCCCAGGCACTGGCCACCGGGACCGTCAAGGATCCCGAGGCAGCGATCTCGACCGTCGAGGACGCGGCCCTGTCGATGCAGCTGGCCGCACAGATCCGCACGAAGGCAGTCGAAGCCACCCAGACCATCTTCCAGACCCAGGTCTGAGTAGATGCCCCCGGTCGCACAGCTCGCCTCGAGGCTCACTCCGCGTGGATGGCTGATTCTCGGCGGCGGCGCCGCCGCGGTGATCATCTTCGCCTACCTGTTCCTGCACATGGTCTCGGCGCCCAGCTATTCGACGCTCCAGAGCGGCCTGAACCCGTCCCAGACCGGCAAGATGACGGCCGAACTGAGCTCGCACGGCATCAGCTACGAGCTGCAGAACAACGGCACGGCGCTGGCCGTCCAGTCCAACCAGACCGCCGAAGCACGGGTCGTGCTCTCGGGTGCGGGCCTGCTCGGCAACAACCAGCCGGGCTTCGCACTGTTCGAAAAAGCCAAACTGGGAGAAAGCAACTTCCAGCAGCAGGTGACATACCAGCGTGCCCTGCAGGGCCAGCTGGATGAAACGATCAACAGCATCCAGGGCGTGTCGGGCGCCCAGGTCGAGCTGGTGCTGCCGAACTCGACCAACCAGGTATTCGGCGAAGGCCAGAACGCCTCGGCGGCGGTGCTGCTCTCGGGGACCAGCGGCCTTGAGACCGCCTCGGTGCGCGGCATCGCCCAGCTGGTCGCCTCGAGCGTGCCGGGACTCGCGCTGAACAAGGTGACCGTCACCGACGGCAGCGGCCAGCTGCTCTGGCCGCAGGCGTCGGGCTCCGAAGGGGGCTCGGGCACGAGCGTCCAGGACGCCGAGCAGCGCTACGACCAGGCGACCGCCGCCTCGCTGGACGCGATGCTCGCCCAGACCCTGGGGGTGGGCAAGGCGCAGGTGCTGGTCTACGCCAACATGAACGTCAACCAGACGACCAAGGAATCGCTCGAATACGCCAAAGCCGGCACGCCGCTTCAACAGAGCAAATCGCTCGAGACGCTGGCCGGCAACGGCAGCGCGGCGGGCGCCACCGGCACCGCCAACACGACCGGCACGACAACGGGCGGCAAGTCCAACTACAAGAAGGAAACGACCACCTCCTCGCTGGGGGTCTCAAAGACCGTCACCCACTCGACGATCGCCCCCGGGACGGTTGAAAGCCAGCACGTCTCGGTGCTGCTCGACCATTCGGTGCCGGCCACGGCGCTGCCGGCGATCAAGGAAGCGGTTACCAACGCCGCCGGCATCCAGACCAAGCGCGGCGACACGATCTCGATCGGCCAGGTGGCCTTCGCCAAGTCCACCACGGCCGCAGGGGCGGCGGCCGGCAGCCCGCTGTCCTACGCCAAGTACGCGCTGCTGGGCATCGCCGCCTTCGTCTTTTTGTTCATGACAACGCGGTCGCTGCGCAAGCGCGAGCGCGAACCGATCGAGGAGCCGGTCTGGCTGCGCGAGCTGGACGCCCCGATGCGCCTGGCAGAGCTCGAACGGGAAGCCTCCACGCGGCCGATCGAAGTCAGCGCCGGTAACGGCAATGGTCAGCCGGTGGGGGTCGGCGCCCGCGGTGGCGACGAGATCCGCCGCCAGGTCGAACAGCTGGCCGACAGCGACCCCGACCGGGTCGCCCAGCAGCTGCGGACCTGGATGCAGGAGGACTAGCCGCCGATGGCTCAGCAGCTGCCCCAGGCGTCCGTTGCGGCGCTGCCCGCGGGCGGAGAGGGGATTGGCGAGCACGAGCTGGTCAACGGTCCGCGCAAGGCGGCCGTGCTGATGGCCGCGCTCGGCCCCGAGCGCGCCGCCAAGGTGATCGGGCGCATGCGCGACGATGAGATCGAGTCCCTCTCGGCGGAGATGGCGCGCCTTGAAGGAGTCGGCGCCGACACCACCGACTCCGTCTTTCACGAGATGGCCGCGGCGGGCCTTGCCGGCAGCGGAGCCAGTGGCGGCATCGACTTCGCCCGCGATGTCGTCGAGCGCGCCCTCGGCCCGGAGCGGGCCGTCGAGCTGCTCGGGCGGATTGCGGGGCCCGCCGAGGCACGGCCGTTCGAGTTCCTGCGCCGCGTGGCCCCCGAGCGGGTCGCCTCGATCCTGCGCGGCGAGTCCAACCAGACGATCGCGCTCGTACTGGCCAACCTCCCGGCAACGCTTGCGGCGGGCGTGCTGAGCAAGCTTCCCGAGCACCAGCAGCCCGACGTTGCGCTTCGCATCGCGCGCATGGGCGAGACCTCGGCGGCGGTGATCGAAAAGCTCGAGCAGGCGATCCGGGGCAAATTGACATCCACCAGCGAGCGCGAGGTGGCGGTCGCCGGCGGCACCAGGGCGCTGGCGGGGATCCTCAACCACGCCGACCGCTCGCTCGAGCGCAACGTGCTGGACAACCTGGCCACCTCAGACAGGGAGCTGGCCGAGGAGGTTCGCGGGATGCTGTTCGTCTTCGAGGACCTGATCAAGCTCGAAGAGCGGGCCGTCCAGCAGGTGTTGCGCGAGGTCGACCAGAAGGACCTCGTGCTGGCCCTGCGCGGGGCTCCGGAGAACGTCCAGGAGATCGTCATGACGAACATGTCCGAGCGCGGGGCGGCGATGCTCAAGGAGGAGATGGAGATCCAGCCGCCGCAGCGCAAAAAGGACATCGACGACGCCCAGTCGCGGATCGTCGCCGTCGTGCGCCGCCTCGAGGAAGCCGGGACGATCGTGATCCCCGGCGGCGAGGGCGAGGAGGGCGAGCCGGTTGTCTGAGGCTGCCGTCAGCTACGACTTCCAGCAGCTCGAGCCGTCCGCGCCGCCGCCCCGCGATGCTGCCGCGCGCGAGTTGGCGGCCGCGCGCCTCCAAGCTGCCGAGATCCGCGAGCAGGCGCGCTCGGAAGGGCTCGCCGCCGGGCGCCGGGAGGGCATCGAGCAGGGCCGGGGCGAGGTTGCCAACGCCGCCGCAGCGCTGATGGAGGCGTTCCGCGGCGTCGGCGAGGTGCGCGATCAGACGGCCGCAGCCGTCGAGCGCGACGCCGTCGAGCTGGCCCTCCTGTTGGCCGGGAAGGTAATCGTGGCAACGCTTCAGATCCGGCCCGAGCTGGTCGTCGAAGTCGTCCAGGGAGCCCTGCGCCGGGTGGCCGGGCAGCGGCGTATCTCGCTGATCGTCAACCCCGCCGATCTCGAGACGGTCCGGGCGGCCCTCGGCGACCTGCAGTCCCAGAGCGCCGCCGTCGAGCAGTGGGACCTGCAGCCCGACGCCCGCGTGCCGGCCGGGGGAGCGCTCGTGAGGACCGCCGAGGGCGAGGTCGACGTGACGGTCGAGACGCAGCTCGAGCGGGCCCGCGAGGTGGTCGCCGCAGAGCTCGGCCCGCGCCGCGAGCACAGCACGTGAGCGAGTCCACGCTCCTGATCGAGCCCGCCGGCGAGGCGATCCGCGAGGCCGACCTGGCCCGCCGCCACGGGTTCGTCAGCAACCTGATCGGGCTGATCATCGAGGCCACGGGCCTGCAGGCGGAGGTCGGCGAGGTCTGTCTCGTGGGCACCGATCGCAACCGCGAGCCGGTCGCCGCCGAGGTCGTCGGCTTCCGTGACGGTCGCACGCTTTTGATGCCGCTCGGCGAGCTCCACGGGATCGGGCCGGGGACGCGTGTCCTTGCGACCGGGGCGCCCTTCCGGGTCTCCGTCGGGCCCGAGCTGCTCGGGCGGATCGTCGACGGCCTCGGTCGGGCGGGCGACGAGCTCCCCGACCCCACCGGCACCGCCCGCTCGACGATCGCGGCGCCCCCCAGCGCGCTGTCGCGGCCCCGCATCACCGAGCGTGTCGGCCTCGGCGTGCGGGCACTGGACACGCTAGTACCGTGCGGGCTGGGACAGCGGCTCGGAATCTTCGCCGGCTCGGGCGTCGGCAAGTCCTCGCTGCTCGGCATGGTTGCACGCTCCAGCGGAGCCTCGATCAACGTCATCGCGCTGGTCGGCGAGCGAGGCCGCGAGGTGCGCGAGTTCATCGAGCGCGATCTCGGCGACGCGCTCGAGCGCTCGGTGGTCGTGGTGGCCACCTCCGACCAGCCGGCGCTGGTGCGGATCAAGGCGGCCTTCACCGCGACGACCATCGCCGAGCACTTCCGGGACGAGGGCCATGACGTGATGCTGATGATGGACTCCGTGACCCGCTTCGCCATGGCCCAGCGCGAGGTGGGCCTCGCGATCGGCGAGCCGCCCGCGACGCGGGGCTACACGCCAAGCGTCTTCGCCATGCTGCCCCGCCTGCTCGAGCGTGCCGGCACCAGCACGAGCGGCTCGATCACCGGCCTCTACACCGTCCTCGTGGACGGCGATGACATGAACGAGCCGATCGCCGACGCCGCCCGCTCGATCCTCGACGGGCACATCGTCCTAAGCCGCTCGCTGGCGCACGCCGGCCACTATCCGGCGATCGACATCCTGCAGAGCGTCTCGCGCCTGATCGGCGAGATCGTCTCGCCCGAGGTGGCCGATGCCGGGCAGAGCCTGCGCAGCGCCCTGGCCATGCTGCACGAGAAGGAAGACCTGATCGCGATCGGCGCCTATCAGCCGGGCAGCGACGACGAGCTTGACGCCGCCATCGCTCACAAGGGCGCGATCGAGGCCTTCCTGCGCCAGCCGGTCAAGGAACGCAGCGATCCCGCCGCGGCCGACGCGCGCCTGCTCGAACTTTCCGCCTCTCTGTCGGCCTCCCTGCGTGCTCACGAGGAGGCCATCGAGGATGCCGAGGAGGTCCCGGCCGCGGACGCCGAGCCCCTCGCCGCGCCCGTCGGCGCCCCCGCAATCCCACCACTCGGGCTGAGCATCTGAGCGCACCATGTCCACGCCTCTGAGAGATCCCGCCCAGCACCCCCCGCGAGCTAAAGAACGCCCGTGGAAAGCCGATAAACAGGCCGTGACTGGAACCTCGTTTCGCTTCCGTCTGGAGCGGGTCCGTGCCGTGCGCGAGCGCAAGGAGAAACTCGCCCAGCAGGAGCTTGCGCGCTCGATCAACCGTCTTTCCAGCTCGCAGGCAGAGCTCGACTGCGCCGAGGCCGAGCTGAAGAGCGCCCAGGAAGAACAGCGCACGAGCGCCCGGAGCACGTTCGGCGCCGTCGAGTTGCAGGGCCGCCAGGCCTTCCTCGAGCGGATCGAGGCGCACCGCCTGCGCCAGGCCCGTGACCTCGAGCACAGCGAGGCCGATGTGGCCGCGCGCAACGCCGCCCTGGTGAGGGCCGCCGGGGAGCACGAGATGCTCAACCGCCTCCGTGAGCGCCGCCGGCTCGAGCACGAGCGCGAGGCCGCCCTGAGAGAAAGCAAGGTCATGGACGAGATGGCCACCACGCGGGCCCATCGGAGCACAGCGTGAGCACGCAGGCGATCGGCGCGGCCCAGTCGGGCGTCCCGGCCGGCGAGCTTGCCGTGGCCGCGCGCGTACGCGAACTTCAGCAGCTGATCGCCCAGGCCCGGGGGGTGGCCACGGGGGCCTCGCAGAGCGCGACCGTCGCCGCGGGCACCGGTGAAGGGGCCCCGACGGCGTTCGCCGCGGCCCTGCAGGCCGCCGGTACGACCGCCGCTTCCACCACGAGCGCCAGCGCCGGCTCGGGCGCCTATGACGCCCTGATCGAACAGGCAGCGCTGCGAAACGGCATCGAACCTGCCCTCCTGCACGGACTGATTCAGCAGGAGTCCGGCTTCAACGCCAACTCCCAGAGCAGCGCCGGGGCCTCGGGCCTGACCCAGCTGATGCCCGGGACGGCCTCCTCGGTGGGAGTAACGAACCCATTTGATCCCGAACAGTCAATCGAAGGCGGCGCCCGCTACCTGAGCCAGCTGATGAGTCAGTTCAAAGGCAACACGAGCGACGCTCTGGCGGCCTACAACGCCGGTCCCGCGGCGGTCAGCCGCTATGGCGGGGTTCCGCCCTACGCGGAAACCGAAAGCTACGTCACCAAAGTCCTGGGCTACGCCGAAAGCTACCGCCTCGAACATCCCGCGACGAGTGGCGGGGTGGGCGCATGAGCGTGGCCCCCGCAGCGGCGCCGGTCCCCGCCGCAGGCTCGCCGCCGACGTCGGGCGCCCCGCCCGGGGCGCCGCCGCCGACGCATCCGTTTGGGGATGCGCTCGCAGAAGAATGGGCCCGGACCGCACCTGCGGAAGGCCAGAAGAGGGAAAGCCAGAAGGGCGACCCCGAAACGGACGCGGAAGGACACGCGCGCAGGGCGGACCCGAGCGCCGCCGGCGAAGCCGTTCCCGCCGCGCTCGCCGAAGCCGCCGCCGTGTCCGGCCCGCCCCCTGCGGAGAGCCGTCCCGTGGAGAGCAGGACGCCGAGCTCCCTCGCGCATGGCGCGCCCGTGCGCGCCACGCCCGACGAAGCGCCGACACCCGGCAAAGCGGACGTACCGCCAGCCCACTCGAAGGACGCCCCGGCATCCGTCTCAACGGACGCGCCTGCGCCTGGCCTTCCTGGCGGGGACGGGCGCCCGGCATCGACGCATGATGCTGCGGGGACCCCCGCCGCCGCAGCGCCCGCGGTCGAGCCCACCGTCAAGCCCACCGCTGCAACAGACCCCACCGCGGCCTTGGATGCACTCCAATCAGAACCCCGCTCGAAGACTCCGCAGAGCAAGCCGCCTGCGGGTGCGTCCGCGCCGGCGCCCGCGGCCACAGCAGGCCGTCCCGCGATCAAGGAGGCACAGGCGGGCGCGGACACGCGGGCCGCCGCCCAGCAGCAGCGGCGGACCGGTGAAGCTGCGGCGAGCGTTTCCGAGGCCGGCGAGACGGCGAGGGCGGCTGCCAGGGCCGGCGAGACAAGCGCACGCCGAATGGGCATCCAGCGGCCTGTGGCGCGACTGAGCGCGGCCCCCTCGGCCGCGAGCAGCCCTCAGGCGAGCACCCCCACAGCCCACGGCGAGCCCGTGTCGAGCACCCCGACGGAGGCCGTGGCCGGCACTCCCGCCCAGGCCCCGCCGGCCACCCCCGGTGCCCCTGCGGCACCCGGGCCGGGAGTGAACATGAACGGCATGATCGAAGCGATCCACGCGAGGATCGAACTGGCGGCCCGCCAGGGGGAAAGCCAGGCCCGGATCTCACTCGAGCCTGCGGAGCTCGGCGAGGTTCGCATCCACCTCACCCAGACCTCCAGCGGGTTGCTGGCCCGAGTGACGGCCGACACCCCCGCGGCGGCTCAGGCGCTGGCCGCCGGCCGCGGCGAACTGCACGAGGCCCTCAGCTCGCTGGGAACAACCCTGCTGAGGCTCGACATCGGCTCCTCCGGGCTCTCCGAAGAAAACCAGGGACGCCAGGGCGAAGCACCGGCCGGCACTTCGCGCCGGTCCGGTTCGACCGACGGCGAGGAGAGCATTGAAACCACGACCGGGCCGGTCCGATCGCAGCCGGGCGGCCCGCAGGCACTCGGCGAACTCGTCGATGTGCTCGCCTGAACGACAAGAGAGGAATCACCCATGACAACCGCACACGCAGCCGCAGCCACCACCTCCACGAGCGTCGCCACCAGCGAACCGGTCAACCCCGCCGGCCAACTCGGGCAGAACGACTTCCTGAAACTGATGGTCGCCCAGCTCCAGGCCCAGAACCCCCTTGAACCGGGCAACACCAACGAATACCTCAACCAGGTCGAGCAGATGACCCAGGTCGAGCAGATGACCAACATGGCGAGCGCCAACGAGCTCTCGAGTGCCGTCCAGATGATCGGGCACACCGTCAACTACCAGGCAACCGGCGGCGGGGGCAGCGGCAAGGTCGAAAGCGTCCAATCGGACTCCTCGGGGACCACCGTTACAGTCGAAGGGGTTTCGGGCATCGCGCTGACTGCCATCACGGAAGTGAAATGAGCGAGATCACCAACCCAGCCCTCCTTCCCCCCGGCGCAGCCGGTGCCCCGGCGGCGCCCGCCGCGGGCACCGCGGCGCGCAAGGCCGCCCAGAGCGGGCGCACGTTCGCCGATGAGCTCACGCAGGCCGCCGGCGCCTCCAAGCCCCTGCAGTTCTCCCGTCACGCGCTGGATCGCGTACAACGGCGCGGGATCGAACTCGACAGCTCGACCTTGAAAAGACTCAACGAGGGTGTCTCCCGCGCAGCCGGCAAGGGCTCGCGCGACTCACTCGTACTTGTCGACGGAACCGCATTCGTGGTCTCCGTCAGCAACCACACCGTGATTACGGCTGTGGGATCCGAACACATGAAGGAAAACGTGTTCACCAACATCGACAGTGCCGTGATCGCATGACGCTCACGGTGCAGAACAACCACGGCCGGACCTCATCGAGGAGGCCACGAAAGGACGGGCAGTCACGATGATGGCTGGAATGTATGCCGCAATCAGCGGCTTGGACGCAAACCAGGCGATGCTCAACGACACCGCCAACAACCTCGCGAATGTGAACACGGTGGGCTACAAGGCCTCGAGTATCACCTTCGCGGATTCACTGAGCCAGGTGGTCCGCGGCGCAGCCGCGCCGACCATCTCAAACGGTGGTTCCAACCCGGTGCAGATCGGGCTGGGAGTGCAGATCAGCGCCACCCGTAACGAAATGACCGAGGGCGCCTTCCAGACGACCGGGAATCCGCTGGACGTCGCGATCGAGGGCGGCGGCTTCCTGCGCGTCGGCCCCGGCGAACCGCCGGCCAAAGGCCCGTACACGTCTGGCCTGCCGACCGCGGTCAGCTACACGCGGGCGGGCGACCTGACGACGAACACGCAGGGCTTCCTGGCCACCCAGGCAGGGGACTACGTGATCGGTCGCAACGCCGTGCCCAAAGAATCCGGTACCGAAACGACCTACTCGCCGGGCACCGAAGACACGTTCATCATGGTCCCTCCGGGGTCCACGAACGTCTCGATCGGCCAGGACGGCTCGGTCTCCTACACCGATAACGACGCCGAAGACAAAACCTACCAGCAGCGTGTGGTGGCGGGTTACCTGTCACTGGCGAACTTCCCCAACGAATCGGGCCTGGAACGGATCGGCGGCTCGCTGTGGGCGACGACGTCGAACTCAGGGACGCCCGTCGTGGGCACTCCCTCGACGCCGGGCTTCGGCGCCACGGTCGGGGGCGAGCTCGAGATGTCCAACGTCGACCTGGCCACCGAGATGACCAGGATGATCACCGCCGAGCGCGGCTATCAGGCCAACTCGCGGGTCATCTCGACCGCCGACCAGATGCTGGAAACGCTCGTCCAGATGCACTAGCGGCCCCAGCCTGAGCTGATGGGCCCGCGGGCCCGGAAGGGGGGCGCCCCACACGCGACTCCGAGGAGCCTCGGCCGGGACGGCAACGATCGCCGTCCCGGCCCCTGGCTAGACTGAAGCGAAGGGAGAAGAGGATGATCACACTGAGCAGGCTCGGTCATTCCGACGAGCACTTCCAACTGAATCCCGACATGATCGTGACCGTCGAATCGACGCCGGACACCGTCATCGCGCTGGCCACCGGTGCCAAGGTCGTGGTCACCGAGACGCCGCAGGAGGTCGCCGCGGCGGTCCACTCCTACCGCGCCGAGGTGCTGAGCGAGGCCTTCAGGCGCCGGCGCCCGGAGCGCGCGGGCAGCCCGCTTCCCTCACGCGAGGGCCCGAGGCTGACCGCCGTGGAGGACCAGCCGAGCTAGTCCCGCGCGCAGGTGACGGCCGCGATCGGCGGTTCGTGCAGGCCAGCTCGGCAAGAGTGAAGAATCCAGCGATCCCGCCGATGGGGTTGCAAATGAAGGCTGCAACGGCCATCGGAATTGCGCTGGCCTTCGGGTCACTGCTGCTCAGCTCAATGATGGATGGGACGAGTCCCGCCTCGTTCATAAACATCCCTGCGCTGATGATCATCCTGGGCGGCACCGCCGGCGTCACGCTGGCCAGTGTCGGCATGGCCTCGATGAAGCGCATTCCCAGTCTCTACAAGCTCGTCATCTCGGCCGAACCGCCCGACATGCGCGGCCAGCTGGACCGCCTGGTCTCGCTCGCCGATAAGGCCCGCCGCGAGGGCCTGCTGGCGCTGGACGCCCAGCTCGGCGAGATCGAGGACCCCTTCACCCGCAACGCCCTGCAGCTGGTCGTCGACGGGACCGACCCCGAGATGGTCCACGCGATCCTCGAGGCCGAGGTCGATGGCATGACGGCCCGTCACGAGGCCGGCGCCGCCCCGTTCGAGAAGGCCGGCGGCTTCGCGCCGACGATGGGCATCATCGGCACCGTCCTCGGGCTCGTCCACGTGCTCCAGAACCTGGCCGCGCCGTCGACGCTGGGCCCGTCCATCTCGGCCGCCTTCATCGCCACCCTGATGGGCGTCGGGGCAGCCAACGTGATCTTCCTGCCGATCGCCAACCGGCTGAAGGCCATCTCCGGCGAAGAGGTCGAGCTGCGCATGATGACCGTCGAGGGGATCCTTTCGATCCAGGCCGGTGACAACCCGAGGCTGGTCGCGGAAAAGCTGATGTCCTACGTGCCGCCGGCGGAGCGCGACGCAGATGAGGCTCCGCCGCTCGAAAGCGTGAGCGCCGACTCCAAGGCAGCCTGAGGTGGCCCGCTCCCACGGCGGCCGGCGCCGCGGCGGAGGCCACAAGGAGGAGGAGAGCTCCGAGCGCTGGCTGTTGACCTATGCCGACATGATCACGCTGTTGATGGCGCTTTTCATGGTGCTGTTCTCGATCTCCTCGGTCAACATCTCCAAGGAGCAGGTGCTCCAGAAGTCGCTGCGGGCGGCCTTTTCGGGCGACATCCTTCCGGGTGGCAAAGGGATCACCCACCCCGGCGCCAGCGCCAACACGAGCCATGCCCCGAGCAGCATCGACGTGCAGGCGATCGTGCCTGTGACGGCCTCGACCGCGAGCACGCTGCAGAGCTCGAGCACGCACGGCTCGGCCAGCTCACCGGGGGCCATCTCGGCCGCCTCCGCGGCGCAGAGCGTCGAAGCGGCCCGCCAGGAACAGCTGTTCGCGCAGATCAAGCACGAGCTCGACTCCTACGCCAAGTCGCATGGCTTCGCCAACAAAGTCCAGACCACAATCGAATCGCGCGGGCTGGTGATCCGGGTGCTGACCGACGATCTGCTGTTCGCCTCCGGCAGCGCCGCCCTCAGCCCGCGCTCGGACTCGCTGCTGAGCAGGATCGGGCAGCTGCTCCAACTGGCCGGCGGGCACCCGATCGACATCGAGGGCAACACCGACGACGTGCCCATCCACGGCGGGCAGTACCCGAGCAACTGGGAGCTCTCGACCGCCCGGGCGAGCACCGTGCTGCGCTTCCTGGTGGCAAAGGGGATCGCGCCCTCACGACTCGTGGCCGTCGGCTACGCCGAACAGCATCCCATCGCCAGCGACGCGAGCGAAGCAGGACGAGCGAAGAACAGAAGGGTCGAGATCGTCGTCAAACGCGTCGATACAGGGGAAAGCGAACCATGAGCGAAAGACGACCGAACGAGACACCATGCTGAAGAACAAGAAGATTCTTGCTGTGATCCCGATCCTGTTGATCGCGGGATACACACTGACCAAGCCCAAGCCCAAGGTCGTCAAGCCCAAGATCGCCGGCACGATCTACCTGATGCCCAAGGAATTCCTGCTCAACCTGCAGGACGGCCGCTACGCCAAGGTCGCCGTGGCGCTCGACCTGGCCCCGGGCCAGAGCGACGGTGCCTCAGCCACCTCGGGTGCCTCGGGAACCGGCGAAGCCGCCGCCGGCACGCTGCCGGAGGAACCGCTGGTGCGCGAAATCATCACCAACACCCTGACCAACGAGTCCGGTGAAACGCTCGTCAGCCCGAGCGGGCGCAAGGCGCTGCGCGGGAAGATCGCGGCCGCGATCAGAACGCAGACCGACATCAAGGTCGAATCGGTGATCTTCCCCGAACTGACGGTGCAATAGGAGACGTGACGGTGACCGAGACAATCGAGTACGAGCAGTTCGAGGGCGCCCCGGCAGGTCCCGGCGCCTCCGGCGGGCCGGTTGACCTGAGCCGCCTCAGCGAGATCCCGATGGAGCTGAGCGTCGAGATCGGCCGCACGCACATGACGGTCGGCGAGACGCTCGAGCTGCACGTTGGCTCCGTCGTGGCGCTCGAGCGCCAGGCGGGCGAACCCGTCGAGCTGCTCGTCAACGGCTCGCCCATCGCCCGTGGCGAGGTGGTCGTCACCGACGAGCAGTACGGTCTGCGAATCATTGAGATCCTCGACGGAGGGGCCAGGGACGGGCCACTCGCGGGCGCCACGGCCCCCGCCGAGCCGCCCGAGCCCGCCGTGGAGGATGGCGGCGAGGCCACCGACACGGAGGACTGACAGGGCATGGCGGTGAGCCAGAGCGAGCAGGCCAGCACCGGCGAGGAAGCAGCGGCCGGCGAGGGCGCCGGTGTCCGGACGCTCGACTTCTCCCAGCCGACGAAGTTCACGACCGACATGCGCCGGCGCCTGACCGGAGCCCTGGGCTCCTTCGCGGACTCGTTCTCGCTGGAGCTCGCCGGTCAGCTCAAGTGCGAGGTCGCGATCGACATCGGCGAGGTCACGCAGGACACCTGGGCGGCGGCCCGCTCCCGGCTGGCTGCCGACGCGCTGTCGGTCGGAGTCCAGGGCGATGCGCCGGAGCGGGCGCTGCTGTTGAGCGTGGAGCCGGCGCTCCTTTCCCAGGCACTCGAATGTCTGCTCGGCGGCAGCGCCGCCCTTGCGCCCGCCGAGCGCCACCTGACCGAGATCGACTGGTCGCTGGCCAAGGGCTTGATCGACACGGCCGTCGGGGGGCTCTCGCGGACATGGATCGAGCTTGATGGCCCCCCGCTGACGCGTGGCGAGCTGGACCTGGAAGGTGACGCGGGCGTCAGTGCCCCGGCCGCCGAACCCACGCTGGTCGTCAACATGAGCAGCACGATTGACGGCGCCTCCTCGGCCCTGGCACTGCTGATGCCGTGGAGTGCCGTCGAGCAGATCGCCGAGAGCGCCCGCGGACACCACCACCATCCGCCGCCGCCCACCGGCGCCAACGCGGGGCTGCGAAGCGGCCTGGCGGTCGCCCCGGTGCTGCTGCGGGCCGAGGTGGGGACGATCCAGATGCCCATCGAGCGGATGCTCGGGATCCTGCCCGGCACGGTCGTCGAGCTCTCCGAGACGGCCGCCGAGGGCGTCGTGCTCTACGCCGAGGAGGTCTCGGTGGGGCGCGGGCGGCCCGGGCGAAGCGGCACGCGCAGGGCGCTCAAGCTCGAATCAGCCGATGACCATCCGATCCGAGCGGACACCTACGCCAAGCTCGGCCGTGCCGAGCTCCAGCGGGCGCGCGCGCACGCCGAGGCCACCGAGGCCGACGAGACCGGGATCCTGCGCAGCATCTTCGTTCGCGTCTGGGCCGAGCTGGGACGCACCCACATGGCCCTGGGCGGCACCCTCGAGCTGACCCCCGGCGCGGTCGTCGAGCTCGACCAGAGCGCCGAGGAGCCGGTGGAGCTGTTCGCCAACGGCGTCTGTTTCGCCAACGGATCGCTGGTCGTCACCAGCGGTGGCTTCTGGGGCGTCGAGGTACAGGCGTTGCTCTAGAAAGCCGCCAGCCCGCGCTTGCCGGGCTCAAGACTCACAGGTCAGGGCCGATAACCCGGGCGACTCTTCCTCGGAGTCGACCCTCGATGACGAAGCCGAACCCGCTTTTCCGTGCGGCCGCGACGGCGGCCGCGATCCCTGGCGCCTGCCTGCTCGCGCTGGCATGCCCCTGCGCGGCCGCGGCCGCCACCACGGCGACGGCCAAGGCCGCCAAGGCCGGCAAGGCCGCCTCGGTGGGGACGGGCGAAGCCAAACTCCTGAACCTGCCCTCGACCTCGAGCGCGACCCATTCGGTCAGCGCGGGGCCGAGCATCGTGCGGACGATCGTCGGGCTGGCGATCGTGATCGCCGTCATCTGGGGACTCGCCTGGATCCTGCGCCAGGTCAAGGGCGGACGGACACCGGAGCTCGAGGGCATGGGGCTGACGAGCCTCGGCGCCCTGACGCTGAGCACCGGCCGCTCGGTCCACCTGGTGCGGGCAGGAAGCGACTACATCCTGCTCGGCAGCGCCGAGCAGGGGGTCGTGCCGATCCACCGCTACACCGAGGAAGAGGCACGTGAGGCGGGCCTCGTGGATGTCATCGAGACGACCGGCCGCCGCCCCCGCCGCCCGCTGCTGAAGCCCCCGCCGAGCGCCAGCGCCGGCGAGGGCTCGAGCCATGACCCGATGCGCATGCCCGCCCCCGGCTCCGGAGCCGGTGTCATCGACCGGCTGCGTGAACTGACGGTGCGACGTTGAACCTCACCTCGAGCAACGCCGTTCAGATCCTGCTGCTGATCGGCGGGCTGACGCTCGTCCCCGCCGTCCTGTTCACGGTCACCGGCTTCAGCCGCATCCTGATCGTCCTCGGCTTCATCCGGACCGCCGTCGGGACGACCAACGCCCCGCCCAATCAGGTCCTTGTCGGGATCGCTCTGTTCCTGACGATCTTCGTCATGTCGCCGACGATCAACGCGATCAAGAAGGACGCCGTCGAACCGCTGACCGGCCATCACATCTCCACCACCCAGGCGCTCAAACGCGCGGAGGTCCCGCTGCGCGAATTCATGTTCCGCCAGACCCGCGCACAGGACATCTCGCTGTTCGTGTCCCTGGCCCACGACAAGCGCCCCGAACGCCAGTCGGAAGTTCCCACCGAGGTCCTGATCCCCGCCTTCATCGTCTCCGAGCTGAAGACGGCCTTCCAGATCGGCTTTTTGATCTTCCTGCCGTTTCTGATCATCGACCTGATCGTCTCCTCGGTGCTCATGAGCATGGGCATGATCATGTTGCCGCCAACCTTCATATCGCTGCCCTTCAAGGTGCTGTTGTTCGTCCTCGTCGACGGCTGGGATCTCGTCATCCGAGCGCTCGTCCAGAGCTTCCATTGAGGGGTCGGAGGGCATGAACCAGGACACAGTCGTCAACCTCGCCTCCCAGGCGATGAGCCTCTCGCTGAAGGTCGCCGGGCCGCTGCTCGCGGCGGCGCTCGTGATCGGGCTGGTCGTCTCGATCTTCCAGGCCGTCACCCAGATCCAGGAGCAGAGCCTCAGCCTGATCCCCAAGATCATCGGGGTGGCCGGCGTGATCATCGTTCTCGGGCCCTGGATGCTCGGCCAGCTGGTCTCCTACACGACCGCTCTCTACACGGCCATTCCGTCGATGGTGGGCACATGAACGCCCTGCTCGCCGAACTGGCCGGCAACCAGCTGGTCGGCTTCATCCTCGTGCTGGCCCGCGTGACGCCACTGTTCATCGTGGCGCCGCTGTTCTCCTCGGCGCTGATCCCGACCCGCGTCCGGGGTCTCGTGGCCGTCGGCATCTCGATCGGCCTGACGCCGATAGCCATGCACGGCCAGCACGTTCCCTCGGGCTCGCTGCCGGTCGCGGGCCTGGTCGTCGAGGGGCTGCTGGTGGGGTTCGCCTTCGCCTTCTCGCTGTCGGTCCTGCTGGCCGCCATCGAATCGGCGGGGTCGGTGATCGACGTCGTCTCGGGCTTCTCCTACGGGACGCTGATCAACCCGATGAACGGCGAATCGGCGGCCGTCATGTCGCGCTTCTACTCACTGGTCGGGACGATGATCTTCCTGATGATCGGGGGCGATGGCTGGACGATCAAGGGCCTCGGGCGCAGCTTCGAACTTGTGCCGTTGACCGACGCGCCGCGGCTGCGCTCGATCGTCGGCGGCGTCGAGCAGGTCTTCTCGACGATCTTCACGGCGGCGCTCGAGATCGCCGCCCCCGTCGTCATCGCACTGCTGATCACCGACGTGGCCTTCGGTGTGGTCTCGCGGGTGGTGCCGCAGATGAACATCTTCGCGGTCGGCTTCCCGACCAAGGTCACGATCTCCCTGCTGGTCGTGGCGGCCTCGCTGCCGTTTGTCGCCAACTGGATCGATGGACAGCTGACCGTCAGCGTCAGCGCAGCGCTGGGGGCGCTGCACGCGAGCTAGCGCCATGGCCGATCAGGACCGCACAGAGAAGGCAACACCCAAGCACCGCAAGCGCGCCCGCGACAAGGGGCAGGTCGCGCGCTCGGCCGACCTCAGCGGCTCGCTGGTGCTCGTGGCTGGTCTGATGGTCGTTTCCATCACCGCGCCCGCGATCGTGGCCACGGGCGCGGCCAGCTTCCGCCAGATCCTCGGCGAGATCGCCCGCCCCGCCCGGGCGACCACCTCGGCGGGCCTCTCCGAACTCATGCACACGACGATGAACACGATGCTCGTGACCGTCGGGCCGATCGCGGCGGCCTGCGTGGCCGCGGCGCTGATCGGCGGCGCCGCGCAGGTCGGCGGGCGCCCCCGCATCCAGAGCCTCAAACCGGACTTCAAGCGAATCAACCCGGCCAGCGGGCTGAAGAACCTGTTCGGGCCGAACCTGCCCTTCGAGGCGCTCAAGGCGATCACCAAGATCAGCGTGGTGGGCGCTGTTGCCGCGCTGACGCTGCTGCCCGGGATGACGGGCCTCGCGGCGACCGTCGGGATCCAGCCGGCGGCGCTCGGCTCGATGGCCGGCAGCCGCGCGCTCGGCGTGGCCCAGCATGCGGCCATGGCCTACATCCTGGTCGGGCTGATCGACTACGGCTGGAAGCGCTTCCGCCACGAGAAACAGCTGCGCATGACCAAGCAGGAGCTGCGCGACGAGGTCAAACACTACGGCGTCTCCGCGGAGGTCAAACAGGCCCTGCGCCGCCGCCAGATGCAGCTTGCCCGCGCACGCATGATGGCCGCCGTGCCCACGGCCGACGTGGTGGTCACGAACCCCACCCACTACGCCGTGGCGTTGCGTTACGACGGCTCCAAGACGGCGCCGGAAGTGGTCGCCAAGGGCAAGGACCTGATCGCCGCCCAGATCCGGAGGATCGCGGCCGAGAACGAGGTGCCGCTCGTCGCCGACCCGTCTTTGGCCCGAGCCCTGCACAGCTCGACCGAGATCGGGCAGGTCATTCCTGAAGAGCTCTACGCGGCCGTGGCCAAGGTGCTGGCCTACGTCTACCGCATGGCCGGGCGCAGGAGGCTGGCCTCGTGAACGAAGCAGGCGTCAAGCGCATCCTCGCCCACAGCGACATGCTGGCCGCGGTCGGCGTCGTGCTGGTCGTGACGATGCTCGTCGTGCCGCTGCCGGCGCCGGTGCTGGACCTGCTGATCACGCTCAACATCTCGGCTGCCCTGACGATCGTGGCGACGACCATGTACCTGGGCAAGGCGCTGGACTTCGCGGCCTTTCCAAGCCTTCTGCTGCTGACGACGATGTTCCGGCTCGCCATCAACGTGTCGGTGACACGGCTGATCCTGACGACCGGCGACGCGGGCAGCGTGGTGAAGTCCTTCGGCGCCTTCGTCGTCGGGGGGAACGTCGTCGTGGGCCTTGTGATCTTCCTGATCCTCGTGGTGATCCAGTTCGTCGTCGTGACCAACGGAGCCGGGCGCGTCGCGGAGGTCGGGGCCCGCTTCACGCTGGACGCCATGCCGGGCAAGCAGATGGCGATCGACGCGGACCTCAACGCCGGCCTGATCACCGACGAGGTCGCGCGCGAGCGACGCTCGGACATCGCGCGCGAGGCCGACTTCTACGGCGCCATGGACGGTGCCTCGAAGTTCGTCAAAGGCGACGCCATGGCGGCCGTCATCATCACCGCGATCAACCTGATCGGCGGGATCGTCGTCGGCATGCTCCAGCATGGACAGGGCTTCGAAGAAGCCATCCAGCACTACTCGCTGCTGAGCGTCGGTGATGGCCTGGCGGCGCAGATCCCGGCGCTGCTGATCTCGGTGGCGACCGGCATCATCGTCACCCGGGCCGCCTCGGATCGCGACCTCGGCTCGGACATCGCCGGGCAGATCCTCAGCCAGCGCAAGGCGCCGCTGGTGGCTGCCGCGGCGATCGGCGGCTTCGCGCTGATCCCGGGCCTGCCGAAGCTCCCCTTCCTGATCATCGGCGGCATCTTCGGTGCCGTCGGCTGGGGGGTCCGCAAGGGCGTCCCGGGTCTGACCGGCCCGCGCGAGAAGGTCGCGGACGGCGTTGCGGCGCTTCCCGCCGGCGACGGCGAACGGGGCCCGGAGGTGGGAGTGGATGCGCTCGAGCTGGCGATCGGATTCGGGCTCGTGCCACTCGTGGACGGCGGCCCCGGCAACTCGCTGCTGCGCCGGGTCAGCATGGTGCGCCGTCAGATCGCCACCGACCTCGGCGTGCTGATCCCGCCGGTGCGGATCCACGACGACCTCGGCCTGGAATCACACGAGTACGTCATCAAGATCCGCGGCTCGGAGGTGACACGCGGGCGGATCATGCCCGGACACCTCCTGGCGATGGACCCCGGCGACGCCGTCGGCGTGATGCAGGGGATCCCGACGCGTGAGCCGGCCTTCGGCCTGGAGGCGGTTTGGATCCATGAGGCCGCACGCGCGGAGGCGGAGTCGCTCGGCTATACGGTCGTCGACCCGGAGTCGGTGATGGTGACCCACCTGACGGAGACGATCCGTTCGCATGCCGGGGAAATCCTCACGCGCCAGGATGTCCGGACACTGCTCGACCGGCTCAAGGAGACCAACGCGGCGGTCGTCGAGGAGGTCGTGCCCGAGATGCTCTCGCTCGGCGAGATCCAGCGTGTGCTGCAGTCCCTGTTGGCCGAGGGTGTGGCGATCCGCGATCTGGGCACGATCGTGGAGGCAATCGGCGACAAGGCGCGAACAACACGTGATACCAGCCTTCTTTCTGAGTACGCTCGCCAGGCGCTGGGCCGGGCGATAACCGCCCCACATCTGGATGAGCAGTTGCGCCTGCAAGCCATAACCCTCGATCCGGCGATCGAGCAGGAGGTGTCGACGTCGATCACCCAGACAACCGACGGCGAGTACCTGGCGATGGAGCCGCCCCGCGCGCAGGCGATCGTGACGGCTTTGCGCACGCAGGTCGACCACGCCAGCGCCCTGGGCGCGCGGCCCGTGCTGCTCTGCTCGGCGCGCATCCGCCGCCACCTGCGCCGGCTGATCGCGCAGGCCCAACCCCACCTGGCGGTCTGCTCATATAACGAGATCGCGCCCGGGGTGAACGTTGAAACGATCGGTGTGATCCACGCATGAGCACGCCGGGGGAGATGCTCAGTGCGCTCAGCCGCGAGGCGCGGGCCCGCCTCGGCACGGGCCGCCCTCCGGGGGAGCCGCGCGTCTTTCGCGGTCGCACCATCGATGAGCTGATCCCGCGGATTCAGCGCGAGCTGGGTTCGGATGCGATCATCCTGCGCCGCCGCGAGGGCTTGACCGGCGGCGTGCTGGGCTTCTTCCAGCAGCAGTGGGTTGAGATCGAAGCGGTCGCCGGCGAGCCCCGACTTGACGTCTATGACGAGCAGGAGAGCGCGGCTCCGCCGATCCCGCCGCCCCCCGGCGGTGAGCCCGTCGAAGCACCCGCCCACGGAGCGGGCCTGGCGCCCCATGTCACTCCGGGCCCCTACGCCACCCCCGCCGATTATGCGCCGCCGCTGGCCCCCTACTCGCCCCCGGCGCCGCTCCCTGCCCAACCTCTCTACGGTGAGCCCGCCCCCTCCGTCGAGCCCGCCTCCTACGTGGCCCCTGCCTCCCACGTGGAGCCCGCCCCTCAAACGGAGCCGGCCGCGTACGTCGAGCCTGCGTCCTACGCGGAGCCCGCCCCTTACGTGGAGCCTGCGCTCGCCACACCACCGGCCCCGGAGCCTCCCGTCGCGCCCGCGGCGCCGCCTCCTCCCGCCGAACCTGTGCTGTACGCCCGCCATGGCGTCGGCGGGCAGGGCACCGGCTATGTGACCCCCCACCTGGCGGCCGTCGCCCGCGAAAACCGAGCCCGTCTGACTGAGCACCCGCTGGCTGTCAAGCCGCGCCCGGAACCGCTGTATGCGCCTCCGCCTCCGCCACCAGCGACGACGCCGCAAACCCCCCAGGCCGCGGAGGCCCCGCCGGCGCCGCCGCTCGACTTCCACTCGCTGATCGGAGAGGAAGCACGCCTGCCCCAGCTTCCACCCGAGCCCGAGCCCGAGCCGCAGCAGCTTGACGAGTGGCGCGCCCCGCTGGTGGCCGAGCGCCGCACGGTCGGCCCCGGCTCACAGAGCCGGGCGCGGGCGGGGGTCGAGAAGGGCCTGCGCCGCTACGGCATCAGCGAGCGGATGATCGGCGAGCTGATCGACGCCGCCAACGCCCACGTCCTGCCGTTCGCGCCCCGATCGGGGCTGGCGGCCGCTGTGCGGGCGACGCTCGCACAGCGGATCCCCGTGGCTCCGCCACTGCCGCTACAGGGGGCGACGCTGGTCATCGTGGGCGCCGGCGGGACGGGTAAGACGACCTGCTGCGCGGCGCTGCTGGGGGCCTACCGCCAGGGCAGCACCCTGAAGGGCGCCTTCGCGACGATCACGCGCGAGCCCGTCCACGGTGAGCTGGAGATGCTGTTGACGCCGCATCTGGTCAAAGCGGCGCCCCTCGAGAGCCCTCGAGCGCAGCGCGCGCTGCGCCGGGCCCGTGCCGGTGGCCTGGTCGTGCTGGACACGCCGCGTGTCTCACCCGGCGACCGGACGAGCATCCGCAAGCTCGGCCGCGTGATCGCCGAGGTCGAGCCCGACCGCGTCCTCGTGGCAATGCCCGCGACGCTCGGTGGCGCCGCAGCCTCACAGCTCCTGGAATCGCTGGCTCCGCTGGCCCCCAATGCGCTGATCATCACCCACGCCGAAGAGACGGATCAGATCGGTGTTGCCGTCGAGGCGGCATGTCGCTTCGGCCTGGCGCCCGAGTACATACTGGACCGCGGCCGCCCACAGGGATGGCGGCTGCGCCGGCTCGAACCCACCGAGCTGGCGGCGATGGTGCTGCGATGAGGCTGGGACGCTCGAAGAGCAACTCCCCGACCCCCGCCGTGCTGCCCGAGGTGCACGAGATCGTCTCGCTCAAGCTCGGCGGCGGTGCGCGGGTCCCCGCTCGTGTCCTCGAACGTGGCGAGGACACCATGCTGCTCGCCATCACAGTCCCCACCCGGCCACTGGAGCCGTCGCAGATGGCGGACATGATCATCGAATACGCGGGCAGCCGCGGCCGTGTCCGTCTCCATGGCACCTGTGTCATGGAGGATCCCGGTGACCGCGACCTGGTGCGGATCAACGCCCCACGCTCGGTCGAGGTGCTCCAGGAAAGGGAATATGTCCGGATTCGCTCCTCGCGGCCGGTCCTGGTCTACTCGGCACGCGAGCAGGAGCAGGTCCAGAGCTACACGGTCGACGTCAGCGGTGGAGGGCTGCTGCTGGCGGGTCCCGAGACGCTCCAGGTCGGCGAGGAGGTCAAGTTTCGGCTGACGCTGACGCCGGGGGTACTGCCGGTCAGCGGCACCGGACACGTTGTGCGCAGTGATTCCCACGGCCGTCTGGGCGTCGTCTTCGACGAGATCTCCGATCTCGACCGGCGCCGGCTTGTCCGTTTCATATTCGAGTGCCAGCGCGCCGAACGGCGCCGTGGCCTGGACACAGGAGGAGAAGGTGCCTGACGCGGTCGCTGAGCCTGTGCCCGACATGGACGAGCTCGCAGGGCCTCCCACCCTCGAGCAGCCGATCGTCGCCTCGACGGGCAAGGACAAGAAGCAGGGCAAGGGCAAGAAGGAGGGCAAGGGCAAGAAGGAGGGCAAGGGCGCCGAGGTGCTCCCGGAGGGCCCAAGCATCGTCGGGCACCCGCGCGCAGTCCGCTCCGTGGCCAGGGCCAAGGCGTGGGGAGCGCTCCTGGGTTTCGTGCTCGGCGGCTATCTCTCGCTGCCAACCCACACCGTCGCCGATGCGGGTCTGCGGGCGCTGATCGCGGGCGCCGTGCTCTATGTCGGCGCCTGGGCGGTCGCGGTGTTCGTCTGGCGGCGGCTTGTGATCGTCGAGATAAAGGCCCGCGAGCAGCAGCTGATCAGCGCCGCGGAGGCCCGTCGAACCGCCCAGGACGGCAACGGTCAGCCAGCCGGTGTGCGCGGGCTCCAGGGCTCGAGTTGATAGACGGTCATGGACCCACTGCACCCGATCACTCCCGGCCCGCCCGCAGTGCCGGCGCGTGTGCCGCCCGTCGACCGATTGCAGCGCGTCTCGCGTGATCGTGACCGGCCGAGCGCAGAGGAGCGGGAGCGACGCCGTCGTGCCAGGCAGCGCGAGCAGAAGCCGGGCTCCGAGGAGGACGGCGAGCAGGGGCCCGGGCGCATCGACATCAGGGTCTGAAGCCGCGGGTCGCCGGGGAACGCCAGCGTCCTTGCCGGGGGGCCGGACGCGGGGCCCGAAGCGGGCGTCGAGGGGAAGCGTCTCACTCTCAAGTTTCCCATCCAACGGCCGATATAGAGCCCGTGGGTCGACATGGAGTCGGCCCGGAAAATCATCAAGGAGATGAAACCATGGGCATGGGCCTGACAGTGAACACCAACCTTGACGCGATGGACGCGTCGAGGAACCTGAACTCCACCGAGAACAAGATTGCAACCTCGATGCAGCGCCTCTCGTCAGGCCTTCGCATCAACTCGGCCGCCGACGACGTTGCCGGCTACGCCATCAGTGAACGTATGCAGGGTCAGGTCAACGGCCTGAACCAGGCGACCGAAAACATCTCGGACGCCGTCTCGCTGACACAGACCGCTCAGGGCGCCCTCAACGACATCGTGGGGATGCTTCAGCGCATTCGCTCGCTGGCCGTCGAGTACGCGAACGGCACGACCTCCGAAGAAGACAAGGAAGCGATTGAATCCGAGTCTGAACAGCTGACGAAGGAGATCGAACGAGTCACCGAAACGACCACGTTCAACGGCGTGGAACTTCTCAACGGCGGCGAAGCCTTCAAGTTCCAGGTTGGCGCCAACGAAGAAGAAACGGTCGAAATCGAAACCATCGAAATCGGCGGCGCGGCAGAAGCAAGTGTCACGGAAATCAAGTCGGTGGACGAAGCGATCAACGAAGTCACCAAAGCAGCCGGTGAATTCGGTGCCGTACAGGACCGGATCCAGTACACCGAGTCGAACCTGGAAGTCTACAGCCAGAACCTGTCCTCCGCTGTGAGTGCTCTCAAGGACGTCAACATGGCGACCGAGATGACCAACTTCACCAAGGAGCAGGTCCTGCAGCAGGCTGGCGTGGCGATTCTCGCCCAGGCCAACCACCTGCCGGAAGCTGTCCTGAAGCTCCTGCAGTAATCCACGAACTTCCTCAGCGGTGGCGCCAATAGACGCCACCGCTGCAGCGAAGCCTGCTGGGCATTGACCGGTCTTACGGCCGGGCTTCGTGCCCCGCGGGTCTACAACGCTTCAGGCGGTCCTCACGGGCCGGCGGAAGCCACATACCGCCGCTTCATCGAGGGAACGGTGGTTTTATATGGATGGGCGGCGACGGCCGCCCATCCTCTTTAATGACCCGCCACAAACGGGGCAGGACTAAATAGGCCGCTCCTGCTGCCGATTACCGGGGCGATGAGCATCGAAACAACGTTTGCGCGGGTTGAAGCGATCCGCCAGGCGCTGGCCGATCCGTCCCAGCTGATCGGCACAGGCTCGCCGAGCACCGGGGGGACCGAAGCGCCGGCGTCGACGGGCACGACATCCCCGTTCGCGGCCGCCCTCGCGCAGGCCAGCGCCGGCTACTCCGGCGAGGGCTCCTCGGTTGCAGCGGCCCTCGAAGCGCCGGGTGCAAATCCGGCAGACACCGCGCTGCCCGGCACGACCACGGCGACCAGCTCGCTGAGCTCGCTGGGCACCTATGGCGCCGGCGCGGGTGCGAGCGCGCAGACTCCGGGAGCCCGCATCGTGGCGGCCGCCGAAACCCAGGTCGGGCAGGCCGAGCAGCCACCGGGGTCCAACGAATCACCGGCGATCGCCGAATACCGCACCGCCACCGCCGGTGCCCAGGCCGGCGCGCCCTGGTGTGCCTATTTCGCCTCTTGGGCGGCCCGCCAGGCCGGTGAGCCGATCGGCGCGGGCGGGAGCGGCCTGGGCTCGGTTTCGGAGATCTGGTCCTGGGCGCAGAGCACCGGCCGGGCCATCCCCACCGGCACGGGCGTCGTGCCCCAGCCCGGTGACCTGATCGTTTTCGGCGGCGAGCATGTCGGCATCGTCCGGGGCATCCTGCCCAACGGGCAGATCGAGACGATCGAGGGCAACTACGAAAACAAGGTCTCGGCGAACATCCGCAGCCCCGGCGAAGCGACGGGCTACGTGGAGATGAACTGAGCCTGCCGGCTCAGCGTTCTCCCATGTTGCGGTTGAACAGGACGACGTACCAGACGGCCACTGCGATCAGGACTCCAAGTGGCAGGACGAGCGTCAGGATCGAGCCTGTCAGGAAACTGGATGCGACGATCAGTGCGAGGCTGGGCATTTGACCTCCTAGTGCTCACCCGCCAGCCGCGGCGCCCGGTTGGAACCGGGAGCCGGGGGAGCGAGCCAGCGGTGGACGTACACAAAGATGATGATGACGAAGGTGATCGATCCCGGCACCCACATGATGCCTGCCGCCAGCTGCTGGTCGGCCAGCGCCGAGATCCCGCCCGGGCGCGAGGCGAGGTGTGCGTAGTGGCCATAGAGCGGTTTGGGTGAGAGCGCCAGAACCACGGCCAGCACCCAGCTGACGGTCATCGCGGCGATCACGTAGAGGACACGCTGGGCGTCGCCCAGCCGGGCCCGCAGCGGGGGGGAGGGGATCACCTGCTTGAAGACCAGCACCGAGGTGGCGAAGAACAGCGTGTGCTCGAGGACATGCAGCGATTCTGAGCGCAGGGTCGCGTCGAACATGAACGGGACGTGCCATCCGAGCAGCACGAGCGACCACAGCAAAAGGCCCGCTGCCGGCGTGCCCAGCAGGCGGGTGAGCGAGCGCAGGGGCGCGGTGCGCTCGCCCTGGGCCAGTCCCCGGGCAAGCCAGCGCCGCCACGAGAGCGGCAACGCGCGGAACAGCCTGATCCAGGGACAGGAGAAGACCAGCAGGGGGGCCGCGATGAGCATCAACAGCACGTGCTGGATCATGTGCACCCAGAAGAGATCGCGGCTGAAGTTCTCGATCGGGGAATCGAGGGCTGCGAACACTGTCGCGAGGGAGGTGTAGAAGGCGGCGCTGCGGACGGCCTGCGAGCGAGCCAGGCGCTGCGGCGTGACGGTCCTGCGGCCTCCGAGCCAGTAGAGCAGGCCCGACGCTACGAGCAGTGCCGCCGCCGGGTCGAAGTACCAGCCCCATAACCCCGATGTTGCAGGGGCCGCGGCGAGCACTAGAGCAGGTAGAGCACCACGTAGGTGATCACGCCGATCCCCGCCAGGTAGCTCCAGTAGAAGACCGCCGCATCCATGCCCGACGAGATCGTGCGGGCCGGTTCTTTGATGTCACCGGCGGGCGGCGGGTCGCCTCGTGCGATGCGCGCCCTGGCCCGCCGCGCGCTGGCGACATGGGTCTCCAGCCAGTACATCGCGCCGAGCACCGCGATCAGATAGAAGGCCGTCCAGGCGCAGAAGACGCTGGCGTAGGCACCGTCGGTCGGCCCGAATTTCTGCACCGTGTAGGTGATGCACTGCACGACGACGGCGGCCAGGCCGAGCACGACACCGGCCACCGCGGGGGGAAACCACCGGGCGCTTTTCAGCGTCATCTGCCGTCCGCCGACGATCGTCGTGACGGCGCTGAGGATGATGCAGGCGACGAACACGGCTCCAAGACCCTGGTCGGGTTTGACGTGCGCCGGTTTCCACATGTGTTCGACGTTCAGCGAGCGCAGGTAGAAGTAGGCGAAGACGAAGGCCAGGAAGAAGAACGTCGTTCCTCCGGCCAGCAGCCGCGATGCCACCGAGAGGGCGCGGGCGCTGACGTCGGGCGGCTCCGGCGGGATCTCGGTTCCGGCCGGTACGGGCGGGATCTGCAGGCCGAGCGGCTTTTCTTCGTGCGGAAGCGCCATCTCAGTTCACCCCCGCCGGCTGGGTTCCGCCGATCGGCAGTGGCGTGCCGTAGTCGTAAGGGTCCGCGTCGAACACCGGGATCTGCTCGAAGTTGTTGACCGGCACCGGCGTCGGCACCTGCCACTCCAGCGACTTGGAGCGCCAGGGGTTGGACTCGGCCGGCTCGCGGACGAAGATCAGCGAGTAGACGGCGTTGAACAGGAAGATCAGCATCGAGAAGCCCAGCACGAAGGCCGATACCGAAACCCACACATTGAGTGTGTGGAACTTCGGTTCATAGAAGCTGACCCGTCGCGGCATCCCCTCCATGCCCAGCGCGAACAACGGCAGGAAGGTCGAGTTGAATGCGACGAACATCAGCCAGAAGTGTGCCTTGGCGAGTTTCTCGTTGAACCTCAGCCCGACCATCTTCGGCACCCAGTAGTAGGTGGCTGCGAAAAAGGTGAAGATCAGCCCGCCCATGATCGTGTAATGGAAGTGGGCCATGACGAAGAAGCTGCCATGCGTCGTCGTGTCGCTCGGCGTGTCCGAGAGGAACACTCCTGAGAGCCCGCCGATGAGGAAGTTGAAGGTCCAGCCGAGGCAGAACAGCATCGGCACGCTGAACGTCGTCCGCGCCTTCCACAGCGTGCCCATGACGCACAGGAAGATGAAGCCCGTCGGCAGCGAGATGATCTCGGTGGAGAGCATGTAGAAGGGCCGCAGGTCCGCGTTGATGCCGCTGACGAACAGGTGGTGCTGCCAGACGAAGAAGCTCAGCAGGCTGACGCCGAGCATCCCGGAGATGGCCAGGCGGTATCCCCACAGCGGCTTGCGGGTGAAGACGGGAATCAGCTCGAGCACGATCCCGAAGCCGGGCAGCGCGAGGATGTAGACCTCGGGGTGACCGAAGAACCAGAACAGGTTCTCGTAGAGGTAGGAGCTGCCGCCGCCGCCGGGGATGAAGAACGAGGTGTCGACCGTCCGGTCCAGCGCGGCCATCGAGAGCGTCGCGACGAGCATCGGCGCCGCCAGCACCATCAGCACCGAGGTGGCGAACACCGACCAGACGAAGATCGGCAGGCGCGACCAGGTCAGCCCGGGCGCCCGCATGGTGATGATCGTGGCCATCATGTTCAGACCCAGCAGGCACATCGAGATGCCCACCAGGGCGAAGAAGACGATGTAGGCGTCCATCCCCATGACGGCCTGGTCGTTGAGCGGCTCGTAGCCGGTCCAGCCGGTCGGGAAGCCGCCGAAGAAGACCGTCGAGCAGAGGATGAAGCCGGCGGCCATCAGCAGCCAGAAGGTCAGGGCCTCGATCCGCGGGAAGGCCATCCGGCGGGCGCCGATCATGATCGGCACGAAGTAGTTGGCGAATGGGCCGAGGATGCCCGAGGTGAACATCCCCATCATCATCGTGCCGTGCATACCCACCAGTGAGAGGTACTGGCCGGGCCCCACGAACGTGGGTGTGTCGTGCAGCAGCTCGGTGCGGATCAGCATCGCGTTCAGGCCGCCCACGAAGAAGAACAGGCCGATGCCGCAGAGGTACTGGATGCCGACGACCTTGTGGTCGGTGCACAGGCCGAAGTAGCGCCCGATGCCCTCGTCCTCCTTCTCGCGCAACGACGCGGGGCGTCCCAGCATGCGCGAGACCGGATAGTTGGCAAAGCCCAGGCCGATCAGGAAGCCGACGACGCCGAAGACGTAGGCGAGCAGCAGGGCCACGTCGTTCTCGTCGACGGCGCCCTGGTATTCAAAGCTTTTCCCGCCGTTGACCTGATGGCCGATGAACCAGCCCAGGTAGTAGCCGCCGATGCCCAGCAGGACGGCCGTCAGCAGGTTGAAGCCGACCAGACGCCGCCACAGCGGCCTGGCGGGCGGGCTCGGTGTCTCGACCGTCGTTGTGCTCATTCGCCGCGCCTCGTCGGTTCGGGGGAGTACGTCGTGGAGTACTTCGGCAGCACCTTCGTGGTCGCCGCCAGGGTCTGCTGCTGTTCGCTGATCCAGCTTTCGAAGTCCGCGTCGCTGACCACGTGACCGTGGTCGAACATGCCCCCGTGCCACAGGCCGCAGAGCTCGGCGCAGTGCACTTCGAAGGTCTCGATCTTGGTGGGCTTGACGAAGGCGATGTTGTCCACGTCGGGGTTGGCGTCGGCCTTGACGCCCAGTTGGTAAGCCCAGAAGGAGTGGATTACGTCGAGCGAGGTGACGTGGAATTCGATCTCCTTGCCGACCGGCAGCTCAAGGTGGGTCGTCTCGACCCCGCCGTAGGTCGGATAGCGGTAGGTGAAAGCCCACTGCTGGGCGATCACCTGCACCGGGAGCTTTTCTCCGGAGGGCACCGTCAGGGGTTTGGGGCCGCTGCCCGAGCCGGCGCCATAGCCCTGCTCCAGCCGGACGGTCCCGTAGATGGCCAGCGACAGGACCAGGGCGGAGGTCGCGACGATCCAGAAGGTCTGCAGCTGGGCGTGCCCGCGCAGAGCCGGCCCTTCGAGCACGCCGCCCTTGGGCTGGCGGAAGTTGACCATGGCGTAGATCAGATAGATGACGACCATCAGCAGCACCGGAGTGGCCATGGCCAGCAGGACCGTGTTGTCGGTCACCTGCCCGGCGGCCACGTCGCTGCCCTTGCCCGGTGGCAGATCGGGGCCCAGGAGGAAGATCACGAGCGGCGTCGCGATCAGGGACGCCACCCCCCAGATCGTGCCGAAGCGCCGTGCGTGGTTCGGTTCGCTCCCCGCCGGCGCGGCGTTAGACGACATCGATGTAACCGTCCATGTAGCCGACCGACTGCATCGGGCCGCCGAAGCCGAAGTACGTGCCCGCGGCGCAGGGCACGAAGCACTGCCACCGGTAGCGGCCCTTCTTGCCCGTGCGGAAGGTGAATTCGATCGTGCGGTGGGCCATCGTGGCCGGGTCGCAGGGGCCTTCTTCGCACTGGTTCTTGGCTTCTTCGGGTACCCCCGGAAGGACGGCGAAGACGCCGAGCTGAGGGACTATGAACGTGTGTGAGGCTTCTTCGGGGTTGATCGAGCTGACGGCCTTGCCGTCCACCGTCTCGGTCCCCCCGACCGTTCCCTCGACGTGGGAGAGGAAGGCGTTTCTCAGGCCGGAGTCCCCATCGAACTGGTAGAGCTTCACGTGAACCAGCGAGTTGGCGGGCACCTGGTAGATCTGGCTGCGGATCCACTGGCCGTTCTGGTGGATCAGGTAACCCACCCAGTCCGGGTGAGTCGGGCTCTCCTGCTTTCCGACTGCCGCGTCGGTCTGCAGTTCAAGGTTTGCCGTGGGCGTCGCGGCGCCCGCGGTCAGGGGGGCGATGATCGTCTGCGGGGCGCTGACGGCCCAGCTGGAGATGTACAGGGCTATGACGACGCCCAGGATCACCACGGCGCCGATGACCCCGGTCAGCTTTCGCGCCATGACACTCATCGGTCCCTCCGCTCGTGCTGCAACCCTGCCTCCGGTCGCATCGCATCTCCCCAGACCGCCGCGACCTTATACCCATGGGCACCCGGAATGCAATCCCCCTCGGGAAGTTTTTTGCATTCCCGGAGTCGGCGGCGCCCCGCGGGCTCCCTCGACCCGCTCGCGGGGGCCCGTGAGGGGCCTCCACGGGTGATCGGCATGACGCGCGTGCGACCGCGGCGGGTACGATCACCACTTGCCTCCCCTAGAGCCCGCACAGAGCGCCAGCGTGCCCGAGCGCCCGACGCTGGAGGGCCTCGAGGACAAGTGGAGCGCGGCCTGGCAGCGCGAGGGCACGCACACCTTCGACCGCGCGGCGCCGCGCGAGCGCGTCTTCTCGATCGACACGCCACCCCCGACGGTGAGCGGCTCGCTGCATGTCGGGCATGTCTTCTCCTACACGCACACCGACGCGGTCGCCCGCTACCGCAGGATGTGCGGCAGCGAGGTCTTTTACCCGATGGGCTGGGACGACAACGGCCTGCCGACCGAGCGCCGGGTCCAGAACCACTTCGGGGTTCGCTGCGACCCGTCGGTCGCCTATGACCCCGCCTTCGAGCCGCCCGCCGAGCCCTCGGAGAAGGAGCCCGTCTCGATCTCGCGCCCCAACTTCGTCGAGCTGTGCCTGCGCCTGACCGAGAGCGACGAGCAGGCCTTCGAAGATCTCTGGCGCCACCTCGGCCTGTCCGTCGACTGGGGGATGACCTACACGACGATCGGCCCGCCGGCCCAGCGGATCTCCCAGCGCTCCTTCCTGGGGCTGCTCGAGCGGGGCATCGCCTACCAGCTCGAGGCCCCGACACTGTGGGACGTCGACTTTCAGACCGCCGTCGCCCAGGCGGAGCTCGAGGACCGGGAGCGGCCCGGCGCGATGCATAAGGTGCGCTTTCACCGGGCGGGCGGGGCGGATCCCGGCGGCGAGGCGATCATCGAGACGACGCGCCCCGAGCTGATCCCAGCCTGTGTGGCGCTGCTGGCCCATCCCGAGGACGAGCGCCACCGCGACCTGGTGGGCGGCGAGGCGCTGACACCCCTGTTCGGCACGCGGGTACCCGTTCTGACCCACCCGCTGGTCGAGCGCGACAAGGGCACGGGCCTTGTCATGGTCTGCACCTTCGGCGACGTCACCGACGTGACCTGGTGGCGCGAGCTGAGCCTGCCGGTGCGCTCGGTGCTGGCCCCCGACGGCCGGCTGGCAGAGGTGCCCTGGGGTAGCGAGGGCTGGCAGTCGGAGGATCTGGGGGCGGCCCGCGCGGCCTACGGCGAGCTGGCCGGGCGGACGATCAACCAGGCGCGGCGCAGGATAGTCGAGCTGCTGGCCGGCTCGGGTGACCTGATCGGCGAGCCCGAACCCGTCAACCGGGCCGTCAAGTTCTACGAGAAGGGCGACCGGCCGGTTGAGATCATCACCAGCCGCCAGTGGTTCATCCGCACGATCGAGCAGCAGGAGCAGCTGATCGCCCGCGGTCGTCAGCTGGCCTGGCACCCGCCCTACATGCGCGCACGCTTCGAGGACTGGGTCAACGGCCTCAACGGCGACTGGTGCATCAGCCGCCAGCGCTTCTTCGGCGTCCCCTTCCCGGTCTGGTATCCGATCGACGGGGAGGGCAACGTGCTCTACTCGCAGCCGATCCCGGCCGCCGAGGAGCAGCTGCCGGTCGATCCCTCGACCGACGTGCCACCCGGCTATGAGCCTGGGCAGCGCGGCCGTCCGGGCGGCTTCGCGGGCGATCCCGACGTGATGGACACCTGGGCCACCTCGTCGCTGACGCCCCAGATCGCCGGGCGTGCCGGGGAGGACCCCGATCTCTACGCCAAGGTCTTCCCGATGGATGTGCGCCCCCAGGGGCACGACATCATCCGCACCTGGCTGTTCTCCACGATCCTCCGCTCGGAGCTAGACGAGCACGAGCTGCCGTGGAGCAACGCCGCCATCTCGGGCTGGGTCCTGGACCCGGATCGCAAGAAGATGTCCAAGTCCAAGGGCAATGTCGTCACCCCCATGCATCTGCTCGAGGAGCACGGCGCCGACGCCGTGCGCTACTGGGCGGCGAGCGGCCGTCCGGGAACCGACACGGCCTTTGACCCGCAGCAGATGAAGGTCGGGCGCCGTCTGGCGGTCAAGCTGCTCAACGCCTCGAAGTTCGTGCTGGCCGAGTTGCCGCCGCCCGCCGAGACGCTCGGGCACCCGCTGGACCGCGCGCTGATCGCGCGCCTGTCCGGCGTCGTCGCCGAGGCGGGGCAGAGCTTCGAGGAGTACGACTACGCACGGGCCCTGCAGCGCAGCGAGGAGTTCTTCTGGTGGTACTGCGACTACTACCTGGAGCTGGTCAAGGGCCGGCGCTATGACCCCGATCCGGCCGTCGCGGCATCGGTCAGCCGCGCGCTGACGCTCTCGCTGTCCGTCTTCCAGCGCCTGTTCGCGCCGTTCATGCCCTTCGTCTGCGCAGAGGTCTGGTCGTGGTGGCAGGAGGGCTCGGTACACCGCGCCGCCTGGCCGCTGGAGGGCGAGCTGGCCGCCGAGGCCGCCGGTGGGGAACCCGCACGCGAGCTGAGCGCCCTGGAGATCGGGGCCGACGTCCTGCGCGAGGTACGCAAGGCCAAGTCACAGGCTAAGCGACCGATGCGCGCGCCGGTCGCGAGGGTGCTCGTGCGCGATGCGCCGGAGCGCCTGGAGGCACTGGAGCTGGCGGCCGAGGACCTCAGCCTGGCCGGTTCCATCGAGCTGCTGACGATGGACCCCGGCGAGGAGTTCGCCGTCGAGGTCGAACTCGCCGAGGAGCCACCGGGGGAAACGTGAGGCGGCCGAGCCCGCGGGGCTCCCGGTGAGCGACGAGGCCGCCGTGGGTACCAAGGCGGTCCTGCTGCTGGGCGAGACGGGAGGGCTCGCCGCCGCGCTCGAGCTGAGGCTGAGACAGCTGGGCGCCGAGGTTCAGATGGCCGGCCCTATCAGCGACAGCGAGATCGCCTCGCTGCTGTCCGCGCGGAATTGGACGGCCGTCGCGGTAATCACCCGCGACGATGTCCTGGCGTTGCGCCTGACGCTTCTGAGCGCCCACCTGCGTGCCGATCTGCCGCTGTGGGTGACCATGTTCGACCGTACGATCACCCGCGAGCTGAACCACGTGGCGCCGAGGGTCCACGTCGTCTCGCCCGCCGAGCTGGTGGCCGCCGACCTGGCCCGGCACTGCACCTCCGTGCTCGCCCCGGGCGCCACCCGCCGGCACGGTGGCATCCGGCTGGTCGACGACGCCCTGCGGCTGCTGGTGCGGGCCGGCGCCGGGCTCCTGCTGGTGCTCCTCCTCGAGGCCGTGATCGCCATGATCGCGCTCCACGAGGGCGTCGTTGACGCCCTGTACTTCAGTACGCGATCGGTTGCGACTGTGGCCAGCGCGCCCGGGGCCGCGGGCGCTCCGGGCTGGTTCAAGCTGGTCTCAGCGCTCGACACCCTGGCGGCGCTCGTGCTGATGGCCATCTTCACGGCCGCTCTGGTCCGGCGGCTGAGCTCCCCGCGCCTGACCTCGCTGTTCGGCTCCCGCGCCGCGCCGGCACGAGGTCACGTGCTGCTGGTCGGCTTCGGGCAGGTCGGCTTCCGCCTTGCCCAGGAGCTCAGAGGGCGTCACATGGCGGTGCTCGGTGTCGAGCGCGACCCTGACGCTCCCTGCGTCCGGCTGGCCCGAGCGGCGGGGATCCCGGTGGTCATCGGCCGCGGCGATGATCGCGAGGTCCTCGAGCGGCTGGGCATCCGCCGGTGCCGGGCGGTGGCGGCGGTCACCTCGACCGACCTGGTCAACGTGGCCGTCGGGTTGGCCGCCGACGATCTCGCCCCGGGGATCGGCCTGGTGCTGCGGCTGGGGGACGGCGAGGTGGCGGCGGAGACCGATTCGCTGCTGCACCTCGGACGGATCTGCGACGCGCACAAGATCGCCTCCGAGACGCTCGCGCAGGGCCTCACCGCCCGGCCCGGCTGAAACGTGGCCCTCCGGCCGCGGGCGTGCGCGCGGGTTATGGAGGAAGCCCCGGCTCGATAGGGTCCAGCCATGGAACGGACGATGATCGGAGAGCTGGCCGGGAAGGTCGGCGAGCAGGTGAAGGTGCGCGGCTGGGTCAACGCCCTGCGGGATCAGAAGAGCGTTCAGTTCGTGATCCTGCGCGACGAAAGCGGCATGGCCCAGGTCGTACTCGCCAAGGCCGAGCAGCCGAGCGGGCTGAACGAGGCCGTCTCGGCGCTGACCGCCGAGTCCGCGGTGACGCTGACCGGCACCGTCCTCGCCGACGAGCGCGTCAAGCTCGGCGGCCTGGAGCTGCGCCTGGAGGCGCTGGAGGTCGATTCGGCGGCCGACCCGGAGCTGCCGATCGCGCCCGACTCGGCGCTGGACAAGCGGATCGACTGGCGCTACCTGGACCTCCGCCGCCCCGACCGCCGGCTGATCTTCGAGGTCCAGACGGCCGTCGAGCGGGCCATGCGCGAGTTCTGGCGCCAGGAGCAGTTCGTCGAGCTGCACTCACCCAAGCTGATGGCCTCGGCCAGCGAGTCGGGGGCCGAGCTCTTTCACGTGGACTACTTCGAGGGTGACGCCTACCTCGCGCAGTCGCCGCAGTTCTACAAGCAGATGGCGATGGCCGCCGGGTTCGGCAAGGTCTTCGAGGTCGGACCGGTGTTCCGCGCCAACCCCTCCTTCACCTCGCGCCACGACACCGAGTTCACGAGCGTGGACATGGAGATCTCCTGGATCGACTCGCACGAGGATGTCATGCACCTCGAGGAGCGCTGGCTGGCCCACGTGCTGGCTGCCGTCAAGGAGAGCCATGGCGCGAGCATCGAAGCGACCTTCGCCACCGAGGTCGTCGTTCCCGAGCTCCCTTTTCCGCGTGTGACGCTGGAGGATGCCAAGGAGATGGTCCGCGCGGCCGGGCACGATGTCCCGGGCGCCGGGCACGACCTCGACCCACCCACCGAGCGTGCACTGTCGGCGCTCATCAAAGAGCGCCACGGCCACGAGTTCGTGTTCGTCACCGACTATCCCGCGTCCGTGCGCGCCTTTTACCACATGCGCCACGAGGACGACCCGACTCTCACCAAGAGCTTCGACCTGCTGTGGCGGGGCATCGAGGTAACCACCGGAGCCCAGCGAGAGCACCGCCAGGATCGTCTGCTCGCTCAGGCCGCAGACCGTGGCATCGACGTCGGGCCGATCCAGTACTACCTCGACTTCTTCCGCTATGGCTGCCCGCCGCACGGGGGCTTCGGTTTCGGCCTGACGCGCCTGCTGATGCAGATGCTCGGCCAGGACAACGTGCGCGAGGTCACCTTCCTCTACCGCGGGCCGCACCGCCTGACGCCTTAGGGGCGCCGGGGCCCAGGCGCTCAGCTTGGCCCGCATCCTGATCTCCACCCCGCTGCTCGACGGCTGCCTGGACGCTCTCGCCGGTCACGAGCTGATCCCCGGGCCACCCGGCTCTGAAGGGGCCTGCGCCGGGCTGTTGTGTCCGCCGACGGTGCCCGTCACCGGCGCCGACATCGAGGCGATGCCCGAGCTGCGGGTGATCGCCGTCGCCGGTGCGGGCTCGGACGCGGTCGACAAGGAGGCCGCGGCGGCGCGCTCGATCGCCCTCCTGACGGCCGGCGAGGCACTCGTGGAGACGACGGCGGACGCGGCCTTCGGGCTGATCATCTGGGCGAGCCGCCAGCTGGGCGAGTCAGAGCGGACGCTGCGCGAGGGGCGCTGGACGGGGTGGGGCTATGAGCAGTGGGCCGGCCACGACGTCCACGGTGCTCGGCTGGGCCTGGTCGGCTACGGCGCCATCGCCCGGGCGGTGGCCAGTCGCGCCGGAGGCTTTGCCATGCAGGTCCGCCACCACACCCGCCATCCAACCGGCCAGCCGGGCTGGACCGAGCAGCTTGACGAGCTGCTGGCAGCGAGCGACATCGTCAGCCTGCACGTGCCGCTGAACGACTCCACTCAGGGGCTGATCGATCGCCGGCGCCTCGGGCTGATGGGCCCGGGCGCGGTCCTCGTCAACACGGCCCGTGGGGCAGTCCTGGACGAAGAGGCGCTGGCCGAGGCGCTCGAGTCCGGACGGCTGGCGGCCGCGGGACTGGATGTCTACGCGCACGAGCCCGAGATCAGCCCGCGCCTGCTCCGGGCGCCGCGCACGGTGCTGCTGCCGCATGTCGGCAGCGCCACCGAGCCGACCCGCCGGGCGATGCTGCGCCTTGCCGCCGAGCGTCTGGCCGGCGCCCTCGGCTGAGCGCCCCACGCCTACCAGCAGGGTTCGAAGCGCTTGCCGTTGAGCGCCAGGTTGAAGCGGGCGCCGACGATGCCGGCCGCTTCGTCGGCAGCGCAGAAGCGGGCCTTCTTCAGCTTGTACTCGGCGTTGATGACCGGCTTGCCGGCCTTCAGGTAGGGCTCGAAGCTCGCGCATTCGCTGTATTCGTTGCACTGCTCGGTGAGGACGCCGTCGAAGAACGGCTCCTGTTCGGCGGACTGTTCTGAGTCGTTCTTCTGCAGCACCGCCATGCCGAGCGAGTGGGCCTCCGCGGCGACCCACTTGTTGTAGGTCAGCTGCTGGGCGGCCGTGAGCGGGAAGCCCGACTTGTTGAAGGCCCCTTCCATGTTGTCGGGCTCGAGTGCGTCAAAGCCCTTTTCGCGGCACATCTGCAGGCGGGCGGTCATGATCGGCTCGATGATCGACAGCTTGCGGATGTCGAGCCACTTCTCTCCCGGCCAGCCGTTTGAGCGGCCGAGCACCGAGGCGGGGAACTCGCTGTAGTCGGGCCTGAAGTTCTCAGCCGTGCCGACATCGATGTAACAGACGACACGGCGGCCCTGGGCGTGCAGCGCCGCGACTTCGGAGGCGCTCGTTTCAAAGCCGTCCACGTCATAGACGGCGGCGGGCACCTTCGTGTCGAGCGTTCCCTGCAGCTGCCAGTAGAAGGTGAGCTTCGCGGGCGGGCGCCACCAGGCGGACGCGGAGGAGGCGAGCAGCCCACCGCTGAGCAGTGCCGCCAGGCACGCAACCAGCATCCTGGTTCTCATGGCCCTCGCTCCCATCCACCGCGATCTTAGGGCCTGGAGCCGGCTCGGGCGGCGCATGCCGTCCGCGAGCGTCTCTACCTTCAAATCGTGCTCCTCAACGAGCTGACAGACGGCATCGAGATCGACCAGGTCCTGCTGGTTCGCGAGGCCGAGCGCCGCCAGCGCCGAGACGGCGGCGACTACCTGCGGCTGCTGCTCGGCGATCGCACCGGTGCAGTGCCCTGCATGGTCTGGGAGGAGCTGGGCGAGGTCGCCGAGCTCCTGCGCCCCGGCTCTCCGGTGACCGTCCGCGGCCGCTACACCGTGCACCCGCGCTTCGGCCCGCAGATCAACCTCCGCGGTCTCGCCGAGGCTCTGCCCGGCACCTATGCGCCGGAGGACCTGCGTGACGGGCCGGCCCGTGGCGCAGGCCAGATGGAGGCCGAGATCACCGAGCTGATCGAGACGGTCCAGCAGCCGCACCTGCGGGTGCTGCTCGACCGGGTCTTCGGAAGAGGCTCCGAGCTGTGGGCGCGCTACCGGGTGGCCCCGGCGGCGAAGTACTACCACCAGGCATACGTGCATGGGCTGCTCGAGCACTGCCTCGGCGTCGCGCAGGCGGTCAGCGCGATCAGCGCCACCTTCGGAGGCATCGACCGCGACGTGGCGGTCAGCGGTGCACTGCTGCACGACATCGGCAAGCTCGAGGCCTACACCGATGACGCGCAGAACATCGACCTCACCGACGCGGGCCGGTTGCATGGCGAGATTGCGCTCGGCTACTACCTGATCCGCCGCATGATCGAGGACATCGAGGGCTTCCCGGCCGAGCTGGCCCAGGCACTGGGCCACATCATCCTCTCCCACCACGGCAGCCTCGAGCACGGAAGCCCCGTGGTGCCCTGCACACGCGAGGCGACGCTGGTGCACATGATCGACAACCTCGGCGGGCGCCTGGGCAGCTTCGACCGCCTCGAGAAGGAGCTCGCACCGGGCCGGCGCTGGTCGCAGTTCGATCGCGCGATCGGCGCCGGGGCTTTCTTCCTGGACCGCGGCGCAGAGGCGTCGGAGACCCCCCGGCCCGCCGAGCCCGAGCGCGAGGCAGCGTGAAAAGCCGCAAATAGCGGAGCGCCAGCGCGACTGCGCTGCGTTCGCCTCACCGCTGGCTTCTATCTTTCAGAGCCAGATGGCAAAGGACACCGAGAAGCTGATCCGCCAGCTCTCGCTGATCTCCTACCTGATGGCCGAGCGCCGGCCCGTCACGGCACTGGAGATCCGGCGCGACGTAGAGGGCTACAGCGGCATGAACGAGGATGCCTTCGCGCGGCGTTTCTACGCCGATCGCTCGGAGCTCGAGTCGCTGCGCATCCAGCTGACGGTGGAGCGCCCCGCCGACGGGGCGGCCGAGCAGGAGAACTACTCGCTGCGCCCGGAGAACTTCCATCTCCCCGCAATTGCCTTCACCGACAAAGAGCTGGCGGCGCTGCAAACCGCCCTCAGCCTGCTCGATGGCGAATTCGCCTACGCGGAGCCGCTGCGGCTGGCCCTGCAGCAGATCACCTGGGGCCGGCCGAGCCCGCTGCGCGCACCCGAGCAGCGCTCGGTGGCGCTGGGCATCACCGCGTCGGCCGGCGGCCATGAGCTCTCCGCGCGCCTGGCGAAGGTCGAGACGGCCATCTTCCGCAACAAGACGATCGTCTTCGAGTACTACACGATGGGCCGTGACGAGGTCTCTCAGCGCAAGGTCGATCCCTACCACCTGCTGTTCCAGGGCGGGCAGTTCTATCTGCTGGGCCATTCGCACGAGCGCAAGGCCGTTCGCGTCTTTCGTCTCTCGCGGATCCGCGGCAAGGTCTCATATGCGACCAAGGCCGAGCACGACTTCCATCGCCCCGAGGACTTCGATCCCCGCTCCTACGCCAACCGCGCCGACTGGCAGCTGGGCGAGGAGCAGGGCGTTGCGCGGGTGCTGATCTCCGAGCGGATCGCCTGGCAGGTCGAACGCCACTTCGGCCGCTATGGCGAGGTCTGCGACCCTGCCGAGCTGGCCCCCGAAGAGGAGGACGGCCCGGACGTGGCGGCGCTGGCCGAAGAGGGCGACAGGGTCTTCATGACGGGCTACTCCAACCCACGCAGCCTGGTCTCGTGGGTGCTGGGCCTCGGCGCCAACGCCCGGCTGGTCGGGCCGCCCGAGCTGGCGGCCGAGATGTGCAGGCGCCTGGAGCTGCTGTGCGAGCGCCATGAGGAGGAGCCGCCGCCCTCGCGGCGCAAGCGCGGCTCGGTCGCGGCGGAGTCGCCCGCCGCGCGCCGGACGACGCGCAAGGCCGCCGGGGAGAGCGACGGCGATTCTTCACGGCCCGACACGGCGATCCGCCCGGAGCGCTTCGCGCGCCTGGTGACGCTGGCAAGCATCCTGATCAACGCCGGGCGCCGCGAAGAGCGCGTGGTGATGGCCGAGATCTGCGAGCGCCTGCAGATCTCCGACGAGGAGCTGCGCGAGGACATCAACGTCCTCAACGTCGTCAACTTCGGCGGCGGCTCCTATGTCCTCTACGCCGAGATCAAGGAGGAGGACGGGGAGATCGAAATCGACCCCGAGCCCTACAGCGACAATTTCGACCGCCCCGCCCGGCTGCTGCCGGTCGAGGCCAAGGCCCTGATCGCAGCCATCGATCTGATCGGCGAGCACATCCCGGAGGGCTCGCTGGCGAGCGCCCGGGAGAAGATCGTGGCGGCGCTCGGCGAGGACCCGATGGAGCAGGGCCTGCAGGTGGCGCCGCCGGCCAGCGACGACTCCGATGTGGCCCGGCTTATATCCAAGGCCATCACGGGCCGGCGCCTGATCGAGATCGAGTACTTCAAGGAGAACGAGGACGAGATCTCCCAGCGCAAGGTCGAGCCCTATGCGCTGACCAACGGCCGCGAGGGCTGGTATGTCGCCTCCTTCGACCCCGAGCGTGACGGCGTGCGTCACTTCCGCCTCGACCGGATCAAGCGGGCCAGGGTGAGCGAGGAGAAGTTCCAGCCCCGCCCCGAGGTCGACCCGGCGGCCGAGGTGGATGGCTGGCTTCGCACCGGCGAGGTCGAGGCCTCGCGTAGCGCCCGTGTCTGGGTGGCCCCGGAGCGGGCCCGCTGGGCACGGGAGGCACGGCGGGTGGTCGAGGAACGCGCCGACGGCTCGGTTGTCGTCGAGCTGAGCTTCGCGGGTGTCGACTGGCTGGTCCGCGAGATCCTCAGGGAAGCCGGGGACGCCGCCGTGCTGGAGCCCGAGGACGCCCGCGAGGCGGTCCTGCAGGCCGCCGGGCGCCTGCGCCAGGCCCTGGCACCCGCCGGGGTCTGACACCACGCATGCCGTGAGCCGTCGCGAGCAGATCCGGATGAGCGAGGCCGAGGTCGCGGCCTTCCTGGCCGAGGAGCGGACGCTGACCTGTGCCACACAGGGCCCCCGCGGCTGGCCGCATCTGATGCCGCTCTGGTACGTGCCGCGCGACAGCGGGGCGGGCGAGCCCGGACCGCGGCTGTGGGCCTGGACCTACGGGGTCTCCCAAAAGGTCAAGAACCTCGAGCGTGACGCCAGGGCGAGTTTGCAGATCGAGGCCGGAGAGGAATACCAGCTGCTGAGGGGCGTGATGCTCGAATGCGACGTGCGCATCCATCGCGAGCAGCAGGTCGTGGCGGCGCTCGGCCATGAGATCTTCCGCCGATATGCCACTCCGCGCGGCGCCGAGCCCGCGGGTGAGCTGCCGGCGGAGGTGAGGGCGATGGTCGAGGCCCAGGCCGCCAAGCGGGTGGCGCTCGAGTTCGTGGAGCTGCGCAGAGCCACCTGGGACCACCGCAAGCTGGGCGGCACCTACTGAGGCAAGCGGCGGGCGCTGATCACTGCACGCCCGAGATCTTCCACTTGCCGCCTTCTTCCACGAGGGCGACCTTGGTGAGCTGGTTCTTCTTGCCGGCGATCGTGTTCTTGACGGAGGCCGTGGCGGTCTTGCCGCTCACCTGAACGGCTTCGACCGAAGCTTCGGTCGAGTCGACCTCCGACAGCTGGCTTTTTATGGCCGCTTCGCAGCCCTTGACGCCACCGAGGCTCGAGACGACCGAGGCCGCCAGATCGTTGGCGCAGATCTTCTTCTCTTCCCCGGCCGTCACATCGGACTGCAGATTGCCGACGGTCTGCGCGACGGCGTGCTGGGTTCCCTTGAAGTTGCCCGTTGTGCTCGTCGTCGAGCAGGCCGAGACGGCCAGGGCGCAGATCGGCAGACAGCAGAGGGCTAGCGCGCGACGCATGCCCGCAAGGCTATTTGCTAGCCGCGCTCATCGTCGCGACGGTAGCCCAGGCGAGCCGAGATCCGGTCGGCCGTCGAGAGCAGGTGGGGGCTCAACGCGCCAACCATCTCCTCCAGCGAGATCAGCGAGCTGCGCGCGACGATGTTGATACCCGCCACGACCTCGCGGCTTGCGTTGCGCACGGGGACGGCTACGCAGATCAGTTCCGAGCTCAGCTCTTCGTCGTTGACCGCAAAGCCCGACTCGCGGACCTCCTCGAGCTCGTCGCGAAGGACGCGCTTGCCCGTGATCGTGTTCGGGCCCACCTTGGTCGGCTTCAGCTGGGCCAGCAGATCGCGCTGCTCGCCGTCGGGCAGATTGGCCATCAGGACCTTGCCGATCGAGGTCGCATAGGCCGGCAGGCGCGAACCGGGCTCGAGCGTGCGCTCGATCTCCGTCATCCCACGCCGGAAGCTGCGGGCACGGTCGATGCAGAGGATCTCGGTGCCGTCCAGGACCGAGATGCAGCTCGTGTAGGAGGTGCGCTGGCGCAGCTCCTCGAGGAACGGGCGGGCATGCTCGCGCAGTCCCGTCGAGTTGAGCGCCGCCATCCCCAGGTCGGTCACCCGCAGGCCCAGGCGGTACTTGCGCGAGGCGCCCTGCTCGAGGTAGCCGAGGGCGACCAGCGTGATGACGTAGCGATGGGTCGTCGAGCGGCTCATGCCCAGCTCGTCAGCGATGTCCGCGATCCCGAGGACCGGGCGCGCGGGCGTGAAGCAGCCGAGGATCGCGAGTCCCCGCTCCAGCGACTGTGAGTAGCGCGGTTCGCGCAGACTCGGAATCGACCAGGCGGGCTCCTGCTCGGAGCCGGCGGATTTGGATGCTGCTTTGGACCTGGGCATGGTTGGTCGGGTCTCCGCTTCCTGGGGTCGGGGGGGCTTGACGTTAAGAGATGCTGCGCCCTCGAGGGCACAGGTTGAAATCCGATCATAGATCGAAATATCGACTGATCGGGTTAAAACTAGCTGAGAGTTTCCAGATCGCACCGGACGCCCGCCACCGGACCTCGACGGCGGCCGCGGCAGGCCGAGGGGCTAGGGTTCTGCGTCCATGGAGCCACTGAAGGGCCTGATCCTCTCGGGCGGCAAGGGAACGCGCCTGCGCCCGATCACCCACACGAGCGCCAAGCAGCTGGTGCCGGTGGCGAACAAGCCCGTGCTCTTCTACGGCATCGAGGCGATGGCCGAAGCGGGGATCGAGCAGGTCGGCATCATCATCGCGCCCGAGACAGGGCCCGAGATCGAAGCGGCCGCGGGCGACGGTTCACGCTTTGGGCTGCGGATCACCTACATCGTCCAGGATGAGCCGCTGGGCCTGGCCCATGCGGTGCTGACGGCCGAGCCCTTCCTCGGCGTCAGCCCGTTCGTGATGTACCTCGGCGACAACCTGCTGCAGGGCGGCATCACCGAGCTGGTCGACGCCTTCAAGGCCAACGAACCGGACGCCCTGATCCTGCTGACGCCTGTGCCCGACCCGGAGAACTACGGTGTCGCCGAGCTCGCGCCGGCCCCCGACGGCGAGATCGGTACGGTCCGGCGCCTGGTGGAGAAGCCGGCCGAGCCCGTCACCGACCTGGCGCTCGTGGGGGTCTACATGTTCACGGCCGGTGTCCATGATGCGGCTCGGGCGATCGCCCCCTCGCCGCGCGGCGAGCTCGAGATCACGGACGCGATCCAGTACCTCGTGGACGGCGGCATGCGCGTCGAGCCGCACATCGTGCGCGGATGGTGGAAGGACACGGGGCGCCTCGAGGACATGCTCGAGGCCAACCGGCTGATCCTGGACAACCTGAGCGAGCTGATCGAGGGCGAGTTGATCGACTCCCAGATCGACGGCCGGGTCGTCATCGAGGCCGGCGCGAGGCTCGAACGCACGACGGTTCGCGGGCCGGCCGTGATCGGTGCGGGAGCCGTGCTGCGCGACTGCTACATCGGCCCGTACACCTCGATCGGCGAAGGCTGCGAGATCTCTGGCTCGGAGGTCGAGCACTCGATCCTGCTGGCCGGCTCCACCGTCACCGAGCTGGCCGGCCGGATGGAGTCATCGCTCTTGGGCCGCAACGTGAGGATCCGCCGCGGTGATCGCCAGCCGCGGGCCTACCGCTTCCTGGTCGGGGACAACTCGGACATCTCGATCCTTTGAGGCTCCTCGTCACAGGTGCCGCCGGCATGTTGGGCCTCGAGGTGATGCGCGCCGGCGATCGCGCCGGGCACGAGATGCTCGCCCTGACCCACGCCGAGCTGGACATCGCCGACGCGCAGGGGACAGCGGCGGTGCTGGCCTCGATCGAACCCGACGCGGTGCTCAACTGTGCCGCCTGGACCGACGTCGACGGCGCCGAGAGCGATCCCGGCGGGGCGGCGTCGGTGAACCGCGACGGGGCCGCCAACGTGGCCTCGGGCGCCGCCGCCGTGGGCGCCCGGATGGTTCACGTCTCCACCGACTATGTCTTCGACGGACAAGCTCCGCTGGACCCCGCCGGGACAGCGCGGGCCTACCTCGAGAGCGACCCCACTGGCCCGCGCACAGCCTACGGGGCCGGCAAGCTCGAAGGCGAGCAGCTCGTCCTACGCGCCTCCCGGCGACACACGGTCGCACGCACCGCCTGGCTGTTCGGCCTCGGCGGGCGCAACTTCGCCGAGACGATGCTGAGCCTGGCGGGCGAGCGCGAGGCGGTGCGGGTCGTCGCCGACCAGGTCGGCTGCCCGACATGGACCGGTCACCTGGCGCCGGCCCTGCTGGGTCTCGTGGAGCGGGAGGTCACGGGCCTCGTGCACCTGGCCGGAACGGGCTTCGTCTCCTGGAACGGCTTTGCCGCCGAGATCTTCCGCCAGGCCGAGCTTGCCTGCGTGGCGGAGGAGGCCACGACCGCGGAGATGGCCCGGCCGGCGCCGCGCCCGCCCTGGTCGGCGCTTGAGTCCGAACGCGAGGAGGTCCTGCCGCTGCCGCCCTGGCAGGACGGGCTGGCGGGCTATCTCGCGGCGCGGGCTGGAATGATGAGGGCATGAGACTTCTCGTCTGCGGCGGCGCCGGCTTCATCGGCTCGACCTTCGCCCGCCAGCGCCTGCGCGAGCACGGCGATGAGGTGACGGTGCTCGACAAGCTGACCTACGCAGGACGCGAGGAGAACCTCGCGGACATCGCCGGAGAGGCGGGCTTCCGCTTCCTGCGCGGGGCCATCGAGCAGCCCGAGGACGTCTCGGCGGCGCTCGAGGCCTCCGGCGCGGAGGCGATCATCAACTTCGCCGCCGAGACCCACGTCGATCGTTCGATCACCGAGCCGGACGCGTTCGTCAGGACCCACGCCCTGGGCACCTATGTGCTGCTCGAGGCCGCCCGTGGGCGCGAGCTTCCCTATCTGCAGGTCTCGACCGACGAGGTCTATGGATCGATCGAGCAGGGCACTTTCACCGAGGAGAGCCCGCTGCGTCCCTCCTCGCCCTATTCGGCCACCAAGACGGGCGCCGACCTGCTGGTGCAGAGCTACTTCCACACCTACGGCCTGCCGGTGCGGATCTGCCGCGGCTCGAACAACTACGGCCCCTACCAGTATCCGGAGAAGCTGATTCCGCTGATGATCCTCGGTGCCCTGCTGGGCGACCGGCTGCCGGTCTACGGCGACGGCAAGCAGGTCCGCAACTGGATCCATGCCACCGACTTCGCGCGGGCGATCGGAAATGTCCTCGAGCGCGGCGTTCCCGGCGAGGTCTACAACGCCGGCGGCCCCGACGAGGAGGCCAACATCACCGTCGTCAAGCGGATCATCGAGCTGACGGGAGCCTCGGAGTCCCAGATCGAGCACGTCAACGATCGTCCGGGCCACGACCGCCGCTACTCGCTCTCCTCGGCCAAGGTCAGAGCGCTGGGCTGGGAGCCCCGGGTCAGGTTCGAGGAGGGCCTGGCCGAGACGGTGGCCTGGTACCGCAACAACACCGCGTGGTGGGAGCCGATCCGCTCAGGCGAGTACCGCGAGTACTACGCCCGCCAGTACGGGCACCCGCTCGGCTCCTGAGCGCCCGGCGCTTGGGCCACGGCGCCGGGGAGGTCAAAGCGCTCCCTTGAGTGCCGGAGCCGTGGTATAGGAAAGGGGTGCTTCCCGGAGCCTTCGCACCCCATGTAGAGCGCTGGTTCGAGTCCGCTCTGGGAGAGCCGACCGACGCCCAGGCCCAGGCCTGGCCTGCGATCTCCCGCGGTGAGCACGTGCTGCTGTCCGCTCCCACCGGCTCGGGCAAGACCCTGGCGGCCTTCCTGTGGGCGCTGGACCGCCTTGGCGCCGCCCCGCCGCCGGATGGCCCCCGGGCCAAGCGGGGCACGCGCGTGCTGTATGTCAGCCCCCTGAAGGCGCTGGCCTATGACATCGAGCGCAACCTGCGTGTGCCGATTCGCGGAATCGGCGCGGAGCAAATCACGGTGGCCATCCGTACCGGCGACACGCCCCAGCGCGAGCGGGCGGCGATGGTGCGCACGCCGCCGGACATCCTCGTCACCACGCCCGAGTCGCTCTACCTGATCCTGACCTCCCAGGCGCGTTCGATGTTGAGCGGCGTGGACACGGTGATCGTCGATGAGATCCACGCGGTGGCCCACTCCAAGCGGGGCTCGCACCTGGCCCTGACGCTGGAGCGCCTCGAGGCGCTGGTGCGCGCGGAGAACCCTTCGATCGGCCCGGATGAGTCGGCCTTCCAGCGGATCGGACTCAGCGCCACGCAGAATCCGCTCGCCGAGATCGGCCGCTTCCTGGTGGGCCCGCGGCGTGAGGTGACGATCGTGGACGCCGGTTCGCGCAAGCCGCTGGATCTGCGCATCGAGGTGCCCGTCGAGTCGATGATCGAGCCGGGCGACCCGGCCGAGGGCTCCGGTGACCCGCTCACCGACGTGCAGGGCGGCGAGGCGACGCGCGCCTCGATCTGGCCGGCCATCTATCCGGAGCTGCTGCGGCTGGTCCGCGAACACACCTCGACGATCGTCTTCGTCAACAATCGCCGTTCGGCCGAGCGGGTGGCGCTGCGCCTGAACGAGCTGGCGGCCAAACAGCAGCAGGAGTCCGAGGAGGGAGCCGCCGAGGTACCCGCCGGTCCGCCGCCGGCGCCCCTTGAGATCGCTCGCGCCCACCACGGCTCGCTGGCGCGCGAGGAGCGCACCAAGGTCGAGGAGCTGCTCAAGGCCGGCGGCCTGCCATGCCTGGTGGCCACCTCCTCGCTGGAGCTGGGGATCGACATGGGGGCGGTCGACCTCGTCCTGCAGATCGAGTCCCCCAAGTCGGTGGCGCGCGGCCTGCAGCGGATCGGCCGGGCGGGGCACGGTGTCGGCGAGGTGAGCCGCGGGCGGATCTTCCCCAAGTTCCGCGGCGATCTGCTCGAGTGTGCCGTGGTGGCCCGGCGGATGCACGAAGGCCTGATCGAGCCGACGGTCGTGCCGCGCAACGCCCTGGACGTGCTCGCCCAGCAGATCGTCGCGATCGCCGTCTCCGCCGAGCCCGAGGGCGTGGCCGTGTCCGAGCTTCACCGGCTCGTCACGGCCACCCACTCCTACGGCGAGCTCTCACTCGAGCTGCTGGAGAACGTCCTCGACATGCTCGACGGGCGCTACCCCTCGAAAGAGTTCGGCGAGCTGCGCGCCAGAGTCGTCTGGGACCGTGTCGCCGGCGTCGTGCGACCCCGCAAGGGCTCGCGCCAGCTGGCCATCGTCAACGCCGGCACGATCCCCGACCGGGGCCTGTATGCGGTGACGCTGCCCGACGGGCGCCGCGTCGGGGAGCTGGACGAGGAGATGGTCTATGAGGCCCGGGCCGGCCAGGCGTTCCTGCTGGGAGCCTCGACCTGGCGCATCGAGGAGATCACCCGCGACCGGGTCATCGTCACCCCGGCGCCGGGCGCGCCGGGTGCCGTGCCGTTCTGGAAGGGCGACTCGGTCGGGCGCCCCAAGGAGCTCGGCGAGGCGATCGGCGCCTTCTCGCGCTGGGCCGTGGAGCAGGACGCGGAGACGCTCGAGCGCGACTATGACCTCGACCGGCGGGCCGCCGCCAATCTGCTGGCCTACCTGCGCGAGCAGCAGCAGGCAACGCGCGTGCTGCCGAGCGAGCGCACGATCGTCCTGGAGCGCTTCCGCGACGAGATCGGCGACTGGCGGCTGTGTGTCCTCTCGCCATACGGCGGGCGTGTCCATGCCGCCTGGGGACTCGCTCTGGCAGCGCGCATGCACGAGCGCTTCGGGCTGGACTCCGACCCGATCTGGACCGACGACGGGATCATCATGCACCTGCCCGACCTCGATTCCGAGGAGGCCGAGGCGCTGCCCTCGGCGGCCGAGCTGCTGCTGCTGGACCCCGAGGAGGTCGAGGCGGCGATCGTCTCCGAGCTGGGCGGCTCGGCGCTGTTCGGTGCCCGCTTCCGTGAGAACGCGGCCCGCGCGCTGCTGATCCCGCGCGCCTACCCGGGCCGGCGCACGCCCCTTTGGCAACAGCGCCTGAAGGCCCAGAACCTGCTCGAGGTGGCCCGCCGCTACGAGCAGTTCCCGATCATTCTCGAGACCTACCGCGAGTGCCTCAAGGATGTCCTGGACCTGCCCGGCCTGCAGTCGCTGCTGCGCGGACTGCACTCGCGCGAGATCGCGCTGGTGGAGGTCGAGACCCAGCACGCCTCGCCGTTTGCCTCATCGCTGCTGTTCGACTACGTGGCCAGCTACATGTATGAGGGGGACACGCCCAGCGCCGAGCGCCGCGCGGCGGCCCTGTCGCTCGACCGTGACCTGCTGCGCGAGCTGCTCGGCCAGGAGGAGCTGCGCGAGCTGATCGACCCCGGTGCTCTGGAGCGTGTCGAAGAGGACCTGCAGTGCCGCTCGGAGATGACGCGCGCAACCGGCCGCGACGGCCTGCACGACGTCCTGCGCCGGGTCGGGGACCTGACGGCCGCGGAGCTTGCAGAGCGCGTCTTCGCGGGCGTGGACGGCGCCGCGCTGCTCGCCGAGCTGCGCCGCGAAAGACGGGCGGTCGAGCTGCGGGTCGGCGGCGAGCCGCGGTTGATCGCGGCCGATGAGGCGGGTCTCTACCGCGACGCCCTCGGCTCGGCGCCACCGGGAGGCCTGCCGGCCGCCTTCATCGCGCCTGTGCCCGATGCCCTGCGTGAGCTCGTGGCCCGCTATGCGCGCACCCACGGCCCCTTCTCGGCGGCCGACCTGCACGCGCGCTACGGCATCGACGCCGGGGCCGTGCTGCGCGAGCTCGAGCGCGACGGCGAGCTGGTCCGTGGCGAGCTCCGCCCGGGCGGAAGCGGGCGCGACTGGTGCGACGTGGAGGTTCTGCGCCGCCTGCGCCGCGCCTCGCTTGCGGCGCTGCGCAAGGAGATCGAGCCGGCCGAGGAGAGCCGCCTGGCGGCGTTCCTTCCCTCCTGGCAGGGGATCGACCGCCACACCTCGGCCGGTGCCGGCATCGACCGCCTGCGCGAGGTCCTGGTCCCGCTGCAGGGTCTGGCGTTGCCTGTCGAGAGTTGGGAGCGCGACATCCTGCCGCGGCGCACGGGGGCCTACTCGCAGACCTGGCTGGACCACCTCTGTGCCAGCGGCGAGCTGGTCTGGGTGGGCGCCGGGCCACTCGGGCGCTCAGGACGGGTGGCGCTCTACTTCCGAGAGGACGCCGCCGCCATAGGGCCTCCGCCGGCACGGGGTGCGGTGAGCGCTCCCGAAGAGGCCGAGCACCGGCTGTTGCGCGAGCGCCTCGCCCAGGGGCCCTGCTTCTTCACCGATCTGCTGGCCGAGATCGAGGCTCCGCCCGAGGCCCTGCGCGAGGCGCTCTGGGATCTCGTCTGGGCCGGCGAGGCGACCAACGACGCCTGGGCTCCGCTGCGCGCGCCGCGGCTCTCCCTGGCCCGCGCGGGCGGGTCGAGCGCCTCGCTGGGCGAAGGCCGGCGCAGCGTCCGCCACCCCGGCCGCTCGCGCTTCGCCTCCCGTCGCAGTACGGGTGCCCAGTCGCAGGTGCAGGGCCGCTGGTCGCTGGCGGCGGGCGTCTTCGGCGAGGTGCCCGACGCGGCCGGCGTGGTCGAGCGCCGGCGGGTGCTGGCCGAGCTGCTGCTCGAGCGTTACGGCATCGTGACCCGCGAGCAGGTCCTGGCCGAGGGCATCAAGGGTGGCTTCTCGATCCTGTATGAGACCTTCTCCCAGCTCGAGACGCTCGGGATCTGCCGACGCGGCTACTTCATCGAGGGCATGGGCGGAGCACAGTTCGCCCTACCCGGGGCGGTCGAGCGTCTGCGGGCCGCCCCCGCCAAGGTCGGCGAGCGTCCGCGCACGATGGTCCTTGCGGCCGCCGACCCGGCCCAGCCCTACGGTGGCGCCCTGCCATGGCCCAAGCGCGAGGCCGCCGAGCGCCGCCCGGCCCGCGTGGCGGGGGCCTACGTGGTGCTGGTCGAGCAGCAGCCGGTGCTCTACCTCGAGCGCGGCGGGCGCGGACTGACGACGCTGGCGCAGGTTCCCGCCGGCGAGCATCCCGGGCAGGCCGGCGCGGGGCAGGACGCGCCGATCCCGCTTGCCCTCGGCGCGCTGGCCGATGCCGTCCGCGGCGGGCGCGTGGGCAAGCTGGCGCTCGAGCGAATCGACGGGGAGCCGGCGATCGCCTCCGCCTACGCCGGGCTGCTGGTCGAGCTTGGCTTTCACTCTGGACCACGGCGCCTCACGCTCAGCGCCTGAGGTGGGCCGCCCGGGGGCTCTGCAAAGGTTCTGCCCGTGAGCGAGCAGCGAGAGGATCCGCCGGCCACCGCGCTGCGCCCGCGCCGCGTCGGGCACAAGGGGGCCGCGCATATCGAGCCCGGCAACACGCTGGCAAGCTTCGACGCGGCGCTGGCTCACGACGTCGACATGATCGAGCTGGACGTGCTTTCCGAGCATCCCGACGGCAGCGGCAGGCTGCTGGTGGCGCACGACCATCACGACGCCGCCTCGCGCGCGGCGCCCACCTTCGAGGAGGCCCTCGATCACCTCGGCGGCGAGGCCTTTGCAAGCATCGAGTTCGATGTGGACGTCAAGCTGGCGGGCTACGAGCTGCGTGTTCTGGCGGCCCTGCGCGAACGCGGCCTGATCGAGCGCACGCTGATCAGCGGCATGTTCCCCGAGGGGCTGGCGCTGATCCGCCAGGCCGAGCCGGCGCTGCGCCTGGGCTGGTCGGTGCCCCGGGTGCGCCGCGACTACACGACCGACATGCTGACGGCCATTCCCGCGCTGGCGATTCTGACCGGCTATCGCGCGACGCTGCCGCGGCGCGCACGCCAGGCGCTGAAGGAGGGGCGCTTCGACGCGATCATGGCCCATTGGCGGGTGGTCACGCCGGCCCTGGTGCGGGCCGTCCGTGAGGGCGGCGGGCAGCTCTATGTGTGGACGGTGGACGACGGGCGCATGATCGACAAGCTGACCGCCATGGGCGTGGACGGGATCATCACGAACGACCCCCGGTTGTTCAGCCGATGAGGCAGCCCGCGGCCGTGTAGTTGGACGGATCGGCGCCCGCCAGGCTCTTGTGCCCGACGGTCGTGGTGCGGGTCGCGGACTGCACGATGCGCCCGCTGCGGCGCCATTGGTAGTCGACGACGCCACGCAGCGTGAAGGCGGGCTTGCCGGCCTGCGGCTGCAGCTGGAAGCTGCGCCCGCCCTGGCGAACCGAGGCGCCGGCGCCGACGTGGATGAACTTCGGACTGCCGTTGCCGGGCAGGTCGTACCACTTGCCGGTTTTGGCTTCCTCGTACTGCAGGCGGAAGCTCATGTACATCTGGTCGCGAGCCCTGCCGTCACCAGGCATCGAACCGCGGATCCCCACCGTGTCGGGCTGGTCGGCCGCGTTGCAGACGTCGATCGTCGCCCACAGTTCGCGGGAATGCAGAAGCGCCTTCAGCCGGGTGGCTTCGGGGTTGGGGGCTGTCTTGGCCGAAACCGTCCCGGCGAGCGGCCCGGCCCCGGCCCAAAGGGCCAGTGCGAGTGCCGCCGCCGGCAGTGTCGATCTGCGCGCGGACATGTGCGGGACGATAGCGGCGGGGCGCGTTCAGGCCCCCCGGTTGTGGTATGTCCTAGCCCATGACGGAGGAGTCGGATGATGTCGTCGATCTGCTTGGGCGGGTGCCTGTCTTCTCGACTCTCGAGGATGCCGACCTCGAACGAATCGCCGAGGTTTCGGTCCCGCGCACCTTCGAGCCGGGCCAGGCCGTGTTCCGCGAGGGGGACAGCTCGGACACCTGCTACGTGGTCCGCAGCGGGCACGCGAGGGCGGTGCGCAGCCACCCGGACGGCCGCTCAATCACGCTTGCCACGTTCGGCCCGGGGGACATCTTCGGCGAGTTGGCCATGTTCGAGGACGAGCGCCGTTCGGCGACCGTCGAGGCGATCGAGACGACCAGCGTCATCGGCGTCCTCGGGCCTGACATGCGCCGCCTGATGACCGAACACCCGGAGATCTCCACGCGACTGGTCGTAGCCCTGGGACGGCGGCTGCGCGAGAGCAACGAGCGTCTCTCGCGCCAGTCCTTCCAGACCGTCCAGAGCCGCGTGGCGGTCGTGCTGGGCAACCTGGTCGCCGAGCAGGTGGCCTCGGGCCAGCCCGAGGCCGACGTGCTCGTGACGACCACCCAGGCAGACCTGGCGCAGCTCGCCGGCTCCTCGCGCGAGTCCGCCAGCCGCTTCCTGGCCGTGCTCGAGCGCGCCGGCGTGATCTCCCAGGGGAGGGGGCGTCTGGTGGTCCACAACCCCCAGGCGCTCAGCCAATATGTCTTCTGAGCCGCGCAAGCGCGCTCCCCGCCCGCCGGGCAAAGCCGCCGTCGCGGGCTCGGGGCGCCCGCGCAAGGGCCAGGCCCGCGAGTTCTCCGCCGGCGGCGTCGTGGTGCGGGGCCGGGAGGTCGTGGTGATCGTCCCGACCCGCCGGGCGGCCGATGGGTCGCGTGTGCTGGCCCTGCCCAAGGGCCACGTCGATCCGGGTGAGACACCGGTGCAGGCGGCCATCCGCGAGGTGCGCGAGGAGACCGGCATCGTGGCCGAGCCCGTCAGCCAGCTGGGCGAGACCCGCTACTGGTACCGGCGCGACGGGCGGACGATCGGAAAGGCGGTCTCGTTCTTCCTCTTCAACCACCTCAGCGGGAACACGGACAACCACGATGACGAGGTCGAGGAGGTCCGCTGGATCCCCCTGGAGCGCGCGGCGAAGGAGCTCAGCCACGATGCCGAGCGCGAGATGGTGGTGCTGGCGATCGCCTACCTCGATAAAGACCGGTAGCCTGCCCGGGGATGCAGGTACTCAACTTCTACTCGACGATCTTCGCCGACGAGCTCAAGCGGGGACGCAAGACAGCCACGATCCGCCTCGGCGACAAGTCCGGCAAGTACCGCAAGAACCAGGCCGTCCTGGTCACAATCGGCTTTCAGTACTCCCCGCGCGAACGGATCTTCGAAGCCGTCATCGACCAGGTCGAGGTGATGCGCCTGGCCGAGCTCTCGCCCCGCGACATCAAGCACGACAACCCCGAGTTCCGACGCCACGAGGAGCTGATCAAGTTCCTCGAACAGATCTACGGCCGCCCGGTCTCGCCCGAGGACACCGTGACGGTCGTGCGTTTCTCGCAGATCCTCGACACACCGACGGGCATGACCGAGGCCATGAAGGGCTTCGGCGGCGCCCAGAACTAGCCCTCAGGGGCCTCGGCGGCGCATTCCGCCGGGTTTTCCGGCTCCGAATCGGCAATCGTGCACCCCGAGTGCCGACGGTTGGCGCCCACGCTCAGATCTTCTATATATTGGGGTACAAGTTGGCACTCTCTCCCCGAGAGTGCCAAAAGAGGGCGGCCAGGCCAGCAAAACATGGCTTCGAGCCGGCAGTCGTATTCCTAGATGGAGGTTTTACAAATATGAAGCTCAAGCCCCTGGGCGATCGTCTGATCGTGCGGGCGATCGAGGAGGAGCAGACCACAGCCAGTGGCCTCGTGCTCCCCGACACCGCTAAGGAGAAGCCACAGAAGGGCAAGGTCCTCGCCGCAGGCGACGGACGGCTCGACGAGGCGGGGAAGCGCATCCCCATGGATGTCAAGGAGGGCGACGAGGTCCTCTACAGCAAATACGGCGGGACCGAGATCAAGGACCCGGACACCGGTGAGGATCTGCTCGTGCTGCGCGAGTCCGATGTCCTCGCCAAGGTCGCCTAAGGCACAAGGAGAACTGAGAACAAATGGCTCATAAGGAAATCAAGTACAACGCCGAGGCCCGTTCGGCCCTCGAGGCGGGTGTCGACGCGGTCGCCAACGCGGTCAAGGTCACGCTCGGCCCGAAGGGTCGCTACGTCGTCCTCGACAAGAAGTTCGGCGCGCCCACGATCACCAACGACGGTGTCACGATCGCTCGTGAGATCGAGGTCGAGGACGTCTTCGAGAACCAGGGCGCACAGCTCGTCCGCGAGGTCGCCACGGCGACCAACGACGTTGCCGGCGACGGCACGACGACGGCGACCGTCCTCGCCCAGGCGATCGTTCGCCAGGGCCTGAAGAACGTGGCCGCAGGGGCCAACCCGCTGGCGCTGAAGCGCGGCATCGAGAAAGCGGTCGACGAGGTCGTCAAGAACATCGCCTCGCAGGCCAAGGAGGTCTCCGGCAAGGATCAGATCGCCCGCGTGGCAACGATCTCGGCCGGTGATGAAGAGATCGGCGACGTCATCGCCGATGCGATCGAGAAGGTCGGCAAGGACGGCGTGGTCAACGTCGAGGAGGGCCAGACGTTCGGCATGGACCTCGAGTTCACCGAGGGCATGCAGTTCGACAAGGGCTACATCTCGCCCTACATGGTCACCGACCAGGACCGCATGGAGGCGGTGCTGGAGGACCCCTACATCCTGATCGCCAACCAGAAGATCGGCTCCGTGCGCGACGTGCTGCCGGTGCTCGAGGCAGTGATCCAGAGCGGCAAGCCGATTCTGATCATCGCCGAGGATGTCGAGGGTGAGTCGCTGGCGACCCTGGTCGTCAACAAGCTGCGCGGCACCTTCACCGGTGTGGCAGTCAAGGCCCCCGGCTTCGGTGACCGCCGCAAGCGGATGCTCGAGGACATCGCCATCCTGACCAACGGCGAGGTCATCACCGAGGAGATGGGTCTGAAGCTGGAGAACACGCAGATCTCACAGCTCGGCCGCGCACGGCGCGTGGTTGTCGCCAAGGACAACACGACGATCGTCGACGGCGCAGGTGACGCCGCCGCGATCAAGGGCCGCATCGCACAGATCAAAGCCGAGATCGACAACACGGACTCGGACTTCGACCGCGAGAAGCTCCAGGAACGTCTGGCCAAGCTCTCCGGCGGTGTCGCCGTGGTGAAGGTCGGCGCAGCCACCGAGACCGAGATGAAGGAGAAGAAGCACCGTGTCGAGGACGCCCTCCAGGCGACCCGGGCGGCGCTCGAGGAGGGCATCGTCCCCGGCGGCGGCGTCGCGCTGCTGCAGGCCTCCTCGTCCATCACCCTCGGCGAGAACGGCGCCTCGGCGGACGGCAGCGATGACGAGCGCACAGGCGCCCGCATCGTGCTCCGTGCGCTGGAGGAGCCGCTGCGTCAGCTGGCCGAGAACGCGGGCCTCGAGGGCTCCGTCGTGGTCAACGACGTGCGCAAGGCGAAGAAAGGCAACGGGCTGAACGCCGGCACCAACGAGATCGTCGATCTCGTCGCCGCGGGCATCATCGACCCGGCAATGGTGACGCGCTCCGCTCTGCAGAACGCGGCCTCGATCGCCAAGAACATCCTCACCACCGAGGCGATCGTCGCCGAGGTTCCGGAGAAGGAAGGCGCCGGCGCCGGTGGCGGAATGCCCGACATGAGCGGGATGATGTAGCCAGCAGCCCTGCTGCTGTGACGGGCGGTCCAGGCCGCCCGGATGATTGGAACCGAGGGCCCGGCACGATGCCGGGCCCTCGTGCGTTCTGGAGGCCCGCAGAGCCGCTTGGCGAGCCGGTTATCGCCGCTGTGCCAACGCCCGGCGAAACTCGTGGACCGCACGCGGGTTACCTAGACTGTTCCAATTATTCGTCGGCTGGCACCGGGGGTGGCAGATGCGCGGGGGAATCGGCTCAAGAACGCTCGCAGTCGTGGTGGCATGCGCAGCGCTGGCCGCGGTGGCGCCCTCGGCCGCCTCGGCCGCGGCGTGCACCGATGAATTCACCGGTCCCAGCGGGGGTTCGTGGACGCTGGAAGCCAACTGGAGCCATGGCGTCCCGATCTACAACGAGGGAGCCTGCTGGGCCGCCGACAAGACGGTCGTGGTCAGCGAAGGCAACCAGGTTGCAGCGACCGTATCCGGTGGCTCGCTGGAGGTCACCAGCGGGGGCAGGCTCGTGCTCGACGAATACGCCGGCAGTTCGCTCAGCGGAACACTCGAAGTGAAGGGTGAAGGCGAAATGGTCGTCGTCTGGGGACTCGCCTGTGCCGGCGCGACGGCCAACAACGCCACCATCAGGGCAGACGGCCCGCTTGCCTGCCCGGTCACACTGGGCGCAGGTGGGCGCCTGACGGGAAACGGGACGATCGCCTCATCGGTGATCAACGACGCAGGAGTCATAGCGCCTGACACGACATCGAGCGAACGGCACCCAGGTCTCACGATCACCGGCTCCTACACGCAAGGTCAGCGGGGCACGCTTGAACTTGCCGGCAACTCCAGCTCCGCCTTTCCAGGGCTGCATGTCGGCGGGACTGCGGATCTCGCGGGAACGCTTTCGATCCTGGTCGAATCGGGCGGAACGCTTCGGGCGGTCGAAGCAACGGGCGGCGTGAAGGGACGGTTCGAGGAGCTCACCGGCCGAACGAGCGGGATCGAACCGTGGGGGATGCAGTACAGCGGGACCCTCGCTCAGGCGACGGTCTTTGCCGGCGGTTTCGTGACGCCTCATATCAGCGGGTTGGCCGCCGAAGGGGCGACGCTTCACTGTGCGGTCGAACCGACCCCCGGCGGCGTCGTGTCCCTGCAATGGCTGCGCGGCTCTACCCCCATCACAGGCGCCGTGGAATCCTCCTATGTGCTCGGCCCGGGCGATGTCGGGCAGCCGATCTCCTGCGCGGCCAAGGTCACCGAAGAGGTGCTGGTGTTGGACGCGCCGCAGTCGCGCACCGAAACGTTCACCAGCGCACCGACGCAGCTCGTCGCGGGCGTCCACACGACCGCGCTCCCCTGCACGAGCGAAACTCCCGCCCTGTTGAACGCCAGACCGGCGGGGTCCGACGTGCTGCTCTTCGGGGCGGCGCCTCTTGCCTACTCGGGACACGCCGTGAACGTCTATTTGAGCCGTGATCGGGGATCTCACTGGCAGCAGCTCGCCGTCCAGGCGCGCGTCAGCGCCCAGGGCTACTTCGAACTGCGGGTGCGCCGGCCCCGCAGCGGCCTGAGCCGTCTGCGCTACGAGGTGGCCGTGGGCGACAAACGTTCGTTGCCCTTCGCGCCATTCGGAGCGCTGCGGGTCATCGGCCTTCACGATCTTGGGACAGGCATCCAGCTGAGGCTCCGGCATGGCGCCGGTCAGGAGGGGACGCTCACGGTGGAGCTCAGCCGCAGCTGCGCGAGCGCGCAACCCGTGGTCTCGCTCTCGCTGGGGGCACACGGGGCCATCGACCTGATGCTGCCGAACGCGGAAGGCTCCCTGGCCGTCTATCGCCTCCAGTTGCACACCGGACACGGCACGAGCGCCCAGACATTCGTGGTCCAGGCCCCGCACTAGCCACCCGGCAGGCCGCTCCGCGCTCGTGCTGGAGTCCTGCGGGGAGCGATCGTCGAGCGGGCCCCGGCGTCCAGGACCCGCTCGGCTGGCGGCTATCCGACCGCTGAGACCTCGCGCGGACCCTCGCCGACGTACTTGGCGGTCGGGCGGATCAGCTTGCCCTCGCGCTTCTGCTCCATGATGTGCGCCGACCAGCCCGCGACCCTGGCACAGGTGAACATCGGCGTAAACAGGTCGGCCGGCACTTCGGCCAGGTCCAGGATGACCGCCGACCAGAACTCCACGTTGGTCGCAAGGACACGGTCGGGCCGGCGCGCCTGGAGCTCGGCGAGGGCGGCCTTCTCGAGCGCCTCGGCCACCTGGAAGCGGGGCGAGCCCAGCTCCGAAGCGGTCCTGCGCAACACCCGCGCACGGGGGTCTTCGGCCCGGTAGATGCGGTGGCCGAAGCCCATCAGGCGATCGCCACGGTCCAGCGCGTCGGAGACCCAGCGCTCGGCGTCGCCCGTCTCTTCGACTTCCTCGAGCATCTTCAGAACACGCGAGGGAGCGCCGCCGTGCAGCGGGCCCGAGAGGGCGCCCACCGCACCGGAGAGGGCCGCAGCGACGTCCGCCCCGGTTGAGGCGATGACGCGGGCCGTGAAGGTCGAGGCGTTCATGCCGTGCTCGGCCGCCGAGACCCAGTAGGCGTCGATCGCCTTGACGTGGTCGGGGTTGGCCTCGCCCCGCCAGCGAATCAAAAAGCGCTCGGGGATCGTCCGGCCCTGGTCGATCTCCGTCTGGGGCACCGGCGGCTGGCCCGCTTCGCGGGCCGACTGCGCCACGAAGGAGAGCGCCATGACCGATGCGCGGGCCAGGTTGTCGCGGGCCTCCTCGTCGGTGATGTCGATCAGCTGGCCGAATCCCCACTCGGGTGCCAGCATGGCCAGGGCCGACTGGACGTCCACGCGGTGGTCGCCCGAGCGGACCGTCAGGGCATGGGGTTCGGCCGGCGGCAGGCCCGGTTTCAGGCGGCCGTCGACCAGCAGGCCCCAGACCTGCTCGTAGGGGACGGAGCCGACAAGGTTCTCGATGTCGACGCCCCGGTAGCGCAGCGCGCCACCCTCTTTGTCGGGCTCGGCGATCTCGGTGGCGAAGGCGACGACGCCTTCAAGGCCCGACTGGACCTCCGGTGTTGACTGAACCGCGCTCATGGCACTCGCTTTCTGAGCTTGATGCTTGACGGGGGGAGCTGCCTTGTGGGCAGGGACCTATCGTCGCAGGAATCGGTGCCGGAGTAGGGTGAAGCCGGGTCCGCCCGCTCATGGCGGGCGGCAGTCAGACCATGGCGAGAGGCGAGGAGAGACAGTGTCCGACGGCGATCTGATGTTCCGCTCGGCCGGGGAGCTGGCCGGCATGGTCCATTCCGGCGAGGTGTCCGCGAGGGAGCTCGTGGAGGTCTCCCTCGAGCGCATCGAGCGGCTCAACCCCGAGTTGAACGCCTTCGTTGAGATTGACGGCGAGCGGGCCCTCGAGACGGCCGAGCAGATCGGCCCGGGCGATGAGCGCCCATTTGCCGGTGTGCCCGTGGCGGTCAAGAACAACCGCCCCGTGGCCGGCATGCGCCTCACCTACGGCTGCGCCCTGATGGAGTCCTTTCGCTGCGACTACGACCACAATGTGACCCGTCGCCTGCGCGACGCGGGCTTCGTGATCGTGGGCACCACGACCCTTCCCGAGTACGGCATCCTGCCGACCAGCGAGGCGCGCATCTTCGGTCCCACACGCAATCCCTGGGACCTCGAGCGTACACCCGGTGGCTCCTCGGGCGGCGCCTCGGCGGCCGTGGCCAGCGGCATGGTCCCCCTCGCCCACGGCAATGACGGCGGCGGATCAATCCGCATTCCGGCAGCCTGCACCGGCCTCGTGGGGCTCAAGCCCAGCCGCGGGCGGATCTCGGCGGCTCCCGAACTGGGCGACTCCTCGCTGGGGATCGACGGCATGCTGACGCGGACCGTCGCCGATACGGCGGCCCTGCTGGACGTGCTGGCCGGCTACGAGCCGGGCGATGCGACCTGGGCGCCCCCGCCGGCCGAGCCGTTCGCCGCGGCCGCGGGCCGCGACCCGGGCAGCATGCGAATCGCCATGACCAAGCTGGCGCCGGTGGACACGGCCACCGTCGATCCCGTCTGCGCCGGGGCCGCCGACAGTGCCGCCGAGCTGCTGCGCTCACTCGGGCACGAGGTCATCGAGGTCGATCCGCCGTGGCAGGAGCCGGGCCTCTCGGAGCTGTTCGGGGTGGTCTTCTCGAGCCAGATCGCGCTGTCGATCGCCTATTCGGGCCAGGTGGCGGGACGCGCCCCGACGGCCGAGGACATGGAGCCGATGAGCTGGGCCATCTTCTCGATGATCTCCAAACTGGGCACCATCGAGGCGCAGTACGCCACCGTTCGCCTGCAGGCCTACGCGCGCCGCCTGGTGAGCTGGCTCTCCGACTACGACGCGCTGCTCACGCCGGCACTGGCCGAGCGCCCGCTGGCGCTGGGGACGCTCGACACGGCCGCCCCGGACCCCATGTCCACGTTCACCCGATCGGGTCTCTTCACGCCGTTCACCCCGGTCTTCAACGCCACCGGGCAGCCCGGCATCTCGCTGCCGCTCTACGAGGGCGAGGACGGCCTGCCGCTGGGCGTCCAGATCGTCGGCGCGCCGGCGGGCGAGGGACGGCTGCTGGCGCTGGCGGCTCAGCTGGAAGCCGCTCAGCCCTGGGCGGCACGGCGTGCTCCGGTCGGGCAGGCCGCCTCGCACTGAGACGGGTCAGGCGCTCTGCAGCACCGCGGCCATCTCGTGCGGCTCGACGCCCAGGGCGGCCGCGTCGGTCGTCCCGCGGCTGGTGAGCATCGAGACCTCCATCAGCTCCGCCTCGTCCCAGCTCGCCGGTGCGCGCTCACCCATTGCGCGCTCCAGCAGCCGCAGCGAGCGCGAGACGATCGGCGTGGGGATGTTGAGCAGAGGGCGGCTGCGTCCGGCGGCCCGCAGGACCGTCGCGATGATCTCCTGGTGGCTGAGCGTCTCGGGGCCGGCCAGCTCGTAGCGGCGGTGCCGCTCGGCGCTCGAGGCGCGCAGGGCCCCGGCGACGCATTCGGCGACGTCCTCGGCCCAGATCGGCTGAAAGCGCGCCCGGCCGTTTCCGGAGACCGGCATGACGGGCGCCCAGGCCATGCGCTCGAGCAGGCTCAGCCAGGGGTCGCCGGGGGCGTAGACGATCGAGGGAGCGAAGACGATCGTCTCAAGGTCGGCCTCAACCACGGCCTGCTCGGCCAGCGCCTTGGCCCGCAGGCAGCGGGTGCGGTGATGCGTGGAGGCGCCGAGTGCGGAGAAGAAGACGAACCGCTCGACGCCCTGGCGCTCGGCGGCCTCGACCATCCGCCAGGTGGCGATGCCGTTGAGCTCCTCGATCGAGCCGCTGGGCTGGTCGCGGATCGAGGCCGCCAGGTGGATCACGGTGTCCACGCCGCGCAGGGCGTTTCGAAAGGAGGGCGGGTCGGTCAGGTCGCCGAGGGCGATCTGGACGCGGACGCGCTGGCTGCCGAGCCCACGGGGGTCCCGCACCAGGCACCGGACCTCGGTCCCTTCGGCGAGCAGTCGCGGCAGCAGCGTGGAGCCCACCAGGCCGGTTGCACCGGTAAGCAGGAGCATGATTCGTACAATATGCCCCTCGCGCTGAGAAGCCCCCGAAAACCGACCCAAAGAAAGAAGCGAATGGCCTACGTAATCGCCGAGCCGTGCATTGGCACCAAGGACAACTCGTGTGTCGAGGTCTGCCCCGTGGACTGCATCCACCCGACGCCTGACGAGCCCGGATATGACGCGGCCGAGATGCTCTACATCGACCCCGAGGAGTGCATCGACTGCGACGCCTGCGTCGAGGCCTGCCCCGTGGACGCCTGCTTCGCCGAGGACCAGCTGCCCGACGAGTGGCAGAAGTTCGCTGCGCTCAACGCCGAGTACTTCTCAAGCGGCGGCGGCGCCGCCGCGGCAGGCTGAACGATCACACCAGCGCGGCTCCGCCCGGCACGGGGGAGCCAGCTACACCGGACTCGCCGTCTGCTCCGGCGGCGCCCAGCAGGTCATCGCCCTCCGAGGAGCGCGTGTAGAGGACCGATCGCGCCACCCGGCGGCCGTGGATGAGACCGGCGTCGCGCAGCACGGCCAGGTGCTGGGAGATGCCGCCGGGGGTCATCCCCAGTGCGCCGGCCAGCTCAGTGGTCGAGCGCGGCGAGTCGAGCGAGACCAGCAGCGTCGCGCGCGTGCGGCCCAGGAGCTTCTCCAGCGCATCGGGCGGCGCGCTCTGCTCGGGGCTCCACAGCATCCCCACGCCGCGTGCGGGGTAGATCAGCGTCGGCTGCCATGGCTCTGCGGTGACCAGCGTCACGATCGGCCAGACGAAGACGCTTGGAACGAGCAGCAGCCCGCGGTCGTCGAGGTCCATGACCGTCTCGCACTCGCCGCACTCGACGCGCAGCTCGCCGTCCAGCCAGCAGACGCCCGGGTCCAGGTCGGCGAACAGCCGGCGCACGCCGCCGTCGGCGATCTGGCGCGCGCGGTGGAGCACGTCCTGCTCGAGCAGCGAGCGGATCCGCGGCCAGTCATCGGCCAGGCACAGCTGCCAGTAGACACGCATCAGCTCGGCCAGTGCCGCGATTGCGCGGCTGGGGTCGCTGACGAAGGGCTCGAGCACCGCCGGCAGCTCACGCCCGGCGTAGGCGTAGCGGACCTCGGCGCTGATCTGCTCGGGCGGCGTGGCCATCATCACCTCGAGCTCGTCCTCGAAGTCCACCAGCGGGCCGTCCGGCGGGGGGTGGACGAAGTCGGGGTTGTAGATCTCCGAGCGCTGCAGGGCCCGCAGCAGCGACAGGTCCAGGCCGCGGGTGCGCTGGCGGGCGCGTTCGATCCAAGGCAGATGCAGCGCCGCGGCGGCGGGGTCGTGCAGCACCCGGGTGCTGCGGATCAGCTCCAGCGACGGTGAGATCGCGAAGCGGACCCTGGTGAGCGAGGCGGTGTCAAAGCGGGCGAGAATCATGTCTGGGAGATGTTCGACGGTGAGGCGCAAAGGCCCCAACCATTTAGGCGTCACTAAATATGTTAGGACGCCGGCGGAGGTGCGCGAGAGTGTCTACATGATCACCAACCACCACATAGCGATACAAATCGCCAACGAGCGCCAGCGCGATCTGCGTGCGTCGAGCGGCGGCTGGAGCCTGGCCGACCTGTTCGGCCGCTGGTTCGGGCGCCCGCTTCCGGGCCGTGTGGCCGGGGACCAGCTCCCCGCCCGCGGCACGGAGGCCGCGCCTTCGCCGGCGCCGTCAGCCGCGCGCAGGAAGGCCGTCGCCGGCCACGTCCATCGCTCCCCTGTGGCGCCCGGGCGCCACATCGCCCGCCGCAGCCGTCGCGCGGCCCGTGGCCGCGAGCGCACGCCCTCCTAGAGGCCGGGGGCCGCAACCCGGCTCGGCCGATCGCCCGGAGACGCTCGCCGATCGGGCGAGGCGATCCTACCGGTGGCTCGCACGCATCCCGCCCGCGGCGGTGTAGGCGGGATGCATCACATCGAAGATCTCGAGGCCCGCAATTGCGGCACCGAGCATCGTGCGCAGCCGGGCGGAGTCGAAGGAGTGCGACTGTGGGGCCACCGGATTGACCGTCAGGGCGCGCAGGTCGATCGGCCGAAGCGTCTCGATCTCGAGCCCCATCTGGCTGTAATGGGCAACCCCGTGCTCGTGCAGAAAGAGCTTCGTGGGGTCCGCCGCCGTCAGCCTCAGCGCCCGCCGTTTGCGCCGTGCGGCCTGGGCCAACAGGGACACGAAGGCCTCGGGCACCGCCCCGGTGACGAGCAGGCGCTCGGCCCGGGGGTGCTGGGCGAGCAGCCCGGCGATCTCGCTAGGGCCGGCCGTCAAGACGAAGCGCCCCGGGAGCTCGTGGGGCTCGGCGCCGGGCGCCAACAGGAAGGTCCTGCGCTCCGAGGACGCTGATCCGGCCAGCTCGGCCAGGCGCCGCCCGTCCGGGCCCTCCAGGGACATCGCCGGCAGCCGGACGAGTTCGACGGCCTCGGCCGTTCGTGCCACGACCTCCTCGATCTGCTCGCTGAGGATCGCTCCCGTGGACATCAGCAGGCCGTCCGCCACATCCGGAGAGGAGGCGGCCCGCCGGTCGATGGCGCCGTCGATCAGCACCTGCTCGGCGCCGAAGGAGAGCATCGCGTCACTGACGCGCCGCACCTCGGCGGCGCCGCTCGGACCCGCCACCTCGATCGCTCCCGGGCCCTTCAGCCGTGCGATCAGAACCTCGCCCAGCGGAGTCCGTACCCCGGTCTCGACGAGCAGCTCCCGGGGGATCCCACTGGCGCGCAGAAGGCTGTCGGTGGTCGCCACGAGGCTGCCCGAGGGGAGCTCGATGGGTGGCTTGGCGATCCGGAAGTCGATCACGTCGTGCTCCTCGCCGTCCCGGCCCACCGAGGTCACGCCAACCGTCCGCGAGGCCTCCGCGTGCTCGCGCAGGAGCGCCGCCAGGGCAACGGTCTTGCCCGTGTTCTTGGCCAGGCCGACCAGCGCCAGGCGGCTGCAGGAGGTGGTCAGCTCGGAGAGCTTCAACGGCTCAGCCGGCCGTGGTGGCCCTGCGGGCGGCCAGCTCGCGCACGACGAAGGTGGCCAGATGCTGCGGTTCGGTGCCTTTGGAGAAGCCGGCGTCATAGCCGAGCTCCTTGGCGAGCTCGTTGGACACCCGCGGCCCGCCGCAGGCTAGGATCATCCGCCCGCGCAGGCCCTCGGCCTCGACCATCTCGACGAGCTCGGTCAGGTTGTGCACGTGGAGGTTCTGCTGCGTGACCGTCTGTGAGACCAGGATCACGTCGGCGCTCACCTCGATGGCCTTTGCCAGCAGCACGCTGTTTGGCACCTGGCTGCCGAGGTTGTAGGTCTCAAACGCGCGATAGCCCTCGAGACCGTGATGGCCGTGGTAGCCCTTGAGGTTGAGCATCGCGTCGATGCCCACGCTGTGGGTGTCCGAGCCGGTGCTGGCGCCCACGACGACGATCGGCCGCCCGACGTGGGTGACGGCGAAATGCTCGATCTCGTCCTCGTTCATGTATTCGATGTCAAAGCCCTCGCCCTGGAGGGACTCGAAGTCGACGGTGCGCGTGCAGCGGCCATACATGACGAAGTAGGTGTATCCGTCGGTCAGGCCCTCGTAGTGAACGACCTCGGGCTCCTCGAAGCCCATAGCGCCGGCCAGCTCGAGGGCCGCCTTGCGGGCCGCCAGCGAGTAGGGGACGGGCAGGGTGAAGCTCATCTGCACGAGCCCGTCGCCGAGATGGTCGGCGTAGGGGCGCACGGCGTTCAGATCCACCTCTCTAGGCATGGATCGCCTGGCCCATCAGCTCGCTCAGCGGATTGAGGTATCCCTCGCCGGTCTCGACGATCCCCTCGATTCCGCGGCCCTCGTCGACCTTGCGGCTGACGTCACCGAAGGTGGCGCCGTCGATCGCGGCGAACAGCCCTGTCCCGGCGATCTGCTCGAGCAGATCGCGGGCGCCGGCCAGGACCTCCTGGGCGCGGGTCTGGATGATGCCGCCGGGCTTGAACTCGATCTCCTCGCCGATGTCGCGGGCACTGTTGAAGACATAGTCGACGTTCTGCAGCCCGAGCACGCGGTCATGGATGTGGGGCGTGAAGATCCCCTCGGTGGGCACGCCGACTGTCTGAATGCCCTGTCCGGTGGCGATGGTGACCAGGTTGAACAGCGTGTCGGTCGCATGGGTCCGGAACAGGTTGCCGTCCATGTGCCGGGTGGGCGGCATGTACTTGACCGGGCAGTCGGGAAACAGCTCGCGCGTGAGCTGCGCCTGGGCCCACTGATAGAGCAGCCCGTTCCTCACCGGGTTGTCGATCTCGAACGCGTCCCCGAGACCGATCTGGGCATCGGGGACGCCCGAGTCGCGTGCCAGCTGGTGGTTGATGAACTGCGACGCGGTCACAGAGGGCGCCGCCTCGACGGCATCGGCGGTGCGCAGGTAGTTGTCCTCGCCGGTGTTGATCGTGACTCCGAAGTAGCCGTTGATCATGCGCGAGACGCGCTGGTCGATCAGGCCGCGGACGATGTTGATGTCCCGATAGAGGATCCCGTAGAGGGCGTCGTTGACCATGTTGTCAAAGCCCTCCCAGGCGCCCATGGCTGCGATCTCCGACATGCACAGGCCCGAGCAGAAGCTGGACAGGCGCACATAGCGCCCGTGAAGCTCAGACCACTCGTCCATCGCCTCGCGCATGATCCGGAAGTTGGCCTGGGTGGCGAAGGTGCCGCCGTAGCCCTCGGTCGTGGGGCCGAAAGGGACGTAGTCGAGCAGGCTCTGAGCCGTCGAGCGGATGACCGCCACGATGTCCCCGCCGGCTTCGGCCACGGCCTTGGCGTGCACGACGTCCTCGTAGACGTCCCCGGTCGCGGTCAGCACGTAGCGCAGCGTTCCGTCGCGGTCGCCCAGGCGCTCACGCATTGCGGCGCGCTGCTCGAAGCGCCCACGGATCTCGTCCAGGCGGGTCTGGCACTCCTCGAGGACTCGGGCCTGGATGGCGCCGTCCTCGGCCTGCTCGAGCGTCAAGAGGTCGAGCTCTCCCGCGCTGACGGCCTCGGCGATCTGCTGCGGGGTGCGCTCGGTCTGCAGCATGGCGTTGCCCAGCCAGTGGGCGATCCCGCGCCCGAGCCGCCCCTGCTCGTGAACATGGTCCACGAGCACGTTCGGCAGCGGAGCCTCGAGCGTATCGGCGCCGTCGACGCCGAGCAGGCGGGTGATGCTGCGCTCGACCGAGACGGTCGTCCTGCCGGCGATCTGGCGGCCGACGTCCTCGGCGATCTTTGCCGCCGCCTGGCGGCAGGCGGCGATGACGCCCGGGTCGAGATTCAGCTTGCTCTGCGGCGGGGTGCTCATTTCAGGTCCCTGACGATTGGGAACGGGATCACCTCGCGCAACGTGTCGCGTTCGGTGAGGATCATGATCAGCCGGTCCACGCCCATGCCCCCGCCGGCGGTGGGCGCGTAGCCGTACTCGATCGCCCGCGCGTATTCCTCGTCATTGGGGTGTGGGACATCGGCGTCGTCGATCATCCGCCGCTTGCGCTGATCGACGAACCGCTGCCACTGGTCGACGGGGTCGTTGAGCTCGGTGTCGCCGCTGACCAGCTCGATACCGCCGATGACGGCATCGAAGTGCTCACCGAGCTCGGGGTGGACCGAGTGGCGCTTGGTGATCGGGAAGGGCTCCAGCGGAAAGTCGAAGACGTGTGTCGGCTGGTTGATGGTGGACTCGATTTTCTCGGAGTAGATGTCGGCGACCACCTCGGCCCAGGTCGCGTCCGGGTCCATCGGCTCGTCCAGCACCTCGGCCAGCTGCTCGCGCGTGGACTCCATGAAGTCCAGGTCGAAGCGCTCGAGGATCAGCTCGCGCATCGTGACCCGCCGCCAGGGCTTGGCGAGATCGATCTCCTCCCCGTTTCGTTTGATGACGGTGCGCCCCAGCGCCCTGTGGGCGACGTCACGGAACATCTCTTCGGTGACCGTGGCGACGTCGTTGTAGTCGGAGTAGGCGCACATGAACTCGATGATCGTGAACTCGGGGCTGTGCTTGTGCGAGATCCCCTCGTTGCGGAACACCTTGCCCATGTCATAGACGTTCTCCATGCCGCCGACGATGCAGCGGTTGAGGAACAGCTCGACGGAGATGCGCAGGTAGAGGTCGCGGTCGAGGGCGTTGTGGTGGGTTGTGAAGGGTCTCGACCCGGCGCCGCCCGCGAGCGACTGCAGGGCCGGTGTTTCGATCTCGACGAAGTTGCGCTCGGCCAGCCATTCGCGGATCGCCAGGATGATCTTGTTGCGGGTGATGAACAGCTCGCGCGTGCTCTCGTTGGCCAGCAGGTCGAGCTCGCGGTAGCGGTAGCGGGTACCGGTGTCGCCGAGGCCGTGATGCTTGTCCGGCGGCGGGCGCAGCGTCTTGGTGAGCAGCGTGCACTCGACGGCCGCGAGCGCCAGCTGGCCGCGCTGGGTCACGTAGACGCGCCCGTCTACCGCGACTATGTCGCCGATGTCGAGGTTCAGGATGCGGTCGTAGGCCTCCTGCCCGAGCGCATCGACGCGGAGCACGATCTGAATGCTCCCGGACAGGTCTCGGAGGTCGAGAAAAGCCGTCTTGCCGTGGCCGCGGCGCGAGATCAGGCGCCCGGCGACGGTGTAGCGCAGCGCGTCGTGTTCGCCGTGCTCGAGCTCGCCCGGGTCGTGGGCAGCCAGGATGTCGGCGATCCGCGTGCGGGTCTCCCACAGGGTCACGGCCGGGTATGGGTCGATCCCCTCGGCTCGCAGTCTTTCCATCTTGGCCCTGCGTTCGTCGAATTCGACGACTGCTCCCTCGCCCTCCGGCTCGGCGGGGCCCTCAGGCGCGGTCTGTTGCTGCTCGGGAACTGACATTTCGAAGACGATCCTCCAGTTGGCGGGTGCTTGTCAAGCGCGCCCGGGCCGCCTCTGGGCCGCTCGGGCGCATGCCGCGGGCCCTGGGCCCGGCGACGCGGAGTGGGCATGTCGCCGGCGGCGCTGGCCCTGGGGTCAGGCCATCGGCAGCGACATGCCCACGGGTTTCCTGCTCTCGGCCGGCGCGGGCGCGACGGCCACCTCGACGAGGGGCAGGGTGGGCAGCGCTGGAGGTGCGATCGCGATCAGGCCACGGGCCGTCTGGCGGATCGCCTGTGCGGCGGGGTCGTCCGGATTCTCGGCCACGAGCGGCGTACCGGCGTCGGCCTGCTCGCGCAGAGGCATCGTCAGGGGAACCTTGCCCAACAGGGGCACGTCGAGCTCGTCGGCCAGTTCTTGGCCGCCGCCCTCGCCGAAAATCTGGAAGCGCTCACCGCTGGGAGTCGTGAACAGGGACATGTTCTCGACGATCCCCGCGATCTCGAGGTCCACCTTCTCTGCCATCTGAGCGGAGCGGCGGGCGACTTTCTGAGCGGTCTGCTGTGGCGTCGTGACGATCAGGAACTTGGCCTGGGGAAGCAGCTGGGCGAGCGTCATCGAGACGTCGCCCGTCCCCGGAGGGAGATCCACCAGCAGGTAGTCCAGCGCGCCCCAGTCGACGTCCTGCAGGAACTGCGTCAGCGCCTTGTGGAGCATCGGTCCGCGCCACACCACGGCGGCGTCCTCCTCGACGAAGAAGCCGATCGACATGACCCTGACGCCGTGGGCGACGAGCGGGATGATCTTGCGCTCTGCCGAGACGTCGGGGCGTGTTGCCCCGAGCCCGAACATGCGCGGGATCGAATAACCCCAGACGTCCGCATCGAGTACGCCCACGCGCTTGCCCTCGGCGCTCAGGGCCGTGGCCAGGTTGGCGGTGAGCGTCGACTTGCCGACGCCGCCCTTGCCCGACCCGATGCAGATCACATTGGCGACCTGGGCCAGGGAGCCGGCCGGCAGGCTGCCGCGGCCGAGTTTCTGCTGCAGAGCCGTCTTCTGCGTATCGGTCAGGACGTCGAAGAAGACGTTGACGTGGGTGACGCCCTCGAGCGCCGCGACGGCGTCCGCCACCGAGGTCTGGAAGTGGCCCTTGATCGGACAGCCCGGCGTCGTCAGGGAGACGGTCACGTCCACGACCCCGTTGGGGCTCGTCTCGATCGAGCGGACCATGTCCAGCTCAACGATCGAGCGGTGCAGCTCGGGGTCGATCACGACCTCCAGCGCGCGGCGTATCTCGTCCTTGTCGATCACAGCGGCCTCATTGTGGCAAACCCTGGCGTGCAGCCCGGTTCCGTGTGTTGAAGAGCGGCCAAAAAAATGACCCGCGGGCGGTGGGGGCCGCCCGCGGGTCGAGGGAGGAGAGGGTGCTACTACTGCCGGCGGGATATGAGGCCGGCAGACTCTCCCGGGTCCGGCCCTCTCCAGGCCGGTCGGGGTAAGGGTTCTCTAGACCAGGCTGAGGATCCGCTCCTGCACCTGGGTTGCCAGCTCGGGCACGCGGTTGGCGATCTCACTGCCGTTCTTCACGATTTTCTCGCGGCGGCCGTCGATCTCGCTGACCGTGTCGTTGAGCGTGGTCTCGATGTTCTTGCGACGCTGGCGCAGTTCGCGCTCGACGCGGACGCGAGCTTTGCGGACCTCGCGCTCGAGCCTTTTGCGAGCCGTGGCGCCGCGGCGCTCGAAGCGGCGCAGCTGGGCCTGGGCCTTGCTGCTCGAGGAATAGACCGAGACGGTGTCGCTGACCGTCGAGACGACTTTTTCACGAGCGATCAGCGCTGCGCCGACCGGGATCAGCACGGCGCGCTCGGCGTACTCACCGACGACATCGGCGGTGTCCTTGGTTGCAAGCTCGGCTGATTTGACGGTTGCTTCGGCCTGGTGGACGGTGCGCGTCCGGGAGGCCTTGGCCTTGGTCGTCGCTTTGGCTTTGCTCGGGCTGCGGCGGGTGGCGGTCGCTTTGGCCGTAGCTTTGGCGGTCGCTTTGGCCGGTTTACGAGCGGCTTTGGCGCGGGGTTTGCGGGAGGTGGTAGTGGCAGTGGCCATTTTTTGGACGGTCTCCTTATTCCTTGCTCGCCGGTTGCGAGGGGCGTTCTTGGGTTCTGTTCGTATCCTCGCCTCAGAATCTGAGAGGCGAACACCTGTTTGTAACCCGACGCTCGAAGATCGTTACAGCCGGATCGTACCACTAAGGGAACGTCCCACAATCACGGGGCGTTCACCGGCTGGACTTTGTGACAGGTGGAACGTGCGTTCGGTCCCGAAAATGCGGGACTTTTACGCAGCCAGGCTGCCGACGCGCTCGATCCAGAGCGCTGGCTGTTCGAGCTCTGACATCAGCGGCAGGCACTCCGGCCCCTGCCAGGCCTGCGCCAGCGCCTCGGGGCCCCCGGCGTCCACGACGGCGTCGCAGAAGCGCCTGCCGATCTCGTACTGGCGCATCTTCAGCTCCAGGCCCAGCAGCCGCTCGAGCACCCTCCAGGGCAGGCCTTTGTTGGTGCGCCGGCGGTTCATGGCCGCGCGCAGCCGCGACAGGGAGGGCAGCACCTCGGCACCGACAGCGTCCATCGTGTGCTCGGCATGGCCCTCGATCAGCGACATGGCCGCCTGCATCTGCTCGACCAGCTGCCAGCGGTCCTCGCCCAGCGTCAGGCGCAGCAGCTCGCCGCTGCGCGCGCGATCGATCATCGCCCGCAGCTCGGCGGGGTCGGGCATCTTGGGCAGCCGCAGCCCGCCGCCCCGGCCTCGCTGCCCATCCTCCTTGCCCGAGCCGCCTACCACGGACATCTGCAGGCCGTCGATCAGCTCGCGCAGCATCCCGCCGATGTGCTCACGCAACCAAGGAGCCCCCGAGAACTGGACCGCGTGGGTGATCTCGTGAATGGTCACCCAGAGAACCAGCTCATCCCGATCCACCGACAGGTTGCGGGCGGCCTGAGCGAGATTTGGCGCCAGCAAAAGCAGGCGCGGCTTCACGGTGGCGTCGAGCAGCGCCAGGTCGTACTGCCCGAGGACCCGCTGGGAGAGCATCCCGGTGAGCGCACCCACCTGGGCGCCGAGCATCAGGCCAGAAACGGAGCGAACCGGGCCTCCCAAGAGGCCGCGCGACTCGCCCAGGCGCTCGGTCAGGGGCGTCAGCAGAGGCCGCATCGTCTGCAGGTTGGCGGCGATCCAGGCGGGCCGGTCGACGAACTCGAGCGGTGGCAGATCGTCTTTGGTCTCGAGCAGGCTGTAGGCGCTGACACGGGCTGCGAAGTCGCGCGCCAGGGGCTCGACGGTGTCGGTGCGCATACCGGCGTAGGGGGCGCCCGTGGAGCCGTTCCCGCCGACACCGGCGAGGAGCTCTCCGATCCTCTGGGCGGCGCCCCAATCGATGACGTCCACCCAAAGAGCGTAGCCGTGCGGCGCAAGCCCGCCCGCGTATCCTTGGCAGGTGCCAATCTCGAGGATCGCCACAGCGTCGCCGGCGGTCCCGCCGGGGGAGGCGCGTACCGAGAGCCAGGATGAGCAGCCGGGCCGCTTCCTCAAGCGCGCCGAGGTGCGCGACGTGCTGGCCTGGATGCGACTGTTGGTCGATCCGCAGGACGCCGCCGCGGTCGTCCGCGCCCTGACCCGGCCGCCGATCGGCCTGCGCCAGGTCGATCTGGCCCGCGTCATCCAGGTCGCCCGCCGGCGCAAGCTGGATCTGGTCGTCGGCCTGGCAGCCGCCACGGAGGCCCCGCAGGTGCCACCCGAGGCGCGCGAACGGATTGAGCGCTTCGTAGAGCTGCACCGTGGAGCGGTGGCCGACCTCGACACCCACCCGCCAGATGTCTTCCTGGCACGCCTGATCGAGCGCCTGGAGGTGCCCGGCCGCTCCCTGCTGCACCCCGAGCAGGCGCAGGAGCGCCGCGAGAGCCTCGAGCGTCTGCTCCAGATGGCCCGCGAGCTGCTGGCCCGCGACCCTGGCGCGGGCACCCGCGAGCTGGCCCGCCATCTCGCTGCGGTCCTGCCCGAGCCCGGCGAGCGGCCTGGGCCCCAGCCGGCCGCCGAGCGTCTCGGGGCCACGTTGGCGCAGCTGCGCGAGGAGCTGCTTGGAGGGGTGGCGCGCATCGGCGGGCGCCTCGGCGAGCTGCGGCTGGACACCGACCTGGACATCTCGCACGGCGTCGTGCGCTACCTGGAGCTGGTCAAGGTGGCGGCGCTGATGCAGCGTCCCGAGGGTCAGGGCATGGAGGAGGCGCTGGCCGACATCAACGTGCGGCTGCTGGCCGCGGCCACGCCGATGCAGCGCGAGATCCTGCAGACCTCGACGCTGGACGACACCCTGCTGGGCGCCGATGACACCCAGCCCGTCGGCTTTCGCGAGGAGCACTCGCTCGGTCCGTTTCTGCCCCGCCGGGGCGAGGGGCTGGCGCTCTCGGCGTCGGACATCCAGACCTACCGCAGCTGTCCGCTGCGCTACAAGTTCGCCCGCGTCCTGCGAATCCCGACCGAGCAGACGATTCACCAGCGCTTCGGGATCGTCGTCCATCAGGTGCTCGAGCGATATCACCGCGAGGGGGGCACGACCCTGGGCCAGATGCTCGAGCTGCTCGACACCGGCTGGCGCCGCGGTGGTTTCGGCCGCGATGGGGTGGACGGCGAGCTGTTCGAGAAGGCGGTGACGGCCCTGACCGTCTACCACGCCCGCCTGCACGGCCAGGACTCCGAGCCGGTGTGGTTCGAGCGCAGCTTCTCCTTCCGGCTGGGCCCTCACCATCTGCGCGGCCGGGTCGACCGGGTCGACCGGCTGGGTGACGGCGCCGAGGTGGAGTACGAGTTGATCGACTACAAGACCTCGCGGCCCAAGACGGCCGAGCAGCTCGAGGATGACATCCAGCTCTCGCTGTACGCGCTCGCGGCCCGGGAGGACTGGAAACTTCCCTCCTCGCGCCAGGCCTACTACTACGTCCTGGACGACAGCCGTGTGCCCGTGCCACGGACCGAGCGCGACGCCGACGCCGTCCGCGAGCTCGTGCTTGGCGTGGGCGCGGGGATCCTGGCGCAGGATTTCGAGCCGACGCCCTCGCCGAGCGCCTGCGCTATCTGCGACTACCGGATCGTCTGTCCCGCGGCCGAGGGCTAGACGGGCTAACGGCCCCGCTGGCGCAGGAAGCGCTGGAATTCCCGGGCGATGGCGTCGCCCGAGGGGACATCCCCCACGGTGGCGTCATCATCGCCGGCGGCCTGCTCGAGCCGCTCGACGAACGCCTGGATGTCAGGGTCGCTCTGCACCGCCAGCCCGACCTGCCGTTCGTAGTCCGCCGCCGCCGACTCGAGCTCGGAGACGTCGACCGAGACGCCGATCAGGACTTCTACGCGCCGCAGCAGCGCCAGGGCAGCCTTGGGGTTGGTGGCCGCGGCGACGTAGTGGGGCACAGCCGCCCACAGGCTTGCGGACGGCAGCCCGGCGTCGGCGCAGGCCGTGTGGAGCACGCCGACGATCCCGGTCGGGCCTTCGTATGAGGAGGGCCCGATGCCCAGCCGCTCGAACATGGCGGCGTCGGAGGTGTGACCGGACATCGGCACGGGCCGCGTGTGGGGGACGTCCCCGAGCAGAGCGCCGAGGGTCACCACGCTCTGGACGCCCAGCGCCTCTGCGAGATCGACCAGGTGCTTGCAGAAGGAGCGCCAGCGCATCGAGGGCTCGGTGCCCTGCACGAGCACCAGATCACGCGGCGCGCGCGGCGCGCTCGCCTCGAAGATCTCCACGGTCGGCCAGGTGATCTCCCGCCGCTGGTTCTCGTCGAGGCTGATGCAGGGGCGGTTGCTCTGAAAGTCGTAGAACTCCTCGGAGTCCAGGTGGGCGAAACGCTTGGCGCCGAGCGCGCCCGCGAGAAAGGAGACGGCGCTGGAGGCGGCATCGCCCGCATCGTTCCAGCCCTTGAAGGCACAGACCATCGCGGGGGCCCTGAGGCCGCTGGGGCGCCGGTCCCAGATCAGGGGTTGCATCCGGATCACCGTACATCATGGGCTGATCTCCTTCGCTGCCTCCACACCCACCGAGGACACCCGTACGGTGGCGACGCTGCGAGCGGGCGAGGAGGTCGACGGGCTGTTTGCCTGCACGCGCAAGGAGCGCCAGATGACCAGGTCGGGCGCCCCCTTCCTGACTGTCGGGCTGCGTGACAGCACCGGCTCGATCGTCGGCCGGGCCTTTCGAGACGCCGATCTGCTGGCCGGGCGCTTCGAGCGCGGCGAGCTGGTGCGCGTCAACGGCCGCGTCGAGCGGTTCCGCGAGCAGCTGCAGATCGATATTCGCGGGATCGCCCGCGCCGAGGGCGCCGACCCGAGGAGCTTCCTGCCGAGCGCCTACCGCGACCTCGACGAGCTCGAGGGCTTCCTCGAGCACCTCGTCCGCGAGGTGTATGACCCCGGCCTGCGCGGGCTGCTCGAGGCGATTCTCGGCGACACGGCGCTGCTTGAGCAGATCCGTCTGGCGCCGTGTTCGGCGCCCTCTCCCGCAGGGGCGACGCAGCGCTCGGCCCCCGGCTCGCACCATGCCTACCTCGGAGGGCTGCTCGAGCACACGGTCGCGGTGGCCCAGCTGGCTCTCGAGTTGTGCGCGCTGTACCCGCGGCTCGACCGGGACCTTCTGCTGAGCGCCGCCATCGTCCATGACCTGGGCAAGACGCGCGAGTTCACCTACGGGGCGGAGATCGAACGCAGCCCCGAGGGCGCCATGCTGGGCCACGTCGAGCTGAGCCTGAGGCTGATCGCCGGCTATGCGCCGCAGTCGCTCGATCCCGAGCGGCGCCTTGCGCTGGAACATTGCGTCATCTCCCATCACGGCGGCGACGGCTCCTCGGCTCAGCGGCCTCTCTCGGCCGAGGCGGTCGCCCTGCAGCGCCTCAACGCGCTGGACGCCCAGGTCAAGGGCGCGATCGAACACGGTCTCGCCAGGTCACCGCGCTGACGCGTTCCTCCCAATAGGTGCGCATCCCTGTCAAGACGGGATCTGCCCGTGCCGATAGGGGAGGTGATGGGCGACACCGTCATTCCAACAGCTGCAAGCCAGGAAAAGGCCGCCTCGGAACCCAGGAACGAGTCTGGAGGAGAGCTCGCGGAGCGCTCCGGGCCGTCTGAGGGCGCCGATACGCCCCGAGCGGCCACGCGCCACAAGCAGGACGCCGGCCCCCCGCACGGAATCGAGGAGCGCCGCTCGGTGCCCCGCGAGCCCTCGCGCGGCAACGAGACCGGCCTGTATCCGCCCAAGACCACGGGCCGCTCCGCGCGGATGATCGGAGAGGTGGCCGTCGACCTCGGCTTTGCGGACCTGGAGACGGTCGAGGACGCCGTTGCCGCGGCGCGAGCGCAGGGCCGCCCGACAGGCCTGGTACTGGTCGAGCGTGGAATCCTGCGCCACGATCAGCTGGCGCGGGTCGTCGCCGAGCGCTTCGGGCTGGACTTCGTCGATCTCTCCGTCTACGACCTCGACATGGGGGCCGTCAACCTGATGACGATCGAGACGGCCAAGCGCTACCAGGCGGTGCCCGTCGGCTATGCCGACGACGGCAGCCTGGTGCTCGCCATGGCCAACCCGACGAACGTCCTGACGATCGACGACGTCGGCATGATGACCGGGCGCCGGATCCGCCCCGCCGCTGCATCGGTGGAGGACCTCAATCTGCTGCTGGCCCGGCTGACCCAGCTGGACGAGTCGATCGAAGATCTGATCGAGGACGAAGAGCACGACGAGGCGAGCCTCATGGTCGACGAGGCGGACAACGACGCCCCGATCATCAAGCTGGTCCACTCGATCGTCGCCCAGGCGATCCAGCAGGGCGCCTCCGACATCCACATCAACCCGGAGGAGGGCGACACGCGGGTCATGTTCCGGGTCGACGGCGTCCTCGCTCCGGCCGCCACGATCAAGCGCAAGATGGCCGCCGGCGTCGTCTCGCGGATCAAGATCCTCGCCGACCTCGACATCTCCGAGCGCCGGGTCCCACAGGACGGGCGTTTCGCCCTGACGGTGGACGGGCGCCGGGTCGACATCCGCGTGGTGACCCTGCCGCTGGTCTGGGGTGAGGGCGCCGTGATGCGTGTGCTTGACAAGTCCGCTGTCGTTGACGGACTCGAGTCGTTGGGTATGCAGCAGGCCGAGCTCGAGCGGTTCAGCGCCGCCATCAAACAGCCCAACGGTGCGGTCCTCGTGACCGGGCCGACGGGATCGGGCAAGTCCACCACCCTCTATGCGGCCCTGAACGTGGTCAACGACGGCGAGCGCAGCATCCTCACGATCGAGGACCCCGTCGAGCAGCGGATCCAGGGAATCAAGCAGATGCAGATCGCCACCAAGGCCGGGGTCACCTTCGACGTCGGCCTGCGCTCGATGCTGCGCGCGGACCCCGACGTGATCATGGTCGGCGAGATCCGCGACCGCGAGACGGCCCACATCGCCATCGAGGCCGCCCTCACCGGCCACCTTGTGCTTTCGACCCTGCACACCCGCGATGCCCCCAGCGCCCTGGGCCGGCTGATCGACATGGGCATCGAGCCCTTCCTGGTCTCCTCGGCGGTCGACTGCATCGTCGCGCAGCGGCTCGTGCGCGAGCTGTGCCCGCACTGCAAGCGCAAGCTGAAGGTCTCCGAGGCGGTTCTCGCCGAGCATGATCTTGCGGGAGCTGAGCCCTACGAGCACGTGGGCTGTTCGCGCTGCTCGGGCTCCGGCTATCGCGGCCGCGTCGGTATCTACGAGGTCATGTCCGTCAGCGAGAAGATCCGTTCGATGATCCTCGAGCATGCCTCCGTGGATGAGATCGTGGACGTCGCCATGTCTGAAGGCATGAAGCGCCTGCGGGACGACGGCCTGCAGAAGGTGCGCGAAGGGCTGACCTCGATCGCCGAGGTCGAACGTCTGACGACCAGCCTGATCTGACCCTCCGCACGGACGGCGCCGCACGAGCATGCGGCGCCGCCCTGCAAGGAGGGGGACCTAGCGGTGGGACGCCCTGTGGGCGGCCTTGTGCACGGCCTTCTTGGCTTTCTTCTTTGTCTTCGTGGGCTTCTTCTTGGTGATGATCGGCGGCTTCGGTTCGAGGCGGGTGCTGCCCGAGTAGGCGTCGGGCGAGCAGCCTTTCGGGCGGCCCAGGTCATAGGGCCCCGAGATCGCCTGCGTGACCACGCCCTTTTCGAGGTAGGCATAGGTGACGGTCAGCAGCGTGTCCACGCGCGGCTCCACGCAGAGCTTTTTGCCGATCGCGAACTGGCCCTGGACCAGCTCGTAGCCTTCCTTGCTCGCTCCGACGCAGTTGAGGGCGTAACCGGGGACTTCGCTGGAGCAGGAGAACGTGTCGTTCAGCGCCTTGCCTCCGCCTTCAAGGCCCGTTGTCGTGAGGGCGCTCAACAGCGGCGCGGCCTCGATCCCCGTGACGGGAACCTGCGCTGCGAGCTGGTAGCCGGTGATCGGCCCGTCGCAGTAGAAGGAGTAGGCGACCTGCTGTTCTTCGCTGCCTTCTTCAGGGGCGCCCTTTGACTCCTGGCCGATGCAGCTGTAGTTGTTGGCGTTCGATTCTTCCGCGCGGCTGATGCTCGGCAGGGCCAGCAGCAGTGCGAGCGAGCCCACCACCGCCACCGCGGCAAGCCACAGACTGGCCTTCGGGTGAGCTGTTCGAATTGCGTGCAACGGGGTCTCCGTTCGGTTGTTGATTTGCACTGGCTCAGCCCAGGAGCTTTTCGAGGCTCTTCTTGGGCGAAGTGGGGTTGAAGGTCAGCGTCGGCCGGCCCGCTTTGGCGAGCGGCGAGAGCACCGCGGCGCCGGCCGGCGGCGTGGAGCTCAGGGTCGAGGTGGACGCGCCGGCGGGGAGTTCGGACTGGGTCGCGATGCCGACGCTGGCGAAGGTCACGACGATCAGGCCGCCTTCGCGGTACAGGGCCGTGCCAGTGATGCTCGCCAGCGTCGCCTTGAGGAATTCGTCGGCGGCCGTCAGCGCGCCCGGGGTTTCGGCGGCGCAGCTTGCACCGGCGGCTCCTTCGGGACAGGGGGGCTGGACGATCGAGTGAAGCAGGGGCGGCGCGGTGCCGGCGGCGGGGGTCTGCGTGACGACCGCCTCGGTGGCCAGCGCGGCCGCGCTGCTCGCCGACCACTTGGCGAGGAAGGCGCTCTTGGGAATCAGTTCCGTGTCAATGTAGGGCGCCGAGGCGGGGGCGCCCTCGGCCGCTTCAAAGCCCGTGCCTGAGAGCTGGATCAGCCAGACGTTCTTGATCACCGGCAGGCTCGATTTGGAAGTCGTGCCGGAGCCTTTTTTCTGGGCTGTTTCTTTTTCTTCGGACTGCGCCGATTCGGTCGTTTTGCTCGCCGCCGTACGGGTCGTGGGGGTGGTGCTCGTGGCCGCCGCCAAGGGTGTTTCGGGCGCCGGCGTGGTGGCGGTGGTCGCGGTGGGGGCCGGCTGGCGACCGGACGCCAGCAGCAGCGGCAGCGCCTTGGCCAGGTTGAGCGCCCCACCCGCGAAGGAGGCCTGCGGCGCCGGGCCGAAGGCCGCGCCGACGACGCCGCCGAGCGCCAGCGCCGCCGCTACAAGCAGCGCGCTCCAGCGCTTGGAGGGCAGGCGCACGGGCGCCGGCGGGCGCGGCGTCTGCTCCTGCCTGCCGGCGGGCTCCTCCGGCGTACCGCCGTGGTCGTTGGTGGGGGGTGTCTGCACGGTGTCCAAGCGTTCTTCAATCGTCAGTTAACGAACAAAGTCAGTAAAACAGAGTAACTGGATCGAATCTATAGGGATTATGCTATGTTGCCGTTTCGCTGTTGTCAACCGAATGTCAACGACCGAAACGGAGTTCCACCGACATGCACCGCATCCGCCGTTTCACCGCCGCTGTGGCGGTGGCAAGCGTTCTTGGCGTCGCCGCGCCCGCGGCCGCCTCAGCGCTGACCACGATCTCGATCAGCGGAGCCACGGCATCGTTCCCGCTCGTGTCGCTGCTCGCCCAGAAGTACGTCAAACTTCACCCCAACAAAGTCAAGTTCAAGATCACCCAGGGGGGCGCCCAGATCGGCGTCAACGATGTCTCCAAAGGCAAGGTCACGATCGGGGACGTATCGCGTGACCCGCTTTCGACGGATCCTCCCGGCCTCGTCTTCCAGCCGATCGCCCGCTACGGCATCTGCGTGGTGACGAACAAGTCCAACCCGCTCTCGAACCTGACGACGGCTCAGCTGGTCTCGATCTTCACTGGCAAGACCCGCAGCTGGGCAGGCCTTCCCGGCGCCACGGCCTCGGGCACGATCGACCTGATCAGCCGCACCTCGGTCGCGGGCGTGCTGACCAACTTCCAGACGATCCTGCTCGAAGGCAAAAAAGTCTCGACGCTGGCCGAAGAAAAGCCCTCCGAGGGTCTGCTGCGCCAGCAGGTTGAATCGGACCCCAACTCGATCGGGTTCGTCTCCAACTACCAGTCCGACAAAGGCACAGTGAACGCCGTCGGTCTCAACGGCGTCGCCTGCAACAAGACGACGGTCCAATCCGGCCAGTACTCCGGCACGGCCCGTTTCTACGAGGTCACCAAAGGCAAACCGACGGGCGCTGCGCTGGCGTTCATCGCATTCATCCTGCATAACTCCCAGGCACGCAAAATCATCTCCTCGCAGTGGGTCCCGATCGACTGAGATCCGCTTGCTGGAACGCCTGAAACACCCGTGGTCCGACAACCGCGCCGAGCTTTCGCTCGGCGCGGTTTCGCTGTTGGTGGCGGTTGCGATCGTCGCCTTGATCGTGTTCGTGGGCATCCAGGCCTGGCCGACGATCGATCACAACGGCATCTACAAGTGGCTCGGGTCACGGGGAAACGTCGAAGAACAGATCGCCAACATGCAGGCGACCGGCACCAATCCGCCGGCGTCCGCCTACCACTTCGGGGCATGGCCCCTGATCTACGGGACTGTGATCATCACCGGCGTCTCCGTCCTGCTGGGGCTTGCGATCGCGATCCTCTCCTCGATCTTCATCGTCGAGCTGGCACCGGCCCGAATGCGGAGGATCGCGATCCCCGTGATCCGGCTGCTGGCCTCGGTCCCCTCGGTCATCTATGGCCTGATCGGCATCCTGGTGCTGGTTCCGTTCGTCGGCAACCACCTGATCTCACCCGGCGAAAAGAACTCGCTGGCCAACACCGTCGAGCTGACCGGATCGAGCATCGGTGTGGCGATCGTGATCCTCACGATCATGATCACGCCGATCATGGTCGCGCTGATCTGCGAGGCCCTCTCCTCCGTGCCCAACTCCTGGCGTGAGGGTGCCGTCGCGCTGGGTGTCAACCCTGTGCGGGCGATCCTCGCGGTGACCCTGCGCGCAACCCGCAGCGCAATCGTCGCGGCGGCCATCCTCGCGACGGCCAGGGCGCTGGGCGAGGCGGTGATGGTCTCGATGGTCTCCGGCTCGCGCGACTTCGCGCCGCGCGTCGGCGACGGTGTGACGTTCTTCTTCGAGCCCGTCCGCACGCTGGCCTCCGCGATCGTGGACTACCACGAAGGCATCGGCGCCCCGGCTTTGAAGTCCACGCTCTACGCGATGGCACTGCTCATGTTCTTCGCGGCCTTCACGCTGTCGGTGGCCGGCTACCTGATCAAGCTGCCGCTGCGCAAGTACCAGGTGCGCGGATGAGCACTCTGCGCCCCTACGTCCCTCCGGCGCCGCTGGGCAGCGGCCGCGGCAGGCGCTCCTCGCCCGGCGAATGGCGCTGGCGCGACCGCGTGGCGCTCGTGCTGGCATGGGCAGCAGGGCTCGGCCTGTGCCTGATCGCGGCCGCGATCGTCGGCTACATGGCCTTCCGCGGGGTTCAGTACCTGCGGCCGAGTTTGATCTTCAGCCGTCCAAAAATCACCGAAGGCCAGCCGGTGGCGGGCGGGTTCCTCGACCCGCTGCTCGGCACGCTGATCCTGACGTTGATCGGCATTCTGCTCGCCGGCCCGCTGGCGATCGCCTGCGCGCTGTGGATCGTCGAGTACGGCCGGCCCCGCTGGCTGGCCAGGGTCGTTGAATCGAGCATCGAGATCATCGCCGGCACGCCTGACGTGGTGATCGCCCTGTTCGGCCTGACGATGTTCCAGCTGTCGCTGTTCGCGCCCTTCTCCGGCACATCCGAACATGCCGGCGTGTTCGGGCGCTCGTTCTTCGCCGCCGGGGCGATGATGTCCCTGATCGCCATCGCGCCGATCTTTGCGGCCACCCGCGACGGGCTGCAGGCGGTCCCCTCCCACATGCGTGAGGCGGCCTTTGCGCTGGGCAAGACCCGCGCGGCGACGATCCGGCGCGTGCTGCTGCCGAGCATCCGCTCGAACATCGCCACGGGCGTCACGCTCGGTGTGAGCCGGCTGATCGGCGACACGGTCATCGTCCTGCTGCTGCTCGGCGACACGCTGCGGATCGACCCCGAAGGCTCGACGCCGGTCGTCGGCCTGCTGCGTGGCACCGGCTCGACGCTGACCAACTACGTCTACGACAACTCGCCGGCCGGCGAAAGCGGCGCGCCGCAGAAGGCCTACGCCGCCGCGACCCTGCTGATGATCTTCGTCCTCGTCCTCAACCTGATCGTCGACCGGATCGGGCGCTCGCAGGCCGACTCAACCGGGCTGACGATCGCCGGCGCGGTGGTGTGAGTGAGAGCCGTGGCCCACCCCCGAGCCCGCTTTACATCGCAACGGGCAGCCGCTAACCTGGTTAGATCAGTTTGCCGATGAGCATTGTATTTACACCAGGATCGATGAGAAAGACTGGACGATGACTCCCGAGGAGATGCTGCTCGACCGGCCGGAGCTTGGTATGCAGAGCGATGAGCGAGGAGATCTGAGCGACGCACGAGTCGAGTCGTTCCGTGGCCCGTCCAGGCCCGCGGTGGTGCCTCCCGTGCGGACGATCGTCCTCGACCGGGCGCCGTCGGCCGCCGTCGCACCGCAGGACCGCGGTTCGATCAGGCCCGCCGTGGGCGCCGGTCCCGAGCGCCTGCGCCTGGAGGACGTGAGCATCAACTACGGCGCCAAGCAGGCCGTCAAGTCGGTCTCGCTGTCGATCCACCAGGGCGAGGTGCTGGCCCTGATCGGTCCGTCCGGCTGTGGCAAGACGACGCTTCTGCGGACGCTCAACCGGCTCACCGAGCTGACACCCTCGGCCAGCCGCGGCGGCGAGATCCGCCTGGATGGGGAGGACATCCACGACCTCCCCGACACGACGCTGCGCTCGCGCGTGGCGATGGTCTTCCAGCAGCCCAACCCGTTCCCGATGTCGATCTTCGACAACGTCGCCTTCGCACTGCGCGAACAGTCACGCAGCCGCCCGGGCCGCCGCGAGCTCGAGCCGCTGGTGGTCGAGGCGCTGAGGCGGGCCGGACTCTACGAGGAGGTGCGCGAGAACCTGGACGGTCCCGCGCTGCGCCTCTCCGGCGGCCAGCAGCAGCGGCTGTGCATCGCCCGCGCGATCGCCAACCGGCCCGAGGTGCTGCTGATGGATGAGCCCTGCAGCGCCCTCGACCCGATCTCCACCAACACGATCGAGGCTTTGATCGGCGAGCTGCGCAAAGACCTTGCGGTCGTCGTGGTGACCCACAACCTGGCCCAGGCGCACCGGATCGCCGACAAGGTCGCCTTCATGTACCTCGGCGACCTGATCGAGTACGGGACCGTCGAGCAGGTCTTCGAGGACCCGCGTGCGAGCCGCACCCGCGACTACGTCAGCGGAGTCTTCGGATGAGCAGCCCGCAGCGCCCGGCAGCACAGGAGTGAGCAGCGTGAGCCTCGTCCCGGTTCCCTCCGAGCAGTCCAACGCAACCTGCAGCAACTGTGGCGCCTCGCTGGTTGCCGACCAGCGCTACTGCCTCAACTGCGGCAAGCCGTGCTCGCCGGTGCGGCTCGCGTTCCTGGATGCGCTGACCCCCGAGGCGGGCCGCGGCGGCCAGGCGCCCCCGGTGTGGGGTGGGCCCGGGATGATCGAAATGGGTCCCGCCGGCCTGCTGCCAGTGGAGGCAGGGCACGGCACCAACGCGTGGCTGCGGCGCAACTCAGGGCTGCTGGGGCTGCTGGCGATCCTCCTGATGTGCGTGGGCATCGGCCTGCTGGTCGGCCACTGGGCTTCGCAGAGCAAATCCACCCCCAACACGCCGTCGGTCATCAAAATCGAAGGCAACCTCGGCGGCGTGGCCTCTGGCGCGACGAGCACCGGGACGAGCACGACGCCCTCGACGGAAACCTCCACGACAGCCTCCAAATCGAGCAGCAAGAGCGAAGCCAAGGAAGCCGAAGAAGGCGCCAAGGAAACGGCGGCCGAAAAAGCGGCGCCGCCGAAACCGGTGACGGTCAACAAATCCAAGCTCACCAAACTGACGAAATCGACGGGTAAGAAACACCAGGAAGAAATCAACGCCCTGGGTTCGACGCCGATCGAAACGGGCTAGCTGCGGATGGCGGCCGGCACCGACAACGGAGAGGGCCTGAAAGCCTCGCAGACGCCGGCCAGCGCCCCGAGCGGCACGCTGCTGCCGCTGGGCGGCCTGGCGATCACGGGATCGGGTGCGGGCGGGTCGATGAGCGACCTGCGCCGCCGCCGCCGCGAGCTGGCCGAGCGGGTCGCCGAGCTGACCTGGGACCTGGGCGGCCTGGCCTACGAGATGGCCATCCGCGACCACTACCGCCTCGACGTCCTGGCTCGAAAAGCGGCGGAGCTGCAGCAGGCGGAGGCAGAGCTGGGCGAGATCCAGCGGCTGCTGGCAGGAGCCGAGGCGGGCATCCACGGCGAGTGCCTCTCCTGCGGCGCCGTCCACAGCCGCGGCGCCGCCTTCTGCTGGCACTGCGGCGCCCCCCTGCTGCAGGAGGGCCGTCCGGCCGCCCTCGCGGGCGAGCCGCCCAGCGCTCCCTGAACGTCCAGCGGTAGGTTCGTCCAGAGCCGACGCCGCCACCTCTCGCCAGGACTAGGATGGAAGTTGGGTGAGAGGAACAAGCGGACCTGCCAGAACCACGCCCGCGGTGCCCGCGGCCATCTGCGCCGCATTGCTGGCGCTCGCTGTGGCGGCCCCCGCGAGCGCGCAGCGCCACCACCATCGCGCGAACCGTGCGATCGTCCCCGGCGTCAGCGAGTACGGCTGCCCCATGTTCCCGGACGACAATTCGCTCAACGAGGAAGTCGCGGGGCTGCCCCAGAACCCGAAATCCCAGCAGTACGTCGAAGCCATCGGCCTCACCGCACACCTGCATCCCGACTTCGGCAACAACCCCGCCTACGGCATCCCCTACGTGGTCGTCGGCCCCTCACAGCCCAAGGTCCCGATCAAGTTCACGGCCTACAGATCCGAATCGGATCCCGGTCCCTACCCCGTCCCCCTGAACGCTCCCATCGAGGGCGGCGGTAGGAAGGGCAGGGGCGACAAGCACGTGCTGGTCCTGCACGAAGAAACCTGCATGGACTACGAGCTCTACAAAGCCAGCCAGAAGGGCGCTGGATGGAAAGCCCAGTCGGGGGCCGTCTTCAACCTGCGCAGCGACGCCCTGCGCCCCGAAGGATGGACCTCGGCCGACGCCGCGGGACTGCCGATCCTGCCGCTGCTGGTCCGCTACCCCGAGGTCGCCGCGGGGGCCATCGATCACGCGCTGCGGGTCACCGTCCCAAGCTCGCAGGCCGGCTACATACACCCGGCAACGCACTTCGCATCCTCGAGCTCGGCCGCGAACCTGCCGCCGATGGGCCTGCGCCTGCGCCTGCAGGCGAGCTATCCGCTGAACAGCTTCTCAGGCCAGGCGCTGGTGATCATGGAAGCCCTCAAGCGCTATGGGCTGATCGTCGCCGACAACGGCTCGCCCTGGTACATCACCGGGGCTCCTTCACCGTCGTGGAACGAAGCCAGCTTGGAACAGCTCAAGTCCGTCCCCGGCTCGGCCTTCGAAGCCGTCGAAACCGGCCCGATCATCCACTGAGGAGTTGACCGGAGCAGCCGACCGGGGTTCACCCCGTTCGAACGGCCTCTCTGAGGCCGGCGGCCGCTACTGCGCCGAGCCGAAGGGGTTCGCCTGCTCGGCGGGCGCCGGCGCCTGGGCGGGCGCGGCGACCGGCGGTGCCTGAGGCGGCGGCGGAGCCTGGCTCGTCTGGGTGATCGAGGGCTGCTTGGACTCTCCGCTGACGGAGTCCTTGAACTCCCGCATGCCCGAGCCCAGCGATTTGCCGATTTCGGGTAGGCGCTTGGCGCCGAAGACCAGCAGCAGGATCACAACCAGAAATGCGATGTGGAGAGGGTTGTCGAGTCCCATGCGACCAGTCTAGGTCATTTTCACGGCGGCAGAGGCTCGTGCGGACGATCGGCGGCGCCGGAGGCCGCCGCGGCGCCCGTGCGCAGGCTCCTGCGCACGAGCTGCAGGGCCACCAGCACCATCAGGGCCGCGAAGGCGTCGCGCAGCACGCGGCCGCTGAGGGCATTGGCCAGCGCGACCCCCGCGCCCGCGCCGGCGAGGGAGAGCAGGCCGAGCAGCAGAGCGTCCTCACGACGGACGTTGCCGTAGCGATCCTGGCGGATCGTGCCGACGAGGGCCACCGGCACGATGGCCAGCAGCGAGGTTGCCTCGGCGTGGTGCTGGTCAAGGCCCAGGAAGATGACGAGCCCTGGCACGAACAGGACGCCTCCCCCGACGCCCAGCAGGCCCGCGATGATGCCGCCGGCCAGGCCGACGGCGACAGCGCCCGTCACCGCAGCACCAGCTCGAGCGCGGAGGCGATCAGGACGGCGGCGAACATCAGGGCGATCGAGCGGGCCTGCAGGCGCTGTTGCAGCCACGTCCCGATCAGCACCCCGGCGACTGCGGGCAGGCCGATCTCCAGGGCGTCGAGCAGGTTGACGTTCCCGTAGAGGCCCTGCACGCCGGCGGCAAAGGCCGCGATGAAGACGATTGCGGCCAGCGAAGTGGCCGTGGCCATGCGCTCTTCATAGCCCAGCCACAGCATCAGCAGGGGCACGATGACGCTGCCGCCGCCGACCCCGAACAGGCCGCTGAAGAGGCCCGCCATGGTCCCGATCGCGACGAGCCTGAGCGTACGGGCGGAGGAGCCCTCAGCGGCCACGGGCATCAGCGGAGGGACCGGCCACGATGCGCGCCATACTAGAGCGGTGTCGCCCTCTGCAACGCTCGTGGAGGCGCTTGCGCCGATTCGCTCGGAGCCCGCCCACGCAGCCGTACTGCTGGATATCGATGGCACGCTTGCGCCCATCGTCCGCCACGCCGACGACGCCCATGTGCCCGAGGCCACCCGTGCGGTGCTGATCGAGGTGTCCCGGCGCTATGAGGTCGTGGGCTGCGTCAGCGGCCGTCGCGCCGCCACGGCCCGTGCGATCGTGGCGATCGGGACGATCGCCTACGTGGGCAACCACGGCGGCGAGCTGCTGCGCCCCGGGTCGACGCGGGCCGAGGTCGATCCCGAGCTCGAGGCCTGGACGGTCCGCGTCCGCGACTTCGCGCGGCGCACCCTGACGCCGGAGCTTCACCGCATGCGCGTCCGCGGCGAGGACAAGGACGCGATCGCCGCCTTCCACTGGCGCGGCGCGCCCGACGAGGCGGGCGCGGAGGCAGCGGTACACCGGATCGCCGAGGCGGCCGAGCAGGAGGGCTATGTCGTGCACTGGGGTCGCAAGGTGCTCGAGGTGCGCCCCCCCGTGGCCTTCGACAAGGGCCTGGGCATCACCTCACTGCTGCGCTCGGAGGACGTCAGGAGCGCTCTCTACGTGGGCGATGACACGACCGACCTCGACGCCTTCCGGGCGCTGCGCTCGCTCCAGGCGGCCGGGGAGCTCGAGATCACGCTCTGCGTTGCCGTCGCCTCCGACGAGACGCCGCCCGAGTTGGCCGAGGAGGCCGACCTGACGGTGGACGGGCCCGGTGGCGTCAGAGGCCTGCTGGAGGCGCTGCTCTAGCGCCGTGAGGTTCGTCGACTTTCTCAGGACCACCGTGCTGCTGAGTGCCGGCGCCGCCACGGCTCTCGGCGCGATCTGCGTGCTGGCCGGGGCGGCCGACTCGAACAGCCTTGCGGTCATCGTGGCCCTCGGGTGGTGGGCCGTCGCCACGCTGATCGGCCTGCGCCTGGGGCGTCGCGCCGAGACCAGCCCGCCGATCGCCCGCCTGCTCTCCGGCGCCCAGTCGAGCACATCGCTGCCCGAGCACCACCCGAGCGTGATCATCATCAACCGCCTCTGGCCGCTGCTCGTGTTCACGTTGCTGGCCGGCGGACTGGCCCTACTGGCCCCGCAGATCCCGGGGATCGGGGCCGGCTTCGCGATCATCTGGGCGCTCGCCTGGCGCCGCCAGGACGCCGCGGTGGTTGCCATCGAGGAGCGCGACGGAGCAAGCTTCTATGTCCGGCGCACCTCGCCTCTGAAGCCGATGTCCCTGCTGCGCACGCCGGGTTTCAAATCGAGCAGGGCCGAGCAGATGAACGGAGCCGTCAGCTGAATGGGCGCCTCCGGCGCCCTCGACGTGCTGATCGTCTCGCTCGGTTCCACCCCCGGCCTGCGCTCCGCCGACGAGGCGCTCGCCGGATCGCTCGAGCGCGCCGGGGCGAGCGTCCAGCTGATCGCCGCCCAACGGCCGCGGCCCGTCCGCACGATGGCCCTGACCGACCTGCAGTGGGCGCGCGCGGCGCGCGCGGCCGCACGACGCCGGCTTGCCGGCTCGCCCGCCGGTGAGCCGCGCTCGATCATCTACTCGAGCACCACCGCCGCGCTGCTCTGGCCGCGGCCCGGGGCGATCCGCTTCGATGCGCCCGCGGCCGGGAACCGGCCGGGCCGGCATGGGCTGTGGCAGCGTCCACTCGAGCGCAGGAGGCTGGCAGCGGCGCCGCTGCTGCTGCCGCTGAGCGCGGGCGGCCTGGCCGAGGTGCCGCCGTCGGCCCGGCGCGGGGACCGGGCGCTGATCCTCGGCCTCCTCGCCGAGCCGTCGGGGCCGCCGGCGCCCGAACGCGACATCGCCGCGATCACCTATGCCGCCAACCCGCACAAGAAGGGCCTTGACCGCGTCCTGGCCGCCTGGCGGCAGCTGCGCGCGAGCGGCAGCGATCCGGGTGAGCTGTTGGTCGCCGGTGCCGATCACGGCGAACTGTCAGCGGGTGGATTCGAGCTCGACCGCGAGCCCGGCGTCCGCTCGCTGGGACGCCTCGGCGCGGGCGAGTACCGCGCGCTCTTGCGCCGTGCCCGCGTGTTCCTCTGCGCCCCCCGTCGCGAGGACTACGGCGCCGCCCAGCTCGAGGCGCTGGCAGACGGCTGTCTGCTGGTCAGCACCCCGGCGCCAGGCCCCTACGCCGCGCTGGCAATCGCTCGCCGCCTTGACGGGCGGCTGGTCAGCGACGACCTCGCCGGGGCGCTGCGGATCGCCTTCGAGAGCCCGCCGGAGGGCTATGCCGAGCGGGCCCTGGCCGAGCTCGAACCCTTCAGCCAGGCGGCAATCGACGCCCGCGTGGCGGGCGAGCTTCTGCCGCGCCTCCTGGGTTAGCGGCGCAGCTCGCGCCAGGGGCGCGTGTTGGCGACCTGCTCGCGCGTCAGCCACGCACGACGGGCCGTGGCGAGCCCCCAGCGCATGTTCGCGAGAGTCTCGGTGCGGTGGGCGTCGGAGTCGATCAGGATCATCACGCCGGCTCCCGCGGCGGCACGGGCATGCACGTCGGAGAGGTCGCGGCGATCGGGATTGGCGTTGATCTCGAGCATCGTGGCGGTGCGGGCCGCCGCCGCAAAGACTGCCTCAAGGTCGATCGCATAGGGCTCGCGGCGCTCGATCAGGCGACCCGTGGGGTGGGCGATGGCGCGCACCAGTGGATGCTCGATCGCCGTGATCATCCGCTCGGTCATGGCCTGCTCGGACATTGCGAAGGAGGTGTGGACGGAGGCGATCACCCAGTCCAGCTCGGCCAGCAGCTCGTCGTCGTAGTCGAGCGAGCCATCGGGCAGGATGTTGACCTCCGAGCCGGCCAGCAGCTCGAGCCCCTCGATCTTCTCGCCGGCCCTGTGGATCAGCTCGATCTGGCGGCGCAGCTGATCAGGCGAGACGTCATCGCCGAAGCCATGGCTCGCAGAGTGGTCGGTGATGGCCAGGTACTCATAGCCGCGCGCCCGGGCGGCTCGGCCCATCTCCTCGATCGTGTTGTGCCCGTCGGAGGCGACGGTGTGGCTGTGCAGGTCGCCGCGGATGTCCGCCAGCTCGATCAGCTCCGGTAGGCCACCAGCGGCCGCCGCCTCGAGCTCGCCCCGGTCCTCCCGCAGCTCAGGCTCGATGTAGGCGAGGCCCAGACGCTCGTAGACCTCCTGCTCGGTGGCGCACATCATCGTCTCACCGGTCGCGTCATCGAGGATGCCGTACTCCGAGACGTGCAGGCCGCGCTTCACGGCCGCCTCGCGCAGCGCCGCGTTGTGCCTACCCGAGCCGGTGAAGTGCTGGAGCAGGTTGCCCAGCTGGTCCGGCCTGGCGATTCGCAGGTCCACGCCGATGCCCGCATGGGTCCGCCCGCGCGCGCCGGCCTTGCCCGCCGAGCCGACGGATTCGATCAGCTCCAGCTTGGCCAGGCTCTTGGCCAGTGTCACCGGACGGGTGGTGGTGGCGATGATGTCAAGGTCCTTGACGCTGTCGGCGCGCCTGCGCAGCGAGCCGGCCAGCTCGACGTGCGTTCCCGGCCCGCCGAGGCGCTCGAGCCCCCCAACCAGCTCCTCGCCCAGCGCCAGCGCACGCGAGAGGATCATCCGGGCGGGCTCGTCGGCGGGGCGCTCACGCTGCTCGGCGAGGGCGCTCAGCATGCTCGCCTCGAACTTCGCCCCAAGGCCCTTGACGGTCCGCAGACGCTGGGCCCGGGCGGCCGCCTCGAGCGCCTCGGGGGAGTCGATACCGAGCTCGGAGTGCAGCAGCCGCGCCCGCTTGGGACCCAGCCCGGGGAGCCGTGTCAGCGCAATCAGCCCGGCCGGGAACTTGGCCCGCAGCTTGACGGCCGCCGGGATCTCGCCCGTCTCGCTCAGGGCCTGAATCTTCTCCTGCAGCGTTTTGCCGATCCCCGGCAGCTCGGTCGCCCGGCCCTCCGCGGCCAGCGCCGAGACCGACACCGAGGCCTCGCGGACGGCCTTGGCGGCCGAGCGATAGGCCACCACGCGGTGCACGATGGCGCCGTCGAGCTCGTAGAGGTCGCCGAGTTCCTCGAACGCCTGGGCAATGGCTCCATTTGAAGGCTGACCGGCAGGCACGCCCTCAGGGTAGGGGGCTCGGCGCCCCGCGGGAACGACGTCCGCGCGGGGGATCGGCGCCACGCTCTAGGGTACGCGAGCCATGCCCGGAGCGCCCTGGCTGATACTGCCCACATACAACGAGGCCGAGAACGTCGAGGCGATCCTGGCGGCGAGCGGCGAGGTGCTCGCAAAGGCGGCACCGGAGGGCTTTCGCGTGCTGGTCGTCGACGACGGCTCGCCGGACGGAACAGGCGCCCTCGCGGACGCGATGGCCGAGCGCCACGACTGGGTGCGCGTCCTGCACCGGACCGAGAAGGGCGGCATCGGGCCGGCCTACCTGGCCGGCTTCGCCCATGCCCTGGAGCAGGGTGCCGGCTACGTCATGGAGATGGACTCCGACTTCTCGCACGACCCGGCCGACCTCGCGCGGCTGCTCGAGGCCGTCCGCGGCGAGGCGGACCTGGCGCTGGGTTCGCGCTATGTACCCGGGGGCGAGGTCCGCGACTGGGGCCTGTTGCGCAAGGTCATCAGCGAGGGCGGCTCGACCTACGCCAGGATCGTTCTCGGACTGAAGGTCCGCGACCTGACCGGCGGCTTCAAGTGCTTTCGCCGCGAGGTCCTCGAAGCCATCCGCTTCGAGGAGGTGCGTTCGCGTGGCTATGCCTTCCAGGTGGAGCTGACCTACCGCGCCGTTCAGGCCGGCTTCCGCGTGGCCGAGGTCCCGATCGTCTTTCGCGACCGCGAGGAGGGACAGAGCAAGATGTCCTGGCGGATCGCGGCCGAGGCGATGTGGCTCGTGCCGCTGTTGCGCTTCAGCTGAGCGGCGTGTTGGTCGATGGATATGGGATGGACGCCTCGTCCTATGCGTTCGCCCACGGCGTGCGGCACACCCGCGCGACGCTGAAGGCATGGAGACGCACGCCGGCCCGCGTCCTCGGTCGCTGGGTCGCCGGCTCGGCGCTGGCCGCCGCCGGGCTGCTGGTGGCCGTCTTCGTGATAGCCACGCTCGATGGCACCTACACGCAGACGATCCAGTTGCAGCCGCCGTTCGCGGTGGGGCATTGGAGCGACGTCGTGCACGTCCTGCGCAGCAACCTGCTGGTGCTGGCGCTGCACGCCATGGCATGCGTTGCGGGTTTCATCGCCGGCAGCTCGCTGCCGCTGCAGGCCGAACATCACAAGGGCATCTCGCGCTGGGTCCACGAACACGGCGGACGCCTGGCGATCGGCTTTGTCATCTGCGCCACGACGTTTTCGCTGAGCGCCCAGGCCTACCTGATCGGCCACACGCTGGCCGGGCTGTCCAACTTCCTGCGCGTCTCCCCGGCGCTGCTTCTGCTCGGCGTCCTGCCTCATGCCATCTTGGAGCTGACCGCCCTGTTCCTGCCGCTGGCCGCATGGATCATCGCCAGCCGTCGTGGTGAGTGGGAGCAGCTTCTGGCGGCAACCTTCGTCACCGTTGCCATCGCCGTCCCGGTGCTGGTCATCGCGGCGCTGATCGAGGTATATGTCTCGCCGCACCTGTTCACCGCCCTGACCGGCATCCACCCGCCGATCACCCGCTTCGTCGAAGGCTGGAACGTGACGGTTCACTAGAGCGCGCTGCGCATCCGGCCTACCCTCGCCGGTGCGCTGCGTCGCCCTGTGCCCTGGAGGCGCAGCGTGGCCCGCCCCCGTAGCGCCAGCAGCACGTTCAGCACGCCCGAGCGGTCGGCCCGCAGCTGCGCGATCGTCCTCCACCTCCCGTCACGGGCCTGGCGCTGGAGGCTCAGCGGCTCGCCCGGATCGTCCGCGAGCGCCCACAGGCGGACCGCGTGCGCGTCCACCCGAAGGGGGTCGAAGGGGAAGCTGAAGCCGGTCAGGAACGGCTTGGGGGCGGCGCTTGCCGGATCGCCGCCCGGTCCCGCGCTGTAGAGGCCGGCCGGGCGGGGGTAGGCGAAAGCGGAGCCGTCGGGCGTCCTTGCGCTGACGCCCGGAAAGGGGTCGAGCAGGAACTGCCACATGACGGCCCCCACGCCCGCCAGCCACAGGCGGTGCAGAGCCCGGGAGATCCATGCGGCCTGCAGCGCGGGCGGAACGCCGCGGGCTGCCGCCGGCGCGCTTTCCCAGTTGAGCTCGGTGACCCATAGGGGCTTTGCGCCACCCGGCAGCACGCTTCGCTGCCGCCGCGCGGCGGCGAGCAGGCCGGTCACCTTGGCCGCGTCGGCAATCGCCACGTCGAGCGAGGAGCGGGCGGCGGCGTCGGGGCTTGCGACCGAGAGCGGGTGAAATGCAAGGACGTCGAAGTGAGCAGGTTCGGGGCAGGCCTCGCGCTCCAACCCATGTCCGTGCCCGCCGGCGGGGGTCAGGCAGAAGAGGGCGCGCAGGAACCGCAGCGGCGCCATCCGTCCCACGCCTTCGGGGTCGCCGTCCGGTGCCACGCCGGCCGTGATCACCGCATCGCCCTGAGCGACCGACTTCACGCCGTGGTAGAAGCCGTTCAGCAGGCCGCGGTAGAGGAGCGGGGAGAAGGCGCGCCAGTGCCCGCCTTCGGCGACCCATTGCGGCTCCAGGTAGCGGGCCAGGTTCGGCTCGTTCCAAGCCTGGAAGAAGCTGACGGCCGGCAGCATGCCCCCCGGCATGCCCGGATCGGAAAAGGAGCCGTCATAGCGGCGCGCGAGAGCGGCCGCGAAGGCTTCGAGCGCTGCGGGACTCGGATCCCAGCTGCCTGGGTAGGCGTAGGCCCAGCGGCCCGGCGCTTCGGCGAAGGCGGGAGCGTGGGAGACGACCAGTACCGGGCGCAGGCCCGCCGCGACGGCGCCGGTGACGGCTTCATCGAGCGCGGTGAAGTCATAGGCCGGGCTGGCCGGGTCACGCGGGTCGAACCCCGGCGGGGGATCGGCCGCGACGACGTTGCGCCAGTCCACCGGGATGCGCACCAGCAGCGCTCCGCTCTCCCGGATCCGCGCCAGCGCGAGCTCGCGCACGGCCGGTTCGCGATCGAGCACCAGCGTGCCTTCCGAGACTCCTCGCTGCAGACCGCCACGCGGAAAGGGGCCGTCGAGCAGGGCGCGGTTCTGGGCCGCCGCCAGGCGGCGTGCCGTCGGCGCGGGCTGTCCTGCGGCGGGCGGCTGCCGGCCGTAGGGGCTGGGCGGGCCTTCGGGTCCGCTGCGCGAGGGGACGGGAAGGACGGCCGGCGGAAGCAGCCAGACGATCGCCGTCAGGACGAACTGCAGGCCGCTGAGAAGAGCCGCGCGGCGGCTAATGGTGCAGCGTGATCGAGCGACGCGCCAGGGTGAGCTTGGCGCCGGAGCTGCTGTGGAGGGTCGTGATCAGCACGGCCTTGAACTTGCCGTGGGACTTGAGCTTGCGGCGCCCCTTGCTGGTCGCCTTCAACAGCACCGTCACCTTGCCGGGGGCCTTGGCCGTCGCCGTGCCGCGGGCCAGCAGCAGGGCGGGCGGGGCCTTCTTGTGTTTGGTCGCCGAAGCCGAGGCCGGCAGGGTCCCGTTCTTGAGGTAGAGATCCTGGATGACGGTGCCGGGCTGGTTGATGTCCACCACGTCGCGCACGCCAGAGTGCAGCAGGGTGCGGATCGAGCTGCTGATCAGCTTGAGGATCCCGCCCCCGAGCACCGGCGGTGGCGGCGGGACGTTGGGAACCGGCGGTAGCGGGCAGGCGCCCACGGGGCGCTCGGTCACGCTTTCGTAGGTGTAAGTCGCTTCGCCGGCCAGCGGCGTTTTCAGCGACTCGACCGCAATCACGTCCATGCCGGTCTCCAGCGGCTGGAGGAATTCGCCGCCGAAGTTGGTGCCCGAGAGTGTTTTGACCTGCGCTTCCCCATAGGCCTTTCTCACCGGCTGAGTCGACTGGTGGTAGGGCGTTTCGAGGACATAGGCGACGTATTTGCCTTCCACGACATCGCCCGCACTGTTGACGCCCGAGAAGTTTTTCGAGCCGGCGCAGACGGTCGGGTCCATCGTCGGTAGACCGTCATAGGTGACCCTTGCGATCGTCGTGCCCCTGGGCGATTCGAGCACCACTTCGTCGCCCACCAGCGGGCCGGGTGCGACATAGGCGCCATTGCCGTTGGTCCCGGAGTCCTGGCCGACGACGATTCCGCCGTGGACGACCTCGACGACCACTTCCGCTTTCGAGTTTTCGATCCCGCCGGAGACCGAATTGGGATGGTCGTATTCGGGCAGCGTCGTCGAGCCCTCGTCGACCTTGAGCGTGTAGTGGGGGCCGCTGGGGCCGAGGTTCGCGCCGGCCGGGGCTGCGATGGCGCAGGCGCCCAGAAGCGAAAGCGCCGTCCCGTAGGCGAGGATGCCTTTCCACGGAACGCCCGCGGCGGGCGAGGAGGACTTGCGACTGCTCATGAACGCCCACCAATCGTGCGAGGAGAGGGACACCTTTAGCCAAAGCGCCGGAACTGGACACAAGGCTAGTCCGCACCGCGGACACGCCCTGTGCGCGGCTCAGTGCATCAGCCCTCGTCTGATCCCGTGGGCCAGACCCCCGCTGCAAACTGATAGACCACCCTTAAGGCCCATCACTTCATTTTGTATAGTGAGGGGTACACCGACTAAGGAGAGACCATGGCAGGCACACTGGCCCAAGTCACAGACACAAACTTCACCGCTGAGGTACTCGAGGCCGACGGGCCCGTGCTCGTTGACTTCTGGGCGCCCTGGTGTGGCCCGTGCCGCGTCGTCGCCCCCGTCCTCGAGGAGATCGCCTCCGAGCGCCCCGACCTCAAAATCGTGAAGCTCAACACCGACGAGAACCCTGAGACCTCGGCCAAGTACCAGGTCCTCTCGATTCCGACGATGATCCTCTTCAAGGGCGGCCAGCCGGTGAAGACCGTCATCGGCGCCTACCCCAAGCGCAAGCTGGAGCAGGAGCTGGAGCCCGCCCTCGCCTGAGGCCCGGTGGCATGCGCGGAGCGGCGGCCTCGGTCGCTCGTGTGCCGGCGCACATTTGGCTCCCTGCGTCCTGCTCCGCTTGACCCTCGAGCCTTAGGTCAAGCGGACCGGGCGCGGGCTTCGGCGCGTCTCAGTGCTCGGCTCTGGCAAGGCTGATCTTCAGCTCGAGGCCATCGACGGTCGTGACTTCGGTGTAGTCCATCCTGGCCGCGGCGCCTCCCGCGTCCTCGTCGAGATAGAGCTGTACGGCAAGCGTCTCGGTGGTCAGGTACTCGGCGTTGGTCTCGGCGGCGGCGATCAGGGCGGCGTCCCCGGTGAGGGCCAGCTCGATGCGGTCCTCGACCTGCAAACCGGCGCTCTTGCGGGCGTTCTGGACGGCGTGGACGATCTCCCGGCCCCGCCCCTCCCGCAGCAGGTCCTCGTCGATGGCCAGCTCGAGGGCGACCGCGTGGGAGCCCTCGCGCTCGACGCTGTAGCCCTCGGGGGCGCGCATGCTCATCAGCAGATCGTCGGCCGAGAGGGTGTGCTCGCGTCCCGCCACCGAGATGCCCAGCTGCCCGCCGTCGCGCAGCGCAGACGCCACGCGGGCGGGATCGAGCGCGGCGATGGCCTGCGCCGCGATCGGCATCTCCTTGCCGAACAGCGGCCCGAGCGTTCGGTAGTTGGCCTTGACCTCGTAGCTCCCCAGTTCCTCGGCGGCGTCCACGAACCTGACCGTCCTGACATTCAGCTCCTCACGCACGATGTCACTGAGGCGCTCGATCGCCAGCCGCTCGCGCTCGTCGGCCACGACGACCGCCTCGGCAAGCGGCTGGCGGACCTTGATCTTGGCCTTGCCGCGCGCGCCCAGGCCCAGACGGACGGTCTCCCTCGCCAGTCCCATGGCGGCTTCGAGCTCGTGCTCGCGCGGGCCGGCCGAGTCCGGCGCCGGAAAGTCGCAGAGGTGGACGCTGCCCAGCTCACCGTCGAGGTTGTCGTAGATCTCATCGGCGATGAACGGACAGAAGGGGGCAAGCAGCTTGGCGACCGTCAGCAGGCAGGTGCGCAGCGTCGAGAAGGCCGCCTGCTCGCCGTCCCAGAAACGCCGGCGCGAACGCCTGACGTACCAGTTGGAGAGCTCATCAACCAGCTCGGCGATCGCCCGGCCGGCGCTCGTTGCGTCGTAGGCCTCGAGGCGCTCCGTGACGAGCTCGGTTGTGGCGGCAGTCCGCGACAGGGCCCAGCGGTCCAGGTCGGTCAACTCGCCGGCCTGCGCGGCGCCCGCCGGCGCCCCCGCCAAGTGCGCCGCCGCGCTCTGGGCGTACAGGACGTAGAAGTAGTAGGTCGACCACAGCTGCTTGAGGAACAGCCGGACGCCTTCGCCGATCGTCTCGGTCGAGAAGCGGTAGCCGTCCCAGGGCTGCTTGGAGGTGAAGAAGTACCAGCGGAAGGCGTCCGCCCCGTAGGTGTCCAGTACCTCCCACGGCTCGACCGCGTTGCCCTTGGACTTGGACATCTTCTGGCCCTCCTCGTCGAGGATCAGCCCGAGGCAGACGACGTTGCGGTAGGGGGCGGGGCGGTCGAGCAGCGTCGCAACCGCCAGCAGCGAGTAGAACCATCCTCGGGTCTGGTCCTGCGCCTCACAGATGAAGTCCGCCGGAAAGGCCCCCTCGAGGACCTGCTCGCCGGCGAACGGGAAATGGTGCTGGGCGAAGGGCATGGCGCCCGAGTCGAACCACACATCGATCACCTCGGGCACCCGCTGCATCGGCTCGCTGCACCCGGCCTCGGTGCAGGGGAAGGAAACCTCGTCGACGTAGGGGCGGTGGTGGTCTGAGAGCTCCCCTCCCGCGCGCTCGGAGAGCTCCCCAAAGGAGCCGACCACGTGCAGGTGCCCCGCCGCGCACCGCCAGACAGGGAGCGGCGTGCCCCAGTAGCGCTCGCGCGAGAGCGCCCAGTCGACGTTGTTCTTCAGCCAGTCGCCGAAGCGGCCCTGCTTGACGTGGGGCGGATGCCAGGCGACCGTCTCGTTGGCTGCCATCAGCCGCTCGCGCAGTTTGGAGGTGGCGATGTACCAGGACGGTTTGGCGTAGTAGATCAGCGGGTTGCCCGAGCGCCAGCAGTGCGGATAGGAGTGCTCGTAGTCCTGGACCCGGAGCAGCAGCCCGCGCACGCGCAGATCCTCGATCAGCTCGGTCGTCAGCGCCTGGTCCTTGACGTCCCGCCCCTCGTAGGAGTTGCCGTCGCGGTCCAGGACGCGTCCGTCGTAGGTTCCGTCCGGGCGCACCGGGTTGTAGAGCGTGCTCGCCACCGCAGGGTCGAAGGGGACCTGCTCGGAGGCCGCGGAGACGCGGTAGTCGTCCTCGCCGAAGGCCGGGGCCAGGTGCACGATGCCGGTGCCGTCCTCGGTCGTCACGTAGTCGTCGGCCAGGATCGGCAACGGCCCGTCCTCGCGGTCGAGCGCGGCGAAGATGGGTCCGCGGTAGTGGCCGTAGCGCTCGCGCAGCTCCGTGCCTGTCAGGCGCTCGAGGATCTCTGCGTCATCGCCCAGCACGGCCTCGACGCGCGCCTCGGCCAGCAGGAAGATCTCCCCGCCTGAGCGCACCCGCGCGTAGACGGCGCGCGGCGAGACGGCCACCGCCACGTTGCCGGGAAGCGTCCAGGGCGTCGTCGTCCACACCAGCAGCTGCTCCTCGCCGCCGGCCACGGCCAGCTTCAAGAAGACGCTCGGGTCGACCACGTCGCGGTAGCCCAGCGCGACCTCGTGCGAGGAGAGCGTCGTCTCACAGCGCGGGCAGTAGGGGACGACCTTGTTGCCCTCGTAGAGCAGTCCGCGTCGGTCGATCTCCGACAGCGCCCACCAGACCGACTCGATGTAGCTCTCGTCAAGGGTTCTGTAGGCATGCTCGAGGTCCAGCCAGAAACCGATCCGTTCGGTCAGCCGGTCCCACTCCTCCAAAAAGGTGAAGACCGATTCGCGGCACTTCTGGTTGAACTCGGCGATCCCGTACTCCTCGATCTCCGCCTTGTGCTGGATGCCCAGCTCCTTTTCGACGGCGATCTCCACCGGCAGGCCGTGGCAGTCCCAGCCGCCCTTGCGCTCGACCCGGTAGCCGCGCATGGTCTGGAAGCGGGGGTAGATGTCCTTGAAGACGCGCGAGAGCACGTGGTGGGAGCCGGGCGGCCCGTTGGCCGTGGGCGGCCCCTCGTAGAAGACCCATGGGGGTGCGCCCTCGCGCGCACGCAGCGAGGCGGCGAAGACGTCGCGCTCGCGCCAGCGGCCGAGGATCTCCCGCTCGAGCTCGGGCAGCTCGCGGCGCGGGTCGACGTCATGTCGCGGCAGCAGCGGGTCGGTGGCGTCATCGCTCACGGGGAGGGCCATTCTAGGTGGCGCCGGTTGGCCGGCTCAGCGCAGTCGCGGTGGTTGGGTGAAGAGCCGGTTGAGATTGCCGGCGCCCCGGGCGCCCGCCCCCGCCAACAGCGGCAGGCCCAGGGCCCGCTCGACCGTGGCCAGCGTTCCGTAATGGTCGAGTGGCTCGGGGTCGCGCCCGCCCCGCACGACGTCGGGTCCGGCAACGATCGTGGCGACCTGTCCGCCGCTTGCCACCCCGCAGCAGCCGCGATCGCTCGAACCCTCGTCCCAGGTGAGGATCAGCACGCCGTGCGGTCCCAGCTCGTGGAGCAGGGCGGGCGCGGTCGCCGCCAGGAAGCGGTCGGCCGTGCGCAGAGCGCAGTCGTGACCGTCATCGCAGAGGTTCGGGCTGATCCAGGAATAGGTCGGCAGACGGCCCTCGCGCAGGTCGCGCGCCAGTACCGCGAAGCCCACCAGATGCGCGCAGCGGGCCGGGTTCTCAGCGACATCCGGGTAGTAGGCGAACGGATTGTGCTTCTTGGCATAGCCGGCCGAGGCGGCGCCCTTGAAGCAGGGCGTGGGCATGTCCTCGAGGTAGGCCTTCCAGGAGATCCCGGCCGCTTCGAGCTGGTCGACGAGGTTGACCGCATGGACCGTGCAGGAGGTGCAGTCCGATTCCAGGCCGCCTGTCGTCCCGGAGCTCAGCGCGATGTAGTTGGGAAGCGATGGGTGCCTGATCGCGTAACCGGCCGTCTCCAGGCCGTAGCGGCGTGCCAGCCCGTTGATGTAGGGCGCCGAGGCGCTGCCGATCACTTCTCCGTACTCGGCGTTCTCCATCACGATCTCGACGATGTGCGATCGCTCTGGCGCGGGCAGGCGCGCAGGATCTCCCAGGCCGAGCGGCTGCCCGGCCCTGGCGGCGCCACAGCCGCTTGCCAGGACCAGTGCGGCCAGCAGGAGGACAAGGCTGGGAACCTGTCGCGGGGCTTTCACCGGCTCATCCTCGCGCAACTCCCTCCCCCCGGGTGCGGCCGGGCGGCTCAGCGCTCATACGATGGGGTCATGAGGCTGCGCCTGTACCACCACGGCGACGGTGCGCGGGTCGCCTACCGCGAGCTGGGCACGGGCCCGCCGCTCGCCCTGCTGCACTCCGGCGGGCTGTCGCACAAGGAGTGGGAGCCTGCCGTCGAGGAACTCGCCGACCGCTTCCGGGTCGTGCTGCCAGACCTGCCGCTGCACGGCGACTCCGAGCAGCGCCCGCGCCATCCCTACACGCTCGACTGGTTCGCCGAGGTGATGAGCGGCTTCGCTGCGGAGGTCCTCGGGCCGCGGCCACTGATGGCCGGGCACGATGCCGGCGCGGAGATCCTCCTGCACGCCATCGAAGCCAACGGCCTGCGTCCCTCGAGGCTCGTGCTGATGCCCAACCGGATGCACGCACCGCCGGCCGCGGCAAAGCTCCGGGGGGCGCTCCAGACGCTCGCCGGCGCCGGCGCGGTTCCGGGTCTTGACGTGCTCCTCTCCTACGGGGCCGCGGCCGCCTGCCGGCCTTCGCGCGGCGTCGGACTGAGCGTTCGCGCCAATCCGGCGGCCGCAGACCTGGTGCGCCATGCCTTTGCCGATGTGGCGGGCAATTCCAGCCTGGCCCGCTCGTGGTCCAAGTGCGCCCGCAGTTGGCCGCGCGGCGCCCAGCGCCAGCTGCTGGAGCTCTACCCGCGCCTTGAGATGCCGGTGCTGTTGCTGTGGGCCGACCGGGACCGCTTCGATCCGCTGGGTCCCGCGGAGGAAGCGCTCAGGCTGCTGCCCAGCGGGCAGCTGAGGGTGCTGGAGAGCACAGGCTTCCTGATCGCCTATGACGACCCCGTGGGCCTGGCCAGGGAGCTGACCGCCTTCTGCGGGTAGGGTTGAGCCTCGGCCCGGCGGGCCCAGCGCCTGAAGCGCCCCGCCACGTGGGCCTGACGCAGCAGACTTCCCCCGAACAGGAGAACAGATGCCAAGCGATAAAGAGTTGTGGGGCGGGGAGACCGCCAAGGCCGTGGAGAACTTCCCGATCTCCGGTGAGACCGTCCCCGTCGAGGTCGTTCGCTGGCTGGCGCGCGTCAAGGGCGCCGCGGCCGCTGTCAACGGCGATCTGGGTCTGCTCTCCAAGCGCAGTGCCGGGCGCATCGAGAAAGCCGCCAAGGAGATCGCCGGGGGCGCCCACGACGCGCAGTTCCCGATCGACGTCTTCCAGACGGGCTCGGGCACCTCGACCAACATGAACGCCAACGAGGTCATCGCCAACCTGGCCGGCGCTGGGATCCACCCCAACGACCACGTCAACATGGGGCAGTCCTCCAACGACGTCTTTCCCTCGGCCGTGCACCTGGCTGCCCTCGATGTCGCTCAGAACGAGCTGCTCCCGGCGCTCAAAGGACTCGAGCGTTCGTTTGCGCGCAAGTCCAAAAGCTTCCAGAACGTCGTCAAGTCGGGGCGCACCCATCTGATGGATGCCGTGCCGGTGACCCTCGGTCAGGAGTTCGGCGGCTACGCCGCCCAGATGGCGCTCGCGGGGGAGCGTGTCTCCTCGGCACTCGTCCACGTCGGGCAGATCCCCCTCGGCGGCACGGCCACGGGAACCGGCCTGAACACGCACCCCCGCTTCGCCGAGAAGGTGCGGGCGAGGCTGAAGAAAGAGTCCGGGCTCAAACAGATCGCGGGGCCGCTCGACCCGTTCGAGGCGCAGGCCAACCGTGACGCGCTGGTGGAGCTCTCGGGCGCTCTGAAGGTGCTGGCCGTCTCGCTCACCAAGATCGCGGGCGATCTCGCGCTGATGGGCTCCGGTCCGCGGGCGGGGATCGGTGAGATCTTCCTGCCCGAGCTGCAGAAGGGCTCCTCGATCATGCCCGGCAAGGTCAACCCGGTCATCCCCGAGGTGGTCCTGCAGGTCTCAGCCCAGGTGATCGGCAACGACACAGCCATCACCGTCGGCGGCCTGCAGGGGCAGTTCGAGCTCAACGTGCGCATCCCCCTGATCGCACGCAACCTGCTCCAGTCGCTGCGACTGCTCAGCTCGACCGCGACGGTCTTCGCCGAGAAGTGCGTCGATGGGATCACCGTCAACAAGGCCGGTACCGAGGCCTCGGCGGGAGCGACACTGGCCGTGGCCACTGCCCTGAACGGGGCCATCGGCTACGACAAGGCCGCGGTGATCGTCAAAAAGGCCACGGCCTCCGGGCGCCCGCTGCGCGACGTCGCCCTCGAGGAGGGCGTGGACGCGAAGCTCTATGACCAGACGATCGACCTGCGCAAGATCGCCCGCGGAAACGGGTAGGGAGCAGGGTAGGAGAGAGACCTTTGACGACGCTCGAGAACCGTCCCGCCACCGCGCTGCTGATCATCGATGTGCAGAACGGTGTCGTGACGGGCGATCACGAAAGAGACGCCGTGGTGGCGAACATCGCCAGCCTGCTTGACCGCGCCCGTCGCGAGGGTGTGCCCGTGATCTGGATCAGGCATTCGAGCGATCAGCTCGCGCAGGGCAGCGAGCGCTGGCAGATCGTCCCCGAGCTCACGCCGGGTGAGTCCGAGCCGCTGATCGACAAGCGCTACGGCGACTCCTTCGAGGACACGCCCCTGGAGGAGGTGCTTGGCGAGCTGGGCGTCGGGCGGCTGTTCATCACCGGCGCGCAGACCGACGAATGCATCCGCTCGACACTCCACGGCGCGCTCGTGCGCGGGTACGACACGACCCTGGTGGCCGATGCCCACACAACCGAGGACCTGACGGCCTACGGCGCGCCGGCGCCGGAGCAGGTGATCGCGCACACCAACCTCTACTGGACCTACCAGACCGCGCCGGGACGGATCGCCGGCACCGTCGAGACCGCTGCAGTCGACTTCGCCGCCGCGCCCTGAGGCTCAGTCTTCGGGCAGGGCCGCGAACAGGGCGCCCACCACGGCGGCGGCCGGCTTGGCCTTGCCCGAGTAGGTGAACAGGCCCTTCTGGTTGATCCCTTCGATCAGCCGCAGGTGCGGCAGCACACGGCTGATCGAGCCCCCCGAGAAGGTCGGGGTCAGGGGGTAGTCACGCAACACCCAGACGAGCATCGCCGTCAGGTGCGGATCGGCCGCGTAGACGTCGATGTGGGCCCGCAACAGCCGCGACTGGAAGGCGTAGCTGCCGGGCGCTCCCCGCGGGTTGAGCGTGTTCGATTCGGCCCCGAACTCGCTGATCACGAGGACCTTCCCCACGAAGGTCCGCTCCATCGCCGCCAGGCGGGCCCGCATCCGCGTGGCGAGCTGCGGCACCGTGTCCCGGGGTTCTTCATACCAGCCCGTGTAGTCGGTCTCGGCGACGGCATCGACGTTCGCGTAAAGGGCGCCGGCGTTCTTGGGCGGGTGCCGGCCCCAGACGTCCACAGCCACCATCCGGCCGGGGTCTGTGCGGTGCAGCCAGCGGCCAAGGTTCTGCACATAGGCGATCTCGGCCTTGTCACGCCCGTTGCCGGCCACCTCGTTGACGAGGTTCCAGGCGAAGATCGACGGATGCAGCATGGCGGCCGTGGCGGCCACCTTCGACTGCTGTTCGGCGGCCGCCCGCAGCTGCGGCGTCGATGAGTACCAGTTGCCGGCGCCTTCGACCGGGCCGAGGCCCTGCCAGACCAGCAGCCCGGCGGCGTCCAGCCGTTCGAGCATCGCCGGGTCCAGTGGGTGCTGGGAGCGCACGGCGTTGGCGCCGATCGCCTTCAGCTCGGAGACGATCTGATCCTGGTCGCTGGGGGTCAGGGCGTCGCCGTGACCGATGGCGTCCTCCTGGATCGAGGCCCCGTGCAGGCGCAGGAGCCGGCCGTTCAGATACAGCAGGCCGCCGTGCCAGCTCAGCTGGCGCAGGCCGACCCGTGCCGAATAGGCGCTCTCGCCACCGACCGTCACTTCCAGCTCATAGAGGTTGGGCTCGGCGGGGGACCAGAGTGCCGGTTCGGCCACCGTCACGCTCGAGCTGTCGGTGGCCGTCTGCCCGTGCGCCAGGGTCAGGGCGGGAAAGCTGAGCGCGATCGTCTGACCCGGGCGTGTCAGCGAGCCGGCCGGCTGGAGTGTCCGCCGCGGACCGTTGTTGTGGACCCGGACGCTGACCGTGACGCTCGCCTGCTGCGCCTCGCCTGCGCCCGGCGAGAGCGTCGTCTGGATCGATGGCCCGAGCAGCTCGCTTTCGCCGATCGCACGCACGGTCACCTCGCCGTCCAGGCCGCCCCAGTTGAACCAGGTGCGGTGGAACCCGTCAAGTGACTGCTGGCCCGGCTTGCGCCAGTCGACCCGGACGACCACCGTGTGCCTGCCTGCGGCCAGCATGTCGCGCATTTCAAATGGCAGATAGGAGCCCTCGTGCGAGCCCAGCCGATGCCCGTCCACCCACACGGTCGCGCGGAAGTTGGCCGACTGGAAGCTCAGCGCGTACAGTCCCGCCGAAGGCGCTTGGATCGTCGTCCGGTACCAGGCCAGCGAGCCGTCGTAGTTGACTCCCCCGGCTTTGCCGCTGTAGGGCTCGGGGTTCACGACGTTGGGCACCCGCACGTGGGCGCCGCTGAACGCCCCCCGCGTCCACCCCAGCGCGGTGCCGATGTCCGTCGGGTCCTTGCGCAGCACCCATTCGGTCAGCGGCACCCGTCCGCCGGGGCCTTCGAAGATCAACAGCTGGCTGGCCGGCGCAAGCGCCGCTGTGGCTGTGCCGCCGAGGACCGCGCAGGCAACGAGGCTCGCCAGGAGCGTCTGCTTGAGCTTTCGGGACATGGCGGGCGGCGGGGTCCTCACGGGCAGGCATCTTCCCCACTGCTGGGGCTCTGGTGCATCAACAGCGCGGTTGCCCGTTCAGAGCGCCGCTGCGACGGTGGGCTGCGCTGAGCGCTCGAGCATGTGGCCGAGCAGGCGCAGGGCGCCCGCCTTCGAGAGCGGCTCGTTCAGATTGCCGCACTTGGGCGACTGCACGCAAGACGGGCAACCGCTCGTGCAGGCGCAGCCCTCGATCAGCCGGCGGGCATCCCGGCACAGCTCCTCGAAGCGCTGGTAGGCGGTGCGCGAGATGCCGATCCCGCCCGGGTGCCCGTCGTAGATGAAGATCGTCGGGGCTCCGGTCTGCGGGTGGAAGTTGGTGGACAGGCCGCCGATGTCCCATCGGTCGCACATGGCGATCAGCGGCAGGACGGCGATCTGAGCATGCTCGGTCGCGTGCAGCGAACCCAGCAGGGCATCCATGGGCAGCACGTCCTCGAGCTCCGAGGGCGCTCCCCGGCCGGGCGCCAGCTCGAACCAGAGCGCCTGTGTGGAGAAGCTCACGGGCGGCAGCTCGAGGGCGAACAGCTCGACGTGCGAGTGGTCGGACAGACGCCGGCGCTGGTAGGCCAGGACGGTGTCTGTCACGCTCACCTCGCCGAATGAAAGCGTCACGCCGAGCGTCTCCCGGCGGTCGAGCAGCTTGACGATCTCGGTGTCAGTCGTGCGCTTGGGCTGGGTGTACCAGTCGCCAGCGAACGGCGAGACCAGCGCACGGCGGCGCTCGAGGTCCAGCTCGGCGACTTCGTAGGAGCGGCCCAGGTGCATGTAGACGGCGCCCTCGTGGACGGTCGAGTGCGCCCGTGCCGCCTCGGTCGAGCCGAGCAGCTCGCCGGAGGAGACATCGACGATCGCAAAGCTCTCCGGGGAGGCCGAGCGCAGCGACACGTCGGCCGCCGGGTAGCCGCCGCCCCGCCTCGGCACATACGTGGCCGGCTCGCCGCGGCGGCGCAGCTCACCGGCGCTCTCGAGCTGCTCGGCGCCAGCCTCCCAGCGCGGCCCCAGGAACTCGGCGTCCGAGCGCGCCAGCGGCCCCTCGTGGGCGGCGCAGAGCAGGTGCTGGCGGTAGATGAGCGGGCTCTCGTGGTCGAGGATGGCAGCCTCGACGGGTCGCTCGAGGAACTCGTCCGGGTGGCGGCAGAAGAACTGGTCGAGGGCGTCCTCGCCGGCCACGTAGACCGCCAGCCCCCTTCCGCGGCGCCCCGCCCGGCCCCACATCTGGCGCAGCGAGGCGACCGTCCCGGGGAACGTCACCACGACGGCCGCGTCAAGCTCGCCGATGTCGATCCCCAGCTCCAGGGCGTCGGTCGTGATGATCGAGCGCAGCTGGCCGCTCATCAGCCACTGCTCGAGCTCACGCCGCTGCTGGGCGGTGTACCCGGCACGGTAGGGGGCGACGCGCTCGGCCAGCGCCGGATCGGTCTTCTCGACCTCCTCGCGCACGAGGCGGCTGAGGACCTCGACGCCCTTGCGCGACTTCATGAAGCAGATCGAGCGCGCCCCCTCGCGAACCAGCTCGGCGAGCAGCTCGGCGGCCTCGCCGAGCGCCGAGCGCCGGGCGCCGGACTCCGAGTCGGTCAGCGGCGGGTTCCACATCGCGATCTTTCGCTGCGGAGTGGGGGAGCCGTCCTCGTCGATCAGCGTGAAGTCCTCGAGGCCCGTCAGCCGTTCGGCCAGCTCGAGCGGATTGGCGATCGTCGCGGAGGCCATCATGATGCGAGGCTCGGTGCCGTAGGCGGCGGCGATCCGCCGCAGCCGGCGCAGGACGTTCGCGACATGCGAGCCAAAGACCCCGCGGTAGACGTGGGCCTCGTCCACGACCACCGCAGCCAGGTTGGCGAACAGGTCGGCCCAGGCACCATGGTTGGGGAGGATCCCGACATGGAGCATGTCGGGGTTCGTCAGCACGATGTTGGCGCGCCGGCGGATCTCCGCGCGGGCCTCGCGCGGCGTGTCGCCGTCGTAAATGGCGGGACGCACCATCGCGCCGAGCCCGAGGGCCGAGAGCGCCCGCGCCTGGTCCTGGGCCAGGGCCTTGGTGGGATAGAGGTAGATCGCCCGCGCACGGCGGTCGCTGCAGAGCACGTCCAGCGTCGGCAGGTTGAAGCACATGGACTTGCCCGAGGCGGTCCCCGTGGTGACGATCGTGGGGCCACGCGAAGCCGCCTCGAGCGTCTGCGCCTGATGTGAGTAGAGCTGCTCGATGCCCGTTCGGGCGAGTGCTTCGAGCAGGCTCGGGTGCAGGCCGGCGGGGAGGGCGGCGAGCCGTGCGCGACCTGGCCCCTCGCGCGCCTCGCGCACCAGCCGCCCGTCCTCGCGCCCGGCGTCCAGCAGTTTGCTCCAGGGCTCTGTTCGGCGGTCCACTGCCAAGGACTTGAGATAGTAGAGGCGATGTCAGCCACCGCTGCCGGGGCCTGGGAGAAAGCCCGCTCGTTCCACCATTCGCTCTATCCGCCCGCCCGGATCGCCGACGAGCGAGACCAGCTCATCTCGGTCTGCCTGCCGGCCCGCGAGTGCGCCGCGACGATCGAGCAGATCGTCGAGCGGCTGCTCGGACTCCGCGAGGCGGGGGCGATCGACGAGGTCGTGGTCGTCGACGCCGCCTCCGAGGACGGCACGGCGGAGCTCGCGACCCGCGGCGGAGCGAAGGTGGTGCAGGAGGCTGAGCTGATGAGCGGCTTCGGGCCGGTCCTCGGCAAGGGCGACGCGATGTGGCGGGCGCTGGGCTGCCTTGAGGGCGAGCTGGTCTGCTTCCTTGACGCCGACACCCAGGACTTCTCCGAGCACTTTGCGAGCGGACTGCTCGGGCCGCTGGTCTGCGAGCCGGGAGTCAGCTTCGTCAAGGGCTATTACCGGCGCCCGCTGGTGGGTGCCGGTGAGCCGGCCGGAGAGGGCGGCGGGCGCGTCAACCACCTGACGGCCCGTCCCGCCCTGGCGCTGTTCTACCCCGAGCTCGAGGCGGTTCGCCAGCCGCTGGCCGGAGAGGTGGCGGCGCGGCGCGAGCTGCTCGAGCAGCTGCCCTTCGTGACCGGATACGGCGTCGAGATCGCCATGCTGATCGATGTCTACAGGACGGTCGGCCTTCAGGGCATGGCGCAGGTCGACCTGGACGAGCACCGCAACCCGCACCAGCCGCTCTCGGCTCTCGCGGCCATGGCCCGAACGGTCCTTGCGACGGTGGCGGCCCGCGTCGAGCGTGAGGGGCGCCTCGCGCCCGCACCGGCCGGCGCGGTCCCCGTGCCCCCCGAGCGCCCGGCGCTGGCCTCGCTGGAGCTCTCGTGAGCCTCCCCGGCGCCACCCGCTGCCTCTATGTCGACCTCGACGGAACGCTGCTCGGCCGCGACGCATCGCTGCTGCACGACGGCGATGGCAACATCTCCCTGGAGGGCGTCCGCGCGATCCAGGCCTGCCTGCGGGCGGATGTAGAGGTGGTCCTTATGTCCGGGCGCCGGCGCGTTCAGGTCGAGGAGGACGCGCGCCTGTTCGGTCAGGGCAGCTTCATCTATGAGGCAGGCGCCTGCCTGGTCCTTGACGGAGAGGAGCACTGGCTGACCGGCGAGATGCTCCCAGGCGAGCTCACGATCGCTCAGCAGATCGAGGCCTCGGGCGCGGTGGCGCTGCTGCTCGAGCACTACGCCGGCCGGCTCGAGTTCCACGAGCCCTGGCACCAGGGCCGGGAGGTCTCACACCTTTTCCGCGGCCTGATCGACGCCGGCGAGGCGGACACCCTGCTGCTCGAGCAGGGCCACGGCGGACTGCGGCTGGTGGACAACGGCGTCGTCAATCGACGCTCGCCTGCGCTGGCGGCACTGCCCCATGTCCGCTGCTACCACCTCGTCCCCATCGGCGCCTCCAAGGCCGGTGCCGTGGCGCTGCACCGCCGCATCCGCGGCTACGAGCGGGCGGAGACACTCGCGGTGGGGGACTCGCGCGAGGACCTCGCCTGTGCGGAGGAGGTGGGCAGCATGTGGCTGGTGGCCAACTCGCTCGAGCGCGACCCCTCGATGCGCGAGGCGATCGCCGGGCGGGGAAACGTGCGTGTCGCCGAGGCCGGTCATGGCCAGGGCGTCTACGAGGCCGTCATCAGCACGCTGATGGCCGAACCGGCCATCTAGCCCGCGCTCAACGCGGCTTTGTCAGCGAGCGCCAGAAGCGCCGCCAGAAGCCAGGCTGCGGGCGCCGGCGCCAGAGCGCCGGCGGGGGCACCGTGGCCCTGACCAGGGCGACCCAGTCCTGCAGCGGCAGCTCGCCGGCGATCAGCCTGCCGAGCGCCACGGTCACGGGCGCCGACACCCCGGCCTGATCGAGGGCCAGGGCCAGCAGCGGCACCGACTCGAGCGCCTCGACGGCCTGACCGATGCGCTGCGGGATCTCAGCCGCCGGCACCCCGGCCGCCAGCAGCTCCCCGGCCCGGCGGTTGCGGCTCTGGGCCGCCAGGGCGGTGGCCACGAGGTCGCCCGCCCCGGCCAGTCCGATCATCGACTCGGGCCGGGCGCCCAGCGCCTCGGCGTGGCGCCAGACCTCCGCGAAGATGTGCCCGGCGGCGGCCCCCGCGGCGTTCAGGCCCTGCGCCTCGGTGGCCCCGGCGGCGAGCGCAGCGGCGTTCTTGGCGGCTCCGGCGAGCTCCACGCCGACCGGGTCGTTGGACTGCTCGCAGACGACGCCTGAACGGATGAACAGCTGGGCGAGCGTCCGGGCCAGCTCCTCCTCGGTCGAGGCGGCGACCAGGGCGGCGCCCGAATCGACCATCTCCTGCGCATGGGCGGGCCCACCGAGACAGGCCACCCGGGCGGCCCCGAACCGTTCGCTGAGGACCACGGTCGGCGGCAGCCCCTCGGGGGGCACGAGCCCCTTGGCGACGGAGACGATCGCCGTTCGGCGCCCGACTCCCGCCGCGATGAGACTGTCGATCGCCTCGCCGACCTGGCGCGAGGGCACGGCCAGGAACACGAAGTCCGCCCGTGCGGCGCCGGCGGAGGCAGGCTCGACACGCAGGCCACCGGGCAGCGGCACACCGGGCAGGTAGACCGCGTTCTCGCGCTCGGAGTCGATCGTGGCGGCCTGCTCGGCCGTGCGGGTCTGCAATGTCGTGCGGACGCCGGCCCGGTTTAGGAGCACCGCCAGGGCAGTGCCGAAGGAGCCCGCGCCGATGACCGTGGCCCGGCGCACCCCCGGCGAGGGCAGCGCGCGTGCCCGGGCCGCTCGGGCAGCAGGGCTCGGGGTTGGCTCGGGCTCGTCCATCACAGAGCGAGCCTAACGATCCGCCTCGCGGGCGGACCATGCGCCCGCGAGCCCCGCCAGGCGCAACAATGAAGCGGTGAGCTCCGCCAGCCGATCCGCGCCCGAAACCGTCGAGGCCGTCCTACGCGAGGTCGTGGAGACGCTCGCCCGGCTCGACCGGACACCCTGCTCGCCGGGCGAGCGGGCCGCAGCGGAGTGGTTGGCCGAGCGTCTGGGGGCCGTCGAGGGGGTCCGGGTGACGCTCGAGGACGAGCCCTCCTGGGGAACCTTCCCGCCGACCGCCACCGGCCTGGGCCTGATGGGCATCCTCGGCGCGCTGCTGATCCTGCGCGGCCGGCCGCGAGCCGGAGCACTGACGGTCGGGCTGGGCATCGCCGGGATCATCGACGAGGCCCACAACGGCCCGCGCCTGGTGCGCCGGCTGGTGCGCCGCCGCCGCCAGACGGTCAACGTGATCGCCGAGGCCGGTGACCGCCATGCGTCGCGGACGCTGGTGGTGCTCGCCCACCACGATGCCCCCCAGACAGGCCTGCTGTTCGACCAGACCCTGCAGAAGCGGCTGTTCGAGTTGGCGCCCCAGCGGATGGCGAGAGCCAAACGGCCTCTGCCGCAATGGTGGATCGGCCTGGCGGGACCCGTGCTCTCGCTGCTCGCGGCCCTCACGGGGCGCCGTCGTCTGGCGCTTGGCGCCATCCTCTTCGGCGGCGCCGGCACAGCGGTCGTGGCCGACATCTGGCGCAGCCCAACGGTGGCGGGCGCAAACGACAACCTCTCCGGGGTGGCAGCCCTCGTCGCTCTGGCAGAGCTGCTGCGCGAGCAGCCCGCCGAGGGGCTTCGCGTGCTGCTCGTCTCCTGCGGCGCCGAGGAGACCCTGCAGGACGGGATCCGCGCGTTCCTCGCCCGCCACGGGCCAGAGCTGCCGGCGGCGCGTACGAGCTTCGTCAACCTCGACACGGTCGGATCGCCACATCTGGTGATGCTCGAGGCCGAGGGTCCGATCCGCATGGAGCGCTACCAGGGCCCGTGGCTGCGCGACCTGCTGGCAGAAAGCGCCGAGTACCTCGAGATCCCGCTCGAGCGCGGCTTTGAAGCACGCGCCTCCACCGACAGCATCATCCCCAGCCGGGCCGGCTACCCGACGGCCACCCTGCTTTCGATCACCGAGTGGCGCAGCCCGGCCAACTATCACCTCCTGAGCGATCTGCCCGGCAACCTGGACTACCGCACGGTGGCGCAGGCGGCCAGGCTCGTCCACGAGCTGATCGGGCGCCTGGCCGACGGCTCGGCAGAGGCACCGGAGAACGAGCCGGGCCTGCTTTCGTAGGAGGAGTGCCCGAGGGCGACACGATCCACTATGCCGCCAACCGGATCCGGCCTGTGCTCGAGGGGCAGGTGCCAGAGGAGATCCGTACGCCACACCCGCGCCACCGCTCCGAGCGCTGGCCCGAACGCCTCGCGGGACGTGTCGTGGAGTCCGTGGATGCCCACGGCAAGCACCTGTTCCTGCGGTTCTCCGGCGGCCTGGTGATCCACTCCCACCTGCGCATGACGGGCTCCTGGGGGGTCAGCCGCCGCGGCGAGCGCTGGCGCCGGGCGCCGCGCCGAGCGTGGCTCGTGCTGCGCTCGGGCGAGCGTGAGGTGGTCCAGTTCGATGGACCCGTGCTGGAGCTGCTGAGCGCCGAGCGCGCCCGCAGCGATCCACGTCTGGCGAGGCTCGGCCAGGATGTGATCGGGGAGCGCTTCGACGAGCAGCGCTTTCTGCGCCGCCTGCGCGAAGACGATCCCACCCGCGCGATCGGCGATGCCCTGCTCGACCAGCGAACGTTGGCCGGGATCGGCAACCTGTGGAAGGCCGAGAGCTGTTTCGCGGCGGCGGTCAACCCGTGGCGTGAGACCGCCACGGTGCCCGACGCAGAGGCCCTGGCCATCGTCGCCTTCGCCCGCGAGCGGATGGCCCAGTCGGCCCGCGACGGATTCGAGGCCCGGCCGCGGGCGGTCTACGGGCATGCGGGCCGGCCGTGCCCGCGCTGCGGCACGCTGATCCGCCAGCGCGAACAGGGCGATGAGAACCGCCTGACGTTCTGGTGCCCCGGCTGCCAGCGCTGAGCTTCAGATGATCCCCGCCAGCCGGCGTCCGGCGCTGCGCAGTGCTCGTGGCGTGGCGGCCTCGATGACCATCTGGACGTCGAGTATCCGCAGGTCGAATGCGTTCAGATGGTTGGCGCCGGCAACGGCATAGCAGGGTACCCCCGACTGGCGCGCGCGTGTGGCGGCCTCGAAGGCGAGGCTACCCGCCAGCGTCTCCTCCTCAAGCGCTCTGACCGCCAGCAACAACGCTCTGGAGGCTCGCATGCGTGTGTCGAAGCCCAGTCCGTCGAGCAGCACCCGGGCCTTGGCGCCCGGCACGGATGCCTCGAGCGGGCAGAGCTCGGGTGCGGGTGCGCCCGCCTCGACCATGCCGGCCGCGATCGCCTCGGCGGTGCGGCCGGCGCTCAGTCGCTCCCCCAGCGGCTGGCTGAGAATCAGCGTGCGGGTGGGGATTGCGCTGCCACCGGGCATGATCGGTCATCCTTCCAGCAATGGCCGCGAAGAAGGGTGAGCACGAGATCATCGATGTCTGCGGACACGAGGTCAGGGTCTCCAGTCCGAGCAAGCTCTACTTCCCGGCGGTCGCCGTCAGCAAGCTCGACCTCGTCCGCTACTACCTGCAGTGCGCCGAGCAGGTCGTCCTGCACCTGCGCGAGCGCCCGACGGTCATGAAGCGCTGGGTGGACGGCGTCGAGGGCGAGCCCTTCTTTCAGAAGCGCGTTCCGGACAGTGCTCCCGAGTGGCTGCAGACTGCGACGGTGACGTTCCCCAGCGGCCGCCACGCGCGCGAGCTGGTGCCCAATGACGCCGCTCATCTCGTCTGGGGCGTCAACCTCGGTGTGATCGACTGGAACCCCTGGCCGGTCAGGCGCGAGGACCTCGATCACCCCGACGAGCTGCGGGTCGATCTGGACCCTGGCCCCGGGGTGGAGTTCGAGGAGGTCCGCCAGGTCGCCGTTGGCGTGCGCGAGGTGCTCGAGGAGCACGACCTGCTCGGCTTCCCCAAGACATCGGGCTCGCGGGGGATCCACATCTACGTCCGCCTGCACCCCGAGCAGAGCTTCGAAGAAGTCCGGCGGGCGGCCCTGGCGCTGGCACGCGAGGTGGAGCGCAGGATGCCCGGGCGGGCCACCAGCCGCTGGTGGAAGGAGGAACGCCAGGGCGTCTTCATCGACTACAACCAGAACGCCCGCGACCGGACGGTGGCCTCGGCCTACTCGGTCAGGGCGGTGCCCGACGCCCGTGTCTCCTGTCCGCTCGAGTGGGAGGAGGTGGCGGCCGTCGAGCCGGCCGAGCTTACGCTCAAGACGGTGCCGGCGCGGCTGGCCGAGCGAGGCGATCCCGCGGCGAAGATCGACGAGCACCCGGGCCGGCTGGACGGCCTGCTCGAGCTGGCCGCCCGCGACGAGGCGGAGGGCCTTGGCGACGCGCCCTGGCCGCCGCATTTCCGCAAGCAGAAAGGTGAGCCCCCGCGCGTGCAGCCGAGCAGGGCGCGCAAGGGCAAGGCCTCCGCGCCGGACGGGGACAACGGATGACGCTCTCCCTCGAGCCGCCGCTGAAGCCGCAGCTGGCGCTCTCGCGCAAGGAGCTGCCGGAGGGTGAGCAGTACCGCTACGAGATCAAGCTCGACGGCTTCCGTTGCCTGGCCTTCGTGGATGGAGCCGAGATCTACCTCCAGTCGCGCAACGGCAAACCGCTCGGGCGCTACTTCCCCGAGCTGGCCCTGCCCGAGGGCCGCTACGTGCTCGATGGGGAGATCGTCGTGCGCGGCGCCGATGGCCACGAGGACTTCGACGCTCTCGGCCAGCGCATCCATCCGGCGGCCTCGCGGGTCGAACGCCTCTCCAAGGAGACCCCGGCGGTCTATGTCGCCTTCGACCTGCTGGCCGACGGCAAGCGCTCGCTGCTGGAGCTTCCCTGTGACGAGCGCCGCGAGGCCCTCGAGTCGCTGCTCGGGAAAGTTGAGTTCGCAGACGCCCCCGTCGAGCTGATGCCGACGGTGGCCACGGTCGAGCAGGCCGCCGTCTGGCTCGAGGGGGCCGAGGGAGCGATCGCCAAGGACCGCACGGCTCCCTATCGGCCGGGCGAGCGCAAGGGCATGGCGAAGGTCAAGCGCGTGCGGACGATCGATGCGGTCGTCGTCGGATGGAGGCCCGGCAAGGAGCAGGGCACCGTCGGGGCGCTGATCCTCGGCCTCTATGACAACGGGGAGCTGCGCGTCGTCGGGCACTGCTCAGGTCTGACGGCGGCCGAGAAGCGGCGCCTGGTCGGCTTCCTCGAGCCCTTCCAGTCGGGCGAGCGCGGCTCGGCGGACCCCAGCCGCTGGTCGGCCGGCAAGGACCTCGAGTGGATCGGGCTGCGCCCCGAGCTGGTCGTCGAGATCGACTTCGACCATGTCTCCGCGGGGCGCATCCGCCACGGCGCCAAGCTCCGCCGCTGGCGCGAGGATCGCAGCGCCGAGGAATGCACATACGAGCAGTTGCGCTCCTGAGCGGTCCTCTAGCATCAAGGCCGTGAGCTCACAGAGCGCGACGGTCGCCGAGGAGGAGTACCTGCAGAGCCTCTTCTGGCTGCAGGAGGCGCGCCTGCCGATGACCGGCGCAAACGTCGCCCGCGCCATGCAGCTCTCGGCGCCGACGGTGCACGAGATGATCGGCCGCCTGGAACGCGACGGCTACGTCACCCGAGGAGCCGACCGCGCGATCGCCTTCACCGAGAGCGGCGCCGAGCACGCCGAGGGGATCGTCCGCCGCCACCGCCTGATCGAGCGTTTCCTGACCGACGTGCTGGGCGTCCCCTGGGACGAGGTGCACGAGGAGGCCGAGCGGCTCGAGCACGCCATGTCCCCGGTGCTCGAGGAACGCATGCTCGTCGCCATCGGCGACGCCAAGACCTGTCCCCACGGCCATCCGATCACCGCCGGGGCGCGCCTTGCCGGGGTGCCGCTGGCCGACGTGGAGATCGGCGCCAGCGTCAAGATCCTCCGGTTCGAGAACGAGGCCGAGGACCTGCTGCACTACCTAAAGGCCTCCGGCATAGAGCCGGGCCTGGAGGGCGTGGTGCGCGAGAGCGACGACGCCAAGGTCCTGATCGAGACCGCTGCCGGTGAGCGCTGCGCGCTCACCCCGAGCGTCGCCGAGACGGTCTCGGTGATCGCCGACCCCTCGCCGCCGCCGCGCACCGCCCTGCCCGAGCAGCTGGTGCTCGGGCAGCGCTACGGGCGCTAGGCCTGCCCGCATCAGCGGGTTGGTCTCGCCGGCCGTCGTGCTCGGAACTTTTCCGGGCGCCGCGACAATAGAAAGGTGTGATCGCCCCGGGAAGCACCTCGGACACGGAACTGATCGCTGCGTCGCTGCTCAACCCCGAGCAGTTCGCTGCGATCTTCGACCGTCACTTTCAGACGATCCACCGCTACCTCGCTCGTCGCTCCCGCTCAGCGGTAGCGGATGACCTGAGCTCGCAGACCTTCCTCGTGGCATTTCGCCGGCGCGCCAGCTTCTCAAGCGAAGGGGGGAGCGCACTGCCCTGGCTCTACGGCATCGCCTCGCGTCTGCTCTTGAACCATCTGCGGGCCGAACGTTCGAGCCGCCAGGTCCTGCAGCGTCTTCGCGCGAGACCTGACATCTGCGCTGCGGGCGCTGACGCCCGGGCGGGGGCGCCCGGCGACGATCGGCTGGGGATCGTGGCGGTGGCCCTGCAGACGCTCAACGAGGAGCAGAGGGAGATCCTGCTGCTCCACGCCTGGGCGGAGCTGACCTACCAGGAGATCGCCGAGGCGCTCGCGATCCCCGTCGGGACGGTCCGCTCGCGCCTGGCCAGAGCCCGTGCCCAGCTGCGGGCCGTGGTCGATTCAAAGATGACTCAAACGGAGGAGGCCCGATCATGAACGACGAGCTCTCGCAGATTCGCGCGCTGGCTCCTGACCCGCCGCGCGCGGGACACGAGGCGGTGGCCCTGGCGAGAGCCAGGCTCCAGTCGGCGATGGAACGCGAGAGCGGCGCGGCCCGGGATGCACGGTCGCGGCCGGGGGCGCGGCTGAAGGCCGGCTCATGGCGCGCTCGTGCGGCCATCCTCGCCGCGTTCCTGCTGCTGGCCGTCGCCGCCGGCCTTGGCATCGGCCGCGGTGGAGCACCCTCCGGCGGCGTCTCCTCGGCCGTCGCGGCGCTCAACAGGCTCGCCGCGACGGCGGGCTCGGTGCCGGGGCGAGCCCCCGCATCCGGGCAGTATCTGTTCGTGAAGACCAGGACGAGAGCCGACGTCCCGGCCCGGGGGTGTCAAACCGTCAGCGCCGGCGTCTCGGAAACATGGTCCGCTCCGGACAGCTCCGGCTTCCAGCGGACGGTGGTCGCCTACCCGCGGGTCTCAGACGCCCGGCAGGCCCGCCGATGCGCCGGCCTTCTCAGGCGCAAAGCCGCCGCCGAAGGGGTCGGCGAGTCCGATGTGGCCTTTGCGGCGGGCTGCGGCGGAAGTTCTTCCGCCGTGTTGCTGAGGCTCTCGAGCGACCCGGCTGTTCTGCGGCGCGAGCTCGATCGTGAAGTCTTCCCGCATGGCCCCCAGCCGGATCCCGTCGCCGAAGTGGCCTTGCTCGGCCGGATCGGCGAGCTGCTCGGCCAGGGCTCCGCCTCCCCGGCGCTCCGCAGGGCCCTCTACGAGGTCGCCGCTGGGCTCTCGAGGGTCAGGCTTCTCGGCGTGGTCCGTGACCCGGCCGGCCGCGAAGGCCTCGGCCTTCAGCTGACCAGCCAGGGTGGCGGAGCCACTGTTGACGACATCGAGGTCCGCACGGAGCTGATCCTCGATCAGCGCACGAGCGCGCTGCTCGCCATCGAGAGCTCCTCGACACCTGCCCGGTTCGGTGCGGCGAGCAGCTTCTGGCGCATCTACACCGGCGCGGCCATCGTCAGCTCGCTGCCGGCGGGGGCGCCGAAGGATCCGCAGCCCCCCTGTGAACACACGGCCTCCTACTCGACCGGGCAGTCCCGGCGCGTTGGGGCGCACCTGTGGATCACTACCGGCTCGACAGCCCGCAGGGGCGGTTGAGTGCGATTCCCGGACGTGGCACCCGCGATCGTGTAGCTTCTGCCACATGAGCGGGGGCGCGAGGATCACGGGGCGTTGCATGTGCGGCAACGTCACCTACGCGGTGGACGGCGAGCCGGTCGTCCAGGGCGCCTGTCACTGCAAGGACTGCCAGCGCCAGACGGGAGGCCCCTTCACCGTCGTCGTCGGCGTGCCGCGGGCCGCAATGACCGTGCAGGGCGACTCCGTCGCCTCGTTCACCACCTACGGCGAGGATCACGGCGGCGCGGCCGAGCGCTTCTTCTGCAACCTCTGCGGCTCGCCGCTCTACACCTACTCGGCCGTCCTGCCCGACGCGGCCCTGCTCAAGGTGGGAAGCCTCGATGACGCATCCTGGGTGGAGCCGGCCTTCGAGCTGTGGACGAGCTCGGCCCAGCCCTGGTCGCCGCGCTTCGAGTCCGCCGCGCAGATCGAGCGCGGCGGCGCCTAAAGCGAGCGGTAGGCCTCGGCGAGGCGGGCGATGCCCGTCTCGATCTCAGCCGGTGTGACTCCTGAGTAGGCCAGGCGAAGCGTGTTCTCGCCGCCCTCCAGCAGGAAGTCGGTTCCCTTGACGAACGCCACGCCGCGGTCGGCCGCGGCCTTGAAGAGAGCGTGGACATCGGTTCCCTCAGGCAGCGTCACCCACATGAAATAGCCGCCCTGGGGCTCGACGAACTCAGCCTCTGGGAGCTGCGAGCGCAGTGCTTCGGCGAGCGTCCGGGCACGCTCGGACAGGGCCGTCTTGACGGTTTCGATCGAGCGCTCGATGGCGCCCGAGGCGCAGAACTCATAGACCAGCGACTGGGAGACCATGTTGGGAGAGATGTAGGTGTTGGTCGCCTGCTTGACCAGTTCGGAGATCAGCTCCGTCGGCCCGACCAGGTAGCCGACGCGCACTCCCGGCGCGACCGTCTTGGTGAAGGAGGAGGCGTAGACGACATGCCTGGGGTCGAGCGAGAGCATCGACGGGACGTTCTCGCCGGTGAACCGCAGTTCGCCATAGGGGTCGTCCTCGAGGATCACGAAGTCATAGGACTCGGCCAGCGCCAGCAGCGCCTGGCGGCGCTGCAGCGAGAGCGTGTAGCCGGCGGGGTTCTGGAAGTTGGGGATGATGTGCGCCAGCTTGGGCCGCGCCCCCTGCTCCAGCAGGTGCGCCAGCGCGTCCGTGTCGATCCCGTCCTGGCTCAGCTCGACAGCGTGCAGCTGGGCGCCGCGGTGGCGCAGGCCCAGGAGCGTCCGGTCGTAGGTGGGGCTCTCCACGACGACCTCGTCGCCGGGGTGGACCAGGTGGTCGAACAGGAAGGCATCGGCCTGCAGGGAGCCGTTGGTCACGAGGACGCGCTCGGGCTCGACGCCGTGCTTGTCGGCTATCCAGCTGCGCAGACGCGGGTAGCCGACGGCCGTGCCGTAGGCGGTTGTCCCCTCGGGGTCGCTGTTGAAGGCTCGGACGGCCGCCTCGCGCAGTCCCTCCACGTCGATGATGTCGAGCGAGGGGACGCCGCGGGCGAAGGAGATCGTGGGGCCTGGGGTGGTGGACATGGGGGGGTAGCTTAGGCGCCCGAGCAACTCGTCGTAGTCGTGGGTCAGATCTCTGGCCGCTCGCTCGAGGCGCTCGCGGAAGCGCAGCAGCTCGGCGGGGCCCGCCGCAGGACCGATCTGGGCCGGCGGTGTCGGCGGCGGTGGCGGCCGGCGCGCCTCCGGCGGACCGGGCGTGGGCGCCTCGTGCCCGGGGGTCCCGTAGGTGTAGGGGGCCGGGACTCGGGTGGCGTGCGCCGGGGGCTCGTGGCGGGGCTCGCGCGCCTCGGCGGTCTCGTCGATGATCCGTCCCGCCGGCGAGGGCGGCGCCGGGGCGTGGCGCGCGGCCGTCCCGCCGGAGGCGATCGAGTGAAGTGTCTGCTCCAGCTCGATCAGCTTGCGCTCGAGCTCCAGGAGCGTCTGCGCGACGGCCCGCTCGTCCATTGGGGGAAGCCTACCCGCCCCGGGGCGCGCCGGAGGGCTGCGTCAGGATGCTGTGACGGGGGTGCCGCCGAGCACCTCGACGGCGATCTGGGCTGCTTCGGTGGGCGTCCGCCCGACCCGCACGCCCTTCGCTTCCAGCGCCTCGGCCTTGGCCGCGGCGGTGCCCGAGGAGCCCGAGACGATCGCGCCGGCGTGGCCCATCTGCTTGCCTGCCGGGGCGGTGAAGCCCGCGATGTAGGCCACGACGGGCTTCGACATGTGCTCGGCGATGTAGTCCGCCGCCTCTTCCTCGGCCGAGCCGCCGATCTCGCCCGAGAGGACGACCAGCTCGGTGTCCGCGTCGCCCTCGAAAAGCTCGAGGATGTCCACGAAGGAGGAGCCGGGGACCGGGTCGCCGCCGATGCCCACGATCGAGCTGCATCCGAAGCCGGCCTGGGCGATCTCGTTACCGATCTGGTAGGTCAGCGTGCCCGAGCGGGACACCACGCCGACGTTGCCGGCCTTGAAGAAGGAGGCGGGGATGATCCCGACGTTGGCCTTGCCGGGCGAGAGGATGCCGGGGCAGTTGGGGCCGACCAGCCGTGTGCCGGGGTGGTCACGCTTGAGCGTGTTGTAGACGCGCAACTCGTCATGGGCGGGGATGCCCTCGGTGATGGTGATGACGAGCTGGACCCCGGCGGCGGCCGCCTCGAGGATCGCGTCGGCGGCGAAGCGGGGCGGCACGAAGATCATGGCCGTGTTCGGCTGGACCTCGGCGACGGCCTCAGCCCAGCTGTTGAAGACGGGAATCCCCTCCACGTCTTGGCCGCCCTTGCCGGGCGTAACCCCACCGACCACGTTGGTGCCGTAGTTGCGGTTGTTGAGCGTGTGGAAGGTGCCCTCGCGGCCGGTGATGCCGGCGACGCACAGGCGGGTGCTCTCGTCGATCAGAACGGACATCAGGCGTTTCCTCCGGCGGCCAGCGCGACGACCTTCTCGGCCGCCTCGTTCATCGTCTTGGCAGGGAACACGTTGGGCAGCTCGGCCTCGGCCAGCAGGCGCCGGCCGGCCTCGTCGTTGGTCCCGTCCAGGCGGACCACGAAGGGCACCGTCGGTTTGATCTCGCCGAAGGCCGCGATCAGCCCTTCCGCCACTTCGTCGCAGCGGGTGATGCCCCCGAAGATGTTGAACAGGACCGCCTTGACGGCCGTGTTGGCGAGGATCAGATCGACGGCCTGCTTGATCGTCTCGGCGTTGGATCCGCCGCCGGCGTCAAGGAAGTTGGCAGGCTTGCCGCCCGCCTGGGCCACCACGTCCAGGGTGGACATGACCAGGCCGGCGCCGTTGCCGAGGATGCCGATGTCTCCATCCAGCTTGACGTATTGAACGCCCTCCTCCTTGGCCCGGCGCTCGAGCGGGTCTTCGTTCTCGCTGTCGGAGAGGGACTGGTTCTCGGGGTGGCGGTAGAGCGCATTGCCGTCCAGTGAGACCTTGGAGTCAAGCGCCTTGACCTCGCGCTCGGGGGTCACGATCAGGGGGTTGATCTCGGCCAGCGTCGCGTCCTCCTTGAGCCAGACGTCGTAGAGGGCCACGAGGGCGTCGGCTACCCCGTCCTGGATGTCCTCGTCGGCCTTGCCGTCGCGCGCCACCTTGAGGGCCTCGTCGTGCGTCAGGCCGTCAAGCGGGTCGATGTGCAGGCGGATCAGCTTCTCGGGAGTCTGCTCGGCGACCTCTTCGATGTCCACGCCGCCCTCGATGCTGAACATCAGCAGCGGCTTCTTGGCGGAGCGGTCGAGCAGGATCGAGGCGTAGTACTCGGAGGCGATGTCCGAGGCGTGCTCGATCCACACCGTCCGGACGGTGTGGCCCTTGATGTCCATGCCGAGGATGTTGCCGGCGTGCTCACGGACCTCGGCCTCGTCGGCGGCCAGCTTGACGCCACCCGCCTTGCCCCGTCCACCGATCAGGACCTGGGCCTTGACGACCACCGGGTAGCCGACCTCCCCGGCCGCGGTGACGGCGTCCTCGACGTTCTCGACAGCCTTGCCGGAGGAGACCCTCAATCCGTGACGGGCGAACAGCTGCTTGCCTTGGTACTCCAGGAGGTCCATTTGCGGCGCGGGACTCTAACGCAAGACGGCAGACGGCGTGCATTGACCCCGTTCGGGGACCCCCGCGCCGCGGCCCGAGGCTCAGGCGCGGCATAATGCCCCCGCGATGCCGATCCCCAAGAACGTCACCTTCGTCACATTCGATGTCTACGGAACCCTGATCGACTGGGAGACGGGCATCTACGACGCCTTCGCCAAGGAGGCCGCCCGCGACGGGGTCGAGCTTGACCGCGCCGTCCTGATCCCGATGTTCCACGAGATCGAGCGCGAAATCGAGGGGGGCTCCTACGAGCTCTACGCGGAGGTCCTGCGCCGGACCGCCATCGAGATCGCCAAACGGCTCGATTGGGCGCTCGAGCCCTCGCGCTCGGGCTTCCTGCCCGACTCCGTGCAGCGCTGGATGCCCTTCAAGGAAACCAGCGTGCAGCTGCAGAAGCTGGCCAAAAAATACAAACTGGGCCTGCTCTCGAACATCGACGACAAGCTGCTCGGCCAGACCCGCCGCCACATCGGCATCGACTTCGACCTCGTCGTGACCGCCCAGCAGGTCCGCTCCTACAAGCCCGAACCGCCGCATTTCACCGAGTGCGCCAGGCGCATGGGTGGCAAGCGCGGCTGGGTCCACGTGGCGGCCAGCCACTACCACGACGTGGCCCCCTGCATCAAACAGCGTGTTCCGGTGATCTGGGTCAACCGCAACAAGGAGACGCTCGACTCCTCCCAGAAGAAGCCGACGGCCGAGGTCACAAACCTCAAAGAGGCCGCCAAGCTGCTCGGCGTCACCTGAGCCGGTGCGGGCGAGGGCCCTGCACGCCGACGCGCTGGTCATAACCAGCTCGGTCCTGCATGTCAACTGCGTCCTCCTGCGCGGGACCGTGGAGCGGCGCCGGGACGGTGGCGAGGGTCCCCTGGGGGTCATCGAGGTTCCCGCAGGCGGCCCCGGCCCGGCGGGCGAGAGCTTCCTGATCGACTCGCCCGTCCTGCCGGATGAGCTCGAGCTGCTTCCCTCGTTGCTCGAGCAGGCCCGCTTCCCGCCCCTGAGCGGCCTGCTGGCCACCCACGCCGACTGGGATCACCTGCTCGGCCCCCTGGCCTTCCCCGGTGCGCTCCTGGGCTGCGCCGAGTCCAGCGCACGCCGCCTGGCCGCCGAACCGGGCACCGCCCAGCGCGAGCTGAGGGCCTTCGACGAAGGCCTCTACCTGGAGCGCCCGCGGCCGCTGGCGCTGGGAGCTCCCCAGGCGCTGCCGGTCCCCGGCCATCTCGAGATCGGCGATCAGGAGATGGAGCTGCATCCCACCGACGGTCACACGGCCGACGGCATGGCCATCTGGGCGCCCTGGGCAGGCGTCCTCGTCGTCGGGGACTACCTGTCGGAGATAGAGATCCCGATGCTCAGCCCGGGAGGCGGCCGCGCGGCCTACCTAGCCACGCTCGCGGGCCTACGTCCGCTCGTCGAGCGTGCCGAGCACGTCGTCCCGGGCCACGGCCCGGTGCTCGACTCGAGCACTGCGCTTGGGATCCTCGAGCAGGATCTGGCCTATCTGCAGGCCCTCGGCGAGGGCGCCGCCCAAGCGGAGCTGCCGCCGGGACGGCGCTCGCGCGAGCAGCGCCGCATCCACGAGCGCAACATGGCCGCGCTCAGCGCGGCTTGAGCCCGATCAGGAGCGCCATCTCGAGCCACTTCCAGTAGCAGTCGACATCCTCGAAGCCGACCTCGCGCAGCCAGCCCAGCTGCGTCGCGACGTCGGCCAGACGGTCGGAGGGGTCCTCGTAATCGATCGGCTCCTCGATCGCCGCGAAGAACGCCAGATGCAGACGCTCGGTCGGTGAGGCGACGTGCTCGAAATTGGCGAACACGCCGCCGGGCTCGAGCAGATCGAACACCTCGGCGTAGAGCGAACGCTTGCGCTCGTGCTCCAGGTGGTGGATGGCCATCGAGGAAACGACCACGTCGAAGCGCCCCAGCTGACCCAGCGGATCGGTCAGGTCGTGGGCTACCAGTTCGACCCAGTCGGCTCCCGTGAAGCGCTCCCGCGCAGCCTCGAGCATGACCGGAGAGGAGTCGATCCCCAAGCCCCGCATCGTGCGCCGCTCGCGTTGAAGCATCGCCAGCAAGCGCCCGTCGCCCGTTCCCAGGTCGAGCACGCGCCGTGCCTGCAGCGGCACATGTTCGAGCAGCGCGCCCTCGCCCTCCGAGCGCCGGCCGTGGCCATCGGCCCGGCGCAGATAGCGATGGACGTGATCGGGATTCGACCACTCGGGTGAGCTCATGCGATCAGCGGCGCCGCTCGCGCCCGGACCCCTACTCCTGGCTCTTGATCGTGGCGATCGGAGCGCCTGCCTGGATCGGGGCGCCCTCCTGGATCGGCAGCTCTACGATCGTGCCGGCCTTGTGGGCTGTGATCTCGTTCTCCATCTTCATGGCCTCGATGATGCAAAGCAGCTGGCCCTCGGTGACGACGTCGCCCTGTTTGACCAGGACCTTCCACATGTTGCCCTGCAGCGGCGCTTCCAGGGTGTCGGGGCCGCCGGCGCTGGTCGCCTTGCGGTCGCTGCGCTTGGGTGCTCTGGCGCCGTTGGCGGGGGCGGCCGCGACCCCTGAGCCGCCCGCGAACGGCGGGCCTACGACCCGGACGTCGAAGCGCTTGCCGGAGACCTCGACCGCGTAGCTCTGCTCGACCGTCTCGGGCTCATCCTCCTCGCCCGTGGGCCTGGGCGCGGCCGGGAAGGCCAGCGTCTTCAGCCACTGCTTGTCCTCGAGCAGCGCATGGCAGGTGTCCCCACGCGCCCACTCCTCGGTGGCCAGGAGGGCTTTGTGGAAGGGGATCAGCGTCTTCAGACCCTCGATCTCGTATTCCTCGAGCGCCCGCAGCATCCGTTTCGTGGCCTGCTCGCGGTCGGCGTCCCAGACGATCAGCTTGGCCACCATCGGGTCATACATCGGTGAGACTTCGCCGTTTTCGCGGACGCCCGAGTCGACCCGCACGCCGGGGCCCGACGGCTCCCGGTAGCGGCCGATCTTGCCGGGGGCGGGGGCGAAGTTCTTTGAGGCGTCCTCCGCGTTGATGCGGCACTCGATCGCGTGCCCGCGCAGCTGGATGTCGCCTTGGGCGTAGGAGAGCGGCTCGCCGGCGGCGGCTTTGATGCCCTCCTTGACGATGTCGATGCCCGTCGTCATCTCGGTCACGCAGTGCTCGACCTGGACGCGCGTGTTCATCTCCAGGAAGAAGTAGTCGGGCTCGCCGTCATGGGAGCCGGCGAACAGGCCCTCGATCGTCCCCGCGCCGACGTAGTCGACCGCTTTTGCCGCGTTGACGCCGATCTGGCCGATCCGTTCGCGGATCTCGGGGTTGACGACCCATTCGGGGGCCGGGGACTCCTCGATGACCTTCTGGTGGCGGCGTTGGATCGAGCAGTCGCGCTCGCCCAGGTGAATGACGTTGCCGTGTCTGTCGGCCAGCACCTGAACCTCGACGTGGCGGGGGTTGTGCAGGTAGCGCTCCAGGTAGACGGTGCCATCGGAGAAGAACTTCTCGCCTTCGCGGCTCGAGCCCTCGAAGGCGCCCTCCAGCTCGTCCTCGGTGAGAGCGACCCGGAAGCCCTTGCCGCCACCGCCGCCGGCCGCCTTGACGGCCACGGGGAAACCGACTTCGTCCTTGGCGATCCGCATGGCGTCGGCGACCGTCTCCACGGGCTGGGTGGTGCCCGGGACGATCGGCACACCGGCTGCCTGCATCAGCTCGCGGGCCCTGGTCTTCGAGCCCATCGCCTCGATGGCCGAGGCGGGAGGGCCGATGAAGACGATCCCGGCGTCCTCACAGGCCTGTGCGAAGGGTGCGTTCTCGGCCAGGAAGCCGTAGCCGGGGTGGATCGCCTCGGCGCCCGAGCGGCGCGCCGCGTCGAGGATCTTCTCGACGTTCAGATAGTTCTCTGCGGCCGGGCCCTCGCCGAGGTTGTAAGCCTCGGCGGCGCGCCCAACGTGGGGCGCATCGCGGTCAAGCTCGGAGTAGACGGCCACGGATCCGACGCCCAGCTCGTCGAGGGCGCGGGCAATGCGGATTGCGATCTCACCGCGGTTGGCGATCAGTACCTTGCTGAACATCGGCCGCGGAAGCTTAGCGAGCGCGGCCCGCCCGGCCGTCCTTCAGCGCGGAAGCGGGGCGATCATGCCGCCGGCGACGGTGGCGTTGGTCGCCTCGTCGATCAGGATGAAGCTGCCCGTGCGGCGGTTGCTCGAGTAGGCGTCGAAGGCCAGCGGCGCCGAGGTCCGCAGGCGCACCCGGCCGATGTCGTTGAGCGCCATCTCCGCCGGGGGATCGCCCCGCTGCAGGGTGTGGGGGTCCACCAGGTCATCGATCCCGTCGATCAGGGCCGTGACGGTCCTGGAGGTGTGCTTGAGCAGGTAGCGGGCGCCCGGCGTCAGAGTCCGCTGCGCCATCCAGCAGATGTCCGCGGCGAACTCGCGTGCCACCAGGGGCAGCTCGTCGGGGTGGCAGATCAGCTCGCCGCGCGAGATGTCCAGCTCGTCCTCGAGGCGCAACGTGAAGGACATCGGCGCCGTCGCTTCCTCGAGCTCGCCGTCGAAGGTGTCGATCGCCGCGATCCGTGTACGTCCGCCTCCGGGCAGCACCGCAACCTCCTCGCCACGGCGCAGCGCACCGCTCGCCAGCTGGCCGGAGTAGCCGCGGTAGTCGGCCCCATCGCCTCCCTGGGGGCGGATCACCCACTGGACGGGGAAGCGGGCCGGGCGCTCGCCCGGGTGGTCGTAGGCGACCTCGACCTGCTCCAGGAACTCCAGCAGCGGCGGGCCCTCATACCAGGGCATCAGCGCCGAGCGCTCGACCACGTTGTCGCCGTTGAGCGCCGACATGGGGATGTAGGTGATCTCCTTGACGCCCTTCAGCAGCTCGCCGTAGCCCGAGAACTCTGCCACCAGCTCCTCGTAGCGCTCACGCGAGTGATCGACCAGGTCCATCTTGTTGACCGCCACGACCATCTGCGGGATTCCCAGCAGGGCGCTGATGAAGGCGTGGCGCTTGGACTGCTCCAGAACGCCCTTGCGGGCGTCGAGCAGGACGACCGCGACGTCCGCCGTGGAGGCCCCGGTGACCATATTGCGCGTGTACTGCTGGTGGCCGGGGCAGTCGGCGATGATGAAGCGGCGCTTGGCCGTGGCGAAGTAGCGATAGGCGACGTCGATCGTGATTCCCTGCTCGCGCTCGGCGCGCAGGCCATCGGTCAGCAGGGCCAGGTCGAAGGTCCCCTCGCCGCCGCGCCTGGCGCTGGCCTGGGCGACCTGCGCCAGCTGGTCCTCGAAGACCTGCTTGGAGTCGTAGAGCAGGCGCCCGATCAGCGTGCTCTTGCCGTCATCGACCGAGCCGGCCGTCGTGAAGCGCAGCAGATCGAGGGTCATCGCCCGCGGTCTGGGACGGCGCGCACGCATCCCGGCGCGCGGAGCGCGCCCCTCTCGAGGGTCCTGCCGGGCACTAGAAGTACCCGGCCTTCTTGCGGTCCTCCATGGCGGCCTCCGAGACGCGGTCATCCGCGCGGGTCTCGCCGCGCTCGGTCAGCGTCGTGGCCGCGATCTCCAGGACGATCTCCTCGATGCTCACCGCCTGGGAGATCACCCCGCCGGTGCAGCTCATGTCACCGACCGTCCGGTAGCGGACGGTGTCGGTGAAGACCTCCTCGCCCTCGATCAGCTCGGTGTCGGAATGCCAGGCGTAGATCATGCCGTCGCGGCGGAAGACCTCGCGCTTGTGGGCGAAGTAGATCGAGGGGACCTCGAGCTGCTCGGAGTCGATGTACTCCCAGACGTCAAGCTCGGTCCAGTTGGACAGCGGGAACACGCGCACGTGCTCGCCCTTGTGGATGCGCCCGTTGTAGAGGTTCCACAGCTCCGGGCGCTGCTCCTTGGGGTCCCACTGGCCGAAGTCGTCCCGGAAGGACATGATCCGCTCCTTGGCCCGCGCGCGCTCCTCGTCGCGCCGCGCTCCGCCGAAGGCCGCGTCGAACTGGTGCTCGGCGATGGCATCCAGCAGCGTCACCGTCTGCAGCTTGTTGCGCGAGGCGCGCGGACCGGTCTCCTCGACCACCCGGCCCTTGTCGATGGACTCCTGGACGCTCGCCACGATCAGCCGCTCGCCTAGCTCGGTCACGCGGCGGTCGCGGTACTCGATCACCTCAGGGAAGTTCTCGCCGGTGTCTATGTGCATCAGCGGGAACGGGAAGGGCCCCGGGCGAAAGGCCTTCTCGGCCAGGCGCAGCAGCACGATCGAGTCCTTGCCGCCGCTGAACAGCAGCACGGGACGCTCGAATTCGGCCGCCACCTCGCGCATCACATGGATCGCCTCGGACTCGAGCGCCCGCAGGTGGCTGAGCTGAGGACGGGTCGCTACGCCCATTGGATGGCAACCATCTAAGGCTCGACGATCTCTACGTGGATCCCGCACTCGGTCTTGTCGGTCCCGGCCCAACGGCCCTCGCGGCCGCTGCCCGGCTGAGTGCAGGGGGCGCAGCCGATCGACTCGTAGCCCTGGTCGTGCAGTGCGTTGTAGGGAAGGCCGCGCTCGTGGATCCGCCGCCACAGGTCCTTGTCGGTCCAGTGGGCCAGCGGGTTGTACTTCCACAGCTTGCGCTTGTCGTCGCGTTCGATCAGTTCCGTGGCCGCCCGCGTTGGGCCCTGCTCGCGCCGGATGCCCGTGATCCACGCCTGGGCGCCGTCCAGGGAGCGCTCGAGCGCGTCCACCTTGGCGGCCGAGCAGCAGTGCTCGGGCCCGCTCCAGGGCAAGCCGGGGCTGCTGGCGTCAAAGACCTCTATCTCGACACCGAAGTGGTCCTCGAAGGCACGCCAGGCCTGGAGCGTCTCGGGAAACAGCACGCCCGTGTCGATCGTGGCGACCTTGACCGCGCGGCCGGTTCCCTGATCGAGCCGCAGCAGCTCGTCCAACAGCACCGACTCCTCCTTCTGGAAGGAGCACAGCAGCACTGCGCCGGCGCCGTGCCTGGCGGCCTCGCGCAGCGTGTGCGTCAGGCTCAGGCCGGGGTCGATATTGGTTGCCTGCTCGGCTATGTGACTGTCAACTGGTTGCATTTCTTCTTTCCCGGCCTCGTCGTCTTGGCCCTGATCACTCATCGCGGCTCATACCGCGCACTCGCCCTCGCCGCGGATGACTTCGAACGGCACGTTGCGGTTCCAGTCGATGAACTCATTCATCGTCTCCAGACCGAAATCGACAGGCAGCGACAGGTCCTTTACCAGCGACTCCAGCTCACCCGTCCCGACGCGCTCCACATATGCGTTCCAGTCCTCGCCCTCCTGGCGGTTGGACTCATAGTGGCCGATCCAGCGCTCGATCGCGTCGGGGATGCGCTTGGAGGGCAGCCGCAGCTTCAGGCGCGTGCCGAATTTGACCTGTCCGCCTTCGAAGACGCCGCCGACGTGGGGAATGTAGGCGGGGATCGTGTGCTCGCCCACCTTGATCGAGGCGCCCGTGAAACCGATGTTGGCAACGTGATGCTGGCCGCAGCCGTTGGGGCATCCGCTGATCTTGATGTTCATGCTCCGCGTCAGCCGATCGGTGATCTCCAGCGATTCGATCCGCTCCTGGACGGCGGCGTTGAGCCCCATCGAGCTGGTGATGCCAAGCTTGCAGGAGTCCGTCCCCGGGCAGGAGACGACGTCGGTGATCTCGCGTGAGCCGGCCTCGCCCAGGCCGAGCTCCGAGAGCGCGCGCCAGAGGTCATAGACGGTCTCCTGGCGGACCCAGCGCAGCACCAGGTTCTGCTGCACCGTCGTGCGGGCATAGCCGCCCGAGTAGTCGCGCATGATCGCCGCAAGGCCGCGGAACTGCTCCGGGGTCAGATCGCCACGGGTGATTTTGACCTCCACCGTCACGAAGCCCTCCTGCTTCTGCTCGGCCACGTTGGAGGAGCGGAAGCGCTCGAACCGGGACAGGTCGCCGTTCGGGCTGCCATAGCTCTCCGGCGGTGCCGGGGCGGCCTCGCGCTCGTCGTCTGAGAACAGACGCCCCTCCAGAGAGAAGTCGCGTTCGGCCACCCAGTCGCCCTTGAGCTCCTCCTCGACCTGGTTGCGCAGCTCATCGATGCCGTACTTGTCCACGAACACCTTGATCCGGGCCCGGGCGCGGTTGACGCGCAGCCAGTCCTGGCGGTCGAAGATCCGGAAGACGGCCTCGGCGATCTTCAGGTAGTCGCCGTTCTCCAGCTCCACGAAGTCGTAGAGCGCCGGCGCCACGCGGGGCATGATCGAAGTGCCGCCGCCCACCAGCATCTCGACGCCGCGGACCTCGCCACGGCCTTCGATGTCCCTGACCCGGGCGCGGAAGGCGATGTCGTGGATGCCGCTGATGGCCCTGTCCCGGGGGCCGCCGTCGAAGGCCGTCTTGATCTTGCGCGGCATCGCCTGCGTCGTGGGGTGGCGCACGAAGTAGCGGACGTATGCACCCGCATAGGGTGTCAGGTCGAACAGCTCGTCCTTGGCCACGCCCGCCCACGGGTCGCCCGTGACGTTGCGCACCGTGTTGCCGCAGCCCTCGCGGCTGGAGAGCCCTGATTCCCCGAGCTCGCGGATCGCCTTCTCGATGTCCGGCAGCGGGATGTGGTGCATCTGGATGTTCTGGCGGGTCGTCACGTGGCCCTTGTTCAGGGGCACGTACTTTTCAACGACGTCCGCAAAGGACTCCATCTGGGACGGCGTTATGCCGCCGAAGGGCAGCTTGACGCGGATCATCTGCACGTCGGGCTGGCGCTGGCCGTAGACGCCCTGCTTGAGGCGGAACTTGATGAACTCGTCTTCCTCGGTGTCCCCCGCGAGGAATTTGGTCGCCTCTGTCTTGAAGTCGTCGAACTCCCGCTGAAGGATCGGGATGACGTGGCCCGGCACGTTCTGGAGCACCTCTGGATCAGAGAGGCTTCCACGTGCGGCGGGGACAGACACTGGCTCCATCAAAAGACCTCCAAGAGGGGAACGCATCCGCCCGGCAGCTGCTCGAGCGGACGACCGAACCGATATTGACGGTAAAGCCTAGCGCCTTTTAGGTATTTATCCAGGGGTCGCGCATGTCGTCCCGATCGTCCCTCGAGACCCCTTCGATCAGGGCCGCGCGGCGCCACGGGTCGCTGGCTGGCGCTGCAGGCGCCGCGGTGGGGGCGGTGGCGCGCATGAAGCGCTCCAGCGCCGCGACCACCGCCGCCGCCTCCTCGGGGGAGGCGGAAGGGGCGATCAGTTCGAGCTTGGGGCGCCGGTTGGGCATCCGCGCGGTCCTAGAGCGGGATGTTGCCGTGCTTGCGCTTCGGGCCCGGTTCGCGCTTGGTCTGCAGGGTGTGCAGTGCAGTGATCAGCTTCGGGCGGGTCTCGTGCGGGACGATCACGTCGTCGATGTAGCCCCGCTCGGCCGCCGTGTAGGGGTTGGCGAAGCGGGCCTTGTAGTCGGCCATCAGCTTCTGGCGGCGCTCCTCCGGTGTGGGGCTGCCGGCGATGTCGCGACGGTAGATGATGTTGACCGCCCCCTCGGGACCCATCACGGCGACCTCCGAGGTCGGCCAGGCGAAGTTGAAGTCGGCCAGCATGTGCTTGGAGGCCATGACGTCGTAGGCGCCTCCGTAGGCCTTGCGCGTGATGACCGTCAGCTTCGGCACGGTCGCCTCGGTGAAGGCGTAGAGCAGCTTGGCGCCATGGCGGATGATGCCGCCCCACTCCTGGCTCGTGCCCGGAAGGAAGCCGGGTACGTCCACGAACGTCAGGATCGGGATGTTGAAGGCGTCGCAGGTGCGCACGAAGCGTGCCGCCTTGGCGGAGGCGTCGATGTCCAGCACCCCGGCCAGCTGGGCCGGCTGGTTGCCGACGACGCCGATCGCCAGGCCGTCCAGCCGCGAGAAGCCGCAGATGATGTTCTTGGCGTGGTGCTCGTGGACCTCGAAGAACTCGCCGTCATCGACGATGTGACGGACGACCTTGCGCATGTCATAGGGCTTGTTGGGGTTGTCCGGGACGACATCGTCGAGCTCGGGATCCATCCGCTGCGGGTCGTCCGTCGGGGCGATCCTCGGCGCTGTCTGCATGTTGTTCTGCGGTAGGAAGCTGATCAGGTAGCGGCAGTCCTCCAGGCAGGCGTCCTCGTCCTCGGAGGCGAAGTGGGCCACGCCCGACTTGGTGTTGTGCGACATCGCCCCGCCCAACTCCTCGAAGCCCACCTCCTCGCCCGTCACCGTCTTGATCACGTCGGGGCCCGTGATGAACATGTGCGAGGTCTCCTTGACCATGAAGATGAAGTCCGTGATGGCCGGCGAGTAGACGGCGCCGCCGGCGCAGGGGCCCATGATCAGGCTGATCTGGGGGATCACCCCCGAGCAGCGGACGTTGCGCACGAACACGTCCCCGTAGGCGCCCAGGGAGACGACCCCCTCCTGGATCCGTGCTCCGCCGGAGTCGTTGATGCCGATCACCGGGCAGCCGATCTTCGCCGCCAGATCCATGATCTTGCACATCTTTTCGCCCATCACCTCGCCCAGCGAGCCGCCGAACACCGTGAAGTCCTGGCTGAAGACGCAGACAGTCCGCCCGTCGATCGTGCCGTGGCCCGTCACCACCGCATCGCCCCAGGGCCGGTTCTTCTGCATGTCGAAGTCCGTCGTCCTGTGGCGCACGAACGTGTCCAGCTCCTGGAAGGAGCCCGGGTCGAGCAGCTTCTCGATCCGCTCCCGCGCCGTGTGCTTGCCGCGGGCGTGCTGCTTCTCCTCCGCCTCGGGCGAGGAGTGCTGGGCGGCCTCGCGCAGCTCCTGGAGCTGGGCGAGCTTTTCCTCGTAGGTCTCAGGGGCCTTCTGTCGGGGCTCTTTGCGCCCGCCGCTGGCGCGGGCCGTGGCTACCGCCGTGGCGTCGCTGTGTCGATCGTGGGAGCTCGGCATCGGGCGGGGATCTTAGCCTGGCCGGGCCGGAGGGGTTCCGGGGCCCCGCATCCACCCCCCGCGCCCACGGGGCCGCAGAGCGCTTCAGGAACGCGAGAAGGGGCGGTGGTGCGCCGCCCCCAGGCGGTCAAGGACGCCCTTGAGGATCTCCGTCACCTCGGCCTCGGCGGCCTCCTCGGCAGCTCGCAGCTCGGCTGCCAGGTCCATCGCCTGCTCGGGCGCCCGAGTCTCTGCGGGCGCGCTCACAGCCTCTGCTTCGAGGGTTCCTTCGCCGTCCAACGCCCCTGTCTCGGCCTCGCATGAGGGCCGCTCGGGTACGGTCGCCTCCGGGTCGTCGGGCTCGGGCTGCGCCACGAAGACGGGCTCCGGCTCACGCTCGAGCTCGGGGACCCAAACAGGCTCGCCGACGGCAGCGACCGCCGCCGGCTCCAGCGGGGCCGGTGCCTCTGGGACGGGCTCCGGCGCCGGGGGCTGCTGCGCAACGGGCTCGGAGGGGACGGGTGCGCTCACGGCCTGATGGCGGCGGCGTCCGAACAGCCGGGCGAAGAACCCGGGCCGCGGCTCGGGCGCCGTGTCCTCCCCAGCCTCCGCCTCCGGCTCCTCAGAGGCGCCCTGCGGCAGCTGCTCGAGGAAATCCTCCAACTCGGCTGCCGGGGCGGGTTCGGCCAGGACCTCAGGGACCGTCTCGGGTTCGGCGAGGGCCTGGGGCTCGGGGGCCGGCTCGGTCTCCGCGGCGGGGACGGGGACGGAGAGCGGCTCGGATGCGGCGACGATCTCCTCTACGGGCGGCTCCTCGCGTTGGGCCGCCAACTCGAGGTCGCCGCCCAGCAGGCTCTCGGAGTGCTCATGGCCGAAACGGGCAGCGGCTGTAACCGTGAGCGCCGCCTCCTCCACGGAGGAATCGGCGTCCGCGGTTGCCGAGGTCTCCGCGGGGGGCTCGAACTCGCGGTTGGCGGTCAGGGTCACCTTGGTGCCCCAGCCTGAGGCCTTGATGGCGACGGTGCCGCTGGCATCCTCGGCCTCCCACTCGACGAGCTTTTCGGGCTCGGCGCGGGTGATCCGGATATCGCCCAGCTCGCCCAGATGGCGCGCGAGCGAGGAGGGGTCGCTCAGCTCGGCCCATAACTCGGGCGGAGACTTGACGAGGGTCCGCTGAACCTCCGAGGAGATCATCTGCAGACGAGTTCGCGCCCCGGCGGGCGACTCCTTCCGCCGAATCCCCGCGGGCGCCGAGATGCATGGGCGCCAGGGCCCTCCCCGGCGGGACCGGACTCAGGGGCGGCTCAAAAGCGCCCCGGCCGGCGCTCGCACGAGACCGCGGCGGTCGAGCAGCTCGGCCAGCTGGACGGCGTTGGTGGCTGCGCCCTTGCGCAGGTTGTCGGCCACGATCCACATGTCCAGGGCCCGCTCGTTGCCCGGATCCCGACGCAGGCGCCCGACGAACACCTCATCGTGGCCCGTGGCCTCGATGGCCATCGGGTAGATACCCGCGGCCGGGTCATCGAGAACGCTCACCCCGGGGGCGCGGGAGAGGATCTCGCGGGCCTGCTCGGGGCTCAGGGGCTCCCGGGTCTCGATGTTGACGGCCAGGGAGTGGCCGTTGAGAACCGGCACGCGGACGCAGGTCGCGCTGACACGGATCGTCTGGTCGCCCAGGATCTTGCGGCTCTCGTTGATCAGCTTGCGCTCCTCGTCGGTGTGATCCTCGCCGGGGGCGAAGCTGCCGGCGTGAGGCAGCGCATTGAAGGCGATCTGGTGGGCGTACTGCTCGGGTGCGGCGATCGGACGGTCATGCAAGACGGCGTGGGACTGGTCCAGCAGCTCCTCGACAGCGCGCTTGCCAGTGCCCGAGACGGCCTGGTAGGTGCTCACGACAAGCCGCTCGATGCCCGCCGCCTGCTGGATCGGCTTGAGTGGGACGACCATCTGCATCGTCGAGCAGTTGGGGTTGGCGATGATCCCGGCGTGGCCCTCCAGGGCCTCGGGGTTGACCTCGCTGACGACCAGCGGGACGTCATCCTGCATCCGCCAGCGGGAGGAGTTGTCGATCACCGTCGCCCCGGCGGCTGCGAACCGCGGCGCCCACTCGCCGGAGGTCGAGCCTCCGGCCGAGAAGAGGGCGATGTCGAAGCCCTGGATCGCCTCCTCGCTCAGTCCCTGCACAACCGAGCCGTCGTCCAGGACCCTGCCTGCCGAGCGCTCGGAGGCGAACGGCACGACCTCGCCGGCCGGGAAGCCACGCTCGCGCAGCAGCTGGAGCATCAGCGTTCCGACCTGCCCGGTGGCCCCCACGACTGCGACCCGATAGCCCTCGCCCATGTCCAGAAGCGTATCGCGGCCCAAGACCCCGCTCAGGGCTTGACGGCCATGATGACGATCGTCGCCAGGACCAGGACCCAAAGGCCCGACCCGGCGAGGGTCAGCCGGCGCGCCAGTGCCCTGTACTCCTCTCCGGGGGTGAACTCCCCGCCGGTGTAGGAGGCCAGATCCCGCTCGGATGCCGCGGCGGCCCGTTTGGCGGCCGGCATCATCACCGCGCCGACGACGCCGCCGATGATCACGATCGCCGCCAGGCCCCACTGCACGAAGAATTCCTTCCACAGGTGCCCGTCGCTGGCGAGATAGATGCCCGCCGCCAGGATCACGACGAGGCCGGGGTTGAGCATGATCCGGGAGATTCTGACTTCGAGGCGGTGGAGCATCGGCAGCCCGCGCGGATCCTGCCTGCCTGCGTAGGCGAACATGATCGGCAGTGCGAAGGTCCAGCCGAAGGCCAGCACGACGCCGATGATGTGGACGCCGAGGATGTAGTCGTAGAGGGAGGCGGCCGGTGTCACGCCTGCCACCCTAATGCCTGCCGGCGCCGCGGCAGCGCCGGACCCGCTCAGACGCTCGCGGCGTAGGCGCCGAAGACGTCCTGCATGGCGGCGCAGGTCTCGCCCAGTGTGCAGCGGTCCTTCAGCGCCTGGCGGATCGCCGGCAGCAGGTTCTCGCTGCCACGCGCCGCCTCACGCAGCTCCTCGAGGCGCTGCGCAACGAGCGTCTGGTCGCGGTCGGACTTGAAGGCCGCCAGGCGGGTGAGCTGTTCGCGCTCGGACTCGGGGTCCACGCGCAGCAGGTCGGGCACCTCGATGCCCTCTTCCTCGTACTTGTTGACACCCACGACGATGTCCTGGCCGATGCGGTAGCGCTCCTGGTAGCCCCAGGCGGACTCGTCGATCTCGGCGGTGATGAACTCGATCGCGTTGACCGAGCCTCCGAGCGCGTCCACCTTGGCAATCAGCTCGTTGGCCCGCGATTCGATCTCATCGGTCAGCGACTCGACCAGGTAGGAGCCGGCGAAGGGATCGACCGTGTCGGTTGCTCCGGACTCGTGGGCCAGGATCTGCTGGGTGCGGATGGCGATTTTGGCGGCCCGCTCGGTGGGCAGCGCCAGCGCCTCGTCGAAGCCGTTGGTGTGTAGGGACTGGGTGCCGCCGCAGACCGCCGCGAAGCCCTGCAGAGCCACTCGCACGATGTTGTTCTCGGGCTGCTGAGCGGTCAGCGTCACGCCGCCCGTCTGGGTGTGGAAGCGCAGCATCGTGGACTTCTCGTTTTTGGCGCCGAAGCGCTCACGCATGATGTGCGCCCACATGCGGCGGGCCGCGCGGAACTTGGCGACCTCCTGGAAGACGTTGTTGTGGCCATTGAAGAAAAAGGCCAGACGGGGCGCGAAGTCGTCCACATCCAGACCCTTGTCGATCGCCGCCTGCACGTAGGCGATGCCGGAGGAGAGCGTGAAGGCGACCTCCTGAACGGCCGAGCAGCCCTTCTCGCGAAAGTGGTAGCCGGAGATCGAGATCGTGTTCCAGCGCGGCACCCGCTCCTGGCAGTACTGGAAGAGGTCGGTCGTCAGGCGCATGGTGGGTACGGGCGGGTAGATGTAGTTGCCGCGGGCGATGTACTCCTTGAGCACGTCGTTCTGGGTCGTTCCTCGCAGCTTCTGTGACGGGACGCCCTGCTCCTCGCCGACCAGCTCGTAGAGCAGCAGCAGGCAGGCCGCCGGCGCGTTGATCGTCATCGATGTGGAGACCTGGTCCAACGGGATGCCGTCGAAGGCCGTGCGCATGTCATCGATCGTGTCGATCGCCACCCCCGTCCTGCCGACCTCCCCGAGGCAACGCGGGTTGTCGGAGTCCAGGCCCAGCTGAGTCGGCAGGTCGAAGGCCATCGACAGGCCCGTGGAGCCCTTGGAGAGCAGGTAGCGATAGCGCTCGTTGGACTCCTTGGCCGAGGCGTAGCCGGCGTACTGGCGCATCGTCCAGGTCTGCTTGCGGTACATCTCCCGGTGCACGCCCCGGGTGTAGGGATAGGCGCCCGGCTCGCCCAGGTCGAGTGGCCGGGGCAGGTCGGAGTCGTCGTAGAGCTCGCCGATCTCGATGCCCGAGTCGGTGAAGCGGCGCGGATCCTCCGGGCCCACGACCGGGGCAACCGTCAGGCGCTCGAGGTCCTCATCTGGAAAGCCGGTGGTGGCCATGGGATGGATGATATGTCCCGTGCGCCGCCGAGCGCACGGTGCACGTGCGCTCTCGGCGGCCTTCCCGCGCCCGCGACACGGGTATCCTCCATGCGATGTCGACCTGCCTGGTCACCGGGGGCGCGGGTTTCCTCGGCTCCCACCTCTGCGATGAGCTGCTGGCCCGGGGTAACAGGGTCATCTGTGTGGACAACTTCGAGACCGGCTCGCTGGCCAACATCGAGCACATCCGCGATCCCGAGCACTTCAGCTACGTCCAGACGGACATCATCGAGCCGTACTTCATCGACGAGCCGATCGACTACATCTTCCACCTCGCCTCGCCGGCCTCGCCGATCGACTACCTGCGCCTGCCGCTGCACACGCTCAAGGTCGGCTCCTACGGCACCCACCACACGCTCGGCCTGGCCAAGGCCAAGCGGGCGCGCTTTCTGATCGCCTCCACCAGCGAGGTCTACGGCGACCCGCTCGAGCACCCCCAATCCGAGAGCTACTGGGGACACGTGAACCCGATCGGCCCGCGCGGCGTCTACGACGAGGCCAAGCGCTACGCCGAGGCGCTGACGATGGCCTACCACCGCCAGCAGGGCGTCGACACGGCCATCGTGCGGATCTTCAACACCTACGGATCGCGCATGCGCCCCCACGATGGCCGCGCGATCCCGACGTTCCTGCGCCAGGCCCTGGGCAACCGTCCGTTGACCGTCTTCGGAGACGGCAGCCAGACGCGCTCCTTCACCTACGTCACCGACCTGATCCGCGGGATCATCGCGCTGGCCGAGTCCGGCTATCACGAACCGGTCAACATCGGCAATCCCGACGAGTTCACGCTGCTGGAACTCGCCGAGACAGTCCTCGAGCTGACGGGCTCGAGCTCGGAGATCGTCTACGAGGCGCTGCCGGTGGACGATCCCAAGCAGCGCCGGCCGGATATCTCACTGGCGCGCGACCTGCTCGACTGGACGCCGGAGGTATCCCTGCGCGAGGGGCTGCAGAAGACGATCGAGGGCTCAGGGGTGGAGCTCCTTACCGGCGGCGGCTCTCGCTGAGACCCGGCCCGCGAATCGCGATGTTCGGAGCATCGGGCTCCGCCAACCGCTCCGTCCGGTCGCTGGAGGTGTTTTGAGCAGCGAGATGGGACCACGACTCTCGGGTACGTCAACGACCCAGCCCGCACCTCGCCTGCGTACGCCGGCCGGCGCAGCGGTTCCCACACACCCCGCGCGCAACGGCGCGGCTTCCGCCGGGACGGGGGCGCTCCCCGCCGCAGAGCTCGAGCGCGACATCCGCTCCAAACGCCCGCCCGCCCTGTCGTTTCTGCTGCGGCTCTCCACGGCCCGGCGAGTCGGGCGGGTCGTCTCACTGGTCGTCCTCGACTTCGCTGGCGTGGCCTTCGCGATCTTCACGGCCCTCGTACTCAAGGAAGCCGTCCATGGCCGCGTCGCCGCCGCACACGACATGCACGGGACCGAACAGTTCCTGCCGTTCGCCTTCCTGCTGACGGCCCTGCTGTTCGCCAACTCGGGCCTATATGCCCAGCGCGCCCTGCGCTCCGGTCTGACGCGGATCGTCGGCTCGCTGTTCGAGGTGGCCGTGGTGGCCCTGATCTTCGCCGTGGTCAACGGCGAACACTTCTCCAGCTACTACCTGTTCTACGGCTCACTTGTCTTCGCGATCTTCTATGTGGCCTCGCTGCGAGGTCTCTATGACCGGATCACGGCGGTCATCCTCCGCGCGGCCGGCTACCGGCGCAGAGCAGTGCTGGTCGGCCGGGGCAAGCAGATCGCCGACGTCGCCGATGCACTGGCGGACGCCTCGCACTCGCCCATCGAGGTCGTGGGGTTCTTCTCGCCCACGCCGCTGCCCGACAACGGGCTGCGGTCGCTGGGCCCGCTGGAGAACCTCGGTGCGGTCGTCGCCGTCGAGCGGATCGACGAGGTCATCATCGCCGATGCCGAATTCCCGCAGGATGCCGCTGTGGAGCTCGTGGACCAGTGCCACCGGCGTGGCATCCGGGTGCGCCTGGCTCCTTCCACGATGGAGATCCTGATCCACCGCGCCGAGTTCGTGCCCGGTCAGTCGGTGCCGCTGTTCGAACTCGGCCCGCCTGCCTTCGAGGGCATCGACTTCGCCCTCAAGCGGACCTTCGACGTCATCGGCGCGACGGTCCTCCTGCTGCTGCTGAGCCCGCTGATGCTGGCCCTGACGCTCGCCGTCATGGTCTCCTCCCGCGGGCCCGTCTTCTTTCGCTCAATCCGCCGTGGGATCGGCCAGCGTCCCTTCCCGTGCCTGAAGTTCCGCACCATGCACACCGACGCCGAGGAGCTGCAGGCGGACCTGGAAGAGTTCAACGAGGCTTCGGGTGCCCTGTTCAAGATCCGCGAGGACCCGCGCCTGACGGCCGTCGGGCGCTTCCTGCGTCGCTTCTCGCTCGACGAGTTGCCCCAGCTGATCAACGTGCTGCGCGGGGAGATGTCGCTGGTCGGTCCGCGGCCCCTGCCCGAGCGCGACTACGAGATGCTCGAGGACTGGCACCGCAAGCGCTACCTGGTGCTTCCCGGGATCACCGGCCTGTGGCAGGTCTCGGGCCGCTCGGAGCTGGACTTCGACGACCTCGTTCACCTCGACTTCCTGTATCTGGAGCGCTGGTCGCTCGCGCTGGATCTGACGATCCTCTTGAAGACCATCCCCGCCGTGATCTCACGGCGCGGCGCCTACTGAGCGCCGAGTGTGCGGCGGCGTAGCCGCGCCGGCGTGAGCCGCGGCTGATCGGGCCTGGCGAGCGCCTGCGCGTAGACGCGCCAGGTCGCGCGGCCGGCATCGGCCCAGTTCCACGGTGCGGGCTCGGGGGCGGGACGGGTCGCCCGTTCGCCCGTCTGGATCAGAGCCGCCATGTCGCCCGGCGCGACGAAGCTTGCACGGGACCCCAGGACCTCACGGACAGCCGGGCTGTCACAGGCCACCACGGGCGTGCCGCAGGCCAGCGCCTCGAGCCCGGCGACGACTCCCACGGCGCGCTCGGAGGGGATCAGCAGGGCGTGGGCGCCGCTGTAGAGGACGGCCAGCTTCTCCTCGCTCAGCCGGCCGGTCAGGATCACCTCTCCCAGCTCGTGCGCCCAGGGCCGGGTGGGCCCCGCCATCACCAGCGGCAGACGCCTTGCGCTGCCGGCCAGCCGTGCGACGTGGTTGCCCGGTTCGGGGTGCTCGAGACCCCCCACGGACAGCAGATAGCGCGGGGGCAGGCCCAACTCCAGGCGCAGCTCGGTGATCTCCGCCGCCACGCGGGGGTACATCGCGCCCTCGGCCGCCTCGGCGATGATCGCGATCCGGCCGCGGTCGAGGTGCAGATGGGCCACGGCGTCGTCTGCGACCGCCTGTGAGGGCACGATCACAGCGGCCGCCCGCTGAACGGCCAATGGACGCAGGCGTAGGCGCAGGCTTGGATTGAGATGCTCGCTGCGCCGCTTCAGCTCGGTGACGTCGTGGATGGTCACCACCATGGGGCAGGGGCTGTGGAGCATCGCGCCGTCCATCCAGGGCGCATGGAAGACGTCTGTGCGCTGGCTGCGCACGGTCGTCGAAGGCCGGTTCGTCTCGAGCACCTCATCGGCTTCCGCGGCCGTCTCGCGCAGAGCCTTGAGCAGGCAGCGTGAGTAGCGGCCCACGCCGTTGGAGTCGGAGGCGGGACGGCTGTCGAGAGCGACTCTCAAGGTCGGCTCACCGTCTCCACGCCCTCCAAAACGTGCATCGCGCCAACATATTCGGTGTGCGGAGGGTTGAACAGCTCTGACAGCTTCACTGCATCGTCCCGACATGATGAACGTCCCTCGCCGCGCATCGCAGACGCGCTTGCCCGCCCCCCTCTAGCCTTCGCGGCGATGGCACCCAGCGAGTTGCACGAAGCGCTCTGGCGCGAGCTTCCCGAGGATCTCGAGCCGGGTGCCTTCGCTGCCCGCCTGGCCTTCCTGCTCGGCGCCCTCGCTCCTGGCTCGCTGGTGCTCGACCTGGGCTGCGGCGAGGGCCGCTTCGCAGCCGAGCTCGAGCGCGCAGGCGCCGAGGTGATCGCGGTTGATGTCGCCGAGGAGCCGCTGCGGCGCGCCCGCGTCCGTCACCCCTCGATGGATCTGCGACTGCTCAGGAGCGAGTCGCAGTGGGATCTGAAGGACAGCTCCTTCGAGCTGGTCTGGGCGGGCGAGGTGATCGAGCATGTGGCGGACACCGCGGGCTGGCTCTCGGAGCTCAGACGCGTGCTCCGCTCAGGCGGGACGCTGGTGCTCAGCACGCCCGCTCTCGGACGCCGCGAGCTGCTGCGCGCGCTGCTCTCCCGCCGAACCTTTGCCGAGCTTTTCGACCCGCGCTCGGACCATCTGCGTCACTACAGCGCCCAGACCCTCCGCAGCCTGCTGGAAGACTTCGGCTTTGAGCAGATCGAGATCAGCCTGCTCCGGACGGGCGCCGGGCGGGTTTTGCTCTGCCGCGCCCTCCGCGCCCGGTTTTGAGGACCGTCGCCGGTGCCGGGGAGGCAGTGGCTCGGAGGGCCTGGACGTAGTCGTTGTGGAGTTCGATGGCTTCTGAGCGCCCGGCCGCGATCGATTCGGGCGAGATGGAGCCCGGGTCCAGGTAGATGCTGGCCTGCAGCTCGCTGAGCGCCGCCCGCGGGTTCTTCGGAAGATCGAAGAGGGCCAGTTCGAGCCAGGTGCGCGGGTTCGACGGCTGCAGTCGAACGGCCCGGCCGAGCGTCGTGCGTGCCAGGGCCGTCTGGCCGGCGGAGTCCTCGATGCGGGCCAGGACGAACAGCGCTTCAGCTGACAGCGGGTCTGCCGAGACCGCCGCTTCGGCGCTCGAGCGGGCCGCGGCCGTGTTGCCGGCTTCGAGCAGGGGCAGCGCCGCTTGGCTTTTTTCTTCCGCCCGCAGCGGCTGCCATTGCGACCATGCCGCCAGCAGCGCCGCGACGATCGCCATCCCCGCCAGTGCCATCCGCACCGAGCCGGGCCGCGGCGCCTCGCGCAGCCGCTCGAGCCATGGGCCGTACCGTGCGGGCTCCGCCACGACCGGTTCCAGCGGGCCGCGTCCGGCCAGCCAGCCGGCGCAGATCAGGGCCGGTATGGCCGTGCCCGGGACGTACCAGGTCCAGTCGACCATCGAATGCGCGCCGAACACGACGACCACGCAGAGCAGGCTCAGCATTCCGATCCGCTCGGGCGTGTAGCCCGTCAGCCGCGGGTCCTGGAGCGCCCGCCAGGCCGGCCGTTTCCCGGCTCGCAGCTCGCGCCAGCTGGTCCAGCGCCGGTTGAAGGGGTGGGTGGCGCGGCCCGCCGCCGCCATCCAGCATGCGAGCAGGGCCAGCGAGAGCGCCAGACCAATCAGGCCGAGGTCGGCCAGGGTCTGCACGATGTAGCCGTGGGCATGTTTGGCCGGCAGCGGGCTTCTCAGATAGCGCAACCGCGCCACGTCGTAGCCGTCGGCGCCCACGCCCAGGGCGGGATGGGCTTTCCAGACTTTCAGTGCCTCGTCCCAGTACTGGGCTCGCACGCTGGCGATCGCCGTCAGGCGGCCCGGTGTGTTGGGCACTTTGGCGTGCGTGTCCGTCAGCGTCTGGAAGTCATGGGAGATCGTGCCGGTGAGCCCGCGCCGGCTGTGCGCGAGAGCGCCCACGGCCACGAGGATCAGCAACCCCAGGAGGGCCAGAAGTACGGTGCCCGCCCGGCGCCGGCTCTCGGGGTTCGGCGCCCGGCGGCTGGTCGCGAAGGCCACCGCCACGCCGAGCAGTGTCAGGAGCACGACCATGGCGATGACCAGGGCGCCCAGCTCGTGGCCCGCCCGCGTCGCTTCCGCCAGCGGCCGGGTTTCCGAGCTGAGGGCTGGGTTCTTGAAGTCCCAGGCGGCGATCGCGCCGGCCGCCACCCCGCCTGCGATCAGCACGGCCGCGCCGCGCAGACGCAGCGGCACGACGGCGAACCAGAGCACCAGCCCGAGCGCCAGGGCGACCAGCGCGCCGCGCGAGTAGGCCAGCAGCAGCGTCAGCAGCAGCACGCCCATGGCGGGATAGGAGAGGGCGCTCACAAGGGCATGACCCGAGCGGCGGGCGCCGAGCCACATACAGGCGACAGCGCCCATCGCTGCCGTCAGGCCAAGGGCGTTCCAGTAGCCGTAGGGTTCCTTCAGGCGCGCATATTCGTTGGCCGCGGCGAAGTGGTTGGGCAGGCTCTTGGTGAGGAGCACGTAGCCGCAGACGACGACCGAGGACAGGACGATCCCTCCGAGGATCGCGGGCCAGCGCAGCGGCAGCACGCGTGCCCCGAGGACAGCCGCGGCGAAGACGCCGCTGTAGGCGAGCAGCCGTCCCGCATCGCGCCAGCTTTCGTCGGGCTGGACCGACCAGACGATCGAGACGGCGCTCAGCGCGGCAAATGCCCCCAGCAGCAGCACCGGCCACAGCCCGTAGGCCGGGCGCCCTGCGCGCAGCGTCAGGGCTGCGCCCGCCAGGGCGAGACCGGAGGCGATCGTCAGCGCCATCTCGGTCGGAACCATCGCTTCGAGGCTCAGCCCACCCGTCGCGTAGAAGACGATCACGCAGATAGCCGCCGCGAAGCCCACCGTCGCAGGCCACAGCCGGGGGCCGATCCCGGGCGCGGCGCCCGCGGGCGTTCTTCGCCGCGGAGCCCTGCCGGCGGGCGTCAGCGGCGGAGCGACCCCCAGCGCGGGGGCGCTGTCAGTCGGAGCGGCGCTCACGTATCCGTCTTCTCAGACTCTCGCCACCAATCACCAGCAGGCATGCCAGCAGGAAGCCGAGCGCGAGGAGCAACGGTGTGGGCAGCGTGCTGAGCGCCGAGCCGATGTTCGCGTGCACGACGCCGGGGTGGATGACCTCCCCGTTTCCCAGGGACACGGGCGCGGCACCAGCCTTGGCGGCGCGGTCGATGGCGCGCTGCTCGATCGGCGTCGCAGCCGTCAGGACGGCCGGCGCGCTCGTCGGGGTGCTCGAGCCCGACCCGCCCGTCCCACCATGGCGCGAGCCGGCCGCCGCCGTCTGGGCCTGGTGGATCAGGGCGGTGCAGTCGCTGTACTCTTCGCTATCCGCGCTCAGCTCTTTGAGGGCTTTTTTGTAGGCGGACTGGCTGAAGCCGCCGAGCGATTCGCCCCGCAGGCAGCGCTCGATGATCTGCCCGCCCACGTCCGCTCGAGCCGCCGGGACGCCCGACAGCACAAGCATCGCCAGCAGGGCCACCCAGAGGGCGCCGCGTCTGTCCGGGCGGGGGACTCTCATAGGCCGAGGGTCAACGCTACCAATGGGCGCGGGCGAGGCCGACGGTCCCAAGGGCCTGGGAGAAGCCCGCCGCCCAGGCCTCGTGGCTGTAGGCGAGGACCCGCTCCGATCCGGCCCGGCCGAGGCGCACACAGAGCTCGCGGTCGCCCGCCAGGCGGCCGATCGCCTCCGCAAGCGCCCGCTCGTCGCCGGCCGGGACGATCAGGCCGTTCTCGCCGTCGCGGACGAGCCTGCCGGCCGCCGCTCCGACCGCGTCGCTTGAGATCACCGCGAGCGACTGGTTCATCGCCTCGTTGACCACGAGGCCCCAGGGCTCGCGGAACCTCGGTGTGGGCAGCGATGGCACGACCAGCACCTCGCAGCCCGCATAGACCTCGCGCAGGCGCTCAGGCGCCAGCGCACCGAGTTCGAGCGCTCCGGCGCGGGCGGGCGCGGAGGCGCCGGTGGGGCCCACCAGGACAAGCGCCGCCCGACCGGGATCCGGCGCGGCGCGCGACCAGGCCGCGCGCAGGACCCCCAGGCCCTTCTCGGGGGCGTCCCGGCCGACGAACAGGAAGCGGACGCCCGCGCGCGCGGGCCAGCCCTCGATGTCCGGGGGGTCCGCGGTGGGAGCGCGCCAGAAGTCGTTCTCGACGGATTGCGGGGCGATATGGATGTTCCGCGCGCCGCGGGCGGCCACGTAGGCGCTCACGTGGGGCCCGTAGGTGACGACGGCGTCGGCCGAGGAATACAGGCGGCGCAGCAGCGGATAGCTGAAGGCGTGGGCGGCGCTGCGCGGATGTGCCCAGAGCGATGCCCAGAGGATCAGGGGCACTCGCGCGCGGCGCGCTCCGGCCCAGCCGCCGAGCAGCGCAAGGCGCCCCCCGGTCGAGCAGATCACGCCGCGGTAGGCGCCGCTCCGGGCCAGCGTCCAGGTCTGCGCCGGGCTGATCCGGCGGTGCGGGAAGGCGGGCTCGCCGGGGCCCTCGGGCCCGCCGTGCAAAGACGGACCGCCGAAGGTGGCCACCTCGATTCCCTCGGCCTCATGCAGGCGCGCCAGCGCGCCGGCGCGGTAGGCCGGGACGTTGCCGGTGAGAAACAGGAGCGGCTTCACCGCAAAACGTCGCGGTAGGCGTCCAGCGTCTGGGCTCCGCAGCGCTCCCAGGTGAAGTTCTCGGCCACCGTCGCCCGCGCGCGCTGGCCCGCCTCGCGCAGCCGCTGGGCATCGCTGAGCAGCTCGTCGATGCGCTGGGTCAGGCGCTCGATGTCCCCCGGCGGCACGAGCACCAGGCCGTCCCCCGCGGCGGCGATCTCCTCGGGGCCGGGCTCTCCGCGACAGCCGATCGCCGGAATGCCCGCTGCCATCGCCTCCACGTAGGCCACCCCGAACGCCTCCTCGGTGGATGGCATGACGAACAGCGTCGCCGTCCGTGCCCGCGCCAGCGCTTCGGCCGGCTCGAGCTGGCCGAGGAACTCGACGCGATCGGATACCTCAAGGCGCCGGGCCAGCGCCTCCAGCGCTCCCCGCTCGGGGCCGTCCCCGATGATCATGTAGCGCAGCTGCGGGTGGCGTGGGCCGAGTACCGCTAGGGCCCGCAGGACGTCGGCCTGGCGCTTGCGCGCAACGAGATGCCCGACCGTCACGAGGCTCGGCGGCCCGCTGCGAGAGCCCTTGGGTGTGGGCGGCGGGACATCCGCACCGAGGTGAAGGACGCGGGTCTCACGGGCGCCGCTTGCCCTCGCCAGCTCGGCGATCCCCTGGCTGTTGGCCAGCACCAGCTGAGCGGCCCCGAGGCCCCGGCGCACGGCCGCCGCACCCGCGGGCCCGCGCAGTGCGGTGTGCAGCACGTCGCCGCCGTGAACCGAGACGATCAACGGCACGCCGCCCGCGGCGATCCGCGCGGCATCGGCAGCGGGAACCGCGTTGTGAGCGTGGACCAAGTCGAAGGCGAACGAGCGGCGAAGCCCGCGCAGGGCCAGCCCCAGCGGCCCCGCGGCCCAGCGTCCCCAGGCCGGGTAGAAGCGCTCGCGGGCAGGCGAGAGGTAGGGGACATATGTGACCGGCAGGCCGTCCAGCTGCTGCGCGATCGGCTCGCCGACCCTCGCGGCCAGCGCCCGGACGGCGGCGGCCGGCCCCGCGCTCAGCGAGGAGCGGGGCGGCACCAGCCGGTTGAGCACCAGTACGTGGATCTCGGCGCCGGCGGCGCGGGCTGCCAGCGCCTGACGGTGAGCCCAGACACCCAGCACCGGGTCCCGGCGCGAGGGGTAGAACTCCGCGACCACGGCCACGCGCGGCACCCGGCTCGTGCTCGCGCTCACCAGCGGCCGTGGGTGGTCAGAGTGCGTTCGGCCTCGCTGGCGCTCAGGTAGGGCCGCTCGGCCAGGAACAGGCGGGCCTCGGCAATCGCCTGATCGTGGCCGTAACCGGCACCGGCAGGGGCGAGCCGATGTCCGATCGGCAGGGCGTCGATGACGCCGCAGCGCCAGCCCTCACGCCGGGCGATGGCCGCCCAGTGCAGGTCAAGGCCCCAGCCCATCCGCAGCTCGGGGAACGGCAGCAGCTGCGCGAAGGCGCCCGCTGCGAATGCCGTCACCGGGCCGATCTCGACGAAGGCGGTCTCGCGGACGGCGCTGCCGCGCCGGCGCCGCGTGACGGCCCAGGCGGCGTGGGAGTCGAGCCGGTGCGCGGGCTGCGCCAGTGTCAGCGAGAAGCGCTCGGCCAAGAACAGGAACCTGTCCAGGAACCCGACCGGAAGCTCGACGTCGTCGTCGATCACCAGCAGCCAGTCGTGTCCGCCGGCGGGGTGGGCCGCCAGCAGAAGGTTGAGGTTCTCGAACTTTCCGCGCCCTCCCGGTGCGGCCGTGTACATCTCCACCTCGTGGCGCGAGCTCTCGAGCTCGCGCCTGACGGCGCGCACCGAGGGTGCGTGCTGCGGGCGCTCCAGGCACAGCACGAGAACGCGCCGGCGCGGGGGCAGGGAGGCGGCGGCCGCAGCCAGGCGCCGGCGCCGGCCCGAGAGCATCTCGGCGCCGTCCAGGAGCCCGTCCTTGATCCGCCTGCGCAGCGAGTCGAACCCGCCTACGGTTCCGCTGGACCCGGAGAGGAAGTCCTCGGTCTCCCGGGCGCCACCCACCGCAGCCGAGCTCTCCCTGCGTGTGGGGCCCAGGCGGCTCTCGGTCAGTGCCGAGCGCAGCCGCCCGGCGCTGTGGGCGACCATCGTCAGACCCGCAGGGCAGCGGCGCAGCAGGACATGGCCGAGGCAGCCGGCCAGCACGGCCAGCTCCCCCCGCGCCGGGCCCGAGCGCCCCCGGGCAGCGTCAAAGCGCCGCGCGGCGCGGCCACGGCCGTAGGCCGCCGCGCACAGGCGGCGCAGCCGTGCGTCCTCGGGCGCTCGCCGGTGCTCGACACATGCCGCAGCGACATAGAGGGCGCCCAGTGACGGGTCGTCCGCCTGGCGGCGTTCCTGCCAGTCCTGCTCGTCGCCGCCGACCTCCTGCGCGGGATCGAACGGGCCCACCCGCTCCAGGGCACTGCGCCTGATCGCCATGTTCGAGCCCCAGGCAAACCGTGTCCGTGAGTTCTCCGGCCCCAGGTCAAGGGTGGTGATCGGCGGCTGCTCGCGCCCGCATGAACTCGGGGGAGATCCTTCGAGACGCGCCAGGATGCGGCCCGCGAAGACCTCCTCTCGTGGCTGCTCGCGCGCAGCCACGAGCAGCGCCTCGAGCCAGCCCGGGCGGGCCTCGACGTCATCGTCGAGGAACGCCACCAGGTCCCCGCTCGAGCTTCCAATACCGGTGTTGCGGGCGGCGTTCAGGCCGATCGGCCGCTGGTGGGGCAGGTAGCGCGCTCCGAAGCGCTCGACGATCGCGCGGGCCTGCGGCGAGGGACCGCCGTCGTCGACCACCAGCACCTCGGCGCCGGCTCGTGCGGCCTGCTCGGCGACCGACGCCAGGGCCACCTCGAGGTAGGGCAGGCGCTCCCGGGTCGGGATGACGATCGAGGCAGACGGGCCCATGGTTCTGAGAGAGTCTAGGTTTGACGCCCCGATGGTCCTCTTTCTGCACAACCGCTATCGGACGACCGGGGGCGAGGAGCGCGTCGTGGAGGACCTCCTGGGCCTCGTGCGCGAGCGCCTCGGCGAGCCCGCCGAGCTGCTGGCCCGCGACTCCGGTGAGCTCCGGCCGGCGAGCGCCGCGCTCGGGCTGCTGCGTGGTGGCCTTGACCCACGCGAGGTGGCGGCGCTCGTCCGCAGGAGCGGCGCGCGCGTCGTGCACGCACACAACCTGCAGCCCGCCTTCGGCTGGCGGGCGCTGGCCGCCGCCCGGCGGGAGGGTGCACGGATCGTTCTTCATCTGCACCAGTACCGTCTGGTGTGCGCGGTCGGTGTCTGCTTCACCGAGGGTCAGGAGTGCACCCGCTGCCATGGCCGCAACACGCTCCCGGGTGTGACCAGGAACTGCCGCTCCTCGCGCCCGGAGGCGCTCCTCTACGGCACGAGCCTGGCGCTGTGGCAGCGCCGTATGGTCGAACAGGCCGATGTCGTGATAGTGCCGAGCGAGTTCGCCCGCCGGCGCCTGCGCGAGCTGGGGGCGCCGCTGCCCTGGGACCGCGTCAGCGTCCTCCCGCCGCCCGTCGAGCCGGCCGGAGCGCTCTCACCCCCGGAACCCAAGCCGGAGGGCTACGCGCTGGTCGTCTCGCGCCTGGCGGTGGAGAAGGGGGTCGATGTGGCGATCGATGCCTGCCGGATCGCGGGGATGCCCCTGGTGATCGCCGGCGAAGGGCCCGAGCGCGGCGCGCTGCAGGCCAGGGCAGCGGGTGCGCAGGTGCGCTTCGCGGGCGCCGTGCCAGCCGAGGAGCTTGCGCGCCTGCGCGCGGGAGCGGCGCTTGCGATCGTGCCGTCGCGCTCGGCTGAGACGTTCGGCCTGGCCGCGGCGGAGGCGATGGCCTGCGGACTGCCGGTGGCCGCCAGCCGGATCGGGGCTTTGCCCGAGCTGCTGGACGCCGAATGCCTGGCCGAGCCGGGCGATGCCGCATCGCTGGCCGGCGTCGCCACCCGGCTGGCCGGCGACCGTGAAGCGGGCGAGCGTGGCCGGCGCACGGTGGGCGAGATGTGCGCGCCCGAGGCTGTCGCCAGGCGCCTCGCGGCGCTGTATGACGGGTCCGATGACGCATAAGCTGGCGCCACGATGAGCGAGCGAACGGCTCTGATCACCGGTATCGCCGGCCAGGATGGCTCGTTCCTGGCCGAGCTGCTGCTGGGGCTCGGCTACCAGGTCACGGGCCTCTCGCGCCGCGGTGCGGACGGGCCACTGGGGGCCAGCGAGCATCTGCGCGGCAAGCTCGAGCTGGTCGGCCTCGACATCAACGACACCCCGGCGCTGACGGACGCGATCGCGCGCCTGCGCCCCGCCGAGATCTATCACCTGGCGGCTCCCTCGTTCGTGCCCCGAACCTGGGTCGAGCCTGGACACACGATGCGGGCAATCGCCGGCGCGGGCGGCGAGATCCTGGCGGCCGTGAGGGACACCGACCCGCAGATGCGAGTCTTCATGGCCTCCTCGGGGGCGATCTTCGGGGACGCAACCGAGAGCCCCCAGCGCGAGTCGACGGTTCCTCACCCGAGCACCCCCTATGCGATCGCCAAGCTGGCCCTGCACCAGCTCGTCGCGGCCATGCGAACCCATGACGGGCTCCATGCGAGCTCGGGGATCCTCTTCAACCACGAGTCCGAGCGCCGCGGGGTGGATTTCGTGACGCGGCGCATCACCCGGGCGGCGGCCGCGATTGCCCTGGGCCAACAGAAGGAGCTCACGCTGGGCTCGCTGGAGGTCGTGCGCGACTGGTCCTTCGCGGGCGACGTCGTCCGCGGGGCCTGGCTGATGCTCCAGCAGGATGAGCCGGGGGACTATGTGCTGGCCTCCGGCGTCGGTCGCACGGTGGCGGAGCTGGCCAGGACGGCCTTCGCCTGCGTCGACCTCGACGCCGGTGCCTACATCAGGGTCGATCAGTCGCTCGTCAGGGCACCCGAGCCGGTCGCGAGTGTCGGCGATCCCTCCCGGGCGCGCGAGCGCCTGGGGTGGGAGCCGAGCATCAACTTCGAGCAGCTGATCGAGCGGATGGTCCAGGCGGACATGCGCCAGCTCGAAGCGTCCGCCTGAGGGCACAGGCCGGGGCCCGCTGAACCCATCACTAGACTCCCCGCCGATGCGGACGATCGGCGTTATCGGCCTGGGATACGTGGGCCTGCCGCTGGCGGTTGCCTTCGGCCGCGCCGGCTGTGAGGTCATAGGAGTGGATCTCGACCCGCGCAAGATCGAGGCGATCCAGGCCGGGAACTCCTTTATCGAGGACGTCCCCGACGGGGACCTGCAGGAGCTGGCCGGGCGGCTGACAGTGGCCCAGTCCTACGAGCCGCTGGCCGAGGCCGACGCCGTGCTGATCTGCGTGCCCACGCCGCTGTCGCGCAACCGCGAGCCCGACCTCACGCCGCTGATCGACTCCGGACGGGGACTCGCCAAGGTGCTTCGGGCCGGTCAGCTCGTGGTGCTGGAGTCCACGACCTATCCGGGCACGACCCGCGATCGCCTGCGCCCGCTGCTCGAGGAGTCGGGCCTCATGGCCGGCAGCGACTTCCATCTGGCCTTCTCGCCCGAGCGGGTCGACCCGGGCCGCACCGACTTCACGCTGCGGAACACGCCGAAGGTCCTGGGCGGGCTGACGGCGAAGTGCGCCGAGCGCGCGACTGAGCTCTACGGGCTCATCTGTGACCACGTCGTGCCCGTCTCGACACCCGAGGCCGCAGAGCTGACCAAGCTGCTGGAGAACGTCTTTCGCTCGGTCAACATCGCGCTGGTCAACGAACTGGCGATGCTCACCGACCGCATGGGAATCGACGTGTGGGAGGTCGTGGGCGCCGCCGCCACCAAGCCCTACGGCTTCATGCGCTTCGACCCCGGCCCGGGCATGGGCGGGCACTGCCTGCCCGTTGACCCCTTCTACCTGAGCTGGCGCGCACGCGAGTTCGACATGGTCACCGAGTTCGTGGAGGTCGCCGGCAAGGTCAACCAGCAGATGCCCTACCACTGCGTCCAGAAGGCCCAGCGCGTTCTCAACGAGGGCAAACTCGCCGTCAACGGCGCCCGGATCGCCGTCATCGGCGTCAGCTACAAGCCGGGCGTCGGTGACGTGCGCGAATCGCCGGCGCTGAAGATCATCGGTCTGCTGCAGGAGCTCGGCGCCGAGGTCAGCTACCACGACCCGCATGTCGCCGAGCTGCCCGCGCTCGGCCTCTCGGGCGCCACGCTGGGCGATGCACTGCAGGGCGCCGACCTCGCCCTGATCGTTACCGCCCACCCCGGCGTGGACCACGGGGAGATCGTCAGGCGCGCTCCCAGGGTGCTCGATCTGCGCGGCATCACGCGGGGCGGGGACGCGGCCAACGTGACACTGCTGTGAGCGCCGGGCCCCCTGGCGGCGGGCCCGCAGGGCCGGTCCTCGGCGGGGACGTCGCGATCGGGCAGGGCGTCCGGTTCGGCGCGCATGTCGTCGTCCATGAGGGCACCGTCATCGGCGATGGCTGCAGCATCGAAGACCACGCCGTGCTCGGCAAGCGTCCGCGCCTGGCATCTCACTCGCAGGCCGCCGGTGCCGTCGCGGCGCTCGAGCTCGGCGCGGGCACCTCGGTGGGCGTTGGCGCGGTCGTGTTCGCCGGCGCGCGAGTCGGCGAGGGCGTCATCCTCGGCGATCAGAGCTTCGTGCGCGAGCGCTCGGTGATCGGCGAGGGCAGCGTGATCGGCCGCGGAAGCGTGGTGGACAACGACGTCGTTCTCGGCGCCAGGGTCCGGGTGCAGACGAACGTCTACCTGACCGCGTTCAGCCTGCTCGAGGACGATGTCTTCGTGGGTCCCGGTGCGATCACGACCAACGACGACACGATGGGCCGCCACGGCCCCGATACGCCGCTGCGTGGTGTGACCCTGCGTCGCGCCTGCCGCGTCGGCGGCGGCGTCGTGATGGCACCGGGGGTCGAGGTCGGCGAGGAGGCGTTCCTTGCCGCCGGGGCCGTGGTCACTCGAGACGTGCCGGCGCGTGCCGTCGTGATGGGCGTGCCGGCTCGGGTCGTTCGCCAGGTCGGCGAGGAGGATCTGCTCGAGCGCTGGCGCTGACGGCTGGCGGCGCTCAGGAGCCCGCGAGTCCCGCACGGGCGGCATTGGTCACCTGTTCGGCCTGCTCGAGCGAGAGGGTCGGGCTCATGGGGATAGCCAGGTGTGTGCGGGCGGCCGCTTCGGTGTATGGCAGCTCGACGCCCCGTCCCCACTCGCGCATGGCTGCTTGGCGGTGGATGGGGATCCGGTAGTAGGCCTGGCAGCCGATCTCCGAGGATTCGAGCGCCAGCTGGACGCGGTCGATGTCATCGTGAGCGATCGCGAAGATGTGCCAGGCGGGCGCCGTGCCCGGCAGCGCCTCGGGCATTTTGACGAGTGAGCCCAGGCCTGACTTGATGTAGTGCTCGCCCGCGGCCCTGCGACCGTCGGCCCAGGCGTCCAGGTGGGGCAGCTGCACGCGCAGGGTCGCCGCCTGGATAGCGTCAAGGCGCGAGTTGTAGCCGAGCTCCTCGTAGGTGATCTTGTCGCGCGAGCCGTGGAAGGCGAGCACCCGGGCCCGCTCGGCGATGTCCGCGTCGCCCGTCGTGATGATCCCGCCGTCGCCGAAGCAGCCGAGGTTCTTGGAGGGGTAGAAGGAGAACGTGGCGGCCGCGCCCAGCGAGCCGGGCCGTCCCCGGTCGGTCCTGGAACCGGCCGCCTGGGCGGCGTCCTCGAGCACCGGCACACCCAGCGCTTCGATCTCGGCGACCGGTGCGACGTTGCCGAACAGGTGCACGGCGATGACAGCCTTGGTGTGCGGCGTCAGCACCGCGGCGACGGTCTGTGCGGTCGCGCAGTAGGTGGCGGGATCGATGTCGCAGAAGACGGGGGTGGCGCCCGTCGGCAAGATCGCCTCGGCTGAGGCGTAGAAGCTGAAGGAGGGCACGACGACCTCGTCGCCGGTGCCGACCCCCATCGCCCGCAGGGCGATCGTGATTGCGTCGGTGCCGTTGGCCACGCCGACCGCATGGCCGGTTTCGCAGTAGGCCGCGAACTCCTGCTCGAAGGCCGCCACCTCGGGGCCGCGGATATAGACGCCGGAGTCCAGCACGGACGCGACCGCCGTCCGGATCTCCTCGCGGAGCGGCTCGAGCGCCCGGGAGTTGTCGAACAGCGGTATCGGCACGCAGCGAAACGTTAGGGAGCGCGGCGGTGGGAGCGCCGCGGCAGGCGCTCAGCCCGCGGCCAGCATGTCGATGTCAGCCCGCGTCATCAGGGAGATCAGCTCTGTGAATGTGGTCTGTGGCTTCCAGCCGAGGTCGCGCTCGGCCTTTGCGGGAGTGCCGATCAGGTGATCCACCTCGGCCGGGCGCACGAAGCTGGGGTCGATCGTGACGTACTGCTCATAGTTGCCAAGGCCGGCCTCGGCGAATGCGATCTCGCAGCATTCGCGGACCGAGTGCGCCTCGCCGGTTGCGATCACGTAGTCCTGCGGGTCATCGCGCTGGAGCATCAGCCACATCGCCTCGACGTAGTCCTTGGCGTAGCCCCAGTCGCGTTCCGCCTCGAGGTTGCCCAGGCGCAGCTCCTTGGTCAGCCCGTGCTTGATGGCCGCCGCGTGCCAGGTGATCTTGCGGGTCACGAACTCGAGTCCCCGGCGGGGGCTCTCATGGTTGAAGAGGATGCCGGAGGTCGCGTGCAGGTCGTATGACTCGCGGTAGTTGACGGTGATGAAGTGCCCGTAGGCCTTGGCCACACCGTAGGGAGAGCGCGGGTAGAAGGGCGTCGTCTCGGTCTGAGGGACCTCCAGCACCTTGCCGAACATCTCGCTCGAGGAGGCCTGGTAGAAGCGCGCCTCGGGGCAGACTTCGCGCATCGCCTCGAGCATCCGAGTGACGCCCACGCCGGTGAACTCCGCGGTCAGCGTCGGCTGGATCCAGGATACGGCGACGAAGGACATCGCCGCGAGGTTGTAGATCTCGGCCGGCTCGGAGGCGCGCAACGTGTCCACCAGCGAGCGCTGATCGAGCAGGTCGCCCTGGTGCAGGGTGATCCGCTCGCGCAGATGCTCGATGCGCTCGAACTTCTCGGTCGAGGCCCGGCGGACCATGCCGTGGACCTCGTATCCCTTCTCGAGCAGGAGCTCGGCGAGATAGGAGCCGTCCTGGCCGGTGACACCGGTGATCAGAGCTTTGGTGGCTGGCATGAGGCGGAAGCTTAGACGCCTGCGCTCCGGGGGCGGCTCGCTCGGCTCAAGAGGCCCGGCCGGCGGGGGCGCTCTCCGCGCGCGATCGCAGCCACTCGATCGTGGCGGCGATGCCGTCCTCGATGCTGATGCGAGACTCCCAGCCCAGCAGCTTCTTGGCCTTCTCGACGGACGGCCAGCGCCGCTGGACGTCGACCGCGAATGTCGGCAGGTGCTCCAGCTCGAATTCGCCGGGCTCCTCGCCGCAGGCCTCCCAGATGATCCGGGCGATCTCCGCGACGCTCAGCTCGCGCGAGGCCGAGATGTTGAAGTCCTCGTTCAGGCCCTTGGGCGAGCTCATCGCCGTGACGATCCCGTCGGCGATGTCGTCGACGTGGGTCAGCGTCCGCGTCTGCTCGCCGGAGCCGAAGATCTGCAGCGGCTTCTGACCCGAGAGGACCTTGTCGATCAGGTCGGGAACGGCATGGGCGATGCCGGGTTCGGCGTCCGGCACCTCGCCCGGCCCGTAGGCGTTGAAGGGACGGCAGATCGTGTACGGCAGGCTGTGCTCCTCGTGGGCCGCGCGCACGTAGACCTCGCCCGTGAGCTTCGAGAAGCCGTAGGCGGAGGTCGGGACGGGGCATTGCGGCAGATAGTCCTCGGGGGTCGGGAACAGCTCGGCGTTCTCAAAGACCATCGAGGATGAGACGTAGACGAAGCGCTCCACCCCGGCCTCGATGGCGGCGCGCACCACGCCGTTGTAGAGGGCGTTGTTGACCTCGGTCAGTGTGTAGGGAAGTTTGTGGAAGTTGGCGATCCCGCCGACGATTGCCGCCAGGTGGATGACCTGCTCGCAGCCCTTGGTGGCGGCCCGGGCCTGCTCGAGCACCCGCAGGTCCCCGGTATGGACCTCGCAGCCCTCGCGCATCCATTGCGGCGCCTCGCGCTGGTCGGAGACCCGCACCTCATGGTCGGGGTCCGCCAGCAGGCGCCGCACGACGGCGGCGCCGATCGTGCCGGCGCCGCCGGTCACCAGGACGCGGCTCACCCCAGGGCCCCCAGGGTGCTGAGCTCCGAGGCGTAGGCGAACACCTGTGCCGCCCCCCAGCAGTTCCAGGGGTCCACCACCAGGCAGTCCGTGCCTGCGTGCGCGTTGATCGCGGCCAGAGTGGCGGGGTCGCGGAACTCCGAGTGGTTGGCCGCCACGACGACGACCTCGGCGCCCTCGAGTGCCTCCTCGAGGCCGACCGTGGGGGTGGCCACGTGGGGGTCGTGTACGACCACGTCGGCCAGCTCGCGCTCCAGCAGCCTGATCAGCTTGTGCGCCAGCGAGTCGCGCTCGTCGTCCGTGTCGGCCTTGAAGGCGAGGCCGAGGACGGCCACGCGGCGGTTGGCCAGCGAGCCCAGGCGGCGCTTGGCCCCTTCCAGCAGGAACAGCGGCACCGACTCATTGACGCGCGAGACCGCCAGCAGCATGCCGGGTGCAGCCGAGCGCTCCTCGGAGAAGGTGAAGTCCTTGCGCAGGCAGGTGCCGGCCGTGAAGCCAGGCTGGGCGATACCGCCGCGGGGGTAGTCGCGGTTGATCAGCTCGATCACCTCGAAGACGTTGGCCCCGTAGCGCTCGCAGTCCATCATCAGCAGGTTTGGCAGGGCGAAGTGCGTGTAGCGGATGATGTTGGCCCAGATCTTGGCCAGCTCGGCCTGCACCGGCGTGCTCTGCACGATCGGGGCGTCAAATACGCCGAACAGTTCGGCGGCCACCTCTCCCGAGCGCTCCCCGACGCCGCCGATGATGCAGGGAAGCGTGTCGATCTCGGCCAAGAAGCGCCCCGCGGCGATCCGCTCGGGGGCGTGGGAGACGAACACCTCCTCACCGATCTGGAAGCCGCGGTGCTTGGCCAGGTAGCCGGCGACGAATTCGGTCGTCCCCGGAGCGATGGTCGAGCGCAGGATCAGCGAGTGGCCGGGTTCGAGCACGCCCAGCAGGTCGTCCAGGGCGGCGCGGATGTCGCGCATGTCGATCTCGATGTGCGAAAAGGAGGGGGTGCCCAGCGTGATCACGATCTGCCGTGCCGCCGCCGCGTCGGCGACCCGCTCGCTCAGCTGGAGCGTCCCGGCACGGTGGACGCGGTCGAGCAGCTCCTGGGTACCGGTCTCCTGGAAGGGCATCCGCCCCTCGCCCACGGCGCCCAGGCGCGCCGGGTCGTTGTCCACGCCGATCACCTTCAGCCCCCGCTCGGCGAAGGAGAGGGCAAGAGGCAGGCCGACCCGGCCGAGGCCGACGACCGCCACGTCGGCGTTGCTCTGCGGCGCGCTCATCCAGCAGAGAGGTTAGCGGCGGCGCTGCGCGCTCAGCGGCCCAGCAGGTGCCCGGCGTACTGGCGCGCGAAGGCGGCCACGAACAGCGGGTTGTAGCGGGCATAGCGCCGCCACAGCCGGCGCGGCTCGCGCGCCAGGCGGTAGCTCCACTCCAGTCCGTTCCGCTGCATCCACGGAGGTGCCTGCGGGACCAGGCCGGCGTGGAAGTCGAATGCGGCGCCGACGCCGACGAGCAGGGGCGCCGCGAGCCGGGGACGCATGCGTGCCATCCACAGCTCCTGCTTGGGCTGCCCGGTGCCGACCCACACCACCGCGGCGCCCGAGCCGTCGATCGACCCGATCGTCTCCTCCTCCTCGGCCTGCGTGGGCTCCCGGAACGGCGGCGAGTAGCCGCCGGCGATCGGCAGGCCCGGGAAGCGCTCGGTGAGCCTGGCTTCGAGCAGCTCGAGGGCCGCCGGCGTGCGACCCCCGTAGAGATAGACGGGGATCTGCTCGCGGGCGGCCCGGGCGCAGAAGCCGGCCATCAGATCGGGCCCGTAGACCCGTGTGGCGTTCGAGTGCCCGAGCGCCCTCAGCGCCCACACGAGGGGCTGCCCGTCGGGTACGGCCAGCGTCGTGGCGAGCACGGCGGCCATCGTCTGCGGCTGCTCGCGTGCGCTCATCACGAGGTTGACCGCCGCTGCGGTCACGCTCGCTCGCCCGCCGGCGGCGATCGTCGCTCCCATCCAGTCGATGACGTGCGCGTAGTCGCTGACGGCCAGCGGGATTCCCAGCACGTCTCCTCGCTCGGGCGGCGGCGGCGAGGGGTCCGGTGGTGGAGAGGCTGCCGTCGGTGCGATTGCGTGAAGATACCCGCCCCCGTGGCGATCGACATCGACTTCTGGCGCAACAGGCGCGTTCTGCTCACCGGTCACACCGGCTTCAAGGGCGCCTGGCTGTCGCTGTGGCTGCAGTCACTCGGCGCGGAGCTGACGGGACTCGCCCTGGGGCCCCCGACGAGCCCCTCGATCTACGAGTTGGCTCGCGTGGGAGCTTCGATGGATGAGCTCGCCGTGGATATACGCGATGGCGCCGCCGTCAGCGAGGCCGTGCGCCGGGCCCGGCCGGAGATCGTGCTGCACCTCGCGGCCCAGCCGATGGTCCGCCGCTCGTTGCTCGAGCCGGTTCTGACCTACGAGGTCAACGTGATGGGCACCGTCAACGTGCTGGAGGCCGTCCGTGCGGCCGGCGGCGAGGTGGGCGCCGTGGTCGTGGTCACCTCCGACAAGTGCTACGAGAACCCCGGAGGGGGACCGCACCGCTTCACCGAGGAGGATCCCCTGGGGGGCTCGGATCCCTATTCCAGCTCAAAGGCCTGCGCGGAGCTGGTCACGGCCGCCTACCGGCGCTCCTATCCCTCCGTGCCCGGCCTCTCGCGACTGGCAAGCGCGCGGGCGGGCAACGTCATCGGTGGCGGCGACTGGGGCCAGGACCGCCTGCTGGGAGACGCCGTCAGGGCGGTGCAGGACGGCGGGACCCTGCAGGTCCGCAACCCGTCCGCCGTGCGCCCCTGGCAGCACGTGCTCAACCCCCTGGAGGGGTATTTGACGCTCGCCCAGGCGCTCTGCGGTGGCGCCGGGACGGCGCGGCCCTGGAACTTCGGACCGGCCCCCGAGGACGCGCGCCCGGTCCAGTGGGTCATCGAGCGGCTCGCCGAGCTGTGGGGGGGACGGCTGCGCTGGGAGGCCGACGCCCGTGCCAATCCGCCCGAGGCTCAGCGCCTTGAACTCGACTCGACGGCCGCCGCGCAGGCGCTGGGCTGGGGGGCGGGGGTGGGCCTCGAGACGGCGCTCGGCATGCTGGTGAGCTGGCACAAGGCGCTCGATGCGGGCGCGGACATGCGGGCGTTTAGCCTCGGCCAGATCGAGGAGCACTCGGCCTGACTCGCTGTAGGAGTCGCGCCAGGTTCTCCCGCAACTGGCGACAAATCCCGCGCCAACGATCCCGCCGGGCCGCTTTGCGCTTGTACGCTGCGCCGCCATGAGTCCGGTCTTCCTACGCCGCTATAGAGCCGAAAGGCTGCTCCGCCACGAGTTCCAGTCGCTCCGCTCCCAGGTCCTGGCGGCCGTCGGTGGGCGTCTGCGCGCGGGCGGGATCGAGCTCGACCGCGGCGACCTCGAGGCCGCCTACGCGCTGGCATGGCAGGGCCTCTACGCGGTTCTGCTCGAGGGCGGGGAGATCGAGAGCCCGAGCTCGTGGCTGATACTCGTCACCTACCGGCGGGCCATCGATGAGCACCGGGTCCAGCGGCGCGGTGCCCGCCTGGCCCCGGGTTCGCTCGCTTACCGGGCCGCCGATGCCCTCGCGGCCGAACAGTCCGATCTGGCCGATGAGCTCGATGGGAAAATCCGGCTGGGACAGCTGCTGGAGGGACTGAGGGGCCGCCTGAGCGAGCGCGAGCGCCAGGCCGCCGCGCTCTGTTACCTGCAGGGCCTCTCGCGCTCTGAGGCGGCCTCGCAGATGGGCATCAGTGAGGGGCGCATGCGCAAGCTGATGGAGGGTCGTGGCGCCGGCGAGCCGGGTGTCAGCTCCAAGATCGGCGAGCTCGCCCGGACGATCGAGCAGGGCGAGTGGTGCGAGAGCCAGGGCTCGCTGATGCGCGCCCTCGCCTACGGCATCCTCGCCCGCGACGGTGAGCGCCACCGCCTGGCGTTGAGCCACCACCGCCACTGCCCTTCCTGCCGCGCCTATGTGCTTGCCCTGCGCGGCCTGGCCAGCGCCCTTCCACCGACCCTCCTGCCGGGCGCTCGGCTGGCGCTCGGAGGGCTCGCGGGCGGGGCAGGGCGCGTGCGCTCACTGGCGGCTCACGTTGCCCGGCGCGCCCAGGGTGCGCCGGCGGGCTCGCGCAGCGCGGCGGGTGCCGCCGGCGCCTCCGGCGCGGGCGGAGGGCTGGCGCTGGGCGGACCGCTCGGGGCCAAGCTGGCGGTCGGCTGTCTGATGGCCCTCAGCGTGGGGGCGGGCTGCATCGGGCTCGAGGCCGGCCACCCGCCGAGACCGAGGACTCACACCCCGCCCCGGGCTCTGCGGGCGCAGATGCGCCGGAGGACAAAAGCGGCCGAGCAGGGTGGCGCGGCCGGCGTGAGCCCTCTGGTGCGCGCAGCGTCCCGGGTCGTCACCGCGACGGTCTCGCCGAAGGCCGGCGCCTCGCGCGAGTTCGGCCCCGAGCAGGCGCTGGCGGACGCCGCATCGCCGTCGCGCCCGGCCGCAGCCATTCGCGCGCACCCCGCGGAGCATCGCGCCGCTGCCGAGCCGCATGGCGCGACGGCCAACATGGCCGCTGCCGGTGAACCGCGCGCGACCGCCGCGGCTGTCAGAGAGTTCGCTCCCTAGCTCTCGCCAGCCGGAGGGCCGGCCGTCGTCGGCTGTCAGCTCTGCGGGAAGACCTTCCGCAGCTTCGTAAGGGCAACGGGGTTGCCACGCGGGCGCAGGCGGCCCGTGGCGATGGCCCGCAACGGGTCCAGGCGCTCGCCGACGATGTCAGCCCAGTCCTGCCAGGAGAGACGCAGCCGGACATCGGCGTCAGGAGCCTCGCCCTCGGCCACCGAGCTCGAGCCGTTGTTGACCCGCAGGTGCCAGGCGGGGATGTCCGGGTCGGAGAACTCCCACTGCAGCGTCAGCGGGCGGCTCAGCCCATGGGCCGGGTTGACCTGGCGGCGAATGGTGTCGAACAACATCGCCACCGTCTCGGGATCGCGGGCCGTGGGTCCCTCACGCACCCCGATGATCCCGGCCTTGGCGAGGGCGCGGCCGCGTTGGGAGGTCTCCAGCGGTGAGAGCCCGGGCGGCAACAGCGCGGGGCCGGGCAGCGTCTCCACCGCCAGGCCCGCCGAGCGCAGCTTGGTGGTCATCGAGGTGAGCCCTTCCACGCCGACGTCGTCGAGAGTCGCGCCGAAGGTCGTCACGTAGCGCTCGTCCCACCCGGGCGGCATCAGGACCTGCGAGGTGTAGCGGGTCACTTCACGCAGCAGCCCGGCGACCGCGCGAGGGACTCCGACGGGGTCTTCGCGGTTCAGATCGGAGAGCAGCTTCACGCCGAAGCCGATGTGGCGCTGCTCGTCGGCGGCGATGTTGGCCATTCCCTCGCGAAAGGCGGGCAACGTGTCGCGCCGCTCCAGGTAGCCGCAGATGAAGTGCTGACCTGGTTGGGCGAGGGCTGCCTCGATGACGATGTGGTAGAGGGTGACGGCCGCCGCGAGCTTGGCCGGCGAGCGATCGCCCCGCAGCTCGTCGGCCATCGTGTCGAGCCGGTCGAAGATCTTGCGAAACCCGGACGTGAGCTGTGGCTTGATCGCCTGCAGGCCGCTCGCCGCCGACCCGTCGCCGATGCCGCAGACCTCCTGCATGAAACGGCGGAAGAAGACCGCGTGGCGCGCCTCGTCCACCTGCTGGGTGGTCAGGAAGTACTTCTGCTCCTCGCGGGGCGCCGCGTCGATGTAGGGCGAGAGGTTGTCTGCGACGGCGTCCTCGCCCCAGAAGAACAGGCAGTAGTTCCACAGGGCGGCCTGGCGCTCGAAGTCGGTGAAGTCCTCGCGCCATTGGCGCGCATCCTCGGTGAAGTCCAGCTCCATCGCCGACCAGTTGCCTCGCTCCCAGCGCGCATAGAGGTCCTCATAGGAGATCGCGTCGGTGGGCAGGCTGCCGAGGTTGGCCTGGCCGGACTGACTGGGACTGGTTGCACTGGCCATCGATGCCTCCCTCTCGAGAATGGATAATGAACATTATCGAAATAGCGATTGCTCTGGCAAGTAGGATGTGGTGATGGCGCGCGCTTCGACTGACACAGACACGGGCACGGACGCCTGGACGCCCTCGCCGGTCACGACCGGCGGGCGCATGACACGAGAGCAGAGCCGCGCCAACACCCGCGAGCGGATGCTCGCGGCGGCCCGGGTCGCCTTCGCCCGCAGCGGTTTCCACGGCGCCTCGGTCGAGGAGATCGCCTCCGAGGCGGGCCTCTCCACAGGGGCCCTCTACTCGAACTTCGAGGGTAAGGAGGATCTGTTCCTGGTCCTCATGGAACGCGAGATCGACGAGCATGCACGCGAGGTGGCCGAAGCGGTCCGTGCCAACGCCTCGGTCGCCGAGCGGGCCGCCGGGGGGGCCAGGCAGTGGATGTCCACGATCGAGCGCGAGCCGGAGCTGCTGCTGCTGTTCATGGAGTTCTGGGCCTATGGCGTCCGTGATCCGGCGGTGCGGCCGAAGGTCGCCGAGCGCTTCGCCCAGGTGCGCCGGACCCTGACGGAGCTGATCGCCGAGGGCGCTCGCGACTTCGATCTCGAGCTGGCGCTCCCCGCCGAGCAGCTCGCGATCGCGATCGACGCCCTGGCCGACGGCATCGCCCGTCAGAAGCTGGCAGACCCCGAGGCGATTCCCGACGAGTTGATGGGCACCGTCATCGGCCTGCTGCTGGCGGGCGCTACGCGTCCGGGGCCACGCAAAGACACGCGTAGTGAACGGTGAAGGCACGCCTGGCCAGCGGCGGCGAGAGACGGTGAAGGCCGGATCGCACAGCCCACTTCGCGCTCGCCCGCGCCCTCGCGCCGGCCGTGTGGGCGAAAAACCTGTGCACCTCCAGCCCTAACGGGTCCTCGAGCTCGGCCACCGGCTCCAGGCCGGCCTTGCGGACCATCTCCCGCGCGTCGCCCCGGCTCAGCCGGTGCAGGTGGCCGATCTCCACAGCGTGAGCCCGCTTGGCAGGCCTGCCGGCCGAGACATTGGCCTCCAGCGGAACCTCGAATACGACGGCGCGGCATACCCTCGCCACCTCGGCCAGCAGCACCGGGGGCTCGGGCACGTGCTCAAGAACATGGGAGAGGATGCCGAGGTCGTAGCTGCCCTCGGCGCCCGGGAGGCTGCTCCCCTCGAATAGCCCCACCGAGTGCACCCCGGGTCGCGCCGCGGCGATCTCGGCCGCCGCCCGGCTGATCTCCATGCCCTCGAGCCGGCCGCCGAACCCCCGGCTGTGCAGCTCGCTGAGCAGGGCGCCGTCGCCGCAGCCGACATCCAGGGTGCTCTCGGGCTGGAGCCCCGCCCGCCGGCAGAGGATCTCCACATGGTCGGCCTTCCCGACGGCGCTCAGGGTGCGCCAGCGAGCGGAGGTGGCGGCCGGTTCGCCCTGTAGGGAGTAGGCGCGGTCGTAGAAGCCGATCAGGCCGGCCGGGTCGTTCACGGCGCCGATTATCTCGAACCCTGGGCGGCTTGACTTTTGGGACGGCCGTGGCGGTTCGTCCATCAAGGGCCCTCTCGATTCAGGAGCGCGCCGCTACGTCCGAGAAATCCGTTGCAAAGCTAAGTCCATAGACAAGGCGCACCGCGCGAGGGGGCAACTCTCGCCGCGAGGTCGCTTCCCGACAAGGGCACCCCCGTCGTGAGACGGGTCCGCAAAGCCAGGGGTCTCCCCGAGATCGCCCAGCTACCGAAGGAGAAAGTCATGAGTCCAACCACTCGTCTGCGCTCGTTTCGCACGTGGAGTGCCGCCGCGATCGTATGTGTATTTGCGCTGACCGCGGCAGTTGATTCCTCGGTAGCCCTCGCCTCGCCCCAGACTGTCCCGCACGCCCGCTCGGCGCACAGCTGCCTTACCGGTGACGCCGCCCGCCGTAGTCATTGCCGCACGGCCCGCCAGGCACGCAGGTATGCAGCGCTACATCACCGGGGGGTCGAGGCTTCGCTCGCCGCCACCGAAAGTGCACCCGCATGCAACCTTTACGCCGCCAACAGCGGTAGTGATGAAAACAATGGTTCGCTATCGGCACCGTTCCGCTCGTTGCGCAAGCTTGCAACGTCCCTGTCGGCAGGGCAGGTCGGCTGCCTGCAGTCCGGGCAGACGTTCGACTCCTCCGGGAACCTGTACCTCGGCGAGGGAGAAACGCACGGCCAGGAAGGCAAACCGATCACGATCACGTCAACTCAGCCGAGTGAACCGGCGACCATCACCCACAGTCTGGCCCTCGAATACGGCGCCAACTTCATCGTCGTCACGCACGTGGACTTCAATTGGGCGCTGCCGAAGCCATGGTCCTGTTGGAACGCGGAAGGAAACATCGTCGCAGGGCGGGTCATCAGCGGCCCCGACGCGTGTTCGTCCGGCTCGCGCTATTCCGAAACCTCTGTCCAGATCGGGATCGGCGGTAAGGGCGACAGCCTGACCTATGACGAAATCACCAGCGACGACACGAACATCTGCATCAATCTGGGCGGAAGGACGAGCGGATGGGGTGAAGACAACGTAATCGAACATGACCGGATCCACGACTGCGGGCCGACCGTTGAATCCGCGAGCACCGGCTTCCCCGTCGTGAACGAAGAATGGGGCTGGCACACCCACGGCGTCTACGACTACGCCCGTCATACGGTGATCAAGAACAACTACATCTATGACAACGCACGCGACGGTGTTCTGCTCTACGGCGGTGGCGAAGGCGCGATCGTCGAACACAACATCATCGACCACAATGGAGCCGGCGTCTGGTTCGGCAACAACAAAAACGACCGCGTGGCCTGGAACATCGTCACCAACTCCACGAGCCCTCGCGGTGTCGCCGACTACGGAATCGGCTCCTATGGAGCCGGCTCGGGCAACGTCGCGGTCGACAACTGCCTGGACCACAATCTCTCGGGCGAAGTCGAAAGCGGAAATTTCACCGCCACCGAAAACAAGACCGGCGCCAACCCCGCCTACGTCAGCGCCGAACAGCACGACTACACGCTGCTCGCCAGCTCGGCGTGCGTCGGCTACGGTCCGGACACAGCTCAGCCCCAAACCGAAGAACACCTCGAACCTCCGGTTGAAGAACCAGCCAAAAAAACCCCTCCGGTTGAAGAACCAGCCAAAAAAACCCCTCCGGTAGAAGAACCAGCCAAAACCGTGACGCCCACCCCTCCCGGTGGATTCGGCGGCCACCTCTTCCCGCCGCGCGGCTCATCCGGCCCGCCGAAACGGACAGGCGGGGGCCCGGCACCGAAAAAAGGGGCCGCAACAGCGGATCTCTCGAAGGGGCGCGCGGCGCACGGAAAGGCCCGTCGCCGCCACAAACGGACGTCGCGCCACCACAGGAAGTAACGCCCGTACAGCAGCGCAAGTGATGCTGGTCCCGGCGCGCGGCCCTCCCCGCGCGCCGGTGGCGCATCACCCGCCGGCGCATCCCGCTGTTTCCGGGCCGGCGAACGCCCGATGCACTCGACTTCCCCCTCTCCGTTGAGTACGATATGGGCTGCGTCGCTTACCCATCGGTTTGCCCCAAGATGCCCTGGGGCCGGCGGATGGGCCGGGTGACTGGCAAGGACCGTGCGCATAGCCGCAAACGCCAACTCAGAGACCCACGGTGGGGGCACCATGACAAACTGTTCGCGCAACACGTCAATCGCACTGCTCGTCGGCGCGGTCTTGTGCGCGGCGCCGGGCGCAGCGAGCGCCGGTTCGCTACTCAGTGGCTACGGCGGTCCGGGCGACGGGTCGCAGGCGATACTCGGCTCGGCACTGGTCAACGGGCCTCGCGGTGGAAGCGGCGGATCTGGAGGGGGCACGCCTCAGGTAAGTGCTGCAACGCCCGAAACATCGACCGTGGCACCGGCGCAGAGCTCGACGACGGGCGCGAGATCCCCGAAGACAACCTCGGGCAGGCAGGCGCACCGCCCGGCCTCCTCCGGCTCCGGCACGAAAGCCGGGGAAAGCGGCCGGACGACGGCGTCCGCTTCGACCACGGCCGCAGCTCGGGCCAAGTCCGAAGCCCAGGGCCCGAGCGGCTTCCCGCTGAGCACATCCGATCTGCTGGAGGGCCTCATCGCCGTCATGGCGCTGGTGGCGACCGCTGTGCTGACCCGCCTCCTCGCTGCCCGCCGCGCCGGCTATGTGCCTCGAGCTAAAGGGATGCCTGAGGGAGCCCGACAATGAAAAGTGAGACGGGCAGGATGACATGGACCGCATAGGCGTCAGCAACCAGACTTCGACGCCGGTCGCGACCCGCCGCGAGCTGAGCCTTCACGGCGCTGCGCTGCCGCGCACCGACGGAGCGCACAGGAGCAACCGTGTCCTTCAATGGGCGCTCGAGGGCCGCGGCTGGTCGGTGGTCCGCCCGGCGGTCGATCTGATGGTCATGTCTGCGGCGGTGGTGGCCGCCCTCGGCGGAGTCCACGGCGCGCTGCACGTCAGCTCGGCGAACGCCCCCCTGCTGGCGCTGCCGCTGCTGGTCGTCCTGCTCTCTACCGTCCGTGGCCACTACAAGACGCGTTTGCGCGTCATGGTGCTGGATGGCATCGCGCCGGTCATCAGCAGCGTCTCGGTCGCGGCAATGACAGCCGCGGTGATCGGCGTGTTCGCGAGTGGTCACGTTCCGGGCCAGGCGGGCTGGATCCGCTCCTGGCTGTTCGGCCTGGTCGCACTCGGGGGCGCGCGGACAGCTCTCTCGCTGGCCCAGAGGTGGGCACGCGAGCGGCGCCTGGTCGGCAAGCCGGTGCTGATCATGGGTGCGGGTCTCGTTGGAGCGCAGGTGGCGCGGCGTCTCGATGGCCACCGCGAGTACGGTCTCGTTCCGATCGGCTTCCTTGATGAGGACCCACGTTCGATCGCCGAGGTGGGAGGCCGCGACGTGCCCGTCCTCGGGACGGTCGAGGACCTGGACGTGATCGTCCGGCGCACCGGAGTCAAGAACCTGATCGTCGCCTTCTCCTCAGTAGCGGACGCCCGGGTCAGCCGCCTCATCCAGCGCTGCCAGGAGCTCGGCATCTCCGTGGCCGTGATCCCCCGCATGTTCGACACGATCAACGACCGCGTTGTCTACGACAGCGTTGGCGGGCTGCCCGTGCTGTCCTTCACGACCGTCGACACCAACGGGCTGGCCTTTTCGCTGAAGCACGCCATCGACAGGGTGATGGCACTGGCGCTGCTGATTCTGCTCTCACCGGCAATCGGCCTGATGGTGCTGGCCGTCCGGGTGACCTCGCCCGGCCCGGCGATCTTCCGCCAGCGGCGTGTCGGGCGCGACGGAAAGCTGTTCGACCTCTACAAGTTCCGCTCGATGAGAGAACCCGAACCCGGCGGCCGGGTCGGGTTGGGCCAGCCGGACCCCGTCGAGTTCCTGCTCGGCTGGGATACGGCACCGGGCGGCGTGGAGGGCGAGGACCGCCGCACCGCCGTTGGCCGGTTCCTCAGGAGCACCTCGCTCGACGAGATCCCTCAGCTGTTCAACGTCCTGCGCGGCGACATGAGCCTGATCGGCCCGCGGCCGGAGCGCCCGGAGTTCGTCGAGCTGTTCCGACAGGACATCACCCGCTACGGCGACCGTCACCGGGTAAAGTCCGGCATCACCGGCTGGGCTCAGGTCCACGGCCTGCGAGGCCAGACATCGCTTGCCGAGCGTGTCGAGTGGGACAACTACTACATCGGCCACTGGTCGCCGGCTCTGGACATGAAGATCCTGGCGCTTACCGTCGCAGCGGTGTTCCGAAAGGCGGAGTGAGGCCTTGCGGGCCTCGGGCGCCGCGATCCGTCACGCAGGCATGAGCATCGACCCCCGGACAGATCAGAAGGACGATCGGGCCGCCGCATTCGCAGGTGCCCACGCGCGTCCGCGGCTCGTCGAGGCCTCCGGCGCTCCCCAGGAGGGCGCCGCGCGCCGGCTCCGGGTGCTCACCGTCATCGACCGCGCGGTGGACTGTGGTGGGGCCGAGCGGTTCGCCGTCGGCCTTGCCCAGCACCTGCCGCGCGAGCGGATCGACTCCTGGTTGTGCACGACACGCGAGAGCGACCTGGACTTTTCCCGAGAAATCAGGGCCTCCGGGGTGCCGCATGTGGCGCTCGCCCGGCGTTCGAAGTGGGATATCTACAAGCTGCGGGGCCTCGTCTCGCTGCTTCGCCGTGAGCGCTTCGACGTGCTGCATGCCCACAAGTTCGGCTCGAACGTCTGGTGCTCGGTGCTCGGGCGCGCCTGTGGGGTCCCGGTGATCCTCGCCCACGAGCACACCTGGTCCTACACGGGCAATCCGATGCGCATGGTGCTGGACGGGCAGCTCGTCGGGCGGCTGGCGACACGCTTCATCGCGGTCTCCGCCCGTGACGCCGAGCGCATGATCGCGCTCGAGCATGTCCCCGCCGAGAAGGTCATCGTGATGCCGACGGCCTACATCCCGCGAACGCAGACCGGGAGCCTCGATCTTCGCCGCGAACTCGGTCTCGAGCCGGCGACTCCGCTGATCGGAGTCGCTGCCGTCCTACGCCCGCAGAAGGCGCTGTCGGTTCTAATCGAAGCACACGCTCAAGTGCTCAAGCGGGTGCCGGACGCACATCTCGTCATCGCCGGCGACGGCGAATGCAGGGTTGAGCTCGAGGAGCTCACGGCGGCTTTGGGCCTGTCCGCACGGGTCCACTTTCTCGGTAGGCGCGACGATGTCGAGGCGATCATCGCCGACGTCGATGTTGCCGCGCTCTCATCGGACTTTGAGGGCCTGCCGCTGTTCGTCTTCGAGTGCATGGCCAACAGCACCCCGCTCGTCGCCACAGATGTGGGGGGCCTCAGCGAGGTTGTCCACAGCGGCGTCAACGGCGTTCTCGTGCCTCCTCGCGCGCCCGCCGCGCTGGCCGACGCGATCAGCTCGCTGCTGCTCGAACCTCAGCGCCGCGAGGCCCTGGCGCAGGCAGCGACGCAGAGCATCAGTTCGCACTCAATCGAGGCGAGCGCGGCACGTTTCGCAGATCTCTACGAGCAACTGGTAGCTCAGACCCGGGTCTGAGCGCCGCCGCCTGAACGGGGTCGGGCTCCCGCCCGGTCCGGCGCGCGATCGAGAGCATGACGGGACCGAGGCCGAGCAGGATCCATAGCCGCCAGTCTTCTCCATCGGAGATGAAGAACTGCGCGGCAAGCATTGCCACCTCTGCCATCAGCACCGCGCGGGCGAGGTCGCCGTACCCGCGGCGGCCGAGCGCATCGAAGCGGCGGGCGGCGACCCAGCTGGCACGAACGCTCCCGACGATGACGACCAGGAAGAGCGCCAGTCCGATCACGCCCGCTTCGGTGAGCATCTGCAGATAGACGTTGTGCACGTAGTGCGGCACTTCGGCTATCAGGTCGACGCGGGACAGCGCCCCGACTTTGAGTGTGTAATGCGGCTCGAGGGCCTGGAAGTTGCTGACTCCGATGCCCACCCAGTGGTGATCTTCAAAGATCCTCCATGCCACGGTCCAGATGTCGTTCCTGCCGCTCGTCCCACCGCCCACGTCGGTTATCCGCGTGATCGCCCCCGAATTGACGGCGGCGATCACGCCGAGCCCCACACCGCCGGCGCCCAGCAGCCCGAGCAGCCGTTTGCGCTGATCCGGCAACAGCACGTAGCCTGCAATCGTCGTGAGCGCGAGAGAGATCAGACCTCCGCGCGACTGGGTTGCAAAGAAACCAACCGTGACCACAACGAACGCGACGACAATGGCCGCCCGTCGGAGTTTGCCGTGAGCCAGCGACCACAGCCCGCTGCACAGGAACATGGCGGTGAGAAAGCCGGCGGCCTGCACGTTCGGGTCTCCGCCGCCGCCGGTGAAGCGCCCCTGCAGGGCGGTTTCGCTGGCGCCGGTGGCGGCGGCTGAGAGCGCGCCGCTGGCCACGCCAAACGCCACCGAGGCGACAGCGCCGACGATAAAAGCCACGGCGATAATCGTGACCTGGCGCGGGGAGTGCAGAGCCGTGGTCACCACGAGGAACGCGGTTATCGCCAAGAGCCAGTCCTGAAGGCCGTTTGTGGCGTCGTAGGAACTGCTCGCCCACAGCACCGACAGGGACAGCCACAGCGCGAACATGGCCACAGCAAAGAGCAATCTCGGCTGCTCCCTGAAGACGCTCCCGCGCGCTGAGCGCGTGATCACGTTTCCCGCCCATCCCAACAGGATCAGGACGCCCATGCTATTGGGCGCCACGCTCAGCGCGGAGACGTCCTGAACAAACAGCACTGCCACGTAACAGGCGAAGGCGACCGTAAAGTTGAGCAGCACGACCGGGCCATAACAGACGCCAAAGACGAGCGCCGCGGCATAGGTCACGCGGCCGTCCGCAAAGAAGTGCCCGGTCAGCGCGGCGAGGAGTAGTGCCGTACCTGCGATCGTGACAGGCGGTACCCGAGGCAGGCCGCCAGGCTGTCCATCGCCGGTGCGGAAGAGGGTCGCGGCTCGCGCCTGGCGGCTGAAGGCATTCATGCCGCTTGGCGCCCCCGTCCGGGTCCACGGTGCTCGCGCAGGATCTCATCGTAGAGGCCGCGGGTGCGCTCGAGCCAGGGACCCGTCGTGAAGCGCTCGAGATAGGCGGCGTGCCCGGCGGCGGCGAATCGCTCACGCCGGGGCCGGTCCGATAGCAGGGAGCCAAGCTCACAGGAGAGCACCTCCGCGTTTGGCGGGGGGGCCAGCAGCACCCCGGTGGTCCCGTTCTCGATTATCTCGGGGATGCCCCCGACCTCGCTGGCGATTACCGGCACCGACGCCGCCAGCGCCTCGATCAGGCTGGTGGGGAAGGCGTCCATTCGCGATGGCTGAAGGCAGATGTCGAGCGCGTCAAAGACGCCGGCCACATCATTCCTGCGTCCGGCGAGCACCACCGCGTCACCCAGCGGGGCCGCCAGCCGCTCGAGCTGTGCAGCGAGAGCGCCCTGCCCGGCGATCAGCAGGCGAAGCTGCGGGAACCGCTCGCGCAGCCGTCCGACGGCCTCGATCGCGATGTCGTGTCCCTTCTCGGGCCGTAGAGCAGACACCATGCCGACAACGAGGTCCTCTGCTCCGATGCCCAGTTCGCGGCGCACGGCGGCGCCGCTTCCCGGTGCCGGCACGAGATCGACGCCGTTGTAGATCTGAACGACACGCGCGCCCATGCCCCAGGTCTCGTGGACGTATGCGCGCCGAGCACTTTCGGACACCACGATCACCCTGGTGTCACAGCAGCGCTGGGCGATGTCGAAGAACGCCGTCTTTGCGCGGCGCATCCCCGCTCGTCGCTGCCTGACTTCATGGATCGTTGAGACGACGGGGACACCGAGCGATCGAGCTGCCACGCCGCCGACGAAGTCGGCCGTCCCGAGATGGGTGTGAACCAGATCGGGTTTCACCGCCGCTATGTGCCGGCGCATCGCCCGGACATGGCGGGACCCGGGACGTCCGGGGACTTCCAGGATGTAGGGCTCGATCCCGACCCGCCGCAACGGCTCCGCGGCAGGGTTACCGTCCCGGACCTCCAGACAACTCACCTGCAGGCGGATCCCAGCCTGCGGCGCCGCCGCCGCGAACTGCCCCAACAGCATCTCTGCGCCGCCCATCGCGAGGTGATCAATCACCGCGAGGACACGGAGTTCATCATCGTGAGCTCGACCGGAGACACCCAGCGCAGGGGTCGAGCCGGACGTGCCAGCGATCATCTGTAGAGGTCCGCGCCCTCCGTCGGCTTGGCGCCTGCGCGCGAGAACTTTGCTTCCGCGTGAGGTCCTGACGAGGGGGCCTTTTTGGTCTTCGGCCCGGGCTGATGCGACTCTTCGTCGAGGCCGTATCCGTATCCATATCCGTATCCGTAACTGGTGTCAGGCCTGACCGTGGTGTGTGTGGCCACGAGGCCCACCACGGGGACGCCGGAGCGCGCTAGGAGGTCCCGCGTGGCTATCAGGCGCTGGCGGTCGGTCTGTTCCTGGCGGACCGCGATCACGACCTGGTCGCAGATCTTGGCTATCTGCAACGTCTCGCTGGCAAAGCCGACGGGGGCCGTGTCGATCACTATGCGGTCGGCCATGGCCTCAGCTTCGTCGAGCACCTTCGGCAGGTGGGCGATCACCGTCGCAAAGTGACTCGCATCGCTCTCGATGGCGGGTAGCACACGGACGCCGGGAAGGTCGGGGACCTCGACGAGAAGCTCATCCAGAGGTGTGTCGATCGCCTCCATGCCGTGTTTTTGGCGGATGTCAAGGAGACGGGCAATGCTGGGCTGGCGCAGGTCGAAGTCGATGAGAATGACCGATTCGCCGCTCTCGGCAAAAGCCGCGGCGAGGGCCGCCGCCATCGTCGTCTTGCCGTCACCGGCATCGGCACTCGTCATCATCACCACGCGGGCGCGCTCGCGCATCGAGAGCTGGACGCGGAGTATCCGCAACTGCTCGAAGGCCGGCGGCGGGAAGTCGGCGGGCAGCAGAGCTCCCGATCGCCGCGAGGAGGTGAGCTTGGGCACCGCGGCCAGCACGGGCACCCCGAAGAGATCCTCGAGTTCGTCCAGGTCGCCGACGCGGCGGTTGAAGAACTCCACAGCGAGCGCGGCGACGCTCCCGATTGCGAATCCGCCGATCAGCGAGAGCAGCGTGATGAGCCATTGCGGTGCGCCGGTCGGAGAGCCGTTAGGCGTGGCCAGCCCGATGACCGCCAGGGTCGGGTCTGCACCGCCGGCCTGGGCAGCGCTGAGCGCCGCGACTCTGGCGCCGAGCTGCCCCGCGAGGGTCGATTCCGAGTTGCCCGCGCCCGAAAGGGAGTGAAGCCGCGAGTTGAGGGCTTCCAGCTGGGAGTTGATGTTGCGGGTGACGATCTCACCCCGGTAGCGCACCGCCGCGTTGGCGAATGCATTCGCCACCTTCGCGGCCAACGCTGGGGATTCTGCCTGCCCGGTCACTTCGAGCACATAGCTCTCTCCCCGCGGTGAGACGCTCGTGGCGTTCATGACGCGTTGCTCGGTCCACCCGGCGCCCAGTGCGATGGCGGCCTTCTGTGCAGCAGGCGCGGAATCGATCAGCGCCGCGGCCGTCTGGACGGTGCGCGCCGGTTCTCCCGTTTCGAGGACCACGCCGGTGTTGAAGAAGTCGGAGTCACCCTGCGGCAGGGGCGATACCAGCACGGTGGCGCTCGCCTGATAATTCGGGTTCGTGCGCAGGATCGTCAGGTCGGCGACGATCGCGCAGACCAGCATCACGCCAATTACCAACAGCCAGTTGCGCTTGATGGAGCGCAGATAGGGTCCGAGGGCCTGCTCGGTGGCGCCCAGGCCGGAAGGCGGGCTCCCTATATCTCCCAGGGCCATCAAATCAGTCTACTCGACGGTCTGGCGGCGATCCTCGCCTGCAAGCGGGCGTTCGCGCGCCGCGAAGCGGTCCGCGATCGGTCCCTGCGGGTTGGAGCGAGTCCACTCAACCGGGTGTCCGCTCCGCGGTCGAGGAGACCATCCGCAGTACCTTCGGCAGCAACTCGGGCGCAAGCAATTGCAGGACTAACAGATAGACGGCCCCTCCCGTGACGCCGCCGAGGATGATCTGGGGCCAGTCACCGGAGATGAGCGCCGTCACGCCGAGCAGCCAGGCGGCGAGTCCTCCCGCTGCGAGCAGTGGGGGAACAAACGATCGCACGAGGCTCCCGCCGCCCAGGCCAAAGCTGTGGGCGGCGATGGCGAGGGTCGCAGCCTGCGCGGCGACGGCGATCCCGGCTTGAACCCAGGCCACAGCCTCGATTCCGTGCGGCGCCGCGGCGAGCGAGCCGGCGACCAGTGCGATCGCCTGGGGGACCCCGAGAAAGAAGACGAACTTTGCTCGGCCGCGGGCCATGAAGGCATTGCCGCAGACCATGTTGATCGGAGACATCGCGGCCGCCACGCAGAGGACTCGCACGGTGGGCACCGCGGGCCCCCAGCGCGAGCCGAACACGGCGATCGTGATCGGTGCGGCCAGGACGACCAATATGGCCGTCAGCGGGAAGACCACGGCCGCCACGTAGTTGAACGAGGTGAGCACTCCTCGTCTGAGGGCCTCGGCGTCGAGTAGGGCGAACGCGGGGAACAGCACCTGGCCGGCGACGGAGGCTATCGAGACGATGAACAGGTTCGGCATGTTGGTCGCGATCGAATAGAACCCGAGTTGCGCGGCGCCGAGGACGCGGCCGACGACGAGATTGTCGAATTGCGTGAGGAAGGCGGCCATCACGCCGATGCCAGTCAGATAGCCCCCGAAACGAATCAGCGTGCCCACGTGGGCGCTTCCCCGCGGGCGGCGTGGTCGCCACCGGACGAGGCGCCACAGCGTTCCGGTCAACGCGATGTTGCCGGCCACATAGCCCGCGATGAGACTCCAAACGCCTGCTCCCGCCAGGGCCAGTGAGATCCCGACGGCACCTCGCACGAATCCGTCGGCGAGCTCGGCCATGGTGCGAGAGCGGAAGTCGATTCCGCGCATTGCCAGCCCATAGTGGGTTGAGGACAGCGCCAGTATGAAGAAGGTGCTTCCAAGCGCAGGCATCATCTCCACGAGCCGGGGCTGGTGAAAGAGCGCGGCAGCGAGCGGTCCGATCGCCGCTGTCGCGGCCCAGAGCAGGGCACCGACCGAAACCGACAGCGCAAAGGCCGCGTCGGCGCGCTCGTCGAGCTCCTCCGGGGTTGCAACCACGAGGGCCTGGCTTATGCCGAGGCCCTGGAAGACTTCGAGGAAGGACATCACCGTGACGGCGAAGGCGACCAGCCCGAAGTCCTTCGGCGTCAGCAGGCGGGTGAGCACGGCCGTCGCCAGCAGCGTCATCACGCGCAGGCCGACAAACGATCCGTACGCCCAATACATCCCCCGGAGCGTCCGGCCTGCCAGTCCTTTGGTAGCTGCGCCCTCGTCCACGATGATCAACCGGCCGCGCGCGTGATCGTGGTTGAGCGCGTCATCTGCACCGCTCCCGGCATCATAAAGTACGTCGTGAGCCGCAATTCGGACGGGGTGTCCCCGTCGCCGAGGTCGGCTCTATATTCGGTCGTCCGTGGCGAGGCACCCGAAGATGGCCGGTCGGTCTCCCGTTCCCACCCCGTGGGAGTGTCTTCGCGCCGACCGCTCCAGGTACTCCCGTCACGCGTGGATCACCCAGCGCTCGCTCTGGGCGATTGCTGCGTTTCGCCTCGCGCAAGCCGCCGATGCGGCGCCGCCGCTCCCCCGTCGCGCGCTGCGCCCTCCGCTCCGGATGCTCACGTTGCTCGCCCAGATCGTGACGAACATCGAGATCGGCGACCGCGCCGAGATCGGTCCGGGCCTGCTGATCTACCACTCCGGGCTCGTCATTAACAACGGTGTCGTGATCGGGGCACATTGCACCCTTGGCGTGGGAAACGTGATCGGAAACCGCGTCGACATGCGATGCCCGGTCCTGGGCGACCGGGTCACGCTGGGTGCCGGAGCGCATGTTCTGGGCGGTATCACCCTGGGCGATGACGTCACGGTCGGCGCGATGAGCCTCGTGATCGACGATGTCGCGTCGGGCTCGACGGTGGCGGGAGTGCCGGCGAGGCCGCTCCGCGGCCCGGCCTCCTGAGAGGCTCAGACCTACGGGCAGACGCACACCGTCAGTGACCGAACACTTCCGATTCGCGCAGGATGGCCGTGTTCAGCGCCTGCACGTCGACTCGGCGCCCGTCACGGACGGTCGCGAGTGCCGCGCGAGTGTTCGCATCACGCGGGTTCAGCCGGCTGGCGCGAAGTAGCAACGTGGTCGCGGCAGCCCTGCGTCCCTGCGCGGAGGCGATAGCTCCGCGCTCGAGGGCGGCATAGGACTCGTCGGGGCTTCGCTGGAGAGCGAGTCCGAACTCATGGTCCGCTCGGGGGGTGTCCCCGAAACGCAAGGCGATGCTGCCGGCGACGAGGTACGGTTCGGCGCTCAGAGGGTCGAGGCTCGCCGCGTCGTTGAGCAAGCCGTAGGCGTGCTTGGGCTGCTTTGGCCAGATCGCCGCCGCGCGCTGGATCTGGACCTCGCTCAGCCATGGAGCGCTCTCCGAGGCTGCCATCAGGAGCACCATGAGAAGCGCGCCGGCAACAACGGCCGGTCTGCGGGCGACACCGGGCCGAGCCGCGACTTTCTCCACCTCCGGCTCCTCGCCTGGAGGGCTGGGCGCAGGCACGGCCCATGGGGTGAGGGCGCAGGCAAGCCCCAGCAAGGCGAAGGCGGGAGCCGCGAGGCCCGAAAACTCCCAGAACCAGTCGAGCGACCCGTGCACGAGCCAGTACGCAAAGCCGGCGAGCGCCCCTGCGGCGACGGCCCGGGTGAGGGCATCGGAAACGCGAACAGCGCGCCAGCCCGCCATCAGCGCACCGGCCAACCCGATAACCGCGAGGAGCGCGCCGACGAGGCCGGTCTGGCTGAGTACACGAACCTCGATGCTGTGCGGATAGCGGGGCGTCTCACTGCTGCGGCCATGTGCGAGGTACTCCACGCGGAAGTTGTCCACGCCGATGCCCAGAACCGGGTGCGCGAGGAATTCGTCGAGCGCCACCCGGTAGAAGTCATAGCGCTGGCTGCCAAGGCCGCTGGTGAGACGGTTGCCGGAGCTGTTCGCCGCATAGCCCTTTGAGCTCGAGAATGTTTTCCAGGCGTGTTCGAGCCTGGTCACCGGATTGCCCGCGGCCACTAGGCCCCCGGCGAGGACCGCGAGCACGCAAACGATGGCCGCTGCAGTCGTGGCCCTCCGAACGCGCGCGACGGTCGCCGGTGCAGCCCTCGAGCGGCCTTCAAGCGCTGCTGCCAACGCGACCAGGCAAGCAACGAGGAGCGCCGCGACGAGCATCGCGGCCACCGCTTTGTGGACAGTGCCCGTCGTCGCCTGGCCGCTGCTGAGGTTGTTTCCGACCCGTAGAAGCGCCGGAACACCGGCACCGATTCCGGCCGCGATCGGAATCAGGACGGCGAATGTACGCAGCCTGCCGGGGAGCAGGGCGAAGACGAGCACCAGTATGACGGGCATGGAGTAGAGGGCGCCTCGACTCAGGCTGAGCAGCGCCACGTCGGCCAGCAGAACGCACCCCCCTGCAAGAACACCACGCAGAGCCCAGTGGACCCGTGGGGTTCCGGCGAGGATAAGCGCCGGCCAGAAGGCGATCAACCACTGGGCCGCCGCCGCGTTCGCGTAACCACTGGGGTACACCAGCCGCCCTTCGGGCATGAGTGCCGACAACTGGCCGCCCTTGGCCCGGTCTACGTGCACCACGATCACCACGGCCACCCCGATCGTTACGACCAACCAGCCGATGATCAGCAGGGCCGCCGATAGGCGGTCCTGTGGCCAGCCGGCAAAAAGAGCGAAGACCAGCAGGTAAAGGAGTGTGCGGTTGGCTCCTTCCCAGGCGTCACCGGGGACGGTCGCCCAGAGGATCGACAGGTAGCTGAGAGCGGTGTAGAGGACGAAAGCACCAATCGCAACGCGGACCGCCAACGGCATCTGGCGGGGTCTCACGCCGATGAAGACGACCGCGATTGCCAGCAGCACCATCACAATCAGCGTCCCGGGCGCCCACTGCGTGACCGAATAGCCCGTCTGGTTGGTCGTCCAGATAACGAACAGGACGAGCGCTGGGATTGCGGGAACGGTCGCCGGGCACCTGCGCAGCGCAGTCATGAGCCTGGCGGACATCCCGTCCACAATAATCGTCCCAGGGGCGCCAACTGCAGGGTGCCAGAGGCCGTGTCGAGCACGGTTTCCCGGCCGCTCGGTCAACAGGGCCCGATGTCCACTTGCTGTAGGCTGGCGCCCGATGCCGGCAGTGTCCGCCAGGCGGGTTGTCCATTGTGCTTCCTACGGCGGACCCTATGCAGGCTCGTTTGTGCCCATGTTGGCCGGTGCCGCTCGTGCCGCTCATGGTCGCGGTTACGAGGTCACGATCTGTTTCTCGGAGGTCGCTCGAGGTCGGCCCTGGCTCGAGGAGATCTCCGATCTCGCCGACATCAGGTTCATCGACACCGCGGGAAGCCCATCGGTGTTCTCCCAGCTTCGGGCGGTGGTCGAGGAGGGCGGTGCAAGGCCGACCGTTCTACACACTCACTTCGGCGCGTTCGATGTCCCGGCTGCGCTGCTCGGAGTCATGGGCAGGCGCAGGGCGGTGGTATGGCACGCACATGGAGCCCTGACCCGCAGGGTTCGTCTGCGCAGCCGGGTCTACGGCACCATTTTCGGTCGGATCGTGGACGCTGTGCTCTGCGTCAGTCCGGCGATTTACGACCAGGCCCTTGAGATGGGATATCCCCGGGCCAAGCTCCATCAGATGCCCAACGCGATCGATCTCGATCGATTCTCATCAATCACGGAGACTGAGCACTCGGCTGCACGCCGGCGCTATGGGCTCGCGCAGGCCGGCTCCGTGGTGTTGCACCTCGGCTGGGACTGGCTTCGCAAGGGCGGCGATCTGATGCTGGGCGCGGCAAGGTTGATGGAGGAATCGGACGTGGCCTTCCTGACCGTCGTCGAGGAGGACCGCCAGGAACCGGACGCCGGCCTGTTTGAGACCCATCAGAACGTGCATCGGATCGCTCCACAGGGAGCCGTCAACGACCTCTACGCGGTCGCCGACGTGTTCCTGAGCTGCAGCCGCTCCGAGGGCATGCCCTACGCGTTGCTTGAGTCCCTCGCGCGTGGTCTGTTGGTCGTGGGCACGGACCTCCCGGTACAGCGCGAGCTGCTCGAGGGGCTCCCCGGGGCCCGCCTGGTACCACCGGAGCCGCGGGCGATCAGCGAGGCCTTGGCCGCCCTGCTCGAGCTCACCCCGGCGCAACGCTCCGCCCACGCCGCCGAGGCTCGAGCCCGCGTGGAGCGTTCGCATGCACTTGGCCCGTGGGCCGAGCAGCTGGTCGACGTCTACGACACCGCGCTCGGTTGAACGCCGCCACGGCTCACGGTGATCGCAGCGGCCTTCACCACCGCGTCAGACCTCCCGCGATCACGCGCGAAGGTCGGCGGATCAGATGGCGCGTGCGGTCACGGCTGGGCGGTATCGGGCCCGTAGCCGAGGCACTTCGATTCGGTCCCCAGCGTATATTCGTTGCGCCCAGCGTTCGCATAGACCGGATTGGCGTTGGCCTTGTTTTCACTGGTCGCGAAGTGACCGGTGCCGACTTCGCCTGAGAGGTTGCCGTAGAGGCAGTTGTCCTTTGCGAGGTTTCCGGGGCCCGGTTCGAACGCGCCGATGCCGTAGTCCAGTTCTGCCCTGGGGCTCGTCGAGTTGGTGACAATGTTCCATGCGATCACGCTGTTGGAGTCGTTGCCTATCCACACCCCGGTGCCATTGTGATCAAGGATGTTGTGTTCGATCACGGCGCCTTCACCGCCCCCGTAGAGCAGCACTCCGGCGCGCGAATTGTCGTAGATGTAGTTATTCCTCACTACCGTGTTGTGGCCGAAGTCATAGACGCCATGATCGTGCCACCCAGGTTCTTCGTTCAGCAGGGGGAAGCCGGTCTTGGCGGATTCCACGGCCGGCCCGCAGTTGTGGATGCGATCGTGTTCGAGCAGGGTTCCTTCGGCATGCGAGCCGGCGATCAGGCAGATGTTGGTGTCGCTGTTGGTGATGTTGTCTTCGACGAGCTTGTCGCTCTTGCCGTCGATCACGATCTGCACGGCGTTTTCCTTCGCCGGTGTGCCGGAGGCGCAGGTGCGGGGCCCGGTGATGATCTCGCCGGGAATGGGATCACCCGAGGAGCTCCAGCACATCCAGGGTTTTGGAAGCGTCCAGCTGAAGCTGAGGCCGGAAAACGCGACGTAGTTCACGCCGGCTTCAAAGGTCAGACTGTGGGTGATCGTCGCGGGGTTCGTGGGGTCGGTCGAGGTGATGGTGACGGGATGGGTCGCGGTCCCATGTGTTTCCCCGGCGTTTATCGCCAGGTTGGCTTCGCTGTCAAAGGTCTGTCCGGAGGTGAGGCAGCCGGTTTCTCCGGCCTTGAGCGAGATCAGCAGCTTGTGCAGGGAGCGGAACGGCGAGGACGGCGTTCCGCTGTGGCTGTCCGACCCGCTGGTGGACGCGACGAACTGGCACTTTTCCACCGGCGGGGGAGGCGGAGGTGTTTCTTCTGGAGGCGGAGTGGGTGTGGGTGTCGGGGTCGGGATTGGTTTGGGAGGCGTGGGAGGACCCGGCGACACAGGGAATGGGAATTTCGAGGGGAGTTTCGCCGCGGCCGTCGCGACGCAGCGCCACTTGCGCTGGTGTGAAGCCGCCCCTTTTGCCGTCTTGCGCCTTTTGACGAGAACCTTGTGGGTGTTTCGCGGGCATGTGCGCTTTGCCGCATGGGCTGGGCCCGCGTTCTGCGCCTGATGGTTCGCGCCGGCTCCCGACTCCACGCCGAAGGCAGGGGAACCAAAGGACACTGCAGTTATTGCGCCGAGGACGACAAAAAGAAGGATTCGCCGCGCGCGTCGCCAACTAAGCATCCAGATTCCTTTCTGCGCAGCATCGCCCACGGGGCTCGAAGCGTCGTGCGCTGTGAGCTGCCCATTCCACCGCAGGCGCAGCTACGGTATAAACCGTAAAAGCCTTGGAAATGGCGTATTTTTGGTGGATAGGGTTCATGTCGGCGTCGCTGTATGGCCGCTTTAGCCCGGCAGCAGCCCCCCTGGACTCCTGAGAAACAGTCGGGTCGCTATTACCCGAGTCGTTCGATGAGAAACCTAGCGTACTTTCCCCGGACGCGTCTAGTTATGTCGACTCGGCGCACCCTGCGAGCCGTCCACTTCGGTGAACTTCGGCCTCGCAGGAAGCGCGACAAGGCCCGATCGACCCTGGGGCGCTCCGAACTGCTTCGCGACTACCGTCGGTGCGTGACCATCAGAGTCGCGTCCACGGCATGCGACGCGCGAAGACGCGATTTCGCGGCACGAGGACGCGAAACAGGGCCTTGCTGGCGAATGCTCGTCGCCGGTTCCACGGAGATTCGGTGTAGGAGATCCAGCGGCTGCGCACCGCCTCAAATTCGGGCCGGGAGGAAAGCAGGTCCATGGCCCGGAGCTGGCTGATGTGCAGGTCGTGGTAGAAGGAGCTCGCCACTCCGATTACAGGGTGCGGGAAGAGGCTGTAGAGCGACCACCAGCCGTTGTCGAACCGGTGAAGGCTCGCGGCGAGGGTGTCCACACCCTCCTCGAACGCGGACGTCGCTCCAGCGTCCCCGAGGCCGATGCCGACGTCACGCAGACCCCACATCGCAAAGATCGCGCCGTTGAGGACGAACGAGGGGGGCGAGGTCGGGTACTCCTCCGGCCAGGCGCGCCCGTCGAGTAGCGCCTGCACTCCGCCCTCCGATGGAGGACGCGAGAGAGGAGACAGCGCCCGCAGCGCGCTGTCTGCAAACACCTCTTCGTTGGTGGTGATGTAGACACGCGTCAGCAGGCTCGCAGCCTCTCCTTGGGCCATCCCGCAGCGCCACGGCGGAGCGAGCGGGAACGTGTGGGCGAACGGCTCTGGATGAAGCCAGGACCCGTCCTGCTCCTGGCTCGAGACCAGATGCATTGCCGTGGACTTCGCTGCGGCGAGCCACTCCTCGCCGTCCCCGGCGAGCCATCGCTCGAAGGCGCCCAGCCCGTACTGCGCCACACCGACGTAGAACTTCAGATGGTCCGCGATTTCGGGAGCCGGCCAACTCGACGAGCGGGCCTTGACGCGCATGTCGATCGGGTAGCCGCGGACGCCCTGCGGGTCGATGGCGGGGCCAAGCGGGAGGAAGAAGCTCTTCGCGCTTGAGAAGAACCCGGCGGTGCTTCGGCGCGATTCCTTGGGCATGCCGACAGCTACGCTCATCGTGAGGCCGCGCAGCTGTTAGGGGTTGTCGCTGACATTTTGGTGTGGACGCTCGAGTTCACGGCCGGTTGCAGCCGAGATGTGCGGAGGAAACGCGAAAAACCCTCGGTATCCAGGCTATAAGCATAGAGCCTATTCAGCCTCAAATCGAGCGCGTGGGGCGGCTGCGCTACACCCTGGGTCCCCGGTGCGCGACCCCAATGAGGTTCCACAAGGGCGACTCGCGCAGGCGTCGCATTGTCGGCGAAACCTTGAGGCGGAATCGAATGTCGCCGTCACCTCGATAGATGCCGATTCGAGGCCACTCCAGCGCGCTCTTCGGGGCCAGGCGCTGCGGCAGGGCCGCGGCGGTCTTGTAGCCCGCGCGCGCCGCTGCCGCGACCACGCGGGCGTTCACATCTCCATAGGGGTAGGCGAGTGCCACGCACGGCCTGTCGAGGTGCTCGTCGCAGGCGGCTTTCGAGCGGGCCAGCTCGTTCTCGAGGGCAGCGTCGTCGAGCGCCGTCAGATAGGGGTGTGATCCCGAGTGCGAGCCGATCTCCCACCCCGCCGCCTCGAGCGACTCGAGCTGGCTCCAGCTCATCGGCTCAAGCTCCGACGCCGACGGGCCGTCGAGCCACTGATCGATCCCCGGCCATCGCAGGATGCCGTCCTTGGCCACGTAGTCGGTTGGCACGAAGACGGTTGCCGGGAGGTTGAGACGCTCGAGGATCGGTTGCGCGATGTCGAGCACCGAGCGATATGCATCGTCAAAAGTGATCGCGAGGGTCTTCTCATGCGGCGGCGAGGTGACCGCCTCGGTGAAGCATGCACCCTTGAAGCCCCGCTCGATGAGCAGTTCGAGCTGACGCTCGAAACGCTCGGGGATGATCGAGAGCTTCGCCTCCCATGATGGGCTGAGAGCGTGGTAGCAGAGGATGATCGTGTCAGGCATTGATAAGTGGTGCCAGGCCTCCACGATGGATTCACGATCCGGATAAAGGACGGAGGGCGCATCCTTTTGGCGTCGCCTGAACGCGAGGCAGCATAATGCACCGTCATGAGTCAGCCTGCTGAAACGAGCCCAAATCCGCCCAAGGCAGGCGATAATGCGCCCGACATCAGCGTTCTCGTTCCCGTACTGAACGAGGAGTCGCACATACGCGAGACGGTCAGCGCGATGCAGGCGCAGCAGTTCGACGGGACGGTCGAGCTCCTCTACGCAGACGGGCGCTCCGAGGATCGAACCCGCGAGATCCTGCTGGAGCTGGCGAAGGACGACCCGCGGATCCGCGTCCTGGACAACCCCCGGCGGGGCACGGCCAGCGCCCTGAACGTCTGCCTGCGCGAGGCGCGCGGCGAGTTCGTGGCGCGGATGGACGCACACACCTATTACGGGGATCGCTACCTGGCGGCCGGCGTCGAGCGGCTGCGAGTCGGGGACGTGAGCTGGGTCAGCGGCCCCGCGGTCCCGAGACCCCGGGGGCTCGTCTCGCGCGCGGTAGTCCTGGCACTGGCCTCATTCCTTGGCCGGGGCGGATCGCGAAAGTGGGACGAGGCCGGCGAATTCGGTGGCGAGCGAGAGCTCGACACGGGCGTGTTCGGCGGGGTATGGCGCCGCTCCACCCTGATGGAGCTGGGCGGTTGGGATGAGGACTGGCCGATCAACCAGGATTCAGAGATGGCCGCCCGGCACCTGGTGGAGGGCGGGCGGATCGTCTGCATGGGGGAGATGGTCGGCTACTACGTTCCCCGCGACTCGCTGCGATCTCTGGCCCGCCAATACTTCCGCTACGGCTACTACCGGGCTCGGACCTTCAGGCGCCACCCCAACAGCATGCGACCCTCGCAGCTGATCGCACCGGCGCTGTCGGTCAGCCTGCTCGGCGCCGCCGTGGCCCCAGGGCCGTTGCGCACGCTGGCGCGGGCCGGAACGGCCAGCTATCTCCTGGCCGTGCTCGGGACCGGTGTGATGACGGGACTGCGCAGCGGTCAGTTCGCCGAGAGCGCGGTTCTCGTCGTCGTTCTGCCGGTGATGCATCTGGCCTGGGGTTTTGGCGCGCTTGTCGGAGGAGCGCGGTTCGGTCCACCGATCGGCGCCATCGCCAGTCTGCTGGGAATGGAGGGAGCCGCCCCGGCGCCACCGTCATGGAGTGTCTACTCGCCCTCGCTCAATGGGCGAGAGGTCTGAGCGCTTTGCGCCTGGCGGTCTATACCGACTACGAGTATCGAACCGACGGTGTCAGGCGTTACGGGATGAGAGCCTTCGTCGTCTTTCTCGAGATGCTCAGGGGCGAGCTGGACCGGCTGGTGCTGGTGGGGCGCCTGGACCCGAGCAGCGGCAGCTCTCACTACCCGCTCCACGACGACACCGAGCTCGTTGGCCTACCGCACTACGAGAGCCTCGCCAAGCCATGGTCGGTCGCGCGCTCGATGGTCCTCTCGATCAGGCTGTTCTGGCGGATGCTGGATGACGTGGATGTCATATGGGTGCTGGGGCCCTATCCACACTCGGTGGTATTGGCTCTGCTGACCATCGTGCGAAGGCGGCGGCTGGTTCTCGGGGTCCGCCAGGACATGCCGGCATATGTGCGGGCCCGTCGTCCCAGACAGCGGTGGATGCACCTCGGCGCGGACGTCCTCGAGGGAATCTGGAAGCTGCTCGCCCGCCGTTACCCGGTGATCGTCGTGGGCCCGGAGCTCGAGCGCCAATACCGGCGCTCGCCGCGGATGCTCGCCACGACCGTCTCGCTCGTCTCCGAGCGCGATGTCCTGACGGTCGATCAATCGCTCGAGCGCCGCTACGACGAGCAGCTGCTCCTGCTGACCGTCGGCAGGCTGGACGCGGAGAAGAACCCCTTGCTTCTCGCCGACATCCTTCAGTTGCTCCGTGCCGGCGGCCGGGCCTGGCGTCTGATCGTGGTCGGTGAGGGACCGCTGCGCGCTGACCTGCTTGCGCGCCTGACCGAGCTCGACCTGCTCGAGCACGCCGAGCTCAGGGGTTACGTGGCGTTCAACGGCGGCCTGCTCGACCTCTACAGGGCGAGTCACGCCTTCCTACACGTGTCGTGGACCGAGGGGTTCCCACAGGTGTTGATCGAGGCCTTCGCATCGGGTCTGCCGGCCGTCGCCACCGCCGTCGGGGGTGTCGCCGCGGCCGCCGAAGGCGCCGCCCTGCTGATCGGGCCGGGAGATGCAGCGGCAGCCGCCGCTGAGCTTGAACGGATCGCTGACGATGCTCAGCTGCGGCGCAGGCTGATCGAGGCCGGCCTGGAGCGTGCCCACGCCGCGACGCTTGAGGCAGCCTCCGGGCGTGTGGCCAGGTTCCTCGCCGCGGCCTGAGGGACTAACGCCCGGCCCGCACGCGCCTGAGCGCCTGGTAGATGCCAGGGCTGGCGCGCTTGGCCAGCTTCTTCGCGTTCCACTCGAGCCACAGCCTGGTGCAGGCCGCGCGCTCGCCACGAGCGTAGGCCGCGGCCACCCGCGGCGGGGTATCCGCCCAGATCGTGTAGCGGCCGCGAACGGCGATCGCACCTTCCTGCGCCCGCGCGGTCGGCTCGGAGGTGAACAGCAGCTCATATCCCGCCGCCGCGGCCGAGGCGATCACCTGTGGCGAGAGAAACCCACCAGGCACCGAGGCCACCTGCGGGGGGGCGCCGAGGATCTCGCCCAGCAATGCCCGGCTCGTGCTCCACTCGCGGTCCAACTCGGGACGGGTGAGACGCCCCATGTAGGTGGGATGGGAGTGCGAATGCGATCCGATCACGTGGCCTCGCTGAGCGAGCGCTACCACCTCATCGCCCGACAGGAAGCCCGGGGTCCCGATCCGTTCAGTGGTTACGAAGAACTCGCCGCGCCAGCCGCGTCGCTCCAGGGCATCGGCGGCCTCGATCGCCGAGCGTCCGCCGTCATCGAAGGTGATGACGACCTCGGGGCGGGGCGCCGCGCCGAGCACGCCGCCCTTGAGCAGGCCGACCTCGGGTCCGTTGGCCGCAATCGCATCCAGGTGGGCCTCGAAGGCTTCCGGCGAGAGCTTGTAGCGTGCCGCGAGCCGCCCCGGGAAACCAACAGTCTCACGATTCGCCGGGCTTGCCACGTCGTGGTACATCAGGGTGCGGACCAGTCGGCCTGCCGGGTGAGGCTTGATCCGAGGCGGTTGCATCGGCTGGCGGAAAATGCCGGGTCCGCGGACGTTGCCGCGCGCTAAGCGGACCGTTGGGCAGCGCGCCCCGAGCCGGCCCAGTACTGGTACACGCGCACCGTCAGGCCTTTCGTGCCGAGCGCCGCGGGCAGCACCACTGAGAAACGGTTGAAGCGGTCGAGCACGAGGATGGCGCGGTAGCGCAGGACGTGACCCTGAAATGCCTGCAGGCTCATGAAGTCTCCGACAGGCCCCGAACCGGACGCAACGAGCCGGTTGCCCTTCCGGTGGAGGGCCAGGGTCGGCTCCGGGACGACGGCGGCCGGCGAGCCGAGCACCGAGGCGAGTGCGCGGAACGACGGCTTCTCTGAGCCGTTCGGTGCCAGGATGCCGAATTCTTCCTGGCGAGAACTCTGCAGTTGGTAGATGACCGCGGCGCCGACGTAGGGCGCACTGGCGACCTCGCTGAAGAAGGTTTTGATGTTGGCCGCCTGCACGCTGGCGGTCACACAGCCCTGTTCCTGCTCCTTCTTGGCTTTCGGCCAGCAGCTGCTCCAACCGAACTCGTCCAGCCACAGTGGCTTGTCGTCTCCGTTCGCAGTCTGCACTTCGCGGATTGAACGAAGCGCCCCCAGCGTCAACGTGTAGAAGTGAACCGAGAGGCCGTCGTAATAGCCCTTGATCCCCGCCGCATACAGGGCGCGGAGGAACTTGCCGTTGGAGCCCACGATCGAGCCGGCGAGCACGTTCACGCTCGGGTTTGCAGCCTTGATTGCCGTGTAAGCGGTCCTCAGCAGAGCGGCGTAGCGCGCCGGTTTCTGTGGGCCCGCGAAGTACTTTTCGTTGATCTGATCCGGCTCGTTCCAGATTTCGATGCCTGCCAACTCGGTGCCATAGCGCTGGGCAAGCGAGGCCACATATGTGGCGTAGGCCTGCGCGTCGGACGGTGGCCAGCCGTTCGCACGGGTCATCTTGCCGGGCCGGCAGCCCTTCAGAAGCGACGCCGGAGCGCCCGAGGCCCAGCAAGGGGAGCTGTCGACTCCGAGGATGACCTTGATCCCGTCGGCGTTCGCGTCCGCGGTCAGACGATCGAGGAAGGCCTGCGATGCGGGGTCCACCCTCCCGGGGCCGTTGGGCTCCATCATTGACCAGGGAACTTCCGTCTTTACGACATTGGCATTGGCCTTGTGGGCCTGGGCGATCGAGTAGTCCGCTTCATGAAGCGGGAGCGGGCCGACATTCATGATGTCCAGGCCGCGGAACTCCGGGGAGGCAACCCCGGCCTTGGCCGGTGGCCCTGCCGCGGAGGCCGAACCGAGGATGCATGCGAAGCCGGCGACGGTGAGCGCGAGCATTCGTGCGCGGCCGGGCCCCCAAAGTCTCATCCGCAGACCATAGCTGGGACCTGAGACCGACACGCCGCTTGCTATGGCCCTTGCAGCTACTCTTCGCGGGAATGTCGCCCACATGGGTCTGGATGCAGGTCGCCATCGTGGTGTTCGTCGTGATCGGCATGATCATCGCTATCACGAAGCTCGCCTGAAGGGCCACGGACCGGATTTCCGCCTTGAGCTTCTCGGGCCAGGCGCCGGGGGCAGTGAAACGTCGGGGCGCGGCGGAATCGCCGACCCGTCGATGATCGCTCGCGGAACGGCCACGGCCAGCCAGTCGGACAGCGGGTCAAGGCCGGCCCGGCTCAGCTTCTCGAGCACTCCGGGAGGTCGCTTGACGAGGTCGTGCGAATCGGAGGCCACGCTGTGCGCGAGTCCTTCGCGTACCAGCATGAGGGCGAAGGTGCGAACCTCCTCGCCGAAGTCGCCCACCAGCGCCCCGGCGGTGATCGACGTGAGCGCGCCGCCGGTCACCAGAGCCTCTAGTGCGCCTGGGTCGCGCCGAAAGGCCGGGCAGCGCTCGGGATGGGCTATGAGGATCCGGTGGCCGTCCGCCTGCAGGCGCTGGACGACTGTCTCGAGCCCGGCCCAGGACTGCGTGAAGGGCGGCTCGAGCAGAAGCCAGGGGCCATCGTTGATGGTGAGCGAACCGAGTTCGCCGGGGGGAATGTCTGCGACACGTGTCATCGCGATCTCTGCCCCGCAGAGCAGCTCGAGGGGACTGTCGGCCTCGCGCAGCGCCTCGCGCAGCCTCTCGGCGCCAGCCCCGATCGCCGCGGTGTCGTTCTTGTAACGCCAGCTGACATGGGGGGTCGCCACCACGGTGTCGGTACCCGCCTCGACGGCCGCATGGGCGAGCGCCAGCGCCGCGGACTCGGTGTCGGGTCCGTCGTCGATGCCCGGCAGCAGATGGAAATGCAGATCGATGGTCATGTGGCGGCCCTCATGGTGGACCCGCAGCTTATGATCTGTTCGCGCCTCCCCGGCAGGGGCTCCAGACAGCAAGGAGAGTCGTGTTCAAAACGATCGTGGTTGGTACGGACGGCTCCGACACCGCGGCTCAGGCGGTGCGTCAGGCCGTCGAGCTCGCCCGGGCGGTCGGAGGGGAGCTCGAGCTCGTCACGGCCTATGAGCCCGTCCCGGCGCAGCGGCTGGGCAACGAGCGCCGCGACGCACCCGAGGATCTCTCGTGGGCGATCAACCCCCGCGAGGATGTCGATGCCACGCTCGAGGCCGCGGCCATCGTGGCCCGCGACGCCGGCGTGCCGGCACGGGTCTATGCCCGTCAGGGGGATCCCGCGGACGCGGTTCTCGACGTTGCCGAGGAGTGCGAGGCGGACCTGATCATCGTCGGCAACAAGGGGATGACGGGAGCCAAGCGCTTTCTCCTGGGGTCGGTGCCCAACAAGATCTCCCATCATGCGCCCTGCTCGGTGATGATTATCAGGACGACCTGAGCAGCTCGGGGCTCGGCGCGGGCTCCCGCTCGAGCTCTTCGCCAATCGCACGGTCGATGGCCGCGTGCGCCGAGGCCTGGGTCGGCGCAGGACGGAGGGTGTGGACCGCACCGGGCAGATCCTCCAAGCGCATGTTCGGCCATCGCTCGGCCTGCTCGAGGACCCCTTCGCTTCCAAGCTCTTCCCGCAGCGGCTCCCGCTGGGAGAACAGCATGTAGACGCTCTTGTCCGTCTCCCGCAGCCGGTCCAGCGCCTGGGGCACCTGGTCCTCCTCGGGGCTCCGGGCCCGGAGCCGCTCGCGCAACCGCCGGGGAATGGAGGACAGCACCTGGCGGACCATCGCGAGGATGCGCGACAGCGACACCTCGCCGCGCAGGACGCGCGGCCACGTGGAGGGCCTGAGTGCGCCGCGACGGTAGTCCCGTGCCGCCTCGAGGCCGGGCCACCAGAACAAAGCGGCGGGATTGACCATGACGGCCGCGGTCGCGCGCCGATCGACCAGAGCCCCATGAAACGCCCAGTAGGCGCCTGAGCACAGGCCGATGAGGACGAAGCGCCGGCCGGCGCCCCGTCGTTCCAGCGTGTCCATCGCCGCACACACCTGCTCGACGCGGCTCTGGGTGTAGAGGGCGGCGAGCTCGGTCGACGCCTCGCCATCTCCGTCGGCGTCGCCGATTCCCTCGACGTCCAGGCGCAGCGTCGGTATGCCCCTGGTGGCCCACCTCCGGGCGACTTCGACCCACATGCGGTTCGGGCCGATGCGGCGGATGGCGCCCGCGTTGAGCATCACGAGGCATGTCTCACCGCGACGGCCGCCCGTCGGCTCACTCAGCACCCCGGTGAGGTTCCCGAAGGGCTGTGCGATCTCGAGCGGGGTCTCGCGCACCGAGGTACCCCCCACATCGATGAGCGTGGAAACCGGGTCGGCGGACTCGTCCTCGGCGTGGTTCCCGGACGCCTGCGGATCCTGCGCAGAGGTCCCAAGCCACTCCAGTACCGCGCCAAATGTCTCGCGTGGCGCTCGCGCGTGGTGGGGCTTGGCCATCATCGCGGCGTAGCCCGGACCGGGCGCGACGCTCACCTCCACGTTCGCCGCCTCCAGGGCGCCGCGCAGGCGTTTGTCGGGCGCGATGCCGTCGCGGTCGAGAAGCAGGGCGCGGCGAGCGTTCGGGCGATCGCCGGGAAGACCGGTGAGGTCGAGCTCATCGAGTTCCTTGACGGTCTTGGCGCTCAGCATGAAGCCACCCGCCCAGAGCGGCCCCCCGGGTTCCGGTCCATCGGTCTCCCCGGGCGCATCGTGGGTGTCTTCAAGGCGCGCGAAGGCCCTGAGCTCACGCAACGCCGACGATCCCCGCGCGGGAGTCGCCCACAGAGCCACCTGCTCGATCGGCGCGCCATCGGAGATCGCCTTGCAGAGGATCAGCCCGCCCAGGCCTATCCCGATGGCGGCGACGGGACGAGATCTCTGTCTCTCGCTCAGCCAGCCGGCGGCTGAGCGCACCGCCTCACACCAGGCCTGCAGGCGGGCCGGGTCGCTCGGCACGCCGGCGCTGTCACCGCTTCCCGGCAGGTCCAGACGGAGCGTGGGGTGCCCGTTATGAGCCAGATGTTCGGCCCACTCGCGACGCGCGCGGTATGAACACGTCTCCTCCCATCCGAAGGGAGGGCAGATCAGCACGGCGGTTCCCCGAGGGGCCGGTCCGAGCGCATCGTGGAACAGCGCGAAGACGGGCTCCCTGTCGGCCTGGAGGTAGACGGCGCGGGCGGGCACGGGCTCAGGCGGAGCTGATCGCCAGGCGGCCCAGCAGGTTCACGGCCGTGAGGCTCCCGTCCTCGAAACGGGCGCCGGGCTTGCGCGCTCTCAACCTCAGAATCCGCCGCCCGCCCGGCTCGACCGAAAAGGCGTCTTCCTCGGGAGTGAAGGAGGGGACATCCACACGAACACCATAGGCCAGGCGTTCGCTCTGCACGGACAGCTCGAGCAGGTCCTCGCCGAGGGCACGCACGCTCGCCCGCAGGCCCAGGCTCTCCGCCGTCTCCGGCGCTGCCGGGCGCCCGGCGGGGAAACGGAAGGACTGGGAGAGCAGCTCAACGCCGGAGCTGCTCTCGCGCTCGAGGCTCGCGATGATCACGTGGGTGGTGGGCGGCCCGAAGCGGTAGGCCCAGTTGACATCCACGAAATGACCGAGCGCAGCCTCGACGTTGCGACTGAGCGCCTCGTTGCCGGCGAGCTCGATCTCCTCGACGGCCTGCTCGTGCCTGTGCTGAAGCGGCCCGTACAGTGCGATGCGAAGGCGTGCGCTCAGCGGCGCCGGGCTGTCGTTGGCCACGTGCACCGCGACGCCCCCGAGCCCTTCGTCGATCGTCCAGACCGACACGGGGGCCAGGGCCCGCTTGAGATGGAAGTAGGCCGCCTTTGGCTCCCCGCGGCAATCGAGCACGCCCCAGCCGGCGCCCGGCACGAGGTCCTGCAGCCACAGCACCAGCCCGCCGCCACAACCGGAGTCCTGCCGCCTCCACTCGCCCAGGACCTCCGCCATCAGCTCTCCGGTCAGGATCTGTGAGAGCGTCAGGTAACGATCGGGATCCATGGCACGCAGCTCGTCCGGATCCAGGGCGAACGCGTCTCGGAGATAGTGGTCGCGAACGTCGTCGAAATCCCAATCGGCGCCGGCGTCGCGGGGGACACCCGACTTCCATGCCACACCGCCGATGATCAGCTCGCGGGGCCCGCCGGCCCCCGCCAGCATCTCGAGGACGGGCCGGTCGGGGACGTTGGCGAATGCCAGACACTCGGCGGCAAAGCGGACGCCCGAGCGCCGCGCATCCTCCAGCGGCCTGAGATAGCCGCCCACGCCGAAGTAGTGGGCGATCCCACGATCGGGACGAAACGGAAGATCTCCGCCGCAGGGCGCCGAGGGGACGTATGCGACGTTCGCGCCGCGCCTGGCGATCGCGGTCGGGATCGCCTCGCCGAACAGCTCGTTGCGTCCGGCTGATGGGTTCGGGCCTCCCATCGCGGCCTGCTGCTCGACCTCGCTGTTGCCGCACAGGACTGCCAGGCTCGGCCGGGAGACAAGTGCGTCCAGGACCTCCTCCACCTCCTGATCGATCAGGGGCCTGAGCAAGGGGTCCTCGATCGGGTAGTCGAAGTTCGCGAACATGAAGTCCTGCCACACGAGGATCCCCAGCTCGTCGCAGATGTCGTGGAACACGCTCGTCTCGTAGGCCGCCGTGCCGGGGATGCGCAGCATGTTCATGCCCGCTTCGCGCACGAGCAGCAGGGCCTTGCGCAGCGCCTGTTCGGATGGCGCCATGCCGATGATGTCCAGCGGCGTCCACACCGCGCCTCGCGCAAAGACCCGAGTGCCGTTGACGTGCAGCTCGATCCCCTCACGCGTTATGTCGTGCCCTGGCCCGGAGCCGAAGGCGAGGCTTCGGAACCCCGTGCGGCCCGCCTTCAGGGAGACCTGTTCGCCGTCGGCTGTCACGATCAAAGTCACGCTGTAGAGCGCCGGCCGGCCGTGGGTGTGCGGCCACCATCGCGCCACGGAGGGGATGCGCAGCCGGCCCGAGAGGGCGATCAGCGCGCCGGCCTCTGTTCGCTGTGCCTCGAGGGCAACGGCCAGACGGTGGGTGCCGGTGGGGCCCTCGCAGACGAGCTCTGCAGCTTCCAGCGCGACTCCTGCGAGCGGGCGCAGCTGAGCGCTCACGTCAAGCTGGCCGTCTCCTGCGGAAATGGCGGGCAGGATCTGCAGCCGCTCGAGGACCAGCTTGCGCCGGCGCTCCAGCCAGACCGGCCGCCACGGGCCGACGGTGGCCGGCCCCGGGGCAAACCCCGGGGCTCTCCCCAGCAACATCGTGCGGAAGAAACGAAGGTTGCCGGTGGCGAGGCGGGTGCGCCAGCGCGCCCGCGGGCGCCGTGGAGCCTCCAGCATCGGGCCGAGCGCGTGGCATCTGAGGACCAGCTCGTTCTCGGCGCCGACCAATCGCCCCACGTCCACCTCGTGGGCTGCGAACATCGACTGGCTCTCCAGGACCAACTCGCCGTTGAGGTACACCTCGGCGACCGTCGCGATGCCGTCGAGCCCGAGGATCAGCTCCTCCCCGGGGGCCGCAGGCGCGCCGGGGAAGCTGACCCGAAACCACCAGTCCGCCGCGTCCAGGTCCACGTTCGCTCCGGGGCGCAGAAGGCCGGAATCTGCAAGCGCCGCGGCCGCCGTTCCGGGGACCCGCGCGGGTAGCCAGCGCGCGCCGTCCGGATAGCCGGGCCCAGTCTCCGAGTTGGCCGGGCTGGAGCACGCCTCCCAGCCAATACTGAGATCGGCCCGTTCGTGGGATGTCACCCGCGTTTGCCGCATTGGCCGGCGTGTCAGCCGAGGTGCGCCTGCAGCTCGCCGAAAGCCTCCTCCCAGGCGCCGGCCAGCGTGGTCACGATCGGCTCGGGATCGAATGCGCGTCGGCGTGCCAGGCGCAGCGAGAGAGTCTTGCAGCCGGTGACGATCTGCTCGAGGGGGCTAGTGACTGCGCCGGCCCGCTCGCCGAGCAGCCAGTCAACCTGCGAGCCGGCCACCTCGAATGCCGAGCCCGCCATCCTCACGGTCGCAAAGGCATAGGCGTGATAGTCGGCGCCATCCCCGTCCAGCAGTTGCGGAACGGCATGCTCCAGATGCTCGCCGAAGCGCCAAAAGGGGTTGGTCCGCGGCCGGTGGGCCAGATGGGAGCGCATCGACTCGAGGGCGGCCTCGCGAAGCGCCTGACCCTCCAGGCGGGGCCCCGCGTCGAAGCGCACAAGCTCGGTGTAAGGCGGCAGGACGTCCGCGGACAGCGGCTCGCCGAGGCGGAACACGCCACGGTAGTCCTCGCCCTCCAGTTCATACAGGCCGGTGGCGTGGAAGTAGCGCAGGCGCTCGGCGCCCGGGTCGATCCCCTCCACGACCACCGAGCTCTTGACGTGCTCGGAGCGGTAGCTGGTCGCGGCTGTATCGGGCAGATACCACGAGTCGAGCTCGACGATCAGAGTTCGCCCGCTCGCAATCTGCTCCGCCGCCTGATCGGGCAGCGGCCGGTAGGGCTGCATCTCGTGGATGTCGATCCCGTACATGAGTTCGAGATCGGACGCGAACGGCTTCAGGAACGTCCACTGGTCGCCCTCGAAGTCCACGCGCAGGGCGCAGCCCATCGCGGCGAGCGGCTCGTCTCCTCGAGCGTGGAGCAGCTCGATGAGGATGTCCGTATAGCAGTTGGTCTCGAGGTAGGTCCGGGCAGGCGAATGCAGTGCGTGCGAGGAGTAATCCGACGGGTCCCTGCCCGTCAGGCTCACCATTCGCGCGGTGGGGTTCGTCACTTCTCCCACAGCTGCTCCCTGACGTCCCGCGGCCAGCGGTCGGGCTCGAGGCCGTGGCATCTGAGCAGCGCAAGCGTGACTCGCTCGAGGCCAAACCCCAGGCAGGCCGTGTGGGCAGGCGAGCCATCGGACAGCAGGATCCCAAAGGCCGCCGCGAAATGGGTCTCGTGGTAATTGAAGGAGGCCACCGCCGTGACGTCGGGCTCGGTGATGTGAGTGGTGATCTCGAACTTCAGCTGCTGCTCGCGCTGGCTGGCCGCGAGCATCCGGCCGCTGCGCCCGAAGAACGGGTCGGATGCCACCTCGACCTCGACCTTCAGGCCGAGACCGCCGAGCAGGCCGGCGGCCCGCTCCCGCCAGGCGTCCCTCCATTGCTGGACGAGCTGCGGCTCGCCGATGCGGACGATCTCTCGCTGGTGGAACATCTGCAGGCGCGCGGGATCGCCGGAGGGCTCGCGGCGGAACACGTAGGCACCGCCCGCGTCGACGGTGATGGCGCCCTGCTCCAGCGGGCCCCGTGCGGCGATCGCCGGATAGACGGGGTAACAGGCCGCGGGCGTCAGAACCAGGTCGGTCATGCTCTGAAACCCGCTCCAGTCCTCGTGCGCGTGAGCATGAGCCTGCTGTTCGGAGGCCTCGGCCTCGGTCCCCTCGAAGCTGAAGATCGTGCCCGCGAGGTGGGGGAAGGATTTCAGGTAGCCGACCGTCTCGAGGGCTTTGCGGGCCAGGATCGGGGGGAAGCTCATGTGCTCGGGATTCTCCTCGGCGGCGAGGCGTGTGATCAGACTCGAGACACCGAGACGGATGCGCTCGAAGTCGCCCCCGCGGCCGTACACACCCGGTGTCCCCGTCTCGATCAGCAGCCGCCGACCGACCATCTCGGCCAGGAATGAGGCCTGGTCAGGACTCGGATGCGGGCTGGGCACTAGACGTCCTTGGCGATCAACAGCAGGCTTGCGTTCGTCTCGTGGAGCCGCTCGTTGGCGATCATCAGGCTGGCGGACATGGCGTCGCGCAGATGACGCCCGACGCTGAACGGGGTGTCGTTCTTGAAGCCCATGATCCCGCAGACATTCATGGCGTCCTGGCAGACCCGGGCGGACTGCTCGGAGGCGACGATCTTGAGGTTGTTGAATCGCAGGGCTGCGGACATCGTGAGCAGGCCCTCACGGCCGGGCTCCTCGGAGGCCGCCAGGAACTCGGCCAGCCCCGAGTGAACCTCGGCGCGCAGCATGGAGAGCGAGCTCATCAGGCGCGAGAGGCGCACCGCGACCGGCGAGGGCCTGTCCGACCCGCGCGATGCTCCGGCGCGCACAAACTGTCGGGCGCGGTCAAAGGCGTCGGTCGCTATCCCCAGCCACAGGTGTGACCACAGGATGTGCGTGACCGGCACCAGGGACTCCGACATGATCTGCGCGAAGGGTGTGGCAAGGACCTGCTCGGGCTTGACCTCGGCGCGCACGACGTAGCCCGGGGAGCAGGTTCCCCGCATACCGAGCGGGTCCCAGGTGCCGGTCTGCTCGAGCGTGAACTGTCCCTTGTGGGCGATCGCCACGACCTGGTCGTTCTGCTCGGTCTCAGGGTTTCGCCGAAGCGTCACCGACAGGTCGTCGGCGTAGCTGCCGTAGCTGACCACGGGCGCCTGCTTCTCGAAGGAGACCATGCCGTCCGCGGCGGGGGTCACGGCTGCGATCGAGCGGCCCATGTCCCCGCCCGTACCGAGCTCGGTCGTGACCGAGGCGATCAGGCGCTGCTCTGAGGCCACCGAAGCCAGGTACTCCTCCAGCGAGCCCGTGTCCGCGGTGTGGCGCGTGAAGCTCGCCACCTGGATCTGGTGCATCGCATAGACCATGGCGCTTGAGCCGCACCGTCGGCCCAGCTCGAAGCAGGCCTGAGCGACGGTCTCGAAGGGGATCCCGCCGCCCCCGAGCTCGGTCGGGATGAGCGCTGACAGCGCCTGCTCTTCGCGGAGCGCGTCGATCGTCTCCGAGGGGAAGCGTGCATCCCTGTCCACCGAGTCCGCATTTGGTGCCGCAATCTCGTCCGCTATGCGGCAAATCGAGTCGAGGAACAGCCGGTCGCGCTCGACGGCGACGCTCATGCGGCCGGGACCTCGGCTCCGAGCGTGCTCAGCGCCGCTTCGATCGCGGCGATGCTCTCGAACACGCTGCGCGTGAGCATGCGATCGGGGAACTCGATGTCGAAGTGATCCTCCAGCGCCAGCATCACGTTGACGCTCGCGTGCGAGGTCATCCCGGCTTGGTAGAGGTCGGCGTCGACAGACAGCTCGTCTGCGTCGCCCGCCAGACGGCCATGGTCCTTGAGTATCCGACGAATCTCGCTCGTCATGGTCCCTTCATCGGCAGCCATTGTTCGTTCCTCAACTCCCTTCGGCGAAAACGACCGCCGAGGCGAATCCGTGCTCGTGGGTGATGCTGAGAGCGAAGTTACTGAGGCCGGCCTCCTCTGCGAGTGTCGCGGCGGCGCCGCTCAGCTCGAGCTCCACCCACCCTCCTGGCCGGCGACAGACCTCGATCGAGTGGAAGGGCGGCGTCACGACTCCGGGACGGAGCACCTTCAGCGTCGCCTCCTTGGCCGCGAAACGGGCCGCCAGCCGCTCCGCGTCGATGCCCGACGGGGTGCTGCAGTCCTCCAGCTCGTTCTTCGTGTAGATCCGTTCAAGGTAGCGCTCGGCGTGGGCGCTCAGGGCTTCCCTGACCGAGTCCACGGAAACAAGGTCGATTCCCACGCGCGAGGACACCTGGCTGCCATCTTTCCAAATCGGCACGACGAGGCGGCCCTGCCGACCCCGCAGACCGCTCGCCCGGAGCATCGCGCCGCCTTGAACGGCCGTTGCTTACCTGCAATCCTCTGAGCATGGATGCGGTCTCTACAGGCAAGGATGCAGAGACCCAATCCGGCAGCACGCGCGCCAACGCCCAGTTCTGGGGCAGCGCAAAACTGGTCAAGAAGTACGCCCGGCCTGGGCTCAGACGCGTTGAGGCGGACATCCTCGCTCGGTATGGCGAGCAGCTGTCAAAGCGGACGCTCGAGCTGGGATGCGGCGCGGGACGGCTGACCCGCGAGCTGGGCGGGCTCGGGGGGGCGGTACACGGCATCGACCTCTCGCCGGAGATGGTCCAGTACTGCCGGCGAACCTACCCCGAGATCGCATTCAGCCAGCGCGACCTGCGCGACCTGGGCGGGTTCGGCGATGGATCCTTCGACGCGGTCTTCGCGCCGTTCAACGTGCTCGACGTGCTCGGCGACTCGGAGCGAGGCGACGTGCTCGACGAGCTCCACAGGGTCCTCGCCGACAGTGGCCTGCTGGTCATTTCCACGCACAACCGCGGTAGTGCGGCCAGCGTGACAGGGCCTCGGCCGAGGCTGAGCCGGAACCCTCGCCAGACGCTCGCAAGCATCGTCTACTTTCCAAGGCGCCTGCGAAACAGTCGGCGTCTGCGCCCGCTGCAGAGCAGCAACGGCCACTTCGAGCTGATCAACGACAGCGCGCACAACTACTCCCTGTTGCACTACTACATCTCCCGCGACAGCCAGGAGCACCAGCTGGCAGCGCACGGATTCGAGCTGCTGGAGTGCCTGGCCCTGGATGCCCGCCGGGTCGAGCCCGGGGGCCTGGCGCCGGACTCGCCGGAGCTGCACTACGTCGCCCGCCGCATCGGCGACTTGCGGGGGTAGGCACCCAAGCGCAGGAGTCCGCGACGGTCCTCGGGATGTAGGCTCATCCGATGCGCGTCCTCGTCACGGGAGCCAGTGGCTTCATCGGCGCCGAGCTCTGCAGGGCGCTGGTGGCACGAGGGGACGACGTCTCGGCGTTGGTGCGCCGTCCGGGCTCAGAGCCGGCCGGGACGACCGGCCTCGCCGGCGACCTGACCTCCATTGCCACCATCATGCCGGTGCTCGAGCAGGCAAGGCCCGACTGCGTCGTGCACCTCGCGGCCGAGATCGCCTCCCAGCGGAGCGCCGAGAAGGTCTTCGAGGTCAACGTGCGTGGAACCGAGCACCTGGTCGATGCCTGCCGGCAGCAGGCCGGCAGCGACTCCTCCGGCGGCCCAAGAGTCATCTTCGCCTCGACAGTCGTGACAGGGGACGCTCACGGCGAACTGCTCGTCGAGGCGCGGCCGCTGCCCGTCGAGACGCCCTATGGCCGCGCCAAGCAGGCGGGCGAGCAGATCGTCCTCTCCTCGGGCCTGCCCGCGGTTGTGCTGCGACCCTCGCACGTCTACGGGCCGGGGGGCTGGTATGCGCACGAGCTGGTCGCGCGGCTGCGCCAGCCCGGCCGCTTCGCGGTCATCGGCAGCGGGGCCAACCTGTGGGATGTGGTCCACGTCGATGACGTGGTCGCCGCCGTGCTGCTCTCCATGGACGCCGATGCGGCCGTCGGCGGGATCTTCCACGTGGCCGATGATCAACCCGTGACCTTCTACGACTTCATGAAGCTCACCGCCGACGCACTGGGGGTCGGGCCGCCGCGACGCATACCGGCGCCCCTGGCGCGTCTGGTTGCCGGCGCCAACGCGGTTGACGCCGTGGTTCGCTCGGCGCGCACGAGCAACGCCAAGATCAGAGCCGAGCTCGGCTGGGAGCCGGTCTTCCCCACAGCCCGCCAGGGTGTGCCCGATGCCATCGCCAGGCTCGGGGCCGCCTGAGGCCCTGCGCCGCGCGCCCCATCACTCGCGGCCAAAGGCACGCTCGGCCTGATCGGCGATGTGGCGGGCGATCGCCAGCGCGGAGGTGGCGGCAGGGGACGGCGCGTTGCGCACATGCAGCGCATGCTCGGTCTGAGAGAAGACGAAGTCATCCACGAGCCTTCCGTCGCGGCCGAGCGCCTGCGCCCTCACGCCGGCGAACGCGCCGATCACATCTGTTGCCTCGAGCTCCGGCACGTAGCGGGCGGCGGAGCGGACGAATGCCGAGCGCAGCGCGCCAAGGCGAAGCTCGGCGAGAGCGCTCCTCCAGGAGCCTCGCAACAGGCGCCAGGTCCCGGGCCAGCGGAGCGTCTCCAGCAGATCGAGCCGGCGCACCCTGCCAAGGCGGTAGGCATCCCGAGCGCCGGCCATGAGAGCGGTCGGGCCGATCAGCACCTCGCCGCCGATGTGCCTGGTGAGATGGACGCCCAGGAATGGGAGCGAGGGGTCCGGGACTGGATAGATCAGCGCGCGGACCAGGTGGCGGCGGGCGGGCAGCAGGCGCAGATAGGCACCGCGGAAGGGGACGATCCGGGGGTCCGGATCGGCGCCGGCGCCAACCGCCAGCCGGTCCGCCCAGCCCCCTGCGCAGGAGACCGCGTTGCGCGCCTCAAGGACCCCCTTGGAATGGGTCAGCCGCAGCCGCCTCCCGGAGGGCTCAAGACGAAACACCTCACAACTGGTGGCCACGCGGGCCCCGGCCTGAAGGAGCTCGTCGGCCATCGCGCGGGCCACTCCGGGGAAGTCGGCGATCCCGGTCTCGGGCGAGTAGAGGCCCGCGATCCCTCGTGCGTGCGGCTCGAGCTCGCCGATCTCCTCGGCGTCGACCCGGCGCAGTCCTCGGACGCCGTTGGCTTCACCTCGCGCCTGCAGCTCCTCGAGGCGCCCCAGCTCGGTGGTGTCGGTGGCAATGATCAGCTTGCCGCAGCGCTCTGCGGCCACGTCGTGCGCCGCGCAGTACTCGAAGAGCTCCCGAGATCCCTCGACGCAGAGCCAGGCCTTCAGCGAGCCGGGGGGGTAGTAGAGGCCTGCATGGACGACGCCGGAGTTGTGGCCGGTCTGGTGCATGGCGATCTCGCTCTCGCGCTCCAGTACGCAGACGCTGCGGCCCGGGCGACGTGCCATGAGCTCGCGGGCCACGGCCAGGCCGAGGATGCCGCCGCCGATCACCGCGACCTCGCACTGCTCGGGTGGGCTGTGCTCCCGGGTCCCCGGTCTGCCGGCGCCGGGGCTACTTGACGAGGGCACCGGGGCCGCCGGGCGCCGTGGCGGCGGCCGCGTCGAGCAGGCCCGCGCCATACAGCGCTTCGTCGCCTCCGCCGCCGAGCTTGCGCGCGGTCGCCCTCAGGCGCGCAGTCAGCTGGGCCGGGGTCGGGTGGCTGCCCAGGACGCCGCTGGCGATCACCAGCGCCGCCGTCGCGGCAACATGGGGTGTGGCCATTGACGTTCCTTCGTAGCCGGTGGGGATCCCGAAGCGCCGGACCGAGGTCCCGGTGAAGGTCACCTGGAAGACGTCCCGGCCCGCGATTTCGGGCGTGCAGTTCGAGTCGCCCGGCAGATCGGCGTCGGGGCCGCCGCCGGGTGCGACGAGCGTCATCCCCGTGCCGTCGTTGGAATAGGCCGCGAGGCAGCCGTGTTCGGTCGTCGCACCCACGGAGACCACATCGGGCGCCCGTGCGGGGTAGGCGACGGCCGCGTGGCCCTCGTTACCCGCCGCGGCCACCACCAGGACGCCGTGGCGATGGGCGTAGCGCAGAGCTTCGAGCAGCTCCGGGATGTCGGCCGCCGTCACTCCGGGCGTGAACTCGAGGCTGAGGTTGATGACCTGAGCGCCGTGCTTGACGGCGAATCGGACGCCTTCGGCGATCGTCGAGGCTTCCCCTTCGCCCTGGGTGTCAAGCACGCGCACGGGCATGATCCGCGCGCCATAGGCCAGGCCCGTAAGGCCGACCTTGTTGTTGGTCTGCTCGGCGATCACGCCGGCCACGAACGTGCCGTGGCCGTTGCGGTCGTTGGGGTAGGCGTTGTGTGCGACGAAGTCATAGCCTTTGACGAACTGGTAGGGCCCGAAGTCAGGTGAGCGCCTGAACTGGCCGCGGTTGGCGTAGGCGACGCCCGTGTCGAGCACGGCTACTACCACGCCGAGGCCGCCCGGCTTGCCGTCGGCGAGCAGGTTCGCCCAGGCTTCCGGTGCGTCCACGCCGAAGGTCCCCGCGAAGTTCCACTGCAGTGAGCGCCAGCCGCCGGCTTCGGTGGTGATGCCCTCGTCATCGGGGATCACGGCGCCCGTGGCATGGGCGACATAGTCGGGGACCGCCCAACTGACGCCGGGCCGTGAGCGCAGCGTAGTCAGTGCGCGGGCCATGGTTTCGCCCGGCCGCGGAGTGAGCACCTCTGTGCGCACCGCGCCTTCGGATCCGCCTTCACTTGCAAGCGACTCCTTGGCGCGTCCGGTCGTTCGTGCGCCGTAGCCGACCACGATGCGCCCCGGGGCCGGGGAACCGGCCGCCGCGGCCCCGGCCGGCAGCGCAAGCCCGATCACCACGAGCGAGATCGCCAATCCGGTCCTGGGCGGCCGGCGATTGGATGGTGGGCGACCGTACAGGGGATGCATGGTTGTAATGATGAAGCGCCGCGGGCGCCGGGGAGCCACTGTCGCAGACGGGCCGGGCGATATCGATGAGCGAGCTCTTTTTTCCACGCGAGGATCTCTTCATGCGGCTCGCCCTGCGGGAGGCCGAGCGTGCTCTGGAACACGGTGACGTGCCGATCGGCGCGGTCATCGTGCGCGACGGGGAGCTCATCGGCGCCGCTCATAACGAGCGCGAGCTGCGCCAGGACCCCACCGCACACGCGGAGATCCTGGCCCTCCGCGAGGCCGCCCGTGCGGTGGGCTCGTGGCGGATCCTCGACGCGGTGCTCTACGTGACTCTGGAGCCGTGCCCGATGTGCGCGGGGGCGATCGTCCTCGCCCGCTTGCCGCGGGTCGTCTTCGGTGCGAGCGACCCGAAGGCCGGCGCCTGCGGGAGCGTGCTGGACGTGCTCGGCGAGCCGCGCCTCAATCACCGCCCCGCCGTCGCCGGTGGTCTGCTGGGGACGGAGTGCGGCGACATGCTGAGCGGATTCTTCGCCGCTCGGCGGCGCGGCCCACAGCAAGACCTCCCGCCGGTGCGTTAGGCTGGCGGCGCCTAATCCCGGGCTGTGCCCTGGAGTGGGGGAACCGAGTTGTTGGGGCGAGTCGCGCGGTAATCCGCGAGAGGCGCAAGTCGCTAGCCCGTCAGCTAACCCCGCCGGCCAACAGAAGAGGCGAATGCAACGGCCAATACGCCACCGGGCGTCCACAGTCCTGTTTTTGCTGATCGGCCTCATCGCCGCGGTGCTGGCGATCCCGGCCGGCGCCGCGACAGGCGGCCCCGGCGGCACCGCCGCACCGACGAGCGCTCCGCCGGTCCTACCGGTCCCGTCAGGCGGCGGCCCGGTCGTCGGAGGGAGCTCCCCGGCCCCCGCTTCGATCGCTCCGGTTTTCGCGGGCAGTCCCTATCCGATGAGCGCCGCCGGCTGGGTCTTCCCGCTGTACCCGCTCTCCCACGTGGCCCCCAGATCCTGGTGGAGCGAGGACCAGGGAGTCGATCTCGGCGGCACGGCCAACCAGTGCGGCCCGCACCTCGTCGAGCTCGCCGTGGCCGCCGGCACGATTGTCCATGAGGGCCTGGAAGGCTTCGGCCGCTGGGCACCGGTGCTGCGCGTCGAAAGCGGTCCCTACGAACACCGACTGATCTATTACGGGCACGCAAGTCCCGACCTGGTACCCGTCGGCACACGCGTCGCCGCCGGACAGCCGATCGCGGATGTGGGCTGCGGCGATGTCGGTATCTCCTCGGCCCCACACCTCGAGATCGGACTCGAGCCGGCGGGCGCCACGAGCCCTGTCGACGTGCCGGGCTTTCACGAAAGCTCACCCGAGGTCCTCGCCGACCTGCTGGCCTCCCAGCATGCCGCCGTCGTCGCCTACCGTGCCCGCCGGGCGACTGCTCATGCAATCGCCACCCACGGGACCCGCCACTGAAGGACTTCGCGCCCTGCCCCGGCTCGGGCTGGGCAACGGGCGATAATCTGTCGTGCGTTGCGACCCCTGGAGGGGTGGCAGAGCGGTTGAATGCGGCGGTCTCGAAAACCGTTGTGCGTCTTATTGGCGTACCGGGAGTTCGAATCTCCCCCCCTCCGCTGTAGAGCCAAATATGGCTCGTTTGCAGGGAGTCTGGCCCCGAAAGTACTCGGGGCCAGACTCTCTGCGCTGCGTCAACGAACGTCAACAAACGCCACGTTTTTAGGCATCCCGTTCCCCCAGCCGTTCCCCCGGAGCCGCACTGGTGGGCCGCTTGTCCAGGTGCTCCCGAACCAAGTTGGTGCCGCCTTGGGGGCTGGATGCTGCGGGCCTCTTGAGGTCTTGCCCCCCGTTGAGTCCTCGAGACTCCAGAGCAGGTCAAGCTCCGCTGCCTCGGCCGGGACCGCGTCGACCCCGGCAACCGTCGCGCCGATCCGCCCTGTCGGCGGCCGTTCGCTGCAGGCTTCACCGTCACGCGGCTCCTTTCGTCGAGTCGCCCAACTGTCTGCTCGCCCTCGATCATTTCGCGGTCGATGTTGTGCCCGATGCGCGACGCGGCCGAGTGCCCTTCTGCGGTGCGGGCTTCGCGCCCCGCTTACGGGCTTCGTACTTGCGGGCTGCGGCCAGCATTGTCGCGATCTCCGGCTCTTTGGCCAGATCCTCTGCGAATCGCTCCACGGCTGGGCGGAGCAGGTCGGTCATCGACTTTCGCTGCGCGGTTGCGGCGAGCTCGAGCACGCGGCGAACGTCGTCGTTTACCCGGGTGGCGACCATCTCGAGCCCGTCGTTCTTTGATTCGCGTGGCACACCGTCCACCGTACAATGTACGTTGCACTTTGTACACACCGCCCAGCAGCTCGCACAGCGGGCCGGTAGGGTGCCAGCGTGAGCGAAGGAGCGGCAATGGCCCTGCGTAAGAAGGCCCAAAGCAGCAAGACCGGCGAGCTCGACATCCAGAAGCTGGCCAAGGCGGTCAACAAGAACGCCGAGGACGCCGGTAGCGGCCTTCCCCCCGAGCAGCGCGCTGCCTACCGCGCCGCGCGGGACTCGGTCGTCAAAGCCAGGCGCTCGGCCGAGAACGTCGAGGGACAGCTCCGCATCGGCTGAGACGATTGGTGCTCATGACGCCCTGGGTCGACCCGGACACACACGGCTGGGTCCACCACCCGCGCAGCGCGGCGGACTGGGACGGGCTCCTCTCCGAGTACGGTGCCGCGCCGGATTCGCCGCTGGCAAACGTGTTCGCCGCAGCGCGCGCCAACCGCTGCCGCACCGTCATCGTCGAGAACCGCTACGTCGACCCCGATTACCGGAGCGAGTACTCGGCCTTCTGGTCTCACCGCTTCCTTGACCGTCCGGCCTTTGCGCGCCGAATGCACTTCTTCCGTCGCCGCATCGCGGAGTCGGACATCCACTCCCTCCCCGCCAACCACGGCTATCTCGGCTACTGCACGCTGCGCCCGCTCTCCCAGGGCCTGGTCGGCAGGACGATGGTGGCGCCGCCCGACCGTCTCGCTGCGAAGGCCACGCTCGTGCTTACGACCGATCACGTGTCGCTGTGGGGCAACCGGCTGAGCGTCCGCGGCGTTCCGTTCTGCGAGCAGGACGTCGAGTACCTGCGCTGCGCGCACGCCGCCGCCTGGATGTGCCACTACTACGCGGTCTGCGAGGGGTTGGTGGGCCGCAAGCTGACGGCCGAGCTCGTCGAGCTGACGCCGGTCGGTGGAAACGTCGAGCGGGCACTGCCGTCAAAGGGCCTGTTTCCTCATCAGCTGCAGTCGATCTTCGGTGCCAGCGGCCAGCCGGCGCTGTTCTACGGCGTCTCTCACCTGCCGAGTGTCGAGGGCGTCCAGGACCCGCCGCAGAAGCTCGCGCCCGACGGAAAGACGGGGCTCGACCGGGGCCTCTACGACACCCGCATCTTCAGCATCATCTGCCGCTATCTGAACGCGGGGTTCCCGGTGCTCGTCGGCACGATCGATCACGCATTCGTGATCGTCGGCTGGTATCGCGAGCGGGGAACACGGATCCGCTTCGTCGCCTGCGATGACCAGCACGGGCCGTATGAGCTCGTCAAATCCCCGTTCACAGACCGGCGCGCACCGTGGCGCACGCTGATGGTTCCCCTGCCGCCGAAGGTCTATCTGAGCGGAGAGGTCGCCGAGAGCACGACGCACTTCCTGATGCGGGCGTGGGCGGCGAACTCGATCGCGCTACCGGAGTGGACGGCGCTCTCGGATGCGCTTATCCGCAAGGACAGGAACATCAGCCTGCGGACGTTCCTGCGCTCAAACGCCGACTACAAGAGCATGCTCGCCCACCAGGGCCGGGCAGCCGACGCCGTGCGGGCGCTGCGCCTCGCTCGCCTGCCGCACTGGATCTGGGTTGTCGAGGTCCACGATCGCCGCCGGCGAGAACAGGGCCGACCCTGCGTGCTGGCCGAGGTGCTCTACGACTCGACTTCCAGCGACGAAGATCCGTTCTGGCTCGCGATGAGCATGCCAGGCTTCACGATGACCAGCCCGCCCGATGGCGGTGCGCCGGACGCCGTTCAGACATCGCGTCGCCCATGGCTCTCGCAACTGCTGTGATCGGCGGGTTGAACCCGGCTGGCCGCGCTCTAGCTAGTCCTTGACGATCGACTTGAAGGCGGCCGTGATGATGCTGTTCAGCGCCTCCGCCTGGTCGCGTTTGATCGATCGCGAGGAGCGCAGCAGGCTCGTGATCTCAACCAGCGGCTCGTCCGCTTCCGGCTTGGTGCTCGACGCTAACGGGCGGGGGAGCGTGTAGCCGCTCGCGGGCATCCCGAGCCACTCCAAAAGCGTTGTGAAGGTATCGATGTCGGGCCGCTGGCCTTGGGCCATACGGGTGAACGAGGAGGGGCTGACCTCCAGGGCGCCCGCCAGTTCGCGCCAGCTGATCCCCTGACGCTCGCGCTTGTCGTTGAGTGCGCCGTAGAGCGCCTCGACGTCCACCGTGACCTTGGGCATGCTCACTCCTTTGTGGGGGTTTGACAGATGCGCGGCCGCTCCTGGGCTCGTGCGGATTCCTGAGATTGGGCACCGGTCATGAGGGCTCACCGGCGGCTGCCTTCAGCACGATCATCAGCTCCGCGACACTGCATATGCGTGGTATCTCCTCAGTCAGCCACAGTCGCTCCTCAGAGCTCCAGATGAACTCCACGCCCGGCGTGCAGAGCAGATGCTCGACTCGCGCGACCTGATCGTGGAGCTCATAGTTACTCCCGCTGCGCTCGGCTGAGATGAACTCCGCGAGGGTGCGTGCCTGCTCCAGGTAGCAGAGGAGCTGCTCCTGGCGGCTTAGCCGAGCGGTCCAGTCACCCCGGTCGATCCTCGGATTCTGGGCGTAGGCCTTGCACTCGACGACGTAGAGCACGTCCCCCGCAACGAACCCGGCGTCGATCTCGCGCTGCTCGCCGTCGTGATGGCGCAGCTCGGCCGTCTGCTTCCACGGCTCGAATCCCTCCGCACCGGCGCGCGCAACCACGGCGGTCTCGAAGTTCGCCGCCTTGATGTTGCCGCTCTCCCCGCTGAGGAATCCGATCTGGCGGAAGATGTCGGCGAACAGGGCGCTCAGCGCTGAGTAGTCGATCACGCGGAACGCGCCCGCATCGAGGATCAAGTTGAACGGCAGCCGGTCCCACAGCGAGATCGAGGCGATCTCCTGCTCGCTCCAGCTCAGCGCATCGATCCCGGCCTCCGTCGCCGCGAGCGCCTGCTCATGGCTCTGCTCGGTGTGCCCGAGGTGCTCGAGCAGGCCGCCGACCCAGCGCGAGAGAGTATCGGCGAGGCGATCCCGGTCCTCGCGCATCGAGATCAGATACCCGGTCTTCAGAAGCTGCACCTCCACCGCGGGCGTCCGCTCGATAAAGCGCAGCAGGTACATCGAAAGGGCCCAGAGGACGCCCAACAGGACATCCGGCGGCGCGCCGAGTGCCTGCTCGACCTCGCTGGAGAGGGTCGAGAGGGTCTCGCTGTAGCCGTCGATGACGACCGGGTGGGCGAGGAAGTTGCTCGGGCCCGGGAGGATCACGCCCCTTGAGATCATGGCCTTCGAGGGGTCCACGCGAAGGGTGTTCGGTCGGGTCGCGAGGACGGCCAGCGGCGTGTCCTCGCCGGCGTCGACGTCGAGCGGGAACTCGCGGTCGGTGAGGGCGCCGTATTTACCGGTCAGCTCCCCGAACTCGCCGACCCTGCGGTCGAGATCCTGGATGAGATCCTCCAGCTCCTCCTCAGCGACGGCGGCGAAGTCTTCCTCCCGGACGAGCAGGCGCGCGCCCTTTCCGACGCGTCGGTAGGCCTGCGTAGCGGTCGTGTACTCGAAGGCCAGGTACTCCAGCGCGAACGTCTCGACGACCTCATCGTGGTCGAACATCCGCGGAACCTGTTGTCTGCCCGCAGGCGTCTCGATCGTCGTGAACTCCTCCGCGAGCACCGCGGGGCGGCCGTGCTTGATCACAGCGAGGGTCAGCACGCGACGGTAGAGAAGTACGGTCCAGTCCGAGCATTCACACAGTGGGGTGGGGGGCAGGCGCCGGGTCACGTGCATCCAGTAGCCACGACTGTGTTGGCCGGCGATCCTTGCGATCTCGCCCTCCACGCGCTCCAGATAGCCGCTGAGCGCCTCGGCCGCCGCCGGGCCTTCGAGGCCGTCGCCGATCTCCTGGCAGAACGCCCGGTTCAGGCGCTCGGCTGGCATGCGCACCTCATCGGCGAACCCGGGGCCCTGCGCGGCGAGGGCCATTCGCATCGTCGGCAGATCGTGGAACAGCGTCTCGCCGGAGCCGGTTTTCCGCTGTGCCAGGCGGTCGGCGTCGAGGTGGCAGTCCTTGTACTTCCTGGAGCTGCCGCAATGGCATTTCTCATTGCGCCCGAGGCTCATCCGGCGCGGCCGATTTCGCACCGCTGATCCGCCTGCCGACGTGTCGAGGCAGGGCCAGACTGTTTGAGATTCGCGATGGTGTTCGGCATCTGTTATGCTCGGATCGTCAAACAACGTTCGAGAATAGTGAGGTTACCGCATATGTCCCCCGTCGACACCGCAGCCCCCAGCAAGCTCACCGTCGCAGTCCTCAACAACGGCATCACCAAGACCATCGACTACCACCCGCACGAGCACGGACACGCCCTATTCGAGCACGCCTGCCACGCCTTCGGCATCCGTCCCGAGGACCGTGGCGAGCTCGCGCTCTACCTGCCCAACGACAGCACCGAAGTCCCGCCGAACATCCCCGCGAGCGAGGGGGGAGTCGAACCCGACACCCGCCTCGTTCTGCGTCCTCGCAGCGCAACCACCGGATGAGCGACGTGCTCGCCACCACGCCGGGGATGCTCGCGCACAGCTTCGAGCATCTCCGGCGCTGCGGCTGCAACCGACGCGAGTGCATCGTCCTGTGGACCGGCCGCGCCGACGCGCCAGGCCATGTCGATCAGGTCATCCATCCCCGCCACACCGCGACCGCCTCGCGCTGCGACATCGATCCGGACTGGATCGGCGAATGTTGGCGCGAGCTCGCCGACGGCGCCCGCACGATTCGCGCCCAGCTCCACACCCACCCGGGCGAGGCCTACCACTCCTCGCTGGATGACCGCTTCGCGCTCGTCCATACCCCCGGCTACTTCTCGCTGGTGATCCCCCGCTTCGCCACCGGCCCCACCGGTCTGAAGGGCACCTATCTCGCTGTCCGCTCCCCGCACGGCGGCTGGAGCAAGCTCGATCCGCGTACCACGATCAAGGAGAGCCGATGACACCCCAGCAGGCACTCGCACGCACGACCGCGCTCATCAACGAGCAGTTCCTCGACTCCCGTGCACACCCCGACGCCATCGCGCAGGCGCTGATGTCGAGCACCGTCACCCTAATTGCAAACGAGGCCAACGCCACCAGCCCCGCGGCTCAGGCCACCCTGATCACCGCCTTCCAGCTGATCGCCCGGATGGGCATGACAATCGAGCTGATCGTGCCCGACGTGCCGCTCTCACCGCGAGCGACCGGGGTCCGCGGCCAGCGGCTTCCCAGCGCCCTGCTCGAGCTCGCAGGGCACCTTATCCCGGGAGCCACAGTACGCCAGCACCAGCTCGGCGACGCCGAGGTCACCTTCGTCATCGGCGACACACCAACCCAGATCCCCGGTGCGCTGCGCATCAGCGTGGGGGCCCTCACCGCCAAGATCACAAAGGCCCGCGGCCGGTGCGCTCAGATCACCTCTGAATGCCCGCTCGGCGGGCTCGCGGCAGGAGCCGCCGCCGCCGCGATCGCCCTCCAGGCTGCGCTTCCCCGCATCGAGAGTGCCACCGCTCAAAAGCGCACCGGACGGGCGCAGCCGAGTGCCGGCCCGCCCGTTCGCATTGACCTTGCCGAGCTGTTCCCCGGCCTCTCACCCGAGCCTGTCGAGCTCGGCGCTGTTGACCTCATCAGCGCCGGGGCGGTCACCAACGCGGTGCTCAACTGCCTGCTCTGGCTGCCCGTCAGCGCCGACACGAGCGTGCTCGATGACGACACCGTCGACTGGGACAACCTCAACCGTTGCGTCCAGTTCCGTGCCGAGCACGTCAACGTGCCAAAGGTCCTCGCGCTCGCCGCCTGCGCCACCGATACCGTCTCCATCAGGCCCCTGCTCGGGCGCTTTCCCGAGCCCTCCGAAGGGAGCCCGCCGCCCGTGCTCGCGTCGCGCGTCGCGGTCGGCGTCGATGACATCCGCGCCCGCTGGTGGGTGCAGCAATCCCACCCCGAGCACCTCTACATCGCGGCGACCTCGCTGTATGAAGCGATCTGCACCACCCACCGCCGCGAGGGCCCGTGCGCCGGCTGCGCGCACCCGCACGCCGGGCCGACTCCGGCGGAGATCCCGACGATCTCCTTCGTCTCGTTCTGGGGCGGCCTGCTCCAGGCCTGCGCGATGCTCGCCGATGCGCGCACCCCCGGGCCGGCAAGGCGCATCGCCGTCTACCCGTTCGCGTTGGGCGAGCAGAGCTGGTTTCTCGCCCACCCGTTGCCCGCGGGTGGCGACTGCGCGCTCTGCTGCGCCGTCTCGCGCGAGCGCCGGGTGGCCTAGCGCAGACCGCCTCAGAGCAGCTGGCCGCGGCACCGGGAGCAGTCGACCTCGGCCTTCACCTCGTGCGACACACCTGCCACTCGTGCTCGCGAAGAGCGGCGTTCGCGGGCACACTGCGCGCCCTTTCTGCCCCCGCACTCCCGAGTTGCGTTTTCATCGAGTGCTGTCCGGCCGACCCTGGCCTCTGGCGTCCGGGCCCGCCAGTTCGCCATGCCGCACGGCCGACAACGCCACGTATGCGGGCGACGAGAAGGAACTGGCGGCACCCGGCCTTCGGCTCGCCACCGCGACGGACTCGTCACACGTATTGCCAGGTGCATTCCTTGTGGTCGTGTTCGTTCCAGTGGATGCATGGTGCGAACGTCGTGCCGGCGGCCACTTTGTCCTTGACGTTGTCGTGTTGTGTGCATTCGACTTCGCCGGTTTTGGGCACGGCGTCGCCGGGCTTGTAGGTGTCGGGCATTCTCGTCCTCCTTGGTTGGGTGTGTTCCTGCGTAAAACCTCCCCGCCGCCGACCCTCACCGTTCGCTCCCTTGCCCACTGAGCGTGTTTCGTAGCGCCGCGAGTAGCTCGGTTCCGTTGCGGATGGCCCGGATCTGGCTGATGTCCGTTGGGCGCGTGGTTCCGGCCAGAGCGTCGCTCGTGTGGCGTATAGAAACTCGGCCGCGGCCTCCTGCTCGAAGTTCTCGCGCAGGATCTGTGTGCTTCGGTTCCGCCATGCTGCTTGTTCGTCTAGCCAGGGGTCGCTTATCCCGAGCGCGCTGCCGTGGAGCACGAGGAGACTCCCGGTCTTGATGAGGTTTTTGAGGGCCGCGTTGAGT
>CAWEXJ010000001.1:0-507122 GCA_963813035.1 uncultured Solirubrobacteraceae bacterium | reverse complement strand
AAAACCGTTGTGCGTCTTATTGGCGTACCGGGAGTTCGAATCTCCCCCCCTCCGTTGTAGAGACAGATCCCCCGTTACAGCGGGGGATCTGCTCGTTTAGGGAGGTCGCTCATCCCGAGTAGGCCCCGGCCGCCGCCCTCCTGCCATCTGTCCGCGCAGCAGCTCGATCCTCTCCGCCCCCGCGGCCGAGGCCGATGGAGGGGGATCCTCGTTCCTGGACTCAGAGCTCTACGACGTACCGCCCTGCAAGCGGCCCTCGGTCTGCTCGTCGGCCTCGCGGTCTGCGCGAGCCCGGCCCTCGCCGCCAACCCGCCGGAAAACATCCCGCTCGGCTCCGAGCCCTCGGCCTGCGCCACTGAAAGCTCGCTCGAATGTGAGCAGTGGACGGTCGCTCGCCTCAATGCGGCTCACAAAGCCCTGGGCCTGCCCGCCTACGCGTTGCCCGCGAGCTTCTACGGCCTGTCCGCCGACCGCCAGCTGCTGATCCTCACGGACCTCGACCGGCTCGACTACCGGATCACTCCCGTCTACGGGCTGAACACAAACCTCACCGAAGCGGCGCAGGCGGGCGTCGCCGAACACGGTGACCCTCGGACCCCCACGGCGGGCGGACCATGGCGCGGGTTCGGCTCCGACTGGGCCAGCACCGGGGCGCTGATCGCCTACTACCTGTGGATGTACGACGACGGCTACGGGAGCTCGAACCGCGACTGCTCGAGCCCCTCGGCTCCGGGCTGCTGGGGGCACCGCCGGGTGATCCTCGGGGAAGCTGTCAGCCTGCCCAACCCGCAGCTGATGGGCGCCGCAACAGGCGCCGCCGCTAGAAACGGCGGCAGCGCCCTGATCGTCTCCGACAACGGAGGCACCTCGGCCTACTACACGTGGTCCGAAGCGCAGAAGGAAGGCGCCGGCGGCGAACGGCCAGTCGAAGAAAAACCCGTCGAAGAAAAACCGGTCGAAGAAAAACCGCCCACCCCGACGACGGTTCACATCACGATCGCGGGGCGGGGTACGGTCCTCGTGGACAACAGATCTTGTTCCGCAAGCTGCACGGTCACCGTTCCCGCGGGTACGAGCATCAGCCTGAACGCGACCCCGGCCTTCGGCTATCTCTTCACCGGTTGGTCGGGCGCCTGCTCGGGCACCGTGCGCAGATGCACACCCATCGCCCGCGGCGGCGAAGTCTCGGCCGCGGCCACGTTCACGAAACACTCGCCGTTCGCGCTGGCCCCAGCCGGGGCCGACGCCGCCAACAGCGACTGAAGATCAGGATCAAACCCCCGGCCCGGTGGGCCGCGCAGTGATCATGGCGTTCTGGCGGCAGCTGACAGGGATGCATCCCATGTCCATCCCTGGAACATGGCGACGATCGGTGTTTATGACGCAGCCAGCCGGGTAAAGGTGCCACAACTTTTGTCGCTCTCATCGGCTGTGGGGTGTCGCGAGAGAGCGCTCTCTCATCCATCTCGTCTTTGGAGGCAACAAATGCCAAGCAGCCGTCGCTGTGGCCTGTCCGTGCTCGTGATCCTGGCCGCAGGCCTGCTGGCGGGCGCCGGCGAGGCCTCGGCCGCCCCCGTCGTCCTACCGACGATCACCTCGGAGATAGCCCAGCAGCAGGCCATCGTGGCGGCTCACCAGGCGATCACACCGCCCGCTCCGCCCTGTCCGGAGAACGGGATGCTTCCCGAACCGTTCTCGAACTGCGGGCTTCCCGAGGCGCCAGCCACAACGCTGCCCTACCCGACGAACATGGCCTACTGGGGCGGGCATGTGCAGGTGGATCCCAAGGTCTACGTCGTGTTCTTCGGCTGGGGTGAGCCGGGGGCATTCCCGGCGAGCGAGAAGTGCAAGGCCGAGAAACTCCAGGAGGGCTCGCTCAAAGCGACGCTCAAGTGCGACCCCGAAGGGGCGGGCAGGCGGATCGCCGACTGGGTGCAGCAGATGGGCGGAACCGAATGGGCCTCGGTCAGCACGCAGTTCTTCCAGAGCGGGCCGGCAGGCGAAGAACACATCACCAACCCCACCGACGTCCTGGCCGGCCTGTGGTCCGACAACAAGGACCCGGCCGACCTCGCCGGCACGTCCTCCTCCAGCGAACCGGGAGCGGGGAACACCTACACCGACCTCGCTGCCGAGGCCGCCCGAGCCGCGAAGCACTTTCACGTCAAGGACCTCGCCAACGCCGACTTCGTCATCGCCCAGCCGCAGGAATTCAGTGATCCGAACGCATACAGCAGCGGCTATTGCGCATTCCACGACTACACCGAGCCCGGCAGTGAGCACGGGATCTACAACGGCATCACACCCGGCATCTCCTACACCAACATGCCCTACGTTTTGAAGGTCGACAGTGAATCCGGAGCCAACGACTGCGGTGAAAACGCTGTCAACCCCGGCGCCGAAGGCAAGCTGGATGGCATCTCGATCGTCCTGGGACACGAGATCGAGGAGACGATCACCGACCCCGGCGCCGAGACGATTCTCGGCAGCGGCCTCAACACGACCAACCTGGGTGGCTGGTATGACGCGCTGGACGCCAACGAGAACGGTGACAAGTGCGCCTGGGTCGGCGAGCCGCTGACCGGGCCGATCCCCGGCGGGCCTCAGGTGCTGCCGATTCCCGGGGCGATGGGAGACATCAAAGGCAACGCCGGCAAGACGTTCGCCGTCCAGTCGCTGTGGAGCAACGAAGCGGCCCTCGGCACCGGCTACTGCGCCGGCGCGGGAACGGACCTGCCCTAGCTGCCACGAGCCAGCCAGATCCCCGGGGCGAGGGGATCTGGCTGCAGGCAGCGCAGGGCGTCCACGGGTCTCCCGGTCACTGGTGGGGCGCCCATTGGGCGGCCCTCGGTAGTTTTCGCGCATGGCGCGCCTGACAGAGCATGGACTGCGCCGCTCCGTGGGCGTGGCCGGCCTGTTCGCGACCGCCTACGGGAACGTGGGCTCGTCCATCTACTACGCCCTGGGGCTGGTCGCATCCTTCGCACTGGGCCTGACCCCGGTGGTCTTCGTGATCACCGGCGGAATCTTCTATCTGACCGCTGCCACCTACGCCGAGGCGACGGCCATGTTCCCCGAGGCGGGGGGTTCCTCGAGCTTCGCGCGCCACGCCTTCAATGAGTTCTGGTCCTTCTTTGCAGGCTGGGCGCAGATGCTCAACTACACGATCACGGTCGCCATCTCGGCGTTCTTCGTGCCCCATTATCTGGGCGGCCTGTTCTGGCCCGCCCTATCCCACGGACCCGGGGATGTGATCTTCGGCGCTGCCGTTGTGGTCGTCCTGTCGGTGATCAACGTCGTCGGCGTCAAAGAGGCCGCCGCGCTGAACGTCGTGCTGGCCCTCACGGACTTCGCGACCCAGCTGCTGCTCGTCTCGGCGGGGCTGTTCCTCGTCTTCTCGCCTCATGTCCTTCAGGCCAACATCCACCTTGGTGTGGCGCCGAGCTGGGAGAACTTCCTGATCGCCATCCCGATCGGGATGATCGCCTACACCGGGATCGAGACGATCTCCAACATGGCCGAGGAGGCCAAGGACGAGACGCGAAGCGTTCCGGCGGCGATCAGGTATGTCGTCTTCGCGGTCTTTGCCATCTACGCGCTGATGCCGATGGTGGCCCTGTCGGCGCTCCCCGTCACCAGACAGCCCGACGGCAAGTACTCGACTCTTCTGGGCGTCGAAGAGACCCATGGCGGCTACGCCGGAGATCCCGTGCTTGGCATCGTCAAGCACCTGCACCTGGGCGGCCTGCAGAGCGCCGGCGAAATCTACGTGGGCCTGCTGGCCGCGACGATCCTCTTCATCGCCGCGAACGCCGGCATCATCGGCGTCTCTCGCCTGGTCTACTCGATGGGCCTGCACCGCCAGCTGCCCGACCCGCTCAGCCGGCTGCACCCCCGCTTCAGCACGCCCTGGATCGGCATCGCTCTCTTCGGTGCCATCGCCTGCCTGACGATCGTCCCCGGCAAGGCGGCATTCCTCGGCAACATGTACGCGTTCGGCGCGATGCTCTCGTTCACGATCGCGCACCTCTCGGTGATTCGGCTGCGACTCAGCCAACCGGAGCGCCATCGCCCCTACCGGGGGCCGGGGACGCTGCGCGTGGCCGGGCGCGAACTCCCACTGTTCGCCCTCCTGGGGCTGGTGGGCACGGGCATCGCCTTCCTGGCGGTCACGGCCCTCCATCTGGACGTGGCCGTGGCGGGCGTGGTCTGGCTGGCCATAGGGACGACCGTCTACTACTTCTACCGCAAAGCCCAGGGCCTGGATCTCGTGACCACCACGCTGATCGCGCGGCCCGAGCGCCCGGCGAACTTCCAGCCACTCGCATATCGCACCGCGCTCGTGCCGATGTTCGGCGCTGATGTCAGCGCCGCCGTCCTGCGTGCCGCCTCCAGGCTGATCGGGGACGAAGGGGTCGTCTACGCCGTCTTTGTCCTGCCGGTGCCCAGTCAGCTTTCGCTGGAGGCAGGCATGGACGCCGAGGAGGCCCAGGGTCGGGCGGTCCTCGAGAGCGCCCGGATCCAGGCGCGAAGAGCAGGCATCAGTATCCGCACGGGCCTGATCCGGACACGGAGCTCGGGCCGCGAGCTGGTCGCCGAGGCCGAACGCGTGGGCGCCGACGTCATCTACTGGTCGACGATCCACGCGCCCCACGGCGAGCAGGGGATCGGCCCGACAGCGGCCTATCTGCTCGCGCGCCGCCCCTGCCGCGTGATCATCGAGACCGACAACCGGCCGCCGCCGGAGAAGCTGCGCCCGAAGGTCGCACGCTGATCCGGCTCGGCGAAGGCCCCGGCGCAGGGCGAGAGGTAGGGTGGCGCTCCATGCGATCGAGTCTCAGCGGGCCCCGGCTCTTGAGGATGGCGGATGGGACGGGCTGAGGGAGCACAGCTCGACGACCTGGAGGACGTGGGGCTCCTGCTCGTCGAGGACGACGACGGCGACGCCCTGCTCGTCGAGGACGAGCTCGCCGAACGTCTTCCCCGCGCTCGGATCGTGCGCAGCCGCTCGCTGAGTGAGGCGCTGGAGCACATGGGCCCCTCGGTGGACTGTGTGCTGCTCGACCTCGGGCTGCCTGACGCCGCGGGACTCGAGGCCGTCGCCAAGCTTCGCGCCCAGGCGCCGGCCGTCGCGCTGATCGTCCTGACGGGGCTCAACGACGAGGCCGCTGGTATCGCGGCCGTCGGCGCCGGCGCGCAGGACTATCTGATCAAGGGCACTGTCGACGGGGAGCAGCTGGCTCGCTCGATTCGCTATTCGGTCGGGCGCAGACGCATCGAGCACGCGGAGCGGAGTCTGCTCCTCGCCCAGGCCCAGGCCCGTGAGATGGGCCGCCTTGAACGCGGGCTCGCACCCAGCCTGAAGCTCGGTGATCCGGCCATGTGGGTCGCCTCGATCTATCGCGCCGGGCGCAGCCGGGCGCTGCTCGGCGGTGACTTCTTCGACCTGCTCCAGCTCTCCGACGGAACCGTCTCGGTGGTCATCGGCGACGTCTGCGGGCACGGCCCCGACGAAGCCGCGGTGGGCGTCAGCCTGCGCGCGTCATGGCGGGCGCTCGCGCTCGCGGGAGCAGGTCCCGCAGCCGCAACCGGCACGCTGCAGGAGGTGATCGAGCACGAGCGTCAGCTGCCGGGGCTGTTCGCGACGTTGTGCACGCTCGAGATCGAGCCGTCTCGCAGCTCCGCCGCGATGGTTCGCGCGGGCCATCCTCGTCCCCTGCTGATCGTCGATCAGGTGGCGGCTCCGGTGTCCAGCTCCGGAAGCGGCGTGGCGGGGATAGGAATGGGCGCCGAACTCTGGGAGGCCGAGCGGATCGCGCTTCCGCCGTCCTGGACGCTTTTGCTCTACACCGACGGCATCATCGACGGTCGTGTCGGCGCCGGACCTGAACGCCTCGGCGAGGCGGGACTCAAAGACCTGATCGAGGCGCGTATCTCCGGCGCCCCCGCGTGGCGCGCGGATCCCGAGGCATTGCTCAGCGAGGTGATCGCCGACGCCGAGCGTCTGCACGGGGGGACGCTGAACGACGATGTGGCGATGCTGCTCCTCGGCACGAGCCATGAGTCAGACGATGTCGGCCCAGGCTAGCCCGGGAGAGCTCGCGGGCAGGCGGCGCGTCGGGGTGCGCCCGCTGTTGGGTGTGACGATCGGTGTGCTCCTGATGCTCGCCTGCGTCGGCATCGGGCTGGCGCTGAACGCCGAGTCAGAGCTGCGAAGCAACCGCAGGCTGCTGCTGAGGCACGTCGACCCGGCGCGGCGCGACGCTCTCCGGCTCGAAACGGCCCTGGTGGACGAGGAGACGGGTGTCCGCGGCTACGCGCTCACCGGCGCAAACGAGTTTCTCCAGCCCTACTCCAAAGGACTGCAGAGCGAAGCGCTCGCCTACAGCCAGCTGCGGCGCGCCGGCGCCAGCGTGGGCGGCTCGCTCGGCGCCGGTGTGGCAGCGGTCCAGGCGGCCGTGGGCAAGTGGCGCCGCACCTATGTCGCAAAAGCACTGGTACGCCATCACAGCTCGCCCAGGGCCCGTTTGCAGGAAGACGTCACCGGCAAGCGGCTGTTCGACGCGATCCGGGGCACGCTGGCTCGTCTGCAGTCAAACCTCGCCACACGGGGAAACGCCGTCCAGGCGAGTCTCGAACACACCGCCAACACGCTCGACGACCTGCTGATCGTCGCCGGAATCCTGATCGTCGGCGGGGTGATCGCGGCAGGGCTGCTGCTGGACCGGACGATCATCCGGCCGCTGGCGCTGCTCGGCTCCGAAGCGCGCCAGGTCGCGGGCGGACGCTTCGCCCAGCCCATGCATGCCGGATGGGCGCCGCGCGAGATATCCGAGGTCGCCGCGGACATCGAGGCGATGCGCGAGCGCATCGTGCAGGAGCTGGCCACGGTCGAGCGCGCCCGCGGCCAGCTCGAGCATCAGGCGCGCGATCTGGCGCGCTCTAACTCCGAGCTCGAGCAGTTCGCCTACGTCGCCTCGCATGACCTGCAGGAGCCGCTGCGCAAGGTCGCCAGCTTCTGCCAGGCTCTGAAGTCGCGCTACGAGGGCCAGCTCGACGATCGCGCCGATCAGTACATCGACTTCGCCGTTGACGGAGCCAAGCGGATGCAGGTGCTGATCAATGACCTGCTTGCCTTCTCACGCGTCGGTCGCAGCGGGCGCCAGGACGAGCCGGTGGCCCTCGCGGGCGTGCTCGAGGAAGCGCGCTCGGAACTCGCCACGGCGATCGAGGACACCGGCGCGCAGATCCGCTGCGAGGATCCTCTCCCGACGGTGCGGGGCGACCGCACGCTGGTCGTCTCGCTGTTCTCGAACCTGATCTCCAACGCGATCAAGTTCCGGGGAGACCGGGCCCTTGAGATCAGCATCTCCTGCTCGCGCGGCCAATCCGGATGGGAGCTCGCGTTCGCGGATAACGGAATCGGCATCGAGGCGGAGTATGCGGAGCGGATCTTCCTCATCTTCCAGCGCCTGCACTCGCGCGAGGATTACGAAGGGAGCGGCATCGGGCTGGCCCTCTGTCGCAAGATCGTGGAGTACCACGGCGGTCGCATCTGGCTTGACCGCGGGCACAGCCCCGGGGCATGCTTTCGCTTCACCCTGCCATCGATCGAGGAGAGGACATCATGAAGGCGCGGCTGATTTCGGTCCTGCTCGTCGAGGACGACCCGGGCGACGTGCTGCTGATCCGCGAGGCATTCACCGACCACAAGGTCGGAAACAGGCTCGCGACCGTCAGCGACGGGGTCGAGGCTCTGCGCTACGTTCGCGGCGAGGGCGAGTATGAGGGCCGCGAGCGCCCCGACCTGATCCTGCTCGACCTCAACCTGCCCCGCAAGAGCGGGACCGAGGTCCTGGAGGCGCTCAAGGGTGACCCGGGGACGGCGTCGATTCCCGTGATCGTCCTCACCACCTCGGAGGCCGAGGAGGACGTCAGGCGCTCCTATGAGGCGCACGCCAACGCCTACATCACGAAGCCGGTGGACTTCGAGCGCTTCCGCGAGATCGTCCACCAGATTGACGACTTCTTCATCGGCATCGTCAAACTGCCGCCGCCCTGAGGCAGCCGGCGATCGGCACGGGACTCAGGGGGCGCTCAGCGGATCTCGACCGGCGTGCCGGTCGGCACGTGAGCCGCGATCCACGCAACGGCGCTGTTGGCCAGGCGAACGCAGCCGTGCGAGCGGGCGGTCCCGAGCGGGTCGGCCAGGCTGGCCCCGCCGCGTCCGTGCAGCGCGATCTGACCGTCGCCGCCTTCGAAGCTCTGCAGGACGTTCGAGTGGGCGGTCAGAGGGAGAACCCAGGCGCCCTCGAATTCGCCCGCGTCTGGCTGGCGCAGCTCGGCGGCGATGGCGAACAGGCCGGACGGCGTCGGCGTGGAGGGCTTGCCGACCACGACGGGAAAATGCGCCGCCAGACGTCCGCGGCGCATTATGCGCAGCGTCCGTTCACCGCGTGAGACGAGGATCCTCCAGGGATCGGCGTGCAACAGGGTCTCTTGGGAATCGATCCAGAAGGCGCTGCCGTTGGGGCGGCGGTCGAGCAGGACGTGAAGCCATGTGATGCCGCGGGAGCCCGTCCTCGCGCCCAGGACGAGCAGCTGCGTCGGCGTGCCCCAGGGCGTCACGGCTCCCACCCACTCTCGGCCGGGGGCGTGCAGGCCGGGGCGCGTGCGGGCGCGGGTGGGGTAGATGACGTCGGCGACCCAGGAGCCGGCCGGGCGGGGAGCAAGCGAGGCGGCCGCCCGCGGCGCGGGGGCGGCGAGCGCCGGGGGGGCACAGAGCCCCAGTACGGCGCCCGCCAAGGGGGCGCCGAGCGCGCGTCGCAGGCTAGCCCGTGACACCGTGTTCGAGCCGGGCCGGGGCCTGTCCGTGCACGCTCGTGATGGCCTTCGCGTGGACCGTCGGGAAGCCTTTGCCTTTCAGGGTCGCGTGGTTGACGATGAGCCCCTGCGCATTGGAGTCGACACGCAGGACGATCACGAAGGCGCGCGCCGCGTGGGGTGCGAGCTTCGCGACCGCGAAGCAGATGCGCCCGTGCGCGAGATGCCCTCCACCGCGCCCGAGGACCGTGGTCTGGACCGGCAGCCGGTCGCAGAGCTCAAGCCGCTCGGCCGTCTCCGAGCCGGTGTTGCGGATCGTCAGCCGGTAGCTGATGTGCGCCCCGGGCGCTGCGCGGCTGACGCTGGCGCGCTTGTGGAGGCTGACGTGTGTCGGGAAGCCGCTCAGACTGGAGAAATGGACGCCGGATGCGGCGGGCAGGATCCGGGTTAGGACCGAGGCGGAGTTGTTGTCCGGTTCGGGGTCCGCCAGCGTGCCGCTGACCGTGGCCGTGTTGGTCAGCGAACCGGAGACCGCGAGGACGGTGGCATGGACCGTCACCTGCGTGCTCGCGCCGACGGCCAGCGAGCCGAGCTGGCAGCTGAGGACGCCCAGGACGTTCTGGCAGGAGCCCTGCGCCGGTTCTGCGCCCACCAGGGCTGCGCCGGCCGGCAGGGTGTCGCTCGTGCTCACGCCGAGAGCCGGTGAGGGCCCGTTGTTGGTGACGCGCAGGGTCCAGCTGATGGCGCCGCCGCTCTGGACGGCGGCCGGGCCGCTCTTGTCGATCGCAAGGTCGGCTGCCGGGCCGGCTGTGAAGCTCGCTTCGGAGGTGGCCGTGACGGGTTCGGGGTTGCCCGTGCTCGAGGAGACCGTCGCCCGGTTGACCACGTTCCGGGTGGCGAGGGTGGGGCTGACCGCTGTGACGAGGTGAATCGTGCGTGTGGCGCCGTTGGCAAGTTCGCCCAGCGGGCAGCTGACGTTCTGGCCCGCCGCGGTGCAACCGGCGTCGTCGCTCACGTAGCTCAGGCCCGAGGGCAGCGGGTCGCTGAGGAGGACTTCGGTGGCCGGGTCGGGGCCGTGGTTCTGGACGGTCAGCGTGTAGGTCTCGGTCCCCGGGACTTCGACGGTCGCCGATCCGGCCGTCTTTTCGAGCGTCAGCGCCGCCGCGGGCTTGACCGTCAGGCTCGAGTGCGCCTGGTTGTCTTCCGGTTCGGGGTCGGGCGTCGGGCTTTCCACTTCGGCTTCGTTGCGATAGACGCCCGGCGCTTCGCCACTGACCGTGATTTCGACGGCCGCGCCGGCGCCCGGCGCGAGGGTGCCGAGCGTGCATGCGACCAGCTGGCCTGTGGCTTTGCAGCTTGCGCCGCTCGCTTCCAGGTAATGCAGGCCTGCGGGCAGGATGTCCGTGATCACCGCTTCCTGGGCGTCGCTGGGGCCGGCGTTGACGGCACTCAGCAAGAAGCGCGCCGGCTGGCCGTCCAGGACTTCGGGGGTCTCGGTGACCTTCCTCAGGCTGAGATCTGCTTCGGGGCCGGCTTTCGAGCTGACGGCGGCGGTGTTGTTCGGGGAGACCGGGTCCGGGGTGGCGCTTTCCACGAGCACCGTGTTTTCGATGGTGCCCGTCAGCGAGCTGGCGAGCGTGACTTCGAATTCGAAGGCGGCAGTTTCACCCACGGCCAGTTCGCTCTGGGTGCAGGTGACCGTCCCGGCGTTAGCCGTGCAGCCGGTGGGGCCCGAGAGGAAGCTCTCGCCTGCGGGGAGCTGATCGGTCAGTTTGACTTCGTGGGCCACCGACGGGCCCTTGTTGAGGGCGCTGATCTTGTATGGCAGCGTCCCGCCGGGCACCGTCGGTGCCCCTCCCGGGATGCTCTTGCCCGCTTGCAGGTCGGCGCTCGTCTCCGTTTCGATGGTGGCGCTGGCGTTCACCGGCGTGCTCAGCTCGAGCGAGGAGGCAGCGACTTCGTTCTTCAGCTTGGTTCCCGCCGGCAGGCCCGGTTCGGTGCCCACGGGGACGGTGACTTTGACGGTCGTCCCGGCGGCGATCGATTCGATCTTCCAAGCGACCGCCGAGGCGGAGGCCGAGGTCTCGCTGAAGCCCGTGGAGGGCGATGCCGTTGCGGCTTTGGCTTTGTAGGTCATGCCTGCGGGGAGGGTGTCCGCGAGGGCCACTTCGCGCGCGGTGGCGCTGCCGGTGTTGTGGACGGTGATCGTGAAGGAGTCGCCTTCGCCGGCCTTCACGGTTGCCTTCGCGGGGACCTTGGTGACTTCCAGGCCGGGCAGTTGCAGCAGCGCACGGGCGCTGGCCGGCCCGGCGGTGAACGGGCCTTCGGCGTCTTCGCTGTTGCCGGCCGCATCCTGGACGGCGGCGCTCGCGCTGTTGAGGTTGGCGTGTGCTTCGCCGGTTCCCGGATTGGCCTCGGCGGCGAACGCAGGCCTGGCGTTGTAGGTCAGTGTCGTGCTGGCGCCGGGGGCCAGTTCGATGTTCGTCGACCATGTCAGTTCGCGTCCCGTTTCGGCCCCGCCCGAGACGGTCGGCTCGATCGCCCCGCCCGCGCTGAAGCTCGCGGTTTTGGCGATGTATTCCCAGTTGGCCGGCAGATGGTCGGTGAGCGTCAGGTGCTTGGCGGGAACCGTCGAGGTGTTCTTGACAACGACCCGCCAGGGGAAGGCCTGTGCGACTTCGGCGTTGGCGCTCGCCGGGAAGCCGGTGCCCCCGGTCGTCTTTTCGATCGAGATGGCGGGCAGCGCCACGGTTGCGGTCACCTGCGCTGCCGTGCCCGTGTATTTGCGGTAGGCGATCGCTTCTTTTTTGAAGTTCGTCAGGCCCGCTTCGCGTTCGGCTTCGCTTGTGCCGAAGTAGGCCGGTACGTTGGCTTCGTTGTTGACGGCCTGGCCTGCTTTGAGCTGTTTGACCGGGACGAGCTTGGCCGAGTAGCCGAGTTTGACGCTGGCGCCCGGAGCGATCGGGCCGGGGATCAGCCAGGCGATTTCACCGGCTGAGTTCTTGGTGACCTCGGCTGCTTCTTCGGTCGGAGTGATCGCTTCGAGCGCACCCGGGGGATGGTCGGTGACGACGGTGTCATAGGCGGGGCTGGTGCCGCCGTTGGTGACGGTCAGCCGGTAGGCGAGCGTGTCGCCGTCGGTCAGGGACGCTTTGGCGGAGCTGTAGGCGCCACCGTCGAGCGACAGTTCCTTGACGAAGGTGACTTTCGGCTCGACGACCGTCGTTTTCGCGGTCACAAACCCCTTTTTTGTGTCAAAGGCTGCCGCGGAGGGGAATTTGGACGCTTCGAAGCCGCCCTTTTCGGTCTTGTTGTAATAAAGGGCCGCCTGGTTTTCCAACACGGACGGCGCTTCCACGGCTTTGCCGCCCGAGCGGTGCGTGGCGCGGACGTCGGCCACGTAGCGGATCTTGACCGTGCGGGAGAGGCCGGTGTTGGAGAGGTTGCCCAGGTCCCAGGCGAGTTTGGTGGCGCCCGCTTCCACGACCGGTTCGTAGAAGTTCACCGTCGGGGCCGTTTCGGGCGGGCAGCCGGCGGTGCATTCCGCGCCCACGTATTGGTCGAAGTCCAGCGAGTCGGGGAGGGTGTCGATCGCCGTCTCGTCGAAGCCGATCACGTGCGGCGGCAGGGTGATCGTCAGCGTGTAGGTGGTGCGATGCCCGATCGTGGCCGTGGCGGAGTCCGATTCCTTGGCGATCGTGGCCCCTTCGACTTCCAGTTTCCCTTCGGAGGAGGATTCGTAGCGCGCTTTGATCGCTTCGGTGGGCGCGTTGGCGGCCGTGCGCTCGCCGGTGCCGGCCCCTTCGATGCCCGAAGTGGTGGCCAGGGCGAGGTTCGTCAACGAGGTCGCTGAGATGGGCGATTCGTTGACCGTCACAAAGAACGGGAAGCTGGCTTTCGCCGCTGAGGCGAGCTTGGCCGTTTCCCAGGTGATGGTGTGGGCCGCCGCGTTGTAGATGCCGCCGCTGGCGGTCGCTTCGCCGTCTTTGAGCGCCACGCCTGAGCTGTTGGTGGCCGTCACGTTGGTGGGCAGCGTGTCGAGGATCTTGTTGTCGAAGGCCCCGCTGGCCCCGGAGGCGTCGGACAGTTCGAGCTTGTATTCGACCAGCTGCCCGCCGTGGACCGGTCCGCCCGAGTTGTTCGTCTGGACGAGTTTGATCGAGGGCTCGACCAGTGGCACGGAGTCTTTGGCTTCGCGGCTCTGGGCGCCCGTGATGGGGTTGGTCCAGCCCAGGCCGGCCGTGTTGGGAATCGTATTTTCGCTGCCGCTCCCGCCGGCGTAATTGCCGGCGACATTGGCGACGCGCGCTTTGAAGCGCAGCGTGATGTGGCGCGCCGAGCCGCCCGGTGCGGAGTAGTTGGCGGGCATCGTCAGCACGGGGCTGCCGGCGACTTCTTCGGTTTTGAATTCGCCCGGCGCGGCGCTGCCTTCGAGCAGCGCTTCCGCTGAGCCTTTTTCGTAGCTCAGGCGCGTCGTCGGAATCGCGGGGTCGGTGATCTTGGCTTCGCCGCCGAAGGTCGTCCCGGCAGGGAGGGTGGCGGTGATTTCGAAGGTGACCAGCTCGCCGATGGTGGCCTGGGCGGCGCTGTTGCCGGGTGATTCGGTGACGGCCGTGGTGTGGGTCTTTTCGAGTTTGGCTTCTTCGGTTTCGAGCTTGGCGTGGGCGAGCGCCGCCGGCATGTTGGCTTCGAGGCCGAGGGTCGTGTCGATGTCTTCGGCCGGCACGTAGGTGTATTCGCCACCCGTGTTGGTGGTGCTGTGGTACTCGACCACGCCCGCGTGGTCTTCGAGGGTGGTCGAGGGGTTGATGGCGGCCGGCACCGTGACGACGAAGTGGAGCGTGGTTTCGCCCTTCGAGGCGACCGAGGCTTCGGCCTGGCCGAGGCCTATGTCGCCCCAGCTGATGCGGCCCGCGGTGCAGCTGCCGCCACCCGAGATTTCCGAGACCGCCGCGCAGCTGACCCCGCTGGGGAGTTCCTCCCAGACTTCGGTCTTGATCGCCTGTTGTTCGCCGGCGTTGGTGAGGGTGAGAGCGAACTCGGCTTCATCGCCCGCTTTGACTTTGGCCGAGCCCGCGGGTCCGAAGGCTTTTTTGTTGATCGCGATGACGTTCTTGGCGAGGCTGAGCTGCGGGAACTCGAGCTTGAATTCGGCTTCGTCGCGAAGCGCGAACGAATGCCCTTCGGTGTTGATGCTCGAGAACTTCATGAGGTTGCCCTGCAGGTCGCCCGGGACGGCGCCTTTGAGCAGGCTGGCATTGGTGGCGATGACACGTGAGAAGCGCTGGCCTTTGTTGCCGACGTAGCCTTCTTCGGGCAGCGACCAGCTGACGGCGCCTCCGGCTTTGCTGGAGGAGGCTTCGCTGTGCGAGAAGGTCGTTGCCGGCAGCGTGTCGGCGGCGGTGGCCGCTTCACCGGTGCCCGAGTTGAACGCTTCGTCGAACAGGACCGAGGCGGGCAGGAAGTCGGTCACGTTGGAGCCGTGGGTGCTGAGCCGCTGCGGGAAGCTCGCTTCCAAGAGCCAGCAGACAAGGTCGCCCGGGTGATAGACGGGGACGGTCTTGACGTAGGTGTCGCTCAGGCAGTTGGTTCCCGACTGTGCGATCTCCTTGACGATCGAGGGCCCTTCCGCGGACTGGCTGGCACTCGAGCCGTCGGAGACGGCTTCGCTCAGCGGCCGTTCATGGTCGATCGGTGTTTTCGAGGAGCCGGAGCAGTCGGTGTCGTTGGCGCAGACGACGTTCGTGGTCGCGGCGGCCGTGACGCGGTTGACGACCATGTCGTTGGCCAGCACCGGCGTCGATTCTTTGTGTCCGGACTGGTAGTGACTCCGGGTGCGCGTCCAATAGGTGAGGGTCGTCGTTTCGTTCTGCTGAAGCGTCGCCAGGGCGCCGTCGGTGGCTTCGGTCCAGACGAGCTTCCAGGTGCCGTTGGCTTCTTCGCTCGCCGACTCGTAGGGGGAGGACGGAAGATCGCCGTTGGGCGCGCATTCGGAGCTGCTCGTGAGGTTGGTGGAACTGAGGGGACAGAGGCCGTTTGGTACTTCGTCTTCGACCCGGACGGCGGTGTTGTAGCGGTACTCGGAGGAGTGGACGAGGATCTTCCATTCGGTCAGCTGTTCGTCCTGCAGGGTCGCGGAGCCGGCTGACTTCTCGGTCGTCAGGTCCTTAGCGGTCCGCGACAGGTGTTCGCCCGCGCTGACGGCCGTTTCGCCCTTGTAGGAGCCGGTCGCTTCCGCGTAGGTCAGGATCTGCTCGCCGTCGCGCGTCTCACGGCCGTTGTTGTTGTCCAGGTTCGTGGCCTGGCCGCCGCTGGCGGGAGTCGGTTTTGTGCCGGTCCAGCTGAGCGTGTTTTCGCGCAGCGGGACGGCGGCGCGGAATGCGAAGGTGCGCGTTTCGCCGGCTTTCATCGTGCCGAGGCTCCACTGCAGGTGGCTGTAGACGCCTTTGGCCGATTCGCCGGCCCCGTCGGGGTCCGTTTCGAGCGTTTCGACCAGTTCAGGGGTCACGCAGCCAGTCAGCGAGGCGACGGTGATCGGCCCAGAGCCGGGGTACTCTTCGGTGCTCCCGGGGTTCGTGGGGGCGTTGGTGGTGTGGTCTGCGCCGGCTCCGCCGCAGCCCAGGTACTCGAGGTCCGCCGGCAGGAACTCGCCCAGCGAGACGCTGCTCGTCGAGTTGACCGAGTTGTTGGTGACCTTGACCTTGTAGACGGTCTGGTGGTCGTGGACCCCGCGCAGCAGCTCGCCCTCGGGTGATTCCTCGATCTGGCTGACTTCGATGGCCGTGACCTTGGTGCTCGTTTCCGTCGTAGCCGCGCCCGTGAAGGATTCGGCGTTCGGCCCGAGCGGCGCGCCGGTGGCACTGAACTTGGGCAGGAAGCGCGGCTGGGAAGAGATGTAGGCGCCGGCTTCGATCTTCAAGGTGGCGCCGACGGGGATGGTGGTGCTGGATGGCGTCACTCCGAAGGAGAGCGAGGTCGAGGAGGCCGGCGAGAGGTCGCCCACGTTGCTCCAGATCAGCGTCGTCTTGCCGGCCGTGGGCTCGTTGGCGATGACGGTCGGTGCCGGGACTGCAAGACCGCTCCCGAGAGCCGAGCTGCCCGGCACGAAGGCGACGTGTTCGGGCAGAACGGCCCGAAAGCTGAGGTTGTAGCCGTTGGGCTGGCCGGCCGGGTTGGCGGCTTCGAGCTTGATCGTCGGGCTGGAGCCGATCAGGGTGTTGGCGGGGGAGCTGGCCGCGAGCGTGATGGCCGGGCTTCCTTCGGTCCCGGCGGCGGCCGTCGCGGGCGCCCAGAGGGCGACGCACACGGCCAGGCCGAGGAGCACGACGAGTGAACGCCTGAGCGGCGTGACGAGGACCATCAAGGTCAGAACTCGTAAAAGCGCGGGCGCCTCGTTAAGGCTGCAGCTTCCCTTGCGCGGCCGGCCCGTCCCCGCGCTGGACGGAGGTTCCTGCGGGCGGTCCGCCCGGGAGCTAGCGCTGGCTCGTGGTTGCGGCCGCGGGCTGCGCGGGGGCGCCGGAGGGCTGTGGGTTCGCGCTGGTGGGACCGTATTCGGAGGTCTGGGTGCTCCCGCGCCGCCTGGAGGTTCGGTGCCGGCAGCCGGCTCCTCGCTTTGGGGCGCCGGCCCGGGAGGCATGGCAGCGTCCGGTGCCATGGCTGGCGAGGGCGCCGCGGCCACGGGCGGCATGCGCGTCCGGGAGGATGCTGACGGCGAGTGCTAGTGCTGTGGCCCCCGCCACGAGCACCAGAAGTGTCGTCAAAGCGCCCCGAACGCTCATGGGGCTGGATCGTCGCCGCGTGCTCGCAGCGCGAGTGATCCGCGCGCCCAGTGGACGCAAGACGCCTAGTTCGGCTCGCCGAAATGGGCCTGCCAGAGGCCGTTGAGGAAGCTGTCGGGGGCGGGCCAGGTGAACAGCGGCATCGCTTGGCGGAGCGTCACGAAGCCGTGCAGGGCGGCCCAGAGCTGAATCGAGGTGGCAAGCGCCGACTGCTCGTTGGGGGAGAGCCGCGTGACGGCCGTGACGAGATCTTCGAAGGCCCCCACGCCGGGGTCGTCGTCCCCGGTCAGCGGTTCGGGTAGCTCGGCGCCCATGTCGCCCTTGTCGGCCGGCATGGTGAAGACGATGCGGTAGGCGGCCGGGCGCTGCTCGGCGAATTCGAGATAGGCGCGGCCGATCGCCGCCATCTGCGCTCGCGGGTCGCCGACGTGGGCCTCGTCGGCGGCGCGCAGGAACGTGCGCAGCTCCTCGAAGCTGCGGCTGCAGACGGCTCGCAGCAGCTCGTCGCGGTCCGCGAAATGCAGATAGAGGGCCGTCGGGGACACACCCGCCCGAGCGGTGACGGCGCGAACGGAGATCTTCTCGGCGTCGCCGAGCTCGAGCAGCAGCTCGCTCGCGGCGTCGAGGAGGGCCGTTCGCAGCAGCTCCCCCTCGCCGCGGCGGTTGCGCCGGCGGCTGTCTGTGGCGCTTGTCACACGCGCAGTCTAAGCGATAACTTGACATCCGTCCATGTACGCCGTACATTTACGGCGTAAACCAACTGGGAGAGGCAATGTTCGGACTGGCGCAGCGCGCAATCAGAAGGCCCCGAGCGGCACTCGTGCTGTGCGCCCTGGCGTTCCTCGCGGCAGGTCTGTACGGCGGATCGGCGCCGGCCGTGCTCAAGGCGCGCAACGACTTCCAGGACCCGGGCTCACAGTCGGCGGCGACCCAGAGGCAGCTCGAGAGGGCGGGCGCCACCGAGCCGGCGCCCGGCGTGCTGGCGCTCGTGGACGCCGCGCCCGGCTCAGCGCGCGTGGCGCATGTCCGTGCGCTGCTTGGCGCTGAGCGCCCGGTCGCCCGGATCGGCAGGCCGATCCCCTCGAGCGCCGCCACGAGCACCCTGCTGGCGCTCACCCTGCGCTCTGACGTTGCCCCTGGGGATGCGGTCGAAAGCATCGAAGGCAGCCTCAAGGGTGTCACCGGCGTGAAGCTGGGAGGCGCGGACGTGGCGGGCCGCCAGGTCGGCCAGCAGGCCTCCCAGGACCTGGGCTTGGCGGAGGCGCTGGCCTTCCCGCTGCTGGCGCTGCTGGCGTTCCTGATCTTCCGCGGCGTGGCGTCGCTGTTGCCGATCACGGTCGGCGGCCTGAGCGTCCTTTTGGCCTTCGCGCTCCTGCGCGCGATCAACACGTTCTTCGCGCTGTCTCCCTTCGCCCTGAATCTGGTGATCGGCCTGGGCCTGGGCCTGGCGGTCGACTACAGCCTGTTCATGGTCTCGCGGCTGCGCGAGGAGCTGGGGGCCGGCTACGAGCCACGCGATGCGGCGCTGCGGACGGTCCGCTCGGCGGGCAGGACGATCCTCTTCAGCGCCGTCACCGTCTCCGCCGCGCTGCTCTCGCTGGTCGTCTTCCCGATGCGCTTCCTGCAGTCGATGGGCATCGGTGGGGCGGCCGTCACGCTGATCGCGGCCTTCGTCTCGCTGACGCTGCTTCCGGCCATGTTCGTCGTGCTGGCCCCCCGCTTGGGGCGCACGGTCCCCGTGGCCCCCGAGCAGGGACGCTGGTACCGGCTGACCCACCGCATCCTGCGCCGCCCCGGGCTCGTGGCCGGCGTGACCGCCACGGCGATGATTCTCGTGGCGCTGCCCGCGCTGCACGTCCGCTGGACCGGAGTGGACGGGTCGGTTCTGCCGTCGAGCAAGAGCGCCCGGGCAGTCGAACAGGCCGTTGCGCGCGAATTCCCGGCGGTCGGCGAGACGCCGACGATCATCGCCCTCAGTGCACCAGCGGGAGCCGGCGCGGAAGTCGCCCGCTACGCCGCCTCGGTGCGCGGGGTCGCCGACGTGACCGCCGTCTCGACCCCCGTCTACCTTGGCCGGGCAACCTGGCAGCTGCAGGCGAGCACCGGCGGATGGGAGCTGGGGCCGGTCGCACAGAGGGCGATAGCGCGCATCAGAGCCCTGCCGAGCTCGCTGGCGGTGAGCGTCGGCGGGCACGGGGCAGAATTCGCCGACCAGCGCGCCGCGCTGGCTAGCAGGCTGCCGCTCGCGCTGGCGATCCTGATGCTCGGCACACTGCTTGCGCTGTGGCTGATGACGGGCTCGGTGACGCTGCCGCTGAAGGCCCTTGCCATGAACGTGCTGACGGTCGGCGCCGCGGCGGGCCTGCTGGTGACTGTCTTCCAGGACGGGCGACTGCAGGGCCTGCTGGGCTACACCACCCAGCACGGCCTCGAGCAGAGCGACTTCATGGTCCTGGCGGCGATCGCCTTCGGCCTCTCTACCGACTACGGCGTCTTTCTGCTCTCGCGGATCAAGGAGGCCCACGACGGTGGCGCCGCTGACGGGGAGGCGGTCGCGATCGGGCTGCAGCGAACGGGCGGGATCGTGACCGCCGCGGCGATCCTGATGGCCGTCGCGATCGGCGCCTTTGCCACCTCGCAGATCATCTTCTTGAAGGAGATCGGCGTCGGGGCCGTCGCGGCCGTGCTGCTCGACGCGTTCGTCGTGCGGGCCCTGCTCGTGCCCGCCCTGATGGGGCTGCTGGGCCCCTGGAACTGGTGGGCGCCGAAGCCGCTTCGCCGGCTGCACCGCCGCTTCGGCGTCGAGGAGTCGGGCGGTCTTGACCGCGGGGCCGTGTCCCCGGCGCGCTGAGCAGCGCGACAGGGCCGCGGGCGCTCAGGCGCTTCGCAGGGCCACGGCCTCGCGCTCCGCGCGGTGGGCCGGGCAGATGACGCCGCGGACCTCACCGCCGGTGAGGCCGAAGGCCAGCCAGGTCTCGCCCTGCCAGTTGAAGTGGAAGAAGCCTTCCATGGAGCGCGCACCGCGGGCCTGGCGCCGTGACCAGGAGGCCTCGGCCACAGCGCCGGGAACGGTCTGCGGGCACGAGCACCCGTCGGCGAGGTGACCGGAGGCGACGCATTTCAGCGCGCGCTCGCGGCGGCGCCGGCGAGCCCGGGCCAGGCTGTCCAGCTCGATCAGGGCACCAGCCTCCCCGGCCCCGGCGGGGCCGCGGAATCTGACTTCATGTGGGTTCAGTCGGGTCATCATGGGGGACTCGTTTCGTGGGTTTCCAATCAGGCATTCGAGTAGCCCTTTTCGGGCATCTCGTGTCGTCCTTTTGGTACGACAGCGGCCCGTGGAGGCCCTGGCTGTAGGTTGCCCGTGTCCGGCTGGACGCCTGTTGGAGGCGCCGGTGGAGAATGGGAGCGGTCGATCCGCCTGAGGGGATCGGCGCGACCACGGCGCCAGCGGCCGGCTCTCCGCGCGGGCGGCTCAGGCCAGGCCGAGCTGACTGAAGATGCTGAGCTGGTCGAAGTAGACCCGCTCGCAGACGATCTTCTCGCCGTCGAAGATGAAGAAGGCGACGACCCGGGTGCGGAACTCGCGGCCCGTCGGCTCGATTCCCCGCAGGGCGCCTGTGTGGGTGCCGAGCAGGTCGAACTCGACGATCACGGCGTCGTCGGCGTGGCGCAGGGTGATCAGCTCGTTGCGCTGGTCGGGGAAGGCGGCGCGGCTCTCGGCGAAGTAGCCGCGGACCTCCTGCTCGCCGTCATAGACGTCGCCGGTCGGGATGATCTCGTAACGGGGATGGGCGAAGGTCCCGATGGTCGTGTCGAAGTCGTGGACGTTCTCGGACTCCATGTGCTCGCGCACGAGGGCCTCGCGCCGCGCGCGCAGCTCGGGATCTGCGACGAGCTGGTTCATGGGGCGGATTCTCCCACGAAGCGGCGACGGTCGCTCAGCGGCGAAGTCCCACGCCCCAGGCGGCTGTATGCGAGGCGCCGGGCTCCAGGCGGATCAGCCCCTCGCCGCTGCGGAACGCGTCTGGAGGGCAGCTCATCGGCTCGAGCGCAAGGCCGCGCCGGCGCCGCGCCGGGGCGAGGGTGTCGCCGGTGAACAGCTCCAGGTAGCCGTAGGCCTCATCGACCCACAGCTCGACGCTTGCACCGTCGGGGCCCTGCAGGCGCGCGCGGGCCCGCCCGTCGGCGCCCCGCGAGAGGTCCGTCAACGGGCTGTCGATGACGGCGCCGGCGAGCGGGCGGGGGACGCTGAAGTCGAGCGCGCTCCCGGCGAGTGCTTCGCGGCCGGTCGGCAGGCCGCGTTCGGGGTCGGTCGTGATCAGCGTCGCCGCGGGCAGCTCGAGCGTGCAATCGTCGATCGTCCCGTCGCCGGGGGAGAGATAGGGGTGCTGGCCGCAGCCGTAGGGACAGGCGCCGGCGCCGAGGTTCTGCGCGCGCGTCACGACGGTCAGCCCGTCCTCGGCTAGGCGGTACTCGACCGTCACCTCCAGGTCGTGCGGGTAGCCCGGCTCGGGATGCAGTCGGATGGCCATCAGAACCCGCGCGGCCTCCTGCTCGAGGGCGCGCCAGGGCCGCCATCGGGCGAGGCCGTGGATCGCGTTGGCGCGGGCAGGCTCGCTCAGTGGAAGCCTGCGCTGGGTGCCATCGAAGCTGTAGGCGCCCCCGGCGATGCGGTTGGGCCACGGCACCAGCACGGTCCCGTGCGCACCGTCGCAGATCTCACCGATGGGATATGGCTCGAGGACATCGCGGCCGCCGTCGCTGAACTCGCGGACGCCGCCGCCGACCTCGACGATCGTGGCCCGCCGGCGGCCGTCGAGGAGCTCGTACTGCTGTCCGGAGGGCGGCTGGGGCATGGGCCAGAGACTAGATCCCAGCCACCCGGATGGCGGGCAGGCGGGCTCCGGCCCGTTCCAGCTCGGCGATCGTGCCGGCCTGTTGCAGCGAGGCCAGCTCGCTCCAGTCGCCGTCGCTCGAGTCGCTGCCGAGGCTGCCGACGATGGCATGGACGGGGATCCCTGCCCGCCGGGCGCGCGCCAGGATGGCGCCGGTGATCTTTCCCCGCCTGGACTGCCCGTCCAGGCAGCCCTCGCCGATGACGACGGCGTCCGCAGCGGCCAGCCGCCGGTCGAACTCGACGGTGTCGAGGATGAACTCGGCGCCGCCCCGCAGGCACGCCCCGTGGACGGCCCACAGAGCCCCCGCGAGCCCCCCGCCGGCGCCCGTCATCTCAAGGCCCCGAGGGTCGCGCGGCAGCTCCTCGGCGAGCTCATGCAGTCGCCGGGTGAGCCGCTGGACCTGCTCCGGGCCGGCGCCCTTCTGCGGGCCGAAGATCAGGGCGGCGGACTCGAAGGGGATCATGACGTCGCAGGCCAGCTCGAGCTCGAGCCCGTCGATGCCGCCGGCCTGCTCGATCGCGATCAGCGCTCCGGCGCCGCCGTCGCTCGTGGCTGTTCCGCCGATGGCCAGGATGGCCCGCGTGGCACCCGCCCGGCGGGCGGCCAGGATCAGCTCTCCGGTCCCGGCGCTCGAGGCCCGCTCGGCCTGGCGCTGGGACTCGGCGATCAGCGCCAGGCCCGAGGCCCGGGCCATCTCGAGGACCGCCGTGCGTTCGCGCTCCAGCCACAGCCAGTCGGCCTGCAGGGGGCGCCCCAGGGCGTCGTGGCAGGGTGCGCTGCAGAGCTCGCCGCCCAGCCTTGCGTGAAGGATCTCGAGGGTTCCTTCGCCGCCGTCGGCGACCGGGCACTCCTCGGCCAGGCCCCCGGCGCTGCTCACGCCGGCTGCGATCGCGGCCGCGACCTCGGCGGCGGAGAGCGTCCCCTTGAAGGCGTCGGGGGCGACGAGGACCCGGCGCTCTTGCATCGGTGGAGCCTAGAGCTTCACAGGACGGGCGTCCGGGCTCGGGGCGCCCGCCTCAGCTGCGCCTGCCGGTCCCCCGGCGCAGTCGATGGACGCGGCGCATCTCCTCGACGGCCTCGTCGTAGCCGCCGAGCGGATCGGTGGCGCGCCCGCCGAGCAGATCGGGCTTCAACCGCCGGCGCAAGAGCTCTCCGGCGATGGCGTCCACGCGCTGGGCCTCGGCACCGGGACGCGAGCTGACGACCCGTTCCATGGTGCGCCCCCGAAACAGCAGGCCGACGCCGTCGTCAAGCGCCCAGCCGCCTGGCATGGTGCCGTCGCGCAGGTGTGCCAGCCATACCGGCAGGCGCTCGGGCTCACCGTCGGCGTGAACGCTCAAAGAGCCCTCCAGCAGGCCCAGGCCCTCGAGCGGTTCGGGGGGCCCGCTGGAGCGGGTCAGGCCCCACTTGAACCAGCACATGGCCCCGGCGCTGAGACCGGCGAGGACGGTTCCGCGTTCCCAGGCTTCGATCAGCATGTCGTCGAGCTGATGGGCGCGCCAGATGGCCAGCAGGTTGCGCATGGAGCCGCCGCCGACGTAGAGGATGTCCTGTTCGGCGACCAGCTCGGCCAGCGGGACCTTGGTCTCGCGCAGGCGGAACAGGGAGAGGTGCTCGGCCACGCAGGTGCGCCCGGTGAACCGGGCTTTGAAGGCGTTGATCTGTGGCGTGGTGTCGCCCGAGGCGGTCGGCAGGAAGAGGATCTTGGGTTCACGCGCCCGGGCCAGCGAGAGGACGTAGTCGTCCAGCAGCGGGTTGTTGGGCTCCATCGTGAAGCCGCCGCCGCCCATCGCAAAGATCGTCCGCTCCTCGAGCGGCAGAGCGGCTGTGCTCACGCGGCGACCGGCTCTCGCGGAGGCTCCGTCGGCACGCTCACGGGTGTGGCGCCAAGCGCCTGCCCGCCCAGGTAGTCCGCGTCAAGCCGGGCCTCTGAGACGCGCCCGCCCTTCTGCTGTACCAGAAAGGCCCGGCCCCCGGGGCGCGAGCTGACGACCCGCTCGAGCTTGGTGCCCCGGAAATGCAGGCCGACTCCGTCCTCGACGGCAAAACCGGCCGTCATTCCGTCGGCGACGGCACGGTGGTACTCCTCACGGCGCGCGGGCTCGGCGTCGTAGTGGACGCAGTTCGAGTAGGGCAACAGGGCCAGCCCGCGAACCGGCCGGGGGGCGCCGTGGAAGGCGCTGAGAGCCTGGGCGAACCAGCACAGCGAGCCGGCGGAGGGGCCGCACATGACGATTCCCTTGCGCCACGCCCGTCGCAGGATGGAGTCCAGTCCATGGGCGCGCCAGGCACCCAGCATCGAGACCATGTTCCCGCCGCCCACATAGATGAGGTCCTGGCCGAGCAGGTGCTTGGCGAGATCGTCCTCGACTCCGCCGGTGCCCTGGTCGCGGCGGAACAGCGAGACGTGGCTGGCCTCGCAGCCGGGCGAGAAACGCCGGTAGAAACGGACCACGTAATGGTCGGCATCGCCCGAGGCGGTCGGCAGGAAGCAGACCTTGGGCCGCGGCCTTTCCAGCAACGAGAGGATGTAGTCGTCAAGCAGCGAGCCGTCCTTCTCCATCGAGAAGCCACCGCCTCCGAGTGCCACGATCTGAGGAGCTCTGGCTGGCATGATTCGCTTTCGACCGGTTGCCGACTTGTCCATACAGGGTGCCCCGGTGGGGGCTCCCTACATATGGACCATCGTCCGAGATCGCCGAGCGGCCGATCGACAGGCGCCCATATCCCGATCAGCGGCCGGCGGGCGCCTGTCCCTACAGTGTCGGTGCGTGAGGGAGCCGGCAAGGTATGAGGGGGGAGCGGCGATTGCGCTGTCGGGCGTCGTCAAGCGCTTCGGCGAGATCACCGCCGTGGACGGACTGGAGCTTGAGGTCCAACCGGGCGTCTGCTTCGGGCTGCTGGGCCCGAACGGCGCAGGCAAGTCGACGACGATGCGAATGCTGACGGCGCAGACGCATGCCGATGAGGGTTCGATCTCGGTTCTCGGCTACGAGCTGCCACGCGAGTCCAAGCAGTCGCGGCTCGAGATGGGGGTGGTGCCCCAGTTGGACAACCTCGACCAGGAGCTGACCTGCCGGCAGATCCTGACGGTCTTCGCCCGCCTGTACCGCGTGCCTCGTGCCGAGCGTGAGTCGGCCGTGGACCGGGCGCTGGAGATAGCCAACCTGAAGGCGCGGGCCGACACGATCGTCAAAGAGCTCTCGGGCGGGATGCGCCGGCGGCTGCTGGTGGGCCGGGGGCTGATCCACAGTCCGCGGCTGGTGCTTCTGGACGAGCCGACGGTCGGCCTGGATCCCCAGATCCGCCAGGAGCTCTGGTCGCTGATCGACGGGCTGCGGGTCCAGGGCGTGACGGTGCTGATGAGCACGCACTACATCGAGGAGGCCGAGCGTCTGGCGGACATGGTGGCTGTCATGTCCGCGGGCAGGATCATCGCCCGCGGCACGCCGGCCGAGCTCGTCCTGGCCCACGCGGGTGAGCAGGTGCTGGAGGTCTACGGACCACCGGACCGTCTGCGGGAGATCTCCGAGCTTGCGGGAAGCAGGGGCTGGACGAGCCGGCGTAGCGGCCCCGCCGTGGCGATCCTTCACGCGGAGACCCTTGACGGGATGGCCCCCGAGGGGGTTCGCCGCCCGGCCAACCTTGAGGATGCCTTCGTGGCGCTGACCGGCGAGGAGATCGAGTGAGCGCGCCCGACGCCGAGCAGCCGCCCCAGCGCCGCGTGGGGCGCCTCGAACCGGCGGCCCTTGCGGGCGTCATGTACCGCGACGTGGCCATCTTCAGCCGCTACTGGAAGGCCACGACCTTCTCCTCCGTTGTACAGCCGACGATCTACCTGCTGGCCTTCGGCCTGGGCCTGAAGGCGATCACCCACCTGCCGGGGAAGGTGACCTATCAGCAGTACGTGGCGACCGGCGTGGTGGCAACGGCCGTGCTGTTCTCCTCGGCCTTCCCGGGCATGTTCAACACGTTCATCCGCTGGCAGTTCCAGCGCACCTACGACGCGATCCTGGCGGCACCGGTGGACGTGGAGGAGCTGATCACCGCCGAGGTCCTGTGGATCTCGCTGCGGGCCGGCGTCTATGGCCTCGCGCCGCTGATCGTCGGCTTCGCCTTCGGCCTGGAACCGACCGCGGGGATGCTGCTGGTGCCGTTGATCGGCTTCGTGACCGGGTTCGGCTTTGCCTGCTTCGGCGTGACGGTGGCGGCGGTGGCGAAGACGATCGACAACTTCAACTACATAACGAGCGCCGTGCTGACGCCGATGTTCCTGGTCGCGGGGACCTTCTTCCCCGTCTCCAACCTGCCCACGGGGATCCGCACGATCGCCCAGATCAACCCGCTCTTCCACTGCGTGCAGCTCGTCCGCCATGCCTCGATCGGCGGCCTGGGGACCGGCGACCTCGGCCACGCAGCGGTGCTGCTCGCGTTTGCCCTGCTGATGTGGCGGGTGGCGATCGCCCAGCTGGGACGCCGTCTGATCGACTGACCCTCTTACGAACCTCTCACGTTTCCCACATGCTGCTCCTACGGGCACTGGCGATCCTGCCCCGATGAGCTATTCGGTTGAGACATCGACGGCCACGGCTCCCACAGCCGCTCCGCCACCGGTCAACACACTCTCGCCAGGCGCCGAGGACGTCCGCAGGCGGGTCCTGGCCCTGCGCCGCCCACGTCCCGAGCTGCTCGGCCTGCTGGCGCTCACGGGGGTGCTGAACCTGTGGTCGCTGAGCCGCAACGGCTGGGCCAACGATTACTACAGCGCGGCCGTCCGCTCGATGAGCACGAGCTGGCACGACTTCCTGTTCGCCTCGCTTGACCACAGCGGGGTGATGACCGTCGACAAGCCGCCGCTAGCGTTGTGGGTGCAGGCGCTGTCGGTGCGGGTCTTCGGCTATCACCCGATCGCCATCCTCTTGCCCCAGGCGCTGATGGGCATGGCCACGGTCGTGCTGATCTACGACCTGGTCGGCCGGCGCTTCGGGCGTACCGGCGGCGCGATCGCGGGCCTGGCGCTGGCGGTGACGCCGATCACGGTGGCCATCTCGCGTCACAACAACCCCGACGCGCTGCTCGTGCTGTGCACGGTGGCGGCCGTTTGGTGCGCCGTCCGCGGCCTGGAAGCCGGGCGCGGCGGGCGCAGCACCCGCTGGCTGCTCGCGGCGGGCGTCTGCGTGGGCCTTGGCTTTGAGACGAAGATGCTGGTGGCGCTGACGGTCGTGCCGGGCATCGCGGCGGCCTGGCTGTGGGTCGCTCCGGCCGCCCGCGGGCGGCTTCACGCGCTGCGCCAGCTGCTGGGCGGTGGGGGCGCCATGCTGCTCGTCGGCGGCGCCTGGCCGGCGCTCGTGGAACTGACCCCGGCAGCCGACCGCCCGTGGGTCTCGGGCACCAGCTCCAACACGATCTTCTCGCTGATCTTCGAATACAACGGGCTCGGCCGGGTCAACGGCCAGGCCGGCGGGCCGGGCGGCGTCGGCGGCACGATGTTCGGCGGCGCGACCGGGCCGCTGCGGCTGCTCAACAACGCCCTCGGCGGCCAGGCCGGCTGGCTGCTCGGCTTCGCTCTGCTGAGCGGCCTGGCCATCCTCGCGGCCAGCCGCCTGCGAGCACGCGACCGGCGGACGGGCTGGCTGATGGTCGTGGGCGGCTCCTTCGCGACTATTACGTCTCGCTGCTGGCGCCCTTCGCGGCGGCGCTCGTGGGCGCGGGCGCCTCCCAGCTCCTGTCGGGCTCCATCAGCGTGCGCACCTTCGGCCCGCTGGCGGTGGCGGCGGGCGTGGCCGGCGAGTTGATCGTCCTCGGCGACTACCAGGGCCAGCTGCGCTGGCTCGTGCCCGTCCTGATCGCCGTCGGTGTCAGCGCCGCGCTGGCCATGCTGGCGCTGAGTGACCGGCGGGTGCGCCTGGCCGCGGTCGGCACGAGCGTCGCGGTGCTGCTGGTGGCGCCCACCGTCTGGGCCTTTGACACGCTCGGGCACGCAACCAGCGGCACCTTCCCCGAAGGCGGCCCCGGCTCCCTGGCAACCGGCCCGGGTGGCTTCGGCGGGCGACCCGGAGCGAGGTTCGCGCGGGGTGGCGGCCAGGTGCAGCTGTTCGGGCCCGGCGGCTCCACGGGCGCGGGAGCAGGAACAGAAAATGGGCCTCCGAGCTTCGCCGGCGCCGCGGGCGGCCCCGCTGGGGCGCCACCCGGGGCGGGCTTCTCCGGACCCCGAGCCGGCACGGGTGGCACGGGCGGCTTCCCCGGCGCGGGCGCGATCGGTCGCGGCGGGCCCGGCGGCGGACCCGGTGGCTTCGCAGGCAACGAACCGAGCGCCGGCATGCTCGAATATGTCAAGGCCCACGGCGGCGGGACGATTGCGGTCGCCAGCCAGTCGGGAGCGGCCACGGCGATCATCCAGAGCGGCGCCGATGTCGCAGGCATCGGAGGCTTCTCGGGCCGTGAGAGCGATGTCAGCATCTCCTGGCTCGCGCAGGAGGTCAGCTCCGGGAAGATCCGCTGGGTGCTCGGCGAAAGCTCCTCGGGCCTGATCCCCGCCGACGGCCGGGCGGGCTCCAAAGCCGCGATGGCCGCGGTTTCCACGGCGTGCAAGCGGGTGACGCTCCCGTCGAGCACGGCGAGCGAAAGCACGCGCGGCTCGGCCATGGGCGCCTCCGGCTCCCTTTATGACTGCCAGGGCCGTGCCGCGGAGTTGCAGCGGGCCGGCGCGTAACAATCAGCCTTGTGCAAATCCTGATCGTTGACGATGACCGGGCGGTGCGCGACGCCCTGCGCCGGGCGCTGACCCTGGGCGACTACGAGGCGCAGACGGCCGAGGACGGGGAGCAGGCGCTCGAGCAGATCGCCGGCTCCCCGCCGGATGCGGTGGTCCTCGACGTGGGCCTACCGGGAATGGACGGCCTGGAGGTCTGCCGCCGCGTGCGTCTGCTGGGCAACCGCGTGCCGATCCTGATGCTGACGGCGCGCGACGCCGTCAGTGACCGGATCGACGGCCTGGACGTGGGTGCCGACGACTACATGGTCAAGCCGTTCGATGTGGGTGAGCTGAAGGCACGGCTGCGGGCCCTGCTGCGCCGCTCGAAGCCCGAGGGCGACACGGGTGCACCCTCCTTCGCGGAGCTGCGCCTGGACCCCGAGCGCCACGGCGCGCAGGTGGGCGAGAGCTTCGTCGAGCTGACGCGGACCGAGTACCAGCTGCTCGAGCTGCTGCTGCTCAACCCTCGTCAGGTCCTCTCGCACAGCCTGATCTATGACCGTGTCTGGGGATATGACTTCGGGCCGACATCCAATGCGCTGCGCGTCTATATCGGCTACCTGCGCCGCAAGCTCGAGGAGGCGGGGTCGCGCAACCTGATCCACACGGTGCGCGGCGTCGGCTACGCGCTGCGCGAGCCGTGAGGGTGCCCCAGCTCCGATGACGCTGAGGGCGCGGATCGCGGCTGTCGCGAGCCTCTCGGTGGCGCTGGCGGTGCTGGCGGCCGCGATCGGCCTCTACCTTGGTGTGCGCTCAGACCTGCGCGGGGAAGTCGACCGCCAGTTGCGCTCGCGCGGAGCCGCCTTCGCCGGCCGGGCGGGGGCGTCGGGCGTCATCCCGGGCGCGCCGGGGACGGGGACGAGCCAGGGCGCCCCGCCGCCGGATTTCGGCCGCGGCAGCGGGCGCTTCCCGGGCCAGGTCCAGCCGGCGCCCTTCGGCGGCGCCAGCGGGTATGTCCAGTTCATCTACTCCACCGGCCGGGTCTTCGTTCCCGGCGGGCAGGCCACCACGCGAATCGCGGTGACGGCATCCGACCGCGCGATCGCCGCCGCGGGCAGCGGCTCGAGCCTCTCGGAAAGGACCGTCAAAGGGACCAGGCTGCGCGTGCTGACGCTCGGTCTGGGCCCGGGGGCGGCGGTCCTGATCGCGCGGCCGCTGACGGAGGTGGATCACGAGCTCAGCCACCTGCTGTTGATCCTGGTGCTGATCGGGGCCGCCGGGATCGTGCTGGCGGCCCTGCTGGGCACGCTGGTGGCCCGCACGGCGCTGGCTCCCATCGGCCGGTTCACCGAGCAGACGGAGACCCTTTCGGGGACGCTCGACCTCTCGCGCCGCCTGGAGGTCTCGGGTCGCGACGAGCTGGGTCGCCTGGCCGCGAGCTTCAACGGCACCCTGGATGCGCTCGAGCGCTCGGTGGCCGCCCAGCGCCACCTGATCGCGGACGCCAGCCACGAGCTGCGCACGCCGATCACCTCGCTGCGGGCCAACATCCAGACGCTGGGGGACGCCGGGCGCCTGCCGCCGCACGAGCAGGCCGGCCTGCGCGCGGACATCGTGGCCGAGCTGGATGCACTGACGGCCCTGGTGGGCGACGTCGTGGAGCTGGCCCGCGGGGCCGAGCCGCTGGACTCGGTCGACGAGGTGCGATTGGACGAGATCGCCGAGTCGGCCGTCGAGGACGCCCGCCGCCGCGGTGAGCTGAGCTACCAGCTGGAGCTCGAGCCGACCCTCGTGCGCGGCCCGGCGGACCGGATCGGGCGGGCCGTTTCCAACCTGATCGACAACGCGCGCAAGTGGAGCCCGCCCGGGGGCGTCGTCGAGGTCTCCCTGAAGGACGGCGTGCTGAGCGTGCGCGACCACGGGCCGGGCTTCACAGAGCAGGACCTGCCGTTCGTCTTCGATCGTTTCTACCGGGCCGAAAAGGCCCGCGGCCTTCCGGGGTCGGGCCTCGGCCTTGCGATCGTGCGCCAGGCGAGCGAGTCCTGCGGCGGCTTCTGCGAAGCGCAGAACGCACCCGGCGGCGGGGCCCTGCTGAGGGTCGGCTTTGGACCGGCCCAGGCATCCGCGCAGGGCGTTGCGCACGCGTCCGCCAATCGGCGTAACGTCTGAAATCGCTCGGACGCAACGGGAGGAACACCGGGCCACGGAAGGACTATCCACGGGTTCGTCTAATACGACCGTTGATGCAACCGCAACTTTGCGGGTGTTCTGGAGTCCTGAGGGTAAGAGGCAGGGGAGTTGGTTCGGTTTCTATGAGGAGGTTCGCATGAGGGTGCACGCTCGGGTTTGGGTCCTGTCGTTGATCTGTGGCGTGCTGCTCGCCGGCGTCGTGGCGGCCGCCGCGCAGGCGGCGTCGTTCGGCGTGGAAGGCTTCACTGCGACGAACTGTGTCGTCTCGGGCTGCGCGGGTGAAGAAAGCCCGAGCGGATTCCCCGAATCCGGGCCCAAATGGGTCCCGAAGGAACCGTCCCGTCAGGAAGCGATTGAACAGGGCTTTCTGCAGGCTGGGGGACGGGTCCCCTACGGCGTGACCGACTTCAAGGTCAACACCGAAGGGACCTATCCGAACGAGAACCCGGCGGGCGCACCGGTGACCCATGTGCGCGTCGACGTCGCCTCCGGACTCGCGACAGCACCCGTCGCCGTGCCGGCCTGCGAAGCATTCGGACAAGAACTCGTTCTCGGCGAAGTCCACACCGGTCTGTTCTCCGCGCCGAACTGCCCCGCGAGCCTGATCGGTTCGGAAAAAGTGACGCTGTATTTCGGCCCGAACTCCTTGGGCGAAGGCGTATCTGACCTGCCGGTGGAAGGCAACGTCTACAACCTGCCCCAACCGCAGGGTCTCGCGTCCTACTACGGTGCCGCGCTCAAACTGCCCAAATTCGTCACTGAAGCGAAACTCCAAGGTACGCCCGAAGTCATCGACAAGGCGCAGTACTACGCGCACGGCCTCGTCAAAGGCAGCGTCGAATGGGGCCAGGAACCGTTTCCGAAGGGCACCGGCGTGGGCGACTACCACGACTACTTCGAAGTCGAAGTCAACCCGGAAGCCGGCGAGCTGATCAGCTCGAGGCAGGTGCTGGAAGGAACGCGCGGAGCAGGAAACTTCATCACGAATGCGACCAACTGCCCGGGTGACAACACCACCTACGTGACGTTGGAAAACGCCGCCAAAGAAGTCAAGCGGGCTGAATACAAGACCCCGCTCGGCCTGATCGGCTGCGACATTCCAGCCGAAAAAGCGACGATTGAACAACTCGAAAAAGAAGGCGAAGAACAAGGCGAAGAAGAAGGCCTGCAAAAAGGCCTGCCCATCGAACAGGTCCCGTTCTCGCCCACGTTCGCCTTCAGCGCGGGCTCGTCCCTGGCCGACTCGCCTGACCAGGCCACGACCGAAGCGGTCGTGCCCAACGAATTTGAAGAAATCTCCCAGTCGCAGGTCAAGACGGCGTCGATCACGCTGCCGGAAGGCATGACGCTGAACCCATCGGCGGCTGCGGGACTTGAAGCGTGCACGCCGGCCCAGGCGAGGATCCACAGCTCGACCTTCGGCGTCGAATGCCCCGTCGGCTCAGAGGTGGGGACTGTCAGCCTGAACGTCCCGACGCTCCCGGACGGCTCCTTCACAGGGACCGCCTACCTGGGCGGCCCGGAAAGCGGCCCGATCACGGCGCCGCCATACACCCTCTACGTCGTGGCCAACTCGGAACGGTATGGAGTCTCCGTCCGCGTCAAAGCGGAAGTTATCCCCAACCCGGTCACGGGCCAGATAACGACGGTCTTCAACGAAAACCCCGAACAGCCGTTCACCAACCTCAAGGTGACGTTCAACCGCGGGGTGCTGACCTCGCTTGCCAACCCGCTGGTGTGTGGCACGCCAACCGGCACGTCGAGCTTCTCGCCGGTGACGGGTTACAGCCCGACCTCCGGCACCTCGGTTGTCAACGCCTCCTTCGGCGTCCCGATAACCGGCTGCAGCTCATCGCCGCCGCCCTTCGCGCTCAGTCAGAGCACGGAAACCGACACGCAGACGGCGGGCTCGCACACCTCCTACTCGTTCGGCCTGGCGCGCAGTGACGGTAACGGCTACCTGAAGAAGGTCACGACCACCCTGCCGCTCGGGCTGATCGGCGACGTTCCGGACGTTGAACCGCTGTGCACCGAAGCGCAGGCGATCGCCGTGAGCTGCCCCGCATCGAGCAAGATCGGCTCGGTAACGGTCCAGTCGGGTGCGGGAAGCTCGCCCTACACGTTCTACGGGGCGGCCTACATGACCGGCCCCTATCAGGGCGCGCCCTACGGCCTTGAGATCGTCACGCCAGCCGTCGCCGGCCCGTTCAACCTCGGCCCGGTCGTTGCCAGGGCGAAGATCAACATCAACCAGTCGACCGCACAGGTGAGCACCGAAGCCGAACTGCCGACGATCGTTGGCGGCATCCCGATCCGGCTGAGGTCGCTCAGGCTCGACGTCAACCGGCAGGGCTTCCTGGACAACCCGACCAACTGTGCGACGCAGTCGACGATCAGCACGCTGACCTCGACCGAAGGGACGCTCCAGTCCGGGCTGTCCTCGCCGTTCACGGTAACGGGCTGCTCGAGTCTCAAGCTGGCGCCGAAATTCAGCGCCTCGACCGGGGCCAAAGTCTCGCGCGTCACCGGCACGAGCCTGACGACGACGATCACCTCCTCGCCGGGCGAATCCAACATCAAATCCGTCAAGGTGACGCTGCCCAAGCAGCTTCCCTCGAGGGACTCGACGCTCAAGCAGGCCTGTCTGGCCGCGACGTTCGCAGCCAACCCGGCCAGCTGTCCGAAAGGCTCGAACGTCGGCACGGCCACCGTGGTCACACCGACGCTGCCGCTACCGATGAAAGGGACGGCCTACTTCGTCTCCCACGGCGGTGCGGCCTTCCCCGACCTCGACCTGGTGCTCGAAGAGGGCCTTGTCAAAATCATCCTGGTCGGCAACACAGACATCACCAACAACATCACCACGACGACGTTCGCCTCGACACCTGATGTGCCGGTGACGAGTGTGACCGTCAGCCTGCCGGCCAAATCGAACTCGGCCGTGGGCGGCTTCGGCGACCTCTGCCGCAACCCGCTCCACATGCCGACGACGATCACCGGCCAGAACGGCAAGATCACCAACCTCAACCCGGTCATCTCGGTCTCGGGCTGTGGGGTCAAAGTGGTCGGTCACAAGGTGATCGGAAGGACGGCCTACCTGACGATCCAGACGTTCGCCCCGGGCCGCATCAGCGGCAGCGGCAGCGGTGTCTCGACCGTGGCGCGCAGCCTCTCGGCCAAGAGCCGGGCGACGACGCTGAAGGTGCCGCTCTCCAGCGGCGGGCGCAGGCGCCACAAACCGCTGAAGGTCAAGATCCGGGTGGGCTTCCAGCCGAAAGCCAAAGGCTCACACTCGACGGCCTCGGTGACCGTCACCTTCCGCTAGAGCTCAAGCGGCGAATGACCGTGGGCGGGGAGCTTCGAGCGCCCCGCCCGCGGCGCCCGCTGCCCGCCGGCACACCGGCACGACGTGACGGCGGCCGCGCGATGCCCTAGATTGGGGTGATGGATGTCGTCTCAGGTATGGATACCTCTGCGTCGTCTGGCGGGGTTCAGCGTCTGCTCGGCGGGTTCCGCCGGCTGACAGCACTCGCCGACGGCGCCGTCGAGGGGGGCTCTATCTTCCGCGCGCTGGCACGGGAGCTGCTCGCCTCGCCGGGGGCGGAGGAGGTCCATATCCACCACCTGGCCACCGGGCCCGCCACCGACGACCTGGTCGAGGTGTTCATGTTCGAGGGCGAGGGGCGCCTCAGCTACCTCTCACCCCGGGCCGAGCGTCCGCCCGGTGTGGGCTGGGTGTCCCGTACCAGGCGCAGCTTCCTGGCGGCCGACAGCGACGAGTTCGCCGTCAGCGTGCCGCGCCTGATGGCCACCGGGGAGGTCAGCTGCGCGCTCCTGCTCCCGCTGGCCGAGCGCTCGGAGGTCGAGGCGGTCGTCATCCTGGTGCGCCGCAACGCCCCCGTCTACGAACCGCCGGCCGTCGAGCTGGCCAATGCCCTGGTCGAGCAGGGGGCCACCGCTCTGGCGCTCGTCCGCGCGCGTTCGGAGGCCGGCACGGATGCCGTCACCGGCTGCATGAACCACCGCGCCATGCGCAGGCGCCTGGACGAGGAGATCGGTCGCGCCGCGCGCACCGGCGGCCCGCTCTCCTGCATGCTGCTCGACCTGGATGACTTCAAGCTGGTCAACGACCGTCACGGGCATCCGGCGGGGGACGCCATGCTGCGCGAGGTCGTCCACGCCCTGGCCGGAGAGTTCAGAGCCTTCGACCGGGTCGCGCGCTACGGCGGCGACGAGTTCGTGGTGATCCTGCCCAACGCCGGGCTCGAGAGCGCCGCCGCGGCCGCCGGGCGGGCGCTGGAACGCCTGCGCGGGCTGCCGTCCTACGCCGGCGGTGAAGGGGTGTCGGCGTCGATCGGCGTCGCCCAGTGGCAGGCGCCGATGGGTACCGACGAGCTGCTGAGCGCCTGCGACGCGGCCCTGCTGCGCTCCAAGCGCCAGGGCAAGGGACGCGTCACCCGGGCGGCCGAGCTACGCGGCTGAGAGGGCTCGGGCGGGCGGCCGTCCAACCGGGCTCGGGCGGTCGACTCTGCGAGACTGCCAACCGTCCCTGTAGACCCCGATTGCCGGGAGAAGAAATGTCGAAGAACAGCTTCGGAGCGTCCTCCACGCTCACCAGCGGCGGCCGCGAGTATGAGATCTTCAGGCTCGATGCCCTGCAGCAGCGCTTCGACGTGGCACGCCTGCCCTTCTCGCTGAAGATCCTGCTCGAGAACCTCCTGCGCACCGAGGGCAACGGCTCGGTGAGCGCCCGCGACATCGAGGCGCTGGCCGGCTGGGACGCCAAGGCGCAGCCGAGCAAGGAGATCTCCTTCACCCCGGCGCGCGTGCTGATGCAGGACTTCACGGGCGTCCCCGCCGTCGTCGACCTGGCCGCCATGCGCGATGCGATGGCAGAGATGGGCGGCGACCCCGGGCTGATCAACCCGCTGGCGCCGGCCGAGCTGGTCATCGACCACTCCGTTCAGGTGGATGCCTTCGGCACCCGCGCGGCGTTCGGCTTCAATGCCGAGCGCGAGTTCGAGCGCAACCAGGAGCGCTACGCCTTCCTGCGCTGGGGCCAGGGCGCATTCCAGGACTTCGCGGTCGTCCCGCCGGACACGGGCATCGTCCACCAGGTCAACCTTGAGTACCTGGCGCGCGTGGTCTTCCCGCGCGAGGGCGGCTCGGGAGCCCTCCAGGCATACCCGGACACGCTCGTGGGCACGGATTCGCACACGACGATGGTCAACGGCCTGGGGGTCCTCGGCTGGGGTGTGGGCGGCATCGAGGCGGAGGCCGCCATGCTCGGCCAGCCGATGTCGATGCTGATCCCCCAGGTGCTTGGGTTCAGGCTCCACGGCCGCCTGCCCGAGGGCACGACGGCGACCGACCTCGTCCTGACCGTCACCGAGATGCTCCGCCGGCGCGGGGTGGTGGGGATGTTCGTCGAGTTCTTCGGCGCCGGCGTGGGCGCCCTGCCGATCGCCGACCGGGCCACGATCGGCAACATGTCGCCCGAGTTCGGCTCGACCTGCGCGATCTTCCCGATCGACGCCGAGACGCTGCGCTACCTCGAGCTGTCCGGTCGCAGCCGCCAGCAGATCGAGCTGGTGGAGGCATACTCGCGCGAGCAGGGCCTGTGGCATGACGAGCAGGCCGAAGAGCCGACCTACACGGACACGGTGGAGCTCGACCTGGGCTCGGTCGAACCGAGCCTGGCCGGCCCCAAGCGCCCACAGGACAGGGTCTCGCTGAGCGGGGCCAAGGAGGCCTTCCGCGAGGCGCTGAAGGCTTACGTGACGACGGCGGGCGAGCAGCCGGACGCCGAGGACGAGGCGGTCGCCGAGACCTTCCCGGCCTCCGATCCGCCCTCCAACGGCTCGCCCGGCCATGCCGCCCCGGCGGCGGCGCCCGCGGCCGCCTCCTCGGGCGCGGGGACTTTGGTGCGCAACGGGACGGCCCGGCCGGTGACGATGGACGGGCAGAGCTTCGAGGTCGACCACGGCCACGTGGTCATTGCGGCCATCACCAGCTGCACCAACACCTCGAACCCGTCGGTCATGATCGGCGCGGGGATCCTCGCCCGCAACGCCCTCGCCCGCGGACTGCGCTCCAAGCCCTGGGTCAAGACATCGCTTGCCCCGGGCTCGAAGGTGGTCACCGAGTACCTCGACCGGGCCGGGCTGACCGAGCCACTGGAGGAACTGGGCTTCAACCTGGTCGGCTACGGCTGCACGACCTGCATCGGCAACTCGGGGCCGCTGCCCGAGGAGGTCTCCCAGGCCGTCGGCGAGGGCGAGCTGGCCGTCGTCTCGGTCCTTTCGGGCAACCGCAACTTCGAGGGACGGATCAACCCGGACGTGAAGATGAACTATCTGGCCTCGCCGCCGCTGTGCGTCGCCTATGCCCTGGCAGGGACGATGGACGTGGACATCGTCGCCGACCCCCTCGGCGAGGACGAGAGCGGCGCGCCCGTCTATCTGCGCGACATCTGGCCCTCCGAGCAGGAGGTCGCGGACACGGTCGGCGAGGCGGTGCGCGCCGAGATGTTCCAGAAGAGCTACGGCGAGGTCTTCGCCGGCGACGAGCGCTGGAACAGCCTTGAGGTACCCGAGGGCGAGCGCTTCGCCTGGGCCGCGGAGTCGACCTACGTGCGCCTGCCGCCCTACTTCCAGGGCATGCCGGCCCAGCCGGAGGAGGTCACCGACATCGCCGGCGCGCGCGTCCTCGCGCTGCTCGGCGACAGCGTCACGACCGATCACATCTCGCCGGCCGGCTCGATCAAGCGCGATGGCCCCGCCGGCTCCTACCTGCAGGAGCAGGGAGTGCAGCCGCGTGACTTCAACTCCTACGGCTCGCGCCGCGGAAACCATGAGGTGATGATGCGCGGGACGTTCGCCAACATCCGCCTGAAGAACATGATCGGGGGCGGCGAGACGCTGCCCGAAGGCGGCTACACGCGCTACCTCGGCGAGGACGGGCCGGGCGAGCAGATGTCCATCTACGATGCCGCCATGCGCTACATCGCCCAGGGCACCGACCTGGTCATCCTGGCCGGCAAGGAGTATGGCTCGGGATCCTCCCGCGACTGGGCGGCCAAGGGGACCAAGCTCCTGGGCGTGCGAGCGGTGATCGCCGAGAGCTTCGAGCGGATCCACCGCTCCAACCTCGTCGGCATGGGGGTCCTGCCGCTGCAGTTCCCCGAGGGCCAGAGCGCGGCCGCGCTCGGCCTGAGCGGGGAGGAGGAGTTCTCGATCTCCGGCCTGGCCGATTCCATGTCAGGCGGGGGCGCGCCCCCCGGGGAGGTCAGCGTCAGCGCCGTCCGCCGGGGCGGAGAGCGCATCGAGTTCGATGCCAGGGTGCGGATTGACACCCCTCGCGAGGCTGACTACTTCCGCCACGGAGGCATCCTGCAATACGTCCTCAGGGGGTTGCTGGCACGATGAGCCCACAGGCCAAAAAAGCACCGCGGCGCAGCAAACCGGTTGCCCCGCCACAGGTCCTGCTCGACATGCTGGCCGCGCGCGGCCCGTCGGGCTATGAGACGGCGCCCGCCGACGTCTGGCGCTCGGCGGCGGGAGAGTTCGCCGAGGTCAGCACCGATCTGCTCGGCACGCCGCTGGCGCTGGTGGCGCCCAGGAAAGGCGTCAAAGGCACCCCCCGGCGACTGCTGGTGATGGGTCACATCGACGAGATCGGGCTGATCGTCACCCATGTCGACGACGACGGCTACCTGTGGTTCGGCGAAGTGGGTGGATGGGACCCCCAGGTCCTGGTCGGACAGCGCGTCGTGATCGACACCCGCAGCGGGCCGGTCAGAGGCATCGTCGGACGTAAGCCGATCCATCTGCTGCGTGCCGAGGAGCGCAAAAAGGTGTCAGAGATCCGCGACATGCACATCGACATCGGCGCCCGCGACGGCGAGGAGGCGAGGTCGATGGTGCGGATCGGCGACGTCGGCGTGATCGACGCCGACCCGCTCCAGCTGCCCAACGGCCGGCTGGCCTCGCGCGCCCTGGACAACCGCCTCGGCTCGTTCATCGCGCTCGAGGCGGCCCGGCTGGTGGCGGCGGCGGGCGGCTGCGCCTGGGAGCTGGCGGCCGTCGCGGCGGCCCAGGAGGAGACGACCTTCGGCGGCTCGCGCACCAGCGCCTTCTCGCTGGAGCCCGATGCGGCGATCGTCGTTGACGTGACGCATGCGACGGACGCCCCGGGCATCGAGGTCAAGGAGTCGGGCAAGCACGAGCTCGGCTCGGGCGCCGTCATCGGCCGCGGCTCGATCCTCAACCCAGGCGTCTTCGAGCTGCTCTACGAATCCGCGCAGGAGAAGAAGATCCCCTTCACCGTGCAGGCCGACGGCCGCTCGACGGGTACCGATGCCGACGCCGTGCACCTGAGCCGCGGTGGCGTGCCGACGGGCCTGATCTCGATCCCCCTGCGCTACATGCACTCGCCGGTGGAGCTCGTCCAGATCGAGGACGTCATGTCCTGCGCCCAGCTGATCGCGGCCTTCGCCCTCAGCCTGAGCGCCCGGACCAGCTTCGCTCGCTGACCGGCCCGCGCCGGCTCAGCGGCTCAGGCTGCGGGAGGCGCGGGCATCGGCATCGGCAGCAGCAGGGCCAGCTGTCGCGAGTGGGCCAGAACGCGGCCGTCGGGAGACCACATGACGGTGTCCTCCTCAAAGAAGCCTTCGCGGATCAGCCCGCCCCGGACACGAGCCAGGCAGAGTTCGTCGGGGTCGCGCTCGGCCAGCGGGGGCAGGCCGCCGCGAAAGTGGACCGTCAGGTCGATCGTTGGCGCGGGGTTGGGCTGCGCCAGCCTGAAGAACGGCACTGGGATCAGGGCATCGGCGAAGAAGGCCAGCGAGAACGGGTCGATCGGCCTCGGTTCGGCGAGCCCGAGCCAGCCGCCGGTTTCAAGCGGCTGCTCCCGATCGGCGAAGGGCATCCCCCCGAAGCGGGGCTGAAGCGTGATCAGGCGGGCGAAGGGCGGCCCGTTCTCGGAGATGATCGTCCCGGCCTTGCGGCCCGGCGCCGGCGGCTCGACGCTGGGCATCGGCAGGGCGGATATCTCGGGGCCGCTCCAGGGCACCGAGAAGGCCGCCAGCACGAGTGCCTTGAGCGTGCCCTCCTGTTCCAGGCGCGCGGACAGCGTGCTCAAAGAGCGCCCCTTGCGCTCGAGGACGGTCTCGATCGTCACGGGGCCCGGCTCGGGGGCACTTGCGTAGTGGATCGTCAGCGAGCGGGGTCCGCGCTCGGGCTCGTCCACGGCATCGGTGAGGGCGCGCAGCAACATCGCTGCCAGATAGCCGCCGTGCGGTCCCCGCCCGGCTCGCCAATCGGGCGAGACATCGGCGGCGAAGCTGCAGCGGGCGCCGTTCTGATGCTGCAGGCGCACAGCGGTGTCGCGGTCGAACTTCCCCGGCGCCCAGGGGTCGGGCTCAGCCACGTACGAGGCGCTTGTAGGTGATCCGGTGTGGCCGGTCGGCGGCCGCGCCGAGCACCTCGTGGCGGTGCTCCTCGTAGGCCTCGAAGTTGCCCTCGAACCACGTCACCTGGGAGTCACCCTCGAAGGCCATCACGTGGGTTGCCACGCGGTTCAGGAACCAGCGATCGTGGGAGATGACGATGGCGCAGCCGGGGAAGGCCAGCAGCGCGTTCTCGAGCGCTCGCAGCGTGTCCACGTCGAGATCGTTCGTGGGCTCGTCCAGCAGCAGCAGGTTGCCACCGCTGCGCAGCAGCTTGGCCAGGTGGACGCGGTTGCGCTCGCCGCCGGAGAGCTTGCCGATCCGCGCCTGCTGGGATGAGCCCTTGAAGTTGAAGCCGGCCGTGTACTGGCGCGAGTTGACCTCGCGATCGCCGACTTTGATGTGCTCGTAGCCTTCGGAGATCTCCTCCCAGACGGTCTTCTCGGGGTTCAGCGAGTCCCGAGACTGATCGACATAGGCGAGCTGGACGGTGTCCCCGAGCTCGAGCTTGCCGCTGTCGGGCTGCTCTGAGCCGGTGATCATCCGAAACAGGGTCGTCTTGCCGGCGCCGTTGGCGCCGATCACACCGACGATGCCCGCGCGCGGCAGGTTGAAGGACAGATCCTCGATCAGGAGGCGCTCGCCGAAGCCCTTGGAGATGCTGGTGGCCGTCAGCACCTTGGTCCCCAGCCGGGGGCCTGGCGGAATGTGAATCTGGACCTCGTCGAGCTTGATGTTTCGGTCCTCGGCGATCAGCTCCTCGTAGCGGGCCAGACGGGCCTTGGACTTGGTCCGTTTGCCCTTGGGGTTGGTTCGCACCCATTCAAGCTCGGCGGCGATCGTGCGCTCGCGGCCCTTTTCCGAACGCTCTTCCTGGGCCAGGCGGATCTGCTTCTGCTCGAGCCAGCTCGAGTAGTTGCCCTCGTAGGGGATCCCCTTGCCGCGGTCGAGCTCGAGGATCCAGCCCGCCACGTTGTCGAGGAAGTAGCGGTCGTGGGTGACGGCGACGATGGCCCCCTTGTACTCGCTCAGGTGCTGCTCCAGCCAGGCCACGGACTCGGCGTCCAGGTGGTTGGTGGGCTCGTCCAGCAGCAGCAGGTCGGGAGCGCGCAGCAGCAGGCGGCACAGGGCCACGCGGCGTCGCTCGCCGCCGGAGAGGGTGCTGACGTCCGCGTCCGGCGGCGGCAGGCGCAGGGCGTCCATCGCGTACTCGAGTTGGGTGTCCAGGTTCCAGGCGTCGGCCGCTTCGATCTGCGCCTGGATGCGCCCGAACTCCTCGGCGGTCTCCTCGGAGTAGTTGGCTGCCAGCTCGTTGAAGCGGTCGAGCAGCGCCTTGGTCTCGGCGACGCCGTCCTCGACGTTGCCTTTGACGTCCTTGGTCTCGTCGAGGTGAGGCTCCTGCTCGAGCATCCCCACCGTCGCCCCGGGGGCGAGCGCCGCCTCGCCGCGGTACTCCTGATCGACGCCGGCCATGATCCGCAGCAGCGTCGACTTGCCCGCGCCGTTGTAGCCGAGGACACCGATCTTGGCCCCCGGGTAGAAGGCCAGCGTGACGTTGTCGAGCACCGTTTTATCCGGCGGGTGGATCTTGGACAGCCGGTGCATCGTAAAGACGTATTGAGAGGACATTGCCGCGCAGGATAGGCGGTCGCGCGCCTCGCTAACGTTGTCGGGTCATGCCTACAACCGTCCTCGATGTCGAGCAGCACCTCCTTCTGCTGGAGCTGGAGGCCCCCTTCAACAAGCGGGACGTCCAGCTGGCCCGGCGCAAGATGGCCAAGCGCTGGCATCCGGATGTCGCGCCGGCGGGGCGCCAGTTCGAGCACGAGCGCCACCTGAAGGCGATCAACGAGGCCGCCGACCAGCTCGAGCGGCTCGCCGAGGGCTCGCGGGGCGGCTCGGTCACGCGCAACGCCGTCAAAGTCAGCGCTGCCGCCGCCCGCCGCGAGCGCGAGGAGGCGGGCCGGCGCGCCTACGAAGCCGAGGAGCGGGCACGGGCCGACGCCAAAGACAAAGCGAGGAACGACCCCTTCGGCAGCCGCGTCCCGGATCACTCGGTCGTGCACCGCTACGCCCGCTGCATCTCCTATCCCGAGTGGGGGGTTGGGACCGTGACGGGGATCTACTTCTCCTCCGAGGACACGGGGGCCGCCGAGGTGCAGCAGTGGGCGCGGGTCAAATTCAGCCACGGCATCAGGACGATTCCGGCGGGCAGCCTGCAGTTCGTGGACTTCTCCAAGCCCGACCCCGGATCCGAGCGCGTGGAACGGTTCTTGATCGCCGCCCAGCGGGCGATGGCCGAAGGCGAGTACGAGCTGGCGGCCCAGCGGCTGATCTATGCACGTGACGCCGAGCCGCGCAACGTGGCCGTCCTGCGGCTGATGACGCTGGCCTTCTGGAACGCCGGCAAGCTCGAGGAGGCCGGCCGGGCCGTGCGCGACTGGGCCCGGGTCGATGGGCGCCGTCCGGCCGCCCATCGCTTCGCCGCCCGGATCTACGAAGACATGGGCGCCCTCGACCTGGCCGAGGAGGCCGCCGCCAGGTCCGCGCAGCGGGGGCCGACCGATGCGAGCGCCTGGGAGCGCCTGGGACGACTGCGTTTGACGCTGATCGACCGCGAGGGGGCACTGAGCGCCTTCCGCAAGGCGATCGAGCTGGGTGGTTCGGACGACCTCGCCGCCCTTGTCGAGCAGGCCCTGGCGCTCGAGCCGACGCCCGCAGGCTGAGGTCAGTGCAGGATGTTGACGGCGCGCGAGACGATCAGGCCGATCGTCACCAGCGAGACGAGTGACTGGACGCCCATGACCGACTTGGCCATGGGCGTCAGCGGCATCGTGTCGGTGGGGGAGAAGGCCGTGGCGTTGGTCAGCGAGACGTAGAGGTAGTCGATGAATTTGGGCCGCCAGTCGCGTGGCTCGATCCGGTCGTCTGACATCTGCGGAAACAGCAGGTCAGGCGGCTCGTCGTTGCCCGAGGCTCGCTTGCCCGGTCCGCCGCGGTCGAGCTCCCAATACCAAAGGCCGAAGATCAGGAAGTTCGTCAGCCAGATTACGACCCCGGCGATGATCAGTTCGTCGCCGCTTTTTACGACATGGTGCAGCAGGAATTTGCTCAGGACGGTCAGCGAGTAGATGTTGGCGGCGCTGACGAAGCCGATCATCGAAAGCGCTACCCGGCGCCGGCGGGGATGCTCGAACTCGAGCTCTCGCGGGGTGGCGAAGAACATCCCCACGAGCAGCATTCCCTCCAGGCCGGGGACCAGCCAGGCAGGTCCGACGGTCAGGCGCTTGGGCAGCGTCAGCTGCAGCAGGATGGCAACGAGGATGGTCGCCTGGACCGGCCAGAACGGTTCCGAGAGCCCGGGGGGCGGGTAGCGCCGCCCGGGCGGTTCGCGCTCGGGCCCCCGCCCCGCTGCCGTTTCGCTGGCCACGGCCAGAGCGTAGGCGCCCGACCGGAGGGCTAGAGCGCTCCGAATGCGCTGTCCGGGCGCTAGCCTGAGTGTCCATGGGCATCGAGAACCCCGTCCACCTGATCTTCATCGCCGTCGTCGCCCTGGTGGTGCTCGGGCCAAAAAGGCTGCCCGAGCTGGCCAAAGCGCTCGGCAACGGCATCCGCGAGTTCCGCGAGGCTGTCAGCACGAGTGCCGCGGAGGAGCCGCACATCGCTTCAACGGCCATGGCCGCGCCGCCTCCGGATGCGACCGTCGTGCCCGATCCGCCGGTCCCGGTCGCGCCCCCGTCGCAGGCGGCGCCGCCGGCCGGCTCGCCCGACACGCCTCCGCCCGCTGTGGCCTCCACCGCCGAGGCTCCCGGTGCCGGCGCGCCGCAGCCCGGCGCCGGTCAGGCCCCGGGCGAGCGCTGAGCCGCCTCGGCGGCGCTCAGCCTTGCCGCGGAGGCGCTTCGTTCGGCGCCCGAGGGCCGCCGGGCAGAGGCCGGGCGCAGGGCGGCCAGGCGCCCCGAGTTGCCGCTTGCCCCGAGCGAGATGGGTTCGTGCCGGTCCCCCGGCGTGACATCGTAGGGCTCCGGGCGTGCGATGTGGAAGCCCTGGGCGAAGTCCACGTCGAGGCCGCGCAGCAGAGCCAGAGTCTCGGCGTCCTCGACGCCCTCGGCGATCGTCTGCAGATGGAAGTTTCGGGCCAGCGTGAGGACGGCATGGACGACATGCCGGCTGGCGGAGCTCGAAGCCAGGTCGCGGACGAACTCGATATCGAGCTTGAGGAAGTCCACGGGGATCTGCTTGAGGTAGGTCAGCGTGCCGTAACCGGTGCCGAAGTCGTCCAGGGCGATCTTGCAGCCCAGGCCATGAAGCCCTTCCGCGAAGGCGCGCGCCGCCTGCTGGTCCTCGACGATGGCCGTCTCGGTGATCTCGACGACGATCATGTCCTGTGCCACCCCGCACTGGCTCATGCAGCGCCCGATGTGCTCGAGCACATCGGGATCCCCGACCGAGCGCGCCGAGAGGTTCATCTGCACGGGAGCCCCCGCCCCGGCCAGCCGGGTGGCCTGCTTGATGACCCACCAGTCGATCTCGCCGACGAGTGCGTAGCGCTCGGCCACCGGCAGGAACTCCCCCGGTGCAACGATCCGCCCGTCCGGTTCACACATCCGCACCAGCAGCTCGTGCTGGACCACCGCGCCGCTGTCCAGGTCGACGATCGGCTGGGCGTGCAGGACGAAGCGCTCGTCGATCAGGGCGCTCTCGACACGATCGATGACGGCCAGCGTCTCGGCGTCGCGCCGGTGCTCTTCTTCGCGGCGCTTGCGCTCGGTGATGTCGCTGAAGATCACGATCGAGCCGCGCAGGCCATCATCGGTGTGAAACGGCGTGACGGTGTAGGCAACCGGGAGATGGTGTCCCGAGGCGGTCTCGAACAGGCCGTCATCGACCCGGACCGTGTGCTCGCCGCCGAGGGAGGCACTGCCCGGTGGGGCCTGCCCCGCCGGCACGACCGGCCCGATCAACCGGCCCAGATGTTTGCCGCGCAGCTCGCCGTCGCTCCAGCCGACGAGTGCCTCGGCGGCCCGGTTCACATAGGTGACGTGACCGCCGAAGTCGAGCGTCAGCAGGCCCTCACCCATGAAATCGGTGACCGCCTGTGCGTAGTTGCGCGATTGGAGCAGCTCGTTTTCAGCTGCCACCCGCGCGGTTATGTCCACGGCCACGCCAACGATGGCGCTCGGGTTGCCCTCGCCGTCGCGCACCAGCCGGTTGCGCACGTAGACGCTGAACAGCGAGCCGTCCTTGTGACGGACGATCAGCTCTCCATCCCAGCGCCCCTCGCGGCGCACCTCGACGCCGAGCTGTTCGGCCGCCTCCGCGTCCTCCGGGACAATCAGATCACGCGAGCTGCGGCCCAGGGCCTCGGCGGCCGTCCAGCCGTAGAGGGCTTCGGCGCCGCTGTTCCAGCTGATGACGACCCCGGCCAGGTCGGTGCCGACGACCGAGGCGTCCATCTGCTCGAGCAGGCTGTCGCTGACCTCGCCGCCGGGGGCTGCGTCGCGTCCGGCGCGCGCGGGCATTGCCTCCAGGGCCGCGCGCCATATGTCGCTCGGGGCGAAGCGCCGAGCCTGCTCGGCGGCGCTCGGCAGAGGCTCCCCGACGGGAACCGGCTCGCGGGGCAGCTTGGGCGGAGCGCTACCGGCACGGCCGCGGCGGGAGGCATACAGGCGGGCGTCGGCACAGCGTGAGAGCGTTTCGAGGTCCGTTCCGTCGTCGGGAAACAGGGCGATTCCCAGCGAGGCATGGGCGCGGTCACCGAGCGCCTTTTCCAGACGTTCGGTGGCGGCCCGCACCTCATGCGGGCCGAGCTCTGAGAGCATCACTGCGAACTCGTCGCCGCCGAGGCGCCCGACGGCGTCTCCCGGGCGCACGGCGGCCTCCAGGGTACGGCCGAACCAGCACAGCAGTTCATCGCCCGCCGCATGACCGAAGGTGTCGTTGACGGGCTTGAAGTGATCGATGTCCAGCGCGACGACGGCGCCGCGAGTCCCGCGCCGGGTGAGCTCTGCGATCTCCGCCACGGCGCGCTCCTGAAAGCCGCGCCGGTTCAGGCAGCCGGTCAGAGGGTCGGTGCGCGACGCCAGGGCCAGCAGGCGATTCTGGCCCTTGTGGTTCTGGGTCTGCCAGGCGCTCATGGCGGCCGTGCACAGCAGCAGGAGGGCGAAGCTGATCTGAAAGGCCGTGCTCATGCCGCCCGCGATCAGGGCCACTGAGAGATAGCTGGCGACGCTGGCCAGGCCGACGACTGCGACCGAGGTGAGCGGGTAGGACATCGAGGAGAAGACGACGGGCAGAAAGAAGACGAGCACCAGCGGGCTGGCGGTACCCCCGTCGGCCAGCGTGCCGATCGCGATGATGGCGAAGTCGCTGAGCGTCCAGATCAGGAAGAAGGGCTCGCGGATCCGGCTGCGCACGATCTTCTCGCGCGGCAGGAAGTTGATCGCGATGGCCGTCAGGACTCCCAGCGCGAACACGACCACCAGCTCGCTGCGGTTAGGTCGCGACCAGGTCAGAGCTACGTAGAGGCCTCCCAGGACGCCCACGAGGAGGCTCATCCAGACGGCGGCGGTGATGGTCGCTTCGCGTATGCGCAGCGCGGAGACATCCATCACCTCGGTCTCATAGTCCAGCTTCACACTGAGGTATCGGGCTCCGGGGGCAATCTTTTTAGGGCTGCGAGCGGGGTCTAGACGTCGGCGGTCCGCTCCGAACGCTAGGTTCGCCCGGTGCGCCTGATCGTCGCCCGCTGCGAGGTGTCATATGTCGGACGTCTCGCGACCACGTTGCCCGAGGCCGTACGGCTGCTGATGCTCAAGCCGGACGGGACCTTCATGGTCTGGGCGGACGGCGGCGGGGCGGTCAAGCCGCTGAACTGGATGACCCCGCCGAGCGTGATCGAGGAGGAGCTCGACGACGCCGGGCAACTGAGGCGGATGGTCGTTCGCCGACACAAGCAGGAGGATCGTCTGGAGATCGCCATCAGCGAGGTCCTCTCCGACATCGAGCACGAGCTCGATACCGAGTCGGGACTGGAGAAGGAAGGCGTGGAGAAGGAACTGCAGGAGCTCTTGGCGGCCGCGCCGGAATCCTGCGGCGAGGGTTTGCGCCTGGTGCGCCGCGAGTGGCCCACGGACATCGGCCCGGTCGATCTGATGTGCCGCGACGGCGAGGACGAATGGATCGCCGTCGAGATCAAGCGGATCGGGACGATTGACGCCGTCGAGCAGCTGAGCCGCTACCTCGAGCGAATCCGCCTGGACCCGGCGATGGGCTCGTGCCGCGGCATCCTGGCGGCCCAGTCGATCAAGCCGCAGGCCGTCGTGCTGGCCGCCGCGCGGGGGATCGACTGCGTCGAGGTGGACATCGCGGTGCTGCGCGGCGAGCGTGAGCCCGAGCTGAAGCTGTTCGCCGCCTGACGGCCCCGCGGGGGTAGGCTGCGCCCTACACCCCCAGGGAGGAGAACAGATGAGCGCAGCGCCAGATCTCGCCGAGCAGCCGGTCCTGACCGAGCGGCGCGAGAACGTCCTGTTGATCACACTCAACCGGCCCCAGGTCCGCAACGCCGTCAATGCTGCACTGGCCGAAGGCATCGGCAAGGCGCTGGAGGAGCTGGACGCGGACGACGGCCTCTCCGTGGGCGTCCTGACGGGTGCTGGAGGCTTCTTCTGTGCCGGCATGGACCTGGGAGCTTTCGTCAAGGGCGAGAGCCCCTGGTATGGCGACCGCGGCTTCGCGGGGATCGCCCAGCGCTCGGCCGCAAAGCCGCTGATCGCAGCCATCGAGGGCTTTGCCGTGGCGGGCGGGATGGAGATCGCACTGGCCTGCGATCTGATCGTCGCCGCCCGGGGAGCCAAGCTCGGCATCCCCGAGGTCAAGCGTTCGCTGATCGCGGCCGGCGGAGCGCTGCTGCGCCTGCCCCAGCGGATGCCCTACCACGTCGTGATGGAGCTGGCCCTGACCGGCGACCCGCTGCCGGCGGAGCGCTTCCACGAGCTCGGCCTCGTCAACCATCTGGCTGAGCCCGGCGCCGCCGTAGAGGGCGCCCTTGCGCTGGCCGGGCGGCTGGCAAAGAACGGGCCGCTGTCGCTGGTGGCCTCCAAGCGGATCCTTCAGGAGCAGTACGACTGGCCGATCGCGGAGATGTGGAGCAGGCAGGCCGAGATCGCCGGGCCCGTCATGACATCAGAGGACGCCAAGGAGGGCGCCTCCGCATTCAAGGAGAAGCGCGACCCCGTCTGGAAAGGCCGTTAGCCGCGGTCCCGCCACGGGCCCCGAGGAGCACGAGCGCCTCGGCAGCTCGGGCGGCGCGGCTAGTAGCCGCGCTTCTTGCGCTTGCGCTGCGCCATGAGGAGGCGAAAGCGCCGCCAGAGAGCGCCCATCAGCGCTCACCCGGCGTCTTGCGGGGGTACTGGGAGATCGGCTGGCGCAGGTCGATGGCGGTCGTGACGATGCGGTTCTGTTCGGTCGCATGGGCCGCCGGGTAGCCCTCACCCGGGCTGGCCCGCTCGGGCCGGCCGATGTAGCCGAAGTGCATCTCGGCGGGCATGATCTGCATGAGGCGCGGGAACATGTGGGCGCGGGCGCCCATGTTGCGCGGCTCCTCCTGCACCCAAAGCACCTCGCGCAGGTTGGGGTAGCGGCCCATCAGCTCGAGCAGCTGGCCTTCCGGGAAGGGATAGAGCAGCTCGACCCGGGCCACCGCGAGGCCGTGGTGGGATGCCCTTTCGGGGTGACCCACGAGGTCGTAGTAGATCTTACCCGTGCAGAGCACCAGCCGCGTGACCTGCTCGTCCTGGACACCGGGCTCGGCGAGCACCGGGTGAAAGCGGGTGCCCTCGGCCATGTCAGCCACCGAGCTGGCGGCCTGGGGCAGGCGCAGCAGGGACTTGGGCGTCATGACGACAAGCGGGCGCTGCTTGGCGATCCGTGCCTGACGTCGCAGCAGGTGGAAGTACTGGGCCGGGGTCGTCGGGCTGGCCACCCGGATGTTGCCCTCGGCGGCGGCGCGCAGGAAGCGCTCCAGGCGCGCGGAGGAGTGCTCTGGCCCGGAGCCCTCGTAACCGTGGGGGAGCAGCAGTGTCAGCCGCGAGGTCTGTCCCCACTTGGCAAGACCGGAGGTGATGAACTGGTCGATGATCACCTGGGCGGAGTTGACGAAGTCGCCAAACTGGGCCTCCCAAAGGACGAGCGTCTCGGGAGCCTCCTGGCTGTAGCCGTACTCGAAGCCCATGCAGGCCAGCTCGGAGAGCGGGCTGTTGTGGAGCTCCAGCGGCGCCAGGGCGTCGGGGAGGTTCTGGATCGGGCAGACCGTCTGGCCGGTCTTGGCGTCGTGCAGGACCATGTGGCGCTGGCTGAAGGTGCCGCGCTCGACGTCCTGCCCGGTCAGGCGCAGTGGCGTGCCCTCGGTCAGAAGGCTCGAGAAGGCGAGTGACTCGGCGTGCGCCCAGTCGATCGCGTTGGGCGCGTCCTCGGCCAGCGCCTCGCGGCGGCGCTCGAGCTGTTTGAGCAGCTTCGGGTGCACCGTGAAGCCGTCCGGGACTTTCAGCAGCTGCTCGCCGAGCTCGCGCAGCCGTGTCGCTGCGACGGCCGTCTCCACGTCGGGGCTTGGCGTGCGGTCGAGCTGGTACTCGCCGGTCGAGTGATCACCGCCATGCTCGGCGACTTCGCTGATCTTCGTCTTCAGCCGCTGGTGCAGGAGGGTCATGTTGTCCCAGACCTCCTGGCCCTGGCGCTCGACCTCCTCCTGGGAGACGACGCCCTCCGCCACCAGGCGGTCGGCCCACAGCTCCGCGACGCGCTTCTTGGCCTTGATCTTGGCGTACATCTCGGGCTGGGTGTAGGCGGGCTCGTCGGACTCGTTGTGACCGAAGCGCCGGTAGCCGATCAGGTCGATCAGCACGTCGTGGCCGAACTCCTGGCGGAATGCGAAGGCGAGGCGGACGGCGCTGATGCAGGCCGCCACGTCGTCGGCGTTGACGTGGATGATCGGCACATCGAAGCCCTTGGCAAGATCGGAGGCCCAGCGCGTCGAGCGGGCGTCGTCCGGATCGGTCGTGAAGCCGATCTGGTTGTTCATGATCAGATGGACGGTGCCGCCGACCTTGTAGCCATCCAGGCCCTGCAGGTTGAAGGTCTCCGCCACGACCCCCTGACCGGGGAAGGAGGCGTCGCCGTGAATCACGATCGGCACGGCCGCGTTGGTGTCCTGGTGCGCGTGCGGGCCTTTGCGAGCCGTCTGGGCCGCGCGGGTGGCGCCCTCGACGACCGGCGAGACGTACTCCAGGTGGCTGGGGTTGGACTCCAGGTTGACGCGGATCGTGCCGCCCTCCGGCAGCGCGTAGGTCCCCTGCGTGCCGTGGTGGTACTTGACGTCGCCCGTGCCGCCCTGGGGGATGGTTGTGACGACCTCGAGCGTCGAGGCGCCCTCGAACTCGGCGAAGATCGTGTCGTAGGAGCGGCCGAGGTTGTGAGCCAGGACGTTCAAGCGGCCGCGATGGGCCATGCCGACCACGACCTCCTGGCCGCCGTGGGCGGCCGACAGCTGGATCAGTTCGTCGAGCATCGGCACCGTCATGTCGAGTCCCTCGATCGAGAACTGGTGCTGGCCGAGGTAGGCCTTGTGCATGAAGCGCTCCAGCGCATCGACCTTGACCAGCCGCCGCAGCAGCCGCCGGCGCTCGTCGTTGGTCAGCTCGTGGCGGAAGGTGCCCGACTCGATCCGCTCGCGCAGCCAGACGCGCTGGCGGTGCGAGGCGATGTGCTCGATCTCGTAGGCGATCGTCCCGCAGTAGGTCTCGCGCAGGTGGGGGATGGAATCGGCCAGCGTCGCACCGGGAACGTAGACCTGGAAGATCTTGGCCGGGATCCGGGCCTGCAGCTCGGGGGTCAGGCCGATCGCTTCGGGGTCCAGGCCCGGGTCGCCCTCGGGCTCGGAGCCCAGCGGGTCCAGGCGGGCCGCCAGATGGCCGTGGCTGCGAACGCGCCCGATGAACATGCTGGCGGTCTGCACCGCCTGGAGCATCTCCTCGCCGGCCGGCGCCGCCACGGGCGTTGGCGCGGGCGCGGCTGCCGCCATTGCCGGCGCCGGACGAGCCGGCACCGGGCCGAGCGTCACGCCCAGCGACGCGAAGACGCTCTCGTAGAACTCGTGGTCGCCCTGCAGGTACTCCTCGATCAGGGCCAGGAAGCGGCCCGACTCGGCCCCCTGGATGATCCGGTGGTCATAGGTCGAGGTCATCGTCATGACCTTCTCGGCGCCGATCGTGGCGCCTACCGTGCCGAGGCCCACCGGGTAGGCGATCGAGCCCGTGGCGATGATCGTCCCCTGGCCCGTCATCAGCCGCGGCACCGATGCGATCGTGCCGATCCCGCCAGGGTTCGTCAGCGTGATGTTGGCCCCGACGAGGTCATCGGCCGTCAGCGTGTTGGTGCGCGCCTTCTCCACGAGCGCGTCATAGGCGTCCAGGAACTGTGCGAAGTCGAGCGTGCCCGCGCCGCGGATCACGGGGACCATCAGCGTGCGGCTGCCGTCCTTCTTCTCGACGTCCACCGCCAGGCCGAGGTTGACCTGACCATCGATGACGCGATTGGGCTTGCCGTCGACCTCCGCGAAGTGGTGGCTCATGACATCCATCTGCTGCGCCGAACGGGCGATCGCGTAGGCGATCAGGTGTGTGAAGGAGACCTTGCGCGGTCCCTCCTTGAGCTCTCGTCGGCGTCCCTCGAGGGTCGTCACGGTCAGTGTCCGGAAGCTGGTCGCCGTGGGAATCGAGCGCGACTCCTCCATGTAGCGTGCAAGCGCTGCGGCGCTGCCGCGCATCGGCTTTGAGCTGGCCTCGGCCGCGGGGGTGGCGCCACCGTTGGCCGAACCCGTGCCGGCCGCGGCCGAGAGAACGTCGGACTTGATGATCCGTCCCGCCGGGCCGCTGCCCTGCAGGCCGCCGAGATCAACTCCCTCGGCCACCGCCGCGCGGGCAGCCACGGGAGAGACCTTGGTACCGGAGGGGACCTCGGCCGCCGCCGCGGGAGCGGAGGCGCCGTCCTCGGGCTGCGCCGTGGTGGGGGCGGGCGCCTCGGCCCCCGCGCCGAGTGCGATCCGGGCGATGACCTGCCCGACGGTGACGGTCTCGCCCTCGGCCACCAGCAGCTCTGTGACCGTGCCGGTCGCCGGGGACGGCAGCTCGATGTCCACCTTGTCCGTTGAGATCTCCACGATCGTTGCGTCGAGCTTGATCTGATCGCCGACCTTGACATGCCATTCGAGGAGCGTTCCCTCGCTGACCGACTCGCCGGCGGCGGGCGTCACGACATCCACCGAGCCCTGCGCCGCGGGTGCGGCGGCGGCCTCCCCCTCGCTGGCCGCGGGGAGAGCCGCGCTGCCGTTGCCCTCGGCGGGAGCATCTGGCTCGGCGGAGCCAGCGTGGCCGTTGCCGTCTGCGACTGGCGCGTCGGGTTGGACGGGGGCGGCGCCGCCCACCGCGATCCGGGCAATGACCTGCCCGACGGTCACGGTGTCCCCCTCCTCTACGAGGATCTCTGAGATCGTGCCCGTCGCAGGCGCTGGGAGCTCGACGTCTACCTTGTCGGTTGAGATCTCGACGATTGTGTCGTCGACCTTGATCTCATCGCCGACCTTGGCATGCCATTCGAGGATCGTTCCCTCGGTGACAGACTCCCCCGCTGAAGGGGTCACGACGTCCACTATCTGCTGGGTCGTCGTGTCGGTGGCCATTGACCAAGAACATTAGCGCCCTGCGGGGTGCTCTCGCAGGCGCTGTTCGCGGATGAACTGATAGCTGCCGAAGAACGGCCCGATGCCACCCAGGACCGCGACCGCCACGGCGAGCTTCAGCGAGACGATCCGCAGCCGGGCGGCGGCGATGCAGGCCAACGACATGAGGATCCACATGATCCCGTGAGTCAGGCCGAGGATGAAGGTGAGCGGCTGGGGGTTGCCGGCGGCGAAGGCGCAGATCAACAGCGCCGTGTAGACGCAGGAGTGTGTGAAGGAGGTCCACTTCAGACGGTTGAAGGTGAGCGGGCCGGCCCCATCGCGGGGACTGCTCACATCGTCAGCCAGCGCGCCATGAACGACAGGGCCTCGCCCGCCTCGGGCGGCCACCGGTCGATCTCGCTGGGCCACCAGGCGAACTGGTCGTGCTCATCATCGGGCTTTACGAGGTCCTCGTCGCCCTCGGCCAGCCAGGCCTGCCCGACGAACATGATCAGGCGCTGTGGCAGGCGCAGCAGCGCCTCGCCGCGGACACGCTCGGGGGCAACGTCCCACTCCTCCTTGAGCTCGCGCACCAGCGTCTGCGCCGGGCTCTCGCCGAGGTCCACGGCGCCGCCGGCACCCAGAGCCCAGCGCCCGGCCCACGAGGAGACCCAGGGCGCGCGCCGCCCGGCCAGCCAGCGGCCGTCGGCCGAACGGGTCACGCAGAGCGCGGCCATCGACTGGGAGGCGTCGCCTTCGACCAGCCGCAGGGCCCAGCGCAGAGGCTGCAACTCGATCGCGATCCCCTGCTCGTCGCAGCTGTAGTCGACGAGTCGCGCCGCCAGTCCGTCGTGGCTCGGCGAGCCACGGTCCTGCAGGCTGCGAATGGCCGCGTCGGCTTCCTCCGTCTGAGCACTGGAGGGCTCGAAGTGCTCGCTGCGCCAGCTGGCCCTGACACGGTCGAGCTCCCATGGACCGCGGGCGAGGACCTCCGGCAGCTGGCTCGAGGGGCCGCTGGACGCTGACACAGGCTAAGGCTAGTCAATGGCGAGCCGCCGGGGTGGATGCCGGGGCATAAACTCGCCCCCGTGAGTACGCGCAGGCGCAAGCACTGGGGCTGGGGCCACGAGGATCAGCAGCCGACTGCAGAGCAGGCGCGGGCGGCGGGTCCGGCGCTGTCGGAGCGCCTGGGCATCGCGCTGGGCGAGCCCGAGCAGCCCGTGGCCCTCGAGGCGCTTCAGCTGCGCGCACCCTGCGTCGAGGTCCCTGAGGCTCTCGGCGAGATCTGCTCGATCGATCCGCATGACCGCGCCACCCATGCCCTGGGCAAGTCCTACATCGACATCGTCCGCGGCTTTCGCGGCCAGTTCGACCACCCTCCGGATGCCGTTGCCCACCCACGCGGGGAGGAGGACCTCGAGCGCCTGCTCGAGTGGTGTACGGCGGCCGGCGTGGCCGCGATCCCGTTCGGCGGCGGCACTTCGGTCTGCGGCGGGGTCACACCCGATGTCGGCCCGGGCTACAACGGCGTTCTGTCCATCGACATGGCGGCGCTGGACGGCCTGCTGGAGCTCGATGAGGTGTCCCTCTCGGCATCCATCCAGGCCGGCGCCACGGGACCGGGCCTTGAGGCGCAGCTCGCCGAGCACGGCCTGACGCTGCGTCACTTCCCGCAGTCTTTCGAGTACTCGACTCTGGGCGGCTGGATCGCGACCAGGGCAGCCGGGCACTTCGCAAGCATCTGGACCCACATCGAGGACTTCCTGGAGTCCGTCCGTGCCATCACCCCCGCCGGGGCATGGGAGTCGCGGCGGCTGCCGGGCTCGGGCGCCGGGCCGAGCCCAGACCGGATGCTGGCCGGCTCGGAGGGGTCGCTGGGAATCATCACCCGCGCCTGGGTGCGCGTCCAGCGCCGACCCGAGCACCGAGCCTCGGCGGGCGTGCGCTTCCCAGGCTTCCTGGCGGGCGCCCACTGCGTACGTGCCATCTCGCAGGCCGGCCTGTACCCATCCAACTGCCGCCTTCTGGATCCCGGCGAGGCGGGGCTGACGATGGCCGGCGACGGATCCCACGCGTTGCTCGTGCTCGGCTTCGAGTCCACCGACCACCCCGTCCAGGAGGCCATGGACCGCGCCCTTGCGATCTGCGCCGAGCACGGAGGCAGCGTCTCGCCACGCCGCGGGGGCCCGGGTGGCGACGCCGTCGGCTCCTGGCGGGGCGCCTTCGTCGGCGCCCCCTACGTACGCGACCTGCTCGTCTCGATGGGCGTCCTCTCCGAGACGTTCGAGACGGCGATCACCTGGGAGCGCTTCCCAGGATTCCACGAGCGCGTCAGCGCCGCCGCCACGGAGGCTGTCAGGAGTGTCTGCGGCTCGGGCAGCGTCTACTGCCGGTTCACCCATATCTATCCAGACGGTCCCGCCCCCTACTTCACCGTCCTCGCACCGGCCAGGCGGGGCGGCGAGGTCGAGCAGTGGAGCCAGATCAAGCAGGCGGTCTCCGACGCTCTGATCGAGGCCGGCGGGACGATCACCCACCACCACGCTGTCGGGCGCGAGCACCGCCCCCACTACGAACGGCAGCGGCCCGACCTGTTCGCGGCCGCGCTACGGGGGGCCAAGGACGCTGTAGATCCGGCCGGGATCATGAATCCGGGTGTCCTCATGCAGGCCCCCCGATGAGGATCGCCGTGCTTGGACCGGGAGGTGTGGGCGGCCTGCTGAGCGGTCTTTTGGAGCGCTCGGGAAACGAGGTGACGGTCGTGGCCACCGAGTCGACGGCGGCCATCATCCAGGAGCGGGGCATCGCCATCTCGAGCGTCACCTTCGGCGACTTCGTCAGCCGGCCCACCGCCGTGACTTGCCTTCAGGACCCCGTGGAGGCACTGATCGTGGCCACCAAGTGGTCGGGCCTCGAGCCGGCGCTCGAGCGGGTCGCAATCCAGCCGCCGATGATCCTGCCGCAGCTCAACGGCCTCGACCACATCGGGGTGCTTCGGCGTCGCTTCGGAGATGAGCCGGTGGTGGCCGGCTCGATCCGCGTCGAGGCGGACCGGCCCGAGCCGGGGGTCGTCGTTCACACGAGCCCCTTCCTACTGGTCTCCATGGCCAGCTCCCACCCGTCTATGGCCGGGCAGATCGAGCGTCTGGCCGGGGCGCTGACCGAGGCCGGTGTCTCGACGAAGGTCTCCGGCTCGGAGGCTCAGGTGATGTGGTCCAAGCTGGTGCGCCTGAACGCCCTGGCCTGTACAACCAGCGCTCACGACAAGCTGCTGGGTGAGATCCGTGAGACGCCTGAGCTGCGTGCCGAGCTCGTCGGCGCCATCGAGGAGGCTTCGGCGGTCGCGCAGGCTGAGGGAGCGGAGGATGTCGACGCCGACCGTGCGACGGCAGAGCTCGATGGCGCCCACGCCACGCTGGGCAGCTCGATGCAGCGCGACATCGCAGCGGGCCGCATGCCCGAGCTGGATGCCATCCCCGGCTCGGTGCTGCGTGCGGCTGCTCGTCATGGCATTCCCTGCCCGACCATCGAGCGGCTGGTCGCAGAGATCGTGCGGCGCGCCGGCATCGTGCCGCCCGTCGTCTGAGCGCCGTCGCGGCCTCAGCTGAGGCGGCTAGGAGTCAAACGGGCCGCTGCCGCCGCCCGGAGTGATCATGGGCAGCGACTGCGTCGAAATCGCCTCGACGGCCTGCTCCTCGGCCTCGGTCAGCTCCTCGTCATGCTCGCCGTCGCACAGGACACGGAAGTTTCCGGTGACCCCGCTGTCGCCGTGGATGGTGATCCCCGGCAGCACCTCCTCGCCCTCCTCGAAGCCCAGGCGCTCCAGGTCGAAGTGGGCCAGGCCGATGCCGTGCGCAGTGTGCGTCGGGTTCTCGCGGTCGTGCGAGGCCACCGCCTGTGCAAAGCGCTCGAGATTCTTGGCGATCTTGGACGTGTCGGCCATCGCTCCGGGTGCAGGTTAGCGCTGCCTGGCCGTCCGATCCAGGGCCCGGCTGGGGGCGGCTAGGCTGGCCCCAACCCCGACGGACGGAGAGATAATGCCCCAACCAAGACTGCAGATCGTCATCGCCAGCACCCGGCCGGGAAGGGTCGGCCTGCCGGTGGCCGGCTGGTTCGAGAGGGTCGCACGCGCCCATGGCGGCTTCGAGGTCGAAGTGGTCGACCTGCTCGAGCTGGGGCTGCCGTTCATGGACGAGCCCAACCACCCGCGTCTGCAGCGCTACACCAAGCCACACACAAAGGCCTGGAGCGCCAGGGTCCAGGCTGCGGACGCCTTCGCCTTCGTCACCCCCGAGTACAACTACGGCATGCCGGCAGCGCTCAAGAACGCCATCGACTACCTGCACACCGAGTGGTTCTACAAGCCCGTCGGCTTCGTCTCCTATGGCGGCATCTCCGCCGGCACCCGCTCGGTCCAGATGACCAAGCAGGTCGTCAGCACGCTGAAGATGTTCCCCCTCGCCGAGGCCGTATCGATCCCGTTCGTCGCCCAGTTCATCGACGACGACGGTGAGCTTCAGCCCAACGAGGTGATGGAGAAGGCCGCCGCCGCGGTGCTGGAGGAGCTCGTACGGGTGGCCGGTGCACTGGCGCCGCTGCGGGGGCGCTCAGCGGCGAGCTGAGAGTGGGGCAAAAGAATGGGGAGGGACGCGACTTCCGTCGCACCCCTCCCCAGTTTCAGCGTTTCCTTCCAGCCGCGAGGGCTAGAATTCGACGATGAAGGTGCTGCTTTCGTTGAGCAGCACGGGCGCTGCCGCCGTGCCGCTGGCGAATATGAACTTGCTGCCAGTGGGATCGCTGGGCGATTTGTCCGACGTCACCTTGATCGAGGCTTCGGTCTGGCCGCTGATTTTGGTCCCGGTGGAACTCGACTGCGAAGCCGATTCCTGGTAGGACTCCTGAACCAGGTTGATGCCCACCAGGCCGGTGCCGTTGATCGTGTCGCTCTTCAGCATCGACTTGCCTTCTTCGATCTGGAAGGCTTCGTAGCGGTTGTTGGTGAAGACGTCTTTGGTGAACGTCACATCGGGCGTTGCCGGCACCGTTTTGCTCCCCGAGGAGTAGTAGACGCCGTCATCGTTGTTTTCGAGGGTGGAGCTGGTGACCCCCGATCCAGTGGCCGCCTGGTAGAACAGCGCACCGCTGCCGTGGTTTTCGAGATCGCTGGCGCTGCACGCACCGACCAATTCGCACTCGTTGCCGGAGATCACCGATTTCTTCACCGTTCCCTTGGCGCCGTATGCGACCTCCACACCGTTCTGGCCGATGTAGGGGCTCGGGCCTTCACCGGTGATGGTGGAGGCGGTGATGCTCAGGGTCGAGTTCGGGCTCTTGACCGTGGGACCGTTCTTCTGGTAGCCCGTAACTGTCACTTTCTTCAGCACTCCATGACCGACCTCGGCCGGGGTTTTGTTGCCGATCTCGACGGCCACTCCGTACTGGCAGCCCTTGAGGTCATCTACGCTGGTGCTGGCACCGTCGACGGCCACGTTGGTCGCCTTGAGGGTGCCACCGTCGCCGACGAAGATGCCATAGAGCTCTCCGCCGCAGCCGGTCGTGGTGGTGATGGCCTGAACATCGAGATTGGTGATGCTGACCGTGGACGGTGTGCATATCGAAATCTCGTCTTTTTGTTCAGAGCTGACCGCGGTGTCACAGCTGGTTTTGGAGTTTTCGGCGCCCGTGGCCGGCATCGCCAGGGTGGCCGTGCCCAAGCCGTTGGCTCCCGTCAATTTGACCGCTTTGGTGATTTCCAGCTGTTCGGTGTAGGTGCCGGGGCAGATGTTGATTGAGGTGCTACCGGCAGTGATCGCCGCCTGAACCGTGCTGAAGTTGGGTTCACTGCAGCTTTTGCCGCCCGTGACGACCGGCGACGAGTTGGAGACGTAGACGCCGGCGGCATTGGCTGCAGCCGGAACGGCAAAGACGAACAGCGCCATCAGGGCGCCGACGAGGATGCGGCGGGGTGTGCGTCTGAACACGCGCAGCCGCGTCCTCGGTTGAATCCATTCGGACATATCTGTTTCCCTCTCCTGTGATCGTGAAAGACGGGCTCACTGATCACCTGCCGCACGCAACCGTCCACTCCAGTCACGTTCACCCCTCCGGGAGTGCACGACATTCGCGCAGTGGAGCCCTCCACCTGCTTGACCCGGCCACACTACGCGTGGATGAAGAGGCTTGTCAAGCTATTGGAATCGGACCATAAGTTGCCCGTATGGGCGGTGCCCCCCGGCCTATGGCACCGCCGGCGGCGCAAAAGGGCAAAACCTGCGACGCCTCTACTCGGCCGGCCGCGATTGCAGGCAGCGCTGCTGCGCGGCGTGGTAGGCGGTTTCGTAGGCATCGCGGTCCATGGCCGGAGCCTCGGCCAACAGACGCTTGCACTCGCGCACAGCGACAGCGGAGAATCCGCAGACCCGCTCGGCCAGCGCGCGGGCCTCGTCCTCGAGACGCTCAGGCGCCACCACGCGGTCGAGCAGGCCGATGCGCAGTGCCTCATCGGCGTCCACGTACTCGCCGAAAAGGCACAGCCGCCTGGCAGCAGCCATCCCGACGATGCCCGGCAGCAGCTCCGGTGCCGAGCCGGGCAGGATTCCGTGGCGCAGCGCTCCCAGGCCTATCGTCAGCCCCTCGGCTCCCAGGCGGTAGTCGGCGTACAGCGTCAGCATCGTCCCGCCGCCCAGGCAGTGCCCGTGCAGGGCCATGATCAGCGGTACCTCCAGCGCGCCGAGGCCAGCGGCCATCCGGTGCCAGGCCGCGAAGCTCTCGGCGCCAACCTCTCCCCGGGCCAGCTCCTTGACGTCCACTCCGGTCGAGAAGGAGGGTCCGTTGCCGCTCATGACCACCGCGCTCACGTCGGGGTCTGCTGCGATCTCCGCCAGGCAACCGGTCATCACCCGGGTCATCTCGGCGCTGAATGCGTTGTGCGCCTCGGGACGGTCCAGGCGCAGCCAGGCGATGGGGCCGTCGCGCTCGAGCAGGACCCCGGTCACGAAGCGGCGACCGCGATGATCTCATCCACAGGCAGGTCTGCGCGCTGGGCGTGCGGGACGACACCCTTGACGAACCCCACGTTCTCCTCGCTCATGGTTACCCCTCGGTTGGCCTAAAGAGAACGACCGTATCCGACGGCCAGCTCCCCCATCCATTCATGAGGCGTCGCGGCGCGGGCATGCGCTAAGGCTGCAAGTCGCTCGCTCGCGACCAATGAGCGCTGAGCGCGCGCGCCAGCCGCGCGGGCTCCGCCTGGTGCGGCGGATCGACATGGGAACGCTCCTGGAAGACGTCGAGCGTGAAGTCGGGAAAGATCTTCGACGCTCGCTCTGCCATGAGCTTGTAGTTGTTCGGGTTGCTCCGAGCGCCCAACGCAAAGTAGACGGGACGCCTGAAGCTCCGCAGGATGTCGACGCACAGTCGCGATGCGCCGAACGTCCTGGTCAAAGCCGCAAGCCCGGCGGGCCGAGTGGCGAGCCAGGGCGGCGGCGGGTCGACTCGTGAAGGTGGCTTGACGCCTGGGGCGAGCTGGTTGGCTACGAATGCCGGCATGCGCTGTGGCGGAGGCAGCTCGGCGATCCGCTCGAACTCGCGTCTGACCGAGCGCTCTTGTGGACTCAGACCATCGTTTCCCATCCACGCGGGCTCAATCAGGGCGAGACTCGACAGGCGCGCCGGACATGCTTCTGCGAAGGCCAGGGCTGCCGCGCCGCCCGCTGAGAAACCAACGAGGTCGAATCGGTCCCAACCCGCATCCTGCGCGGCGCGCAGGATGCCTTCCACCTCATCCTCGAGCGTGTAGTCCGCTGGCGGCTGAGGGCCTGCGTACAGCTCGAGGTCCTTCGTCAGCGTCGCAACGTCATCATCGAGCGCCTCGAGAAGCGGACCGTAGGCGATGCTGGCCGGAACGACGCCACCGGGCAGGAGGATCACGTGTGAGCCCACTTCGCCGAGGGTATAGGGCTTCGGCCTACACGGCCGATGCGTCGGGAGTTCAGTTCTCGATGATCTCGACTCGATAGCCGTCGGGGTCTTTGACGAAGCACAGCCGCGAGCCGCCCTCGCGGACCGAATAGGGGGGCTTCTCGGGCTCGATGCCCTGCTCGGCCAGCTTGCCCAGCATTCCGTCGAGGTCCTGGGAGGTGATCGCGATGTGACCGTAGGCCGTCCCCAGCTCGTAGGAGTCGACGCCGAAGTTGTAGGTCAGCTCCAGGCGCGGCATATCGCCGTCGCCGGGCTGGTTCATGAAGACGTTGATCGCCTCGTCTCTGATCGGCAGCCGGCCGACCTCCTGAAAGCCCAGGGCCTCATAGAAGGCGACCGAACGGTCGATGTCGGTGATTCGGTAACAGGTATGGATAAGTGCCATGCGGCGCAGTTTACGCCCGGGAGAGCCGCATCCGCGCGGCGCCCAGGTCGCCGGCACTCAGCCGGCGCCGTCGATCCGGCCAGCCAGCTCGATGACGATCTCTGCCAGCCGCGGCCCGGCGTCCTCCTGGCAGAAGTGCGCCACCCCGGGCAGCGTCTCGTGCGGCTGCCCGGCCGCGCCGGGGATCAGCTTCTCCAAGACCGCGTCGGCGCCTTTGGTGACCGGATCGGAGTCGCCGAAGGCGCAGACGAACGGGCGCTCGAAGCCTTTGAGCACCTCCCAGGCCGCGCGATTGGCGGGGGCCGCGGGGTCATCCGGTGAGATCGGCACGAGCGTCGGGAACTGGCGGGCGCCGGCCTTGAAGGCGGCGTCGGGGAAGGGCGCGTCGTACGCCGCCACCTCGGCGTCGGTGAGATCGCGGTGGGTGCCGCCGTTGACGATTTTCCCGATCGGCAGGTCCTCGGCGCTCTGCGAGTACTCCCGCCACGCGCGGAAGGCCGCACCCGGGTCGTGGTCGCCCGTCGGCAGCATGGTGTTCGACGCAACCGCCCCTGCGAAGCGCTCCGGGTGCTCGGCCAGCAGGCGCAGCCCGAGCAGCCCGCCCCAGTCCTGGCAGAACAGGACGATTCCCTGAAGGTCGAGGTGCCCGACGACCAGGCCCGCGAGCCACTGCATGTGGCGGTCATAGGTGTAGTCCTCGACCGCGGTCGGCTTGTCCGAGCGGCCGAACCCGATCAGGTCGGGCGCGACGACCCGCATCCCCGCGTCGAGCAGCGGCGGGATCATGTGCCGGTAGAGATAGGACCACGACGGCTCGCCGTGCAGCAGCAGCGCGACGCGGCCCTCACGGGGTCCCTCGTCGAGGTAGGCCATGCGCAGCGCTACCCCGTCGGCGATTACCTCGGTGTAACGGGGCTCCCAGCCCCAGTCGGGCAGATCGGCGAAGCGCTCCTCGGGCGTGCGGACAGCGTGCATCTTCTCTCTCCTCGGCAGTTGACCGGTCTGATTCTGATGGCGGGCCGCGGCCCATGCCTCGCGATGGGGGTTCGATGGCGCCCGCGTATCGGCGGGATGCCTGCCTAGGATCCGGCGCGCCTGACCCGCCAGATCTGCTCGGCGGGCCATCGTCGTGCCCATTCGCGGTCCTCGTCGCTGCGATAGGTGCTCTTGGCGTCGGGCGCCGGTCGCAGCTCGATCAGGCCCTCGATGACGAAGCCGTGTTTGACGAACTGTGCGATCCACTCGCCGTAGGGCAGCTGGAAGTTGATCGCCTCACCCGGCGGCTCGATCCGCTCGATCCCCTCCCAATACTCGAGCAGCAATTCGCTGCCGGGGTGCTCGGCGTCGGGCGCCCAGGCCATGTCGAGGATCGGCGTCAGCCCGGAGAAGGCGAACAGGCCTCCGGGGCGCAGCAGCCTGGCCGCCTCGGGGATCGTCAGCCGGGGGTCGGCGAAGGTCATGGCACCGAAGTCGCAGAAGACGATGTCAAAGCTCGCGCCGGGCAGCCCGGTGGACTCCGCGCTCGCGTGCACGAGGGGGAACTCGACAGCAGCCTCGGCCATCAGCCGACGGGCGTGCTCGAGCTGGCGCGCCGAATTGTCAAGCGCCGTCATCCTCGCGCCCAGGCGGCTCAGGGCGATCGACCACTGGGCCGCTCCACAGCCGAACTCGAGCACATCCAGCCCCGCCACATCGCCGAGGATCTGCAGCTCGGACTCGGGTATCTGCCAGACGCCCCAGGCGGTCCCGCCCGACTTCTCCAGCTGGGGTGCGTGTCGCTCCTGGTACTCGTCGGAGAGCGCATCCCAACGCTCGCGGTTGATGCTCGCGTGGGGGGTGAGGCGCTCATCTGCAGACACCGGCGGCAGTCTAGACTGGCCGCGTGCGGACGCTGATCGTGGGTCACGGCGGTAGAGAGAGTGCGCTCGCCATGCGCATGGCGCAGGACAGCGAGCTGTTCGCCTTCGTCGGCCACGAGAACCCATCGATCCTGCGGGCCGCCGGAGCGTCGGGAGGCTCGCACGCGGTCGGAGATGTCTGCGACGCGGCGGCCGTGTCCGCCTTCGCGCGGGCCAACGAGATCGATCTGGCGATGGTCAGCGCCGACGAACCGCTGCAGGCCGGCGTGGTCGATGCGCTGCTGGCGCAGGGGACGCGGGCGGTCGGGCCGACCAGCGCCGGGGCCGAGATCGAGTGGAACAAGGCCTTCGCCCGCGAACTGCTGGCCGAAGTGGCGCCGGAGGCCTGTCCGCTGCTGCAGGTCGTCAGGAGTCCCGCCGAGCTCGAGGACGCGATGGCGGCCTTCGGCGAGCGGCCCGTCGCGGTCAAGCCCTCGGGCCTGACGGGCGGCAAGGGCGTCAAGGTCATGGGCCCTCATCTCAGCGACCATGCGGCCGCCCGCGAATACGCGCTTGAGCTGCTCGGGCGCTGCGGCGAGGGTGAGTGCGTGCTGATCGAGGAGAAGATCGAGGCGCCCGAGTTCACGATCCAGGCGATCAGCGACGGACGGTCGGTGGTCTTCCCCAACTCGACCTACGACTACCCCTACCGCTATGACGGGGACCGGGGACCGGGTACCGGCGGCATGGGCTCGCTCTCGCTGGCCGCGTCGACGCTGCCCTTCATGACCGCTGCGCACTACGAGCAGGCCTGCTCGATCATCCAGCGGGTCATCGAGCGCCTCGGTGAGCTCGGACGCAACTTCACGGGTGTCATGAATTCCGGCTTCTTCGCCACCGCCGACGGCGTCAGCGTGATCGAGTTCAACGCGCGATTCGGTGACCCGGAGTGCATGAACATCATGAGTCTCTTCAGCGGCAGCTGGACGGAGACCATGAGCCGGATCTGTTCAGGCGAGCTGAGCGCCGCGGATGTGCCGCTGCGCGAGGAGGCCTCGCTGGTCCTCTACCTCGTCTCACCCGACTATGCCCTGCGCAAGGGCCCGGCCTACGACTTCCAGCTGCCGGCCGCCGAGATCGAGGATGCCGGCTGCCATGTCTACTTCTCCTCTGCCGTCGGCCTGGGAGGGGACGCCTACCGCACCGTCGGCACCTCCCGTGCCGTCGCGCTTGCCACGACCGCCCCCACGCTGGAGCAGGCACACCACAGGCTGGTGGCCTGCGCCGAGCGGGTCCCGGTGCTCGAGTGGCGCCGGGAGGTCGGCGACAGCAGCTACCTGGAGTCGCTCGGTGGGCTCACCGAGCGCGGCCGGCCGGCCGGGGCGAGGCCATGAGGGTTCGTGCAAGGATGGCTCGATGATCCTCGAGCGCTCGCTGCACCCACAGTTCGTCTCGAACACATTCCTGATCGCCGACGGACACGGCGGGCCGGCCGTCTTCATCGACGCCGGTGGGCCGGTGCAGCCGCTGATCGAGGCCGCCGATCGGCTTGGCCTTGAGCCCACCCATGTGCTGCTGACCCACCACCACTACGACCACGTCTGCGAACTCGACGCGCTGCGCGAGCGCTGGCCGCAGCTGCAGGTGCTGATCAGCGCCCGTGAGCGCGAGCTTCTGGTCGCCGCGGCCCCCGAGGGCGCCGAGGACCCGACCCGGGCGATGGGCACCGTCGAGGCCGGCGAAACGCTCGAGTTCGGGGAGTTGCGTGTGAAGGCCCTCCATACGCCCGGCCACACCGCCGGGATGCTCTCCTTCCTGGTCCGCGACGGCGACTCGCCGCCGGGCGGCGTGTTCACCGGTGACACGCTGTTCAAGGACTCGGTCGGTGGTGTCAAAGCGCCCGGTCACAGCACCTACGCCGACCTGCGCGACTCGATCATGGGCACCCTCATGGAGCTGCCCAAGGACACCGTCATCTATCCCGGCCACACCGACTTCACGACGGTCGGGCGAGAGTGGGAGAACAACGCGTTCGTGCGTGTCTGGCGCGGCCTCGATCCCGAGGGCTCCGAGGCCTGCAGGGCGCTGGGCGAGCCGGCCACACTGATTCTCCTGGGCGCCGACTATGACGGCGGCACGAAGGCCTGGGTCCGCTGGCCCGATGGCGCCGACGACATCGTGCCGGGCTCAAAAGTGACGCGCGGCGCCTAGCCTCCCCGGCCCCGCGACCGCGTGGCCCCTAGCATGGGGGTGATGGCGCCCGAGAACGAGAAGATCCCGACCTCGCGCATGCGCCGCACAGCCACCGTCGCCTCGCTGGCCGCCACCGAGTACGTCAAGCAGGCCGGCACCCGGGCCGCCAACCTCACCCGCACCGAGGAGGCAGGCGAAGAGGCCATGTCGCGCCGGCAGCTGGAGACGGCCAAGCAGATCGTGGCGGTGCTGGGAACGATGAAGGGCGCGGCCATGAAGCTCGGACAGGTGATGTCCTTCCTGGACGTCGGCCTGGTCCCCGAGGAGCACCGCGAGGAGTTCCAGGCCGAGCTGGCCAAGCTCCGCGACGCGGCGCCAACGGTGTCCTTCAAACAGATGCGCCGTGTCATCGAGGAGGACCTCGAAGCACCGCTGGGGGAGGTCTTCTCGGAATTCGACGAGGAGCCCATCGCAGCCGCCTCGATCGGGCAGGTCTACCGCGCAAGGCTGGCCGAGGACGGTCGTGAGGTCGCCGTCAAGGTTCAGTACCCGGGGGTGGCCGGTGCCGTGCGCGCGGACATGCAGAACCTGGGGATGATCATGGGACTGCTGAAGCGCATGACGCCCGGCATGAACGTCAAAGCCGTCACCGCCGAGATCCGCGAGCGCATCGAGGAGGAGCTGGACTATGAGCTCGAGGCCCAGAACCAGCGCTCGTTGGCAAGGATCTTTGCCGGTCACCCGTTCATCTATGTCCCTGAGGTCGTGGCCTCGCTCTCGCGCGAGCGCGTGCTCGTCAGCGAGTTCGTCGCGGGCACCGGTTTCGAGAATCTCAAGGGACGCTCACAAGCCGAGCGCGACCGGATCGGCGAGATCGTCTTTCGTTTCTTCCTCGGCTGCCTCTATCGCCACCGTCAGTTCTCGGGCGACCCGCACCCGGGAAACTTCGTGCTCCTCGATGACGGCCGCGTGGCCTTTCTGGACTTCGGCCTGTTCAAGCGCATGGACCACTCGGCAGTCGAGCTCGAGCTGGCATGCCAGCGGGCGGTCATCGAGGACGATCCCGCGGCGCTTCATCAGCTGCTGGCCGATTCGGGCTTCCTGCCCGAACCCGAGAAGGTCAACCCCGAGAACCTACTGGCCTTCATCAAGGACGCCATCTGGTGGTACACCACCTCCGATGAGCTCGTCGAGCTGACACCGGAGATCGCCACCCAGGTGCTGATCGAGAGCTCCGACCCCCGCTCCAGCCACTTCCGCGAGATGCGCCATCAGGACATGCGCCCCGAGCATCTGTTCGGCAGGCGCATGGAGATGCTGACGCTGGCCGTGCTCTCGCAGCTGCGCGCCCGGGCCAACTGGCATCGGATCGCCCGCGAGTGGATCTACGGAGATCCGCCGGTGACCGAGCTCGGCGTCCAGGAGGCGGCCTTCTACGGCCACGCCGAGCTCTCGGCGGGCTGAGGGGCGCCGAGCGCCCATTGGGCGTCACGGCTCTGGGGTACCTTGCTGGCCATGGTCCGCGAGACCCGGCTGGAGCTCGAGCTGGAACGGGATGTCCATGCGCCCGCGCGTGCCCGCTCGGCCGTTTCCGAGCGCCTGAGCGATCTGGGCGTCGAGGGGCGCGAGGCACAGACGCTCGTGCTGCTCGTCTCGGAGGTCGTCAGCAACGCCGTCCGGCATTCCTCCGGCCCGGCCGATGCCACCATCCGGCTGCTCGCCACGGCGACTCCCCAGAGCGTTCGCGTCGCGGTCACCGATCCCGGCGAGGGCTTCACGCCGAGGCCCCGCGACCCTGAGCGCATCGGTGAGGGCTACGGCCTGTATCTGCTCGAGAAAGCCGCCACCAGCTGGGGCGTTGAGAGCACGGGCGGGACGACCGTCTGGTTCGAGCTGGCGCGCGCCTAGAGAACCTGGATCTGAAACAGGCTGGTCGTGCCGGGACGCCCGGAGGGCAGGCCGGCGGTGATCCCCACGCGCTGGCCCGGGCGGCACCAGCCGAGCTCGACCACCCGGCGGGCCGAGTCGGCGATCAGCGCCTCGGTCGTCTCGTGGCGGGGCATCGAGGCAGCCTGGACTCCCCACATCAGTCCGCAGCGCCGAACCGTCTCGCGCCCCGGCGAGAGCGCATAGATGGGGACCGTCGGGCGGTGCGCCGAGACCAGCCGGGCAGAGCGGCCCGAGAGGGTCGGGATGACCAGGGCATCGAGCTGCAGCTCACGGGCCGCATCGCAGAGGTTGTGGGCAATCGTGTAAGCGGGGTCGGAAACGGTGCGGCGCACGCGGGTCTGGTTCCAGCGTGAATAGGGCGCGATCGACTCGGCCTGCTCGGCGACGGCGGCCATCATGGCCACGGCCTCGACGGGGTAGGCGCCCACGGCCGTCTCGCCCGAGAGCATCACGGCGTCGGTGCCATCGAGGATGGCGTTGGCGACATCCGCCACCTCGGCCCGTGTGGGCCGCGCGGAGCTGATCATCGACTCGAGCATCTGGGTGGCGGTGATCGAGGGCCGGGCGGCCAGGCCGGCGAGCTCGAGCAGTTGCTTCTGGACGATCGGCACCTGGGCGATGGGCATCTCGATCCCCAGATCGCCGCGGGCGACCATCACGCAATCGGCGGCCGAGATGATCGCCTCGGCCCGTTCGACGGCCTGGGGCTTCTCGATCTTGGCGATCAGCGGCAGCCGCGTGCGCTCGCGGACCGTCTCGATGTCCTCGACCGAGCGCACGAAGGAGAGCGCCACCATGTCGACGCCGATCGACTCGCCGTGGGCCAGCAGCTGCAGGTCCTCCTCGGGGACGGCCGGCAGCTCATCCACCGGTCCCGGGATGTTCAGGCCCTGGCGCGAGGCGACAGCGCCGCCGACCTCGACCTCCGTATCGATCTCGCCCTCGGGCCCGCGCACCCCCGTCACGCGCAGGCGCACCGAGCCGTCGGCCAGGTAGAGGATCGACTCTGGTTCCACGGCGTCCGCCAGTCCCGCCCAGGAGATGCTCATCCGATCGCCGTCGCCGAGGACCTCCTCATCGCCGCAGACGAACGTCAGGCTCTCGCCGGCTGCAAGCTCCACGACGCCCTCACGCAGCGGCCCGATCCTCAGCTTCGGGCCCGGAAGGTCCTGGAGGATCGCCACCGGCCGCCCGGCTCGCCCGGCCGCGTCGCGGACCCGCCGCACCGTCTGGGCATGCTCGTCCAGCGATCCGTGCGAGTAGTTCAGCCGCGCCACGTCCATCCCGGCTTCGACAAGGCGCACGAGGGTCTCGGGGTCGCGGGATGCAGGGCCGATGGTCGCGACGATCTTGGTGCGGCGCATCGTTGGACCGTATCGAGCCGCGAGGGCGCCAGCGTGACGGGACTAGCATCCAGGCGTGCTGAAACCGACCAAGCTGCTGCCCCGGGTCGGCTCGCGGGCACGCATCATGCACTTCGGCGGCCAATTCGAGCAGGCCGTCGTGACGGCCGTCCACGACGACGGCAGGCGCCTGGAGGTGCACGCCGAGGGCGGCGAGGATTTCTCCTTCGAGCTCAACGGGGCCACCGCTCGCTTCATCGCCGCAGGCAGCGGACAGGGCGCACGGCTGGAGCTGCTGGAACCCTGAGCCGGCGTCCTCAGGGGGCCTGGACGTCCGGGAAATGCTCCGCGCAATGGCGGCGCAGGGTTTCGCGGACCCACTCGCGTTCGGCGGGGGCGGCGATCCGCAGCCGCGCGAGCAGCTCCTTCTGGGATGTCGTGGGCACGCCGAAGATGACCCAGCGAACCGCCAGGCGCTCGAACAGCAGCTCGAAGGAGCGCGCCCTGGCGTCCTCGCGCGAGAGTGGGTTTGCGGCCAGCGCCTGGGCGTAGGCGCCGCGCGAGCCGACCGTCAGCGAGCCGCGCAGGGTCAGGACGTTGCCCTCGCTATCGGCGTAGTCCTCGCTCGGCGCCTCGGGTGAGACCGCCGCCTTGGCCTGGCGGCGCGAGCGGCGTCCCACCTCAGCTCGCTTCGGCGGCCCGTTCGAGCTGGCCGCGGACGTCCCCGGTCACCGGGTTGGCATGGCCCGGCCATGCGGCGGCCGGTTCCAGGGCGGCCAGCTTGCGGATGCTCGCCCGCGCCTGCTCGGTGTCGTAGTTGTAGACGGCCATGGGGAGCTTTGGCGGACAGTCGCGGCCCCACATGTCGAGCGTGTAGAAGCAGTCCGTCGAGAGCGCCAGGCGATCGGACTCGCGCCACAGCCCGATCAGACCGGGAGCGTGGCCGGGAAGCTCAATGACCTTGAAGCCCGCGATCTCATCGCCCTCGGCAACGGTGCCGGCGATCTTGACCGGACCCCCGTCCCAGGCGAAGCGGTGCAGCAGCAGATGCAGCGGGCGCATCGCCAGCGGCAGGCCCTTCAGGCCCTGTGGCCAGTAGCGAAATCCGCCGCTGCCCTCGGCGTCCTCGACCTCCGCGGCATGGCAGAAGACCGGTGCTCCCAGCCGAGGCGCGGTGCCGCGGTGATCGGTGTGCCCGTGGCCCAGGACGACCCGGCGGATGCCGCCCAGCTTGGCCCCGGCCCCTGCCACCGCGCGGGTCATCGTCCGCGCGCCCGCATCGAACACGGTCACGCCGCCGTCCTCCTCGATCAGGTAGACGTTGCAGCGCGCGGGCTGGCCCTGGAGGACCCATACGCCCTCGGCCACCAGCCGGGCCTCGCCCGCCGTCAGTCCGGCCGCGATCCGGGTCTTGGCGTTGAAGGCGCCCATCATTCGCTGCTCGGCAGCAGAGTCCTGGGGCGGCATCATGCCGATCTGGCGCGCGAAGGTCATCGAGTCGGTGAAGGCGTCGTTGCTGGTGATCAGCCCGTCCTTGACGGTGATCAGGTCAAAGCCCTCGAGCATGATGCGCTGGCCCGTGGGAGCGATCCCCCCGAAGCTGCCGGGACCGGCGAAGGTCCCCTCAAGGCGCCACTGCACGCCACAGCGCTCGCCCTCGGTCGTCGTCGTGATGACATCCATGTGCAGATCGGGCACGGCGGCGATCAGCTCGCCGATGAACTGCCTGACGCCCTCGGGCGCCAGCGTGTCGACCCGGCCGCGCACGTTCTCGCGCCCGCCCTCGGCCCACAGCCCCACGGCCGTCTCGAGGTCACGTTCATCGACCGCCGTGAAGTAGCGCCGCGCGACGCTCTCAGCCTTGCTGCCCGAGATGCGTTTGCGTGCAGGGGCCTGTTGCAGATTCGCGGCCACCTCCTGGACCTTCGCGCTGGCTTCGCTGGGCTTCTGCTGGTCGGCCATCCCCGCCTCCTGTTCAGGACTTCTGAGAGCCTTAGTCTAGTCTCAGCCGCGTGTCCGATGTGAGCAGCAGGGGGGAGCTGGGGCGAGGCGAACGGATCCTGCCGGGCGTCTACCGCCTGCGCCTGCCGCTGCCCTGGCCCGGGGTACCCCATTGCAATGCCTGGGCCCTCTCCGCGGGGGACGGCTTCGTGCTCGTGGACACCGGCATGCACAACTCCGAGTCGATGGCCCAACTCGAAGGAGCCCTGGCGATGTGCGGACTGCGCCTGGAGGAAGCCAAGCTCGTGGTCTGTACGCACGCCCACTCCGACCACTGCGGCCAGGCCGTCCCGATCGCGCAGCGGACCGGCAGCGAGCTCTGGATCCATCCCAGCCATGAGCTGATGAGCCGAATGGTCGACGATCCCGAGGCCGTGCTCGCGCGGCGCCTCGAGGTGGCGCGCCAGAGCGGCGTCCCGGAGGAGCCACTGCGGCGCTATGCGGCCCGGCGCGAAACCGCGGGGCCGGGGATTGTCGGGCCGCTGGTGGGCGACAGGGACCTCCTCGACGGCGTGACGGTGCAGAGCGACGTGGGGGAGTGGGTCGTCTATGAGACGCCCGGGCATGCCCCCTCGCACGTCTGCCTGTTCCAGCCCGAGCGCCGCCTGCTGATCTCCGGCGACCATCTGCTGGGCCGGATCTCGCTGTACTTCGAGTACGGCTACTCGCCCGATCCGGTGGGCGAGTTCCTGAGCTCCCTGGATGTCGTGGAGCGGCTGGGCGCTCGCCTTTGCCTGGCCGGGCACGGGCGCACGTTCACCGATGTCCACGCGCACATCCACGGCAACCGGGCGCTCGTCGAGGAACACCTCTACAAGGTCCTGCAGGCTGTCGGGGCGGCCGAGCTGACCGCCTTCGACCTGGTGGAGACGATCTACGGTGAGGCGCTCTCGCAGCAGAACGGGCAGTGGCTGCTCTCCCAGACGCTCGGCTACCTGACGCATCTGGAGAGCACCGGGGGAGTTCGGCGGATACCCGGCGAGCCCGAGCGCTGGACGGCATAATTCACCGATGCGAATCGACCAGATCCTGGCCGGCGATGGGCCCGTCTTCTCGTTCGAGTTCTTTCCTCCCAAAACGCCCGTCGGCGAGGAGAACCTCTACCGCGCGCTCTCAGAGCTGCGCGAGCTCGAGCCGGCCTACGTCTCGGTGACCTACGGCGCCGGCGGCTCGACGCAGGAGAAGACGATCGAGATCGTCAAGCGGATCAGAGAGGAGTGGGGCCTTGAGGCGATGGCCCACTTCACCTGTGTCGGCGCGACCGTCCCGGAGTTGCGCGCGACGCTCAGCGAGATGGAGAGTGCGGGGATCGACAATGTCCTTGCCCTGCGTGGCGACCCGCCCGCCGGGCAGGCGCAGTGGACCAAGACGGAGGGGGGCCTTGAGTACTCACACCAACTGGTCGAGCTGATCGCCCGCGACTATCCATTCGCGATCGGCGCCGCCTGCTTTCCCGAGACGCACATCCACGCCACCAGCCCCGAGGACGACGTGGAGCACCTGGCCAGGAAGGTGGCAGCGGGCGTGGACTTCCTGATCACCAACCTGTTCTTCGACAACAGCCGCTATTTCGACTTCCTGGCCCGCTCCCGGGCGGCCGGCATCAGCGCGCCGATCATCCCCGGGATCATGCCCATCACCGGGGTCGGCCAGATCGAGCGGATGGCCGAGAAGTGCGGTGCCTCGATCCCCGCCGGGCTCGCCGGCGAGCTGGACAAGCGAGGCAACGATGAGGAGGCGGTCCGCGACTTCGGCGTCGCCTACGCGACCCTGCAGTGCGCCGAGCTGCTGGCCGCCGGCGCGCCGGGGATCCACTTCTACACGCTCAACCGCTCGCCTGCCACGCGGGCCATCCTGAGCGCCCTGAAGCTCGCCCGGCCATGGGAGAAGGCCGTCTACCCGGGCTCGATCTCGAGCCCCTCGGCGACCCTCGGCGAACCGTCCGCAGCCTCGTAGCGGACGTCCACCGAGTCGTTCTGGCGGTAGGTGCCCACGCCCCAGGCGCCGAGCAGCCAGCGCCAGCCGCTGATCTTGTCCTTGACCAACTGGCGCTCGAACTCGAGGGCCCCTTCGCGGACCTGGTAGTCGACGCCTGCCTGTTGGGGAACGCCGTTGAGGTAGACCTCATAGGTCCCGCGCAGATCACGCGGCAGAAGTACCCGGGACTTGTTCATGCGGCGAGGTTATCGCTCGTCCCTCGAGCTGCGGCGGCGCAGGGCCTCGGCTCGCTGGCGCTCGAAGCCCTGCTGTACGAGCTCCCGCACAGCGGCGGGATCGCGGGCCTGCTGGATCAGCTCGAGCTCGCCGGCAGCGATGTGGCCCTCCGCCAGAGGGCGCTCCTCCAGCCAGGCCAACAGGCCGTCCCACTCCCCGTCGCCGAAGAGGATCGCCGGGGCGTGGCGAATGGTCCGCGTCTGGATCAGGGTCAGCACTTCGAACAGCTCGTCCAGCGTCCCGAAGCCGCCCGGGCAGATCACGAAGGCGCAGGCGTAGCGGACGAACATGACCTTGCGTGTGAAGAAGTGCCCGAACCGCAAGCCGATGTCCACGTAGGGGTTCAGCCGCTGCTCGTGGGGGAGCTCGATGTTGCATCCGATCGACAGGGCGCCGACATCGCGGGCGCCACGGTTGGCTGCCTCCATCAGACCCCCGCCGCCGCCCGTGATGACGGCGAAGCCGGCCCGGCCGAGCTCAGCGCCCAGCTCCCTGGTCATGGAGTAGTGCGGGTGCTCGGCCGGCGTGCGCGCGGAGCCGAAGACGGTCACGGCGCGGCCCACGCCCGACAGCGCCCTGAATCCGCGAGCGAACTCGGCCGCGATCTCATGGACGCGGCCGGCGTCGGCGGCCAGCTCCTGTGGCGGCTCGCCCTCGAGCCAGCCGAGCAGCTCCTCATCGATCGTTCGCGGGCGCTCGGGGGACCGGTCGGCGGGCTCGCTCACGGCGCAAGCGTACGGCCTGTGCCAGCGCACGATCGAACAGGCCGCCCGGGCCGATGCGTACGCTGGCTTCAGATGTCCGCGACCCGTCCGGCCGAGATTCCCTACACCGTCAGACGCTCGAAGCGGGCCCGTCAGGTCCGGGTCAACGTTCATGCCCACGCCGGCGTGGAGGTCGTTCTGCCCGCGCGCGCCCCCGAGCGGGCCGCCGCGGCGGCCATCCGCGAGCTGCGCCCCTGGATCGAGGCTCGACTGGCCGAGGCGCGCCAGGCGATGGCCAGCGTCGCGGAGCGGGCCGGGACACTGCCCTACCTGGGGGCCACGCTGGAGCTCGTTCCCCAGCCCGGGCGCAGCCGTGCCCACCGCCGCGGTGAGCGTCTCCTCGTACCCGACGCCGACCCCGGGCCCGCCATCGAGCGCTTCTACCGGCGTTCAGCCCGGGCGGAGATAGCGCCGCGCCTGGACATCGCCAGCGCCCAGGCGGGGCTGCGCTACAGCGGCCTTGACATTCGTGGCCAACGAACACGTTGGGCCTCCTGCTCGAGCACCGGGAGGATGAGCTTCAACTGGCGGCTGCTGCTGGCGCCCGAGCGGGTCCTGGACTACGTCGTCTGGCACGAGGTCTGCCACCTCGAGGTGCTCGACCACTCGCCGCGCTTCTGGGCACTGTTGGAGCGCTACTGCCCGGACTACCGGGAGGACCGTCGCTGGCTGGCGCAAAATGGCGCCACGCTCGTCATCTGAGGCCGGCGGGGCTCAGACGGCAACCTGCAGCGCCGGCAGGCGCTCAGGGCTGATGCCCGACTCGATGCATGCCAGGTAGGCCAGACCGCGATGGATACCGTCGATGACCAGCACCTGGCCGTCGAATTCTCCGATCCGGATTATTACGTCGTCGCGCCAGCGCCGGTCGGCCATGTCCTGTTTGAAGCGATCGACCCGCAGGTCGTCGGCGGAGTCCTCCTCGGGCCCGATCGCCCGGCTGCGCTCGCGGTAGATCGACAGCAGCTGTCCGAAGGTCCTGTGGCCGCCCTCGCCATAGCCCATGAAGCTCGAGAACAGCGTGGGCGTCTCCGCGAGTTCGCCCGGGGACATGGTGCGCAGAGCCATACCAACATGCTCCCGATCCCCCGCTGCGACTCGAATGGCCCGGCGGCCGGAGTTGGGCGGACCGGCCTGAACGTTTGTCCAACTTGTGCGAATCAGCACCAGCGGGGATAGTGCTGACGCGCAAGATCCAGTGCTCCAGGCGCCGGCCGCTGTAGAGCGGCGCCGAACGCTCGGCGGGCCCGTTTCAGCGCTCGTCCATCGGGATGTAGTCCAGGTCGCGATCGCCCGTGTAGATCTGGCGCGGCCGGGCGATCTTCTGCTCGGGGTCCTGGACCATCTCGAGCCACTGCGCGATCCATCCGCTTGTGCGGCCGATGGCAAACATGACGGGGAACATCGCCACGGGCAGACCGAGCGCCTCGTAGATCAGGCCCGAGTAGAAGTCCACGTTGGGGTAGAGCTTGCGCGATGTGAAGTACTCGTCGTCCAAGGCCCGCTTCTCGAGCTCGGTGGCGACGTCCAGCAGCGGGCTCTTGCCGCGGACCTCGAAGACGTCGTCGAGGTATTTGCGGATGATCCGGGCGCGGGGGTCGTAGTTCTTGTAAACGCGGTGGCCGAAGCCCATCAGTCGCTCGTTGCCCTGCTTGACCCCCTCGAGGAACGCCGGGATGTTCTCGACCTTGTCGATCCGGCTGAGCATCCGCAGGGCCGCCTCGTTGGCGCCGCCGTGGAGCGGGCCGTAGAGCGCTGCGACTCCGGCGGCGACCGCCGAGTAGGGGTCCACCTGGGTGGAGCCGACGGCCCGCACGGCGCTGGTCGAGGCATTCTGTTCGTGGTCGGCGTGCAGGATGAAGAGGACGTCCAGGGCACGCGCCAGGCGCGGATCGGGCTCGTACTTGAGCTCGGTCATTTTGTACATCATCCCGAGGAAGTTGCCGGCGTAGTTGAGGTCGTTGTCGGGATAGACGTAGGGCTGGCCCATGTTGTGGCGGAAGGCGAAGGCGGCCAGCGTCGGCATCTTGGCCAGCAGCCGGATGATCTGGATGCGCCTGATGTCCTCGTCGTGGATGTGGTTGGCGTCCGGGTAGAACGTCGAGAGCGCCCCCACGGAGGCGACCAGCATGCCCATCGGGTTGGCGTCGTAGCGGAAGCCCTGCATGAAGTCCTTGACGTTCTCGTGCACGAAGGTGTGGATCGTGATCTCGCCGATCCAGTTCTCGAGCTCGCTGGCCGTAGGCAGAGTGCCGTGGATCAGCAGATAGGCCACCTCGAGGTAGCTCGAGTGCTCGCAGAGCTGCTCGATGGGATAGCCACGGTGCTGCAGGATGCCCGCGTCGCCGTCGATGTAGGTGATCGCGCTGCGGCAGGACGCCGTGTTCATGTAGGCCGGGTCGTAGGCCATCACCCCGAAGTCATCGTCATCGACCTTGATCTGTCGCAGATCCATGGCACGCACCGTGCCGTCGGTGATCGGCAGCTCATAGGTGCGGCCGGTCCGGCTGTCGGTCACGGTCAATGTGCCCTGCTCGGCGGCCTGGCCGTCAGCCTCGCCACGGGTCTCAGGCTGGGTCTCGGTGCTCATCTGGTTCTCCTGTCCGTGGGGTCGGGTGATCTGCGCCCAATTATGATCCAAGTTCGCCCGGGCCCCGCCTGTGGTCCAAGCGGGGCCTCAGACACGCGGGCGGCGGCTCGCCGTGGCAACCGCGCGGATGCGGGGCGGCGACAGCGGAGCGGGCTCGCCGTGGGGTCCCCGGCGTGGGGAGCGCGGCGGGCGCGAACGCGGATGGTGCGGGTGGCGTGGGCGCGGCCCGATGCCGCCGTCCTGGTCGGTAGCCGTCTCGGGCGCGTCGCGTACGGCCCAGCGGACGATCAGGAAGAGGCCGACGATCGGGATCTTCAGGAAGACCATCAGCCAGAGGAAGGTCCAGATATCCACTGTGGCGATCGTACTACCCGGCCGGGCATCCGTACAAGCCCGTAGACCCTTGACGGGGTTCTGCTGACAGCGATCTCAGCCGCGGAGCGCCAGCGTGGCGCCGCTGAACTGGGTCATGGACTGCAGTTCGGCGATCCGCGCGACGATCTCGGGCCCCTTCAGACGTTCGAGGCGCTCGGTGCCGAACTCCTCCACGTTGAAGGAGGCCAGCACGGTGGCATGGGCCATGGCGCGGCGTAGGAGGTCGTCGCTCAGCTCCTCCCGGGGGTGGGCCGCGATGTAGCCGACCAGGCCGCCCGCGAACGTGTCCCCGGCGCCGGTCGGGTCGATGACCGTCTCCAGCGGATAGGCCGGTAGGGCGAAGAAGCTCCCGCGCGTGACCAGCGCGGCCCCGTACTCCCCCTGCTTTGCCACGATCACGCTCGGGCCGCGTAGCGGGCCGCCGGCGCGAGCGCCCCAGTCGAGGATCTCGCGGGCGGCCGAGACAAGGTTGGGCTTGCCGGTCAGCTGGCGCAGCTCGGCGTCGTTGAGGATCAGGCAGTCGACGTCCTCGATGGCCGCCACGAGGGAGTCGCGGGCGATGTCGATCCACAGGTTCATCGAATCAAGCGCCACGAAACGAGCATCGGGCAGCTGCTTGCGGACCTCGTGCTGCAGGTCCGGGACGATGTTGGCCAGGAACAGCACATCGCTGGCCAGTGACTCGGGCGTCAGCTTCGGCTGGAAGCCCTCGAAGACGCCCAGTTGCGTGTCAATCGTCTCGCGCGAATTCAGATCCCAGCCGTACTCGCCCTCCCAGAAGAACGTCTTGCCGCCCGCCACGCGCTCGATGCCCGAAACGTCCACGCCGCGGCGGCGCATGACCTCGAGCTGCGGCTCGCCGAAGTCCTCCCCCACCGGACCGACGACGCAGACGTCATCGAAGAAGGAGGCGGCCAGGGCGAAGTGCACGGCAGCGCCCCCGAGCATCCGCTCGCGCTCCCCGAAGGGGGTCCTGACGGTGTCGTAGGCGATCGATCCGACAACGGTGATTGGCATCGGCGGGCACCTTAGAGCACCCCGGCCGGGCGGGGGCGCTCGGGCGGGCCACGTGACGGCGACGGCTCTCCGATAGCCTCGGTTCATGCGCGCGATTCAGATGACCGAGTTCGGCGGCCCCGAGGTGCTGCGGCTCGCTGAGGTCCCGATCCCGGCCCCCGGCCCGGACGAGGCGATCATCAAGGTCAGCCGCGCCGGACTGAATTTCGCCGACACGCACACCCGCACGAACACCTACGTCCAGCAGGCCAGCCTGCCGCTCGTGCCGGGCGGGGAGGTCGCTGGGATCCTCCAGGAGACCGGTGAGCGCGTCGTGGCGCTGGTGGGCTCGGGCGGCTACGCCGAGTACGCGACAGCTCCGCGCGAGCGCATCTTCACGATCCCCGATGGTGTCGAGGACGGAACGGCCCTGGCGCTGGTGATTCAGGGCACGACGGCATGGCACCTGCTGAGGAGCGCCGCGCGCCTTGCCGAGGGGGAGAGCATCGTGATCCACTCGGCCGCCGGCGGCGTCGGCTCGCTGGCCACCCAGCTGGCCCGTTCGTTCGGCGCGGGCCGGGTGATCGCGACGGCCTCCAATCCCGAGAAGCGCAAGCTCGCCATGGAGCTCGGCGCCGACATCGCCGTGGCCGGTGAGGCCGGGGGCTTGACCGAACGGCTGATCGAGGCCAACGCCGGCCGCGAAATAGACGTCATCCTGGATTCCTCCGGAGGCGAGGTGTTCGACGCATCGTTCCGCGCCCTCGGGCGGTTCGGGCGCATCGTCGTCAACGGTATCGCCACCGGGGAAGCGAACACCGTCCGGACCGGCTCGCTGCTGCGCCACTCACGCTCCGTCGTGGGCTTCTACCTCTTCCATTGCCTCGAGCGCCCCGGGATGTTCGGCGACGCCCTGGCCGATCTGTTCGCGCGGGCCGCCCGCGGCGAGCTTCGTGCGATCGTGGGCCAGACCTATCCTCTGGCTGACGCGCCGCAGGCCCAGATCGACCTGCGCGAGCGGCGCACGACCGGCAAGCTGCTGCTCGACCCCACCGCCTGAAATGTCCAAGTCATTTGCAGAGCTCGGCCTGTCCGAGTCCACTCTCAAGGCGCTGAAGGACGTGGGCTACGAGTCGCCCAGCCCGATTCAGGAGGAGGCCATCCCCTCGCTGCTCCAGGGCCGTGACGTGATCGGCCAGGCCCAGACGGGGACCGGCAAGACGGCCGCCTTCGGCCTGCCGATCATGGAATACATCGACCCCTCCGAGCAGAGCGTCCAGGCGCTCGTGCTGACACCGACCCGAGAGCTCTGCATCCAGGTCACCCAGGCATTGCGCAGCTACGGCGCCCAGGGCGGCATCGATGTGGTGGCGGTATTCGGCGGCGCACCGATCCGCACGCAGCAGGCGCAGCTGCGGGCGGGCGGTCATGTGGTCGTGGGGACGGTCGGCCGCGTCCTTGACCTGATCTCCCGTCATTCGCTGATGCTGACTAGCTGTCGCTTCGTGGTTCTCGACGAGGCGGACGAGATGCTCGACCTGGGCTTTCTGGAGGATGTCGAGAAGATCCTCTCGCTGACCCCTTCGAGCCGACAGACGGCGCTGTTCTCGGCCACCATGCCGCCGCCGATCCGCAAACTTGCCGACCGCTACATGTACGAGCCGGCCATCATCCAGGTCGAGGCCGCGACGCTGACGATCGACACGGTCGCGCAGTTCCAGCTGCCGGTTGAGACCAAGCACAAGGCCGAGATGCTGGTCGAGGTACTGAAGGCCGAGCAGCCCGACCAGGCGATCGTCTTCGTGCGCACCAAGATCCGCGCCGACCAGCTGTTCCGCACACTCAAGGACCGCGGCATGAACGTGCGGGCGCTGCACGGCGACATGTCCCAGGGCTCTCGCGACGGCGTCATGCTGGCCTTCAAGGGCGGCCGGGTGCCGATCCTGGTGGCCACCGATGTGGCGGCTCGCGGCCTGGACATCTCGACCGTCACGCACGTCGTCAACTACGACGTCCCCACCTCTCCGGACACCTATGTCCACCGCATCGGGCGCACCGGCCGGGTTGGGCGCTCGGGTCGGGCGATCACCTTCGTGGAGGACCGCCAGAAGCGCGAGCTCGAGGCGATCGAACGCCACATCGGCACCGAGGTCGCCAAATGGGAGAAGGGGGCCACAGCCTCCCCGACGCCTGTCAAGGAGCGCCCCCGGCGCCACTCCAAGCCACAGATCACGCGTAAGAACGAGGACGGGCCCTACACCAAGCTGGTGCTGGGGGGCGGGCGTACGGCCGGCCTGAGCGTCGCCGACATCGTCTCGGCGGTCACCTCTTCGGCCGGCCTGGACGGCGAGGCCGTGCGCGACGTGCTGGTGCTCGACCGCTTCTCCTTCCTGTCGGTGCCCGACAGCGAGGCCGACCGGGTCATCGAGGCGATGGATGGGCGTCCCGTCCAAGGGCAGGAGCTCAGCCTCGAGCGGGTCGGGACAAAGGTCGGGGTACAGTAGGCCCATGTCCACAGCCACCATGCAGACAACCAACGGTCCGATCGTCTTCGAGCTGTTCGACGAGGACGCTCCAAAAACGGTCGAGAACTTCCGCAAGCTCGCCGGCGAGGGCTTCTACGACGGCCTCGTCTTCCACCGCATCATCAAAGACTTCATGATCCAGGGCGGCTGCCCGCAGGGCACCGGCACCGGTGGCCCGGGCTACACCTTCGAGGACGAGTTCAACGACCACAAGGTGGTGCGCGGCGCGTTGGCCATGGCCAACGCGGGCCCCGACACGAACGGCTCGCAGTTCTTCATCGTCACCGCCGACGCCTGCAGCTGGCTCGACGGCAAGCACACGGTCTTCGGGCAGGTGAGCGAGGGGATGGATGTCGTGGACAGCCTCGAGGCAGTCCCCACGGACGGCGGCGACCGCCCATCCGAGCCGGTCGGGATCGCCTCGATCGAGCTCTCCGAGTAGCGCTCGCCCCGGCGTCCCGAACGGGCCATGCGGCGGAAGGGCTCTCTCCTCGCGACACTGGCGGGCGTGCTGACCCTGGGCGCCCAGGCGGCGTCGGGGACCGGATTGCCTGAACAGCTGCCCGGCACTTCGGCGTCGGTCGCGCCCGACTCCTTCGCCTCTCCGCTCAACGAGCGCCTCACGGGCGGCAGGCGCGGGGGCACGCTGACGGTGCTGGACGAAACGGACTTCGAACACCTCGACCCAGGGGCCGCCTACTACACCCTGGACTACGAGGTCGTCTACGCCACCCAGCGCCCGCTCTACTCGAGCAAGCCCAACTCCTCCCAGCCGAGCCCCGACCTCGCCGCAGGGCCACCACGGATCTCCCCAGACGGGAGGACCGTCGCGGTCCAGATCAAGCGGGGCGTTCACTTCAGCCCGCCGGTGAACCGGGAAGTGACCGCGGCGGATGTCGCCTACGCGATCGAGCGAGGCGCCAATCCGAACGTCTCGAATCCCTACATTCACGCCTACTTCAACTCGGTCAAGGGCATGCCCGAGGCCGACGGAGGGCCGGTCAGGGGCATCCTGACCCCTACCCGGCACGAGCTCGTCTTCAAGCTGACCGAACCCGTTGGCGGGCTCGTCGCCGAGGCCCTGCAGCTTCCCCTCACGGCGCCGGTGCCGAAGTCCTACGCCAGGCGCTTTGACGCCCACCGGCCCTCCGACTACGCCGACCATGAGGTTGCGAGCGGTCCCTACATGCTCCAGAACAACCGCGCCGGCAAGGTGCTGGGGGTCGGCTACAGGCCCGGTCACTCGGCGACGCTCGTACGCAACCCCAACTGGCGGCGCTCGACCGACTTCCGGCCCGCCTACCTGAACCGTGTTCACATCGTGATCGGCGGGGTCAACTCTGTGATCGGCCGCTCGGTACTCGAGGGAAGGGACCTGGTCGAGAACGAACCACCTGCGGCGACGGCCGTCCTGCTCGCGGTCGAGCATCACCCTAACCAGCTCGAGATCGCCTCCGGCGCGGGCTCGCACTACATCGGCGTCAACAACAGGGTTGGCCCGTTCGCGAACATCGACCTGCGCAAGGCGCTGTGGGCGGCGCTCGACCGGGTGGCACTGGACAGGGCGCGCGGCGGCGCGCTGGTGACTGACGTCGCCTCCCATTTCATCGTGCCCACGATGCCCGGCTTCGACGAGTCGGGCGGCCTCGCCGGGCCCAAAGGCCCGCAGTTCGACTTCGATGAACATCCCGAAGGGGACATGGCGCTCGCGGAACAGTACATCCGCCTCGCGGGCTACCCGAGCGGCAGATACACCGGCGGGGAAGTAGTCACGATCGTCGGTGCGCGGGGCGACCCGGCCGAAGCGGATGCCGAACAGGTGAACCAGACATTGCTCTCACTGGGCTTCGTAACCAAGTTCAAAATCGTCGAAACGGCGACCATGTATGCCCGCTACTGCAACGTTCCCAAGGAAAAGATCGACGTCTGCCCGAGCGTCGGCTGGGTCCAGGACTTCAACGATCCGCAGACTATGCTCGACCCGACCTTCAACGGCCGGTTCATCAATCCGACCGGCAATGTCAACTGGGGCCAGACGAACGTCCCGGCGATCAACCAGGCGATGGCCGGCGCCGAAAGGCTTGTCGGACTGACCGCCCGGGCTAACGCCTGGGCGAAGATCGACGATCAGCTCGTCGAAGACGCCGCGGAGATCCCGTTCGACTGGGACAGGCAGGCCAACATCGAGGGCACCGGTGTGCACGGCATCGGCGACCAATGGAACACCGGCTCCTGGGATTACAGCTGGACCTCGCTGAAGTAGCTGCACGACCCCCGTCCAGCGCGCTGTCGGAGTAACCTGGTTGCAACCCTCATGGGACGTCCCGCCGTGCCGGGACGAGCTAGCCAGCGAGCGAACGAGCAGGGGAGAGTCTTATGGCCACCGTCGAGCAAGAGGCACCGGAGCGCAACGGGATCATCCAGGACGCGAGCATCCCGGTTGAGAACCCCGCCACCGGAGAGATCGTCGGGACCGTTCCCGACCTGAGCGCCGAGCAGGTCGCCGAGCTGGCGGCCCGTGGCCGCGCCGCCCAGCCGGAGTGGGAGGCATACGGCTTCGAGGGCCGCGCCCGCGTGCTGCTGCGCGCCCAGAAGTGGGTCATGGACAACGCCGAGCGCGTCGTGGCGACGATCTGCTCGGAGACGGGCAAGACCTTCGAGGACGCCGAGCTCGCAGAGATCGGCTACGCCGGCAACGCATTCGGCTTCTGGGCCAAGAACGGCTCGGAGTACCTGGCCGACGAACGCATCAAGTCGAGCCAGGTGCTCGTCAAGGGCAAGAAGCTGATCAACCGCTACCGCCCGCTCGGGCTGATCGGCGTGATCGGCCCCTGGAACTACCCGCTGACCAACTCCTTCGGCGATTGCATCCCGGCGCTGATGGCAGGCAACAGCGTGATTCTCAAGCCTTCGGAGATCACCCCGCTGACCTCGCTGCTGATGGCTGAGGGCCTGCGTGAGTGCGGACTGCCCGAGAACGTCCTGCAGATCGCCACCGGCCGCGGCGCGACGGGCGCGGCGCTGATCGAGCACGTCGACATGATCATGTTCACCGGCTCGACCAAGACCGGCCGCAAGGTCGCCGAAACAGCCGCCCGGCGGTTGATCCCCGCCTCCCTGGAGCTGGGCGGCAAGGACCCGATGATCGTGCTCTCCGACGCTGACGTGGAGCGGGCCGCCAACTTCGCGACCTACTACTCGATGCAGAACGCGGGACAGACCTGCATCTCGATCGAGCGGGTCTACGTCGAGGCGCCCGTCTACGACGAGTTCGTCGCCAAAGTCTCCGAGAAAGTCCGCGAGCTGCGCGTCGGCAAGCCCGAGGGCCCCGGCTCGGTCGAGGTCGGTGCCATCACCTTTCCGCCCCAGATGGACACGATCAAGGACCACGTCGCCGATGCCATCCAGAAGGGCGCCCGCGTCCTGGCGGGCGGCAGCGAGACGCCGGGCGCCGGGCGCTTCTTCGAACCGACCGTCCTCGTGGACGTCGACCACACGATGAAGTGCATGACCGAGGAGACATTCGGCCCCACCCTCCCGATCATGAAGGTCGCCGACGCCGACGAGGCGGTCCGGTTGGCCAACGACTCGGTCTACGGGCTGGGCGCCTCGGTCTTCTCCAAGGACACCGAGCGCGGTGAGGCGATCGCCAGGCGCATCCAGTCCGGCGCCGCCAATGTCAATGACGCGATGATCAACTACACGGTCCTCGAGCTGCCCATGGGCGGCGCCAAGTCCTCGGGCCTCGGCTCGCGCCACGGCGCCGGGGGTATCCGCAAGTACTGCTCCCAGCAGGCGATCGTCGTGACCCCCAAGCTGGCCATGAAGAAGGAAATCTTCATGTACCCCTACAAATCGCGTACCTCGAAGCTGCTGGCGGGTCTGTTCAAGTTGATGTACGGCCGCGGCAAGCGGGACTAAGTGGCTCAGAGCGATCGAGCAATAGCCCCGGGCGACCGGTGCCCCACGTGTGAGGGCGCCGGTTGGACCTGGCATGCGCCCCAGCAGGACCCTCCCCAGGAGGGTCGCTGGGTCGTCTGTCGTGAGTGCATCGGGACAGGCCGCAAGGACCACAAGGGCCGCAAGCGCCTGCAGCCGCAGTCTCCGCCAGACGCCTAGATCATTCGGCGCGCACGCGGTTGCGCAGCGTGCCGATGCCATCGAGCTCGACCTCCACGAGGTTGCCCTCGCGCAGGAACCTCCCTTGCGCAGCGCCGACTCCCGCGGGTGTGCCTGTGGCGATGATGTCTCCCGGAGAGAGCGTGATTGTCCGCGACAGCCATGCGACCAGCTCGGCGGGGCCGAAGATCAGGTTGGCCGTCGTCCCTTCCTGGACCGTCTCGCCGTCGATCCGGGTGCGCAGCTTCAATGACGCGAGGTCCCCGGCCTCGTCCAGCGTCATCAGAGCCGGGCCGCAGGGAGCGAACGTGTCGATCGCCTTGCCACTCGTCCACAGCGGGTTCTGCAGCTGCAGGTCCCGGGCGCTGACATCGTTGAAGGGCATCACCCCTGCGATGTGGGCCGGCGCCTGCTCGACGCTCACGTTGCGGGCCGCGCGGCCGATGACGAATGCGAGCTCGGCCTCGTAGTCGACGTACTCCGCGTGGGCCCGGGGCAGGACGATCTCGGCTCCGCTTCCGCACAGCGAGTTGCCGAACTTGGCGAACCACATGGGAGCCTCGGGGATGGGCTGTCCGGTCTCCTCGGCGTGATCGCGATAGTTGAGCCCGATGCAGATGATCTTCTGCGCATCGGGGACGGGCGCGGCCAGCGCGATCTGATCTATGTCCAGGCGCTCCACGGCCGAGCTCGCGGCACGCTCGGCGAGTGCCTGAAGGCCGTCTGCGTCCAGCTCCGCCAGCAGCGCTCGGACGCTGCGCGAGGCCCCCAGCGCGGCGGTGGGGACGGCCTGCTCGCCGAGCAGCACCGCCGCCTCGGGCCCATTCGGGGTGGCGAAGCTCAGGAGCCTCACGCCGCTGAGAGCGGCATGCCGAGGAGCTCTTCGAGGCGCGGCACGGTGATGGCGGCGTCGGTGTGATGGACAACGGCCATGCCCATCTCCTCCGCGGGGGTGAGGTTGAAGGTCAGGTCGTCCACGTAGACGCAGTCGGCGGGACTTACCCCGGCCCGCTCGGCGCCGAGCTCATACATCCGACGCGAGGGCTTGCGGATTCCCTCCTCGCCCGAGATGACGACGCCGTCGAAGAGTTCCTCGAACATGTCGTGCGGATAGCGGTGAACGCCCCACGAGTTCGAGACGAGGGCCGTCCGGGCGCCCTGGCGGCGGGCGCGCCGCACGGCATCGACCATGGCTGTGTCGGGCTCGACGCCTGCGAACAGGCCGTCGATCAGTCCGTCTGGCTCGACCTCGAGCAGCGCCGCCAGCTGAACCTCGAAGGCCTGCTCGTGCAGCTCGCCCTTCTCCAGGGCGATAAGCAGCTCCCGCGCCTCGGGATCCTTGCGAAAACGGCCCATCAGCTTTTGAGGGTCGATCTCTGCGCGCAGGCAGTGAGCCTGGAAGGAGTGGAACAGGTTGCTCGTGAGGACGCCGCCCCAGTCGATCAGCAGGGCGCGGCGCCGGACGGGCTGCTCCTCAGGCGCCATGAGCGACCGCCTCGGCCTGGCCGGCGAGCTCAAGGACCCCCTCGCCGAACTGCTTGAGGTAGGGGTCGTCGGTTGTCCCGGCGATGGCCCGCTTGTAGTTGCCCTCCATGAAGACCACGCTCTTCCACAGGGCCAGCGTCATGTACCAGCGGATGTCGGACATCGAGCGGCCCGAGCGCTCTTCGTAGTAGCTGACCAGCTCGGCGCGTGTGGGGAACCCCTCGGCGCGCGTCACCGAGCCGAGGTGAGAACGCAGACCGGTCACGGGATCGCCCGCCTCGGTCCACATCATGCATAGATATCCGAGGTCGGCCAGGGGGTCGCCGATGGTCGCCATCTCCCAATCCAGCACAGCGGCCAGCCGGGCAGGTGCGCCGGGGGCGAAGATCGTGTTGCCCAGCCGGAAGTCGCCGTGGACGATCGTCGCCGGGCCGGAGTTGGGCATGTTCTCGGCCAGCCAGCTGCCGACGCTCTCGACCGCGGGGATCTCACGTGTCTTGTTGAGCTCCCACAAGCCGAGAAAGCGGCGCAGCTGGCGCTCGAGGTAGCCGGTGGGCTTGCCGAAGCCCTCCAGGCCGGCGGCTCGCCAGTCGACCGAATGGATCTCCACGAGCGCGTCCAGGAGCTGCTCGGCGATCAGGCGCCGTTCGCCGGTCGTGTCGAGGTGCTCGGGGATCGAGGAGACGATGACGTCCCCGGCGACCCTCTCCATGACATAGAAGGGCGAGCCGATCGTCGTCTCCTCCGCGCAGACCGCCAACACATCGGGGACGCGCGCCACCGTGTCCTTGAGCGCACCGAGCAGGCGCGCCTCGCGGAGCACATCGTGGGCGCTGGGGGGCAGCGGCGGGCGGGGCGGGCGGCGCAGGACCATCTCGGCGTCGCCGCGCTCGATCAGGTAGGTGACATTGGAGTGCCCCTCTCCGATCGGGCTGGCGCGAATCTCCCCGGAACCGAGACCGTGGGCGTCGAGGAAGGCCTCGAGCGGGTCCAGCACAAGTAGCGGGGGGCGGCTGTTAGCCTGCCCGTCGGCAACGGTCTGGACGATGTCGTCGGCTGCGATCGGGGCGCTCACGGACCGGAAAGCTATAGCCACCGCAACCTTCTCTGCGCTGAGGTGTCCTAAACGACCATGCCCAGAATTCGACTGATCGCCGCCCTGGCCCTGACGATCCTCTCGGCCGGCCTCGCCGGCGCCGCCTCCTCGCAGGCCTCGCACGGCCAGCCGACCTACTTCGAGGGAGCGACGCAGTTGCTCGAACCCTCCACTCAGGCGGCTTCGTTCCAGCGCATGGAGGCCCTCGGAGTCCACGCCCTGAGGGTCGAGCTCTACTGGGCCTCGGTCGCCCCGGGCGCCGACAGCGCCGCCAAGCCCGCCTTCGACGCGACGAACCCCGCCTCCTACGACTTCAGCCGCTATGACGCCGTTCTCGCCGAAGCCAAGCGCCTCGGATGGCCGGTCCTGCTGACCGTCACGGGCCCCGCCCCGCGGTGGGCGACCACCAACCACAAGGCGCCCTACATCACCCGTCCCGACCCGCTGGACTTCGGCGAATTCATGACGGCCGTGGCGCGGAACTTCGGCAACGAGGTCTCCGTCTACTCGATCTGGAACGAGCCGAACCACCCCGCCTTCCTGCTGCCGCAATGGAACTCCAACGGTACGCCGGCCTCCCCGCGGATCTACCGCGCTCTCTACCAGGACGGCTACGAAGGGCTGCAGAAGGCCGGGCTCGCGCATCCCAAGGTCCTCTTCGGCGAGACTGCCCCGACGGGCTACGACACGGTCAACGTCAAGCGCGAAGGCGCGGCCGCCATGCTCCACGACGTGGCGCCGCTGGCCTTCCTGCGCAGCGCCCTGTGCCTGAACTCGCATTACAAGCGCGCCAGCTCCTGCAGCGAGCTGCCGATGAGCGGCTACGCCCACCACGCCTACACGCTGCCTGCCGGCCCTTACTACGTCGACCCGCTCGCCGACAGCGTCCAGATCGGCACGCTCTCGAGGCTCGAACGGGCTCTCGACAAGGCCGCGGCGGTCCATGCGATCCCGGCCCATCTGTCGATCTACCTGACCGAGTTCGGTGTTCAGAGCGTGCCCAACCAGCTCGGTGTCTCGTTTGCCAAGCAGGCAGAATTCGACGCGATCTCCGAACGGATCGCCTGGTCTGACCCCCGCGTTGCCGGCTTCTCCCAATATCTGTTGCAGGACGACCCCAAGGGCGGCGTGGCGGGCTCCTCTGTCCATGGCGGCACGGTGGGCTTCCAGACCGGCCTGCTGACGGCCGCCGGTGCACCCAAGCCGCTCTACAAAGCCTGGTCGGTGCCGCTGACCGTAACCAGGCACGGCCACAGCTATGCCCTGTGGGGGCTCGTGCGCCCCGCAACGGGGGCCACGAAGGTGACGGTCCTGGTGCGCTCGGGGCACTCGAAGAGCTACCGCGTCCTGAAGACGGTCTCGACCGACAGCCACGGCTACTGGACGCTGGCCTCGAAGGTCTCGGGCTCCTACTGGAAGGTCCGCTGGAAGAGCCCCGCCGGCGTGCTCTACGAAGGACCGCCGATCCGCGCCCACTGAGGCCGCTGGCGCGGGCAGGCCCGGGCCCTCGCTCCTAGGATGGAGTGGATGCCTGAGCTGCCCGAGGTGGAGATCACGGCGCGCCTGCTCGACCGCGAGTTGGCCGGACGGCGAATCGAGTCGGCAACGGCTCCCGGGATCAACGCACTGAAGACCTTCAGCCCGCCGCTGAGCGCGCTCGAGGGCCAGCACGTGGCGGCCGTCAGGCGACGCGGCAAGAACCTGATCGTGGAAAGCGACGGCGGTCTGGCCCTGTTGCTGCACCTGATGTCAGCCGGCCGGCTGCAGCTCTATGACAAGCTGGCGGGCCCGCGCGACAGGACCTCGAGGCTGCTGGTTCGCCTGGCGGCCGCGGATGGCCAGGGGCAACCCTCCGAGCTGCGGCTGCGCGAGTTCGGCTCCAAGCAGGCGGCCTGGGTCAAGCTGCTGGCCGTCGGTGAGCTCGAGACCGACGAGGCGCTCGCCAAGCTCGGGCCCGAAGCTTGGCCCGATCCGCCCGCGGGCGATCAGCTCGGCGAGTTGCTCGGGACCCCGCGGCCGCTGCACGCCCTGTTGCGCGATCAGCGCGTGATCGCCGGCATCGGTCGCTCGTGGGTCGATGAGATTCTCTGGGAGGCGCGGCTCTCGCCCTTCAAGCGGGGGTCGGATCTGGACTCCGAGGAGCTTGCAGTCCTGCGCGAGGCGATCGTGGGGACGCTCGGACGGGCGCTGGCCCACTACGAGCAGGCCGTCGCCCTGCCGATTCCGGACAAGCTGCCGATGCCGCTGCAGGTTCATCGCCACGAGGGCGAGCCGTGTCCGCGCTGCGGGACGGCTCTCGAGGCGGTCCACTTCGAGGACTACGTGATCGCCTACTGCCCGGCCGAGCAGACCGAGGGGCGGGTGCTCAAGGACCGCAGGATGTCGCGCCTCTTGCGTTAGACACCTTGTAGGACCTCTTTTCAGTGCCTAGCACCCGCTATTAGGTCTTAGGCACTAAAAAACGGGCTTTACAACTCAACCCTCTGGAGGATATAAAGCGCTAATATTGGTGCATTAGTCGGAACATCCGATCTATAGACCGATTATGAGGGCCTTATGAAGATCACACAGGAGCTGACTGATGAGTCGGTCCTGCTTGAGCTGGGGCGGCGAATCGCACGCACCCGCCTGGAGCGCAACCTGACCCAGCGCCAGCTGGCCGAAGAGGCCGGTGTCGAGCGCAAGGCGCTCCAACGCGTCGAGGCCGGCGAGTCGGTGCGGCTGGTCAGCCTGGTGCGGGTCCTGCGGGCACTGGGACTGCTCGAGGCGCTGGACAGCCTCGTCCCCGAGCCGGCCCCCAGCCCGATCGAGCTGCTGGCCCTGCAGGGGCGCCGGCGCCGCCGTGCGAGCGGCGGGCGCGGTCGCGAGAGGCGGCCGGAGGACCGCTCGCCGGGTTGGCAATGGGGAGATGAACGGCCCGGCACCGGCCGGTGAGCACGCTCGCGGCCGTTCAGCTCTGGGGGACGCGGATCGGCGCCGTCTCGATGCCCGAACCGGCCCGCGTGGCCACCTTCCAGTACGACCCGGGCTTCCTGGCCAGCGCCATCGAGGTCTCGCCTCTGATGATGCCGCTGCGAGCAGAGCCCTATACGTTCCCCGCGCTCAGCCGCCAGAGCTTTCACGGCCTGCCTGGGCTGCTTGCGGACAGCCTTCCCGACCGCTTCGGAAGCGCCCTGATCGACGCCTGGCTGGCCGGGCAGGGCAGGACGCCCGAGAGCTTCGACTCGGTCGAGCGCCTCTGCTACATCGGGCGCCGCGGGATGGGGGGCCTCGAGTTTGCGCCCTCCCTGGGCCCCTCGCCCTCGCCGCGTCACGAACTGCAGGTGACGGCGCTCGTCGAACTTGCCTCCGAGGTGCTGGCCCGCCGGGAGGAGCTCGTGGCGTCGCTCGCCGAGGGCCACAAGAAGCGGGCGATGCTTGACATCCTCAGCGTCGGGGCCTCGGCCGGCGGGGCACGGGCCAAGGCGGTGATCGCCTGGAACCCGCGCAGCGGCGCCGTGCGCTCCGGACAGCTCGAGGAGCTGGCGCCGGGCTTCGAGCATTGGCTGCTCAAGTTCGACGGCGTTGCCGAGAACCGCGACAAGGACACGCTGGCCGACCCCCTGGGCTACGGAGCCGTGGAGTACGCCTACTCCCTGATGGCCCACGACGCAGGCATCGAGATGACCGAGTGCCGGCTGCTCGAAGAGGGGGGACGCCGGCATTTCATGACCCGGCGCTTCGATCGTGACGCGGACGGCGCCAAGCGCCACATGCAGTCGCTCGGGGCCCTGGCGCACCTCGACTTCAACGACCCGGGAGCCAACTCCTACGAGCAGGCCTTCCTGGCCAGCCGGCGGCTCGGGCTCCGCACACGGTCGGTAGAACAGCTGTTCCGGCGGATGATCTTCAACATCGTGGCCCGCAACCAGGACGACCATGTCAAGAACATCGCCTACCTCATGGATCGAACGGGGACGTGGGAGCTGGCCCCGGCGTTCGATGTGACCTTCGCATTCCGTCCCGGCAGCCCCTGGACGGACAAGCACCAGATGTCTCTCAACGGCAAGCGCGACGGCTTCAGCCTGGCTGACTTCCGCGCCGGCGCGCAGGCCGCCTCGATCTCGAGGGCCGCACCCGCCCGAATCCTGCAGGAGGTCGTCTCCGTGGTTGCGCGCTGGGAGGAGTACGCCGCGCGGGCGGCGGTGGACGACGAGCATGTGCGGCGGATCGCGGCCAGCCTCAGGCTGAGCTTCCCAGAGGGGTAGGGACGCCCTGCGCTGGGTGCTTGCGCCGCAGGTGCGACTGGTCTAGTTTCGCGCGATGACCGAGCCCAGCCTGCCCGTCGAGGTCTTCCCCGCGGACCTGGGCCGGTTCGTCGATTTCTACGTGGGGGTGCTGGGGTTTGATCTGATTGCCGACCGCCGCGACACGTCGACCCCGTACGTCTCCGTTCGGCGCGGAACGGTGTGCATCGGAGCGAGCCGCGCCTGGCAGAGGGTGGATGCGTCATCGCGAGGTGTGCCTGCTGGAACGGAGTTGGTGATCGAGGTGGACAACCTGGTTGCGGAGCGGGACGCGCTGGTCGCTGCCGGCTATCCGCCGGCCGAGGACATCACCGAACGCTCCTGGGGCCTGGCCGACTTCCGCGTCTTCGACCCTGATGGCTACTACATCCGTTTCACCACCCGCCCATGAGCGGGCGCGAGGGCAGGCCGCGGGCACACGGATGATGCGCCTTCGCGAGCTCGCTCTCTCGACCGGCGCCTGCCGGGGTCGGTGAGCGCCCGCATCTCCTAGGATGCCCCCAATGATCCAGCCAGGAGACAAAGCCCCCGACTTCGAGCTTCCCGACCAGGACGGCCGGGCAGTGAAGCTCTCCGACTTCAAAGGGACGCCGGTCGTCATCTACTTCTATCCCAAGGCGGACAGGTCGGAATAGGCCCATGGCGTCCGACGGCGAGGAGCCGCCTTTCAAGGGATTCGGCGTCGGGGGTATGTTGGCCGGTGTACTGGGCTTGGGCCTCGTGTCGCGTCGACACAAGGGTGCCTCCGAGGCGATTGCGAAATCCCTCGGCGACCGGCTCGCGGACGTGCTGCCCGCGGATGAATACACCGTCAGTGTGAACGGTGCAATGCTGGATGTGAAAGGCGCGCCGGGGCACAGTTCGGCGGGGATGCCGGGCATGCTGCTCCTGGAGCGTGGCACCTCCGAGGAGAAGCTCACGCGCGTTTTTCTCGAGGAGGCCACCTCTCTCCGCAGCATCATCATGGCGGCGCACCGCCAGAGTCCCGCCGCGACCGCGATGAGTCGGGCGAGGTTTCCCGAGGCGTTCTTTGACCCACATGTGCTCGTAACGGACGCGACGATCGAAGTCTGGTGGGGAGGCGAAGATCCCGATGGAGCTCTCGTCAGACTGCGGCCGATCCCACGGTCCGAGATCGGTCTTTGACCGCTGTCGGACTCGGCTAACATCGGCGCCCGATGACCGAGTCAGGCGACAACGCACCAGACTTCGAGCTACCCGACCAGGACGGTCGGGCCGTGAAGCTGTCTGACTACCGAGGCCAGAACGTCGTACTGTATTTTTATCCCAAGGCCGACACGCCCGGCTGTACGACGCAGGCCTGTGGTGTGCGCGACCACCAGGCCGACTACGCGCAGACCGGCGCGATCGTGCTGGGCATCTCACCCGACCCGGTCGCCAAGGTCAAGAAATTCCACGAGAAGCAGGACCTCAACTTCTCGCTGCTGGCCGACGAGGGACACACGGTCGCAGACCGGTACGGCGTCTGGGCCGAGAAGTCGATGTACGGCAAAACCTATTTCGGAAACGAGCGCACCACGTTCGTCGTCGGGCCCGACGGCAACGTCGCGAAGGTCCTGCGCAAGGTCAAGCCGGCCGAGCATGACGAGCTTGTGCTGGCGGCCCTCGCCGAGGCTGCCCCGCCGGTCATCTAGCCGTGGGCGAGCCCGACCTCCTGGCGCTCGCCCGACAGGCCTACGAGGCCTACGAGACGGGTGAGAGGAGCCTGATCGAGCGCCTGCTGGCCGAGGACTTTCGCTTCTCCAGCCCAGCCGATGTCGGCATCGACCGGGCGCGCTACTTCGAGCGTTGCTGGCCCAATGCGCAGTCGATCGCGGGCTATGAGTTCCCGCGGATGATCCAGGCGGGCGATCAGGTGATCGTTACCTATGAGGCTGCCCGAAACGACGGCAGCCGCTTCCGCAACACCGAGATCCTGACCTTCAGCGGCGAGCAGCTGAGCAGTGTCGAGGTCTACTTCGGCTGGAACCTGGACCAGCCGGGCTCCGAGGCCTGACCCCAACGGTGGTGCGAGCTCCCCGCCGGCAGGCGAAGGTCCGGCTCGGTTCGCTGGCTGTCTGCGTGAGCTGGCTGATGCTGGCCGTGCCCGTATCGGCCGCGGGCACGCTCACCCAGGTGTCGATCACGATCGCCCCCCGTTCGATCGCAATCACGGGTGCCGGCGAATCGGGCGCGGCCGAGATCCGGACGAGCGCCGCAAGGGGCCTCAGCGAACCGACGCCCGTGCTGGTCCTGCTCGACCCGGGTGTGGCTGCCGGGGAACTGCTCTCCTTCCTGGCCGCCGACGGTGCGCGAGACGCCAACAGCATCGGGCGCTTCGGGACGATCGTCCTCGACGCCCCGCTGTGGCCGGGTACGAGCAGCGAAGTGCAGGCCAGGCTCCTTCCCGGCGCCTACGTGGCACTGGATGCCGAAGGCGAACACTCACGCAGCTGGTCCTACACGAGCTTCACGATCACCCCCGCCGCCTCCCCTGCCGTGCTGCCGGCGCCAGCGGCCGTCGAGAAGACGATCGACTTTGCCTTCAACGGGCCCCGGACGCTCCGTGACGGCGAGCTGGTGCGCTTTGAAAACGAAGGGTTCATGGCGCAGATGGACATGATCCTCCCCACGCGTGGGCGCGAGGCCGCAGAGAGGCTTGCGCACAACCTGCTGATCGGCCACGAAGCTGCCGCAGAAAAGCTGGTCTCTGCGACGCCACTGATCCTCGCGGGGCCGCTCTTCCGCTCCGCGGCGCAACAGGCGAGAATCGCTGCGCCACCGGGCTGGTACGTGCAGGTCTGCCCGCTGCACACGCAGGACGGGCGCTCCGAGGCCCAGCTGGGAATGGAGCGGGTCCTGCGGGTCCTCAGCTGAGCGAGGGCCGGCGCATCCCGCCGACGAGCACCCCGGCGCCCAGGTGGGCGCCCAGCACGGGGCCGACCTCGGTGCAGAACGTCGGCTCGGTCGCGAACAGCTCGCGGCCGGCCTCGCACAGACGCTCGGCATCTGCCGGCGCCTGGGCGTGTTGAACGATCCAGTCGCTGGCGCCTCGCTCCTTGAGCTGGCGCAGGTAATCGATCATCCGCTCGATCGCACGCGAGTGCGTGCGCACCCTCCCGACGGGCGCGATCTCCACACCGAAGGTCAGGATCGGCTTGATCTTCAAGGCGGTGCCCACGACGGCCTGGGCGGCGCCGATGCGTCCGCCCTTGCGCAGGTACTCGAGCGTGTCCAGGCAGAACCAGATGTCGAGGGTCTGGCGCGTCTCTGTCAGGCCGGCGAGGATCTCATCGGCCGAGCGGCCCTGTTTGGCCATCTCGGCGGCCGCCAGTACTAGGCACCCGAGTCCGCCTGCGCCCGTCTGGCCATCATGGACGTGGACGGTACCTGGCTGCTTCTCCTCGGCCAGGATCCGGGCGGCTTCGCGGGCGCTCTGGCAGGTCCCGGAAAGGCCCTCGGCGATGTGGACGGAGACGATGTCGCGTCCGGCCTGCGTCAGCGGCCGGTAGACGGCCAGAAAGTCACCGACCGACGGCTGGGAGGTGCTGGGCAGCTGCGGCGAGTCGCGCAGGCGGGCGTAGAAGGCGTCCAGATCCAGGTAGTCGCGCTCGGGGACCAGCTCTCCGCTCCAGCCGACGTAGAGGCTCACCTGAGCGATGCCGTGACGCTCGAATGACTCGGCGGGCAGGTAGGTGGTGCTGTCGGTGACGATGGCCACGCCCGTGCCCGCGGCGGGTGTTGTCTGCTCCTCGGCGCTCACTGACCGCCTAGCCTACGCGCCAGGTGCGCGGCGGTGCGTTCTCACGGTAGTGCGATCGAGCCGCTGAAGCTCCCGCCACTCGGACAGAGGAAGAGGCTGCGGGCCGTGTTGAGCTTGACCTTCGGGGCGCTGTAGCTCAGCGTGAGCGGTGACTGGCCCGAGAGCGACCCGGTGACCTTGGTGGCTTCATAGACGCATTTGGCACCGATGCTCAGCAGCGTCATTTCGATGATCAGCTTCTTTGTCCCTTTCAGGCGCCCCTCGCCTCGCTTGGTGGAGGCGATGAAGCGCCAGGGGAAGCCGCCGGCGGCGATTTCGACTTCGCCGTAGGTCGGGACCGAGCACCGCAACGAGCTTGCACCGAGGACTTCGGCCGTAAGCTTGCGCGGTCCGGTCGTGGTGAGGACTTCGGCCCAGTCGGGCGCTTGCGCGGTGGCGGCGCAGCTCACCGGACCAGCCGGCGTTTCGAAGCTCACCGGCGTTGACCATTCAACCCGTTCGGCCTGGGCGCCCGCGGCGGCGAGACCGCTGAACGCCAGTGCGGCGGTTATGCACAGGGCGAAGCTCCTGAGTCCGGCTGCCATGTCCCCCTCCTCGGTTCGGGGCTGATGCGGGGTCCCGTCCCCGCGCCCACGCTCCGAGGCTACTGCACCTCAGCGGATGATGGGATCCATCCTGCTGGCCACGATCGTCTCCCTGAGTGTCGTGATCGCGTCATAGCGGGGGCGCCAGCGGAGCTCCTTGCGTGCCTTGGCCGTACTCATGATCACCGGCTCGCGGAAGGCCGCGATCCATTGCGCCTGGGTGGGCAGGAAGCCGAGTCGCGAAACCATCTGGGCTGCCGCTCCGAGGGCCAGCTCGGGCACGGGGATCGAGTACCAGCCGAGCTCCCGGGCAAGCTGGGCCACGGACAGCTGCCCCGCTCCGGCAAGGTTGTAGACCCCCGGCCGGCCGCGGCCGAGCACTCCCGCCCGGATCGCGGTGGCGACATCATCATGGTGGACCAGCTGGAACGGCACGCCTGGATCGGGCAGCACCGGACGCAGGATCGGCACGCCGTCGAGCAGGCTGAGGACCGGTCCCGGCAGGCGCTCGGAGATCTGCGTATAGGGGAGGCTGTCGATCAGGAGCGGAGCGTCGGGGCCGGCCACGATGCACGGCCGGAAGACATAGGCCTCGGTGGCCGACTCGTGCAGCGAGTCGGCGAGCAGCTCCTCGACCTCGGCCTTCTGGGCCGAGTAGTAATGCTCCTTCGAGCCGCGCGCGGGAAGGTCCTCTGTCAGCGGCTGCGGGTTATCGGCATGAAACCCGTAGGCGGCGACGGAGGAGGCGTAGATGAGGCGTTTGGCCCCTGCCGCGGAGGCGGCCTCGAAAACGTGCCGCGAGCCATCCAGGTTGACCCGGCGGCTGGCCCTGGCGCTGCCCATGATCATGAAGGCCAGGTGCACGACCACGTCCGCCCCCTCGACGAGGCGGGCGACCTTGCGCCGGTCCAGCACGTCGCCGCGGCGATAGACGACCTTCTTCCAGCCCCGCTCGCGTGGATCGAAGGGCCGCCTGGCCATGCCGAGGATCCTGCCGACCTCCGGCGAGCGCTCGAGCGCTGCTACGACAGACGTTCCGATCTCGCCGGTCGGGCCGGTGATCGCGACCGTCAGCTTCTTCGCGGCGCCGCTCCCCGCGGAACCCCGTCTAGCCGAAGTGGCCATCCTACGTTTTTACAGCATCGACGCCCGCCCGAGGCGGCTCGCTAGATTCAGGCGCATGAGCGGAGCCGAGTGGGGTCTGTCGCTGTCCGTCTTCCTGGCCAGTGCCGTCGAGTGCGTCGAGGCGCTGACCATCGTCCTGGCGGTCGGTGTCAGCCGCGGCTGGAACTCCGCGCTGGCCGGGGTGGGGGCCGCGCTGCTGGCCCTCGCGGCCCTGGTGCTGATCCTCGGCACCGGCCTCGGGGCGCTGCCGATCGGCGCCGTCAAGGTCGTGGTGGGCGCCCTGCTGCTCGTGTTCGGTCTGCAATGGCTGCGCAAGGCGGTCCTGCGCCAGGCGGGCATGAAGGCGATGCGCAACGAGACGGCCGCTTTCGGCGCCGGCCTCGAGGCGGCACGCGAGGCCGAGCGCCCCGCGGGCGCGTGGGATCCCTACTCCTTCACCGTCGCCTTCAAAGGCGTCCTGCTAGAGGGCCTGGAGGTGGCCCTGATCGTCGTCACGCTGGGCGCCTCGCGCCATGACATCCCGCTGGCCGCCGCCGCGGCGGGCGCCGCGGCCCTGGTCGTCCTCGCCGCCGGAGTGGCCGTGCGACATCCGCTGTCCCGTGTGCCCGAGAACACACTCAAGTACGCCGTCGGGGTGATGTTGAGCTCGTTTGGCGTCTTCTGGGGCGCCGAGGGTCTCGGCGCCCGGTGGCCGGGCGGCGAGGCGATGCTCCCGCTGATCGTGCTCCTGGTACTCGCCGGCTCCCTGCTCGTCCTGCGCCGTCTGCGCAGCGGCCCGGCGGTCTTCGGCGCCTAGCGCGGCCCGTCCGCTCGCGCGCGCCACGATGTCGCATCTGCAAGCCGCAGCCAGCCAGACCTGGCCGCCGTTCGTGCTCGTCACGGCGCTGCTCGCGGTCGGGCAGGCGGCGGGAGCCGATGGCCTGTTCGACGCTGCGGCCTCGCGTCTGATCAGGCTTCCCGGGCCGCCCGTCGCACTGCTGGGAGCCTGCTTCGGCCTGGTCCTGGTTGTCACTGCCGTCCTCAACCTGGACACCTCGGCCGTGTTCCTCACCCCAGTTCTGATCGGCGTCGCCAAAAAGCGGGGCCTCGAGCCGGCGCCCTTCCTCTACGGGAGCATCTTCATGGCCAATGCCTCATCCATGTTCCTTCCGGGCTCAAACCTCACCAACCTGCTGGTGCTCGACGGACACGGCGGCGGCTCCGGGTTCTTCTCGCAGATGCTCGCGCCGGCCATCGCCGCGCCGCTGATCACCGCGGCGGCCCTGTTCGTCCTGCACCGCCGTTGCCTGAGTGTCGAGAACTCGCACCCACAAGAGGACCTTGCGCCGGTCAGGGTCGGCGCGGGCCTGATCGGGACGCTCGTTGCGGGCGCCCTGATGCTCGCCGTGGCCGATCCGGCGCTGCCGGTGCTGGGCGTGGCCGTTGGGCTGCTGCTCTGGCGGGCTCGAGACGGCCAGCCGCTGCGCCGCTCGCTGGCGGCACTGGGACTGGGGGCGCTGGCCGGGCTGTTCCTGCTCGCGTTGCTGCTCGGCACCGCCGCGCGGGCAGGCCTTCTGCCCGCCGACCTCCTGCGTGGAGCGGGCGCTCCCGCGACGGCTGCCGTTGCGGCGCTGGCGAGCATCGCCGTCAACAATCTCCCTGCGGCTGTGCTGCTGAGCGCGCATGGGACGCGCCAGGCCCAGGCGCTTCTGTTCGGGCTCAACCTGGGACCCAACCTGGCCGTCACCGGCTCGCTCGCCGTGCTGCTGTGGTGGCGTGCGGCGCGGGCGAGCGGCCTGCGTCCATCGGCACTCGAGTATTCGCGCCAGGGCCTGATCCTGGCACCGCTTGCGATCGGCGTCGCCCTGCTCGCCGGCTCGGGGTAGCCCGCCGGGTGGGCGCTCCCTACGCTTGAGCTGTGCCAGTGCTTCTCGCGTCAGCCTCGATCGGCCAGAGCCTCAGCACGTTCTTCGAAGCCGTCGGGCAGTTCTTCTCCGATCTGGCCGCCGTGCACTGGCCCGCGCTGCTGCTCGGGCTGCTGTTCTTCGGGCTCAACCTGACGATCCGCTCGCGGGCCTTCTTCAACAGCCTTCGCGCGGCCTATCCGGCGGCCGGCTTTCAGTGGCGGAGGATCTGGGGTGCCTACTTCGCGGCCGTCGGCTTCAACAACGTCGTGCCGGCTCGAGGCGGGGACGTCATCAAGCTGTTCCTGACTCGCTCTTCGATCCCGGGCTCGCGCTATCCGACGGTGGCCGCCGCCTTCTTCGTCGAGTCGATCTTCGACGCCTGCGTCGGCGTCCTCGTCCTGATCTTCGCCTTCACCCAGGGCGTCTTCCCGAAGCCTCCCGACTTCTCCAAACTGAGCTCGTTCGACATCTCCTATCTGGCCTCGCACTTTCGCCTGACGCTGTTCCTGATCACGGTCATCGCGATCGGAGGCCTGCTCGCCTTCGCGATGCTCTCGGTCAAAGCCAGGGCGGTCTGGCTGCGCTTTCGCCAGGGGTTCACGATCCTCAGCGACAAACGTCGCTATCTGCGCGAAGTGGCGGCGCTGCAGGTCCTCGCCTGGAGCTCTCGCTTTGCCGCCTTCTGGTTCCTGCTGGATGCCTTCCGGGTCGGGGGCTCGATTCAGAACGTCCTGCTCGTGTTCGCCGTCAACCAGGTGGCGGGGGCGGTGCCCTTCACTCCCGGCGGCGCCGGGGTGCAGCAGGCGCTGCTGGTCGATGTCTTCAAGGGCAAGGCCTCGACCGCCGTTGTGGCCGCCTACTCGGTGGGCCAGCAGATCGCCATCGCCGCCTTCACCGCCTCGCTCGGCCTGGCCTCGATCATCTTCATCTTCCGTTTCCGCTCGTTCCGCGAGGTCATCGCGGCGGGACGGGCATCACAGGAAGCCGAGAAGGAGGCCGACCTCGAAGGACACGATCCGCACGAGTACGAGGACGAATCCCGCGGCCGGGATGACGAGCCGCCACCGGATCCGGAGGACGAGCGCGCCAAACGGCGGGCCGGACGGGCGCGGGCCCGACCGGCGGGACGGTCCCGCTACTGAAGGCCCTCGCGGGCCTCGCGGACCAGGGCCACGGCCTCGGGGAAGACCAGTGCCATCACCGTGCGGATCTGCTCGGCCTGTGCCTCCGCATTGCCCTGGATGTTGATCCGGGCGACCGCGGCGACGGTCATGTCGACGGCCAGCTTGATGGCATTGTCCGCCCAGGCGAGCCGCTGGTTGCCCTGCATCTGTTCGGCGAACTCCGCCAGGCGCCGCTGGAGCTCCTCTGGATCACCGAACATGTCGCCGAAGCCGCCACTCTCCATGCTCAGATCATAGACTGCGCTGCTCATGCCGAGCGCAGGCGAGATCCGCCAGCAGGTGGAAACCGAGAACGAGCGCCGAAGCCGGCTCTCCGTTCCGTCGTTCGCCGGGGGATTTCTCTACCTGCTGAGCGCCATCGTCATCTCCTCGACCCTCAACGGGGCGCCCACCGTGGGGCTGTTCGAGGGCCTCAAACCGGCCCTCTCCGGCGTCGCGAATCCTCCCGTCAGCCCGCGTGCCAGCGAGGTCAAATTCATCTCGCACCACGCCCTGCCGCTGATTGCCGGGAGCTTCCTGGCAGCGATCGCCGTGGGCATGCTCACTGTGATCCTCCTGCTGCTGCTCAACGCGACCACCTTCCGGCGCCCGAACAGCTGGGCGCTGGCCCGGCCGCTCGTCATCGCCGGCGGTGTCGCGGTTGCCGTGGCCTCGCTCGCCCACCAGATAGTGGGCGCCATCGAGACGCACAACTTCGCCGTGGGGCACGATCTGACGAGCCACGCCGTCGATCAGGCACTGACCAAGAGCACGCCGAACCTGATCGTCGCCTACCTCTCGCTGCTGGCCGGCCTGGCGCTCGCGGCCGGCATGATCACGGTGATGATTAACGCCCTGCGGGTCGGCCTGCTGCCGCGCTGGATGGGGATCCTCGGAATGTTCACGGCGCTGCTGATCTTCCTGCCGATCGGCGGCGCCGAGCTGCAACTCGTGCCGGCGATGTGGATGGTCATGATGGGCGTCCTCTACGCCGGCAAATGGCCCGGCGGCGATCCGCCCGCGTGGACCGAGGGAATCGCACGGCCCTGGCCGACGCGCGCCCAGATGCAGGCCCAACGGGCTGGGCGCGACCCGGGCGGGGACGCGGCGGCGACGATCGACGCCACCCCCGCGGCCACGCCCGTCAAGTCCTCCTCGCGCAAGCGGCGCAAGCGCGGCGCGCGGGGCTGAAAGGGGCAGCCGCCGCCGCCGCAAACTTGTGGTTCTTGGGGTGTGGTTGCGGGTAGTGTCGACCTAGGGAGCGAGGGTGCAGCGCATCTTCGGCTGGCATTCTCGGTCGCATGCGAACCGAAGGAGGAGCCATGGCGGCTGTTGAACGGGACCCAACCCTCTCTCACGCGCCGCCTCCGGGAGGGACGGCCATCGGCGCGGGCTGGAAGCCGGCCGACCCGGGCCCGCTCGGGCTGGCCGGCTTTGCGATGACCACCTTCGTCCTGTCGATGTTCAACTCCAACCTGGTCAACGACAAGGGCACTCCTGTCGTGCTGGGACTGGCGCTGGTCTACGGCGGAATCGTCCAGCTGCTCGCCGGCATGTGGGAGTTCCGCACCGGCAACACGTTCGGCGCCGTCGCCTTCTCCTCGTTCGGCGCCTTCTGGATCTCCTTCTGGGCGCTCAACGTCTTCTACGTCAAGCAGGTGGGGGGCAACGCCGGGCATGCGGTGGGCGTCTACCTGTGGGCCTGGGCGATCTTCACCGCCTACATGACGGTGGCTGCACTGCGCGTCAGCGGCGCCGTGCTGCTCGTCTTCGTGCTGCTGACCGTCACCTTCATCCTGTTGGCGATCGGCGCGACGGGGTCCCACGCTTCGGCCACCGAATGGGGCGGCTTCCTGGGTCTGGCCACGGCTGCGGCGGCCTGGTACGCGTCCTTCGCCGCGGTCGTCAACTCGACCTTCGGCCGGACTGTTCTGCCGGTCGTCCCGCTGAATCTCGCAGGCCCCACGGGGCCGCCGAGGGAGAGGTAGAGTGACCAGCGTGAGCTCCACCGATCACGACCAGGCGGCCGGGGAGCTCGATCGCGAGCTCGCCGGGCTGCTCGACCAGGAGCGCTTTCCCCCGCCGGCCGGCTTTCGCGAGCAGGCCCTGCTGAACGATCCCGCCGTCTATGAGCAGGCGGCCGCCGACCCCGAGGCCTGGTGGGCCTCCCAGGCCGAGCGGCTGCACTGGTTCAAGCCGTGGGATCGAGTCCTCGAGGACTCCGACCCACCCTTCTACAAGTGGTTCGCCGGGGGCAGGCTGAACGTCTCCTACAACTGTCTCGACCGGCACGTCGAGGAGGGGCGCGGCGGGCGCGTCGCGCTGCACTGGCGCGGCGAGGAGGGCGATGAGCGCGACATCACCTATGCCGAGCTGCTGGGCGAGGTCGAGCGTTTCGCCGGGGCGCTGAAGGAGCTCGGCGTGAAGCAGGGCGAGGTGGTCGGCATCTACCTGCCGATGATCCCCGAGGTGGTCGTGGCGATGCTGGCATGCGCGCGCATCGGGGCACCGCACAACGTGGTCTTTGGCGGATTTTCCGCGGAGGCCGTTCGCGAGCGGATGGAGTTCTCCGAGGCGCGTGTCCTGATCACCGTCGACGGGGCCGCCCGCAAGGGCAAGACGGCCGCCGTCAAGGACCGTGTCGATGAGGTGATGGGCGACCTCGAGACACTCGAGAAGATCGTCGTGGTGCGCAGCAAGGGGACGCCCTGCCAGATGAAGGAGGGTCGTGATGTCTTCTATGACGAGATCACGGCCGCCGCCGAGCCCTGCCCGGCCGCGGAGCTCGACGCCGAGCACCCCCTGTTCATCCTCTACACCTCGGGCTCCACGGCCAAGCCCAAGGGGATCCTGCACACGACCGGCGGCTACCTGACGGGGGTCTCGGCGACCCACCGCTACGTGTTCGACCTGAAGCCCGAGAGCGACGTCTACTGGTGCGCCGCCGATGTCGGCTGGGTGACGGGGCACTCCTACATCGTCTATGGCCCGCTCTGTAACGGGGCCACCTCGGTGATGTGGGAGGGAGCCCCCGACTACCCCAACCAGGGCATCTGGTGGGAGCTCGTCGAGCGCTACGGGGTGACGATCCTCTACTGCGCGCCGACGGCCATCCGCGCCTGTATCAAGTGGGGCGCCCGGTGGCCCGGCGAGCACGACCTGTCGAGCCTGCGCCTGCTGGGCTCGGTGGGCGAGCCGATCAATCCCAAGGCATGGCTCTGGTACCACAAGGTCATCGGCGGCGAACGGTGCCCGATCGTCGACACCTGGTGGCAGACCGAGACGGGCGCCATCATGATCAGCCCCCTGCCGGGCATCACCGAGACCAAGCCAGGCTCTGCCACCCAGCCGTTTCCCGGAGTTGCGGCGGAGGTGCTCGACGAGTCCACCGGCGAGCCCATCAGCGAGGGGCAGGGTCTGCTGGTACTCACGCGTCCGTGGCCGTCGATGTTGCGCACGCTCTACAAGGAGCCCGAGCGCTTCGTCGAGACCTACTTCAAGCGCTTCGGCCCGGAGACCTACCTGGTGGGCGACGCCTCTCGCCGTGACCGCGACGGCTACTTCTGGGTGATCGGGCGCATCGACGACGTCGTCAACGTCTCCGGCCACCGCCTCTCCACAGCCGAGGTCGAGTCGGCCATCGTGGCCCACGCCGACGTTGCCGAGGCGGCCGTCATCGGCCAGCATGACGAGGACTCCGGCCAGGCCATCGTCGCCTTCGTGACGCTGCAGGGCGGCCACGACGGCGATCAGGAGACCCTCGAGGGAATCCGCGCCACGGTGGCCGAGCGGATCGGGAAGTTCGCCCGCCCCAAGCGGATCATCTGGGCCGACGATCTGCCCAAGACCCGATCGGGCAAGATCATGCGCCGGCTGCTGCGCGACATCGCCGAGGGCCGGGCGCTCGGCGATGTGACGACGCTGCGTGATCCGGCGGTCATGGGCGAGCTCGAGGCCCAGGTCAAGGCGCTTCAGGCGCAGGAGGAATAGACGCCGCGCACCCTTCCCCGGGTGACGGGATCCCGCTGAGGCGATCTTTATGGTCGTGCTGGAAGATCGCTGACGCCAGCCTGGCGGACACATTTGCTACGTTTGACGTAATACGGGAAACGTAATAGTGTGGCGCCGGCCACGGGAACCGAGCAGAGGATGTCCAAGCCATGCCGGAAGAGCAGCAAGCGAGTCCGCCGCAAGCGTCACCCCTGGCGATCGAGACCCGCGGGCTGACCAAGCGCTTCGGCGAGCGCGCGGCAGTGGACGCCGTGGACCTTCAGGTCCCGCGCGGCTGTGCCTTCGGTTTCCTCGGACCCAACGGGGCGGGGAAGACGACGCTGATTCGCACGCTCCTCGGTCTCACCGAGGCGAGCGCCGGGAGCATGCAGCTGCTGGGCCATCCCGTCCCCGCGGAGCGGGAGCAGGCCCTCGAGCGCGTCGGTGCGATCGTGGAGGAGCCCCGCTTCCACATGCACCTGTCGGGCCGCGAGAACCTGCGCGTGGTGGCCGCCGTGCGTGGCGTCGAGGCCGACGGGCGCATCGAGCCCGCGCTGGCGCGGGTGGGCCTGTCCGATCGCGCCGCGGACAAGGTCAAGAGCTACTCCATGGGCATGCGCCAGCGTCTCGGCGTGGCGCGTTGCCTGCTGGCCGACCCGCTGCTGCTGATCCTCGATGAGCCGACCAACGGCCTGGACCCCGGCGGCATCCAGGAGTTCCGTGAGATGATCCGGGCGATGGTCGAGCAGGAGGGGCGCACCGTCTTCATCTCCTCCCACCTGCTTGATGAGGTGGAAAAGACCTGTGATGCGGCCGCCATCGTGGACCGCGGCAAAATCGTCACGCAGGGCCCGATCGCCGAGCTGGCCAGTGGCGGAGCGCGCAACGAACTGATCGTGGGTGTCGGCGAGGGACAGGCCGACGCGGCGCTGGCCGCCCTGACGGGCAACCCGGCCATCCTCGAAACTCGCTCCTCCGACGAGGGCCTGCGCGTGATACTGGCCGGCGACCCGCGCAGCGCCGCCGAGATCAACGCTGCCCTGGTCGGTGCGGGCGTCGCGGTGATGCGCCTGGAGCCCGTCCGGCACAGCCTCGAGCATCGCTTCTTGGAGATCACATCGCGGCTGGACGCACCGGTGGCGCCCGAGGGGGTCCGGGCATGAGCGCTCTCGCGATCAGGATGGTGGGGGCCGACTTCCTGAAGCTCCGCAAGCGGCGCGGAACCCTGATCTGGGCGCTCGTGCTGACGCTGCTGCCGCTGCTCGTCTACTACGCCGTTCGAGTTGCGCAGCACTCATCGAGCCCGGCCGAACACAGCCCGGCCGGGGGATTGATCGGCTACATCGATGCGATCCGCATCCTGGCGCTCTTCTTCGGTCCGCTCGCGGCGATCATGATCGGCACCGACGGCGGCGCCGGCGACCTGGCGGCGGGCGTCTTCCGCGACCTCGTCGTGACGGGCCGCTCGCGGATCGCCCTGTTCGCAGCCCGTGTCCCCGCAGCGCTCGGCCTGTGCTGGCTGGTCGTGATCGTCGGCTATCTGTTGCTGGTGCTCGGAACGCTGGCCTTCGCGGGCGGGCTGCCCGATCCGAGCGGTGCGGTGTTCGTCAACGGCCTGTTGTTCACGCTGCTCTCGACGGGCGTGATCTGCGTGGTCGCCGTCGGGTTCAGCTCGCTCACGGGGTCACGCCCGGCGGCGCTGACGGTCCTGATCGGCTGGCAGCTCGTGGCCAGTCCCGTGCTTGCCAACATCAGCTCGCTCGGCAGCTCGCGCAAGCTGGTTCTCAGCCAGGCCATCTCGCATTTCAGCCCGGTCGATCTCGGCGATCACGGCGGCGGGCGCGGGTCGGCGGTCACGATGGCAGGCGGGACGGCCGCCATCGTGATCCTTGTATGGATCGTTCTGTTCCTGGTGCTCGGCGCGTGGCGGACGCGCACGATGGACGCCTGACCGCGATCCTGCGGGAGCGCCCGGCCGGGGTCCTAGACTCCAAATAGTGGAAGCGGGAGCAGCCGAGGGAATCGTCGAGGCACGTGATCTCTGCCGGCGCTACGGCGAGGGTGAGGCGGCCGTCGATGCACTGTCGGATGTGACGGTCAGCTTCCCGGCCGGGCGCTTCACGGCGATCATGGGCCCGTCGGGCTCGGGCAAGTCGACGCTGATGCACATCCTCGCGGGTCTCGACCGCCCGACATCGGGCAGCGTCCGGCTTGACGGCGTCGAGCTGACCGAGCTCGATGACAAGGCGCTCACGAACCTGCGCCGCGACCGGATCGGCTTCATCTTCCAGACCTTCAACCTGCTGCCGGTCCTCTCGGCTGAGGAGAACATCCTGCTGCCGATCTCGATCGCCGGGCGCAAGCCCGACCGCCAGTGGCTCGAGCAGCTGATCGACACGGTGGGCATCCGCGACCGGCTCACCCATCGCCCCGCCGAGCTCTCGGGCGGGCAGCAGCAGCGCGTCGCGGTGGCCCGCGCGCTGGTCTCACGCCCCGCCGTCGTCTTCGCCGACGAGCCCTCTGGCAACCTCGACTCGAAATCCTCCGGCGATGTCCTCGGCCTGTTGCGAGGCTCCGTGGACGACTTCGGTCAGACCGTCGTCATGGTCACCCACGACGCTCACGCCGCATCCTTCGCGGACCGTCTGCTGGTGCTGGCCGACGGGCGGGTGGTGCACGACGGCGAGGCGGTGAGCACAGAGCAGACTCTGGATCTGATGAAGGCGCTCGGCTGATGTTTGCGCTGGTCGTGCGCGGGTTCTTCCAGCGCAAGCTGCGAGTCGCGCTGACAGCGGTGGCGATTGTGCTTGGCGTCGCCCTGATGTCCGGAACCTACATCCTCACGGACACGATCAACAACTCGTTCTCGAAGATCTTCGCCACCGCGAGCAAGGGCCACGACGTCGTCATCAGCCCGTCTGAAACGCTCGGCAAAGAAATCAGCTCGGAAACCTCGCCGGTCACGCAGTCGATGCTCGAGACGGTGCGCCAGACATCCGGCGTCGCCGAAGCCGCCGGTTCGCTGTTCACGAACGGGACGCTGCTCGACACGCACCGCAAACGTATCTCGAGCGGCTTTGCGCCGGCTTTCATCGCCTCGACTGTTCCGGCACGCTTCGAGTCCTTCAAGCCTGTCAAAGGGTCGTTCCCGAGCAACACGTCGCAGGTCGCGATCGACGAAGCGACGGCTCAGCGTTCGGGCCTGAGGATCGGCCAGCAGATGATCGTCGCCGGAACGGCAGCCACGGGTCGCTACACGATCGTCGGCATCCTCAAGTTTGGCGGCGGTGAATCGTTTGGTGGCGCGGCCGCCGCTGTGCTCCTGCCGTCCGAGGCGCAGCGCCTGCTCGGCAAGCAGGGACGCTTCGATCAGATCGATGTCGCGGCGCAGTCCGGCGTGACCCCCGATCAGCTCAGCCAGCGCATTCGCGCCGAGCTCCCGCACACCGTCGATGTGCGCACAGGCGCCAAGCAGGCAGAGAAGGAAACCTCCAACCTCGAAGGAAACCTCGGCTTCCTGCGTACCTTCCTGCTGATCTTCGCCTACGTCTCGCTGATGGTGGGCGCGTTCATCATCTTCAACACGTTCTCGATCACGATCGCTCAGCGTGTGCGCGAACTCGCGCTGCTGCGTACACTCGGCGCCTCACGCGGTCAGATCCTGCGCTCGGTCGTCTACGAAGGCCTGCTGCTCGGAGTCCTGGGAGCCGTTTTCGGCCTCGTCGCCGGCATTGGCGTCGCTCACGGACTCGACGCGCTCTTCAAAGCCTTCGGCGCGACCCTGCCCGACTCGGGCACGGTGCTGGAGACGCGCACGATCGTCGTCTCGTTGCTCGCGGGCGTTCTCGTGACTTTGCTCGCCGGGCTCGCGCCGGCGATCCGAGCGACGCGAGTGCCGCCGCTGGCGGCAATGCGTGAGGGATTGTCGATTCCGCCGCGCCCGGTGCCAACGATGAAACGGCGAATCGTGATTTTCCTCGTCTACCTCGTCATCGCCGTGACGCTCGCTCTGACCGTCGGCGCGGGCCTGGGCGTGGTCATCATCGTCGCCTTCGTCATCCGCGCCGGGCGCCTGCTCGCCCGCCTGCGTCGAGATGCGGGACGCCCGCCGATCTCGCACCGTCTGCCGCTGATCGGCCCGGTGTTCGCCGCGGTCGGAGCCTGGCGTGGCCGCCATCGCCTCGTCCCGACACTCGGCCACGCAATTGGCTCGCTCGTGCGCTGGCGCGGCATCACGGGGCGCCTTGCCGAGGAGAACTCGATCCGTCATCCGGGCCGCACGATGATCACGGCGGCGGCCCTGACCGTCGGTCTGGCGCTCGTCGCGTTTGTCTCGGTGCTCGCCGATGGCTTCAAGGCCACGATCGACCACGCTGTCGACAGTCAGTTCGCCGGCAACCTGATCGTTGAGAACTCACAGTCGGGCAACGAACAGGGCATACCGCCGGCCGTCGCCGGAACGGTTCGCACGGTGCCAGGTGTGGCTCAGGTCACAGCTGTCGCGTTCAGTATCGGGCGTCCGCACGGCGATTCGGACAACGAGGCCGTGACGGCGGTGGAACCGGCGTCGTTCGCCAACGTCTACAAACTTGAATGGAAGCAGGGCTCGGCGCAGACGCTGCGCGAACTGTCGGGCAACGACGCGATCGTGAACGAAGGCCTCGCCAAGAAACTGCATCTCAGAGTCGGTCAGAGCTTCTCGATGCTGACTCCGAGCGGTGGCAGCGTGACGCTGACGACGCGCGGTACGTATAAGGAAAGCGCCGAACTCCTCGGTGCCGTAACGATCCCACGCGCACTTGCGACATCGGCCTTTGGCCAGCGCGAAGACGGTGTCGATTTCGTGACCTACGCGCCGGGTCAGAGCAACGCCACCGTCCAGCCCGCTGTCGACAGAGCGCTCCAGGAAAAGTTCCCGCAGGCGCGCTCGCGTACGGCGGCGCAGTTCAAGAACGACCTCGCCGGCCAGGTCAACGGACTACTGACGCTGATCTACGTGTTGCTGACGCTGTCGGTGATCGTCTCGCTGTTCGGGATCGTCAACACGCTGATCCTCTCGATCTTCGAGCGCACGCGCGAGCTCGGCATGATGCGCGCGATCGGCGCCTCGCGCCGTCAGATCCGTCAGATGATTCGCTACGAGTCGGTGATAACGGCACTGATCGGCGGAGTGCTTGGGATCGTAATCGGTGTTGTCGCGTCGGTGCTGGTGACGAGCATTGCGCTATCCGGGTCCGGCTACCGGCAGGCGTTCCCGATCGGTACGCTCGCGATCCTGCTGCTCGCCGCCGCGCTCGCGGGTGTGCTGGCCGCCCAGCTGCCGGCCAGGCGCGCCGGGAAGCTCGACGTGCTGGCCGCGCTGGCGTCGCAGTAGCCCGCTGACGCTAAGCTCAGCGCGATGGCGACCGAGGAGAGGACCGACACCGAGCTCCAGGCCAGCGCCTGGGATCTCGAGCCGCTGGTCGCGGGCGAGGGCACCGACGGGGTGCGCAGCCGCCTCAGCGATGCGCTCGAGCGGTCCAAGAAGTTCGCCGCGCAGCACGCCGGCAAGCTGGCCGAGCTCGACAGCGGGGGCCTGGCCGCAGCCATGCACGAGCTCGCCGAGCTCCAGGAGCTGGTCGGCCGCGGTGGCTACTACGCCGCGCTGAGGTTCTCCACCGACACCGCCGACCCGGCCAACGGAGCGCTGCTGCAGTGGGTCCAGGAGCAGGAGACGGCGATCCAGACGACGCTGCTGTTCTTCGAGCTCGAGTGGGCGGCGCTCAAGGATGAGCGCGCCGAGGAGCTGCTCTCGGGGGCGGGCCTTGACTTCTGCCGCCACCACCTGCGCAACATCCGCCGCTACCGCGAGCATCTGCTCTCAGAGCCCGAGGAGCGGATCCTGACCGAGAAGGCGCTGACGGGCGCCGGCGCCTGGACGCGGCTGTTCGAGGAGCTGACGTCGGTCATCGAGGTCGACTTGGCCACGGGTGGGGGGGAGAGCGAGCGGGTTCCCCTGGAAGTCGCCCTCAGCCGCCTGCAGGGCCCCGACCGCGAGGTCCGCAGGATTGCCGCCGAGGGGGTCACCGAGGCTCTGGCGCCGGGCCTGCGCACCCGGGCCTATCTCTTCAACACCCTCCTCGCCGACAAGGCAACCGATGACAGGCTGCGCGGCTACCCGCACTGGCTGGCGGCGCGCAACCTCTCCAATGAGGCATCTGATGAGTCGGTGGCCGCTCTGATCGAGGCCGTCCGCGGCCGCTATGAGATCCCTCGGCGCTGGTATCGGCTGAAGGCCCGGTTGCTGGGCATCGAGCGTCTGGCCGACTACGACCGCATGGCATCGGTTGCCGAGGACGAGGTCTCCTTCCCCTATTCCGACGCCAGGGAGCTGGTGCTCGACTGCTACGGCTCCTTTTCCCCCGAGCTGGGCGCGCTGGCCAAACGGTTCTTTGACGAGCACCGGATCGACGCGCCCCTGCGCCCGGCCAAGCGCGGCGGCGCCTTCTGCGCAGGCACCGTGCCGTCCGAGTTCCCCTACGTGCTGCTCAACTACACCTCGCGCCGGCGCGATGTGCTGACACTCGCGCATGAGCTCGGCCACGGCGTCCACTTCGCCCTGGCCGCCCGCCAGGGCATCTTCCAGCAGCACACGCCACTGACCCTGGCCGAGACGGCCTCGGTCTTCGGCGAGACGATCGTCTTCAGCAAACTGCTGGCGGAGGACTCCTCGCCGGCCTCGCGCCTGGCGCTGCTGGCCGAGAACCTCGAGGACACGATCGCCACGGTCTTCCGCCAGATCGCCATGAACCGCTTCGAGCACCTGGTGCACACGGCGCGTCGCGAGGAGGGCGAGATCTCGGTCGATCGCTTCGGCGAGCTGTGGGCCGCCAGCCAGGAGGAGCTGTTCGGCGACTCGGTCGAGCTGACCGAGGGCTACCGCACCTGGTGGTCCTACATCCCGCACTTCATCGGCAGTCCCGGCTACGTCTACGCCTACGCCTACGGGCAGCTGCTGGCGCTGTCGGTCTATGAGCGCTACGAGCAGCTGGGCGATGAGATGGTGCCCCGCTACCTTGAGCTGCTGTCGGCCGGCGGATCAAAAAGCCCCGAGGAGCTCGGGGCGATCGTCGGCATCGATCTGTCCGACCCAGGTTTCTGGTCGGCGGGCCTGGACCTCGTCGAGCGACAGCTGACCGAAGCCGAGGACGCGGCTGAGGCCTCGGGCCGGCTGTAGGCGCCAGGGCTCCCGGCCGCCCGGGCTCAGTCCAGTTCGTGGTGCGAGATCGAGCCCGACTGAAGGGCGCGTTCGGCGAGGGTGGTGCGCTTCTGGTTCTGCGGCAGATCGGCCAGCCCGAACTTGGCGAACAGCGTGCGCAGGTGCATCTTGACGGCGTCCACGCCGAGGAAGACCTCGTCGGCGATCTGCTGGTTGGTCGCCGGTGTGCCGAAGCCGCCCGCGCGATAGGGACGGCACAGGGCCAGCAGCACGCGCCGTTGGCTGTCCGTCAGCTGGATCTCCGGGCGCTGCCCGGCCACGACCGTCTCACCGACGGGGCTGAGCTGCTGCGCACGGTAGGCGAGTACGGTCGCGCCGACCCTGATCCGGCTGCCGTCGCGCAGGCGCTGGCGACCGGAGATTCGCTTTCCGTCCACAAAGGTCCCGTTCCGCGACAGGCCGTCATCGACGATGGCCCATTCGCCTCCCACGTGGTGCAGCTCGGCATGGAGGCCCGAAACCTCGGCATCCCAGCCGATCGATAGGTCCGTCTCCGGTCGCCGCCCGACGGTGCTGGTCTCCTCGCCCTCGGGCGGGCAGAAGAAGCGCAGCTCGCCCTCACCATCGCGCAGCGCGATGAACGCCTTTCCCGCCCTCTGCACCTCGAGCAGCGCCTTGAGGTCGGTGGCCGACAGGGAATGCCGCGCAAGGGGGTCCGGATCGTTCGAGCTTGCGGCGGCCTGCATCGTCTATGCGGAGGGCAGCGCGGCCGAGGCGAGCTTGCCGGCGCTCCGGCGCCGCTCGCCTGCGGGTGTGGTGGCGGACCCGGGCGCGAGACACAGGAAGGCTTCTGCGAGCGACATCTTGGCAAGCGATGCGGTGTAGAGGACCGGGCGAGCCGCGCGAGGCGCCGCGGCCGCGAGTTCCTGCGGCCCGACCAGCCGGCCGCAGAGCGCGGGCGCTGTCGCGGTGGCGGGCAGGGTGGCGTCGAGGTCGCTGCGGTCCAGCACGCCGCTGTAGATCCCGCTGTGGTCGTAATCGATCCCGTGTATGACGATCACCGCATCATTCTCCCGGATGTACCTGGCGACAGCCGCGGGCAGCGCGATCGTCCGCGAATAGCGGATCGTGCCGCCGGTCGGGTAGCGGGAGAAGACGAGGATGCTGCCCACGCTCGTATCACCGCGGGTGGTGAGCGCCTGGACGGGCGGGCCGTAGTAGTTGATCCCGTCGTTGGTGTCGATCGCCAGGTGGCCGTTGTGCAGCCGTGCCGCGGAGGCCGGCGGGCACTCGCCTTTTCCGCCGGCGTGGATATGCATGGCGTGCACCAGCGGAGCCCCGTCGTCGAGGCCGCTGGTCGTCAGCGTCACCGTCGCCCGGTTGCCGTCGAGCCGCAGGGATACGGTGCCCGATCCGGTGACGTGGTTGGTGGGCACCTGGCCGAGTGTGGCGGAGGAGGGACGCCCCGCCGGCGACCCGGAGCCCGAGGTGGCGAGCACGATGGCGGCGCCGACAGCGGCCAGCAGCACGATGCCCAGGACGCCGATCAGGGCTCCCCGGCGCGATCGCCGCGCAGGCTGCGGCGGCGTGTCCTCGCTCGCGCCATCCCGGGGGTGGGCATCGGCGGGCGCGCCGGGCGCCGGGCCGGCATCACTCGCAGCGAGCCCGGAGGCGGCGAGCGCGGGCGAGGTCATGGTCGAGGCGAACGGTGCCGCGGGTACGCCGGCATCCTCGGCCCGCAGCGCGGCGGCGAACTCTCGCATCAGCTCCTCGCAGCTCTCGTAACGGTCCACCGGGTGTCTGGCGAGAGCCTTGGCGAAGATCTCGTCGACCGCCGCGGGCAGCTCCGGCCGTGAGCCGGTGACGCTCTGCGGATCGCCGATCGCCGGGCGAATGCCTTCGGCGAGCTCGCGCTGAAAGGGAACACGCCCGGTCAGGCATTGGTAGAGCGTCGCGCCGAGGGCATAGACGTCGGTCTGCGGGCCGATCTCGCGTGCTTCCATCTGCTCGGGGGCCATGTACTCGATCGTGCCTATGAAGACTCCGGTTCCGGTCAGGCCGGTGAGCGCGGAGGTGCTCTTGGCGATACCGAAGTCGGTCAGGTAGACATGCTCGATCTCGCCGGACTGCGAGCGCTGGATCAGCACGTTGGCCGGCTTGACGTCGCGATGGACCAGCCCGGTGGCGTGGGCCGCGTCGAGTGCCAGTGCGACCGGTGTGAGAATCGCCGAGGCCAGCGACGGATCGAGCATCGGTGACTGTGCCAGCAGCGACTTGAGATCTCCGCCGGAGACATGGCGCATGACGATGTAGATCGACCCGTCGTGCACACCCACGTCGTGAATCGGGATCACGTTGGGATGTTCGACCGCCGAAGCCATCTGCGCCTCGCGCAGGAAGCGCTCGCGAAAGCCGTCATCGGAGCCGAGCTCAGCCGCCAGCACCTTCAGTGCGACCCACATGCCGAGCCGCGAGTGCCTGGCCCGGTAGACCACGCTCATACCCCCGCGCCCGATCACCGATTCGATGACGTAGTTGCCGAGTTGGCCACCGATGACGAGTTCGTCGTCAGACACGTCGACAGTCTAAGCGAGGGCCCCGCGGCAGGGATCGGCGCCGGCTGCGGGGTAAGTGAGTCCTACCCCTGGGGTGTCTTTCCGGAGTTCTCCTGCAGGGCGAGGATGGTCTTACAAACCAACCCGCTCTTACAGGAGGCTCACATGTTTTCCACCAGGACCCGCAACAAGATGATCGCCCTCGTCGCCTCGGCCGGCTTCCTCGGCGCCGCTGTCGTTCCGGCGGCCTCCCAGGCACAGTGGCACACGATCGTCGTCGGTGGACAGGTCATCACCCACGGCAACTTCACCGAAGGCGGGGTCAGTCCCTGCACCCGCATCAGCAGCCAGCTCGGCTCCGCCACCGGCGTTCTCGGCGACGACAAGGAATGGCAGGCACTCGGCGGCGCAGGGGCCTGGATGGCGGGCAAAGAAGTGGAAAACGCCGAAGCGGCGGTCCTTCGTGCCGAGCAGGAATCATTCGAGTACGGCTGCGACACCCCCGCGTGATCTGAGCCGCTGCCGCCACGCACCAGGAGGGCCCCCGCCGAGCCGGGGGCCCTCGGTCGTTCTGGTGCGGGAAAGCCTCGGCAAAGCACACGCCGTGCTTCACCATCTCCGCGTCGGAGAAGGGAGGGACGAAATGGTGAAGCGGCAGATCAGGTTCGAGTGCGGGAAGTCTCGAGTGACGCCACCAGAGCCGTCTGGACAGTGAAAGAGAAAGCGCTCAAGGTGACGGCCGGGGATCGGGCCGTAAGCTCAGAACAGTCCGGTGAACGACGAGCCGGCGTGCTGGACGAGGTCGAACAGCGGCTGGGGAATGATCCCGAAGACCAGGACCGCGGCGCCGGCCAGAACGGCCACGAAGACGACCTCCGGCTGGGTGGGGGTGGGCGCCTCGAGCTGCTCGTCCAGCTCGGGCGAGCCGCCGGCCAGCGCGGGTAGCGGCCCGGCCAGTGGGGAGGGGGCCTGTGAGGGCCGCATCCACATGGCCGCGATGACCGGGAGGTAGTAGCCCAGCGAGATCATCGAGCCGACCACGATGACCACCCCCAGCCAGGTGTAGCTGCCCGAGACGGCCGCATCGATCAGGTAGAACTTGCCCATGAACCCGGCCGTCGCCGGGATCCCGGCGAGGCCGAGCATCGCCAGCGTCATCGGCCAGGCGAGCCAGGGACGCTCGCGGCCGATACCGGCCAGCGTGTCGATCGAGTCGTCGCGGCCCGTTTCGCGCTCGCGGGCGACGATCACGGCAAAGGCCGCCATGTTCATGAACAGGTAGACCGCGAGGTAGAAGGCGGTAGCCCTGATGCCCAGCTGTGTCGCCACGACGACGCCGGCCAGCATGTAGCCGGCCTGGGCGACCGAGGAGTAGGCCAGCATCCGCTTGAGCGAGGACTGCCCCAGGGCGCCCACGTTGCCGACGATGATGGTGATCGCCGCCAGTGCCGCCACCGCCGGGCCCCAGCTGCTCTGGGCTTCGATCAGGGCGATGTCGAAGAAGCGCAGGAAGACGCCGAGCGCGGCAACCTTGGTGGTGACGGCCATGAAGGCCGTGACCGGCGTGGGCGCGCCCTCGTAGACATCGGGGGTCCACTGGTGGAAGGGCGCCACCGAGGCCTTGAAGGCTAGGCCCGCCACGCACAGGGCGATCCCGGTCAGCGTCAGGGGGTCGGTTGCCAGTCCTCCGGTTGAGAGCGCCGTGGCGATGCCTGAGAAGTCGGTCGTCCCGGTGGCACCGTAGATCATGGCCATCCCGTAGAGCAGGGTGGCCGAGCCGACCGAGCCGACGATCAGGTACTTCAACCCGGACTCGAGCGAGTGCTCACGGCGCATCTCGGTGGCGCACAGGACATAGAGCGGGATCGACAGGAGCTCGAGGCCGATGAACAGCGTGACCATGTTCTGGGCTCCTGCCAGCAGCGACATGCCCCCGACGGAGGTCAAAAGGAGCGCGTGGAACTCGCCATGGGCCGCTTCGCGGGCCGCCAGCGAGCGCCAGGCCAGCAGGACCGTGCAGGCACCCCCGGCGATCAGGATCAGGTTGAGCAGCAGCGACAGGCCATCGACGCGCAGGGCACCCGAGACGATCGACTTGTCAGCGCCCCACTGCCAGATGGTCAGGCCGAGCGCAGCGCCGAGCGAGGCGAGCGACAGCGCCGGGACAAGCTGCGAGCGGACCCAGCGCGAACCCAGCAGTCCGAACATCAGGACAATCGCCGCACCCCCCAGCAGGGCGATCAGCGGCGAGAGACCGCCGAAGTCGACGTGCGGCCCTTTGAGATGGGCGGTGGCGAGGATGGGGGTCACTTGGTCACCAGGGCCGGGGGGTTGCTGGCGAACACGTGGACGTCGGACCCGAAGGTGGCGAAGGCATGTGCCTCGAACACGGTGGACTTGACCGACCCTTCGCTGCGGTGCAGGGCGAGCTGCGGGTAGAGGGCCATGAACAGGATCACGGCGATCACGGGTGCGAGCACGAGGCCGTCCGTCAGCGAGATCTCACGCGAATTGACCTTCGGCCCGACGCGGTTGTGCATCGCGCGGATGAACAGGCGCAGGGCGTAGACGCTGGCCAGGACGACGCCGCTGAAGGCGATGATGGCGATTGCCAGCTTGGCTTTGAAAACGCCGAGCAGGATCAGGAACTCACCCACGAAGTTGGACGAGCCGGGGATCGCGAGGGTTGCCAGCGCCACGATCAGGAACATCGTTGCGAGCACGGGCGCCCGGAAGGCGATGCCGCCCATCTCGCGGATGTCTTCCGATCCGCCCGCCCGCTGGGCCAACAGGCCGACGATGAACAGCAGCGGCGCGACGACCAGCCCGTGGTTGACCATCTGGAGCAGCGCACCCTGGGCGCCCTGCGGGTTCAGGGCGAAGATGCCAAGTGTGATGAAGCCGAGCTGGGCCACCGAGGAGTATCCGGCGACCAGGCGGGCGTCGGTCTGGCTGAAGGCCTGCATCGACCCGTAGATGATCGAGATCAGGGCGATCAGCAGCATCAGCGTCTGGAAGTGGACGGCTGCCCTGGGGAAGAGCGGCAGGACGATCGCCAAGAAGCCGTAGGCGCCCACCTTCGAGAGGACGCCCGAGAAGACCATCAGGACCTCGGTCGGCATGGCCCGGTAGCCGTCCGGCATCCAGCCGTGCAGCGGGAAGGCGGGCATCTTGACGAGGAAGGCCGCCGCGAAGAACAGGAAGATCCACTCCTGCGAGCCGGTCGAGAGCGGCAGCGCCTTCAGGGCCGTGAGGGCGAAGTCGATGTGGCCTCCACCCTGCTGGGAGGCGAGGACGCCGGTGGCGATGGCCGCGGCCAGCATCAGCAGCGAACCCACGAGTGTGTAGATGACCAGCTTGGTCGTCGCTCTGACACGGTCGGGCTCCCGGCCCCAGGTGCCGATTAGGAAGTAGAAGGGGATCAGCATCAGATCGAAGAAGGCCACGAACAGCGCCAGGTCCTGGGCCAGGAAGGCGCCGAGGACGGCCGACTCGGCCAGCATGAACTGGAAATAGAAGAGGCGGGGACGGTCCAGCGGCGTCTGGCGCACATTGCAGGCCAGCGTGGCGGCCGTGAACAGCAGCGTCGTCATGCCCACCAGAAAGACGTTCAGCCCGGTGACGGCCAGCTTGTAGTGGACGCCCAGCGAGGAGATCCACATGGTGTCGGTGAGATGCTGCAGCCCGCCGCCCGGCTTGTAGTCGGCGATGTAGCCGATCGACAGGCCCAGCGCCACGATCGTCCCGATCAGGGCGATTACGCCAGGGGGGCTGATGGCTCGTGCGCGGCCTCCGGCGCCGTCCTGCGCGGCCTTCGTTCGCCAGGGCACCAACGCGCCGAGCAGGCCGCCGGCCGCCGGCAGCCAGACGATGATTGAGAGTGGCGGCATGGTCGCTCAGCTCAGCTCTGCAGGAGGAAGTAGAAACCGGTCACGGCCACGCCCAGCAGCAGCAGCGCTGCGTAGTAGCGCACGAAGCCGCTCTGCACCGCCCGCACGGCTGCCGAGCCTGCCCTGACGACGCCGGTGGTGCCGCCGATGATCGTCTCATCGATGACGCGCCGCTCAAAGACGTCGCGGGCGAAGATGCCGGCGGCGGCCATCGGCCGCACCACGGCGGCGTCGATGATCTCGTCGAAGTACCACTTGTTGACGAACAGCTCATAGAGCGGGCTGAGCCGTGTACGGACCCGCTCGGAGGTGCCCGGCCGGGCGACCCAGACGCGGTAGGCGATCGCGATGCCCGCCAGGCCGATCAGCGTCCCGAGGATCAGCCCGAAGGCCAGCAGGCCGTCCTTGGTATGCGGTTCATAGAGCGCTGATCCGGCGAAGCTCGGGCGCAGGAAGTCGTCCACCACGAAGTCGACCTTGGGAATCTGGATCAGCCCGGCGCCGACGGCACCGAGCGCCAGCAGACCCATGGCGATGCGCATCGGCAGAGCCCGCTCGGCGATCGCGTGGTTGGGGCCGGGGAAGCCGACCTCGGTGTCCTCGATCTCACCGTTGGCAGGGTTGGTGGGGTGCTCGGCGTGGTGCAGGTGCCCTTCTTCGAGCTCGCGTGCCTCGGGCACCGGCTGGCCGTGGAAGGCACGGAAGATCATCCTGAAGGTGTAGACCGCGGTGAACATGGCACCGATGTAGCCGATCACGTAGAGCGCCCAGTGCCAGCCGCCCTGCTCGCCGGTCACGAGCAGGATCTCATCCTTGGAGAAGAAGCCCGAGAAGGGGGGGATGCCCGAGAGCGCTAGGCCACCGATGATGAAGCAGCCGTAGGTGAACGGCATGGCCTTGCGAAAGCCGCCCATCCTGTCGAGCGACTGCTCGCCGCCCATCGCGCCGATGATCGAGCCGGCGCTCATGAACAGCAGGGCCTTGAAGAATGCGTGGGTCATCAGGTGGAACAGGCCGGCGGCATAGGCACCCACCGAGACCCCCATGATCATGTAGCCGATCTGCGACATGGTCGAGTAGGCGATGACACGCTTGATGTCCGTCTGGGCCAGGCCGATGGTGCCGGCGATCAGCAGCGTCAGGGCACCCACGACCGCTCCGACGTCCTGAGCGGCGGGGGCCAGTTCGAACAGTGGGTGCATGCGCGCGATCAGGTAGACGCCGGCGGTGACCATGGTGGCGGCGTGGATCAGGGAGCTGACCGGGGTGGGGCCCTCCATGGCGTCGGGCAGCCAGGTGTGCAGCGGGATCTGAGCCGACTTGGCGAAGGCGCCGACGAGCAGCAGGATGCAGCCGGCGACGAGATCGCCCTCGTTCTTTGAGTGTCCGAAGGCGCCGGCGGAGGCGGCGTGGAAGGTGCGCAGGAAGTCCAGGGTGCCGGTGTGCTTGAAGATGAAGTAGGTGCCCAGCACGAGGCCCACGTCGCCGATGACGTTGATCACGAACGCCTTGATCCCGGCTTTGGTGGCGGTCGTGCGCCGGTACCAGAAGGAGATCAGCAAATAGGAGGCCGCGCCGACGAAGGCCCAGCCGGCGATCAGGATGACGAAGTTCCCCGCCAGCACCAGCAGGAGCATCGAGAAGACGAAGAAGTTCAGGTAGGAGAAGTAGCGGACGAAGCCCTCGTCGCCGTCCATGTATGAGACGGAGTAGAGGTGGATCAGCGTCGAGACCCCGGTGACGGTCAGGATCATGAAGACCGACAGCGGGTCCACGAGGATCGACAGCTGGGCGTCGATGCCGGTCGTCGATGCGTAGTTCCACAGGGAGGAGACGATCTGGCGGTGCTGTTCGGCGTGGCCCTGCAGCGAGATCAGACAGCCGACGGCCGCGACGAACGCCAGGAAGATGGCTGCCGTGCCGATCCAGCCGGCCGAGCGTCCCGGAAGGCGCTTGTAGCCGACACCCGTCGCGATCGTCCCGAGCAGCGGGAAGGCAAGGACCAGCCAGCCCCATGTGGTGGTGCTCACGACGCCCCTCCGGTGAAGCCCGCGCAGGCTCCCAGCCTCATCCCTGGAGCTCCCTGAGTTCATCCACGTCGACGGGAATGTGGCGGCGGTGGATGGCCACGATCATGCCGAGGCCGATGCACACCTCGCAGGCGGCCACGGTCATGACGACCAGCGCCAGGATCTGCCCATCGCCGTTGCCCCACATGCGGGCGAAGGCGATCAGCGCCAGGTTGGCGCCGTTGAGCATCAGCTCCAGGCAGAGCAACAGCACCAGCGGGTTGCGCCGGGTCATGACCCCGAAGGCGCCCAGAGAGAAGACGATCGCCGAGACCGCCAGGTACCAGCCGATGCTCACCCGTTCCGTCTCCCGACGCCCTCGGCCATCGTCCCGGTGCCGCGCGGGCGCAGCAGGTCCATCGGCGTGAGCCGCTCGTCCTCGCCGTCCTCGAGGCCGCCCCGCCTACGTGCCAGCACGACGGCGCCGACGGCGGCGATCAACAGCAAAAAGGATGCGACCTCGAAGGCGAGCAGGAACCGCGTCAGCAGCAGCTTGCCGATGTAGGCGGGGGTGCCGTAGGTCTGCGGGCCGGGCGCGTAGCCGGCGCCGTGGCCGTCGACGCCCGACAGGCCTGTGCCCAGGAGGGCGATCATCAGCTCCACGCCGACGGCTGCCGCGAGGATCGCCCCGCCCATCCGCAGTCGCGCCGCCGAGGGGCCGCTGGTGCTGGCGTGCAGGCGCTGGCCGATCGTCTCGCCGTCCCCGCCCACATAGGCGACCACGAACACGTAGAGGACCATCACGGCCCCTGCGTAGACCACCACCTGGACGGCCGCAACGAACTCCGAGCGCAGCAGCAGGAACAGCAGCGCCAGCGAGATCAGATGCCCGACCAGCGACAGCACGCAGTAGAAGGGGTTGCGCAGACTCACCACGCCGATGGCGCCCGCGATCGCGCCGATGCCGGCGATGAAGAACAGGACCGAGCTCACTCGCCCTCGTTCCTCAGCGGGGTCCGCTCGAGCGGCTCCGCGAGCAGCATCTCCTTGGTGAAGATCAGGTCGGTCCGGTCGTAGTCGGAGAGCTCGTAGTCGTGGCCCATGGTGATCGCGTCGAACGGGCAGGCGATCTCGCAGTAGCCGCAGAAGATGCACCGCGAGAGGTTGATCTCATAGACCGCCGCATAACGCTCGCCGGCAGAGACGCGGTGCTCGGGCGTGTTCTCTGCGGCCACCACGCGGATGCAGTCGGACGGGCAGGCGGCCGCGCACAGCGAGCAGCCGACGCACTTCTCAAGGCCCGTGTCCTCGAACTTGTGCAGCTTGTGGCGGCCGCGAAAGCGCGGGTAGACGGGCGTCTTCTCCTCGGGGTACTGGATCGTGATCGCCGGCTCGTGGAAGCGGCCGAAGGTCGTGCCGAGGCCGCGCAGCGTCTCGACGAACGTGCGCCATGTGCTGCGCGCCGGTCCCGGAGCGGGCGTGCGCTTGACCTCGATCACGTCATCGCCGGGGTGCCATCCCTCGACGTTGAGGCTCGTCGTGTGCTCGGGCTGGGGGATCTCGGTGGCCATCAGTGGGTTGCCACCACGACAATCGCCGTCACGAGCGTGTTGAGCGTGGCCAGCGGCAGCAGGATCTTCCAGCCGAAGCTCATCAGCTGGTCGTAGCGCAGGCGCGGCAGCGTAGCCCGGATCCAGATGAACAGGAAGACGATCAGCGACATCTTTCCGAGCACCACGAACGGGTCGACCCAACCGGGCGGGTGGATGCCGAACGGCAGCAGCCAGCCGCCGAGGAACACCGTCGTGACGATCCCCGAGACGACGATCACGTTGAGGTACTCGGCGAAGTAGTAGGACGCGAAGCGCCCGCCGCCATACTCGGTGTTGTAGCCGCCCACCAGCTCGGCGTCCGCCTCGGTCAGGTCGAACGGAGCGCGGTTGGTCTCAGCGAAGCTGGCCGTCAGGAAGATCAGGAAGCCGAAGAACTGCGGGATGAAGTACCACATGCCTTTCTGAGCCACGACGATCCCCGTCAGCGACAGCGTCTGGGCGGTCATGATCACGCCCACCAGCGCCAGTCCCTGCGAGACCTCGTAGGAGATCAGCTGGGCGGCGCCGCGCATGGCGCCCAGGAACGAGTACTTCGAGCCTGAGGCCCAGCCTCCGAGCATGATCCCGTAGAAGGCCACGCCCCCCAGGGCGAACACGTAGAGCGGGCCGATCGAGACGTCGATGCCGTAGAGCCCGACTTTGGTGCCGAAGATGTCCTGGGTGTTGCCGAAGGGGATGATCGCGAAGGCCGCGACGGCGGTGAGGATCGAGATGATCGGGGCCAGGGCGAACAGGAAGCCGATCGAGCTCGTCGGGCGGAACTGCTCCTTGGTCAGGAGCTTGAGGATGTCGGCCAGCGGCTGCAGCGCACCGTAGGGGCCCACGCGGTTGGGGCCGTAGCGCGCCTGGAAGCGGCCGAGCAGCTTGCGCTCGGCCAACAGCACGACCGGGACCAGCTGCAGCCCGATCGCGAAGATGACGATTGCCTTGATGATCTGGATCCACCAGGGCTCGTAGTAGCCGACCGTCGCGATCATCGGCCCACCAGCTCGCGGCGCGGAAACAGGAACTCCAGCGCGGGCGAGAACTCGACCTCTGCCGCGTCCCAGACCGAGCGGTAGGCCGCCAGTTCGGCGTCCTGTCCGTTGGTCGGCCTGGGCGCCCCGGGATCCGGCTGAGCGCCGGCTGCGGGATAGGCGCCGGCCGCCTCGCGCTCCTGCCAGCGCACGCCCCGGCCCCCGATCTGCTCGAGCGTGATGCCGGCGTAGAAGGGGACCGTCCCGAGCAGCTGGCGCGAGGCCATGGCGCCGCTCAGCACGTCGAGGTCGAGGCCCAGGCGCAGCGAGAGCTCTGACAGCACCTGCCAGCCGGCGCGGATCTCACCCGGCCGTGCGATCGCGGGGCGCAGGCGCTGCAGGCGCCCGTCGGGGTGGACGATCGTGCCCTCCTTCTCGGCATAGGACTCGGCCGGGAAGACGACGTCGGCATGCTCGCTGATCGTCTCCGTCATGAAGGCGGCGTGGGCGATGACCGTCGATGCGCTCGAGAGCGCCCGCTCCCAGATGGCCCGTTCGGGCAGATCGCGCAACGGGTCGGCCTGGAGCAGGTAGAGGGCGCTGAGGCTGCCATGGGCAAGGCCGCCGGCAATCGCTGCGGCGCCGCGCCCGCCCGTCCGCCCGGGCTCGGAGAGGCCCGGTCCCGCGTTTGGCAGCACCCCCGCCTCACGCAGTCCCCGGCCGTTGGCCCCGCTCGGGATTTCGAGCAGCCCCGAGCCGTCCGTTTTGCCGAGGCCGAGTGCAGCTGCGATCTCGAGCAGCGCGGCGCCCGCCGCCTCGCCGTTGGCTCCCGAGCAGAGGCGCTCGCCCCACAGCACCACGACCTCGCGGGGCGGCTCATCGTTGCTCTCCGGGCCGCGCAGCAGCGCGGCGAGCTCACGGACCGCCCGGGGGTCGCTGCCGGCCTGTTCGGCGAGGCCGTCGAGCTCCACGCCATCGCCCAGCGCGCTGGCGAGCGCGGCCGCAAATGCCGCGCCGGCTCCAGGCGTGTAGCGCACGACCGCACCCGCGCCGGCGTCCAGCGAGCTCTCGGCCGGCGAGGCCACGGCGAGCTTCAGGCCGCGCCGGCGAATCCCCTTGCGCAGGCGCAGGTCGAAGATCGGCGCGTCGTTGACGGGGTCGGCGTCCAGCACCAGGACCGCGTGGGCGAACTCGAGGTCGCTCGTGCGTGCCTGCAGCTCGGGGGCGCCGAGGGCCCTTTGCAGCTGCAGGTCGAGTGTGCCCGCGCGGCGCGAGTCCAGGTGGGGGGAGCCGAGTGCCTCGCGCATCAGCCGCGAGAGCAGGAGGCCCTCCTCGCCGGTCGCCTGCCCGCCGACGATCGCTCCGGTCTCGGCGCCGGCCCGGGCGAGGCTCGATGCGGCCTCGGCTAGGGCGCGCTCCCAGGTGACCGGGCGCAGCTGCCCGCCGTCGCGCAGCATCGGCTCGGTGATCCGCTCCGGCGAGTGGATCGACTGATATGCGAAGCGGCCCTTGTCACAGAGCCAGCCGTCGTCCACCTCGGGGTTCTGGCGCGCCAGGATCCGCAGGGCCTTCTCGTCGCGGACTGTCACCGTCACGTTGCACTGGGCCGGGCAGAGGGTGCAGATCGAGCCCGCGCCCTCGATGTCCCAGGGCCGGGCCCTGAAGCGGTAGGGACGCGAGGTCAGCGCGCCCACCGGGCAAAGCTCGATGATGTTGCCGCTGAACGGCGCGACGTAGGGATGGCCATCGAAGGTCGAGACGTAGGAGTGCGCGCCGCGCTCCAGCAGAACCAACTGGTAGTCCTCGGAGATCTCCTGAGAGAAGCGCACGCAGCGGTAGCAGAGGATGCAGCGCTCGCGGTCGATGGCGATCAGCGGCGAGAGCTCGAGCGGCTTGACGAAATGGCGCTTGGGCTCGATGAAGCGCGAGATGCCGCTGCCCCAGCCGAACGTGATGTCCTGCAGCGGGCACTCCCCGCCCTTGTCGCAGACCGGGCAGTCGAGCGGGTGGTTGATCAGCAGGAACTCGACCACGGACTGCTGGGCGGTCTTGACCCGCTCGGTCTGGGTGTAGACGACCATCCCGTCCTTGACCGGCGTCGAGCAGCCCGTCTGGAGCTTGGGGATGCCCTCGATTTCGACCAGGCACATGCGGCAGGCGCCGACCGGCTGGCCCAGCTTGGGCTCGTAACAGAAGACGGGGATCTCGACGTCGCCGAGCTTGGCGGCATCCACCAGCATGGTGTTCTCGGGGGCCTGCACCTCGCGGCCGTCGATCGTGAAGGTGATCGTCCTTGCTTGCGGGCGCGGCACGGCTATGCGCCTCCCCTGTGGGTGCCAGGTGCACCACGGTGCTCGCCGGGAGCCTGGTCGCCCGAGCCGTTGGCTCCGAGCAGCAGGTCGGGGTGCTCGTCAAAGGCCCCCTGGGCGGCCAGGGCCAGATCCGACCCCGCGCTCGGACCCAGGCCGCGAGCCAGGCGGGCGCGCTCGATGTGCTCTTCGAACTCGTCTTTGAACTTGGCGATCATCGAGCCGATCGGCATCGCCATGGCGTCGCCGAGGACACACAGGCAGTTGCCGATGATGTGCTCCTGAACGGAGGCCATGATCTCGAGGTCCATCGGCGTCGCCTCGCCGGAGTCGATCCGCTCGAGCATCTTGACGGTCCAGTTGGTGCCCTCGCGGCAGGGGGTGCACTTGCCGCAGGACTCGTGGCGGTAGAACTTGGCCGTCTTCAGCGCCACGTCGAGGATCGGCGTGGTCTCATCGACGACGATGATCGCCCCGGAGCCGAGCATCGAGCCGGCTTTGCCCAGCGAGTCGAAGTCGTAGGGCAGGTCGAGGTCCTCGGCCTTGAGCACCGGCGAGGAGGACCCGCCGGGGAACCAGCACTTCACCTTGCGGCCTTCCGGCGGGCCGCCCGCCAGGCCGTAGATGATCTCGCGCGCGGGAATGCCCAGCTCGATCTCGTAGTTGCCCGGACGCTGGACATGGCCGGAGACCGACACGAGCTTGGTGCCGGTGGAGGTCTGCACACCGAGCTTGGCGTACTCCTCGCCGCCCATGCGCATGATCGCCGGGACCGTGGAGAGGGTCTCCACGTTGTTGATCAGCGTGGGGCCCTGGTAGAGGCCCTGGTTGGCCGGGAAGGGCGGCTTCAGGCGCGGGTTGCCACGCTTGCCCTCGAGTGAGTCGAGCAGGCCGGTCTCCTCCCCGCAGATGTAGGCGCCCGCTCCGCGGTGGACGACCAGCGAGAGCGAGTGTCTGGAGCCGAGGATCTGCTCGCCGACGTAGCCCGCCTCGCGCGCTTCGATGAGCGCGGCGTCCAGCGCGTCGGCCTGCAGCACGTACTCGCCGCGGATGTAGATGAACGAGCGGCTGGCGCCGGCGGCGTAGGAGGCGATGATGATCCCCTCGATCAGCATGTGGGGCGTCTTCTGCATCAGTTCGCGGTCCTTGAAGGTCCCGGGCTCAGACTCGTCGGCGTTACAGACGAGGTACTTGTCCATGGCGCCCTTGGGCAGGAAGGAGACCTTCTTGCCCATCGCGAAGCCGGCGCCGCCACGGCCGCGCAGCCCGGAGGCTTCCAGCTGGGCGAGGACCTCCTCGGGGCTCATCGCGAGCGCCTTGCGCAGCGACTCATAGCCGCCGCGGCGCTCATAGACCTCGCGCGTGTAGAGCCCGGGCTCGTCGATGTCGGCGAACAGCAGCACGGGAGTGGAGGCGGGGGAGGCCATCAGGAGTCGTCGCTCTCCTCGTGCTCGGGTTTCTCCTCGAGCGCCGCCGTCGGGCCCGGGCGATCGTCGGTCATCGGCGCGCCGAAGCTTGCCTTGGCGGGGTCGATGTCGGGATTGCCCGCGCCCGCTCGCGCCTGGTGCAGGGCCGGGTGCAGCGGGTACTCGCGCGAGTTGGCGTGGGGATCGGCCACGAGTTTGCGTGCGAGCTGCAGCTCGGGCAGGACAGCTCGCCCGGCGCGCACGTCCTCGATCAGCTGGGGGATGTCGCCGTCGCTCAGTGGCCCCACATAGACACCGTCGACCGACGCCATCGGTGCGATGTCGCATGCCCCGAGGCACTCGAAGGAGCGGACGTTGATGTCCGGATCGTCGCCCGCGGCGGCCGCCACGGCCTCGTAGATGGCGTCGGCGCCGCGTAGCGAACACGAGATGTTCGTGCACACATAGACGCTGTGACGGCCCACCGGGCTCGTCTCGAGCATGTCGTAGAAGCTCGCCACCGACTCCAGGTAGGCGGGAGTGACGCGCATCACCGCGGCCACCTGCTCGATCGCCTCGGGCGAGCACCAGCCATGCACCCGCTGTGCCGCCGCCAGCGCCGGCAGCGCCGCCGAGCGGCGGTCCGGGTAGTTGCCCATGTGGGCCTCGATCTCCTGACGCAGAGCATCGGGGACGGCTGTCTCATCAGCGCCCGGGATAGTCGCGGGCGGCTTCTCGAGGTCCGCCGGGCGATCCCATCCGCTGGGGCTGGGCTGCGATCGCAGGTTCATGACTGGAATCCTGGGTTCGCAGGGCGAGGACGCAGCGAGCGTGGCGTGCTTCGCACGCGAGCGGGCGAGGATGCAGATCCGGCGCTGCCATGCGTGGTCAGGATCATCGGTCGATGCCCCCGAGGATCGGATCGAGCATCGCCGTCGTGGCGATCATGTCTGCGATGTAGCTGCCGCGGACCATGTGCGAGAGAGCCTGCAGGTTGACGAAGGAGGGGTCTCGCATGTGCACTCGCGCGGGCTTTGAGGAGCCGTCGGAGCGCACGTAGCAGGCAAGCTCGCCGCGGGGGGACTCGATCGGGTTGTAGACCTCCCCGGGCGGCACGCGCATGCCCTCGGTGACGAGCTTGAAGTGGTGGATCAGGGCCTCCATCGAGGTCGCCAGCTCGTGCCGCGGGGGCAGCGCCACCTTGCGGTCCTCGGTGATGTGGGGGCCCTCCGGCAGGCCGTCGATCGCCTGCCCGATGATCTTGACCGACTCGTAGATCTCGGCCAGGCGGACGGCGAAGCGGTCGTAGTTGTCGCCGACGGTCCCGATCGGGATCTTGAAGTCGAAATCCTCGTATGAGCTGTAGGGGGTGGCCTTGCGCAGGTCCCAGGGGTTGCCGGCCGCCCGCAGCAGCGGGCCGCTGACGCCAAGGCCGAGCAGCGTCTCGGCATCCAGGGGGCAGGTTCCGCGCAGACGCTGGAGGATGATCTCGTTGGAGTTGAGGATCGCGCCGTACTCGTCGGCGCGCTCGGGCATCACCTTCAGGAACTCGCGCACCTTGGCCTCGAAGCCGCGTGGAATGTCCTCCGCGACGCCTCCGACCTGGAAGTAGCGCGTGTGCATCCGGGCGCCGGAGGACATCTCGAACAGGTCGAGGATCAGCTCACGCTCGCGCAGGCAGTAGAGGAAGATCGACACGGCGCCGAGGTCCAGCGCGCTGGTGCCGAGCCAGATCAGGTGCGAGGCGATGCGGTTGAGCTCCAGGTGGATCACCCGCAGATACTGCGCGCGCTTGGGGACCTCGACCTCGACGAGGGTCTCGACGGCGCCGCAGTAGGCCATGGCGTTGAAGTAGTAGGCCAGGTAGTCCATCCGCTCGATGACCGGGATGACCTTCCAGTAGGCCTTGTCCTCGGCGGTCTTCTCGATGCCCGTGTGGACATAGCCGATGATCGGTTTGACATCGAGCACGATCTCGGCCTGGAGGGTCACCAGCAGCCGCAGCACGCCGTGCGTGGCGGGGTGGTGGGGGCCGAAGTTGAGGGTCAGGATCTCCTCGCTGGTCTCGACGTCCGCCAGGCCAGGCGCGCTCGTGTCCAGTTGCGAGAGGGTCACGCTCTCCTCACGACGGCGGTACTCAGAGAGCGGTGGGTTCTCGGTGGAGCTCATTCGCGGCGCTCCAGCCAGGCGCGCTCGTCGCGCGTGAACAGGACCGGTTCGCCGCCGATCGGGAAGTCGCGGCGCTGGGGGTGGCCCTCGTAGTCCTCCGGCATCAGGATCCGCCGCAGATCGGGGTGGCCGCTGAAGACGATGCCGAACATGTCGTAGATCTCGCGCTCCTGATGGTCCGCCGTCGGCCATTCGGGCGTCACCGAGGGGACCTCGGGTGACTCGACGGGCACGCGCAGCTTCACCTTGACGCGGTCCACGCGGCGCATGTCCAGCAGCTCATAGATGACGCTCAGGCGAGGCTCCTCGGGGTAGTGGTCCACCCCATGGACGCTGGCCAGGAAGCTGTAGCCGTTGCCGCGCAGCACACCCAGCACCACGCGGACGCTCTTGGGGTCGATCAGGATCGTCGCCTGCTCGCGGAAGTAGACCGTGTCCAGCGCCGCCTCGCCCAGCTCCGAGGCGAGCAGCTCCAGGCCTGTCGCGTCGGGCATCTAAGGGCGCTCCTCGGTGCCCTCGGCGTCGTAGCGCTCGCGCCAGCCGGCGTCGGGGTTGTTCTGGACCATGTCGCGGAGCTTCAGCACGCCGTGCATCAGCGCCTCGGGGCGTGGGGGACAGCCCGGGACATGGACGTCGATCGGCATGAACTTGTCCGCCGGCACCAGCGCGTAGTTGTTGAAGACGCCCATCGAGCTGCAGCAGGCGCCCATCGAGATCGCCCACTTGGGCTCGAGCATCTGGTCGTAGAGGCGGCGGATGATCGGCGCCATCTTGATCGAGACGCGCCCGGCCAGAATGATCAGATCGGCCTGGCGGGGCGAGGCGCGGAAGGCTTCGAAGCCGAAGCGCCCGATGTCCATGCGCGGCCCCGCGGCGTGGAACTGCTCCATGGCGCAGCAGGCCAGGCCGAAGGCGAGCGGGAAGAACGCGTTCGATCGCGCCCAGGCGACGGCTGAGTCGAGCGTCGTTGTCAGGACGCGTTCTTGTACGTAGCGCTCGAGCTCCTCGCCCTCCAGATGCGCTGGCTGGTTGGCCCCCTCCATCTCGGCGCCGCGCAGCAGCTGGTGCGCATTGAGATCGCGCACGCGGAGCTTGAGTGGGTCGACGGCGATGCCGGGAGGGCCGAGCTTGTCGCGTTTCACTTCCACTCGAGGGCCCCCCGCCGCCATACATAGGCGAAGGCCACGAACAGCAGCACCACGAAGACGATCGTCTCGATCAGCGCGAAGGTGCCGTAGGCGCGCAGCTCGAGGGCGATCGGGTAGAGGAAGATGACCTCGATATCGAACAGTATGAAGAGCATCGCGATCAGGTAGAAACTGATCCCGAAGCGCATCCCCGACTTGATCTCCGAGGGCAGGCCGCACTCGTAGGGATCCTGCTTGTGCGGCGCGGCACGGCGCGGCCCGATGACTGAGTTCACGACGGCGAACGTGACGCCCACGGCTCCGCCGAGCACGAGGAATACGATCGCCGGGAGATAGCTTCGCAGCACCGCGCGCTGTTATATCACTGCTTGTGGCAGGCTGTTACATAGTGGCAATCGGCTCGATACCCGCGGGATGAAGGAGGCGGTCGTCGCCGGTGCCCTGGCCGTCGCCGCGCTCAATCTGCTCCCCGGAGCCGTGGGGGGGTTCGCCTTCTGGCAGGCCGACACGACCAGCCTCGCCGCACGGGCGTTCTGGCCACTGCTGCGCGTCGGGCAGGGCTCTGCCCTGATGCTTGCGATCGCTGTCGGGTCACTGGCCGCGGCCGGCAAGAGCGCGAGTGGAAATCTCTTCTATCTCTACGCACTCCTGCCGCTGGCCGTTGCCTTCGTCGCCGAGCAGCTCAGGGCCATCTCGGCCCAGACGATCCTGGACAGGCAGGGTCTGGAGGGCTCCGAGGCCGTCGCTGCGCTGGCGCAGGACGAACAGCGGGCCCTGGTGGCGGCGATCCTCCAGCGCGAGACCGGCGTGATGGCGATCTCGGCCCTGGTGGTGGTGTTCCTGGCGCTGCGGGCCGCGGGCACGGCTCACGGGTTCTAGGAAATGGCCCGGCGCTCCATCCGCGCCCTGGAGGAGGGATCATCCCGCCGATGCTCCGTGCCGGCCGCTGGCCTATATATTCCCGGCGCATGAAGTTCGCAGCCCTGACGCTCGCCCTGCTCGCCTGCGCCGCCCTGCTGGGCGCGTGCGGATCGCAGGGCGTCTCGGTCGCAAAGACGAGCCCCTACTACCGGGGCGCGGTGCTGTTCCGCGACCATTGCTCGGGCTGCCACACCCTGTCGGTGGTCGGGGCGCAGGGGTCGGCAACTGCGATCTCCAACCGTGTCAAGACCAACGGCCCGAATTTCAACATCCGCAAGGAGAACGTCGAACAGGTTCTCTATGCGATCCGCAACGGCGGCTTTTCCGGGGCGATCATGCCCGAGAACATCGTCGTCGGGCCCAACGCCCAGTCGGTGGCTGAATTCCTCGCGGCATACTCGGGCAAGAAGGCCCAGAAGGTGCCGTCTGTGAACATCACGCTGTCGACCAAATAGCCGCGGAGGCGGCATGCTCGACCTCAGGGCGATCAGGGAGGACCCGGACGGCGTCAGGCAGGCGCTGGCCCGCCGCGGTGCGGAGGTGGCCGCGGGACTGGACGAGGTCATCGCCCTCGACGCCCGCCGGCGCGAGCTGCTGCCGCAGCTTGAGGGCCTGCGCGCCGAGCAGAACGAGGCCAACACACGGATTCGCGGCGCCGCAGACGATGCCTCACGCCAGGCCGAGATCGAGGCGATGCGCGGGGTGGCAGCCCGTGCCAAGGAGCTGGAGGGCGAGCTGGCCGGCGTTGAAGCGGCTCTTCAGGGAGCTCTCGCTCCGCTGCCCAACCTGCCCGACCCGAGCGCTGCGGCGGGACCCGAGGACGAGCTCGTCCGCGAGGCCGGCACGCCGCCGCAGCTCGATTTCGCCCCCCGAGACCACCTCGAGCTGGCGGGTGAGCGCATCGACATGGATCGCGCGGCACGCCTGTCCGGTTCGCGCTTCGCCTACCTGAAAGGCGATCTCGTGATGCTCGAGCTGGCGCTCGTGCAATGGGTCCTGGCCAAGCTGCGCGGGCACGGCTTCGAGCCGGTCATTCCCCCGGTCCTGGTCCGCGAGCGGGCCCTCTATGGCACGGGCTTCCTGCCTGACACCGAGCAGCAGATCTACGCCCTGCCGGAGGACGAGCTGTTCCTCGTGGGCACCTCCGAGGTGGCCCTGGCCTCGCTGCATGAGGAGGAGATCCTCGAGGGCGAGCGCCTGCCGCTGCGATACGCCGGCTTCTCGCCCTGCTTCCGGCGTGAGGCCGGGGCGGCCGGCAAGGACACCCGCGGCATGATCCGCGTGCACCAGTTCGACAAGGTTGAGATGTTCAGCTTTGTGGCCCCGGAGGACTCCCAGTCGGAGCATGAGCGGATCCTGGCCATCGAGGAGGAGATCCTCGGCGAGCTGGGCCTCGCCTTCAGGGTGATGAACATCGCCGTCACCGACCTCGGCAACTCGGCCGCCAAGAAGTACGACTGCGAGGCCTGGATCCCCTCCCAGGAGCGCTACCGCGAGCTGACGTCCTGCTCGAACACGACCGACTACCAAGCCCGGCGCCTGAACATAAGGATGCGCCGCGACAAGCGGCCGGAGACGCTGCACACGCTCAACGGGACCGCCGTGGCCGTGGGCCGGACGATCGTGGCCCTGCTGGAGAACGGTCAGCGGGCTGACGGGTCGGTCGGCCTGCCGGCCTGCCTCGCGCCCTTCGGCGCACCGGCCGAGCTCCCGGCAGTACCCAGTTAGCGCGCCCACGACGGCTCGGTCATCGTCTACGGCCGGCAGGGCGGCTGATCGGCAGCGCTTGATCCGGGGGGGCCTGCGCACAGCGGGTGCCCCGCGGTAGCGCTCGGAGGGGGCCGCTCAGTTGATGTGGAAGTAGATCGCCTTCGGATGCCCGCTGGCCGGTGTCACCGTGAGGCGATACAGGCCGGGCGACAGGGTCCCGCTGCCCCGTAGGTGCCCGACGTTGCGCCCGGTCGGCGCGAGCGCGGTGGTGGATGAGCCCACGCCCTTCCAGTGGCGGCGGTGGTGGGCACGCACCTGGTGCGCCAGCGCGATGTTGACCCTGGCGGGGGCGCTGAGCGTGTAGAAGAAGGACACCTTCGCGGCCGAGGGGTGGCGGGCGTCGAGTGCGATAACGGCCTTCGTGGTCAGCCCGAGGGCGCTCACGACGGCGGGGATGGAGGACTGCGTGGCAACCGGCCCGGGACTCGGCGTGGGCGAGGAGGTCGACCCGGCGGGGGGATGGTAGCCCGCGCCTTCTCTGGTCCCTTTTCCTTCGCCGGCGATTTCTTCGGGGCTCTCTTCTTCAAGGATCTGTTCGGGTTCGGTTTCTGGGATGCCCGCGTCTTCGCCGGGCTGGAAGGCGAGGATGCCGTGCGGCGTGCCGACCCCGGTGGGGCCGTCGAAGCCCGTTCCCGCGAGGCACTTGTGTTTCGATTTGCAGCTTTCCCTGGCCTCCACGGCGGGTTCGCAGTCCGAGATGCCTGTTTCGTGGTTGAAGCCTTCCAGGCATATCCCGTTGGAGCCGCTGGTCACATCGTGCAGCGTTGCCGGTGCCAGGCGATCGTTTTCATACAGCGACCGTGCCGGGTAGGCGACGCCGTGGGCGCCTCCGGCGAGGGCGAACACGGAGGCGATGATCGGCGAGGCCAGGCTGGTGCCGCCATAGGTGCACCAGTGGACGCGCTGGCCTTCGCCGCCTTCGCTTTCGCAGGCGGAGCTCGAGTCGGTCACGGCGACCCCCGTATGCGGATCGGCGTCGGCCGAGACGTCGGCGACGAGCCGTTTCCTTGCGCAACCGGTGCCCGGCCAGCCGGCGGCGTTCTGCTGCCAGAGGGGTGCGGTGAAGACGACGCTGCAGCCGCCACCGGAGGCGCCGCTGCCGTTCCAGACCGCCTCGCCCGACCAGGTGCTGCCGGCACCGAGGGTCAGTCGCGTTCCGCCTACGGCCACGACGTGCGGTGAGGCGGCGGGGTAGCCGACGAATCCCCGTTCCTGTTCGTAGCGTGCATCCCAGCCGAGATAGCCGTTGTCGCCCGATGAGGCGGTGATGACGACCCCGGGGTCGTCGAAGGCGCTGGCTTCATCTTCGGAGGGTTCCAGGCCTTCCTCGGAGCCGCCCCAGGAGTTCGAGAGCTCTGTGGCGCCCAACCGCTCACCGGTTGCCTCGGCTTCGTTCAGATCCTCAAAGCTCGTCGTGTTGGCCTCGACGAGGATTATGTGGCAGTTCGGGCACACGGCGTGGGTCGTCTCGATGTCCAGCGAGATCTCGGCTCCCCAGCCGATCGCCTGTTCAGCGGCTCCTTTGGCGGCCCGGTTGCCCGCTTCCGCCGCTTCAAGTTCATTTCTGGTTTTGGGGAACGGCAGCGAGCTTTCCGAGCCGCCCTCGCCGACCTTCTTGAAGCAGCCGTTGGCGGTGGTGCAGGCGGGCAGGCCGAACTCGCTCGAGTAGCTCGCCAGATCCGCTTCGGCGGTCAGGTCGTTGTAGGCGTCGATTAGGGCCACCGTCTGTCCGGCTCCCGCCGTTTCGGGCAGTTCGTAGGCGGTGCGCAGGTCCGCGGGGCGCAGTCCGAAGTCGCCGGCCGCCGGGTCGAGGGCCGCGGGAGTGGTGCCCCGCGAGGCGCGCACGATCCCGATCGGCTGGTTCATCGCCTGCGCCTGGGCGCTGAGGGGCACCAGCTGCACAGCCAGGCAGGAGGCGTGCAGCGGGCTCGAGGCCGCGCAGGCATCGCGGGTCGTGTAGTTGGAGGCGGGCAGGGGTGTTTCGGCCGCCAGCGCGCCCGCTCCGGGGAGTCCCAGGAGCGCTACGGTTGCGCCGCAGAGCAGCGATGTGAGTGGGCGCAGGAGTCCGTTCATGCTTGCTTCCCGCATATTGGTCGGTCGCGGAGGCCCCCTGCTTGAACGCGAGCCGACAGGACCGACGCAAGGACGGTCGGTTGCGGTGGCCTTCGCCATTAGGCTGGACGGCCGTGCCCGACCCATTCGCCGTCCTGCTGGCCCCCGAGCGCCTCTCGCGCCGCGGCGGCGCGCTGGTCGCGCTCGTGGCGGTCGCGCTCAGCACGTTGATCGTCTATCCGCTCGCGCACGTCGCCCCGGTCGTCTCGCTGAGCCTCGTCTACCTGCCTGCGGTCCTGTTTGTCTCGAGCATCTGGGGCGCGGGCCTTGGCATCGCCACGGCGGTCGTGAGCGCCGCCGCCTTCAACTACTTCCACCTGCCGCCCGTGGGGCACTTCACGATCAAGGATGCAAGCAACTGGGTATCGCTGGCGGCCTTCATCGTCGTCGCCGCATTTTCCAGCTCGCTGGCCGAGTTGACCCGCGTCCGCGCCCGGGACGCACTCGAGCGCCGCCAGGAGGCAGACCTGGCAGCCGAGATGGCACGGCTGCTGCTGCGCGGCAACAACCTCGTGGAAGGCCTTCCCACCGCCGCCGCCCGGCTTGCGGGGGCGCTCGATCTGAGCTCGGCGGCGATCGAGATGGAGGCGGTCGAGGGGGATGAGCGCAGACTCGCCTTCCCGCTGCGAGAGGGGACCCGCCGGCTCGGCACCCTGCTGGTCGGCGCGGAGGCCTCGGAGTCCAGCCTGCGTCGTCTGCAGGAGCGCATCGTGCCGGCCCTCGAGGCGCTGATGAGCGCGGCGCTCGAGCGTGAGGCGCTGTTGGGCGGGGTCGTCGAGACGGCCGCTCTGCGCCGCGCGGACACGGTCAAGACGGCGCTCCTGCGGGCCGTCTCGCACGACCTGCGCTCACCGCTGACTGCGATCTCGGCGGCCGGCGAGGCGATTGCCTCGCCCACCCTGGCGCCGGAGGAGCGCGAGGAAATGGCGGCCGTGATCGGGGAGGAGACCAGGCGACTCTCGCGCCTGGTGGACAACCTGCTCGATCTCTCGCGCCTGGAAGCGGGTGCGGCCGAGCCCCATCGGGTGTGGACCTCCCTCGACGAGCTGATCCGGGTCTCCGTCGGCGAGGTCGGAGCCCCGGCCGAGGCCTTCGGCCTGTCGATTGATCCCGATCTGCCCCTCGTCCAGATCGATCCGGTGCAGATGGAGCGGGCGCTGGTCAACGTCCTCGAGAACGCCAGCCGGCACTCGGGCGGGCACCCCGTGTCGGTCAGGGCCCGGGCGGTACGGAGCCTCTCGGGCGCCGGGCACGCACAGAGCCGCCTCGCCACGCAGGGCGAGTCCCCCGGTGAGCCCCGGGCCTCGGGCGATCGTCTGATCGTCCGGATCGTCGACCGCGGCCCGGGCATTCCCTCCGCCCAGCTGGAGCGGGTCTTCGAGCCCTTCTACCGTGCCGGGGCGCCCGGCGGCGAGCACCGCGGGTCCGGACTCGGCCTGGCGATCGCCAGAGGCTTCACCGAGTCAAATGCGGGGACTCTTCGTGTCGAGTCGCTGCCCGGTCAGGGTGCGACGTTCGTCTTCGAGCTCCCGCTCGAGTCCGGCGGCGCAGCGCACCAGCCGGTGGCGGGCGTCGCTCCGGATCCCCCACGCGAGACCGGCGCCCCGCGGTGAGCTCGCCCGACCCGGCCGGCGCCCCGGCACCAGCCCGCATCCTGGTCGTCGACGACGAGCCCCAGATCGTCCGCGCGCTGAAAGTCGTCCTGCGCGAGGCGGGCTTCCAGGCCGTCGCCGCCGAAACGGCCTCCGAGGCCCTGGACCTCGCCGCCGTGAGGCCGCCGGAGGCAGCGATCGTCGACCTGGTGCTGCCGGACATGGACGGGGTGGAGCTGACGCGGCGCCTGCGCGAGTGGAGCGAGATGCCGATTCTCGTGCTCTCAGCGATCGGCGATGAGGAGCAGAAGGTCCGGGCCCTGGAGGCCGGGGCGGATGACTACATCACCAAGCCCTTCGGCACCCGCGAGCTGGTCGCGCGCCTGCAGGCCGCGATGCGGCGGGCGGGGCGCACCGACGAGGAGCCCAGCGTCTTCTTCGACGGCCTCGAGGTCGACCTCGGCGCGCGGGTGGTTCGTCGCGACGGCGAGACGATTCACCTGACCCCGATCGAGTTCGACCTGCTTCGCGTGCTGGTGAGAAACAGAGGCCGGCTGATGACACACCGCAAGCTGATCGTGGATGTGTGGGGGCCGGAGTACGTCAACGACATGCAGCCGCTGCGCACTCACATCGCCCGGCTGCGGGCGAAGATCGAGCCGGAGGGCCAGACGGGGCCCCGTTACATCGTGACCGACCCCGGTGTCGGCTACCGCTTTGCCGGCTGAGTAGTTCTCCCCAACATGTGTTGCCCATAGCGTGAGGACCCGCGCGCAGGGGTGACGGGCACTGAAGACGGGACTGACCTGGCCCCATGGGTTGGCGTGATGAACCCGTCACAGAATCGTAATGTCCACCCGTCCGATCGTCACGGCGACGTGACGAAGGCGCGTCCATAGTCATCTGCATGGATCTCGTCGCGGTAATACTCGCAATCGGCGTCTTTGCCCTCCTGCTTCTGATGATCGAGGGGATCGACCGGATATGAGCCTCGCACTGCCCGCCGGGGCGTTCATCGCCCACATGAGCGGAGCCGACTTCTTCGGCCTCGTGGTCGCGATTGTCGTGATCGCCTATCTCTTCTACGCGCTGATCCGCGGGGAGAAGCTCTGAGATGACCTTCGCAGGTTGGCTTACGATCATCCTGTTCGTGGGGATCCTCACCGTCGTGGCATTGCCCTTCGGCAGTTACATGGCGAAGGTCTACACGGGCGAGCGCGTCTTTCTCTCACCGATCCTCTCCGGGCCCGAGCGTTTTCTCTATCGCATCCTGCGGGTCGACGAGAAGCGTGTGCAGGACTGGAAGGCCTACGCGAAAAGCCTGTTGATCTTCTCGCTGGCCGGCTGGCTTCTGCTGTATCTGATCCTGCGCACGCAGAACGCATTCTTCGTGCCTCATGGGCTGAACCCGCTCGGCTACCACTCGGCGCCATGGAACGTGACGTTCAACACCACGTCCTCGTTCCTCACCAACACCAACTGGCAGTACTACGGCGGTGAGACGACGATGAGCTACCTCAGCCAGATGATCGGGCTGACGGTGCAGAACTGGCTCTCCGCCGGCGTCGGGATCGTCGTCGCGGTCGCCCTGATCCGCGGAATCGTCGGGCGCAGCGGCAAGGGTCTCGGAAACTTCTGGCAGGACCTCGTGCGCACGATCCTCTACGTCCTCGCGCCCGTCTCGGTGATCGCAGCGATCGTGCTGATGTCCCAGGGCGTCATCCAGAACTTCACCACCTACCTGACGGTTCACACAATCACAGGCCTCACGCAGTCGATCGCGATGGGCCCGGTCGCCTCGCAGGAGGCGATCAAGATGCTCGGGACCAACGGCGGCGGCTTCTTCAACGTCAACTCGGCCCACCCGTTCGAGAACCCGAACGGCTTCACCAACCTCTTCGAGATGCTGCTCGTGCTGATCATCCCTGCGGCGCTGGTTTTCACCTACGGCCGCATGACGGGCAACCGGCGCCAGGGCTACGCGATCTACGCGACGATGATGGTGATGTTCCTGGGCGCCGTCGTGGTCGCCTACATCGCCGAGGCGCACGGCTCCCCCGCCCAGCACGCCGCCGGGCTTCACACCGGTGTCATCTCCGGCTCCGGCGGGGGCAACATGGAAGGCAAGGAGCAGCGCTTCGGGATCGCGGGATCGGCGCTCTTCGATGTGATCACCACCGTCACCTCCTGCGGTGCGGTCAACAGCGCCATCGAGTCCTTTACGGGCATCGGCGGAGCTGTGCCCTTTGCCAACCTGTCGGCCTCGGAGACGATCTTCGGCGGCGTGGGCACCGGTCTCTACTCGATCCTCCTCTACGTGCTGCTGGCAGTGTTCATCGGCGGCCTGATGGTCGGGCGCACCCCGGAGTGGCTCGGCAAGAAGCTCGAGGCACGGGAGATCAAGCTCGCGGGCCTCGGCATTCTCGTGACGCCGCTGGCGGCCCTCTTCTGCACGGCGATGGCCACCGCCACGAGCGGCGGCAGGGCGTCGATCTCCGAACTCGGCAAGGGGCCGCAGGGCTTCTCGGAGACCTTCTACGCCTATCTCTCCCAGGCCAACAACAACGGCTCGGCCTTTGCCGGCTACACCGGCTTCATCCAGCCGAACCCCGGCAACGTGGGCTCACACGGTGTCACCTTCGCCGACCTGCTGGGAGGCTTCGACATGCTCTTCGCGCGCTATGCGCCGATCCTGTTCGCGCTCGCCGTGGCCGGCGCACTGGCGGGCAAGCGCGTCACCCCCGCAGGGCTCGGCACGATGCGCACGGACAACGCCACGTTCGTCGTGCTGCTGATCGGCGTGATCATCCTCGTCGGCGCGCTGACCTTCTTCCCCGCCCTGCTCCTCGGCCCCGTCGTCCAGGGCCTGACCGGACACCTCTACTGAGATGAGACGCGACATCGTCACATCCGTCATCGGCATCGTCGTCCTGACGATCCTGCTCGGGCTGCTCTACCCGCTGGCGATCACCGGGATCGGCCAGGTCGCCTTCCCGGGCGACGCCAACGGCCAGAAGGTCTACGTGAACGGCAAACTCGTCGGCTCGAAGATCATCGGGCAGAGCTTCAAGAAGCCGGTGATCGAAAACGGCAAGCCCAAGGAAGAAGAAGAAGAACTCGTCACCGAAGCCGACCCGTCCTACTTCCAGTCACGTCCCTCGGCGACCGAAGGCGGCGCCTACAACGCGGCTGCCAGCACGTTCTCCAACCGGGGCCCGAACGACAAGGTGACCAGGGAAGACGACGAAGCAAACATCAAGGAATACCTGGAACTGAACCAGAAGTACGACCCGAGCCTGACCGTCGCCCAGATCCCTGTCGACGCGATCAACACCTCGGCCTCGAACCTCGACCCGGAAATCTCGCAGGCCAACGCCTGGATCCAGGCGCACCGGATCGCCGCCGTGCGAAACCTGACGCTCTCGGTCGTGGACGGACTGATCTCCAGGTACACCTCGGGCCGGGGCCTCGGCTTCTCCGGCGAACCGGGCGTCAACGTCCTTGAACTGAACCTCGCACTCGACCGTCTCACCGGAGGAACGCACTGATGTCCGCTCAGATCCCCGCTGCCCACGAGCGTCAGGCGATCTCCCTGTTCCAGGGCGAGATCGTCCGCCGCGCGCTGATCGACAGCTTCAAGAAGCTCGACCCGCGCGTGCAGGTACGAAACCCGGTCATGTTCGTCGTCGAGATCGGGTCGGTCATCACGACGGTCACCTGGCTGATCCAGGTGTTCGGGGGCAAGCCCTTGGGCGGCGGCAACGAGCCGGCCTGGTACACGCTGCTGATCTCCATCTGGCTGTGGCTGACGGTCGTCTTCGCCAACATGGCCGAGGCGTTCGCCGAGGGCCGTGGCCGCGCGCAGGCCGACACGCTGCGCTCGATGCGAAAGGAGACCGTCGCCAAGATGCGCGACGGCTCCACCAAGGCCGCCGCCGAGCTGACCCGCGGCGATGTCGTCGTCGTACCCGCCGGCGAGCTGATCCCCGGCGACGGGACCGTCATAGAGGGCATCGCGACGGTCGATGAGTCCGCCATCACCGGCGAGTCCGCACCCGTCATCCGCGAGTCCGGCGGTGACCGCAGCGCGGTCACCGGTGGCACCCGGGTGACCTCGGACGAGATCATCGTCGAAATCACCCAGGAGCCCGGGCAGTCCTTCCTCGACCGGATGATCGCCCTCGTCGAGGGCGCCCAGCGGCGCAAGACCCCGAACGAGATCGCGCTGGGCATCCTGCTGGCCGCGCTGACCCTGATCTTCGTCATCGTCGTGGCGACGCTGCGTCCCTTCGGCCTGTTCTCGGGCACGTCGGTCTCCGAGACAACCCTGATCGCGCTGCTCGTGGCGCTGATCCCGACGACGATCGGCGCACTGCTCTCGGCGATCGGGATCGCCGGCATGGACCGCCTGGTGCGGCGCAATGTGCTGGCCCTCTCGGGCCGTGCGGTGGAGGCCTCGGGCGACATCGACGTCCTGCTGCTCGACAAGACGGGAACGATCACCATCGGCAACCGCCTGGCCTCAGAATTCGTCCCCATGCCGGGCGTCCCGGAGGCCGAGCTTGCCGAGGCGGCGCAGCTCTCCTCGCTGGCCGATGAGACGCCCGAGGGCCGCTCGATCGTGGTGCTGGCCAAGAAGTACGGCATCCGCGAGCACGACATGTCCACGTTGAACGCCGAGTTCGTTCCCTTCACGGCCCAGACGCGGATGAGTGGAGTCGACCTCGACGGGCATCAGCTGCGCAAGGGCGCCGGAGACTCGATCATCAAATTCGTATCCGAGGAAGGCGGCTCGCCGCCGCCGGAGCTGCAGGCCGAGCTCGATCGGATCGGCCGTGAGGGCGGCACGCCCCTGGCCGTCTCCCGCGACAGCCAGGTGCTGGGTGTCGTCTACCTCAAGGACACCATCAAGGAGGGCATGAAGGCGCGCTTCGACCAGCTCCGGGCGATGGGCATCAAGACCGTCATGGTGACGGGCGACAACCGCCTCACTGCAGCCAAGATCGCCGAGGAGTCCGGCGTCGATGACTTCCTCGCCGAAGCCACGCCCGAGCGGAAGCTCGCGCTGATCCGCGAACAGCAGGCGGACGGGCGGCTGGTCGCGATGACCGGTGACGGCACCAACGACGCTCCTGCGCTCGCCCAGGCCGATGTGGGCGTGGCGATGAACACCGGTACCCAGGCCGCACGCGAGGCCGGGAACATGGTCGACCTCGACTCCAATCCCACGAAGCTGATTGAGATCGTCGAGGTGGGCAAGCAGCTGCTGATCACCCGCGGCGCCCTGACGACCTTCTCGATCGCAAACGACGTGGCCAAGTACTTTGCGATCCTGCCGGCCGTCTTCATCAGCACCTATGCAACGACACCCGGCGGCAAGGGGCCGCTTGCGGCGCTCAACATCATGAGCCTCGGCACACCCCGCAGCGCCATCATCTCGGCGATCATCTTCAACGCCATCGTGATCCCACTGCTGATCCCGATCGCCCTGCGCGGCGTCAGCTACCGGCCGATCGGAGCCAGCGCTCTGCTGCGGCGCAACCTCCTGATCTACGGCGCCGGAGGGCTCGTTGCCCCCTTCATCGGCATCAAGCTGATCGACCTGATCGTGCACAACCTGCTGGGAGGCTGAGCCCGGCCCCGCAAGCACCGGGGGCACAGGGGCCCCGCGAGCCTCCCGGGGCCCTCAGCGGGCATTTCTGAGCCGCCCGGGGCGGCCCGTATGTTTCAAGGCTGATGACCATCGGCAAGGCTCAGGCGCACGAGCACGATCACGAGGCCGCCAGGGACTTCAAATTCCGTGTCCCCTGCTTCAGCAAGCTCGATCGTCCCGCGATCGAAAAGCGACTGGCCGAAGATCATTTCTTCTGGCTCGACCTGACAGCACCAGGTGAGGAGGAACTCGATGCTCTGCACGAGCTGTTCGGTTTTCATCCGTTGGCACTCGAGGACGTGAGGCACTTCGGCCAACGGCCCAAGCTCGACGCCTACGACGAGTACGCCTTCGTCGTCTTCTACGGGGCCGGCGCGGGCCCCGAGTCGACCTCGGTGCACCTGCGCGAGGTGCAGATGTTCGTTTCGGGCAAATGCCTTGTGACGCTGCACCGCGACGAGATGCCGGCGCTGGACGAGCAACTCAAGCACCTGGATGGCAAAGTGCTCCACAGTGAGCAGTTCCTGCTCTACCGGGTGTTCGACGCGCTGACCGACAGCTTCTTCCCGCCCCTGGCCAGGATGGACGACGAGATCGACGATTTGGAGGTGGCCGTCCTCGCTGGACCAACCGACGAGCAGCTGCAGCGACTGTTCGCCATGAAGCGGGAGCTGGTGGCGATGCGCAAGGTCGTCACCCCTCAGCGAGACCTGTTCGCACGCTCGATCGACCAGCTCGCCGAAGTGCCGGGGCTCGAGCTCGACGAGCGCGACTACTTCCGCGACGTCTATGACCACCTGATCCGGATCTCCGACCTGATCGACTCCTACCGAGACCTGCTCTCTGGCACCACCGACCTCTACCTCTCGACCGTCTCCAATCGCCAGAACGAGGTCATGAAGCAACTGGCCATCGTCGGCACGATCTTCCTGCCGCTGTCCTTCATCACGGGCTTCTTCGGCATGAACTTCGGCTGGCTGGTGAACAGGGGCATCACCGAAACCTGGACCTTCTTCGCGCTGGGCCTCGGCAGCATGCTGCTCACCTGTGTCGCGCTGGTCGTGTTCTTCAAGCGCAAGGGCTGGATGTAGCGGCCGCCGTCCCGCACGTCGGCGGGACCTGCACACAATCCTTATGCGCCGACCGTTCGCGGCACGAACGTGATGCAGGCGCCATCAGAGCCGCCCTCGCCGCGTAGCCCGTCACAAAATCGTTATACGCCGCGGGCGATCCGTCATACGGGCGTAACCGTCGATGAGGCACGCTCGATGTGCCCCCATTCGGGGGCCCACAGAGGAGATCAGGATGAATGCCAGCGGCCGTACCGTCACCCAACCGTGGTCCCCGGGGGCATCCGCCGGCGCGAGCAGGCGAGTGCTGCAACGGGCTCCGCGGAGGCTGCGGCTGAAGATCTTCCTGACCCGGGAGCGCCTGGACCGTCAGCTCGCCGCGGGCTCCCTGTATGACTCGACGGCGCTCCTTGAGCTGCGGGCCAGTCAGCTCGAAAGCCACCGCGAACGCCGCATGCTCGCCCGCCAGCTGCGCCGGATGATCGACTACTCAGACCGGAACGGCGAGCGCCCGCTCCGCTCGGCCGTGCAGATACATCGTCCCGCTGTCAGGGCCGGCAAGCGCGAGCTGCTGGAACTGGCCGCGCAGCTCGAGGGTCCCGCCGTGGTAGGGCCCCGTGGCCTCGCCCAGGCGCGTCTGTTGATCACCGATCGGCACAGCCCGCTCTTCAACCCCGCGGGCGCACGGGAAGTCGTGAAGGTCCTCTGGAGGATCCAGGAGGCGCTCGAGGGCGCCCCCGCCCAAGGGCAGCCCGGCTAGTCCGCCAGGGAAGGCTCCGCGGGCCTGTCGTCCGCCTCCTCGGCCTCGCGCCGGGCGATCCACCTGGGGCCGCTGGTGTCAGTCAGCCCATGGGCGATGATCGAGGTGACGACGGCCAGGGCGGCGATGTCGAACACCCGGACGCCCGAGCGGACGTTGCGCTCCACGACCAGCAGCCCGAAGGCCATCGTGGCGACCCCCTTGGGTCCGAACCAGGCCATGAACGCCTTGGCAGCGTTGCCGACCCGCGTTCCGGCCAGGGCAATCCAGACGGCCACCGGGCGCGCCAACAGCAGAGTTACCGCCACGACGGCGACGGCCGCCCAGCCATCGCCGAACAGGCCGTGGAGGGTCAGCAGCGAGCCGAAGACCGTGAAGACGGCCAGCTTGACGAGCTCGATCAGCATGCCGCCGTGCTCGGCGAAGGACTCACGCAGGTCAGGCCGGCGCACACCCACGACGATCGCCGCCACGAAGACGGCGATGAAGCCGTTGCCGTGCGGTGGGATCACCGTCAGCCCGTAGGTGAGAAAGGCCAGGCCCAGGCCATAGAGGGCTCGCTGGTGGGTGGAGATCTCGCGCTTGGGATCCGGCTGACCGCCGAGGTGGGGCATGAGCACCGAGCCGATCAGCCCGCACAGGAGGCCGTAGATCAGGCCGAGCCCCACGTCCTGCAGGACGAAGTGCCACCAGACGAAGTTGCTCTGCCCCGGTTCCAGGGCGGCGGCGAAGGCCAGCACCGCGGGCAGTGCCAGGCCGTCGTTGAGCCCGGACTCCAGGTTCAGCGAGTGGCGGATCACGCGCGGCACCCGCGCGTCGGTCACGACGCTCGAGGAGAGGATCGGATCGGTTGGCGAAAGCAGAGCGCCGAGCAGGAACGACTCCGTCCAGCCCAGGCCCACGATCCAATGCCCCGCCCCGGCCACGATCAGAGCCGTGACCGGCATGGCGATCACGAGCTTGCGTGCGGGCAGCTGCCAGTGGCGCTGCAGCAGCTCACCCTCGACCTCCAGACCGTCCCGGAACAGGATCACGATCAGCGCGACCGTCGCGACGTCCTTTACGAAGCCCGAGTCGGTAGCGAAATGCAGTGTTTCCAGGCCGCCGTCGCCGAGCACGAAGCCGACCACGACGAAGATCGCCGTCAGCGACAGGAAGCTGCGGTGCGCCAGGCCTGAGAGCAGCGAGCCCCCGACCAGCAGCGCGCCGAGGACCGCGGTGCTGGTCTGCAGGGAGGTCACTCTTGTAGCGTCCCATATGGACCCGCGATGACAGACGATCAAGGACATCTCAAGGTCTTCATCGGGATGGCCCCCGGCGTGGGCAAGACATTCCGGATGCTGGAGGAGGGCCGCGCCGAGGCGCTATCGGGACGCGACGTCGTCATCGGCTACCTCGAGACCCACGGGCGCGAGGAGACGGCGGCGCAGGCCGAGGGGCTCGAGCTGATCCCGCGCCGGCGCCTGACCTACCGGGGCACGCCGCTGGAGGAGATGGACCTGCCGGCGCTGCTCGCCCGCGCCCCCGAGCTGTGCCTGATCGACGAGCTGGCCCATACGAACGCCCCAGGGGTCGAGCACGAGAAGCGCTACGAGGACGTGCGAACGGTCCTGGAGGCCGGCATCGACGTGTTCTCGACCGTCAACGTCCAGCATCTGGAGAGCCTCAACGACCAGGTCGCCCAGCTGACCGGTGCGAGGGTCCGCGAGACGATCCCCGACGGGGTCCTTTCCGAGGCCGACGAGATCGTTCTGATCGACCTCACGCCCGAGGCTCTGATCGCGCGGCTGCGGGCCGGCAAGGTCTATCGCCCCGAGCGGGTGCCGGCGGCGCTCAACAACTTCTTCAAGATCGAGAACCTGGCGGCCCTGCGCGAGACGGCGCTGCGCCAGGTCGCCGAGGACGTCGAGATCAAGCGGTTCATCCGCGAGCCCGGCCCCGCCCTGCGCCGCGACGAGGAGGGCCTGGCATTCCCTGGGAGCGAGGCCCCCCAGGCGATCGCCGAGCGGCTGCTGGCGATCGTTGATCTCGAGCCCGCCTCCGAACGCGTCGTCAGGCGCGCCTGGCGCTCTGCCCAGCGCCTGGATGCCGAGTTGGACGTGCTGCTGGTGCGCCCGCCCGGGCGCCCGCCGAGCACCGAGGACCGCCGGCGCCTTGAGGCCCTGCGCCGGCTTGTGGCGATGCTCGGCGCACGCCTGAGGGTTGAGGAGAACGACGATCAGGCGGCGGCCGCGATCGCGGCGGCCCGGTCGCTCGGATCGACCTACGTTCTGGTCGCAACGCCCGCCCGCCGCGGGCGTCTCGCCCGCCTGGGGCTGGGTTCGGACCTGCTATCCCGTCTGCTCGACGGGCTGCCCGGTGTCGACCTGAGGATCGTCGCCGACCCCCAGCTGCGCCCCGCCCCGCAGGGAGATGAAGAGGCTCCTTATGCGGGAGGACTCCCCGGGGAGGGCGGCGAAGGTGAACCTGCGACGGCGCCTGATGCCGTCTCGCGGGCCGAGCCGGCTTCATAAAGATCACCTGCGGCCCGCAACCCGACCCCATGAGCCTTGTTGTGAGGAGTGAAATGCAGCCGCCCACCCGCCGTCTTCATCTGATCCCGCTCGCCCTGCTAGGCGCCCTCCTGGCCCTGGCCGCGGCCGTCCCCAGTGCCCTCGGGGGCTCGCGTCCGGTGCGCGCTCACGCCAGCTCGAGCTATCTGACGGGCGTGGGCGACGAGCAGTCGACGATGTTCTCCAACCCGCTCTATGTGCAACTGCACACGAAGATCGCCCGCTACATCGCTCCCTATGACGCCGCCGCCCGCAGCGACGAGCTCGCCAAAGCGCGCGAATGGATCGGCGACGCTGAATCCCAGCACGAGCAGGTGCTGGTGGCCTTCTACCACTCCGAGCACACCCCGACGACGCTGCCCAGCGTGGCCACCTACCAGAAGGACGTGGCCGCCTTCGCCAAGGACTTCCCGCACGTGCGCCAGTACCAGGCCTGGGACGAGGCCAACCGCGGCAACATCAAGCATGTGCTGGCGAGCCCCTCGGCCAGCGCCACGGCCAAGTACTACCAGGCCCTGATCCGCGCCTGCAAAGGCTGCACGGCGATCGGGCTCGACGTCCTCGACGCCGCCAACATCGCGCCGACGCTGCGCTACATCACCGAATTCAAGCGGGAGATCGGCCGGCTGCGCACCGTCATGCCGAAGATCTGGGGGCTGCACAACTACTCCGACGTCAACCGTTTCCAGGGTTGGCGGACCAGCGATCTGATCAGGGCCCTCGGCGGGCAGGTGTGGCTGACCGAGACCGGAGGCATCGTCCAGTTCGGCCCAAGCTTCCCGAACAAGCACGGCTCCGGGCTGACACGGGCCGCGCGGGCGCTGAAATTCATGTTCCGGCTGGCCGGCGAGCACTCCCAGATCAAGCGGCTCTACATCTATGACTGGAGCGGCGGCGTCGCCTCGACGCGCTTTGACGCCGGCCTGACCTCCGCGCAGGATCAGCCTCGCGCCGGTTACGTGGTCGTCTGCCGCCAGCTGCACGCCACCAACTGCTCGGTCAAACTCGCCTCCAACTGACCGGCGGGCAGCGCGGGCCGGCCGCGCTCAGCCCGGGCCGACGGCGGGCGCCGCGGTCGGCCGTGACCCCCGCCTGCGCGAAGGCCCCGGCTCGCGGCGGCGCCGCACGGCCCACATGGCGGCCAGGGCCGAGAGGCCCGCGAGGACGGCGAAGAGGGCCATCGTCGCCAGCGGATAGCGCGCTCCATGGGTGCGAGCAAGATTCAGCGCGCTCGGATAGCCCGAGCGCTTGATGCTCAGCAGCCCCTGGTGGTCGATTCCCAGCGCCGTGGGAGCGATGGCCGCAAACAGCCCCCACCCGATCAGTGCCGCACCCCCCGCGATCAGCTGTCCGCGATCCAATCCCAACGGGGGCGCGGAGGCGCCGGCCGCCGCCACGGCCGCAGCGAGCGCCACCAGGAAGGGCCAGATGGCCTCCCAGCCGTGGCCCAGGCCGAAGGCCGATGCGATCGTCGGCTGGAACTGGCCGCTTTCGAGCAGCCGGCTCCAGCGGACGGTCTCGCTTTCAAAGCCGATCAGCGGGTGGGTGATGGTCGCCGTGGCGATCATCAGGATCGAGGCGCCGGCCAGCGCGACCGTCGGCCCGGGGTAGCGCCTGAGCGCCAGCCCGAGCGGGCAAGCCAGGAAGGGGAGCAGCGTGATCATGAAGCGGGGACCAGGCGAGGCTCCGCCCATGGGCAGGTAGTAGCCGGAGTTGTAGAGGAGGTAGCACAGGCAGACAGCCGTGATCGCCAGGGCCTCGGCGCGGCGCCCGCGGCGGTAGAGCAGAACGGTTCCCAGGGCGCCGAGGAGCAGGATGGGGGAGACCGTCAGAAGGCCGCGCGAGCCGAACAACAGCGTGATCGCGACGATCGGACGTGGGGCGGTGATGCCGAAGAAGCCCTGCTGCTGGGCCGGGATGCTGGAATAGGCGATGTGCGTCCACGAGCCGAAGGCGGCGTGGTTGTAGAGCAACAGCGGCACCAGCCCGACGAGTGCCCCGCCGGTGTAGGCGCCGGCGCGCGCGGCCATGGCCCCGAGCCGCCGGCAATCCGGGCGGGAGAGCATGTAGAGGCCGAGCACGACGGCGGTGAAGGCGAGGGGATACTCCGAGCCGATGGCGTAGCCGATCGCGAGGCCCGCCCCCGCCAGCAGCAACGTCCGCGGCGGCCCGTCGCGCTCGCGCACCATGATCGCGAAGGCGCCGAATCCGAGCATGGCTGTGAAAACGTGCGAGAAGAGCATCGTCGAGAAGGGCAGCAGCAGCGTGCCCAGGCCGGCCGCGACGGCCGCCGCCGCCCCGTAGCCCGGCTCGAAGCGCTCGCCCATTCGCCACAGGAGCATCATCAGGATCAGGCCCGGGAGCGTGGCACCCCACCAGCCGACGAAGTCCACCATCTCGTTCTGGCCCCGCAGGGCATCGGAGGCACGGGCCGCCGCCGGCGCGTCCACGAGCGTTAGCCCCTCGTAGAAGGGCAGTGAGAAGAGCGCCAGCCCGGGGGCACGGGCAGAGAACCAGTGGCCCTTGTAGAAGGCCTCGTCCTTGGTCGGGTAGGGGCCCGCATCGATGTTCTCGCGGCCCGCGTCCAACGCGCGGATCAGGTCGTAATGCGCACTCTGGTTATCGGCCCAGTTCTCCAGCATGACCCCGGCGGCCAGACCCGAGAGCAGGATCGCCGCCAGCGCCAGGCGCCCGCGCCTGGAGGCCGGGATGATCCGTCTGCGCCGTCGTGTGTTGGAGGCCACGCGGATCGGCGGAGCATACGCGAGCGCCCTCAGACGTTGCGGCGCACGCAGGCCCCGAGCTTGCGCCGCTGCGTCGCCGCCGTTTGCGTAAGACTGCAACCGGATGAGAGTTCTGGTCGTAGGAGCGGGAGGAGTCGGCGCGGCGTTCGCCGGGATCGCCCAGCGACGTCCCGTGTTCGAGCACGTGGTCCTGGCCGACGTGGCCATCGAGCGCGCCCGGGCGGCCGCGGAGCGCCTGGGCGAGCCGGAGCGCTTCAGCGGCGAGCGCGTGGACGCCTCCAGCCGCTCGGACCTGCTCGAGCTGATCGAACGGGTTCGCCCCGACGCTGTCCTGAACGCCTGCGACCCCCGTTTCAACGAGCCGATCTTCGCCGCCGCCTACGACGCCAGGGTGACCTACCTGGACATGGCCATGACGCTGTCGCACCCGCATCCCGAGCAGCCCTACGAGCTGCCCGGGGAGATGCTCGGCGACAAGCAGCTGGCCGAGCACGAGGCCTGGGAGGCCGCTGGCGTGCTGGCGCTCGTGGGTATCGGAGTCGAGCCGGGGCTGTCGGACATCTTCGCCCGCTACGCCGCCGATGAGCTGTTCTCCGAGATCAGGGAAGTCGGCGTCCGCGATGGCGCCGACCTGGTGGTCGAAGGCTATGACTTCGCGCCCACCTTCTCGATCTGGACGACCATCGAGGAGTGCCTGAACCCGCCCCTGATCTGGGAGCGCGAGCGGGGCTTCTTCACGACGGCGCCCTTCTCGGAGCCCGAGATCTTCAACTTCCCCGAGGGCATCGGCCCCGTCGAATGCGTCAACGTCGAGCACGAGGAGGTCGTGCTGATTCCGCGCTGGGTCGACTGCGAGCGGGTCACCTTCAAGTACGGCCTCGGCCAGGAGTTCATCGACGTCCTCTCCACGCTCCACAAACTGGGACTCGACTCGACGGTGCCAGTGAGCGTCCGCGGCGTCGAGGTCTCGCCCCGCGACGTCGTCGCGGCGGCCCTGCCCGATCCGGCCACGCTGGGAGAGCGGATGAGCGGGCGTACCTGCGCGGGAACCTGGGTGACAGGAACCGGCAAGGACGGCGCACCGCGCTCGACCTACCTCTACCACGTGGTGGACAACGAGACGACCATGCGCGAGTACTCGAGCCAGGCCGTCGTCTGGCAGACGGCCATCAACGCGGTCGTTGCAATGGAGCTGCTCGATACCGGTGTCTGGAAGGGCGCCGGGGTGCTCGGCCCCGAGGCATTCGCGCCCGGGCCGTTCCTCGAGCTGCTCGCCGACTACGGCTCGCCTCACGGCGTCATGGAGCTCGATCCCTCCTAGGCACTCGGCCGGAAGTCGAGTCGCCGAGCGCCAAACGTTGGGCGGCGACGTTGATGCGAAGCCAGCCGCGATCGGAAGGGCCGTCAGCCACGAGGGCCCCGCCGCGACGTGGACATCGAGACGATGCTGCAGGACCGAGGCCGGCTACGCGGCAGAGTCCGCGCACGGAGGCTGCGCCAGGTCGAGTACGCGCCTGCTGCCCCGGTCCTGGCCGGGCCTAGAAATCGACCGGAGGCGGCATCGCCTCGAGCGGCGGGCGATCGAGGATCCCCGGAGGAGCTGTTTCACGCTTGCGCGAGAAGAACTCTTTGAAGACGGGCCGGGAGAAGATCATGACGATCAGTCCCAGGACCATCCCGCCGATGCCCATCCAGATCGGCAGCGTGATCCCGAGGATCTCCTTGGAGGACACATTTTCCTGGTGTCCGTAGTAGACGAGCGCCTTGTAGAAGACGCCGAACATGGCGAGGCCGCCGACCAGCGGCCCAGCGCCAAGCAGCAGGAAGTTGCGCACGCTCTTGCGCAGCTCGTGGCGGTAGTAGATCGCGCAGGCGATGCCCGTGAACCCGTAGTAGAAGCAGATCGGGAATCCCACGGCGCTGATCGAGTCCAGAAGAACGCTTTCTGAGAGCAGCAGGATGACGATCGTGATGAGGATCGACAGCAGCCCGAACCCGAGCGTCGAAACCGTCGGCGTGAGGAACCGTTTGTGGACACGGCCGAGCAGCGAGGTGACGGCTTTCCAGTGGGCCATCGAGAGGGTGGTGCGGGCCGTGGGCAGGATCGTCGTCTGCGTTGAGGCCGACGCAGAGGTGAGCACGGTGATGATCAGCAGCTTGTTCAGCGTGCCCCCGAGAACTTCTTTGCCGAGGGCGTTGAGGACGTCGCTTTCGTTGTCCCCCAAGAAGGCGACCCCGTGGTAGGACTGGGCCGCCGCCGTCACGATCACGTAGATGACGACGAGCAGGATCGTCGAGATGACGGCCGCCTTGCCAGGCCCCTCCGCGGGATCCTCGGACTCCTCGTTCACAGCCACCCCGCTGTCCCATCCCCAATAGATGAAGAAGCCGATCAGAAGGGCCACGAACAGGTCGCTGAACTTCATCGTGAAGGGGTTGAACCAGGCGAGCGAGGGCTTGATCGAGTGGTAGACGACTGCGTGGCCTTCGACCGACTGATGCAGGGGAGCGACGCCGCCGTAGACCTTGATCAGGGCGACGACCGAGAAGATCGCGAGGATCGCCACCTCGACTCCGAGCAGCGCCGTCTGTAGTTTCGCCGAGAGCTCGATGCCCCGATAACAGATCCAGGTCATCAGCACGATCCAGATAACCGCGGCGATGATGAGCGCCGCTTTGGATTCACCCAGTTCGGTGAATCCAAAGAGCTTGAAGGTGTATTCCGCGGCGATATCCGACAGCGAGACCATCACGATGACGTCCGCCAGGAAGATCGCCCAACCGTTCATCCAGCCCATGCTCGGGCCCATCGCCCTCGTCGTCCAGGCGAAGGTTGTACCCGCGTCGGGGTCGGCGCGGTTGAAGTATTTGTAGGCGCTGGCCACGAGCAGCATCGGCAGGAACGCCACCAGCAGGACCGCGGGAGCGTGCACCCCCACGCCCGTCACCAGGACGATCGCGCCCAGTGTCGTCGCGAGTGAGTAGGCGGGCGCCGTGGAGGCGACGCCGATGACGATGTTCGAGATGTAGCCGATGGCGCCCTTCTTCAGGCCCTTGTCTATTACGCCTGATGTTCCCGATGCCGCGACGTCTGGGGCTGCCATCAAGGGCTCCTCTCGTGGGTGTCCAGTTGTCCTGCTGAGCTTTGGTGCGGAAAGCTACGCGAAACCTACGTTCAGCGGCGGTGCCCGCGCAAGGGGCACTTGTCCCAAAAAGCCCCAAACGGGCTGTACGTTGTGTATAACCCCTGGCGCCCTGCTTTTCCGCAGGAGGCACTTGAAGGGCGTATTTTGGCCGGATAGGCTTATCCTGATCGTCTAGCAAGTGCCCCCGGCGCAAACAGGGAGATGAGGTAATGGCAACTCCGAATCTGAAAGATGCGTCTCACAACCGCGACAGCGACACGAGCTCGACCGGCACACCCTGGGCTCCGGGCTCATCGGGGCAGGCGCTGAACGAGGACCCCGACCGCCTGCAGCAGCTCGCACAGCGCAATCTCTGGATGCACTTCACGCGGATGGGCTCCTTCGACGAGCACCACTCCGTACCGGTGATCGTCCGTGGGGAGGGGTGCTACGTCTACGACGAGCACGGCAACCGCTATTTCGATGGTCTCTCGGCGCTGTACTGCGTCAACGTCGGACACGGACGCGCGCAGCTCGGCGAGGCCGCGGCGGCACAGATGAAGGAGCTGGGCTTCTACACCAACTGGAGCTACGCCCACCCGCCGTCGATCGAACTCGCCGCGCGCATCGCGGGTCTCGCGCCCGGCAACCTGAACCGTGTCTTCTTCACCTCCGGCGGCTCGGAGGCGGTCGAGTCCGCCTGGAAGCTGGCCAAGGCATACCAGCGCTCCATCGGCGAGAGCAACCGCTACAAGCTCGTGGCGCGCAACCTCGCGTACCACGGTGTCTCGATGGGCGCCCTCTCGGCGACCGGCCTGACGCCTCTGCGCACGCCCTTCGAGCCGCTGACGCCGGGCGGCATCCATGTGGCGAACACCAACTCCTACCGCTGGAGCGAGGATCGCGACCCGCTCTGGGCAGCCGACGCGATCGAGGAGGCGATCGAATTCGAGGGCCCGGAGACGGTCGCCGCCGTGATCCTCGAGCCGGTCCAGAACGGCGGTGGCTGCTTCGTTCCCCAGGAGGGCTACTTCCAGCGTGTACGCGAGATATGCGACCGCCACGGCGTGCTGCTGATCTCTGACGAGGTGATCTGCTCCTGGGGACGTCTCGGGCACATGTTCGGCTGTGAACGCTTCGGCTACCAGCCCGACATGATCACCACCGCCAAGGGCATCACCTCGGCCTACGTGCCGATGGGGGCGGTGATCGCCGGCGACCACCTGGCCGAGCCGTTCCTCCAGGGCAAGGCGGCCTTCAACCACGGCTTCACCTTCGGCGGGCATCCGGTCTCCTGTGCCGTCGCCTCGGCCAACATCGACATCATCGAGGACGAGGGGCTGTGCGAGAACGTGCGCCAGAACGAGGGTGCCTTCCGCGCGATGCTGGACAGCCTGCGGGATCTGCCGATCGTGGGCGATGTCCGCGGCGCCGGCTACTTCCAGGCGATCGAGCTGGTCAAGGACAAAGTGACCAAGGAGACCTTCAACGATGAGGAATCGGAGCATCTGCTGCGCGGCTTCCTCTCCGGCGAGCTCTACCGGCGCGGGCTGATCTGCCGCACGGACGACCGGGGCGACCCGATCGTCCAGCTCTCGCCGCCGCTGATCGCGGGTCCGGCCGAGTTCGAGGAGATCGTTTCGATCCTGCGCCCTGTCCTGTCCGAGGCAAGCGAGCGGATGGAGCAGTGGAGCTCACTGTCGAGAGCCTGATCGGCGAGCTCGGACTGAAACTCGTCTCCGGGAGCGAGTCAGCCGAAGCACCCGTCCGCTGGGTCCACAGCACCGAGCTGTCCGACCCTACGCGCTGGCTCAAAGGTGGCGAGATCATCCTGACCACGGGCCTGCAGCTCGAAGGGACCCGTGCACAGCGCGAGTTCGTCGAGCGCCTGGTCGCCCATGAGATCGCCGGTCTGGGCTTCGGCACCGGCCTGACTCACCGCCGGCTCCCGGCGGCGCTCGTGACGGCGGCCAAGAAGCACGAGTTCCCGCTGTTCGAGGTGCCCTACGAGCTGCCCTTCATCGCGATCACCGAGCGCGTCTTCACGCACCTGCTCGATGAACGCTACGAGCTGCTGCAGCGCACCATGGTCGGCGACGTTCTGGCCGAGGCGCTCAGCGGCCATCTCTACCCGGAGGACCTGCAGGCTCGGCTGCGCCCGTTCGGGATCGGCGAGCGTATCGCCGTGCTGGCCTTCCGGCTCGCGGACCCCGGCGCGGGAGCGGCAGCGGTCGAGCGCCACCTCGCGGCCGAGCAGGTTCCGAGCCTCGTGGCGATCCGCAGCGGCCTGGTCTGCGCGGTCATCGACACCGACAGCACCGGCAGGGGCCAGGAGCTCGATCCGGTGGCGCTGGCCGGGCGGGTCCGTGCGGGGATGCTGGGCCGCTTCGGCGAGGTCCGCGCGTCCGCCTCGCGGCCCGCCGCCACCCACGCCCTGCGGCTGAGCTTCCACGAGGCCCGCTGCGCGCTCGAGGCAGTCCGGCTGCGCAACGGGGACGCCCCCGATGTCGCCTCCTACGAGGACCTCGGGGCCTTCCAGCTGCTCCTGTCACTGCAGGACGAGGAGGCGCTCAGCTCCTACTGCCGCAGCGTTCTCGGCCCGATCGAGCAGGGCGAGGGCGATTACGGCGACGAGCTGGTGCGCTCGCTCGATCTGTTCATCGAGCACAACGGTCATTGGGAAAAGGCCGCCGCAGCCCTCTACTGCCACCGCCACACACTGCGCTACCGGATCAGGCGCATCGAGCAACTGACCGGCCGCGACTGTTCCAATGCCCGCGACCGCATCGAGTTCTGGCTTGCCTTGCGCGGCCGGGAGCTGGCCCGGTGACGGGCGCACCATTCCAGGGCATCCGCCAGGGGTGCCGTCCGCCACGAGAAGGAGCTGGCCGATGAGAATCGGGGTACCGACAGAGATCAAGACCGACGAGTACCGGGTCGCGATTACGCCGGCCGGCGTTCGCGAGCTGAGCGCGCGGGGCCACGAGGTGCTGGTCCAGGCCGGCGCCGGCGAGGGCAGCGCCATGAGCGACGAGCAGTTCACCGCCCAGGGAGCGCGCATCGTGGCGGACGCCGACGCGGTCTTCGCCGAGGCCGAGCTGGTGCTCAAGGTCAAGGAGCCCCAGGCGGTCGAGGTGGCCCGCCTGCGCGAGGGGCAGACGCTGTTCACCTATCTGCACCTGGCGGCCGAGCCCGATCTGGCACGGGGACTGATGGCCTCGGGCGCCACCTGCATCGCCTACGAGACCGTGGTCGACGCCGAGGGGCGGCTACCGCTGCTTGCGCCCATGAGCGAGGTGGCCGGGAAGATCGCCACCCAGGCCGGTGCCTTCATGCTCGAGAAGCCGCTCGGCGGGCGGGGGATCCTGCTCGGCGGCGTGCCCGGCGTGGCCGCAGCGACCGTACTGGTCATCGGCGGGGGCGTCGTGGGCATGAACGCGGCCTTCATCGCCATCGGCATGCAGGCCGACGTGTTCGTCTTCGACCGCTCGATCGACCGCCTGCGCGACCTCGAAGTCGCCTTCGCCGGGCGCGCCTCGACGGTCTACTCCTCGACCCTGGCGATCGAGGAGATGCTGCCCCAGGCCGACCTGGTGATCGGTGCCGTGCTGGTCCACGGCGGGCGGGCGCCACACGTCGTCTCGCGCGAGCAGCTGAAACTGATGAAGCCCCAGGCGGTGCTGGTGGATGTCTCGATCGATCAGGGCGGTTGTTTTGAGACATCTCGCCCGACGACGCACTCCGACCCCACCTTCGAGGTCGACGGCATCACCCACTACTGCGTCGCCAACATGCCCGGGGCCGTCCCGATCACCTCTACCTACGCCCTCACCAACGCGACATTGCCCTATGTCATCGACATCGCCGAGCGCGGCGTCAGGGAGGCCCTGGAGGCGAGTCCCGCGCTGCGGGCAGGGCTGAATGTCGACCGCGGCGAGATCACCTATCCGGCCGTCGCCGAAGCGCTCGAAATGCCGGTCACGGCGTGACGCGGATGCGCACCGGGCAAATGACAACCACCTGCAATCCAGACCAGGGAGCGATATGAGCAGCTACGCCGTAATCAACCCGGCCACCGACGAGGTCTACAAGGAGTACCCGGAGATCTCCGACGCCGAGCTCGCCGGCGCGATCACGCGCGCCGATGAGGCATACCGCGCCTGGGCCGCCGGCTCGAGCGTCGCGGAGCGCGCCGAGCTCGTGCGCGCCGTCGGCAGGCTTCACAACGAGCGCCGCCAGGCCCTCGGCGAGATCATCGTGCGCGAGATGGGCAAGCCGATCGAGCAGGCAGTGGGCGAGGCCGAGTTCGCGGGCGCGATCTACGAGTTCTACGCCGAGAACGCCGAGAGCCTGATGGCGGACGAACCGATCGAGCTGCTCGGCGGCGAGGGGACCGCACTGGTTCGCCGCAGCGCCTACGGAGTCCTGCTCGGCATCATGCCCTGGAACTACCCCTACTACCAGGTCGCCCGCTTCGCGGGCCCGAACCACATCATCGGCAACACGGTCCTGCTCAAACACGCTCCCCAGTGTCCGGAATCGGCCGAGGCGATCGCCCAGATCTTCAAGGACGCCGGCTACCCCGAGGGCTGCTACGAGAACATCTACGCGACCAACGAGCAGATCGAGGAGATCATCGCCGACCCGCGCGTACGGGGTGTCTCGGTCACGGGCTCAGAGCGGGCGGGCGGCGCAGTCGCGGCGATCGCCGGGCGCAACCTCAAGAAGGTCGTCCTCGAGCTCGGCGGATCTGACCCGTTCATCCTGCTCGGCACCGACAACGTCGCCGAAGCCGCGCAGCAGGCGGCCGAAGCACGACTCGAGAACGCCGGGCAGGCCTGCAACGCGGCCAAGCGCTTCATCGTCCTGGACAGCCTCTATGACGAGTTCCTCGAGGAGTTCAAGGGCCGGTTGAGCGCCGCCAAGCCAAGCGACCCGAGTGCCGAGGGCGCCGCCATGGGGCCACTATCCTCGAAGTCCGCAGCGGACCGTCTCGATGACCAGGTCAAACGCGCCATCGACGCGGGCGCCGAGGTGGTGCTGGGCGGCAAGCGCGACGGGAACTTCTACGAAGCCACCATCCTGGCCGGGATCAAACCGGGCGATGCGGCATCGCAGGAAGAGTTCTTCGGTCCCGTGGCGCAGGTTTACAAGGTCTCCTCCGAGGAGGAGGCGATCAAGCTCGCCAACGACACGCAGTTCGGTCTCGGCTCCTACGTGATCACCAACGACCATGCCCAGGCCGAACGGGTGGCCGACCAGATCGAGGCAGGGATGGTCTACGTCAACATCGTCGGTGCCGACAGCCCGGAGCTGCCCTTCGGCGGCTTCAAGCGCTCCGGCTTCGGCCGTGAGCTCGGCCGCTACGGTGCCGACGAGTTCGTCAACAAGAAGCTGATCCGCAGCGCCTGAGCGCCGCGATTCGCCAGGGAGCTGTCCGCGCAGGCCGGGTGCGCGGACAGCTCATGTGCGTTCCGATCCGCGCTGAAAGCGGGCGCTCGCGTTGCAGGCTTCCGGGGACCTCGCTGCTACGGTCGTAGTACGGGTGGCGAAGTCGCCCGTGAGGTTCTTTGTCTTTGTTGGCGCTTAGAGGCGCGGATGGGGTCAGTCGAATCTCCATCCGCAGCGGCGGCCAATCAGGTCGCCAGAAGGAGCACCAACACATGAAGCATGCATCGTTCGCCGACCTCGGCGTGTCCGAGGTCGTCGTCAAGGAGCTCGCCGAGCGCGGGATCTCCACACCGTTTGCCGTCCAGGGGATGGTCATCCCCGACGTCCTGGCCGGCCATGACGTCCTTGCCCAGTCCCCGACCGGTTCCGGCAAGACGCTGGCCTTCGGCGTGCCGCTGGTCGAACGTCTGCGCGACTCGGATGCCCGTCCCTCGGCGCTGATCCTGGCCCCCACGCGGGAGCTGGCGATCCAGATCGTCGATGACCTGAGGCCCCTGGCGCACGCCCGTGCGCTGTCGATTGCCCCCGTCTACGGTGGCGCCGGCATCGTCAAGCAGGCGCGGATCGCCTCGCGGGCACACATCCTCGTGGCCACACCCGGCCGCCTGCTCGACCTGATCGAGCGCCGCGACGTGACGCTGAAGCAGGTACGCATCCTGGTCCTCGACGAGGCCGACCGGATGCTGGACATGGGCTTCAAGCCGGTGGTCGACAAAATCGTCAAGATGACCGCCGCCGAGCGCCAGACGCTCCTGTTCTCGGCGACGCTCGAGGGCGAGGTCGGGAGGATCGCCAAGGCCTACACCTCCAACCCGCGCCGCCACGAGCACGCCCACTCCGAGCAGCGCAAGGGCGACGTCGAGCACCGCTTCGTGACGGTCAGCCACGATGGCAAGGTCGACCGCCTGGTCAAGGAGCTCGGCAACGAGGACCGCGGTCTGACGCTGGTCTTCGTCCGCACCAAGCGCGGCGCCGACAGGCTGGTCAAGAAGCTCGCATCGAGCAGCGTCAAAGCGGTTGCCATGCACGGCGACAAGTCCCAGGGCCAGCGCGAGCGCGCCCTGGCCAACTTCGAGGCGGGCGTGGTGGACACGCTGGTGGCGACCGACGTGGCGGCCCGCGGGATCGACGTTGCCGGTATCACCCACGTCATCAACTACGACATGCCGGCCACCCGCGAGGACTATGTCCATCGTGTGGGGCGCACCGCCAGAGCGGGCGCCAGCGGGATCGGCGTGACGCTCGTGACGCGCGACCAGGGCCGTGAGCTCGCCGGGATGGTCGGAGGCCTGGGCCTTCACCGCGAGCTCGAGCTTGCCGGTCTGCCGAGCGGCGCGCAGACGGTGCACTCGAACGCCACCCGCTCCCGTCCCGGGGGTGCCCGCAACCGCAGCGGCGGTCGCGGACAGGGTTCGGGCGGCGCAAGCCGTGCCGCCTCGGCTCGTCCCAGCGGCGCCTCGCGCCGCGGCCGGGCCTCAAACCGCGGCCGGTAAACGAGGCGTTCCACGCGGGCGGCGGCTAGGCTCGCCCGCGTGGGCATCTCGCCATATCTGAAGGAGCTGCGCCGCCACGTCGGTGCGGGCCTGCTGCTGGTCCCGGCCGTCTCGGTGCTGATCTGGGATGAGACGGGCCGTCTCCTGCTCGTCCGCGAGGCCGAGACGGGCCTGTGGCAGACGGTCGGCGGCGCGATGGAGCCCGACGAGGCTCCCGAGCAGGCAGCGATCCGTGAGGCGCTGGAGGAGGCCGGTGTGAACGTCCGCCTCGACGGCCTGCGCGCCGTCGCGGGCGGCCCGCAGTTTCGCCTGCGCTACCCCAACGGGGATCTCGTCAGCTACGTCTCGATCATCTACGACGCCCACATCGGCGAGGGGCGCCCCCGGGCCGATCAGGACGAGGTCAGCGAGGTCGCCTGGTTTGGGCCGCAGGAACTGGCCCAGGCGACCCTGACGCCCTTCACCGTCGAGCTGCTCGCCGACGCAGGCGTGGCTCTCCCGCCCTCCCCGGCCACGGCCCGCCCCACGCCCGGTGGGGACCCGGACGGAGAGCAGTCCCGGGCGGAGCTCCTGGCACGCCATGACATCCTGCTGGTGCGAGCCGCCAACCCCTCGCCGCTGACGCTCAGCGGCACCAACACATGGGTGCTCGGGCGCGATCCGGCCTGGGTGGTCGATCCGGGACCGGCCCTCGAGGAGCACCTGGGGGCCATCCAAGCGGCCGTGGAGGACCGCGGCGGGCTCGGCGGGATCGTCCTGACCCACGGCCACGCCGATCATTCCGAGGCCGTCCCCGCACTGCGCGAGCGCTTCCGGGCGCCGCTGGCGGCGGCCACGGGCGGGGCCGAGATCGAGCTCGCCGATGGTGCGGAGGTGGGGCCGTTCACGGCGATTGCCGCTCCCGGCCACGCGCCCGACCACTTCGTGCTGGTCGGCGGCGGCGCCTGCTTCTCGGGCGACGCGGTCCTCGGCAGCGGTTCGGTCTTCATCAGCCCGCATCCAGGGGCGCTGACCGGCTACCTCGGCGCGCTTGACCGTCTGCGCCGTCGGGGAGACTTCGATGTCATCTGCCCGGGTCACGGACCTCCGGTCTGGGAGCCCCGCGCCAAGCTCGATGAGTACATCGCCCACCGAAACGACCGCGAGCGTCGTCTGATCATGTCCCTCAAGGCGGGTCGGCGCACGACCGATGAGCTGTTGGACGACGTCTGGTCGGACGTGGCGCCCGGGCTTCGCCCGGCTGCCGCAGTTACGCTGGCGGCGCATCTGGACAAGCTCGAGGAAGAGGGGAAGCTGCCCGCCGGAGTCGAGCGAGGAAACTTCGAAGGGATCGAGTGGTGAGCGCGCCGACAGTCGGAAAAATCAGCCGCAGCGGCAGCCATGCCACCTCGCTGGACTCACCCTTCCCGCCGATCGCCGACTACGGCTTCCTGTCGGACTGCCACACCGGTGCCCTGGTCGCCTCGGACGGCTCGATCGAGTGGATGTGCCTGCCGCATTTCGACTCGCCGTCGGTGTTCGGCTCGATGCTGGACCGCGGCGCGGGCAGCTGGCGGGTGGGGCCCTACGGCCTCTACGTCCCGGCCGGCCGGCGCTACATCCCCGGGACCAACATCATCGAGACGACCTGGATGACCCCCCAGGGCTGGCTGCGGGTGGTCGATGCCCTGACGATCGGACCCTGGCACGACAACAAGCACGGGTCCAGCCACACCCGCCCGCCGACCGACTACGACGCCGACCACCTGCTCGTGCGGATGATCGAATGCATACAGGGCGAGGTCCAGGTGGAGATCGTCTGCGAGCCGATGCTCGACTACGGCGCCACCCCGGCCGCCTGGAGCATCGTGCAGACGGGGGAGGAGGGCGTCTGCTCGATGGACGCGACCGACGACGTCACGGCCTTCCGCGTCTTCAGCGACATCCGCATGGGCATCGAGGGCAACCGTGCCCACGGCCGCCACACGATGGTCGAAGGCGAGAAGCGCTTCTGCGCCCTGTCCTGGACGGAGGGCCTCGGCGGTCCCCACACGATCGAGCAGGCCGAAGCACACCTCGAGCGCACCGCGCAGTTCTGGCGCAAGTGGATGGCCGAAGGGACCTACCCCGATCATCCCTGGCGCTTTCATCTGCAGCGCTCGGCGCTGGTGCTGAAGGGCCTCACCTTCATGCCCACCGGCGCCCTGGTGGCCGCGCCTACGACCTCCCTGCCCGAGACGCCCCGTGGCGAACGCAACTGGGACTACCGATACTGCTGGATGCGCGACGCCTCCTTCACGCTCTGGGGCCTGCATGCCCTGGGGCTGAACTGGGAGGCCGACGACTTCGTGCAATACCTCGCCGACATGGAGCGCAACGAGGACGGCTCGCTGCAGATCATGTATGGGATCAAGGGCCAGAAGGACCTGACGGAGACGACCCTCGATCACCTCAAGGGCTACGAGGGCGCGCGGCCCGTGCGGGTCGGAAACGGCGCCTACAGCCAACGCCAGAACGACGTCTACGGGGCCGTCATGGACTCGGTCTACCTGCACTCCAAGAAGCGTGACCACATCCCCGAGCGGCTGTGGCCGGTGCTCAAAGACCAGGTCGAGTGCGCCGCCCGCGTCTGGTGCGAACCCGATCAGGGCATCTGGGAGGCCCGCGGCGAGCCCCGCCACTACGTCTCCTCGAAGTTGATGTGCTGGGTCGCCATGGACCGCGGGGCCCGTCTGGCCGAACGCCGCGGCGACGAGGAACTGGCCGAAGGCTGGCAGGCGGTGGCCGATGAAATCAGCGAGGACATCCTCGAGAAGGGCGTGGACAAGCGCGGTGTCTTCCGCCAGCACTACGAAACCGATGCGCTGGATGCCTCGACGCTGCTCGTGCCGTTGCTGCGTTTCCTGCCGCCGGGGGACGAACGCGTCCGTGACACGGTCATGGCGATCCGCGAGGAGCTGACCGAGGGCGGCCTGGTGCTGCGCTACCGCACCGACTCGACCGACGACGGTCTCACCGGCGAGGAGGGGACGTTCTTGATCTGCTCCTTCTGGCTCGTCTCGGCGCTCTCGGAGATCGGCGAGCACCGTGAGGCCGAGCATCTCTGCGAGCGTTTGCTCTCCTACTCATCGCCGCTGGAGCTCTACGCGGAGGAGCTCGAGGCGTCCTCGGGGCGCCACCTCGGCAACTACCCCCAGGCATTCACCCACCTGGCCCTGATCAACGCCGTGACCCACGTCATCGCAGCTCAGCAGCAGGCGTGAGCCGGAGCCGCCTCGCCGCGGCATCGAAGCCGTTGCCCTGGAGGCCGGCACACTGGTAATGGTCGTCGGCGCGCAGCCGGGAGTCGCGTTCGTACCGTCGCTGTGGGAAGAGAGCTTCCTGACGCGCGGCCTGCGCGGCTGAGCGGCGCTCTCAGTATTCGATCTCGGCCCAATGTTCTGCGCCTGATTCTTTGTAGAAGAACAGACTTTCGGCATAAAAAGGCGATGTCGTCGAGCAGCCGCTGACCGACAGCTTCTTGTTCAGCTTGAACCCCGCCCCGGGGACGGTCGTGTCACCCGCAGCCTCGTGGCCGATGCCAGGTTTGAGTGCCATCACGATCTTGCTCGCCTTGTAGTCGCAGCCGTTCAACGCGACGTTGAAGATCGGCTTTGCGTACCAGGTCACGGTTCCCTTGCTGCTGTACTTCGCCGAGTACAGCGTGCCGGAGGCACTTGCTTCGTTCGATCGGCAAATTTCGTGGCCCTGGCCTGAAAACGTCTCGGTGTCTGTCGGCCTCCCGTTCATGGAAAGCCCACCTTCGCGGGTGAAATCACATTGGAGCGAGTTCCCTCCACCGCCCCAGCGTATGGCCACGAAGTTGTACGTTTGCGTACCAATCGCGAGTGGCTGTTCCGACGCATTCTCGAGCCACACAGGCGCCTGTTTTGCCTCTGCTACACCCGGCGACACAGCCGCCATCAGCGCGACGACAACAGCCGCGGCAGACCCCAACAGCGTTCGTGCCGACATCTCAATTCCCCCCTGGCTCGTTTTCCGAGGCATGAAGGCTACACGTGGTGCGACCCGGTCAGGCGGCGCTGGTCACGGCTCTCAGTACCCGGGCTCGCCCGGCAGCAGGATGCGGGCGACCTCTCCCTCGACGACCACGTGCGGCTCGATCGGTAGCACCTCACGCCCCGTGGCGTAGGCCAGCAGGCCGGCAACCGTCTCGAACTCGCTGAGCTGCTCGAGATGCTTGATCGTGGGGAAGACCAGCAGGATCTGGCCCGAGCCGTGGGCGTCCAGGGCCGCCTCGGGGGTGAACCAGCCAAGATCGACGCACTCCTGGCCGTCGACCGCCGGCTGCTGCCCCTCGGGCATCGAGGCCAGGAAGAAGTGGGTGTCAAAACGGGTCGAGACGGCGGCCGGGGTGATCCAGCGCGAGAACTTGACGAGCTCCGCGGGCCCGCCCAATGTCACCGATGCCTCCTCGCGCAGCTCGCGCACGGCGGCCATCCGGTGGGCCTCGTCGCCGTCTCCCTCCTCGGCGTCGACGGCACCTCCCGGGAACACCCAGACGCCGCCCATGAAGCGGGCCTTGGGTGTGCGCTTGACCAGCAGCAGTTCGAGCGTCTCCTCGCCGCCGCGCAGCAGGATCACACTGGCCGCCTGGCGCGGCCTGACGGGCGGGCCGCTGTTGAAGTCCTGGCCCGGCTCGCCCAACCCTCCCGACGTGTCCCCCGACGCGTGCATTCGGCTGACCCTACCTGTCGGTAATCTTCGGCGCATGAGCGAGACGAAAGGAAGCGGCCGCCGATGAGCGCCACCGAGACACTACAGCGCTGGATCTGCGAGTCCTGCGGGTTCATCTACGACCCCGAGGAAGGCGACCCCGACGGCGGCATCCCTGCCGGCACCGCGTTCGAGGACATCCCTGACACCTGGTTCTGTCCCGTCTGTGGGGCCAGGAAGCGCGACTTCACCCTCTACGAGGACTAGGCACCGCGGCGCCCCGCGACTGGAAGCATCTGCTCGAGATCGACGGCGAGCGCGTCTGGCACCCCTATGGGGCCCTGCCCGCAGCGCTGCCCCCGCTGCCGGTCGTCTCGGCGCAGGGCGTTCGCCTGCGCCTGGCTGACGGCCGCGAGCTGGTCGACGGGATGGCCTCGTGGTGGTGTGCCATCCACGGCTACCGCCACGCCGCCCTGGACGGAGCTCTCACCGATCAGCTGGGGCGGATGGCCCACGTCATGTTCGGCGGCCTCACGCACGAGCCGGCGATCCGCCTGGCTGAGCGCCTCACGGCGCTCGCGCCGGCGGGGCTCGAGCGGGTCTTCTTCGCCGATTCGGGCTCGGTCTCGGTCGAGGTCGCCATCAAGATGGCGTTGCAGTATCAGCGGGGCCGGGGCAGGCCCGGGCGAACACGGCTCTTGACCGTCCGTGGCGGCTATCACGGCGATACGGCCGCGGCCATGTCCGTCTGCGACCCGGTCGGTGGGATGCACCACCTGTTCTCCGGGACACTCACGGAGCAGCTCTTCGCGGCGCGCCCTCCGGACGGCTTCCAGGCGCCCCTGCTGGTGGATTGGGCTGACTCGGTGCGCGAGCTCGCACGGGCCCACGGGGGTGAACTGGCGGCGGTGATCGCCGAGCCGGTCGTCCAGGGGGCCGGCGGGATGCGCTTTCACTCGCCCGAGTGTGTCCGGCTGCTGCGGGAGGTCTGCGATGAGCACGGCCTGCTGCTGATCCTCGATGAGATCGCGACCGGCTTCGGGCGCACCGGGGCAATGTTCGCCGCCGAGCATGCCGGTGTCGCGCCGGACATCATGTGTGTCGGCAAGGCCCTGACGGGGGGCTACATGACCCTGGCCGCCACCCTCTGCACCGCAGAGGTCGCCGAGCGCATCTCCGCCGGGGAGGGCGGCGGGCTGATGCACGGGCCCACCTTCATGGCAAATCCGCTGGCCTGCGCGGTCGCCCTGGCCTCGCTCGAGCTACTCGAGAGCGGCGACTGGCAGCGACAGGTCGCCGCCATCCAGGCGCTCCTGGAGGAGGGCCTCGGGCCCCTCAGCGCCCTCGATGGCGTCTGTGAGGTCCGGGTGCTCGGGGCCATCGGCGTCCTCGAACTCGAGCGCCCCGTGGATATGGCCAGCGCGACGGCCGCCGCTGTCGCCGAGGGTGTCTGGCTGCGTCCCTTTCGAAATCTGATCTATGCGATGCCGCCCTATGTGACCGGCCCGGAGGACCTCGCCCGGATCACCGCCGCGATGGGAGCCGCCGCGCTGGCTCAGGCGCCCGGGTAGAGCGCGGCTCAGGGCCCGAGCCACCGGCGCCATGGCAGGCGCTCCCCCGCCGCCGCCAGGGCCTCCCGGTCGGGCCCTTCCAGCTCGGGCAGCGTCAGGACCTCGATGCGGCCCAGCTCGGCGATCGTCTCGCGGTTGGAGCGTTCGAGCACCCCGGGCTGATCCGGCCAGCGGTTCAGGACCACGGCCGCGACCGTGATGCCGCGGCAGCGCGCCGCCTCGAGCGTCAGCAGGGTGTGGTTGATCGTCCCCAGACCCGGGTGGGCGGCGATCAGGAGCGCCAGGTTCAGCTCAGCCGCCAGGTCGGCGATCGCATAGCCCGGCGCCAGCGGCACGAGCAGGCCGCCGACGCCCTCCACGAGCAGCGTCCGTGGCTCCCCGGTGGGGCTCGCTGCGGCCCCGCGCGCGTTTTCCAGGAGTTCCAGCGGGTCGAGCTCGAGCTGCTCGAGGGCCGCGGCCAGATGGGGCGAGGCGGGCGCCGCGAAGCGCAGCGGTGCCACCTCCTGCGGCTCCATCGAGCAGATCTCGCCCAGCAGCTCGTGGTCGGCGGGCCACGCTCCCTCGGGCGGCTCGGCAAGCCCCGTGAGAACCGGCTTGTGGGCCCGCACGGGCTCCCCGGCCGCGGTCATCGCGGCTAGCAGAGCGGCGCTGAGCACGCTCTTGCCGACACCGGTGTCGGTCCCCGTCACGAACAGGCCACGCATGGCGTTCGGGGCTCGGGCTGTCAGGCCGCGCGCGCGGGGGAGCTGTCGCGCTCGAAGTCAAACGGGGCGCTGGTGACCGCGTGCAGCTCCTCGGCCAGGCCGGGGCCCTCCACGGGGTCACGCATGCCGCCCATCAATGCCCCCTCGTCGTAGCGTGCGGCCGCGCCTCGGGCGATGCGCTCGGAGCGGGCCAGAGCCGTCTCGACCTCCTCGATCTCCTCGCTGGGTCCCGGCGCGGGGGAGAGGAACGAGCTCGGCTCGAGACCCTGGCGCCGAGCCGCCTCGGCGAAGATCTCCGCGGCCATCCTCAGCTCGGTGGCGGTGTGGGAGGCCATCGCTGTGAGCCGCAGCCGCGATGTGCCCGCGGGGACTGTCGGCGGCCGGATCGCCTGAGCGAAGACGCCCATCTCGATCGCCTGCTGGCAGATGCGCAGTGTCGCCCGCTCCTCGCCGACGACGAGCGGGACGATGTGCATCTCACCCTCGGCCACCGGAAAGCCCTCGCGCGCGAGGGCCGAGCGCAGCACCCGCGCGTTGGCCCGCAGCCGGTCCACCCGGTGGGGCTTCTCCTCGAGCAGTTCCAGCGCCGCCAGCGCGCCCGCCACAGCCGGCGGGCCGGGGGCGGTCGAGAAGATCATCGAGCGGGCGGTGTTGATCAGGTATTGGATCATCTCGCTGCTCGCGCAGGCGTAGGCGCCATAGGAGCCCAGGGCCTTGCCGAGCGTGCCCACGACCACGTCGATCTCGCCCTCGAGACCCGCTGCGGCCACGGCTCCGCGTCCCTCCGGGCCGACGTTTCCGGTGGCGTGTGCCTCATCCACGATGAGCCGCGCGCCATAGATGCTGGCCAGCTCGGCGATGTGGGCCAGCGGTGCGATGTCGCCGTCCATCGAGAAGACCGAGTCGGTCACGATCAGCCGTCGCGTGTGGCGCTCGCCGTGCTTGCGCAGCGACCAGTCGAGGTGCTCGATGTCACAGTGGCGGTAGACGACGGTCTCCGCGCGCGAGAGGCGGCAGCCGTCGATGATCGAGGCGTGGTTGAGCTCGTCTGAGAAGACGATGTCCCCGGGGCCCGCCAAGGCGCCGATCACGCCGAGGTTGGCCAGATAGCCCGAGCCGAACAGCAGACAGGACTCGCTGCCCTCGAAGGCGGCCAGTCGCTCCTCGAGGCGGCGGTGGATGGTCATCGAGCCGGAGACGAGTCGCGATGCGCCGGCGCCGACGCCCCAGCGCATCGCCGCCTCCGCCGCCGCCTCCCGGACTCGGGGATGGTCGGCCAGGCCTAGATAGTTGTTCGAGCAGAGCAACAGCACGGGCTTGCCGTCGAGCAGCACGGTCGGCCCCTGCGGCCCGGAGATCTGACGCAACCGCCGCGCGAGGCCGAGTCCCTCAAGCTCCTGCAGGCGCTCGGAGATCTCGTCCACGGAAGTCCTCTAGCCGACCGGCACGCGGTTGGGGGCGCCGTCCGGCCGGGGCGGGACGACCCGCTTGGCGTGGTAGCGCAGCTGCGTCGAGGGATCCCATAGGCGAACGCCCAGGTCGACGGGGCCCGATGACGCCTCGCGGTCGAGCAGCTCATCCACGACGTCCGGCGTCTCGCCCTCCAGCCACCCGGAGCGGTTGTCGGGCCGGGGGTTGGAAGCGTTGTCGGGTTGGCGCGAGACGTTCAGTCCGAGCTCCTCGAACATCCCCCTGTCGGTCTCGGGCTCGTTGCCCAGGGTCGTCAGGAAGTTGCCCATCATGACGCCGTTGATCCCGGCCTGGACAGCCAGCTGCTGCAGCTCACCCAGGTTCTCCACCCGTCCGCCGCAGAGACGGAACAGCGCTTCGGGGAGAATCAGACGAAAGATCGCGATCCACTTGACGGCCTCCCACGGATCCATGAACTCGCGGTCGCCGAACTTCGTGCCGGGACGCGGGTTGAGCATGTTGATGGGAACGCTCGTCGGGTTGATCTCGGCCAGCTCGAACGCCATCTCGACCCGCTGCTCGCGCGTCTCGCCGAGGTTCAGGATCCCGCCCACGCAGGTCTCGAGGCCCGCCTCCTTGACCGCGTCGATCGTCCGCAGCCGGCCCTCGTAGCGCACGGTGCTGGTGACCTCGTCGTAGTAGCTCTGTGAGGTCTCGACGTTGTGATGCACGCGCTGGATGCCGGCGTCCTTGAGCGCCTTGGCACGCTCGGCGGAGATGTGCCCGACCGAAGCGCAGCGCTTGAGATTTGTCTCCTGGGAGACCAGGCGCACCCCCTCGAGGTACTTCTCGAAGTCCCGGCGCGAGAGTCCCTGTCCCTGGGTGACCATGCAGAAGCGGTGCGCGCCGGCCGCCTCGGCGGCGCGGGCATGCTCGAGGATCTGCTCCGGCTCCATCATCGCGTGCATCGGCGTCTCCGCATCCGCAAAGCGCGACTGGGCACAGAAGCCACAGTCCTCCGCGCAGCCACCGGACTTGGCATTGACCAGCGAGCACATGTCGGTCGAGTCCGCGAAGCGCTCCACGCGAGCCGCCCAGGCGCGCTCGATCAGCGCTTCGATCGCGCCGTGATCCTCGAGCTCGCCGAGACGCATCGCCTCCTCGCGCGTGATTAGAGATCCCGACCCACCCGGCATGGCCGAAACGGTATGCGCCGTGGCGGACGGCTAGTGGTTCAGCGCCCGTTCCAGCGTGCCGGGCGTTTCTCGGCAAAGGCGCGCATTCCCTCGCGCATGTCCTCAGAGGCAAACGACGCCTGACGCAGCTCGATCAACTCCCGCTCGATGTCGCCGGCCAGCTCACCCTCGGCGTGCAGCAGCTCGGCGATGACGCGCTTGTTGCCGCGCTGGGCCAGCGGCGCGTTGCCGGCCAGCTCGGAGGCGATCTCGAGCGTCAGCGGCTCGAGTCGCTCGGCGGTCGCGATCCGGTTGATCAGACCCCAGTCAAGTGCCGTGGGCGCCTCGATGTATCTGCCCAGCAGGAACAGCTCGCGGGTTCGCGGCACGCCGATCGCGTCGATGAAGCGCCTCAGTCCGGTGTGGGAGTAGACCAGGCCCAGCTTGGCCGGCGGCATGCCGAGCTTGATGCCCTCCAGGGCCACCCGCATGTCACACGAGAGCGCCAGCTCGAGGCCGCCCCCGATCGTGTGCCCGGGGAGCATCGCCACGGTCGGATAGGGGAAGGCTTCAAGCGCGTCGATCGCTTCGGTGAAGGGGTGGGCGACCAGTTTCTCGGCGCGCTCCTCGAACTCCTCCGCGGGGATCTCGCCGATGTCATAGCCGGCCGAGAACATCCCGTGGGCGCCGGTGATGAGCACGCAGCGCGTCGCCGCGTCCGTGGCGGCAAGCTCGCTCAGCGTGGCGCTGATGGCGTCCAGGATCGGGTGGTCGAGGGCGTTGCGCTTGGCCGGGTTCGAGATCGTCAGCCGCACGACCTGCGCGGCGGGCTCGTCGATCAGCAGCTTCCCGTCGGCCAGCTCTCGGGGTGAGGTGGGGGCGGCCACGGAGCGGAAGGCTAGCGCTCCGGCGCCGCGACCGGATCGGCCCTGGGGCCGGCTACTCGATCACCACGAGCGTGTCGCCCTCGTTGACCGACTGGCCCTCCTCGCAACGGATCTCGGTCACGGTTCCGGCGTCTTCGGCCTCGACGGGCATCTCCATCTTCATCGACTCGAGGATGGCGACCGTGTCGCCCTCATCGATCTTGTCGCCGACGGCGCACTCGATTTTCCATACCGTGCCGGTGATATGAGCCTCTATGTCCGTCATCTCTCCTCCATCTGCCGGTTGCGGACCACGTGAGCGGGACAATAGGCAGCTCGCCCGACCGAACGACGACGGCCGGCGTCCTGGTGCTGGTGGCGGCCCGCGACGAGGCGGACAGGATCGGGGAGACCCTGGCCGGCCTCGGTGTGGCCTTTCCCGGCGCCATGGTCTGGGTCGCCGATGACGGCTCCGTGGACGGCACCGGCGAGCTGGCGCGAGAGCAGGGCGCGCGAGTGGCCCGCGCCGAGCGGGTCGGCAAGGGACGGGCGATGACCATGGCAGCCCTGATGGCGCTGCGCGAGCTCGACCGTGAACCGGGGCGCGAGCATCTCGTGGTCCTCTGCGACGGCGACCTTGGGATCTCGGCGGTGCGGCTGGGCCCGCTGGCCGAAGCCCTGGAAAGGAACGAATGCGAGCTCGCTGTCGGCGCATTCGCACGATCGCCCGGGGGCGGTTTCGGGCTCGCGCTGGGTTTCGCCCGGTGGGCCGTTGCACGCCGCTGCGGGCTCGCCACGAGAGCGCCGATCTCCGGTCAGCGCTCACTGACCGTCGGGGCCCTGCGCGACGTGCTGCCGTTCGCGGACGGTTACGGGATGGAGATCGGCATGACGATCGACGCGACCCGCGCGGGTCATCGGCTGCTCGAGATCGAGCTCGATCTCGAGCACCGGGCGACGGTGCGCGACCTCGGGGGATTCCTCCATCGCGCCCGTCAGCTGGTGGACTTCGCGCGTACCTATGTGGCCCGGCGGTAGGCTGCTGGAAACTGCGCCGCAGAGGCGCGAGGAGTCGGCGTAACCTAGGGAGACCGGAGAGGTAGAGCGCATAGATGAGCGAGCTGTCACCGATGCGCGAGCAGGTCTATTCGGACCCTCGCCCCAAGGAGTACTTCGACCGCTTCCACGAGCGGGCCCGGACGCGTGAACCGGATTGGGTCTACGAGCTGACCCGCATCATCACCTCGCTCTACGCCTACACGCTGCTCAGAGCGCGGGCCATCTCCGTCGAGAAGGTCCCCGGGCGCGGTGCGGTGATCCTGGCGCCCAACCACTTCTCCTTCATGGACCACTTTTTGATGGGTTGCTACATCCGTCGCAAGGTGCGTTTCATGGCCAAGTCACAGCTGTTCAAACGACCGATGCAGTTCGTCTACACCCACGGCGGCGTCTTTCCCGTGCGCCGTGGCGCCAAGGACGACGACGTGTTCATCACGGCCCGCTCGATCCTTGACCGCCAAGGAGCGATCACCATGTACTGCGAGGGTGGGCGCTCGAGGACGGGGAAAGTCTCCGAACAGGCCAAGCGGGGCATCGGGCGCCTGGCGCTCGAGACGGGCGCCCCGGTGGTTCCCATTGCCATCTATGGCTCCTCGAAAGTGCGCAACTGGAAGCGTCTGCAGTTCCCCAAGATCACCATCCAGTACGGCGAGCCGATCCGCTGGGAGCAGGTCGCGGATCCCACCCGCGAGCAGCAGCAGGCCGTCGCCGACGAGGTCCTCAAGGAGATCCGCGGCCTCTACGGCGGCCTGGAACAGCACGGACGCAAGGGCATCCTGCGCCGCGTGCGCGAGCAGCGCCGGGCCGAGCGCCGTACACCCGCCGGCTCAGCGGTCGCCTGAGCGAGCCGTAGGTCCTCGAGCGCCCCTGCGCACTAGGGTTCCCCGCCATGGTTGCCCTCCAGCCCTCGACGCTGCTGCGACCGGGCCTGCTCGCGCAGACGCGGGTGGTGCTGGCGGGGGCGCCCGAGAGCAGCGCTGAGGGGTTCAGCTCCGCCGCCAGAGCGCTCTGTGAGAGCCTGGGCGCGAAGCTGGCCGGGTGCGAGCCGTCCTTCGCCGGCACCCACGAGGAGCGAGAGGCCGCAACCGGTGAGGCCATGGCCGGCGCCCTCGCCGGACTGGGCGGCGCCTCCGTCCTGATCGTGGACGCCGAAGCGATGTATGAGCGCGCGCCCGGCTCCGGTGGGCTGGCCGATGCGCTCCAGGCCTCCTGGGATGCGACGCGGGCGCTTGCCAACCTCGCCTTCATCCCGGACTCGGCCGGGGGGCGGATCTTGCTGCTCGCGCCTCGCTCGGGCGGGGAAGACGTCTACAGCGCCGGCGCCGCGGCCGGCCTGGAGAACCTGGCGAGGACGCTGTCCATCGAGTGGGCCCGCTACGGCATCACGACCGTCGCCATCGCCCCGGGTCTACAGACGCCTGAGGATGAGCTGGCCGCCCTGTGCGCCTGGCTTGCATCTCCGGCCGGCGACTATTTCTCCGGCTGCCTGCTCGACCTCAGGGGCCCGCGCGCCACCGGCGCCTGAGCCGGTTGGGCGCCGGCCGGTGCTCTGACCAGCGCCCTGCCGGCTCGTTCAGCCGGTCATCCCGCCGAACAGGCCGCCGGTCACGTGCAGGGTCTGGCCGTGCACGTAGTTCGACCACGGCGAGCACAGGAAGAACACGCCGCCGGCTGCCTCCTCGGGGCTCGCGGGCCGTCCCAGCGGGATCAGCATCGAGGCCATCTGTCGCATCTGCTCGGGAATGCCCAGCTGGATCTTCTCGCCGTCCTTCTCCATCGTGTTCTCATCGACCTTGGCCTGGGTGAGGCGGGTGTCGATGAAGCCGAAGGCGACCGCGTTGACGTTGACTTTGAACTGGCCCCACTCCTTGGCAACCGTTTTGGTCAGTCCCACGACGGCGGCCTTGCCGGCGGAGTAGTTGGCCTGGCCGGCGTTGCCGAAGGTACCCGAGGTCGAGGAGATGTTGACGATCTTGCGGAACACCTCCTTGCCTTCCTCGCGCTCTTTCTTGGCGGGCTCGCGCAGATGCGGGGCGGCGGCTCTGATGACGCGGAAGGGGACCACGGTGTGGATGTCAAGCATCGCCTGGAAGTGCTCGTCGGTCATCTTGTGGATCGGCGCGTCGAGCGTGTAGCCGGCGTTGTTGACGATGATGTCGATCTTGCCGAAGGAATCGACCGCCTTCTGCACGAGCTGGTCGGCCGTGCCGGGCTTGGTCAGGTCGCCGGCGAAGACGGCTGTTTCGCCGGCGATCTCGCCCGCGGCCTGCTCGGCGACATCTCCGTCGAGGTCGTTGATCAGGACCTGGGCGCCCTGGGCGACCAGGAGCTCCGCTGTCGCGCGGCCGATCCCGCGCGCTGAGCCCGTGACAATCGCGGACTTGCCGTCGAGTACTCCCATAGCTGATGCTTCTCCTTATAGGTCGGGGAGTAGGAGTTATATAGGGACGCCGCGGGCGGGCCGGTAGGGCAGGCCTGCCGTGCTCCTGTGGGCGGTCGCTGCCCCGGCCGGAGCACTTCGGGCATTTCTGCACTAAAACAGTGAGAATAGTCTAGAATAGGGCCATGGCGTGGGTTGAGAGACACGATGGGGCTGCGGAGTCAGCACGACCAATCCTGAGCGCGCCGCTCCCCGATCAAAAGACAAGGCTGCTCGCCGGTAGCAGCCCAAACCAAACCGAGGTTCCGAGATGATCTTCCGTCAGCTGCTCTACCGCGACCTGGGCTGCGCGTCCTACTTCCTCGCCGACGGCGGGGAGGCCGTGGTGGTCGATCCCAGGTGGGAGATCGACGACTACATCCAGTTCGCGGCGGCCGAGGGGGTGAGGATCGCCCACGTGCTGGACACCCACCAGCATGCAGATCACGTATCCGGCCGCGAGCGCCTGGCGGCCGCCACGGGGGCGATCTCCTACGCGCCAGCCGATCCCGACGGAGACGGGTCGCAGGAGCCGGGGGGCCATGCGGTTCTCTCGGGTGACGATGAGATCGTCATCGGCGGTCTTTCGCTGCGCGCCTGGGGCACGCCCGGACACCGCCCCGAGCATCTCGCGATCGTTGTCACGGACCATTCGCGTGGCGAGGACCCATGGATGGTGCTGAGCGGGGACTCCCTGCTCGTCGGCGCCCTGGCGCGGCCGGACCTGGCCACCGAGGCGCCTGAGGGCGCACGAGCTCTGTATCGGAGTCTCTGCGAGCTGTGGCTGCTGGGAGATCATGTCGAGCTGTGGCCGGGTCACGTCGGCGGCTCGCTGTGCGGTGGCGCTGAGCTGAGCGGCAAGACCAGCTCGACGATCGGCTACGAGCGTCGCCACAACGCCCTGCTCGAGGCGGCCGAGGAGCGCTTCGTCGAGGAGCTGACCCGCGATCTGCCGCCGCGTCCGCCGAATGTCAATCACGTCGTCGCGCTGAACCGCTCGCGCGTACCCACGGTGCCGCCGGGCGTCCCGGAGTTGGACCCCGAGCTGCTTCCCGGTGAGCTGGCAGGGGGCGCCAGAGTCGTTGACGGGCGCTCCCCTGACGCGTTCGACGCCGGCCACCTGCCGGGGGCCATCAACCTGCCCTCCGGGCGCTCTCAGGGCACTCGGGCGGGATGGGTGCTGGCGCCCGAGAGCCGCATGGTCGTGGTTGGAAGCGATCTGCAGCACGCCCGCTCCGTCCTCTGCGCGCTCCATGCCGTGGGCCTTTGGAACGTCCAGGGCATCCTGGCCGCCGACTTGGAGAACTGGCGCAACGCCGGCCTGGAGGTCGAGCAGGCCAGGAGCTGGGACGTGGCGACGCTGTCGCGGAAGCTCGCCCGGAGGGAGACCGAGCTGATCGACGTTCGCGAGCCCCACGAGTGGCGCAACGGTCACTTCGACGGTTCGCTCAGCGTGCCGCTCTCACGGCTGTTGAAGGCGGGAGAGATCGCTCGCCCATCCGGGTCCGTGCCGCTCGCAGTCGTCTGCGCCGGCGGGATGCGCGCCGCGTTCGCGGCCAGCGTGATCCGACGGGTGGTGGACTCCGACGTGGTCCGCGTCGGAGGGGGCGGGGTCGCGGACCTGCCGCTCTACGGCATCGCCCTCACAGCGGGCGACTGAGCGGAGTCTGGCCTCAGCCGATCCGGACGCCGAAGTCCTGCGTGTAGATTCCGCCGGACTGCCCTTTGGCGAATGCTTTGACGTGCGGGGAGACGCCGATGCCGGTGTCCCTGAAGTGGCTGTCCAGGATGTTGGCGCGGTGGCCCGGCGAGGCCATCCAGGCAGCGACGATGGCCCGCGGGGTGCCAAGCCAGAGGGTGCCCCAGGCGATGTTCTCGCCGACTTCGAAGCCGGCCCGCCCGAGACGGGAGATGTAGCCCGTCCGGCGCATCCTCGTCAGCGGCGTTTCCCCGCCGGGGCTGACATGGGCGAAGTAGTCGCCGAAGGCCATGCTCTCGGTATGCGACTGGGCGGAGGCGACGAGCCGTTCGTTCCAGTGCAGGGCCGGCTCGCCGTGGCGGGCACGTTCGCGGTTGACGAGGCACAGGGTCGCCGCACGGATCTGTCTGACATCGCGCCGGTTGGGCTCGAGGCCCGCATCACGGCAGACGCCTTTGCGGGCCTTGAAGAACAGCTGGTGGCTCTTTTGCGGGCGCTGGCTTTCCTGGCCCGCGCCGGCGCTCGGGCAGGTGAGCTGGTGGAAGCTGCGGGTGCCGTGGCGCGCGCCGGCTGTGCAGGCCGTGCTACTGGACGCCGCGGAGGCGCCACCGGCCCCGGGGCCGAGCATCAGCAACGTCGTGATAGCTCCCGCCAAGGCGAGAGATGGTCGAGCCATGGGGCCCATATCGGCCCCACCTCCGGGCGACATGAGCCGTGCAGCGGAGCTTTAGACAGTTTTCTAGTGCGCCCGGTGAGGCGTTCTCAAAGGCCCAGGGTGCGCCCGAGGATCTCGCGCATGATCTCGTCGCTGCCGCCGCCGATCGGTCCCAGCCGGGCGTCGCGGACGGCCCGCTCGACCCAGTACTCGCGCATGTACCCGGCCCCGCCGTGGATCTGCAGGCACTCGTCCATCAGCTCGTAGGCGGCCCGCTGGGTCAGCAGCTTGGCCATCGTGACCTGGCGCATTGGCTCCTCGCCCGCGACGAAACGCCGCAGGGCGTCATAGGTGACGCAGCGGCAGGTGTAGACCGAGGTGGCCATGTCGGCCAGCTTGTGACGGATCGCCTGGTGGCCGGAGAGCGGCCGGCCGAAGGTGGTGCGCTCGCGGGCGAACTCTGCGGTCCGCTCCCAGGCGAGCTGCATCGCGCCCACCGCGCCGAGGGCCATCGCCAGCCGCTCCCACTGGAAGTTGGCCATGATCAGCTTGAAGCCCTCGTTCAGCTCGCCCAGCAGGTTCTCCTCCGGCACGAAGACATCCTGAAAGCTGATCGTGGCCGTGTCCGAGGCCGCCCAGCCGAGCTTGTGCAGCGCCGATGAGCTCACCCCCTCGCCGCGGTCGACGATCAGGAAGGAGATGCCGTGGTGCCCGCCCTGTTGCGTCGTCTTGACGGCCGTCACGATGAAGTCGGCGCGGACGCCGTTGGTGATGTAGGTCTTCTCGCCGTTGAGCACATAACCGGCCTCAACCCGCTCGGCGCGGCTGGTGATCGCGGCGACGTCGGATCCGGCTCCGGGCTCCGTGATGCCGAGTGCGCCGATCTTCTCGCCGGCGATGGCGGGAACCAGGTAGCGCTGCTTCTGCTCCTCGCTGCCGAACTTCCAGATCGGCGGAGTGGCGATGTTGATGTGGGCGCCGATCCCCGCCGCGGTGCCACCGGAGCCCGTCCGGGCAAGCTCCTCGATCAGCACGGCCTCGTGCAGGTAGTCGCCGCCCTGCCCGCCGTAGCGCTCCTCGTACTTGAGGCCCAGCAGGCCCTGGGCGGCGAGCTTTCCGAAGACCTCCTGCGGAAACCAGCGCTCCTCCTCCCACTGGGCCGCATGCGGCGCCAGCTCGCGCTCGATGAAGCCGCGGGCGGATTCGCGCAGTTGTTCATGCTCGTCTGTGAAGGGGGGGTTGCTCTCGCTCATGGCCCGGGAGGTGCTCGGTGCCCGCACACCATAACCCCGGGCGCCAGGCCCGCTCGCGCTCGGCTGTCCGGGGCAGGCCCCGCCGCGTCCTAGGCTCAGAGGATGTTCCTGATCCTGTTCCTGCTGCTGCCGGTTGTCGAGGTGGTCGTCTTTGTCGAGGTGGCCCTGGCGATCGGCTTGGTGTGGGCCCTGCTCCTGCTCCTGGCCACCTCGGTGCTCGGCGCGCGGATCGCCCGTCGCCAGGGCCGGGCGGCGATCACCGAGCTCGCGCGTGCAGTGTCCGAGCGGCGTCCGCCGGGCGTCGCCGCGCTCGACGGGGCGCTGGGCTCGATCGGCGGTCTGCTGCTCCTGGTTCCCGGCTTCCTGACAGACGCCCTCGGTGTGCTGCTGCTGTTGCCGCCGGCTCGCCGGCTGACGCGGGCATGGCTGGCAAGCCGCTACGGCGCCCGCTTCGTGACCTATGCGGCCGGGGTCTCTCGTTCCGCCCGCGGCTCGGCGCGGCCTCGCGCCGATGTCGAGTCGACGGCTGTCGAGGAGGACACCGGGCAGCTGCCGCTGTAGTGACTCAGCCGCCGCCCAGCCGGGGCGGAAGCACAAGCAGGCCGCGGATCCGGGTCCGCGGGCCGCGCCCGGCGGTCAGGGCACGCCGCAGCCGCCTGCGCTCGCCGGCGCTCGGCGGAGTCGTGCACTCGGGGGCGCGATAGCGCTGGGCGCGCAGCGAGCGCACGTAGCCGGCAGCCTGCTCGCCGTGGCTGCCCGCCAGGCTGCGTTCGAGCTCTGCCAGCGTCGTGCCCGTCGCGGGGGCCATGCCGAGCCGCGAGAGTGCCCGCGAGAGCTCCTCGACGGCCGCGCCGGCGTCCCGCGCGGGCGCCGGCGCGGACGGTCCCCGGCCTTCGCGCCGGCGGATCTCCAGGCCGAGGGCCAGCGAGGCCAGAGCGCTCGCGAGGAGCCCGCCGAGCAGCAGCCAGTCCACCCCCTGGCCGGGCGGGCGGCGGCGGTTGGTGTGCACCCTGGCGAGCGCTGAGCGATGTGTCTTTGCGCGACCGGCGGCGGCCAGCTGCCCGGCTGACAGTTCCGAGCCGCCGTGACTTGCGACGGTGATGATGTGCTGCGGCGGCGTGGGGTCGAAGGGGACCCAGCCGATCCCCTCGAACCACACTTCCACCCAGGCGTGGGCGTCCAGGCCGTTCACGTCGTAGGTCCCTCCGGGAGATCGCGTGCCCGAGAGGAAGCCGGCGCCGATTCGCGCTGGTACGCCGTCCATCCTCAGCATCAGCGCCATGGCGGCCGAGAACTGCTGGCAGTAGCCGAGGTGGTTGCCCAGCAGGAAGGTGACGATCGGGTGGGGGCTCGGGGGCGGCTGGGTGTTGTAGAAGAAGCGGCCATCGCGCAGGTGGGCCTCGATCCGCGAGGCGATCCCGTAGGTCCCGCCGGACCCGGCGGCGAGGCGCCGAGCGAGGGCATAGACACCCCGGTATGGAGAGCTTTCGATCAACGTCCGTCCTTCGGCGCTGCGCGCCGAGATGGCCCCGGCCCGGCCGGGCAGTTCGAGCTCGGTGTAGGGGATCTCGGCTACCGGAACGGTGCTCGGGGCGACGCGCATTTCGCGTGCCGTCGGCTGAGGTACGTAGGCGGTGACCGTGTAGCGGCTGGCGCCGGGGAGGACTGCCGCAGCCGACAGGGTGCCGTCGGGTGCCGGCGCGCGGAGCTCCGATCGCACTGTCCCCTGGGCGCTGGCGGAGATGATCTGACCGGGGCTGAGCAGCTGACGGCTGGCCAGCGCGTGAACGGTGACGGTGGTCGTGGTCACCCAGCGCCGGCTGCGAAGTCCCTCGGCCGGCCCGGCTGGTTCGGCCGGGGGGTGGCCCGAGGCGAGAAACCGCGTACCGTCGAAGCGGTCGAGCTCCGTGGCACGCCACAGGTGGGCCCCGCGGGAGCTGACCTGGACCATCTCGGCGAGCGAGGTTGACCACGGCAGCGGCCCGTAGGTCTGATTCCAGTCGAAGGACGTCGTGGCCCCCGGCTCGCTGAAGGGCTGCCATGAGCGCACGTCGATCAGCGGGCCCGCCGCCGCCAGCGCCCCGGCGGCGAGGACCGAGACGATCGCTCCTGCCAGCAGCCATCCCGCGGCGCGGCCGTCCTCGGCGCGCCTGGTGCGCGAGGACCAGCCCCACAGGTAGAGGGCGCCGAGCACCACGAGGCCCTGGAGCTGCCAGCCGGCGCGCGGCTCGTTGGCCGCCGCCGTCACGTAGAGGCCCAGGAGCAGCCCGAGCGCCGCCATCCGCCTTCTGGTTGCGCCCCGGACGCCCGGCCAGAAGACAAGCTCGGCCGCCGCGATCAGCACCACCGGCAGGCAAGCCATGATCGCCAGGCGTGCATCGTGGGAGCTTCCGCGGTAGGGCCACAGTCCATCGAGTGCGCTCACGCCGTGGCTCAGACGGGACCTCAGCAAGCCCCAGCCCGAGGGTGCCAGTTCCCGGCCGGCGAAACCCGCGCAGCGGAACCCCAGGTACAGGGCCAAAGCCGTCATGGCGAGTCGCAGCAGGGTCTTCCACGGACTGCGCCAGGGCAGCGAGGAGCTCGCCATCAGCCCGGCCCCGAGCGCCGCCGCGACGCCGACGAGCCCGAGGACCCGGAAGAACGAGGGGTGGATGACCAGCGCGGCGAAGCGCAGCCCGGACAGCATCGAGAGCGTCACGAAGGCGAGGATCGAGAGCGCCGGCAGCCGCCACGCTCCGCGCGTCTGGAGCGCTCGTGAGGCGCTGCGCTGGCGCGCCGGTTCGGCCCGGTAGGCGAGGGCCGAGCTCATGCGGCCTGTTGCCCGCTGCGCCCGGTGAGGAACTGAACCGCGCAGCCGGCGATCTCGAACATGGCCGGCGCCCCGGGGGCCGCCCGGGGGCAGACACGGCAGTGGGCGCCCGCCGGCGAGCCGGCGGGATCACTGGAGGCCGTCACCCGGATAAGGCTCCGGCCGCGCTCGGCAGACGGCGCCCGGCGTGCGGTCGTGCGGGCCTCCAGCACGGCCATGCGCGCGAGCAAGGCCATCCAGCCCTGCAGATCGGACCCCAGGAGGGTGGGGTGGGGGTCATCTCCCAGCGCCACCAGGCAGCCGCCGCGCCGCGCCAGATGCAGGCACAGCGAGGCGGCGGCGCGCACGGCCATGTCGAGCTCACCCTCCGAGTCCGGCCGCGTGGTGTCCAATTCGATCAGCACCCGGGGCTCATCCTCGGCGCGCAGCGAGCGTTCCATCAGCACGCCTGTGCGAGCGACGGTGGGCCAATGGATCCGTGCGGCGGGGCTTCCCGGCCGGTGCGCGCGCAGCGAGTCGAGCGCCTGGGGCGGCTCGCGCCGGGAGCCGCCGAGACCTTCGAGGAAGGCCAGCGCCGAAGCCTCGATCCGGTGGATGCGGGGCAGCACCAGAAGCTCGGCGCTGTCGGAGGCCAGCTCGCGGGCGCACAGTCCGAAGGGGTCCGCGATTCTGACCCGGGCGGGGCCGACGCGATGGCGCCCGCGCCGGGGGATGACCGCGTTGCCCGTGCTCTCGAGCGTGCGGCCCAGCGGCAGCGCGAGCTCGGCCGCGCCCGGCCAGGGTCTCAGCGTGCCGCCGGGGAATGGGAGCAGCCCGCGTTCGACGCGGACGCTCACTGCGACCGGCTCGCCCTCGTCGGCGCTGGGCGCGGCGCAGCTCAGCGTGAGATGCGTCCGCCGAGCGAGGTGGGATACCCAGAGCCGGGCAGCCGCTGTCGCGAGCAGGGCTGCGACACCCGGAATGTAGAGCGCAGGAACCCCGAGCACGACGGCGGCGGCGCAGAGCAGGACCCCTGTCAGGGTCAGCTCACGCGCGCGGCTCATAGCGCCGGCACGGCCGCCAGCGCCTCGCCGACCAGTCGCTCGCGTCCCACCCCCGCGGCACTCGGCGCCGGAAGCAGCCGGTGGGAGAGGACCGCCTGTGCCATCGCCTGCACGTCATCCGGCAGGGCATGATCGCGGCCCTCGAGCGCGGCGTTGGCTTTGGCGGCTCGCAGTAGCATCAGCCCGGCTCTCGGGCTGGCGCCGAGCTCGATGCGCGGGTCGGCGCGCGTGTGGGCGACGAGCGCCACAACGTAGTCGCGCAGCGGCGCGCTCGCGTGGATCAGCGCGGTGGCCTGCTGGGCGAGCCTGATCTCGGCGATCGAGGTGACCGGCCCGAGCTCGAGCACCCGGTCTCCGGCTGCGTGGACCGAGAGCATCTCGGCCTCCTCCGCGGCGGTCGGGTAGCCGAGTGAGACCCGCACCATGAAGCGGTCGAGCTGGGCCTCTGGCAGGGGGTAGGTGCCCTCGTATTCGATCGGGTTCTGCGTCGCAAGGACCATGAAGGGGCTGTGCAGGGGATGGCTCTCTCCATCCACGGTCACCTGCCCCTCCTGCATCGACTCGAGCAGTCCCGACTGGGTTCGCGGCGAGGCGCGATTGATCTCGTCGACCAGCACCAGATGGGCGAAGACGGGCCCGGGGCGGAAATCGAAGCGGCCGTCGAGCTGATTGAAGACGTTGGTGCCGACGACGTCGGAGGGGAGCAGGTCCGAGGTGCACTGGATTCGCGCATAGTCGGCGTCCAGCGAGCGGGCCAGGGCCCGCGCGAGGGCTGTCTTCCCGACCCCCGGCCGGTCCTCGATCAGGACATGCCCCTCGGCGAGCAGGGCGACGAGAACCTCGCGCAGGACGCTCTCGGGCACCTTGATCGCGCCGGCGATATTCGCCGCCACACGGCTCCCCAGGGCGGCCGCGTCAGTCGGGCTGAACTCCTCGACGGTAGCGCCCATAAATTGGAATCTTAGGCCCGCGCGGCCGACCTTGTCACCTATGTGCTTCCGGTCGTGTTGCTCGCCGGACGGCTTCCTGTCTGCTTTCCTGCGCCTGTGGACCTGAAGGCCGTACTTGCCCTCTATGACGAGCAGGTTCGCCGCAGCCCGCCGCCGGCGCCCGGCGGCGAGCGGGTCGAGCACGAGCCCCACCTGAGCCGCATCTTGCGCGAGCGCGACGGCTGGGGGATGGTGAGCTGGAGCAGGCTCGACGGACTGGACGCCGACGCCGTCATTGCCGGGGAGATCGAGCGGCTGTCGGGCCTGTGCAATGAGTGGGAGTGGAAGCACTACTCCCACGACCGCCCGGCGGACCTGCCCCGCCGGCTCCTCGAGGCGGGGTTCGAGGCGGGGCAGCTCGAGACGGTCCTCGTTGCCGAGACCGCTGCGCTGGCGCTCGAGGAGGAGCTTCCTCCCGGTGTCGAGCTCGAGTTGATCGCCGACTGGCAGGGCGCCAGGAGCCTCGTCGAGATGCAGGACGCGGTCTTCGGCCGTGGGGTCCCCGGGATGGCCGAGCGGCTGCTGGCCGGCATCGAGGCCGAACCGCCCACGACGATCGGCGTGGCCGCCGTGGCGGAGGGCAGCTACGTCGCGGGCGGGCGCCTGGAGCTCGAGCCGGGCAGCGACTTCGCGGGCCTATGGGGTGGCGCGACCGCGGCGCCGTGGCGCGGCCGGGGGATCTTCCGTGCGCTGGTAGCCCGCCGGGCGGCGCTGGCCGCCGAGCGCGGATACCGCTTCCTGCATGTCGATGCCCTGCCCACCAGCCGCCCGATCCTCGAACGTCTCGGCTTCGTCATCCTCGCTCGGACGACGCCCTATCTCTACTGCCGGGACGGGCCCCGGGGCGAGGCGCATGGGTAGCTCCCATGTTCCGTTACCCGGGTTCAGGCGCCGGCGGCTGCTCCGGCCACACCGAGCGGGAAGCTGACACCGGTCAGCTTCTCCGAGACCTCCCACAGGCGACGGGCCACCTGCTCATCCCTGGCAGCACTGGAGCGCCCCACGAGCTTGGGGTCTCCGCGCATTTCGCCAAGGCCGTCGGGGCCCGCGTAGCTGTCGCCGGGGATCTCGGCCGTGGCCGCGTAGAGGGTCGGCATCGCGCCGGCCTCGAGGCTCTGGGCGAGGAGACGGTTGCCGAGCTTCATGACGAGGTCCATGGCGGGCTGGGCGCTGTGTGACTGCAGGTTGGTCGCCGCGTAGCCGGGGTGGGCCGCGGTCGAGATCACATCGGAGCCGGCCGCAGTCAGCCGGCGCTGGAGCTCGGAGGTGAACAGCAGGTTGGCCAGCTTGGACTGTCCGTAGGCGGGCCAGCGCCTGTAGGGCCTGCGCTCCCAGTTGAGGTCGTCGAAGTCGATCGATCCGAGTTTGTGGGCGCCCGAGGCGACGTTGACGACGCGGCCGGTGACATGCTCGAGCAGCAGGTTGGTCAGCGCGAAGTGCCCCAGGTGGTTGGTGCCCAGCTGCATCTCGAAGCCCTCGGCGGTCCGCGTCAGCGGCGGGACCATGACGCCCGCATTGTTGATCAGCAGGTCGATCGGGCCGTCCCAGGCGCCTGCGAACTCGCGGACCGAGGAAAGGCTGGCGAGGTCAAGCGCGCGCACCTCGGTCTGTCCGGGCATGCTCGCGGCGGCAGCCTCGCCCTTTTCGACCGAGCGGACGGCAAGCACCACGTTCGCGCCCGCCCCCGCCATGGCGCCGGCGGCGGCTCGGCCGATGCCGCTGTTGGAGCCGGTGATGATCACGGTGCGACCTGTCAGGTCGGGGAGGGAGAAGCTGCTTGAAGTAGTCATGGGCAACAATGTAGACGATGACAACAATGATGTCAATGACTACTTTGGCCGATAGGCTGTGGGGAGATGAAGCGCAAGCCCGGCTACCACCACGGCAACCTTCGCACGGCGCTGCTCGAGCAGGCCGAGCGAACCGTGCGCGAGCGCGGCGTGGACGCCCTCTCGCTGCGCGAGCTGGCGCGTGAGACGGGGGTCAGCCACGGTGCTCCGCGACGGCACTTCGCCGACCGCCAGGCGCTCCTTGACGCGCTGGCCGACGCCGGCTTCACCCGTTTGGGCGTGGAGCTGCGAACGGCGGTCGAGGGGGCCGGGCAGGACTTCGAGGCGCGGCTGCAGGCGGCGGGCGCCGCCTACATCCGGTTTGCCACCAGCGATGCAGCGCTGCTCGAACTGATGTTCACGGTCAAGCACCATGATCCCACCGGCACGTTGGAGGAGACCGCTCAGGGCGCCTTCAGCGTCCTGCTCGAGTTGATCGTGCAGGGCCAGCGGGAGGGCGCGCTCGAAGCGGGCGACCCCGAGCGGGTCGGCCTGGTCCTGTTCGCGACGATCCAGGGGATCTCGGCGCTGGTCGCCGGCGGGATGGTCGAGGCGGAGCAGCTCGACGGTCTGCTGGCCGATGCCATCGCACACTTCCTGCGCGGCTCGCGGGCCCCGGCCTAGACGGCCCGGCACCGACCGCGCCCGTTGACGCGGCGGCCGGCCGTCTGGCCCCTGGAGCTGCGCGGCCTACAGGCCGTAGGAACGCCCGATGACGTCGAGCATGATCTCGTCCGTCCCGGCGCCGATCCGGTTGAGTCGCATGTCGCGCCAGACGCGCTCGACGCCGTACTCACGCATGTAGCCCGCCCCGCCGTGGATCTGGATGCATTCGTCGGCCACTTCGCAGGCGATCCGCGAGGCGTGGAGCTTGGCCATCGAGATCTCACGGACGGGGTACTCGCCGTTGTTGAAGCGCCATGCGGTCACGTAGACCATCTGGCGGGCCGACTCGATTTTGGTGGCCATCTCGGCGAACTTGTGCCGGATCACCTGGAACTTGCCGATTTCGCGGCCGAAGGCCTTGCGCTCGTGGGCGTACTGCATCGTTTTTTCGAAGCATTTCTGCGCGCCGGCAACGCAGCCCGCGGCGCCGATCAGGCGCTCTCCCTGGAGCTCCCACATGATGTGGTAGAAGCCCTTGCCGACCTGTCCGAGGACCGCGGTGTCGGGCACGCGGACGTCCTGGAAGGCCAGCAGAGCCGTGTCCGAGGCGTGCATCCCCAGCTTCTCCAAGCGCTTCTCGCGGATCACCCCAGGGGAGTCCATCGGCACCAGGAACAGCGTGAAGCCGTCATAGCCCTTGTCGGGGTCGGTCTTGGTGACCAGCACGATCACATCGGCGCGGTGCCCGTTGGTGATGTAGGTCTTGGAGCCGTTGATGATGTAGTCATCGCCGTCCCTGACCGCCCGCGTCTTGATGCCAGAGACATCAGAGCCGGCGTCGGGCTCGGTGATCCCCAGACAGAGGATCTTCTCGCCCTTGATGGCGGGGACGACCCACTCCTGCTTCTGCTCCTCGGTGCCGAAGGCGAGGATCGGGGGCATGGCCATGTCGGTGTGCACCGCGATCCCCATCGCCAGGCCACCGGAGTTGGCATTGCCGATCTCCTCGGCCAGCACAAGCGAGGTGTAGTAGTCGCCGCCCTGCCCGCCGTAGACCTCGGGCTTGTCAAGTCCCAGAAAGCCCAGCTCTCCCATGCGCGGGAAGACCGAGTCGGGAAAGGTCGTCTCCTCCCATTCCTCGGCATGCGGCGCCAGCTCTTTGATCGCGAAATTGCGGATCGACTCGCGCAGCTGTTCGTGCTCGTCGGTGAAGATGAAGTGCTTGCGCTGGGACTTGAAGTCCGGCTTCAGCACGCTCTCGGCGGTGGCCATCGCTCGTGTTCTCCTTGCTCAGGGGTCGTTTGCCGAAGGCGCTCGGCGGGCGCGCCCACGCTACTCCAGGCGCCTGCAAAAGTAAATAGTAGAGCTATCTACTTCTGGCGGCGCCTTGCCGACGGCCCGTCTATCCGGCCACTTCCCGCGTGGGGGCGCCGCGGCATGGGTAAAGGTGTGCCATGCCCGCGAGCGAGCCATCTGGAGGCGCATGCCAATGAGACACCACCGTTCCTCGAGTTCACCGCGGTTGCTGATGGCCCTGGCGCTCGCGGCCCTCACGCTGGGCTTTTGTGCCGCCGGCGCTTCCGCGGTGACGCTCTCGCCGGAACTCCAGGCGCTCGAAGAAAAGTCCAAGGAATTGAAGATCGCCTCAGAGCGCTTCACTATCGACTACCTCGTCAAAGCGCCGTCGGGAAAGGTCGTGTCGGTCACGGGCGCGGGCGAGGAGCGCACCTCGCCCCCGCGGGCCCAGGTCCAGGAGACGGTCAAGGGCAAAAAGGTCGTCGTCCGCGTGGTGGGCTCCACGCTCTACACCGAGTACCCGGGTCTGGCGCGTGTGGATCAGGACCGTCCCTGGGTGAGGAGCTCGGCGAGCCGGCTCTCCTCTGAAAGCGGCATCGACTTCCTCTCGGGAGCGAGCCGCTTCACGGCCACCTACGCGCTGCTGGGCTCGGAGGCAGAAGCGGTGGAACGGGTGGGTCCCGCGTCGGTGAACGGACAGGAAGCAACCGAGTTCACGGCGACCGTCTCCCTCGCTCGGCTGACCTCGCAGCTCAGCGCCAGCGTCCGCTCCGAACTCGAGCGCGACGGGGTGAACACCGCCCGCGTCGCCGTGTTCATCGCCGCCGACGGCCTGCCGTTGCAGAGCATCGTGAACATCTCCGCCGAAGGCGGCACGGTCACGGTCAGCACCACCGTCTTACAGGTCAACGGCAAGGTCTCCGTCAGCGCGCCGCCGGCCGGTCGGACGATCTCCGAGGCCCGCTTCAAGGCGCTTGAGAAGCGGCTTAAAGGCTAGGCCACGACAGGGCGCCGGGCTCCGGGGTCAGCCAAAGTAAATAGTAGGACTGATCACTTCCTACAACGGCGGGATCTCGTTAGGATGCGCCGGTGCCCACCGACAAGGTCCTCTACGAGCTCGCCGCGACGGGGGTGGCCACGATCACGCTCAACGATCCCGAGACCCGCAATGCCCTTTCGCCGGAGCTCCTGGGCGAGCTGATCGAGGCATTCGAGCGGGCCCGGGACGAGCCGGAGGTCCGCTGCGTGGTGCTCGCCTCCTCACACGAGCGGACCTTCTCCTCGGGCGCCAACCTGGGCGGCTTTGCGGCCGAGCAGGCGCTCGTGCACAAGCACTTCGGCTCGGAGCGTTTCGTGGGTCTGTTCAAGCTGATCGGCGAGCTGGGCAAGCCGACGCTGTGCGTGGCCCGGGGTCATGTGCTCGCAGGGGCGCTTGGAATCGCCCTGTGCTGTGACCTGATCCTGGCCTCCGAGGAGGCCAGCTTTGGGACACCCGAGATCAACATCGGGGCGTTCCCGTTCATGATCATGGCGCTGATCTATCGCAACGTCCCGCGCAAGCAGGCCAACGAGCTGTTGCTCCTGGGCGAGCGCTGGAGCGCCGCCCAGGCCCAGGAGGCGGGGATCGTCAACCGGGTCGTGCCGGACGGCGAGCTCGATGCCCTGGCCGCGGAGTGGGCCGGCAAGCTGGCCGGCAAGTCGCCCGTGATCATGCGTCTGGGCAAGGAAGCCATGCGCCGCCAGATGGACATGCCGCTGGACGACGCCCTGGACTACCTGCGCGCCCAGCTGACGCTTGCGCAGTCGACCGAGGACATCGTGGAGGGGGTCACGGCCTTCTTCGAGAAGCGCCAACCGACCTGGAAGGGACGTTAGATGAGCACCACAGAGACTTCTGAGGCTGAGCGCCGGCCGACTCCCTCGGCTTCCCTGCTGCGGCCGCTGGTCGAGGATCTTCATGCCCGGCGGGCCGAGATCGCTCTGGGAGGAGGCGAGGAGAAGATCGCCCGCCAGCACCAGCAGGAGAAGCTGACGGCCCGCGAGCGCCTGGCACTCCTGATCGACGAGGGAACCTTCGTCGAGCTGGGCGCCCATGGGCGCCCGCACTTCTCCCAGCCGGCCATGCAGGGCAAGCACGCGCCGGCTGACGGCGTCATCACCGGCTACGGCAAGATCGACGGGCGCTTGGTGGCGGTATGCGCCTATGACTTCACGGTCATGGCCGGCTCGATGGGGATGACCGGCGAGCTCAAGGTGACACGGCTGCGCGAGCTGGCCCTGACCAAGCGGATCCCGTTCATCTGGCTGCTGGACTCCGCCGGAGCGCGGATCCAGGAGGCCGTCGGCTCGCTGTTCGCCGGTTCCGGGCACCTGTTCCGCGAGGAGGTCGTCATGAGCGGCGTCATCCCCCAGGTCGCCGCGCTGATGGGCCCCTGCGCTGCAGGCACGGCCTACATCCCCGGCCTGGCCGACTTCGTGCCGATGGTCAGGGGCCGCGGCTCGATGGCCCTGGCGGGCCCGCACCTCGTGCGAGCTGCCGTGGGGGAGGACGTCACCCAGGAGGAGCTGGGCGGCTCGCGGGTGCACTGCCGCAAGTCGGGTGTGGGGGACATGGAGGTGGCCGACGACCAGGAGTGCATCGAGCGGATTAAGCAGTACCTCGCCTTCATGCCCCAGAACTGCGAATCGCCGGTGCCCGTCAGGCCGGTCTCCGACCCCGTCGAGCGGGCCGACGAGGAGCTGCTGGACGTGCTACCCGAATCCAACCGCAAGCCCTATGACATGTATGAGGTCATCCGCCGGATCGCCGACGACGGCGAGTACTTCGACATGAAGGGCCAATGGGCCAAGACGATCATCACCTGCTTCGCCCGCTTCGGCGGGCGCCCGGCGGGGATCGTTGCGAACCAGCCCAAGCAGCTCGGCGGCATACTGGACAACGACTCCGCCGACAAGGCCGCGCGCTTCGTCAACCTGTGCAACGCCTTCTCGATCCCGCTCGTCTTCCTGATGGACGTGCCGGGCTTCATGGTCGGCTCGAAGGTCGAGGAGGGCGGCATCATCCGCCATGGCGCCAAGATGCTCTACGCCGTCGCCAATGCGACCGTGCCGAAGATCACCGTCATCACCCGCAAGGCCTACGGCGCCGGCTACTACGTGATGAATGGCCGCGCCTACGAGCCCGACCTGATCGTCGCCTGGCCGAGTGCCGAGATCTCGGTCATGGGGGCCGAGGGGGCCGTGGAGATAGTGATGCGCAAACAGGTCGAGGAAGCCGAGGATCCCGAGGCCAAGAAGGCCGAGCTGGTCGAGGCCTACCGCCAGATCATCGACGTCTACATCGCCGCCGGCAACGACATGATCGACGACGTCATCGACCCTCGCGAGACCCGCGCCACGATCTGCCGTGGGCTGGAGATGGCGGCGAGCAAGCAGATCGAGCGTCCCTATAAGAAGTCAGGAGTGGTGCCGGTATGAGCTCATCCGGACCGCTTGCGCAGCAAAGCGAGCTCGTCCAGCAGCCGGCCGTCACCGGGCAGAGCCCGCAGACCCTCTTCGAGAATCGCCTGCGCTGCCGGAGGATCCTGGGCAGCGATGGCCTGGGCGCGACAAGACCACTCCCACGCGGACGGTGTGAACGTCGGGGGCCCGCCGAAGGAGAGCACCCAGGTGTCGGCCTCGGCGGCGACCGCGTGGCGGTGGGAGCGGGGATCGGGAACGAACACGTATGTGCCCGCCGGCGCGTCGATCGAGTCGCCGTCGATCGTGAACTCAGCCCGACCCCGGGCGACGAAGTAGACCTCCTCGTGCCCGGGCTCGTCGTCTCCCGGGTCGGGGGCCTCGGTGTGGGGCTCGACAACGTCGTCTCCGGGGCGCGTGGCGCTATAGGCGTTGGTGCCGAAGGCACGCACGCCGAGGGCGTGGCGGACCGGATGCCAGGTCAGCGTGCTGTCGGGATCTCGAAGACCCTCGATCTCGGCGAGACGAACGATCCGGGCGGGCCTGATGGGCGCGTCGTCCACATCGCAAACCTACCCGTATGGAGGGCGCATGAGCCTCGATGACCCAGTCGTGATCACCTGCTCGATCTCGGGTGCGATCGCCAACCGCGAGCAGTGCCCGGCGATCCCCTACACGCCCGAGGAGTACGCCGCCGAGGCCCGGCGGATCGTCGATGAGGGCGGCGTCCACATCCACATCCATGCCCGCAAACCGGACGGCACCCCGAGCTATGAGATCGAGGACTTCCAGGCGATCAGCGACGCCATCCGCGCGGAGGTGGGCGACGCGGCGATCATCAACTTCTCAACCGGCACGATCGGTGTTCCGGTGGCCAAGCGGATCGAATATCTGCGTGCCTGCCCGCCGGAGGTGGCGGCGCTGAACATGGGCTCGATGAACTACGCCAAGTACTCGCGCTCACGCAAACAGTTCGTCTTCAACATGGTCTTCGAGAACCCCTTTTCGGAGATCATCGAGCTGCTCGAGGCGATGAACGAGCTGGGCATCAAACCCGAGCACGAGTGCTTCGATGTGGGCCACGTCGGAAGCCTCGAGCCGCTGATCGACATGGGCGTCCTGAAGACCCCGCTTCACGTCGACTGTGTGATGGGAGTAGTGGGAGGGATTCCCCCGACCGCGCGCAACTTGGCTGCGATGGTGGACAACATCCCGGCGGGCTCTCACTGGGGGGTGATCGGCATCTCACGCGACCAGTGGATGCTGGTGGGCGCGGCCCTCTCGCTGGGCGGCTCGATCAGGGTCGGCCTCGAGGACAACCTCTACCTGCCCGATGGGCGGATGGCCGGCTCCAACGGCGAGCTGATCGCCAAGGCGCGCCAGATGACCGAAGACATGGGCCGGCGCCCGGCAACGGTCGCCGAGGCCCGGCAGATGCTGTCCATCTCCCAGCCGGCTGCGAGCCCCGCATGACGCTGCCACTGGAGGGCATCCGCGTACTCGATCTCTCGCGCCTGTTGCCGGGCGGCTTCTGCTCGCTGCTGCTGGCCGATTTCGGCGCCGATGTCCTGAAGGTCGAGGACACGGGGATGGGCGACTACATCCGCTGGTCCCCGCCCTTCTATGAGGGAGCCCACGAGTCGGCCCGCTCGGCGCTATTCCTGTCGCTCAACCGCAACAAGCGCTCGATCCGCCTGGACCTCAAGAACGAGCGCGGCCGCGCCGCCCTCCTGCGCCTGGTCAAGAACTACGACGTCGTGCTCGAGTCCTTCAGGCCGGGGGTCCTCGATCGTCTCGGCGTGGGCTATGAGCGGATGCGCGAGGAGAACGCCGGGATCATCTACTGCGCCATCTCCGGCTACGGCCAGGACGGCCCCAAACGGGACGCTTCGGGCCACGACATGAACTACCTCGGCCTGATCGGCCTGCTCGGCCTGACGGGCGACCGCGGCGGGGTGCCCGTGCAGGCCGCCGGACAGATCGCCGACCTGGGCGGCGGCGCCCTGATGGCCGCCTTCGGGATCATGGCGGCGCTGCGCGAGCGCGACGGGGGACCGGGTCGCCCCGGCTCGGGCCTGGGCCAGATGGTGGACATCTCGATGGCCGACGGGGCGCTGTCATGGCTTGCCATGGTCGCCGGTGCCTACTTCGCCGACGGCCAGGTGCCGCGGCGTGGGGAGATCATGCTGGCGGGCTCGCTCGTCTGCTATCGCCCCTACGAGTGCGCCGACGGCTTCATCTCGCTGGGCGCCCTGGAGCCGAAGTTCTGGCAGGCATGGTGCCGCGGGGTCGGCCGCGAGGATCTGATTCCCGCGCAGTTCGAGCGGCCGGGATCGGAGGCCCACGACCAGGTGGTGGAGATATTCCGCGCGCGCACACGCGAGGAATGGGAGGCCTTCGCCCGCCAGCACGACTGCTGCCTGGAGCCGGTCCTGGAGCTCGACGAGGCGCTTGACTCCGAGCTCGTTCGGGCCCGCGGAATGGTCGTCGAGCTCGAGCAGCCGGGGGCCGAGGGTCCCGTGCGCCAGCTGGGCATCCCCGTCAAGCTCGACCGGACGCCCGGCGCCCACGACCGCCTGCCCGGGCCGGAGCTGGGCGAGCACACCGCCGCGGTCCTGTTCGACGCCGGATACAGCGCCGAGGAGATCGCGGAGCTGATCGCCGAGGGCGCCGCCGCGGGTCCGGCCGAGGAGCGCCACGACACCACCCTCAGGGCCTGAGCACAGGGCCGATGGGCGCCGCGAGCGAGACGGCGGGCGCCAACGGCCAGGGCGAGGGCGGACGGCTGCTGAAGATGTCCGAGCTCGCCGAGCGCTCCGGAGTCAGCCCGGGGACGATCCGCTACTACCTGCGCGAGGGCCTGCTGGGCGAGGGTGCAGAGGTGGTGCGCACGAGCCGCAACATGGCCTACTACCCGCCCGAGTATGTCGATCGGATCGTCCTCATCAAGCGCCTGCAGGAGGAGCGCTACATGCCGCTGCGCGTGATCCGCGCGGCGCTGCGCGAAGAACCCGAGCGCGTCAGCGCGATGATCGAGCTGGAGGACAGGATCCTCGACCGGGCCCTGGCCAGCGCCGAGGAGCGGGGGAGGATCTCGCGCAAGCTGGTCGGGGAACGCTATGGCGTGCCGAGGCTCGTGCTTGACCGATTGGCCGAGATCGGCGTCCTCACGCCCAACCAGCGTGGCTACGACGGCGAGGACGTGAAGATCATCGAGGCGATTGCGCGCTTCCGGGCCGGCGGATATGACGAGGCGCTCGGCTTCACCGTCTACGACACGCTGCGCTACCGCACGGCCCTCGAGCCGCTGGTGGAGGAGGAGGTCCGCGCGCTGCTGGACCGGTTGGCCGGCGAGGTCGATGTCGAGCGCGCCGTCGAGATCGTGGCCGCCGGCACCGAGCCGCTGCGCGAGCTGATCGGCGCGATGCACTCCAAGCTGCTGCTGGCGGAGCTCAGGAGGCAGCGCGGAGGCTGAAACGCAAGTCGAGGGCCGCGCTGGTCTCAACGTCGAGCTCTGATCGCCTCTAGCTCACCAGCGTGCCCGATGGTGCTCCATGACCCCACGGCCGTTGCGCAGCTCGAGGCCTCCTGGGAGCACGCCGGAGAAGCTCCCGAAGGGGGCGCGATAGTCACTTGAGAGGATCACGAAGTTCTCGCGGCGGCTGCGCTCGGACTCGGCCTGGAACTCGAGCCGCTCGCCCCGGGCGCCGGTGATCGCGCTGAGGTCATCGGCGAAGTCCACCGGCGGCGGCTCGGAGGGGATGCCCTCGCGCCAGACGGCCCGCTCGCTTCCGTGGATCGGGTCGTTGATCCCGCTGACGAGATTCCAGGCCAGCGCCGCGCCGTCGACGCCTAGGCCCACGCCGGCGCTCCAGCGCCACTCGGTCAGCCGTGCGTGAAACCCAGCCGTGTCGTCGATCACCGCCAGCGCCTCGATCCGCATGGCCTGCCCGCCGTCAAGCACGAGCGTTCCCCGCGCGGCGATGCCGGCCTGCTTTCGTGTCCACACCTCCGAGTCCCCGTGCGGGCAGCGCGCCTGGACCCCCGCCTGTTCAGAGAGCTCTAGCTCCAAAAGCACGCCACGGTCTCGGATCGTCAGCCGGCCACTCCGCCCCGGGGCGCCCTCGCTCATCAGGATCTCACCGCGCCGGGGGAGCAGGCGGGTGCGTTCGCGCAGTCCCTGCGCACCCGGCAGGTGCAGGGCCCAAAAGCTCTGCCGGGCCGGGCCGATCTGGACGCGGGCGGCACAGGCCATCAGCTGCTCGCCGAAGATGCCCACGTAACGCCAGCGCTTCAGCGGCCGCGTGCCATTCCACATGCCGGACGAGCCGGGTAGCGGGCGGGCGTCACCTGACGCCTGCACGGGGGGCGGCGGCGATATGCTTCCGGGTGTTGACTGACCAGTCAATCTATTTCTTGGGGAGTCTGTCCGCGTCCCCGGCGACGGTAGCGCCAGCGGGAGAGGATTCGATTTGAGGGTCGCGGCCGTACAGCTCAATTCCACCGCCGATGAGGCGGCGAACATGGCCGTCGCCGACCGCCTGTGCCGCGCCGCGGCCGCGGAGGGGGCGCAGCTGATCGTACTCCCCGAGAAGTGGACGGCGCTCGGCAGCGAGCAGGACCTGCTCGCCTCGGCGCAGCCGCTGGACGGCGCGGCGCTCAGCTGGGCGCGGTCGCTGGCCCGCGAGCTTGGTGTCGAACTCATCGCGGGCTCGATCCTCGAGCGCGTGGCCGGCCAGGACAGACTCGCCAACACCTCCGTTCACATCGACGCCGACGGGGAGATCCGCGCGCTCTACCGGAAGATCCACATGTTCGACGTGGAGGTGGAAGGCCGCGTCTATCGCGAGTCCCAGCTCGAGCAGCCGGGCGAGGAGATCGTCGTCTCGGCGACCTCTGACGGGTTGGAGCTGGGCCTGAGCATCTGCTACGACCTGCGCTTTCCCGAGCTCTATCGGATCCTGGCCGTGCGCGGGGCGCGCGTGATGACGGTGCCGGCGGCCTTCACGCTGGCGACGACCCGCGATCACTGGGAGACGCTGCTGCGGGCACGGGCGATCGAGAATCAGGCCTTCATGATCGCGGCCAACCAGTTCGGCCCGCACCCCGCGGGGCAGCATTCGGGTGGGCGCTCGATGATCGTCGACCCCTGGGGGATCGTCCTCGCCCAGGCGCCCGACGGCGAGTGCCACATCTCGGCCGAGCTCGACCTGGCCCGCCAACGCGAGATCCGCCGCCGGCTGCCCTCGCTGGCCAACCGCCGCCCGCAGGCCTACGAGTGGCCACAGGAGCAGCCCGCATGAGCACCCCGCGCGAACCCCCGGCCCGCTCCAAGGCGGCCGCCGACAAGCGCCGGCTGATCCTCGATGCGGCCGTCCGCGTGTTCGCGCGCCAGGGCTTTCATGCCTGCCGGGTCTCTGACATCGCCGATGAGGCTGGCGTTGCCTACGGTCTCGTCTACCACTACTTCGCCTCCAAGGACGAGGTGCTCGACACGCTCTTCCTCGAGCGCTGGAACGTGATGCTGGAGCTGATCCGCCGGGTGGACGGCGAATCGGTGCCGGTGCGCGAGAAGCTCCGCGCGATCGCCTCCTTCATCATCGACAGCTACGAGCACGATCCGGATTTGATGAAGGTGATCATCGTCGAGGTCACCCGGGCGGCCAACTCGTTCGGCCAGACCCACATCTCCGAGATCGGCGCCGCATACGAGCTGATCGGAGCGATCGTCACGGAGGCCCAGCAGGAAGGCGTGTTCCGCGCCGACATCGAGGCGCGCTTCGCGGCGATGACCTTCTACGGTGCCATCGAGCAGCTGCTGACCGGTTGGATCTTCGGGCTGCGCCCGCAGGGATCGGATGAGTTCGAGCGCGCCAAGTGGCTGGTCGTGGAGACGATCTGCGGCGGCCTGGAGACCGGCGGGACGCGGCCCGCCCCGGTCGCCTGAGTGCGGCCGCTCGGCGCACACGTTTCGGACGCCGACATCCGCGGGCAATAGACTGGCGCGATGGAGAACGAGATGGTCAAGCGATTGGTCTGGTCGGGCCTGCTGGCGGGCTGCGGTGCCCTGGCCAGCATCCTCGCCAACAGGATGGCCGCGACCCTCTGGCGCAAGCTCTTCGACGAGGAGCCTCCCGAGTGAGCGGGCGTCCCGAGCCGCCGCAGAACATCGCCGCGGCGATCACCGACATCTCAGAGCGCGCCTCGGTCCTGGTGCGCGAGGAGATCGAGCTGGCCAAGGCGGAGGTCACCGAAAAGGTCACCAAGCTCGCCCGGGGCGCCATCGTCGGTGTGGTGGCGGGCGTCTTCTTCCTGACGGCCCTGGTGCTGTTCCTGTTCGGCTGCGCCTGGTTGCTCTACTTCTACCTCCCGGTCAACGACTTCGCCTACTTCTGGGGCTTCTTCGCGATGGCGGTCATCCTGATCCTGCTGGGGGTTCTCGCCGGCCTGATCGCGGCCAGGGCAGTCAAAAAAAGCGCTCCGCCGGTGCCGACGATGGCGATCGCCGAGGCGCAGAAGATCCGCGACGCGGTGTCCACCCCGGCCGCGCCCACAAGACCGCCGGCCGTTGCCAGTCCACCCGCGGCTCCGGCGCCGCCCGTAGCTACGGCGCCCACGGCCGATCCCACAACGGCTGCGCCGGCTGCTGCGACGCCGCCGGAGGTCTCGAGCGCACCGCCGGCCGAGGCCGCTGCGCCGGATGCCCCGAGCGACTCACCGGCCGAGACGACACCGGACGCCCCGCCGTCTGAGGCAGGCGAGGCCTGATGGCGCAGCGTTCGCCGGCCGAGATTCGCAGCTCGATCGAGAGCAATCGCATGGAGCTGGCCGTCTCGGTCGAGCGCCTGCGGGGCGAGGTGGCTCGCATCACCGACTGGCGCGCGCAGGTCAAGCGCCACGAGCCGCAGCTGATTGCCGGCGCTGCCGTCGCCGGGCTGCTGCTGGCGACGCGGCTGGTGCGCGGCCGCCGTCGTCGCCGCGCCGAGTAGCTCGCCCGGCCGGCAGCCTGAGCGTCGCGGGCGACACAATCGGCGGCCGTACATTCGCCTAAGGAGAACCTAAGAGGCTATGCCGGAGGGGCGCGGATGCCGAGCGCATCGGTGAATCCCAATGAGCCGCTCCCACCCCAGCATCAGGCGCTTTGCGCTGGTAATGCTCGCCACGACGGTCGTGGCGGCGTGCCCGGTGGCGATCGTCTGGTGGCTGCGCGCGACGAGCACGGTCACCTCGGCACCCATCGGCATCGGCCTTGGTATGGCCATCTCGCTGGGCCTCTCCTACTTCGGACGGATCCTCTGGGAGACGCGGCCGGGCTCTGAAGACGTGCTGTTCAGCGAGCTGATGGTCTGGGGTTACCTGCACCGCTTGCGCACGCAGCGCCGCCTGGCCAACGTGGCCGAGCTGCTGGAGCCCGTGGGCGGGGAGCCCGCCCGGGCCCACCCCCGCCGCCAGGCCAAGAACGTCAAGTCGCTGCAGCAGCTGGTCTCGGGCCTCGAGACCCGCGACCCCTATCTCCACGGCCACTCGCGCCGGGTCGCTCGCTACTCGTGGATGATCGCTCGCAAGATGGGCCTGCCGGGCGAGGAGGTGGCGCGCATCAGGACGGCGGCCGCGATCCACGACGTCGGCAAGATCCACACGCCGAAGTCGATTCTGCACAAGCCCGACCGTCTGACGGACGCGGAGTACGAGGTGATCAAGCGCCATCCCGGCGAGGGCGCCGAAATGGTGGAAGTGCTAGACGACGCCCGGATCACGGCGATCGTCCGCCACCATCACGAGCGCTTCGACGGCAGCGGATACCCGGCGGCCCTGAAGGGAGATGAGATCCCTCTGGGGGCACGGATCGTGGCTGTCGCGGACACCTTCGATGCGATCACCTCCTCGCGCGCCTACCGCGCGGCCAGCCCGCACAAGAAGGCGATAGACATCATCAAGGGCGAGGCCGGGACGCGTCTGGACGCCGATGTGGTCAAGGCCTTCTGCGACCACTACGCGGGCCGTGGCCCCCTCGCCGTCTGGTCCTTCGTCGCAGGCCTGCCGGAGCGGATCGTCACCTGGCTTGGCAGCGGGGCAGCCAGTGTCGCCACTGCCGCCAAGGTCGCCGCGGTGGCCGCCATCGTCGGCGGCACGACCGCTGTGACAGCCGCCGTCACGCCCACAAAGGCCCCGCAGCGCCACCATTCCTCCGCGGGCACGCTGGCCGCGGTCGTCTCGCCCCGGTCCGTTGCGGCCTCCTCCTCGGGCCCGGCAAAGAGCTCTCGTCCGGCTGGCGGCTCCACGAGCAGCCACCACGCCCACCCTCGTTCCAAGGTGCGGAGGACGGCCGCGGCGCCGGCGCCCGCGGTCAACCGAGCATCGACGCCGGCACCCACGCAGAGCGCCTCCGCCGGCGCGCCTGCCGCCTCCGGCACCACGGCCAGCCAGTATTCGCCTGTGGGCGGTGGCTCGACTCAGCAGCCTGGAGAAACAAAGGCCGCCCCTCCCGCCGAAACGCCGAGCACCGAAACCGGGCCGCCCAAGCAGAAACTCGAAAAGACGCCCGAGACGCCCGCCGAAATCAAGCGCGAAGAACTGGCAGTGAAGGCCGAAGAAAAAGCGGCCAAGGAAAAGACCAAAGCCGAAGAAAAGGCCAAGGCCGAAGAAGAGGCCAAAGCGGAAGAAACCGCCAAGGCCGAAGAACGGGCCGCCAGGGCGAAGGAAAAGGCCGAAGAACGGGCCGCCAGGGAAAAGGCCCACGAAGAAAAGGAAGTCCCCGCCAAGGGCAAGGGCCCGGGCGGCAAGGGCGAAGAAGCGCCGTCGTCCTCGACGTCCACGAAATAAATCCTCGCCCCCTCCCAACCTTCTCCGGAAAACCCCGTTAAAAGGGGACTGGCACGCGAGGAGAGGTGGATTTCGGCGGCTTGCCCAGAGGAGCTTTGAGCAGCTTTGCCGAGAGATGTGGAGATTTGACTCCTTTGTAACTTAACGGCGCGGAAAAGAGGATCGCTCCGGGGCGGGGTCAGATCCTCCTACCGCCCTGCGCAGCGGCACTGGCCCCCAACCTCCCGTCGCTGCCGTCCCCTGGCTCCAACCAGGATCCCTCCGAGGGAGGGGATAGGCCCGGCTCACGCCGGGCTTTGGACGTTAAGGGGAGGCCGGCCCGGCCGTTCAGGCCAGCAGGGCCCGGGGCACGCCGCCGACGCCGATCAGACCCGGGCCGGTGTAGGTGCCGATGACGGGGCCGACTTCCGAGGTGAAGACGGGCTCGGAGTCGAAGATCTCGCGGCAGCGCTCCACCAGGCGCTGTGACTGCTCGGGCGCCTGGATGTGCTGGACGACCCAGCCGTCGGAGCCGCCGTCGCGGAGTTCCTCGGCGTAGCGAACCATCCGCTCGAAGGCGCGCCCGGCGGTCCGGACCCGCTCGACGGGAACGATCTCGTACTCCAGCGAGAGGATCGGCTTGATGCGCAGCGTGCCTCCGAGCCATGCCTGAGCCTTGCCCACTCGCCCGCCGCGGCGCAGGAACTCGAGCGTGTCCAGGCAGAACCAGATTTTCAGCGAGCGGTGCGCTTCGTGGACGCGTGCGACGACGGCCGCTTTGTCGCCGCCGGCACGGGCCGCGGCGCTGGCAGCCAGCACGAGCATGCCCAGTCCGCCACAGGCCGTTTCGCCGTCGATCACCTCGACGCGGTCGCCCTGGCCTCGTTCGGTCAGCAGGCCGTGGGCCTGGCGTGCGGCCTCGCAGGTGCCGGAGATTCCCCCGGCGAGGTGAATGGAGACGATGTCCTTGCCGTCTGCCAGCAGCGGCTCCCAGACGGCAAGGAAGTCGCCGATTGACGGCTGCGAGGTGCTCGGCATCTCCTCGTCGCTGCGCAGCCGGTCATAGAAGCCGCCGAAGTCCGGCATGTCGAGCTCGCGCACGGGCTCCCCCTGCCAGCCAACGTAGAGGCTGACCTGGTGCACGCCCTGCTGATCGGCGAGGTGTCGCGGGAGGTAGTGGGTGCTGTCGGTGGCGATCGCGACGGGAGCCATGCGGCGCGAGACGCTAGCGCAACGCGCCGGCGAGCTCGCCCGACTCGAACATCTCGGTGACGATGTCGCAGCCACCGACGAGCTCGCCCTTGTGGAACAGCTGAGGGATCGTGGGCCAGTTCGAGATCGCCGAGAGCTCCTGGCGGATGCGCGGGTCGGGGAGGATGTCGACGGCCGCGAAGGGCACCTCGAGCTCCTGCAGCATCGCGACGGTGCGCGCCGAGAAGCCGCAGGCGGGGGCCTCGGGAGTGCCCTTCATAAAGAGGATCACCTCGTGCTCGGAGATCGCCTCTTGGATTGCGTCCCGGATCGGGCTGGTCTCGGCTTGGGGTGCTGCTGCGACGGGGGCGGGAGCGTCGCTCATCATCGGGATCGGATCGAACTGGCTGCTTGACATGGAAGGCTCCTGGCTCTCAGGGGGTGGTGATCTGCGACGGCGTCCTGGTGGTGAGGGCGAGGGCGTGGATCGCCCCGCCGATCTCTCCCTCGAGCACGCCGTAGACGAGTTTGTGCTGTGCGACCCGACTCAGGCCCTCGAAGGCCTCGGCGGTCACCGTCGCGCGGAAGTGATCCGACGTCCCGGTGTAGTCCTCGACCTCGGCCTGTGCGCCCGGGATCGCGGTCTCGATTCGCTGTTTGATTTCCTCGGGGGAGAGCACTTCTCCGTCTAGCCTAGAAGATTGCGAGCAGCCTCTCAGCCAGGCACGGGCGGCGCTATACTTTGGAAAGTGTTGGAGCCATCCACGGGAGCAGAAGCGATGATCGAGATCACCGACAAGGGCGCAGAGAAGGTTCACGAGTTCCTCACCGCACAGGAGGCCGACGTGAATCTGGCCGGCCTGCGGGTGGGCGTACGCGGCGGCGGCTGCTCCGGCTTCCAGTACCAGCTGGCATTCGACGAGCAGCGCGACAGCGACGTCGTCTTCGAGAGCCACGGCCTCAAGCTGCTGGTGGACAACGAGAGCCTGCAGTTCGTTCGCGGCTCGGTCATCGACTACGAGGAAAGCCTTCAGGGCGCCGGCTTCAAGGTCAACAACCCGAACGTTGTCGCGGCCTGCGGGTGCGGATCCTCCTTCCGGGTGGCCGAGGAGGAGCAGGTCTCAGCAGTCTGAGGCGGCCGCGGCTGCCTCAGAGGACTCAGGGTCGCCGCCGGCTCTCGGCGGCCGTCGGTTTCGTCGTGCTTGCAGCGCTCTGCGGCTGCGGCGGCTCGCCGCACCGGGCTGCCCGCACGGCCGCGCCCCCGCCGGCGCGTCAGCGCCCGGCGCTCGGCCTGACCGAGGACAACGCCCAGCTGCTGTGGAACCCGTTCGACTCCCGCGCTCCGAAGATCGCGAGCTTCGCCGCGGCCCAGCGGGAGCTGACGGCGCTGCACCCCACCTACATCCGGCTGCTCGTCAACTGGGCTGCCCTTCAGCCCGACCCCTCCCAGCCCCCGGCACTCGAAGGCATCGCCACCGGCTGCGTGCGCGAACTCGGGCCCTGCGCCGCCTATCGCGGCATCGCCGGGGAGCTCGCCGCGATCGCCTCGCAGCAGCGAGCGGACCCTGGGAGCTTCCAGGTCGTCCTCGACCTGCTCGGCACACCGGCCTGGGCGGCGGCGCCGCGCCACGGCTGCGAACGGCGGGGCGACGAACCCTTCGCCCGACCCATCGCCGCCGGGGCGCTGGCGGCCTACCGGACGCTGATCGCCGACCTGTTGGCGCTGGGGCGACGTGAAGGCGTGACCCTGCGCTGGTGGAGTCCCTGGAACGAGCCGAACGACCCGCGCTTCCTCACCCCCCAACGGGCCGCCTGCACCGAGCATGCGGCGGTGATCGCGGCCGACACCTACGCCCAGCTCGCCCGGACGATGGCGGGGGCACTGGACGCCGCGGGGCCCGGGCACGAACTGCTGCTGGGCGAGCTGGGTGGGTACGCCGTCGGTGCACCGCACCTGGCGAGCCTGACGGAATTCGTCGCCGCGCTGCCCTCCGATGTCCTGTGTCTCTCGCACACCTGGGCGGTGCATGCCTACGCCGTCCAGGGCCGCTCGCTGCCGCCCGACCCCGTGGCTCTGCTCGAGGGCGCCCTCGCCGCACGCGGCGGCTGCGCTGCCTCGGCCTCGATCTGGGTGACGGAGGCGGGAGCCGGAGCGCCCGAGCCCGGCAGGCCGCGAAGCGGGTCGCCGAGCGAAGCCCAGGGCGGTTGCGAATCGCTTGCCCGCCAGGTGCTGGGCTGGTACGCCGACCCTCGCGTGGGCGCCGTCCTGCAGTTCAGCTTCCGCGACGATCCCGCGTTCCCGGTGGGCCTCGTCAGCAGCGACCTGACGCGACCCTACGCCGTCTACGGGCTGTGGCTTGCGCTGGCCCGTGCAAGAGCCGCGAACGATCCGCCGCCGAGCGTGGCGCAGATGTGCCCGACGGCGCCCTGACGGCGCGCGTGTTGGCTCGCGCATAGTCTGGCGAGATGGCCCTCCTGCCCAAGTCGTTGCGGAGCCTGACCCCCCGGCGCCTGCGCGACGATGTCCGTCTGCGCGCCGGTGCCGTCGGCCTCGGGCTGATCCCGCCTCGCACGATGCACTCAGAGGACGATGCCCGAGTCCTACTCGACGCGGCCCGGGGTGCGCGGCGGGCGGTCGAGATCGGCGTCTACGAGGGTGCCTCCGCGCTTGCCCTGCTAGAGGTGCTCGCGCCCTCCGCGGAGCTGCACCTGATCGACCCGTTCGGCCGCCGGCCGGACGCGCTTCCGAGCGGCTGGGGGGCGACGGAGTGGGCGACGCGCAGGCTTGTGGAGCGTCGCGCCACAAAGCTCGGCGCCCTGGCTCCGACGGTCGTCTGGCACCCCGCGCTCTCGGCCGACGTCGCGGCGCATTGGAGTGAGCAGATCGACGTGGTGTTCATCGACGGCGATCACTCGGAGGCCGGTTGCGAGCTCGATTGGCGCTCCTGGTCGCCGTTCGTGAGGCCCGGCGGGAAGGTCGTGTTTCACGACGCGCGGGCGGGACGGCCCGGGGGACGCGGCCTGCCCGGGCCGACCGCGGTTGTGGAGCGATTGGTGCGCGCGGCGGGGGCGAGAGGGTGGGAGATTCTCGCCGAGCGGGACCGCACGGTGGCGGTGCGAAGGCGCGACGCGCCACGCTCCTGACTGTCCAGCCAGCCAGGTTTTACCTTCTGTTTGCAGGGTGGTTGACGGTTGACGGTTGACTCGGGCTTGTGCTACGGTCGCCCCGACATGAGGTCTGGGGTGGAGAGGGGGAGGGAGACCCAAGCGTGCGACAGCACGCGCGTTCCAGAGATGGGATCGGGCTCCATCACTCCCACTGCCCACCCGTATGGCTTGACCTTGACGGACAATCTGTTTTCTGCCAAGGTCGGTAGCACTACCGTTGGGCTGAGGGTCAGCAACAGCGGTTACGAGGAGCTTCGGGAAGGTCTTCGAAGCAGGGGATAACGAAGCTCGTCGGTCCTATCAAGAGGGAAAAGGAGCAGTTAATGACACGTATCAAGATCATGGGGCTCAGCCTCATGGCCGTCTTCGCGGTGTTCGCGCTTTCCGCGAGCATGGCATCGGCCAAAACGGTGCTGACGCTGAAGACCGCCAAAGGCCCGCTCGCTGCGGGTGCAAACATCACGGCCAGCAGCGGTGACCTGATTTTCACGACCGAAGCCGGCAACCTGGAATGCACCTCGAACGTCATCTCGGGCACGCTGGCCAACAACAGCGGCACGAAGGACAAGGGCTCCGCCACCTCGGAGAGCTCGACCGGCGGCGAAGCTGGCGGTCTGTGTAAAACGACCACGCCGTTCGGCCCCGCGGAAATCGTCTCCAGCGGTTTCCCCTGGCCTATCGAATTCACCACCAAAGGTACGGCCACGGTGAAGGGCAGCAAAAAGGTCCAGTTCACGTCGACCTTCCCCGCCGCCGGCGGTGCAAAATGCGAGTTTGAAGCCTCGAAGGTTGTTTCGAGCTTCAACGCGACAGCAGGCAGCGGTCCCATCACGCTGACCACCACCTCGCAGCTGTTCAAGATCAACAAAAAAACCAGCAACCCTGCCTGCCCGAAAACAGGCACGCTGTCGGGTCACTTCACACTGACCTCATCCGGCGAAGCGATCGAAGACTGATCGACTGGGTCTAGGCTCGGGCCTTCGGCCTAAGCCACGAAGTTCGGGCCGGTCCGGCGAAAGCCGGGCCGGCCCTTTTTTATGCGGGGCGCGAAAGACGCCGACGCGCGTCGCCGTCTCGGCGGCACGGTCTGCAGCGGGTGCTGCCGAGCGCCCACCGACCGCCGTCGGTTGGGGCTTTGACAACAAGGGGATTCCTTGTAGAGTGGCCGCGAGGGAGAGACCACGAAGGGCGAGACCGGGGATATGGGAGCAGAGGAGCAATCGAATGTGATCGCGGACCGCGTGGCGGCTCGCTGTGGGGCGGCGACTACCCTGCGCCTTGCGCTTGCGGCCGTCGCGCTGCTTGCCGCGCTGCTGATCTCAACCGGAGCCGCATCTGCGGCCTCGACCCCGGCATGGCAGCTGTCGGTCGTCCACGGACCGACCAACGTTCCCATTGAACCGGCCGCCAACGAGGTTCAGACGCTGACGATCGAAGGCGAAGAAGGCCTCGCTCCGAACCTCGGCAAATTCAGGCTCGAATTCACGAACCCCGAAGAACGCGCGTCGCACACCAAATACCTGCACTACGACGCACCCGCCGAAGAAGTACAGGAAGCGCTCGAAGCGATGCGGAGCATCGGGCCGGGCAACGTGACGGTGACCGGCGGACCGAAAGGCGAAGGCGAGACCAAGTGGAGCTACACGATCACCTTCGTCGGTGAACTCGCCGGCCAGGAACTGGAACTGATCGAAGCCGAATCAGAAGAAACCGAAGGCGAAGAAAAACGAGTCGAAAAAGAAGGCAAGATTCCCAACCCGGGTGAAGCCGAAGTCACGCTCGCGACTAACGGCTCGCACGACACCGTTGTCTACGACATCGTGCCGACGAACACCGGCGGCGCGACAACGGCCGGCAAGATCACCGTCAAAGACACGCTCCCCCCACACCTCTCAACGACGCACGAACCCCCCCACGGCAGTGGCTGGACGTGCACACCGGAAGAATTCGGGTCCACCAGCTTCACCTGCACCCGCGAAGCGCCCGTGAACCCCGCCGCCGAGGCGCCGCCGATCCTGGTCGAAGCCTACGCCGATGCGACGGCGCTCACCGAAGGTCAGCAGCTGACCGACAAAGCCGAAATCTCGGGCGGGGGCGCCGCGCCGCTGGCGACCACGGACACGGCCACGGTCAGCGACACGCCTGCCCAGTTCGGCATCGTCAACGGGTCTTTCACAGCGAATGCATTCGGCCCCGGCGGAGAAAAGGCCACCCAGGCCGGCGAACACCCCTACTCGGCGATGACGGGTTTCTTCTTCAACACGGTGCCCCGTCTGAACACGCAGTTCCAGACCCACGAAATCGTGCTGCCGGGCAACCTAAAGGACGCCGACGTCACGCTGCCCGCCGGCTTCGTCGGCAACCCCGCAGCCGTGCCCAAGTGCACGCAGAGCGAATTCACCGAGGGGACAATCGGTGGTCCCGTCAGGAACGGGCACTGCGCCGAAAACACGCGTGTGGGGACCGCCTACGTCTACTACAACACGCTCGGGAGCGAACCGGAAAAGGTCGCCTTCTACAACCTCGAACCGCCGCCCAACGCCCCCGCCGAGTTCGGCTTCGTGTTCAAAAACGTGGCCGTCCGCGTCGACGGGCACCTCGTCCGTGAGCCCAACGGCGAATACCGCGTCGGTGTCCTCTCGGCCGACGTCAACGAGGCGTTCAACATCATCGGCGTGTCGATCTCACTGTGGGGTGTTCCGGGCGACACGAGCCACGACGCCGAACGCGGCGAAGCCTTCAAAGGGACGACGCGCCCGTTCCTGACCAACCCCACCGACTGCGTCGCCTCCTCGCTCGAACCGCCGACGACAACGATCAACTATGACCGCTGGGAGCAGCCGGGCCTGACCGACGAAATGGGCCTGCCCGTCCTCGGTGCCAACTGGCTCGAAGCTCAGGCCGCGGAGCCTGCGGTGACCGGCTGCGACAAGCTGAAATTCGAACCGACGATCGCCTTCCAGCCGGAAACGACCAAGGCGGCCGCGCCCTCAGGGTACGGGTTCGAACTGAACGTTCCCAACAACGAAGAACCCAGCGGCCTCGCCGTCCCCGAGCTCAAAGACACCACCGTGACCCTGCCCCCGGGCGTCAGCCTATCGCCGTCCGCAGCCAACGGCCTGACGGCCTGCACCGACGCGCAGATCGATGTTGCTTCGACCTCGCGCGGCAGCTGTCCGGAAACGTCTCAGGTCGGGACGGTCTCGATCGTCTCGCAGTTACTTGAATCGCCGCTCAGCGGGCGCGTGTACGTGGGAGAACCGGAATGCTCCCCCTGCAGCCCCGCCGACGCCGAATCGGGCCGGCTGTTCCGCCTGTTCATCGAAGCCGAAGGCTCCGGTGTGAGGGTCAAGCTTCCCGGCACGGCATCGGTCAACCAGGCAACCGGCCAGATCTCGACCAGCTTCCTCAACAACCCGCAGACCCCCTTCACCAGCCTTAAACTGAAACTCAAAGGGGGCGAACGCGCGACGCTCGCCAACCCCACGCAGTGCGGCAGCTACGAACTTGTCTCCGCACTGACCCCGTGGAGCGTCGCCGGTACGGGGGCGGGTGGCACCGAAATCCCCGGCGACCCGGTCGCCGACCCCTCCTCGATATTCGCCATCGACTGGGACGGTTCGGGCGGTGCCTGCCCCGGGACGCTTCCCTTCGAACCGTCCTTCAACGCGGGAACCGAAAGCTCGACGGCGGGCGCCTACAGCCCGCTGGATGTCGTCTTCAAGCGCGGCGATGACCGCGAACAGGACCTCGCTGGAACGACCGTCTCCACGCCGCCGGGCCTGCTCGGGAAAATCGCCGGGGTCACGCGCTGCGCCGAACCGCTGGCGGCCGCAGGCACCTGTCCGGAATCCTCCCGGATCGCGACCGCCACCTCGGTCGCGGGATCGGGCACCCAGCCGTTCGTCGTCTCAGGCCCCGTTTACCTCACCGACTCCTACAAGGGCGAGCCGTTCGGACTCTCGATTGCGGTGCCGGCCAAAGCCGGCCCCTTCAATCTCGGCACCGTCGTCGTGCGAGCCGCGATCGCGATCGAAAAGCGAACCTCGGCGATCACGATCACGAGCGACCCGTTGCCCCAGAGCGTGGACGGTGTCCCGTTCCGCCTGAAAGAAGTGGACGTCAAGGTCGACCGGCCCGAATTCATGTTCAACGCCACCAACTGCGAACCGAAAGCGATCACCGCGACGATCAGCGGCGCGCTCCAGAAAACCGGCGAAGCGGCCGGCGCGGTCACCCGCAGCGCCCCCTACACCCCCTCGGGCTGTGCGGCCCTGCCCTTCGGCCCGGCCGTCAACGTGTCGGTCTACTCGAAAGCGAGCCGCCTCAACGGGACGTCCTTCTCCGTCACCGTCGCGGCCCGCCACGGCGAAGCCAACATCCACAAAGTCGAACTGTCGCTGCCAAAGACGGTTCCCTCGCGTGAGAGCACGCTGCACGGCGCATGTCCGGACACGATCTTCGCGGTCAATCCGGCCGGCTGTCCCGCCTACGCCGTCGTAGGCTCGGGGACCGCCGTGACGCCCCTGCTCTCGGCGCCGCTGAGCGGCCCGGCCTACCTGGTCTCCCACGGCGGGGCGGCGTTCCCCGACCTCGTGTTCCTGCTCTCGGGCGAAGGGGTGGAGGTCGAACTCGTCGGCAACACCGAAATCGACGCCGACGGCGTGACCCACTCGCGCTTTGAAGCGGTGCCGGACGCTCCCGTGACGTCATTCACCTCCGAATTCCCGGCCGGTCCGCACTCGCTGCTCTCGGCCTACGGCAACATCTGTATCGGCGAACTGCTCGCGCCCACCCGGCTCACGGGCCAGAACGGTGCGCTGGTGGTGCGCAACACCAAGATCAATGTGACGGGTTGCCCGCCCACCGTCTCGATCACGAGCGCCAGCGTCCACGCCCGCTCGGTGAGCGTGCACCTGAACCTCAGTGCCGCGGGCACGGTCACGATCTCCGGGGCGGGTCTGCGCCGCACGTCGCGCCACCTGTCGGCGGGCGCCCAGACGGTGACGGTCGCGCTCGGGCAGGCCGGACTTGCCGCAAAGCGCCGGCACCGGACCGTCAAGCTCTCGGTCGTGCTTCATGCAACCGGCGGCGCGGCCACCAAGGCCAAGAACGTGAGGCTCTAACCGATGAGATCTGCACCACGACGCCCGTCATCGCTGATCGCCCGCCTGCTGGGCACGGCAGCTCTCGCCGTGACCGCGCTCGCCTCGGTGCCCGTCGCCTCGCAGGCTGCGGAAGCCTGCTCGAACGCAGCCGTCCGTGAACAGCAGGCCTCGCAGTATCTGCCCGAGTGCCGCGGCTTCGAACTCGTCTCGCCGGTGTTGAAGAACGGCGAGGAAGTCGAGGTTCCCGAACAGTACACCTCTGAATCCCCCGGCTTCGCCGCGTCGCAGGACCGCGCTGTCTCCTACACGCTGACCGGCGGGATCCCGGGCAGTGAATCCGCCGGGCTCTACGTGCCCGCGCTCTCGGTCAGCCCACTCCCGGCATCCCCGTGGCCGACCACATCGCTGGCTCCTGAAAGCCGTTTTGCGGTGCTTCCGGGCTCAGGCCCGCGGAGCGCCGGGGAATACGTGTACTTCGACCCCCAGTTGCGCTGCGCGGTGCTGCGCACGCGGCTCGCTCAGGCAGAAAGCTCGGTCGCCCCCGAACCGCTGCTCGCCGAAGGCGAGACGCGCGAAGAAGTCGCCGAAGACCCCGCCGAGATCTACATGTGGGATGCGGCCACCGACACCAAGGCGCTCGTCACGAGTGTTAAGACGGACGACCCGCAGGAAACTGTCGGCGTCAACGGCTATTTCGTCAACGGCGCCTCGGCCGGATGTCAGAAGATCGTTTACGAAAACCAATCGCCTGGATATGCGCTCCACGGAGCCCCACGATCCTCGCTTTACGAATGGACCAAGGAAAGCGGCCCGAAGGTGGCCTCTGTGCTCCCCGACGGTGAACTCGCCAAATCCGTCGAAGTCGACGAACAGGCCAAACAGCACACGAGCAGCCTCGGCATCGTCTCTGAAGACGGCTCGAAGGTCTTCTTCACCGCGATCTCCGACGGCAAAGGGACGGGCGAATCACTCGACACGGGCGCCTGGCAGATCTACGTGCGCGAAAACGGGACAACGACGAGAGACCTCTCGCGTTCGCTCGCAGGCACGCCGGTGCGTGACGGTGGCGCCGTCTACGAGGGAGCCACCGCAGACGGCAGCAGGGTCTTCTTCGTGGCTGGCTACGGGCTCGCGGAAACCTCGAGCAAGGGCGCCGCCGCGCCCACGACCTGTACCCGCAACTCCGCCGGGTCCCTGGCCTCGGGCACCGGCTGCGACCTTTACGAATACAACCTCACGAGCAGTACGCTCACCGACCTCTCCGCGGACGTCGAAACCGAAGCCCACAAAGACACCAAGGGCGCCAACGTCCAAGGCGTGCTCGGCTTCTCCGCCGACGGCAGCTACATCTACTTCTCGGCCGCCGGCCAACTCGTGGAAGGCCAGGGCAAGACGGAGGCCCAGAACGAAGAAGCAAAGGAAGCGAGCGTCTACGCGGAGCACGAAGGCCATATCACCTACGTCACGAACATCGACGAAGTGGAGGCCGGCGGCGGCTCGGCGGGCCCGCCCGCGACGGGCGAGGTGGACGCGCTGCTGAACAGCTCGGGCTTCGGCATGCACTACGACCAGGCGCGGGTCTCGCCGAACGGACAGTTCCTGCTGCTCAATACCCGCAAGGAAATCACGGGCTATGACAACGTGGACGCCAAGCTCACGCCCGAACAACACGACCCCGAGTTCTTCGAGTATCGCTACAGCGAAGAACCGACGAAACCAGGAGTCAACCTGACGTGCGTCTCATGCAAGCCGAGTGGCGAACGACCTGAAATGGTGGAAACGGGCTTCAATCCCCAGGGCCCGTTCGTCTACGTCTACAACGGCGTGCTCACCAGAACCCTGATGGACGACGGCCGGGTGTTCTTCCAGACCTCCGATCCGCTGGTCGCACAGGCCGTGCGCCCCGAAGGGGTCAAACAAACGGACGACGTCTATGAGTACCGGCCGCTCGGCGACGGAGGCTGCGAAGCGCCCACCGAAAAATCGGCGGGCTGCGTCGACATCCTGGACAGCGGACAGGACACCTTCCCCACCTACCTAACCGGCGCCAGCGCCAACGGTGCCGACGTGTACCTGACAACCCACACGCGACTTGCCGCTCAGGACCAGGACGGCAACCGCGACATGTACGACGCTCGTGTGCTCGGGGGCGCCCTCGCGCCGCCGGAAGAAACAGACTGCGAAGCGGCCGCACCGGGCTGCGAGGGCGAATACACGGGCGCCAGATCCGGATCGCCCCACACGAGCGAAGCGGCCATCGGCAACGGCAACGTCTCGAGCGCGACGATCGAAGTCGAAAGCCTGCGTGAAGTCCACCTCAAGCTGTCCCGTCACTCCACGCGCGGATCGACTCTCAGCGTGACGCTGGTGGCTCCCGCAGCGGGCAGCCTGACGGTCAGCGGCAAGGGTCTCGTGAGCGGCAAGCGCCAAGCCGGCGCTGCGGGCAGCTACACGTTGAAGCTCAAGCTGGCCGCCAAGGGGCGCGCCGCCGTCGCACACCACAAGCGTGTCAAGGTCAAGGTCACTGCCCGGTTCGCCCCCCATTCAGGAAAGGCGACGACGGTGAGCTTCACCGTCACGTTCCGCTGAGAGCCCGGGTGCCGGGCGGCGGAAACACTCGAAATCGGCCCATGCGGGCCGCCGACGAGGAGGGGAAGGAGAAGTCAGGATGAGGACACTGAAGACACTGGGAGCGAGCCTCACGGCCTTGCTCGTGATCGGAGCACTGGCGGCGAGTGCTGCGTCGGCAAAAACGATCCTCGTGGCGCGCACGGCAAAAGGCGTGATTCCGGTCGGCTCCGAGATCACGGGGACAAGTACGGACCTCATATTCGTTACCGAAGCGGGCAACCTGGAATGCTCGAGCAACATCCTCGCCGGCAAGCTGGCGAGCAACGAAGCGGCGAAGATCACGGGATCGATCGAATCGGAGTCATCGACCGGCGGTGAAGCCGGTGGCTTGTGCAAAACAACGACACCGTTTGGACCCGCGGAAATCGTCTCGACCCACCTTCCTTGGCCGATCGAATTCACGACCAAAGGGGTGACGACGGTCAAGAAGGGCAAAACCGGCAAGATTGCCTTCACGTCCACTTTTCCGGCCGCTGGAGGCGCCAAATGCACATTTGAAGCCGCGAAGATCGTCAGCACCTTCAACCCTGGCAAAGCGGGCGAACCGCTTCCGGTCGAAACAACGACCAAAGAACAGATCTTCAAGCTCAACAAGAAAACCAGCAACGCCGCCTGCCCGATAACCGGCCGGCTCAGCGGTCATTTCTCAGAGACCGTTGGCGGCGAAACCGTTCTGACCGAACTCACCTGAGGCTGACCCTCGCGGTGTGGAGCCGCTGTTCAGCGGCTCCACACCGTTCGCCTCCCCGGGACGATGGGTTGCGCCGAGGGTGGACGTCTGAGAACATGCTGAAGCGGGTAATGGCTGCCTAAGCGGTTGGGCAGTTCACGCGAAGCAGGAGGGGATCCACAGAAGGCACCTCAGGTGCGCGGCCGCTTGTACGGCCGATGCTGGAGGCACCGGATCAACCAAATGGAAAAGGGAGTCCCAGGGGAATGAGAAGACTAACCACTGTCCTGCTGGCGTTGGCCATGCTCACGGCGATGTCCGCAATCGCCGCCGCGACCGCTTCGGCTGAACTGCCGGAAATCGGTCGCTGCGTGCTCACTGAAGGCGTCAAAGAAGGAAAGAAAACCGTCTACCACGCCAAGTACAAAACGAGGCGCTGCACGAAGGAAAGCAAAGGCGGGAACACGGGCAAGTACGAATTCGAGGCCGGCCCGGGCGAAGGCGCCGAAGTCGAAACGATCGGCTACGAAGCTCCGGTGACTCTGGAAACGGTCGGAGGCACGAAGGTCGTCTGCACCAACCACATCTCCTACGGCGTGCTGACCGGGGCCAAAACGGAGTCCTGGAACATCTCGATGCGTGGCTGCGAAGACACGGCCATCCACAAGCCCTGTCAAAGCTTCCTGGTCGAAAAACAGGTCACCGAAACCGGGCGTATCGACTCCGAGGAACTGACGGCCGAATTGGGCTACATCTCCAAATCCGGAAAGAAACCGACGGTGGGCTGGGACTACAAAGCCAAAACGGGATCCGACCTGTTCATATTCGAATGCGGCACGACAGTCGGACTGGGAACGAAGTTCGCGATCGAAGGCTCCTTCATCGGAGCCGTCAAGCCGGTCGACAAGTCCGTCGAAGAAATGAAGGGCTACTACAAGGGCGCTGCTGGAAAGCAGCTGCCGGAAATGTTCGAAGGGGGCGCCAAAGACACGCTCACCTCGACGATCATCTCCGGGCTTGAAACGAGCACCGAACAGACAGCGTTCATCGCTCCGCGCCCTGAGGAAATCGAGTTCGAAGAAGAATACGAGATCAAAGCCTGAGCTAGATGGGCAACGGCGGCCGGGGGTGTTTCCTCCTCCGGCCGCCGACTGCCCGGCTCAAACGGGTTCGTTGTCAAGCGAGCGCCACAGATAGCGGCAGGCAAGACTCCGGTAGGGGCGCCACGGCTGGGCGATCTCCTCGATCCGGGCGGGCAGCGGCAGCGCGGGCAGGCCGTAGGCGCGCTCGACGGCCTTTCTGATCCCGAGGTCGCCCACCGGCAGAACGTCGGGGCGCTCGAGGTGGAACATCAGGAACATGTGGGCGCTCCAGGTCCCGATTCCCTTGACGGCGGTCAGCTCGGCGATGACCTGCTCGTCGGGCAGCTCATCCAGGCGACGGAGCTCGAGTTCGCCGCTGAGCACGTGCTCGGCCAGCGAGCGCAGGAAGCCGACCTTGGCCCGCGAGAGGCCGGCGGCGAGGCGGAGCTCTTCGGGATCCTCGCCGAGGATCTCCTGCGGCGTCGGCGCACGGTCTGAGAAGCGGGCCGTCAGGCGGCCGTAGATCGAGCGGGCGGCCTTGACCGAGAGCTGCTGGCCTACGATCGTGCGAACCAGTGCGCCGTAGTGCTCCTCCGATTGGCGCCCGCTGTCGGTGGGGAGCTTGCCGACCCTCTCGATCAGGACCGCAAGGACCGGGTCGGCGGCCTTCAGCTTCGCCAGGCCGCGGTTAGACAGAAGGCAGTGCCTCGGCGCCGATCGGCTCGCCGTCGAGCGCATTGAGCGCCCTCTCCAGCGACATCGCGATGCAGGTGAAGCTGGGCGTGTCGCGCACCGTGAAGGCCGAGGCCTCCGTCGTACGCAGCCGCTGGACGAGGTCCAGGAACGTGCCCGCGTCATCGGTGTCGAAGGCGACCACGAACTCCTGGTCGTCAAGCCCGAAGGAGTAGGTGGTGTGGTTGTCCACCGTCGGGTATTCGCGGCCCACGGCGATGTGGCCCTGCATGATCCGCCAGCGCTCCTCCGCGGGCAGGGCATACCACTCGCGCGACTTGACGAACGGATAGACGAACACGTAGCGCCCGCGGAAGCCCCGCGGGATCGTCCGCTCGTCTTCGGAGTACTCCGAGCTCTTGCGCAGGCCGAGGAAGGAATGAGTGATCTCCGACCAGCGCATCAGGCCGCTCTGGCCGAGGATGACGTGGAACTCATGGATCCGCTCGAGGTTCTCGGCCTCGGCCAACAGCATCAGCTCCGTGTCCCCGCGCGTGCCGATCAGCGAGAAGCTCTGCAGGAGGTGGCCGTCGGCGAAGTCCTCGCAGGCCGCCATGAACTCGAGCTTGTCCTGTTCACGCGCCGCGGTCTCGCGCCGGCGCCACGCGGGGTCGACCTTGAGGAAGGTGTACTTGACGAAATGGCGCGAGCTCATGGGGGCATTATCGCAGCCGCCCGGCGCCGGCGGAACCCGTGGGCAGCCGCGGTGGGAACCCGTAGGACACCGCGGCGAGAGGGGGCTCCCGGCGGCCGCGAGGGGTAGAGTGTGCCCCGTGCGGATCGCGCTCGTCTCGCCGTACTCATGGACCTACCCCGGCGGCGTCACGCGCCATATCGAGGCGCTCGCCGCCGAGCTCTCAAAGGCCGGCCATGACCCCAGGGTGATCGCGCCATTCGACCCCGATGACGCGACCTCACGCCGGCTGCATCGCGGGGCGAGCCCCGGCGCCAACACGCCGCCCGAGGGTTTCGTCTCGCTCGGGCGCACGGTCGGCCTGCCGGCCAACGGCGCCGTCTCTAACCTGACCGTCACGCCGTTCCCCGTGCAGGAACTGCGCCGCGAGCTTCGCCGCGGCGGCTATGACGTCGTGCACATACACGAGCCGGTCGTGCCCGTGGTCGGCTGGGATGCGCTGGTCTCCTCGGGCGAGCTGCCGTTGGTGGGGACCTTCCACACCTACTCGGAGAACATGCTCACCAACGGCTTCGCCGCCGTGCCGCTCGGCGGGCGGCGGCGGATGAACCGCCTGCACGGCCGCATCGCCGTCTCCGAAGCGGCCGCCTGGACGGCCCGGCGCTTCTACGGCGGGCACTATCGGATCATCCCCAACGGCGTCCACCTCCATGCCGCGCCCGCGCCCGCTGGGAGTCGGGGCGAGTTGCCCGGCGAGGCCGAGCTGCGGATCCTGTTCATCGGCCAGGCCGTCGAACGCAAGGGCCTGCCGGTCCTGCTGCGCGCCTTCGAGGCGCTGCGCGAGCACATCCCGGCCAGCCTGACGCTCGTCGGAGCCGCGCCCGAGGAGGTCGCTCACATGACCCTCGAGGACTCCGGCGTGCGAGCCCTCGGCAAGGTCTCGGAGGAGGTCAAGCTCACCGAGCTGGCCCGCGCCGACGTGCTCTGCGCACCCTCCCTCGGGGGCGAGAGCTTCGGCATGGTGCTGACGGAGGCCTTCGCCGCGGGAACGCCGGTGGTGGCTTCGGACATCCCCGGCTACCGGGACGTCCTGCGCGACGGCATCGACGGGCTGCTGAGCGCGCCCGGGGACGCCCTCGGCCTGGCCGAGTCGCTGCGGCGGATGGCGCTCGAGCCGGCCCTGCGCGCACAGATGTCGCGGGCGGCCCGGGAGCGCGCCGAGCGCTACGCCTGGCCGCACGTGGCCGGCGAAGTCGGCGAGGCCTATGAGCAGGCGATCGTCACCGCCCGGCGAGCCTTCAGCCCCTCAGCCGGGCGGATCTCCCGCGCCGCCCGCCAGTACGGCATGGCGCCATCTGACCTGCTGCCGCGCGTTCCCGCCCAGCGCCTGGCGAGCCTGCAGCCCGCCCCGGCGCCCGGCTCCGGTCCCCGCGAGGGCGATCCCGCGGCTGCTCCCCGGCGCATGCGCCGCCTGCGCCGCGCTGCGGTGGGGGCCAGCTCACTCGCCGGAGCCGGCCTCGCCGCGCTGGCCCTGCAGCGTGTTGGCGTCGCCCGGGTTGCCGCCTCGCTGCTGGCATCCAAGCCGGGCCTCGTGGCCGCGGGCCTTGCCCTGATGTGCGCCTCGATGTTCGTCCGGGCGCTGGCCTGGCACGCGATCCTGTCCGCCGCACCGACCTGGCGCCGGGCGAAACGGCGCGATGCGATGCAGGGCACGTTCATCGGCGTGCTGATGTCCTCGACCCTGCCGGCGCGCCTCGGCGAGCCCTCGCGGGCCCTGATCCTCGCCCGCCGTCTGGGCCGCGCACGCGAGACGCTGCCGGTCGTGCTCGGCACGATGGTCTCTCAGACGATTCTCAACCTGCTGGCGCTGGGGATCCTGGGTGCGGTCACGCTCTCGCGGATCAGCGTCCTTGACCGCCATCACTCCGATCTGATGCTGGTGGCGCTCGCGCCGCTGGCGGCCCTCTTGGCGGTGGTGATCGCGCCGATCCTGATTCCGCCCTCGGCCGTCTCGCGCTTTCGGCGTCTGCAGGGTCTCTTGGCGGGCGCCCGGGCGATGCTGCTGCGCCTGCGCGAGGGGCTGGCCGTGTTCCGCCAGCCTCGCACCGCGGCCCTGGCCACGACGGTCCAGCTGGCCGCGTGGACGCTGCAGTGGCTCTCCTGCTGGCTGCTGTTGATGGCGCTCGGGCTCAGCTCGCAGGCCGGCGCCGATGCCGCCGCGGCGATCCTGTTCGCGGTCAACGTGACGGCCGTCATCCCGGCGACACCGGCCAACGTGGGCGTCTTCCAGGCCGCCTGCGTGGCGGTGCTGGCCGGCGCCTACCACGTCTCCACCCCCGAAGCGATCGCCTACGGCATCGTCCTGCAGGCCGTCGAGATCTCGACCGCGCTGATCATGGGGCTCCCGGCGCTGCTCAACGAGGGCCTCTCCTGGCGCGAGGTGCGGCTGCGCACGATCCACGCCGCCCCCGTCCGTCTGCCGGCCCTGCCCGCACCGGGCGCCGGACGGGCGCCCGCGGGCGCCGCGGCGGACTGAGGCCGACGTGCCCGAGGCCTGGGTTTACATGCTGCGCTGCGGCGACGGCTCGCTCTACACGGGCTGGACCAACGACCTGCCGCGGCGCCTCGCGCGCCATCAGGCGGGCAAGGCCAGCCGGTATACGGCCAGCCGCCTGCCGGTCGAGCTGGTGCTCGCCCGCCCGCTTGCGGACCGCAGTGAGGCGATGCGCGAGGAGGCCCGGATCAAGCGCCTTGCCCGCTCGGCCAAGCTCGCCCTGCTGGCGGCGGACGGGGTTCCGGAGGGGCTGGCGGAGGTCGGGGCCGGGGTGGCGGGCGGCGTTGCGGCATGATGGGGGGTATGGCGACACGACCCCCGGGGCGCAGCGTGAAGATCGGAGAGGACGAGCGGACCGGCTGGTCCTCCGATCGGCCGCGCCGCGACGGCGCGCCGCCGCGTCCGGCCAATCTGACCGTTCACTGCCGCGTGCTGCGGCCGGCCGACCGCCTGCGCTATTCGCCCGGCAGCCTGTTGATCGTCGCCTGCGCGGACCCCGCCGAGCGGGACGCCTTCCTCGAGCGCCTCATTGAGGAGCGCTCGGCGCTGCTCTCGCGGGGCAAGGTCGAAGGGCTGCTGGAGGGCCGCGTTGCGGCCGAGGAGCTATCCGAGCGAGCCGGTGAGCTGCTGGCGGCGGCGGTGGCCAAGCGCCTGGAGAACCGCCAGACGGTCGTACTGACGGTTGACGGTTTCGGTCCGGAGGAGCGCGAGCCGTTCGTGCGCGTCGCCGCGGCGCTCAAGCGCCCCCGGCATCTGATGCTGATCGAGACGGCCCGCGAGAACGTCGCCGAGGAGGAGCTCGCTCCGCTCAACGAGCTGCGTCGCGCGCTCGATGCCGGCGAGCTGGGGAACGAGGGTTTCCAGACGGCTCTGCGCCTCGGTGGCGGCTCGGCTGCGGAGGTCAAGCGGATCCTCTTCCGCCCGCCTCCCCGCGAAGACGACTGAAAGACGCCACCCTGCGCCTGAATTCGAGTCGTTCGGACTCGAGCGCAGGAACTCTGTCAGACCTCAGACGTAGAGCGCCGAGGCCGATAGTGCCGCATGGACGAGTCTGCGGCCGCCGTCGCCGAGCCTGCCCATGAACGGGCGATAAATAGCCGGAATCTGAGGTTCGAAGGGGCGCATGCAGCGACGGTTGCCGCGCCCCTTGCGGGCCTCCTCGATCCCCGCCTCGTACGGGCCGAGCTCTCCCGCCGGCGCTCGCCGGACCCACGGTTGCTGTCTGGAGAAACGCTTCACAGCGGAGCTCGACGACAGCGCGAGCCACGACGGGAAGGCCTCGTCGATGACCGGCCCAGAGGCTGAGCCCCGCGCCGGCGGCATCAGGGCCCTTGCCTGGGGGGCCTGGCTGGCGCTGATGGGTCTGGCCGCGTCGGCCTACATCTTCGGTGGCCTGACGGGAATCGGCTGGCTGCACGGCTCGATCCTCTTCAACCTGCTCGGCGGGGGCGCCATCGTGGCCCTGATCGTCGGCGGACGGGCAAACTCGCCCAAGCGCAGGCTGCCCTGGCAGCTGCTGGCCGTCGGGCAGGCGATGTTCGTGACCAGCGACGTGCTGTCCTCCAACTACGAGCGGCTGTTCGGCACCCCGCTGCCGTTTCCCTCTGTCGCCGACTCCTTCCACCTGGCCTTCTATCCCTTTCTCGTCGGCGGCATGCTGCTGCTGATCCACGAGCGCGACGAGAGCCGCGACCGCTCGGCGCTGATCGACGCGCTGATCGTCACGATGGCGCTGGCCACGCTGTTGTGGGTCTACCTGATCGCCCCCTACGCGGACGACGACTCGATGACGCTGCTGGCGCGGATGGCCTCGATCGGCTACCCCGCCATGGACATCCTGGTGCTCGGCGTGGTTGCCCGCATGGCCGCCGGCAGCCACCGCCGCGAGCCCGCCTTCATTTTCCTGCTGACCGGCGCCGCGATCCTCCTGGCCGCCGACACGATCTACGGCGCCTCGCTCCTGGAAGGCGCCTTCAACCCGCGCGCGGCGACCTCGGCCGGCTGGGCCGTCTTCTACGTCATGCTGGGGGCCAGCGCGATGCACCCCTCGATGCGCCTGCTCTCCGAGCCCGGCCCGGAGAGCCAATCGGGTCTGACGCGCGCCCGCCTGGCGCTGCTGGGCTGCGCCAGCCTGACGGTGCCGCTGATCATCGTCCTGCGCCGAGCGCTGAACGAGCCGGTCGACATCTATGTCCTGATCGGCGCCTCGGCGGCCATGTTCTCACTCGTGCTGATGCGGATGGCGGGCATCATGCGCCGGCATGAGGAGGTCACCGAACGCGAGGCGGCGCTGCGGGTCGAGCTGACCGAGCGGGCCCTCACCGAGCGCTCTGAGGCCCGCCTGGGCTCGCTGATCCGCAACTCCTCCGACGTCGTTTGCATCCTGACCCCCGAGACGGTCGTGCGCTACGTCAGCCCTTCGCTCGCGCAGATGTTCGCCCACGACCCGGCCGAGCTGGCCGAGCGGGAGCTGACCGAGATCATCCACCCCGACGATGCGCCGCGCGTGAAGGCGCTGATCGCCGCCATCGCCGCCGGCCCCGCAGCGCAGCGCTCGGTCGCCGAGTTCCGCATCAGCAACGGCCGGGGCGAGGAATGGCGGGACGTGGAGGCCCTCGGCTCGAACCTGACGGGCGAGGAGGCCATCGAGGGGATCGTGCTGAACATCCGCGACGTATCCGAGCGCAAGGCCTTCGAGGACGAACTGGAGCATCAGGCCTTCCACGACACGCTCACCGGCCTGCCCAACCGGGCCCTGTTCCGAAACCGCGTCGAGCACTCCCTCACGAGCCGTCGCCGCGACCACCTGCCGGTGGCTGTCCTGTTCCTGGACATCGACGACTTCAAGCTCGTCAACGACAGCCTCGGCCATGCCGCCGGGGACGAGCTGCTGCAGGAGGTCGGAAGGCGTCTGGAGGACTGCATGCGCCCGGTGGACACGGCCGCCCGCCTCGGCGGGGACGAGTTCGCGATCCTGATCCGCGACTCGGAGTCCGAGCTGCACTCGGTCGAGATCGCCCAGCGCGTGATGAGCGCCGTCTCGGCGCCCGTCACCCTCGAGGGCCGCGAGGTGTCCGTGGCGGTCAGCGTCGGCATCGCCTTCTCCGACCAGAGCATGATCACCGGCCGTGACGCCGAGGAGCTGTTGCGCAATGCCGATGCGGCCATGTACATGGCCAAGGAGAGCGGCAAGGGCGGCTATCAGCTGTTCAACCCCGAGATGCACCTGCGGGCCATGGCGCGGCTGGAGCTGAAGACCGAACTGCAGCGGGCGCTCGAGAACGGCGAGTTCACGGTGCGCTATCAGCCGATCATGGATCTCGCACGTGGGGACATGGCCGGGATGGAGGCGCTGGCGCGGTGGGAACATCCGGAGAAGGGACTGCTCTCCCCGATCGAGTTCGTGCCGCTGCTCGAGGAAACCGGGCTGATCGTCGGCGTGGGGCACTACATCCTCACCGAGGCATGCACCTGGGCGGCACAGATGCAGGAGGAATGCCCCCGCGAACCGCCCATGTCGATGGCCGTCAACGTCTCGGCCCGCCAGCTGCAGCGGCCCGAGTTCATCGCCGAGGTCTCCGGGGTCCTCGAGCAGACCGGGATCGTCCCCTCGAGCCTGACCCTGGAGCTGACCGAGAGCGTGATGATGCAGGACATGGAGGTCAGCCTGCTGCGCCTGGAGGCGCTGCGAAGGCTCGGCGTAAAACTGGCCATCGACGACTTCGGCACCGGCTACAGCTCGCTCAACTACGTGCGCGAGCTGCCCGTGGACATCCTCAAGATCGACCGCTCGTTCCTCGCCGACACCAACCCGCAGGTCGCCGAGATGACCGCCTCGATCGTGGAGCTGGCGCGGATCTTCAACCTCAAAGCCGTTGCCGAGGGGGTCGAGACCGTCGATCAGCTCGAGCGCCTGCAGGGGATGCGCTGCGACTTCGGGCAGGGCTTTCACTTCGCAAAGCCGCTACCGGCAGAGGAGATCCTCGACCTCGTCAACGCCCAGCGGGCAGCCGGGGGCTCGGCGCTGGAGGGCAAACAGCCGCCCTCGCCGGTCAGCTCCAAGGTGCCGCTGTCGGACTCCTAGCCGGCGTCGCCCGCCAGGGCGGGCTCAGCTTTTCCCGGCTCGTCCTCGCCTTCGATCCCGCCCTCGGCGGGATCGTCGTCGGCGAGCTCGGCGAACAGCGAGGGGTCCTTGGCGGAGCCGCGGATCAGGTCGTCCGGTGAGCCGTCGGGGAGCAGGCGGCCCTGGCGTGTGCCGAAGTAGATCGCCTGCGGGTGGTGGGCGACGAGCGCCAGCGTCGACTGCTCGGGTTCGGGGGCGTAGCCCTCGGTGATCTTCATGCCGATGTCTCCCAGGCCGAGCAGCTGCTCGACCTTGAGGTGCTCGGCCTGCTCGGGTACCGCCGGATAGCCCCAGGAGTAGCGCCGGCCCTGCGTGGCCTCGATGCCGAGCATCTGCCGTGCCGTGGCGTGCAGCCACTCGGCCAGTCCCTCGGCGGTCTGCACGCCCAGGCCGTGGACGAACAGCTGCTCGGCGAATTCGCCTTCGGCCTCGAGCTTTGCCATCAGCTCTGTGACCTCCGAGCCGACTGTCACCGCCTGCACGGCGATCACGTCGAGCTCGGCGGGGGGCTTGCCGTCAACGGCCGGGCGGAAGAAGTCGGCCAGGCAGATGCGATCGCCCTTGGGCTGGCGCGGGCAGACGAAGCGGGTCAGCTCGCTGGTGCGGTCCTCGGGGTCGAGGACGACGATGTCGTTGCCCTCCGCGTAGCAGGGGAAGAAGCCCAGCAGGGCGCGCGGGTGCAGGTAGTCCTGCTCGGACCACATCCGCTCAAGGCGCGGGCGGAAGTCATCGCGAAGAAGCGTCTGCCAGGCCTCGCCTTTGACGCCCTTGCCGCCCCAGTGGAGCTTGAACAGGACATGCGTGTCGAGATGGCGGTAGACCTGCTCGAGATCGACCGGCACCTCCTGGACGCCCCAGAAGGGGGGCGTGGGGACGGGCGCGTCGGTGCGGGCGGCCGAGCGGACGCTGTCGTCTGCGAAGTTCAGGTTCTCCTCGGGCTCCTCGCCCTTCTCGCGGAAGGCCCGCGCGCCGGCCATCAGCTTCTCGCTCAGCGCGCCGCGGGCCTCCTCGTCGATCAGCTGGTCCATCACGGCCAGGCCCTCGAAGGCGTCCTTGCAGTAGTAGACCCCCGGCTCGTAGGCCTCGTCGGATTCCTTGCCGCCGGGGTAGAGGGCGCGGTAGCTGAAGGCACGGTTGATCGCCGCTCCGCCGATCAGCACGGGGTATGAGAGGCCCTTGGAGTGCAGCTCCTGAATGCAGGCCGGCATCTGCTTGGAGGTCGAGACGAGCAGGGCCGAGAGGCCGATCGCGGTCGCCTCGTGCTCCTGGGCGGCGTCCAGGATCGTCTGGATGGGGACCTGCTTGCCGAGGTCGACGACCGTGTAGCCGTTGTTGGTCAGGATCGTGTTGACCAGCGACTTGCCGATGTCGTGGACGTCGCCGAACACCGTCGCGAGGACGACGGTGCCCTTTGTGTAGCCCTCGATCTTGTCGAGGTATTTCTCGAGCTGGGCAACGGCCTTCTTCATCACCTCGGCCGACTGCAGGACGAACGGCAGGATCAGCTCGCCGGCCCCGAATTTGTCTCCGACCTCCTTCATCGCCGGCAACAGGACGCCGTTGAGCGTAGGCACGGCGCCGATCTTCTCGACGCTGCGGTCGATCCAGTCCTCCACGCCCTCCTTGCGCCGGCGCAGGATGTGGAAGTGCAGGGCCTCCTCGGGCTCCATTCCCTCGGTCGGGTCGGCCGCGCCCTGGGCTGTGTCTTCCTCGCCCTTGGACTCGAAATGGCCGATGAACTTCTCCAGTGCGTCCTCGCTTCGGTTGAAGACGAGATCGTCCGCCAGCACGCGCTCGTGCTCGGGGATCTCGCCGTATGGAGTGATGTGGTTGGGGTTGACCATCGCCAGGTCCAGGCCCGCCTCGACGCAGTGGTGCAGGAAGACCGAGTTCAGCACCGCCCGGGCGCCGGGCGAGACGCCGAAGGAGACGTTTGAGACGCCCAGCGAGGTCTTGACGTGGGGGATCTCGGCCTTGATCCGTTTGATTCCCTCGATCGTCTCGACGGCCGAGGGCCGCCACTCCTCATCGCCCGTGGTCAGCGTGAAGGTCAGGCAGTCGAAGATCAAGAGCTCGGGGTCCAGGCCATGCTCGGTGCAGCAGAGGTCGCGGATCCGCTTGGCGATCTCGACCTTGCGCTCGGCGGTCTTTGCCATGCCGACCTCGTCGATCGTCAGGGCGATCAGGGCGGCGCCGTGGGCGAGGGCCATCGGCACGACCCGGTCGAGCTTGTCCCTGCCCGCCTCGAGGTTGACCGAGTTGACGATCGCCCGGCCCGGGATCTGGTCGAGTGTCTGGGAGATCACCTCGGGCTCGGTCGAGTCGATCTGGATCGGGGCCGGCTGGCTGAGCGAGATCTTCTTCGCCAGGATGCGCATCTGTTCGTCCTCGTCGGCCCGCTCGGTCAGCGCCACGCACAGATCCAGCACGTGTGCGCCGCCGCCGACCTGGTCCTCGGCGATCTGTACGAGGCCGTCCCAGTCCTCGGCCAGCAGCAGCTCCTTGGCCTTGCGCGATCCCTGCGAGTTGACCCGCTCTCCGACCATCGTCGGCGCGGGCTGCTGGGTCAGCGTGGTCGCCTCGATCATCGAGGAGAGGTGGGGGGGACGGGGGGCCGGGCGCGCCGCCACCTCGCGGCCGCCGACCCGCTCGACGATCGCTGCGATGTGCTCGGGCGTCGTACCGCAGCAGCCGCCGACGATGCCGACGCCGTAGCGCTCGACGAACTCCTTCAGCGCCTCGGCCAGGGGCTCGGGCTGCTCGGGGAAGATCGTCTCGCCGTCGGGGCCCTGCAGAGGCAGCCCGGCGTTGGGGATGCAGGCGACCGGCACCGGGCTGAACTCGCCCAGGAAGCGGATCGCGTCGCGCATGTCCTCAGGGCCGGTTGAGCAGTTCAGGCCGATGACGTCGACCTTGAGCGCCTCGAGCGTCGCCAGGACCGCTGAGATGTCCGTTCCCAAGAGCATCTTGCCGCCGTTGGGGAGCAGCGATACGGAGGTGTGGATCGGCAGTGTCCTGCCGGTGCTCGCGAAAGCCTCGCGGGCGCCGAAGACGGCGGCCTTGACCTCGAGGATGTCCTGGGCGGTCTCGATGATGATCAGATCGGCGCCACCGTCGATCAGCCCGGCGGCCTGCTCGGCGAACACCTCGACCAGCTCGCGGAAGCGGATCTGCCCGAGCGATGGGTCCTCGGAGGCGGGCAGGAAGCCGGTCGGCCCGATCGAGCCCGCCACGAACCGGTTCTCGCCCGCGGCCCGGCGGGCGATTTCGGCGGCCTTCGTGTTGATCTCCACCGTGTAGTCGGCCAGGCCCCACTCGTCCAGCTTCAGCCGCGAGCCCTGGAAGGTGTCCGTCTCGATCACTTCTGCGCCGGCCTCGAGCATCGAGCTGTGGACGCCCTCGATGACGTCGGGGCGGTTGAGGATCAGGGCCTCGTGGCACTTGCCCTGCAGGCCGCCATAGTCCTCCTGGGTCAGCTCGAATTGCTCGAGCGTCGCGCCCATGCCGCCGTCGTAAACGACGACGTGGCGGCTGATGGCATCTAGGTAGTCGCGCATGTCTGAAGGATGCTAGCGGCGGGCCTGTATGCGTCCTTGGCCCCCCGCTTGGCAGATCGCCCGGGCGCCTCTGTGGATTTCTACCGGCCGGTGCTCTGCGCGCGGCGCCGATGCAGGGGTCAGCGAAGGCGGGCGGTCCCGGAGACGAACAGGACTGCAGATCGTCCGCATCGACCCTCGATGATGACTGGAGCGGATGTGATCAGGACCGACCCCGCGATGCCGCAGCGAACCCGTGGTGCCTTTGGCGCGACGCCCGGCGTGCCCTTCGGGCCGGCCGATTGCCCGTTTGTGACGAGGGCCTGTCGGCCCAATGGTTCCGAGTCGCCAAACGAACGTCCAGTCACGCTTGGCAGGCGCCCCGCGGCCTGCAAACTGCACCGCGACGAGCAGCCGGCGAGGCTCCCCGCATCGGGTCGAGTCAGCGTCGATGGGGCCAACGTCACCGACCAACCGACCGCTGGATCAAAGGGGAAGCTATGACGCGCGAGCTCGCACTGAAGGAAACGACCGCTGAGGTCGAGCTGTTCGAGGACGTCAACGTCATCGAGGACCTCGACCGAGCCCTGGCTGCGGAGCCCGCCACCACAGAGTCCGTCGTTGCCGTTGTCGGTCTCGGCTATGTCGGGCTGCCGACCGCGGTGGCGCTGCGCAACGCCGGCGCCCAGGTGATCGGGATCGACTCCTCCGAGCGGCGTCTGGAGGCAATCCGCGGCGGCGAGGCGGAGCTGCTGGACTCCGAGCGCGAGGACCTGGCCCGGCACCTTGAAGCGGAAGCTTTCGTCCTGACCAGCTCGCCCGATGCGATCGGCCTGGCCGACCTGGTGCTGATCTGCGTCCCGACTCCCGTGGACGATCAGCGGCGCCCCGAACCGGCGCTCGTGCAGGCCGCCTGTGCCTCCGTGGTCGCTCACGCACGTGCCGGGCAGACGCTGGTGCTGACCTCGACGACCTATGTCGGCAGCACCCGCGAGATGCTGATCGAGCCATTGGCCGAGCGCGGCCTGCTCGCGGGTGAGGACATCCACGTGGCCTTCGCCCCCGAGCGGATCGACCCGGGCGTGATCGGCCATGAGCAGCTGCAGACCCCCCGCGTGATCGGCGCTGAGTCGGAGACCTGCTTCCGCAAGGCCGCGGAGTTGCTGCGCCACACCTGCCAGACGCTTCACCGGGTCTCCTCCCCGGAGGCGGCCGAGATGGTCAAGCTGCAGGAGAACACCTTCCGGGCGGTGAACATCGCGCTCGCCTTCGAGCTCGGCGAAGCCTGCCGGACGATGGGCCTGGACCCGATCGAGGTGACCGAGGCGGCCGCCACCAAGCCCTATGGCTTCATGCCCCACTATCCCTCGGCGGGCATCGGCGGGCACTGCATCGGCGTCGACCCCTACTACCTGATCCACCCACTGCGCGAGCAGGGCCGTCCCGCCCTGCTGGTCGAGGAGGCCATGCGCAAGGTCAACGGCCGGCCGCGGCACATCGTCTGGCGGGCACATGAGGAGCTGGTGGCCGCCGGGATGCGGCTCTCCGACGCCCGCGTGCTGGTCGTCGGCGCGTCCTACAAGCCGGGTGTGGCCGACAGCCGCGAGGCGCCGGCACGGGAGATCATCGCGAGGCTGCTCGAGGAAGGGGCCGAGGTCGAATACCACGACCCGCTGGTGCCCGAGATCTCGATCGGCGGGCGCATGCTGCGAAGTGTCGATCCGGATCCGCGCCGCGACGCCTCCGGCTTCGGGCCCGAAGACTATGACCTGACGCTGATCGTGACGGTGCACCCGAACCTTGACTACGCCTGGATGGCGCGCTGCCCGCGGGTGCTCGACTGCACCTACCGGACGCAGGCCGGCCGCGAGCGGATGGTGCCCTGAACCCATGTTCGCCAACCGTGCGCTGAAAATCTGCGCCGCCGTCTACCTCGTGATCCTGCTGGTGGCCGTGATGGCCTACAAGGCCGCCTTCATCGGTCTGATGTTCCACAACGTCTTCTTCGGCATCTATGGCGTCTGTGTGGCCAGCTACATCGTCAGCCGCTTCCTGTTCAGCCTCTTCTACCGCTCCAAGCCGGACGCGGGCATCGAGCCGGGCATCGCCATCGTGATGCCCGGTTTCAACGAGGAGGAGGCGATCGGCACCTCGCTGCGCTCGCTGCTGGCGCTCAGCTATCCGCCCGAGAAGCTCGAACTGATCGCCGTGAACGACGGCTCGACCGACGGCACGCTGGCCGAGATGGAGCTCGTCGCGGCCGAGTCCGGCGGCAGGGTGCGTGTCATCAACTTCCCCGAGAACCGGGGCAAGCGGGCCGCCATGGCGGCCGGCATCCGGGCCACCGAGGCGGAGGTGATCGTCTTCGTCGACTCTGACTCGACGGTCGAGCCCGACGCCCTGCGCCTGCTCGTGCAGCCACTGGCCGACCCCAAGATCGGCGCCGTCTGCGGCCACGCCAACGTACTCAACGTGCGCGAGAGCTGGCTCACCCGCATGCAGGCGGTGCGCTACTTCGTGGCCTTCCGCGTCGTCAAGGCCGCCGAGTCGGTCTTCAACGCCGTCACCTGCTGCTCGGGCTGCTTCTCGGCCTACCGCCGCGAGGCGATCCTGCCGCGCATGGAGTGGTGGGAGAGCCAGACCTTCCTGGGCGTCGAGTCGACCTTCGGGGACGACCGCTCGCTGACCAACTGCGTTCTGCGTGACTGGCGGATCGTCTACGAGCGCAAGGCCGTCTCGCACACCATCGTGCCGAGCACCTTCCGCGCCTTCGTCAAGCAGCAGACGCGCTGGAAGCGCTCCTGGACGCGCGAGTCGCTGCTGGTCGCGCGCTTCATCTGGCGCAAGAACCCGATCGCCGCGCTGTTCGTCTACCTGTCCATCGTGCTGCCGCTGATCGCGCCGGCCGCTGCCATCCACGCGCTCGTCTGGGGGCCGCTGTCCCACGGCGGCGGGCTGCCGCTGATCTATCTCGCCGGGATCTACTCGCTGGCGATGGTCTACTCGCTCTACTACGTCATCTTCGAGGACGAGTACAGCCTCGTCTGGATCTACGGGATCCTGTTCGTCTTCTTCTACCTGGCGATCATGCTGTGGCAGACCTACTACGCGATCGCCACCTGCCGGACGGCATCGTGGGGCACCCGCCCGGCGACGGCCGGGATGGCCGGAGGGGACGCGTGAGCGCCGCCGAGGCGATGACGGGCGCCCCGGGGCAGGCACGCCCCACACGGCCCTCGCTGCGCCGTGCGCTGGCCATGCTGCTGCTGCCCGCCGCCATCATCCCCGTGCCCTTTCTCGGCCCGGCGCTGCTGCGCGCGCCCGGTCATCTCTCGCGCGAGGCCGCGGCCGAGGTCCAGCGCCTCGAGGCTCCGGCCGCCCACCCCCCGCGTGAATGGCTCGTCACCCAGGCACCGGCCGAAGTTCCGGGCATGAGCCCGGCGATGCGCCGCGGGGCCGGTCCCCGCAAGAGGAGGAGCTCCCTGTGATGGCGCGCCCGAGATTGGCGGCGCTGCTCGCGAGCGCAGGCGCGGTGCTGCTCACGGCCGCCACCGCGGGCGCGAGCATGCCCAGAGTGGTCGGAGAGGCGGCCGCCAGCTGCGCCGGGCAGCGGCCCGCTGCGCTGCATCTGAGCCGCGTCTCGGGTCCGCGCGGCAAGCTGAGCTGGCATGCCCCGGCCGGCGGCGGGGTCGTCTACCGCGTCAAGCGCGCCGGAGAGACCGTCGGGCAGACGACCGACCACTGGCTGATCGTGCGCATCACCCCCGGGCGCAAGGCGCTCTACACCGTCCAGGCCCGCTACTCCTCCGGCGGGCGCAACTGCAGCGCGACGCTGCGGGCTGCGCTTCCCTTCCGGGTCCCCGGCGCCGTGGGGCACCTGCGCGTCGTCTCCTACACCCCCGGCGGGGTCGTTCTGCAGTGGCGCGCGGCGCCGCGCGGCGACGCGCCTCTGGAGGGCTACAGGGTGATCCGCGAAGGCGCCGTCGTCGGGCAGACGCACCGGCTGCGCTACGCCATCCGGGTCAGCTCCAGCCGGCGCCAGCACGTCGAGGTGGTGGCCGCCGACGTGGACGGCCATCTAGGTGCCCGCGGCCGGACGCTGCTGGTGTCGGCCCACGGTGGCGCCAAGGGCGCGCTGCCGGGCACCCCCACGGGTCTGGCCTCCTCGGAAATCAGCTCCAACGGCGCGACCATCTCGTGGATACCAGCACAGCGTGGCGCGCTTCCGATCGCGGGCTACCGCCTGTTCCGGGACGGGCGACTGGTCGGGCAGACCTCGGCGAGCTCGATGCGGATCACCTCGCTCAGCTCCTCGCACACCTACCTGATCGCCGTCGCCACGGTGGATTCGGCCGGCCGCGAAAGCCCACAGACAGCGCCGCTGCACCTGTCCCTCAATCACGAGGCGCCCGAGGGTCCGACGCAGCTGGCCGCCCTGCGCGTCACGGACACCTCGGCCACGCTGGCCTGGAACGCCGGGTCCGCCAACGAAGGGACGCTGGTGGGCTACGAGCTGTTCAAGGACGGCGTTGCCGTCGGTGTCATCCACGGCCAGAGCGACACCGTCGCGCTCGCCTCGGCGCGTACCTACACCTTCACGGTCCGGGCGCTGGACTCCGCGGGCGCCCTGAGCGCGCCGGCGCCCAACCTCACGGTCGTCACGACTCACACGCCGCCCTCGACACCGGGCAACCTGGCGGCGAGCTCGGTGACGAGCAACTCGATCACCGCCAGCTGGTCGCCGAGCACGCCTGTCAGCGGGACGATCGTCGGCTACCGGGTGTTCCGCAACGAAGTCCCGGTGGGGCAGACCTCGAGCTCGTCGATGACGCTCGCCAACCTCGCGCCCTCCACGAGCTATTCGATCACCGTCACGGCCGTGGACTCGCTGGGCGCCGTCAGCGAACCCACCGCGCCGCTGAGGGTCCAGACGGCCGAACCGCCGCCGACGCACGGACACGCCCAGGCCTTTCTGCTGGCCTCCACCGACCAGAGCTTCAGCGACTTCGAGGCCCATTACCAGCAGATCGGGGTCGTCTACCCGACCTACTTCGAATGTGGCACCGGCGGTAGCGTGACCGGCAACGACGACCCGCTGATCACCAAATGGGCGCTGGCTCGCAGGGTCGAAGTGCTGCCGCGCCTGAACTGCCAGAACGTGGCCGATGAGGAACAGATCCTGAACGTGTCCTCGGTGCGCACGACGATGATCAACAGGCTCGCCGCGATGTGCAACGAATACGGCTACAGCGGCGTCCAGATCGACTTCGAGGGTGCCCCGCCGAGCGAGCGCAGCGCCTTCACGGCGTTCATCACGATGCTCGCCGAAAAGCTCCACGCCCAGGGGCAGAAGCTCTCCACGATCGTCACCGCCAAGACCTGGAACGTGCCCACCGGGCGCGCCGCGATGTATGACGACGCGGCCCTGGCCGGCCAGTCGGACTACATCTTCGTGCTCGACTGGGGCATTCACTGGACGACTTCGAGCCCGGGCTCGATCGACGAATACCAGTGGTTCAAGAAAGTCGCCGAATACACCTCGACGATGCCCAACCGCGGCAGGTTCACGCTCGGCATGCCCATGTATGGGATCGACTGGGCCGGCTCGGGCGGCCCCACCGACCCGGGCACGCCGCTCGAGTACGCGAACATCGTCGCGCTGCAGGGCCTGTATCCGGGCACCTACGAATGGAACCCGACGGCCTTGAGCCCGCACTACTCCTACGTGGATGCGGCGGGCGTGTCCCACGAAGTCTGGTACACGAACAAGCAGTCGATCGGGCTGCGCGCCGAACTGGCCGTCTCGCTGGGTCTCGGCGTGGGCCTGTGGCGACTGGGCAACGAGGACCAGAACGTCTGGCAACTGCCGCAGCTCGGCGGAGAAGGGTGAGCTCCGCCGGGGCTCCCCGGCGCCCCCGGCTTGGAGCTCTCGGCGCCGCGCTGGTGGTGTGCGCGCTCGGCGGCCTCGCGCCCGAGGCGCTGGCGAGCAGCCCCCAGTCGGCCGTGCCCCAGGTCTTCCTGCTTTCCAGCTCACCGGACTCCTTCGCCGATCTGCAGCGCCACGCAGGCGCCATCGGCGTGGTCTATCCGACCTTCTATGAATGCCGTCCCGGCAGCGGTGCCATGACGGGGACGCCGGTGGCGGCGATCGGCGGCTACACCTCCACCAGGGGCCTGCGTGTGATGCCCCGCTTCAACTGCCAGGACGGCCCCACGGTGAGCCGCATCCTCACCGATCCGCGCCGCCGTGCGGCGACGCTCGCGGCGCTCACGAGGATCGCCGTGGAACCGGGCAACCGAGGCGTCTGCCTGGATCTCGAGAACGACGGCGCCGAGGACCGCCAGGCGATGAGCTCGTTCGTCGCCCGACTGGCCTGGCTGCTGCATCGCCGTCATCGCCTGTTGACGGTCGTGGTCGTGGGCGTCACCCACGATGACCCCGGCCGCTCGACGGGCTTCTACGACGACCGCGCCATCGGCGCCGCCGCCGACCGGGTCTTCGTGCTGGCCTGGGGCACCCATTGGGAAGGCTCGGAACCCGGACCCATCGCGCCGTTGGACTATGTCCGCGGCGTGGCTCGGTACGTGGCCACGCTGCCAAGCGCCTCGCACTTCAGCATCGGCGCGCCGATGTATGCGCTCGACTGGCCCGAATCCTCCAGTGAAGGATCGGCCATGGCCACCCAGTACAACGAAGTTCTGGCGCTGGCCGCGCGTGTCGGCGCCCACCCCCAGCGCGACCCCTCCTCACAGGAGCTGACCTTCACCTACATCGCCGCCGACGGCGCCCGTCACACCGTGTGGTACATGGACGCCCACGCGGTCGACTCGGTGCTCGAGATCGGCCGCCAGGCAGGGCTCGGAGTGGGGCTCTGGCGCCTGGGCTCCGAGGACCAGCGGGTCTGGTCGGCGGGGGTGCTGCGGTGAAAGCCCTGCAGATGGGCTCGCCTTAAACAAGTCGGCCCGCCGAAGCGGGCCGACTCGCCTATCAGGGAACCCTGGAGCGGCTACTTGATGAACAGCATCTCCGAGTACTTGGGCAGCGGCCAGAGGTCGTCGGCCACGATTTTCTCCAGACGGTCCGCGACCTCACGGACATCGTCCATTGCGACGATCACCGAGTCGCGCATGTAGAGGGCCTCCTTCATCGCCGAGTCCTCCGGGTGGTTCTCGTCGAGGTTGGCGTCCTCGAGCTTGATGATCGCGTAGTGGAGCTCCTTGATGACGGGCTCGACCTCGGCGATCAGCTCGTCGAGCTCGGACTCCTTGAGTTCATTGAGGTGCCTGACTGCGGCGGGCAGGATCATGGTCCGCGCGATCGAGGCCGCGGTCTCGGCCTCGATGTTGAGGTTCATGACGTACTGCTCGGTCGACACGTCAAAGCGTGACTCGAGCTCGCGCTTGGAGAGGATTTTGTACTTTTTGAACGTCGCGACGGTCGATTTGTCGACGATCCAGGACAGGGCGTCGGGCGTCGTTTTGAGGTTCGCCAGCCCGCGCTTCTCGGCTTCCTTGTGCCAGGCCTCGGAGTAGCCGTCGCCGTCGAAGACGACCCTCTTGTTGGCGACCCAGGAGTCTTTGACGACGCTCGTGACAGCCTTCTCGAGCGTGGCGCCGGACTTTTTGAGAGCCGTCTCGAGCTTCGCCGCGAGATCGTCCACGGCCTCGGCCACGATCGTGTTGAGAACCGTGTTGGGGAATGCCGGTGCGGCCGTCGAGCCGAGGGCCCGGAACTCGAACTTGTTGCCGGTGAAGGCGAACGGGCTGGTGCGGTTGCGGTCGGCCCCGTGGAGCGGGAGTTTCGGCAGGACGGGTGTGCCCAGGCCGAGGAACGACCCCGGCTTGGAGGGCTGCACCTTGCCCGCCTCGATCGCCGTGAAGACCTTCTCGAGGTCGGTGCCCAGGAAGATCGAGATGATCGCCGGGGGCGCCTCGTTGGCCCCCAGGCGGTGGTCCTGTCCGGCGCTCGCGATCGACGCGCGCAGCAGCTGCTGGTGCGTGTTGACTGCCTGGATCACGGCTGAGCAGAAGAACAGGAACGAGAGGTTCTCCGATGGCGTGTCGCCTGGATCCAGCAGGTTGGAGCCGGTGTCGGTGCCCATCGACCAGTTGTTGTGCTTGCCCGATCCGTTGACGCCGGCGAAGGGCTTCTCGTGCAACAGGCAGACCAGGCCGTAGCGGCGCGCGGTGTTCTGCAGGATCTGCATCGTGATCATCTGGTGGTCGGAGCCGACATTCGAGTTCTCGAAGATCGGCGCCACCTCGAACTGGTTCGGCGCGACCTCGTTGTGGCGAGTCTTGATCGGCACTCCGAGCTTGGCCAGCTCCAGCTCGACCTCCAGCATGAAGGCCAGGACCCGCTCGGGGATCGAGCCGAAGTAGTGGTCGTCTAGCTCGTGACCCTTGGGCGGTTTGGCGCCATAGAGCGTGCGGCCCGTCGTGACCAGGTCGGGACGTTCGAAGAAGTACTGCTCGTCGATCAGGAAGTACTCCTGCTCGCAGCCGGTCGTCGTGAAGACATGCTTGGCGTCATCGACGCCGAGCAGCTTGAGGGCACTGACCGCGGCGCCGAAAGGGCATCCATCGAACGCAGCAGCGGGATCTTGTTATCCAGCGCCTCGCCCGTCCAGGAGGTGAATGCCGTCGGGATGCACAGCAGCGTCCCGTTGGGGTTCTCGAGGACGAAGGCCGGCGAGGTGGGGTCCCAGGCGGTGTAGCCGCGGGCCTCGAAGGTGGCGCGGATGCCGCCGCTGGGGAACGATGAGGCGTCGGGCTCACCCTGGATCAGCTCCTTGCCGGAGAATTCGGCGATCGCGCCGCCTTCGCCGTCGGGGCCGTAGAAGGAGTCGTGCTTCTCCGCGGTGGAGCCGGTCAGCGGCTGGAACCAGTGCGTGTAGTGGGTCGCACCTTTCTCCATCGCCCACTCCTTCATCGCCTGGGCGACCTGGTCGGCGATCGAGGGGTCCAGCGCCTCACCGCGGGCGAAGGTGGCCTGCAACGCGCGGTAGACGTGCTTCGGCAGCCGGTGGCGCTGCACGGCGGCGGAGAAGACGTTCGATCCGAAGACCTGGTTGCTCTGCAGGGTCAGATCGCTGGTTCCGAGCGCGGATCCGTTGGCACTCCACTGCGCGGCGGTTACGTTCTGCTGGCGGGACCTTGACATGAGGTGACTGATTCCTCCTGGAGATGATGGGGCGCACGACCGCACTCGAGCGCACGACGGAAGCCAATCGTAATGCGACCCGTCTGGCTGGGGATCACCGTCTGGCGAAATCTGGGCCCCGGCGTTTCGACACGCGGCCAAAAGCCCCACGCTCCTACGTGAGGCATAGCGACCTATTACGTTCGGCTTAGATCGCTGGCTGAGTATGACCTCGACAGGAAGTGCCGCTAATCAAGGACAAAAAGCCCCGGCGACCGTGCTCGCCCTCATGTGCGCCGGCGCAATCGTCGCCGGCGTTCTGCTCGTCGGCACGCCCGAAGCGAGGCCCAGCACCGAGACCCGCCTCGTGACGGCCACCAAGGGTGTTGTGCAGAGCACAATCTCGGGCTCGGGCAACCTCGAGCCGGACACCGAGCTGGACCTCGGCTTCAAGGCCAGCGGAGTCATCCAGGCGATATACGTCACACAGGGCCAGCATGTCCTCGCCGGGCAGTTGCTCGCACGGCTTGACCCGAGGTCCGCCGAAGTGACCCTGCAACAGGCCAGGGCGAGCTTGCAGAGCGCTCGGGCCTCCCTGTCCGAGCTCGAAGAAAACGAAGGCGAAAGCAGCTCTGGCGGCGGGCGACGGCCAAAGCCGCGACGGCTACGGCCGCAGCCGCGCCCGCCCGGGAAACGGTCACAGCGAGCTCGCCCTCGACGACGACCACGAATACCACGACCACGCCGACCTCCGCCGGCAGCGAAGCATCGACAGCCGGCGAAACGACGGGTTCGAAGGCGTCCGGCAAAGGCACGAGCTCGACCGGCACGGGCGAAGGCTCCAGTGCCTCGGGCAGCGCCGCCGAGAAAACGACCACCGAAGTGAAAACCCAGAGCGCCGCGACCCGCGAAGCGAACCTCTCCTCGGCCAGAGCGGGCATCGCAAGCGATGAACTCTCGGTGAAGAGCGCCGAAGAAGGCCTCACAGACACAAGGCTCTACGCGCCGAGCACCGGGACGCTGGTGACGCTCTCGGGCGAGGTCGGCGAATCGGTCTCGGCCTCGGGGACGAGCAAGGCCGACACCTCCTCGAGCTCCACGAGCTCAAGCGCCACCACGGGTGCGACGGGGGCGCCGGCGCCTCGACCGGGAGCGCCGGGACCTCCTCCACCGCCAGCACCGGCTCGAGCTCGTCCTTCGCCGTCCTCAGCGACCTCAGCTCGATGGAGCTGGTTGTCGGTCTGAGCGAGTCGGAAATCTTTCACGTCCACGTCGGTCAGCCCGCAACGGTGACCATCGAAGCGCTCGAACGGCCAAAGTGGCCGCGCACGTGGCGAGCGTGGCGACACTCTCGAGCTCGAGCTCGACGGTCGTCAGCTATGACGTCACGTTCCAGCTCGACCAGACGACGGCCGACCTGCGCCCCGGCATGAGCGCCTCGGCCGAAGTCGTCGTCTCCCAGGCCGAAGGCGTCAACGTGCCGACCAGCGCCCTCAGCGGCGACTCGGTGACGGTCATGCGGGGCGGCAAACAGGTCTCCCAGGCGGTCACGACCGGCCTGGCCGGGAACAGCACGACGATCATCCTCAATGGCCTCAGGGCCGGCGAACAGGTCGTCGAGAAAATCGCCACCACGACCAGCAGCTCGACGAGCGTCACCTCCAGGTTCTCGACTCCTCCAGCCGCAGCGCGGGCACCTTGGGAGGGTCCCCCGCGGGCGGCTTCACGGGTGGAGGCTTCAGCGGCGCCGGGGGTGGAGGCCCGCCGGGCGCGCCATGAGCGGCCCGGTCAACTCCGGCGGACGGCTGCGCCTCCCTCGCCGGGCGCCAGTCGTGAGGCGCCGCCCGGGGCGGGCGAGCGCCGTCATCGATGTGCTCGATGCGGTTAAGACCTTCTCGCTCGGGCAGGTCCAGGTGCACGCGCTGCGCGGCGTCTCGCTACGGATCGAGCGCGGAGAGTACGTGGCCATCATGGGCAGCTCGGGCAGCGGCAAGAGCACGCTGATGAACATCCTGGGCTGTCTGGACATTCCCACCAGCGGCCGCTACCAGCTCGACGGCACCGATGTCAGCCACCTCGATGCAGACGACCTCTCCGACCTGCGCAACCGCAAGTTCGGCTTCGTCTTCCAGAGCTTCAACCTGCTGGCCCGCACGAGCGCCCTGGCAAACGTCGAGCTGCCGCTCGCCTACGCCGGCCTGAACCGTCACGAGCGCCACCTGCGTGCCGAACGCGCACTGGCGGCGGTGGGAATGAAGCCGATGAACCACCAGCCCTCCGAGCTCTCCGGCGGGCAGCAGCAGCGGGTCGCGCTCGCGCGGGCGATCGTCACTAACCCCTCGCTCATGCTCGCCGACGAGCCGACGGGAAACCTGGACTCGCGGACCACCGAGGAGGTGCTGCGGATCTTCGCCCGGCTCAACGGCGAAGGACGCACGATCGTGCTGATCACCCACGAGCCCGAGGTGGCCGAGCAGGCGCAAGGGTGATCCGCCTGAGCGACGGTGAGATCATCGAGGACACCCGGACGGGCGCCGGCCATGGGTGGCCCGCTGGACCGACGGGCGCCGGCACCTCGGCGACGGCCGAGCCCGGAGCCCTCTGATGGGCATCGAGACTCTGCGAATCGCCTGGGGTGGAATCACCGCCAACAAGCTGCGCTCCGGTCTGACGATCCTCGGCATGACGATCGGAGTCGCCTCCGTGATCGTCCTGATCGCGGTCGGAAACGGTTCCTCAAAGGCGGTCGAGTCGCGGATCCAGAGCCTTGGCACGAACGTGCTGATCGTCAACGCCGGTAGCACCCGGGGCGGGCTGGGTGCAGGCAACTCCTCCTCCTCGTCGATCTCGCTGACACGCGCCGACGCCGGCGCGCTCCAGAACCACAGTGCAGCGCCGGATGTGGTCAGCGCCTCGCCGGTCGTCGATGCCGGCGGGGTGAAACTGGTCTACGGATCGACCAGCTTCGAACCGTCGAGTTTCGTGGGGACGACGCCGTCCTACGTGACGGCTCACAGCTACAAGGTCGCCGAAGGCGAATCCTTCACCGCCAAGGACGTCGCCAACCACGGCGTGTGGCCGTGATCGGCCAGACGATCGTCGAAGACCTGTTCTCGGGATCGAGCGCCGTGGGACAGTCGATCAAGGTCAACGGCGCCAACTTCACGGTCCTCGGCGTGCTGGCCTCAAAGGGGGCCAGCGGCTCGACCAACGAGGACGACGTCGTGATGGCGCCGATCACGACCGTTCAGGACTCACTGAGCGGCTACGGGGCGCTCAGCTCGATCACCGTCGAGGCCTCCTCGCCGACGACGCTGAACGCGGCCGAAGCCGAGGTCACGCAGATCCTCGAGGAACGCCACAAAGTCAAAGACACCTCCGAACCGGGTTCTCGATCCTCAACCAGGGATCGCTGATCCAAGCCTCCAGCTCGACCAGCGGCGTCTTCACGACCCTGCTCGGGGAGGTCGCCGCCATCTCACTGCTGGTCGGCGGGATCGGCGTTATGAACATCATGCTCGTCTCGGTCACCGAGCGCACACGCGAGATCGGCATCCGCAAGGCGGTCGGAGCGCGGCGTGCGGACATCCTCACCCAGTTCTTGACCGAGGCGCTGCTCGTGTCGATCTTCGGCGGCCTGCTCGGCGTCGGGGTCGGGATCCTCGCCAGCCAATTTGAAATCGCCGGAGTCAAACCCGTGATCGCCAGCTACTCGATCTTCCTCGCGTTCGGCGCCGCCGCCGCGTCGGGGCTGTTCTTCGGCACCTATCCGGCCGCACGCGCGGCGAGTCTGAGGCCCATCGAGGCGCTGCGCTTCGAGTGAAGCGAGCGCGCTAGGAGAACCACTGATGTCAGAACGCCAAGAGAACACCCAGGACCTCGCCGTTGAGGAACCTCCGCCGGTGCGCGTGGAGGAATCCTGGGAGGACGAGCCCGCGCTGCCTCCTCGCCCCCGCCGGCGGCTGATGACACCTCTGACCGGCTCGTTGCTCGGCGTGCTGCTTCTGGCCCTCGGCTTCATCGGTGGGGTGATCGTGCAGAAGGGCCAGGAAGGCGGCTCGACCTCGGGAGCCAGCGGCGCCGGCGGGTTCGCCTCGCGGCTGGCCGGCCTGAAAGCGGCGAGCCGCTCGAGCACCGGGACGACGGGGGCGGCAGGGACGGGCGGCTTCGGCGCGCCCACGAACGCGACAAGCGGAAAAGTGACCTTTGTCCAGGGCAGGACGCTCTACGTCGAAACAACCGAAGGGACGAGCATCAAGGTGCAGACCTCCGCCACCTCCGCCGTCACCAAGACCGTCAAAGGGACCGTCCACTCGATCAAACCGGGCGAAACGGTTCTAGTGACCGGCAGCAAGGCATCCAGCGGCGCCGTCCAGGCGGAATCGATCCGGGTCGGCTCGACCGGTGCCGCAGGGCTGTTCGGTCGCGCCGCAACGACGGCGGGGAGCACCACCACAGGCAAATCAAGCTCCGAACCGCAGCTCTTCGGGCCCGGCGGCTGACGCCCCCGATCTGACCACCGCACCAACGCAGAAAAGGAAACGAATGAAACTCATCCGCATCAGACGTTCACGGCCGGGGCTCGTGCTCGCGCTGCTACTCGCGGCGAGCCTGGCGCTCGCGGCCTGCGGCTCGTCCTCGAGCTCGACGACGACCGCCACCTCGGCGGCCTCGACGAGCAAAGCGAAAGGCGCCGCTCGCTTCACGGCCCTGCGCGAATGCCTGAAAAAAGACGGCATCGAACTGCCCTCGTTCAAAGCCGCCCAGGCCCGTAAACCGGGCACGGGTGGTCCCGGTGGAGGCGTCTTCGGCGGCGGGGCCCCAGGCGGGGGTCTGAAACTGCCCAAAGGCGTGACCAGAGCCCAGTATGAAGCGGCCCTCAAGAAGTGCGGCGGAGGCTTCCAGCGCGGCAACTTCGGCGGGCGCGTCTCGAGCGCCGCCTACAAGAAGTCGCTGGCCTCGTTCGTCAAATGCATGTCGAGCGACGGCATCACCCTGCCGACGCCCAACACGTCGGGCAAAGGCCCCGTGTTCGACACCAGCAAGGTGAACATCAAAACGGCTCAGTTCAAAACGGCCGAGTCGAAATGCGCGAGCCTGCTGCACTTCGCCCGGCCGGGAGCCGCGGCCGGTGCGGCGGGTGCCTATGGCGGGCCGCCGGCAGGCGCCGGGGCGCCCCCGGCGGGTGAAGGCGCACCCCCGGCGGGTGAAGGGGCGCCCCCGGGCGCCTGATCGTCAGGGAGTCGCGGGCGTCGCCGGATAGGCGCCCGCGACGACCTTGCCGGTCGTCGGGTCGACGTAGGTCGCCGGCGGGGCGGAGGCGATCTGGGCGGTGAAGCGCCCGGTGACGGCGCCCCCGGACTTCAGCTCGGCTTTCGCCTTGCCGGCCAGACCCGCCGAGACCGTGTAGGTAACCGTGTGCTGGCCGGACTTGACCGGCACGACCTTCCAGATGAACGCGGTCGTCTTGCCGGCTGGCAGGGGTCCGAGCGCCCAGGTGTTCACATAGGCGGTCTGGCCGCCGCCGGGGGGGCTGACCTCCTGGCTTTCCACCGGCGGCTTGGCGATCACTCCGGGGCCCTGTTCGATCACCCAGATCGGCCTTTTGTCCGCGGCCAGTTCGGGATAGTTGGAGGCGTAGTCGAAGGAGTTGACCGTGATTGCCAGGTCGGGGACGGCCGTGGTGCCGGTGTTGCGCACCAGCAGCTCCATCCGCGTCTGGCGGGCTACAGCCTGCTTGGCCGGGAAGTGGGCCGCAACGACCTGTACGTGGTAGGTCGCGGACTTTTCGTGTGCGTCCTGGGCGGAGCCGCCGCCGCAGCCCGCGAGCGTCGCGAGCGCCAGCACTCCGGCGCTCAGGCACAGTGGGCGTGCACCACCCGCCAGCGCGACGCGAGCGCGGCCCCGGACTGCACAGAAGAGTCTCCGCCTCCCCCTCACGATCGGGCCACCTTACCAGTGGCGGTGGAGCGCCGGACCCGGCCGGGGCGGGGTTCGACGGTGCAAGTCGGTCGTTGCATGGCGTAGAGTTACCCGGACCACCGATCGCGACCCGGGGAGGGCCGAGGCAGAGATGGTTCGCAGCGTCGCCGAGCGGGCTTTTGTCCCGGCCAGGCACGTCCTCGAGGAATTCGGGGACATGATGATCCTGACGGGCAAGACCATCTGGTCGGCCCTCAGGCCGCCCTACCCCTACGGCGGGGAGTTCGTCTCCCAGTTCCTGTTCGCGCTGCGCCTGTGCTGGTTTCCCCTGCTGGTCTCGACGGTCTGCATCTGTTACGCCGCCCCGGGCCTGCAGGCAGCCAACTTCCTGACGATCTTCGGCGCCCTTGACCGGCTGGGCGGGTTCTTCGTGCTCGGCGCCGTGCGCGAGATCGGCCCGAGCGTGACCGCCATCGTGGTGGCGGGTGTGGCCGGCACGGCCATCACGGCCGACCTCGGCGCGCGCAAGGTGCGCGAGGAGCTCGACGCCCTGCAGGTCCTTGGCGTGGACCCTGTCAAGAACCTGGTCGTGCCCCGCTTCCTGGCCCTGATGCTCGTGACGGGACTGTTTGACATCTACGCGCTGCTGTTCGGGATCTTCGGCGGGATCATCGCCGAGCTCGTCAACGGGCAGTCGCTGGGACCCTTCTGGGCGACGCTGTTCGCCAACGCCTCGACGACCGACCTGTGGGGGTCGGTTCTCAAGACGACCATCTACGGGGCGATCATCGCGATCGTCTGCTGTTACAAGGGCATGGCCGCCTCCGGCGGCGCCGAGGGCGTGGGCCGGGCCGTCAACGAGGCCGTCGTGCTCGCCTTCACGGCCATCTTCTCCTTCGACTACGTCTTCACCCAGACCCTGTTGGCAACACATCCGCAGATCCTGGTCATCAAGTGAACTCGCTGTTCGCCATGCCGCGGGAATGGCTCGAGGCGACCGGGGAGATCGGCCGCTTCACAGGGCAGATCGTCCGCGACGTCTACGGGCTGCGGGTGTTTCGCTTCTTCGGCGAGTCGCTGCGCCAGTGCGGCATCCTGATCGTCGGCTCGACGACGATCATCTGGACGCTGATGTTCATCCTCGGGCTGCAGTGCGGGATCGAGGGTGCCTACTTCACCGCGGCCCAGGGCGCGCCGGCGTACTCGGGCGTCTTCACGGCGTGGTGCGACCTGCGCGAGATCACCCCCTACGCCTTCGGCTACATGATGTCCGCCAAGGTCGGCACGGGGATCGTTGCCGAGCTCGGCGCCATGCGCATCTCCGACGAGATCGATGCGCTCGAGGTGATGGGCATCAACTCCATGACCTTCCTCTGCGCCACCCGCCTGCTGGCCTCGTGGCTGGTGCTGCCGTTCATGTACATGGCGGGCATCGGGGCGGCCTTCCTGGCCTCCTACATCGCGGTCGTCGATCAGATCGGCTACGTCTCCTCGGGTGGCTACTTCCTGATCTTCTGGCAGTTCCAGAATCCACCGGACTTCTTATACAGCCTGATCAAGGCCATGTTCATGGCCACGGCGATCGTGCTGGTGGCCTGTTACTACGGCTACAACGCCAGCGGCGGCCCGGTCGGTGTGGGCAAGGCGACCGCCAAGTCGATGGTGCTAAATCTAGTGCTCGTGCACGTCATCGGGATGCTCGGAACACAGATCTTCTGGGGCGCCAATCCGCGCGCCCCGATCGGGGGCTGAGGATGGCCGACGTGCCTGCAGCGGGCCCCGGCCCATCAGAGGAGTACGCCCACCACCGCGGCCAGGGCCGGCCCGACAGCGAGCCCGACGCAATCGAGTTCATCGACGTCCACAAGACCTTCGGTCGCAACCACGTCCTGCGCGGCCTGAACATGGGCCTGCCGGAGAACAAGATCTCGATGATCCTCGGCCCGTCGGGGACCGGCAAGTCAGTCTGCATCAAGCACATCGTGGGGCTGCTCTACCCCGACCAGGGGGATGTGGTCGTCCATGGCCGCTCAATCCCCAGCCTCCCCGATGCGGAGCTGTTCGACCTGCGCAAGAAGTTCGGCGTCCTGTTCCAGGACGGAGCCCTGTTCGGCTCGATGAACCTGTATGACAACGTCGCATTCCCGCTGCGCCAGCACACCGAGAAGGGCGATGATGAGATCCGCGAGATCGTCGACCGCAGGCTGCGCGAGGTGGGGCTCTCAAACGCCGAGGAGAAGATGCCCAACGAGCTCTCCGGGGGGATGCGCAAGCGTGCCGGGTTCGCGCGGGCGCTGGTGATGGAACCGGACATCGTGCTGTTCGACGAGCCCGACTCGGGCCTCGATCCGGTCCGCACGGCGCTGCTGTGCGAGCTGATCAAGGAAGTCCACGCCGAGAACGGCGGTTGCTATGTGGTGATCACCCACGACATCATGAGCGCCCGCCGGGTGGCCGAGCACATCTCGGTGCTGTGGAAGGGCAAAATCGTCGAATCCGGCCCGGCTGAGGATCTGTTCGCCTCGGAAAACCCGTTCGTACGGCAGTTCCTGTCCGGCGAATCGGCCGGCCCGCTCGGCATGGAGTGACGCCGGTACCGGCGTCGGCCCGCTGAGGGCTCGCTTGAGATGACCGCGCGGCTGCTCTCGACGCTGGCGGGCGCCGCCGCCCGCAGGCCACGGCTGCTGATCGGCCTCGCCGTCCTGCTCGGTCTCGGGGGGGTCGTACTCGCGCTGGGGCTGAAGACGTCGGCTTCCACCAGCACGTTCGTCTCGACCTCCAGCGCCACCTACAGATCGACTCAGACCTTCTACCGGAACTTCGGCGAAGAGCCCGTCGAGGTGCTCGTTCACGAGGACCTGCAGCAGCTGGTCCTGAGCTCGGATCTCGACCGGCTGATCGGCCTGGAGGGCTGCCTGTCCGGAAAAGTGCCCAGGGCCGCACTCCCCGCCGAGGGAGGCGTCGGCGGGCCCTGCGGAAAGCTCGTGCGGTTGCACACCGTCAAGGTGGTCTTCGGTCCGGGCACCTTCCTCAACGAGGCCGCCAGCCAGCTCTCCCGACAGCTGGTGATCCAGAACAAAGCATCGGAAGCCAGAGCGCGAGCGGCCGAACAGTCGATCTACAAACAGGCCATCCGATCGGGCCTCAGCGCCGGGAAAGCGCACGAGCTCGGCCAGGCCGCACGTCGGGTCACGCTGGCCGAACAGCGTTCGCGGATCGTCTCCCTGGCGCTGCAGTACGGACTGACCTCGCGGCCCAGCCTGGAAAACGCCGAATTCCTGACGGATGTCGTCTTCGATCCCGCCAAGCCCGCCGGCACTCCCAAGCAGCGCTTCGCCTATCTGTTCCCCAGCCGCGACACGGCCCTCGTCTCCATCCGTATGCGCCCGGGCCTCTCCCAGGCGCAGCGAAACCAGACGATCGCCGACATCAGGGCAGCCGTGAAGATGACGCAGTGGCATCTGAAGCAGGGCCAGCCATACCTCGTCACGGGCGAGCCGGTGATCGTCTCGGACCTCAGCAAATCGATCAGCAGCTCGATCGAGCTGCTGCTGGTGGCCGTGCTGATCGTCATGGCGCTGACGCTCGGCCTGATCTTCCTCGGCCGCCCGCGCCTGCTGCCGCTGTTCGTGGCCCTGCTGGCGGCGGCCCTGACCTTTGGCGCCCTCTCGCTCCTCGGCGCCTCCCTGACCGTGGCCTCGATCGCCGTCCTGCCGATCCTGATCGGGCTGGCCGTCGACTATTCGATCCAGTTCCAGTCGCGGGTGGGGGAGGAGCTCGAACGCCCAGGCGCCGAAGGCACGGGGACGGGCTGGCGCGAGCGGGCGATCGCGGCCGCTGGCTCAGCGGGCGGACCGACGCTCCTGACGGCAGCTGCCGCCAGCGCCGCGGCGATGCTCGTGCTGCTCCTCTCGCCGGTGCCGATGGTGCGGGGATTCGCCGTGCTGCTGGTGGCGGGTGTCGCGATCGCCCTGCTCTGCGCTCTCACCGTCGGGGCGGCCGTCCTCGGCGTGTTGCCGCGCCGCGCCGGGCCTGCCGCGCCGGCGCCTGCGCTCGCGGGCGGCTCGCTGGGGGCATCCTGGCGCGGGGCCGGCGAGCTACTGCGCGAGAACCCGCTGACGCGGGGTGTCCTCGGCTTCGCCCTCGGGGGGGCGCTGCGCCGTCCCGGCCGCGTCCTCGCCGTGGGGCTGGCGCTGGCCGTGCTGGGCTGGGGCCTTGACACACAGACGCGGGTGGAGACGGACATCACGAAGCTGGTGCCTCAGAGCCTCGGCTCGCTGGCGGCACTGAATTCGCTCGAGCACCAGACGGGCGTGGGCGGCGAAGTGGCCGTGCTGTTGTCGGGCTCGAACCTTGCCAAGGCCTCGACGATCGCCTGGATGACCGAATATCAGGCGTCTGTGCTGCGGCGCTTCGGCTACCGTGAGAACCGCGGCTGTGGCAAGGCCCGGCTGTGCCCGGCCTTCTCGCTGCCCGACCTGTTTCAGACGCAGGCCGCCACGCCGGGGAGCGCGCCGGCCAAACTGACCCAACAGGCAGTGGACGGAGTCCTGCGGACGATCCCGCCCTACTTCTCCCAGGACGTCATCACGGCAGACCGCCGCGTGGCGACACTGTCCTTCGGCATCCGCGAGATGAGCCTGACAGACCAGCAGCGGGTGATCGAACAGATGCGCTCGACGCTGCATCCGCCGCCCGGAGTGAGCGCCACGCTGGTCGGGCTGCCCGTGCTGGCCGCCCAGTCGGGATCACAGGTCGCCGACCCGTGGCGGCGGCTGGAGGCTCTGCTCGTGGGCCTCGCGGCGGTGGCGCTCGTGCTGCTGATCTCCTTCCGCGGCGATCTGCGCCGTTCGCTGGTGCCGCTCGCGCCGATCTTCCTGGCAACCGGCTGGTCGGCCCTGATCCTGTTCGCGGTGCGGGTGCCGCTGAACCCGATGTCGGTGACCCTCGGCGCGCTCGTGATCGCAATCTCGACGGAGTTCAGCGTGCTGATCTCCGAGCGCTACCGCACCGAGCGCCTGGCGGGCGCGGACATCGCGGAGGCGCTGCGCCGCAGCTACCGTCGCACGGGCGCTGCCGTGGCGGCCTCGGGAGTGACCGCCATCGCCGGCTTCGGCGTGCTGACGCTCTCGGACATCCGCATGCTGCGCGACTTCGGCTTCGTGACGCTGATCGACCTGAGCGTCTCGCTGTTGGGCGTCCTCGTGGCGCTGCCGGCAGCCGTCATGATCGCCGAGCGGGCCACCGACCGCACGCCGCGGCGAGCGGCCCGTCGTCCCGGGCGCGCCTTCGCGCCCTCGCGGGCCGGATCCGGGCATGGACCTGCCTGAGCCGGAGGAGGCCGAGCGCGAGACGCCGCGTGGCGCCCAGCCGGCCGAGCCGCCTCGCTACGGGCGCTACGTCGGCCTGCTGGCGGTCGTCATTCTGATCTTCATCACGCTCAACACGCTGTTGACCAAGTCCAACGGCGTCGGCGGTCTCGCGCCCGGTGAATCGCTGCCGGCATTCGCCGTGCCGCTTGTCGAGGGAGACAAAACGGGTGATGCCAACGTCGCCACGGACGGTCCCCATCCCGCCTGCTCGGTGCGCAAACCGGGCGTTCTGAACATCTGCGAACTCTACGAACAGGGTCCCGTCGTGCTGGCGCTGTTCGTCGAAGGCGGCTCATGCCCCAAGGTCCTGTCGGACATGCAGGCGCTGGCGCCGGCGTTTCCGCGCGTCCGGTTCGCCGCTGTGGCGCTCAAGGGCTCGCGCACGGCGCTGCGCAGGCTGATCAGCACACGCGGCCTGAGTTTCCCGGTGGGCTGGGATGACCAGGGCGATCTGGCGGCTCTCTATCGCCTGGCGACATGCCCGCAGATCACGTTCGCGATGCGGGGCGGGACCGTCCAGTCAAAGACGCTTCTCAACCGTCCTTCGCGTGCGACGCTCCGCGTGCGGGTGGCCGAGCTGCTCGCGGCGAGCGAAGGCCAGGGCACCTCGACGGGCACTGCCACCACGCCTGCGACGGGTGGGGCCGGGGGATGAGCGCGCCGGCCGAGGGGTGGCGCTCGGCCGTCCTCGAGCGCGAGCTCCCCGGCCTGCTGCTGATCGAGTCCGAGGTCCGCGTCGGGCGTCCAGGCCCGCTGACCGGCGATTCCCCACCGGACGTCGAGGCGCGGCTGCGGGAACTCTCGAGCCGCGTTCGCGGCGCCCGTGCGATCGGCATCCGTACCGAGCCCGTGCCGAGCGCCTACCGGGTCTTCTTCCGTCACATCGGCCTCGACCCCGACGTCGAGCGCACTCCGGTCGAGGCGGCCGTGCTGGAGCGGATGCTGCACGGAGGCTTTCTCAGCGGAGGGATGCTCGAGGACATCCTGCTGATCGCTCTGATGGACACGGGCGTACCCGTCTGGGCACTGGACGCGGCGGGCGTCGAGGGGCCGCTGGGGATCCGCCCGAGCCTTGAGGGCGAGCCGCTCGGGCGCTCGAAGGACCCGCCGTTGCTGCCCGACGGGAGGCTGGTCGTCGCGGATGCCTCGGCGGCTCTTGCACCGCTGTTCGGTGAGTGCGCTCCGGGCCACCGGCCCGGTTCGCGCAGCGAGCGTCTGAGGCTGTTCGCGCTCCAGGTCCCGGGGGTGCCGGCGCTGTATGTCGAGGAGGCGCTGTGGAGCGCCGCCAGCGCGCTGGAGTCGCCCTGAACGGCTGTCGGGCGCGGGCTTGCGCTGGTAGACTCAGCACTTCGAGTCTGCCGCAGGAGAGAGGGTCTTGGCCCAGCACGAGCAGGTTGTCGATCGCGGAGCTTTGCCGGTCGGGGGCTCCCAGGCCGGAGTTGGAGTTTCCTCGGCTCCGGGCGAGCGCGGCGCGCGCGAGACGTTGCGTGCACAGATCGCAAAGCTCGAGGCAGAGCTTTCGCAGATGGTCACCCAGCGCTTCCCCTTCATCGCCGCAGGGTCGGCCGGGGCGCCGGTGTCCGGTCCGCGACTGCCGGACCTCGAGGAGCTCGAGCAGACCCGCGACCGCCTCGCGGGCCGCCTCTCGGAGCTGAGCTCGCTGGCGGCACTGCGCCGCGAGCACGAGCGCGGTGCCCGCGACCTGCTCGAAAGGATGAAACTCGAACCGGGCCGCTACAAGTACTACCGGGTGCCGGTCCGGGACCTGGGACAGGGCGGCTGCGGGGTTTGGGAAGTCCGTCCCAGGCTCGGCATCATCGGCATGCTCGCGGGCTGGTGGGAGCTCACACTGTCGTCAGGCTGTCCGTTACCCAGGGGGTCGTGCTGCACGCACGACCCCGCTCGGCGCCGTCCAGCATCGCCGCGAGATTGTGGCGCTGGCGCTCGGTCATCGAGCCGACCGTCTTCTTCTCGGACATCGGCACCTGGGCCAGGAACTTGCGGCAGCGTGTCTGTCCCCAGCGGCGCTGGCTCATGAGCAGATCGGCCACCGCCATGCTCTCGGCCTCCCATGGGCAGTCGAGGATGACCTCCGCCACGGTGATCTCGCCGGTCGACACCCTTCGCTTGAGCTCGGCTCTTGCGAGGCGGACCTTGTTGGCGCGTTCAAGGGCCCGCATGTACTGCGGACCGGCAGGGGCAACCGTCGCTGACGCGTTCATGTGATGTACATCTCCCCGCTGTCCCGCGAGGCTCACGCGGGACAACATGCTTGCTCGATATGGACGTGGGCGCGCCCTCTATGCCCGCACGGAGTCGATCGCACCGGGCGCGGCTGTCCCGGCGGATCACCCCCTGATAATGGTCCTACAACGTTTGGGGCGAGTCCCCGAACGGTCATGCAGAGCGCATCTGGAAGCTAGACAGGAACCCGGCCCCGGTCAACTACGGAGCCGGTGCTTCGTGTGCTTAGAGCGGGGTTTTTTTATCTACGGGTGACTTGTGAAGTTCTGGACAAGTTCCGCGGCGCCCGGCGCTCCGGCGGCGGCCCCGGCTCAGTCGGAGCCGGGACCGGGCAGCGGCCCGTGCTCGGCCTCGAAGGCGCGCTTGACGGAGGCGAAGATCTCCAGCGAGCGGTCGATGGTGGCGGCGTCGTGGGTGGCCATGACGCTTGTGCGCAGCAGCGCTCCGCCCGGCGGGACGGCGGGGTGCAGCGCCGTGTTGACGAACACGCCGGCGTCGTAGAGGGCCTTCCAGAGCAGGGCTGCCTTCCAGTCGTCGCCGACCAGAACGGGAACGATGGGGGTCACGATCGAAAGCTCGCCGCCTGGCCCGGTGCGAACGCCGGGGGCGCTCTCCTGGACCGCCGCGGCCGGCGAGAGGACCTGCGGGGAGACGGCTGCATAGCCAATCGCTTCGAGGCCGTCGCGTAGGCGCAGGGCGTTCTGGAGCACGGCTTCGAAGAGCCCCCTACCGTCCTCCGAGCGCGTCACACGCAGCGCGGCCAGGGCCGCGCCAACCGCGGCCGGCACCGCCGAGGCGGTGAACAGAAAGGCCCGCGAGGCGATCCGCAGGTAGTCGATGACCTCCGCCGGCCCGGCCACGAAGCCGCCGCAGGAGGCCAGCGACTTGGAGAAGGTCCCCATCCGCAGATCGACGCGGTCGGCGACACCGAGCAGTTCGCTGGCACCGGCCCCCAGCTCGCCGAGCACACCCGCCCCGTGAGCCTCATCGACCATCAGCCGCGCACCGTAGCGCCCGCAGAGCTCTGCGATCTCATGCAGCGGCGCGATGTCGCCCTCCATCGAGAAGACGCCGTCCACGACGACCAGCACGCCGCCGCCGTCGGACTGCGAGCGCTCGAGCATCTTCTCCAGTTTGTCCAGGCGGTTGTGGCGGAAGGGGCGCATCTTGGCGCGCGAGAGCAGGCAGCCGTCGAGGATCGAGGCGTGGTCACCCGAGTCCACGATGACCGTGTCGCCGACGCCCAGCAGGGTGCCGAGAGTGCCCACGTTGGCCTGATGGCCGGTGGAGAAGACGATCGCGGCCTCGGTGCCCATCCATTCGGCGATCTCCTGCTCCAGTTCGAGGTGCAGGGGGATGGTGCCATTGAGCAGGCGCGATCCCGTCAGGCCGGTGCCGTAGCGGTGCAGGGCCGCTTCTGCGCCCTGCATGACGCGCTCGTCCCCGGTCAGTCCGAGGTAGTTGTTGGAGCCCAGCATGATCCGCTCGGCCCCCTCCATCTCCACGACCGGCATGGCGGGCGAGTCCAGCACGTGGAAGTAGGGCAGCACGTCGGCCTCGCGGGCGGCGCTGAGGATCGCTTCGCGGTCATGGCCGCGGACCTTGGCGAAGACGTCGATCGAGGTGGGCATATAGGGTGGCCTCCGCTGTGAGCGTCGAGGTGAGAGCAGTCAAGGGCGGGCGGGAGCTGAAAGCTTTCATCGACCTCCCCTTCAGGCTGCATGCTAACCAGCCGCAATGGGTGCCTCCGCTCAAGCTCGAGCGCCGGTTGTTCCTGAACCGCAGGATGAACGCGTTCTTCAGCCACGGCGAAGGCGAGTACTTCCTGGCCTGGCACGATGGCCGCGTGGTCGGCCGGATCACCGCCCAGGTCAACCACGCCTTCAACGACTACCAGAAGAAGAACTGGGGCTGGTTCGGGTTCCTGGAGTTCGAGGACGACCAGGAGATCCTCGACGCGCTGCTGAACGCCGCGGAGAGCTGGCTGAGGAGCAAGGGAAAGGAACGGATGGTCGGGCCCGCATGCTTCGCGATGAACGACGAGAGCGGGATCCTGATCGAGGGCTATGACCTGCGCCCGATGATCGTCCAGCCCTGGAACCCGCCCTATTACAAAGACCGCATGGAGCAGGCCGGCATGGCCAAGGCGATGGATCTGCTGATGTGGAACCTCGAGGTCTCCGACCGCGAGAAGGTGCTGCCGGTCATCTTCGAGCTGGCCGAGAAGGTCCAGTCCGATCACGGCATCCGCGTGCGGCCCATGCGCCGGCGCCAGCTGCGCAAAGACATGGACTCCTTCGCGGAGGTCTACAACTCGGCCTGGTCGAAGAACTGGGACTTCGTGCCCTACTCCAAGAAGGACCTGGACGCCTACGCCCAGGAGCTGCAGCTCGTCTACGACAAGCACTGGTTCATGATCGCCGAGAAAGAAGACACGGGCGAGGTCGTGGGCATGGCCATAACGGTCCCCGACGTGAACCAGGTCCTGGCCCAGATGCACGGCAAACTGCTGCCGCTCGGCTGGTATCGGTTCCTGACCAAGGGCAGGCGGATCGACCGTGTCCGGGTGGGCTTCCTCGGCGTCAAGCCCGAGCACCAGCACACGGGCGTGGCGGCCAAGCTCTACGTCGAACATTTCAACGCCGCGGCCGTGCGCCCGCAGACGGGCGGCGAGATGGGCTGGATCCTCGAGACGAACACGCCCATGAACCGCGGCATGGAAGCGATGGGCGGCCGGGTGGTCAAGCGCTACCGCGTCTATGAGCGGATGCTGGAAGGCTGAGGCGGAGGGTCTGAGCAGGTCATTACACTTCGCGCGGTGAACGAGGCGGAGGAGATCGTGGAGCTGGACGCACAGGGCGAGGAGGTCAGGATCACCCGTCTCTCCCCGCCGGCCGGCTCGCTTCCCGCGCCGGCCAGACGCTCGACGGTCCCTGCGCGTGCCGCGGCGGCAGCTGCAGCGGGCGGTTTCATGGCCGGAGCGGCCGTCGTTGGCATCGTCGGGCGCCGTCACAGGCGGGCGCTTGCGCTCGGCGGCAAGCGCCGCGGCAGCTTGGCTTCGCGCCGGCGCCGCGTCCCGGGCAAGCGGCTCGCCCCCGGGCAGCCGCTGCAGATCGTGGCCAGCCGCAAAGTGCTGCTCGACATCCATCTGCTCGGCATTCCCGGCTCAGAGGGCTGAGGAGGGGCCTTGACGGCCCCGGTTGAACTGCGCGAGGAACTGACCCCCGCCGGTCCGTTCAGGCTGCCGGGGCGAAACGGCATGGACGGTCTGTTGCGCCGGCGAGGCCGGGTTCTCGAGCGTCTGCTGCACCACCACGGAGAGCCGGTGCTCGTGAGGGTCGCCCAGCCCTGCCCCGAGCGGGTGCTCTTCGGCGCCAGGGCTGCCAGCCTGCAGGCCGCCCGGCACGGCATCGAGCGGATGCGCTTCGCCCTGGGCGTCGATGATGACCTGCGGCCGTTTCTGCGCCGCTTCGCCGATGACCCGCTGATCGGGCGCTCGTTGAGGCGCCGGCCCTGGCTGCGTGTGGCGCGCCGGCCCGAACCCTTCGAGGCGCTCGTCTGGGCGATCTGCGAGCAGCTGATCGAGTATGAGCGGGCGGCGGCCATCGAGCGCCGTGTCGTGGCCGTCCTGGGGCGCCGCTGGGTCGGCTGGGACGGTGAGCACAGCCCGCTGGGGGACTCGCCCGACGCGGCCGTCCTGGCCGCCGCATCACCCGCGCTGTTGCAGTCCCTCGACCTGGGCGCCGGCCGGGCCCGGGCGCTTGTGAGGGCCTCGGGCGAGGTGGCACGCGGACGAGTTGATCTGCACGACAGCGACCATGAGGCGGGCTGGCAGCGGCTGCGCGGGATTCCCGGCATCGGCGCATGGACGATCGAGATGCTCGCCCTGCACGGACAGGGTCGCCACGACCAGCTGCCGGCGGGCGATCTGGGTCTGCTGAAGCTGGTCGGCCGCGCGCTGGGCGGCGGCGACCCCCGCGCCTTCGCAGACGAGCAGCAGGTGCGCGGCTACTTCGCCCCCTACGGGGAGTGGGCGGGCCTGGCCTGGGCGCACATGGGCGGCTAGCTCAGCCGCCGGCGACGACGCGGTAGCGGCGTGTCCGGGGGTCCTGGTCGAGCAGCCCCACGGCGAGCAGGGTCGAGAGATAGCGGTGGGTGGTGCTGGGGCTCATGCTCAGCCGCGTGGCGATGTCGCTGACCGACAGCGAGCTGCCGTCGTCGGGGAGGGAGGCCAGCACCAGCAGCCCCAACAGCAGCGACCGGGACAGCCGCGGGCTGTCGGCCAGCGCCTCATAGCGGCCGACGAGGGTCTGGTCGCCCGCCAGGCCGCGCAGCAGGCTGGCGATGCCGCCGCCCTTGCCAGATTCGCGGACCACGCGATCGATCTGGGGGCCCGTCAGATCTATGGAGATACCCGGCTCGGTCATCGAGCGCCGCCCTGGACCTTCCTCCGCGGCGGGCCAGGGCGCAAGTGGAAAGTCCAATACTTGACTTTCAAGAGACCCCCAGCTCCAGTTCTCCGGACGGCTCGGGCACCCACCCGGCCTCCTCCTTGTTGAGGAACTCAACGATCAGCCGGCGGGTCCGGGCGGCCCAGTCGGCCTCTGTGCGCAGCTGTGCCCGGACGGCCCCGCGCGAGCACTCCAGGCACAGGGCGGCCCACGAGCTCGCGCGGCTGTGGGGCTCGTCGACCTGTCCAGCGAGGGCCAGGCACTCGCGCTCGTAGGCGTCCAGGGCCGCCAGCAGGTAGGGAGCGTCCTGCTCGCGGGCCACGGACAGCTTCGCCTGCAGGCCCAGGCGCACGGGCTCGCGCGGCACCACGATCTGCATCCACAGCGTCAGGGCCTCACGGGTCTCATCGGTGGGGTGGTAGACGAGGCGGCTGCGGCGCTCGCCGCTGCGCACCGGCTCCTCGCGGGCGATCGCGAGGCCTGTCTGCTCGAGCTGGTCGAGCAGGCGGTAGACGTCGTTGGTGTCCACCCGCCAGGTCTCGCCGAGCCGGGCCGAGAGCCGGCTCGCGAGGTCCCCGCCATGACCGGGGCGCTCCAGCAGCAGCGCCAGAAGGACGCCGCGCATGGACGTCGAGGGCCCACGCATCCACCTTGTCCGACCCAGCTCTGCGCTGACCATGAAGCTCCCTCGTTCGGCCGATCGCTATCCGGACTTTACACCTACATGGTCAGCCATGAGACAGGTTTGCCTGAAGCGCTCGCTGAAGGAGCCCGGTCGGGTGCGCGCAAGGGCGCCCGGGGGCAGGGCAGGGGCCGCCGCGTGGGCCGGGCCGGCACCGATGCGCCATATTGGCCCTTGTGAAACGGGTTCGGGAGGAGCTTCTGTGAGCAGGCCGCTGTACTTCAGCCATCCGGCCTGCATGGAGCACGACCCGCGCGAGTACTCGCCCGGTCACCCGGACACGCCCGAGCGACTGATCGTGCTGGAGCGCGAGCTGGCCGAGCGCGACTGGCTCGGCTGGGAGCGCCGGCCGGCCCCGGCCGCCCGGGAGGGGACGCTCGAACTGGTCCACGACAGCGCCCATGTGCGTGCGATCCGAGAGCTCTGCGAAGCGGGCGGTGGAGCGATCGACCAGGACACCTTCGTCGGGCGCGCCTCCTGGGTGGCGGCGCTCCATGCCGCCGGCGGCGCGCGCGAGATGGCCAGGGTGCTGCTGAGCGGGGAGGCGAGCGTCGCCTTCTGCGGGGTGCGTCCATCCGGTCACCACGCCGAGTCCGGCCGCGCGATGGGCTTCTGCCTGTTCAACAACGTCGCGGTGGCGGCCGCGGCGGCGATTGCCGAGCACGGACTGCAGCGGGTCCTGATCATCGACTGGGACGTCCATCACGGCAACGGCACCGAGCAGATCTTCGCCCGGCGCGCCGACGTCCTCATGGTCAGCCTGCACCAGTCCCCGCTCTACCCGGGCACCGGCCGGCTGGACTACACGGGCGAGGGTCCCGGCGAGGGCTACACGATCAACCTGCCCGTGCCGCCGGGCACCGGAGAGGCCGAGTGGATGGAGCTGTTCGACCGGGTCGTGATGCCGGTCGCCGGCGCCTTTGACCCGCAGCTGGTACTGGTCTCGGCGGGCTTCGACGCCCATGCCGCCGATCCGCTGGCCGAATGCAGGCTGCGGACGGAGACCTTCGAGATCATGGCCGGGCGGCTGCGGGACTTCTGTATGCCCGCCTCGATCCCCCTGGGCGTGGTGCTCGAGGGGGGCTATGACCGCAGGGTGCTGGCCGAGGCGGTCTGCGCGGTGCTGCCGGTGCTGGCGGACGAGTGCGATCCTCCCGCGGCGTTCGTGACGCCGTCGGGGTGCGGGCCCCTCACCGAGCGGGCCATCGCCCGTCACGGCATCCGCTGGCCGCTCGGCTGAGGCACTGCGCGGCCGGCCCGATCGGGCGGCGGCTCAGATCCCCTGGCCGGGCAGGAACTCGTTTGTGAACGGCGGCAGGGCCGCGTTGGGGTTCTTCTCCAGCAGCTTGTGGTTGACCATCCAGTCGCCGAAGGCGGCCCACCGGCCCGGGCTCTGCCAGCCGAAGGGCTTGCCGCTTTCGCTGGGCACGGCCGCCGGCAGGGTCTGCTTGATCGATTCGAGCTGCAGGCGTCGCGGGAGCGAGGGGTTGGCCGCAAGGAGCGTCGCCGTGGCAGCCTGCGGGCTCGCCCCAACCTCGCGCTGGCCGCGGGTCAGGGCCTGGAGGAATGCACGTAGGTCCTGGCCGTCGGTGCGGGCCTGCTGTTCGCGGGCGACCACCACCAGGCCGTCGTAGTCGGGCACGCCGGCCTGGTTGACGGGGATCACGACAGGATGCCTGCGGGCCAGGCGCAGCTGGATCGCCTCGTAGTTCCAGAAGCCCCCCAGCGTGGCGTCGACCTGGCCTGAGAGCAGGGCCCTGGTCAGGTTGGCGCCGACGTTGGCTTCGCGCACCGAGCCCGGCCTGACGTGGGCGGCTTCAAGGACGCGTCCGAGCTCCGCTGCCTGGTAGGGCAGGCCGGGGGTGCCGACGCGCTTTCCGGCCAGGTCGGCGACGCTCGTGATGTGCTTGGCGGGAAGGGCGATGATCGAGCTCAGGGGCCGCTGGACGAGGGCGGCGATCGAGACCAGTTTGAGTCCTCTGTCGCGGGCGAGCAGCAGCTCGGGCTCGGAGGAGATCGCCAGCTCGACGCGGCCCGCGGCGAGCATCGCGAGTGGTTCTGAGCGGCCGGCCGGGGACTCGGGCTTGACGTCCAGGCCGACGGCGCGGAAGTCGCCGTGGGCGAGCGCCGAGTAGAGCGCCGCAGCCTGGGCGTCGGGGGAGCGCTCGAGCATCACCGGGAACCTCTTGGCCGAGGGCGCCGAAAGGGCATCGTGCTTGTTGCCGCAGGCGGCCAGCGACAGGCCCAGCGCGAGGAGCACGCAGGCGGACATCAGGGTGCGGGCTCGGCGCGGGCGCTGCTCGGTCACGGGTGCTCTCCTCAGGCGGCGGCGATGACCGGACGGGTCAGGGCGCGGACGAAGTCCTCGAGCTGGGCGGTGGTCCAGCACTCGAAGGCGGTGCAGAACTCCTCGTAGGCCGCGATGACCGAGTCGCCGTAGTTCCAGTAGAGCCGCGGCTCGGGGTTCAGCCAGAACGTACGCCCGGCGCGGGCGGCGATCTGGGCGAAGATGTCGGCCCGGGGGTCGCGGCCGTTGGTGCGGGCGTCGCCAAGGACGATCACGGTGGCCCGCGGGTGCAGTTCGTCCTCGACCTGCACGAGGAACTCCGACCAGACGCGCCCGTAGTCGGTATAGCCGGAGATGTCCGCCACTCCCGCATCGGTCGAGATCCGTTCGCTGACTTTTTTGAAGTTGCGCTCGTGTTCGAAGATGTCCGTCACCTCGGAGATCCGCTCGATGAACACAAACGAGCGCATCTTGCGGAAGGTGTCGTGCAGGGCGTGCAGGACCGAGAGGAAGAAGACCGATGCCGAGGTGACGCTGGTGGACACGTCGCACAGGACGTAGATCTCGGGCCGTTTGGGGCGCCGCGGGCGGAACTTCAGCTCCACCGGGACGCCGCCCGTCTGCAGTGAGGCGCGCATCGTGCGGCGCACGTCGACATGGGCGTGCTTTCGGTGCCCGCGCATCTGGTTGCCCTGGGTGGCCAGGCGCCGGCGCAGCTGGGCGACCACGCGGTGGACGGCGGCGAGGTCGGCCAGCGGCCCGGAGGGCAGAGCCCGGTCGAGCTCGCCCAGCGGCCGGGCGGGGGGCAGGTTGCCCGTGCGCTCGATCTGGCCGCGCTCGAGCTCGCGCCGTAGCAGGGCCTCGAAGCGGCGCAGGGCGTCGCGCGGCAGACCGTCATGACGCGGGTCCTCGGGGGGCAGGTCGGGCTGGGGCTCGGCGCGCAGTCCCAGGGCGCGGCGGATCCGCTGGACGTCCACGCCGATCACGCCCGAGCCCTCCTGGCGACGTGCGAAGGCGGCGATGGCCATGCGTGCGAGGTCGCGCATTGCGCTCTCTGAGCCGTCGCGCATGGCCGCCGCGATCTGGGAGCGAAGCGACTCGAGCTCGGACTCGCTCAGCTCGGCGAGCTCGGAGAGCTCGCCCTCCTTGATCCCCTCGCGGCTCGCGGCCAGCTCGACCGAACGGAAGAAGAAGCGCTCGAAGACCAGCTCGAAGACGCGGCGGTCCTCTTGGCTCTTGGCCAGCGTCGCCGCGAGCGCCTCGCGGAAGTCCTCCTGTGAGGTCCAGCTGATCTCGCGCAGGACCTCGAAGGCATCGAGCATCTCCGAGGTGCCTACGGAGACGCCTTCGCGACGGAGCTCTTCGCCCAGCTCGAGGATCCTGGCGGGCAGCCCCTCGAGGGCCGGCTCAGGAGACATCCACCTGCGATGACGACGCGGCGCCGACGCCGAGCTTGAGGCCGACACGGTCGGCCACGACATCCATGTCGGTGCGGTGCTTGACGATCACCGACATGGTCTCCATGAAGATGTCCGAGTCGATGTCCTGTGCGCCCAGCAGCAGGAGCGCCCTTGCCCAGTCGATCGACTCGGCGATCGAGGGCGGCTTCTTGAGGTCGAGCTCGCGGACCATGCCGATGACCTCCACGAGGCGCCGGGCGACCGTCTCTGAGAGTTCGGGCGCGTGCAGCCGGACGATCTCCAGCTCATGCTCGAGGGCCGGGTAGTCCAACCACAGGTAAAGACAGCGGCGCTTGAGCGCCTCGGTCAGCTCGCGCGAGTTGTTCGAGGTGAGCAGCACGACGGGGTGCGTTCTCGACTCGACTTTGCCCAGCTCGGGGATCGAGATCTGGAAGTCCGAGAGGACCTCCAGCAGCATCGCCTCGAACTCCTGGTCGGTCTTGTCGATCTCGTCGATCAGCAGGACGACGGGCTCCTCGGAGGCGATCGCCGTCATCAGCGGGCGCGCCAGCAGGAACTCCTCGCCGAAGATGTCCTCCTGGACGGCGTCCCAGCCGGTCCCCGTCGCCTCGGCCTGGATCCGCAACAGCTGCTTGCGGTAGTTCCACTCATACAGAGCCTTGGCCTCATCGAGGCCCTCGTAGCACTGCAGCCTCACCAGCTCGCGGCCCAGGTACTTGGCGAGCGCCTTGGCCAGCTCGGTCTTGCCGACGCCGGCGGGTCCCTCGACGAGGACCGGCTTGCCCAGCTTCGTGGCCAGGAAGGAGACGAGCGCGGTGGACTCCCCGGGGAGGTAGCCGACCTCGCGCAGCCCGCGGGCGACATCAGCGACGGAGGCGGGCCCCGGGGACGGTGTGGCTGGCATGCTCAGCGCAATGATAGGCGCCGCCGGCTACTGCGGGCGGGCCGGGGGATCTTCGAAGGAGAGCTGCTCATCGGGCGAGGGCGGGTAGCGCGCGCGCCCCCGTGCGCCGGCCCGGGCCGGCAGGGCGCCGGCGGGCGGGCCGGTGATGCGCCGGGTGTCTTCCTCCTCGGGGACCCGCGCGGGAGCCGCTGCGGAGCGCCTGGGCTCGGCCTCCTCGCTGGCGCGGGGAGCTTCGTCATCGAAATCCGCGGCAGGGCTCCGGCGCGAGCGCGGCGGCCGGGCCTCGACATCCTGCTCGGGGCTGGGGGGGCGGGAGGAGTGGCGCGGCATGTGCGCGCCGGTGCGCCCGGCGCGCATGCGCGAGCCGCAGTAGGCGATCAGCCCTCCGGCGGCGAGGGCGAAGAAGATGCCCCACTGCACGCCGACGTTGCCGGCGATGCCGTGGGTCGAGATCCCGGGCTTGTCGAACAGCCTGAAGACCAGCAGCAGGCACGTCCACACGCCCGCTGCGAACACGATCGTCCCGTCGCCGCCGGGAAGGTTGAACTCGCGGCCCTCGGCGCGGGCGAACAGCATGTAGATCAGCGCCACGGCAACCAAAAGGACGGCGGCCTCGACGAACGAGAAGACCTGGAAGGCGTCGAGGTTCTGGCTCTGCAGCGGCACCGCTTTGGGCGCGCTCACGACGGCGTTCTGCTGATACCAGGGCAGGAACATGGAGACGAACAGGCCCACCGAGGCGCCGGAGGCCAGGCGCCGGTCGCGGTCCATCGCCTGCCATGCGCGCATCAGGCGCGTCATTGCCCTCGCCTGCCGGCCGTGCTGAGTCTCGCGTTGCTCACTCGGGCCTAGTCTAGGCCCGGGCGGGGGGGCTAGTGGCGGCTGAGCGTGATCGTCCCATGGGCCGTGGCGAAGTTGCCGGCCAGGTCGGAGGCGGTGAGGGTGATGGCGTAGCTGCCCGCCGTGGCGGGGGTGCTCCAGAGGAGCTTCGGTTCGCCTCCTCCAACGGTGGCGCGGTTGGTCCAGATGACCTTGGAGCCGCGGCGGACCGTCAGCGTGACGGTCGAGATCTTGGACAGCGAGATCTCAACGCCCGCCCGCGTGCCGGTCCGGAGCCTGCTCGAGAGCAGGGAGATGAGTGGAGGTTCTGTGAGGTCTTCTTTGAAGTGCTGGGCCGTTTCGCAGTAGATCTGATCTCCGGCTATCTGCGTGGAGGAGGCGGCGGCGGAGGCGCTCGGCGCGCCCGATCCGCCGGCCGCGGTCGTGGTGGGGGTGGTGCTCGTGGTGGGGGCGGTGGTGGTCGTCGTGCCGGTCGTGGGGGCGCCGATCACGAGGGGCGGGCCCTTGCGGGTCCGTTCGCAGAGGTGCTGGAGGAATTCGGTCAGCAGTTCGTGGTAGTTGAGGTCCGATTCGCCGTACTGGTCATAGAGCGACCAGTAGCCGGTGTCGTAGTGGGGCACCTCCGCGCGGGCCTCGGCATCGCCGGCTTCGAACAGCTTCAGCCCCGTGGGGTCCTTGGTGATCTGGGTGTAGTCGTAGAGGCCAACGACCGCCTGGATGAAGCCGTTGAGGATGTGGTCGCCGGGGGCGTAGGTGTACTCGGAGTACATGGCGCCGGCTTTGCTCGCCACACGGACGCCCTGGGGCGGCGGCTGCTCGAAGATGCCGAGCGCCTGCTGGGCCGCCGTCAGGTCGGCGGGTTCTTTGAAGCGCGACCAGGCCCGCGAGAGCACCTGCAGGGCCGTCCCCTGGGAGAGCCCGCTGGTCCACGGCGGCACGCCGCCGTCGAAGTGGAACAGGTACTCCCAGGCGATGCCGCCCGCGCGTTTGGTCGCCAGGGGGATGATTTCTGAGACGAGCTGGCGCAGGTTGGCGTTTTCGTCACCCGCGTTGTAGTAGCTGTTGCCCTCGCCGAAGGTGGCCAGCCACTGGATCTCGATGCCCTGGCCCGGGTAGTACTCCCAGACCAGCTTGCTGGGGGCGAAGCTGACGCGCTCATCGGCCGAGAGCAGCGGTTCGGTAGTCCACCAGTGGCGGTTGCGTTCGAGCGTCAGGAACACGACGGGCGCGCGCGAGGCGGTCAGCTCGCCCGCGCCGGCCATCGCCTGGACGTTGGCCAGGACCGATCCCAGTTCGGCCCTGCGGGTGCCCGAGAGCCGCGTCAGCGAGTGTTTTGCGGCGGTGTAGATGGCGTAGTCGGCGTTGTAGACGGCCGGAGTGATGGCGCCGCTGGTGCGCAGCGCGGCCAGCGCCGCACTGACGCTCGGTCCGTGGCTCGCGGCCGCTCGCGCGCGGATCGGGCGTCCCAGGGGCGCCAGGGCCGAGCGGGCCGGGGTTTCGCTGTTGGCTTGGGCGGCGCCCGGAACGGCCAGGGCGAGCAGGCCGAGCAGGAGCGCCACGAGACGCTTCACGGGCACGCCGCCGATGCTAGGGGCGCGCAGCGGCGCTGCTGCAGGCACCCTTGCAGGGCGCCCTGGCCGGGGTGGGCTCACGCACAACCAACACCCCGGGCCGGCCCGGGGTTGCGCCCCGGATCACTCTTCTTCGAGCTCGTCCTCGTCCTCGTCGAGGCCGTCCTCCTCGTCCTCCTCGTCACCGAGGTCGTCCTCCTCGAGCTCACCGCCGGGCTGGTGGGCGAGCTGGAAGGCCTCCACGAGCGCGTCCCGGCGGTTGTCGTCGAGCGGCATCTCATCGGAGATCTGGACCCAGTCGGAGGCCTCGAAGTCGTCTACTTCGAACAGCTCGTGATCGACCTCGGGGGAGTCGTCGACGATGACCATGATCTCCGTCTGGGGATTGAAATAGGTCCCTGGGCGCAGGGCCAGCTCGTCCAGCTGAAAGCGGCGAATGTTCTTCATCGCGCGGTTTATACATCAGTCGCCCCCTCGGCACCGGGGGCGCGCTCAGGGAGAGAGCTCGGCGAGCGTTCGTGCGACCTCCGCCTCGACGTCAAGCGGCTCGGCCCCCTGTCGCACCCGCCGTTCGTTTCGTGCCAGCACCATCTGGCGGACCTCCGCTACCAGCGCCGGATCGTGCTCGCGGCCCGCGTCGGCAGGGGCCAGCAGCCGGGCGACCTCGGCGTCGATGTCCAGGGCCGGCCGGCCGGCGCGGACGAGCCGCTCGCTGCGGGCCTTCAGCATCTGGCGGACCTCCTGCTCCTGCTCGGCCCGTGCGGCCGGGGAGCTGTCGAGCATCGCCTCGCCGCCGGAGTAGTCGCTTTCGCGCGAGATCCCACCCTGGCCGATCTGGTCGTACATCGAGTCATGTCCGCGGGTGACGAGCATCAGCACGGACATGAGGAGCGAGAAGGCCACGGTGCCGAAGACGACGAACGTGAGCCCGCTTCCGCCCGCGAAGCCCGCCTGGAGGATCGCCGAGGCGCTTTGCACACCTCCGATTGTTGCCGATCGGGGCGCTCTCCGCTACCCTGGGCTGCCGAGTTGACTGACCAGTCAATCTATTTCCGTGCCGATCCGCTAGGAGAACCGAGAATGGTCGATTTCACGCTCACCGACGAGCAGAAGAACCTGCGTGAGATGGCGCACGACTTCGCCGTCAAGGAGATCCGCCCCGTCGCATGGGAGTACGACAAGGAGGGCACCTGGCCGGCGGATCTGATCCAGAAGGCATGGGAGGTCGGGTTGATGAACTCCCACATCGAGGAGCAGTACGGCGGAGCGGGAGCCGGCTACCTCGACGGCTGTCTGATCGAGGAGGAGCTCTCCTGGGGCTGCTCCGGCATTCAGACCTCCCTGGGGTGCAACGGCCTGGCCACGGCGCCGATCGCCCTGGGCGGCTCGGAGGAGACGAAGAAGAAGTACCTGGGGATGCTCACCGAAGCCCCCAAGCTGGCCTCCTTCTGCCTGACCGAGCCGGACGCCGGCTCGGACGTCTCGGGGATGCGCACCACGGCCGTCAAGCAGGGCGACAAGTACGTCATCAACGGCTCCAAGTGCTTCATCACCAACGGCGGCTACGCCGACTACTACACCGTCTACGCCAAGACCGACAAGGACGCCGGGCACCGCGGTATCTCGGCCTTCGTGGTGGAGCGCGACTGGGGCGTCGTGGTGGACAAGAAGGAGGACAAGCTCGGGCAGCGCGCCTCGAACACCGCGACGATCTCCTTCAACGACGTGGAGGTCCCGGCCGAGAACCTGCTGGGCGAGGAAAACAAGGGCTTCAAGCTCGCCATGGCGACGCTCGACCGCACCCGTCCCGGTGTTGCCGCGATGGCCACCGGCATCGCCCGCGCGGCCTTCGAGTTCGCCGTGGACTACTCGCGCGAACGGGTTCAGTTCGGCGTGCCGATCGCGATGCACCAGGCGATCCAGTTCATGATCGCCGACATGGCCACCGAAATCGAGGCAGCTCGCCTGCTGACCTGGAAGTCGGCCGCAATGCTCGATGCCGGCGAACGCAACACGCTCGTCTCCTCGCACGCCAAGCGCTTCGCCGCCGACGCGGCGATGAAGATCGCCACCGACGCGGTGCAGGTCTACGGCGGCTACGGCTTCATCAAGGAGTACCCGGTCGAGAAGCTCTTCCGGGATGCCAAGATCATGCAGCTCTACGAGGGCACCTCGCAGATCCAGCGCCTCGTCATCGCCCGCGAAACACTGCTCCCGCGGCGTGTCGAGGAGCCGACGGCCGTCCCGGCCTAGGCAACCTGGAGCGATCAGCCGGCGCGGTTCCGCTCGATGGAGCAGCGGAACCGCGCCGATGATCCGCTCAGCGAATGACCAGCGGCTGGCCGTAGTTGGAGACCTGGCCGGCGTTGAGGACCCTGACGAGCACCCGGTAGACGCCCTTGTGGATCTTCACGACCCGGCTGAAGCCCGAGCTGGTCGTGGTCCCGTTGGCTTTCAGGATGGTGCCGCCGGCGAGAACGCCGTGGCCACCCACGATCCGCAGCATCCCGACCTGGGCACCGGTCTCCGCGGGAGTCACCGTGCCATAGATCCGGGCGTAGCCCTTGCGCTTTGTTTTGGCGATATGGCTGGTCACCTTGACCGCCACGCTCTCGGTCGCCACCAGGCTGATGATGGCCGGTTTGGTCGTGGTAACGACCCGGTACTGCGTGGTCAGGCTGGCCCCGAGCAGGGTGAAGCTGAAGCCGCCCGTGGCCGTGGTCAGCTCAGGGTTTCCGACGTTGACGAAGCCCGCCGTGAACGGGAAGGCGTTGCCCTGCAGGACCACTTGGCGCCCGGCGTTCTCGGTGCCCGAGAGCGTGCCCTGCACGGTCACTGCGCCGCCGAACAGGACCGGGTTGGGCGAGGCCAGGATCGACAGCGAGAGCGGGATCTTGGTCGTCGTGAACGTGTGATCGTCGCCCAGCGTGGCTCCGGAGGCGTTGACGGCCACCAGCCGGTAGTGGTAGACGGTGAGCGGCTGCAGTCCGCTGATGGCGGCCTTGACGGCGACTCCCTTGCTGCCCGAGCCGGCGTCGGAGATCGTGGTCTGGCCTCCATAGGCGTGGGTGGGCCCGTACTGGAAGTAGTAGGAGGTGTTCTGTGCCTGCGGGTTGACGGTTCCGTCAATTACCGCCGAGGCGTAGCTGATTTCTTTGGCTCCGCCCGTGCTGACGCCCGGTTTGGATGCCGCGGCGGCCGTGCCGGCGAGGGCCAGGGTCAGGATTGCGGCGGCTCCCCCCAGTCGGGCCGCCCGGCGTAGAGCGCGCGGGCGGCGCCCTGTCTCGATCTTCTCATCTGTCATTTGTTGCCTCCAGGTCGTTTCAGTGTCTATTGCCTCCACTACCCGCAAACCGCCAGCAGCCATGAAGGTGCGCTCTCGCCCCGGCGCCGCTAGGCTCCCCAGCCCCCAAGTCAGCAGAGGAGACGTCAAGCATGTTCGTGTTCAAAGCCGCCGTCGTCGGCGCCGGAACGATGGGCGGACAGATCGCCCAGACCATCGCCGCAGCGGGCATCGGAGTGGTGCTCAAGGACATCGACGAGGCCCTCGTGCAGGCGGGCCTGGACGAGGCTGAGAACGTCACCCGGGGGCAGATCGGGAAACTGGCCGAAAAGGGCAAGATCACCGCCGAGCAGGCCGAGGCTCAGATCGCAGAGATCCTGGGGCGGATCGAGGGGACGACCTCCTACGCCGGATTCGGCGAGGTGGACTTCGTGGTCGAGGCCGTCCCGGAGCGGATGGAGATCAAGCAGAGCGTCTTCGCCGAGCTGGACGCAGCCACGCCCGGCCACGCGATCCTCGCCTCCAACACCTCCTCGCTGTCCATCACCGAGATCGGCGAAGCGACGCTGCGGCCCGACAAGGTGATCGGCTTCCACTACTTCTACCCCGCCTCGATCATGCCGCTGATCGAGATCGTCGAGGGCGAGGAGACCTCCGCCGAGACCGTCGCGGCGGCCGTCACCTTCGCCCAGGCCATCCGCAAGCAGCCCATCACCTGCGCCGAGGTGCCTGGCTTCGTGGTCAACCGCATCCTCAACTCGGGCATCTCCGAGGTCTGGCGCGAGCAGGAGGAGAAGGGCCTGTCGATCAAGGCCATCGACGAGGGCGTCGGCGCCGCCGGCGTGACTCCCGTGGGGCCCTATTACCTCGTCAACCTGCTGGGCCTGGACACCGTCCTGCACGTCGCCGAGCATCTCGTGGCCTCATACGGCGAGGAACGCTTCTACGTCCCCATCTCGATGCAGAAGCTGGTCGCCGACGGCAAACTGGGCGCCAAGACCGGAGGCGACGGCTTCTACGCCCCCGACGGCAGCGCCAACGTCGCCGGCGAGAACGAGCCCGACGTTGCCGAGCTGACGGAGATGCTCTCGCTGAAGACCTTCCTGGAGGCCTGCCTGGTGCTCGAGGAGGGCGTGGCGACACACCGGGACATCGACTTCGGGATGATGGCCGGAGCTGGTCTTGACCCTCGCCGCGGCCTGTTGCCGCCGTTCATGAAGGCCGATGCCGAGGGCCTTGACACGATCCTCGAGCGGATGGAGAACGCCCAGGAGCGCTTCGGCGAGCGCTTCACGCCGCCGACGATCCTGCGCCGACTCGTCGCCCAGGGCCGGCTCGGCCAGAAGACAGGCCAGGGCTTCTACGCATACCCCCAGGCCGATCAGGAGCAGCCGGCCGAGGTGATCAAGCTCGAGACACGTCCCGACGGCGTGGCCATCGCATGGCTGGCCAACGGCCAGATGAACTCGATCTCGCCGCAGGTCGTCGAGGACCTCGCCAAGGTCTGGTCACACGTCAAGAACACGGGCGTCCGGGCGCTGGTGATCGCCTCCTCGAACCCCTTTCTGTTCAGCGCCGGTGCGGACATCAAGGCCTTCACGACGATGGACGAGCAGGGCGGGCGAAAGCTGATCGACGAAGCCCACGCCCTGTTCCGCGAGCTGGGCTCGGAGGGGGTCGTGACGATCGCCGCGGTCAACGGCGGCGCCTACGGCGGCGGCTGTGAGCTGGCCATGGCCTGCGACGTCAGGATCTGCGCCCGCTCGGCCGTCTTCGGCCAGCCCGAGGTCAAGCTCGGCATCATCCCGGGCTTCGGGGGCACGCAGCGGCTGCCGCGCCTCGTGGGGACCAACAAGGCGCTGGAGATGAACCTGGTGGGCGATCCGATCATGGCCGAGGAAGCCTTCGAGCTGGGCCTGGTCAACCGCCTGGTTGAGGACCACGAACTGATCGACACGGCGCTCATGTGGGCGCGCAAGCTGGCCGGGCAGGCCCCGCTGGCGGTCGCGCAGATCAAGCGAGTATCCGCCAACGGTGACCTCGACGCGGGCATCGAGGCCGAGAAGCAGGGCTTCGCGCAGGCCTTCGCCACGGCCGACGCCAAGGAGGGCATCTCGGCCTTCCTCGGCAAACGGGCCCCGCACTTCACCGGCAGCTGAGCGGATGGCCGCGCCCGTTCCGGAGCTTGAGCGACTTGCCGAGCTGATCCGTTCAGCGGGCTCGGTCGTGGCACTGACCGGAGCGGGCATCTCGGTGCCGTCGGGGATACCGGATTTCCGGACACCCCGGACGGGGCTGTGGGAGAACGTCAACCCGATGGAGGTGGCACACATCGACGCCTTCCGTGAGGACCCGGTCCGCTTCTGGCGTTTCTACGGCGAGCGGTTCGCCTCGCTCGAGGGCAAGCGCCCCAACGGCGCCCACCAAGCCCTGGCGCAGCTCGAGGCGATGGGGATCCTCGATGGGGTCATCACCCAGAACATCGACATGCTCCACCGCAGGGCCGGGACCCGTGAGCTGATCGAGGTCCACGGCACGATCGCCAGCTGCTGCTGCCTGTCCTGTCCCGGACATGTGGCCCTCGCCGAGGTGCGCAGCCGGATCGCCGAGTGCCAGGATGGCGTGCCCCGCTGCGAGCACTGCGGCGCTCCACTGAAGCCCGACGTGGTCCTGTTCGGCGAGCTGCTCGACCCGATCGCCCTCGAGCGCGCACGCGAGCTCTGCGCGGGCGCCGAGGTGCTGCTGTGCATCGGCTCCTCCCTGGAGGTCCACCCGGTGGCAGCGCTGCCCCTGCAGACGCTGGCGCGAGGAGGCTCGGTGGCGATTCTCACCCAAGGGCCCACGCCGCTGGACGATCGCGCCGAGGTGCTCCTGCGCGGGGACGTCGTGGCCGAGCTCGAGGGCCTCCTCGAGGCCCTCGGGGCCAGATCGCTCGCCTGAGCCCCGGGCGGAGGCGGCTCAGTCCGGCAGGGTGGCCAGCGTCACGAGGTATTCGGCGCGGGCGGAGAAGGTCCCGTCCGCGGCCTCGTTCGCCTCGCTGTAGAGCCCGATCAGCTCGGCCCGAAGCTGCTCGTAGCGGCCCTGCGGCTCGAGTGCTGCACGGGCCATGATGAACGGGCCGAGCACGCGCTCGTTCTGCGCGACCCAGCTCTCCGGGGAGTCATGGGTGACGCTGACGCTGTGAGACTCGAAGGTGAGCGCCACCCCGCCGGAGCCCACCAGGCCCCGCATGTGATCCTCGACCCCCCACATGACGGGTGGCTCGAGCCCGGCGGGCGCCGGCGGCATGTAGGAGGAGATCGTGGCGAACATCTGTCCCATCAAACCGGCGGGCGTCCAGGCGGCGATCGCGATCCGCGCTCCCGGCCGTGTGACGCGCAAAAGCTCAGCGGCGGCCTGCTGCTGGCGCGGAGCGAACATCACCCCGAAACAGGAGGTGACGCGGTCGAAGGCGCCGTCGGCAAACGGCAGCTCCTCGGCGTCCCCCTCGACGAAGGTGATCTCGAGCCCCGCCTCCTGCGCCCGCAGGCGAGCTGCATCGAGTAGCTCAGGGGTGATGTCCAGGCCCGTCACCGCGGCGCCCGCCTGCGCCGCCGGGATGGCAACGTTCCCCGTCCCCGTGGCAACGTCCAGAAGCTGCTGACCTGGCCCAGCGCCGGCGAGCTCGACCAGCAGCTCCGCCGCCGGGCGGATCGACTTGGCGATCTCCCCGTAGTCGCCCTGGGCCCACATTGTCCGCTGGCCGCGCTTGATGGCGCTCGCGTCGAAGCTCATCATGTTCCGTCCTCGTCTATTGGGCGCCCACCGGGGCGCCCATGACCAGATCGCTCCCCGGGTCGATTCGCCAGCGTTCGGCCAGGACGGCCAGCTCGGGGTCGATGCCCCAGCGGTCGGCCACGGGAGAGCCCTCGTGTTCGAGGCTCGCGCCCTTCAGGGCCATCGAGTTGCTGTTGTCCCCGATCTCCCGGATCTCCTGCAGCTCGGCCTCCGAGAGCTTCTCCGCCAGCCCGGCAACGGCAGCGAGCTCGGCTCGCTTGCTCTCGACCGGCCGGGCCTGTGGGCCGCCCTCCTGAATCAGCGTCGGCGCCACGCAGCCCACCGCGGGCTGCTCGAGGCACCAGAGGCAGGCCAGCTGGAGCATCGTCAGGCCGTGACGCTCGGCGAGGGGGCGCATCAACTCGAGCTTGGCCCGGCCTGCCTCGACCCAGCCTGCCGGGCGGAAGCGCCGGTGGTCGTACTCGGGGAAGTCGTGGCCGGGCAGCACGTCGTCATGGAACATTCCGCCGTAGTCGACCACGCGGGTGATGATCTCCACGCGCTCGCGGACGGCGGCAGGGAGCACCAGCTGTCCCGGCCAGGGCTCCAGTGGGCCGAGAATGATCATCGCCCAGTCGATCGAGCCGCCGAAGCGCTCGAAGCAGTCGATGACGTCGAGGGTGAAGCCGTTGGCGGGACCCGGGGCAAGACCCAGCAGGCGGGTGAGGCCGCCCCGGCGGATCTCCTCCATGCCCTCCCACACGGCCGGGCTGCGATAGCCGATGCTGTCCGGGTTGTGCAGCATCAGCAGATCGAAGTGCTCGGCGCCGATCCGCTGCAGGCTGCGCTCGGTGGCCATGCGGATGTAGGCGGCGTATCCGTCCTCGCCACGCAGAGCCGGATCGGTGAAGCGGGGAAAGCCCTTGGCGCCCTGGCGCTCGCCCTCGTAGAAATCGTGGCCGATCGCCCCGACCAGGCAGTAGGAGTTCCGGTCGATCCCCTGCAGGGCCCGTCCGAGCGCTTCGTCGGCCTCGCCCGTGCCGTAGACGTCGGCCGTGATGACCGTCTCGACTCCCCCGCCCGGCGCCAGCAACTCCGTCAGCCGCTGCTCCTCGACGGGCTCGCCGAAGTGCATGAAGCGTCCTCCGCTCCAGGTGCCGATGGCGCTGGTCGTGGGGTTCATCTCAGCTCAGACTAAACCCCGTCGCCGTCCTTGCGCGCAGCGCCGCCTCGGCCCGGCCCAGGGCGTGGGCGATCACGTCCTCATCAAGCGGCGCTTTGGCGCCCTCGAGGGCCACCTGCGCCTGTGCGCTCACCCCCGGGCGCAGCTGGTCAAGCTCGGCGATCCGCAGCAGCAGATCCTGGCGGCCCTCGGCCCGCAGCTCGGCGACAGTGGCCGCGATCGCCTGGTCGAGCCCCACGGCGGCCAGGGCGGTGCGGCGCTGGTCGAGATCCAGCCGGGCTCGCAGGACCAGCTCCTCGCAGAGCAGCGGCCGGCTGCGTCCGCCTATCAGCGCCGCCAGGCGCTCCTGCGGGCGCAGCGCCCAGGAGCGGTCGCGTCGGCGCCTGACCCCGCGCCCCTGGCGCAGGGAGAGCTCGCGCGCGTGCAGCCACTGGCCAAGGGAGACCTGCTCGCCCTCGCCCCAGCCGGCACGGACGACCAGTGCCTGGGCCGCGGAGACCTCGTTGATGTAGGGGTCGGCGGCGGCCACCCGGTGCTGGTAGAGGACGCGGTTGACGGTCGCCACGGCCGCGGCCACATCTCGCTCGCGGTCCAGTTCCTCGAGCCACGCACGTGCCTGGTGCTCGGCCGAAAGCGAGACGGGATCGATCACGGTGACCCTCGTCGTGGGCACCGGCGCCGGCTCTGGGCTGGCCTCGCGGCCCGTTTCGCGTGCGCGCCTGGCCAGCCAGCCCAGCGGACCGCGGCTCTCGCGCAGCTCGGCCCCCGCCCGGGCGGCCCCGACGGTGTCGATCACGATCACGTGCTCGGGCTCGCCGTCGGCGGAGTCGCGCAGCAGGTAGCGGCCATCGGCCGGGCCGAGGTCCCAGGGGAACTCCAGCTGCAAGAAGACGAACAGCCGCTGGGGCATTGCTTCACCGTATCCTTCCGCCACGGCCCAGCGCCGTGTCACACCAAGGGCGGGTCGAGGGGCCCGCCGAGCTCGAGAGAACCGGGAGCAACCATGTCCGATGCCGGCAACGTAGCCAAAAGTTTGCGCGAGCGGCTCGGGGGGACGACCGAGGAGCGCCTCGGCAAGGCGCTCTCGGAGCTGCTCGAAAACCCGCTGCTGACAGGCGCCATCGGTCGCGCCTTCGAAGCGCGCGAGAAGGTCACCGAGGCACAGGAGGTCGCCATGGGCGCCCTCAACCTGCCCTCGGCCGCCGACATCGAACGTCTCACCCGCCGCCTGCGTGCGGTCTCGAATCGCCTCGAGGGGATCGAGGACGGCGTCGATCGCCTAGACCGGGCCCTGACGCCCAGCGGCGTCGAAGCTCGCCTCGTTGCGATCGAAGGCCATCTGCAGAACCTCACCGACCGGCTCGCCGAGAACATCCGTGCCGCCGGCGCCCCGGCTGCTCCTGCCAAAGCAAAAGCGCCCACCAGGACCAAAGCCGCGGCCAAAGCAAAAGCCGTGAAACCCAAAGCCCCGGCAAAACCCAAAGCCCCGGCAAAACCCAGAGCGCCGGCAAAACCCAAAGCGCCCGCCAAACCGAAAGCGCCGAGAGCCGCCAAAGCCTGAGTTTCAGACGGGCAGTGCGGCCTGGGCAGCGCGGGCGGCCCGCTCGACGCTCTCGGTGAGGGCGTCGTCCTCGATCCGAGTCCGGCGCCCGCTGGCGTCGAAGGTGTCGGAGATGGTGAGGATGCAGCCCACGGGCACGGACCGCACCTCGCCGAGGGCGAATAGCGCGGCTGCCTCCATCTCGACCGCGAGGGCATCGTGGCCGCCGCCCAGCGGACCGTCCTCATAGAAGAGATCGACGGTGACGACGGCACCGACGGCGGCGCCGGGAGCGTGAAGCTCCAGGGCATCGCTGATCGCTGCGTCGGCCGCTACCCGCCCCTCGGCCCCCAGTGCTCGCGACGTCCCGTCGGCGGAGATGGCCTGTTGCGCAACCAGCAGCTGGCCGAGTGCGAGGCCGGGAGCGATGGCGCCGCAGGTGCCAACACGAATCGCCCGGCGAGCGCCGAGGGCGAGCAGCTCATGAAGCACGATCGCGGCGGAGGGCCCGCCCATGCCTGTCGCCTGGATCGTCAGGGGAGCGCCGTCGTCGGCAGTGCCGGTGTAGCCCCACAGACCCCGGTGGTGATTGAACATGAGGGGGCTCTCGAGCAGGAGCTGGGCCAGCATCAGGGCGCGCCCCGGGTCGCCGGGCAACAGGACCCGCTCGGCAAGCTCCGCAGTTGGCCGCAGGTGCAGGGCCGCTGGCGCATTCACCGCGAGGACTCTAGAGAAGCACCCCACGCTCAGGCGGTCGTCGTGCCCCTGAGAGTCTCCTCTTCGGCCAGATAGACCTCGACGTCGGCGGCGTCCAGCGGACGCGCGAACAGGAAGCCCTGGCCGTGGTCGCAGCGCTGGCTGCGCAGCTGCTCGAGATGGGCCTGGTCCTCGATGCCCTCGGCGAGGCTCTCGATGCCGAGCAGCCGGCTGAGCTCCACCAGCGTGTGGACGATCGCCGTGGCTTCCGCTGAATCAGACATGGCTGCGATGAAGCTCCGGTCGATCTTGATCGAGTCGACTTCGAACTGGCGCAGGTATGCGAGCGAGCTCGAGCCCGTGCCGAAGTCGTCGATCGCCACCCGGACCCCCAGCCTCTTGATCGCCCGGAGACGCCTGGCGGCTGCGGTCGCATCGCGCATCAGAGCCGTCTCGGTGATCTCGAGCGTCAGCAGGGAAGGCTCGAGTCCGCTTTCCTCAAGCGCCAGGCGAACGTCCTCGGCAAAGCCCTCATGGTCGAGCTGGCAGGCCGAGACGTTGACGGACATCCCCAGCCTGTGCCCCTGTGATGTCCAGACCGCCGCCTGGCGACAGGCCTGTCCCAGCACCCAGCGCCCGATCGCCACGATCCGGCCGGTCTCCTCGGCCTGGGGGATGAACTCGTCAGGCTCGACGACCCCGCGCGTCGGGTGGCGCCAGCGGATCAGGGCCTCGACACCGACGATTCGCTGGCTCTCCAGCTCGAGGATCGGCTGGTAGCGGAGGAAGAACTGACGCTCCTCGAGGGCGCGGCTGAGATCAAGCTCCAGCTGCAGGCGTTCCGTCGCGATGCTCTGCATGCCCGCCTCGAACAGGACGGCGCGATTCCTGCCGGAGTCCTTGGCCGTGTAGAGCGCAAGGTCGGCGTCCTGAAGCAGCTGCTCGGCGGTCGGCCGCGAGCCGATCGCGATCCCGATACTGACACTCGCGGAGATTGTGCGCCCGTCCTCGAGCTCGACGGTCTCGCGCAGCACCTGGATGATGCGCTCGGCGATCGCCTGCGGGGGAGCGTCGCTGGAGCTGGACTGGAGCAGCACGACGAACTCGTCGCCACCCAGGCGCCCGACTGTGTCCTGGTCGCGGATGACGAGCCTCAGGCGTTCGCCGACGACCGTCAGCAACTGGTCGCCTGCGGCGTGTCCGAAGCTGTCGTTGACGTACTTGAAGCGGTCGATGTCCACAAACAGCGCGGCCGTCACGACACTCGGTTCACGGCGGGCTCTGGCGAGCATCTGCTCTGCCCGGTCGAGTACCAGCACCCGGTTGGGCAACCCGGTGAGGGCATCGTGCAGCGCCTGATGGGTTATCTCGAGCGTCTTCTCGTGGACCATCGAGATCGCCCGGGCGCGGCCGGTGCCGAGGACGTAGACGAGCAGGCTCAGCAACAGGCTGAGCAGGATTCCGCCGATCAGCAGGATCAGCGCCTTCGAATCGCCCAGCACCCCCGTCTCCAGTGACGAGGTCGAAGCTTCCATGACCCAGCCGTTGCGAAGCGCCCGGGTCGTCCGCCGTGAATGGGGCAACAGGCGCCCTGAGAGGAAGTCCACATGCGAGGAGGTGCGGTGACGGAGCACGATTGCCAGATCGCGGTGCCCACGACGCGCCGCCGAGAGGATCACCTGGGGGACGATCGTCGTCCCGAAGACCCCCCTGAAGCGAGCCTCGCGCCCGGCGAGTGTCGCCGGGACGCCGTTGCCTCGATACAGGGGCGTGTCGACGCTCAGCACGATCCTGCCGCCCGAGTGGAAGGGGAGGTAGGCGTTATGACCGCTGTCGCGTGCCGCCAACAGGACCGACCGCAGCTCGGGCTCGGCGCAGTAATCCAGGCCTGGAGGCAGTGCGGCCGCCGGTTCGACACGCCGCGCGAAGGAAAGTGACAGGAAGCAGTAAAAGGCCCGGTGCCCGGCGGGTAGGACGTTGAAAGGTTTGCCGACGGCGTCGGGGGCGGCCGGTTCGGCGTTCCGGATGGCCGCAAACCCCGCAAGATGAGCCCACGGCACCACCTGGATCTCGCCGCCGCCCTCGATCTCGGGGTAGCGCTTGAGCGCTTCGACGGCAGCGGTCCAACGCAGAAATCCGCGCTCGGTTTCGTTGGGCCCTTCGGCGTCGCCAGAAATGTAGGTCCGTGCGCTCACCACGAGGTCTTCCTCGTGCTGGAGGGTGGCGGCGAGCGCGGCCGCCGTCCCGTCGGCCGAGGTGTTGAACGCGGCACGGGACCGTTGGGCGTCGTTGCCCGCCAGCACATGAGCCGCAAGTGCCGAACCGGCAAGGCCGCCCGCGAGCAGAGCCAGGGCGACGATGATCCACCGCCTGCGATGGCGTCCGGCCCGCGCCGCGAAGGCTCGGGTGTACGACAGAGTTGCGTGGGGGGTAGCTCGTGCCATCGACGTTCTCATCGGGTGCAGGACCCCGAGGGCGGTCCCTAGCAACTCATCGGGTGCCCAGGGGGGGCGGCGGACCGTAGTTGTCCGCGATTCGGCCGTGGTCGCTCTGGCGTGCCCTGCTCCTTAGACTGAGCGCATGGGAACGCCCGCCCCCTCGCCCGTCTGAGTGCCCGAGCCCGTGGCCGATCCTGTTGACGAGGGCCAACCGAGCGGCGAGCTGACTCTCGCCCAGGTCGCGATGACGGTCGGGGTGACGCCTGCGACGATCCGCCGCTGGGTGGCCAAGGGCCTCGTCCCTGGCTTCGACGGCCGCTGGACACCCTCGGCGCTGGCCTATGTGCGCGTGGTGGCGCGGCTGCGCGACCGAGGCCATTCGCTCGAGCGGATCAAGCAGGCCAGCGACGACGGCCAGCTGGCGATCGGGCCGATCGAGAACCTGCTGAGCGGCTCGGGCGTCCATCACACGCTGCGTCAGGCCTCCCGCGCCAGCGGCCTGCCGCCGGAGCTGATCCGCCAGGTCTTCGCCGCGATGGGCCTCGGGCCGCTACCGCCCGAGGGCCTCTCCGACGAGGACCTCGAGATGATGCGCTACGCGGCCGCTGTGCTGGCGGCCGGGTTCCCGCTGCCCGCCTACCTGCAGCTGCTGCGCGTCTACGGGCAGGTGATGGCCCAGGTCGCCGACGCCGAGGTCCGCCTGATGCACCTCTATGTCCACAAGCCGCTGATGCGGGCCGGGGTGCCGGCGGTGGAGATCGCCGAGGAGATGGAGGAGATGGCCCGCGAAGTGCTGCCGCTGGCGACCCCCTTCATCGCCTACCTGCACTCGCGGCTGCTGTCGCACTTCGTCGAACAGGACATGATCGGCCACATGGAGGCCGACCTCGGCGACGACGGCCTGGAGGAGGGCCGGCTGCGCGTGGCGGTCGCCTTTGCCGACCTCGCGGGCTATGCGCGTCTGACGGTCGAACAGGGAGATGAGGCCGCCGTCAGCACCGTCGAGCGTTTTGTGAAGGCCGTCGGCAAGACGCTGCCGGCCGACGCGAGGGTGATCAAGACACTGGGGGACGAGGTGATGGTCGTGGGCTCCGACGCGGCGGCCCTGGTCGTCTGGGCGGTTGGCCTGCAACAGGGCATCGCGCCCAACGAGCCCCCGCCGAGGATCGGCATCCACTACGGCGAAGCGCTCTACCGCGACGGCGACTACTTCGGCCGTGAGGTCAACCAGGCGGCGCGTGTCGTGGCGCGGGCGGGCGGCGGGGAGGTGCTGGTCACCCGGCCCGTCGTCGAGATCGCCGATGGCGCCGGCGGACTGCAGTTCGACCGCATCGGTGAGGTCCGTCTGAAGGGCTTCTCCGATACGACCGAGCTGTTCATCGTCTCCGCCCGAGATGTCTGACGGCCCCGCCGTTGCGGAGGTTCGCGAGGCGGTACGGCGCAGCGGCCTGTTCGCCCGCGACCGGCCGCTGCTGGCGATGATCTCCGGCGGGCGCGATTCGACCTGTCTGCTCGACGTGGCCGTCTCGCTGCTCGGCCGCGGGGCGGTGATGGCGCTGCACGTCAACTACGGCCTGCGCGAGGCGGCGGTCGCGGACAGCCAGCGCTGCGAGCAGCTGTGCGCAGAGCTCGATGTGCCATTGGAGATCGTCGCGGGCGAGCGGGCCGGCGCCCCGCCCGGGGAGGAGGGTGGCAACCTGCAGGCCTGGGCACGCGAGGTCCGCTACGGAGAGGCGCACCGCATGGCCCGCGAGCACGACGCGCTGATCGCCGCCGGCCACACCGCCTCCGACCAGATCGAGACGATCCTCTACCGGTTGGCCGCCTCGCCCGGGCGCCGTGCCCTGCTCGGCATGGCACCCGCCGATGGGCGGCTGATCCGCCCGCTGCTGGGGGTCAGCCGTGAGCAGACGACCGCCTACTGTCGCGAGCGGGAGCTCGCCTACGGCGATGATGAGAGCAACGATGATGAGCGATTCGCGCGCAGCCGCGTGCGCCACGGCCTCGTGCCGGCGCTGCGGGCCGTGCATCCGGCAGCCGAGGCCAACGTGCTGCGGACGGCAATGCTGCTGCGCGAGGAGACTGAGCTGCTCGAGCAGCTCGTCAACCGGGAGCTCGAGGGACGCTCCAGCGTGGCGGTGGCCCGGCTGCGCGAGATGCCGGACGCCCTGGCGCGGCTGGTCGTCGTGCGCCTGGCCGAGCAGGCCGTCGGCGGCTACGTGCCCCAGGCCGGAGGCAGGGTGGCCGAGATCCTGGCGCTCGGGCGCCGCGGTGGCCGAGCGGAGCTGCATGTGGGCGGGCAGGCCGGCGCCGTGATCGAAGAGGGGATCCTGCGGATGGTGCGCCTGCCGGCGCGCTGGGAGAGCGTCTCGCCGGACGGGGACTAGACTCCCCTGGGTGGCCACCCCCGTGCCTCTGCCAGCCGAGCCGGGCCCCGGCGAGGTTCTCGTCGAGGCCGATGCGCTTCAGCGCCGCGTGGCTGAGCTCGGAGCCGAGATCACCCGCGACTATGCCGGGCGCGAGCTGCTCCTCGTCGGTGTCCTCAAGGGCGCCGTCTTCTTCCTGAGCGATCTCATGCGCTACATCGAGATCCCCGTCGAGGTCGACTTCATGGCCGTCGCCTCATACGGCTCGGCGACGGACTCCTCGGGCGTCGTGCGGATCCTCAAGGACCTGGACGCGGCGATCGAAGGGCGCGACGTGCTGATCGTCGAGGACATCGTGGACTCGGGCCTGACGCTTCAGTACCTGCTGCGCAACCTCGGCTCGCGCAACCCGAGGACGCTCGAGGTCTGCGCGCTGCTGACCAAGCCCGAGCGGCGCAAGGTCGATCTGCCGACCCGGTATGTCGGTTTCGAGATCCCCGACCGCTTCGTGGTGGGCTACGGCCTGGACTACGACGAGCGCCACCGCAACCTGCCCTTCGTTGCCGTTCTGGAGGGCTAACGCGGAGCCCTCCTGCGCCCGCGGAATCCGCCCGCCAATGCTCGGAACGGCGGGATTGCCATGGTACGCTAGGAAACTGGTGTCCACGACTTCTGACGGCGCCAACCTGCCATGAGCCGTTTCTTCAAGAGCGCCGCCTTTCCGATCCTCATCGTCGTGGTGTTGGCGTTCCTGGCCGTCAAACTGGTCAACCCGGGAACGACCAACCACCGCAAACACAGCTACGAGACGCTCGTCAGCTCTGAGTTGCCCAAGGGCGAAGTCGAATCGGTCGAGTTCAAGAACAAGGGCAAAGTCCTCGAAGTCAAGCTGAACGCCAAGGGCGGCAAAGAAAGCTACGAAGCCGGCTACATCGACCAGGCCGCGCCGGAACTGATCAAAGAACTGCAGAAAGCCGGCGTCAGCTACAACGTCGAATCGGAAAAGAGCAACGCGCTCCTCAGCCTGCTCGTCTACATCCTCCCCTTCCTGCTCTTCCTGGGCTTCTGGATGTTCCTCATGAACCAGGTACAGGGCGGCGGCTCGAAAGTCATGTCCTTCGGCAAGTCGCGCGCCAAGCGCATGTCGGCCGACTCGCCCAAGATCACATTCCGCGACGTGGCGGGCGTCGACGAGGCCGTCGAGGAGCTGCACGAGATCAAGGAATTCCTCGAGAACCCCAAGAAGTTCCAGGCTCTCGGAGCGCGCATTCCCACGGGCGTCCTGCTCTACGGGCCCCCCGGCACGGGCAAGACCCTGCTGGCCCGGGCCGTGGCCGGCGAGGCCGGGGTGCCGTTCTTCTCGATCTCGGGATCCGACTTCGTCGAGATGTTCGTCGGCGTGGGGGCATCACGCGTCCGCGACCTGTTCGAGCAGGCCAAGCAGAACAGCCCCTGCATCATCTTCATGGACGAGATCGACGCGGTCGGCCGCCATCGTGGCGCCGGTCTGGGCGGCGGTCACGACGAGCGCGAGCAGACGCTGAACCAGCTGCTGGTTGAGATGGACGGCTTCGAGGCGAAGGACAACATCATCATGATCGCGGCCACCAACAGGCCCGACATCCTCGACCCGGCCCTGCTGCGGCCCGGGCGCTTCGACCGCCAGATCGCCGTGGACCGCCCCGACCGCAAGGGCCGCGCCAAGATCCTCGAGGTCCACACCCGCGGCAAGCCGCTGGCGAAGATCATCGACATCGACGCCCTCGCCGGCCAGACCCCCGGCTTCACGGGCGCCGATCTGTCCAACCTGATCAACGAGGCGGCGCTGCTGTCGGCCCGCACGGGCAAGCGCGAGATCGGACAGGAAGAGCTGGAGGAGGGGATCATGCGAGTGATCGCGGGCCCCGAGAAGAAGACCCGCGTGATGAGCGAGAAAGAGCGCCTGATCACCGCCTATCACGAGATGGGCCACGCGATCGTGGGGCACTTCCTCGAGCACTCCGACCCGGTGCACAAGATCTCCGTCATCAGCCGTGGCCAAGCGCTGGGCTACACGATCTCGATGCCCCAGGAGGACCGCTTCCTGACGACACGGGCCGAGCTCGAGGACACGATGGCCATGACGCTGGGCGGCCGGGCTGCCGAGGAGTTGATCTTCGGCGAGATCACCACGGGCGCCTCCAACGACATCGAGAAGGTCACCGCGACGGCCAAGCAGATGGTCATGCGCTTCGGCATGAGCGAGAAGCTCGGCCCCCGCGTCTATGGCCACGACCACGGCCAGCCGTTCCTCGGCCGGGAGTTCTCGACCGAGCCCGACTACTCCGACGAGATCGCACGCGAGATCGACGACGAGGTACGGCGGATCATCGAATCGGCCCACCAGCGCGCACGCTCGATCCTTACCGAGCACCAGCACGACCTCGACAACATCTCGAAGATCCTCGTCAAACGGGAGACGATCGAGAAGGAGGAGTTCCTGGCGCTGCTGGACGGCAAGTCAGAGCAGGACGTGTGGGGTATCGAGGACGAGACCAAACCGCCCGCCGAGCTTCCGCCGGCCCACGCGCCACTCGACCGCCCCGAGCGCGAAGTGCCGCGCACGATCCCCCGGCCCGGCCTGGCTGGCGGAGCGGCCGAGCTGCGGGGAGCCGACCAGGAGCGTCCCGAGCCCGCATAGGCCCGAGGCCGTAGGCTGCGGGTGTGCCCGGGCCATACCGCCTCATGGGCGTGGTCAACGTCACGCCCGACTCCTTCTCCGACGGCGGCGCCTACCTCGCCACCGGGGATGCGGTGGCGCACGCACTCCAGCTCGTTCGCGATGGGGCGGAGATCCTGGACGTTGGCGGCGAGTCGACCCGCCCGGGCGCCGAGCCGGTCGGGGCCGCCGAGGAGCTCGGGCGCGTGCTGCCCGTCCTCGAGGGGCTGGCCGCGGCGGGAAACACCGCCCTCGTCTCGATCGACACCTCCAAGGCCGAGGTTGCGCGGGCGGCCCTCGACGCCGGGGCGCGGATCGTCAACGACGTGACCGCCCTACGGGGCGACCCCGAGATGGGCGCTCTGATCGCCGAGCGCGAGGTCGACTGCTGCCTCATGCACATGCTGGGTGAGCCGCGCACGATGCAGCGCGAACCCCGCTACGCAGACGTCGTGGACGAGGTCAAGTCCTTCCTTGCCGAGCGCCTGGCCCACGCCGTCGGGCAAGGGATCGACGAGCGGCGCGTGATGCTCGACCCGGGCATCGGCTTCGGCAAGACGACCGCTCACAACCTCGAGCTGCTGCGGAGGCTCACCGAGCTCACGGAGCTCGGCCGCCCGATCGTCATCGGCACCTCGCGCAAGAGCTTTCTCTCGGTCCTCGCCCGGGAGCCGCGGAGGGAGGACGAGCGCCTGGCGGGCACGATCGCCACCAACGTCCTCGCCTACGAGCGCGGCGCGAGCGTCTTTCGCGTTCACGACGTCGGCCCGGTCGGTGATGCGCTGGCTGCAACGGCTGCTACGTTGGGCGCGCCATGAGCGACCCCGGCCCCGACGACGATCCAGACGAGGAGGGCCTGGATCCCGACGAGGAGCGCGAGGAGGCGGCCGAGTCGGTGACGATCGAGATCGCCGGCCTCTCCCTCTACACCCACCACGGCGTCAGCGAGGCCGAGCGCGAGGTCGGCCAGCGCCTGGTCATCGATCTGCGTCTGGACGTCGGGCAGACCGACGCGACGGTCACCGACTCGATCGAAGACACGGTCGACTACGGCGAGGTCTGCCAGCTGGTCGCCCTGATCGCCCAGCAGCGCTCACACCGCACACTCGAGCGGCTCTGCTCGACGATCGCCGACCGCCTGCTGGCCGACTACGAGCTCGAGGCCGTCTGGGTCAAGGCGGCCAAGCCCGAGCCGCCGATAGCCCTTCCCGTCGAGGAGGTCTCGGTCGAGGTCTGGCGCGAAGCCGACGGGTAGGCTGCTCTCCCAACCCAGACAGGAGGGATACGCATGAGCGCCGCATCACGTTTCCGCGAGGCCGCCGAGAGCAAGGACATCGCAGCGGCCGAGGAGCTGTTCGCGCCGGGAATCGTCTTCCACAGCCCCGTCACCTTCCACCCCTTCATCGGCCGCGAGACCGTCACGGCCCTGTTGGAGATCGTCGCTGACACCTTCGAAGACTTCCGCTACACAGACCAGATTGAGACTGGCGAGGTCCATGCCCTGATCTTCCGCGCATCGATCAACGGGCGAGAGCTCGAGGGGATCGACCTGCTGCGGCTCGGTGAGGACGGCCTGATCGAGGACTTCACGGTCATGATCAGGCCGATGTCCGGCCTGATCCCGTTTGCGCAGGCGATGGGCGAAAAGGTCCAGGCGGCGGGCTTGCAGACGACCAGCGCGTGAGCCGGGCGGGGCTGCTGGGACTGGGCTCCAACGTCGGCGAGCGCCGCGCGCAACTGCAGTCCGCCGTCGAGGGCCTGACCTCGAGGGGCATCGAGGTGACGGCCTGCTCGAGCACCTATGACACCGACCCGGTCGGCGAGGTCCTCGACCAGCCGAGCTTCTTGAACGCCTGCGTGACCGTGCGCACCGGCCTTGAACCCCTGCAGCTGCTCGACGTCGTCAAGGCGCTCGAGGCGCGCCTGGGCCGCGAGAGCTCGGGGCTGCGCCATGGGCCGCGGGCGATCGACATCGACATCCTGCTGCTCGGCGCCGTCGAGCTGAACCACCCGCGCATGACGCTGCCCCACGAACAGCTGCTGACACGGCGCTTCGTGCTTATACCGGCCCTGGAGCTCGACCTCGAGCTGAGCGACCCCTCCGGACGGCGGCTGTCTGATGCACTGGCCGCAATCGGGGTAGATGAAGGGGTGCGCTGGGCAGGGCCACCCCTGAACCTGCCCAGCGTTTGAATTCACCCGCCCCGTCGCGGACGGATCAGTCGACGACGATCTTCCCCCGCATGCCCTCGCGTTCGTGCAGCGTGCAGCGGTAGCTGAAGGTTCCCCTGCGGTTGAAGCGGACCGTGAACGAGCCGCGGGTCATCGTCCGCGAGCGAAAGGAGCTGGAGGTGACGTTGTGCTGTTCGTGGTCCCCCCAGACCCACGTGACGCTGTCGCCGTGGCGGATCGTCAGATCGCCGGGGCGAAAGCGGAAGCTCTTCAGCACCACGGTGTGCCCTGAGGACTCGCGGGCGAGCCCCAGGGCGCCCGCCGGGAGGAGTACCGCGAGGGCGAGGAGCAGGGCGCCGGCCCGGGCGACTCGCCTCTTCGTCATGAGGTGCTGGCCCGCTCCTGCCAGCTGGCCAGCGCCAACAGGGTCCTGCTCGGCACGCCGCGCCCGGCCACCACGCACAGGAGCCCGTCGCGGATCCAGCTGACGACGCCGGCGCCTCCGAGGCTGCTCAGGTGGTAGGCCGTTCGGCCGACCCAGTGGACAGCGCCCGTGCCCGCGCTCGGCGCCGGGCGCCGGGCGACGATCGCATAGCCGACCTGCCGGCCCGAGGAGTCGGAGTAGAAAACCGTCGTGACCGTTCTCCCGTCGTAGCTGTCGGTGCGGCTGCCGCTCGACTTCCAGCCGAAGCGCTCACCCCAGTAGGGGAAGGAGACGCCTTCGACATCGACCGCGAGCTCCGAGCGGGCGGAGGGGTCCTCGCGCGGGGCCGCCGTCGTCGCGCCGGCCAGTGCGAAGGCCGCGGTCCGTTGCACGCCCAGGCCGCTCTGGCCCCCGGAGGAGGTGAGCACGATGATCAGCGCCACGATCAGCACTGCCAGCGCCGTGGCCGCCCCGAGTCGCAGCGCGAACGGGTTGCGGGCGGCCGGCGCGGGACGGGCCGATGCCTCGTCGGCCATGGCCTTGACACGCAGCCGCAGCTCGGACGGCGCCGGCACCTCGATCGAGGCGATCAGCCTGCTCAGCTCGTCCTCGGGACGGGGGCTCCTGTCAGTCATCGGATCTCACCTGTTGAAAGGACTCCGCCGGCGGGATTTACTTCCCCTGCGGAGGAGGGCTCTGCCGTGGCGCCGGCCATGCCCACCCTGCTCGGACCGGGCTCCCCGGAGCTCGCGCCGGGCAGCTCGAGCAGTCGGGCCACCTGGTTGCGGGCGCGGAACAGCCGGGTCGTGACAGTCGCCTCACGGACCTTCAGCGCGCGTGCCGCCTCTCGGTAGGAGAGTCCCACCACGTCAACGGCCACCAGCGCCAGCCGGAAGTCCTCGGGCAGCTGGGCGATTGCCTCGTAGATCTCCTTGACCTCCAGGGCCTGTTGCGGGCGGCTCGTGGGGCGCGGGTCGGCGGAGACGGCATCCTCGAGCTCGGCAACCATGGCCGGCCGGCGCGAGGCCGTCCGCAGACCGGTCAGGAAGGTGTTGCGCAGGACGCTCATCAGATAGTGCAGGTCGCCGTCGCCGCGCACCACGCGAGGCTTTGCGAGGACCCGCGAGAAGGTCTCCTGGACGAGGTCCTCGGCGTCCTCGCGCGAGCCGCACAGCGCCCAGGCCGCACGGTAGAGCCGGTCGACGTGCTTGGTCAGCGACTGCGGGTCGAGAGTGTGCATCGCGTTTGACGGGGGGCAGCATGAGGCGCCGCCTGAGTCTTCCCCTCAGGCCGACTGTAGCGCCGGCGCGATCCCGCCGGCGCCGCCGGCTAGTACGGGGCGCGCTCGCCGGCCGGCGGGGCGGCCGTTTGGAGCCACTCGGCCGGAAGGACCCCCGCGGGCACCTCGCCGGGCATCGGCGGGAAGTAACGCGTCAGGCCGGCAGCCGGGCGTCCGGCGATCAGCGGCGCCACATCGGCGATGCTCAAGAGCAGGCGGATCGTGGAGCCGATTTGCAGATCGGCCGCGTTTGGCTGCTCGCCGCCAAGCAGGCCCGCGGCGATCCAGCCATCGATCCGTTCGAGCTGGCGGGGCAGTCCGGCGATGTCCGCGCGCGCGGCCTCGTCCTTGGCGCCGTTGCGCAGCGCCATCAGTTTGGCCGTCGCCGGCAGGGCCGGCCGCAGCAGCGGGCGGGGCAGGGCCAGCTTGGCATCGCCCGCATAGCTCTCCATGACGTCAGGCCGGCGTACGAAGGCCGCGTCGATCAGCCGCCTGGGAACGCTCTGGAAGGCCTCATCGCCCCAGCGCTCGGCCTCGAGGACCTGTGCGAACTCTCCCGTCCCCGGCGCGGGCAGCAGCGCCGGCTCGGGCGCCAGCTGGTCGAGCTTGCGCATGATCGCCCGGGAGCCCGTGATCCGCTCCTTGTGGACGCGCATGCCGGGAACGGTCTGCCCGCGATAGAGCAGTGGGCCGACGATCACCTGGCTCAAGGGCAGCAGGTCGACGCGCTTGTAGTCAATGCCCTTCAGGGCCAGCGCCGCTTCCACGGCGGCGCAGGGATGCGATCCGGTCTGCGCATAGAGGGTCACTGGCTTCGCCATGGCTCGGCCGAGCATAATGGTCGGGAATGCTGCTCGCCGTGGACGTCGGGAACACACAGACCCATTTCGGGACCTATCAGGGCGAGAAGCTGCTCGAGCACTGGCGCTTTGCCACCGTCCGCCAGTCGACCGCCGATGAGCTGGGAGCGGCGCTGAGCAACCTGCTCGAGCTGCGTGGCTATGGCTTCGATGACATTCACGCCTCGATCGTCTCCTCGACCGTGCCGCAGCTTGAGCCCGAGTGGCTCGCGGCCGGCCGGCGCTACCTCGGCCATGAGATGCTGGCCGTGGGTCCCGGCACCAAGACCGGGATGGCCATCCGCTATGACAACCCGCGCGAGATCGGCGCCGACCGGCTGGTCAATGCCGTCGCACTGCGCGCCCGCTTCGACGGACTGGCCGTCTGTGTCGACTTCGGCACCGCGACCACCTTCGACGTCGTCTCCCAGGAGGCCGAGTACCTGGGCGGCTCGCTCATGACCGGCATCGAGATCTCCCTCGAAGCGCTCTCCGAGCGCGGTGCCCGGCTGCCCAAGATCGAGCTGGCCCCGCCCAAGTCGGTGATCGGCAAGAACACCATCGACGCGATCCGCTCGGGCGTCGTCTACGGCTACGCCGGCGCCATCGACGCAATCCTGCGCCGGCTCTATGACGAGCTTGGCGAGCGGGCCGAGGTCGTCGCCACGGGCGGCCTTGCGCGTCTGGTGGTCCCCTACTCGGAGGAGATCGAGGAGGTCGACGACCTGCTCACACTGACGGGGCTGCGCCTGCTGCACGAGCGCAACAGCTGAGCCTCCTGCGGCGGCGCTCAGGCGTGTGGTGCTTCTTGCGCCGGCAGCCTGGAGAGGCCGGTGACGGCCGGTCTTGCGCCTGCGCACCCTGTGACGTGATCCCATCCGCGCCGGAGGCGCCGCGGCCAATCTCTTTAATGGGGGGGATGGACGTCGCCGCCCGCCTGCGTGAGAGCTGGCAGCTGGGAACGCTGGAGGTGCCCAACCGGGTGCTGCTCGCTCCCCTGGCCGGAATCGGCAACTGGTTCGTGCGCCTGCAGGCCAAGCGCTTCGGCGCCGGCATGGCCGTCTCGGAGATGGTCTCCTCGCATGCCATCCACTACGGCAACCCCAAGACCTGCAACGAGATGCTGCGGATCGACTCCCGCGAGCGCCAGGGCGGCCCGGTGGCCATCCAGCTGTTCGGCGAAGACCCCGCCATGATGCGCGAGGCGGCCGCCGTCGTGGCCGACCGCGGCGCCGATGTGATCGACATCAACATGGGCTGCCCCGTGCCCAAGGTCAGAAAGACCGGTGCGGGCGCCGCACTGCTGGGCGATCCCGACCTGGCCGTCGCCCTCGCCCGGGCCGCCGTCGAGGGGGGCGGCGGTCTGCCGGTGACCGTCAAGCTCCGCTCGGGCCTGAAGGCAGGCGAGGACAGTGGCTTTCATCTGGCCAAGCGGCTGGTGGCCGAGGCGGGCGTGGCGGGCATCGGCTTTCACCCGCGCTCGGCCGCCGTCCATCACAAGGGCACACCCGACTATGCCCTCGCTGCCCGGCTGGTCGACGAGCTGCCCGCCCCCGTCATTTTGACCGGCGGCATGAGCGACGCCGAGCACGTCCGCGAGGCCTTCGAGTCGACCGGCGCCGCCGCCGTCATGCTGGCCCGCGGGGCACTCGGCAACCCCTGGCTGTTCGCCCGCCTGCTCGCGGGCGCCGAGCAGGAGCCCACCCCCCAGCAGGTCCGTGGCGAGCTGGCCTGGACGATCGACCGCGCCGCCGAGCATCTGGGCCCCGAGCGGGCCACCCGCTACCTGCGCAAGTTCTACCCCTGGTATGTCGGCCGCCTGGGCCTCGATCCCGCCGACTGCAAGCGACTGCTCGAGGAGCTGCAGAGCGCCGCCACGCTGGCGGATGCCCGGGCGCTCCTGCACGCCGGGCACCGGCCCCCGGCGCTGGCGGTCTGAGACGCTCACAGGCCCTTGCGGCCTCGCTATACTGCTGCGCTCGCAACCGCCTCAGGCCCGCGAACGTCCCCGCTCAGAGCGGGGATTTGCGTGTCGGAAGGCACCGCCAACCCGCGATCGAGGATCGAATGCCCAAGGACGTAATCCTCACCCCAGAAGGCCTCCAGAAGCTGCAGGACGAGCTGGCTCTGCTCTCGACCGAGAAGCGGCGCGAGGTCGCCGAACGCATCAAGGAGGCACGCGAATTCGGTGACATCTCCGAGAACTCGGAGTACGACGACGCCAAGAACGAGCAGGCGATGGTCGAGAGCCGCATCGCCACGCTGCAGGAGAAGCTGCGCATGGCGACCGTCATCCAGGCCTCCGAGCTCTCCACCGACATCGTCCAGATCGGCTCCGTCGTTCACGTCAAGGATGAAAAGACGGGCAAATCGGTCAAGTACACGATCGTCGGCTCCGCCGAGGCGAAGCCGCTCGAGCACAAGCTCTCCAACGAGTCCCCCGTCGGGCGCGCGCTGCTGGGCCACAAACGCAACGAGACCGTTGCCGTCAAGGTGCCCAAAGGGCCGGCCCGCAAGCTCAAGATCACCAAGATCGACGTCGGCCTCGAGTAGGCTCGCCCCGTGAGCGCTCCCGAGGACGGCGAGGGCGCCGCCTCAGGCGGCGAGGGGTCCAGGCACGGCCTGGCCGAGCTGATCGACGAGCGCCGCGCCAAGAAGCGGCGCCTGCAGGCCGAGGACCCGAGCGCCTTCCCCTACGTCTTCGCGGACGCCGAGCCGGCGGCGGCCATCGTGGCCGCCCACGAGGACCTGGAGCCGGGCCAGGAAACCGATCAGCGCCACCGCGCGGCCGGCCGTATCGCCGCTCGACGTGGCGCCGGCAAGACGGCCTTCCTGGACCTCGTGGACCGCTCCGGCAAGCTCCAGCTCCACGCCCGCATCGACGTCCTCGGCCCCGAGGCCTTCGAGCGGCTCACCTCACTTGACCTGGGCGATCTGGTCGGCGTGGAGGGGAGCGCCATACGCTCGCGCCACGGCGAGGTCTCGCTGCGCGTCGAAGGCTTCCAGGTGCTGGCCAAGGCGCTGCGCCCGCCGCCCGACAAGCACCACGGCCTCTCCGACGTCGAGACCCGCTACCGCCATCGCGAGCTCGACCTGATCGCGAGCGAGGAGGCCCGCGCGACCTTCACGGCCCGCGCCCGGATCATCTCGGCCGTCCGCTCCTACCTGGACGGCGCGGGCTTCATCGAGGTCGAGACCCCCGTCCTGCAGCCGCTCTACGGCGGCGCCATGGCGCGGCCCTTCACGACCCATCACAACGCCCTCGACCGCGACCTCTACCTGCGGATCGCAACCGAGCTCTACCTAAAGCGCCTGCTGGTCGGCGGCCTCGAGCGCGTCTATGAGCTCGGCAAGGACTTTCGCAACGAGGGCCTCTCGCACAAGCACAACCCAGAGTTCACGATGGTCGAGTGGTATGAGGCCTACGCCGACTACGAGATCGAGGCGGGGCGTCTGGAAGCGGCCGTGTCCCGCGCCGCGGCGGCCGCCGGCTACGAGGGCGAGCTGGACTTCTCCTCCCCCTGGACGCGGATCGGCTTCGTCGAGGCCATCGAGCAGCAGACCGGCATCGACCTGGGCGCCCATCCCGAGGCCGCGGAGCTCGCCGCGGCCATCACCGCCAAGGGCCTTGCGATGGCCACCGAGGGGCTCAGCTGGCCGGCCCTCGCCGACGACCTGCTCTCCAAGTACGTCGAGCCGAAGCTGATCCAGCCGACCTTCATCCTGGACTACCCCGTGGCGATCTCGCCGCTGGCCCGCGAGCACCGCTCCAAGCCCGGCCTGGTCGAGCGCTGGGAGGCCTTCGCCGGGGGCATGGAGATCGCCAACGCCTTCTCCGAGCTCGTCGACCCCGACGTCCAGCGCGAGCGCTTCGTTGCCCAGCAGCGCCTCGAGGTCGAGGGCGAGCAGGAGGTCCAGCCCTACGACGAGGCCTTCGTCCAGGCGCTCGAGCAGGGCATGCCGCCGGCCGGCGGCGTGGGCCTGGGCATCGACCGGCTGGTAATGCTGCTGACCGGGCGCGACTCGATCCGCGAGGTTGTCCTGTTTCCTGCGATGCGCGACTGAGCCGCACGGGGGCTTTAGTGATCGTCCACGGGGGTGGACGCGTATACGAAGTAATCGGCGATTCGGAGATCAAGCCGCGCTCGGCAGGTGCCGATGACCCCGATAGTGCCGGGTGGGCGGTTGGTAGACTTGCTCACCAGGCGTCATAAGGACCACCAAAAGACCCTTGGGCAATGCCCCGCAGGAAGGAACCACACCATGTTCGAGCGTTTCACTGAAAGGGCGCGTCAGGTGGTCGTCCTCGCGCAAGAGGAGGCGCGCACCCTCAAGCACAACTACATCGGCACCGAGCACATCCTGCTCGGGCTGCTCCGCGAGGAGGAGGGCCTGGCCGCCCGTGTCCTCGAGAGCCTCGACATCACCGTCGAGCGCGTCCGTGCGCAGGTCGTGCGGATCGTCGGCTCCGGCGAGGAGGTCACCTCGGGGCAGATCCCCTTCACCCCGCGCGCCAAGAAGGTCCTCGAGCTGGCGCTGCGCGAGGCGCTGAGCCTCGGGCACAACTACATCGGCACCGAGCACATCCTGCTGGGACTGGTGCGCGAGAACGAGGGCGTCGCCGCCCGCATCCTGCTCGACTTCGACGCCGACTCCGAGAAGATCCGCAACGAGGTCATCCGCATGCTCTCCGGTCCCGGAGGCCGCCGCCAGGGCTCCTCCTCGGGCGCCGGCGCCGGGTCGGGCTCGCCCGCCGGCGAGGGCAAGAAGTCCTCCAAGCTGCTCGACCAGTTCGGGCGCAACCTGACCAAGCTGGCCTCCGAGGGCAAGCTCGACCCCTGCGTCGGCCGCGAGACCGAGATCGAGCGGATCATGCAGATCCTCTCGCGCCGGACCAAGAACAACCCCGTCCTGGTCGGCGAGCCCGGCGTCGGCAAGACCGCCGTCGTCGAGGGCCTGGCCCAGCGGATCACCAGCTCCGAGGTCCCCGAGCTGCTCAAGAACAAGCAGATCTACACGCTCGACCTGGCCGCCCTGGTGGCCGGCTCGAAGTACCGCGGCGAGTTCGAGGAGCGCCTCAAGAAGGTGATGAAGGAGATCACCCAGCGCGGCGACATCATCCTGTTCATCGACGAGCTCCACAACCTCGTCGGGGCGGGTGCCGCCGAGGGCGCCATCGACGCCGCCTCGATCCTCAAGCCGGCCCTCGCCCGCGGTGAGTTGCAGACGATCGGTGCCACGACCCTGGACGAGTACCGCAAGTACCTAGAGCGCGACTCCGCCCTGGAGCGCCGCTTCCAGAAGATCACCGTGGATGAGCCGACGATCGACCAGACCGTCGAGATCCTGACGGGCCTGCGCGACCGCTACGAGCAGCACCACAAGGTCCAGATCACCGACGAGGCGCTGCGGGCCGCCGGCGAACTGGCGAGCCGTTACATCTCCGACCGCTTCCTCCCGGACAAGGCGATCGACCTGATCGACGAGGCCGCATCGCGGATGCGCATCAAGTCGATGACCTCGCCGCCCGCCAACCGCGAGCTCGAGGATGAAGTCGAGAAGACGCGGCGCGAGAAGGAGGCCGCCATCGAGGCCCAGGAGTTCGAGAAGGCCGCCTCGCTGCGCGACCAGGAGCGCAAGCTGACGAACAAGAAACGCGAGCTGGAGCAGGCCTGGGAATCGGGCGAGTCCGGTGAGCGCCCGTCCATCGGCGAGGAGGAGATCGCGGACATCGTCTCGATGTGGACGGGGATCCCCGTTTTCAAGCTGACCGAGGCCGAGACACAGAAGCTGATGCGGATGGAGGACGAACTCCACAAGCGCGTCATCGGCCAGCATCCGGCCATCGAGGTCATCTCCAAGGCCATCCGCCGCTCGCGCGCCGGCCTGAAGGACCCCAAGCGCCCGACCGGCTCGTTCATCTTCCTCGGCCCCTCGGGCGTCGGCAAGACCGAGCTGGCCCGGACGCTGGCCGAGTTCCTGTTCGGGGACGACGATGCCCTGATCCGGATCGACATGTCCGAGTACATGGAGAAGCACGCCGTATCGCGGCTCGTCGGCTCGCCCCCCGGCTACATCGGCTACGACGAGGGTGGCCAGCTGACCGAGGCGATCCGCCGCAAGCCCTACTCGGTGCTGCTGCTGGATGAGATCGAGAAGGCCCACCCGGACGTCTTCAACATCCTGCTGCAGATCCTGGAGGACGGCCGGCTGACCGACGCCCAGGGGCGCACGGTGGACTTCCGCCACGCGATCGTGATCATGACCTCCAACATCGGCGCCGCCGAGATCGCCCGCAACACGCCGCTGGGCTTCGCCGTCTCAGAGGACGAGACGGGAATCACCTACGACGACATGAAGAACCGGATCATGGGCGAGCTGAAGAAAGTCTTCCGGCCCGAGTTCCTGAACCGGATCGACGACGTCATCGTGTTCCACAAGCTCCAGAAAGAGGAGATCAAGCAGATCGTCGAGCTCCTGCTGCTGCGGATCCGCGAGTCGATGGCCGAGCGCGAGCTCCAGCTCGAGCTGACCGAGGGCGCCAAGGACCTGCTGGTCGACAAGGGCTGGGATCCGGCCATGGGCGCGCGCCCGCTGCGCCGGGCCATCCAGCGCTACATCGAGGACCCCCTTGCCGATTTCGTCCTGCGCGAGCAGCTTGCCCCGGGTGCGACCGTCGTGGTCGACCCGGACGCCGATGCAGAGGGCGAGGTCAAGCTCTCGATCGTGCAACCGAAGAAGCAGAAGACCCCTGTCGGCGTCGGTGCCGAAGGAGCCTCCGCCGAGGAGATCTCACCTCCCGAGGGCGAGCCCGAGACGGAGACGCCCGCCGAGCAGTAGGGCCCGGCCTCCGGTCAGGTCAAGGTAGGGAGGCGGCGGTCGGTAGACCGGCCGAGGTGGCGCCGCAGGCCGAGGCCGGGGTTAGAGTTGCAGCATGGGAGCAGGGGTGCGCTCGAGGAGTCACTTGGGTCGCTTGGCGAGTCCCGGCCTGTTCGTCTCCCTGGCGCTCTGGGCCGGCTCGCCGCTCGCCGCGGCCACCCCGATCGCCACACGCATCGCCGGCCCCGGCCGCGCCGCAGCAGCGCAGGCGATCTCAGCCACGGCCCTGCTCCCACTCGAAAACGCGGCCCCCAAGCTCACCGCCTTCGGTGGCTACGTCGTATTCAGCCGCCGCGAAGTCACGGGGCTCTGGCGGCTGCTCGCCTGGCACGACGGCACCGTCACGCCACTGAAGGTCCCCGAAAGGGTCGTGCCCTTCGATGCGGAGGCCGGCCCGTCCCGCGGCGGCGCGCCGACCGTCGTCTTCTCGAAATGCCGCCGGGATCCGAAGCTGAGCGACGACTGGGGCAAGGCCACCGGCTGCCACGTCTACGAACTCGTGCTGCCGGGCGGTACCCCCAAGCTCATCCGCGGCATCTACAGGGCCGAGGCGTCTGACACGACCCCGGCGATCTGGCAAGGGCTGCTCGCCTTCGCCCGCCTGAGGACAGGCATGCGTGCTCCGACGCTGTACGTCTGGGACCGGGCTCGCCGGCAGCTCAGCCGAGTCGGCGCCGGGCCCGCCCACTGCCTCGGTCCGCACGAACCCTGCAACACCGGGCCGAAGGTCCTCGCCTGGGTGAAGGAAATGTCCCTCGGGGCGGGTCTGCTCGCCTTCCAGTGGGCACTGCCCGAAGCGATCCCCGACTTCACCGCCGACTTCCAGCAGATCCGCGCCGATCCGCTGCGTGGCGCCCGGCAGGACGGGCCGACCAAGGTCGTTGCCGCCAGTGTCATCGGCGGGGCCTGTAACGGGGCCGAAGCAGGATCGCCGGACGTCTTTGGGGGGCGGGTCCTGTTCATTTCGCATCGCTCGATCTGTGACGGCCTGCCGGTCGAATCGTTCATCGACTCCTTCGACCTGGCGACCCGCTCCTACAGCCGGGTCATGGCAAGCCCGCTCGCGGGGGCCGTCGCCGAGGACGGTGCGAGGACCTACTGGATCCGGCTCGCCGAAGGGCCTAACGTACACAGCGAAGACAGCTACGCGGAAAGCTGCGAACCGGCGCTTTCGAGTTGCACGCTCATGAGCAGCGAAAAGCTTGCGGGTGAGCTGAAGCCCGGTTGAGGCCCCGGCTGTGGCGTCCCCACCGGGACGTAGCCTGCACACATGGCCCGGACCACGATCCACATCTGCTCGGAGTGCGGGGCCCAGTCCGCCCAATGGCACGGGCAGTGTCCGGGCTGCGAGGCCTGGAACACGCTCGTGGAGGAGCGGATCGTGCCCGCCCCCGGAAAGGGCTCGGGTCGCCTGCGCGCCGTCCAGTCCCGTGGCGGCACCGTCGAGGCGCTCGCCCCCCGTCGCCTCAGCGAGGTGGGGGCAGCGCCCATCAAGCGCCTGGCAAGCGGCATCGGAGAGCTCGACCGGGTGCTCGGCGGCGGCCTCGTGCCCGGATCGCTGGTGCTGCTCGGCGGCTCGCCGGGGATCGGCAAGTCGACGCTCACCAACATGGTCCTCGGCCACCTCGCAGCGGCGGGACACGCGACCCTCTATGTCAGCGGTGAGGAGTCCGCCGAGCAGGTCAGGCTGCGGGCGGAGAGGCTTGATGACGCCGCCTCCGGTGGGGCGCTGCAGGTTCCCATCCTGGCCGAGACGGACCTCGACCGGGTGCTCGAGGTGCTGGCATCCGAGCGGCCGGCCGCCTGTGTCATCGACTCCGTCCAGACGCTTCGCTCGGGCGAGCTCTCGGGCGCCCCGGGCTCGGTCGGGCAGGTCCGCGAGGTGGCCGCGCGGATCATGGAGCTGGCCAAGGGACAGGGCACGACGGTGATCCTCGTCGGGCACGTCACCAAGGACGGCTCGCTGGCCGGGCCGCGGGTGCTCGAGCATCTCGTCGACTGCGTCCTGCAGTTCGAGGGCGAGCGCGAGCGGCCCTATCGGGAGCTGCGTGCCCTGAAGAACCGCTTCGGCTCGACCAACGAGGCGGGGCTGTTCGAGATGCGCCAGGGAGGCCTGGTCGAGGTCCTCGACGCCTCGGCCCGGTTCGTGGCGGAGGCGACACGTGCCCCCGGGAGCGTCGTGCTGGCCACGATGGAGGGCTCGCGCCCGCTGCTCGTGGAGGTCCAGGCGCTCGTTGCGCCGTCGGAGCTCGAGCAGCCGCGGCGGGTCGTCTCGGGCCTTGACCGCAACCGGCTGGCTCTGGTGCTGGCGATCCTCGGCCGCCACGGCAGGATCGGCACAGGGGCGGCCGACGTGTTCGTGAACGTCGTCGGCGGGGTGCGTGTGGATGAGCCCGGGGTCGATCTGGCGCTTGCCCTGGCCGTTGCCAGCGCCAGCCGCGGCATCCCGCTCGCGGGGGCTCCGCTGGGCTGCTTCGGCGAGCTCGGCCTGACGGGCGAGCTGCGCTGGGTCGGCCATCCCGAGCGTCGCCTGCAGGAGGCGACACGGCATGGTCTGGCGGATGTCATCGCGCCGCCGGGAAGCGGTGCGCCGGGACGCGAGGCGGCGACGCTCCGCCAGGCCCTGGCGCTGGCCCTCGAGGGCGCTGGAGCCCCGCCCGAGGCCCGTCAGGGCGCTCGCGTGAGCAGAGGTGCCGGCTCCCCCGCACACGTGGGCGCGTTGTGAGCTGAGCGCGCCCTGGGGGCGCCGCACGAGCTGTCCCGCTAAAAGAACGCTAAATGCCCTAGAATTAGGGATTGTGGCACCAAGATCCGGCGAAGATGTAGACAACGCAGTAAGACCGGATCCGGGTTTGATGAAGGCTCTGGAGATGATCGCGCCAGGCACGGCGCTGCGCGAGGGCCTTGACAGCATCATGCACGCAAAGACCGGTGGATTGATCGTCATCGGCGAGCCCGAGGACCTCAGTTTTCTCAACTCGGGCGGGATCAAGCTGGAGATCGACTACACGCCCGCCTTCCTCTACCAGGTGGCAAAGATGGACGGGGCGATCATCCTCAACGCCAACGCGACCAAGATCTCGATGGCCAACGTTCAGCTGATGCCAGACCCCACGATCCTCTCGCACGAGACCGGCACGCGCCACCGCACCGCCGAGCGCGTCTCCAAGCAGACGGACGCGCTGGTGATCGCCATCAGCCAGCGCCGCGAGGTCGTCTCCGTCTACGTGGACGGCGCCAAGTACATCCTCGAGGACATCCCCGTGGTGCTCGCCAAGGCCAACCAGGCGCTGGCGACCCTGGACAAGTTCCGCAGCCGCCTGGACCAGGTCTCGACGCGGCTGACGGCGCTGGAGTTCGAGGGCGGCACGACCCTCCACGACGTCCTGACGGTGCTGCAGCGCTCCGAGCTCGCGACGCGTATGGCGGTCGAGATCGAGCGCTACATCGTCGAGCTCGGCAGCGAGGGCCGTCTGATCGAGATGCAGCTCGAGGAGACGATGGTCGGCGCCGCGGCCGAGAAGGCCGCGCTCGTGCGCGACTACCTCTCAAGCTACTCCGACGAGGCCTTCGCGACGGCGCTCGAGGAAATCGGCCGGCTGGGCCACCAGGACCTGCTCGACTTCGGACGGCTGGCCGAGCTGCTCGGCTATGACCGCAAGCTGAACACGCTCGACTACCCGGTCTCGCCACGCGGCTACCGGGTGCTGGGGCGGATCCCGAGGCTTCCAAAGCTGGTGGTGACCCAGATCGTCACCGAGTTCGGCGGCCTCGATGAGCTGCTCGGCGCGGCCGACTCGGAGCTCGAGGCGGTCGAGGGCGTGGGCGAGATCCGCGCCAAGGACATCCGCGAGGGCCTGCGCAGGCTGCAGGAGCTGAACCTCGTGGATCGCTACCTACAGACTTGAATCAAGGGGCCGCCGCCCCCGGCCGCCCATAACGAAGGAGGACACCATTCCCACACAGGAAACCGAAGACGGGACGCTAACCGAGGATCTCGAGGTCACGCGCGAGGTCGAGTACATCGAGTTCGAGCTCGGAGACCAGGTCGTGTACCCCCACCATGGCGCTGGGAAGGTGCTCAAGAAGGAGGAGATGGAGGTGCTGGGCGAACGCCGCGAGTACCTGACCATCAAGATTCTCCACAATGACATGACCGTCCGGGTGCCAACGGAGAACGCGGCCCTCGCGGGTCTGCGCCGGGTCATCGACGAGGAAACCGTCAAAAAGGTCCTCGACGTGCTCCGCGACGAAGTCTCCGAGATGCCAAAGAACTGGAACCGCCGGTTCAAGCACAACCGCGACAAGATCAAGACGGGCGACATCTACGAGCTCGCCGAGGTCGTTCGCAACCTCTCGCTGCGCGAGAGCGAGAAGGGCCTGTCGACGGGTGAGAAGCAGATGTTCACCCGCACCAAGAAGATCCTCGCGTCCGAGCTGATGTACGCGCTCGACAAGGACGAGGAAGAGGCTGAGAGCTACCTGGATGAGCTGCTTGCCGACTCGGCCAGCAGCCAGATGGCCGTGGCCGGAGCCAAGTAGCGAGGCTTTCGCGCACGCGGCGGCGCCGGTCGACCCGGTCCGCCGCGTGCGCGACAGCTCTCTGAGATGACCCTCGCCCTGATCGTCGCGGCAGGTAGCGGCGAGCGCCTCGGAGCCGACCGTCCCAAGGCGCTGGTCGAACTGGGCGGGCGCGCGATGCTCCTGCACTCAGTCGACGCCCTGCGGGCGGTCACCGGGATCGAGCGGATCATCGTCGCCCTGCCGCCCGCCACGGTGCTGCACGGGATCGAGTCGGTGGAGGGCGGCGCGACCCGCTCGGAGTCCGTGCGCCGTGCCCTGCAGGCGGGCGGCGAGGAGGATGAGCTGGTGCTGGTCCACGACGCTGCGCGCCCCCTGCTTACGCCCGAGCTGGCCGAACGGGTGATCGAGGCCCTGAGCGCCGACCCCGCCGCCGACGCCGCGATCGCGGCCGCGGCGGTGAGCGACACGATCAAGCGGGCCGGCCCCGACGGGATCGTGCTCCAGACACTCCCGCGCAGCGAGCTGTGGTCGGTCCAGACACCCCAGGTGTTCCGCCGCGCCGCGCTGGCCTCCGCGCTGGATGTCGGCGCCGAGGAGCTCGCCGTCGCCACCGACGACGCCTCGCTGATCGAGCGCGCGGGCGGCCGGGTCGTCGTCGTGGCCTCCGATCCCTCGAACCTCAAGGTGACGACCCCCGTCGACCTGCGCCTGGCCGAGCTGCTGCTGGCCGAGCGCGACCGGCCGGCCGGCTGATTCCTGATTGAATCGCCGACCGATGCTCAGCGACTACCACCTGCATCTGCGCCCCGACGAGCGCGACGCCACGCCGGCCGAGTACTTCACGACAGCCAACGCCGAGCGCTACCGCGATGCCGCCACGCGGGCCGGCATCAGCGAGCTGGGGGTCTCCGAGCACATCTACCGCTTCAGCGCCGCCCTCGAGCTGTGGCGCCACCCCTTCTGGGAGCGCTTCGCCCGCGACGACCTCGACGACTACTGCAGCTTCGTGCGCGAGGAGACGGACCTGCGGCTGGGCATCGAGTGCGATTTCATCGCGGGCGCCGAGGACCGCACGGCCAACCTCCTGGAGGCCCGCGAGTTCGACTACGTCGTCGGTTCGGTTCACTTCATCCGCGAGGGGTTCGTGGACATGGACGACTTCACGGTCTGGGACCCCAAAGACCCCCGCCGCAGCCCCGAGGCAATCTGGAAGCGCTACTTCGAGACGGTCGCCGAGAGTGCCCGCAGTGGCCTGTTCGACATCATCTCCCACCCCGACCTTGTCAAGATCTGGGGCCCCGAGCACCCCGGCCGAACGCCCGGGGGGGATCTGCGCCGCTACTACGAGCCGACCGTCGAAGCGTTCGCCGAGGCCGGCGTGGCGGTCGAGATCTCAACGGCGGGCCTGCGCAAGCCGGTCAGCGAGATCTACCCCGCGCCGGCCTATCTGGAGATGTGCCTTGAAGCGGGCGTCCCGCTGGCTCTCTCAAGCGACGCCCACCGCCCCGAGGATGTCGGCGCCGGCTACGAGCAGGCGCTCGAGCTGCTCGACTCGCTGGGTGTGCGCGAGCTCGCCTCCTTCGCGGGACGCCGGCGGACCATGGAGTCGATCGGCTGATGGTCCGCTCTGGCATCGGCTTTGACTCGCACCGGCTCATCGCGGGGCGGCGGCTGATCATCGGCGGGGTCGAGATCCCGCACGGGCAGGGCTTGGACGGGCACTCCGACGCCGACGTCCTGACCCACGCGCTGATCGACGCCCTGCTGGGCGCCGCCGGCATGGGCGACATCGGCGAGCACTTCCCGGACACGGCCGAGCAGTGGCGCGGCGCCGACTCGGTGGGCCTGTTGGAACTTTCGCTCGAGCTGATCCGCCAGCGTGGCTTTGAGCCCGTCAACGTCGACTGCACCGTGATCATGGAAGCGCCCAAGCTCTCGCCCCACCGCACCGCCATCCGCGGCCGCCTGGCCGACGCGCTGGGGATCGACATCGAGCGGGTCAACGTCAAGGCCTCCACCGGCGAGCGGATGGGCTTCGTCGGACGCGGCGAGGGTGTGGCGGCGCTGGCCATCGCCAACCTGCGCGAGCCGGACTGATCGCATGCGCGCGATCTTCCTGCACGACACCCAGAGCGGCCAGCTGATGGCGCTCGAGCCGCGCGACCCCGGGCGCGTCGGGATCTATGCCTGCGGTCCCACCGTCTACAGCCGCATCCACATCGGCAACGCCCGGCCGTTCGTCGTCTTCAGCCTGCTGCGGCGCTTCCTGATCCACGAGGGCTACGAGGTCAATCTGGTCGTCAACGTCACCGACGTCAACGACAAGATCTACGATGCGGCCCGTCCGCTGGGGGTGCCCAGCACCGAGCTGGCCGAGCAGATGACGGCGCTCTACAAAGCCGACACGGGGGGCCTCGGGCTCGGGCGCCCCGACCATGAGCCGCTGGCCTCCGAGACGATCGGGCCGATGGTCGACTACATCCAGCGGCTGATCGACGGCGGGCATGCCTATGCGGCCGAGGGCGACGTCTACTTCCGCGTGCGCTCGGACGAGGGCTATGGGCGCCTCTCCCATCGCCGCCTGGAGAACATGGATCAGGGGGAGGGGGGCGAGGAGACCCGGCGCAAGGAGGACCCGCTCGACTTTGCCCTGTGGAAGGGGCGCAAGGAGGGCGAGGACAGCGCCTGGGAGGCCCCCTGGGGCGAGGGGCGTCCCGGCTGGCACATCGAGTGCTCGGCCATGGCCGAGCAGCTCCTTGGGGTCGGCTTCGATATCCACGGCGGCGGCTCGGACCTGGTCTTCCCCCACCACGAGAACGAGGCCGCCCAGACCCGGGCTGCCCGCGGCGCCGAACTGGCCCGGATCTGGATGCACAACGGCATGATCCAGTTCACCGGCGAGAAGATGGCCAAGTCCGTCGGCAACACCGCCCTGCTGCACGAGGTCCTGCGCGACCACGGAGCCGAGGCCGTGGTCATGTACATCGCCTCCGGTCACTACCGCCAGCCGCTGGCCTTCTCCGAATCGGCCCTCACGCAGGCGCGGGCCAACGTCGAGCGGATCCGCGAGGCGGGCCGCAGGCTGAGCCCGGGCGAGTCGCCCGCGGATCTGGAGCCGCTGCGAGACCGCTTCTTCGACGCCCTGGCCCGCGATTTCAACACGCCCGAGGCGCTGGCCGTTCTGAACGAGTGGCTGCGTGAGGCGAACAGTCCAGATCCGGAGTCCCCGGGCGACTCGCACCTGCGCGAGATGCTCGAGGTGCTCGGCCTCGAGAGCCTGCTCGCACCCCAGGCCGAGGCGCCAGAGGAGGTGCGAGCGCTCGCCGCCGAGCGCGACCGGGCCCGCGCCCTGCGTGACTTCGGCGCCGCCGATGAGCTGCGCGGGCAGATCGCCGCACTGGGCTGGGAGGTCCGCGACGGGGCAGAGGGCTTCGAGCTGATGCCCCTGAGCCGGTGATCGTCTACGGACGAAACGCCGTCCGCGAGGCGCTGCGCGGCCGGCGCGCCAAGAGCATCACCTCCGTCTGGGCCGCCACCGGCGCGGCGCGCGAGCCGTGGCTGGCCGGAGTCGGCGTCAAAAGCGCCGAGGCGCCCGAGATCGAGGCGCGCTGCGGCTCGGAGGCCCATCAGGGGATCTGCGCGGACGCTGGCTCCTACCCATACGTGGGCGCCCGCGAGCTGCTGGCGCTCGAGCAGCCCCTGCTGGTCTGCCTCGACCAGGTCCAGGATCCCCAGAACCTGGGCTCGATCTGCCGCACCGCCGAGTGCGCCGGGGCGGCGGGGGTGATCATCCCCGAGCGCCGCGCCGCGGAGGTCACGCCGGCCGTCTGCAAGGCCTCGGCGGGAGCCGTCGAGCACCTCAGGATCGCCCGCGTTCGCAACCTCACGGACTTCCTGCTCGAAGCGCGCGAGGCCGGCTGCTGGTCCTACGGCGCCAGCGCCCAGCAGGAGGGGGGACGGCGCCCGGTGGCCTATGACGGTCCCGACTACGCGGGGACGGGAACGATCCTCGTGCTGGGCAGTGAGGGCAGCGGCTTGCGTCCAAGGGTGGCCGGCGCATGCGACGAGCTGATCTCTCTGCCGCTGCTCGGGAGGATCGAATCACTCGGCGTCGCGGCCGCCGCCGCGGCGCTGTTGTACGAGATCTTGCAGAAAAGGCTTGACAGCGCTTCATAACTGTGAGAGTCTGCCGCGCATAACGCTGGACCTGAGGTTGAGAAACCTTAGGAATTGAATAGCTTTGGCGCCAGGGGAGGAGTGCGCCACTGAGCACAGTCCGGGGCTGGGCCGAAAGGCGTCGGCCTCGAAGAAAGGATCTGCTCGTGGCCCGTTTCTCCCAGAACCCTAACTCTGAATCTAAGGTTGAGGATTTGTTCCTCATTGCCTTGGCAAAGCAGGGCGACCGCAACGCCTACGACCGTCTGGTCCGGCGTTATCACGGTTTCGTGCGTCTCAAGGCTTCCTCGTACTTCCTCGCCGGCGGCGACGCCGACGATCTCATCCAGGAGGGCCTGGTCGGCCTCTACAAGGCGATCCGCGACTTCCGGACCGACCGTGAGTCGAGCTTCCGCAACTTCGCCGAGCTGTGCATCACCCGCCAGATCATCACGGCCGTCAAGACGGCCACCCGCAACAAGCACAGCCCCCTGAACCAGTACGTCTCATTCTCCTCGACGCCCGCGGGCGCCGGTGAGGACGTGCCGACCCTCGACCAGATGCTGCCCGGCTCGACGGTCCATGACCCGGTCAACCAGGTCATCTCCTCCGAGGAGCTCCGTTCGCTGGTCGGCTGTCTCTCGAGCGCCCTCTCGGAGCTCGAGAGCCGAGTTCTGTCCCTCTACCTGGACGGCTACTCCTACGAGCAGGTCGGCGAGCGCCTCAGCTGCGACACCAAGACGGTCGACAACGCCCTGCAGCGAGTCAAGCGCAAGGTCGGCTCGCACCTCGACTCAAGGGCAGTGGCGGCGTAGGGGAGCGACGCGGCCCCGCCGAGGGACGGCGGGGACCGGCGCGGCGCTCCGGGGGCAGATGTGATCCTTTGACGGTGCGCCGCCCCCGAGCCCATGCCGCGCCGAGCCTGATCGCGCTCCTGGGCGCCGTGGCCCTGTGGGCGACGGCGGGCGCCGCCCCCGCCTCCGCGACGGCGCCGCTGAGCTGGTCAGGCGCCTTTGAAGTCGACACCGGCGCGTCGCTGAGCGCCGTCTCCTGCCCGTCGGTCGGCCTGTGCGTGGCCGTGGACGGCAAAGGCCGGGCCCTCACGAGCACCCGGCCCACGGGCGCCGAACGCGCCGCCTGGTCGGCTCCCTTCGCTCTCCCCGGCGCGGGCGCACTGGCTGCGGTCTCCTGCCCGGGCACCGCGCTGTGCGTGGCCGTCGACCGCGAAGGTCATGCCCTCACGAGCACCAGCCCGGCGACGGCCGCCTCCTCGGCCTGGTCGCCCGCCTTTGCGATCCGCGGCGCCGGCGCGCTCAGCTCCGTCTCCTGCGCCTCGATCTCGCTGTGTGTGGCCGTCACCCCCACCGGCAAGATGTCCTTCAGCACGAACCCCACCGGCGGCGAAGCAGCCTGGTCGGAAGCCGTGGCGCTCCCTGGCATGGGCCCGCTCAGCTCCGTCTCCTGCGCCTCGGCGTCGCTCTGTGCGGCCGTGGACAGCGAAGGGCACGTGGCGCTCACCGCCAGCCCGACATCCGGCGCCGGCAGCTGGAATGCTCGCCTGGTCGACCCCAACCACGGTCTCAACGCGATCTCCTGCTTCGCCACGAGCTGCGTCGCGGCCGACTCGGCGGGGAACGAGCTAGCGAGTCCCGATGCCACGGCGCTCGCCGGCGGGGGAGCGGGCAGCGGCGCCACCTGGAGCTCGACGCTCGTGGACCTGGCCGGCGAACCCGAGGCCGTCTCCTGCTCGGCGGCGGCCCTCTGCGCGCTCGTGGACAGCGCGGGCTACGTGCTCGACAGCGACGGGCCCACGGCGGTGCCGCCGCTCTGGAGCGCCACGCCCGTCGACGCGGGACATCCAGCGACGGGGATCTCCTGCTCGGGCGAAGGCATCTGCGCGGCCGTCGACACGGGCGGGCGCATGCTCATCGGGCTGCTGCCGGCACCGACGGCGTCGGGGACGGGAGCGATCGAAGTCTCCCACCGGACGGCCACGCTGACCGCCGCCGTCAACCCGCAGGACGCCACCCTCTCCGCCTGCAGCTTCGAATACGGCACCTCGCCGGCCTACGGCATCGTCCTGCCCTGCGTCGGGCTGGGCGAAAGCGGCGCCCCGGAGAGCGTCAGAGCCCCGCTGGCGGGCCTCACGGCCGGAACGACCTATCACTACCGGGTCCAGGTCACCGGCGGCCGGGGCGGTGTCTCGAGCGCGGACGTGAGCTTCCAGACAGCGGGGCCCTACGTGGTCGAACCGCACCCCTCGATCACCGGCACGCCGGCCGCAGGGCAGCACCTTGCCTGCCACTCGGGCGTCACCGCGACGGGCGTCACGGTCGCCTATCAGTGGCTGCGCGACACCTCGCCGATCTCCGGCGCGACCTCCTCCAGCTACCTGGTGGCAGGGGCCGACAGCTCCCACCACGTGCAGTGCCGCGTCACGGCCACGACCGAAGAAGGCTCCAAGAGCGCGACGAGCTCGTTCGTGACGGTCCCCGCCGGGGGCGTGGGCACGGTCATCGAGACGAGCGCCGGGAAGCCCAGGGCCAACGGCGAGACGGTGCAGGTGGCGTTGCGCTGCTCGCCCAACGCGACCTCCGCAGGCTGCACGATCAAGCTGCGCCTCACAGCCCGGCTGAGCGGCAGGACGATCCTGCTGGGCACCTCCACCAACCGCCTGAGAACCGGCCAGCGCCGGACGATCTCGGTGTCGGCCTCGCGTGCGGGGCGGCGCGAGATCTCCCGCCATCACAAGCTGAGCGCCCGCCTGACAGTCAGTGGCACGGTCGTCGGGGCGATCAGCGCGACACTCGAGACCGCCACCCTGACGTTGCCCGGGCACGGCAGCGCCGCCTCGGTGCGCCACGGCTCCTTCGCAGCGGCCCGCCCGGCGCGGGGAGCCCCGCGTCGCGGTGCGCGTGCGCGTAGAGCGGGCGGGGCGACCCCCGCCGCCGTCCTGGCCCCGACCCCCTACATGGGCTGGGACACCTACTTCACCTTCGGCGGGCACTTTGACGAGGCGGCCGTCCTCGACCAGGCAAGCCAGCTCAAGGCACGCGGCCTGGAGGCACTGGGCTACCGCTACATATGGCTCGACGTGGACTGGTGGAACGGCACCCGCTCGCCTTCAGGTGCCATCACCGTCAGCTCCAGCCAGTGGCCGCACGGGATGGCCTGGCTGACCGGCACACTGCACGCCGAAGGCTTCAAGGTCGGCCTCTACACCGACGCGGGCCGCGAAGGCTGCGGCGGGGCCACCCAGGGCTCCTACGGCCATTACCAGCAGGACGTCAACACGTTCGCCGCCTGGGGCTTCGACGCCGTCAAGGTCGACTTCTGCGGCGGGGTGCGGATGGGACTGGTGCCCGCGGCGGCCTACTCCGCCTTCCACCAGGCGATCGTGGCCAACGCGAGCCACCGTCCGATGCTGCTCTCGATCTGCGACTACCTGCAGCCCGGCGAGTACCAGGGCGCCGCTCCCTCGGAGGAAAACTCGGCGTTCGCCTCCTACACCTTCGGTCCTTCCAGCGGCAACAGCTGGCGCACCGACACCGACGTGGGGGCACCCAACAGCGTCGAATTCTCGAACGTCCTGCGCAACCTCGACGCGGACGCCGCCCAACCGCAGGCCGCCGGTCCCGGGCACTGGAACGACCCGGATTACCTCGGCCCCGGCAAAGGCCTCTCGACGGCGCAGTTCCGCACCCAGTTCGGCATGTGGGCGATGCTGGCCGCGCCGCTGATGCTCAGCGCCGACATGCTGAGCATCTCCCAGACGACCCTGGCGACGCTGGCCAACCGCGAAGTCATCGCCATCGACCAGGATCCGGCCGGCCTGCAGGGGCGGCTGCTCTCCACCAACGCCAACGGGCAGGTCTGGGTCAAGCCGCTCAGCGACGGCTCCGTGGCCGTGGCACTGCTCAACCGCGGCCAGAAAACCATGCGCATCTCAGCGAGCGCCGCGGAAGTCGGGCTCGAACCGGCCGCCGGTTACACGGCCACCGAAGTCTGGAGCAACAACTTCAGCCAGATCCCCGCCTCCGGCGCCATCTCGTTCAACGTCGCCGGCTTCTCGACCACGCTGCTGCGGGTCAGGACCGACCAGTAGGCCCGGGCCGGACGAGCAGGCGCTCACCGGAGTCGGGCCCCGCGTCGCCGAACCCGAAGCGCTGATAGAGCGCCACGGCGTCCTCGCTGGGGGAGAGGCTGAGCCGCACATAGCCGCGGCGGTCGGCCTCCGCCGTGACCGTCTCGAGCAGCGCGGAGCCGATGCCCCCGTTGCGCATCCCGGCACGCACGAACATGTTCCCGAGATAGCCCCAGCACGAGTTTGGCGATCCGGGGCGTGGCATCCGCCGGTACTCGAACAGCGAGACCATGCCGGCCGGCTCCCCATCGAGTTCGGCCAGCCAGGTGGTGCGGCGATCGCCCTCGCGCGCGAGCCACGCGCCCAGACGCCGCACGAAGCCGGGGTCGGCCGTCCCATCTCCCCACCAGTGCGAGCGCAACATCGCGATCGCATCCAGGTCAGCTGCGCCCGCTTCGCGGATCTGCAGGTGAGGCGGGAGCGGGCGTGTGCTCATCGGCCAAGTCTGCCCGCTCGGCGCGACCGAACCCTCAATGCGTTGTGGCCGCCCCTGCTTCGGGACGGCCACAACGGTGATGCGGTGATGGAGGCGAACCCGGGCACGAGGCCCCGGCTGCTCTGGACGGGGTTTGTGGCTAGACGGTCCCTTCCGCCGGCGGGCTCGTGTTGGCCGGCGGCTCGGGGGCGATCACCTGGCCGGGCAGCGCGGTGACCGTCACGGTGACCGGAGCGGTGGCGGTGCCACCGTTTTCGGGATCGCCGGGGATCTTCACCCGCAGCACCTCGGTGCCGGGGGCGTAGAGGTCGTGGCTGAGCGTGTAGGTTCCGTCGGCGTTGACGGTGCCCGTCGCGATCACGTGGAACCCGGTGCCGGTCAGGTTCTGGCGCTCCAGGTAGATCGTGTGGCTGCGGGCCGGCGTCACGGTCCCGTTGAACGTCACCGGCGAGCCGGAGGGGACGCTGTCAGAGACCGCCGTTGCCGTCAGGACGTATTTGACGCCCTGGTAGAGCACCGCCGAGGAGCGGCTGGCGCCCGTGACCCTGTAGGACATGCTGGTCACCGGCGACTGGGCGGGGAAGGAGTACTTGCCTTCGTTGTTTGTCGTAGTCGTCGTGATGGTGCTCCAGGGCTTGCCGGCGGCGTGGCCCAGCAGGGTCACGGTCGTGGCGGGGGCACCGGCGACGGTCCCGCTGAGGACGGTCGAGCCGCCGAAGGCGAGCGGGTTGGTCGCACTGAGGATCGTCAGGGACGGGTTCTGAGCCTGAGAGATCTGGTAGCTCAGAATGTTCGACGGGCTGGCGAAGTAACGCGCATCACGACGAACGAGCACCCGGAGGTTCGATTCGCCGGGCACGACAAAGATGTGCGTGATCGCAAACTTTCCGTTCGTGTCGACGACAGTGGGAAGACCGATCCGGTGCCATTCGTTGCCGCGGATCGCGTTCTGGCGCTGCAGCACGACGGTCGCGCCGCGGTCGTTGGGGCTCACTTCGCCGTTGAAGGTGATGGCGTTGCGCCGGCCCGTCCTGATGCCGTCGGCCGTCGTTTTGCCTTCGGGCGGCAGAAGCGTCACCTGGGTGGCGACTTTCAGCGCCTTGAGACGGCTGCTGGAGGAGCCCACGGCTGCGTAGAAGACGCTGTTGGCCGTCTGCGCGCCCGTCGGAATCTCATAGAGGCCGTGGGCGTTGGTCGCGCCGGTGCCGGCGACGCTGAAGCCGGGGCTGCCGGCCGTGCGCTCGTAGAGGGTGACCGTCTGGGGAGTCGTGGTGGCCGGATGGCATGTGACCTGGCCCCAGGCCAGCGTCGCTTCGCCGCTCGTGACGAGACGCGGAGCGACGTTGAGGGAGATCCGGCAGGCGCCGGAGCTCCGGATGCTGCGCAGGTGGCGGGGGGCGTGGGCGGAGGCCGCTCCAGCTGTTCCCAGCGCCGCCAAGGAGGCGGCGGCCAGGACGGCCGGCGTCAGCTTGAGTGAACGCATCTTTGCCTTCTCTTTCTCGAAATCGGGGACTCGGGTTCTGCCGCCTGTAACCCGGCTATGAGGTATTCGATGCGGTGCCTCGAACGTACGTCGAGCTGCCTGCAGGGCGCCTCTCATCCGGTGCACGCGACCCGCAGAGGCCTGTTGCGAGCGCTGGCCAAGCCTGTAGGCTCGGGGCCGCGTGAAGGCGATCAGGAGCAATTGCGCGCAGCGTCGGACGGAGGGCTGAGCTGGCCACCGTCGTAGATCTCGCACCGGGCACGTTCCTTGCGATCGTTGGCTGCTCGGCGCTCGCGGGGACGCTGGCCGCGTTGGCCTCGGGCCGCGAAATACCGCTTCCCGTGGTTGTGCTCGAGCTGTGCGGCGGCATCGTCATCGGCCCGGATGTCATCGGCCTGCACGTCAGCGACTTCATCGCCTTCTTCTCCGATCTGGGGCTGGGCCTGCTGTTCTTCTTTGCCGGCTATGAGATCGACCTGGAGCGGATCCGCGGCCGCCCCCTGTGGCTCGGGCTGGCCGGCTGGGGGATCTCGCTGGTGCTGGCCTACACGGTGGGGGGGCTGCTGGCGCTCGCGGGCGTCGTCCTGTCGCTGCTCTACGCCGGCTCGGCGATGGCGACCACGGCGATAGGCACGTTGATCCCGATGCTCTCCGATGCCGGTGAGCTGCGCAGCCGCTTTGGCACCTATCTGCTGGCCGCGGGCGCCGTCGGCGAGTTTGGCCCGATCCTGCTGCTGACGCTGATCCTCTCCACTCAGAGCACCCTCCACAACGCCCTCATCCTCCTCGCCTTCATCGTCATGGCGGTGGCCGTGGCGGTGCTCGCGGTGCGCTCTTCGCAGCGGACCCTGCCGGCCCTCGAGCGGACGATGGAAACGAGCTCCCAGCTGGCGGTGCGACTGATAGTGGTGCTCGTCTTCGCGCTGGCCCTGCTGGCCTTCGAACTCGGCCTCGACCTGCTGCTGGGCGGCTTCGCGGCCGGACTGATCACCCGCCAGACGCTCGCCGGCAGCGAGCTCCCGGCCTTTGACGCGAAGCTCAAGGCGGTCGCCTTCGGGGTCTTCGTGCCCTTCTTCTTCGTCGTCAGCGGCATGAGGCTCGACGTTCAGGCGCTGTTCGCAAGCGTCTCGGGGGTGGCCAAGATGGTGATGTTCGTGTTCCTGTTCCTGATCGTCAGGGGCACCCCGGCGCTGGTGCTCTACCGCCGCGAGCTCGATCGGCGCACGCGGATGGCACTGGCGCTGATGTGTTCGACGCAGCTGCCGCTGGTGCTGGCGATCACGACCCTGGCCACCTCCAGCGGGCACATGCGCGCCTCCACGGCAGCTGCGCTGGTCGGCGCGGCGGTGATCTCGACGCTGATCTTCCCGGCGGTGGGCCTGCGCCTGCGCCGCGACCCGATCGGCGAGGCGACGCTGATCGGCCCTTAGCGCCGCGCGCCGCTCAGCGACATCAGGTTCAGCGAAGCGCCGCCGTCCACGGCAATCGTCTGCCCTGAGATCTGGCCGGCCTCCCGGCCGGCCAGGAAGGCGACGGCGGCCGCGATCTCGCCCGGCTCGACGAACCTTCCGGCCGGCGTGGCGGCGAGCGCCCGATTGCGGATCTCCGCCGGCATCGAGAGCACCTGCTCGGTGGCCACCATTCCCGGCAGGATCGCGTTGACGGTGATCCCCCGGGCCGCGTTCTCGGCCGCCAGCGTGCGCACCATGCCGAGTTGGCCGGCCTTCGAGGCGGCATAGGCAACCTGGCCGGGCAGGCCGCCGAGGGCGGCGAGGCTCGAGATGACGACGATCCGCCCGTGCCGGCGCTCGCGCATCCCGCCGAGGCACGCCTGGATGGTGCGGAAGGAGCCCGTCAGGTTGACGTCGATGTCCAGCTGCCACTGCTCGGCTGTCATCCGGTGGGCCGGCGCGATCGTCGTCGTCACCCCGGCATTGGCGATGCAGATGTCGATCGGACCGAGCGCCGGGAATTGGCCACGGGCGACATCGAGGGCAATGTCGCAGCCCTCATGCAGATCCAGCGTGAGCACCTCGTGGCCGTCGGCGGCCAGGCGCTCTGCGATCGCCGCGCCGATCCCCCGGGCTGCACCAGTGACGAGCGCCCTCTGAGGTTGGTCAGTCACAATCGTTCCCGACGACCATCGAAGGAGGAACGATGACAGACCGCTGGTTTTCACCCGCCGAGCTCGAGCAGATGTCGCGCCCGACGATGGACAGGGCGATCGAGGCGATCGATGCCGGCGACCTCGAGCAGGCGCGGCGGCTGTGCGGGGAGATGAAGCACGAGTGGCAGATGCTCCACGACCTGATGGCCGGCGGTGTCCTCGACCTCGTCTCCTTCATCCAGCAGCGCCTTGGCGAGGACGGTGTCGCCGAAGCCTGGAGCGAGAGCATGGGGCGCGGCTGGCGCCAGCACCACGATGCGATCAACTCGCTCGACCGGCGCAAGATCGTCGAGCTGCTCGCCGCCACCTGGCGTGCGCACTCCTGCTCGGGCGTCGGGCCGAACCCGGGCTCGTTCACGATCGTCGAGGATGAGGAGAAGGTCAGCTTCTCGATGAACCCCTGCGGTTCGGGGCAGCGCCTGGTGCGCAACGGCGCATACGAGGGCCTGCCGGGGGGCGGCGTCACGCAGCAGGCCCACGACTGGTCCTTCGATCGCAAGGGGTTCCCGCTGTACTGCACGCACTGCAGCTTCATGAACGAGTCGCTGCCGATCCAGTGGTCGGGCTACCCGCTCTATCCCTCCGAACCGCCCCAGGACTACTCAAAGGACCCCTGCGTCTGGCATTGGTACAAGGACCCCGAGGACATCCCCGAGCGCCACTGGAGCCGCTACGGCGCCGTCAAGGGCGAGCGGGCCGGGCCACGATGACGTTGGCGGGATTCGGCTGGTCCTCCAGGGGCGCCTGGCTGTAGTCGCCGAACTCCCCGTCGCGCATGGCCACGGCCGCGCCGACCCCCTCACGCTCGGCAAGCTCGATGAAGGTGTCCGCGTCGGGGGTGTTTCGCATCAGGCCATCGAGAACCGGGCCGAGCAGCTGGGTGGAGGCGAGGCCCATGTTCTCGTAGGCCTGGTTGACGATCAGCTTCATGGCCGCCAGCTGCGAGGCGGGGATCCCGGCCAGCTGCCGGGCACGCTCGGCGACCTCGAGCTCGAGGCGCGCGAAGGGGACGGCCGCGTTGATCAGGCCTGCCTCCACGGCCTCGGTGCCCGACAGAGGTTTGCCTGTCAGGGCGTACTCCTTGGCTCTGGTCAGCCCGAGCCGGTAGAGCCACATGCCGGTCAGATAGCAACCCCACATGCGCGAATAGGAGGTGCCGATCCGGGCGTCCTCGCTGGCGATGACGAGATCGGCGCACAGGGCCATGTCCGAGCCGCCGCCGACGCACCAGCCATGCACCTGTGCGATCACCGGCTTGGGCGAGCGCCAGATGCTCATGAACTTCGGCACGACGCCCAGCGCCTGGGAGGTGGCGAAGGTGAAGTCCTTGCCGGGGTCCCAGCGGCCGTCCGTGGCCAGCGACTCGTCCCAGTGGTGAAAGCCACCACCGAAGTCGAAGCCGGCGCAGAAGGAGCGACCGGCGCCGCGCAGGACGATGACCTTGACGGCCTCGTCGCGGGTGGCTCGCTGAACCGCATCCTCAAGCTCGTCGGGCATCGGCGGCACGATCGTGTTGAGCCGCTCGGGCCGGTTGAGGGTGAGCGTTGCAACCGCCTCATCGGTGTCATAGAGCACCGTCTCGTAGGACATCTGGCCTCCTCGGGTGGACGAAGGCCGATGCTATTGGCTCAAACGCGCCCTGACACGGCGTCGACGAGCCGTCCCAGCCGGGAGGGTCGCCCGCTCTGTGCCTCGGCCGCGTCGGCGCGCCGGTAGAGCGCATAGACAGCGTGGATCGAGGCCCAGCGCAGCGGCTCGGGCTCCCAGCTGCGCGGATGGCGTCCCACCCAGGGCAGCCGCGTCAGCTCGCTGTCCTCGCCCAGGATCAGGTCGCGCAGCGTGCGCGCGGCCAGATTGGCCGCAGCGACGCCTTCCCCGACATAGCCGCCGGCCCGGGCAAGGCCGCGTTGCGGGTCCGCCTCGATCGAGACGCACCAGTCGCGGGGAACCCCGAGGACACCCGACCAGGCGTGCGCAAGCGGCGTCTCGGCGCTGGCGGGGAACATCGCGGTCAGCTTCTCGCGCAGGCTCGCCACCGTCGTCGCGGCCGTCTCTCCGCGCCCGTCGGTGCGCGAGCCGAACCGGTAGGGAACCCCACGGCCGCCGATCGCGATCCGCCCGTCGGCGGTCCGCTGCAGGTAGACGTAGACGTGCGCCTCATCGCCCATCACCTCGCAGCCCTGCCAGCCGATCTCCTCCCAGGCTGCCTCGCCGAGCGGCTCGGTGATTACCATCGAGCTGTTCATCGGCACGAGCGCGCGCCGGCGGCCGCGCAGCGATGAGGTGTAACCCTCGGTCGCCTGAACGACCCAGCGTGCCGAGACCGCTCCTCGCGGCGTCAGGGCCCTGCGGGGCTCGATCGAGCCGACCGGTGTGCGCTCGAAGATCTGGACGCCCAGCTGCTCGACCGTCTCTGCGAGGCCCGTCAGCAGCTTGGCCGGATGGACCCGGGCGACATGCGGCGAGAAGCTGGCTGCGAGCGCACCGGCGACGCGGACCCGCTCGGTGAGCTCATCGCCCTCCAGCAGCCGCAGGTCCTGCTCGCCCAGGCCGAGGGCGCGCGCGGCGGCCAGCTCGTCCTCGAGGTGGCGGCGCTGGGCCGTGCCGAGGGCCACCGAGAGATGGCCTGCCCGCAGCATGTCGGCCTCGATCCCGTGGCGATCGAGCACCGTCTCGATCTCTGTGACCGTCTCGAACATGCGCCGCTGCAGGGTGGCGTAGGCGGCCTGACCTGATCGTCCGATGTAGGCCCGGGCGGGCCCTGAGAAGAACCCGGAGACCCAGCCGCCGTTGCGCCCCGAGGCGCCGAACCCTGCCTGCTCGGCCTCGAGCACCACGATCCGCCACTCCGGCCGGGCGCCGGCCAGGTAGTAGGCGCTCCACAGTCCCGTGTAGCCGGCTCCGACGATCGCCACGTCGGCCTCCAGCGATCCCTCCAAGGGCGCCCGGGGGGCCGGTGGGCCGCCCAGCGAGTGCCACCAGAAGCCGAGCTCTCCCGTTCGCATTTTGCGAGCCTAGCCGGGACGCCCCCGCCGGGCGCCCGAGCGGTCTATGATCGGGCCCATAGAGCCCCTGGGGTGGGGGCGCCGGTCGCGATTCGGGAGGAGTTTGCAAATGGAGGCCGCAGTCACACCAAAGACGGGCGGGGAGCGAGCCGCCACGAGCGCCAGGACGATCGCCGAGGCCTTCCGCCTGACGGCCGCCGAACGGGCAGATGACGTGGCGATCCGCACCAAAGGCGACGAGTTCACGATCACCTGGGGCGCTCTGCGCGAGCGTGTCGATGCCCTCGCCGGAGGCCTGCACCGCCTCGGTCTCAAACGAGGCGAAACGCTCGCCCTGATGATCGGAAACCGGCCCGAGTTCCACCTCTGCGACCTGGCGGGGATGATGCTCGGCGCGGCGCCCTTCTCGATCTACTCCACCTACACGGCCGAGCAGATCGCCTATCTGCTGAAAGACGCCGAAGCGCGCATCGTCATCTGCGAGGCCCAGTACCTCGAGCGGATCGCCGAGGCCAGGCGGGAGGTGCCGGCGCTCGAGCACGTCATCGTGATCGACGCCGCTCCGGCTCCGGGTCGCATGACGCTCTCTGAAGTCGAGGGCTCCGAACCGGACTTCGACGTGGAGGCGGCGGTCGCCCAGATCGAACCCGACGACATCCTGACCTTGATCTACACCTCCGGCACCACCGGTCCGCCCAAGGGTGTGCAGCTGATCCACAGCAATCTCCTGGCGGCCGTCGAGGGACTGGACGAGCTGATCGAGTTCCCGATGGACGGCCGGGTCATCTCGTGGCTGCCCAGCGCCCATGTGGCCGAGCGCAACGCCCACCACTATCTGCCGATCGTCTACGGGCTGCAGATCACCTGCTGCGAGGACCCCCGCCAGGTCCTCTCCTACCTTCCCGAAGTACGCCCCAGCTGGTTCTTCGCGGTGCCCAGGATCTGGGAGAAGCTGAAGGCGGGCCTGGAGACGATGATGGCCAGCCAGCCGCCCGAGCAGCGCGAGGGTATGGAGGCCGCCCTGGCGGCGGCGATCGAGAAGGTCCGCCTCGAGCAGCGTGGCGAGGATGTCCCGGCCGAGCTGGCCGAGCAGGTGGCCAAGGCCGACGCCGAGATCTTCGCGGGCCTGCGGAGCATGCTCGGCCTCGACCAGGTCGAGGCGATCAACGTGGGCGCCGCGCCCACGCCGGTCGAAGTGCTCGAGTTCTTCCACGCCATCGGCCTGCCGCTGGCGGAGCTGTGGGGCATGAGCGAGACCTGCGGTGCCGGCACGGTCAACCCTCCCGGCAGGATCCGCATCGGCACGGTGGGGCCGCCTGCTCCGGGGGTCGAGATCAAGCTGGACACCGACGGGGAGGTGCTGATCCGCTCCGGGGTCGTCATGAAGGGCTACCGCAACCTGCCCGAGAAGACGGCCGAGGTGTTCACCGAGGACGGCTGGATGAGGACCGGCGATATCGGCCAGTTCGACGAGGCGGGCTATCTGAAGATCGTCGACCGCAAGAAGGAGCTGATCATCAGCGCCGGGGGCAAGAACATGTCACCGGCCAACATCGAGGCAACGCTCAAGACGGCCTCGCCTCTGATCGGGCAGGCCTGCACGATCGGCGACATGCGCCCCTACAACACGGCTCTGATCGTCCTCGACGCCGACTTCGCGCCGATGTGGGCCTCCCAACAGGGGATCGAGGACAGCTCACTGGAGGCCCTGGCCGGCGACGAGCGTGTCCGCGCGGCCGTCGAGGAGGGTGTCGCCAAGGCCAACGAGAAGCTGGCCAAAGTCGAACAGATCAAGAAGTTCACCATCGTCGAGGGTGACTGGCTCCCCGGCGGGGATGAGCTGACACCGACGATGAAGCTCAAGCGCAAGCCCATCGCGGAGAAGTACACGGCTGCCATCGAGGGCATGTACGCGGGCTGAGCTCCGCCGGGCCATGCCACGCGAGCGGACCGACCTCAAGTTCCCATCGGCGGGCGATCAGTGCGCGGCGTGGCTCTACCGCCCGGCGGAGGGGGCCGCGCCCGAGGGCGGCACCCCTTGCGTGGTGATGGCCCACGGCTTCTCGCTGACCCGCCACGACGGCCTTGAGGCCTATGCCGAGCTGCTCTCGGACGCCGGGGCGGCGGTGCTCGTCTTCGACCACCGCTACCTCGGCGACTCCGGCGGGATGCCGCGCCAGCGCTTCCGCAAGGCCGCTCAGCTACAGGACTGGCGGGCGGCGGTGGCCTTCGCGCGCAGCCTCGAGGGCATCGATCCAGACCGGATCGTCCTGTGGGGCTTCTCCTTCAGCGGCGGGCATGTCATCGAAACGGCCGCAGCCGACCCCTCGATCGCGGCGACGCTCGCCCTGTGCCCGCTCGTCGAGGGCCTCGCGCGGGTGCTGGCGACGCCGCCGCTGCTGAGCGCCTGGCTGATCCCACGCGCCCTGGCCGACCAGTTCGGCCGCCACAACCTGGTCGCCGTGACCGGCCAGCCGGGGGCGCACGCGGCGATGACGCTGCCGGGCGAGGCCGACGGCTTCGCCGCCTCGATCCCGGCCGGTTCGCCCTGGCGCAACGAGATCTCCCCGGGGATCTTTCTGACGATCGCTCTGCACCGGCCGCTGCAGAAGGCGCGGCGGATCTTCGGTCCGGTCTGGGTCGGCGGCGGCGAACAGGACATCTCGGTCTCCCGCAAGGCGGTCGAACGCTTCGCCCAACGGGCGCCCCAGGGAGAGCTGCACCGTTTCCCCTACGACCACTTCGGTGCCTTCCTCGGCGAGGGCCCCGCGCGCGTGGGCGGCGAGCAGGTCGACTTCCTGCGCCGGCAAGGTCTGCTGGCCCGGGCCGGCGTACTTGGCTGAGCGCGCGATCAGCGTTGGCTGAGGCCGGCCCGCCGGCTCATTCGGGCTTGCGCAGCAGGAACTGCGTTCCGATCAGCTCGAAGCCCGAGCAGCGGGGGAGGAACTGCTCGACAGCCTGCCTGACCCCTTCGCCGAAGGCCGAGGCCCCCTCGCCGTAGTGCTCGCCGGCCAGGTATCCGCCGGGTTTGACGACCGCGAAGTAGGCATTCAGGTCGGCCACGACACCGTCGTAGCTCTGCTCGCCGGCGATGTGGACCCAGTCCAGGCTGTCCGGTGCGAAGGTCAGGGCGGCGTCGGTCGGACGCTGGCGCATGACCACGACGCGGCCGTCGTCGATCTGCAACTCAAAGCGGCCGAGGACGCTCTGGAAGAGGTCCTCGACTGCCTGGTGCTCAGGCTTGCCCTCGCCGGCCCCGGGGCCCTGCGGATCGGGCTCTCTGCCCTGGGCCCAGGGGTCGATCAGATAGAGCTTCTCCGGTTTGCGGTGCTCGAGGATGAGCGCCGCGAAGTCGCCCCGCCAGGTGCCGATCTGAGCGCAGGAGCCGCCGGCGGGGAGCCGCTCGAGCATGCTTGCCCGTTCGGCTTCGCGCCCGCGTGGCTGCTCGGCTGTCGAAGGTGGCTCAAAGGACATCGGAGGGGCGAGGCTGCCCCTCAGCGTATCTGGGCGCCGTTGGGCGCAGGGTCCTCTTCGTAGGAGGCTTCCTGGATCGGCGGGCGGGCGTCGCGGCGTTCGGCATTGGGGTTTGCCTCGCGGCGTGCCGGCGCCGGCCCGTCGGCCTCGCCCACCACGGCGCAGTCGCGGCCCGCCTCCTTGGCGGCATAAAGCCCCACGTCGGCGATCGCCACGAGTTCCTCGATGCTCTCCGACTGGTTGGAGTCCGAGACGCCGAAGCTCGCGGTGAAGCTGGGGGTTTCACCTGTGTGGGCGCGCCCCAGGGCGAGCCGCAGGCGGTCGATGACGGTGCAGGCCTGGGTGCGGTCGAGCTCGGGCAGGACGATGATGAACTCCTCCCCGCCCCAGCGCGAGACCAGATCGTGGTCGCGGAGCGTGTCCTGGGCGACCGAGGCGAACAGTCGCAGAGCCCGGTCGCCGGCCTCGTGGCCGTGGGTGTCATTGAGCTGCTTGAAGTGGTCGAGGTCCGCCAGGACGACAGCGAAGAGCTTTCCCTCTTTGATCATCTCGCGCAGGCGCGTCTCCGCCGTGCGCCGGTTGACCAGTCCCGTGAGGCCGTCGGTGGAGGCCTGCAGCTGGGTTTTCTCGAACGCCCTGACGGTCCCGATGCGCGAGCCGGACTGGGCTGCCAGCGCGCGCAGCCGGGCGACCCGCTCCTCGTCGAGGATGGTGTGCTCGGGCCCGGTCGTGTGCAGGACGCCCAGCGAACGGCCCATGAAGCCGACGGGAACGCAGACGGCCGAGCAGGCGCCCCCCGCGCGTCCGCGCAGGTGCGGGCAGGCGTTGAGTTCCTCGCTGGAATCGAAGACGACGGCGCTGCCGCGACGCACGGCAACGCAGGAGAAGGGGGATTTGACACCGCAGCCGGGGGCGCCGGCGGTGGGCGAATCCGCGACGCTGCGCAGGTTGGCGCGGCTGGAGTCCGAGAGCAGCAGCTCCATCGGCGTGGCCTCGGAGATCTCGGCCATGGCACGCTCGACGACATCGCAGACGGCCGGCTCCTCGTCGGCCATCTCGAGCGCCTCGGCGAGCATGCTGACGTATCCGTCGTGGTCGGCTTTGTGGGTCAGCTCCTGCTCCAGGCGGAAGCGCTCGGTCGTGTCGCGCGCGTTGATGACGACGCCCCGCAGGTGGCGGTCGGTGCGCAGGTCGGTGACCCGGGCGTCGAGGTGGCGCCATTCGCCTGCCACGTCAAGCAGCCGGAACGAGACGGCCTTGGGGTGCGCCCTGGCGGCGATGTCCACGAGCAGCGGGCGGTCCTCGGGGTGGACCAGCTCGGCCAGGCCGGCCCCCAGCAGGTCCTCTTCGGGGCGCCCGGTCTTGGTCACGATCGAGGGGCTCACGTAGCGGCAGCCCTGCTCGTCGACCAGCGCCAGCAGGTCGGTGGAGGATTGGGCGAGTGTGCGGAACTGGGCCGTCTGGCGCCGCGAGGTGAGGATCAGCGCGCCGGCCAGAGCGAGGGAGGCCAAGAGTCCGCCGATGGCGATCCACAACTGCGTGCCCACAAGGGAGTTGACGCTGTGATCTGCTTCGGTGGCGATCGTCCGCGCCACATTGAGCGCCGAGGCGGAGGTCAGGGCGACCGTGATGCGCAGGCGCTGCTCCGGGTCGTTGGAGGCGATGTGCTCACCGCCGCTCAGTGCGACCGCCGTGGCGGGGGTGTGGGCCAGCATCGCTTCGCCGGTTGCCACCGTATCGGCGATCAGCTTCGACTCCACTTCGATCTGCGAGCGCAGTTCGCCGCCCGTCGCCGCAGGGACGGTCGCTCCGTCGTCATCGCCGTTGACCGGTGGCGCTTCGCCGCCGTTGAGCAGCGCCCGGGCGCTCTCGCCGAGGGCCGTGGCGGTCGTCGACGGGTCGGCCGGACGGTCCGACTGGACCAGCAGGACTTCGTTGAAATAGCGCTCGGCCAGCGTTCGCTGACGGGCTGCGACCTCGACGATCGCCGCGCGGTCGCGTGCCCGGCCGGTGGCCGACAGGGTCAGCGTGACGCTGATGGCGGCAACGGCGAAAAAGGTCGCGAGGATCGCCAGGACGATCCAGCGGCTGCGGCTCTCGAAGGGACGCAGGCGTTTGATCCGCACGGGCTTCATCCGACGGTCACCTCCTCGTGCATCCCGCCCATGTAATGGCCCTCCATGTTGCAGAAGAAGATGTAGCGGCCGGGCGCCAGGCTGACGTGCAGAAGGCGGACCGCTCCAGGCTTGGCCGGCTCGAGCGACCCGGGCTCCGATTCTTCGATCGCTTCCTCGGCGACGGTCAGCCCGTCATGGCGCAACGGCAGCCCGCCCGTCCTGGCGGGGGCGATGATGAACTCGTGCTCGTCGGGCCCTTCGTTGGTGATACGGAACGTCACCGGGCCCGAGGCCAGGTGAGTGGGCGAGGCGATGTGGAAGTCCCGCTCGGAGACGGGCACAACCGAACCCGCGTCGGCGCGCCTGGGCGCGGCCTTGCCGCAACCCGCGAGGACCGTGCAGAGAACCAGCGCGACCGCGGCGCCCCCAAAATGCGTCAAAACACTGACCTTCATCTGAGTGGCATCGGAGGCCCGGGCGGCCCACTTGAGGCCCGCCGTCACCGTCCCAGGCGAACCATCGGAGAAGTCTGTCGCAGCCGCGGCGGATCGGCGGTTCGACCGGTCTCGCGGGCGCCCTGTCAGCCGCGGCGTGGGAGGGGCTCGACACCCAGTCCACGCAGGCGCTGCTCGAACTCGAGGATCCGCCCGGTGTCCTCGTAGAAGTCCTCCTGCTCGACGATCCGGCCCCAGCGGGTGCGTGCCAGGAGCATCGTGCGGTTGGCATATATCTCCTCGCCCGCCGGGCTGCTGGCCCAGTCGTCGAAGCGGACCACGAGCGTCATCGCCCATGGCGGGCCGCCGACCCACAGGGCGCGAACGCGTCCGTGGATGCCGGCGCGGGTGAACTCACGCAGGAAGTGCTCGATGGCGGGCTTACCGCGATGCTCGCCCGCCCAGCGGTGCGTTCCGTCGTTGAAGTGGAGCACTGCGTCCTGGCTGTATCCCGCCAGCAGCGGGCCGTGCTCGCCCTGGTTCAGGCGCGAGATGTCGCGCTCCAGCTTGCCGAGAACGGCGCGGACCAGAAGGGCTCGCGCGGCGAACGCCCCCGCGAATCCCAGTGTCAGTGAGACGGTGTGGCGCATGGCGGCTCCTGTCCGAGGGAGCCAGGGACCATAACACGATTGGAGCGATCGCTCTAGAGAGCGCCCGCGGGGTCGTGCGCGGCCTGCCTAGAGTGCTGGGGATGGGGGCCCTGACTACGATCGGCAGCGCCTTGAAGGACGCCTTCCTGATGGCCTGGGAGGTCTGGTGGGCGCTGGTGCTCGGCTTTGCCATCTCGGCGATCGTCCAGGCCTGGGTGCCAAGAGAGCGGATCCAGCGGGCCCTGGGGGGCTCCGGTGTGCGGCCGGTGGCGATCGCGACCGGCCTGGGGGCTGCCTCCTCCTCGTGCAGCTACGCGGCTGTGGCGATCGCCAAGAGCCTGTTCCAGAAGGGGGCCAGCACCGCATCGGCCCTGGCTTTCCAGTTCAGCTCGACCAACCTCGTCTTCGAGCTGGGGATCGTTATCTGGGTTCTGATCGGCTGGCAGTTCACGCTGGCCGAGTTCATCGGCGGGGTGGTGCTGGTCGCGATCATGAGCCTGCTCACGCGGCTGTTCGTCTCACGGCGCCTGGAAGCCGAAGCGAGGGAGCATGCCGCCGCGGCCGAGGCCGGGCACCAGCATGAGAGCACAGGCACCGAGATGGGCCTCGCCGAGCGCCTGAGAAGCATCGAGGCCTGGTCGGATGTGGCACACAACTTCCGCAACGACTGGTCGATGCTCTGGAAGGAGATCACGATCGGCTTCCTGCTCGCCGGGTTCGCCGGGCAGCTCCCGGACAGCTTCTTCAACTCACTGTTCCTCGCCGAATCCTCCGGAGCTCTGAAGCTGCTGGAGAACGCTGTGGTAGGGCCGCTGATCGCGGTGCTGAGCTTCGTCTGCTCGGTCGGGAACGTCCCTCTGGCAGCGGTCCTGTGGTCGGGCGGCATCGGCTTCGCCGGGGTGATCGCGTTCATCTTCGCCGACCTGATCGTCGTGCCGATCGTCCTGATCTACCGCAAGTACTACGGCGGCCCCTATGCAACGCGGATCGTCGCCCTGATGTTCGTCACGATGGTCGTCTCGGCAGTGCTCGTGGATCTGCTCTTCTCAGTGCTCGGCCTGATCCCCGGCGGAGCGCGCCCGAGCCGCGCGGACATCTTCGCCCCGGTCGGGGTCGACTACAAGCTGTTCACGAACGCCCTCGGTGTGGTCGTCTTCGCGGCGCTGTTTTGGTTGACCGTCAGCCGCGGCGCCACAGATCCGGTCTGCGGCATGAAGGTCGACAGAGCCAAGGCGATCCGCCTCGAGCGCGACGGGCGGACCCACTACTTCTGCGGGCCGGGCTGCGCCGAGCGCTTCGAGCAGGGTGCTCCCGGCGCATCGGCGGCCCCCGGGGCACCGCTGGCCGGTCATTCCCACTGAGCCGGGCGCCGGCGCAGCCAGTCCCGCGCCAGGGGCGGATGGGATACTCCGGCGGTGGTCGACCGGGGGCGCATCATCCGAGCAGTGCTTCAGGTGCTCCTGAGCATCGCGGTCATCGTTGGCGCGGTCAGCGGAAGTCAGGTCCTGTTGCTGGCCGCCGTCCTGCTCGTCCTGGTCGTTCTGATGTGGGAGTTCGAGGTTCGCCGCCGCCGGCGCGCCTGAGGGCGCGGGCACCAATAGCCGAAACAGGGCGCCGCGTGAGGGGGGAGCAGCGATACTGGAGGAATGCCCGGGGAGGGGACCAGTTCCGCGCTGGATCTGACGCGACGCCTGTTCGCGTCCGCCAACGCGGCCGACTACGACACGATCCTCACCTTCTTCGGGTCTGAGTCGGTCTGGGACGTGTCGGACTGGGGGCTCGGCAGCCACACTGGGCCGGTCGCGATCAGGCACTCGATCGAAGGCTGGATGGGCGGTTTCGAGGAGTACTCGGTGACTGTCGAAGAGCTGGTCGACCTCGGCGGAGGGGTCGTGCTCGCGCTCGCCACCCAGCACGCGCGCGCGCAGCGCCGAGGCCATATCGAGCTGCGCTACGCGCCCGTGTTCGTCTGGGACGGTGCCCTGATCCTGTCCGTCACCCACTTTCGTGACGCAGGGCGGGCGAGGGTGGCCGCCGAGGATCTCGCCGCATCCAGGCAACGCCGGTGCGGATAGTCCTCTGCGCGCTACCTGACGGCGCTTCCCGATGCGCTGATCGCATACCAGCTCCCACCGAAGGTCTTGACGCCCACGTAGGAGGTCTGCCCCGGGCCGCTGTCGCCGCTGTAGGTGTAGAGCGGGTGACCGGCGTAGGTCACCTGGTTGGCGTTGGTCGTTGACAGCAGTGAGGCTTTGACGCCCGCACCGCCCGTCGGGCGGCCGCTCGCCTTCAGCGACGGCCAGACTGCGGAGCAGCCGCTCACCGGCGCGCAGCTGTTCGTCTTGGCGTGATCCCGGGTGAACTCATACAGCGTGCGGCCCGAGCTGCTGACGAGGATGTTGCCGAGGCGGGTGTGGCGCAGCTGCACTGTAGGAGCACGGCTCGAGCGCGCGCCATGGTTGCTCTGGGCCGACGCCGCTGTGGCGGCGCTCGCCGCGACCGTCAGGGCGAGGGCGACGGGTAGACAGGTCAGTTTCATGGTTCCTCCTGAGGTGGGGGGCTGCGGCTGTACGCAACTTTCGTATGCACCTCTAGACACCGCCCCCGCGTGAATCTTCCCGGCGAGTGGCGGGCCGCTCCGCCGCGCGAGACGCTCGCCGGCCTCTTTGCGCTGCACCCAGGGCGCGGCGGCGAAAAGGATCTCAGCCCAGGGGAGTCCTCGGACCAACATCGCCTGGCTCGGCGCGGCCCTGCATGCTCGTCGGGCGTCCCGGTGAGCCCCGCCCCTGCAGCCACCGGCTGGCAAGGCGCGTGCAGCTTCCCCGAACCGGGGAACTACAGGTTCGAAAGCGCAACCGGGGCAGCCTGCCCAGGCCCGGGTCGGGAGCTTGGTGCGCTTCTCGGTCAGAGCGGGCAGGATGCCGTTCGCGGTTCACATGGACACGAAGGCCGCCTCGGCGCTACGCCGTCACCGGCGCCTGGCGCTGACGGTAAAGATCACATTCACACCACGACACGGCGCACCCGTGTCGTTCACTCGCCCTGTAGTTGTGCATTCCTGAGCCGTTGAATGCGGGGTGGCCGGGTGCTCCGCCGCGCGGACAGGCAACCAGCCGTCCGTGCGGAGGAGCGGACGGCCTCTATTTGACGGTGAGCGTGCCTTCCATTCCAGCGATCCGGTGCCCCGGCACCGAGCAGAAGAATTTGTAGGTGCCGGGCTTGAGGTTCAACGACAGCGTCTTGGAGGCCCCTTGGATTGTCGGCGTGGCGCCCACCACGGCACCGGAGGCGGAGGCGACGGTCATGTTGTGTCCGACCGGCGACCTGTTGGTGAAGTCGATCGCGACCCTCCCCGCGTTTGCCGTCAGCGCCGTCTTGTCGTATTTCAGCTGGCCCTGTGGGTTGGCTTCGAGGCTCAGCGCCTTTCCGGCGCCCGCCGTCGTCGCTGGCGCCTGGGCGACGGGGCTCTTGCTATACGGAGTTGCCGCGCCGGTGCTTGTTGTCGCGGCCGGTGCCGCCTGCGTCTCGCTCAGAAGATTCAGCGTGTTTTCGCCATCGTCGACGAAGTAGATGCCCTTGCCTTCAGGAGCCAGGACGAGGCCGAACAGCGACCCGGCTCCGGTCTTGCTGTCTGCGCTCTGCACAGCCACCTGTTCGCCGGCCGGCGTGATTTCGACCATGTTTCCGTCGCCGCCGTTGCTGACGAGGATGTTGCCGGTCGGTGCGAGCACCATGCCGAGTGGTTCCTTGAGATGCTCGCCTTCGGTCAGGACGGTGCCTCCTTTGGCTGCTGCTGAACTGCGGGTCGCCGCTTCGGAGATCGCAAGGATCTTGCTGTCCTCAGTCGAGGCGACATAGAGCGTTCCGTTGGAGGCGAGGGCGAGCCCGGTAGGTCCGAGCACCAGTGCTTCCGGCGAGTCCACCCACGGGATGCCGTTGGCGATGACCGTTTCGCCAAGCACCTTCGGAATCTCTCCCTGGCCGGATTCGAGGTCGATCCGCAGCACGGTCGAATTCCTGACCGTGTGCCTGCCCTTGGTGGCCCCTCCGTTGAGGGCGTTGCTCACGAACAGTGAGGTCTTTGCGCCTTCGCTCCTGGCGGTCGAGTCCCAGGGCCCCTGGATGTTCTTGCCCGCGATCGTCTCGACCGCCTTGCCGTCGCTGTCGAGCACGATCAGGCAGCCGTACCTGGCGGTTGCCGTCTTGCCGTTGGTGGTCGGGAGGCTGCCCACGACGACGTAGCCGCCGGGAAGAACGTTGAGCGCGGTTGTCAGCCCGACCCCGCCCGGGCACGGGCCGGGGAGGTTGTTGGCCTCAACGGTTGCGAATGGTGAGAGCTTCCCGGAGGGGGAGACCTGCACAACCGTGGTTCCGGTGCCCTGGCCGCTCTCCTTGGCGCCTTCCTTTGCGTTGAAGTTGCTGATCAGGACCTGGCCCGCCACGAGCTTGCCGATGCTGGTGGGCACGGTCGCGATGCCGTAGGGGTTGATGTCGCCGTTGGCCGAGACCGTCGAGGCGACCTTGCTGACAGTCGTGAACTTGGCCAGGAACGGCCCGGTGCTGGGCGTCGATACAGCAGAGGTGACGGTGCTCGCCGCCGAGGTCCTGCTGGAGGGGCTGCTGGTACTGCCGCAGCCGGCGAGGACGAGCGCGATGCCGGCTGTGGCAAGAATCGACGTTCTGGGCACTGGGGGGTCTCCTGTCGTTTCGGATCGGCGAGACGGATCTGGTTCACACAGGCCGGCCCGAGAGGAGATCTCCTACACCCCCGACTCGGGCGCTGTCGGCGCCCGGCTCGTTGCCAGGTGCCTCCTGTAGGACTCCCCCTACTGCGGTTCCTTCCCGCCGGGGCACTCGAGCAGGTTCCAGCCCTCGCCTGGGAAATGCGTACTAGACTGTCTAGTTCTACGACGTCCAGCGGAGCGCTTTGATGTTCCGCCGGGCATCCGAAGAGCTGCTCGCGGAAAAAGGAGGATGGAAGATGGGAAAGGTGATCGTCATGAACGGGCTGACGCTCGACGGCGTCATGCAGTCCCCGGGTCGCCCGGACGAGGACCCGCGGGGTGGCTTTGACCACGGCGGCTGGGGTGTCCCATACGGCGATGAGACGATGGCCGCCGCGTTGAGTGAGCGGTTGGCTGAGTCGACCGGTGGAAGACACGCATGGCTGTTCGGGCGCCGGAGCTACGAGGAGCTCCTGACCTACTGGAACGGCCAAGGTGGGCCGTTCAAGGATCCGCTCAACAACACCCGAAAGTACGTTGCCTCACGCAACCCCGATTTGAGGCTCGAGTGGCCGAACTCGACGCTGCTGCACGGTGAGGCGCCGGCCGCGGTAGCCGATCTCAAGCAGCGGTGTGAGACGCCCCTTGTGATCATGGGAAGCGGCGTACTGATCGGCTCGCTGATGAGCGCCGATCTGATCGATGAGTACCTGCTGACGCTGGCTCCGCTCGTGCTCGGCACCGGGCGGCACATGTTCCCCGAGGGGGTTTCGACGTCTCTGCGGCTCACCCACAGCACGACCTCCAGCAAGGGCGTAATCGTCGCGAGCTACGAAAAGGTGTGAAGGTGGCTGGCGGCGAGCCAACGGTGCACGACGAGATCGCGCGGGGCCTCGAGGAGCACTCGGCCAGGAAGGGGAGCCGCTTCAACATCGTTGTCACGGCGGTCGAGGTCGGAGGCAGCATTGCGCTGTTTCACGTTGCCCGGCGGATGGGCGCCAGTGACGTGGTCAGCTACTTGACTGGCAGCCTCGCTCCCATCATCGGCGGTTTCATGGTCTGGGCCAGGGCCGGCAAATTCAGCGGGGCCTCCGCCGCGATCTTCTCGTTCACGGCGCTGTCCGCGGTCATTGCGCTGGTCGGGAGTCACGCTCCCAAGGTGCTGCTCTACAAGGACTGCGCGGTTGCGGGCCTGATCGGATTGATCTTCCTGGGCTCCTGCGTCCTGGTCCGCAAGCCGCTCGTGTTCTACATGGCCCAGCGCTATGGGACGGACGGCACACACGAGGGGATGGCGATCTTCGACACGATGTGGGACCTCTACCGAGACTTTCGCACGGGCATGTACGTGATCAGCTACCTGTGGGCGGCTCTGTTCATCATCCAGGCCGCTGCAACCGCGCTGATCATCAGCCAGACGCGCTACTCCACCGCCTACGACTACGACCAGGCGCTGCCTTTGGTCGCGATAGCTCTGGGCATTCTCGGCTCGGTCGCAATCGGAGGCCACTTCGCCAAGAAGGGTCGGGCACGCGATGACTCACCCGGCAGTGCCTCGATCCCTGAGTGACGAGACAGCGCAGACTTAAGCAGACTGGACTGTCTAGTATCCCCGGCAAGTGGCTGAGGCATCGGCAGGCGAGGGTAGATCGGCGCGTAAGCAACGGGCGATCGTCGCGGCAGCTACGACAGTCTTCCTGGGCAACGGCTACCCGGGAGCCAGCATGGATGAGATCGCGGCACTCGCGGGGGTCTCGAAGCAGACGGTGTACAAGCACTTCGCCGACAAGCAACGCCTGTTCTCAGCGATCGTCACCGCCACAGTCGACGAAATCGCAAATCCGAACACCGATGAAGTACGCAAGCTGGGCGACACGACAGATGTTGATCGCGACCTTCGTGACTTCGCGCGGCGTCAGCTGCGCGCCGTGATGGAGCCGCGCCTGTTGCAGCTCAGGCGTCTCGTGATCGGAGAAGCTCACAGGTTTCCGCAACTCGGCCAGCTCTTCTACGAACGAGGCCCAGGCCGCACGGTCGAGGAGCTGGCCGGAGCATTCGAGCGGCTGGCGGCGCGCGGCGCCCTGCAGCTCGACGACCCCCGGCTGGCCGCTGCGCACTTCAACTGGCTCGTCATGTCGATCCCGCTCAACCAGGCGATGCTGCTCGGCGAAGATGCGCCTGCCACACCGGCCCAGCTGAGGCGCTACGCCGATGCCGGTGCGCGCGCGTTCCTCGCCGCCTACGGCAAACGCTGACGAGCCCGCCCTCCCGCGATGCCGGCCGGCCGCAATCGCCCCAGCCAGGGTCCTCGAGTCCGGAGCGGCGCCGCGCGGATCAAGGGCCCGGTTCCCCGGCGCCCAGGTGCGCCGCTGAGACGACCAATCCCCGTCCGGTGGTCCGGGTAATGGCTCTGACGAGCGTGGAGCGCGGGACATCGGGGTGATCGAGCCACCAGGTGGCGAGGCCTGTCATCGCCGAGCGCATGATCTCCGCGACAGGCACGATGAGATCGTCTGCAAGCCCAATTTCCCCCTCTGCCCGAAGGAGGCCTGCGACGGCGTCGCGTGCGGTTTCACGCATGGTTGCGTGGACGGTCCGGATCTCTGGGTCCCCGGTGACATCGTTGAACAACATCGCCCAGGCAAACGGGTGCTCCTCGACATAGGCGAACCAGAGCTCGGCGACCTGGGGAATGCGCGCGGCGAGCGGACCCGGTGCCCGCATGCCCTGGGCGAGGGTGCTGAGCAGCTCATCGCGGTGGCTCGCCAGCAGCTCGAGATAGAGCGCCTTCTTGGAGGCGAAGTGACGGTAGACGATCGGCTTCGTCACGCCTGCCTGAGCTGCCAGCTCGTCGAGCGAGGCGTGGTCGTAGCCGCGGCGGGCGAACAGCTCACTCGCTGCGCTGATGAGAGTCGCGCGCCGCTGAGCCTTTGGGAGTCGTGGGGTCGGGCTTACCATGTTACTCTTGGGTTACTTATACTGGTCGGACCCGACAGGGGAGACGCGATGACCGAGGTGATCCACGATCCCGTCCGCCGCCAGCGGCTCAGCTTTCACCGGGATGGCGATGTCCTGCACACGGAGGTCTGGGCCGAACCGGGCGGGGATGTTCCGCCGCATTTCCATCCAGCCCAGGAGGAGCGCTTCCATGTCCTCGCCGGCAGCGTTTGCTTCAAGGTCGACGGCAGGCAGATCGATGCCGGTCCAGGCCAACAGGTGATCGCCCCCGTGGGGTCGCGACATTCGTTCGTGAACAATGGCGGGGTCGAGGCCCACATATTGGTCGAAGTGGAGCCGGCGCTCGAGCTGCAAGGTTTCCTCGAGGAGGCTGCCGCGCTTGCCCGGGCGCGGCGCTACACCCGCCGCGGGCTGCCGCGGCGACCGGGCGCCGTGGTGGAGTTGGCGGACCTGATGGTCCGATACGCGGACACCACCGTGATGGCGTTCCCACCCGTTCGGATTCAACGCCTGACGGTCTGGCCACTGGCGCGCCTGCGACGCTGAGGGAGCCCGAGACGGCCGGCAGCCGCGGCTGCACATGGCTTGCGGCCCGTTCGGGACGCACGGCGCTCCAGCTCCGACGGCCCTCTCGAGAGGCCAACGACGCCCCAGGCTGGGCTTGCAAGCCGGAGACGGGACTCGAACCCGTGACCCCCTGTTTACAAGACAGGCGCTCTACCAGCTGAGCTACTCCGGCGGGCCGGCCTCGCAGTCTAGGCCAGCCGGCCGGGCCGGTGGCCACGGCGGCGCTGCCCTGCAGTCGCGCGAAAGGCCCGGCAGGCCGGTCGATCTCGCCCGGGACGGTTGAGGCCGAGCTGAGGGGGTAAACCAAGAACAGGGAGGGGAGACACCGGCAAGGCCGTAGAGGGGCGGCGGCCGCCGGGCGCTGGTCCGTATTCAAAAGCGAAACCACCATGACTCCTACCACCACAACACTCCCCGAGCTATGTCGCCTGCTGGAGCGCGACCCGGGTCTCGCCGAGGCGATTTCGCCCGAGCGCCGTGGCCTGGCGGTCGAGCAGGTTCTGACACGGGAGATCGCCCTGGCGCCCGGGCGCTGGCGGACGGGCCCCGCGATCGGCGGGCTCAGCGGGATCGGCCTGCTGGTCCTCGGAGGCCTTCTGATCAGGAGGGTCGGCATCGGCGGGCGCTTCGGCGCCGAGCTGCTCGGCGAGGGCGACGTGCTGCGCCCCTCCGAGGGCGATGAGGATCCGCCCACGCTGCAGATGACCTCCGGCTGGCGCGTGCTCGAGACGGTCCGGGTGGCCGTGCTCGACGAAGCCTTCATGCGCCATCTGGCGATCTACCCCGAGCTGGGAGGCCGGCTGGTGGGACGCGCCCTCACGCGCTCGCGCGCGCTGGCGGTGAACATGGCGATCGTCCACCAGGCGCGCGTGGACGTGCGCCTGCACATGCTTCTATGGCACCTGGCCGGCCGGTGGGGCAAGGTGGGTAACGAAGGCGTCTCCCTGCCGCTGCGTCTGACCCATGCGGTGCTCTCTGAACTGGTCGCCGCCCGCCGCCCAACGGTCACCAGCGCGCTCACGCAGCTGGGCAAGCGCGAGCTCGTCTATCAGACCGACGGCGGTTGGCTGCTCCGCGGCGATCCACCCGGCAAGGTGGACAACGAGCTGGCGCTCCTGGGCGCCCAGCCTGCCTGAGAAGGCACGGCCGGCCCATGTAACGCGCGGCTCCTCGCCGGTGTATTGAAGGCGTGGCAAGCCTGCACACCCAACCTGAGCCGGTGCCCTCCGGCGCAAAGCCCGAGGTGGATCTGCGTGCCTTTCGCGAGCGGAGCCTCGCCAGGGGCGTCAACCCGGTCGTCTACTGGGGGCTGAGGGCGATCCTGGTGCCCTTCTTCCGGGTCTACTTCAGGCTCAGCCGGGTCGGGCGCGAGCATCTGCCCAAGGAGGGGCCGCTGCTCCTGGCCTCCAACCACCGAAGCTTCCTGGACCCTTTCGTGATCGGCACGATGATCAGGCGTCCCGTCTATTACATGGCCAAGCGCGAGCTGTTCGAGAAGCGCTGGCAGGCCTGGATTCTCAATGCCCTCGGTGCCTTTCCCGTCGACCGTGGCCACGGCGACGGCGACGCCATGGCCACGGCCCGCCAGATCCTGGAACGCGGCGACTGCGTCGTGGTCTTCCCCGAGGGCACCCGCATCCGCCACCGGCCGCTGGGCGACCCGCGCCGGGGTGTCGGGCGCCTGGCTCTCGAAACGGGAGCCCCCGTCGCCCCCGTCGCGGTGATCGGCACCGACGAGGTTCGTCGCGGCTGGCGCATCCGCCCCCGCAAGGTGCGCCTGCGGGTGGGCAAGCCGCTGCGCTACCCGACCGTGGAGCGGTGCTCGCCGAGCCTCGCGGGCGCCGTCACCGACCGCATCTGGGCCTGCGTGAGTCTGCAGTGGGACTGGCTGGGCGGAATCCCGCCCGCCGGGAGATCCGAGATACCCGACGAGGATGCCGCACGGGCGGTGCCCCGGGCTGCATAGTGCTCGCCGGGCACACGGAGGTAGGGTGCAATGAGTGGCCGAGCAAGTCAGTCAGAAGTCCAAGGCGCAGCTCGATGCCGAGTTCTCGGACCTCTATCGTGCCCATCTGCGCGACGTCTACAGCTACTCCTACTACCGGGTCGGCAACCATCACGACGCCGAGGACCTGACCGAGCAGACCTTCCTGCAGGCCTACCGGCACTTCGAGCGGGCGCAGCGCGAATCGCATGGCCGCCCGTTACGGCCGTGGCTGATTCGGATCGCCCACAACCTGGCCGCCAACCTCTATCGCGACCGTGCGCGCAAGCCGGCTTCGCCGATCGACGAGACGACCAACCTGACGGCGCCGCACACGACCGAGCAGCTGGTCGAGGGCCGCGACGAGCTGGCCCGGATCCTGCGAGGCGTGGAGCTCCTGCCGGACGACCGGCGCGAGGCGCTGATCATGCGCTTCGCCCTCGGCATGGACAACCGCGAGATCGCGCGGGCGATGGGGCGCACGGACGGAGCCACCAAGGTCCTCATCCATCGCGCCATCAAGCAGCTCGAGGAGATCGTCGGCGAGCGCGGCGATGGGACGGCCCTGGTCAAGGAGGCGGTAGATGACTGAAGCGGCCCCCAACTTCGAGGGTCTGCTGCGCGAAGCGCTGCGGCCCGTCGAGCCTCCGGCTGACCTGGTGGAGCGGCTCGAGAGCACCCTGACGAGCATCACCGAGATGGCCGCCGACGAGCTCGAGGCCTGGGAGCTGGGGGCGATGCGCGATCCCCGTAACTGGGTTCGCCCGGCCGCGGCCGTTGTCGCCGGCAGCGCGGCCGGCGTGGCACTGGTGCTGCTGCGGGCGCGCCGGCGCACCGCCTCGGCGCCGCCGAGCCTGCAGGGCATCCGTGAGGTGGCCGAGCGGGCCGTGCGCGATGTCGAGCGCGAGACGCGCAAGCTGCTCGGCGAGGACTGAGCCTCCGACGAGGGTCCTCCGAGCCCCGCTGGGCGCCTCCGCGGCCCAGCTAGGCTCTCTATCGCCATGGCGACCTGTTACCGACACCCCTCCCGTGAGACGGGGGTCTCCTGCTCGAACTGCGGCCGGCCGATCTGCCCGGACTGCATGACGACGACAGCGGTCGGCATGCGCTGCCCCGAGTGCTCACGCCAGCGCACCCCCGTCAAGACGCTGCGCAACACCGTCCGGCGCCCCGAGGTGACGCTGGCGCTGATCGCCATCAACGTGATCGTCTTCCTGTTCGAGGGCAACTTCTCCTTCGGCGGCGAACCGAGCGGCTCGGCCTGGGAAGAAGGCTCGGTGTTCGGCAGCATCCGTGGCTTTCCCACCAAAGGAGTCGCACACGACCAGTGGTGGCGGCTGGTGACGAGCGGCTTCCTGCACGAGAACCTGCTCCATATCGGCTTCAACATGTACGTCCTCTATGTCCTCGGGCAGATGCTCGAGCCCGCCATCGGCCGGCTGCGCTTCGGCGTCATCTATGGCGTAGCGCTGTTGACCGGCTCGCTGGGCGCACTGCTTGTGACGCCACACAGCCCCACCGTTGGCGCCTCGGGTGCCGTCTTCGGGATCATGGGCGCGGCCGCCGTGGAGATGCGCGCACGCGAGATCCCGATCATGCAGAGCGGCGTCGGCGGGCTGATCCTGATCAACCTGGTGATCAGCTTCACCATCCCGGGCATCTCCTGGGGCGGGCACGTCGGCGGTCTCATCGGCGGGGCCCTGGCGGCGCTGGCCTTTCAGCAGGCCGCGCGCAGGCGCGCCCAGCCACTGGCGCTGGTCGCCTGTGCGCTGATCGCAGCAGGCGCCGTGGCGGGCTCGATCGCCACCTCGAAGGCCACCGAAGAACCGGGCCTCATCCAGCTTCGCCAGAGCGAACCCTGAGCTCCAGCTCGGCGAGGCCCAGGGCCCGGTCGGATGGCGGTGGCTCAAAGCGCTCCGGATGCAGGATCGCGGCGAGCAGCTCGATGCCGTCGATCAGGCGCGGGCCAGGGCGCGAGAAGTAGGCCGAGGCGTTGACCGCGACGAGCCGCTGGGCGCCCAGCGAGCAGAGCGCTCCGGCATGCTCGAGGGCCTCCTGGCGCGCCCGCTGCGCCTCGTAGCCGCAGGGCATCACGAGGACGATCTCCGGCCGGGCCGCCGCCACCCGCTCCCAGGAGCACATCTCCGAAGGTTCGCCGGTCATTCCGAGCACGTCCTCGCCGCCCGCCAGCTCGATCAGCTGAGGCGTCCAATGCCCGGCCACGAAGACCGGATCGAGCCACTCCAGTGCTGCCACCCGCGGCCGGCTGGCCCCACGGACAGCCAGCTTGACGCGGTCGAGCCTCGCCGCGATCTCCCCGATCAGATCGACGCCCTCATCGCGGCGGCCGGTCGCCTCGGCTAGCGTTCGAACATCGCCGAGCGTCTCGCCGAGCGTCTTCGGATCCAGCGCGATCACCTGGGGCTGGCAGGGCAGCGTGGCGGCCAGGGTGGCAACCTCGTCGTAGGAGACGGCGCACACGGGGCAGAGCGCCTGGGTGACGATCAGCTCCGGCCGCAAGCGCCTCAAGGCGTGGCCGTCGAGCTCGTAGATCGCCTGCCCCTCGAGCGTCCGCTCGCGCACCGCCGCATCGATCTGGGCAGCGCTGAGGCCCGCCGGCAGGACGTCGCGCGTGACCCGCTCGAGCGCCAGGGCCTCGAGCGGGTAGTCGCACTCGTGGGTCACGCCGACGAGCTGATCGCCCAGTCCCAGGGCATAGAGCAGTTCGGTGGCATGGGGCACGAGGCTGACGATCCGCATGTGGGTAACTCTAGAGCCGGGGCAGAAGTCCGATGCCGGCCCGTGTGGGCGGCGAGCGGGGTAACCTCGTCACGATGGCGCTGCTCAGCGAGACCGAGATCGCGCAGGGACTGGCCGGCCTGGACGGGTGGCAACTGCTCGACGGAACCGCCATCGAGCGCGAGTTCAAGCTCGCCGACTTTGCCGCGGCGCTCGGCTTCGTCAACCGTGTGGGCGAGCTGGCCGAGGCGGCCGATCATCACCCCGACATCCTGCTCCACGGCTGGAACAAGGTCCGCCTGACGCTCTCGACCCACTCGGCCGGGGGCCTGACCGGTGCCGATCTGGGCCTGGCCGGCGCCATCGACGGCCTCTCCTGAGAGGCTCCGCCCCCCGCGGGCGTCCGCCCGTGGGCCTTGCTACGGTTGAGCGGCTGACACGCGCGATGACAGACGACGAAGAACTTCCCCGAAGTAGCTTGGTCCCGCCGGTCCTCGAGGGCCACGCCCGCCTCGGAAGGGGCATCGGCGCAGGACACGGGAGCGCCCGGAAGACCGCCCCGCGCGCGTGAACGGCCTCAAGCTCATCCTCACGGCCGTGCTGGTCGCGATCAACGCGTTCTTCGTGATCGCCGAGTACGCCCTGGTGCGCTCGCGCCGGGCTCGCCTGGAAGTGATGCGCGACGAAGGAGCCCGCGGCGCCTCGCTGGCCCTCGAACAGCTGGCCGAGGTCAACGACTACATCTCGGCCGTGCAGATCGGGGTGACCATGACCTCGATCGGCATCGGGGCCCTGGGCGAGCCGGCGCTGGCGGACCTGCTCGAAGGCGCCCTGCCCAACTCGGTCAGCCATGGCCTGGCCGTGGCGGCGTCGGTGATCGTAGCCTTCGCCCTGATCGCCACCGCGCAGCTGGTGGCGGGGGAGATGGTGCCGAAGTTCTATGCCATCGACCGGGCCGAGGCGGTGGCACGACGGGTGGCCCGGCCGCTACGGACCTTCAGCATCGTCTTCCACCCCCTTATCGTCGGTCTGACGGTGGTCTCCAACCGCATCCTGCGGCTGCTGGGCGTCGACATGAAACGCGCCCAGGCGGGGGGCTCACCGGACGAGCTCAAGCTGCTGATCGCCGAGTCTCATGCCGAGGGACACATCGACCCGGGCGAGGCAGGCATGCTGACGGGTGTCTTTCACCTGCACGAGCAGGAGGCACGCCAGGTGATGACGCCGATCCCCGCGGTGGTGACGATCGACTCCTCCCAGGATGTCGAGAGTGCCCTGCGGGCATGTGTCTCCAGCGGCCACACGCGGCTGGTGGTCACCGAGGACGACGACCGCGACAGCGTCCGCGGCCTCGTTCATGTCTCAGAGCTTGTCCGCCAGCTGATGCAGGACGGCCCCAACTCGCCGATCGCGCCGATCATCCACGACGCCCTGATCGTCCCCGAGACCAAGCCGCTGGACGACCTGCTGGCCGATCTGCAGCGCCAGCGGACCTCGATGGCGGTCGTCGTCGAGGAGTACGGGCGCGTGGTGGGCGTCGTGACGGTGGAGGACATCATCGAGGAGGTCGTCGGTGAGATCTCCGATGAGACCGACCCCGCGTCGGGCGAGGTGCGCAAGCTCGCCAACGGCGACTGGTTCGTCCGCGGCCACGTCGCCGTGACCGATCTGGCGGACTACGGTCTGGACCTGCCCGCCGACAGCGACGCCTACAACTCCGTCGGCGGCTTCGTCTTCGCCCAGCTCGGGCGTCTGCCTCGGCGCGGTGACACGATCAACGCGGACGGCTTCTCGATCCGCGTCGAGTCTGTGCGCGAGAACCGGATCGAGTCGCTGCGGATCCGCGAGCGCCGGGCCGTGCCGCGCCGCGAGCGCGAGGGCCGCGACTCGGGCTCTTAAACACGTCCGGCCCGCGGGGGGAGCGGACCGGATCGTGCGCACTGGGAGGAGGCGGGTGTGCGGTGCGACTTTGAGGTCGCATGAACCAGTATGTCCAAGCCGATCAAGGTCAGCTAAAAGTCCTCTCAGACAAGATAAATGTTTGCTGGAGCGGCGTTTGGGTTCAGTAGAGGTGCAGTCCCTGACCGCTCTTGCGGCCCAGGTGCCCCGCCGAGATCAGCTCTTCCAGACGCGCCGGGATGGGCTGCCCGATCGTCTCGCCGATCGCCCTCGAGACGTCCAGTCCGACCAGGTCGAGCAGGGCCAGCGGCCCCATCGGGTGCCCGGCGCCGAGCTTCATGCAGGTGTCGATGTCGGCCGGGGCCATGCCTGTCTCTTCGAGCAGCCGGACGGCGCTGAAGAGGTAGGGGAACAGCAGCCGGTTGACGACGAAGCCGGGGATGTCGGGTACCTCGACGGGGGTCTTCTCGAAGGCCTCACACAGCGCCAGGGCGCGGCGCCGGGTTTCCTGGCTGGCCGCCGGGGGGAAGATCAACTCGACCAGATGCATCCGCGTGACGGGGTTGAAGACGTGCAGCCCCACGAAGCGCTCGGGGCGCCCGCTCGCCTCTGCAAGGCGCTCGACGGACAGCGAGGAGGTCGTGCTGGCGAGAATCGCCTCGGGGCCCAGGATGCCGTTCAGTTCGCTCAGCAGCCCGGCCTTGATGTCGTGGTCCTCCACGACGGCCTCGACGACGAAGGTGGCCTCGGCCAGCGCTCCCGGCTCGGTGACGATTTCGACGTGGTCGGGGTCGACCTCGGCGCCAAGGCGGCTGAGCGTCTTCTCGACCGTCGCCCGGGCCCTGTCGGCGGAGCTCTCCGAGCGGGCCAGCAGGAGCACCGGCCCGTGGTGGGCTGCGGTCGCTGCCAGCCCGCAGGCGATGGCGCCGCTGCCGGCTACGGCCAGACGTTTGCTCACGATGCTCCTTTGTGTTTGAGGTGGTTCCGGGCCGTTTTGGCGACTGGCTGGGTGACCAGTCGACCCGGGATCAGGCGGTAGAGTACGCGCTGCAGGCTCCGGGCATTTTTCCAGAGACACAGCGTTGGTCGCTGTGCACCGGGGCCTCTCACCCAACAGACGGGCAACAGACCTTTAGGAGGACTCCCAGCATGAGGCAGTCAGAGGGCCGCGAAGTCGTGATCGTCGAGGCAGTTAGGACGCCGATCGGCCGCGGGCACAAGGAGAAGGGCTACTACAAGGACACCCACCCCAACGTCCTGCTCGCAAAGACCTACACCGAGGTCATCGAGCGCTCGGGCGTGGACGCGAGCGAGGTGGAGGACGTGATCGCAGGCTGCGTCCAGCAGTTCGGCGAGCAGGGTTTCAACATCGCCCGCAACGCCTGGCTGGAAGCCGGCCTGCCGATCGAGACGCCTGGCACGACCGTTGACCGCCAGTGCGGATCCGCGCAGCAGGCGGTCAACTTCTCCGCCGCCCTGATCGCCGCCGGTGTCCATGACGCCATGATCGGCTCGGGTGTGGAGCACATGGGCCACCTGCCGTTCGCCGCGGGCATGAAGACGCAAGAGGACTTCGGCTACGCCTTCACCCCCGAGCTGATGGCCAAGCACAACATCGTCGGCCAGGGCCTTGGTGCCGAGATGATCGCCGACCAGTGGGAGCTCTCGCGCTCCGAGCTCGACGAACTGGCGGTGCGCTCGCACGAACGTGCCCACCGGGCGACCGAGGAGGGCCGCTTCGAGCGCGAGATCGTGCCGATGACGGTCGACAGTGAGACCTATGTGACCGACCAGGGGATCCGTCCCGAAACGAGCCTCGAGACGCTCTCCCAGCTCAAGCCGGCCTTCAAGCCGGACGGCAAGATCACGGCGGGCAATGCCTCGCAGATCTCAGACGGCGCAGCGGCCGTCCTCCTGATGTCCGCCGAGAAGGCCAAGCAGCTCGGGCTGACCCCGCGGGCGCGGATCGTCGACCAGACGACCGTCGGCTGCGACCCCGTCAAAATGCTCGAGGGCCCGATCCCGGCGACGCGGAAAATCCTGGCGCGCAACGGCATGTCGATCAACGACATCGACCTGTTCGAGGTCAACGAGGCGTTCGCCCCCGTCGTGGCCGCATGGCGGCGTGAGCTCGAACCGGACATGGACCGTGTCAATGTCAACGGCGGCGCCATGGCGCTCGGGCACCCGCTCGGCTCCACCGGGGCTCGTCTGATCACCACGCTGCTGCACGAGCTCGAGCGCTCCGACAAGGAGACCGGTCTCGTGACCATGTGCTGCGGTGGCGGCCTGGGCACGGGGACGCTGATCCAGCGCGTCTGAGACTGATCTGAGAGGGCCGGCAAAGCCGGCCGGGATGGTTTGCGGGGCGTCCTTCGGGGCGCCCCGTTTCGTTCGCCCGGCCGGGCGAGTGGCGGGCGGCCCGGGGGAGGGGTGCCGGATTAGGTCGAGGGCCCTTTGCCGGTCCAGTTGACTTCCACGACGGGGAGCGCCAGCAGCGCGGCCCATGTGGCCGCTTCGGCGACCCCGCTGGCCGTGATGCCGTGGGCGGTCTGGAAGGACTCGAGGTTGGTAGTTGTCTCGCTGCCGAACAGGCCCGTCGTTTCCTGGCTGGGGATGGCGCTGGCGAGATGCTCCTGCAGCCATAGGACCTGGTCGCCCTTGGCCCCTTTTGAGAGTTCGGGGTAGGTGGTGTTGGGTGTGACCGAAGAGAGCGCGCTCAGCGGCGCGGCGAGGGCGCTCCAGCCAGAGGTGCCCGTTTCCTGCCAGTCCCAGAAGGACCATCCGGCGGCACCGTAGTCGACGGCCTCCTCGCGGAAGCGGAGCAGATCGCTCGCCGAGACGCCGCCGTAGGTCTGCCCGAGCGGGAACAGCTGGCGCCCGTAGATGCGGTTGGCGATGTAGGTGTTGGCATAGACGGTGTCGACCGACACCCCGATGTCATGCCAGTACATCTGCGGCGCGTTGTACTGGGCGCCGTTGGCGCCGAGGAAGACCGAGTAGGGGAAGGAGGGGTGGTAGGAGACGTAGGGGAAGGAGGCCAGGGCCAGGGGGTAGGCGGCGCCGACCTTCGCGCGCAGGTCGGCGAGGTAGGTCTGGGCGGCCGCGTACTTGCCTTCGTACTCGGCCTCCGCGTCGATCACCAGGCAGTCGGCTCCGTTGGCGACGGCCTCCGCGCCGAGTTTGGCCTCTCCGGCCGGGTTGGTCCCGTAGACGTACTGCCAGGCGCAGACCTTCAACCCGCCGGCATGCAGTTCGGCGACCAGCTGAGGGGAGAACTGGCTCCAGTAGTTGCTGGAGCCGTCGGAGCTCTTGACGAAGACGGTCGTCACCCCCGCGGCGTGGGCCTGGGTGATGATCGCCGGCACGCTGCCGCCGTCTGAATGTTCGACGTACCAGATCCACATTCCCTGGCCTTCAAGCGGTGAGGCCCCGGCGCCCCCGGCGACGATCGGCGAGACGACTTTTTTGGCGGGCGGATGCAGGGCGTGGCTGAAGACGGTGATCGGCCCGAAGCCGGCGGTGTAGTGCCCCTTGCTGAACTCGATCATCACATTGCCGGAGTGGGCGGCCTTGGGGACGATCGCGACCAGGCCCGCGCTGGTCGAGCGCAGGCGGCTGGTGGGGGAGCTGCGGCTGATACGGGCGCCGGGGCGGCTGGGGAAGGCCACGACCATCTGCGAGCGCAGGGCCGTACCGTTGAAGAGCAGCTCTCCGTGCGTGGAGACCTGGTGTGCATTGCCGCTGCAGTGGGACGCCGGGATACAGCTGACCGCGGTGATCTTGATGGTCGAGCGGCTTTTGGATCCCGCCGTGGGTGTGCTCGGCACTTCGACGCCCGCCGAGGTGCCTCCGGGGCTTGCCGCCCGCGCGGGAGGGCTCCAGGGGCACAGCAGCGTCAGCGCCGTGGCCGCCAGGGCGGCCGCGCCCAGTGCGGTCAGTCTGTTGTGAGCGTCTTTGCTCGCCAACATCACAGGGGCCTTTCGTGCCAGGGGTGTTCCTGTCGGGGCCGCTCGTCCTTCCGTTGCCGCGGCGGCCCGGGAGTGACGTTACCGGCTCTGGGCGTGCAAACGTCGCAGCGCCACGGAAGTTGCGGCCTAGCCCCAGCGGAAGCCGCGGGCCGCAGGCGCCGGCGCGAGCGGGCTGTCCGGCAGGCCGGCGGGAGGGTCGGGCAGGTTGTAGCCGGTGGGCGCCACGTCGTTGGGAGCGTCGGCGTGGAAGATCGAGGCGAGATACTGGTTCTGCCCGCGTCCAACACCAAGCTCGAACTGTCCGCCGCCGTAGTTTCCGATGCCCCGCTCGGCGCAGTAGTCGTAGGCGTCAAGGAGGTTCTTCAGACCGCCCAGCCGGGATGGCTTGATGTTGACCATGCGCGGCGGGTAGGGCAGCGACTCGATGTCGGCGATCGAGTGGATGTTGGCGTCCCAGGAGAAGCGCCCGCGGTGATCGGCGAGCACGGCGTCGGTCTCGGCTGTCAGCTTGGGGTCCTCGATCCAGGCCTCCGGGAAGGCCTCCACGACGCGGCGGTAGAGGACAGGGTCGGCTCCCTGGTCGACGATCGACCCCTCGTAGAGGCCCTTGAAGTCGACCGAGTCCACGGCCCGCGTCTGCACCAGCTCGCCGATCAGCTGCTCATCCCAGGAGCTGGTCGGGTCGAGCTTGAAGCGCAACGATGGGTAGGGCCCCAGGCGCGCCAGCAGCGGCTTCATGGTGGGCGGCTCGCCGAGGCGCAGCGAGACCACGAACCGCACCGGCTCGGGGGTCAGCCCGAGCGCGCCGTGCAACGTCTGGGATGCCTGGCCGAGGGCGAGGTCCAGGGCGGCGGACTCATAGGCCCACGTCCGGTAGCGGCGCGAGACCTCGCGCTGGGGTGTCTCTGCGAACAGGTCGAGCCCGGCCAGGTGAGCGCTGAAGGAAGCGATCGTGTAGCGGCCCGCCAACGGCAGCACCGGCCCGGTCTGCTGCAGGATCTGGTGGTCCTCGGCGTCGTAGGTGACGTCCTCGCCGAGGCCCTCGAGGCCCGCGCCCCGCATGTGAACGACGGTGCTGAGCCGCTCGAAGCCGGTGGAGACGCTGGCCTGCAGGCCCTCGAGCGAGTACTCCTCGATCTCGACCTCCATCTCCGACAGCAGCTCCCAGCTGCTCACTGGCCGGCCTCCTGCTCGAGCCGGCTGACCAGCTCGTCGAGCTTCAGCTCCTCGAGCGCCGTGCCGACGGCCGCCAGCTCGGCTGCGCACTGCTCGATCAGCCGCTTGCCCTCGCTGACCAGGGCCAGCGTCTCGTCGAGGCTCGCCTCGCCGGAGTCCAGGCGGCGGATGATCTCCTCCACCCGTCCCGCCGCGGCCTCATAGGTCAGACGCCCCTCCGCCGGCGGGGCATCGGCGTCGCTCATCGCGGCTCGACCTTCGTGGCCACTGTGCCGTCGGCGAAGCGCAGCGAGAGCTCGGCCAGGCGCCGCGCCTGCTCGGCCGAGGAGACCGGCTCGCCGGCCGGTGTCTGCGCCAGCGCATAGCCGCGTTCGAGCGTCCGCTGCGGGTCGTGGCCGGCCAGCGCCAGGCCGAGCTGCTCGAGCTCGCGGGGCCGGCGCTCACGGCAGTCGATCAGGCACGAGGCGGCCTTGCGCGAGAGCACCAGCGCGCGTGTCCGCGTCAGCGTCTGCTCGTCCGCCAGGCGCCGCCGTGATCCGGCCCGGATCTCGCGCAGCTGCTGGTGCAGCCCCACCCGCTGGCGCTCGAGCTGGGCGGCCGGCGCGCGCGAGAGCAACGCCAGGCGCCTGGCCCGCTCGAGGATCGCCCGCCGGCCGTGTTCACGCAGCCGCCTGGCGCCGTCGAGCTGGCGCGAGCGGTCGGCCATCGCGCGGCGGGCGTGTTCGCCGAGGCGCCCCGCGAGCGCGGCCTGCTCGCGCCGGGCGCGGTTGCAGTCGATCGCCACAGCCGCCTCGGCGGCATGGGTGGGCGTCGAGCAGCTGACGGCGGCGACGTCGTCGAGCAGCGTCTGGTCGGTGTGATGGCCGACGGAGGCGATCACCGGGACGCTCAGCATCGCCACAGTGCGGCAGAGGGTCTCGTCGCAGAAGCACAGCAGGTCGGCCAGCGAGCCCCCACCGCGGGCGACGACGATCACGTCCACGCCGCCCAGCGCCGCCAGGTCCCCGAGCGCCCGGGCGATGGCCGGGGCAGCATGCCGGTCCTGGACGGGCGCGAAGGCCCACACCAGGCGCCCGGACCAGCCGCGCCGGGAGAGGGCGGCCAACAGGTCGTCTCGCGCCTTGCCCGTCTCGCCGGTCACCACGCCGATCGTCGCGGGCAGCAGGGGGCGCACGAGCCGCTTCTGGTTCTCCAGCAGCCCCTCGCCGTCGAGCTGCTTGCGAAGGCGGGCGATCCGCGCGAGCAGGTCTCCGGCGCCTGCGATCCGCAGGTCGGTGACCGAGAAGGAGAAGTGCGGCGAGGACGTGGCGCTGCCGGCGTAGTAGTCACAGCCGCCTGCCACGACGACCTGCATGCCCTCGGCAGGGGTCTCGCCACCGCGCTCGAGCATCCGATCCCAGTCTCGGCGCCAGACCGCGCAGGGGATGGCGCCGGTGGCGTCGCGAAGCTCGAAGTAGACACGGGCGCGGGCCATGCGCAGGTTGACGAGCTCGCCCAGCAGCTGGACGTGGGCGAAGTCGCGCAGCCTGGCCCGCAGGGCCTCCGCGTACTCGCCGACCGGGAAGGGGCCCGCGAGCGGGCTGTCCGGGATCCCGGCTGGGGCCGGCTCGTTCGGAGCGAGCGAGGACATCGGGGCTCAGCATAGGCGTTAGGATCGACGGCGATGTCGGGCAGTCGAATCCGGCCCGGCGCCTGAGGCCGTGGCCAAGCGCAACAGTGGCAGGCGGGGTCGCTCCCGCCGGCGCGGCAATGCTGCACGGCCGGCCGGGACAACCTCCGCCGAAAGCCCTCGGGACGCCGTCCCGGCGAGCGAGCAGCCGCGCCCCCGGGCCCGGCGCGCCTCGACGCCCGCCCAGCCGGCGCGGCGCACCCACCGCGATCCGGGCGGGGTGGGCGAGCGCCCGCAGGCGCCCTGGCATCCCTGGCCGCTGTCGGAGTCGCTGATCCTGGTCGGCGCGGTGGCCACGTTGATCGGCTTCGCCCGGGGCGGGTCGGGGCGGGCCGTCCTGTTCGCGGGGCTCGGAGCGGTGATCCTCGGGACGCTCGAGTTCACCGTCCACGAGCACCTGGCCGGCTACCGCGCCCACACCTCGCTGCTGGCCGCCATCCCTACCGCGATCGCCCACTCTGCGATGGCGATCGTCCTCTATACCGTGGGCGCCCCACGGGCCGTGGCGATCCTGGTGCCGCTGGCGATCGACGCGCCGATCTTCTGGGTGATGTTCAAGGCGCTCAAGGATCGCTTCGAGGACGCCCGGCGCGAGCGCGTCTTCCAGCTGGGAAGGCGCTGAGGCAGCCGCCCCTCGCGGGCGTCAGGACTCGGCCGGCGCGAGACTGACCGAGGGCATCGGGCGCTCGCCCTCCGCGGCGCCCTCGCCGCGCACCTCGCCGCTGAAGCCGAGCTCCTGCAGGCGGGTGATCTCGCGTTCGCCTTCGAGCCGGGCGGGGTGCCCGGCGGGCAGGCCGGCGATCAGATTGGCGATCCGGTTGCGCAGCTGCAACGCGAAGTGGGGAGTGGAGGCCCCCATCAGCTGGCGCACGTCCTCCAGCGTCACCTCGTTGGTGTCCTTCAGGCGATTCAGGCGGCGGGGGTCCTCGGCTTGGCTCATCTGGCTCCGGTGTCGGCTGTCGGCTATTCGGGTTGAAGTGCGGACGCTTCGCTCGAGGCGCCCTGCTGGCGGGGGCTGATCTCCAACAGCGAGTCGAGTTCCGCCTGGGTCAGCAGGGGGATCGCCCGTTCGTCGCCGATCAGCCAGCCGTGATTGTAGACCCCGCGCACGGCCTCGAATTCCGGCGCCGAGGTGTAGGCCGGCTGGATGTCGCCCAGGTAGGCGGAGAGCTCGGCGGGGATCCCGCCGCCCGCGTCGAGCAGCAGCAGCGGCCCGTAGTCGCCAGTCGCCGAGAGCAGGGCCGCGGCCGGGGCATCCAGCGGGCGCCCCGGGTTCGCGAACACCAGGCCATGTCCCGGTTCTTTGATTCCCCAGCCGAAGCCGCCGCTGCTGAAGCGGGCTATTGCGATCGCGTTGGCGGCCGGGGCCGGCGATTCCTCGCCGGTGATCCTGGTGACGCTTCCCAGCTTGGCCAGTGCGCCCAGCGCCGCGCGCCCCACACCGCCCGGGTCGATCACGTAGATGGCGGGTCCGTGCAGCCCGCGCAGGGCAATGCCACTCGCGGAGCCCAGGCGGGGGCCTTCGGCGAACAGGATCGGCGCGCCGCTCTCCGCCGCAAGACCCGCGGCGGGCATGTCGAGCGCCCTGGCGGCACTCGGGCGCAGCACGATCGCCTGATGGATGGCGCTCGAGCCCAGCGCCTGGGCCAGCAGTTGCTCGATCTCGACGGCCGTCCCGGCGGCGCCCGTGGCCGGCAGCGTGCGCACCGTGAAGCGCTTGGGGACAGGGGCTTCGCTGGCGATCCTGATCACCTGGGCGCCGCCCAGCGCGCTGGCGCCCTGCGGTTTCATGGCTTCCAGGGCCGCGAGCGTCACCGCCGGCATGTTCTTCCCCTGCGTGTAGAGGACCGGCGCGTTCAGGGGAGCGCCTGCCAGCACCGACGCCGCGAGTGCTGCGGCCCAGTTGCCCTGGTCGACCAGCACGACGGCCTGTGGGCGGGTCGCGGCGGTCAGCCCCGGGTAGACGAGACGGGCAACCGAGGCGGCGTCCACGGCCGTGCCGGCGCCGCCCAGGCGGGTCGTGTTGCGCGTGCTCAGGCTGACCGCCCCCTGGGCTTCCACAGGCGCCAGGTGACTCGTCGGTCCGCCGCCCGGTACCGGTCCCTGTTCGGCCTTGCCGCACCCCACAAGGATTGTGGCTAAAATCACAACAGCGGCAGGGCAAATGCGTCGGGCGGCCTGGTCGAGCATCGCCGCCACACTACCGTTCGAAGCGGAAATCACCGTATTTGCGGGATAATCGACGACTACGTCGAATTACCGGTGCAAGCGTCGTGTCACCTTGCTAGTCTGCCGCACCGAATGCCGAATCCCTGGCTAGATGCCCGGGAACGGGGGACCCAGTTTGTTGGGGCTAATCCCACGAAGTTCGTGAGAAGCGCGGTCTCTTTCAGCGCTAGCCCGTCAGCTAACCCCGCAGGCCGAGGAAAGAGGTCGTTGTCTTGCAGCCACGTATCGCGAGCGCGCTGATCTGCAGCCTGACTGTCCTGGGCGCAGGTTCCAGCTCCGCACTCGCCGCCAACACCGGCGGCGCCGCGCCCACCACCGCAACCCCCGTCACGGCCCCCGCGGCCGCCGCACCGAAGGTCCACCTGTTCCCCGTGACCTCCCGCACTTCGAGCCTGAAGTACAAAGGCCCGGTCTACGTCAAGACCGCCACCGGTGAAGTCGTCCCCTTCAGCCCCACCTCGACGAGCACCACCCCGAGCACGACCACCGGCTCGGCCGCCAGCCTGACCGGCGGCGCCGCGCCCGTGACGGCGGGCACGCCGGTCACCACCAGCCCGTTCCCCTCGTCCGGGCAGAGCTCGGCCACCGGCCCCGTGGCCCGTCCCGACCTGCTGGTCCCCGGCACCACCGCCCGCTACGTGGACGGCCTGGCGGCCGCCCCGATGGAAGCCCCTGCCGCGGTCCAGAAGATCATCTGGGCGGGCAACGAGCTGATCGGGCTGCCCTACATCTATGGCGGCGGGCACGGCTCGTTCATCGACAACGGCTACGACTGCTCGGGCACCGTCTCGTTCGCCCTGCACGGTGGCGAACTGCTCGCCACACCGGAGGACTCCTCGGAATTCGAGGGCTTCGGCGCCCATGGCGCCGGGCGCTGGGTGGCGATCTTCGGCAATGCCGGGCACGCCTACATGACGGTCGCCGGGCTGCGCCTGGATACGAGCGCCGCCGATGACCCCTCCAACCAGCAGGGCCCCCGCTGGCGTCCGCTGCGCCCGTCGAACTCGGGCTTCGTGGTCCGCCACCCCGTCGGGCTGTAGACGCCGGTCGGCTAGGCTTGTGAGCATCGGCCGGTCGCTGACCGGTCGCTCCGTGGAACAGCAATAGGAGGATCCAGATGGCCGGCTTGGGCGGGCGCATGTCCACCGTCGTGAAGGCGAAGGTCTCGAAGCTCCTGGATAAAGCTGAAGACCCAGGCGAGACGCTGGACTACAGCTACCAGAAGCAGGTCGAACAGCTGCAGAACGTCAAGAAGGGGATCGCCGATGTGGTGACCGCCAAGAAGCGTCTGCAGATGCAGGAGTCGACGTTGCAGCAGAGCGTCGTCAAGCTCGACACGCAGGCGCGCCAGGCGGTTGCGGCCGGACAGGAGGACCTCGCCCGCGCCGCCCTGGAACGCAAGAACGTCGCCCAGACCGAGCTGCAGGGGCTGGACACCCAGGTCACCGAACTGGAAAGCCAGCAACAGAAGCTGACGGACTCCGAGCAGAAACTGCGCGCCAAGATCGAAGCCTTCCGCACCAAGAAGGAGGTCATCAAGGCGCAGTACTCCGCGGCCGAGGCCCAGGTCCGGATCTCCGAGGCCGCCACGGGCGTCGGCGAGCAGATGGCCGATGTGGGCCTGGCGATGCAGCGTGCGGTGGACAAGACCGAAAACATGCGTGCCCGCGCCGACGCGGTCCAGGAGCTCGAAGCGGCCGGCACATTTGACGACGTCACCCAACTGGGCTCCGGCGAAGACGACATCGACCGCCAGCTCAAGCAGCTCTCCAGCCAGCCGGCCGTCGATGACGAGCTGGCCAAGATGAAGAGCGAACTCGGCGAGGGCGCGGGTGCGCCGGCCGCTCAGATCTCCCCGGGCGAGACATCCCAGCCGGCCGAGGGTGGCGCAGCATGATAGTCCGCATCTCGGGCGAGGCGCAGTATGAGCTCGCCGACGACGACGCGGGGCACCTCAACGAGCTCGAGGCCAACGTTGTTGCCATCGTCGAGGGCGGCCGTGAGGCGGCCTTCGAGGATGCCTTCACGGCCCTCCTGGACTACGTCCGCGAGGCCGGCACGCCCGTCGGCGACGACGAGCTGGAGGGCTCCGACGTGATTCTGCCGCCGGCCGACACGACGTTCGCGGAGGCCGGCACGGAATTCACCGGCGAGGGCCTGATCCCCGACTGACACCCCCGCTTCAGATCGGGATGCCCCAGAGCGGAAACCAGCGCTCCAGTTCCGGCTCGATCGGCAGTTCGCCACTCATCTGGGCCTTGATCTGCAGCTCGCGCTCGGTCGAACGCTGCTGCTCGCCGGATGCCGGCACGAACGGGTACCAGTAGCCGCGCTTGTAGTTGTAGATGAAGTAGACGGGCTTGCCGTGCGCGTCGGTGAAGGCGAAGACGGCACAGAGCAGCCGCTCGCCGTGGCCCGCTGTCTCGATCGAGCCGGAGACGGCGTTGATGCCGACGGCAAGGTCTTCGATGCTGGCCGCGCCGGCAGCGTTGCTCAGTACCATCCAGCGGTAGCCGTAGCGGTCGTCCTGCGTGGCGACGGTCGTGCCGCTCTCGCCGCCGGTTGCCGTGACGACTTCTTCCATTTCTTTGATCGTCGCTTCGAACTCGCTCGTGGCCAGCGCCTGGAAGACGATCGCGGCCTTGCCGGCCGGAGAGATCTGATGCTCGGACTCGAGCGTCACGTAGGCCGTGGTGATCGCGAACATCCGATCGGGGGCCGGGCCCTTGACCTCGTGGCGGCCGGTGAGGATGTCGCGCAGGCCCACCGGATCAGGCGGTGCCCTGCAGCTGGGCCTCGAGCCGCTCGAGGGCGGCCAGACGCTGCTCCAGCGGCGGGTGGTCGGCGAAGATGTTCATCAGCGAGTTCTTGGCCCGGGCGGGGATGATGAAGAAAGCGCTCATGCCTTCCGCCGCACGAAGGTCTTCGCGCGGGACGCGTTCCATCGTGCCGCTGATCTTCAACAGCGCCGAGGCCAGTGCGCTGGGGCGTCCCGTGAGCACGGCCGAGCCACGGTCGGCGGCGAACTCGCGGTAGCGCGAGAGGGCGCGCAGCAGCAAGAAGGAGACCGCGTAGACAACCGCGGAGACGGCGATCACGATCATGATGTCCTCCTCCTCTTCGTTCCCGCCGCGGCCCATGCCGCCGCCGAAGAAGAAGGCGAACTGCAGGATCATCGAGGCGAGGCTCGCAAAGAAGCCGGCCAGCGTCATGACCATGACATCGCGGTTGATGACATGCGTCAGCTCATGCGCCATGACGCCTTCGAGCTCGGCCGGGTCGAGCATGTCAAGGATCCCCCGGGTGGCGCAGACGGTGGTGGACTTCTGCGAGCGGCCCATCGCAAAGGCGTTGGGCATCGAGGTCTCCATCACGCAGACGCGGGGCTTCGGCAGGTCGGCCTGCACACAGAGGCGCTCGATGATCCCGTGCAGCTCGGGCTCCTGGGCGGGGGTCACCTCTTTGACGCCCAGCGTCGCCATGCCGATCTTGTCCGAGGCGAACAGCTGCAGCAGCAGCAGTGCCACGGCCACCACCACGATCACCCCGGCCCCGGCACCGGCGGCGAACAGGACGCCGACGAAGACGACGTAGAGCAGTCCCAGCAGGAACATCGTGAAGACCATCCGCGCCTGCAGGCCCGTGTCCCTGCCGAAGCTTGAGCGTTTGCTCGCCATGGCGGTGATTCTGGCAGACGGGCATTGGCGTGCCCTAAAGTGGCCCGCGGATGCCGAGCCACCCCAGCCGCAACCGATGAAACCCGAAGTCGCGGTATTCGGGCTCTCGATCAAGACGTTCGGCGTCTGCTTCGCGCTCGGCTTCCTGGCCTGCGGCGCCCTCGTCGCCCGGCGTCTGGGCGAGCTTCACCGCTCGCCGGACTGGTCCTATGAGATCGTCTTCGCGGCCCTGATCGGCGGGGTCGTGGGAGCCCGCGTCTACTACCTGGCCCAGAACTACAACTCGCTCAAAGGCAGCCTGCTGGGCAACGTCTTCTCCGGCTCGGGGCTGGTCTGGTACGGCGGCGCCATCGGCGGGGCGATCGGCGTCGTGCTGTGGATGCGCTGGCGCAAGGTGCTGGAACTGCGGATGTTCGACATGTGCGCCACCGCCCTTGCGCTCGGCTATGCGATCGGCCGGATCGGCTGCCAGGTATCGGGCGACGGTGACTACGGGATCCGCTCGAGCCTGCCCTGGGCGATGGGCTATCCGCACGGCACCGTCCCCACACCGCCCGGCGTGCGCGTCCAGCCGACCCCGATCTACGAGACGGTCTCCATGTGCCTGCTGGCCTACCTGCTGTGGCAGCTGCGTGACCGCGTCCGGCCGGGGGTCGTCTTTGCCCTCTACATGGTGGGCAGTGGTCTCGAGCGCTTCCTCGTCGAGTTCATCCGCCGCAACAGCGACGTCGCCCTCGGCCTGACGGCGCCCCAGCTGGAGAGCCTCGGGCTGTTCGTGATCGGCGCGGCCTGGCTGGCCGTGATGGTCTCCCGCGGGGGCACCGCCGCCCTGCGCCGGGCCCCGGCCTGAACGCGACCGTCCGACGGGCACCGGAGCAGGCAGGCGATAATCAGCCGCGATGGCAACCGGCACGACACTTTCACGCGCCTTTCCGCTGGACAGCCGGCTGAACGAGCGCGGCGTCCTCGAGATCGGCGGCTGCGACGCCCTCGAGCTGGCCGCCCGGTTCGGCACGCCGGCCTATGTGGTCGCCGAGGATGACCTGCGCGCCAGGGCGCGCGCCTTCCGGGCGGCAGGGCGCGCCTGCGGCCAGCAGGATCTGCAGGTCGTCTTCGCATCCAAGGCGTTTCCCTGCACGGCCGTGCTCGAGCTGTTCGCGCAGGAGGGGCTCTGGTGCGACGCCGCCTCGGGCGGCGAGCTGCACCTGGCGCTGGCCGCGGGGTTTGCGCCCGAGCGCATCGTCATGCACGGCAACGCCAAGTCGCAGGCCGAGCTGCGAATGGCCCTGCGCCACCGCGTGGGGGCGATCGTGATTGACAACTTCGATGAGATCGAGCGCCTGCAGGCCCTGGTCGCGGCGGGCGCGCTCGGTGACAGGGGCGCGAGCGGCCAGCCGGTGCTGCTGCGAGTCAACCCGGACGTTCGAGGCGAGACGCACGAGAAGATCTCGACCGGTCAGGCGGACTCCAAGTTCGGCTTTTCGATGCAGGATGCAGGGGCAGCGATCGATCGTATCCAGGCGATCGACGGGCTGGCCCTGCGCGGGCTGCACGCCCACATCGGCTCGCAGCTGCTCGAGCTCGAGCCGTTCCGCATGGCCGCGAGCGAGCTGGCGCGCCTCGGCGAGTTCCCGGTGCTCGACATCGGCGGCGGCCTTGGCGCGCAGTACACCGACGAGCAGCCCGTCCCGCCGTCGATCGAGGACTATGTCGCGGCCATCGTCGAAGGTGTCCGGGCCGGGGGCTTCGCAGCCGAGGGCCGTCTGCTGATCGAGCCCGGCCGGGCGCTCTGCGCCAACGGCGCCGTGACGCTCTACCGTGTCGAGAGCGTCAAGCAGAACGTCTCCCGCTGGGTGGCCGTGGACGGCGGCATGTCTGACAACCTGCGCCCGATGCTCTACGGCGCCTCCTATGAAGCGCATGTAGCCGACCGTTTCGGTGGCTCGACCGAGTGCATCCTGGCCGGCAAGCACTGCGAGTCAGGCGACGTCATCGTTCGCGGCGCGATGCTCGACGATCCGCGTCCGGGGGATGTGATCGTGACACCGGCCACAGGCGCCTATGGCTTCGCCATGGCCAACAACTACAACGGCGTACCGCGCCCGCCGGTGATCTTCTGCCGCGACGGCCAGGCACGCGAAGTGGTGCGCCGCGAGAGCTTCGAGGACCTGACGGCGCGCGATGTCCGCTGACCCGGCCTTCCGCGTCGGCCTGCTGGGCCACGGCAACGTCGGAGGCGCCTTCGCGCCGTTGCTGGAGCAGCGTGCTGATGAGATCGAGCGCATGAACGGTCGGCGCCCGGTGCTGAGCGGCGTGCTGACCCGCTCGCGCGGAGACTTCGAGGAGATCCTCGAGAACTCGGAGCTGCTGGTCGAGGTGATGGGCGGGATCGAACCCGCGCGGGAGTACCTGCTCCGCGCCATGCGCTCCGGCCGGCACGTGGTCACGGCCAACAAGCAGCTGCTCTCCCAGCATGGGGAGGAGCTCTACGAGACGGCGCGCCAGCACGACGTCCGGCTGCGCTTCGAGGCCGCCGTCGCCGGCGCCGTGCCGGTCGTCCGGGTGCTCGAGGAGTCCCTCTCGGCGACCCCCATCGAGCGGATCCACGGGATCGTCAACGGGACGACCAACTTCATCCTCACCGAGATGACCGGCGGGCTCACCTACGCCGAGGCCCTGGCAGAGGCGCAGCGCGTGGGCTACGCCGAGGCGGACCCCAGCGACGACGTCACCGGTCGCGACGCGGCCGCCAAGATGGCGATCCTGGCCCGCCTTGCCTTCGGCTCGCCGGTCCATCTGGACGAGGTCCGCTTCGAGGGGATCGAGCAGATCGAGAACGACGACCTGCAATACGCCCGCGAGCTCGATCTGGCGCTGAAGCTGATCGGCACGGCCGAGCGCCGCGACGGCGGGCTGTCAGTCCACGTCCATCCCACGTTCCTCTACCCCGGGCATCCGCTGGCGGCGATCTCCGGGCCCTTCAACGCGGTCACCGTGGAGTCCGAGGCGATCACCGAGATCACCATGTCCGGTCCCGGCGCCGGGGGGCTGCAGACAGCCAGCGCCGTGCTGGGCGACGTTGTCAGCGTCATGACAGGCGGTGCCCGCCCCCCGGCGCCGCCGCTTTCACTGCCGCTGATCACCGATGTCGCGAGCGCCTTCTACATCCATCTGGACGTGGCCGACCAGCCGGGGGTGCTGGCAGCGGTCACCAAGGTCCTCGGCGAGCACCACGTTTCGATCAAGTCCGTCCTCCAGCGCGGGATGGGCGAACATGCCCGCCTCGTCATGGTCACCCACCCGGTGCTTGAATCGGGGTTGCGCAGCGCAGTGGATCGGATCGCAACCTTCGACTTCATGCGCGCGGCGCCCCGGACCATCCGAGTGATCGAAGAGGAGTTTCTGTGAGCGAGCCTGTCAGCGAGTGGAGCCGTCATCTGCGCCCCGTCGAAGGCGCGGCCTTCTCGGGCACCCATGTGCCGCTGATCGAGCGCTACCACGAGCGTCTGCCCTTCGAGGCCGGCGATCCGCTGGTGACCCTGCAGGAGGGCTCGACGCCGCTGCTGCGCGCGCCGCTGCTCTCGGAGATGGTCGGCGCGACGGTCCGGCTGAAGCTCGAGGGCGCCAATCCGACCGGCTCCTTCAAGGACCGGGGCATGACCTGCGCCGTCTCGGCCGCCGTGCGCGAAGGCGCCAAGGCGGTCATCTGCGCCTCGACCGGCAACACTGCCGCGAGCGCCGCCGCCTACGCCGCCCGCGCGGGGATCACCTGCGCGGTGATCGTGCCCGACGGCAAGATCGCCCAGGGCAAGCTGGCCCAGACGCTGGTCCACGGGGCCCGCGTGATCTCGCTGCAGGGAAACTTCGACCAGGCGCTGACGATGGTCCGCGAGCTCACCTCCTCGCACCCGATCGTGCTGGTCAACTCCGTCAACGAGTACCGCATCGAAGGTCAGAAGACGGCTGCCTTCGAGATCCACGAGGGCCTCGAAGGGGCCCTCGAGGCGCTCTGCATCCCGGTCGGCAACGCCGGAAACATCACCTCCTACTGGCGCGGCTTCCGCGAGGTCGGCGCTGCGCCGCGGATGCTCGGCTACCAGGCCGCCGGAGCGGCGCCGCTGGTGGAGGGCCACATCTTCGAGAGCCCCGAAACGGTGGCCAGTGCCATCCGGATCGGCAACCCGGTCCGCTGGGAGGACGCCATGGCGGCGGCCACCGACTCGCGCGGAGCGATCCGCTCGGTCACGGACGCCGAGATCCTGGGCGCCTTCCGGCTGCTGGCCTCCCGCGAAGGGATGTTCTGCGAGCCCGCCTCGGCAGCCTCCGTGGCAGGGCTTCTGAAGTACGGCGCCGAAGGCGCCGAGTCGATTGTCTGCGTGCTCACCGGCCGCGGCCTGAAGGATCCCGAGACGGCCATCGCCAACAACGACGGCAGGGTCATCTCCTGCCCCGTGGAGATCGGCCCGATCGAGGAGGCGGTACTGGGTGATCCGTAGGCGCCTCGTGCGGGTGCCGGCCTCCTCGGCCAACCTCGGGCCCGGCTTCGACTGCATGGCCGCCGCGCTAGCCCTGACGCTCGAGCTGGAAGTCGAGGAGACCGGGCGCTTTGCGGTCGAGACCGACCTGGCGGTCGCCAGGGGCCGTGAAAACCTCTGCGTCAGGGCCTTCGAGCGACTCCATCCCGCCGACGGGTTCACCTTCAGGATCCGCTCGGAGATACCGCTCTCGGGGGGCCTCGGCTCGAGTGCCTCGGCGATCGTCGCGGGCCTGATGGCCGCCGATCATCTGTTCGAGCTGGATGCCGATCTGCTGGGCGAGGCGACGGCCGCCGAGGGCCATCCTGACAATGTCGCCGCCGCGCTCCACGGCGGATTTGTGATCTGCGCCGACGGCCGGGCGACCCGCTTCGAGCCGCCCACGGGCCTCGAGGCGCTGGTCGTGGTACCCCGGCAGTCCGTTCGCACCAAGGCGGCGCGGGCCGCCCTGCCGGAGCAGGTGCCGATGTCCGAGGCCGTCTTCAACGTCGCCCACGGCGCCCTGCTGACGCTCGGTCTGGCGCGTGGGGACTGGGACCTGCTCGGGCGCGGGCTAGCTGACCGCCTGCACCAGGAGCGCCGCTCGCACCTGTTTCCCCGCTCCTACGAGCTGGCCGGACGGGCACGCGAGCTGGGAGCCCTGGGCGCGACGATCTCGGGCGCCGGGCCGACGGTGCTCGTCTGGTGCTTCTACGAGCAGACCGGCGCTGTCGCGGAGGCGCTCAGCCGCGAGGCCGAGGGATGGGCCGGCGTCCTGCGCGCCCCCTTCGAGCCGCAGGGCGCCTACGTGACCGAGCTCTAGCTCTCCGGTGCCGCCGCGGCGGCCAGCGCACGTACGCGCCGCCCCGCACCGCCGAGGCCGCCGATACGCGCAATCAGTTCGCCGGCCAGGGCCATGTAGTCAGCCCCCAGGTCGGGCCGGTGATCGAGGATCGAACGGGCCCGCTCGGCCGACTCGGCGTAGGCGATCGAGCTGCGGATGACGGTCTCGAAGACCTGCTCGCCGAAGCGCTCCTGCAGCGACGCCAGCGCCTCGCGTGAGTGAACGGTTCGCATGTCGGCCAGGTTGAGCACGATCCCCAGCAGGGTCAGCCGCGGATTGAGGCTGTCACGGGCCAGCTCGACGACCTCGATTGCCTGCTCGACCCCCTGCAGCGCGAAGTACTGAGCCTCGGCGGTGATCAGAGCATGGTCGGCGGCCACCAGCGCGTTGATCGTCAGCAGGCCGAGGGAGGGCGGACAGTCGATCAGGATCACGTCGTACTCGCCACCGTCCTTGGCCAGGGCCTTGCGCAAGGTCAGCTCGCGTCCCATCTTGCCGCCCAGCATCAGCTCGGCCTCGGCCAGGCTGAGATTGGCGGGGACGATGTCCTGCAGGATCGCCTCATCCAGTGCCGAGCGGCCCGAGAGCACGTCGGCGATCGTCGGCTCGACGTCGGTGGGCAGATCGAAGTAGTCGGACAGGTTGCCCTGCGGGTCGAGGTCGATGGCGAGCGTCCGCAGGCCCGCGCGGCGCAGCACATCGGTCAGCGTGCGCACGGTGGTCGTCTTGCCCGTACCGCCCTTCTGTGAGAGCACCGCAATCGTCTTCGCCATTGCGCCCGATACTACGCTGCCGCGGCGCTCGGCGGCGCTCAGGCCGAGCTGGGTGCGCTCGCGTCGGGGCCCGCCGCCACGAGACCCTCGGCGCTGAGGCTCAGGAACGTCAGGCGGTAGCGCCCGACGATGATTTCATCGCCGTCCTCGAGCACTCGCCCATCGATTCGCGCGCCGTTGACATAGACGCCATTGAGGCTGCGGTCGTCGAGCAGCCTCACGCCGTCGGGCGAGCGGACGATCAGGGCGTGGCGGCGCGAGACGGTGGGGTCGTCGAAGCGCACGTCGGCCGCCAGGCTGCGCCCGATCCGCGTCCACTCGCGTGTCAGGGGAACGACCGAGAGCTTCTCGCCGTCCTCGAAGATCAGATACTCGCCGGGCTGCTCGAGGGCGGAGCGCGCCTCGGTGAGACGGTTGTCCAAACCCGGCGTGACGGGCACGACCAGGTGGGCCTGAGAGGCCTCTTCTGCGGCCGCGGCGGAGATCCGCTCGGTCGAGAACAGCGACGCGCGGACGAACTCCCTGCTGCCGCAGCTCGGGCAGTCGGTCAGGCGTTCGTTGCCCTCGAGCGTCAGGGTGTAACTGCACTGCTGACAGCAGAAGGAGCCTGCGCCGACGAAGGTACCTGCGGTGTGTGTCTCCATGCCCTGCTCCTCCCTCTCCTGGATGCAATAGTGCTGCCAAGGGGGCGCTCCCTCGCCGGGAAACTCGTAGCGATCATAACAAGCCCACGATCACCCCTCCGGTTCCACCTAACCGAATTTGACTCTCGCTGCGGCTCCACTACGACTCCCTTGGCTGCCCGTGCAGGACTCCCGGGGCTCCGATTGGCCAAGTGGGTCTGCCCGCAAACGGTACCCGCGCCGGCTGTCCGCGAAACGCCCCGCTGACAGCTCCGGCCCGGGTGCAGGAGGCGCTGTTCGGGTGGCGAATCAAGCACCATCATGGCTGACATCCAGAAGGACATCGAAGCCCTCGAGCGGGGGCTTTTCATGAGGGGCCTCGACAACCTGACGGCCGACCGCTCACTCTGCTCGGACTGTGGGCGCACCCCCCTGATCGGCGAGCACGTGCACCTCTACGAGGGCCGTACCGCCGACTCCCCGGAGCTGATCTGCGAGCTCTGCCGCCAGCTGCGACGCGAGCCGCCGCTGGCCAGCGAGCTGGTCCGCCACAGCGAGCACGGCCACACCGTGCGCCTGACGGCCCGCGCCGCCTGAGCGCCCGGCCGCTGCGGGCGCGGCGCCCGAGCCGGCGAGGGGCGCGGCTAATAGACTTCGGCGCGCGTGGACCCCGTGGCCGTATCGATCGTCATCTCCGCCCCCAGCGAGGCGGTCTTCGACTACCTGCAGGACATCGCCAACCACCCGTCCTTCACCGACCACTACCTGCGCGACTGGCACCTGACGCGGATCGACTCCGTGGGCCGGGGGGCCGGGGCGCGCTTCCGCGTCAAGGTCCGCGGCAACCGCTACAGCTGGGCCGACGTGACCTTCACCGAGGTCCAGCGCCCCCATCGCATCGTGGAGACCGGGCGGACGGGCAAGAGCAACCGCATCCGGACGCTCGGTGTGTATGAGCTGACTCCGGCACCGGGAGGCGCGACCCGGGTCAGCTTCACGCTGCAGACGGCCCCGGAGACGCTTCCCGACCGGCTCCTGGATGCGCTGGGCTCGCGCCGCTTCATGCGGCGCAACGGCCAGCGGGCGATGCACAGGCTGCGCGAGATCCTCGAGCAGGCGTCGGAGACCGGCGCCGCGCCCGACCGTGGACGGCGCGTGACCGTCGCCGGTGGGTAGACTGCCGCGCGCATGATCAGCAGCCTGCGCAAGCCAGCCCTCATCCTGGGAGCCCTGATCGCCGCCCTGGCGCTCGGCGCCTGCGGGGATTCGCACACCAAGGTGACGACCGGCACCTACGCGGGCGAGTCGGGAGCCAACGCTCCCTATCTCAACGTCGGCTCGCTCGTCTACGAGGTCCAGCTCTCGCGCGAGCTCAACCCGGCGAACTCCGAGGACGCGGCCTACCTGAAGGGCCTGGGCGCCGCGGAAAGCAAGCTCGGCCAAGGCCAGGAGTGGTTCGCGGTCTTCCTGCAGGTCTACAACCACCATTCCCAGCCGATTCCCGCGGCCGACGAAATCACGATCTTCGACACCCAGGAAAACATCTACCGGCCGATCGTCCCCGACCAGACCAACCCGTTCGCCTACCGCGGCGGGGAAGAGGTCCCGGGCAACGGCCAGCTGCCGATCGCGGACACGATCGCCAACTCGGGCCCCACCTCCGGCGCGCTGCTGCTGTTCAAGATCCAGGTCGTCTCACTGGACAACCGGCCGCTCGAGATCAAGATCGTCAACCCCGAAAACCCGTCGGAATCGGCCAAAGCCGAGCTCGACGTCTGACCGCAGCTAGCCCGAGAGGGCGTGCAGGCCCGCTTCGAGGACGGTTCGCGCGACCGGCGCGGCGGTATCGCCGCCGGCGCCGTCTTTGACGAGCATCACGCAGACCGCGATCCGCGGGTGGACGGCCGGCGCAAAGGACGTGAACCAGGCGTCCGTGTTGCTGCCTTCGGCTTCTTCGCTCTTGCAGGTTTCCGCGGCCGATTCGCTTTCGTCTTCGCCGCTTGAGGTTTCTTCGCTGGGTTTGCAGGGCGTCTTCAGTTCAGCCGTGCCCGTCTTGCCGGCCACCACAATCCCGGGGATGGCGGCCGAGCGGCCGGTGCCCTCGCGGACGACCTCGGTCATCAGGTGGCGGACCGTTCTGGCGACGGCCGGGCTGAGGACCTGCGTTCCGCCCGTCGCCCTGGCGTCCGCCAGGAAGCTCGGCGCGGGACGGTGCCCGCCGTCGGCGATCGTGGCGCCCACCTCGAGCATCTCCAGCGGCGAGGCCAGCACCTCGCCCTGGCCGATCGCGGTCGAGCCCGTGTCCAGTTCGCCCTGGATCTCCGAGGCCGGCGGCAAAGTGCTCTCCGATGCCCCCGGCAGTCCGGCTGGATGGTTGAAGCCGTACTTTTCCGCCATCGCCACGAGCCGCGCCGAGCCCAGCTTGACCCCCAGCGGGGTGAAGACGGAGTTGCATGAGACGGCAAATGCCAGTTCCAGCGAGCCCCCGCATTCCTCGCCGTTGGCGTTGTTCAGTGTGACCCCGTCGAGCGTCGCATGGGTGGCGTAGGGGAAGACCGTTCTGGGCGTTGCGATGTGCGCGGCCAGAACGCCCGAGACGGTGATGATCTTGAACGTCGAGCCGGGCGGTTGAAGGCCATCGAGGCCGAGCCCGGCGACGGCCAGGACCTGCCCGGTCGCCGGGACCATCGCGACCACTCCGCCCAGCTGGGCGCCGAGTGCCGAGACCGCGGCCGCCTGGACTTTGGGCAGGATCGAGGTGCGCAGCGGTGGGGCGGCATGCGGCGCCACATAGGCCAGCACATGAGCGCCGGCCCGCAGCTCGCCGCCGGGCTTACCGCGCAGGCGCGCATCGAGCGCCTCCTCGAGCCCGCTGAGGCCGACTTCGGCGGTCGCGGGTACACCTTCGCTTTCAAGTTCATGCAGCCGTGCCGCGGGGATCGCCCCGACCGTGCCGACCACGGCACTGGTGACTTCGCCCAGCGGCGTGACCCGCCCGCCTCCGGAGGAAGGGCTTTCGGCGAGGACGGTGCCGTCGCGCGCCAGCAGCGTGGCTCGTCGCGGCAGCGTCGTGCTCCGGGTCAGCGCGGCGCCGGGCGCCATGCCGGGGAACACCAGGGATGCCCTCCACGCCACCCGCTGCTGACCTTCGATCGATTCGGTGGGCAGCGTCAGGGTCAGCTTCAGCCGACCCCATAGCCGGCTCTCGACGGTAACCGGCACGCTCGCCGCCCCGCCGGCGAGCGTGCGGGGGCGCCCGCGTAGCCGAAGCGCCTGGGCCGAGGCGGTTCGCATTGCGCGTTCGTAGTCGGCAACGAAGTCGGCCGCCGAGATCCTGTGCTGGGCAGCCGGGGTGATCTCCGAGTACATGGCCGCGTAGTCGCGGCGCGCCCATGCCGCTGTGAACCGTTGGGCCAGGCCGACGGACGCCGAAGGGCCGCGATGTGCCCCCACGATCGCTCCGGCAATGAAAGCGACGGCCGCAAGCGCGAGCACCGGCCGTGCCCGCCGCAACCGTTGATTGTTGTTATCGGTCAAAGAGCTTGTAGAACATGGCAGGTGACCCTGCTGGACTGGCTAATTGTGGCGTTTGCGGGGACGTTGGCGCTGTTCGGCTTCCGTCAGGGGTTCATCGTCGGCGCCCTGTCCTTCGCCGGCTTTGCCGGCGGAGCCTTTCTCGGCACCCGGATCGGGCCGCTGCTGCTGCCGCTCGGCTCATCATCGCCCTACGCGCCGGCCTTCGGGCTGGTCGGCGCGCTGCTGGGCGGCGCGATCCTCGCCAGCGGCCTCGAGGGGGTCGGCTTCAAACTCCGCCGCACGCTGATCCTGCCTGGACTGGGCGTGCTCGACGGAACCTTCGGTGCGATCCTCGGGCTGGGGCTCGGGTTGGGGATCGTCTGGATCGTCGCGGCCGTAGCCGCCCAGACTCCCGGCCAGGAACAGCTCCGCGGGGACATCCAGCGCTCGGCCATCCTGCGCGAGCTCAACGAACTGCTTCCGCCGACGGGCCCGGTGCTCGACGCACTGGCTCGCCTCGACCCGCTGCCCTCGATCGTGGGGCCCCGTGCCGACGTGGCAGCCCCCAACCCGCGCGAGACCGGCCTGGCGGATGTGCGGGTGGCCTCGCGCAGCGTCGTGCGCGTGCTGGGGAGCGCCTGCGGTCTGGCGATCGAGGGCTCAGGCTGGGTGGCGGGCCCGGAACTGGTCGTGACCAACGCCCACGTCGTCGCCGGCGAGCAGGACACCACCGTCGAGGCGCACGGGCGCTCGCCCGCGCTCGGAGCCGAAGCGATCGGCTACGACCCGACCGACGATCTGGCGGTGCTGCGCGTTCGTGGCCTCGGCCTGCCCGCGCTGAGGGCGGCTCGAGAAGTCCCGAGCGGCGCCAGCGGCGCGATCCTCGGCTATCCCGAGAACGGGCCCTTCGACGCCGAGCCGGCCCGTATCGGTCAGACCCAGACGGTCGTCACCCAGGACGCCTACGGCCGCGGGCCGGTGTCGCGGCTGTTGACGCCGCTGCGGGGTCTTGTGCGCCCCGGCAACTCCGGCGGCCCGCTCGTCAACGGGCAGGGAGAAGTCCTCGCGACGATCTTTGCGGCGACCACCGGAGGCGGGCGCCACGGTGGATATGGCGTTGCCAACGCGACGGTCTCAGAGATCCTCGCGGAGGTCGCTGCGAGAGGCGGGGGGACCGTCTCGACCGGGCCCTGCACGGCGGGCTGAGCCTGCCGGTGCGCTGGGGCAACCCCGCCTGGCGCTACGCTGACCGCCATGTCCAAGACCCTGCTCATCGCCGAGAAGCCATCGGTCGCCCAGGACCTCGCGCGGGTGCTGCCGGGCCCGTTCAAGAAGGGCGAGGGCTTCCTGGAGGGTCCCGAGCACGTCGTCAGCTACGCCGTCGGCCACCTCGTCCAGCTGGCCGAGCCCGAAGCCTACGACCCCAAATACAAGAGCTGGCGCATGTCCGATCTGCCGATCGTGCCGTCCAAGTTCAAGCTGATCGTCCGTGACGAGCGCTCGCGCAAGCAGATGTCAGTCGTCACCAAGCAGCTCGGCCGAGACGACGTCGGGGAGGTCGTCAACGCATGCGACGCCGGCCGGGAGGGCGAGTTGATCTTCGCCTACCTCTATGAGAAGGCCAAAGCCAAAAAGCCGGTCAGGCGGCTGTGGCTGAACTCGATGACCAGCGCCGCCATGAAGCAGGCGCTGGCCTCGCTGCGCCCCGCCGAGGAGTACGCGCTGCTCGAGCAGGCCGCCCGCTCGCGCTCGGAGGCGGACTGGATCGTCGGCATGAACGCCACCAGGGCGGCCACGATCCGGCTGCGGAGCTCGTTTGACGGAGCCGTGTCGCTGGGCCGCGTGCAGACCCCCACGCTGGCCATCGTGGCGCGCCGCGAGGAGGAGATCAAGGCCTTCAAACCCGAGCCCTACTGGCTGGTCGACGCGACCTTCGCAACGCTCGAGCCGCTGCCCGGTGAGAGCGGCGGGGGAGGCCGCACCTATCTCGGTCACTACCAGGCGCCCGCCGGCAGCCCCGGGAACACCAAAGGGCCGCGGATCGGGACCGAGCAGGAGGCCGAGGCGATCGTTGAGGCCTGCCAGGGGCGCACGGGCACGATCACCAAGCTCGAGAAGAAAGAGCAGCGCGAGAAAGCGCCGATGCTCTACGACCTGACGACGCTCCAGCGCGAGGCCAACAACCGCTACGGCTTCTCGGCCAAACGGACGCTGGCGGCCGCCCAGCGCCTTTACGAGGAGCACAAGGCGCTGACCTATCCGCGGACCAGCTCGCGTTATCTGACGACCGACATGATCGAGGAGATCAAGCCGATCGCCGAGCTGGTCGGCGCTCAGCGCGAGTACGCCAAGGGGGCGGCCTATGTGACCGGCCTCGACGTCCTGCCGCTGGGCCGGGTCGTCAACGACGAGAAGGTCTCAGACCACCACGCGATCATCCCCACCCGCTCCGAGCACCCCGTCGAGAAAATGAGCTCCGACGACCGGCGCATCTACGACATGGCCGTGCGTCGCTTCTTGGCCGTCTTCCATCCCGAGGCGGTGTTCGAGAACACCCGGGTCGAGACGACCGTCACCGCGGCCGACTCCGCTGCCCCCGATGCGGCCGGCGCCCACGTCTTTCGCACGCGCGGCAAGGTGCTGCTGGAGCCGGGCTGGCGCGGCGTCTATGACGAGGTTGCCGCTGACGCCAAGGACGCCGAGCGGGGTGAGGATGACGAGACCGCCGAGCAGACCCTGCCGCGACTGCTCGAGAGCGAGCCGGTCACGGCAAAGGAGATCGCGAGCGCCCGCAAGGAAACCAAACCGCCGCGGCGCTACAGCGACGCCTCGCTGCTGGGAGCCATGGAGACGGCGGGCAAGCTGGTGGACGACGACGAGTTGCGCGAGACGATGAAGGAATCGGGTATCGGCACGCCGGCGACCCGGGCGGCGATCATCGAGCGCCTGATCACGGTCGGCTATCTGGAGCGCGACGGGCGAGCCCTGGTGGCGACCGAGAAGGGCCTCAACGTGATCCGGCTGCTCAACGAGCACGCGCTCACCTCACCTGGGCTGACCGGCAGCTGGGAGCAGCGCCTCGGCAAGATCGAGCGCGGCGAGGACTCGCGGGAGCAGTTCATGAAGGACATCGCAGGCTTCGCCGAGGAGACCGTCCACGAGCTCGACGAGACGCTCAAAGACGTGCGCATCCCGCGCGCGCGGCTGGGTCCATGCCCCGTCTGCGGACACGAGATCGTGGAGAACCGCAAGGGCTTCTCGTGTTGGGCGCGGGAGGACCCCGGTTGCGGCTTTGTGATCTGGAAGGCCAAAGCCGGCAAGCAGCTGCCACTGGCCATCGCCAAGGAGCTGATCAAGAAGGGCTACACCGCCGCGGCCGTCACCGGATTTCGAGGGCGCAGCGGCCGCAGCTTCCGGGCCCACCTCGCGCTGAGCCAGTCCGAGGAGGGCAAATGGCGCGTCGAGTTCGACGAGGTCTGGGCCCGCGAGGGGGCAAAGCCGCCCGAGGCCGAGGGCGAGGGCGAGGGCGCAGCCGAAACGACCCCGGCGACCGAGGCCGTGGCCGCCAGCAGCGCCGCCTGAGGAGCGCCACCGCGGGGACCCCGGCGAGCGCGTCGGGGGTGTGCGCCAGGATGGCTGAGATGGTCCTCTCAACCCTCCCGCAGCCGCACTAGTGCCGATCTCGCTGATCACGGGACCCGCCAACGCCGGCAAGGCCCGGCTTGTGATCGAGGCCGTCCGCCGCGAGGCGGCGCGCGGGCGCGAGCCGCTGCTGGTCGTCCCGACAGCTGCCGACGCCGGCTACTACCTGCGCGAGCTGGCGGGCGGCGAGCTGGCCGGCGGGATCCGGGTCGAGCGCTTCGCGGGGCTCGTGCGCGAGATGGTTCAGCGCGCCGGCGAGGGCGGACCGCGGGTTGAGGGGATCGCCCGCGACCGGGCCCTGGCCGCGCTGGCCGAGCGCGCCGGAGTGCTCCGTCCGGCGGCCGGCTATGTGCGCGCCCTCGGAGAGCTGATCGCCGAGCTGCAGGTGCGGCGGGTGACACCGGCACGCTTCGCCGCGGCGCTGGCGGCATGGGCCGCAGCGGACGGGGAGGACCCGGCCAGGACCCGCCTCGGGCGGATCTACTCCGACTACCGCGCGGCGCTTGAGCGCATCGGGCGCCCCGACGGCGAGCAGCAGGCGGTCCGCGCGCTGGACGGGCTGCGCCTGCGACCGGCCCTGTGGGGCGAGAGGCCGGTCCTCTTCTACGGCTTCGACGACCTGACGCCGCTTCAGCTGGATGCCATCGAGACGCTCGGCCGAGTGGTCGGCGCCGAGGTGACCGTGTCGCTGGCCTATGAGCCCGGCCGGGTGGCCTTCGCCGCCCGGGCGGGCGTCTTTCAGGAGCTGGCCCCGCTGGCCGCGGGCGTCACCGAGCTGGCGCCGCGCGCCGAGCATTACCGCGCCGTCGCCCGCCCGGTCCTCGCCCACCTGGAGCGTGGCCTGTTCGAGGGGCAGACTGAGCGGGTGCGGGCCGGCGAGACCGTGCGGCTGTTCGAGGGCGGAGGGGAACGGGCCGAGCTCGAGCTGATCGCCGGCGAGGTTGCCCGCCTGATCGCCGAGGGCATGCCGGCGCAGGAGATCGCCGTCCTGGCCCGCCCGCCCCTGCTCGGCTCCGAGCTGACACGCGAGGTTTTCGCGGCCGCCGGGGTACCGATCGCGATGCGCCGAAGGACCATATTCGCCGACGCGCCCATCGGGCGGGGGCTGATCGGCTTGCTGCGCTGCGCCGCCGCCGGCACGAACGGGCGTCCGGCAGGCCGCGAGGACCTTTTGGCGTGGCTGCGCACGCCCGGACTGCTCGAACGCAGCGCGCTCGCCGACAGCCTCGAAGCGGACCTGATGCGCCGCGGGATCACCGGCGCCGCCGAGGCGAGGGAGCTCTGGGAGGAGCGCCACTGGCCGCTCGAGCGGATCGACCGGATGGCGGCGGCAGAGGAGCGGGGCGCCGGCACCCTGCTGGCGCGGGCCGCCACCGAGCTGGGGCTGCTGTTCGCGGCGCCGCGACGGGGCCGTGCAAGCGTCCTGGGCGCGGATGAGCTGCAGGACGCCCAGGCGCTGGCGGCCGGGCGCAGCGCCCTTGCGGCGCTCGGCGAGCTGGCCCGTTCGGCCCCCGAGCTCGCGCCGGCCCGTGCCGAGGAGCTCGCCGATGCTCTGGCGGGCATCGAGCTGGGTGGCCCCGAGCCGCCGCCGTCCGGCGCCGTGGCAATCCTCGACCCGCTCGCCCTGCGCGCGCGGCGCGTGCGGGCGCTGTTCCTCTGCGGACTGCAGGAAGGCACTTTCCCGGCGCGTTCGAAGCCGGAGCCGCTGCTCTCCGAGGAGGAGCGTTCGCGGCTGGGGGAGCTGAGCGGCCTGCTCCTGTCCCGGCGCGGGGACTCCCTGGAGGCTGAGCGCCATCTGTTCTACGCCGTCATCTCGCGGCCCGAGGAGCTCCTGGGCCTCGGCTGGCATGTGGCCGACGACGAAGCCGACCCGGCCTCGCGCTCGCTGTTCGTCGAGGACCTCTGTGACCTGCTGGACCAAGGTCTGGCGGACCGCCGCCGCCGGCGGGCCCTGGGCGCCGTCGAGGGCCCCGCCGCCGGTCCGCTGCTTGCCGCCTTCCGTACTGGGCCCGAACCGCTGCGCGACGGGCGCCTGCTCGAGCGCCTGCGTGAGCGGATCTGGTCGGCATCGTCATTTGAGCGCTGGCTGGGCTGTCCGGTCAAGTGGTATGTGGAGACGATGCTCGATCCGGCGACGCTCGAGCCCGAGGCCGAGCCGCTGGCCCAGGGCGGCCTCGCGCACGAGGCGCTGCACGAGACGCTCGAGGCTCTGCGCATGTCCAGGGGCAGCGCCCGCCTGGACGCCTCCAGCCTGCCGCTGGCGCTCGAGCTGCTCGGGAAGGCCCTCGAGAAGCACGAGCCGATGCGTCCCGTCTCGGTGACCCCGGAGGGCCGGGCCGCGATCGGCCGGCGGCTGCGCTCGGACCTCGAGCGCTATCTGGCCTACGCCGCCCAGGCGGGCGATGGTCTGGAGCCGGCCGAGCTCGAGCTCGGCTTCGGCTTCTCCGCCGAGGACGAGCGCGGCGAAGGATCGACGCTCGCCCCCTTCGACCTCGGCGACGGGGTCCGGATGCGCGGGCGCATCGACCGCATCGACCGGACGCCGGCGGACGAGGCCGTGCTCGTGGACTACAAGAGCGGCAAGGGCACGCCGGTGGCGGCCTGGGATGGCGAGGGCAAGCTGCAGCTGGCCCTCTACATGCTTGCCGTCGAGCAGCTGCTCGGTCGCCCGGCCGTCGCCGGTCTCTACCAGCCGCTGTCCGGCAGCCTGCAGCCGCGTGGCCTGATCGATGCGGCCGCCGAGCTCGAGCTGAGCGCCGTGAAGACAGACGTCATCGAGCACGAGCAGGCGCGTGAGCTCTTGCAGGCGGCCGCGCGGACGGCGCGCGAGATCGCAGCCGAAGCCGCCCGGGGCGAGCTGGAGGCCCGGCCCGCCAGCTGCGCCTGGAACAACGGCGGCTGCAGCTACCCGTCGATCTGCCGGTGCGAGCGATGAGTGGGCATGTGCGCGGCCTGACGGCCGAGCAGGAGCCGGCCGCCGCGCGCCGCGGTGAGCCCTTGGCACTGGCGGCGGCGGCCGGCAGCGGCAAGACGTCCGTCCTCGTGGAGCGCTTCGTCAGGGCCGTCATCGATGACGGCCTGGCCCCGGGACGGATCCTGGCCATCACCTTCACCGAGCGCGCCGCCGGCGAGCTGCGCACACGCGTCCGGGCACGCCTTCTCGAGCTCGGCCGCCGCGACGCCGCACGGGACACCGAGGGGGCCTTCGTCGGAACCTTCCACGCCTTCTGCGCGCGGCTGCTGCGCGCCCATCCGCTGGCAGCCGAGCTCGACCCGGCCTTCGCGATCCTGGACGAAGGCCGGGCGGGACGGCTGCGCGAGGAGGCCTTCAAAACCGCCGTCGCCGGGCTGCTCGCGGACGGACGCCCCGACGCGGTGGACCTGCTGGCCGCCTACAGGCTCAACCGCATCGCCACGGGGACCCAGCGGATCTATGCCGAGCTGCGCAGCCGAGGGCAGCGCCATCCCCGCCTGCCCACGCCCGCCGCTGCCGCTGCGGGCGAGCAGGACGCCGCTGACGCGGTCCGCGCGGTCGCCCTGTTCGACGAGCTGCTGCAGCGCTTCGGCGCGGCCTACGAGCAGCTCAAGCAACTGCGCGGAGGCCTCGACTTCGACGATCTGGAGCTCCTGGCGGGGCAGCTTCTGAGCGAGCGCCCGCGGATCAGGCGCAGCTGGTCCGAGCGCTTCGAGCTGCTGATGGTCGACGAGTTCCAGGACACCAACCCGCGCCAGCTGGCCATCCTGAGGGCGCTCGAACGGGAGAACCTGTTCACGGTCGGCGACGAGTTTCAGTCGATCTACGGCTTCCGCCATGCCGACGTCGAGCTGTTCCGGGCCCGCCGCGGAGAGCTTGCCGCGAGCGGCCGGAGCCTGTCCCTGACGCGCAACTTCCGCAGCCGGCCGGCGCTTCTGGAGGTCGTCAACTCCGTCTTCGGCGAGCGCTTCGAGGGCTACACGCCACTGTTGGCGGGCCGCGAGCCCGGCGCCGGCGGAGCAGGCCGGCCGGAGGTCGAGCTGCTGCTCAACTCGATGGAGGGTTGGGACAGCTCACCGGAGCTCGCACGCTCGGTCTCGGAGGGCTTGGGCCAGGGAACCCTTTGGCGCCAGGCCGAGGCGCGGCTGCTGGCGGGGCGCATCGCCGAGCTGGTGGCCGCCGGCGAGGCCCAGCCGGGGGACATCGTGATCCTGCTGCGCGCCACGGGAGACGTCGATCTGTTCGAGCGTGCCCTGGCGCTGAGAGGGCTGCGCACGTTGGCGGCCGTCGGTGCCTTCTGGGGCCAGCAGCAGATCTCCGACCTGCTGGCCTACCTGCGCGCGCTGGCCAACCCGCTGGATGAGCTGGCCCTGTACTCGGCCCTGGCCTCGCCGTTGAGCGGCTGCTCGCTGGATGCCCTCGCGCTGCTGGCCGAGGCGGCGCGAAGCCGGCGGCGGGGGCTCTGGGAGCTCGCCCAGCTGCTCCGGGAGGGTCAGGGCGGCGAGCTGGCCGAACTGCTCAGCGGCGCCGACCGCGCGGCTCTGGAGCGCTTCTGCGCCCTGCTGGCCGGCGAGCGGGCGCGCATGGCGCGCCGGACCATCTCCCAGCTGATCGAGCGAGCCCTCGAGGCGACCGGCTATCGCGAGCACGTCCTCGGACTGGACTGGAGCGAGCGGCGCATCGCCAACATCCACAAGCTGCTGCGCCTGGCACGCCGCTTCGAGCTCACAGAGGGCCGCGACCTGCGCGGTTTTCTTGAACTGGTCGACTACCTGAAGCGGGCTGCGGCCATCGAGCCCGACGCGCCCGTGGAAGGCGTCGAGCCCGATGCGGTACGGCTGATGACGATCCATGCCGCCAAGGGGCTCGAGTTCCCCGTCGTCTGCGTCGCGGACATGGGCCGCAAACCGAACAACCAAAGTCCCGACCTGCTCGTGGACGGCCAACGACTCGGCCTGCGGCTCGTCCGCTTGGACGGCGGTGAGTCGGTCAAGACGCTGGACTACGAGGAGCTGTTCGAGGAGCGTCGCCGCCGCGAGGCCGAAGAGGAGGACCGGGTCCTCTACGTGGCCATGACACGTGCCCGCGATCGCCTGATCCTCTGCGGCTCGGTCAACCTGACGCGCTGGCCCAACGCCACCACGCCGATCGCCTGGGTCGCCCCGTCCCTCGACCCCCAGCTGACCGAGCTGCTGGCTGCGGGCGGGGAGCCCTCGGTGCTGCTGGTGGGGGAGGCCCGGACGCCGGTGGGGCTGCGCGTGAACCGGCCGCCGCTTGCGGGGCAGGCTCCGCCTGCGCCGGGAGCGCCGGGAGCGCCGGGGCGCGGTGAGAGCATCCCCGGTCCGGCCCGGGGCAGGGAGGGCTCGCCCGAGGCTCCCGAGCCCGCTCCGGTCTTCTCGGGGGCACTCAGCTATTCCTCGCTGAGCGAGTTCGAGCGCTGCGGCTACCGGTTCTACCTCGAACGGGTCCTCGGCCTGCCCGAGGACCGCGCCGCAGCGCGGCTGGCCGACGGCGCCGGCGAGCAGCAGCTAGGTCTCGATCCCCGCAGCCGGGGGACGCTGGTCCACGCCCTCCTGGAGAGACTCGACTTCGCCGCCGCAGCGGGGCCGTCAGCCGCGGCCGTCAGCGAGCAGGCCACGGCCCTCGGCATGGACCTGGGCCCCGGCGAGGAGCGGGAGCTCGCAGATCTCCTCGCCGCGGCGGCCTGCGGCTCGGTGGCGCGCCGCATCGCGGCGGCCCGGCCGATCGGCCGGGAGTACCCGTTCGCGCTGGCCCTTGGCGAGGCAGAGCCGCTGCTGAGCGGCGTGATCGACCTGCTGGCCGAGGAGGACGAGGGCATTCTGCTGGTGGACTACAAGAGCGACCGCGTCGGCCCCGACGATGCGCTCGAGGAGCTCGTCGAGCACGACTACGCGGTCCAGCGCCGCCTCTATGCCCTCGCCGCCCTGCGCCGTGGAGCAGGGCGCGTCGAGGTCCTCCACTGGTTTCTGGCGCGTCCGGAGGAACCGGTCTCGGCAGTCTTTGAAGCCGACCGCGCGGAGGAGCTCGCGGGGGCCCTGGCGGCCCTGACCGCCCGGGCACGCGCAGGTGTCTATGAGGTCAGCCGCGAACCGCACCTCTCCCTCTGTTTGACCTGTCCTGGCAGGTCGAGCCTCTGCTCGTGGGATGAGCGGCACACGCTCCGCGTGGACCCGCACGATCAGGCGGCAGAGCCGGATGCCGAGGAGGGCCCGCTGCGGCTGTTCTGAAGGTCCGCTTGCGGTCCTTTGAGATTCGGCTAGGCCGCTGGTTGCGGGACCGATCCACTGATACCCTTTTCGCTCGCCTCAGGTGCCCGCCTGCCCGTGCCAAGGGCTGCACCACCCCTAGGGAGCACTTCCATGTCCACGCACAGCAAACAGCCGCCAGGGGCCGTCGGTCTCTACGACCCGCGTTTCGAGCATGACGCCTGTGGTGTCGGCATGGTCGCGCGGCTCGACAACCAGCCGACCCACGAGGTCGTCACGCGTGCCATCACGGCACTCGAGAATCTCGAGCACCGCGGCGCCTCCGGAGCGGATCCCCGCACTGGTGACGGGGCCGGGATCCTGATGCAGATGCCCGACGAGCTGCTGCGGGCGCTCTGCGAGTTCGAGCTGCCGCCGGCCGGGCGATACGGCGTGATGATGTGCTTCCTGCCGACCGATGAGGCTGAGCGCAGGCCCCTCGAAGAGATGCTCGAGCGGACCGTCCGCGCCGAGGGCCAAGAGCTCCTGGGCTGGCGGGACGTGCCCGTGTGCCCGGAGGAGACCGGCGAGGTGGCGGCGGCCTGCAGGCCCTACATCCGCCAGCTGTTCATCGAGGCCGGCCCGGCCCACGCGAGCAACCAGGACGCCTTCGAGCGCAAGCTGTATGTGATCCGCCGGATGGTCGAGCTCGAGGCCAACCACCCCGGCCTGTACATCGCCTCGAGCTCCTCGCGGACGATCAACTACAAGGGCATGCTGATCAGCTACCAGCTGGCGGCCTTCTACACCGACCTGCGCGACGAGCGCTGCAAGAGCGCCCTGGCGCTGGTCCACTCGCGCTTCTCCACCAACACCTTCCCCAGCTGGGAGCTGGCCCACCCCTACCGCGTCATCTGCCACAACGGCGAGATCAACACGGTCATGGGCAACGTCAACTGGATGAGAGCCCGCGAGTCGGAGCTCTCCAGCGAGCTGTTCGGCGAGGACCTGAGGAAGATCCTGCCGGTCGTCGGCCCCGGCAACTCGGACTCGGCCACGTTCGACAACGTCCTCGAGCTGCTGATGCTGGCCGGGCGCACGCTGCCCCACGCGGCGATGATGATGATCCCGGAGGCCTACCGCAACCGCGACGACCTGCCCGAGCACCTGAAGGGCTTCTATGCCTTTCATTCCTGTCTGATGGAGCCCTGGGACGGTCCCGCCTCGGTTGCCTTCACCGACGGGCGTGTGGTCGGCGCGACGCTCGACCGCAACGGCCTGCGACCGGGGCGCTGGGTCGAGACGACCGACGGCCATGTCGTCCTGGGCTCGGAGTCGGGCCTGCTGGACATCCCGCCAGGCGAGGTCAAGCGCCTGGGCCGCCTGCAGCCGGGCAAGCTGTTCATGGTCGACCTGGAGCGGGGCCGGATCGTCGAGGACGAGGAGGTCAAGCGCGAGGTCGCCACAGCCCAGCCCTACGGCGAGTGGTACGCCCGCAACGCCGTCCCCTTCAAGGAGCTGCCGCCCTCCAGCGAAGTGACCCTTTCCAACCAGCCCCTGCCGCTGCGCCAGCGGGCCTTCGGCTACTCGCAGGAGGATCTGCGCGTGCTGATCGCGCCGATGGCCATCGACGGCGCGGAGCCGATCGGCTCGATGGGCAACGACCTCTCGCTGGCCGTCCTCTCCGACCAGGCGCCGCCACTGTTCTCCTACTTCAAGCAGCTCTTCGCCCAGGTCACCAACCCGCCGATCGACCCGATCCGCGAGGAAATCGTAATGAGCCTGGCCACGACGCTGGGCAACGAGCGCAACCTGCTGGACGAGACCCCCGAGCACGCACACAAGCTGCTGCTCGACCAGCCGATCCTGCTCAACCGCGAGCTCGAGACGCTGCGCCACGTCGACCATGACGTCTACAAAGCCCGCACGATCGACTCGACCTGGAGCATCGAAAAGGGTCCCGCGGGGATGGCTGAGGCGGTCGAACGGATCTGCCGCCAGGCCCACGAGGCGATCGAAGAAGGCTGCAACATCCTGATCCTCAACGACCGCCTGCTCGGACCCAAGCGGGTGCCGATCCCCTCGCTCCTGGCGGTCGCCGCCGTCCACCACCACCTGGTCATCGAGGGCACCAGGCTGCGGGCCGGGATCATCGTCGAGTCCGGCGAGCCCCGCGAGGTCCACCACTTCGCCACGCTGATCGGCTACGGCGCAAGCGCCATCAACCCCTACCTGATGCTCGAGACGCTCGATCAGCTCGTGATCGAAGGGCGGATCGTGCGCAGCGAGAACGGCGCGGAGCTCCCCATCGACGCCGAGACCGCTGCCCAGAACGTCGTCAAGGCGATCGGCAAAGGCCTGTTGAAGACGATCTCCAAGATGGGGATCTCGACGATCCAGTCCTACCGCGGCGCGCAGATCTTCGAGGCGGTGGGTCTCGAACGTGCGCTGATCGACGCCCACTTCACCCACACGGCCTCACGGATCGGCGGTGTCGGCATGGAGGTACTCGCCGCCGAGGCGCTGGAGCGACACGCCCGCGCATACCCGGCTCCGCGCGATGCGCTGCTGCCGGTCGGCGGCGTCTATGCCTGGCGGCGTGACGGCGAGCACCACATGTGGAACCCCGAGACGATCGCGCTGATCCAGCATGCCGTCCGCTCGGCCAACGGAGACGTCGCGGCCGCCCTGGCGGGGGACGCCGAGGCCGAGGCCAAGGTGCTGGGCAGCCCGGCCCAGCAGAAGTACCGCGAATATGCCAAGACGGTCAACGAGGACGCCGCGCGCCGGGCGACCCTGCGTGGGCTGCTTGAGGTCGGCGGCGGCGCCGGCCCGCGGCCGGCCCCGATCGCACTGGAGGAGGTGGAGCCGGCCAAGGAGATCGTGCGGCGCTTCTGCACCGGGGCGATGAGCCTCGGCTCGATCTCGCGCGAGGCACACGAGACCCTTGCCATCGCCATGAACCGCCTGGGCGGGCGCTCGAACACGGGCGAGGGCGGGGAGGACCCCTCCCGCTTCACGGCGGACGCCAATGGCGACCGGCGCCGCTCCGCCATCAAGCAGGTCGCCTCGGGGCGCTTCGGCGTGACGATCCACTACCTCGTCAACGCCGACGAGCTGCAGATCAAGATGGCACAGGGCGCCAAGCCCGGCGAGGGCGGGCAGCTGCCTGGACACAAGGTGGACGAGTACATCGGCTCGATCCGCCACACGACGCCTGGCGTCGGGCTGATCTCACCGCCGCCGCACCACGACATCTACTCGATCGAGGACCTCAAGCAGCTGATCTACGACCTGCGCTGCGCCAACCCCAAGGCGCAGGTCTCGGTCAAGCTCGTCTCGGAGGTCGGTGTGGGGACGGTCGCCGCCGGTGTCTCCAAGGCGAACGCCGACCGCGTCCTGATCGCCGGCTATGACGGCGGCACAGGAGCCTCGCCGCTGTCCTCGATCCAGGCCGCCGGCGTGCCCTGGGAGATCGGCCTGGCCGAGACCCAGCAGACGCTGCTGCTCAACAACCTGCGCTCGCGGATCGTCGTGCAAACCGACGGGCAGCTGAAGACGGGTCGCGACGTCGTGGTGGCCGCCATGCTGGGCGCAGATGAGATGGGCTTCTCGACGGCCCCCCTGATCGCCACGGGCTGCATCATGATGCGGGCCTGCCACCTGAACACGTGCCCGGTGGGGATCGCCACCCAGGACCCCGAGCTGCGCAAGCGCTTCAAAGGCACCCCCGAGCACGTCGTCAACTTCTTCTTCTTCGTGGCAGAGGAAGTCCGCGAGATCCTCGCCTCGCTGGGGCTGCGCACGCTGGACGAAGCGATCGGCAGGGTCGATCTCCTGGGCGTGGGACGCGCCGTCGAGCACTGGAAGGCATCGGGCGTGGACCTGACCCATCTGCTGACGAACATCGAGCTCGCCGAGGGAGCTCCCCGCCGCCGCGTCGAACCGCCCCCGGCGGTGCTCGAGGACGCACTGGACTGGCAGATCCTGGAGGCCTCCGAGCCTGCCCTCGAGCGTGGCGAGCAGGTGCGCCTGAGCTTTCCAATCCGCAACCGCAACCGCTGCGTCGGCGGGATCCTCTCGAGCCACATCGCATCCCGCCACGGGGCCGAGGGGCTCCCCGAGGGCTCGATCGAGGTCGAGATGGAGGGCTCGGCGGGGCAGAGCTTCGGCGGCTGGCTGGCGCCCGGGGTCACCTTCACGTTGCGTGGCGACGCGCAGGACTACGCCGGCAAGGGCCTCTCCGGCGGCGTCTTTGCCGTCCTGCCGCGCGAGGGCATGGGCGAGCACTTCCGCGCCGAGGGAAACGTCATCGTGGGCAACACCGTGCTCTACGGCGCCACGGCGGGGCGGGCTTTCTTCCGTGGCCTGGCGGGCGAGCGCTTCGCGGTGCGCAACTCGGGTGCCTGGGCGGTCGTCGAGGGCGTGGGCGATCACGGCTGCGAGTACATGACGGGCGGGCGGGTCGTCGTGCTCGGCGCCACAGGGCGGAACTTCGCCGCCGGGATGAGCGGCGGGGTGGCCTACGTGCTCGACGAGGAGCGCCTTTTCGCCGCGCGCTGCAACATGGGCATGGTCGGTTTCGACGAGATCTCCGAGGCCGACGCGATCGAGTTGCGCACGATGATCGAAGAGCACGGCCAGCGGACGGCCTCGCCCGTGGCCGCACGGCTGCTCGGCCAGTGGGAGGAGCTGATCGGCGGCAAGGCCTTCGTCAAGGTGATGCCCCACGACTACAAGCGAGTTCTGCGCGAGCGTGCGGCCGAAGAGGCCGCCGCCGCGGCGGGCCCGCGGCCGCTGGACGCCGTCGGCGAGGCGGGCGTCTAGATGGGCAAACTCGGCGGCTTCCTGCAGATCGAGCGACACGGCGTCCCCTACCGGGACAGCAGCGAGCGTGCCCATGACTACCGCGAGTTCCTCCTCGCCCGGCCCGAGCAGGAGCTGCGTGAGCAGGGCGCGCGCTGCATGGACTGCGGCGTGCCCTTCTGCCACAACGGCTGTCCCCTGGGCAACCTGATCCCCGACTGGAACGATCTCGTCTACCGCGACCGCTTCGCGGACGCGATCGTCCAGCTGCACGCCACCAACAACTTCCCCGAGTTCACCGGGCGCCTCTGCCCGGCCCCCTGCGAGGCGGCCTGCGTGCTCGAGATTCGCGAGGGGGACGCGGTGACGATCAAACAGATCGAGAACTCGATCATCAACCGCGCCTGGGAGCAGGGGCTGGTGCTCCCCCAGCCGCCCCGGCGCGAGACCGGCCAGAGTGTGGCGGTCGTGGGGGCCGGACCCGCCGGCATGGCGGCCGCCCAGCAGCTGCGCCGCGCCGGGCATGCCGTGACCCTGTTCGAGCGCGACGAGTCGGCCGGCGGGCTCGTGCGCTTCGGCGTGCCGGACTTCAAGATCGAAAAGTCGGTCGTGGAGCGCCGCGTTCTGCAGCTCGTGGCCGAGGGCGTCGAGCTGCGCTGCGGCGTCGATGTGGGCCGTGACATCGCAGCAGAGGAGCTGATCGAGCGCTATGACGCCGTGGTCATCTCGACCGGATCGCGCGTGCCGCGCGACCTGCCGGTCCCGGGCCGCGAGCTGGAGGGCGTCCATTTCGCGATGGACTACCTCTACCAGCGCAACCGCTGGGTGGCCCGCGAGCTCGGCCCGCAGCCGACCGTCGCCCAGCCCGCGGAGCAGGCGCAGATCACCGCGCAGGGCAAGGACGTCGTCGTGATCGGCGGCGGGGACACCGGCGCTGACTGCGTCGGCAACTCGCTGCGCGAGGGCGCCCGTTCGATCGTGCAGCTCGAGCTCCTGGCCGAGCCGCCCGCCCACCGCCCGGATGACCGGACGCCCTGGCCGCTGTGGCCACAGAAGTACCGGCTCAGCTACGCCATGGAGGAGGCCCGCGAGCTGCAGGTGGGCGAGCAGGACTACTCGGTGGCCACCAAGATGTTCGCCGACGACGGCTCGGGCCATGTCTCGGCGCTGACGATCGCCACGGCGGCCTCCGAGCCCCCGTTCGCGCCGATCGACGGCACCGAGCGCGAGCTGCCTGCCCAGCTGGTGCTCCTGGCGATGGGCTTCCTGCACCCCGAGCAGCCGCTGCTCGAGCAGCTGGGCGTCGAGCGCGAAGCCCGCGGCAACGTCAAGGACCACGGTCCCTACACCACCTCGGTCGAGGGGGTCTTCGCGGCCGGGGACGCCCGCCGCGGGCAGTCCCTGATCGTCTGGGCGATCAACGAGGGGCGCCAGTGCGCGCGGATGGTCGACCGCTACCTGTCCGGCCGCAGGGCCTCGCACGACGACGGTCTCGCCGGGCACGCCGACGCGGATCGAGGCCCCGAGGGGCCACCCCAGCACGTGGGCCCCGGCGTCCCAGCCGGCTAGCTACGCTGCAGGCATGAACCCCACCATGGGACGCGAGTCCCAGACCGGCCGCGTGTGCTTGATCGGCGCGGGATCCTCGGGCATCGCGGCCGCCAAGGCACTGCACGAGCGGGGCATCGACTTCGACTGCTTCGAGAAGTCCGACCGCGTCGGAGGCAACTGGGTGTTCGCCAACAAGAACGGCATGTCGGCCGCCTACAAGGAGCTGTTCATCAACACCTCGCGGCCGCGGATGGAGTACTCGGACTTCCCAATGCCCGCGAGCTACCCCGACTTCCCGCACCACAGCCAGATAGCGGCCTACTTCGATGAATACATCGACCACTTCGGCCTGCGCGAGCGGATCACCTTCAACACCGGGGTCGAGCACGCCGAGCGCGGCGAGGACGGTCTCTGGACGGTCACCCTGGAGGATGGCGAGACCCGCAGCTACGAGGATCTGATCGTCGCCAACGGCCATCACTGGAACCCCCGCTGGCCTGAACCCGCATTCCCCGGCGCCGAGAGCTTCGCGGGCGAGCAGATGCACGCCCACTCCTACATCGAGAACTCGATCTTCGAGGGCAAGCGAGTCGTCGTGCTGGGCATGGGCAACTCGGCCATGGACATCGCCGTCGAGTCCTCCTATGTCGCCGAGCGCACCTACCTGGCCGCCCGCCAGGGCGTCTGGATCGTGCCCAAGTACATCTTCGGCAAACCGGTGGACCAGCTGCGCAACGACCCTCGTGTGCCGTTCAAGATCCGCCAGCGGGTGACCCAGCAGCTGATCAAGAGCTACCAGGGCACACCCGAGAGTCATGGGTTGCCCAAGCCCAACCATCGCTTCGGGGAGGCCCACCCGACGGTCTCCGGGAGGATCCTGGACCGCCTCCAGCACGGCACCATCACGCCCAAGCCTAATATCGCCGAGCTCGACGGCGGGAAGGTCCGCTTCGCCGACGGCAGCGAGGTCGAGGCGGACATCGTCGTCTACTGCACCGGCTACAAGATCACCTTCCCGTTCTTCGACGAGCAGCTGATTTCGGCGCCCGAGAACCACATCGAGCTGTTCCGCCGTGTCTTCCACCCCGATTATTCGAACGTCCAGTTCATCGGCCTGCTGCAGCCGCTGGGCGCGATCATGCCCCTCTCCGAGGCACAGGGGGCCTGGGTGGGGGACTACCTGCTGGGCGACTACGCGCTGCCTGGGCGCGCCGAGATGCTGGGCGACATCGAGGCCGACCAGCGGGCGATGCGCGAGCGCTACGTGGCGTCCAAGCGCCACACGATCCAGGTCGATTTCGACGACTACCTCCACGAGCTGGACAAGGAGCGCCGCGCCGGTGCCGCCCGCGCCCGCGCAAGCGGCTACCGTCCACCGGCCCTATGCCGACGTTCTGCCGCCACAACCGCTTCATAGAGCGCTGCCCGATCTGCAGCCGCACGCTGCCGGGCAACGAGCCTGTCGGCGCGACGCCGCGTCGGGCCAAGGCAGGCTCGGTGGGACGCAGCGCCGTCGGCCCGAGGCGCCGCGGGACCGGGCTGCGGGTGCGCCGCGAGGGCAGAGCGGCCGAGGACGGCTACAGCAACGAGCTGGTGCCCGGCCTGCGCGCCTCGGCGGACGCCCTGCGCCTGGCCGAGGAGATCGACTTTGCCGCCGGCCGGCTGGCGGCGCTGGCGCTCGACCCGCCGGGCCTCTACGGGGAGATCTCCCAATTGGCCGCCGTGGACCTGGAGCAGGCGAGCTGGAGCGCGGTGATCAGCGCCTACCTCGCGCCCACAGAGGATGCCGACCCGTTCGCCTCGATCCGGGCAGTGCTCGCGGAGCTACCCGGGCCCGGCTCCCTCGGGGATGACGTCGATGGCCTGCTGGATGAGGCGCAGCTGGGACCACGCACCTCCCATCAGCCCGGACGGGGCCGCACCACGCTGCTCGCCTACGCGCAGTGGGTGAGCCGCGCCGGGGAGGGGAGCCAGGCGCTCGCCTTCGGGGGAGATGGGTCCTGGACGCCGGAGCGGCGCTTCGCTCGGCTCTACGAACGGCTCGCACTCCCCGGCTTCAGCCGGGCCGCGCGCTACGAATTGCTCGTCACGCTGGGACGCCTGGGCGCCTATGAGCTGAGGGCCGATTCGCTGCAGTTCGTGGGCGCGGGGGAGGACGTTGCGACACTGGCCGCCAAGCGGGTGTTCGGCATCGGGGATTCACTGCTGCTCGAGCGCCGCGCCGCCGGCCTGGCCGAGGCGGCCGAGGTGCCCCTGGAGGCGCTCGACCTGGCACTTGCGAACTGGGCCGCGCCGGAGCACGCGAGCGCGGGGTTCGCGGCCGGGGCCGAGGTAACGCCCGCCAGCGACGCATCCGGCGCCCTCGGCGTCTGAGCCGTGCGCCACAACCCGGCCTACGCGATCGATGACGAGGCGGTGGTGCGCAGGCTGATCCGAGAGAATCCCTGGGCGACGATCGTCAGCCAGGGCGAGCAGGCGCCGGTGGCCTCCCACTATCCCGTGCTACTCGACGAGCAGAGCCAGGGGCTGACGGTTCTCACCCATGTCGGGCGCCCCGACGAGGAGACCCACCGCTTCGGCACAGGCGAGGTTCTGCTGATCATCGCCGGGCCCCACGGCTACATCTCGCCGAGCTGGTATGCCCCGGGCGCGACACCGGTGCCGACGTGGAACTTCGCCGTGGCCCACTGCTACGGGGTTCCGGAGATCCTCGATCCGGAGGAGAACCTCAAGGTCCTGACCCGTCTGGTCGATCACTTCGAGTCCCGCGTCGAGAAGCCGCTGGCGCTCGAGCAGGAGCGGGGCGCCCAGATCGCCCAGGGAACCGTCGGGCTGCGCCTGCCGATCGGGCGCTTCACCTGCAAGATCAAGATGAACCAGGAGGAGGACCCCGTAAGCCGGGCACAGGTTCTGAGCGCCCTGCGCGGGGACGGCCCCTACGCCGATGCGGCCCTGGCCGCCGAGATGGCGAGGGCCCTCGGGGACGCCCCGAACTGAACGCGAAAAAAGCCGTCCACACCGACACCTACAGTGCCTGGCGTCAGTTCCAACAGAGCACCGGGAGCCGCGATGCCACTCTGCTTCATTCAGCCCCAGGATGCGATCCGCGTGATCGCCGAGTCGGTCGGCCGGGAGGCCCGCCGCCAGCTGGTGGGCGAGGTCGTCCGGGCGTGGGTCGATGACATCCCCGATCAGGAACTGTCCGTCCACTACGCCAAGGCGATCGCCGACCTCGACGAGGATGACCTGCATCTGCTGGCCGCCTGGCACGCTTCCCTGGAGGTCGGCCAGCCGATCCCCAACACGGAGTTCCTCGTCGGCGTCTTCCCGAGCCTCGGCGAGAACCGCCGCGAGGCGCTGAAGATCGCCGCGGGATTCCGCGGCGAGGAAGCCTTCCAGGCCGGCGTGGCCGAGGACCAGGCACTGGACACGGTCCTGCCCAGGCTCTCCGGCGAGCGGGCAGCGCAGCTGGCCAATGAGTGCATTCAGCTGTATATGTGGGACCGCCTCGGCTGCGACAACTAACGAGCCGCAGGCTGGCGCGAGGCGACGACTTCGATCGCTCGCATGCGGAGCACGCTGCGTTGACTGGCGTCGTTGCCTCCCTTGGCCTACGACTCGCTTGCCGCCTCGACGGGGGATGGCCGTGGGGCCGACGTCCTCGATCACTCGCGTACGCGGCCTGCTCTAAGGTTTGTTGCGATGGCCGTGGGTGAGGGTGACTTGAGTGAGCTGCAGCGCATCGTTGGGCGGGCGGCCAACTTCGGGCATCGCGAGCATCTGGAGCTCGCCTGGACGTACCTGGGCCGTCACGACTTCGCTCGCGCTTCTGCGGCGATGGGAGCGGCCATCAGGCATATCGCCGAGCTCCATGGCGCGGGGGCCAAGTACCACGAGACACTCACCGCAGCCTGGTTTCAGCTCGTCGCGGTCCACCGGGCCAGGTCACATGCCGCGACCTTTGAGGAGTTCATAGGCGAGTCGCCGGAGCTCATGGATCGGCAGCTGCTCGAGCGCCACTACAGCCAGCAGCTGATCGCCGGCGAGCGCGCCCGCTCTGAACCCGTCGCGCCCGACCTGCTGAAGCTGCCGACCCCGCCCTCTGAGCCCCTCCAGGGCGGCCTCAGGGGCCGCTGACGAGCGAGATGGTCCAGGTGGAGGTGTAGGCGCCGGCCGCTGCCTTGGAGGGCACAGACAAGCTCCAGGTCGGTGTCAATGTTTGATCGCCCAGGCCCGTGGCGGCGCTGGCCGAGTACATCTTGGTCGCCGCCGGCGCCGACGCCGCGGCAGGGAGGGCATAGGGGTAGCTGACGCCCACGGCGGGGCTTGCGGCCGTACAGCTCGAGCTGGCGTCGCAGGTGGGCGTCGAAGGGGCGGAGGCGATCGTCGTCGAGGCCGTGGGCAGCGTGCCTTTGGCTGCCGTGAACGTCGTGGAGGTCGCCGTCAGGTTCCATCCGGCACCCGACCCCGTGGAGTCGCCGACGTCGAGCGGCTGGGGTGTCACCAGCACCTGGTTGAGGCCGGTGATCGTCGCCGACGGGAACGTGACGGCACCGGGCGCACTCACGAACCCGAGTGAGCCGGCCGTCAGCGTGGCACTGGCAGAGGTGGCGCCGGCCGACGGTGCCGCCATGGCCGACGCCGCAAGAGCCAGCACTATGAGACTGAACAGTCGGCGTCTGGCCTGGTGCGTGACGGGCAAAGGGGAATCCATCTCGGTCGGGAGCGGGCAGGTGCGGGGACGCTCAACGAGGCCCCGGGTTCCATCTCGGTCCTACGGCGGGTCTGAGGTATCCCCGAAATGCGGTAGGTGATCGTCGAGGCATACCCTCGTACGTGATAGCGTACAAAACATGAGCGACTCGGTCAGTGTCTTCGCAGCACACGCCTCGGAATATGAGGCTGAGCGTCGCCGTCTGGTGCCTTGCTTCGAGGACTTCTATGGCACGGCGGTACGGCTGGTGTCGCTGCGTGGCGGTGAGGTGAGACGCGTGCTCGACCTGGGTGCCGGCACAGGGCTGATGAGCGGTGCCGTGCTGGAGGCGTTCCCCGTGGCACAGCTCGTCCTGCTCGACGGCGCCGCGGCGATGCTGGCCGAGGCCCGCGAGCGCCTGCCGGAGCGCTCGATCACCACGCTCGAGGCCGATCTACGCGATCCGCTGCCGGCGGGACCGTTCGATGCGGTCGTCTCGGCGCTCGCCATCCACCACCTCGAGGATGCCGACAAGCGCCGGCTGTTCGATCGCATCGGGCGCGTCCTCAGGCCCGGCGGGGTGTTCGTCAATGCCGAGCACGTCGGCGGCCCGACACCCTGGCTCGAGCGGACCTACCGGGAGCTGTGGCGGGAGGCCTGCCGGGCGGCGGGTGCCTCCGAGGCCGAGATCGGGGCCGCCGAGGGGCGCATGGAGACGGACCGTTTGAGCGACGTGCACAGCCAGCTCGGGTGGATGGCCGAGGCGGGTCTGGAGCAGTGCGACTGCTTCTTCAAGCGGCTGCACTTCGCGGTGCTCGCAGGCTGGCGCCCGGGCACGGATAGACTGGCCTCATGAGCGAGACACCGCAGGAGATCGACCCCGTCGTGGCGCAGGCCGATGCCGATATCGCAGATGCGACGGTGACCGAGCAGGACGTCATGGATGCGCTGTCCAACGTCATCGATCCGGAGCTGGGGCTGGATTTCGTCGAGCTCGGCCTGATCTATGGCGTCGAGATCGCCGGTGGGGGGGATGTCAAGGTGACCTTCACACTGACCACACCCGGCTGTCCGATCGGTCCCCAGGTCAACGAACAGATCGAAGAGTTCGTCGGCGAACTGGATGGCGTGCGGACGATCGAATCGGAGATGGTCTTCGTTCCGCCGTGGTCGCCCGAGCTGATGAGCGAGGACGCCAAGTTCGCCCTCGGCTACTGAGCGTGCCGGTCGAGTAGCCCGGCCGGCGGGTTTCGCCGACCGGGCCCTCGCAGATCGTGGGGGGATCTCAGGTGTGGGCTGAGAAGCTGGTACTACCGCTGCATTCGGCTGCCTGCGTCTTGATCGTGCCGCTGACCGAGTGGCCCGAGAAGTGGCCGCTGACGACCTGGACGATCGAGGCGAGGCCAGGGCCGGGCTCAAAGCGCTCGGCGACCGATGCGCTGAAAGAGCCTGAGCTCGAGATCTTGGCCGACTTGGTCGTCTGGACCTTCGCCGGTTTGTTCGTGAAGCAGTAGAGAACCGGATAGGGAGACGTGAAGCGAACGCTCACGGTGCGCCCGTTCCCGGCTACCTTGAGGACGATTTTTCCTCCGGCCCGCAAACCTACGCGCCGCCCAGATTCCTTTCTGATGCCCGTCGTGGGCACCGTGCCCGTGTAGGTCTTGCCGCCGATGGCTCGCGCGTAGGCGCTCGCGGCGGCGAGCAGCGTCAAAGCCATGGCAAGTGCCAGCATTCGTTTTGCGGTCGTTCTCATGGATCCTTCCTAGGACTCTTTTGCTCGTGCATCGGCCGCGATCGCAGCGGCCAACGGGAAGCCCAGTATCACAGACAGTGACCTATCGCGAGCCGATTGCACCGTTTCGTTCGCCCTTGCATTCGGCTATGTGGGGCGTATCATCGCTCGTCGTTGCGTTGGGTGCCTGAGAAGAGGGGGTGCCGTGGGTTTTGCGACGGCCGAGGGGCCCCTGGTCCCGGACATTGACCACGTTGTAACGGAGACGTAGAGACCGCATGGATGGGGAAATGACGTCGAGATCGCCGAGCAGCGCTCGCATTGCCCTGGCCGGGCTGATTGCCGTGATCGCGCTCGCGATGCTCGCGCCGGGGGCAAGCGCCGCGACCGTGCTTGTCCTCGCAGAACCGGCTGCCGGCGCCACGACCGGCCCGGCTCCGAGCTTCAGCGGCACCAGCACAGACCTGCTTGATCCGGTGACGCTCGCCGTCTACCACGGCTCCGGCACAGGGGGCACGCCGCTGCCCACGGTCGAACTGCAGCCGAACGTGCTGAGCGGCGAATGGAGCGGACAGCTCGGCGAATCCCTGAGCGGGGGTACTTACACGGCGCAGGCGGAACAGAGCGGCCTGCTCGGCGGATTGGGGGAAGAACCGGCGAGCAGCGAACCGGTGACGTTCACGGTCGACGCGAGCCCCCCCGAAGTGACGATCGGCCAACCGCTCACGCCGTCGAAAGTCAGGACTCCCGCGTTCGCCGGCCACGCGAGCGAAGCCACGCAGGTGGTCGTCCACGTGATGCAGGGCGCGAGCGAAGTCGCCAGCGCGAGCACGGTCGCAGCCAGCGGGGTGTGGTCGACCGTCCCTTTGAGTACCGCCCTGCCCACAGGCAAACACACCTACACCGCCTATGCGACAGCGCAGAGCGGCCTCGGCAACCAACCAGGCGAAAGCAAACCGGTCTCCTTCGTCGTGGACACCGAATCACCGACCGTGACGATCGAACAGCCGCCGACGCCCACGGGCAACACGACGCCCTCCTTCTCCGGCACGGCCAGCGAAGACACCGAAGTGGTCGTGCACGTGATCGAATCCGGCGTCGAAGTCGCGAAAGCGTCCACCACGGCCGCCGGAGGCTCGTGGTCCACGAGCGCGCTCAGCAAAGCGCTGGCCAAAGGCCAACACACCTACACGGCCTACGCGACCGAGGTCAGCTCGCTCGGCAACCCCGACGGGAAAAGCGGCGAAGTCTCCTTCGAGGTCGACACCGAAGCTCCGAAACTGAGCATCACGGGGCCGCCGGCCCTGTCGGGCGACACAACTCCCTCGTTCTCGGGGACCACCAACGAAGACGGCGAAGTCGTCGTTCACATCCTCGAAGGCTCCAAACAGGTCGCCGTAACGAGCGCTCAGTCATCGGGGGGAGGCTGGTCGGCCACCAGTCCCGCGCTCGGTACCGGCGACCACAAATTCTCGGCCTATGCGACCGAGGTCAGTCCGGTGTCGGGGGCCGAAGGCCAGAGCTCGAACGTCGAATTCGAGGTGGACACCGAGTCCCCGGTCGTCACGCTGACGCCGCCGCCCGCGCGCACCGGCACGACCTCACCGTCGTTCAGGGGCGAAGCGAGCGAAGAAACAGAAGTCGTCGTCCACATCTTCGAAGGGTCCACAGAAGTTGCAAAAGCGAGCACCACGGCCGCCGGCGGGAAATGGTCGACGAGCACGCTGAGCAAAGCGCTTCCGACCGGCAGGCACAGCTTCACCGTCTCTGCCACCGAGGTCAGTGGCCTCGGCAACGCCCAAGGCAAAACCTCCCCGGACGCCTTCGAAGTGGACACTGAACCGCCGACGGTGGTCATCCAGTCGGCGCCGGCGCACCTTTCGGGGGATACGACGCCGTCGTTCTCGGGCACCGCATCAGAAGAAACGGAAGTCACGATCCATGTCTTTGAAGGCTCGACGGAAGTCGGCAAACAGTCCACGACGGCCTCGGGAGGCAAATGGGCGATCACGCTCAGCAAAGCGCTGGCCTCCGGGAAACATTCGTTCACGGCCTATGCGACCGAGAAGAGCGCCCTTGAAAACGCGGACGGGCAATCGTCGGCTGTCTCCTTCGATGTGGATACCGAACCGCCGACGGTGCTGATCCAGTCGGCGCCGCCGGGCCTTTCGGGGGATACGACGCCGTCGTTCTCGGGCACCGCATCAGAAGAAACGGAAGTCACGATCCATGTCTTTGAAGGCTCGACGGAAGTCGGCAAACAGTCCACGACCGCCTCGGGAGGCAAATGGGCGATCACGCTCAGCAAAGCGCTGGCCTCCGGGAAACATTCGTTCACGGCCTATGCGACCGAGAAGAGCGGCCTCGGCAACGCCGACGGCAAAAGCGAATCGGTGCCGTTTGTCGTGAGTACCGAAGTTCCCGTCGTGACGATCGTGCGCCCGGCGCGCTCGAACCACACCACACCGTCCTTCTCGGGGTCGGCCAGCGAAGCGACCGAAGTCACGGTGCACGTCTTCGAAGGCTCCACCGAAGTCGCCACATCGAACACCACCGCGTCGGGCGGGAAATGGTCGACCAGCACGCTGAGCAAAGCGCTCCCGACCGGTAAGCACAGCTTCACGGTCTATGCGACTGAGAAGAGCGGCCTCGGCAACGGGGAAGGCCAAAGCGAAACGACGGAATTCGAAGTCGATACGGAACCGCCGACGGTGCTCATCCAGTCGGCACCGGCGCACCTTTCGGGGGATACGACGCCGTCGTTCTCGGGCACGGCATCAGAAGAAACGGAAGTCACGATCCATGTCTTTGAAGGCTCGACGGAAGTCGGCAAACAGTCCACGACGGCCTCGTCCGGCAAATGGTCGATCACGCTCAGCACGCCATTGGCCTCCGGAAACCACTCGTTCACGGCCTACGCGAGCGAGAAGAGCGGAATTGAAAACGGCGATGGCAAATCACCGACGGTTGGCTTCGAAGTGAGCACCGTCCCGCCCACCGTGACGATCGTGGGCCCGCCGGCGCGCTCGAACAATCCGACGCCCTCGTTCTCCGGGACCGCCTCCGAAGAAACCGAAGTCACGGTCCACGTGTTCTCGGGTTCCACCGAAGTTGCCAAAGCAAGCACGAAAGCCAGTGCGGGCGAATGGACGACCAGCACGCTCAGCAAAGCGCTGGCCGAAGGGAAATTCACGGCCTACGCCACCGAGAAGAGTGGCCTGGGCAACGGCGAAGGCACCAGCTCGCCGGTCAGCTTCGAAGTGATCTCCGGCGCACCGTCGGTGACGATCACCGGGCCGCCCTTGGCCTCTAACGACACGACGCCCTCGTTCTCGGGCACGGCGAGCGAAGAAACAGAAGTCACGGTCCATGTCTTCGAAGGCTCGACCGAAGTTGGCAAACAGATCACCACGGCCTCCGGTGGCAGATGGGCGGCGACGCTAGGCAAACCGCTTTCGGAAGGCAAGCACTCCTTCTCGGCATATGCGACGGAGAAGAGCGGCCTGGGCAACTCCGACGGCAAAAGTGCGACGGTGTCCTTCGAAGTCAACACGAATCCGCCGGTCGTGTCGATCGTCGTCGGCCCGAAAGCCCTTTCCAACAACACTTCGCCGTCGTTCTCGGGGTCGGCGAGCGAAGCGACCGAAGTGACGGTGCACGTCTTTGAAGGCTCGACGGAAGTGGACAGCGGCTCGACGATGGCCTCGAGCGGCAAATGGTCCGCGGCGCTGAGCAAAGCGCTCCCGACGGGCAAGCACTCCTTCTCGGCGTATGCGACGGAGAAGAGCGGCCTGGGCAACGCGGACGGCAAAAGCGAACCGGTGTCCTTCGAAGTCAACACGAATCCGCCGGTCGTGTCGATCGTCGTCGGCCCGAAAGCCCTTTCCAACAACACTTCGCCGTCGTTCTCGGGGTCGGCGAGCGAAGCGACCGAAGTGACGGTGCACGTCTTTGAAGGCTCGACGGAAGTGGACAGCGGCTCGACGATGGCCTCGAGCGGCAAATGGTCCGCGGCGCTGAGCAAAGCGCTCCCGACGGGCAAGCACTCCTTCTCGGCGTATGCGACGGAGAAGAGCGGCCTGGGCAACGCGGACGGCAAAAGCGAACCGGTGTCCTTCGAAGTCAACACGGAACCACCCGTCGTGACGATCGTCGGCCCGAAAGCCGCTTCCAACAACACGACGCCGTTGTTCTCGGGGTCGGCGAGCGAAGAAACAGAAGTCACGGTCCATGTCTTCGAAGGCTCCACCGAAGTCGCCAAACAGAGCACGACGGCCTCCGCCGGCAAATGGTCCATCACCCTGAGCAAAGCTCTGCAGTCGGGCAAGCACTCGTTCGCCGCCGAAGCCACCGAGAAGAGCGGCCTGGGCAACCCCGACGGCAGAAGCAAAGAAAAAGTGTCCTTCGAAGTCAACACCGGAGCACCCGTCGTGACGATCGTCGGGCCGAAAACCCCATCCAAGAACACCTCGCCCGGCTTCTCAGGAACGGCCAGCGAAGCGACCGAAGTGACGGTGCACGTCTTTGAAGGATCAACCGAAGTCGACAACGGCTCGACGACGGCCTCGAGCGGCAGCTGGTCGGCCTCGCTGAACAAAGCGCTGGCGACCGGCAAACACAAGTTCACGGCGTATGCGACGGAGAAGAGCGGCCTGGGCAACGCGGAAGGCAGGAGCGAAACGGTCGAATTTGAAGTCAACACCGAACCGCCCACCGTCACGATCTCGCAGCCGACGACGCCATCCAAGAACCTCTCGCCGTCGTTCTCGGGGTCGGCCAGCGAAGATACCGAAGTCACGGTGCACGTCCTCGAAGGCTCGACCGAAGTCGACAGCGGCACGGCGACAGCCTCGAGCGGTACCTGGACGGCCATGTTGAGCAAACCGCTCCCCGAAGGCAAACACTCTTACACGGCGTACGCGACGGAGAAAAGCGGCCTCGGCAACTCCGACGGCAGAAGCAAAGAATCGGTGTCCTTCGAAGTCACCACCCTGCCTCCCACGGTCGAACTCGAATCGCCGCCGCCTGTCTCGAACCGTAAAACCCCGGCTTTCTCCGGAAGCGCAAGCGAATCGCTGCCCGTCACGGTGGAAGTTTTCGCCGGCACCGCGGCCGAAGGCAAAGCGGTCGCGAAAGTCGTCGCCGCGGTATCCGCAGGACACTTCAAATCGAGTGAAATCACGACCGAACTCTCCGACGGGAAATACACCGCTCTCGCGACCGAGCAGAGCTCGATCGGCAACGAAGCAGGCCACAGCAAAGCGGTCACCTTCGAAGTCAACACGGGCACGCCCTTGGTCGAAGTGACTCAGCCGAGCTCGCCTTCGGCCAACACCGAACCGTCCTTCTCGGGCACGGTTTCGGGTCCAGCGGGCGAAACGGTCACCGTCTACGTCCATGAAGGACCCCAGACAGGGAAGATCATCCGCGAGCTGTCGGCGACTCTGAGCAAAGGCACGTGGAAAACGGGGGTGGTGACGCCCGCTTTGCCCACGGGACGTCACGTGTTCACCGTCGAAGCCTCCGCGCCGAGTTCGATCGGAAACGGAACCGGCATCAGCTCGTCGCGGGAATTCGTCGTCCTCACCGAAGCCCCCGTCGTGTCCCTCGACCAGCCGACCACGCCTTCCAGGAACGCGACTCCCTCCTTCCACGGCTCCGCGAGCGAAACCACGCCGGTCGAAGTCACGATCTACGCAGGCGCGGCGGCCACGGGTACCCCCGTCGAGACCGTCAGTGCGTCCGGAACCGGCGCTGGATGGGAATCGGCGGCACTCGGGAAACCGGGGCTCGCCGACGGCGAGTACACGGCGATCGCGGAACAGAAGAGCGCGATCGGCAACGGCTCGGGCACCAGCGCCCCGATGACCTTCACGATCGACACGAAACCCCCGGCGGTCACGCTGGACGGCCTGCCTTCGCCTTCGAGCAACCGTAAACCCGACTTCTCCGGCACGGCCACGGACAGCGGTCCGGTTACCGTGGACATCTTCGCGGGCACCGGCGTCAGCGGCGAACCGCTGCTTGAAGTCCAGGCGGAAATCTCCGAAGGCAAATGGAACTCCGGTCCCCTGGAAAACGCACTCAAATTGGGGCAGTACACGGCGGTCGCGACCCAGAAAAGCTCGCTCGGCAACGAATCCGGCGTGAGCGAAGCGAAGCCCTTTGCGGTCGAAGAAATCCCGCCGGGCGTCCAGACCGAAGGGTCGAACGGGATCAGCCGGACATACGCAACCCTCTACGGTTCGGTCAACCCGGTCGGCGGCTCGATCAGCTCCTGCGACATCGAAGTCGGCACCACGACGGCCTACGGCCGATCGCTGGGCTGCGCCATCGTGTCGGGCGCCTCGGCCTTCCCGGCCGAGGCGACCGGCTTCGTGCCGGTCTTCATCCGGATCTACACGCTGACGCCGGGCACCGTCTACCACTACCGCGTGGTGGCGACCGGGGAAGGCGGGACGGCCGCGGGCGCCGATAACACGTTCACGACGCTGCCACCGCTGCCGAAGCCCGTGACCCCGCCGCCGACGCCGAAAGCCGGGCTGGGCGCATCTGAAGTCAAGGCGTTTTTCGCGGAGGAGCTCGGTCCCCACGGCAAGGCGGCACGCATCGGGGCGATCCTGAAGAAGGGCCTCTACTCGCAGGCCTTCAAGGGCCCCGAGGCCGGCACCGCGACGATCGGGTGGTACTACCAGCCACCGAAGCCGAAGCACGGGAAGAAGCCAAAGGCGGTCCTCTTGGCCTCCGGGCAGGTCACCTTCTCAGCGGCCGGCTCGAAGACGCTCACAATCCGTCTGACGAAGGCGGGCAGGACGGAGTTGAAGCACTCCAAGCGTCTCGCGATCAGCGTGAAGTGCTCTTTCAAGGCCGTCGGCGGGACGCCCGTCGTCGCTCTTGGAGCCTTCCGTCTCACGCGCTGAGAGGCCCTTCAGGGGGCTTCTCCGCCCCTCCGCGAGGCCGGGACGGGGGGGTGGGCGTCTGCCGCTCCACCGGGCGCGCGCGGGCGCGTTCTAGCAGGTCAGCAGACGGACTCCAGGGAATTATGAAAACCGCTGCAAATTCCAACATTTACTCGGTCTAAACCGAATCCAACTAAAAAAACCCGCAAATTGCGACTTTTTCGCTAACACTTTGTCCGTTTCCTGTGGTATTCATCATGGCGACAAGCCCGCGGGGGGTCGCCTGGAGAAATAGGTGGGGGACCTTTCGGAGTGCTGTTTCGACGTTTGTTGAAGCAGGGGGCCAAAGACACATCACTCCACTGGAGGAATAAGTCATGGAAAGACGTAATCTGGGAGCGGGCCTCATGGTCCTAGCCAGCAGCTTCATGCTGATGGCGGGTGTAGCTTCCGCACACGGGACGGCCGCTGGCACAGATCCCGGCGAAGGAGAAGAAGGCAACTGCGCAGTCAAATCAGCGCAGTCGTTCGTCGCGCAGGGTGAGTACGGTTACAAGGCCTCAGTTGCCGACGTGATCGAAGTCTCCTGCAACCCGCTCGACTACGGGACGGGCCAGGAGGTAACGGTGACGGCGTCGCAGCTGGCGAGCATGTGTCACAACCTCGCATGGATCGTGCCGAACAACGAATACGACGAACCCGAAGCTCAGTTTGGCCAGAGCGTCAAGCTGAACCTCGATGCAGACGGAAACGCGAACGCCGCACTGGTCGCCGGCCCGAACTGCTTCGACGGTGAGAGCCTCATCACGCTGGACGAGAACGAATCGCCTTATGAAACGTTCACAACTTCGTTCGACGTGCTGCCCCCGGCCCCCACGACGCCCGGCGTTACCGCGCTGCCGTCGTCGCAGGTCGAGGACGCCGGCTCAAGCTCGGTCGTCACGGTGGTCGAGGACGAGGTTGCAGGCGGCGGTGAGGACTACGTCCGTCTCGCCTCTGAACAGCTGAACGACCGGTGCCACGACGGTGGACTCATCTGGGTCCCCGGCTACGTCACCGAATACCTCGCTGAAGAAGACTCGACTCAGGCCGTCAAGAAGGCCGAGGAAGAGTACACCAGCAACGAAACAGAGATCCGCCTGGACAACGACGGGAACGGTTTCGCAATCGCAGTCGGCGTCGACTCCTGCCTGCAGGGCAAGTCGCTGATTGAAGCGGACCTCCTGGAAGCGCCGTTCACGACGACTACGACCAACTTCGTAGTCGACCCGCCGGCGCCTAGGAAATCCTAAGCGATCAAGAAGCGATAGTCGCTTCAGCACTGCTGAATTGACTATGGAGGGCCCCGGGGCGACCCGGGGCCCTCCTTTAACGGGCCCCCGGCGCGGAGGGCGCCGACCCGCCGAGCTCTTTGGCCTGGCCTCGGACCCAGTGGTGAACTGATCGGTTCACGCTTGACAGCATTTGGCCCGGACGCTAACGTCCGTGGCCCCTTTTGGGAGGACTCATGCACACGCGGCAAGCTCAAGGACAGGGACTGTTCCGACCACTCAAATACTCGGCAAGAAGCCGGAGCAGCCGGGTGAAGCTCGTCGTTGCCTTCGTGATCGTCGCGTCGATCGCCGGGATGGTCGGCGCATCGTACGCCGCCGCACTGGGATACACGATTCCGCCCAACGTCGAAGGAAACGCCCATCCCAAGCTCGGTGAAACGCTCGAGTGCCACAACGGCGTCTGGAAGGAATCCTCGCCGGAATTCTCCTACCAGTGGGTCATCGAAGGCCGCGAACTTGGCTTCAAATCGCTCAAACAGAGCCTCTACGCTGCGAAAATTACGCTGAAGGCGGAATACCAGAACAAGGAAATCTGGTGCGACGTCAAGGCGACCGAAGGCTCCGAAGTGGCGGTCGCGGAATCCGAAAACAGCATCTGCTTCGGCAGTTGTGTCAAAGAACCGCCCCAAGAAGGGCCGGTGAATCAGAAAAAGCCCGAAGTCTCCGGCGGAAATGCCGGTAAAGCGGTCGTCGGCGAAACGCTGACCTGCTCTCAGGGCACCTGGACGGGGACGGCGCCCATCGTCTACGCCTATAAGTGGTTTCACAAGGACGTCAAAGAAGCCATCGGCGGCGCGACGAGCAACCAATACAAAGTCGTCGCCGAAGACCAGTCGCACGAACTCTCCTGTCATGTCACGGCATCCAACAAAGGCGGCGAACAGACCGTCGAAAGCACCAATTCGATTTCGGTTCTCGGCAAAGCGCCGCAGAACACGACCCCGCCCGAAGTGCTGGGGAACGCATCGGTCAACGAAACGCTGACGTGCAACCCGGGGACGTGGAGCGGAAGCACACCGATCACCTACGAATACCGCTGGCTGCGCAACGGCTCGGAAATCCCGATGGAAACCGGTCCGACACTGACCGTGCAGGTCAACGACGAGGGCCAGAAACTCGGCTGCCGGGTGACCGCCAAAAACAACATCGCCACTAACACCGCCTCGAGCGCGGAAGTGACCGTTTCCAAAGAAACGCTCAAAGTCGAAACCTCGCCGACGGCCACGCCGACGACCGCCAAAGTCAACACCCAACTCGAATGCACGCACGGCACCTGGAACGAGCCAACCTCGGAACTCACCTTCAAATATGAATGGCTGCGGGACAGGGAAACGCAGGTGCAGCTTTCGACTTCGGGCAAATACACGGTCGTCAGCGGAGACGTCAAGCACACGCTTTACTGCCGCGTCTTCGCCACCAACCCTGCAAAAGAAACGGCGTCCGCGTTCAGCGGTCCGGTGTCGGTGCCGGGCGAAGCGCCTCCGGTCAACAAAGTTCGGCCGGAAGTTCAGGGAACGCCGGCGCTTGGACACACGCTGACCTGTGCGCATGGGACGTGGTCGCCCGAACCCACGAGCTACACCTACCAGTGGGCGCGCGAATCAGCACCGATCGGCGGGGCGACATCCTCAACCTATGAAGTCAAGGCCGCCGACCAGGGACACTGGGTCGCCTGCCGGGTGACCGCGTTCGACGCCGAAGGCCCGAGCGAACAGGTGGAAAGCCTGCTCGCGAACGTCCCCGGAGAAGCGCCGAGCAATGTGCGCGCGCCCGAAATCCAGGGCGGCACACCGCCCCGCGTCGGGGAAGCGCTGACGTGCGTGCGCGGCGAATGGAAGGGCGCACCGACGCCGACATACAGCTATGCATGGTTCCGCGAAGGCACGGAAGAACTTGCCACGGGCCCCTCCTACACGATTGCCAACGCTGACCGCGGGCATTCGCTGTCGTGCGCCGTGACGGCAACCAACACTGAACCGCCGTTCCATGCCACGGCCACCAGCGCGAGCCTCAAGGTGCCGGGTTACGCGCCCGAACCGCCCCTGGAAGGCCCGCAGATCGAAGGCACAGCAGCTGTCGAACACGTTCTGAGCTGCAAGGCGGGGACGTGGACCGGCCAGCCCGCGCCGACCTTTGGGTATCAGTGGCTGGTAGACGGGTCTCCGATCGAAGGGGCGACCGAAACGACCTTCCGGATCGCAGCCGCATACAGCGGCTACAACATCTCCTGCCGCGTCACCGGCACGAACAGCGAAGGAAGCGTCTCCGCGGTGAGCAAGTCGGTACACGCGCCCGGCTCGCCACCGGAAATCGAACGGCAGCCGTTCATCACCGGCGGACCAGTCGTCGGGGGTCCGCTGACATGCGAACGTGGCGTCTGGTCGCAGCGGCCGCCGCACCCCACGTTCACCTACCAGTGGTATCGCGGAAGCATCCCGATCCCTGGAGCGACAGAACAGGTCTACATCGTGGAAGCGGCCGATATGGGGCAGGCGCTGTCGTGCAACGTGCTCGGGGTTAGCAGCGAAGGCAGCCTTGAACAAGAAAGCGAAAACTCGGTCCTCATCCCGACCGGCTCTGCGTCGAGCCCGGTTGTCGTGCCAACGGGGGGAGGCGGCTCCAAGACGTCCGTCGCGCCGACCGCCGCCGAGATCCTCGCCTCAATCAAGCGCCAGGTCAACTCTGCGCTGATCGAAGCTCACCTGAAGAAGATCGCCAAGGCGGGCAGCTTCTCGTTCGTGTTCACTGCACCGGGTGGGGGCACCTTCGAACTAAAGTTCTTCCGGGCCGTGCGCGGTGCCCACGGAGCCAAGACCAAGAACGTCCTGCTCGGGGTGACGAAGGTCTCCTACACCAAGGTCGCCAAACAGACGGTCAAGCTCAGGCTGAATGCCGCAGGGCGCAGGCTCCTGAAAGGCAAGAAGCACGTCAAGCTGAGCGTCAAGGCCATCTACACGCTCCGCGGCCACAGCCCCGTGACCTGGAGCGCGACCGTCACGCTTCAGTCCTGAAGTCCCGGTGGCGCTCAGAGTCGCTCAGGTGACGTGCCCACAGACGTTGTGAACGGTTGAGGAGCCATCCGGGCCTCATCCCGGGCCGTGGGTCTGCGAAGGCTCACGAGCTGGGAAGACCCGGAGGCTGGCGTTATGCGAGGCGATCGAGAGCGGGCTGACGTTCAGGCAGGCCGCGGCGGCGATGAGTGCTTCGCCCGCGACCGCGCACCAGTGGTGGCATCGATACGCAGACGAAGACCTATTCGTGCTTCGATAGGCTGGAGTCGGCAGGCATCAACGCAAGCACCAGGCGCATCCTCCGACAATGCGTGGAGCTACACCCACAACCGAGCACTCGCCTAGCTGCTCGACCGCGAAGGCATTCAGCACGAGACGATCCGCCCCTACCGCGCACGCACCTGGCAAGGTGGAGCCTTCCACCAGACCATGGCCAGAGAGTGCGGCTACGGCCTGAGCTACGCCAGCTCAAGCCACCGCGGCCACACTGGCTCGAGCACTACAACACGCGCAGACCACACTCAGGGATCGGCAACCAGCCACCCCTCAGCCGCGTTCAAACCTACATGGGCAGGACACCTAGGAGCGGTGGCGGAGCGTGACGGTGACCTGCGAGCTGTGGGTCTTGCCGCCCGCCAGGTGCAGCAGCACCGTCGCATGCACCCGGATCGAGTGGCCACGAACGAGCAGCGCCCGGGCCGCGGGGGATAGCTTCAGGACCAGCGTCCCGTCGGAGCCGCCCCGGACGGCGAACGGGCTGGAGGCCAACGTCAGAACGCGCTTGAGCCGGGCGTGACTCGCGACGGCGCCCAGCGTGCGCAGCGAGAGTGTGCCCCGGCACGAGGTCGACCGTGAGAGGCAGCGCAGTCTCAGGCGGACTTGAGCGGTCGAGCCGACGACGAACGTCCTGCCGAGAAGCTCGGCGCTGGCGGCTTCAAGGACGGGTTCGACCGGGAGTCCGGTCACAGGCGCGGCGGCGGGCGTGGTGAATTCCTCGATCGCTCCATAGGTTGCGCCGCCGGTGTCGGCGGCGATGATGCGGTAGCGGTAGGTGCTGGCGGGACTGAGGCCGGAGACGACCGCGGAAACCGCAGTCGAGGCATCGCCGGCCGGCTCGGCCGAACAGGGCACATCGGTCCCGGCGGCATTGAATTCGAACTCGCACAAGCTGGCTGTCGCAGTGTTCAGCTCGACGTTGGCCTGCAGGGTCGCTGAGGTCGATGTGAGGCCGCCCGGCGGCTCGGTGAGGACGATCGGTGCTTCCGGCAGCGTGGTGGCAATCTCGTCGCTGCCGTGCACAGTGCCTTCTTGGTTTCCCGCTGTGAGGCGATAGTGGTAGCCGGCGGCCGGCTGCAGCCCGTTGACCAGCGCGCTCACGGACACCGTTTCCCGCCCGCTGCCCGGCGAGGGCACACACGCCGCCGTTGACCCGTAGGCGCTGGTCGGGCCGTATTCGAAGCGGCAGAGGGTGACCGGGGCGCCCTGGGGGTTGACGGTGCCTGTCAGACTCAGCGACGAGGGCACCAGCGCAGCGGCAGGGCCGCTCGCAACGACGGGCAGTTCGGGGGCGGTCGTAAAGGGGAGGTCCGAGCTCACAGCCGAGCCACCAGTCCCGCCGCCGCCCGGTCCGCCGCGGTAGGAGAGCCTGAGGCGGACGTGGTAGACCGTCGCCGGGGTGAGCCCGCTCACGGGAGCCGAGACCGCCACGGCGGTCGTGGCGGCCGGCGGAAGCTGGCTGCAGGGCGCGCGGGAGCCATAAGAGCTCGTCAGCCCGTATTCAAATTCGCATTCGGTGACGCTCGCGCCATGCGGGTTGACCGTTGCCTGGAGTGTCGCCGAGGTCGTGGCAAGCGGGGCAGGAGTGTCGCTGAGAGGTGTCGGAGGGGGCACTTCGGGGGCGCCGCGCAGTCCGCCCAGACCCGTGGGCCCGTCATAGCCGAAGCCCGCTTTGCAGAGGTAGTTCCCGCAGCTCCCATCGAGCCCCGAGACGACGTCGTTGAATCCCTTCCCGGCGGCGGACTCCAGATAGAGCGCCTGGGCGCCTTCGTAGGATCGCGTGTACGGGTTCGACAGGGCCATTGCCGCCGCGACAATCGGCGTCGAGACGCTGGTGCCGCCGAGCAGCAGCCAAGGGCCACTCGTTTCTTCGCTGTCGTAGACGGATACGGGGGTGTTGGGGTCCGCGACGGCAGCCACATCGTTCATCGTCCTGCCCGCACAGCCGCCGTCGCTCTGCCAGGCCGGCTTCGGTTGGGTGCTGCAGCCACTCCCTGTGCCGGAGAGTTTTCCGCCCGCTGAGTCGCCCCATGCGACTTCGTTCCAGCCTCCACGCGACGTCAGAGAGAGTTCCGTGCCGCCGACCGCGATCACCCCCGGGTAGGCGGCCGGCAGGACGACACCTTCGTCGTCATCGCCCGCGGCGGCCGCGATCGGGATGCCCGGATGGTGATAGCTGGCGGCATATTTCGTTTCAGTGATGCCTTCGGTGAAGCTGTCGCTGATCTCGGTGGCTCCGGCGGCAACAGCCTCCTGCTCCGCCGTCGCCAAGTCAGCTGCTTCGGCGGATTTGGCCTCGACCAGAACGATGTGGCATTCGGGGCAGATGGCGGAGACCATGTCGAGGTCGATCGAGATCTCTCGTGCCCAGGTGCGGTCGGGGGATGGGTAGGTCGTGCCGCCCGTCTGATTGATCTTCTTGAAGCAGTGGCCGGATTCGGTGCAGGGTTGGATCCCGTACTGTGAGCGGTAGGTCGCAAGATCGGAGGCCGCGTGGGGGTCGTCGAAGGCGTCGACGACGGCAACCGTCTGTCCGGCGCCGGCACCCGCGGTGGCCGAGGGCAGTTCATAGGCTTTGCGCAGTTCTTCAGGGTCGTAGCCGCCTTCCATTCCCTGCGCAGACAGGGCGGGGCTCACTTCCTCCTCGGGGCCGGTCGTGATCGCGCCTGCGCCAACGGGACCCCGTCGATCGAGATTCCGTGTCGGATCCTCGATCGACGAGCAGCGTGCACCGCGGCTACGCGCCGGGCAGACGAAGAATGGCTCTGTCTGCGAAGCGGTCGGCGAGACCCGTCTCCAGCGAGCGGACGCGGTCCCCGCGTCTAAGGCGGCCCAGAGCGCGAGCATGGCCAGCATGCTCAGGACGATCCGCCGGTAGTGGACGGCGAGGAAGGTCTTTGAGGGCCTGAACGGGCTCACGTCATCAAACCCCGAGTCGTCGGAGCCGAAGCATCCCGTGCAGGCCCTCGACTGGTCCTAATTGATATTGATGAAGAAAGGGGCGTTCTGTGTGGTGAGCGGCGTTTTTTCGAGCTCCCACGTTTCGACCGTGATCTGCGTCGAGGAGCTGCACAGTTTTTTTGCTTCCACGTACTTGCTCTTACCAACGGTCGCCGTCGCGGCATCAATCGATTCGGACGTGCTGTTGTCCACCGTGACCACGACATTGTGTGGCGTGATTGACAGGCCCGAGATGCAATAAACGCCTTCTGCGGCGGGATTTTCGATCGTCACGCCGGAGAAGCCCTTGTTGTCACCGGCGGGTTCGAGTTTGCCGGCCGCCGTCACGTGGGCGTAGGCCAGGGCCGTTCCGGCTTCGCCTGTTTCGCCTTTTTCGCCTTTTTCGCCTTTTTCGCCCGGTTCGCCTGGAGCCCCCGGCGCGCCCGCCGGCCCGGTGTTGCCCGTCAGGCCGGTCTTGCCCACGCCGGAAGCCCCCGCCGGGCCAGTCGCGCCGGTCGCACCGGCGGGACCTTGTGCACCGGTCGCCCCTTTCGGCCCGGTCGCGCCCTTGGCGCCGTGCAGCTGCTTGAGCACAGATGGCTTGATCTGGTGGGTCGAAGTGATGATGTAGCGGCTGGCGGCGACGCTGGTGCCGGTCATGGCAACGAACAGGGCCACCCAGGCGACGGCATTTTGTCGAACGGCTCGTGTGATGCGGGCAATCATTCCTTGTTCCTCGGCAATCCTCGTTTTGCTCTGGTCCCTCATAGTGACCGCGTATCTTTACAGATGGTCCTGCCTGGGTCCACCGGTGACCGTTTGTTTGCGTCAAACGATCGCGGTAGCGGAGCCTGTGCGCCTACCTGGTCACCAGGACCGGCGCGAGCGTTGAGGGGCTGCACCAGTATTGGTCTGCGCTGGCCAGTGAGGCCCGCGAGCTCTTGCCGATCGGGCGCATCTTCATCTCGGGTACCACGGCGGCGGGGCGTGTCTGCTCCCACAGCTGCGAGCCGATGCGAAGGCTTGCCTGGACCTTGATGGCCGCCTGCAGCGAGACGCCGTGCTTCAACTTGACCACGCATGTGAAGGAACGCCCGGGGGGCGTCTGGGCGACGCAGGTTCCGAGCCTCCGGGCTCCAAGATAGGCGCTCAGCCGAACACGGCCGGCGAGACGCGGTGTGGTGCTTATCACCAGTGAACGCCCGAAGAGCATCACGCGCGGCGGCGAGAGGTGCGGGGCCGGGCCGGGCTTTGTGGTCACCGGTGGCGCCGGAGTGCCGGTGGGAGGGGTTGGCGCGGGGGACTTGGTGGCCGGGGCCGGAGGGACTTCAGGCAGCGGTTCATCGACTGGCTGGGCTTCGATCGTGATCGTCCGTTCGTCCTTGACTTCGGGGTCATCGTGGAGGCGTGCCAGGAGCCGGACGACGCCACCCGGGGGCGGCGTCGCGGGCGCGGTATAGACGGTGCTGCGGTCGTTGGCGCCGCTCGATTCGAGGCTGCCTGCGCTCGCTTCCCATTCGACCGCACCGGTGTCATTCGCCACGGTGGTCGCGAGGGGTAGGCTGGAGCCCGCGATCATCCGGTCCCGGGCGCCGTCGATCGCCAGGGTCGGCTTGGGCGAGGCAACCGTGATCGAGACGGTTCCGATTGTCGGCGATTCGGGAAACTGGCTGGCCGGGTCGCGGGCCGTGAAGCTGAACGAGTCGCTGCCGCTAAAACCAGGTGCGGGGGTGTAGGTCACGGCGCCCGCTTCGATCGAACCGAGGGTGCCGTGCACGGGGCTCGAGACGATCGTCTCGACGGGATCCTGAGTCTCGCCGTAGCTCTCCACCGGTAGTGAGACGCGCCCCGCTTCTTCCTTTTTGAGCGCGAGATCGAGCCCCTCGGCGTCAAATCCGGGGATGGTCACCTCCCCGCTCGAGTAGCTCGTCTTGCTGCCGCCGGCTTCTTCGGTGACCAGGGATTTCGGGTCGACGTCCTCGCGCAGCCAGTATTCGCCCGGGGCGACATCCGATACGTCCACCCACTGAAAGGCCAGTCCGTTCCTGTACTTGTCCCGCCAGCCGGGGGAGATGCCCTCGTAGAGGCTGGTGGCGTTCGGTTCCCATTGGCGGCAGTAGCCGGTATAAGGAGCGACGTTGCTCGCGTAAACAGGAGTCGCGGGTCCCTTACCCGCTTCCTCGTGTTCGCTGTCATCCAGGCAGAAGCCGACCTTTTGCGAAGGCGCAACTTCGGCGTCCTTGGCGGCGTCCCAGAGGGAGTAGGTGGCGATGTGCTGCAGGTGCCAGTGGTGGTGCCCGTCGCCGTTGCTGTAGACCTCTTCGGCGCTGCTTGCTTGTTCCACGCTGGGTCGTTCGAGGTATTCGGTTCCGTTTGCGGGTGTCCCCGCATTGGTCGTGAACAGTCGCTGACTTACTTCCATCTTCGGCGTCGCGAGTTCTTCTTCGAGTTGGGACGGCAGTGTTTCTTCGCGGGACTTGTATGCCTCGACCTCCTCGTCGACTTCCGGGGTGTTCTTTCCGGCGACGGTGGGGGCGTCGCGTTTTCCGCGTATGTCAAGCGCCCCTTCGCCGTCGTTGTGCAGGTAGCCGTTGAAGCGCAGCAGCAGCCGTGTCTTGCCTTCGACGCTGCTGGTCGTCAGTGTCGACCCGTCGGGCGGGTCGGCCACGAGCCGTGGCAGCAGGGGGGTCGGCGAGGACGCGCGTGCCTCACGCATTGCGGCGCCGGCCACGAGCAGGGCGAGAACGAGCGTCATCGCCCCGAGACGTCCGTGTCCACGAGCGGTCATCCAGCGAGGATACGCTCCGAAGGTCGGAAGGTCGCCTTCTAACAGGAGCTTTGCGCAGGAATGCGGTGCCCTGGGGCGGCGCGGTGTCGCCGGGGTACGCTAGGCGGCCGGCGTGCGCGCTTCGTCGCGCGCCAGGGAGACCAGGTTGGCCAGTTCGGCGGCGATGCTCTCACCGATCTTGTCGATGTCCGGCAGCGCGTCGAAGTCGCCCAGCAGGCCGAAGTTCATCTGGCCGTTGTAGGACATGATGGCGATCGCCAGGGCGTGGTTTTCTGGCAGGAAGGCGACGGGGATGGCCTCGAGCATCTCGCGACCCAGTACGTAGAGCGGGAACTGGGGCCCGGGGACGTTGGTGACGATCAGGTTGAACAGCCGGGTGGAGAAGTTCAGCCGCGAGGCCTGGGCGAGGATGGTCGGCGGGGCGAAGCTCTGGGCGCCCGCGATGACCTCTGCGCCGAGCGCCTGCTTTGACTCCTTCAGGCCGTCCATGGCGTGCGAGACGAACTTGAGACGGTTCAGCGGGTCGGCGATGTAGACCGGCAGGGGGCCGCGCATGACGACGATCCGGTTGCCGCCGTCGTGCTGGTCCTCGGTGCGCACCGAGACGGGGACCAGCGCGCGCATCTCCACGCCCTCGGTCCGTCGCCCGCGCGAGATCAGGAATGTGCGCAGGGCACCCGCCACGACAGCCAGGACGACATCGTTGACGGTGCCGCCGAAGGTGTTCTTGACCGCCTTGAAGTCATCGAGGCTGCTGGTGATGCCGACGAAGCGCCGGTGCGGCCCGATGGGGACGTTGAGCGGTGTTTCCGGCGCCGGGTTCAGCCCGGCCCAGACGATCTCGCCGATGCCCTCGGCCGCCTCGCGGGCTTTGCCGAGCGCGCGCTCGGGGTGGGCCATGGCGTCGAGAGCACCCTCGACGAGGGCCACGCCCGTGCGGGCGGCGCCGACGATGCCGGCGGCCAGCAGCTGCGCCGTGCCCGGCTCGGGGTGCGGCTTCCATGGTTTACCCGAGCTGGGGATCTGCGGCGGGTCGGGGGAGAGGTCGAACAACACCGTCGCCAGGTCCACGCCGGCGATACCGTCGATCAGCGAGTGGTGGGTCTTGGTGATCAGCGCGAAGCGGTTGTCCTCGAGGCCCTCGATCAGCCACATCTCCCACAGGGGCTTTGAGCGGTCGAGCTGCTGGGAGTAGATGCGGGCGGTCAGCTCCTGCAGCTGCTGCCATTTCCCCGGCGCCGGCAGGGCGGTGTGGCGCACGTGGTACTCGAGGTTGAAATTGGGGTCGTCAACCCAGACCGGACGGCCGCTGTCGATCGCCGTGTGGGCCAGCTTGTGCCGGTAGCGGGGGACGAGGTGCAGGCGGCGGCGGATCTGTTCGAGGAACTCGTCCATCGTCGGCGGCGGTCCTTCGACAAGCGTCAGGCCGCCGATGTGCATGTGCGAGACGGGGCCCTCCTGGTGGAGGAAGGATGCGTCCACTGGAGTCAGCCGGTCGAGGTGGCGCTGAGGCATCGGCGCTTAGCGTAGCGGGAGGGCCAATACAATGAAACCCATGAACACCGTCGAGAAGCTGGTGCTCGCCGCACCCCGCGGATACTGCGCGGGCGTGGACCGCGCTGTCCAAACTGTCGAACGAGCCCTCATGTTGCACGGCGCCCCCGTCTACGTCCGTAAGGAGATCGTCCACAACAAGCACGTCGTGGAGGAGCTTCGCGCCAGAGGGGCGATTTTCGTCGAGGAGCACACCGAAGTCCCCGAGGGAGCCGTCTGCGTCTTCTCGGCCCACGGAGTCGCGCCCGCGGTTCGCCAGGGAGCCGTCGAGCGCAGGCTGCAGACGATCGATGCGACCTGCCCGCTGGTCACCAAGGTCCACCGCGAGGCAGTGCGCTTCGCAGAAGACGGCTACACGATCGTGCTGGTCGGCCACGCCGGGCACGAGGAGGTCGAAGGCACGATGGGCGAGGCGCCGGAGCGGATCCTGCTGGTGCAGGACGAGAACGATGTGGAGACGCTCGAGGTCGATGACCCCGAGCGAATCGCCTACGTCACCCAGACCACGCTGGCTGTCGGTGAAACGGCCGCCATCATCGAGCGCCTCAAAGAGCGCTTCCCGCACATCACAGGCCCCCGCACCGACGACATCTGTTACGCCACCACCAACCGCCAGGCGGCCGTCAAGCAGATGGCACCCGGCTGCGACCTGCTCCTGGTCGTCGGCTCGCGCAACTCATCCAACTCGGTGCGCCTCGTCGAGGTGGCCCGCGACTGCGGCACCGAGGCCTACCTGATCGACAACGCCGGCGAGGTCGAGGAGCACTGGCTCGAGGGGCGGCGGGTTGTCGGGATCTCCTCCGGTGCCAGCGCGCCCGAGAACCTGGTGGGTGAGCTGATCGACTTCTTCCGCCGCCGCGGCGTCAGTGACGTGACCGAGTTCGACGTCGTCAAAGAGGACGTCCGCTTCATGCTGCCAAAGCAGATCCGGGAGGTCGTGGCGGCCGGGGCGAAGTCCGACGGCGCAGCCGAGGCCGGCTGATCACCGCCCGCTGGGCACGTCCGTGCCGGCTGCGGCCCGGCCGATGACGAGCACGCTGATCCTCTCCGATCTGCACCTGGGCAGCCAGTCCGGGAGCGACCTGCTGCGCCGGCAGGAGATCCGCGAGGCCCTGCTGGAAGCCCTCGATGGTGTCGATCGGGTCGTCCTGTTGGGCGACGTGCTGGAGTTCCGCCACGGGCCCATCCGCGAGGCGATGGCGGCCGCACGGCCGTTCTTCGAGGATCTCGGCCGGACCCTGGGGGAGCGCGAACTGGTGATCACGGCGGGCAACCACGACCATGCCCTCGTGGAAACCTGGCTGGCGGACCGTGGTGCCGAGAGCGATCCCGGCCCGCTTGGACCCGAGCAGCTGATCGAGCCCGCGGCGGCCTCGCCGGCGCTTGCCCGCATCGCCGAGTGGTGTGCGCCGGCACGGCTGCGGGTTGCCTACCCCGGGCTCTGGGTCCGCGAGGACGTCTATGCGATGCACGGGCACTACCTCGACTGCCATCTGACCGTGCCCACGCTCGAGCGCCTGAGCGTGGCCGCCATGAGCCGGTTGCTCGGCCGGCCCGCCGACGCCTTCACGGGCGCCGAGGATTACGAGGCGATGGGGGCCCCGGTCTTTGCCTGGCGCGATGTGGTGGCCCGCGGTGAACGAACGGGTGCGGCACTCAACGGCATCGCCACGGTGACCGCATGGCAGGCTCTTGGCGGCGACGCGGGCGGCGGCTCATCGAGGAGCCACGGCTCGCGGGGCGTGCGGCGCAGGATCTCGCGCCGGATCCGCAACGGCGCCATCAGGATGGCTTTCCCGGTCGCGGTGGCGGCACTCAATCGTGCCGGCCTGGGGCCGCTGAAGGCTGACATCTCAGGCGTTGAGCTGCGGCGGGCGGGGCTGGCGGCGATGGGCGAGGTCGCGGCGCGGATGGAGCTGGGGGAGGCCTACGTCGTCTTCGGCCACACCCACCGGGCGGGGCCGTTGGCGGGGGACGAGCCTGCCGAGTGGCGCGGGCGCGGCGGCGCGCGCCTTGTCAACTGCGGCAGCTGGACCTATGCCCCCATATTCCTCGACGCCAGGGGAGCCGAGAATCCCTACTGGCCGGGCACGACCGTGCTGGTCGGACCGGACGGGCCGCCGGTGCTCAGGCGCCTGCTGAAGGACCGCAGCCGCGAGCAGCTGAGGCCTCCGGCTGGGACCTGAGCGGTCGACTGTGCGGACTGCGGCCACAGCGACTCCTCGGGTGTCCCAACAACCTGGGACGCCTGTAGAAGGCCGCTCTGTACAACGCGGAAAGGCGATGTTTGACTACCGTCGATCCTGCGGTGTGAGATCCTCCGCTCCCCGACTGCATCCGGTGCCGCTACCAGGAACAGGGTCCTTTCTGTCGGCGTTTTCGAAGGAGGCAGCGAACACCGTTCTCGTCCACGAGCCGATGAAAATGCAATCCGACACCACCTTCTGGCTGATCCCGCGTTCTCTGAGGTCGCGCGGATGAGCGGGAGGCGCAGCGCAGGACGGGCCAGGATGCCCAGGAGCCCCGGAATGTTCGTGGCCGCGGAGTCATTCGCCGCCCATGAGCAGGCCGCCAGGCGCGGCCTTCCCGTGGCTGAGGTACTGGGTGAGCGCGAGCAGGCCAAGCGCGCTCGCAGAGAAGAGCTCATGAGCCGGCGGGAGGTGCTTGCCGGCGCCACGGGGCTTGCGAGCATGGCGGCGATCGGGATGAGCCCGGCGCTGAGCCTCGGCCGGTCCGTCGCGCGCATAGCGGCTCCGCGGGTGGCCATCATCGGCTCGGGGCTGGCGGGAATCCGCTGTGCGCACGAGCTGTGGACGGGCAGGCGGGCCAAGCCGGTTGCATCGACGATCTACGAGGCAAATCCTGACCGCTCCGGTGGGCGCTGCTGGACGTTGCGCGACTACTTCGGAGCCGGACTGATCACCGAGCACGGTGGCCAGTTCATCAACTCCGACCAGATCGCGGTGCGCCACCTCGCGCATGCCCTCGGACTGAAGCTCGAGGACGTCAACGGCGGCAACCTCTTCTCAGGTGAAGAAGTCTATTGGATCGACGGTGCCAGCTACACCAACAAGGAAGCACTGGCGGACTGGGATGCCGTCGGGTTCAAGATCTTCCACGGCGCTCTTCGCGAAGCCGAAACCAAGGCCGGGGCGAGCCTCTTCGACAGCATGTCGGTGACCGAATGGCTCGATGGCACGGAGATCGGGACGTCGAGCCGGTTCGGCAAGCTGCTGCTCGCCTGCACCGTGGCCGAGCAGGGCGGAAGCCCCGAAGAACAGTCTGCGCTGCTGCTGATCGAAGAGTTTGGTGAAAAGAACTCGCATCGCGCTTTCACCACCGGCGAAGGCGACGAACGGTTCCACATCATCGGCGGCAATGACCAGCTGGTGAGCGGGATGCTCGACGAGCTGCCCTCGGAAACGCTCCAGCTCGGCCACCAGCTGCTCGCCCTGCGCAAAAGGCCCGATGGCAGCTACAGGCTTGTGTTCGATGGCGGCGGGAGCACCCGTGAGCAGACGGCCGACGTGGTCGTGCTCGCGCTGCCGTTCACGGCGCTGAGCGAGGTCGACCTCTCCAAGGCGGGATTGACGGCGAGCAAGCGCCACGTGATCGAGACGTTCGGGATGGGCTCAAACGCGAAGATCCACATCGAACTCGATCGCGAGACCTGGCCGGCGCTCGGCTACAGCGGCGACATCCTCACCGAGTGGGAAGGACTCTGCTGCGGTTGGGATGACAGTGTTCCGCTGGGCTCCGACGCCACCGCGTTGCTGTACACCGGCTATCCGGGGGGAGTCACGGGCGCCAGCGGCCTCACCGGGGCCGCGCACGGCGCCGCGCCGGCGGCGGACGTGAAATGGATGCTCGAGCAGATGGATCAGCTCTTCCCCGGCACAAGCGCCGCCTTCACAGGCCTCGCATACGAGGATCATTGGACCGAGGACCCGTGGACGAAAGGCGCCTACTCCTTCTGGAAGGTGGGCCAGGCCACCAACTTCGCCCAGCTCGCCGCTGCCCCTGAAGGCTCGATCCTGTTTGCGGGCGAGCACACCTCTCTTGAAAACGAGGGGTACCTGGATGGGGCGGTGGAAACCGGCGAACGGGCCGCCGGCGAAGTCAGGAAGCTTCTCTAACCCGAGAGGCCGGGGCTGAAGCAGGTCGCCAGACAGCTCACGCCCGGGCCCGGGACCAGCTCGAGCACCGCGCTCAGGTGGCGCTCGTTTTCCACCAGCGGATAGGCGCCCGGGCCCGGGATCTCAACATCCCGGCCGTTGACGGCCACCGAGCCGGCCCCGTCGAACACGCCCCAGACGCCGCCGCCCTCATAGGGGCCGCAGTAGGCGCCCGCCTGGTCGGCGGTCTGCGCCGCGAGGCTCGCACCGGGCGCGTCCTGCGCCCTCACGGGGGGAAGCGGCGCGAGCTCGAGGCCGAGCAGCTCCTGGACCGCCAGCTCGGTCTCCTCGTAGGCACCCTCGCCGTAGTGGTAGTCGAACAGCCTTCCCCGGCCGTCGAACAGGTAGCGGGCCGGCCAGCCCTCGTTCTCATACTCCCGCCACAGCTCGAAGTCGCTGTCGATCAGCACGGGGTACTCGATCCCGAGCCGCTGGACGGCATCGCGGACGGCCTGCTCGCCGCGGGAGGGCTCGAACCCGGGGCAGTGGACGCCGACCACCCGCAGGCCCGTCTCGCCGTAACGCTCGTGCCAGGCCTTCATGTACGGCAGCGTCCGGATCGAGTTGGGGCGGCAGAAGTCCCAGAACTCAACCAACAACGGCCGTCCCTGCTGGATCGTCGACTGCGGCCCGGCCGTGTTGACCCACGGCAACTTCGTCGGGAACAGCGGCGCAGCGATCGTGTCGACTGAAACCCTCACGCTGTCAAACCGCTCTCGTCAGCGCAACGCTGAACGAGGGAGGCCCCCGCCATGCGCCGCCCATCTCGCCGCTAACCGATGGAGCCGACCATCTCCAGCTGAATCAGCCGGTTCAGCTCCACCGCGTACTCCATCGGCAGCTCCTTGGTCACCGGCTCGATGAAGCCGTTGACGATCATCGCCGCCGCCTCGTCCTCGGTGAAGCCGCGCGAGCCCATGTAGAAGAGCTGGTCGTCGGAGATGCGCCCGACGGTGGCCTCGTGGGCGACCGTCACGTGCGGGTTCTGGATCTGGATGTCCGGCCAGGTGTCCGATTTGGATTCGCCGTCCATCATCAGGCCGTCGCACTGGACGCGGGCTTTCGAGCCGGCCGACTTGGGGCCCATCTTGACGAGGCCGCGGTAGCCCATGATGCCGCCGTCCTTGGAGATCGACTTGGCGAGGATGTTGGAGGTCGTGTTGGGAGCCAGGTGCACGACCTTGGCGCCCGTGTCCTTGTGGACGCCCTTGCCGGCCACTCCGACGTTGAGGTGGTCCGCCCGTGCGCCCTCGCCCATCAGGAACGAGCCGGGGTAGAGCATCACGTACTTGGCGCCCATCGAGCCGCCGACCCACTCGACGGTTCCTTCGGCGTCCACGATCGCACGCTTGGTGTTGAGGTTGTAGACGTCCTTGGACCAGTTCTGCACGGTCGTGTAGCGGGCCTTGGCGCCCTCGTGGACGAAGATCTCGACTACGGCGGAGTGCATCGAGTTGACCGAGTAGGTCTGTGCGGTGCAGCCCTCGATGTAGTTCACCTCCGAGCCCTCGTCGGCGATGATCAGCGTGTGCTCGAAGGTGCCCTCGCCGGCGCCCTCCATACGGAAGTAGGACTGCAGCGGCAGGTCGCACTTGACGCCCTTGGGGATGTAGCAGAAGGCTCCGCCGGACCAGACGGCGCCGTGCAGGGCCGAGAACTTGTTGTCCTGAGGCGGGACGCACTTCTTCATGAAGTACTTCTCGACCAGCTCGGGGTACTCGGTGATGGCCGTGTCCATCGAGCAGAACAGGATCCCCTGCTTGGCGTACTCCTCCTTGAGGCCCTCGTAGACCGGCTCCTGGCGCCACACGCCGACGACCCCGGCGAGGTGCTCGCGCTCGGCCTGGGGGATACCGAGGTCCTCGTAGGTCTGCTTCATCTCGGCGGGGACTTCGTCCCAGCTGTTGAAGCGCCCGGCCGTCGGGGGCGAGTACAGGACGAGGTCGTCCAGCTCGAGGCCACTGAGGTCCGGGCCCCAGTTGGGGACGGGCTTGCGTTCGAAGATCTCCAGCGACTCGATACGTTTCTCGGCCATCCAGTCGGGCTCGCCCTTGATCTTGGAGAGCTCGCTGACGACCTCGCGCGAAATCCCCTGGCGTGCAGTCAGCTGACCCTGCTCGTCTTCGACGATCGGGCTGGGTTTTGCGATGCGGTCAAGCGTGGCCATGGGACTCCTCTGAAGGGTCGCTGTTGAATCCTGTGCTCCGAGGTAGGAATTGTATCGAGCCTGCGGCGGGTCGCTGGTGGCCCCTGCGAAAGGGCCCGCCAGCGCAACTAGCGAGGTGTCCGGCGGTTGGGGAAGCATCGGCGTTGACTTCCAACCGTTGGAAGAGCGCCTCCGCGCATCACGAGCCCAACGGGGGAACCATGAGTGCTTTCTTGTCCTCGCTGAAGATGTCCAGGTCCCGGCGACTTGCCGCGGTGGCCGTGGTCGCGGCGAGCTTGGCGGCAGCGATCCTGCCGGCCCTGAGCCAGGGCAACGTCAACGTCAGTAACTCCGGCTGGGCGTGGGGGAACCCGACGCCTCAGGGCCGCACCCTCAACGCGATCGCCTTCGCGGGCGGCACGGGCTTCGCCGTGGGTGAAGGCGGGAGCGCGCTCTCCACGACCAACGCCGGGCAGTCATGGACGGGCCTTGTGACCGGCACGGTGGCCAATCTCGAACGGGTTCAGGCGCTCAGCGCCTCGACGGTGGTGCTCGGGGGTGGCGGCGGTTGCGTCACGCGGATCTCCGAAAACGGCGGGGAGACGTTCAGGCGCATCTTCGAGGTCGCTGAATCCGGCTGCCCGGAACCGGTGGCAGCGTTCAGCTTCGTCTCGCCGCAGGTCGGCTTCCTGCTGCTGAAGGACGGCTCGGTGGAGGCGACCGCCGACGGCGGCGAAAGCTTCTCGCGCAGGACCGGCGTTCCCGGCACGGCCGCCTCCAGCGGCGGTGGCGCGCTGACGGGCGCCGAAATCCATTTCACGAGCCCGACCGCCGGGATCGTGTTCGTGAGCACCCCCGGCTCGGGTGTCAGCGCCGCCTATATGACGCCCGACGGCGGGGTCTCCTGGACCCCCGTCACGCTGCCTGCCGGCGCGCGGGTCACCTCGGTTCACTTCGTCGATGAAAAGAATGCCTACGCGGTGGGGCCGGAAACGCTGCTGCGCTCCAAGGACGGCGGGGTCACCTGGACGGCCGAGCCGATTGCAGCCGGCGAGAGCTTCACCTCGATCGATTGTGCCTCGGCGAGCGAATGCGTGCTGACAGTCGCCGGCGGCAACAACCTCATCGAGACCGCCGACGGCGGCGCAACCGACACCGTCAAGACGGCCTCGAGCTCCCACCTGTTCGCCGCCGGATATGCCACCGCGAAGCAGATCGTGGCCGTGGGGCAGGGCGGGACGACGGTCGTCTCGGGTGACGGCGGCGCGACCTTCACGCCCGCCGGCTCGGACATCGGCGGCTCCTACCTGCGTCTGCGCACCGGCCCTGGAGGAATACTGATCGCCCCCGGCGCCGACGGCAACATGGCGATCTCGACCGACGCGGGTCTGGCCTGGCGGGTGGTGAGCACCCAGACCTCGGCGACGCTCGTGGATGTCGCCTTCGGCACGCCCGCGCTGGGCTATGCGGTGGACGCGAAAGGCGGTCTGCAGCGTTCGGCCAACGGCGGGGCGAGCTGGCAGACGCTCAGCTCCGGGACGACCGCGCCGATTTTCGCCGTCGCCGCCCTTGGCTCAAAGACGGCCCTCCTGCTGACCGGGGGCGGGGTCTACCGCGCGGTGTCCGGCGGGGCCTTCGAACCGGTCACCGGAAAGCCCGCCCACGCGAGCGTGGGGGAATACAACGTGGCGGGAACTGCCGTGTTCGCCTACGGCGAACACGCGTTGATCCGCTCCACCAGTGAAGGGGCCAGCTGGTCGGCGGTGAAACTGCCGCTGGCCGTGTCCGCGCACAAGCACCACGGCCACAAGGTCAAGGCGCGGGCGGGGGTGGGGATCCGCAGCGTCTCGTTCACCAGTCCCGAGAGCGGCTTCCTGCTCGACCGCTCGGGCAGGCTCTGGAAGACGGCCAACGGCGGGCGCAGCTGGCAGGAACTCCGTTCCACCGGGACCGGCGAAGGGGTTCAGCTCGCCTTCTCCAGCGCCTCGGAAGGATTTCTCAGCCTGCGGGCATTCGGCAAGGACAGCTCCGACGCCTATGTCATGCGGACGACCAACGGCGGGGTCAGCTGGCACCCGCAGGAGATCTCGGCGGGGCGCCTGGAATTCGGCGACCTGGTCGCCGAGGGCCCGCTTGACGCCGCGGCGCTGCTGGTTGGTGAAAAAGCCGAAGGGCGTGAATTCTTCTCGACGACCACCGGCGGCGACATCGCCGGGACCGCCGAGACGCTTGCGCTCAGCACCACGCACCGCCTCTACACCAAGCGCAAGCTCAAGGCGGCGCACGACTCTGTCAGGGTCGCGGGCACGCTCGCGGGGGCGCTGGGGGGCGAAGAGATCGTGGTCTCGCGGCGCAACCTCGCGGGCGGGCCCTGGCAGCAGCAGGAGGTGGTCGCCGGGGCCAACGGCGGCAGCTTCGAGACGACCTGGCACGTCAGCGCCTCATCGCTGTTCGTCGCCCACTGGGCGGGGGACAACGGCCATCCCGGCGTCGGCTCGCCGGTGCTGAGGGTGACGGTCAAGCCGCGCTGAAGCGAGGATCTGCGGGGCGCCGGCTGCGGCCGGGGTCCCGCAGATCTCGCCAGCAGGTCACCCCGTGGCATAAGTGTGGCCATCGAATGCGTGTATCACGCGTCGATCACGCGTGCGGGCAGCGATTCCGGCTAGCTCGGCCAGGCGTTGTCGCCCGTGACGGCGCCCCGGACGACCTTGAGGTTCAAGAGGGCGCACTTGCGCCGGGTGGCCGAGACAGGGATTCCCAGCAGCTCGATCATCCAGTCGGCGTCCAGCTCGCCGACCTCGGACAGGGTCATGCCCTTGAGCTCCTCCGAGGCGATCGAGGCCGAGGCCTGGGAGATCGCGCAGCCGTGGCCGTGGAAGCGGAGGTCCTCGATGCGGTCGTCCTTGATGCGGATGTGCACGCCGAGCTCGTCACCGCAGAGTGGGTTGTGCTCGAGCGCCTCGAGATCGTGGGGGTCGAGCTCGCCGAAGTTCTGGGGGCGCTTGTAGTGCTCGAGGATGTAGTCGCGGTAGAGGTCGTCCATGCTCAGAGCCCGAAGACCTCGCGGCCCTTGTGCAGCGCCGCCACGAGCGCATCAATGTCCCTGCGCCCGTTGTAGATGCCCAGGCTCGCCCGTGCGGTCGCGCCGACGCCCAGGCAGCGCATCAGCGGCTGGGCGCAGTGGTGCCCGGCGCGGACGCAGACCCCCTCGCGGCCGAGCAGCTCGGCGATGTCATGGGGGTGCATGCCCTCGAGCGTGAAGGAGGCCAGGCCCCCGCGGGCGCCGGCCTCGGGGGGCCCGACGACCTGCAGCCCCGCAACGCCCGCCAGCTGTTCGAGCATGTACTCGGTCAGGGCCTGCTCGTGCGAGCGGACCCGGTCCATGCCGATCGCCGTGAGGTAGTCGACGGCCGCAGCGAGGCCGACGGCCTCGGCGACCGCGGGGGTGCCGGCTTCGAACTTCCATGGCAGCTCGTTCCAGGTGGCCCCGTCGAAGTCCACCGAGGCGATCATGTCCCCTCCCGTCAGGAAGGGAGGCATCGCCTCTAGCAGCTCGGGATTGCCGTGCAGGACGCCGATGCCGGTCGGACCGAGCGCCTTGTGGCCGGTCCAGGCGTAGAAGTCGGCGCCGATCGAGCTGACGTCCACGGGTAGCTGCGGGACGGCCTGGGCTCCGTCGATCAGCGTGACCACGCCGGCGGCCCGGGCGCGGGCGGCCATCTCGGCGACCGGGTTGATCGTGCCGAGGACATTGGAGACGTGGGCGAAGGCGAGCAGCTTGACATCGCCGCGGGCCAGCTCGGCGTCGAGTGCCTCCAGGGAGAGCTCGCCGCGCTCGTCGAGCTCGAGGTAGCGCAGCGTGGCACCGCGCTCCTTGCAGAGGACCTGCCAGGGGACGATGTTGGCGTGATGCTCCATCTGGGTGATCAGCACCGCATCCCCCGGGCCGATGTTGGACCGCCCCCAGGCGTAGGCGACGAGGTTGATCGCCTCGGTGGCGTTCTTGGTGAAGATCGTGGCGCGCTGCTCGGCTCCGGTGAACTGGGCGATCTTCCGCCGCGCCCCCTCGAAGGCGGCGTCGGCCTGCTGGGCCAGCGGGTACACGCCGCGGTGGACGTTGGCGTTATGGCTGCGCAGATGAGCGGCCTGGGCCTCGATGACCGCCCGGGGCTTCTGCGAGGTGGCTCCCGAGTCCAGGTAGACGAGCGGGGGCTGCCCGGGCTCGCGCGCGAGGATCGGGAAGTCGGCGCTCAGGTCCAGCGCGAGCTCAGCGACTGGTGGCATAGGCTTCGATGTCCTCGCGTGCCGCCGCCAGCTTGCGGGTCACCTTCTCGCGCACCAGATCTTCCAGGGGCTCGTCCTGCAGCTCGGAGATGAGCGGCTCGAAGAAGCCCTCGACGATCACGCGCACGGCCGCTGCGCGGTCAAGGCCCCGGGTCTGCATGTAGAAGATGACTGCCTCATCGAGCTCCCCGACGGTCCCGCCGTGCGAGGCCGAGACGTCATCGGAGGAGACCAGCACCGAGGGGATGGCGTCGATCCGCGCTTTGGGGGAGAGCATCATCGAGTGGATCTGCAGGTAGGTGTGAGTCTGCTGGGCGCCCGGATCGATCTGGATCAGGCCCTCGAAGCTGGCCCGGCTCTCGCCCGTCGCCGCGCCGCGCCAGTGGACGTCGCCGCCCGAGGGGCCGGTCTCGTGCAGGTCGGCCGCGAACACATCGAGGTGCTCGTTTCCCTCGGCGAAGAAGATGCCGCGGAAGGCCATGTCGCCGCCGGGCTCAGAGACGGCCAGCTCCAGGTGCTGGCGCACCAGGTGCCCGCCGATCAGCGACGGCAGCCAGTGGCAGTAGGCATCGCGGCCCACGCCGACGAAACGGGTCGAGACGTCGTAGACCTCGCCGCGGCCCCAATCCTGTACCTGCGCCAGGCGGCAGCGCGCGCCGTCGGCGAGGTAGAGCTCGAAGGCGCCGGCGTGGAGCGCCTGCCCCTCGAAGTCCTCGGCCAGGTCGTACTCGTGTACGCGGAAGTCGCTGCCGGGGGCGCCGACGATGAGCGTCCGCCCGTATTGGGCCAGGCCCGGGCGATCGATCGCATAGACGAGCTCGAAGGGCTCCTCGATGAGGACTCCCGCGGGCACGTGCAGGAAGATCCCTCCCGTCCAGAAGGCCGCGTTGGCCGCCTCGAGCTTGTGGCGGTCGATCAACAGGCGCTTGGAGTACCAGCTTGCCACCAGCTCGCCGTGCTCGGCGAAGGCCTGCTCGAGCGAGCAGAGGATGACTCCGCGCTCGGCCAGGGCCGGGTCGAGCTCGACCTCGACGACAGCACCGGCGCTCTGGACGATCCGTCCGGCGCGGGGCCGGTCTGGCAGCGTGCGCGTGACGATCTCCGGGACGCCGTCCTCCTGGACGCTGGTCTCAAGCGCTTCGAAGTCAAGGCTCTCGAGGCTCGTCGTCCAGAATCCCGAGCGTCGCCAGACCGGCAGCTCGGAGGACTCGAAGCTCTGAAGCGCGGCCTCGCGCAGTTGCTGAAGGCTCCGCCCGTCGCCGGCCCCCGCGCCTGCCAGGGCCTGGTAGAGGGTGGCGTCGCGGTGGCGGCCGGCCTTGGCCTTGACGGGGGCGGCGCCGTTCTCGGCGGCGCTCATACGGTCAGCGCCTCGGTGCCGCCGAATTCCTGGCGGATCTGGTCGTAGCCTTCGCGCTCCAGGCGCTCGACCAGCTCCACGCCGCCCTCGAGGACGATCCGGCCGTCCATCAGGATGTGGACGAACTCGGGCTTCACGTAATGCAGGATGCGCTGATAGTGGGTGATGATCAGGGCGCCCAGGCCCTGCTCGTCGTGCAGCCGCTGCACGCCCTCGGCGACCGTGCGCAGCGCGTCGATGTCAAGGCCCGAGTCGGTCTCGTCGAGGATCGCCACGTCGGGGGCCAGCATCGCCATCTGCAGGATCTCGGCGCGCTTCTTCTCGCCGCCGGAGAAGCCGTCGTTGAGGTGGCGCGAGGTGAACGAGCGATCCACGTCGAGCAGGTCGATCGCATGCTGGAGCTGGTTGCGGAACTCCTTGACCTGGATCGGCTCCTCGCGCTTGGCGTTGATCGCCATGCGCAGGAAGTTGGCGACCGAGACACCTGGGATCGAGACGGGGTACTGGAAGGCCAGGAACAGGCCGGCCTTGGCGCGTTCGTGGGGCTCCTCCTCGGTGATGTCCTCGCCCTTGAAGGTGATGGTGCCCTGGGTGATCTCATAGGCCGGATGGCCGAGCAGGGTGTTGGCGAGCGTCGACTTACCCGAGCCGTTGGGGCCCATCAAGGCGTGGATCTCGCCCCGGCTGATGTCGAGGTCCACACCGCGCAGAATCTCGCGCTCCTCGGTGCGGACGTGCAGGTCTCTGATCTCTAGGTCGGCCATGTTCGGTTTCAGGCTCCGGTCGTAAGGGGTTCGATTTGCAGGGGTGGTGGGCCAGCCGCAGGCGGGCTCACCAGCAGGTCGGCAAGCGTCGTCTCGCGCAGCGTGGTGATGATCGAGAAGCGCACCCGCGTCCACAGGGTCTTGGTCGGGCAGGGGTGCCCGACGCCCTCGCGGGCGGATTCGCGTGAGCAGACGATCGAGCCGTCGGCGGCCTCTGAGATGCACTCGATCGGCGCGATCGAGCCCTCCAGTGCCTCGACGACCTCGGCCATCGTGATCTGGGCCGCCGGGCGGGCGAGCAGGTAGCCACCGCGCGAGCCGCGCCGCGAGTCCACCAGCCCCGCCTTGCGCAGGCGGGCCACCAGATGCTCCAGGTAGGCCAGCGGCAGGCCGTCGTCGGCTGCGATCTCGGCCAACGGAACCGGCTCGCCGCCGGTCCTCCGAGCAAGCTCGACCATCACACGCACGCCGTACTCGGCCTTGGTTGAGAACATCATCGCGATTTCCTACCTGCCAGCTAGGGTATCAGCCGCCTTCGAGCTTGCGGATGTCGTGACTGAGCGCTTCGGGCGTCAGCTGTTCCTCCTGGTAGAGGACGCGCTCATCGCCCCGCCCGTCGAGCAGCAGCACGGTTGCGTATCTGGCATAGGTGGCCGCGCCCTCGGCGGCCGGTCTGACGTGGTACTCGCGCCAGACGGCGCGCAGGGCGTCCTTTGTCCCAGTCAGGTAGATGGCGCGCCCGCCCAGCGAGACCCGCCGGAGGAAGGCCCGCACCCGGGCGGGGGTGTCGCCGGCGGGGTCGGCGGTGATGAACAGGACGGCGGGCGCCCGGGAGAGTTCATCCAGAGCCCCGCGGATCTGCTCGGCCAGCACCACGCAGCTGTCCCGGCAGCCCGCATAGGGGAAGGCGATGATCACGGGGCGTCCCCTGAAGGAGTTGAGCGAGACGCTCCTGCCCTGCTGGTCGCGCAGCGTGAAGGCCGGAGCGAGTTCTCCGGCGGGCAGCGCGGCGCCGTCGAACCCGGTGCCCGGCCCGGAGGCGACGGTGGGCGCCGGAGTGCCCGAGCCTCCCGAGCCGGCGAGGATCGCAAAGGCGAGGGCTGCGAGGATTACGGGGATCGCAACGAGGGCCAGGATCAGGCGCGGACGGCTGCTCACCGGGCCAGACTAGGGGAGCGATGTTCCGCGTGCAGCCCTCGGGGAAACGCTGAAACGAGCCGCTATACTTTTTGAAGTCTATGAATCCCGAGTGTGGTTTAGGAGTTTCGAGATGAGTCCGTCCGGACCAGAGCTGCTTCGCCAGATCAAGAGTCAGATCCAAGAGGTCGATCCGTCCGAGGTCAAGGAGTTGATTGACGAGGGCGTGGCGATCATCGACGTGCGCGAGACCGAGGAGTGGGACGGCGGGCACCTGCCCGGCGCCAAGCACGTCCCGCGCGGCTACCTGGAGTCAAGGATCGAGGGCGTCGTTCCCGACCGCTCCACCCAGATCATCCTTTACTGCGCCTCGGGCAACCGCTCCGCCTACGCCACCCGGACGCTGGTCCAGGACCTCGGCTACGAGCACGTCCGCTCGATGACCGGCGGTATCACGCTGTGGAAGGACCGCGGCTATGAGGTCAAGGTTCCCCGCACCCTGACGGCCGAGCAGCGCGCCCGCTACTCGCGCCACCTGCTGATTCCCGAGATCGGCGCCGAGGGCCAGCAGAGGCTGCTGGACGCCAAGGTGCTGCTGCTCGGCGCCGGTGGCCTGGGCTCGCCCACGGCCCTCTACCTGGCGGCAGCCGGCGTGGGGACCCTCGGCATCGTCGATGACGACGTCGTCGACACCTCCAACCTCCAGCGCCAGGTGATCCACACGACCGATCGCGTGGGTACCCCCAAGGTCGACTCGGCCGAGGTGGCGATCAAAGCGCTCAACCCCGACGTCAGGGTGCGCAAGTACCAGACGCGGATCGACGCCTCGAACATCATGGAGATCATCGAGGGCTATGACGTGATCGTGGACGGGGTGGACAACTTCCCGACCCGCTATCTGCTCAACGATGCAACCGTGCGCTTGAGGATCCCCGTCGTCTCGGCATCGATCCTCGGCTTCGACGGCCAGCTGTCGGTGTTCAAGCCCTATGAGGGCCCGTGCTACCGCTGCCTGTTCCGCGAGCCTCCGCCGGCCGAGCTGGCGCCGTCCTGCGGTGCCAACGGCGTGTTGGGCGTGCTGCCCGGGACGATGGGCCTGCTGCAGGCCACCGAGGTCGTCAAGCTGATCCTGCAGATCGGCGAACCTGCGATCGGCCGGCTGCTGCTGTATGACGCGCTGGCGGCGACGCTGACCGAGGTCAAGGTCCACCGCGACCCGGATTGCCCGATCTGCTCGCGCGAGCCCGAGGAGATCCGTGATGAGGAGCTCGGCGTGTTCCCCGACTACGAGGCGTTCTGCGCCGCCGCCGGATAGGCTGCCCACCGAGATGGCGACGATCAAGATCCCACCCGTCCTGCGTGCATCCGTGGGCGGCGAGAAGGAGGTCGGGGCAAACGGCGAGAACGTCGGCGCGGTACTGCGCGACCTGGCCAGCAACCACCCCGCCACCCAGAGCCAGCTGTTCTCCTCCGAGGGCGAGCTGAACCGCTATGTCAACGTCTATCTCAACGATGAGGATGTCCGCGTCCTCGACGGGCTGGACACCGCCGTGGGCGAGGGTGACACGCTCGTGATCCTGCCGGCCATGGCCGGCGGCCGCTGACCCCGGGCCGTGGCCGGTAGGGCGGGCGACCCTCCGACAGGGTCGGTCTGTATGTTGGCGCAATGCGAAAGCGCGGAATCCTGCACGCGACGCGGCGTGCCCTGCCGCTAGTCCTTGCTCTCTGCTGCTCGACGTTGGCGCTCGGCGGCGGCGTCGCCTTCGGCCTGGCAGACCACACCGGCTGGCCTCCCGAAGAAAACCACGAGGGTCATCCCGGTAACGAAAGCGGCACCATGAGAGGCCTCAAGCACGTCCACAACTACCTGCTGGGCGGCAACGGCAACGACACGATCTACGCCGGCGAAGCCGGGGATGTGATCTGGGGCGACTCGCATCCGGAAGACCCCCCCAACCAGAGCGACCACCTCCACGGGGGCCGCGGCAACGACTTCATCTACGCCAGCCGCGGCTTCAACGAAATCTGGACCGGGGCGGGCAATGACGAGGTGGCGCTCGTCTACGGGCACGGCGTCCTGCGCTGCAACGGGGCCGGCCTGAAGACGCTGGTCGTGCGCTACCTGCCTTCGAACCGCCCGTGGACGATGATCGGCTGCAGCCACACGAAGCTGGTCCTCTACCGCGCCTGAGGACTGCAGGGCCTCCTGAAGGGGACCGGGGTCTCCGTTGGGCCGTCGTCAAGGACCGCTTGACAGCGTGAGGGTCCACGTCGAGCAAGAAGGACAAGGGCACCGGCATGGGCCTCGCGACGGTGTACGGGATCATCAATCAGGCTGGCGGCTGGGTCGAGGTCGACTCCGAGCTCGGGGTGGGGACCACCTTTCGCATCATCCTGCCCGCGTCCCTTACCACCGACTCCAGCCCCGTCGAGGAGGCGAGCGGGGCAAGTGAGGGCCCCACGCTATTGCTGGTCGAGGATGAGCCTGCCCTGCGCCAGCTGGTCGCCTCGATGCTCGTTGAGGGCGGCTACAACGTGCTGCAGGCCGGCAACGGCCTCGACGCGATCGGTGTGGCCGAACAGCACGCCGGCACCATCGACCTGCTGGTAACCGACGTCGTAATGCCCCGCCTTTCCGGGCCCGAGCTTGTCCACAAGCTCCAGAGCCTGCGCCCAGGGCTCGAGGTGCTCTACATGTCGGGCTACAACGACAGCCGGCTGATGAGCCGCGGCGTTGCCGAGGGCCAGGTTCGGCTGCTGGTCAAGCCCTTCACGCCCAATCAGCTGTTGGATCTAGTCGGCGAGCTGACCGGAGTACCCGGGGTCTAGAGCGCCCGGCCCGTCTGACGCGGTGCTGAGCGCGGACAGCGAGGCGGCGGTGGGTACCGGCGCCTCGCCCGCAGCGCGTGCCACGGGGACCCTGCTCATCGCATGCTCCGCCAAAGCCGTGATCGTCAGCGACGGGTTCACGCCGACGTTGGCAGGCACAGCCGAGCCGTCGCAGACCATCAGGTTCTTGTAGCCGAACACCCTTTGGTCGGCGTCGACTACGCCTTGGCCGGGGTTCGGTGCGATCACTGCGCCGCCGAGGATGTGCGCCGTCGAGGGGATGTTGAACAGGGCCTCGGTGGTCGAGCTCTGCGCGATCCCGCCCGTCTTCTTGGCGAACCACTCGGCGGCTTCGTTGGCGACGGGGATGAAGGTCGGGTTGGGTCGCTCGGGGTCCTGTTCGGTCTGCAGCCAAAAGGTCCCGAAGGGGCCTTTGCGGGGTCGCAGGGCGATCGCGTTGTCGAGCGTCTGCATGACCAGCAGGATGATCGTCCGCCGGGACCACTGCTTGGCGAACAGCACCTTGGCAAGGCGGCCGGGATGGCGCATGATCTGGGCGAGCAGCTTCAACGGCCGCGTGGCCCGCGTGCCGTCGCCCGTCAGCAGCGTGTAGAGCATCCGCATCGAGTCGCCGCCGTCGCCGTAGGTGACGGTCTCGATATGGGTGTTGGGGTCGGGATAGATCGAGGAGGTGATGGCGACCCGGTTGATCAGGTCCTCGTGGTAGTCCTCGGGCACCGTGACCGTCAGGATCGACTCGGAGTTGGTCCGCACGAGCTCGCCCAGCCGGTCGGAGATCCCCGGCAGCGACCCGCCGAGGCGGCACATCTGCAGCAGCCGGTTGGTGCCCAGCGGGCCGGCGGACACGACGACCCCCCGGGCTCGCTGAACGCGGCGTTCCTTGCGCACCCAGGCGCCCGAGCGGACGCTTTCGACCTCATAGCCCTCCGAGCCGTCGGCGGGTCCGATCGGGCGGATGTCGATGACGGTCCGTTCCGGCTCGACTCTGGCGCCGCGCTTTTCGGCCAGGTAGAGGTAGTTCTTGACCAGCGTGTTCTTGGCACCGTGAACGCAGCCGACCATGCAGCGCCCGCACAGGTGGCAGCCGGTGCGCTCGGGGCCCTCGCCGCCGAAGAAGGGATCGGGCACAGTCTTGCCGGCCTGCTCGCCGAAGTAGATGCCCACAGGCGTCCGTTTATAGGTGTCATCAACGCCCATCTCCCGGCCCAGCTCGCGCAACAGCTGGTCGGCTGGGTCCTCGTGGGGGTTCTGCACCACGCCCAGCATCCGCTGAGCCTCCTCGTAGTGGGGCGCGAGAATGCTCTCCCAGTCCTGCATCCCGCCCCACTGCCGGTCCTCGAAGAACTGCTTCGGGGGAACGTAGAGCGTGCAGGCGTAGCCGAGGCTGCCGCCACCGACACCGCAGCCCGAGACGACCGAGACGTCCTTGAAAGTCGTCAGGCGGAAGATTCCCTTCATCCCCAGCCGCGGATTCCAGAAGTAGCGCTTGAGATCGGCGGTCGACCGGGGGAACTCGTGGTCGGCGAAACGCCGGCCGCACTCCAGGACCCCGACGCTGTAGCCCTTCTCCGAGAGGCGCAGCGCCGAGACGCTGCCCCCGAAGCCGGAGCCGATCACGAGCCAGTCGTAGTCGTAGGAGTCGTTGCCGGTAGCCATGACTTGCGCCCCTCCTCCGGGGCATGACAGATATTAGTCATCGACTGGCCAGCTGGCCAGTCGATCGGTCGACGGGACTGATCGGGGCCGCTATATTCCGTGAAGTAATGGCGGCTGAGCGGCTCAAGAACCGGCCTTGCGGGGGACGCTACGGCGATGTCGTCCAGTCGATCGGCAACACGCCCCTGGTCGAGCTGCCGCACCTCTCGCCCAAGCCGGGCGTTCGCATCTGGGCCAAGCTCGAGTCGCGCAACCCGACGGGTTCGGTCAAGGACCGGGTCGCACGCGCGCTGATCGAGGACGGTGAGGCCAAGGGAGCGATCACCCCCGGCCAGACGATCCTCGAACCGACCTCCGGCAACACCGGCATCTCCCTGGCGATGATCTGCAACCTCAAGGGCTACCCGCTGAAGGTGGTCATGCCGGACAACGTGACACCCGAGCGCACCCAGCTGCTGAAGATGTACGGCGCGGAGATCGTCTACTCGCCCGGCGACCAGGGCTCAAACGGGGCCGTCGCCATGGCCCTGGAGATGGCCGCCGCGGACTCCTCCTGTTACATGCCCTACCAGTACGGCAACGAGGCCAACCCCAACGCCCACTACAACGGCACGGCGCTCGAGATCCTCGAGGAGCTCGACGAGGTGACCGCCTTCGTGGCCGGCCTCGGCACCGGTGGCACGCTGATGGGCAACGGGCGCCGCCTGAAGGAGACCTTCGGGGACGCCGTCAAGATCGTCGCCGCGGAGCCCATGCAGGGCGAGCCCGTCCAGGGTCTGCGCTCGCTCGACGATGGCTTCATCCCGCCGATCATCGACCTGAGCGTGCTCGACCGCAAGATCTTCGTGACCAACCGCGACGCGATCCTGTGGACGCGCAAGCTGCTCGATGAGGAGTCGCTGTTCGCCGGAGTCTCCTCGGGCGCCATCGCCTCGATCGCGGTCCGCATCGCGGGCGAGCTCGATGAGGGCAACGTCGTCTTCGTCGTCTGCGACGACGGCTGGAAGTACCTCTCCAGCGGCCTCTACACCCTGCCGGTCGACGAGATCGAGAACCTCGAGTCCACGCTCTGGTGGTAGCCGTCCCCGCCGGTGGGACGAAGCGCTGATGAACATCTCGCCCGAGCTCCTGGAGCAGATCGTTGCCCACGCGCTGGCGGACCCGGGCAACGAGGTCTGCGGCGTCGTGGCCGTGAGTGAGGATCAGACCCCCGCGGCCCGGCGCGTGCTGCCTGCCGAGAACGTCCACGCGAGCCCGATGAAGTTCGAGATCGATCCACGCGAACTGCTCGAGCTCTACAGCGCGATCGAAGCCGAAGGCAACGCCCTCGGCGCGATCTATCACTCCCACGTGCGCAGTCCCCCGTATCCCTCGCAGACCGATGTCAACTTCGCCGCCAACTGGCCCGGCGTCGAGTGGATCATCGTCGGCCTGGCCCCGGGCGCCGAGCCCGAGGTCCGCTCCTACCTGATCGAGGGCGGGGAGATCCGCGAGGTCGCGATCGCCGAGCCGGGCAGTTGAGCGACAGGCCTCACGTCTGTCCCGAGTGCGGCAGGACATTCCTGCGCAGCGAGCGCTTCTGCGAGGACTGTGCGATGCCGCTCGTCCACGTGCCAGGTCCCGAGCGCGAGGCGGGCGAGCGACGGCTCAAGGCGCGCAAGATCAAGCCGCAGTACACCGACGGGCCACTCGTCAGGGTCGCCCGCGCCGCCAACCAGCCGGAGGCCGAGCTGATCTCGGCGCTGCTGCTCGAGGAGGGCATCCCCAGCATGCACAGGCGTTCGGGCGGCTTCGACGTGCCGGACTTCCTGGCGGCGGGCCCGCGTGACATCCTCGTGCCCCAGTCGGGCGCCGAAGCCGCCGGTGAAGCATTGGCACCGGCCGCGGAGCCGGGCGCTCAGGCGTAGACGGGCTGGCCGGCTTCGCTGGCGATGCCCCGGATCTCCTCCGAGGCACGCTCGAACTCTGCGTCTGAGAGGACCGGGGTGCCCTCGAAGGGCAGTTCGCGCTGCAGCTCGACCCAGGCGTTGGGGCCGGTGTACTCGTCCTTGACCTTGACGGTCACCGGACGCGGGATGCGGTAGGTGCGCAGCAGCATCACGTGCAGCGGCTGGCGGCCGGGACGCCAGCCGAGGCGCTTCTCGGCGTAGTCGGGCGTCCACACATAAAAGGGGGAGAGGGCATCGACGCAACGGGGGTCGACGATCGTGAAGTGGTCGGTGACTTCCGCCCAGGCGCGGATCCGCACCCGGTCGGGCTGCTGCAGAGGCGCGCCCGAGACGAAGTTGTGCAGCGGCGGCTCACCGTCGCTCCAGACGCCCTCCTCGAGGGCGCGGCGCAGCTCGGGCTGGTGTGACTCGCGCACGAGATCACCGGTCTGGTGGTCGAACGTGGGGTAGAGGAAGAACCGCTCGTGTGCCAGACGGAACGGCTTTCCGGCCTGGGGCAGGGCGCCCTTGCGCAGCGTCAGAAGCTGCTCACCTTCCGCTAGGGCGCGGACGGTGACAGCCCATTCTTTGAAAGCAATTGGCATAGAAGAACGGTACTCCGTAAGAGAAAAAGCCCTGCTTGGAACCGCGTGTCCCGCCATCGGCGGGGTCGCCAGCCGGTTAAACATACGAAACCTCAGCGAAAATCCCAAATCACCTGCAAATTGGGGGATTTTTTGGACACTTTCCAGAACGGGGGGCGACGTCGACTGGCCAATTGGCCAGTCTTATGGAGCGCCGATCACAGACGCCGGCCGGCGAGCCCCTCGGCAGCCTCGATCATGGAGGCGTAATCGTCATCGGCGTGGCCCCTGCCAAGGGCTGCCGTGAGCAGATCGCGGGCATGCGCGGCGGCGGGGAACGGCACCCCGGCAGCCTGTGCCTCCTCCAGGCACAGGCGCACGTCCTTGAGCATGTGTGCCGTCTTGAAGAGGGTCGTGAAGTCATGCTCGCGCATCGGGCCGGACTTCAGCTCGAGCTGGGCCGAGCCGCCCGAGCCGGCCGCGGCGACGGTCTGCAGCGCGTCGAGGTCGATGCCGGTGGCCGAGGCCAGCACCAGCGCCTCGGCCACGGCAGCGGCATTGGCGGCACCGAGGGCGTTGTTGATCAGCTTGAGCATCTCGCCCTGGCCCAGCTCGCCGACGTGGACGATCACCCGTCCCATCACCTCCAACAGCGGCAGGGCGCGCCGGTAGGACTGCTCGCTGCCGCCCACCATGATCGTCAGCGAGCCCTCCTCCGCGCGCGGCGAGGAGCCCGTAACGGGGGCGTCGAGCAGCTCCGCACCGCGCGCGGCCAGCGCCGCGCCGATCCGCCGCGTATCCGGCGGGGCGATCGTTGACATGTCCACGCACAGCAGGCCCTCGCGGGCGGACTCGATGACCCCGCCGTCGCCCAGCAGGATCGATTCGACCTGCTCGCCGTCCACGACCATGCTGATCACGATGTCGCTCCGGGCGCCAACCTCGGCGGGCGTCGCGGGCGCCTGCGCGCCATGCCCGGCCGCCCATCCCTCGGCCTTGCCGGGGGTGTGCGTCCAGACCGACAGCTCATAGCCCGCCGCGGCGACGTTGGCGGCCATCCGCGAGCCCATGATGCCGAGGCCGAGAAAGCCGATTCGCTCAGAGGGGCTGGTCTGTGCCATCCCCGAATCCTCCACCACCGGGGGTTTCGATGCGCAGCCGCTGCCCCGGGCGCAGCGTGCCGGTGGTCTTGGCCGGCAGCGGGCGCCCGTCGAGCAGATCGCGTCCGGGCGCTCCTGGACCGCCCCCGCGTGCTCCACGCGGCGCGTGGCGGCGGCGCTCGGTGATCAGCGAGAACTCCATCTCGCGCAGCGCTTCGAGCTCGCGGATCACGCCGTCCCCGCCGCGCCAGCGTCCCGTTCCGCCCGAGCCGCGGCGCAGGGAGTACTCGGTGACCCGCAGCGGGAACTCGCGCTCGAGCGCCTCGATGGGCGTGTTGAGGGTGTTGCTCATCGCCACGTGGACCGCGCTCGGCCCGTCCCTGCCGGCGCATGCGCCCTGCCCGCCGCCCAGCGTCTCGTAGTAGGAGAAGGCTCCGTCGCCGAGTGTCAGGTTGTTCATCGTCCCCTGGCCCTGGGCCATGCCGAAGGCACTCAGTACGAGGTCGGCCACGCGCGAGGAGGTCTCCACGTTGCCGGCCGCGACGGCCGCACCGGGCCGCGCGTTCAGCAGGCTGCCCTCAGGTGCGATCACCTGCACCGGCCGTCGTGCCCCGGCGCTGGCCGGAATGTCGGGATCGGTCAGGACGCGTACCGCGAACAGGCAGGCCGAGTCGGTGACAGCCAGCGGGCAGTTGAGATTTCCCGCGTGCTGAGCAGCGCTGGCGCTGAAGTCGAGGACGAGACGCTCGCCCCGAAGCTCCGCACGCAGGCGCAGGGGCAGATCTCCCTCGGCCCCCTCGAGGACGTCCTCGCCGTGGCGGACCCCGTCTCCCAGCGCGGCCAGGCAGGCCCTGGTGCGCCGCTCGCTGTAGTCCAGCACGGCATCCGTCCCCTCGCGCAGGCGTCCGGGGCCGAGGCGCTCGACGAGCTCTCCCAGCCGCATCGCGCCGGTGCGATTGGCGGCCAGCTGGGCGCGCAGGTCTGCGCGGCGCTCCTCGGGCTGGCGCATCTGCGCGACGAGCACGTCGATCGTCCCGGGCTCGAGCGGACGGGGCGAGATCACGACGCCCTCCTCCTCCAGGCGTTGGCTGTCGGCCGGCATGGAGCCCGCGCGCCGCGCCCCGACATCGGCATGGTGGGCGCGGCTGGCCGCGAAGCCCACCAGCAGCGGGCCGCTGAAGATGGGGGTGATGACGGTGATGTCCGGCAGGTGGGTTCCGCCGGCGAAGGGGTCGTTGAGGATCCAGGAGATCCCGGGTCGGTGGCGCTCTGAAATGACCGCGGCGACCGCCGCGCCCATCGCGCCGAGATGGACCGGGATGTGCTCGGCCTGCATGACCATCTGCCCGTCCGCGTCGAACAGCCCCGTCGAGGCGTCCCGGCGCTCCTTGATGTTGGAGGAGTGAGCCGAGCGGATCAGGACCACGCCCATCTCCAGACAGGCTGCGCGCAGCGCTCCCGTCAGGACCTGAAGCTCCACTGCGTCGAGCATCCTCAGCCTCCCGCCCCGCTGGTCAAGAGGATCGTCCCGTTGCCGTCCACCGTGCCGTTCCACCCGGGCGCCACGAGCAGCGTCGAGGAGGCCATCGCCAGCAGGGCCGGGCCCTCGATGCGCCCGCCCGGGGCCGGCTCGCCGCGGTGCAGGCGCGTCGTGACGGGCCGCTCGCCGAAGAAGACCTCGCACTCACTCTCTTTGGCGGGCACCTGGTTGCCGGCCTCGTTGCCCAGGGTGGGTGCGCGCCCCCAGACCGAGACGCGCAGGTTGACCAGCTCCAGCGGGGCATCGTCGTCGCGGTAGCCGTAGCGCGCCTCGTGCGCGGCGCCGAAGGCCTCGCGCAGCTCCTGATGCCCCAGGAGCGGGCCGGGGCGCTCGGACTCGACGGGCAGCTCGAAGGACTGCCCGCCGTAGCGCAACTCGTGGCGGACCCGGATCCGGGCGGCGCTCTCGCCGAGCTCGCCGAGCGCCTGCTCGATCAGCTCGAGCCGGGTGCGCTCGAGCGCCTCCTCGGTTGCCCGGGAGAGCCGGCTCATGACCGTCCTTGACAGATCCCGGCGGGGGGCGGCCGCCGCCAGGCCGAGCGCCGAGAGCACGCCGCCGGCGCGTGGGCAGAGTACGCGGGTGATCTCGAGGGCCTCGGCCATCGAGACCGCGTGCAGTCCACCCGCGCCGCCGAAGGGCATCAGCGCAAAGGAGCGCGGGTCGATTCCCCGCTCGACCGTGACGAGGCGCAGGGCGCCCAGCATCTCGGCCTCGGCCACCCTGACGATCCCTGCGGCGCAGGCCGGCGCCGTCAGGCCCACCTTGTCGGCCAGGGCGGCGATGGCCCGCTCGGCCGCCTGGCGGTCGAGGGTGATCCCGCCCGCCAGGGGGACTTCACCGGGCAGGCGGCCCAGCAGCAGGTTGGCGTCGGTCACCGTGGCTCCGGTGCCGCCGCGCCCGTAACAGGCCGGTCCGGGGTCGGCTCCCGCCGAGGCCGGGCCGACGCGCAGGGCGCCGCCGGAGTCACACCACGCGAGCGACCCGCCGCCTGCGCCGACCGTGTGGATCTCCAGTGCGGGCAGCGCCACGGGCCGCCCGGCGATCACCCGCTCGGCGGTCTCGGGGACCTCTCCTGCCTCGATCAGGCAGACATCGCAGGAGGTTCCTCCCATGTCAAAGCAGGCGACGTCCGGCTCGCCGGCGAGCTCAGCCGCCAGCCGTGCCCCCGCCACCCCGCCGGCGGGTCCCGAGAGAACCGTCAGTGCGGCGTGCGAGCCGGCTCGCTGAGGGCTTGTCAATCCGCCCGAGGACTGCATGATCTGTGGCTCGCGCAGACCTGCTTCGCGCGCCTGCCCGCAGAGGCGCTCCAGGTATGAGGCAAGCGGCGGGGAGAGGGCCGCGTCGAGCGCCGTCGTGGCGGTCCGCTCGTACTCGCGGAAGGTCCCCACCAGCTCGCTCGAGATCGACAGGCACGCGCCGGGCAGAAGCTCCGCCAGCAGCTCGCCCAGCCGGCGCTCGTGGCTGGGGTCGGCGTAGGAGTGCAGCAGGCAGACGGCCACGGCCTCGGGCGAGGACCGCCCGACCCGGCGGCAGAGTTCCCGCGCCGAACCGTCCTCGAGCGGGCGCAGGATGCCCTCGGGGAGGACCCGCTCGTCGGCGGCGAAGCGCAGCTCGGCCGGGACAAGCGGCGCGGGCCCCGGCTCGCACAGCCTGTACAGGTGTGCGCGGGCCTGGCGGGCCAGCTCGATCACATCCGTGAAGCCCGCCGTGGCGATCAGCGCCGTTCGCGCCGTGCGGCCCTCGAGCAGGGCGTTGGTGGCGACGGTCATGCCGTGGGCGAATCGTTCGACGTCCCCGGCCTCGCCATTCGAGCGCTCGAGGACCAGCGCGACGGCGCGCATCACGCCCAGTGCCTCTTCGGCGGGCGTCGAGGGGACCTTGGCGCTGTGCAGGGTGCCGGCGCGGTCGATCAGGACCGCGTCGGTGAAGGTGCCGCCGACGTCAACCCCCAACAGCATCGCCTCAGCCTACGCAAAGGCAACCATGGTCCTGGTGGGACTCCGTCGCGTCTGGCGGCGAGGATCAGGCGGCCGCGGCCGTCAGCTCGCGGTCCTCGGTGTCCGCCAGGTGCTGGTGGGAGGGGCAATAGCCGTTGCGCGCCAGGGGCGTGCGCTGGCAGGCCGAGCCCTTGCGGGTCGTGGCCCGGCAACGGGGTTGCGCGCCGATCACGGCCGCATAGCCCTCGTTGGGGTGTTCTGTCAGGAACTGCTGTGCGTAGCCGAGATAGCGGGCGATGACCATGTGGACACGGCCCTGGGCGGCCATCGGAAAGTAACCGCGGATGTCGCAGAACAGCGTCCGCTCGGGGCGCGCGAAGTAGTGACGATCGACCGCGAGCCTTGTGATCACAGCCTCACAGGCCTGCAGCACGGCGGCGTGGTTGTTCTTCTCGCTCGAGGCCGTCACGGGCTCGAGAATCTGATCCGAGAGCTCTCGGTAAATGGCTCTGCTGAATTGGTACATGGCGATACTCCTGTCCCTCTCGATCGAACCGTGGTTGGGAGCACACCCGCCTTCTCCTCACAGACTCCAACCGCCCAAAGTCCTTTCACCGTCCCAAACACCTGATTCCCGGGAAAGGTGCGACTTAAGAGGAAACCGCCAAGTTCTTATGTATGGATTCCGACACCGGTGCCGCGAAAGGCGCCGCGCGATGCGGGTTCGCGGCTCAGGCCCAGTGCTGCCAGGCCGGCGGCTCGCCGCCGCTGAGCACCGCGTGGCGGTGATCGAGTGCGGGGTCGCGCTGGGGGTGGTCGCTGCGCCGGTGCGCTCCGCGGCTCTCCTCGCGGGCCAGGCCGCAGCGGGCGATCATCCGCGCCAGCGGGTGGGGGTCATCGAGCAGCCGCCGCAGGCCCGCGGCGTCGCGCAGGATTCCCGCGTCGCGCCAGAGCGCCTCTCGTGTGGCGCGCTCCGCGGAGGGCGGCGCGGGGCGGGACGCCAGCTCCTCGAGCTCCGTCCTGGATGGTGCCGGCGGCGCGGGGTCCTCGGTCGCGAGGGCGTCCTGGATGGCGCGACGGGCGAAGACAAAGCACTCGCTGAGCGAGTTCGAGGCGAGCCGGTTGGCGCCGTGCAGGCCGGTGCAGGAGGACTCGCCGACCGCATACAGCCCGTCCACGCTGGAGCGGGCGTTGAGGTCGGTGACGATTCCTCCCATCATGTAGTGGGCCGCCGGCGCGACAGGGATCAGCTCGAGTGCGGGGTCGAGGCCGGCCTCGCGCAGTGCGCTGACGACGTTGGGGAAGCGCGCCTGGTCGATCGCGCGCATGTCCAGGCCGACCGACCGTTCGCCGCTCGCGTCGAGCAGCTCCTGGATCGCCCGCGAGACCTCGTCCCGCGGGGCCAGCTCCTCGACGAAGCGCTCGCCTGAGGCGTCATGCAGTGTCGCGCCCTCGCCGCGGATCGCCTCGGTGATCAGAAAGCCCTCGCGGCCGGGGATCCCGATCACCGCGGTGGGGTGGAACTGCAGCAGCTCGAGATCGGCCAGCGCCGCCCCGGCTGCCGCCGCGAGGAGCATGCCGACACCCTGGGAGCCCGGCGGGTTGGTCGTGCGCGACCACAGCGCCGCGGCGCCTCCCGTCGCGATGATCACGCAGCGGCTCGAGACCACCGTGCCGTCGTCGCAGATCAGCCCGCAGCAGCGCCCGTCCAGGTTCCGCAGCGCCCGCGCTCGGGCTCCCTCGAGGACGGTGATCTGCGCCTCCGAGGCCGCCCTCGCCGAGAGCTGGCGCACGACCCGGCGTCCCGTGGCGCTACCCCCGGCGTGGACGACCCGGCGCACGGAGTGCCCGCCCTCGAGACCCAGCGCGAGCTGGCCGAAGCGGTCGGCGTCGAAGCGCACGCCGAGGCCCTGAAGGTCTCGCACGCAGGCGGGAGCCTCACGCACCAGCACCTCCGCGGCCGAACGGCGCACGAGGCCCCGCCCGGCCTGCTCGGTGTCCGCCAGGTGGAGCTCGAAGCTGTCGTTCCCGGCCAGCGTCGCGGCGAGGCCGCCCTGGGCCCAGTAGCTGGCCGTCTGGGCCAGCGGAGTGGCCGAGACGAGAACCACCCGCGCGTTCTGCCGGGCGGCGCACAGTGCCGCGTAGAGCCCCGCCGCGCCGGCGCCGATGACGGCCACGTCAGCCTCGTGTGCGGGCGAGGCGGTGGGGACGGGCATGGCCGGGAACCGTATCTGCCGCTGAGCCCGCAGGGTCGGCCGCGCCGTCGCGGCCTTCGCCGGCTATTTGCTCGGCGTGCCTTTGGCATTGGGTGTGGTCGTGCCCGGGGCGGCGCCGGGCGTGCTGGTGGCACCCGTCGCCGGCGCGGTCGTGGCGGTGGTGGGAGTGCTCACGCTGCCCGGGACAGTCGTCGCGGGATTCGTGGCGGGCGCCGCCGGGCCTGTCACCGTCGTCGTCCTCGGTGCAGGCGCGGGACCGGAGTCGCCGGCGAGCTTCACGAGCGCCGCGGCCAACACGCCGAGCGCGAGCACGGCCACGATCAACAGAGCGAGCAGTGGCCCGCGCCAGCTCGGCGCCGCGGCCAGGCGGGTCCGCGCTGCCGCCCCGCAGTTCAGGCACCACTCCTGGCCGGGGCGCAGCGGTGTGCCGCACAGCGGGCAGCTCTCGGGGCGGGGCTGGGCGCCCGCCGGGTCGGCCGCCGGCGCGGGATCGGGTGCAGGCGCCGCGGCGGTGCTCACTGGCTGGGCGTCTGTGGGTGCAGGACCTCGGTCGAGTCGCCGGGCTCGGACTGGCCCGCCCGCGGCGGACCGGCAGGCGTCGCGGCCCGGGCGGGCGGCGACGGCGCCCTGCCTGCGGCGCGGGCACCGTCCTGCGCGGGACCACTCGGTGTCATTCCCGAGGGACTCTGGAACTCGGCCGTGGCCGGTGACTCGACGGCGGGGGCGGGCGGGACCGGCGCCGGAGCGGGCGAATGCGCAGGCGCAGCGGCTGGCTCCGGTGTGGCGGCAGGCTGGGCAGAGGTGACGGGAGCCGGCACGGGGGCTGGCGCAGCCGGCGGCGTTGGGGGCGGGGTGGCCGCCGGTGCGGCCCCGGCGATCGGCAGATCGACGTGACGTGAGAGCGGCAGGCCACAGTTCGGGCAGAAGCGGTCTTCGCTGCCGTGGATTGCGGCGCAGCGCGGGCAGGCGGTGATGCCGGCCTCGCGCAGGACGGTCACCGGGCTGCGCTCGCCCAGCGAGGACTCGATCGTGCGCAGCTCGATGTCGATGTGGCTCAGCGTGGCCAGCTTTGCCAGCACCAGGGAGTCGTTTCGCTCACCGAAGCGGTGCAGGTTGAAGACCAGCCCACCGAGGTCGCGGTAGGCGAGCTCGCGGGCCTTGCGCAGGAACCTCGCGCGACGGCGGATCCGCCCACGCGATCCGAAGCCGGGCTGCTGGGTGGCCGAGGCGTCCACGGCCGGGCTCTCCTGGGGCCCCTCGGCCGTTGGGTCTGTGGGAATCGTGCCGGATGTCTGATCCACGCCCGTTTAACACTACCCCTCCGCCTACACCGAGCGGCCGAGCTCCCCGCGCCAGGCCGCGGCGACGGCTTCGGCCATGGCCGTGGCCGAGAAGCGCGCGATCCGGCTGCGGCCCTCCACACGCGGATCCTCGGCCTCAAGGTGCGATCGCACCGCGACCGTCCAGCTGGCCTGGTCGAACTCGCCGCAGAGCGTTCCCTCGATGCCCGCCAGGGCCTCGGCGTGGATCCCCACGGGAGTCGCCAGCACGGGGACGTCGCAGGCCAGCGCCTCGAGGACGGCCAGACCGAACCCCTCGCGCTCGGAGGGCACGACGACGGCATTGACGGCGTTGACCCAAAGGGGCACCCGCTCGGGCTCGACGGCGCCCAGCGTCAGCAGCTGCGCGCCGGCGTCCTGCGCGAGCGCGCGGGCGCGGTCGACGCGCTTCTCCGCTCGTGCGGGATCCGCGGGGAACAGCAGATAGCGGCCCTCGGCCGCGAGGCCCAGCTCGGCCCGCGCCTGGGAGCGTTTGATGGGGCGGAAGCGCTCGAGGTCAACGCCGCAGGGCAGCACCACCGCGCGGGCCCGGGCGCGCCGGGGCAGCCTGGCCGCCAGTTCCCGCGAGACGGTCGCCAGCAGGTCGATGCGCCCGAGCACCGCGAGCGTCGCAAGGCGCGTGCGCGGGTGGGCCAGGTCGGTGCCGTGGAGGGTCAGCGCCCTCACCGCCGCGGGCACCGCCAGGGCCGGCCAGGCCGTCAGCCCGAAGTGTGCATGGACGACCTCGAAGTCCGCCGTGCCACGGCGGCGGCGCAGCTCTCCCGCCGCGGCGCCCAGCGCCCGTGCCCCGGGCGGGAACTCGTAGAGCTCGACATCCAGGCCCTCGAGCCGCCGTAGCGCGGCGACCTGGTCGCGGACGAACCTGCCCCGCTCGGGGTGGGCCGCGTCGGGCAGCATGTTGGAGACCACGAGGGCGCGCACGGGCGACCCGGACGGTAGCGCTCTGGAATGATGCTCCGCATGGCCGCCGAGACGACGAGACCGCGCAGCTACGACCGGGCCCCGGGGGAGCTGCGCCCATGCGAGATCGAGCCGGGGTTCATGCGCACCGCCACGGGGTCCGCGCTGATCTCCGTCGGTGAGACGCGCGTCATCTGCACCGCCTCGGCCCAGGAAAGCGTTCCGCGCTGGATGTCCGGCCAGGGCAAGGGCTGGGTGACGGCCGAGTACGGGATGCTTCCGGCCTCCACCGGCGAGCGCAAGCAGCGCGACGCCACCCGCGGACGCCTGGATGGCCGCACGGTCGAGATCCAGCGCCTGATCGGGCGCTCGCTGCGCGTGGTGGTCGACTTCGCGGCGCTCGGGGAACGAACCATCTACCTCGACTGCGACGTCCTGCAGGCCGACGGCGGCACCCGCTGCGCCTCGATCACCGGCGCCTACGTCGCCCTGGCCCTGGCCTGCGAGCGCCTGCAGGCGGCCGGCCGGCTGGAGCGCAGTCCGCTCAGCGGCTCGGTCGCGGCCGTCTCCTGCGGAGTCATAGACGGCACCCCGCTGCTCGACCTCGACTACAGCGAGGACTCCAAAGCCGAGGTCGACGCCAACGTCGTCATGAGCGGTGACGGGGGGCTGATCGAGCTGCAGACGACCGGTGAGCGCACTCCGCTCTCGCGCACCCACCTGGACGAGCTGCTGGCGCTGGCCGAGGACGGCATCGGCCGGTTGCGCGTGGTGCAGCAGCAGGCCATCGAGGCCGGCGCGGCCGCGATCTCGGCCGGCTAGCGCAGTGCGGCTGCTGCTGGCCACCCACAACGAGCACAAGCGCCGCGAGTTCGAGCGCATCCTCTCGCGCTCGGCGCCCGGCGCGGTCCAGCTCGAGCTCCTGCCCGCGGACTTCGAGCTGCCGCCCGAGGACGGCGAGACATTCGCCGAGAACGCCCTCGGCAAGGCCAGTGCGGCGGCCTCCGGCAGCGGACAGACGGCGATCGCCGATGACTCGGGGATCGCCGCGGCAGCCCTCGGCGGCGCGCCCGGGGTCCGCTCGGCACGCTACGCGGGCGAGCATGCGAGCGACGCGGAGAACCTTGCCCTGCTGTTGCGCGAGGCACCCGCCGGCAGCGCCCTGGAGTACGTATGCGTGATCGCGTACGTGGACCGCCGAGGTAGCGAGCAGCTGTTCGAAGGGCGTTGCGCCGGGCGCCTGGCGGCCCAGCCGCGGGGCGAGCGCGGCTTCGGCTATGACCCTGCATTCATGCCCGAGGAGGGGCCCGAGGGGTTGACGATGGCGGAGCTCTCAGACGAGCAGAAGGACCGCATCAGCCACCGCGGCCGGGCCATCAGGGAGCTGCTCGGCTGGCTGGACCGGGAAGGCCTGGCCTGAGGACTTCCTAGAGCAGGTTGATTGCGGCCGAGATGGCGACGGCGACGCCGAGGGCAGCGTAGCCGTCATAACCCGAGAGTGCCAGCAGCAGGGCCGTCACCAGCGAGGCCAGCACCGTCCCGATCCAGGCCACACGTTCCATCGCCATCGCCCCATTCTTGCGCAGCGCCCGTCCGCCTGCGGTGTTAGCTTCGACCAGAACGATTCACGAACCTAGGAGGCGAAGTGACGAAGTCCGAGCTGGTCGATCAGGTCGCTGACCGCGCCCAGCTGACCAAGCAGGACGCCACCCGTGCCGTGGATGCGGTGCTGGCAACCGTCGAGGACGCCCTGCGCCGCGGCAGCGAGGTGGCCGTGTCCGGGTTCGGCAAGTTCCACGTCTCAGAGCGGGGAGCTCGCCGCGGCGTCAACCCGCGCACCGGCGAGCCGATCGAGATCGCTGCCGCCCGCGTCCCGCGGTTCACGGCCGGAAGCGGCCTCAAGAGCGCTGTGAGGGGTCGCTGAGCGCGGCACCGGGTTTCGGTGAGAAGCTGGCCGCGCGCGTCGCCGAGCGCGGCTCGCAGGTCGTTCTCGGGATCGATCCCGATCCGTCGGAGCTGTGGCCTCTCCCCGCCGGCGAGCCCGAGCCCGCGGGGGCAACGGAGGCGGTCCTGCGCCACTGCTGTGCCCTGATCGACGCGGCGGGCTCCTGCTGCGTCGCCGTCAAGCCCCAGCTGGCCCGGTTCGAGGCGCTAGGCCCCGGCGGCTGGGAGGTGCTGCGGGCGGTTGTCGAGCACGCCCACGGACGCGGCCTGCTGGTGATCGCGGACGGCAAGCGGGGCGATATCGATGTGACCGCGAAGGCCTACGCGGCCGCGCTGATGGGCGGCCTGGACAGCCCCTTCGGGCACCTCGACGGCCTGGGGGCGGATCTCGTGACGGTCAACCCGCTGATGGGACGCGATGCGCTGGAGCCTTTCGTCGCCGAGGCGCGCGCCTCGGGCGCCGGCGTGCTGGTCCTGGTGCGCACCTCCAACCCGGGCGCGGCCGACATCGAGGACCTGAAGCTCGACGGCGGCGGCACGGTCTGGGAGCGCAGCGCCCGCCTCGTGGATGAGCTGGGGGGCCCCGGTGCCGGCCCCGGCGGCCTCAGCGACGTGGGCGCGGTGGTCGGTGCCACGGCCCCATGGCACCTGGAGCGCGCGCGCGCGCTGATGGGGCAGGCGGTGTTCCTGCTGCCCGGCGTCGGCGCACAGGGGGGGCGCGTGGAGGAGCTCAGGGCGGCATTCCGTCCCGGACGGGCGGGTGGCCTGGTCTCCGCCTCGCGCTCGATCGCAGGCGCCCACCTGAAGCACGGCGGCGCGCCGGCGGCGGCAGCGGCGGCCGAGGCCGAGCGGTTGCGCGAGGCCGCCTGGAGTCTCTCGGGCGCAGGCTGAGCACGGCGTGCGCCTGCGCGCCGCGAGAGACCTGGTTGGTGCTCTGGCGGTCCGCTAGCCTGTGAGGCGCGCATCCCTGGGGCCGACGTGCGCCGCTTCGGAGCGCCCGGCCACGGGTGGCACATCAGATGATCATCACGGTCACACTCAACGCCGCCATCGACAAGTCGCTGGCAGTTCCCAGCTTCCGGCTCGGGAGGCGCCACCGGACCGTCGAACAGCGCACCATGGCGGGCGGCAAGGGCGTCAACATCGCCCGCACGCTGAAGGCTCTGGGCCAGCCGGTGATCGCGACCGGCTTTGCGGGCGGGCCGACCGGCACCCACATCGTCGAGCAGCTCACCGAGGAGTCGATCCTCAACGACTTCGTCCGTATCCGTGAGGAGTCGCGGACCAACACCTCGGTGCTGGACCCGACCACGGGCGAACAGACTGAGATCAACGAACGCGGCCCAGCCGTGACCGACCACGAGGTCGAGCTGTTCCGCGACAAGCTCGTCTACCTGGCGCGCGGAGCGGCCATCGTGGTGTTCGCCGGATCGCTGCCCCGTGGCGTCGAGCCGGACCTCTACGGCTCGCTGATCCGCGATCTCGAGCGTTCGCAGGTGACGACCGTGGTCGACGCCGAGGGCGAGCCCCTGCGTCATGCCGTGCGTGCCGAACCCGATCTCGTCTCGCCCAACGTCCTCGAGGCGGAGGAGCTGGTGGGACACGAGTTCGCCGGCGAGGAGGAGCGCGCGGGAGCGATGAGCGAGATTCTCGGCATGGGGGCCCGCGAAGCGCTGATGACGCTGCCCGACGGCTGTCTTGCGCAGCTGCTCGTGGACGGCCAGCCGCGCCTGAAACGCGCCTCGATCGAGCCGCGTGAGCCGGCCGGCAAACGCGGCTCGGGCGATGCCCTGTTGGCCGGCTACCTGGCGGCCCGCTACGAAGGCCGCCCGCCCGACCAGTGCGTGCGCTTCGGCGTTGCCTGCGGCGCCGAGTCGACCGGCCGGGTGGCGGCGGGTCTGATCGACACTCGCGAGGCGCGGCGGATGATGGGCGAGGTCGAGCTCGTGGACATCGCCCTGCCGGCCGAGGTCGGTTGAGCCGCGCTCAGCCGCCGGCCACGTCGCGGCGCAGGAAGACCAGGTAGGCGGCGAAGATCGACGGCAGCGCATAGAGCGCGCAGACCCAGGCCGAGTGGGTGATCGGTCCCCAGTCGGTGGGGGTGCGCAGCAGGCCGTGCCAGTTGCTGTACTGGTTGGTGAGCACATATGGCTGGATCGAGCCGAGGCCGGGGATCTGGGCGACGATCGCGAGCACCAGCGTCACGCCGACGGTGCCCACGACCGCCGCTGCGCTGTTGCGGGTCGTGGTCGAGAGCAGGATCCCGATGCAGACCACCGTCAACAGGGGAATCAGGTAGACCGAGTTGGCCGCGAACACGAGCAACAGGCCCTTGGGTGCGGAGACGACGGTTCCCGAGTAGGTGGTGACGCTCGAGAAGCCCCAGGAGGCGACGCCCGCGACCGTCGCCACGGCGGCGGAGAGGTAGGTGGCGAGGGCCGCATAGGTCATCGCCGCCAGCGTCTTTGCGGCAAACACCTGGCCGCGGTCCACCGAGCGGGTCAGGATCGTCTTCAGCGTGCCGTTGCCGTCCTCGGCGGCAACGATGTCGCCCGCCACCAGCGAGGCGATCAGCGGCAGCATGAAGAAGGACTCGAACAGCAGCATCAGGACCGGCGTGGCCAGCCCCGACTGGGTGATCTGGGCGAAGAAGATGTTGTCCGCTTCGTGGCCGGAGTGATGGCGCAGGTGCTGGCTGACGACGAAGAACAGCGGCAGGATCACCGCCAGGCCGAGGCCCAGATAGCTGCGCTTCTGGGAGACCAGCTTGCGCAGCTCCCAGCGGTAGGCCGTAAGCGTGGACGGCCGGCGCGCTCGCGCGGGCGCGCCCAGGCGCAGCTCGGGGGTTGCCGCCTCGGTGCTCACCGGCTCTCCACCAGGGGTGCGGCCGGGGGCTCGAGGGATGGGGGTGCACTCTCGCCGCCGCCCTGCACGGGCTCACCGGTCAGCCTGAAGAACAGGTCCTCGAGCGTGGCCAGCTCGGGTGTCAGGGCGAGGATGCCGATGCCCGCGCGGCCCAGCGCGAGTGAGAGCTCGGCGACATCCGTCTCCTCGGCCTGGAAGTCGATGCCGTGCTCGCTCGGGTGGGCGTGCTCCACGCCGTGCTGGGCGCCGGACAGCGCCAGCGCGCGGGCGTCGTCGGTGGTGTGCATCCGATAGCCGGCCCCGCCCTGTCGGCGCAGCTCGGCCAGGGCTCCCTCATAGACGACCCGGCCGCGGCTGACGATGGCGACGCGGTCGCACAGTTCCTGGACCTCGGGCAGCTGGTGACTTGAGAGCAGCACCGTGATGCCCTCCTGTGCAAGGCGCCTGATCAGCAGCCGCATGTCGCGCATCCCGGCCGGGTCGAGGCCCGTGGCGGGCTCGTCGAGGATCAGAAGGCGCGGCCGGCGCAGCAGCGCCGCCGCGATGCCCAGCCGCTGGCGCATCCCGTGCGAGTAGCCGCCGACGCGGTCGCCGATGCGGTCGGTGAGCTCGACGGTGTCAAGCACCTCTCCGATCCGGCCGCGGGCGCCGTCGCCGTCCAGCGCCGCGAGCAGCTCGAGATTCTTGCCTGCGCTCAGGTAGGGATAGAAGCGGGGTGCCTCGACGAAGCCCGCGACGCCCTCCAGAGCGGCGGCGCCGGCCCGCATGGGGTCCCGGCCGAACAGTTCGGCGACACCCTCGCTCGGTGTGATCAGGCCCAGGGCCATGCGCAGCGTGGTCGTCTTGCCGGCCCCGTTGGGCCCGAGGAAGCCGTAGACGTCACCGGCCTGTACGTTGAGGTCGATGTGGTCGACCGCCGTCAGCTCTCCGTAGCGCTTGACCAGCCCGCGGGCCCGGACGGGCTGCGCGGGGTCGCCGGCCGCCTCAGAGCCCACTTGCCAGCGCTTCGACTTCCTTCGGCGCGACAGCCCCGGCGAGCACGTAGCTGACGCCCGAGCGCTCGAACGCCAGCACCGTGCCGAGCTCGGTACGCAGCTCGCTGGCGCTGACCCCGCCGATCTTGACCTTGGGCAGGCCTTCCAGTGACCGCGAGTTGCCGGCCGTGCCCTTTTCCTGGAGCACCCAGATCGAGGCGAGGCCGTGGCCGCGGCCGCTCACGTCGGGCTTGCCGGCCGAGGCGCCGTGGTCGTGCTTGCGGGTCCCTTCAGGGTGCTTCAGTTCGATCACCTTGGCGCTTGAGGGGGGAGTGAAGTCGAAGACCGATGAGCCGACCGTCGCGTAGGAGACTTCCCCGGCGGCCAGTTCGATCACCGGCGAGGAGCTCTGAGAGGAGTAGATGGCGGCCCGGAGCGGGGTGCCGTTGCCGGCGTCGAAGGACAGCTCGACGCCGCCGATCATGCTGCCCGTTTCCTTGGGCGAGACGCGCACCGTGTAGGCGGCCTTGCCACCGACGTCGGTGGGTGTGGCGCCCGAGACGACGGCATGCTCGGCGAGCTTGGCGACAGCTTCTTCGATCTTTGCCACCGTGGGGACTTCGTGCGCTTCGTCCTTGAGCGGCGCATAGCTGGTCCAGCCCTTCTTCGACTGCCCCTGCCCGGAGTGGGCGGGAGGCGTGTAGCGGTAGAGCGTGTTGGTGGCGGCGTCATAGAGCTCTGCGGTGGTGCCGTCGTAGAGGAGCTGGGTGTCGCCTTTTTCGGCCTGCAGCTCGAGCCTGAGCTTGCCGCCGGAGACCCATAGCCGTCCCGAGCCGCCCGCGAGCAGGGGACTCGAGGTCAGTTCGCTCGCTCCCGCGCTTTCCGGCGCGCCGCTGCCCGCGCCACCGCCGCCGGCCAGGTTGGCGCCTTCGAGCAGCTTGTCGGTCAGGGTGATGTTCGCGCTGAAGCCCTGCGGCGCTGATCCGGCGAGGGCATCGTGGACGGCCCGCGCGAGCGGCTTTGCCGGCGGCGTGGGGCCCGAGCCTGTGGCGAGGGCGATGGCGGTGATCGAGATGCCGATGGCGAGAACGGCGCCGCAGAGGGCCAGGAGGCGGGGGAGCGGGAGGCGACGGAGGATATTCACGGCTGGTGCATCCCTTCTGTGGATGGGCCCACGGTGGAAAAGGGCCTCATCAGCAGGGTAGCGCCAGTCCTTAGGCCCAGATAACGCTCGCTTAAGGTGATCCACAGCTCCGCCCGGCGCATCGTTCCGGGCCGGCAGTCGATATCTTCCCGGGCCGCATGGTCATCATCTTCCTGGGCATCTGGATCCTGCTGGGCCTGGGGGTCTTCTTCGCGGCGATGCGCCGCGGGACCCCGCGCGAGGGCGCCCCGGGCGGGCGTTCGAGGTTTCCCCAGCGGATGCTGACGCTGGGGATCGTGGTGCTGATCGCCTTCGGGCTGGCCATCCCCGCGCTGGTGCTGGCTTTCAACGGCGCCCACAAGGCGAGCGTGGCCGTCGGCGGGCTGCACCTGAACAAGCAGGAGACCAAGGGCCGCGAACTGTTCGCCCACACATGCGCGGTCTGCCACTCGCTGGCCGCCGTGAAGTCCTACGCCCGCATCGGTCCGAACCTGGACGTCCGTGTGGGCCAGGACATCTCGACGCCCGCCGGGCGCAAGGCGCTGGTCGAAAACGCGATCATGGAAGGCCGGGCCCGCGGCCTGGGCCAGATGCCCGCGCTGCTCTACCAGGGCAAGGAAGCGACGGATGTCGCCGATTTCGTGGCCGCCGTTGCCGGCCACTGAGGGCCGGGCCTTTGGCCAGTAGTCGATACCGGCACGCTCGCGCCATCGGCTAGGGTCGGCCTCAATGGGAGACCAACCGCAGACCGCCGAGGACGTCAAGGCGCTCGTCTCCGAACGGGCGATCCGCTTCATCCGCTTCTGGTTCACCGACATCCTCGGCCAGCTCAAGTCGTTCTCGATCAATGCCGCCGAGCTCGACGATGCCTTCGAGGCGGGCATGGGCTTCGACGGGTCCTCGATCACGGGCTTCAACGCGATCGAGGAGTCGGACATGATCGCGATGCCCGACCCGAGCACCTTCAGGATCCTGCCCTGGCGGCCCGAGGAGCAGGGCGTGGGGCGGATGTTCTGCGATGTCATCACGCCCGAGCGCACGCCCTACGAGGGTGACCCCCGCCACGTGCTGCGCCGGGCCGTCGAGCGCGCCAAGGCGATGGGCTTTGACACGTTCAATGTGGGCCCTGAGCTCGAGTACTTCCTGTTCAAGGACTCTCAGACGACTGAGGTCCTCGACCATGGCGGCTACTTCGATCTGACGACGCTGGATGCCGGCTCTGACGTGCGCCGCGAGACCGTCCTCGCGATGGAGCAGCTGGGGATCCACGTCGAGTACACCCATCACGAGGTCGGCCCCTCCCAGCACGAGATCGACATGCGCTACGCGGACGCGCTGAAGATGGCCGACGACTGCATGACCTACCGCATCACGGTCAAGGAGTACGCGATGAAGTACGGCTGGCATGCGACGTTCATGCCCAAGCCGCTGTACGGCGAGAACGGCTCGGGGATGCATACTCACCAGTCGCTCTTCAGCGACGGCAAGAACGCCTTCTATGACCCCGACGACGCATACTTCCTCTCGCCGGTCGGCAAGGCCTTCATCGCCGGTCAGCTCAAGCACGCGCGCGAGATCTGCTCGATCTTCGCCCAGTGGGTCAACTCCTACAAGCGCCTCGTGCCGGGCTTCGAGGCGCCGACCTACGTGGCCTGGTCGCGCCGCAACCGCTCGGCACTGGTCCGCGTTCCGATGTACCACCCGGGCCGCGAGCAGGCGACGCGGATGGAGCTGCGCTGCCCCGACCCCGCCTGCAACCCCTATCTGACCTTCGCGGCGCTGCTGCAGGCGGGCCTTGAGGGGATCGAGAAGGGCTACGAGCTGCCCGAGCCGATGGAGAAGAACCTCTACCACCTCTCCGGCGAGGAGCGCAAGCGCCTCGGCGTGGAGCAGCTGCCCGAGAGCCTGGGGGAGGCGATCGAGATAACCGCCGAGTCCGAGCTGGTGCTGCGCACGCTGGGCGAGCACATGTTCAACCGCTACGTCGAGATCAAGCGCCAGGAGTGGGACGACTACCGCGTCCAGGTGACCAGCTGGGAGCTCGACCGCTACCTCTCGATCCTCTAGGCGCGGGGGCGCTCAGCGGCGCGTGGGGACGGCGCAGGCCAGTGGCCGGGCCGGGGCGAGATACCAGTGCATGGCCTGCAGCAGATGGCCGAAGGCTCCGGGGTGCCGGCCGGCCAGCTCGTGCTCCAGACGCAGCACCGAAAGGCCATGCGCCTGATGCTCGGCACTGCCGGTCAGCTGGGCCAGACGCAGCAGCCCGGCGGCCGCGCTGGAGGAGCCGGCGGGGGTGGGGCTGTCCTCGAGGTCCTTGCGCCGGGCGATCAGCTGTTCGCCGTCGGCCGCCGTCGTGAAGAAGCCGCCTCCCTGCTCGTCGGCGAACCGCGCGATCATCGCGTCGGCCACCGCCAGCGCGTCGATGAACCAGCGCTCCTCGCAGCTGGCTTCGAACAGGACGATCAGCGCCTCGAGCAGATAGGCGTGATCCTCGAGGTAGGCCGGGATCTTGGCGCGGCCGTCGTTGTAGGTGCGAAGCAGCCGTCCCTGCTCATCGCGCATCTGCTCGAGCAGGAACTCCGCGCAGGCGCCCGCGCAGGCCAGGAGCTCCTCGCCGGAGGGCCCCTGGACACCCTCCGGCAGACCTCCTGAAAGCGCCGCCCCCGTCTCCGCGAGCGCGGCGATCATCAGGGCGTTCCAGGCCGTCAGGCGCTTGTCGTCGAGGCCCGGGCGAACACGCTCCGAGCGCGCCCGCATGAGCTTCTGGCGGATCCGCCGGCGCTCCTCGGCGGTCGGCGCGGGGCCGCGGGCGGTGAGCACGTTCAGCCCCCGCTGCGGGTGGTGGGGATCGCTGAAGTTGCCTGCCGCGCTCACCCCGAGCCAGGCGACGGCCGCCGGGGCATCCTCGCCCAGCAGCTCGCGCAGCTGCTCCTCGGTCCAGACGTAGTAGCGCCCCTCGACGCCCTCGGAGTCAGCGTCCAGAGCTGAGTAGAAGCCGCCCTCGGGGCCGCGCATCTCCCGCATCGCCCAGCCGAGCGTCCCGAGGCAGACCTCAAGCAGCGCATGATCGCCCGTGGCCTGCCAGCCATGCAGGTAGGCCCGCGCGAGCAGCGCGTTGTCATAGAGCATCTTCTCGAAGTGGGGGACGGTCCAGCCGGCGTCGACGCTGTAGCGCGCGAAGCCGCCGCCGAGCTGGTCGTGGATGCCGCCGGCGGCCATCGCCCGAAGGGTCGCCAGGGCGATCGGCAGCTCACCGCGGGCCAGCAGGAACTCGATCACCGAGGCCTGCGGGAACTTGGGCGCCGGGCCGAAGCCGCCGTTGGCGGCGTCGAAGGTCTGTCGCAGGGCCGCCACGGCGCCGTCCAGCTCCCCGGCTGTGATCGGCTGCTCGGAGGGCTGGAGGCCCGCGCCGCCCGCGAGCTGGGTGCGCAGGCGCTCGCCCCCCTGGCGGATCTGCTCGCCGTTCTCCCGCCAGGACTCGGCGATCGCCTGCAGCACCTGCGTCCAGGCGGGCATCCCCTGACGCGGCTCGGGCGGGTAGTAGGTGCCGCCGTAGAAGGGAAGCTGCTCCGGCGTGATGAAGACGTTCAGCGGCCAGCCGCCGTGGCCGGTCATTCCCTGCACGGCATCCATGTAGATGGCGTCCACGTCCGGGCGCTCCTCGCGGTCCACCTTGATGCAGACGAACTCCTCGTTCATGACCGCTGCCGTGGCGGCGTCCTCGAAGGACTCGCGCTCCATGACATGGCACCAGTGGCAGGCTGAGTAGCCGATCGAGACCAGCACCGGAACGTTGCGCTCTTTCGCCAGGGCGAAGGCCTCCGGTCCCCAGGGCAGCCAGTCGACGGGGTTCTCGGCGTGCTGGCGCAGATACGGCGAGGTCTCCTGCGCCAGGGCGTTGGGCACGCGCTCAGGGTAGCCGTGTGAGCGAGCCCGCTCCGGGCAGGTGCGCGAAGTGAGACAGCAGTTCTTCCGCCCCCGGCCACTGCGCCGGTGTGCCGGCGGCGACCCGGACGTTGGCCAGCGTGAGCGAGAAAGCGCGCCCGCCCAGGATGCCGAAGACGCGCTTTGAGACCGAGCCGAGCACCACCGTGCCGGCCGCGGCGTTGGGGCCGCTCACGCGGATCGTGGCCGGCACGAGGCGCCGTTTGCGGATCCGGAAGGTCCCCGTCAGCTGCACGCCGGAGACGAAGGCCAGCCGGTGCAGCGTCAGCGATGAGGCGCTGATGCGCGCGTAGCCGCCCCGCAGGCCGCCGAAGCTCGCGCCGTTTGGCAGCTGCGCGTCGGCCTGGATCGTCGCGGCGATCACCTGCCGGTCGAGATCGACCAGAGTTTCGTTGACGGCCACGAGGGTTTTGCCCGGCAGGCCGGGCAGCCCGTTCGGCGCGTGCACGTCGGAGACACGTGTCGGCGTGACAGGCGTCGGGCGCAGGTAGTCGGTGTGAGAGGCGCAGGGCGCCACGGGCGCACCCGCAAAGAACGCCGACAGCGCGCTCCCGGCGCAGCCGGTGAGGTCGCTGCCGACGACGGAGTGCCCGGTGAAGGGGACGATCTCCAGCTGTGCATCGGGAATCAGGGCCGCCACCTTCCGCGCATTGGGGGTGGGCGTGCGAATGTCCTGGGCGCCGGAGAGGATCAGCGTGGGGACGTCGGGCAGGGGCGCCGCGGCCGGCGGCGGTGGTGATGCATCGGGCCAGTAGGCGCAGGTGCTCACCAGGTCCGCCCCCAGGGCGGTCGCGGCGTCGAAGGGGGCGAAGTCGGTGGCGGGCTGCGCCCCGACGAAGGCCTTCGCTTCGGCCAGGCGCTGCGGCGCGCCGGCACCGCGCTGCCAGGGGAACGGCTCCTCCTCGCAGCTCGTGGTGACGAACAGGGTTTCGTCGGTTTCATCTCCGCCGTAGTGGACCTCGCCGCTGGGGAGGTTGGGGATCAGCCCCTCCGCCAGCGCCTCCAGGCGCACCAGCGGGTCGGGGTCCTGGTCGAGGGCCGAGCGCACGGCTGCGGGCAGCAGGGCCCGCAGGGCCGGGTTCAGGTCACCGGCCTCGAGCACGTGCAGCAGCCCGACTTCGCTGATGCTCGTACGGTGGCGCACGCCGAGTCCGTCGTAGACGGTGCCGCTTAGCGGTCGCAGTCGCAGCCGCTCGATCAGCCGCGTCAGGTCGGCGAGGGCGTTGCTGGTGATGCCCCGGCAGAGCTGCCCTGAGCAGAGTTCGCGCACCACGGGCCCGACGGCCTGCAGGGTGGGGATACCGAGCGGTTCAGGGCCATCGGTGGGGACGACCGAGTCAAGCAGCAGGGCTTCGACGTGCTGCGGATAGCGTTCGGCGTACTCGAGGGCGACCTTGGTGCCGTAGGAGGTGCCGTAGAGGAGCAGCTTTTCGTAGCCCGTGGCCCGCCTGAGAGACTCGATGTCCTGGACCGATTCGGCCGTCGTGAAGGCCCGCCGGGCGGGACCGAGCTGGGCGGCGCACCGTTCGAACAGGTGTCCCGCCGAGGCGGTGCTCGGATCTTCGAATGCGGGGCAGCCGAGGGGATCAGAGTTGCCGGTGCCGCGCTGGTCGAACATCAACAGGTCGCGGGTCTTCAGCGCCGCCGCCATGGTCTTGGCGGTGTAGGAGGCGAAGGGCAGCGCCGCCTGTCCCGGACCGCCGGCGAGTGCCACGAGCGCCGAGGCGCTGGGCACGGGGCCGGCGAGCTTGCGCTCGACGCTCAGCGAGATGCTGCCGGAGACCGCGCCGGAGCGGTCGAGCGGCACGCCCAGCGAGGCGCAGGAAAAGCCGGCCGCCCTCGGACAGGGGACGAAGCCGAGCGTCGCCGAGGCTGCGCTCGGCGCAAGCATGGCCAGTGCCGGGACCAGCGCCACAAGCACGGCGAGGCTCTGTCTCTGCGCACGTCGCCGCATTCATGCCGACAATAGCCGCCGCATTGCCGGAATCGGGCCGGTTGCGGACGTCTTGGCCGGCCACCTCGCGCTAGGGTGCCTTGCGATGGGCGCTCAGAGAACCACGGTCCACGCCCCCGGCGCCCCTGAGGCGGTGGGCCCCTACAGCCACGCCGTGAGCACCGGCGAGCTGCTGTTCTGCTCCGGGCAGATCCCGCTCGACCCGGCTACCGGGGAGCTGGTGGGCGCCGGCGCCGCCGAGCAGGCCCTGCGCTGCCTGGAGAACCTGCGGGCCGTCTGTGAGGCGGCCGGGACCACGCTCGAGCGGGCCCTGCGGCTGACCGTCTACATGACCGACCTGGGGGAGTTCGCCGCGGTCAACGAGGTCTACGCGAGCTTCTTTGCCGGCGCAGAGCCGCCCGCACGCGTCGCGATCGGCGTCGCGGCGCTGCCGAAGGGCGCTCAGGTGGAGATCGACGCGATCGTCGCGCTGTAGGGATCCCCGGCGCAGGACGCTTCCCCGTCGGCCGGCTCGAGGCTGCGCAGGGCCCGGGTGAGCAGCTGGTGCAGGGTCGCGCGCTCCTCGTCGCTGAGCGCGCCGAGGATGGCATCCTCGATCGTGCCCTCGGCCTGCTCGGCCGCCGCCAGCGCTTCACGGCCCGGATCCAGCAGCTGAACGAGGTGGCGCCGGCGGTCGTGGGGGTCGCGCAGCCGGGTCGCGTAGCCCAGTTGCTCGAGCTCGTTGAGCAGCAGCACGACGTTGTTGGCGTCCATGCAGAAGGCGTCGGCCAGCTCCTGTTGTGGACAGGTGTCGTGGTCGCGCATGTAGGAGAGGGCCACGAGGTGGCGGAGGGCCATACCCAGGGCGTCCTCGTCGCTGCGGCGGTAGACCTGCTTGGTCAGCCGTGTCAGCAGCACCATCGAGCCCGGAGCGCATGCCCTCTTTCCGCCCATGTCGTGAAGTCTATAGCTCATCGGAACACCAATCCTCATCGAAGCATCAGTCGTCACTTTAGCAGCGATACTAAATTTTATATAGATAATCCATGAAACAGTGATGATCCTTGGTATGGTGTCCTCTACGCAATCCGTTGGAGGTACCGATGAACCGCTTCACAGAACTTTTCAGAGCACCCGAGACGATCACCCCGGAGCAGGCCGAGAGGCGCCGCTGGATCGCTCTAGGGGTCCTCTGCCTGGGCCAGCTGATGATGGTCCTGGACTCGACGATCGTGAATGTCGCACTGCCCTCGATCCAGCGCGACCTGCACTTCACCCAGGGCAACCTGACGTGGGTGATCGACGGCTACCTGATCACCTTCGGGGGGCTGCTGCTGCTGGCCGGCCGGCTCGGAGATCTGGTGGGGCGAAAGCGTGTCTTTTTGACCGGCCTGGTCCTGTTCACGGCCGCCTCGGTGCTGTGCGGGATCGCCACGAGCCAGGGGATGCTGATCGGCTTCCGTCTGCTGCAGGGTGCCGGAGGGGCGGTCGCCTCGAGCGTCATTCTCGCGATCATCGTCACGGAGTTCCCGCAGAAAGCCGAGCAGGCCAAGGCGATGGGCGTCTACGCCTTCGTCTCGGCGGGCGGCGGCTCGATCGGTCTGCTGGCCGGTGGCGCGCTGACGCAGTCGCTCGACTGGCACTGGATCTTCTTTGTCAACGTGCCGATCGGCCTGGTCGCCTTCGTGCTCGGCCGCGCGCTGATCGAGGAGAGTGAGAGCATCGGGCTGGCCGGAGGCGTTGACGTTGCCGGCTCGATCCTGATCACCCTGGCGACGATGCTCGGCGCCTTCGCGATCGTCAAGTCCAGCGAATACGGGCTGACCTCCGCAAGGACGCTCGGCGCGGCCGGCGGCTCGGGCGTCCTGCTCGCCGCATTCCTGGTGCTCGAGGGAAGGCTGTCCAACCCGATCATGCCGCTGCGGATCCTCAGGCTGAAGATGCTGATGGCCTCGAGCCTCGTGCGCGGACTGCTGATAACCGGGATGTTCTCGGCCTTCTTCCTGGGCTCGCTCTACCTGGAGCGGGTGCTGGGCTATGACGCGATCGAAACGGGCCTGGCATTCATGCCACTGACGATCTCCATCGCGGTCATGTCGATGGGCCTCTCGGCTCGGGCGGTGAACCGCTTCGGTGCGGTGGCGACACTGGCCGCGGGACTGGGCGGGATCATTGCCGGCCTGCTGCTGCTGGCCGTCGAGGGGCTGCACGCGGCCTACTTCCCGGGTCTGTTCTTCGCCTTCGGGCTGCTCGGGCTGGGCGCCGGCAGTTCGTTCATGCCGCTGCTGACGATCGGCATGTCCGACACGCCCAAGCAGGACGCGGGCCTGGCCTCCGGGATCATCAACGTCTCGGTGCAGCTGTTCGGGGCGATCGGACTGGCGGCACTGGGCACGATCGCGACCGACCACACCAAGGCGCTGAGCTCCAGCGGCCATGGCGCTCTGGAAGCCCTCACCGGGGGCTACCACCTCGCCTACCTGGTGGGAGCCATCGCCGTGGCCGGCGGGATTCTGGCCGCCACGCTGCTGCTGCGCCCGCCGAGGGCGGTGGTCGGGGAAGCGCTCGAGGAGCCCGAGTCGATCGCCCGCTCGGGTCGCATCGAGGCGGAGGCACAGGCCGCATGAGCGCGCTCGCGATCACAACCGACCACGCCGCCCGTCCTCACGCTGCCGAGCGCGCTCGAGTGGCTGCCCGCTCGCGGCGCTCGGACGCCGGGAGCGTCACCGAGATGGCCCTCGCGCTGCTGCGCGATGCCCGCCAGAGCGGCGAGGGACAGCCGGGCCTGCGCCGTGGCGCGGGCGCCGGACGGGCGGCGCTGGCCTCGAGCCGGAGCGCCCGTCGCGGAGCCCGGCCCGCCCGGGGCTAGGAGGAGGACTCGCCGCGGAGCTCTGCCCGCTTGACCTTGCCACTGGCGGTCTTGGGCAGCTCCGCGGCGAAGTCGACGATGCGGGGGTACTTGTAGGGGGCCGTCAGCCGCTTGACGTGCTCCTGCAGCTCGGCGGCCAGCTCGGGGCCGGGGGAGTGGCCCTCGCGCAGGACCACGACCGCCCGCACGACCGCGCCGCGCTCCTCATCCGCAGCGGCCACCGCGGCGGCCTCCGCGACGGCCTCGTGGGCGACCAGCGCCGACTCGACCTCGAAGGGCCCGATCCGGTACCCCGCCGAGACGATCACATCGTCGCTTCGCCCCTCGAAGAACAGCCAGCCGTCCTCGTCGGCGCTGACGCGGTCTCCGGTCCGCCAGATGCCGCCGTCGCGGCGGTCCTCGATCAGCCAGCGCCCGTCCTCCTCGCGCCGTACGTGCTCCTGCAGGTAGCCCAGAAAGAACGTGGGCACGGTCCGCGGGTCGACGGTCAGCTCGCCCTCGCTGATCTCGAGGCCGATCCCCGGCAGCGGCGGGCCCATCGAACCCGGCCGCGGCACCGACCGCGCCGGCGCCCCGGTCAGCTGTCCAGTCTCGGTCTGCCCGTAGCCGTCTCTGATGGCCAGGCCCGTTGACTCGTGCCAGGCGCGCAGTACCTCAGGGTTGAGCGCCTCGCCCGCGGCCACCATGGCGCGCAGTGCGGGCAGGGGACGCAGATCCAGGCGCTTGGCGATCACGCGGTACTCGGTGGGCGCCATGCACAGGACGCCGACCCGCTCGCGCTCGAGCAGCTCGAGCCGCTCGGCGGGATCGAAGCGGGCGTCATGCAGGAGCGCCGCGGCGCCCCTCAGCCAGGGGGCGATGAATACGTTGCGGGCCGACTTGGACCAGCCGCTGGCGGCCGTGCACCAGACCAGCTCGCCCGCGCGGGGATCGAGCCAGTGCTCGGCCTGCAGCCGCTGCCCGTTGAGGTAGCGCTGGGCGTGGACGACGCCGCGGGGATCGCCGGAGGTGCCGCTGGTGAAGGTGATCAGACAGGGGTCATCCTCGCCGAGCTCCACCGCCGCGGCGGGCTCGTGGCGGAACAGGCCGGGGTCGGGCACCGCCAGCACCGGCACCCCCACACCGGCCAGCTCGCTGAGGTTGCGCTCGTCGGAGACGATCAGGGCGGGATCGGCGAGGGCGATCCGCAGCGCGATGTCCTTGGCGCGCAGCTGCTCGGTGCAGGGCAGCACGACCGCTCCGATGCGAAAGCAGGCGAGCATCGTCAGGACCCACTCGGGGCGGTTGCCGATCAGCGTCATGACGACGTCCCCTCGGCCGATCCCCCGCCGCACCAGCGCCCCCGCCAGCCGGGCCGCGTGGTCGGCCACCTCGCCGAAGCTCCACTCGCGGCGCGAGCCGTCGCGTGCGAGCTCGAGCAGCGCGAGCCTTCCGGGCTGGGCGCGCTCGGCGATCTGGACCGCGAAGTTCATCGGGGCCGATGGTATTGGCGGCGATGACAATCGGAGGCCGGGACGCCGGTATGCTGCTCTGAGCGGCCCGCGGGCAGCATGCCCCGGCCGTCTCTGACGCGCGCCCTGCCGGCGCGAGACCCCGAACCTGGAGCCCAGATCAGCATGGCCGTAGCCTCTTCGTACACCGACCAGACCGACGAGCAGCGGGCGATCACCGAGATGGTCCACCAGTTCGTGGACGAGCAGATCCTGCCCAACGCCGAGCACTACGACCACGAGGACTCCTTCCCCGAGCCGATCGTCGAGCAGATGAAGGAGCTGGGGCTGTTCGGCGTGACGATCCCCGAGGAGTACGGCGGGATGGGCCTGGATCTGACGACCTACTCGATGATCGTCGAAGAGCTCTCGCGCGGCTGGATCTCGATCTCGGGCATCGTCAACACTCACTTCATCGGCTCCTACCTGCTGATGCACTTCGGCACCGAGGAGCAGAAGCAGAAGTACCTGCCGCGGCTTGCCACGGGTGAGATCCGGGCGGCCTTCTCGCTCTCCGAGCCCGAGCTGGGCTCCGACGTCCAGGCGATCAAAACAGCTGCCAAGAAGACACCCGAGGGCGACTACGAGATCAACGGGCAGAAGATGTGGGTCACCAACGGCCTGCTCTCGACGCTGGTCTTCACGCTGGTCAAGACCGACCCCGACGCCGACCCGCGCTACAAGGGCATGACCTGCTTCATATGCGAGAAGGAGCCGGGCGTCGAAAAGAACACCGGACCCTACGCCGGCTTCGACGTCCCCCCCAAGCTCAAAAAGATGGGTTACAAGGGCGTCGAGTCGACAGAGCTCGTCTTCGACGGCTACCGCTGCCCCGCCGAGAACATCCTGGGCGGGGAGGAGGAGGGTCTCAACAAGGGCTTCGTCCAGATGATGGACGCCCTGGACCTGGGCCGCGTCAACGTGGCCGCGCGCGGCGTCGGCCTGGCACAGCGGGCCCTCGAGCTGGCGCTCAAATACTCACAGGAGCGGCGCACCTTCGGCAAGCCCATCTCCGAGCACCAGGCGATCCAGTTCAAGCTCGCCGACATGGCCACGCAGGTCGATGCCGCGCGTCTGCTGGTGCGCCGTGCGGCCCGCATGAAGGACGCCGGTGAGCGCTCGGACCTGGAGGCCGGAATGGCGAAGCTGTTCGCCTCCGAGGCCGGGCGCTTCTGCGCCGAGGAGTGCCTGAGAATCCACGGCGGCTACGGCTACTCCAAGGAGTATGAGATCGAGCGGATCTACCGCGACGCGCCGCTGCTTCTGATCGGTGAGGGAACCTCGGAGATCCAGCGCATGGTGATCGGCCGCAAGCTCCTGCAGCGCCACAAGATCTGAGCGCTGATGTCCGATGAAGCCAAGGACCTGATCGAGGAGGCGACCCGTCGCTTCATCGGCGAAGTCCCGGCGCTCGAGCCGATCAAGCTGATCATCGGCATCGAGCTTCGGGGCCGCGGCGACGTGCAGCAGTTCCGCCTGGAGATGCCCGGAATCAAGGTGACCCGGGCGCCCGCCGACGACGCGCGGCTGCACGTGGAAATGCAGCGCGCCTTCTTCAACGTGATGGCCAAGGAAGGCAAGGTTCCCGACTGGGTCGAGGCCTTCACCTACGGCCAGGCCAAGGCCTCAGGGCCGGAGCAGATCGTCAAGCTGATCCGCCAGGTCGTCGAGCGCCAGCAGGAACGCGACCATACGCGCAAAGCGCGCAAACACGACTGATCTCCGGCCGGCTCAGAGGAGCTGCCGGCGCAGGACCATAACGGCCGCGTCTGCGATCGCCTGGAGGCGCGCTTCTTGCGCGCTGTCGATCGCGGCGCTCCCGGGCTGAGCCCTGTCCTCCATGCTCTGGCAAGCGCTGGCGAGCGACGAGGCGCCGAGCATCAGGCTGCTGCCGCGCAGGCGATGAGCGGCTCGTTTCAGCCTTGCGGCGTCACCCTGTCGTGCAGCTTCCAGGATCTCCTGGACCGCCGACGGAAGCTGCAGCTCGAATGTCTCGACCAGGCTCTGGCGCATCTCCAGCGGATGTTCCTCACGCAGAGATGCGCACGTGGCGGCGTCCACCTCAGGAGCAGAGCCGTCCGGGCCGGGGCGCTCTGCGCCCGGCGCGCGGCCCTGCAACCCGCCGCCGTCGCTCAGCCAGCGTGAGATGACTTCGTGCAGCCGCTGGCGCGCGACCGGCTTGCTGATGTAGTCATCCATCCCCGCCGCCAGACAGCGGTCGCGGTCGCTGGGCAGCGAGTGGGCGGTCATCGCGATGATCGGAACCCGGCCGCTGCGCTCGCGGGCCCGGATCTGCCGAGTTGCCTCATACCCGTCCAGCTCGGGCATCTGACAATCCATGAGAATCGCCGCATAGTCAGTGGCGGACGCCATCTCAACCGCTTCGCCACCGTCGTGCGCGATGGCCGATCCGACACCCTCCTTGCGCAGCATCGCCCGGGCCACGAGCTGGTTGATCTCGTTGTCCTCGGCGATCAGGACAACCGGATCCGGCATCAGAGCGGCGCCGGCTGCAGGCCGGCATGAGCATCGATCGAATCGATCAGGGAGCGAATCAACAGGTGCGGCGGGTGTCCCTTACGCCGATAGGCCACCGCACCGTCCTGCAGCATCTGCAGGACAGTGGCGTCGTGCTCGTCGATCGACAGGACGACGATGGCTGTACCCGGAGCGACTTTCACGATGCCACGAACCGCGGCGAGGCCGCCGCCCTTGGGCATCTCGACGTCCACCAGGGCGGCGTCCGGCTGACTCGCTTGCGCAAGCTCGACCGCCTGCTGGCCGTCGCAGGCCAGCCCGACGATCTCAAACTGGCCCTCGAGCATCATCACGAGCATCGTGCGGATGACCGAGTCATCGTCGGCGATCAAGAGCCGCGGAGGACTCCTCAGCGAGATCCTCGCCGGGTGGGGAAGGTCGGTCATCGGCCCACCCCGGCCGTAATGCACTTGGAACCTGTCTCCTCTGAGAGGTCCAGGCGCAGCCTGGTAAGCAGCGAGCGCATGGCCGGTGGCTCGCCCTCGAAGGCAAACTCGCGGTAGAGGACGCCCGCGGTCGAGGACGCCCGCACGAAGCCGAACATCGCCATCGCACCACCGAGCCTGTGCAGGCAGCGCCGCGTCTCCGCGCGCTGCTCCGGACCAAGGCGACCCTCGCCCGCAGCGAGAACGGCTCCCTCGATCAGAGCCAGCTCATCCTGCACGGTCGCACTGCTCTCCTGCCAGATGTCGCGCAGCGTGGTGGGTTCGGCGCCGGCCCGACCGGCCCGGGCCTCCGAAAGAGGATGGGTATTCATGAGCGGCATGGTCTGCTCTCCCTCTTCGACTGCCCCGTGTGAATGCCCCATCCCCGATCTGAGGTAGATGGACCTGCGACACGGTGCCGATTAAGAGGGCATGGAGCCACCGAACCTGATCGACGATGCTCGTGAGTCCGCGGCCGATGAGCGCGATGGCGCCGCAAGCCGGCGCGAGGCCGTGGCCGACGAGCGCGACGGCACGGCACATCGGCGCGACGTGCTCGCTGACGAGCGCGACGGCGCCGCGGCGCGCCGTGATCTGCTGGCTGACGAGCGCGACGAGGCGGTAGGGCCGGGACGCGCACCGGTCGGGCATTCCGCCGTCGAACAGAGGCGAGAAACGGCGGTCGAGAACCGGTCCGCCGCCACCTCCGCACGCGACGATGCGGAGCGGATGCGCGACAGCGCAGACGGTGCACGCCTCAGCGCGGCGACCGAGCGGGCCGCAGCCGCGAGCAAACGCTCGATGGTCGCGGCCGAAGAGTTCGCCGAGTTCGGCAACCTCCTCGAGGCCTCGACCGAGTACGCGATGGTCGCCGTTGACGCGGGCGGGCGGATTCTTCTCTGGAACGAGGGCGCACGACGGATCTATGGTTACGAGCGGCCCGAGATAGTCGGCGAGCCTCACGCCTTGCTGCACACCGCCGAGGACGTCTCCGCGGGACTGCCGCGGAAGATGGCCGTGCAGGTTCTGCGCGACGGCGTATGGGCCGGGATCGTCGAGCACCGGCGCAAGGACGGTACCCGCTTCACAGCGCGCGCTGTAAAGACGCGCCGCCGGGACTCGATGAACCACGTCAACGGCTTTCTGCTGATCTCCAGCGACGTTACCGACGAGGTTCGACTCATCAAGGAACTTGAGGCGACGCGTCGGTTCTCCGAAACGCTTGTCGAGTCGGCGCCGGACGCGATGGTGATCGTCGAGGAGGACGGGTCAATAGTCCTGGTGAATGCCGCCGCCGAGAGTCTGTTCGGCTACACCCGCACGGAACTGATCGGCAGCTCGCTGGACGTGCTGGTCCCGGACCGCTACCGAGCTGCCCACGCCGGCAATCGACAGGCCTTCTTCTCGGAGCCGAAGGCACGGGCAATGGGTGCGGGGCTCGCGCTCACCGGGCGGCGCAAGGACGGCATCGAGGTCCCCGTGGAGATCAGCCTGAGCCCGTTCATCAGCGATGAGCGGGCGCTCATCACGGCCTCGATCCGCGACGTCAGCGACAGGATCCGCAACGAACGGGAGTTGCGCGAGACTAACGTCGCACTCGAGGGTGCCAGCCGAGCCAAGGACAGGTTCCTGGCGAACATGAGTCACGAGCTGCGGACACCGCTCAACGCGATTCTCGGGTTCACTGGGACGATCCTGATGGAACTTCCCGGCCCGCTCAACGAAGAGCAGACGAAACAGCTGAGGACGGTTCAATCCAGCGGCAAGCACCTCCTGTCGCTGATCAACGACCTACTCGATCTCTCGCGGATCGAGTCGGGCAAGCTGGAGCTGAAATTCGAGCCGATCGTGGGTAGCGAGCTGCTCGAGGAGATCGCGACCGGCCTGCGCCCGCTCGCAGACGCGAAGGGCATCAAGCTCCGGGTGCTCGCCGAGCCGGCTGTCATCGTCGACGCAGACCGCCGCGCACTTCGCCAGATCCTGATCAACCTGGCCAATAACGCGATCAAGTTCACCGACGAGGGGAGCGTGGTGCTGGCGTTGAGCCGGGGCACCGACGAGCATTCCGCGGCAATCCGGTTCAGCGTGATCGACACAGGCAGCGGCATCGCCCCCTCCGACCAGGCGAAGCTCTTCGAGGCCTTCGAGCAGGTAACCGGTTCTCGCGGTCGCCCCTACGAGGGAACGGGCCTGGGCCTTTACATCTGCCGAATGCTCGCTGGGGTCCTCGGAGCCACGTTGTCCTTTGAGAGCGTTCTCGGCAGCGGCAGCAACTTCACGCTGGAGCTGGGGGAGTAGCTCGTGAGCACCTCGGCCCGCATCCTCGTCATCGAGGACAACCCCGAGAACATCGAGCTCGTCGGCTACCTGCTGAGGGCCCACGGGTACTCGCCCTCGCTGGCGCTGAACGGAGAGGACGGGTTGCAAATCGCGGAGGAGATCGACCCCGACCTGATCCTGCTGGATATTCGCATGCCGGGAATGGACGGCTACGAAGTCGCCAGCGCGATTCGGACCCGTCCTGCGCTCGAGCACACGCGGATCGTCGCGATCACCGCCTCCGCCATGCTCAACGAGCGCCAGCGGATAACCGCGGCGGGATTCGACGGATATATCCAGAAGCCAATCGAGCCGGAGCTGTTCATCGGGCAGATCGAGGTTCTGCTGGCCGCGCCTCGCCCGCACACGGAGGCGCTGGCCTGATGCGCGGGCTTCGAGTTTCTACCACGAACCGGAGCGTCCGATGAGCCTGATCATGGTCCTCGACGACCACCCCGCCAATCGCGAGCTGCTATCGGTCATCCTCACCCACGCTGGTCACAGCGTGATCGAGGCCTCAGCCGGGGATGAGGCCCTCCAGCTGGCACATGAGCGTGCCCCTGAGTTGATCATCACTGATCTGGTGATGCCCGAGATGAACGGCTACGAGTTCGTTCGGGCTCTCCGTGAGGATCCGCTTCTCACCGCCACGGAAGTCGTGTTCTGCACCGCCAGCTACGACGAGACGGAGATGCGCGAGCTGGCGCTCAGCTGTGGGGTCGAGCACACACTCGTGAGGCCCTGCGAGCCCGCAGAGGTGATCCGCGTCGTCGAGCTCGTGCTCGAGCGTGAGTTCGGGCGCAGGCCTCATATCATCCCGGAGACGTTCGACCGGGAACATATGCGCGTCCTGAACGCGAAGCTGGTGCAGAAGATCGACGAACTCGAGGCGCTCAACGGCGAGCAGCAGCGCTTGCATGACGAGCTGGGCCAGGCCCACAGGCAGACGGCCGAGTCCCTGGCCCTGCTGGAGCTGCTCCAGTCGACCGCACCGGTCGGCTTCGGTTTCGTCGACGCCGACCTGCGCTTTCGTCGCCTGAACACGACCCTGGCAACGATGCAGGGCCGCCGCAGCGAGGAGCTGCTCGGCCGCGCGATCCACCAGGTTGTCGGCCCGGCGTGGCTCGCGCTTGAGCCCATGTGTCGCGAGGTGCTGAGCACGGGCCTGCCGCTGATGAAACAGGAGATGCAGGGCGAGCTTCCCTCGGCTCCCGGCGAAAGGCGCCACTGGCACGTGGGTTGTTACCCCGTCAGGATGCAGGATCTGCTGGTTGGGGTTGGCGTCGTGGTTGTCGATGTCACCGAGCTGACCGGCGCTCTGACCCAGGCGCTACAGGTGTCGCAACTGAAGTCCGAGTTCATGGCCAACATGAGCCACGAGATACGCACCCCACTGAACGGAGTCGTCGGTATGACGGAGTTGCTCCGTGATACCGAGCTCAGCGCGGAGCAGAGCGAATACACCGACGCGCTCGCAGCGTCCAACCGGGCCCTGCTCGACGTGATCGACGACATCCTCGACTACTCCAAGCTCGAGGGTGAACACCTGAAGCTCGATCGCGCCGACTTCGACATCCGCGGCCTCGTCCGGGAGGTGTGCCTGGTGTTCGGCCAGCAGGCCCGGTCGCAGGGTCTTCAGCTGCTTCAGGAGGTGGGCTCGGCGGTGCCGGAGTTGGTGACCGGGGACCCGCTCCGGGTACGTCAGGTCCTGTCGAATCTGATTTCAAACGCGGTCAAGTTCACCGCCTCGGGAGCCGTCGAGCTGAGCGTCGAGGTCGCCGACGAGGGGACGTTGCGGTTCGAGGTCGCCGACCGCGGAATCGGAGTCGAGGGCAGCCAGGTTGCACATCTGTTCGATGCTTTCGTACAGGCCGACGGATCGATGACCAGGCGTTTCGGCGGCTCGGGCATAGGGCTGACGATCGCACGCGAGCTCACCGAACTGATGGACGGGGAGATCGGCGCGCATGCCCGAGAGGGCGGCGGAAGCGTGTTCTGGTTCACAGCCCGTCTGCCCGAGGTGACGCCCGGGGCGCGTGAACCGTCAGCTGCGCTCAGCCGGTGACCACGACTCCCAATTGGGCGAGCGGCCCTGGTCCTAGTGGTAGGAGGTCAGCTGCTCTGCGAGGAATGCCAGCGAGCCGAGCAGGAAGATGCACATCACGATGAGTGAGAAGTTTTCGTTCATCCCTGGGTGCTCCTGTCGTCAAGCATAGTCGAGCCGCCAGCCACCGTGTGGCCAGGAGGGCTAGGTCAGGACGGCACCTTCGTCGTAGAGCTTGATCACCTGGACGGCGCCCGCGGGGGTCGCGTCGAGACACAGGCGGCAGAGTACGCACTCGTCCAGGTTCTCCTGCTTGAGCTCGAGCTTGCCGGCGGCGTCCTGGCCGAAGATATCGACCGGACAGGCCTCGGCCAGCCGGTGGGCCAGCTCGGCGTCGCCCGCGGTCTGATCGTCCACCTCGATGGCGATGAAGAGGGCGTCCTTCCTCACGCTGCGCTCCGCTCGGCGATCTTCGACTTGACCAGATCGGGGATCTCGTCGATCCGCTGCACGACGGGGATCCCGGCAGCCTCCAGGCGGGCGATCTTCTCGGTCGCCGAGTCCTCCTTGCCCTCGACGATCGTGCCGGCGTGCCCGAAGGACATTCCCTGCATCTCCTCGTCGTCCATGAACTTGCCTGCCATGAAAGCGATGATCGGCAGACGCGAGTTGTTCGCCTTGACCCACTCCGCCAGCTGGGCCTCCATGCGGCCCCCCGGCTCGGTGTAGATCACGATCGCCTGGGTCTGCTCGTCGGCCTCGAAATATGGCATCAGCTCCGCGTATGTTGAGCCGATGATCGCATCGCCGCCGATCGAGACCGCCGTGGAGACCCCGAGCCCCGCGGCCGTCAACGTGGAGGAGATCTCGGTGGTCATTCCGCCGGAGCGACTCATGACCCCGACCGAGCCGGGCTGGTAGGCGACGGCGGCGTTGCGCGCCGGGCCGCCGATGCCGCCCATCTTGGCCACGCCGGGGACGATCACTCCGAGGCAGTTGGGGCCGATGATCCGGGCGCCCTTGGCGTCGGCCAGCTCGACCATCATCGCGACGTCGCGGCGCGGAATGCGCTCTGTGACGATCACGATCGTCTTGATACCGGCGTGGAGCGCCTCGAAGACGGCATCCCGTGTGCCCGCGGGAGGGACGGTGACGACCGAGCCGTCCGGCACGACGCCGCCGTTGTGCTCGACGACCTGCTCGACGGTGTCGAAGACCGGCACGCCGTGAACCTCGCGGCCCTTGCGCCCGGGCGTCACACCCCCGACGATCTTCGAGCCGTAGTCCAGGCACTCGCGCGTGAGGTTGACCGCCTCGCGCCCCGTGATGCCTTGGATGATGAAGGTCGTGTCCCGGTCGATCAGGATGGACATGGCTAGGCGGCGGCTCCTTGGATCTTTGCGACGGCCCGGCCGGCGGCCTCCCACAGCGAGACGGAACGGTCGCAGTACTCGATCCCGTAGCGGTCGAGGATCTTGAAGCCCTCCTCCTCCCAGGCGCCCGGGATACGGAAGATCGCGATCGTCTCGCCCGGATCCCTGCCCAGCTCCAGGCAGGCCTTGATGACGCCGCGCGCGACGATGTCCACGCGGGTGTTGGACACGATCGACATCATCACGGCGATCTTCTCCACCCCGTCTTTCTGAAGAACCTGCTTGGCCAGGCCACAGGCCTTGGCGACCGACGGGTTGCCGCCGATCTCAGAGTAGTTGGCGGGGTGCCCGCCCTGTTGGCGCACGGCGTCGGTCAGCGTCAGCGAGCCGCCGCCCGCTCCAATGACCAGTCCGATGTTGCCGTTGAACCCGGTGTCCTTACCCTGAATGACGCCGCGGTGGTCGGCCGCGTCGATCGCCTTGACGGCCTCTTCGAAGGGCGTCGGCGTGTGATCTTCGCGGGTGCCCTCCTCCGCGCTGATGCCCAGCCCCTTGATCAGCGCCTTCTGGCGCGGCATGCCCTCGTTCTCCATCTCCATGTGGGCGTCCAGCGCGACGAACGAGCCGTCCTTCAGCTCCGCCAGCGGGTTGATCTCGGCGAGCGTCATGTCGTTGTCGAGAAACAGCTGCGCGAGGCGGGCGAGCACGGGGGTGGCTCGCTGCAGGGCCCTGCCGGTGACCCCGGCCGCCGCGATCACCTGCTTGGCCTGAAAGTCGGAGAAGGGTTCCAGCGTCGAGAAGTGCCCACGGCCGACGTGGTCGGGGTGCTCCTCGGCGACCTGCTCGATGTCGATCCCGCCCATGTCGCTGAACAGCATCAGCGGCTTCTTGGCGGTGCCGTCCCAGACCACGCCCGCGTAGTACTCCTGCGCGACCTCTGCTCTGGGGTCCACGAGCACGCCGCGCGGAGAGTGGCCGTTGATCTCCAGCGCCAGGATGTCGCGGGCGTCGACTTCGGCCTGATCGGGCGTGTCGGCGAACTTGACGCCCCCGGCCTTCATCCGGCCGCCCGTCAGGACCTGGCTCTTGATCACCGTGGGGCCGCCGATCCGCTCGGCGATCACCCTGGCCTCGGCCGGATCGGTCGTGAAGCCGTAGTCGGTGACGGGGATCCCGGCGCGCTTTACGATCTCGCGGGCCTCGAACTCGAAGAATCTCATGCGGCGCGGAAGCCTATACGCAGGCGCCGCGTCGGTGACGCGTGGCCTTGCGCGGCCCGGCGCGGGGAACGGTCTGGCCGCCTGGTGGTCCGCGATTGCGGTAGGCCGCACGGAGGACCAGACGTTAAACTGTGGCCCTGAACGGCGATCAGCAGCGGTGGCTCGCGATCTTCAACTCCGGCTTGCTGGGGGTTGCTGTGCGCGACGCGGATGCGTGCATCGTCGAATGCAACGAGCGGTTCGCCGAGATCTTCGCCAGCACCCCCGCCGCGATGCTCGGCAGCGAAATCACGGCGGTCCTCGCGCCTCACGAGACGGTCAACTCGATGGCCTCTGAGACACGGCGCATCGGCGCACGGGCCAGCGTCGGAGACGAACGGACGGTCATGCTGCTGGACGGCCGCGAGATCCAGATTCGCACCAGCGTCTTCGCTCTGGGCGACATCGCCGAACCGGCCCGGCAGATCGTGGTGATCGACGATGTCACCGGGCAGCGCCAGGTGGAGCGCGAACTGGCCCAGACGCGGCGCAGCGAGTCCACCGCTCGTCTGGCCGGCGGCGTGGCGCACGAGCTCAACAACAAGCTGGCGGTGATCCTGGGTTACACCAGCCTGATCTCCAGCGCGCTCGGCCGGGCGCACCCCCAGCGCTCGGAACTGGTCAAGGTGCAGGAGGCGGCCGAGCACTCCGCCGCTCTGACCCGGGCGCTGCTGGCCTTCGGGGGCCGCCAGGTGCTCGATCCCTGCCCCCTTGAGATCTCCCAGGTGATCGCCGACATGCTGCCCTTGGTACGGGTCGCGCTCGGCGAGCGGATCCATCTCGTGGTCGAGGACCGCAGTGACGGGGCGCTCGTCTTCGGCGACCAGGCGCAGATCGAGCAGGTACTGGTCAGCCTGGTCCTCAACGGCTGCGAGGCGATGCCCGATGGGGGCGTGATGACGCTCCTCGCCGAGAGCATCGGCGAGTCCATCCCCGGCCGCTCGCGGCTTGCGCGGGTCGCTGTCGCCGACAGCGGCCACGGCATGACCGAGGAGGTTCTTCAGCGGATCTTCGAGCCGTTCTTCACCACAAAGGATGCAAGCCTCGGCGCCGGGCTGGGGCTCTCGGCGGCGCTGGGGATCATCGAGCAGAGCGGCGGGAGCATGTACGCCGAGTCCGAGGCCGGAGAGGGCAGCACGGTCTCCTTCGAGCTGCCCGTCGTCGAGGCCGGCTCGACCACGGGCAGCTGAAGCTCGGCGGGCGCTAGACCGCGGCCGGTGCGAAACCGTAGGCCTCGGCCAGCTCCGGGTCCTTCCGGGCCAGCATTTCGGCCAGGTTGACCATCACCTTGCACTGCTTCCAGGTGGCGTCGTCCTGCATCTTGCCGTCGATCATGTGCACGCCGCGGCCGTCGGGGATCGCCTCGATCACCTTTTTGGCGAAGGCGACCTCGTCGGGGTCCGGCGAGTAGACCCTCTTGGCGATCGCGATCTGGGCGGGGTGCAGCGACCACGCGCCGACACAACCCAGCAGGAACGAGGCGCGGAACTGGGTCTCGCAGCCCTCCTCGTCACGGATGTCCCCGTAGGGGCCGTAGAAGGGCAGGGCGCCCACCGAGGTGCAGGCGTCGACCATGCGGGCGATGGAGTAGTGCCAGGGGTCCTGCTGGTAGCTGGGCCGCGGGGCGTCGGGGTTCTGGGGGTCCGGGTCGGCGATCGTGCGGTAGCCGGGGTGCCCACCCCCCACGCGGGTGGTCTTCATGCGCCTGGAGGCGGCCAGATCAGCCGGGCCGAAGCTCATCCCCTGGATGCGGGGGGAAGCACAGGCGATCTCCTCCAGGTTGGCCACGCCCTGGGCGGTCTCGAGGATGGCGTGGATGAGGATCGGGCGCTCGAGTCCCGCCTTGGCCTCCAGCTGGGCCAGCAGGCGGTCGACATAGTGGATGTCCCAGGGCCCCTCGACCTTGGGGATCATCACGACGTCAAGCTTCGAGCCGATCTCCATCACCAGTTCGGTCAGGTCGTCGAGCACCCAGGGCGAGGCGAGCTCGTTGACGCGGGTCCACAGGGCCGTGTCGCCGAGGTCCATCTCGCGGCCGACCTTGATCAGCCCGGCGCGTGCGGCGAGCTTGCGATCGACCGGCACGGCGTCCTCGAGGTTGCCCAACAGGATGTCCACGGTCGGCGCGATGTCGGGCACCTTGGCGACCATCTTCTCATTGGAGAAGTCCAGGAAGTGGATCATTCGGGAGGGCTTGAAGGGGATCTCGCGGATCGGCTCGGGGGCATCGATGGCGAGCGGCTTGAAGAAGTCTCGGGGGTTGCGCAAGGGCTCTCCTGGTCGTGTCTGGTGGCGCACCGGGCGCCGGTTCGGTGCTAGGAAGTATTGATGATGCACCGTTGTATCCGGAATCTGGCCCTGCTCGGCGCCGTCCTGGGGATCTTCGCGGCCGCTCCTTTGCTGGCCTCCGCGTCCCGCGACCGCAGCGTGCGCCTGACCGTCTCGCCGGCGCCGGGCGAGGTCTCGCTGGCCCAGATCGCCTTCCCGCACGCCGGCTCGGTGCATCTGTCCGGTGCGGCGCTCGAGGTCACCCCGCCGAGTGTCTTCGGCTTCGACTACCTGGCCGTGGCAGTGGTGCGCCCCGGCCTCGGCGGCGCCAGGGCGCTGGTGCTCATCGCCAACAGGCCATCGCCGCTGCTGGATCCCAGCCACATCGCGCTGGGCGTCAGAGCCCGCGGAGCGCTGGGCGCACCGGCGCTGCGCAGCGCCGAGAACATCCTCGCGCCCCGATCGGCCTCATCGGGCAAGCCCGGCCTGTGCAACCTTGCGCTCCATGGGGCTCCCCTGACCGCACGGGAGCTTCTGCCACTCGGCGGTCGTGGTCCCGGGCTCAAGGGCCTCGGGGGCGCGGAGGCCCTGGCTCAGGCCTACGACATCGCCTGCGGCCTACCGACCTCGGAAAGCCTGCGCACCGCCATCTCCCAGCCGGTCAGCGGCGGCTGCACGCCCTGCGACCCGCGCCCGGGTTACGCCTGCCCGTTGACCGAGGCGCTCACGGCGGTCTGCGCCGCGCCCGTCAACTCCAGGCAGCGGGCCGCCGGCGCGGGCACCCACTAGAGTTTCCGGCGGCGCAGCGGCCCGATCGAGGATGGTCGCCGCCGCGCGCAGACGCCGCGGACGGGAAGCCCGCGTGCCATCCCCAGCCCCCCGTCAAGGAGACCCCCCCAAGCGATGACCGAGACCCTTTCCGTCGAGACCGACCAGGCAGCCCGCGAGGCCAGCGGGTCCCACCCCTATGGCCGCTACCTCGAGGAGTTCGAGGTCGGCGCCGTCTACAAGCACTGGCCCGCCAAGACCGTCACCGAGTCCGACGACCACCTCTTCTGCCTGATCACGATGAACCACCACCCGCTGCACATCAACGACGTCTACGCCCACAAATCCCAGCAGGGGCGCAACGTGGTGGTCGGCCCGCTCGTCTACTCGCTGGCGCTCGGAATGTCCGTCAGCGACGTCAGCGGCAAGGCGATCGCCAACCTGGCGACCGAAGAACTCAAGCACCCAGCCCCCGTCTTTCATGGCGACACGCTGTTCTGCGAGTCCGAGGTGCTGGAGAAGAAAGAGTCCCAGTCCAAGCCCGACCGTGGCACGGTCAAGGTCCACACCCGCGTCCTGAACCAGGACGGCGTCCTGGTGGCCGAGTTCAAGCGGCTCGTCCTGGTCCCGCGCCGGGAACCCGGCGCCGCCTGAGCCCGAAACCGGCCGGCCCGGGCCCCGGCGGGCGCCGGGCCGGGGCATCCGGGTAAACCACCGGTCGAACCAGCGGGGCGCCCGCTGGCTCTGGCTTTCCCGGTGCGATACGCTTTGCCGGCCCGCCCCACGAGGGCGTTTTTCCGTTCACCGGCGCGTCTTTTTGCCCGTTGAACCAGGCCGCAGACGCGTGCCGCCCCTGCCCGCGAATCGAGGAGTCGTACGGATCCCATGAACACCACCGTTCCCGCACCCACAAAGAACGAGCGCCTTCTTGCCTGGGTGCAGGAGATCGCGGAGCTGACCGAACCGGACGCGATCCACTGGTGCGACGGGAGTGCCGAGGAGTACGACGAGCTCTGCCAGCGCCTTGTCGATGCGGGGACCTTTGAGCGGCTCGCCGACGCCAAGCGTCCGAATTCCTACCTCGCCCTGTCGGACGCGGGGGACGTTGCCCGCGTCGAGGACCGCACCTTCATCTGCTCGCCGACCGAGGCTGAAGCCGGACCGACGAACAACTGGCGCGAACCGGCTGAGATGCGCGCCACACTGACCGACCTGTTCTCCGGTGCGATGCGCGGGCGGACGATGTACGTGGTTCCGTTCTCGATGGGCCCGCTCGGCTCGGACAAGAGCCATGTCGGCGTCCAGTTGACCGACTCGACGTACGTGGCCGTGAACATGCGGATCATGACGCGCATGGGCCAGGGCGCCCTGGATGCGCTTGGCGACGGCGAGTTCGTGCCCTGCCTGCACTCCGTCGGCATGCCTCTCGAGGACGGCGATCGGGACGTCGCGTGGCCGTGCAACGCCGACAACAAGTACATCGTCCACTTCCCCGAGTCGCGCGAGATCTGGTCATTCGGCTCCGGCTACGGCGGCAACGCGCTGCTCGGCAAGAAGTGCTTCGCCCTGCGGATCGCCTCGGTGATGGCCCGCGACGAGGGCTGGATGGCCGAGCACATGCTGATCCTCAAGCTGACCTCTCCCGAGGGGGAGACGAAGTACGTGACCGGTGCCTTCCCGAGCGCCTGCGGCAAGACCAACCTGGCGATGCTGATCCCGACGCTCGAGGGCTGGACCGTCGAGACGGTCGGCGACGACATCGCCTGGATGAAGTTCGGCTCCGACGGGCGTCTCTACGCGATCAACCCCGAGGCGGGCTTCTTCGGTGTCGCCACGGGCACGAGCGAGGACACCAACGCGAACGCGATCAGGACGATCGAGCGGAACACGATCTTCACCAACTGCGCCAAAACGGACGGTGGCGACATCTGGTGGGAGGGGATGACCGACGAGAAGCCCGCCCACCTGATCGACTGGCACGGCAACGACTGGACCCCTGAGAGCGGTACTCCGGCGGCGCACCCCAACTCGCGCTTTACGACACCGGCCGAGCAGGACCCCGCGATCGCCGCGGAGTGGGAGGACCCGGTAGGAGTCCCGATCGACGCGATCCTGTTTGGTGGCCGGCGCTCCACCACGGTGCCGCTCGTCACCGAGGCGCTCAGCTGGGAGCACGGTGTCTTCCTCGGCGCGACGATGGGCTCGGAGAAGACGGCTGCGGCCGCCGGCACCGTCGGCGAGCTGCGGTTCGACCCGTTCGCCATGCTGCCCTTCTGTGGCTACAACATGGCCGACTACTTCGCCCACTGGCTGCAGATCGGGCGCACCCCGGGCGCCAAGCTGCCCAAGATCTTCTACGTCAACTGGTTCCGTAAGGACGAGGACGGAAAGTTCCTCTGGCCCGGCTATGGCGAGAACTCACGTGTTCTGGCCTGGGTCTTCGCGCGCTGCGCCGGCCACGGTGCGGGCAGCGAGACGCCGATCGGGGTGATCCCGCCGACGGGGCCTGAAGGTATCGACACACGCGGCCTGGATGTCTCTGAAGAGGACATGGCCGAGCTGCTGCGGGCCGACGTGGAGGCGTGGCGCGGCCAGCTGCCCCAGTTCCACCAGCACTTCGCCCAGTTCGAGAACCTTCCCGAGGAGCTGACGGCCCAGCTGAAGGCCCTCGAAGAGCGCCTGGCCTGAGCGCCGGCCGTGTCGCCCTCCGGTGCGGCGGTCATCCCCGCGGTCGATCCGCACCGGCGCAAAGGAGGGCTGGCCGAGCTGGCCACCAAAGTCGCGCTGACCAAGGGCGGAACCTGGTTCTACTCAAAGGTGGCCGCTCGTTTCGATGGGCCGCTCTCGCTGGCCACCCGGGGTCGCTTGAGCTCGACCCTCGGGCTCTTCCCGGTCCTGCTGTTGACCGCCAAGGGGGCGCGCAGCGGCCTCGAGCGAACCGTTCCCCTGGTCTACTTCACCGACGGCGCGGACGTGATCCTGATGGCCTCGAGTTTCGGGCGCCCGCGCTATCCGGCCTGGTATCACAACGTAAAGGCCAACCCCGAGGTGACACTGGCCGCGATGGGCGGCACAGCGACCTACGTCGCACAGGAGACCCAGGGCGAGGAGCGCGACCGTCTCTACGCATTGGCAAAGCTTGTCTACCGCGGCTATGGGATCTATGAGCAGCGGACGGCCGGGATCCGCGAGGTCCCGGTCCTGCGTCTGAAGCCGCGCTGATTCAGCCGACCCTGTCCGGCGGCCAGTAGGTGAAGAACACCGGTCCGACCATCCAGCTCGCCGGGATGGGGCCCCAGAAACGGCTGTCATCGGAGTCGCCGCGGTTGTCGCCCATCATGAAGTAGTGCCCCGGCGCGACGGTGATGGTGGTGGGCAGGTTGCACTCCGGGGCCTGTCCACATGGCGCCGTGTAGGACTCATGGGTGAGCTCGCGGCCGTTGATCACGGGATGGCCGTCGCGGATCGAGATTCGGTCGCCGGGCAGGCCGATGATGCGCTTGACGAAGTATTCGCCGGCCGGGGTGGAGACACCCTGCGGGCACGGCTGGCCGGGGGAGAGGGTGAGGGCGCAGTTGAGCGAGCTCGGCGGGTGAAAGACGACCACTTCGCCGCGGTGGGGCGAGCCGAACTCGAATGCCAGACGGTCCACCAGCACGTGCTGGCCGACCTTCAGCGTCGGTTCCATCGAGCTGCTGGGGATCTTGAAGGGCTTGACGACGGCGGCCTGCACCCCCTCGGCAAGGCCCAGGGCGATGGCCACGACAAGCACCAGCTCCAGCACGGCCGCTCCCCTGGGGCCCATTCGCGTGCGCAGGCGCTCGGTGGCGTCGCGTGCCCGCCCGATCGGACCCATCGCCGTCCTCCTACTCGTGGCCGTGGCTCTCGCCGGCGGCGGCCGGCGGGCGCGACTCCTCGGCCAGGGAGGTGATCGTCAGGGCCCCCCGGGCGGAGGACTCGAGCACCTCGGTGGCCTCCTCGAGGGATCGCGCGTATAGCTCGACCAGCAGGTGGACGATGATGCGCGAGTCGTCTTCGTGCTTATGGAAACGGACGTGGGTGAAGAACTCCCGGACGCCGTGGTCCCCGAAGGCGGCGTAGGAGAGCGCGTCACCGGCCTCCGGCCCCGAGCAGCTCTCCACGTCCTCGGACTCGACGGTGACGGTGCACGAGGCGACCCATGGGGTGCCCGCGATCATCCGTTCCCAGCGGTCCTCGATCGGCTCCACGCGCCCGTTGGAGAAACCGAGGTGCGGCTGGTCGTGCATGCAGTCCAGGCACTGAACCACGGCCTCCTGCAGCTCGTCCACCACTTCGGCCCGCTCGCCAGTTTCGGGGTCGATCTTGTGGATGCCCTCGTAATGGACCTGGACCTCCAGATCCTGCGACCAGCAGCGGTAGCAGCGCAGCCAGCTGCGCGCACTCGTCTCGGCCATCGAGCCCTCCATGGGGACCATTGTAGGGGCAGCTCGATCCACGCCCGCCATGAACTCCAACGGTGGCCGGCCACGAGATCGCGGAGCCGGCCACCGGGGAACCCTCACTTCTTGTGGCTCTTCTTCTTTTTCTTCGGCTTGAGGGTGATGCGGAGCGTCTTGGTGCCGACCAATGTCCCGCCGAGCGTCTTGGTCTGCAGCTTTAGCGTCAGTTTGACGGAGCCTTTGATGTTGGCGAATGCGTGCTTGTACTTGCGCGCGATCTTGATCTTCAGCACGCCCTTGCCGGCTTTGGAGAGCTTGGTCGTCCCGGAGCCCAGGAGTTTGGGCTTATGCGACTTCTTCTTTTTCTTGCCGGCCGCTTCGGCGATTTCGAAGGACACGGCACTCACCGAAGTGATTGAGCCGAGGCTCGGCCCAGAGTAGAGGCTGCTCGACACCGCGCATGGGAAGCCGCAGTCCACAGGGACTTCGACAACGCCGGAGTTGATCGTGCCCGTGGCGGTGAGCGTAAAGTCAGCCTCCAGTTCGCTTGCCGCCGGGTAGGTCGTTTTCGCCGAACTGCCCGCGTGTCCGGCATCGCCCGCGTAGGTCGCCGTAATCGCAGGTGCGGTGCTGGGCGCGGTGGGTGGCAGATAGGTCACCGAGCAGCTCGAGGTGTTCGTCGAGGCCGGCGTGGCCACGAGGCTGCAGCTCGCTCCGGAGGGAAATGTCCCGCCGCTGATGCTCGCGAAGCCCACCGCTCCGGTCGGATTCGACGGCCCCGTCGTCGAGGCGTCGGCCACGGTCGCCGTACAGGTGTCGGAGGCCGTCGCAATAACGAGGTTGCAGATCACCTGTGCAGTCGTGGGGTCCGGACATTTGCTGCCACAGGCCCCGCCTTCGATCAGTGTCGTAAGCCGCGAGGCGAGTTCGCCGCTGGCGCCTTCGAGCGCCGTCCCGCCCGAGAGGCCCGCCCAGTACTGCCAGTAGGGCAGATAGCCCGAGTTGGCACCGAAGAACTCGACCTCCTCGAGCGGCTTGTTGTCCGCTGCGAGCTGCTTGGCCACGGGAATGATCTGCAGGTCCGTTCCAGACGTCCAGGTGCTACCCGGGATTCCGACCTTGGCGGGCGCTTCTTTGCCTGTGTTGAACGGATTTTCGACTTCGTCGGTCGCGGTTTCGTTTTCGGGGTTGCGAGCCCATTGGGTGGAGGGGATGCCTTCATTGAGGTTCGGGTCGTGCGGGACGTTGTCCGCGATCAGGACGATCTCGTGCCGTGACCCTGCGCGCCAACCGACGTTCGGGTTCGTGTCCGCCTCATAGAGCGCGCGGCCATAGGATTCCGGCAGGTCCCCCCCGGAGCCGATCACGAGACCGTTGATCGCGGCGACCGCAGCGGCCTGGTTGGTGCTGATGGGGGCCATCAGCTGCCAGGCTTTTTCGCTGCTGGATTCAAATTCCGCTTCGGTCAGCGGACCTGACGAGAAGCCTTCCTTGTCCCATCCGGGCACGTCTTCGACACGCGAGACGCCGAAGGCGACGTTGGGCAGGCTCGCCGAAAGAGCGGTCATGACACTCTGGATTTTTTCCTGCGCTTCGCTGAGCTCGCCACCCATGGAGCCGCTCGTGTCGAATACAAACATGACGTCGGTCGAGGCCGGAGGCGCTGACGCGGAGGCCACCGGGACGCTCAGGCCCAACGAGGCCAGGAGCAGCACGCCGAGCGTCCCGAGGAGGGCGGGGACACGCAGCCTCGGATTCGAAAATCGTGCGGTGTTGAAATCCATGGAGAGTGTTCCCCCTACATTTGTGTTTTTCGCCGCCGGAGGGCCCGACGTTGCGTGATCCTAAGATAAGTCGCCCCTTCGCTGCGTCTCGGTTGCCCGCTGGGCTTGCGGGAGTCAGGACTCCGACACCTGGGGCGCCCTAGCCGAATGTGAACGCGTAGCCGGTGACGCCCGGGGCGAAGCGCAGCGACAGGTGCTCGCGCTGATCGCTGCGCAGGGACACCAGCGAGTAGAGGCGTTGTCGGCGCACGGTCACCACCCCCTTGTGGACGTCCGCGCCCGCCTCGGCGGCGGGGATCGGGTGCCCGTCCAGCAGCACCTGCACCGGCAGTGGCCGTTCGCCCGGCGAGCTGAGCACCAGGTAGACGTTCTTGGCCTTGAACTCGACGTCGATCGAGGCGCCGGCGAGCGCTTCGGCCGGCTGGCCGGCGATCTTCCAGGTGCCGCCGAAGGCGAACTCATTGAGGGCCAGTTCGCCGGTGAAGGGCCCGCCGTAGTCGTGAACCCCTTCGACGGGCTGGTGCATCCAGCCTTCGGCCCGCTCGGTGCCGAGGTAGGTCTCGGGCGTGGCGACTTCGGAGGGCACGATGACCCCGGTCGCGTGGCCGCGGCCGCCGACATGGCGGCCTGCTTCGGCCAGTAAGGCCCGGATCGCCGTTTCGGTCTTGTCGTAGTCACCCTCGCCGAAGGCCGTATAGCGGACGTCCCCGTGAGAGTCGATCAGGTAGTCGGCGGGCCAGTACTCGTTGCCGTAGGCGTTCCAGGTGCCGAGCTTGTTGTCCTGGACGACGGGGTAGCGCAGCCCGAACTGGCGGATCGCGTTGCCGACGTTCCCGGCGTCGCGCTCGAAGGGGAACTCGGGCGCCTCGACGCCGACGATCGTCAGGCCGTCGGAGCGGTAGGCAGCGTCCCAGGCCTTCAGATAGGGCAGCGTGCGGATGCAGTTGATGCAGGTATAGGTCCAGAAGTCGACCAGGACCACCCGCCCGCGCAGCCCCGTCAGCGTCAGCGGCTTCCCACCGGGCGTGTTGAACCAGTCCTCGGTTTCGGTGAATTCTGGCGCCGCTCCCAGGTCTTTGAGGCCCGCCGCGTCGGCCAGCAGCGTCCCCTGAGAGGCCCCGTGGGCAGCAACCTTGATCCGGCTTGAGGAGTTGCCGCAGGCTGCCGAGCCGTTGGCGGGCGCGAAACGGGCGTGGCGGCCGGTGATTTCATGCAGCCGGCTGGTGACGGTTTCCGAGCACTCCAGGGCGGCCGTTACATTGACATCGGGGATCGATTCGGCGACGAACTGGTCGAAGTTCACATCGAGGTTCGCGGCGATGGCGACGGCTGTGATGACCATGACCGCGCCCAGGATGCGCTGCAGTGCGGGGCCGCGACCGGCCCTGCGGACGCGGTCGAAGATCCTGCGCCCGCCGAGCGTGAGTAACAGCAGGACGGCGGCCGAACCGGCGGAGTAGGCAAGTGCCAAGAGGACGGTTTTGCCGGAGGCGGCGCTGACCGAGATGACGGCAGCGAGGATCGGGCTGGCACAGGGCGTGTAGACAAAGCCAAGTGCTGCGCCGACGAGCAGGCCCGAGAGGAAGCCCTCGCCCGTGGTCTTCGGCCCGAAGCGGGCAAGCCGCGAGAGTGGCGCCTCGATCCGCGCGCCGAGCTCGGGGACGAACAGGACGACGCCGAAGATCAACAGGACGGCGATGGCCACATCGCGCAGCGGGTCGCTGCCCAGACCCACGCCGTCGACGACGCTTGCCAGCCCCACGATCGTCACGGTGAACGTGATCGAGAGGCCGAGGACGATGCCCAGCGGGCGCCTGCGGCCACCGATGCCGCCCGCGGAGAGCAGCGCGGGAAGCACCGGGAGCACGCACGGCGAGAGCGCGGTGCCGGCACCGGCCAGAACGGCAAAGCCAAGGAGGACGATCATCTGCTCACCTCTTCAGTCCGCCGGGTGAACGATCCGTTACACGCCCGGTCGAGCATTTGCGAGGCACGCCTGTGCGGGCCCCGATCAGGCTGCGCCGGCGCGCAGTGTCGCCTCGAAGTCCGTTTTCGGGATCGGGCCGATGCAGGGCGATGAGGCGCCGGCGGCCCGATAGCGCTCGATCCCGCCGCGAACTCCCTGCTCGTCGCCGACGGCGGTGAGCTCTTCCAGGAAGCCCTCGGAGATCGCGGCCCGCATGCCGTCGAGGTCTCCGGAGGCGGCGTCGTAGGCGGCGATGTCCGAGCCGAAGCCGGTGCGCTCGATCATGGCGCGGTAGAAGGGCAGCCCGAAGTAGGGGATCAGGTCCCTGCGCATCGCCTCGTAGGCCAAGGAGGGGTCCGCGGTCACCGCGCCCGGCACCGCAGCCACGATGTCGAAGCCCTCGATGCCCCGGCCGGCGCGTTCGCGGCCCGCGGTCACCTCGGGGACGACGACCTCGGCGATATAGCGGGGGTTGCAGAGCCAGAGGATCACCCCATCAGCGATCTCCCCTGCCAGGCGGAGCATGGCGGGGGACAGGCCGGCGATGTAGATCGGCAGCTGCGGGCGGGTCTCGATGCCCAGCAGGTGAAACCCGGTTTGCCACTTCTTGCCAGACGGCGGATCCTCGCCGCGCAGGATCGCCCGGACGATTCCAGCGTACTCGCGCATCTCGGCCACCGGCCTGTCGATCGTCTGACCATGCCAGCCCTCGACGACCGGCCGGTGCGAGACCCCCAGGCCAAGCGTCAGCCGCCCGCCGGAGAGCTCGTCGATCGTGGCCGCAGTCTGGGCCATGGTGGCCGGCGTGCGGGTGTAGATCGGCACCACGCCTGTGCCCACGCGAATACGGGTGGTGGCCTGGGCGTAGACGGTCAGGACGGTCAGCGACTCGCGGCCCGCGACATGGGTCACGTAGACAGCCTCGTAACCCAGCGACTCGGCCAGCTTGACACGCGCGAGGGCCTCCCCGAGGGAGCGCCCCGTGGAGATGAAGCAACCGGTGGCCATTTCACCCACCAGCCTACGCCCCGTTGGGCACCGCTGTCCGTCGAGAGCGGCCGCGCATTGGTGCTAGCGTGGCTTCAGCCCTGAAACGCTCACCCTAACCCGCCCTGGCTCCGCGCCTGGCTGAAAGGAACGCAGTGAGCGACGAAGCGGGCGCCCCGTCGGGCCCTCCATCACATAACGGTGTACCTGACCCCCGAAGGGCGCAGCGCGGCACGGACGGAGCCGGTTCGGCGCGGGATGCGGCCGGCGAGGAGTCGGTGCGCGTCGAGCGTGAGTGGGTAGCCTCCGAGACAGACCAGACGGCCGCCGAGAGCGATCAGACTTCCTCGGACTCCGACCAGACCTCGGCCGACAGCGATGAGGCGCGAGCGGAGTCCGATCAGCTCAGCTCCGACCGCGATCAGGCCACCGCGGACCGAGAGCGGGACGCATTGGCGCCGACCGCCCGGCCCGAGGCTGCTTACGAGCTCTCGCGCGCGGAGCGTCAGGCGGGCGGCCGGGCGCGCAGAGTCGCAAGCGCCGAGCGTGAGGCGACGGCAGCGGAGCGCCTCGAGCAGGCGAGCAAACGAGACGCGGGCGCCCACGCCCGCGATCTGAGTGCGGAAGCCCGCGACCGGAACGCCGCTGAACGCGATCAGATTTCGGAGGCGCTCGACCGTGGTCATGACGTGCCGCTCTCGTCGGCGCTCGAGGCACGGGAGCGCGCCGCGGCGGCGCGTGCACGCGCCGCCGGCGACCGGGCACGGGCGGCCGGGGACCGCAAACAGGCGGCATCCGACCGAGCCAATGCGGCGGCGGAGCGTGCCTATGCGAGATCGCAGCTGCGAAGCGCCGAGGCGCACACCGAGGAGACGCTCGGCGCACTCGTCAGCGGCGTCACGCACAACTTCAACAACCTGTTGGCGATCGTGCTGCTGTCGGCTGAGCAGCTCGCCTCGCGCGCCGACGTCCCCGGGCGGGCAGATCTGCAGAAGATCATCATTGCCGCCGATCGCGGCGCCGAGATCACCGCGCAGCTACTCGTCTTCGCGGGCCTCGGAAGCGAGGCGCTCTCACCCGTCACACCGAGCTCGGCGATTCGCGAGCTCGAGCCGACCCTGTCACGCCTGATGGACGACGGCGTTGCGATCGACTTCGCGCTCGACCCGGAGGATTTGCAGGTGTTCGTGGGCGCTGAGGACTTCAACCACCTCGTCGTCAACCTCGTGCTCAATGCGCGCGACGCAATGCCCGGCGGCGGCACGGTCAAGATAGCCACCGCCTCGCGCTCGTTCACCAAGGAGCAGGCGGGCGAGTTCGGCCGCGATCCCGGCGGATATGTCGACGTATCCGTTTCCGACACGGGAAGCGGGATCTCCGCCGAGCTGCAGGAGCGGATGTTCGATCCCTTCTTCACCACCAAGGGAGGGGAGAGCAGCGGCCTCGGATTGGCCACGGTGCGGCGTGTTGTTGACAGGGCGGGAGGCTGGATCGAGGTTCGCAGCAGCCTTGAGGAGGGCACGACGTTCAGCGTCGCGCTCCCCGAGTTTGCAGCGGCCTCCTGACGGTCCCCGTCCGGATTTCGGAGGGCGGGTCAGCCAGGTGGTGCCGTGACAGCCGCATCCGGCGTCCGGGCTGACTCCACGGCGTCGAGCAGTCCGGAACGCGTAAAGGGCTTGCGCACGAAGGCGGCCCCCTCGGGCAGGTCCTCGGGGTGCGCAAGATATCCGGAGGTGTAGAGCACCGACAGGGCCGGCCGGGTCTGCTGCAGGCGCTGCGCCAGTGCCGCCCCGGACATTCCGGGCATGACGACGTCCGTCAGCAGCAGGTCTATCTGCTGGTCCTCGTGGGCTGCGATCTCGATTGCCTCGCCCGCGCGGGCGGCTTCGAGCACGATGTATCCCGCGGCACGCAGGAGCCGTGCCGTGATTCTGCGCAGCGCCCCCTCGTCCTCGACCAGAAGAATCACCAAGGCGCGCGTCGCCTGCGCGAACATCCCGGAGGGTGCCGATCGTCCCCGGCCCGGGCCCGCGGGAGGCTCCGCAAAGCGCCAGAGCACGCTCACGACGGTGCCGTTCTCCGCCACAGAGTCGATCTCCACGCGGCCTCCTGCCCTGGTCACGCTGTCATAGACGATCGCGAGTCCCATGCCGCTTCCATCCCCGGCGGGCTTGGTCGTGTAGAACGGCTCGAACGCCTTGGCGAGCGCCTCGGGTTCCATTCCCGTCCCCGTGTCAGCGACGGTGAGGCAGACGTGGCGGCCCCCGGCGGGGGCGCGGGCCGTCCCGTGCGCGTTCTGCTCGGCGGTCGGCTCGGAGATCGTGATCGTGAGCGACCCGCCCTCGGGCATCGCGTCACGAGCGTTGAGGGCGAGACTCATGATGACCTGCTCTACCTGCGCGGGGTCGGCCGAGATCCAAAGCGAAGGGCCGAGATCGACGATCAACTCGATCTGCTCACCGATGATCCTGTCGAGCATCTTCGTCATCGCCTTGACCGACACGCTCAGCTCGAGCCGGACGGGTTCGACGTAGGTGCTCCTGCGGGCAAACTGCAGCAGCTGGCGCATCAGCACTGCGGCGCCGTCGGCGGCCCGGCGGATCTCCCTGACCTCCTCGGCAGCTGCCCCGGTCTCCATTTGCTCGATAGCGAAATCGGCATGGGTGATGATGACCCCCAGGACGTTGTTCATGTCGTGGGCCACGCCTCGCGCCAACGCGCCGATGCTGTCCAGTCTCTGGCCCTGGACAAGGACCCGCTGCATTTCGTTTTGCCGCCCGACGTCGCGTGTGATCGAGGCTGCGCCCGTGACGCGCCCATGAAGGTCACGGATCGGAGAGGCGCTGAGCGAGAGCTCGAGCATTGAGCCGTCGGCATGCTCGCCGTGGATCTCGTGGGTGGTGATGGTCTCGCCGGACAGGACTCGCTCAAGAGCTCCATGCTCGAGCTCGAACTCGCTCAGGCCCGGCATCGCATCGGTGGCGCGCCGGCCCATCATCTGCTCGACCGAGAGGCCGTAGAGCGCTTCGGCCCCGGCGTTCCAGGTCGTGATCAGCCCCTCGCGGTCAACGGTGACGATTGCGTCGCTGGAGGATTCGATGACGGCCGCCAGGCGCTGCATGTCCGAGGCGACGGCCGTCCCGGTGGCGAGGGCCGTGGCGGCGCTCGCTGCGAAGGCCTCCAGCAGCCGCACATCCTCGACGCTGAATTCCGGGCCGTCGTGCAAGCGATCCACGGCGACGAGGACACCGTAGGTCCGGTCGAGGAAGACCAGTGGGATGACCAGTCCGTCATCGGCTTGGAGTCCGACGGCACCGAGCCCGTGCTCCTGAAACCGGACGCGGTTGCCCGTGTCGGACAGACGTTGGGGCAGGCGCGTGCGCAGCGCCTGCTCGGCGACCGTTCCCCCCATTGCGAGTCGTCGTCCGAGGATGCCCTCGGGCATCTCGCCGACGCCCGCGACGACGACGAGGTCTGCTCCGTCTTCGATCTTGATCAGGAGCACCCGGGCGTCCACGACGGCGCGTCCGCGCTTGGCCACCAGCTCGAGAATCACCCTCAGATCGGTGCGTCCGCCGACGGCGCGTGTGATCTGGGAGGTGACCTCGAGGGCGGACACCTTCCGCTGAAGCTGATCGCCACGCTCGCGTTCGGCGCTCTCCCGCCGGGCGACTGCGATCGCCAGCCCCGCGATCTCGGCGAGTGTGACCACTGCGTGCTCGTCCTGAGCGGTGAAAGGCTCGCTGTCCGCCTTCTCGGATAGGTAGATGCTCGCAAAAGGGCGAGCCTCAACGAACAGGGGCACCCCCAGAAAAGTGCTCATGGGAGGATGCGCGGCAGGGAAGCCATATGACTGCGGATGCGAGCCGATGTCTGTCAGGCGAAGCGCCCGTGGGTCGTCGATCAGCGCGCCAAGGACACCGTGCCCCTTAGGCAGCCCCCCGATGGCGGCGGCGGTTCGCGCATCGACGCCTGCGACCCGGAACTGTGCGAAGCGCCTGGAGGCGTCTGCGCTGTCGCCGTGCTCCTGCTCCAGAACGCCGACGGCCGCATAGGCGGCTCCCGTCAGCTGCCGCGCGGAGTTGAGCAGCGCTTCCAGCAGCTGCTCGAGGCTCATCCCGCCGAGGGCGCGCTTGGCGAACTCGAGGAGGATCTGGGTATTGAGTCCCGTCGCCTGGTCGGCGACTGGACCGGCGGTGCGATCCGGGCCGGAAGCACTCACCCGTCGGACTGATGGATCCCGTGGGCGAACGCGTACTCGACAAGTTCGGCCCTGGTGGGGCGTTGGAGCTTGTCCCGGATGTGGGACCGGTGCGTCTCGATGGTACGCACGGAGAGCCCCAGTTGCTCAGCGATCTCGGCGTTGGTGTAGCCGATGGCGATCAGGCCGAGGACCTGTCCCTCGCGCGGACTGAGCTCGCAGGGCCCGGCCGAAACGGGCCGCTCCGCCGGGTCCTCGCGCAGGTCTGCAAGAGGTGTCGATGTTGCGAATGCGGCTCGTCTGATGGTGCGCGTCAGTTCGCCCGCCGTCTCTGTGCTGGACACGTATCCCAAGGCCCCTGCGACGATCGCCGCGCGGATGAAAGCCTCATCCTGTTTCGCGCTCATGACTACGATGCTCGTGGCGGGGAACTCTTCGACCAGCGGGCCGATCGCCTCGAGCGACGAGCCTGCCGTTCGGTCCAGATCGAGGACCAGCACATCGGGGCTGTGCTCTCCGAGGCAGCGGCGTGTTTCGTCGAGGGTCGCAGCCTCAGCGACAACCGTGAAGTCGCTCACCGCGTCCAGCAGCATCTTCAGACCACTTCGCACCACGGCTTGGCGGTAGGCGAGCACGATGGCGATTCGCTTCGCGCCACGGCGGACTTCCCCAAAGACGGGCGTTGTGGCGCCGTCACGTGGAACAAGGGCGATCGAGCTCATCGATGCTGCCGGATCTCGGCGCGGAACGGGCAGTAGCTCCGACCGGCGCCGGCGTCGCGAGAAGGTTGACGGTGCGGCGGCGCCAGGGGGTATGAGGCGACGCCGCACCGCTTTACTTGCGCGAGAGGGGAGGGGAAAGGCCTCTGCGCTGCCCTGGCCGACGACCTGCGCTCTGCATGGTCGCCGCCCAAGCTTTGGTTCAGCGCCCGATGGGCTTCACGGGCGCTGCTGAGAACTGCGTTTCTGCCTGCCGGATCGGTGAGGTTGCTCATGGTGGTGATCCTCAGTATTCGGCTCGACACCGCCTGCTACCCATCCCCCAATCGGCGTAAAGCGGGATGATGCGCGCCGTCACGTACTCCTTGCGGATGCCCAATGGCTGGAACTCTGCAATCTTGTTGACTCAGGTTTCTCCGAAGATGCGGAGCGGGCACCAAGCGAAAGGAACCGCGGCGGTGTGTGAGAGGGTCGGGCCAAGGTGGCCATGAAGTCGCTGACGAGCGAGGATCTCATGCTTGGGAGCCCGTTGCTCGACGTGTTGCCCGACCCGGTTGTCGGTCTGGACAACGGCAGGCGCATCGTGCTGTGGAACGCTGCCGCCGAGGCTGAGTACGGATTTGCTCGCGATGAGGCACTCGGACGGTTGGGAGACGAGCTGCTCCGGACGGGCTACGAGCTGACGCTGATTGAGATTCTCCAAACGCTGGCGGACCATCAGACCTGGCAGGGCGAGGTCCGCCAGTGCGCCAAGGACGGTTCCATCCATGTGATGGAGGCGCGGTGGGTCGCCTATCGGGACGCGCGCGGCACCGTCGCGGGCACATTGAGCGTGGAGCGCCCCCTGGGGCCGCCGCAGCCGCTGGAGTCGCGATCGGACGGCGCCAGGATGTCAATCGCGGGGCCGCTCCGTCCGGGCGAGGAGAAAACTAGTGCCGAAGCTTTGCCACGGATCCCGCGGGCGCTTGATGGCTACTCGCCCGAAATCCTGATCGTCGATGACGAACGCGGGCTGCGCTCCTGGACGGAGCGTGCCCTGATGGCGCAGAACTATCTGTGCGCGACGGCTCCGGACGCCGGGGCGGCAAGGCAGGAACTGGCCCGCGGCGACTTCGATCTCGTGCTGCTCGACGTCAACCTCCCCGGGGAATCCGGGATCGAGCTGCTCCGCCATCTCCGGGTCGACCACCCGAGGGTCGCTGTGCTCATGGTCACGGGGGAGGACGATCTGGCCCTCGCGAGCGCTGCGATCGAGCTCGGCGCCTACGGATATCTCGTCAAGCCAGTCAGCGCCGGAGAGCTGGTCATCAACGTTGTCAACGTCCTCCACCACCGGCGCCGCGAGGAGGAGCTCAGGCGGCGCGTCGAGCGTCTGCAGGGAATCGGCGAGCGCCGCGCGGGCGCCGTGCGGGGAGCGATTGCGGCTGCCCGTCTGGAAGGTGACGCGGTCGAGGCCTTCCAGGGCGATGCCGTGCGCCGCCTCGTTCGCCTCGCCGAGGCCCGTGATGACGAGACCGGGAAGCACATGATGCGCATGGGCGCCTACTGCGAGCTGATCGCGTTGCGACATGGGCTGCCTGAGGCCCGCGCCGCGCAGCTGGGTCTCGCGAGCGAGCTGCACGACATCGGCAAGGTCGCAATCCCAGATAGCGTTCTGTTGAAGCCCGGCCGCCTGACCGAGGTGGAGTTCGACGTCATGAAGACCCACGCCGCCATCGGGCACGAGCTGCTGGCTGACGCCGATTCAGAGCTGATGCAACTGGCCGCGACCGTGGCGCTCACCCATCACGAGCGCTGGGACGGCGGCGGCTATCCCGGGGCGGTCTCGGGGGAGGACATTCCCGTCGAGGGCCGCATCGCTGCGGTCGCGGACGTCTTTGACGCGCTGACTAACGACCGGGTGTACCGGCCCGCGTTTCCCGTGGGGCTCGCCGTGGACATGATGGAGGAGCAGCGCGGCCGCCACTTCGACGCTGGCCTGCTGGACGCGCTGCGGAGCACCTTTGATGCGATAGACCGTGTGCGTCGGCGCCACGGCGATTGATTCATCCGGCCCTGCGGTGCTCGAGCAGGTCCGCGTCGGCCCTCGCGATCAGCCTTTCGGTGGAGTCCATGTCGCGCAGTTGGGCGTAGCCGACGGTGATCGAGCCACCCGTGGCACTTGACGCCAGGGCCTCCGCTGCCTCGGCAAACCGCTGTTGCACACTCCCCACCTCGGAGTCCGGCAGGACGCAGATGAACTCGTCGCCGCCGAAGCGGATGATCAGGTCGTAGGAGCGAAGACGAGTTCGCAGGGTGTCCGCGACGCTACGCAGCAGCGCATCGCCCGCAAGGTGGCCCTGCGTGTCGTTGACGTGCTTGAGCGCGTCAACGTCTATGAAGGCCAGCACCAGCGACTGCGAGGCGCGGCGCGCTCGGTCGATCTCCTTGGCGAGCTGCCTGTGGCCCGGTCCCCGTCGTAGGACGCCGGTCAGGTCGTCGGACTCAGCCAGTTCGCGGTCGCGCGCGGCCCGCGCGCGGTCGCGGGCCGCAAGCGCCCGTTCAGCGCTGGCGAGGGTCCGATCGGCAGCCGCTTCGGCGCGGTCTGAGGCCGCACGTGCGCGGTCTGCAGCGGCACGATGGCTCCAGCCCGCCAGATCTTGCTCTCGCGGCGCGATCCTGCGCAGTACGCGACCCACGGTACCTCGCATTCATCACCGGCTAAGACGCGGATCGTTTCCCTGGGCGCATCGCTCCCGAGAGATCGCTCCGTCTTGAAGTCGCAACCCTGTCAGCGATCACCGTCACCGACTTGGGGCACTGTAGGGGCGAGACTAGCACGCCCGGGTGGGGTAAAATACTGAAGAACCGAACTTGGCCATCTGGTCGACGACGGGAAGCTCGCCTTCCGGCCGTCGAGCGGCACTGTTGGAGCGACTTGACTTGATCGTCCTTGCCGCGCGAGATTTTGAGTGCCCGAGCCCATGTGATGCGGCTGGAGGCATCTGTTTGCGCTGGAGGCGAGCGTGACCCGGCCGGCCGGCGCTGGCGTTCCGCTGTCTGGCGGAAACCTGCTCGCTGCGATCTCCACGAGCATCGTGGGGATGATGCATGAGCACTACGGCCGGGGGCCGATGAAGGCTAAGACCTATGCCCTGGACGACCTCAGCCAGGCCCACGTGGAACCGGACATAACCATGGAGATCTTCTTCATGGACGGCCCCCTGGACGGGTTCGGGGCACTGGAGATCGACACTCCCGTCTGAGCCCTGCCGGACGCCGGCCGAACCGATCAGCCGCCGCCGAGAGCCCGTTCCCGGGCTCCGCGGCGAAAAGCGCGCACAACCAATGCCAGGGTGCCTCCGATGAGCAGCAGCGGGACCAGGGCGGCCAGTGCGATCAGGGCGATGACCAGGGCGACGGTCAGGACCCGGCCGGCATCATGCAACCCGCGGCTCAACGTCAAAGAGTGCCCGCCCGCCTGTGCTTCGCCCAGGACGGTCACTTCGACGGTCGAGTTCCCGGCCGTGGCGGAGATCGCCGCGAAGGCCGCGCTCGTGCGCTTTACCGCGCCGGCCGCCAGCTCGAGGCGGCGGTGCAGGCTTTCGATCTGCCCCTGCGTGCTTGCGCCAGCCAGCGCACGCAACAGCGCCGCGCGTTCGGCCACCGCGTCGGCCAGGGCCCGCCGGTCGCTGTCATAGGCGCCGGTGATGTCCTTTAGGGACTGCGTCTCGGCGCGGACGGCGCCGAGACGCCCGAGCGCTGCAAGCGTTCGCGCGAGGCGTGAGCTGGGGACGCTGAGCTGAAGCGTCGCGCTGCTGGTTCCCTTGCTTTCGACCTGGACCTGCGAGTTGGTGACGTAGCCGCCTTCGCTGCCGGCGATCCGCCCCACGCCATCGGCCAGCTTCTGGACTTCCGGGGGGGTGCCCGCGAGGGTAATCGAGGCACCGAGCTGTTGGACGCGGGCGGAGCCCCCGATGGTGCCGGGGGACGGCACGGGGGCCGCCGGCAGTGCTGTCCCTTTCGCCACGGCACTCGGTGCGGACTGCGCCTGGACGCGACCGGCGCCGGCCCGAGAGGGGACACTCGCGCCGGACACCGCCACAGGGCTCTTTTCCGTCGTGTGGCCGGGACCGCCCGACAGGGGCCCGACGAGCAGGACTCCAGCCACGAGCGCCGCCAGGACGCCGGCGCCGCTGAGCGCCAGTAAGCGGGGAACAGGGGCGTGGAGTGCCAACCAGCCGCGGCGGCGCCCTCCAGGGGTCTCGTGGATCGGTGTGCGCTGGGGCTCGCCGGCCGTTCTCAGGCGCTGTTCGAGCGTGCGTTCAAAGCGCTCCTCGATCGGCGGGGCGAGCGAGCGGATGTCGCTTCGCAGCTCGCGCCACTGCTCGGCGCCGGGGGCCTGCTCGCCGGCCATTGCGGCCTCGAGTGTGGCGATCTCCTGCGCGTCGATTGGCTCCTCGCCGCCATGGGGGAAGGGGACGATCTTCATGCGACTGCCTCGCGGCCGGGTTCGGCACAGCTTGCCCGCAGACGGCCGAGCGCCCGGTGCAGACGGGTGGCGGCGTTTGTCTCCGTGATCTGAAGCACCCTGCCGAGCTCGGCATTGGAGAGCTGTCCGTGGAACTTCAGCAGCACGATCTCGCGCTCGCGCAGCGTCAGCCCTGAGAGGGCGGCACGTACGGTCTCGCGCCGCTCCAGGCGGTCAAGGGCCTCACCGGGGTCATCCACGCCGCCGGGCTCGGGGTGGGGCACGAGCTCGGGCTGCCGGCGGCGCCGGCGAAGCTCGTCAAGGGCGGCGTTGCGGGCGATCGCGAACAGCAGCGAGCGCGGTGTGCCACGTCTGCGGTCAAGGCGCGCCCGGGCCTTGAAGAGACGCTCGAAGGCCAGTGCCGTGATGTCCTCGGCGCTGGCCCGGTCGCCGAGCAGCGAGATCGCATACCCGTGGACATCGGCGACCGAGTCTTTGTAGAGGTCCTCGAAGGAGAAGGGCTCGTCCGCGGGCTCCACGGGAGCTTTGCTCAGCGCGGGCATTTCATCCCCTGCGGTTGCACCCGGGTGATCTTCATACCCCTACTACGTCCGCCGGCCCCGTTTCATCACACCGATCCGCGCAGCTGGCCTGAGCAATCGCTCATCGCCTGAGCAGCACGTAGACGGTCGTGGCCGCGAAGGCGATCTGCCCGAAGGCCAGGGCCGTGCCAAGGTTGGCGGCACCGAGCGCGCCGGCGAGGGCGCTGGCGAGCACGAAGGCCCCGAACATCATCAGCAGGCTGATCCTCATGCCGATCGCTCACCCATTGCCGCGCTCAACAACGCGACGAGCGCCGGCGCCTCGAGGCCAGGGTCCTGCTGGGCCAGAAACGTCTCGGCGCTCGCGCGACCTCCGACGGCCCTCAGGCCGCGCTCGCCATGCTCCAGCGCGAAGTCGCTTAGTGCGCCCGCTCGCCTGGCGCTCAGACGTCGCTCCTCGAGGTCGATCGTCGCCCGGTGCTCGTCCAGCTCCTCGACCAGCTCGTCGATGCCGCTCGGCGGCGAGAGTGAGGAGACGGCCAGCACGCGGGTTGAGCGCCTGCCCAGGGAGCGCAATGCGGCGGTCAGGTCGCGGCGGGTGCGCAGGGCGATCTGGCCCAGGTCGGACTTGGTCACGACGAGCACATCGGGAGTCTCCATGATTCCCGACTTCAGGAACTGCAGCACGTCGCCGCTGCCGGGCTGCACGACGACGAGGACGGTGTCCGCGACCTCGGCCACCTCGGTCTCGGCCTGCCCGACCCCGACCGTCTCGATGACGACGATGTCGAAGGCCACGGCCAGTGCGTGAGCGGCGGCCCGTGTGGCGCGGGCGAGGCCGCCGAGGCGCTCGCCGGCGGCGCTTGAGCGGATCAGGATGCCTCGGTCTGTGGGATCGAACTCGACGCGTGCACGGTCACCGAGCAGCGCGCCGCCGGAGCGCTTGGAGCTGGGGTCCACCGCAAGCATGGCGACGGTTCTGCCGCGGGCCCGCCAGGCGGCCAGCAGTGCTGAGAGGAGCGTCGACTTGCCGGCCCCCGGGGGTCCGGTGACGCCGATCACATGGGCGGGCGCCTCGCCTCCGAGCGCCGCGGGCGAGACCTCGCGTAGCAGCGCCGCGGCCTCGAGCATGTCCGGTGCGGCGGCGCTCTCGAGCAGGTTCAGCGCGGCCGGCGCCGCGCTCAGATCCCGCTCGCGCAGGCGGGCCCCAAGGGCCGACCCGGCGCCGCTCACGCGACGGCGTCGGCGGTCGAGCCGCCCACGGCCAACGGCGTGCGCGGCTGGCCGTCGAGCAGCGCGACGATGTCACGCATGATCTGGGTGATGTCGAAGTCCTTGGGGGTGTAGACGGCCGCGACCCCAGCCTGGCGCAGCGGCTCGACGTCCTGCTCGGGGATGATCCCGCCGACGACCACGGGCGCCTCCACGCCGGCCTCGCGCAGCGCGGTGATGACGGCCGGGATGAGCTGGCGGTGCGAGCCCGAGAGAATCGACAGGCCGATCACATGGACGCCCTCCTGAAGCGCCGAAGCGGCGATCTGGGCGGGAGTCAGACGGATGCCTTCATAGACGACCTCCATGCCGGCGTCGCGGGCGCGCACGGCGATCTGCTCGGCGCCGTTGGAGTGCCCGTCGAGGCCCGGCTTGCCGACCAGGATCTTCGGCCTGCGCCCGAGCGTCTCGGCCAGCCGCGCGACTTCGCCGCGCAGCTCGTCGAGCTGGCCGTCGGGAGGGGCCGCGGCGGCCTCGCCGACGCCCGTCGGCGCGCGGTAGCTGCCGAAGACCTCCCGCAGCGTCTTGGCCCACTCGCCCGTCGTGGCTCCCGCGCGGGCTGCGGCGATCGTCGGCACCATCAGGTTCTCCTCCGCGCCAGGGTCACGGGCGACCTCGGCCAGCTGCGCCAGGGCCGCATCCACGGCGGCCTGGTCGCGCTCCGAGCGCCAGCGCCGGACGGCCTCGATCTGCTCAGCCTCGAGGGCCGGGTCCACGACCAGGATCCCGCCCTCGGCGTCGGCCGTCAGCGGTGACTCCTCGGACTCGGCGAAGCGGTTCTGCCCAACAACGACCTGCTCGCCGTTCTCAATCCGGCGGATCCGCTCGCGGTGCGAGTCGACCAGGGCCGCCTTCATGTAGTGGACGGCCTCGACGGCCCCGCCATGCTCGGCCACGATCGCCATCTCGGCACGGGCTCCCTCGAGCAGTTCGGCCACCAGCCCGTCCATGACCTTGGAGCCCTCGAAGATGTCGGGATACTCGAGGATGTCGGTTTCGTAGGCGAGGACCTGCTGAATGCGCAACGACCACTGCTGGTCCCAGGGGCGCGGCAGGCCCAGCGCCTCGTTCCAGGCAGGGAGCTGGATGGCCCGGGCACGGGCGTCGCGGCCGAGTGTCACGGCGAGCGCCTCGAGAACGATCCGCTGGACGTTGTTCTCGGGCTGGGCCTCGGTCAGCCCGAGCGAGTTGACCTGGACGCCGTAGCGGAAGCGCAGGTGGCGCTCTTCGGTGACGCCGTAGCGTTCGCGGCCGATCTCCTCCCACAGGATGGACATGGCGCGCAGCTTGGCGTGCTCCTCGATGAAGCGGACGCCGGCGTTGACGAAGAAGGAGATCCGCCCGAACACCTGCTCCATGATGTTCTGGTCGGCGACCCGCTCGCGGGCGGCGTCGAGCACCGCGATGGCGTTGCTCATCGCAAAGGCGATCTCCTGCACGGGCGTGGCGCCGGCCTCCTGCAGGTGGTAGGAGCAGATGTTGATCGGGTTCCACCTGGGCACGTGCTCGACCGTGTAGGCGATCATGTCTGCGATCAGCCTCATCGAGGGGGCCGGCGGGAAGGCGTAGGTGCCGCGCGCCAAGAACTCCTTGATGATGTCGTTCTGGGTCGTCCCCGACAGCAGCTCCTGGCTCGCCCCCTGATCCTCCGCGGCCACGATGTAGAGCGCCAGCAGCCAGGCGGCCGTGGCGTTGATGGTCATCGAGGTGTTCATCTCGCCGAGCGGGATTCCGTCCATCAGAGCCGCCATATCGCCGCGGTGGGCGACCGGCACGCCGACCTTGCCCACCTCGCCGCGGGCCAGCTCGTCGTCGGGGTCATAACCCGTCTGGGTGGGTAGGTCGAAGGCGACCGAGAGACCCGTCTGCCCCTTGGCCAGGTTGCGCCTGTAGAGCTCGTTGGACGCCTTGGCCGTCGAATGCCCGGCGTAGGTGCGCATCATCCATGGCCTGTCGCGCTCGGGCAGTCGCGGGGTGCTCTCTCCGCTCATGTTCGTAATTGTACGGTTGCGCTGCGGGCTTTATCCTCTCGGGCGTGGATCAGACCCTCGAGCTGCCTCGGATCGACGGGCCGGGAGCGGGCCACGGCGGTGCGTGGCGGGTGATCGTGCGCAACGACGACCACAACACCTTCGAGCATGTTGCGCGCACCCTGGCCCGGTTCATACCTGGCGTCTCCATGCCCCACGGCATGGAGATCGCCAACGTGATCCACACGGCCGGCCAGGCGATCGTCTATACCGGCCACCAGGAGCTCGCCGAGCACTACTGGGAGCAGCTCAAGGATGCCGGTCTGACCATGGCTCCTCTCGAGCAGGGTTAGCTGCGCCCGCCCCGCGGGCTTCCGGCGCCGCCATGACGCGCCGCTACAAGTCGCAGCTGGCCGCGGCGGCGATCGTGCTGGTGCTCTCGCTGGCGCTCGGCTATGCCGGCGTGGCAGGGGCCGTCTGGGTTGCCTGCGCGGCGCTGCTGGTCCTGTTCGGCCTGGTCGTCAACCTCGGCCCATTCTGAACCCGCGGAGTGAGCCGGGCCGCCCGCGCGGGTACATTCAGGCGATGACACCCCGCCAAGTTCCCGCGAGCTCCCTCTGGGCCGCCGGGCACGCCGCGGCGCTGGCCGTAGCGTGCTGTTGCGCGCTGCTGATCGGCGCCGGTGCGGCTGCGGGGAGGCCCGCACCGTTGCGCCTGAGCGTTGTCGTGGCCTTCAAGCAGGTCAACGCGAACAGCTCCTATGAACTGCGCGAGCTGGTCTATGCCGGTGCCCGCCAGACCGGGGAAGGCTCGACGCGCTGCTCTCGCCCGTTGCAGGGGGGCCGACGCTGCTCGGGATCGTTCACCCTCGAGCAGGGCCAGATCGACTTCGCCGGCTGGATATCCGGCTCGGGCGCCACGACCCGCTTTGCGATCACCGGCGGCGGTGGGCGCTACCGCAACAGGCGGGGCACCGTGCTGTCCGTCTACAGCCACGGCGGCACACGCGTCGCCGAGACGATCACCTTCCACTGAGCCGTCTCCAGAGCGCTCGCGCATGGCGAGCGCTCTGGCGCGCTCTGTGGCTGAGGGCCTGCTTGCTAGTCCGTCTCGGCGGCGTGGATCCCGTTGGTGTGCCCGTTGACGCCGTTGGAGGCCGTCTGAGGAGACAGGCCTCCGGCGGCCGTCTGGTCCCACCAGCCGTAGAGGACGGGAACCTGGTACCAGCTCGAGTGGGTGGTGCGGAAATAGACCATCTCGTCACCCTCCCAATAGCGTTCCCAGTCCATTTTGTCCTCGAAGGCCACGAACTGCTGGAAGCGGTAGAGGTCATCGCGCGAGCGATAGACGGCGTAGGAGGTGGCGCCGTAACGCAGGGACGTGGCCGCGGCCTCGTTGAGCGCGGCCTCGAAGTCGTCGCCCCGGAAGCCCGTGGCATACCACGGGATCATCACGCTGCCGGCCATCAGGCTCCCACCTCGGCGTGGATCGCGCCGGGGCCCTCGGCGGTCTTGCCCTGGCCCTCGGAGTCGGCCCCGACAAGAATCGAGATCTTGCCGAGGTGCTTGTTTTCGAGCATCAGCTGGTGTGCTTCGGCGACCCCCTCGAAGCCGAGCGTCCGCCATAGCACGGGACGGATCTGGCCGCTCTCGATCAGCTCGTTGGCCTTGGTGCACTCGTAGGCGTTCGCGAAATGCGAACCGATGATCTCCTTCTGGCGCATCCACAGGTAGGCCACGTTGAAGTCGAGATCGAGGCCGGTGGTGCCGGCGCAGATGACGACTTTGCCGAACGGCTTGACGGTGAAGACCGAGGTCGGGAAGGTCGCTTTTCCGACATGCTCGAAGACGATGTCGGGCGCGTCGCCGAGCAGCTCTTTGACCCGCTTGGCGAATCCCAGGGAGACCTTGAAGCGGGCCTTCTCCTCCTCAGGCGTCTCGGTGCCCGTGCGCATCATCCCGGCGAACTCCGCCCGGTCGATGAAGTCGACGGCGCCCAGACGCTTGACGAGCTCGCCCTTCTCCGCGGAGGAGACGACGCCGACCGAGTGCGCCCCGGCAGCGGCGCAGATCTGCGTGGCGAAGACGCCCAGCCCCCCGGCGGCACCCCAGATCAGGACCTTCTGCCCGGCCTGCAGTTTGCAGCGGGTCATCAGCATCCGGTAAGCGGTGAAGTAGACCAGACCGTATGACGCAGCCTCCTCCCAGGTGAGGGCGTGGGGCTTCGGCAGCAGCTGCTGGGCCTGGACCTTGGTGAACTGGGCGAAGGAGCCCCAGGTCGTCTCATAGCCCCAGATCCTCTGCGACGGAGCGGCCATCGGGTCCAGCCCGTGGACCTCGGGGTCCTCATATGAGGCCTGATTGCAGTGCACCACGACCTCGTCGCCGGGCTTCCAGCGCGTGACCCCTGCGCCGACCTTCCAGACGACCCCGGAGGCGTCCGAGCCACCGATGTGGTGCCCGTACTCGGGGTGGTCGCCGTACTTCATGACCGAAACGGGCTTGCCAAGGGCCGCCCAGACGTTGTTGTAGTTGACGCCGGCGGCCATGACGCGGACGATCACCTCGAAGGCGCCGGGCTCCGGCACCTCGATCTCCTCGATCTGGAAGGCGTCCTTGGGTTCGCCGTAGCGCTCCTCGCGGATGACCCAGGCGGCCATCGTGCGGGGCAGCTCGCCCGGCTCGACGTCGACGGCGGACACTTGCTGGAGATCGATTGCCACGTGCTCTGAACCTCGTTCCTCGGGGGTTGGCTGCGGGCTCAATCCTATCCAGCGGCAGGCGTGGAGGACATGCCGCCCCCGGGCGCGCCTCCCCGTAGCTCGGCACGCCAGACGAGCCGCAGCCCCGACCAGTCCGCGTCAAGCGCGGCGACCCTGACGTCGACCAGGCCGACCGGCAGTGCCAGACCGCGAATGTCCTGGACCTGCTCGGCTCCCGCCCAGCGGCTGGCCGGCTGAGGTTTCAGCTTCGCGACAGTGATCCCCTCGGGGTGCCCGGGCAGAATCCAGCCGCGGGGGGCGCCGCTCGCGGGCGCGTGCCTACACCTGCACCGGCTCGCGGAGCGGTGCTTCCTCGGGCGCCCCTGCGCTGGAGGCAGCAACCGGCCTCTCGTCCGCCGGCAGGTTCTCAGGGGTCCCCGGGGCGAGCTTGTCGCGCCCGACCAGCGACCAGGCGATCAGCGCCCCGGCGAGAGCCACGGCCGACCCGAGGCGCAGGCCGTTCTGCAGCGCATAGACGAAGGACTGATGGGCGGCACCGACGATCTGCGCCGGAGCCCCGGCCTGCGCGCCGCCGCCCGAGCCCAGGGAGCCCGCGATCTCGGCCCGGGTGGAGGCGGGCAGCGACGGGAGCAGTTCGTCGAGCTTGCTGCGCCCGAGTGTCGCCACGAGGGCACCGAGGACGGCCACGCCGAAGGTTCCGCCGACCATTCGGCTCATCGAGAGGATCCCGGAGGCCACGCCGGCCTTGGCCTGCTCGACGGAGTTCATGGCGGCTGTGCTCATCGGCGACATCACGAAGGCCATCCCGATGCCCATCAGGATGAAGCCGGGGAGCAGGGCCGAGTAGGCGCTCGACACGGTCAGATGCGACTGCCAGAACAGGGCTCCGGAGACGCAGAGCAGCCCGAAGGTCATCAGCGGCCGCGAGCCCACCCGGTCGGTCAGTCGGCCGGCGATGGGAGCGATCAGGACGATCATCAGCGTGGAGGGGAGGAATCTGATCCCGGCCTGCAGTGGGCTGTAGCCGCGGATGTCCTGCATGTAGAGGGCCAGGAAGAAGAACATGGCCAGCATCGCGAAGCTGACGATGAAAGCGACGATGTTGGCGCCCAAAAAGGTCCGCGAGCGGAAGAAGGTGAAGTCGACCATCGGCACGCGGCGGCGTGTCTCAATGGTCGCGAAAGTGCCCAGCCCGAGCAGTGCGACGATCAGCAGGACGACCTCGCGGGTCGAGCCCCAGTGCCAGGTGTTGCCCTCCACGAGCGCCAGCACAAGTGAGCCGAGGCCGATCGTCAGCGCGGCCACTCCGGGGAAGTCGACGCTCCGCGCCACCGTCTCATCCCGCGACTCGCGCACGGCGAACAGTGTCACCAGCACAGCCGCCACGGCGACGGGCAGGTTCAGGAAGAAGATCGACTGCCAGCTCACGTTCTCAACCAGGAAGCCGCCCAAAACCGGCCCGATGGCAAGCGCCAGCGCTGACACGCCGGCCCAGGTGCCGATCGCCTTGCCGCGCTCCTCGGGCGGGAAGGCGTTGGTGATGATCGAGAGCGTCGCCGGCATCATCAGCGCCGCGCCGCAGCCCTGGACCGCACGCCAGCCCACGAGCCAGGTGTCGCTGGGGGAGAAGCCGATGGCTCCGCTGGATGCGGCGAAGATGACGACGCCTGCGAGGAAGAGTTTGCGCCGGCCGAACAGATCTCCGAGACGCCCGCCGGTGACCAGCAGGACGGCGAAGGAGAGCGTGTAGGCATTGACGGTCCACTCGAGCGACGCCGTCGATGCCTTCAGGCTGCGCTGGATCGACGGCAGTGCCACGTTGACCACCGTGTTGTCCAGCATGATCATGAACAGCGCGAAGCACATGGCTCCCAGGGCCCACCAGCGCCGGTTCCCGTCGTTGATCTGTAGCGATCGCATCCTGTCGGTCATCGGCCTTGTCCTTTCATGGCGGCTGGGCGGTAGGCGGCGATCTCCTCGCGGCGGTCCAGGATCAAGCCGAGGGCTGTCTCGAGCGCCTCGGCCTCCTGCTCGGTCAGCGATCCGATCAGCTCCTGCAGTGCTGAGAGACGGGCCTCATTGAGCGCAAGCGGCACTTTCCGCCCAGACTCGGTCAGGCGGACCCGCTTCATGCGGCGGTCGGCCTTGTCCTCCTGGCGGCCCGCGAAGCCCCGCTCGACCAGGCCCTCGACGGCCCTACTCATGGCGGGCAGCGAGACGCCAAGCGAGTCGGCCAGGCTCTTCACTGAGTGCTCCTGGCCGTCTGCCTCCAGCGCGCAGAGGGCCTTGATCTGTGTGAAGGAGAGATCCAGCTCGGCAATCGCGTTGAACGTCCCCACGTTGGCCGAGCGCATCATGTAGGCCGCGAGGGCATACATGTCGCCGGTCAGCGCATCGCGAACGGGCGGGGCCTCAGGCGGAGATGCTTGCATGCCTGCAACTATATTGCGGACGCAATGGTTGCGTATGTGTTTTAGGTCACACAGGCGCCGGCCGGGCGGCGTGCCAATCCGGCCAGAGCGAACGCCCGACCTCCCGGCAGACCGTACAAATCCACATAGACAAACCGGCCCAGCACGGACGTCAGAGGTGACCCTTAGTGCCGATGATCTGTGCGACGTGGATGCCTCCTGGTTCTGTCATCTCTGCGGCAAGGCGATCGGCGTCTACGAGCCCGCGGTCGTCTATGACGGCCCGACGCTGAAAGCGACCTCGAGGCTCAACCAGCCCGAGACGCCTGCCGGGAACGCCTATCACACGGCATGTTGGCGCCAGCGCCCGCCCACCGGCCTGACAGCAGACGGCCAGGTCTCGGCAGAGCCCCGGCTCGAGTGAGTCCCCTGCGGCCTCAGGCCGGGACCGGTGCGGCGAAGGGAAGCGCGGTGACCAGCGCCCGGATGCCATCCTTCCCGACCTCGACGCTCGTTCCCGGCTCGGCCTCCCGCCGCATGAGCGCAAGCCCGATCGAGCCGTGAACGGGCGACTCGGTCATGCTCGTCAGCCGTCCCACGACCCGCTCGCCAAGTCGCAGCTCTGAGCCGCTCGGCGCCGGGCCGCCGAGGCGCAGGCCGCGCAGGTGGCGGTTGGGCTTGCCCTTGTAGAACAGCCGTGCGACCGTCTCCTGGCCGACGTAGCAACCCTTGGTGAAGTTGACGGCACGCTCGTTCAGACCCGCCTCCTGCGGGATGACGGTGTCGTCCAGGTCGATGCCGTAGCGGGGAATGCCCTGTTCGATCCGCAGGCACTCTGCCGTCCGTTCGCTCAGGGCGACCGCGCCGCGGGCGTTCAGCATCTCGACCAGCGCCTCCGTCTCGCTGGCGGCGCAGATCAATTCCAGCCCGCTCGCTGTGCGGACGGCCAGCGCGGCGATCCCCTCGATCGCGACAGGACGGTTCGAGTGCTCCTGGTGGCCGAGTTCCTCAATTCCGGCGAGCTCCGTCGATCGCGGGCCGAGAAGTGAGAGCTGCCCGCTCTCGAGGGTGCGCTTGTGCAGCTCCACCTCGTAGCCGACCTTGAAGCGGCGGATCATGTCAAACAGGGCCTGCAGGGCGCCTCGCTCGGTGTCAAGCAGCAATTCGGTGGAGCCGTCCGGTCCGGTAGTGGCGAGAATCCGCAGGTCGCCGAGCATCTTGCCCTTGTGCGTCAGGAAGGCGGCGTAGCGCCCTTCGCCCGGCGCCAGGCCCTCGAGCTCGTTGGTCACCTGGCCGTTGAGGAATTCGGCAGCCCCAGGGCCTGACAGGGCGAGCCGGCCGCGCTCGGAGCGGTCGATCAGGCCGCACCCCTCGCGGGCCGCCTGGTACTCCGCCTGCAGGGGCTCTGTTCCGGTCGCTGCCATCGACTCGAGAATAGCCGCGCTAGGCTTCCCGGCAATGGGTTTCGCGGACACCTTGCAGGCGATCGTCGGCTCACTGCCCGACGATTGGACCGACCTCGAGTTGGATATGCGGATCGCCGACGAGTCGCGCTACGTCGAAGCGTCGCTGTACTTGACCACCTGCGGCGCTCGTCCCTACTCCAAGAACGACTGGCACTGGCGCCTTCTGATCGCCCACCGCTTCGGCCACGCGGCATCCGCACAGACGGCCCACGGTGCGTTGGCGCTGCTCGACGACGCGGGCATCGAGGGCGAGCTGGTCCTGCGGGAGATGCGCTCGGGGCGCGTCGAGGTGACGCAGATGTGGGGCCGGCCGGAGTCGGCCCGCGAAGAGTTTCGCCGCCTGCGCGCCCAGTAGGCGTGGCCGCGGTCCTCATCCTCAGTGCCGATTTGATGTTCGGCTCGAGGCTGCTCTCCGCGCTCGGGGAGGCTGAGAACGAGACTGAGCTGATCGGGGGGGAGGGCGCTCTGCGCGAGCGACTGGCAGGGGGCCATGAGCCGAAGCCCGAGATCCTCATCGTCGACCTGACCGACGAGCGTCTGGACGGCGCCGCGGTGCTCGAGGCGCTGCGCGCCGCGGATCTGCTCAGCTCGCTGCGGACGCTGGCCTTCTTCTCCCACGTCGAGACAGCTGTGCGCGAGCGTGCCCACGAGGCGGGCTTTGACCTCGTCGTGCCGCGCTCGCGAATCGCGCGGGAAGCCCCCGCGCTGGTCGCCGGCCTGGGCGCCGTCTGAGCGGACACCGCGGTCCCAGCGCTGTCCTGACGCCTAGGCTCAGGCGGCGCTGCGGCGCGCCTCGCGCCGAACGAGCGGGTGATCCGGCGTTGCGCCCGGCCCCGGCCTCGCCACCGCGTCGCGCACCTCCACGCGCGCGCCACAGCGTGCGCAGATGCGGTGGTCATCGACGGTGCCGCCACACTCGCGGTGTTCCAGCAGAACCGGCGGTCCGCCCTCGGGGACCGCGTGGCGATCGCCCCACTGCATCAGGGCGACGATCGTCGGCCACAGGTCAAGGCCCTTCTCGGTCAGGCGGTACTCGAAGCGGGGAGGACGCTCCTGGTAGATGCGCTTCTCCAGTACGTCCTGCTCCTGCAGCCGTGTCAGCCTGGTCTGCAGGACGTTGCGGGCGATCCCCAAATGCGACTGCAGCTCATCAAAGCGCCGCAGTCCCAGCATGACGTCGCGGACGATCAGCAACGACCAGCGCTCACCTACGACCTCGAGGGCTCCGGCGATGCTGCAGGACTGGTTGGCGTAGTCGTTGCCGAGCATGTCGCCATTGTAACGCATGGGTTGCATGATGCAACCGACGTGCTAAGGTGCGTGGCATGATGCAACGCAAGTGGAAGGTCACGCTGATTGTGGGCGTGGGGGTGTTCATGTCGAGCCTCGACCTGTTCATCGTCAACATCGCCTTTCCGGCGATCGGCAAGCACTTCGGCGGGGCCTCTCTGAGCACGCTCTCCTGGATTCTCAGCGGCTACGCGATCGTCTTCGCCTCGCTGCTGGTCCCCGCTGGGCGCTGGGCGGATGCCTTCGGGCGAAAGCGCGCCTTCCTGCTCGGCCTGGCCGTCTTCGTGGCCGCCAGCACGGCCTGCGCCCTGGCCCCGTCGGTGGGCTTTCTGATCGCCGCGCGGGTGGTCCAGGCGGCCGGCGGCGCCCTGATGCTCCCGACCTCGCTGGGGCTGATGCTGCCGGAGTTCCAGCCCCACGAGCGCCACGTGGCGATCGGCGTGTGGGCGGCGACGGGTGGCATCGCCGCCGCCAGCGGGCCGCCGTTGGGCGGCCTGCTCGTGCAGGCCGACTGGCGCCTGGTCTTCCTGGTCAATGTCCCTGTCGGGCTGCTCGGCCTGCTGTTCGGGGTCCGCACCCTGCACGAGCGCCGGGAGGCCGGCTCGCCGCGCCCCGACCTGCTCGGCGCAGCGGCGCTGATCCTGGCCGTGGGCTCCCTGGTGGTGGCGATCGTCAAGGGCCAGGACTGGGGCTGGGGATCGCCGACGGTCCTGGCACTGCTCGCCGTGACTGTCGTTTTCCTGCCCGCCATCTGGTGGCGCTCGGAGCGCCACTCGGCCCCGATCATCGATCCCGCCATGCTGAAGGTGAGGACGTTCGGCCTGGCCGTGGCGGGATCGGTCCTGTTCTTCGCGGGCTTTGGCGGGATGCTGCTGGCGGGCGTGCTGTTCCTGACCGGCGTCTGGCATGAGCCGGTTGTGACAGCCGGCCTGATGCTGTTCCCGGGGCCCGCGATGGCGACGATCTTCAGTGTGCCCTCGGCGCGCCTCGGGGCGCGCGTCGGCTACAGGCTGCCCGGAGTCATCGGCTCGCTCGTCTTTGCGGCCGGTTCGCTCTGGTACATCACACGCACCGGTGACCGGCCGGCCTACTTCAGCGAGTACCTGCCGGGCGGCGTCATCACCGGCGCCGGTGTCGGCCTCGTGATCCCGACGCTCACGGGGGCCGGTGCCTCCTCGCTCGCTTCGGAGCGCTTTGCGACCGGCGCGGCCGTCCTGACGATGGGCCGTCAGATCGGCTCGGCGCTCGGAGTCGCCATCCTCGTGGCTGTGCTCGGCACCTCGGCCACCACCGCCTCGGACTTCCATTCGGCCTGGATGATCACCGTGATCAGCGGCCTGGCGACGGGTGCCCTGCTGGCGGCCATCGGGCGCCCGGCGGCCAAGGCCGTGCCCGTCCCTCAGGTGCTCGGCAAGGCGGCGGCGTGAGCGCCGTCGGCCAGCGCCGGGTGCGGAGCTTTGAGTGGGAGGATCCGCTTGCGGCCGCCGAACGGGGATCGGATCTTGCCGGGATCGAGGTGATGCGGGCGATCATCGCGGGCACCCACCCGGCGCCGCCGATCGCCCGGCTGCTGGACATGGCGGTGGTGGAGGTGGAGGATGGCCGGGCGGTCTTCGCGCTCGAGCCGGCGGAGTGGATGTACAACCCGATCGGCTCGGTCCACGGCGGCGTGGCCGCGACGATCCTCGACTCGTGCATGGGCTGTGCGGTCCACACGACGCTTCCCGCCGGCGTGGGCTACGCGACCACCGACCTGCAGGTCCGCTATCTGCGCTCGATGCGGGCAGGGGAAGGGCGGGTGCTGGCCGAGGGGCGGGTCGTTCACGCGGGCCGCAGGACGGCGACGGCCGAGGGGCGGCTTTTCCTCGAGGGCGAGCCGGACCGTCTGTACGCGCACGCCAGCACGGGCTGCACGATCCTCAGCTGAGCCACCTCGCCGGAGGGCTCACTTGTCGTGGCTCAGCAGCCCGTCGAGAATCTCGCCATAGGAGTCGACCCCCAGGGAGAGATGACCGTGATCGGGATACAGCCGGGCCTCAGCGTCCGGGACGCGCTCAGCCAGCCACCGGCCGTGGGCGAACGGGACGAAGCGGTCCTGCCCGCCCTGCCAGACGGCCACCGGCCGTTGGATGTCCCGCAGCTCGAAGCCCCACGGCCTGAGGAAGGCGATGTCGTCGTCGAACCAGCCCCAGATGCCGTTTTCGAGCGCGGCTCGCATGGAGGCAGCCATGTAGCCGGCGAACTCACCTGTCAGGGCCGAGCGGTCGACCTCTGAGACGAGGTCTCCCAGCCCTTCCAGGAGGCCTGCCGGCTGGGCGCTCGCCAGCATCGGCGCCTCCTGCTCCAGGTAGGCGCGAAGCTCCTCCTGGCCTGCCCTGGCGGCGCCGAACTCTTCGATGTTCTCCTGTCCCATGCCGGCCAGGAAATCGAGCCCCTCGCTGTCAAAGGGTCCGATGCCGGCCATCGAGACGGCCGCGATCACCCGCTCTCCCAAGAGGGCCGCGCAGGCGAGCGCGTGCGGGCCGCCGCCGGACCAGCCGAGCGTCAGGAAATGCTCGATGCCCAGCTCGTCGGCGATCGCGCTCACATCCGCCGCGCAGTCAGCGACCGTCCGCCCGGCCAGGCGCTCGGATGTCCCGTAGCCCGGCCGCGAGTAGGCGACGTGCCGGATCCCACGCGCCGCCCCGGCCTCCACCATGGGCGCATAGACCCTGCCGGCGCTGGGCGTTCCCGCGTGGAAGATCAGCACCCGGCCGTGCTCGGGTCCCGACAGCTCGACCTCCAGGCGCCGGCCGTCCGCGGCCGCGATCTCGACGATCCGGCTCATGCTCAGCTGGGGATCGTCTGGGCTCCGCCGCCGGGGTCGGCGATGCTCGCCGCGGCGGGATCAAGCGGCACGAGGGCGGCGTTGGCGACGCGGGTGAAGCCGCCTGGCATACGCCGATGCATCGCCGCCCTGATGACCATGCCGTGGCAGACCACGAGCGCGGGAAGATCGCCTCGCAGCACCGCTGCCAGGGCCTGCTCGACGCGCACCTCCTGCTCGGCGAAGGACTCGCCGCCGGGAAACACGAAGCCGGGGTCGGCCGCGGCGAACGAGTCGAACAGCTCGGGCGTCTCGGCGCGGACCTCCGCGAAGGTCCGGTCGGTCCAATCGCCCGCGTCGGTCTCCATCAGCCGGTCGTCCTCGATCGGCGTCAGACCCGTCCGGGCGGCCACCGCGTCCGCGGTTTCCCGGGCTCTGATTAGCGGACTCGTCCACAGCGCGCGAAAGCCGTAGGGCGCGGCGCGCTCGGCCAGCTCGAGTGCCTGCGAGCGGCCGGTGTCGTCCAGCGGGATCTGCTGCTGGCCCTGAAAGCGGCCCACGTGGTTGTAGGCGGTCTGACCGTGGCGGGCCAGATAGACCTGACGTTCGGAGGGGCCGGGCATCGGCGGCCGAGCATAATGGGTAAGACACTGCCCACACCCCCCGTGCCTGAGCCGCGGCTTGCGCCGCCCCGCACCCGACCACCCTTTGGGAGGACCGTATGACCGAGCAGACACCGCCCCCGACGACCACCGACGCCGGCATCCCGGCAACGAGCGATGAGCATTCGCTGACGCTCGGCCCCGATGGCCCGATCCTGCTGCAGGACCACTATCTGATCCAGAAGATGGCCCAATTCAACCGCGAGCGCGTGCCAGAGCGCGTCGTTCACGCCAAGGGCGGCGCCGCCCACGGCTTCTTCGAAGTCACCGAGGACGTCACCCAGTGGACCAGCGCGGACTTCCTCTCGCAGGTCGGCAAGAAGACCGATACTTTCCTGCGCTTTTCGACCGTTGCCGGCGAGCTCGGCTCGGCCGACACGGCCCGCGACCCCCGCGGCTTCGCGCTGAAGTTCTACACCGAGCAGGGCAACTACGACCTGGTCGGCAACAACACGCCGATCTTCTTCATCAAGGACCCCTCGAAGTTCTCAGACTTCATCCACTCCCAGAAGCGGATGCCCGACACCAACACCCGCTCCAACAACGCGCAGTGGGACTTCTGGTCGCTCTCGCCCGAGGCCTTCCACCAGGTCTCCTTCCTGTTCTCCGACCGTGGCACGCCGAAGACCTGGCGGCACATGAACGGCTACGGCAGCCACACGTTCATGTGGGTCAACGCCGGCGGTGAGCGCTTCTGGGTCAAGTACCACTTCAAGACCGTCCAGGGGGTCGAGACGTTCACCGACCAGGAGGCCAAGAAGATGGCCGCCGAGGACCCGGACTTTCACCTGCGCGACCTGTTCGAGTCGATCGCCAAGGGCGATGCTCCGGAGTGGCGCCTTGAGATGCAGATCATGCCCTTCGACGACGCCAAGGACTACCGCTTCAACCCCTTCGACCTGACCAAGGTCTGGCCGCACTCGGACTACCCGCCGATCAACGTCGGGCGCCTGGTGCTCAACCGCAACCCCGAGAACTACTTCGCCGAGGTCGAGCAGGCCTCCTTCGAGCCGGCCAACATGGTGCCCGGGATCGGCCCGAGCCCCGACCGCATGCTGCTGGGACGGATGTTCAGCTACCCGGACACCCATCGCTACCGGATCGGCCCGAACTACCTGCAGCTGCCGATCAACAGGCCCAAGAGCGCCGTCAACTCCTACAACAAGGACGGCGCCATGCGCTACGAGCACGCCGGCGCCCAACCGGTCTATGCGCCCAACAGCTTCGGTGGGCCCAAGGCGGACCCGGCGCTTCACTCAGACGTCTCCTGGCAGGCCGACGGCGACATCCTGCGGGCGGCCCAGACGCTGCACAGCGAGGATGACGACTACGGCCAGCCGGGGACCTTCTACCGCGAGATCCTCTCGCAGACCGATCGCGAGCACCTGGCCGAAAACCTGATCGGCCATCTCGGAACGGACGTCGAAGAGCAGATCCAGCAGCGCGCGGTCGAGCACTGGCGCAAAGTGGACGCCGAGCTGGGCGCCAAGCTCGCGGAGGGCATCGGCCTGGGCGGCTCAGGCAACGGCAAGGTGCCCGAGCACCCTGGCCAGCCTGCCGAGCAGGGGGCGGGCGTTGCCGGCGGGCAGGCGCCGGTCGCCGAGCCCTCGCGACCCTGACAGGGCGGGGAGGGGTCCCCGCCACGCGGCGGGGACCGTTTCCTCGAACGAGCCGAATGCCGGCCCGGGGTCAGATCCCTTTGAGGTCGACGATCTCGCAGGCGCGCTCCTGGGGCGGGCCGACCAGTCCGCCCTCGAGCGGCATCAGCGGCATCAGCGTGTCGCGCACGAAGTTCTCGCTCAGCTCCGGTCGAGCCTAGGCGATCGTCCCGGCCGCCGGATGAGAGTTCTTTGGCCTCGCGGGTAAAGGCCGTTTGCCGAGGACGGCCCTGCGTTCTCCACGCGCAGGACAGGTCGCCCGCCCGTCGAAGTCTCACCGTGCCAGGCCCTTCAGAAGGCGGCTTGGATCACCGACCCGGGGAGGCGCTGTGGAAGATCGTGGTCTGAACGCATACATCGCGGAGCTGATCGGGACGTTCCTGCTCGTTCTCTTCATCGCTCTCGTGGTGAGCATCTACACGCTGCACCCGGCGATCGTCGGCGGCACCTTCCTGATCATCGGCCTGATCCACGCCTTCGTGCTGATGATGCTGATTCAGACACTCGGGGGGGTGTCGGGCGGTCACTTCAATCCCGCCGTCACGCTGGCCTTGACATCGGTCAAGAAGATCAAGCCCAGCCAGGCAGCGGTGTATGTCGTCATGCAGCTCATCGGCGCCATCGCCGGAGCCGCTCTGTGCAAGCTGATCCTCAACGACATCGGTGGGGCTTCCCACCTGCTGAAACCAAGCCTCGCCAACCCCTCGGTCGGGCCGATGCTCGACGGCAAGACGCTGCTGGGCGCTCTGTGCGAGCTGACCGGCACGTTCGTGCTGATCTGGTCGATCATGGGTGTCGCGGTCAACCCCCGCGGGACGGCCGACTGGGCAGGACTCGTGATCGGCACGACGCTCGGATTCGCCGTGTTCGTGTTCGGGCCGTTGACCGGTGGAAGCATGAACCCCGCGCGCGCCCTGGGGCCCGCCATCGTCTCGGGCCACTTCGGCGGCGGCTTTGGCAAGTTCCTGATCGTCTATGTCCTGGCGCCCGGGGTCGGCGCCCTGGTTGCCGCGCTGGGCTACAAGGCGCTGGTGCTCGATCCCGAGCATCGTCTCGGGGTGCGCCCGGTCGACAAGCTGGCCTGAGCCGAGGTCCGAGCCGCGCGCGGCGGCTAGCCTCAGGAGGCCGGTTCGTGAAAGACGGCCTCGACGTTGTGCCCGTCGGGGTCGAGCAGGAAGGCGCCGTAATAACGCTCGCTGTACTGCGGACGGATGCCCGGCGCTCCATGGTCGCGCCCGCCCGCTGCCAGGCCGGCGGCGTGGAAGGCATCGACTTCCTCGCGGCTGTCGGCCGCGAAGGCGACATGGACGGGCGCTCCCGTCGGGTAGGCCGTCGAGATCGCAAAGTCCGTCAGGCCGTCGGGGCCGAACTCGACCTCACCGGGCAGAGCCTCGTGAGTGCGCGCCCGGCCGAGTCCGAGCGGCTCCAGGGCAGCTTCGTAGAAGGCGCGGCTGGCGTCGATGTCGCTGACGCCGAGCGTCACGTGGTCGATGATCAGGCGTCTGATGGGCATGGGCCGACCTTACCCCGGGCCCGGGCGTCCTAGACTCCACGCATGCGCCGCCGGGTCACCTTCTCGCGCAACCTGACGCTCTCGCTGTCAAGGACCTGCCGCTGCTACTGCAAGTACTGCGCCTTCGCCACCCACCAGGCTCACCTCTACTCGCCCGAGGAGGTCATCGAGCAGCTCGACGGCGCGGCCCGCCGCCAGGTCAAGGAGCTGCTGGTGCTGACCGGCGAGCGCCCCGAGGTCAACCCGCAGGTGCGCGAGCGTTTGACCGAATACGGTCACGCCGACTTCACCGCCTATGTCGTCTGGAGCTGTGAGCGGGCACTCGAACGGGGCCTGTTGCCGCACACCAACCTCGGCGTTCTCGAGCGCGACGATCTTGTGCGCCTGCGCGAGGTGACCGCGTCGCAGGGCCTGATGCTCGAGTCGATCTCCGAGCGGCTGATGCAGACCGTCCATGCCGGCTCTCCGACCAAGCACCCCACCCGCCGGCTGGCCACGATCGCCGCTGCCGGCGAGCTGCGGATCCCTTTCACGAGCGGGATCCTGGTCGGGATCGGCGAGAGCGAGCAGGAGCGCATGGACTCGCTGGCCGCCATCGCAGAGCTCCACGAGCGCCACGGACACATCCAGGAGGTGATCCTCCAGAACTTCGTTCCCCACCAGCGCTACTACGGCCAGGAGCCGGCCGAGATCGCCGATGAGGCCGCACGGGAGTACTGGCGCACGGGTGTCGCCGACAGGCGCCCCGAGGTGGCACTGCCCGATTGGGCCAATCCCGTGCAGATCGAGGACATGAAGCGCCTGATCGCCGAGACCAGGCGGCTGATGCCCGACATCGGCATCCAGATCCCGCCCAACCTGGCCGACTGGTGGGGCGAGCTTGTCAGGGCCGGCGCGACCGACCTCGGCGGGCTCTCGGCCAACGGCGACCACATCTCGCCCGAGCACCCCTTCCCCTCGCCGCATCAGGTCCGCAAGGAGCTGCAGAAGGACGGCGTCGCCCTGACCGAGCGCCTGTGCGTCTACCCCCAATACATCGATCGGAGCTGGATTGCCCAAGGGGTCATGGACACGATCAAGGTCAAGTACTGGTCGTTCATCCCCCGAAGCGGCTCGGGCCGCACCGAGCCGCCCACGCCGATCGCCCCGAGCCTCGTCCCCGGCGCGATCGAGCGGGCCCGTAAGGGGCTGACCCTGACGCCCCAGGAGCTGACGGCCATGTTCGCCGAGACCCGGCCCGAGGCGATCGAGGAGATGCGCCTGGCGGCCGACGAGCTGCGGGCAGAGCTGGCCGGGGATCTGGTCACCTTCGTTGTCAACCGCAACATCAACATCTCGAACGTCTGCACCGTCGGCTGTGCCTTCTGCGGCTTCGGCCAGGGCAAGCGCTCGCCCGACGCCTACGAGCACGACGAGAGGGAGTTCGTCCAGCGCATCCATGACGCGCTGGACTACGGTGCCACAGAGCTCTGCATCCAGTCGGGCATCCACCCCGACTGGGAGCTCGAGGACTATCTGGGCTGGTTACGCCTTGCCAAGCGCACGGCCGCGGAGGCTCACACCGAGCTGCATCTGCACGCCTACAGCCCGATGGAGATCGCCCACATGTGCGACATCTCAGGTCTTGGACCGGACGAGGTGTTCCTGCGCCTGCGCGATGCGGGTCTCGGCTCGACGCCGGGGACGGCCGCCGAGGTCCTCCACGACGGGGTCCGTGAACGGATCTCGCCGAACAAGCTTCCGGTGGCGCGCTGGGTGGAGATCATCGAAGCCAGCCACCGGGCCGGTCTGCGTTCCACCGCGACGGTCATGTTCGGCCACATCGAGGAGCCCTGGGAGCTGGCCGAGCACATGCGCGTCGTACGCGGGCTGCAGGAGCGCACGGGGGGAATCACCGAGTTCGTGCCCCTTTCATTCATCCCCTTTCAGACGCTTCTGGGGCGCACCCACGGCGTCGAGGAGATCTCACGCGCCGAGAACCTCAAGCACACGGCGGTCTTTCGTCTGGCGCTCGGCCGGACCGTCCCCAGCCTGCAGGCGAGCTGGGTCAAGATGGGCATCGAGGCGGCCACGGAGGCGCTCTCCTGGGGTGTCAACGACCTCGGCGGGACCCTGATGGAGGAGTCCATCAGCCGCCTCGCCGGCAGCTATCACGGCACCCGCCTCGATCCGCAGGAGCTCGTCGCCGCCGCCCACGCTGCCGGGCGCCCGGCAGCCGAGCGCACGACGCTCTACGCCATCCGCCGGCGCTACCCGGTGGAGCAGGAGAGCGGCTGGCCGCTGGCCGCCGCGGCGGCCGTCTGATCCGCCGGCTCAGCTGCGGGCGAACTGCCCGTGGAAGCCGAAGGGGATGTGATGGGGGACCTCGGCCCGGGCCAGCTCGTTGAGGTGCATGGCGTCCAGGACGAGCAGGAAGGAGCGCTGCAGGCGCTCGTCGAGCACGACCGAGAGCAGCACGCCGGCGTCCTCGGAGCTGGCGCCCGGCTCGGCCACGAAGACCGGCTCGCCCGCGTAACAGCCCGGTTCGGACCACGAGATCGTCGAGCCGTCGCTGATGTCCGCCTTGACGACCTCCTCGAGCCAGCCGTGAGCCCCCGTGCCGTTGCCCCAGACGTACCGGTAGGGCCGCTCGTTGCGGGCGCCATAGTTGATCCGCGGCAGCTCCAGATCGCGGTCGCAGAGGCGCTCTGAGGACACCTCGCCGCTCTCCGTGTCAAGGCGGAAGCGGGTCAGTGCCGCGGCCGTGATCGGCTTGCCCTCGCGCAGGCGCTCGAGATAGAGGTCCTCGACGATTCCCGCATCCGGGTAGGCGCAGAGGTCCACGATCACCTCGCCATCCTGCTCGAAGGCATTGACGTGATGAAAGGAGAAGCAGGCCTCACCCTGGAAGCGATGCCCGACCGAGCCCGTGCGGCGGTCGATCAGCGTGAAGCGCGTGCCCCGCTGTGGCTTCCAGCGGAAATTCTCGATGAACGGACGGCCCGTCAGGACAAGCGAGAGGGGGTTGACCAGGAACGGGAACTCGGCCAGCACGATCCAGTTCTCGGTCAGACCGAAGGAGTGCATGTAGGCGGGCTCCTTGACCGGCGTGCTGGCCACGATCCGAGGCTCTGAGCCATCGGGCTCGACGGTGAAGAAGCGGTAGCTGCTCGACGGGCCGAGCTTCGCGGCGTAGTTGAGCATCCCGCCGTTCTGGCGCTCTAGGTGAGGATGGGCGGTCGTCAGCTGGCCGGGCGCCTTGAAGGGGGGCACCTCGGCGGCCTCAAGTGTCTGCGCGTCGAACTCGACCGGCAGTGGCGTCTCGGTCATGGCGATGAAGCGCTCGCCCAGGCGCCCGACATTGACGTTGGCGTTGTCGGAGATCGACTGCTCGGGCGAGAACATCGTCTGGACACGCTTGAACAGGGAGCGGCAGGGATCGGTCGCGAACTCGCTGAAGGCGATCTTCCCGTCTGCCTGCGCCGCACGGTAGGCGCGGCTCCGCAGGTAGCGGTTGCCGTAGGAGACCTGTCCCTGCCCGATCGTGAAACGGTGCAGCATGGCCAGGCCGTCGAACCAGTGGCGCAGCGATCTTTCGCCGACCTCGAAACGGGCCGGGCCGGTCCGCAGCAGCGAGCCGGACAGCCACGGGGGCAGGGTGCCACTCAGCGGCAGGCCCTCGAGCCTACGCTCGGCCTCGAGCGTCGAGAAGCCCAACAGGCCTCCCTCGCCGGCGGCGCTCAACTCGGCTCTCGATCACGATCCATCAGCAACAGGTTCCTTTCGCATGGTTCGATCCGAACGGTTCGGGTTCATAGTCTAGGGTCTCCGCCGTGTCAGGCGCGCGGCTGAGCGAAACCTCCTTCATCGTCCTCGGCCTGCTCGAGCGTCTCGAACCGGCCACGCCCTATGACCTCAAGCAGATCGCCCAGCTGTCGACCTTCAACTTCTGGAACGTTCCACATACACAAATCTACACTGAGTGCACCCGACTTTCGGGTGCGGGGCTGCTGAGCGAGGAGCAGGAGCAGACCGGGCGCCGGCGGAGGATTTTCAGGCTGACCCAGGCCGGGCGCCGTGAGCTCGCCGCCTGGCGCGACAAGCCGCCCGGGGGAAGCTATGAGCTGCGCGACCCGGCGACCCTGAAACTGTTCTTCGGGGCCGACCCCGGTCCGTTGGCCGAGCATGAGGTGACCGCCCACACCGAGCGCCTGAATAGCCTCGAGGCGCTGCGCGAGAGAGCCGCCGAAGCGCCCGAAGGGTGGAGCCTCGCGCTCGAGCTGGGCATCTCCGAGGAGCAACAGTTCATCCGCTTCTGGTCGGAGCTCCTGGCGCGCGAGCGCAAGGCCGGCCGGATGGGGCCGAAGCAGACCTGAGCGCCCGTCAGCGGCCGAACATGTCCTCGGCGGGGGGACGCAGCAGCGCCAGCGCACCCGGACCGTCCTCGGGACCGATGAAGCGCTCGAGTCCCTCGATCACGATCACCGGCTCGGCCGAGTCCTTGGCGCGGGCCAGGTCCGCCGCGCCGGCCGCCGCATCGGCGATCGCCAGCCATGTCGCCTGCAGGCGCAGGCCGTTTGCGTCGGTCCGCCCGCGCCAGTCATCGAGTGCCGCCATGCCGGCGAGCCCGATCGCCACATCGGTTTGACCGTGGCGCCAGGCACGCCCGAAGCTGTCGCTGATCAGCACCGCCGGGGCTTCCTCGCGGGCCAGTCCGGCGAGCTCGGCGATCCGCCGCCGCAGCGCCCGCGCCGAGCCGTCGGGGTCCACCGGAAGCAGCACCACCTGCCCCGAGCCGGGGGCGTTGGAGCTGTCAACACCCGCATTGGCGCAGATGAAGCCGTGGTGGGTGCGGCTGATCAGGATGCCGCGTTCGGCCCTGAGGACCTCCTCGGACTGATCGAGGGCGACCTGCACGACACGCGGATCCTTCGCCTGTGCTCGGGCCAGCTCCCGTGCGCGCGGCTCGGGCTCCACGGTGGCGAGATCCACGATCGCCCCCTCGGCCTTCGAGACGACGGTGTGGGCTATCGAGAGCAGTTGGCCCCCGCGCAGGCCGGTCCGAGCGGCGGCAGCCACGATCGCGCCGGCCAGGTCATCGCCGGGGCCGATCTCCGGGATGCCGGGGAGGGGATATGCGCTGAGCCTCGCCAAGGTGCTCTAGGCGAGGCTGCTCGTGACGAGCGCATCACTGAAGCCCGGGCCGGCCAGGACCTCGCGGGTGCAGCGCGCCCGCCCGCCGTGGCCCGCCAGACGCCGGCGCAGGACATCGAGGTCCGCGCCAGTGTCGATGTCGAGCAGCAGGGAGGGGGGCTCCTCCAGGCGCCAGGGGATCCCGGCGGCGGTGGCGAGCGCCTGGTGGCGGGCGCAGCTGTCAGGCCCGAAGCTCGGCGCGATCGCCTGCGGGGGTGCCAGCAGAAGGCCGTTGGTGCCGCTGCCGTGGCGGTCGGGGACGATCACCACCTCCGGTCCCTCCAGGGCATGGCGGGAGAGCATCTCGTCGAGCTCTGCCGGGTCGGCAGCGGGACAGTCGCCGGGGACCGACAGGATCCGCTGGAAACCCTCCTGCAGGGCGCGGAGGATGCCCAGGGCGGCCGCCGCGGACTGTCCCTCCTCGCCGGCGTCCTCGACCAGCAGTGCGCCCGAGGCGAGTGCCGACTCGGCGATGCCCGGCTCGCGCGTGACGACGATCGTGCGCTCGATCGCAGCGCTCAGGGCAAGGGCCGAGATGACGTCGGCCACCATCGCCTGTGCCAGATCGAGGCGCAGCGGGTCGGCGACCGAGGCCCCCAGGCGCTGCTTGGCGCGGGCGAAGCTCTTGACGGGCAGGATCGCGGCTGTGCGCACGGCCCGATGAGCCTAGCTGCCGCGCAGCGTCCGGCCGAAGGCCACAACCTCGCCGGCCAGGCGCCGCCGGGCGCCCTCGTCGCTCATGCGGATGTCCGTCTCGAGCGCCGGCAGCCCCTCAAGCGGCTCGTCCGCGACGATCCCGTCGAGCAGATCGCCGTAGTGCTCGCGCACCCCCGCCGCCGTTGCGGGCAGGCCAGCGAAGTCCATGAATGCCCGGGTGGGCCCCTTGAGCACCTGGCCGCCGACGATCGGGCTGACGGCGAGAACCGGCGCCGCGGCCGCCTTCAGGGCAGCGCGGATCCCGGGGACGGCCAGGATCGGGGCGACCGAGGCCAGGGGGTTTGAAGGGCCGATGACGATCAGCGAGGCACCATCGATCGCCTCGAGAACGCCCTCGCCCGGGCTAGCCTTCTCGGCGCCGCGGAATTCGAGGCCCTCGACCGGCCCCTCGGCGCGCGCGCGGATCATGAACTCCTGGAAGGGGCGCCAGCCCCCGCCGGGCGTGCACACCCACGTCCGCACGGGCTCCGAGCTCATCGGCAGGACCCGGGCGCGCAGGCCGATCGCCGCGCCCAGGAGGGCCAGGGCGCCGGCCGGCGTGAGCCCTTCGGCCAGCATCCGGGCGCGCTCGATGCACCACGCGAGGTCGCGGTCGCCCAGGTTGAACCAGACGTCCACCCCCAGCTCGCGCAGAGCGTCCATCACGGCGAAGCTGTCGCCCTCAAGACCCCAGCCGCGCTCGTCGATCAGCCCGGCGATCCAGAAACAGACCAGGTCGGGGTCCGGGGAGACGTGGGCGCCGTAGATCTCGATGTCATCGCCGGTGTTGACGATCGCGCAGAGGCGCTCGGGGCCGAGGGCTCCGGCGATCCCGGCGGCCAGCTTGGCGCCGCCGGTGCCGCCGGTCAGCAGGACGATGTCGTGCTGGGCCCGGCTCAGTCCCACAGCCGGTCGGGCAGCCCGCTCAGCCGGATGCCCGCGTGGATCTTGTAGCGGGCGTTGACCGAGATCAGCAGCGCGGTCATCGACTCGGTCGTGCGGGAGTTCTCCAGCTTGCCGCAGTCGATGCAGCGAAGACCCTCGATCTGCTCGATCAGCCCAGCCGCCTCGCGCTTGTCGGCACGGCTGTCGCCACAGATCAGCACGTCCTGGCCGAGCGGGTGATCGAGGTTGGCAAGCGAAGCCGCGCTGACCGTGTGCAGGCCGGAGACCACACGGACACCCTCGGGCGCCATCTCCGCCGCCTGCTGGGCAGCCGAGCCCTGCCAGACGCCCAGCATGCGGGTCGCCTTGCCGCTGACGGCGGCGGCCAGGGGCACCGTCGCGTCGATCAGCAGTTGCCCGGGGGCCAGCGCATCCTTGAGGTTGGTCAGGGTCTCGGACTGGCTGCGGAAGGGGACGCTGAGGACGACGATCTTCGATGCCCGCGCGGCGTCCGCGTTGTCCTCGCCGCTGAAGCTGCCCTCCGGCACCTGCTCGCGGGCGCGCTCGGCCGTCTCGCGCGCACGCTGGGCCTCACGTGAGCCGATCACGACGGGGACGCCCGCCCGTCCGAAGCGCAGCGCGAGGCCGAAGCCGAGGGCGCCCGAGGCGCCGATGATCGTGACTGGATCCGGGGAGCTCTGAGCCATGGCGGCCGAGTATAGGCTCAGGTGAAGCGTCGCACGGGACAGCAACCGGGAACCTGCCCGGCGACGGCTACCGTCAACGTGACCTTCTAATGGAGCCTTCAACGAAGCAGCGCAGGAGCATCCGCTCGCCTGGACGGCCGGCGACTGACCCGGCGGCGCCGGAGGGAGTTGGCTTGGATCGGAGGACCGGCTTGCGCGGGGGGCTGCTGTGAGCGCTTCAGCGATGCTGCCCGAGGCCGTGCGGGTTCGCGAGGTCGGTCCGCGAGACGGCTTTCAGAACGAGCCCGAGGTGATCGCCACCGAGCGCAAGGTGGAGCTGATCGAGGCGCTCGCCCAGACGGGCCTGCGCCGGCTGGAGGTGACGAGCTTCGTCCGGGCCGACGTCATCCCCCAGCTCGCGGACGCGGCCGCCGTGCTGGGCGCCATCGAGGTGCCCCCCGAGGTCAGCCTGTCAGTGCTGATCCCGAACGAGCGCGGACTCGATGACGCCCTTCGCGTGCTCGAAGAGCGCGGGGGCGGGCGGGCGGCCTTTGACGAGGTGAACGTCTTCCTGTCGGCCTCCGAGAGCCACAACCGCAAGAACGTCAACCGCTCGATCGCCGAGTCGCTGGCGGGCGTCGAAGCGGTCCTCGCTCGCGCCCGGGCGGAGGGCCTGCGCTGTGAGGGCGTCATCTCGACGTCCTTCGGCTGCCCCTACGAGGGGCATGTGCCGCCCGAGCGCGTGCTGGAGATAGCGGGGCGCCTGCGCGACGCAGGTGCCCAGGAGGTCGGCTTTGGCGACACGACCGGAATGGCCAACCCGCTGCAGGTCCGCGGGTTCTTCTCGCGGGCGCTCGCCGAGCTCGGCGATGTCGAGCTGACAGCCCACTTCCACAACACGCGCGGCCAGGGTCTGGCCAATGTCCTGGCCGCCCTCGAGGCGGGGGTCGAGAGCTTCGAGTCGAGCTTCGGCGAGCTTGGCGGCTGCCCCGTCCCGGCCGGCGCCACGGGCAACATCGCGAGCGAGGATCTCATCTCGATGCTGGCGGAGATGGGCATCGAGACGGGCGTCGAGTTGCCCCGTCTTCTGGCCTGCGCGCAGCGCGTGCAGGAGATCCTCGGCCGGCCGCTGGGCAGCCACACGCTGACCGCCGGGCCGGTCGACTGGCAGCGCTCCTAGCCGGCCACCGCCTGCTCGAGCTCCCGCGCGGCCTCCTTGGCGGCCACGCAGTACTCCTGGACGGCGACCTCCATTTCAAGCGATGCGGCGATCGTCGGGCGAGCCGAGGCATCGATGACCCGCTTGGCCCGGCCAACGGCGATGTGCGAGTTGGCCAGGAGCTCCTCGACCAGCGCGCCCGTCGCCGCCTCGAGCTCGCCGACCGGCACGACGCGGTTGAGGAGGCCGATCCGCTCGGCCTCCTCGGCGCCGATCGTGCGGGCCGTCATGATCAGCTCCTTGGCACGGCCGAGCCCGACGACCGCCGGCAGCCGGGTGGAGCCGCCGACATCGGGGATGATGCCGAACTTGACCTCCGGCAGCCCCAGCTGGGCGTCCTCGGAAGCGATCCGCAGGTCACAGCCGAGGGCCACCTCGAGCGCGCCTCCGACGCAGGTGCGATGGATCTGGCAGATGACCGGCTTGGCCATCTCTTCGCAGAGGTTGGCGCACTCCAGGAAGACGTTGCGAAACGGGCGCAGCAGGCCGGGGGTGGAGGTCGAGGACATCAGCTCGGTCAGGTCCACGCCGGCTGAGAAGACCGGGCCTTCGCCGCGCAGGACCACGCAATGGACCGATTCCGCCGCGGCGGCCTGGCGTAGCGCCTCGCCGAGCGCCAGCAGGAGCTCCTGGTTCATCGCGTTGCGCTTCTCGGGGCGGTTGAGGATGACATGCCGGACCGGGCCGGCGTCCTCGGTGAAGACGATGCTCATCGCTTGCTCCTGAGGTCGTTGACCCCGGAGAGGTTATTCCCCGGGGCCGGGCGCCGGCCGGCGCCCTCCTCCCCGGCGGAGCCTCATTGCTCTGCTTCAGCTGAGGTCCAGGACGGTCGTCGGCGGCTGGATGTCCTCGTTGTGGCCCTCGCGCGGGACGATCGCCGTGCCGATCGCGAAAAACTCGATCGTGTGGCTGCCCCAGCCGTGGCTCTTCTCCTGCAGCTGGACACCGACGATGCCCTCGGCCTCGATCGCGCCGGCCTCGGCCTGCATCCGCTCCATGGCCAGCTCGCGGGCGTCATAGAGGGCCTGGGTGAAGTTGGACAGCTCGACGTTGCGGCCCGTCTGGGCCAGCGACTGCAGCATGCCGCGGTGGGCGACGTGGTAGACGCAGCTGCCCATCACCATCCCCACCGGCCGGTGCCCGGTACGCAGCAGCGTCCAGAAGTCCTGGCCGGAGAGGTCACTGGTGAAGGGCCTGCCGTTGGGTGCCCGGTGCAGGACCCCGTCGCGATGCTTGACGGCGGTGCCGATGGCGATGAACTCCGCCATGTCCTGACCCCACTCGTAGCGGCCGATGTCCAGGCGCACACCCACCACGCCGTCGGCGCCCAGCTGGTCGGCCTCCTCCTCCATCCGTGTCATGGCCAGCTGGCGAGCGCCGTACATGGCCTCCGAGAGAACCGTCATCTCCTGGCTTTTCTTCCACCCGGCCATCTGGATTCCGATGTGGTAGATCGAGCTGCCCACGACAAGTCCCAGCGGCTCGAAGCCGGCCTCCTTGACCAGCAGGAACTCGTTGACGGACAGATCGGAGGTGAACAGGCCCGCGCGGTTCTGTTGCAGGCGTGTGCGGCCCGCCTCGGGCACCCCCTCGAGCGAGGTGGGGTCATATGCGCTCTCCTGCTCGATCGGTTCATCACTCATCAGCCGGCTCCTTCGGTCAGGTCGATGGTCATCTTGGGAACTGGGAACTCGTTGGCGGCACCCTCACGGATGGCCGTCCCGATGGCGTTGAAGCTGACCATCAGGCCGCCCTGCTGGTAGGGGCCGGCGCCAACGTTGGTGCGGTGGGCGCTGTGGCCTATCCTCACGCCCACGATCCCGCTGGCGCCCAGGCGGCGCGCCTGCGCGGAGACCTGGGCCATCACCTTCTCGCGGGCCTCATAGATGCCCTGGGTGTATTCGGGCAGCTCCCGGTTGACGGAGAAGCCCATGCCGCCGCTGAGCATCTGCGTCTGGTAGGAGGCCTGAACGAAGAACACCGACGTCCAGGCGACGACGCCGAGCGTCTCGATCCCCGCCCGGCGGAGCTTGGCGTAGTCGGGCACCGAGAGCTCGGTCAGGACCTGATGGCCTGCCTTGGCCGGGCGCTCGCCTTTGCGGCTGGCGCTGCGGACGGCCGTTCCGATGACCACACACTCGATGGCCCCTTCGGTGAACTCGCGCGCGCCGCTTGAGATCTGAACGCCCACCACGGCATCGGCGCCGACGTGCTCGGCCTCCTGTGCCAGCCGGCTGAAGGCCAGTTCGCGGACCTCGTTCCAGGCTCTTGTGAGCTCGTCGAGCTGGAACATGAAACCGCTGCCGTAGCTCATCGGCACCGTCGACTGGTAGCCGACCTGGTAGATCGAGCTGCCCATCACCTGGGCCAGCGGCTTCAGGCCCAGTTCGTGGCACAGGGCGAACGAGCCGACGGACAGATCGGAGGTGAAAGCCCCCTTGCCCGCAGAGAGCTCGCGCAGCCGCCGCTCGGCGCCCAGCGGGATCCCTCCCCGTTCGACGCGCTCCAGGGACCGCCGCTGCTCCTCCTCGGTCTCGCCGGGGGCCAGGTCGGACTCGGGCGGTTCCGGGGCGCTCATCAGGCCAGCAGACGCTCCAGCGCCGCGCGCGCCTCGGCGCTGCGCTGCGCCTCCTCGCGCAGGTCATCCGTCAGGGCGCCCACCCAGGCCTCGGCCCCGAGTGTCTCGCGTCTGATTGCGATGCCGCCGCTCTGGCGCTCGCGGAAGCCCTGCAGACGCCCGTCCTGGTAGTCGAGACGGTAGGAGCATGGGCCCAGCTCGACCTGGATCGAGCGGACGCGCTTGGTCCCCCGGCCCAGCAGTCCGCCGCCTCTGCGATCGACCTTCGTCCGGCCGGGCAGGGCCTGCTCGAGCTTGCCCGCCAGGACCTCGACGGAGCTCGCGAGCTCGGCGCCGTCGCCGCGCAGGCCCGCGGCCGCCAGATCGAAGGATTCCTCCTGCTCCATCCGATGGAGGCTATCTGGAGGGAGCCTCGCCCGGGCCGGGGCCGCCCGCGCGTGCCAATGCGCCCAGCGGCCCGTTCAACGAGCCTCCCTCGGAGACCGTCGATGAGGAGAGAGATGCTTCGCCCCCATAGGACGCACCGGTGCCAGAACCTTCCCGCCGACGGCCGCGGGGCGGCAGTAATAGGCTCTTGGCCAGCCCGGGTGGCCCCCGCGGCCGGCCGGTGACGACAGCGAGGGGAGGCCCGGCAGGGACTGCCCGCAGCACTCAACGAGGAGACAAATGGCGCAGAAGATCGAGCAGGTGGGGGTGCTGGGAGCCGGGTTGATGGGTCACGGCATCGCCCAGGTGGCAGCCGAGGCTGGCTACGAGGTCGTCCTGCGGGAGTCCGACGAGTCGGCTCTGAAGAAAGGCGTGGCGAAGATCGAGAAGCAGCTCGCCCGCGCGGTCGAGAAGGGCAAGTCAAGCCAAGCGGACGCCGACGCTGTCCGCGGGCGGATCAAGCCCACCGTCGAGTACGGCGATCTTGCCGGTTGCGATCTCGTGATCGAGGCGATCACCGAGAACCTCGCGTTGAAGATCGAGATGTGGCGCGAGGTAGATGCGATCGTCAAGCCAGAGGCGGTCTTTGCGACCAACACCTCCTCGCTGTCGGTCATCGACCAGGCCGCCGGCACCTCCCGGCCAGAACAGTTCGTTGGACTTCACTACTTCAACCCCGCCCAGGTCATGAAGCTCGTCGAGGTCGTCCGCTGCGTGACCAGCAGCGAGGAGGCGTTCGCGACCGCGCTGGAGTTCGCCCGCTCGGAGGGCAAGCTGGCGATCCCCACCAAGGACAAGGCCGGCTTCATCGTCAACCGGCTGCTGGTGCCCTACATGATGGATGCCGTGCGCGCCTATGAAGAGGGCGTCGGCTCGGTGGCCGAGATCGACGAGGCCATGAAGGCCGGTGCCGGGCATCCCATGGGCCCGCTGACGCTGGCCGACTTCGTGGGCCTGGACACGCTCGGCTCGATCTGCGACGTCCTGTTCGACGAGTTCCGCGAGCGGCGCTTCGCCCGGCCGCCGATGCTGCGCAAGATGCTGGCCGCCGGTTGGTTCGGGCGCAAGTCGGGGATGGGCTTCTATGACTACTCCGGCGAGGCGCCCCGGGAGAACCCGGCCTTCTGAGGGGCTGAAGGACATGGACCCATCAGAGATGCGGGTGGCCGACGCCGACCGCGAGCAGCTCGCGGAGGAACTGCGCGAGCACATGCTGGCCGGGCGTCTCAGCTCCGAGGAGTTCGAGGAGCGCGTCGCAAAGGCCTATGCGGCGGTTACCCAGGCTCAGCTGGACAGCCTGCGTGAGGACCTGCCGATGGGCCTCGTCAGAGTTCAGAGCGCCCTGGCGCTGCGCCGCGGCAAGTTGCGCCGCCGGCTCCTCCAGGACGGCGGGGGAGCGCTCGGCATCTCAGGTATCTGCGTCGCCATCTGGGCCCTGACGGGTGCCCGTCACGGCACGCCGTTCTGGCCCGCCTGGGTGATCATCCCCACGATGATCCCGGTCCTGCGCAACGCCTGGCTGCTGTTCGGCCCGGCGCCCGACGCTGACGCCGTCGAACGGCATCTGGACCGTCAGCGACAGAAGCGCCTCCATCGCGATCGCCACCGCCGCCACGGGCCGCCACGTCCGCCGCGCCCGCCGCGCCTGTCGCGATGAGCGACCTGGGATCGGCGGCCGAGCGAGCGCTGCAGGGAGGGCCCGCCCGGCATCGCGAGAAGGCCCTCGAGCAGGGCAAGCTGCCCGTGCGCCAGCGCGTCGGCATGCTGCTCGACGAGGGATCGTTCTCCGAGGAAGCTCTGCTGGCCAACTGGGACCAGGAGGGCCTCGGCGCCGACGGCGTCCTGACCGGCCTGGGGGCCATCGACGGGCGCCCGGTGGCGCTGATGGCCAACGATCCGACCGTCAAGGCGGGATCGTGGGGGCCGAAGACGGTCGAGAAGATCCTGCGCATCCAGGAGCGCGCGCTGTCGCTGTCGGTGCCCATGGTCTACCTGGTCGACTCGGCCGGGGCCAGGATCACCGAGCAGGTGCAGATGTTCCCGGGCCGCCGCGGCGCCGGGAGGATCTTCCACAACCAGGTCAAGCTCTCGGGCGTCGTGCCGCAGGTCTGCGTCCTGTTCGGCCCCAGCGCCGCCGGCGGCGCCTACATCCCCGCCTTCTGCGACCTGGTCATCATGCGCGACGGCAACGCCTCGATGTACCTGGGATCCCCCCGCATGGCCGAGATGGTCATCGGCGAGAAGGTCAGCCTCGAGGAGATGGGCGGTGCGCGGATGCACACCGGTGTATCCGGTTGCGGGCACCAGCTGGTCAAGAGCGACGAGGAGGGACTGTCGGTGGCCCGGCGCTACCTCTCCTACCTGCCAACCAGCTGGCGCGAGAGCGCCCCCGCCGCCCCCGCGGCGGAGCCGGCCGCCGATCCCGAGGGGCTGGCGATCGGCGAGCTGATCCCGGCCGATGAGAACAAGCCGTTTGACATCAAGCGCCTGATCGAGGGTCTGATCGACGAGGACTCCTTCCTGGAGATCCACCCGCGCTGGGCCAAGGAGATGGTCGTCGGCTTCGCCCGTCTGGGCGGCCAGGCCGTGGGGATCCTCGCCAACCAGCCCAAGCACAAGGGCGGCGTCCTGTTCTCTGACTCGGCAGACAAGGCAGCCCGCTTCATCTGGAACTGCAATGCCTTCAACGTGCCGCTGCTGTTCCTGGCAGACGTCCCGGGCTTCATGATCGGCACCCAGGTGGAGCGCCAGGGAATCATCCGCCACGGCGCCAAGATGATCAGCGCGGTCAGCGAGGCAACCGTCCCCAAGATCTCGGTGGTCGTGCGCAAGGCCTACGGCGCCGGTCTCTACGCGATGGCCGGTCCGGCCTTCGAGCCGGACTGCTGTATCGCCCTGCCCAGCGCCTCGATCGCCGTCATGGGTCCCCAGGCGGCCATCAACGCCGTCTACTTCAACCAGCTGCAGGCGATCCCCGACGAGGGTGAGCGGGCAGCCGAGACCGAGCGCCTGCGGACCGAGTATGGCGCGGACATCGACATCCTGCACCTGGCCTCGGAAATGGTCATCGATGCCGTCATCGAGCCCGAGCTGCTTCGCGGCGAGCTGATCCGCCGCTTCGCCCAGGCAGCCTCAAAGGTCCGCGACTGGCCGGCCAAGCACAACCCCGTCACGCCCGTCTAGCGGCCGTCGGCCGGTGCGCACGCCGGCCTCGGGCACCTGCGCTCAGGCGGGGGACACTCCGGCCGAGCGGGTCTGGTCGTCCTGGAAGGGCGGGTAGGTCTCGGTCAGCAGCAGCAGGTAGGCGTCGCTGCGGGCCGTGTAGGAGTTGGCCAGGACGAGCAGGTCGAACAGGCCCCGTGGAAGCTTGCCGGTGATCACGATGATCACCCAGGCCGCCACCGAGCCCACCTCAAGCAGCAGGCCCATGATGTAGCGGATGATCAGCAGCGGGATCGCGATGATGCCGCGGAAGAAGGTCTTCAGCCGGCTGTAGTGCTCCAGCGGCCCCGAGAAGCTCATTCGCACCGGATACTGCGGGTCCTCAGAGCCGCCGAACGGCGGGTAGGGGTCGCAGAGCAGGGCCACATAGCCGGTGAAGCGGACCTGGAAGCGGTTGAAGCCGGCGACGAAGTCATAGAGGCCCTTGGGGTAATGGCCCGTGATCACGATGGCCAGCCAGGCGATCACCACGGCGACGCATGCGCCAATCGCATAGAAGTACAGCCAGATCGCCAACGGGATCGCCAGCAGCAGGCGGAAGAAAGCGGTCAGGCGGCTGTGCTGTTCCACATAGTCGGCTTCGAACGTCACTGGATAGCTCATGGGGTGATCGTAGGCGCGGCTGCGGACGGGCCTCGGATAGATTGCTCAGCGCATGCAGCCGTCCGAGCTCGCCTACGCCGGAATCGCCCGCCAGGCCGAGTTGATCGCGGCCGGCGAGATCTCCTCACGCGAGCTGGTCGAGATCTACCTGCGTCGCATAGCGGTCTACGAGCCGCAGCTGAACGCCTTCCGGATCGTCCTCGCCGAACGAGCCCTGCTCGAAGCCGACCAAGCCGACAGCCGCAGGGCGGCAGGCGCCCGGCGTCCGCTGTTGGGCGTGCCGATTGCGGTCAAGGACGACATTGCTCTGGCCGGCGAGCCGACCTGCCACGGCACCAACGCCCACGGCGGCCCGGCCACGGCGGACGCAGAGGTCGTTCGCCGGCTGCGCGAGGCCGGGGCCGTGATCATCGGCAAGACCAACGTGCCTGAGCTGACGCTCTGGCCGTTCACCGAGACGGCAACCTTTGGCGCCACCCGAAACCCGTGGGACCTGCAGCGCGCGCCGGGGGGCTCCAGCGGCGGAAGCGCCGCGGCCGTGGCGGCCGGCCTGGTCGGCGCGGCCCTCGGCTCCGACGGCGCCGGCTCGATCCGCATACCGGCAGCCTGGTGCGGCCTCGTCGGCCTGAAGCCCCAGCGGGGCCGCGTCTCCATGGCCCCCAAGGACCGGGCCTGGCACGGCCTGTCCGTCAACGGCGTCCTGACGCGGAGGGTCGCCGACACGGCGCTCTTCCACGATGTCGCCTCGGGAGCCATCGAGATCGATGCCGACCGTGTCCCGGCGCCCTCGATTCCCTTCGCATCCGCGGCCGCAGCCGCACCTGGCACGTTCCGGATCGCCTACTCGCGAGCTGTTCCATTCGGCGTCATCGCCAAGCTCGACCCGCAGGCCCTGAGCGCATTCGAGGAGACCATCGAGCTGCTGCGCTCGCTCGGACACCGGCTCGAGGAGCAGGACCCCGACTACGGCAGGGACTCGGTGGCGGCGGTGAGCATCCGCTATCTGCGGGGAGCTCACGATGACGCCGAGGCGCTGCCCCATCCCGAGCGCCTGGAACGGAGGACCCGGGCGGTGGCGCGGCTCGGCGGGCTGATCCCGGTGAGCGTTCTCGACCGGGCCCTCGCCGGTGAGGCGGCGCTGGCCTCGCGGCTGAACAGCGTCTTCGACCAGCACGACGTCCTGCTGACCCCGGCCGTGGCCGCGCCGGCGCCCGCGATCGGCAGGCTTCAGGGAAGGGGGGCGCTGTGGACGGTCAACACGGTCGCCGGGTGGGTCCCCTACAACGGCATCTGGAATGTCACCGGACAGCCCGCCGCGGCGGTTCCAGCGGGGATGACGCCTGACGGGATGCCGCGCTCGGTACAGCTCGTCGGCCGGCCCGCCGACGAGGCGACCCTGCTGTCGCTGGCCGGGCAGCTCGAAGCGGAGCGCTCTTGGGGGCAGCTGCACCCGCCGCAGTTCGCATGAGCGATCAGCGGGAGCTGTTAGAGGTGGCCGTGGCAGCGGCGCGGATGGCGGGCGCCCTGCTTGCCGAGCGGGCAGCTCAGGGCGCCGAGCGCGAGATCTCGGCCAAGAGCACCCCGACGGATCTGGTCAGCCAGGCCGACCTGGCTGCCGAGGCAGCCATCCGCGAGCTACTCGCGGCGCAGCGCCCCGGCGATGGCATCCTCGCCGAGGAGGGCGGCTCCTCGGCGGGCAGCAGCGGACTGACCTGGGTCGTGGACCCGCTGGATGGCACCGTCAACTTCCTGTTCGGGATCCCGCAATGGTGTGTCAGCGTTGCTGTCCGTGACGAGCAGGGCGAGCTGGCCGGCGCGATCTTCGACCCGCACCGCCAGGAGCTTTTCACGGCCACCCGCGAGGGGCCGGCAACGCTCTCCTCACCGGCCGGTGAGCAGGTGCTGCAGGGGCGTGCCCTTGAGCCGGGTGAATCGCCGGCTGCCGGCGCGGGCCTTGCGAGCGCCATGGTCGCCACTGGCCTTGCCTATGACGCCCGCGTGCGGGGCGCTCAGGCCCAGGTGCTCGCGCGGCTGATCCCGCAGGTCCGCGACGTGCGGCGCTTCGGCAGCGCCGCCCTGGATCTTGCGTGGGCGGCCGCGGGTCGCTATGACGCCTACTTCGAGCGGACCGTCAAGCCCTGGGACATCGCGGCGGGAACGCTCGTGTGCCGGCGGGCCGGGCTCGAGGTGCTCGCGCTCGAGGAGGCCGAGAATCTTCCCTGGGGGATCCTGGTGGCTCGTCCCGGGCTCGCCGGGCAGCTGCACGAGATCGTCGCCGGAGCCTGAGCGGCCCCGCGGGCGACTCGATCGATGCGGCGGGTGGGATTCGAACCCACACGCCCTTTCGGACAGGGCCTTTTGAGGGCCCCGCGTCTACCGTTCCGCCACCGCCGCGAGCCGCTCGATCGAGGCGAGGATACCCGGCCGCTCAGGCGGGGTGGGGCGGGGCGGCGCCGAACCCTTCGGCGGGGGCCCTGGGATCGCGCCGCTCGAGCTCGACATTCCAGCCCTGCTGGAAGCCGCGCATGGCAAAGGCCACCACCAGCATCTGCAGGGGCACGATCAGGAGGGTGAGGATCCCCAGCAGGCCCGCGTTGATGGCCGGGTGGGCGTAGCCGGTTTTGTCACGGGCAAACCAGGCCGGTCCGGCGGCCAGGGCGAAGATCCCCAGCAGCACCGCCAGGGCAGCCGAGACCGGCAGGACGCCGCGGTTCCAGCGCCCGGCGTAGAAGGCCAGGGTCACATAGACGAGGATGTACCCGATCTGCACCGGGATGGCGCCCTGCAGCACCTTCCAGCCGCCGATCGTCACGATCGCGACCAGGGCGGCACTGGCCAGCAACAGGACGATGACCGTCGCCCTGGTGGCCTGCACGACGGGCTTGTCCCGGTTGGGGTGCGTGATGATCACGCCTGGCCGGGGCTCCTCTCCTGGTGCGCTGGACATCGCCTGCATGACCTTACATTCTCGGACGGCATTCGTGTGGGGGAGGGCTCTCGGGCGCCCGGCGGGCAGTT